>NZ_BMNZ01000001.1 GCF_014646815.1 Terrabacter tumescens
GGCGCGCCCCACACCGTCCGAACCACCACCCCCACCGGACACACCTACACCTCACACGCCCCACCCCTGCTGCCGGGACGTCTCCCCGGACGACAACCCGACCCCGCCGAAGTCAGACGCACCGTCGACGCACCGATCAGCCTCCTCGAACGCAGCCTCGCCCTAGCGCTCGCCGCCTGACTCTGCTCCGAACCCCCAGCTCAGAGCTGCTGGGCCAGTCCGATGACGTGACCCTGCAGTTCAGCGACCAGGATCTGGGCGAGGGAACTCAGCCTCGGCGTGACGGTTCGCCGTCCACGCGCGTCTCGGCCTCCGCGCCCGACGCAGCTGCCTCGAGCCCCGGGATGGCGTCGATCGCCTCGACGAGACGGGCACGCAGCGCCTGGCCCCGGACCGAGAAGCCGCGCTGCGCGGCGGCATACTCCGCCTTGCCCTCGGGTGTCTCGATGCGCACGGGCTCGTAGCCGAGCTCGCGCAGGTCGTAGGGGGCGGCGCGCATGTCGAGGGACCGGATGTCGCGGGCGAGCTCGAAGCAGTCCATGACGAGGTCGCTCGACACCGCGGGCACGAGCTTGTGCGCCCACTTGTAGAGGTCCATCCCGGCGTGGAGGCACCCGGGCTGCTCGAGCGCGGGCTGGCTCTCGCGGGTCGGCCTCAGCGCGTTGAGCGGCTCGGCGTCAGGGGTGAAGAAGCGGTAGGCGTCGAAGTGCGAGCACGCGACCTGGTGGCTCTCGACGACCGCGTCGGTGCCCGCGGCGCCGAGGCGCAGCGGCCAGCCCGCGTGCCTCACGTCGGACGGGTCGAGGCGGTAGACCATGGCCCACTCGTGCAGCCCGAAGCAGCCGAACCGCCCGGGGCGCCCGGCGGTGCGCACGAGCAGGTCCCGCACGAACCGCACCGTGTCGCCGCGGGCGGCGAGGAAGGCGTCGGCGTCCACGTGCACGCGGTCGTCCTCGACGGCGTAGAACCGCCAGTCGCGGTGGGGTGACCTGTCGGCCCCCGCGAGGGCGACGCCTGCACCGGGGTGCCAGCGGCGCAGCTGCGCCGGCTTGAACGAGTAGTACGTGAAGAGGAAGTCCTCGACCGGGTGCTTGCGGTGGTCGCGTCGGCGGGCGAGGTGCGCGGCGGTGGCGGCGTCGACCCGTGCCTCGTGCGCGGTGGTCCGCTCCCGCCACTCCGACTCGTCCAGCACCTGCACCCCACGAGGGTAGGCGATGTTCGCGCCGGATCCGCCCACGCCGAGGGCCGACGGAGCACGATGGGCCCATGGCTCCCGACGTCGAACGGCCCACCCATCTGCTGCACCGGCTCACGTCCTACTCCCACGAGCGCGAGTGGACGGAGGTGCCTGCCGACGACCGCCTCGTCCAGGACCTCGTCCCGAACGACCTCACCCGTCGTCCGCGCTGGTACAAGGACTACGACGACGACCTGAGCCGAACGCTCCTGCCCCAGGAGCTGCCCGGGACGACCGAGCCGGCCACGAGCGTCCTCGCGGGCACCGCCGACGTCGCACCCGCCAGCCTCGACCTCCCGGGCCTTGCCCGCCTGCTCTTCCTGTCGGCGGGCGTCACCCGGCGCACGACCCGTGCCGACGGCGGCACCAACCTCTTCCGCGCCGCCGGCTCGGCCGGAGCGCGCTTCCCGCTCGAGCTCTACGTCGCGGTGCCGCGGGGAGCTGCGGCCGACCTCCCGGGCCTCGCGCCCGGCGTGCACTGGTACGACCCCGAGGCGCACGCGCTCGTCACCGTCGGCCCACCGCCGACCGGTGACTCGACGACCCTCGTCGTCACCGGCATCCCGTGGCGCACCGGCTGGCGCTACCGCGAGCGCGGCTTCCGCCACATCTACTGGGACGCCGGCACGATGCTCGCGCAGACGCTCGCCCTCGCCGACGCCGCCGGAATCCCGGCGCACCTCCTCACGACGTTCCCTGACGCCGAGGTGGCCGTCCTCGTCGGTGCGGACCGCGTGCACGAGTTCCCCGTGGCGCTCGTCGTGCTCGGCGACGGACGGCCCGCGGTCCATCCCACCGGCGACGCGCTGCCCGGACGCCACGACGCGGACGGGCTCGAGTTCCCGCTCGTGACGGCCGCCCAGCGAGCGGGGGAGCGCGACGTCCTCGGCGCGCCGCACGCCCGTGGCCCGGCGGTCCCCGTCCTGTCGACCGACCCCGGGCCGAGCACCGACGCGGTCGTCGCGAGCAAGGGCTCGATCCGCCGTCTGCACCGCGACCGCTCGGTGCCACGCGTCCTGCTCGTCGACGCCATGGCTGCCGCGACCCGGGGCGTCGACGTCCCGCACTGGGTCGGGGTCAGCGCCGTCGACGGCGTGCCCACCGGCATCCATCGCTGGCCCGACGTCGCCGACGCCGTGCGTCCGCTCGACGAGGCGACCCTGCGCGACGAGCTCTTCGCCGCGTCGCTCGAGCAGGGGCTGGCCGGCGACGCGGCGTTCGTCGCGATGAGCGGCATCGACCTGGCGACGCTCGACGACCACGACTACCGCGACGCGCAGCTGCTCTCGGGTCTCGTCGAGGGACGCCTGCACCTCATGGCGTACGCATTGGGCGCCGCGGCCTCGGGCATGACCTTCCGCGACTCCGACCTCGCCGACCTCCTCGGCGCCGACGTCGCCGGTCTGCTGTGGACGTGCGTCGGCGTGCCGGAGTACCGCACCCGCCCCAGCGGCCAGCCGGGGTCGCCGGCCGACGTCACCATCGTCTGGCCGCGCTGACCGTCCTCCGCAGGGGAGCGTGACCCGTCGTAGGGTGGGCGCGTGCGCATCGCGAGGTACACGACCGGGGACGACCCGGCATACGGAATCGTCCAGGGCGACCCCGGGAGCGAGGTCATCACGCCGTTGGCGGGTGACCCGCTCTACATCGGCCTCCAGCCGAGCGGGCAGCAGCCCGTCATGCTCGAGGACGCCCGCCTGCTGGCGCCGGTCATCCCGCGCTCCAAGGTCGTCGCCATCGGCAAGAACTACGCCGACCACGCCAAGGAGATGGGCGGCGAGGCACCGGCCGAGCCGATGATGTTCTTCAAGCCCAACACCGCCGTCGTCGGGCCGTTCGACCCCGTGGTCCTGCCGGCCGGCAGCGACGAGATCTCCTACGAGGGCGAGCTCGCCGTCGTCATCAAGACGATCACCAAGGGCGTCAAGGCCGAGAACGCCGCCGAGTGCATCTACGGCTACACCATCGCCAACGACGTGACGGCCCGTGACTGGCAGCGCAGCGACGGACAGTGGGCGCGCGCCAAGGGCTTCGACACGAGCTGCCCGCTCGGCCCGTGGGTCGAGACCGAGCTCGACCCGGCCGACCTCTCGATCCGCACGACGCTCGACGGCGAGCTCAAGCAGGACAGCACGACGGCCGACATGATCCACGGCATCGCCTCGATCATCGAGTACGCGTCCGCCGCCTTCACACTGCTGCCGGGCGACGTCATCCTCACCGGCACGCCCGCCGGCGTCGGGCTCGTCGAGGCCGGCCAGCAGGTCACCGTCGAGATCGCCGGCATCGGCTCTCTGACCAACACATTCGTGCGTCGCTGACTCCATCTCGTAGGGTTTATGTCATGGAAAAGGACGAAATGAACCCTCAGACGTCGGCAGGATCCGGCGAGACGGCCGCCGACCGCGGCTACATCGGTCGACACGCGCGCCCGGGCAAGCCGGACCAGGGCCCCGACGCGGACGCGACGTACGACGCGCGGCACGACGACATCGACGGTCCTCCCGGAGCCGTGAAGGCCTGAGCGCCTGCACCCACAGCGTTTCCGCGACGCCGCCCGACCCCACGGTCGGGCGGCGTCTCCGCGTCCGGAGCGCCGCGACGCGCCCACTAGGCTGGGTCGCACCATGAGCGACAACAGCAACAGCACCGGTATGCCGTCTTCCCCCGTCCGCGACGCCGCTTCCGCAGCGCTCGACCAGAGCTCCGCCCAGCAGGCCGAGCAGGTCGAGCAGGCCCAGCAGGTCGAGGTCCGCACCGGCGCGACCCAGCGCGTCTCGACCTCCGACGGCTCCGGCCCGGTGCGCACCCGCGTCGCGCCCTCGCCAACGGGCGACCCGCACGTCGGCACCGCCTACATGTCGCTGTTCAACCTCGCCTTCACCCGGCAGCAGGGCGGCCAGTTCGTCCTGCGCGTCGAGGACACCGACCGGGCGCGCTTCCGCGAGGACTCCGAGGCGCAGCTCTACGACACCCTCGCCTGGCTCGGGCTGCACTGGGACGAGGGCCCCGACCTCGGTGGGCCCTTCGCGCCGTACCGCCAGTCCGAGCGCCTCGACACCTACCGCCCCTACGTCGACAAGCTCCTCGGGGACGGCCACGCCTACTACTGCTGGTGCTCGACCGAGCGCCTCGCGCAGATGCGTGAGGTCCAGCAGAAGACGAAGCAGCCCACCGGCTACGACCGCCTCTGCGTCGGCAAGACGCGCGAGGAGCGCGCCGCGCTGCCCGGCTTCAGCGAGACCCCCGTCGTGCGCATGCTCGTGCCCGACGACGTGCCGCTCGTCTTCGACGACGTCATCCGCGGCAAGGTCTCGGCGCCCCGTCCCGACGACCAGGTCATCCTCAAGGCCGACGGCTTCCCGACCTACCACCTGGCCGTCGTCGTCGACGACCACCTCATGGGCATCACCCACGTCGTGCGCGGCGAGGAGTGGATCAGCTCCACGCCGAAGCACATCCTGCTCTACCGCTGGCTCGGTCTCGAGGCGCCGAAGTTCGCGCACATGCCGCTGCTGCGCAACACCGACAAGTCCAAGATCTCCAAGCGCAAGAACCCCGCCGCACGGCTGACGTGGTTCCGCGAGCAGGGCTACCTGCCCGAGGCGCTCGTGAACTTCCTTGCGCTGCTTGCCTATCCGCCGCAGCAGGACGCCGAGGGCGCCGACGTCGAGGTCTTTACCTTCGAGGACTTCAGCCGCACCTTCGACTGGGCCAAGGTCAACCCGATCGGCCCGATCTTCGACCTCAAGAAGCTCGACTGGCTCAACGGCGTCTACATCCGCTCGCTCGACGTGGGCGAGTTCGCGAGCCGGCTGCTGCCCTACCTCATCGCCGAGGATGTCCTCGGCGAGACGCAGTCCCTCGGTGAGCTGGCCCGGCTCAAGGCGGTCGCCGAGCTCATCCAGACGCGCATGGCGCACCTCACCGAGGCGCCGGCGCTCGTGCGCCCGTTCTTCCTCGGCGACGACCAGCTCGTCATCGACGAGGACGCCCGCGCCCAGCTCAAGGACGACGCCCCGGCGGTCCTCGACGCGGCCCTGAAGGTGCTCGGCGACATCGACGACCACGGCGCCGGCGTCCTCGGCACCGGGAGCCCCTGGAACGCCGCTGGCATCGAGGAGGCACTGCGTGCCGCGATCGTCGACGGACTCGGCATCAAGCCGCGCTTCGCCTTCGGCCCGCTGCGCACCGCCGTCTCGGGCGCGCGCATCTCGCCGCCGCTCTTCGAGTCGATGGAGATCCTCGGCAAGACCTCGACCCTGAGCCGTCTCCGGTCGCTCCGAGACTCGCTCCAAGACTCGCTCTGAGGCAGGTGGGCGTGGAGGACTGGTCCTGGCCGCTGCACGGCATCCGCCTGCGCACGGCCGACCTCGACCTTCGGGTCATGACCGAGGCCGACCTCCCGGTCCTCTGCGCCCTCCTGCCGGACGACCTCTCGATGAACCCGCACGCGACGAGGTATGCCGGTCTCGACGACCGCGCGAACCGTCGGGCGGTCCTCGTGCAGGGCTACTGGCGCGCCCTGGGCCTGTGGTCGCCTGACGACTGGGCGCTGCCCTTCGTCGTGCGATCCGGTGGGGACGTCGTCGGGGCCCAGTGGCTCGAGGGTCCGGACTGGCGCTCCGACCACGCGGTCGACTCGTCGTCGTGGCTCGTTCCCACGGCGCGGGGGAGGGGCCTCGGCAAGCAGATGCGGGCGGCCGTGCTCGCCCTCGCCTTCGGCCCGCTGCGGGCCGAGACCGCGATCAGCTCCGCCGTCGTCGACAACGCCTCGTCCCTGGGCGTCTCACGTGCCCTCGGCTATCGCGACACGCACCGCTCGGTGCTGGAGCACTCGGGGGAGACGCTGCAGCACGTGCGGCTGACGCAGGCGAGCTGGCTGGCGTCGGACCACGCCCGGGGCATCCGTGTGGAGGGTGTCACGCCCGCGCTGCCCCTCTTCGGGATCGTGGACCCGACGTGAGCTCCCCGTCCGTCACGAGCGCCCTCGACGGCGCCCAGGCGTTGCTCCTCGACGTCGACGACACGATCGTCGACACGCGGGAGGCGATGGTCGACGCGGGCACGCAGGCCGCGGCTGCGATCTGGCCGCACCGGCCCGACGAGCACCGGGCCATGGCGCAGCGCTACTACGACGACCCCGAACGCTGGTTCCCGCGGTACGCGTCGGGGGACGTGGCGTTCGAGGTGATGCGGGCCGGGCGGCTGGCCGAGGTCGCCGCCGCGTTCGGGCTCGCGGTCCCCGACGGGGCCCACCGCTCCTACGAGGAGGCCTACGCGCCCGCTTTCCGGCGCGCCCAGCGGCTCTTCCCCGACGTGCCCGACCTGCTCGTGGCGGCCGAGGGTGCGAGCCTTCCCGTCGCCCTGCTGACGAACTCGGCCCAGGCGCCGACCGAGGTCAAGCTCGAGGCCCTGGATCTCGCCGGACGGTTCGACGTCGTCGTGACCACCGACACCCTCGGCTTCGGCAAGCCCGACCCCCGCGTCTACCTCGAGGCGTGCCGGCTCGTGGGCGTCGAGCCCGGGCGGGTCGTGTGCATCGGCGACAACCTCGAGTGGGACGTCCTCGGCGCCGAGGCAGCCGGTCTGCGTGCCGTCTGGCTCGACCGCGAGGGCCGCGGGACCTCCGAACCGGTCGCCTCCGTGCGGGACCTGGACGAGCTGACAGCGGTGCTCGACCGCCGATTTGGGCCACCGGCAGGAGACCGGTAGTATTCCCATTCGGTTCACCCCGTACGGGTCGCAAGGCCAGCTCGGAGTGAAACCCCTTGGGGTATGGTGTAATTGGCAACACTACGGTTTCTGGTTCCGTCATTCTAGGTTCGAGTCCTGGTACCCCAGCTCTGGTTCACGGCAACGTGGACCGATTCGGAGAAATCCAGCCTTCACGGTAAGGTTTCTTCTCGTGCCGAGTCCGCTCGGCACCGCTCACGGCCCCGTTGTGTAGCGGCCTAGCACGCCGCCCTCTCAAGGCGGTAGCGCGGGTTCGAATCCCGTCGGGGCTACGTGATGCTCGGAGGAGCAGCAGAAGACCCCGGTCCACACGGACCGGGGTCTTCTTGCATGTCAGGGGTGCCCGTGCGCCACTCGCCATATGCTGGCGCTCGTCATTGGCCACGCCGAGCAAGGAGCAGCCGCCATGACCGCACCGACCACCGTCGCCCCTCCGGCGGTCCGGGCCCGGCGCCGCCCCTGGCGGCCGACCCTCGGCGCTCCACGGCGCGTCCTCGACACGACCTTCTCCGGCGTGGGCCTCACCGTCGCTGCCTGGTTCTTCGCGCTGTCGCTGCTGCCCTCGCTGCTCCCACGTGCCGCCATGGTGCAGGGGATCGTCTCCGGCGCCACGGTGATGATCGGCTACGGCATCGGAGCCGGCACCCAGGCGCTCTGGCGCTACCTCGGGATCCCGAGCGTGCCCGGCCGCACGCGCCGGGTCCTCGTCGCGGTCTTCGTCGGACTGGGTCTCTGGGCTGCCGTCTTCACCGGCTGGCGCCAGGTCGGCTGGCAGAACGAGATCCGCACGCTCTACGGCATGGAGCCGGTCTCGCCGACGGTGTGGCCCGTCATCATCGGCCTCACCGTGCTGCTGGCGGTGCTCATCCTCGTCGTCGCACGCAGCCTGCGCCTGCTCTTCCGCACCGTCTTCGGGTGGCTCGGGCGACGCCTGCCGCGCCGGGTCGCGGTCGTCGTCGGGTCGGCCGTGCTGCTGGCGCTCATCTGGTCGCTGCTCACGGGCGTCCTCGTCAACGGCTTCTTCGCCGTCGCCAACAACATCTTCGCGCCGCGCGACACCCTCATCGCCGAGGACATGCGACGCCCCACGGAGCCCGAGCGCTCGGGCAGCCCGCAGTCCCTGTCGAGCTGGGAGCTGCTCGGCCGCCAGGGCCGCTACTTCGTCGGTGGTGGCCCGACCGTGAGCGACCTCGACGCCGCCAACGGTGGCGGGGCCAAGGAGCCGATCCGGGTCTATGCCGGTCTCCGCTCGGCCGACAGCGTGCAGAGCCGTGCCGACCTCGTGCTCGCCGAGCTGCGCCGCACCGGGGCCTTCGACCGCAAGGTCCTCGTCATCGCCACGACGACCGGCACCGGCTTCCTCGACCAGAACGGCACCGACCCGCTCGAGTACCTGTGGAACGGCGACACGGCCATCGCCGGCGTGCAGTACTCCTACCTGCCCTCGTGGATCTCGCTCCTCGCCGACCAGGACGCCGTGCGCGAGACGTCGCGCGTCGTCTTCGACACCGTGCACCAGTACTGGTCGACGCTTCCCGCGTCGAGCCGGCCGAAGCTCTACCTCTACGGGCTCTCGCTCGGCTCCCTCGGCGTCGAGAGCATCCTCAGCTCCATCAACGTCATCAACGAGCCCATCGACGGCGCCCTCATGTCGGGGCCGCCGTTCGTCAACGAGATGCACTCGCGCCTGACGGCGCAGCGCCAACCCGACAGCCCGGCATACCTCCCCGTCTACGAGGAGGGGCGCACGGTCCGCTTCACGGCCGAGCAGAACGGGCTCGGCCGGGGCGCCCCGGACTGGGGGCCCACGCGCCTCGTCTACCTCCAGCACGCGAGCGACCCCATCGTCTTCTTCTCGCCGAGCATGGCCTTCACCTCGCCCGAGTGGCTCAAGGACGGCGAGCGGGGCCCGGACGTCTCGGCCCGGATGGGCTGGTTCCCGCTCGTGACGATGTGGCAGGTCCTGCTCGACCTGCCCGGCGCGGGCAGCATCCCGATGGGCTACGGCCACCTCTACTCCGCCACGTCCAACCTCGAGTCCTGGGTCGCCGTGACCAACCCGGCCGGCTGGACGCCCGAGAAGACGGCCACCCTCGCCTCGCTGCTCGAGAAGCGCCCCTACAAGGACACGTGATCCTCGTCCCGGCGGGACTGGAGCCCGGCTCGGGCCAGGTCGCGCAGGGAGGCACCTGGCAGGTAGGCCGACGTCAGCGCCAGCCCGATGCGGGGGAGCGCGGCCTCGTCGGGGAAGACGAGGTGCACGGGCTCGTGCCGCGGCCGGAACTTCTGCTTGAAGCTCTCGAGGGACCGGAAGCCGTAGAGCGGCTCCATGGCCTCGCCGAGCTGGTCGAGCAGCCGCTCCAGCGCGGCTCGCTCGGCCGTGCCGTCCCCGGAGTGGGCGAGGGGCGCACCCGAGAGGGAGACGAACGAGGCGCCCTGCTCGCGAAACGACAGGCAGGCGCTCGCGATGAGGAACTCCGTCACCGGGCGGAAGCCGTCCGGCAGGCGGCGCATGACGTCGAGGGTCCAGCCGCGGACCTCGCCGCCGGGTGAGTGGACGGGCAGCCACGACGTCACGCCGTGCACCGTCATGTCGGCGTCGACCGCCAGCCCGACGACCGTGTCGGGGTCGAGCGCCTCGTCGACCCCACCGAGCGTGAAGCCCATCTCGGGCAAGCCCTTGTCGGAGACCCAGAGCTCGGAGATGGCCCGGACCTGCGAGAGCAGACCCCGCGGCATCTCGGCGAGCCGGCCCTCCCGATAGGTGATCCCGTCCTTGGCGGCGCGGTTGAGCGCGGTGCGCACGCTCTGCCACGACTTGCCCTTGAACTCGAGGTCGGGCAGGTCGATGATCGCCTCCTCCGCGACGAGCACGTCACGCCGGCCGTGCGCCCGCCCCCAGTCGGCGACCTCCTGCGTCACGGAGAAGAAGCACACCTTGAGGCCGTGGGTCTCCTGGTCGTCGACGAACGCCTGGAGCACGGTGGCGCGCGTCTGCGGGTGGGCCGCGACCGGGTCGCCGAGCGCGATCGCTGTCCCACGGTGCACCTGGAAGGCGATGTAGCCGAGCGGGGTGCCGTCGGGGTCGCGGTGGATGAACCAGTGGTTGTCGGGCCACGTGCCCATCCACGACATGGTGGACCCGCCGTGGGTCTTGAGCAGGCCGATGGCGGTGTCCCGGTCGCTCGAGCCGGTGGCGAGCTCCGCGCGCCGACGACGACCCGAGCGGGCCTGGAAGGCGGCCCGGCCGGCGACGAGCACGACGAACTGCAGGACCCACAGGACGCTGTCCACGACGAGCTGCGGCAGCGAAGACACGACGTCGCCCTGCGCGTCGAGCTGGTCCGGGGCAAGCAGCTCCAGCACGAGGGCCGTGAGCCCGACGAGCACCGAGAGCGATGCCAGGGCGACGGCCAGCTGCCACGTGCGCCGCGACCCACGCCCGAGCCCCCACGCCAGGGCCAGCGAGATCGCGGCCCCCACGAGGACGGTCAATGGCGTCGGCGTCGGCCGTCGAGGCGCCGAGGGGTCCGTCGGACGGGGTGAAGTAGAGCAGGATGCGCACGACCGCCGACACGACGAAGAGCGTCGAGGCGATGATCCGCCACTCGTGGCGGCTGAAGGTCGGCAGCTCGAGCCGCGGCCTGCGACCGAGGAGCACCGGGCCCAGGGCGAGGCCGACGAGGATCGCCAGGAGGTGCTCGACGTCCCAGAGCAGCCCGACGTAGAGGAGCGCCAGCGTGGCGTAGAGGCTCAGCACGAGCCGCAGCCGCCCACGCCACGGCGGGACGAGGGTCGCGCTGGCAGCCGCGACGGCGGCCAGCGCGCCCGCGCTGAACCCCACGTCGACCACGGCTGCCGTGCGGTCGGCCCACGCCCAGGTGGTCTGCGACAGGACGAGCAGCACGAGCGCGGCGCCGAGGACGCCGACGAGGTGCCCGGCCACAGAGGCCAGGGCCGCGCGGCGGGTGCCCAGCCGCAGCTCGGACCAGCCGAGCATCAGCAGGGCGCCGCCGGCGACCGGGAGGTACTGGGCGGGCACGAGGGCGAAGAACGCCCCGCTGACGGGCGTCCACCATCGGGCCAACTGCAGCGCTGGCAAACCGTAGGCCACGGTGTCGAGCAGCTCGCGGTCGCGCAGCGGTGACCACAGCGACCGGGTCAGGATGCCCAGGACGAGCATGGTCGCGACGACCGCCAGCGTGAACGGAACGCGCCGGGCCAGCCGCGTCAGGCGGGCCCATGTCGCCGCGCCTGTCGCCCCGCCTGTCGTCACGCCCTTCGGCGCCCCGGTCGGTTGTGCCGCCATCCATGCCACCCCCAGAGGGCGCGGGGTCCACCGCACCCTCTGCAGGATGCTAGTGGCCGCGCGCCCGCAGTGGACGTGGTTGCGCCGGACGAGGTGGCGCCCCTCGGTGTCAGGCCGGGAGGGGTGTCAGCCCAGCTCCCGCAGCCCCGGCAGCACGTCGGCGGAGAACTGCTCGAGGAACCGGCCCTGGTCGTGGCCCGGCGCGTGGAAGACGAGGTGGTTGAAGCCCCAGTCGACGTACTGCCGCACCGCCTCGACCGCCTCGGCCGGGTCGCTCGTCACGATCCACCGCTTGGCGATCTCCTCGTCGGGGAGCTCGTCGGCGAGGCGCTCCATCTCCATGGGGTCGTGCACGCCGTGCTTCTGCTCGGCGGTGAGCGACAATGGCGCCCAGAAGCGCACGTTGTGCAGGGCCTGCGCGGGGTCGCGGTCGTAGGAGAGCTTGATCTCGATCATCCGGTCGAGGTCGTCCCTGGTGCGCCCCGACTTGGCCAGCCCCTCGGCGACGGCGGGGAGCAGCTTGTCCTCGTAGAGCTCACGGCCCTTGCCGGACGTGCAGATGAACCCGTCACCCGACCGGCCGGCATACCTCGCGACGAGGGGCCCACCCGCGGCGACGTAGACGGGCACGGGCTCGTCGGGACGGTCGTAGACCGACGCGCCGTGGGTGCGGTAGTACTCGCCCTCGAACTCGACGCGGTCCTCGGTCCAGAGGCGACGCATCAGGGTGACCGCCTCGCGCATCCGGGCGAAGCGCTCCTTAAACTCCGGCCACGGCGAGCCGGCCGCGCCGACGGCGACCTCGTTGAGGGCCTCGCCCGTGCCGATGCCGAGCACGACGCGTCCGGGGTGCAGCGCGCCCAGCGTGGCGAACGCCTGGGCCACGACCGCGGGGTTGTAGCGGAAGGTCGGCGTCATGACCGACGTGCCGAGCACGACCCGCTCGGTGCGCTCGCCGGCGGCGGCCAGCCAGCTCATCGCGAAGGGGGCGTGCCCGCCCTCGTGGCGCCAGGGCTGGAAGTGGTCGGAGATGAAGACCGAGTCGAGCCCGACCTCCTCGGCCTGCACGGCATACGTGACGAGGTCGCGGGGACCGAACTGCTCCGCGGACGCCTTCCAACCAACCTTGAGCACAGTGCCTCCTGGGGTGACCTGGGTGTCAGGTCAGCCTACGGCCGCGCCGTGACGCGCCTGCCGGCGCCCGATCCGGTATGCCGTCCGGCCGCGTGGCCGTGGTCGCTCACCAGTGCACGACGACCTTGTCGCCGATGCGGACCTCGTCGTAGAGCTGGATCAGCAGCGGCTTGTTGCGCACGTTGACGCAGCCGTGCGAGGCGCCGGCGTAGCCGAGCCTTGCGAAGTTCGACGAGTAGTGCACGGCCTGGCCGCCCGAGAAGAACATCGAGTAGGGCATGGGCGTGTGGTAGAGGTTCGAGATGACGTCGACCTTCTTCTTGTAGACGGAGAAGACGCCCTCTCGGGTGGGCAGCTCGTCGCTGCCGAAGCGCACGTCGAAGCCGTACTGCGGCACGCCGTCGACGACCCAGGTCAGGCGCCGCGTCGACTTGCTGATGCACATGACGCGGCCGGTGAGGCAGCGCGGGTCGACGTCCCACGAGACCGCACCCGGCTTGGGCTCGGCCGGCTTGGGGTTGACGTTGGCGAGCTCGTCGGCCGTCGGCTGGTGGGTCATCGCGACGAGCTTGTCCCACGTGCGTTCGTCGAGCACACCGGTGGCCGCGAAGCCGCGCTTGGCCTGGAAACCGCTGACCGCGCTCGTCGTCCTGGAGCCGTAGCGGTCGCTGACGTCGCCCTCGAACCAGTTGAGCTGGCGCAGCCGGGCCTGCAGCGAGCGCACCTTGGGGCCGGTGTCGCCGGGACGCAGCACGATCACGGGTGCCGGCACCGGCTTCGGCGCGGGCTTGGCGGTGGCCGGGGGAGCGGTCGGGGTCTTCGTCGGGGTCTTCGTCGGGGTGGCGGGAGTGGTCGCGCTCGGGGTCGCCGGCGGCGTGGCGGTCGGGGTGGCGCCGGTCCCGCTCGTCGTGGCCGACGACGTGCCGGTGGTGGATGCGGCGCTGCTCGTGCCGACACCCGTGCCGGCCGTGCCGGCGCCCTGGTCGGGAGTGCACGCCGTCGTCGCGACGAGCGTCGCGATGCCGCCTGCCAAAACGAGGATGTGGCGCATCCCGCGTGCGCTGCGGACCGGTGAGCTGGCTGCCTGCATCGTGACCCCTTGTGTGGAACGCGTCGGAGACGCGCAACGTGCAGTGCGTCGTTGCACTGCACTGAGAGTGACGCGGTCACCCCGGGATTGGTTGTCCGAGCAGCGGTGGTGATACGGATCGTGACCGATCCGTTGTGCAGCGGTCGTTCGGGAAGGGGTTCCAGCCGGGACGGCGAGGGGGGCTTCGAGAGGGCTTCGAGAGGGGCGGCTCAGGCGTTGTGCTGCTGCTGTTGCTGCTGCTGCATCGCGTGGTGGCGGCGCAGGACCTCCGTCAGCTTGTTGGCGCCGGCGACGACCGTGGCGGCGTGCAGGCGGCCGGGCTGGCGCGACAGACGCTCGATCGGCCCCGAGATTGACACGGCGGCGACGACTCGACCGGACGGCCCGCGCACCGGGGCGGACACCGACGCGACGCCGGCCTCGCGCTCGGCGACGCTCTGCGCCCAGCCGCGACGACGGACACCGGACAGGGCCGTCGCCGTGAACGCCGCACCCTGCAGGCCGCGGTGGAGCCGGTCGGGCTCCTCCCAGGCCAGCAGGACCTGGGCGGCGGAGCCGGCGAGCATCGACAGCGTCGCGCCGACGGGGATCGAGTCGCGCAAACCGACGGGGCGCTCGGCCGCGGCCACGCAGATGCGCTGGTCGCCCTGGCGGCGGAAGAGCTGCGCGCTCTCGTTCGTGTGGTCGCGCAGCGCCCCGAGCACCGGGCCGGCAGCTGCGAGCAGGCGGTCCTCGCCGGCGGCGGAGGCGAGCTCGCCGAGGCGGGGGCCGAGCACGAAGCGGCCCTGCATGTCGCGCGAGACGAGGCGGTGGTGCTCGAGCGCGACCGCCAGACGGTGGGCGGTCGGTCGCGCGAGTCCGGTGGCGCCGACGAGCTGGGCTAGGGTGGCCGGTCCGGCCTCGAGGGCGCCCAGCACGGTCGCGGCCTTGTCGAGAACGCCGACCCCTGAAGAGTTGTCCATGCACTGATACTGACGTCTCAGGCACTGAGACGTCAATCCACCGCACCCATAAAAGGTTCAGTCTTTCCGAAGAGCGATGTCGCGACCCGGTCCTCGATGGCGCGCGCCGCTCGGGCATCGGAACGTCGTCGCGGAGGGAAGTCAGAGGGAGTCATGGCAGGGACACTGGCCGAGAAGGTCTGGGACGCACACGTCGTTCGTCGCGCCGAGGGGGAGCCCGATCTCCTCTACATCGACCTCCACCTCCTCCACGAGGTGACGAGCCCGCAGGCCTTCGACGGCCTCCGCCTGGCCGGCCGGCCCGTGCGCCGCCCCGACCTCACGCTCGCGACCGAGGACCACAACGTCCCCACGACGCCCGGCCCGATCACCGACCCCGTGTCGAAGGTCCAGGTCGAGACGCTCCGCCGCAACTGCGCGGAGTTCGGCGTGCGCCTCTATCCCATGGGCGACGCCGACCAGGGGATCGTGCACGTCGTCGGGCCGCAGCTCGGCCTGACCCAGCCGGGCATGACCGTCGTCTGCGGCGACAGCCACACCTCGACCCACGGCGCCTTCGGTGCCCTCGCCTTCGGCATCGGCACGTCCGAGGTCGAGCACGTGCTCGCCACCCAGACCCTGCCGCTCCGCCCCTTCCGCACCCTCGCCGTCAACGTGCGCGGCGCGCTGCCCGAGGGCGTCACGGCCAAGGACGTCGTCCTGGCGGTCATCGCCAAGATCGGCACGGGCGGTGGCCAGGGCTACGTCATCGAGTACCGCGGCGAGGCCATCGAGGCCCTGTCGATGGAAGCCCGGATGACCGTCTGCAACATGTCGATCGAGGCCGGCGCCCGCGCCGGGATGATCGCCCCCGACCAGACGACCTTCGACTACCTCCAGGGCCGCCCGCACGCGCCGACCGGCGCCGACTGGGATGCCGCCGTCGCCGAGTGGACCGCGCTGCGCTCCGACGACGACGCCGTCTTCGACGCCGAGGTCGACCTCGACGCGGCCGACCTCAGCCCGTTCGTCACGTGGGGCACCAACCCCGGCCAGGGTCTGCCGCTCTCGGCCTCCGTGCCCGACCCGGAGGAGTTCGCCGACGAGAGCGACCGCCTCGCCGCCGCGAACGCCCTTGCCTACATGGGCCTCGAGCCCGGCACCCCGCTGCGCGACATCAAGGTCGACACGGTCTTCGTCGGCTCCTGCACCAACGGCCGCATCGAGGACCTCCGCGCGGCCGCCGCTGTCGTCCAGGGACATCGCGTCGCCGACGGCGTGCGCATGCTCGTCGTGCCCGGCTCGGCCAAGGTGCGCCTGCAGGCCGAGTCCGAGGGCCTCGACAAGGTGTTCACCGCGGCCGGTGCCGAGTGGCGCCTGCCCGGATGCTCGATGTGCCTCGGCATGAACCCCGACACCCTCGCCCCGGGCGAGCGCAGCGCGTCGACCTCCAACCGCAACTTCGAGGGCCGTCAGGGCAAGGGTGGCCGCACCCACCTCGTCAGCCCGCTCGTCGCGGCGGCGACCGCGGTACGCGGCACCCTGTCGAGCCCCAACGACCTCGACGACCAGGCCCGCACGCCGGGCGAGCTGGCGTCCGCGACGACCGGAGAGGCCTGAGCCATGGAGAAGTTCGAGACCCACACCGGCGTCGGCGTCCCGCTGCGCCGCAGCAACGTCGACACCGACCAGATCATCCCCGCCGAGTACCTCAAGCGCGTCACGCGCACCGGCTTCGAGGACGGCCTGTTCGCCGCCTGGCGCAAGGACGAGTCGTTCGTCCTCAACAACCCGGTGTATGCCGAGGGCTCGGTCCTCGTCGCCGGCCCGGACTTCGGCACGGGGTCGAGTCGCGAGCACGCCGTGTGGGCGCTGATGAACTGGGGCTTCCGGGTCGTCATCAGCTCGCGCTTCGCGGACATCTTCCGCGGCAACAGCGGCAAGCAGGGGCTGCTCACGGCGATCGTGGCCCAGGACGACGTCGAGCTGATCTGGAAGTACCTCGAGAACAACCCCGGTGCCCAGATCACGGTCGACCTCGTCGCCCGCACGGTCCACGCCGGAGAGATCGTGGCCCCCTTCGAGATCGACGACTACACCCGCTGGCGGCTGCTCGAGGGCCTCGACGACATCGGACTCACCCTGCGACACGAGGATCTCGTCGCAGATTTCGAGTCGCACCGCCCCAGCCACAAGCCGGTGACCAGCCCGGCCTGACCCGGGGTCGGAGAGGCCCTCTCCGATATTAGCCTTCAGAACGGATCCCCTTGCCACGCAAGGGGATCCGTTCTGCTGTCCCGGCGATGCGCCCGCCGGGACCGGGAGTCCCGGTTCCCGCCAGATGGGTCCGGAAGCCGTCAAACTCCTTGCGACACAACGAAAAACCCACCAATCGGTGATGGACGTGTCCTCCAAGGCGGCCTAACGTCAGGAGGTAGCCGGACCGGTTCCGGACTCACATCGTCGGGTCACCTGACCTCGACAGTCCTCTGGAGGGGAAGACGTGAACAAGGCAGAACTGATCGACGCGCTCGAGGCCAAGCTCGGCAGCAAGAAGGTCGCATCCGACGCGCTCGAGGCGTTCCTCGACGTCGTCATCCGCGAGGTCGCCAAGGGTGGCAAGGTCGGCATCACCGGCTTCGGCACCTTCGAGCGGGCCGACCGGGCCGCGCGCACCGGCCGCAACCCCAAGACCGGGGCCACGGTGAAGATCAAGAAGACCCGCGTCCCGAAGTTCCGCTCGGGCACGAACTTCAAGGAGGTCGTGTCGGGCGCCAAGAAGCTCTCCAAGACCGAGTCGGCCGCCTCGCGCGCCTCCGCCGGGTCCTCGGTCGTCGCCGCGCCGGCCAAGAAGACGACGGCGAAGCGCACTGCCACCAACGCCGCCCCGGCCAAGGCCGCTGCCAGGAAGACGACGACCAAGGCCGCTGCGACCAAGGCCGCTGCGACCAAGGCTGCTCCGGCCAAGCGCGCGACCGCGACCAAGGCTGCCACCAAGACCGCCACCAAGGCCGCCCCGGCCAAGCGCGCCACGGCGACCAAGGCCGCCCCCGCCAAGGCCGCGGCCAAGCGGACGACCGCGACCACGAAGGCCGCTGCGACCAAGGCTGCTCCGGCCAAGCGCGCGACCGCGACCAAGGCCGCCGCCAAGACCGCCACCAAGGCTGCTCCGGCCAAGGCTGCCGCCAAGAAGACGACGGCCAAGGCCGCCACTGCCAGGACGACCGCGGCGAAGAAGACCACGACCCGCAAGGCCGCCACGAAGAAGACCGCCTCCAGGTGACCACGACGGCGGCCCGACACCGGGCCGTCGTCAGTGCCAGGTCCGTGCGACGTGGGTCCGGCCGGTCCTCGGCCGGGCCCACGCGTGCGTCAGCGGATCGGCTGTCCCGGACCGACCCCGACGATGTGCATCGCGACGACGAGGTCGTCGACGACCTCGACCGTGAGTCGTTGGCCGATGCGCAGCAGCCGCAGGCCGCTCGACTCGAACGCCGGCGCCTCGAAGGCCAGCTCGACCCCGTCGTCGCGGAGCACGCTCCCGGTGTGGGTCTCGGGGTCGAAGCGGTGCACGGTGGCCTGCATGCTCCTGATCCAACCAGATGCACGGTGCTGCAGGACCGCTCGCGTCGCAGGCCCCAGCCCCAGGTGACGGGCCTGAGAGAGGCTCCGGGCGTCGTCGACGTCGGTGCGCAGGCGGGGGAGCGGCAGCTCGAGGCGCACCGCGCCGTCGGCTGCGTGGCGACCCGCGCTGGCAGCCCCGAAGCGGGGTGTGAAGCCGACACCGCAGCGCAGCACCGTGCCGGTGCCGTCGGCGTCGGGCACGAATGACTCGCCGTGCTGGCGCGCGGCCTCGAGGGCCGATCGCAGCGACGCGCCGTCGAGGGCCGGGAGGTCGCCGAGCAGCGCCGCCACGGACGCACCCGGCCCAGCTGCACGCATACCAGCTCTGACGGCGTCGTTGAGTCCGGTGCCCGGGTCGGGCACGACGCGTACGCCGCGGGCCGCCCACGAGCCGGACAGCCCGTCGTCGCTCGTGACGACGAGGAGGCGTTCGGGGCCGACGGCCTGCAGTGCGGCGGAGAGCGTGTCGGTGGCGATCGCGGCACTGAGGTCGGCGCGGTCCGAGCCGACGGCGCGCGCGAGGCGCGACTTGCCGTGCCTCGTCTCCTTGACGGGGACCACGACGTGCCAGTCGGTGGACCCGGCGGTGACGGGGTGCGCGTGGGAGGAGGTCGTCATGCTGGCGATATCGTCCCACTCGCCGCCACGCTGCTCGACACCGCGCCGCGAGGTGGACAAGATGAAGCCCTGCCACGTCGACCGGCGTGCGCACGACGAGGAGGACGTGACACCGTGACTGCCGGCGCTCGCAAGAGGCAGCTGCCCTTTGCCTACCGGGCAGTGGCGTTCGTGCTCCGGCCCCTGTTGATGCGTGTGACCAAGCGCGACTGGCGCGGCCTCGAGAACATCCCGGCCGAGGGCGGCTTCGTCGTGTCGACCAACCACATCTCCTACGCCGACCCGCTCGTGTTCGCGCACTTCATGTTCGACAGCGGTCGTGAGGCCTACTTCCTCGGCAAGGACAGCCTCTTCGCCATCCCCGTCGTCGGCTGGCTGCTCAAGAAGTGCGGGCAGATCCCCGTCTACCGCAACTCAGCGGCGGCGACCGACTCGTACCGGGCCGCGGTCGAGGGGGTGCGCGCCGGCAAGGCGCTCGGCATCTTCCCCGAGGGCACCATCACGCGCGACCCCGACCTCTGGCCGATGCGCGGCAAGACGGGAGCGGCGCGCGTCGCGCTCGAGACCCGCTGCCCGCTGATCCCGGTGGCGCAGTGGGGTGCCCAGGAGATCCTGTCGCCCTACGGCCACCGGCCCTCGCTCTTCCCGCGCAAGACGATGATGATGTATGCCGGTCCGCCCGTCGACCTGTCCGACCTCTACGGGCGTCCCATCGACACCAAGATCCTCCGCGAGGCGACCGACCGGCTCATGGACCGCATCACCGACCTGCTGGAGGTGCTGCGCGAGGAGAAGCGCCCGACCGAGCGATTCGACCCGCGCACGCACGGTGTTCCCGAGATCGGCAACCCGTTGAAGCACCACGAGATCGGGCGCCCGAAGCCGGCCGCGGACACGGACGGGAGCACGTCATGACGCGGGTCGCCGTGCTGGGCAGCGGCAACTGGGGCACCGCGTTCGCGATGATCCTCGCCGACGCCGGCTGCGACGTGATGATGTGGGCCCGTCGTGCAGAGGTCGCCGACGCCATCAACGCCGGACGCAACGAGGCCTACCTCCCCGAGCTCGAGCTGCCGGCCCGCGTCCGCGCGACCGTCGACCCCGGTGAGGCGCTCGAGCGGGCCGGCGTCGTCGTCCTCGCCGTCCCTTCGCAGACGTTGCGCGACAACCTCGGCCAGTGGGGCGACGCCATCCCCGGCGGGGTGCCGGTCGTCTCGCTGATGAAGGGCGTCGAGCTCGGCACGACGATGCGCATGAGCGAGGTCATCGCCGAGGCGGCGGACATCGAGCAGGACCGCGTCGTCGTCGTCTCGGGCCCCAACCTCGCCCCGGAGATCGCCCTGCGCCAGCCGGCCGCCGGCGTCGTCGCCTGCCGCGACATGGCCACGGCCGAGCGCGTGGCGGCCGCCTGCGCGACGCCGTGGTTCCGGCCCTACACCGACACCGACGTCACCGGGGCCGAGGTGTGCGGCGCGACGAAGAACGTCGTGGCCCTCGCCTCCGGCATGGCCGAGGGGATGGGGTTCGGCGACAACACCAAGGCCACGATCATCACGAGGGGCCTCGCCGAGACGACGCGCCTGGGTCTCGCGCTCGGCGCGCACCCGCAGACGTTCATGGGTCTGGCCGGCGTCGGCGACCTCATCGCGACCTGCATGTCGCCGCTGTCGCGCAACCACAGCTTCGGGGTGCGGCTCGGCCGCGGCAGGACCGTCGCCGAGGCGACCGCCGAGCTGCGGACGACCACCGAGGGCGTCAAGTCGTGCGAGTCGATCCTCACGCTCGCCCAGCAGCACGACGTCGACATGCCGATCTGCGAGCAGGTGGTCGCCGTCATCCGCGACGGTCACCCGGCGAGCGAGGTCGGGCCGCGCCTGATGTCCCGGGACCTCAAGGCCGAGAAGCACTGAGGGAGAGGCGGTTCGGCGCGCTGCCGAGCGGTCGAGGCGGGTCCGCCCCCGCCGTCAGCCCTCCGAGGCCGCCCGCAGCGACGTGCAGACGCACGCCTTGTTGCCGTCCTGGTCGGCGATCACGGTGAACGACGGGGCCTGGCTGTCGTCGACGACGACCCCGCCCGCGGCGACCGCCGCCGCAATGCGCTGCTCGGCCACCTCTGGAGCGACCCACACGTCGAGGTGGAAGCGCTGCCGCGGGGTGTCGTGCTCGTCGGTGTCCTGGAACCACAGGATCGGGACGCGGCGGGTCGCGTCGCGCACGTCGTCCCCTATGGTGCCCCTGCCGCGGGCGTCCGTCGACCCGGTGAGCAGGGCGGACCACACGGGCGAGACCGCGTCCGCGTGGGCCGTGTCGAGCGCCAGCTCGACCGTCGTGACCGCCGCAGGGTCGGGCCGTGCGCCGTGGTCGGGCGCCAGCTCGGAGATGCGGCGTGCGAGGTCGACGTCCTGCTGGGTCACCCACTCGACGACGTGCTCGACGCCGTCGGCGTCCCGGTGGACCGCGTCGTCGCTGACGAGGACCAGGTCGACGTACGCGTCGCCCATCGTCACGCGCGGATGGTGGCCTGCTGCATCGCCGGCCAGCGCGACCGCCGAGACGAACCGCGCACCGCTCGCGAAGTCGTCGACGACGTAGCGGGCGTGCAGGCCCTGTCCGAGCTTGCGCCAGTCGGTGAGTGCGGCCTCGGTGATCTGGGTCCCCGTCAGCATGTCCATGCGCCCACGCTAGGGGCGGACGCGGACGATCCGCGTCCGCGAGCCGGTCACGCCTCCCGGGCCGCGGGTGCGAGCACCCGGTCGATGACCGGCAGCGCCCGGAGGGCGTGTACGGCCCACGTCAGGAGCTTGCTCAGCAGCACCCAGCCGAGACCGGCCACGGCACCGCCGAGGAGCAGGCCGGCGACGACGTCGTGGGGGTAGTGCGCCCCGACGTAGACGCGGGTGGCCGCCATGAGCAGAGCGGCCACGGCGGCGAGTGTCCCGAGGCGCTTCGACACCAGCAGGAGGCCGACGGCCGCGGCGCCGGCCATCACCGAGTGGTCCGAGGGGAACGACCAGTCCGTCGTGCGGTCGACGAGCACGAGGACGGAGGGGTGCGCGGCATACGGCCTGGCCTCGGCCACGAGCGCGGCGACCGGCTGGTTGACGGCGACGGCGAGCAGGGTGCCGAGCCCCGCCCAGACGGCCGCCGCGAGCACCCGGTCGGAGGCGCTGCGGCGGCGCCAGGCGGCCACGAGCATCAGCGCCGCGAAGACGACGAGGCCGTACTTCGCGTAGGCCGTCGCGGGCGCGTGCAGCCAGGTCGACGTGCGCGCGAAGTCGTTGACGCGCAGGAACAGGGCAGTGCTGAGGTCCAGCAGGTTGCTCACGTGGGGTCCTTCGCGGGGGTCGGCGTCCGCCGCGGGTGACCCGCGACGAAGGACCAAGCCTCCCGGGTGAATCTGAGCGAAATCTCAGAGTCGGGCTCAGACCGCGGCCAAGGCCCGGTCGAGGTCGGCCCAGAGGTCGTCGACGTGCTCGATGCCGACCGACAGGCGCAGCAGGTTGGCCGGGACCTCCCGGGACTCCGAGGGGTGGCGGCGGCGGCGCTCGAGCTGCGACTCCACGCCGCCGAGGCTCGTCGAGTGCAGCCACAGACGGGTCGCGGCGCAGACCCGCTCGGCCGCATCCGCGTCACCCGCGACGTCGATCGACAGGATCGCGCCCGAGCCGGGGTAGCGCACGCGCGCGACCGACGGGTGGCCCTCGAGGCGCCGCGCCAGCTCGGCGGCGCTGGCGCTCGCCCGCTCGAAGCGCACCGCCAGGGTCCGCAGGCCGCGCAGGGCGAGGAAGACCTCCATCGGACCGGCGATGGCGCCGTGCAGGGTGCGGTGGCGACGGAGGCGCTCGCCGATCTCGCGCCCGCGCTCGGTGTCGCCGACGACCGTCGCGCCGAGCACGACGTCGCTGTGGCCGGAGAGGTACTTCGTCACCGAGTGCACGACGACGTCGGCGCCGAGGGACAGGGGACGGCACAGCAGCGGGGTGGAGAGCGTGTTGTCGACGACGCTCGTCACGCCGAGCTCACGCGACCGGGCCAGGACGACGTCGAGCTCGGTGACGTCCATGAGCGGGTTGGTCGGCGACTCGAGCCACAGCAGGTCGGCCGACTCGAGGGCGGCGAGGAAGCCTGCCGTGTCGGTCGCGTGGACGCGGACGACCGTCCCGCCGGCCTGCTCGTGCGCGTCCAGCAGGTCGCCCGTGCCGTTGTACGTCGTGTCCGGGGCGAGCACCGTGCCTCGCGCCGGGACGAGGGACAGCGCCGCCGAGATGGCGCCCATGCCGGACGCGTGGACGAGCGCGCGCCCGCCCTCCAGGCCGCCGAGCGCCTCCTCGAACGCGTTCCACGTCGGGTTGCCCGAGCGGGCGTAGTTGACCGCGCCGTCCGCGGCATACGTCGACGTCAGCTCGACGGGCACGTTGACCGACGCGCCGGGGGAGCGGCCCGGGCGTCCCGACGCCACGAGGTAGGTGTCGACGTGCAGCTGCTGCGGATTCGCCTCGGTGCCCACGCCGTCAGCGTACGAGGGGCCCCCACGAGGCGGGATAGAGTCTCGTCTGATGACCACGGACCAGCCCCAGCCCGACCAGCCGAGCCGCCGCCCCCGCGTCGCCATCGTCTTCGGAGGCCGCTCCTCCGAGCACGCCGTCTCCTGCTCGACGGCCGCGAGCGTCCTGCGCTCCATCGACCGCGACAAGTACGACGTCGTGCCCGTCGGCATCGCCCGCGACGGCCACTGGGTGCTCGTCGCCGACGATCCCGAGCCGCTGCGCCTGCTGCCGGGCCAGACCCCCGAGGTCGACGGTGCCGGAGCATCCGTCGTGGTGCCGCTCAGCACCGGCGACCGCTCGCTGACCGTCCTCGAGCCGGGCGAGCCGCCGCGCGCGCTCGGCGACGTCGACGTCGTCTTCCCGCTGCTGCACGGCCCGTTCGGCGAGGACGGCACCCTCCAGGGCCTGCTCGACCTCGCCGACGTGCGTTACGTCGGCTCCGGCGTGACGGCCTCGGCGGTCATGATGGACAAGGCGATGATGAAGGTCGTCTTCGAGGCGGCCGGGCTCAAGGTCGGCCCGTACGTCGTCATCACCGACCGCGACTGGCGACGTGACCCCGAGGCGGCCCTGTCGCGCGTCGACACCCTCGGCTGGCCGGTCTTCGTCAAGCCCGCCCGAGCCGGCTCGAGCATGGGCATCTCGAAGGTCGACGACGTGTCGGGCCTGCGCGCCGCCGTCGAGGCCGCGCGCGAGCACGACCCCAAGGTCGTCGTCGAGGCAGCCGTCGCGGGTCGCGAGATCGAGTGCGGGGTCCTCGACGGCCACGGCACCGACGGTCCGCGCACCTCCGAGCTCGGTGAGGCCGTCGTCGTGTCGGGCCACGCGTTCTACGACTTCGAGGCGAAGTACCTCGCCGAGGGCGACGTGCGGCTCGACTGCCCGGCCGACGTGCCGGCCGAGGTGGCCGACCGGATCCGGGAGATGTCGGTGCTCGCCTTCGAGGCCGCCGGCTGCGAGGGCCTGGCCCGCGTCGACTTCTTCTACACGCCGTCGGGCGACGTCGTCATCAACGAGATCAACACCATGCCCGGCTTCACCCCGCACTCGATGTATCCCCGGATGTGGGCGGCCTCGGGCCTTGCGTACCCCGACCTCATCGACGAGCTGATCTCGCTCGCCCTCGAGCGCCGCACGGGCCTGCGCTGACCCACGACGCACGGTGGGCGCCTGAGCGCCCGCCCGGCTCGAAGGTCACGCGGCGTGACAGGGAAGGGCACGGCATACGCCCGCGGTCGTATGCCGTGTGCCCGGGTCAGCCGACGCAGTGCCGGCCGTTCTCGGGCAGGGTCCGCGCGACCGCGGTGAAGGCCGGCAGCAGCAGCGGAACCGCGCCGTAGGACCCGGGCGCGAGCACCTCGATCGCCGGGTCGCGACCGTACGTCGTGGCCGCCGAGCCGTCGGAGAGCGGCCGCACGACCCAGTCGACGCCGTCGACGGTGACGCAGTCCTGCGTCGTGGGGCCGAGCGGGTCGAGGCCGCAGCGGGCGATGATCGCGGGGTCGCCCCACGCCGCGACCGAGCTGTCGTCGGGCTGCGTGGCGACGCGCGCGTGACCGCTGACCTCACTGGGCCAGGGGGCCGACGTGCACACCGGCGCGGACGCCTGGGGGGCCAGGGCCACCTCGGGTGCGCGGCTGCACGCGGACAGCACGACGGCGGCGCCGATGAGCGCCGCCGTCGTGAGGTACGGGCGTCCGGTCAGGGGGCTGGCCTCAGACGTGGACGACCGTGCAGGTCAGGGTCCGGGTGATGCCGGGGACGTCCTGGAGCTTGGCGATGACGAGACGACCGAGGTCGTCGACGTTCGAGGCCTCCACGCGGGCGATGACGTCGTAGGGACCCGTCACGTCCTCGGCGAGGGTCACGCCCGAGATGCCGGCGATCTGCTCCGCCACGCTCGCGGCCTTGCCGACTTCGGTCTGAATCAGGATGTAGGCCTGGACCACGTGTCACCTCACTGTGTGTCGATCGTTGGTCGGTCGCGCGTGGGCATGGTGCCGGGGCACGACCGGTCGGAACGGCAGGCCTCAGTGTGACTGCGACCGTGCCCTGACGCTACCTTGCCATGGGG
This sequence comes from Terrabacter tumescens, assembly GCF_014646815.1. GTDB lineage: Bacteria > Actinomycetota > Actinomycetes > Actinomycetales > Dermatophilaceae > Terrabacter > Terrabacter tumescens. The sequence continues at coordinate 25,311 of NZ_BMNZ01000001.1, forward strand.
CTCCACGTCCCCTGGAAACCGGGCCCGCTGACGGCCGTCCACCGAAAGGGTGTGTGATCCGTGCCGAACGTCCAGCGGCTCGAGCGAGGGCCGATGATGACGGGCGGCACGCCGCTGCGCTCGCTCGACGAGGAGGAGCTGCTCGCCCGCATCCTGCCCGTCTTCCCGCTGGGCGAGGACCTCGTCGTCGCTCCCGGTGACGACGCCGCCGTGCTGCGCACTCCCGGGCACGTCGTCGCCACGACGGACACGGTCGTCCTCGGGCGCGACTGGCTCGACGCGTGGTCGTCAGGCGCCGACATCGGGCACAAGGTCGTGGCCCAGAACCTCGCCGACGTGGCCGCGATGGGCGGTCGCCCCACGGGTGTCCTCGTCACCCTCGTCGCCGACCCGGAGCTCTCCCTCGAGTGGGTGCTCGACCACGCGCACGGCCTCGCGGAGGCCTGCGCCGCCGCCGGTGTGGCGGTGCTCGGCGGCGACCTGTCGTCGGCGCCGGCCGGGGTCGTCATGGTCTCGGTCACGGCGCTCGGCCGCCTGGACGGCGAGCCGGTGCTCCGCTCGGGCGCGCGACCCGGCGACGTCCTCGCCGTGCGCGGGTCGCTCGGTCTCGCCGACGCGGGCCTGCGCCTGCTCCAGGCGGACGCGGTCGACCGGCTGCCGGAGGCGGTGGAGCACCAGCGCCGTCCGCAGCCTCCGCTCGAGGCAGGCCCGGAGGCTGCCGCCGCCGGCGCCACCGCGATGCTCGACATCAGCGACGGCCTGCTGCGCGACGGTGGCCGCATCGCGCGGGCCAGCGGCGTCGTGATCGATCTCGACCCGCGAGAGCTCGCGGGCGACGTCGACGCCCTCGCCGGAGCCGTCGGGGCCGAGGCGGCGCTGGACTGCGTGCTCGCCGGCGGCGAGGAGCACTCGCTGCTGGCGACGTTCCCCGCCGGGACGCTCCCGGGGAGCTGGCGACGCATCGGCTCGGTGCGTGCGCCGGCTGAGGGCGAGGCGCCGGGGATCGTCGTCGCCGGACGCGCGGTCACGCACACCGGGTGGGACCACTTCCGCACCACGTGAGCCCGGGTCCCCGGCCCCGGGATCGGAGGCGGGGCATCGGGCGTCAGGTCGGGCGCGAGATCGCGCAGCTGGCGCGTCGGGGCGACCTCACCTGCGCGATCACCTGCACGACCTCGCGGGACCATCACGTATGCCGGGTGTCTGGCTGGTCGTCCGCGGCTCGGCGGGAGCTGGGACAGGGACACGACGAAGGCCGGCCCCCGTACGGGGACCGGCCTTCAACGTTGGTGAGGGACGTTCAGCGAACGACCTTGCCCGCCTTGAGGCAGGAGGTGCAGACGTTGAGTCGCTTCGGCGTCACACCGTCCACCAGCGTCCGAACGCGCTGGATGTTGGGGTTCCAGCGGCGCTTGGTGCGGCGGTGCGAGTGCGAGATGTTGTGACCGAAGCTCGGTCCCTTGCCGCAGACGTCGCAGTTGGCAGCCACGGGTATCTCCTGAAAGTTCGATGTCGACGAAATGCTGTGCTCCACCACCGGATCGGGTCGACGCACACCAGGGCGCGCGTCACCCCGCAGTGCACGGGGGGAACCGGTAAATCGTAGCCGACGAGTTGCTCGGACGACAAAACGGCGACGGAGGCACCGGCCGCACGCCCGGGCGCTGCCCGTCGGGCCACCTCACGAGAAGGCCAGGGCGGCCTCGACGAGGGGAGCGGCATACGCCGGGCCGTGCGACGACGCGTGGGTGGCGAGCGGGTGCAGCTGGTGCAGGGGGATGAGGTCACGCCACCCGTCGGCCAGCCCGGCCGCCTCCGCGTAGGCGCCCTCGAGGCGCCCGAGGCCCGGGCAGCCGAAGAGCGCCAGCATCGCGAGGTCCGTCAGGCCGTGACCGCCGTGCGCGGCAGGGTCGATGAGGACGGCGCCGTCGGGGGTGAAGAGGACGTTGCCCGACCACAGGTCGCCGTGGATGCGGGCCGGCGGTCGGTCGTCGTCGAAGTCGCCGGCCGCCAGCCGGTCGCACACCCGGTCGACGACGCGGGCGCCCGCAGCGTCGAGGTGGCCGCGGTCGAGGGCGCGACGCACGAACGGGCGCACCCGCTGCTCCGCGTAGAAGAGGCCCCAGGACCCGGTGGGGTCGTTGGTCTGCGGCTGCCGGCCGATCCACGCGTCTCCGGTCCACCCGGCCGCCGGCGAGCCGAAGGCCGGCGCGCCTGCACCGTGGGTGACCGCCAGTCCACGGCCCAGGGCCTCTGCGGCCTGGGTGGTCGGCCTGGAGGACTGCAGCCGCGTCAGGTCGATGTGGTCGGCCCCCACGTCGAGCACCTCGACGACGCGGGCGCCGCCGTGGTGCTGCGGCTCCGCGAGCCAGCGCAGGCCTGCCGCCTCGGCCTCGAAGAAGCCGGCGGGCGCGATGGACCACGTCTTGCGGTGGTGGGCGGTGGGCTCGCTCGACACGGCGTCCACGGTAGCCGCCACGGATCGCGGCCGGGGCGTCGTCCGAGACCGAGCAGCGTGTGGCACGGCGGACGCGACGGGAGCGGTGCATGCGACCGTCCGGACGAGGCGCTAGCCTGCCGGGAAAGCGAGCCCGGAGCCCGTCCGGAGGTCGGGTCCCGCACAGGTCCAGCCGGGTCCGACCCAGGCTCCGCACGACGAGCAGGAGGTCCGATGCCCGGCGCCGCGCCGTCGCCCGACGGGCCCCTCACCCTGCTCGACCTCGTCGCCGTCCGCCGGTGGGCCGTGCTGACCCGCTCGCTCTTCGCCGCGCGGCGCGCCGAGATCGACGCCCTCAACGTCTTCCCGGTGCCCGACGGCGACACGGGGACCAACCTCTACCTCACCTTCGACGGCGCCGTCGAGCGCACGCTGGCCACTGCTGACGTGACGACTCCCGACGCGCTGCTGTCGGTCTTCGCCAAGCACCTCCTCTGGACCGCGCGGGGCAACTCCGGGGTCATCCTCAGCCAGCTGGCCCGGGGCCTCGCCGAGGGCTGTGCGGGTGCCGAGCGCATCGACGGGCGCGTCCTCGCCGGCGGTTTGCGGCGTGCGGAGCTGCGCGCGCGCCAGGCCGTCACGGACCCCAAGGAGGGGACCATCCTCACCGTCGCGAGCGCGATGGCCGACGCGGCCGAGCGCGCAGCCGATGCAGGCGACGCTGCGGACGGCGCGGCGAATGGCGCCGCCCGGGGCGAAGAGCCCGTCGCGGTGCATGGCGTCGCACTGGCTGCCGTCGAAGCGTCGCGCGAGGCCCTGGCCCGCACGCCCGAGCAGCTCGAGGTCCTCGCCCGCGCGGGTGTCGTCGACGCCGGGGGAGCGGGGCTCGTCGTGCTCCTCGAGTGCCTCGAGCGGGTGTGCGCCGGGCAGCGGGCCCGGTCCGGCGAGGACGCCTCCGGCCGGCGCTCACGGCGACGACCCGACCCGGCCGGCGCAGCGCTCGAGGCCGGCCGCGCCGGGCCCGTCGACACCGAGGGCATCCCGGAGTTCGAGGTCATGTACCTCCTGGCGGACTCCGACGACACCGCGGTCGAGGCGCTGCGCGCGCGTCTCGTCGAGCTCGGCGACTCGGTGCTCGTCGTCGGGGGCGACGGCGAGTGGAACATCCACGCCCACGTCGACGACGCCGGCGCCGCGGTCGAGGCCGGCATCGAGGCCGGACGGCCGCACCGCGTCCGCATCACCCGGCTCACCGACGCGCACGCCTTCGCCGACCGCTTCGAGCAGTCCGCGGGTGCGAGGCCGGCACCACGCTCGGGCGCTGCCATCGTCGCGTGCGCCGCGGGAGTCGGGCTCGAGGGCCTCTTCGAGGACGCGGGCGCCGTGGTGGTTCGCTCCGGCCCCGGCCGCAGGGCCTCGACGGGGGGCCTCATCGGTGCGATCCGCGAGCAGCACGCCCGCGGGGCGTCGGGCGTCGTCGTGCTGCCCAACGACGGCGACACGCTGCTCGCCGCTGCGGCCGCCGTCCGCGCGGTCGCCGACGACGGCATCGAGGCCCACCTCGTCCACGTGCGCACGGCCGTCCAGGGCATCGCGGCCCTTGCCGTCTTCGAGCCCTCGGCCCCGGCCTCGGCCAACGTCCTGGCCATGCAGGCGGCCGCGTCGGCCACCCGCCACGGCGCCGTGACCGTCGCCAACCGGGCCGCCCTGACGAGCGGCGGGCCGTGCGAGGCGGGCGACGTCCTCGGGGTCGTCGACGGCGACGTCGTCATCGTCGGCTCCGACCAGCTCGCCGTGACGCGCGAGGTCGTGCGCCGCCTCCTCGCGAGCGGAGGCGAGCTCGTCACGGTCGTCGCCGGCGTCGACGCGCCCGACGGCCTGCTCGAGGCCGTCGCGCACGAGGCGCGCCGCGAGCAGCACGGCATCGAGGTGTCGCTCATCGACGGTGGGCAGGCCGTCTACCCCGTGCTGCTGGGGGTGGAGTGACGTGCCGGTGCTGACCGAGGACTCGCCCCTGACCAAGCTCGTCAAGAAGAACGAGGCCGAGCAGCTGGCCCGCACCAAGGGCCTGCTCAGCGTGGCCGACCTCTTCGAGTTCGTGCCGCGCCGCTACGTCCGGCCCGGGCAGCTGACCGACCTGTCGTCGCTGCACGTCGGCGAGGACGTCCTCGTCGTGGCCGAGGTCAAGAAGGCCACGACCCGCCCCATGCGCAACCGCCGCGGCAAGATGCTGACCGTCGTCATCGGCGACGACCTCGGCAACGAGCTCGACGTCACCTTCTTCAGCGCCTACGGCCACGAGGGCAAGCTCAAGCCCGGGGCGCGCGGCTTCTTCGTGGGGCAGATCGGCGCCTACGGCCGGCGCCTGCAGCTGACCCACCCCGAGTACGAGCTCTTCGACGACGAGGAGGCCGGTGAGGCGGCCGTGGAGTGGTACCGCACCCATCGCGTGCCCGTCTACTCCACGACGGGCAAGCTCAACTCGCTTCGGCTGCGCAAGCTCGTCCACACGGCCCTCGACACCGTCGACCGCATCCGCGAGCCCGTCCCCGAGGACGTACGCGTGGCGCGCGGTCTCGTCGATCGTGCGGTCGCGCTCGAGCTCGTCCACCGCCCCGCCGTCGACGACCAGCCGTCCCGGGGCCTCGACCGGCTCAAGTTCGACGAGGCGTTCGTCCTGCAGACGATCCTGGCCCAGCGCCGCAAGGCGGCCGAGTCCGAGCTCGCCACCCCGCGGCACCCACGACCGGGCGGACTGCTCGCCGCCTTCGACGCCCGCCTGCCCTTCGAGCTGACCGAGGGCCAGCGCGAGATCGGCGAGGTGCTGGCCGCGGAGCTGGCGTCCGAGCGCCCGATGCACCGGCTGCTCCAGGGCGAGGTCGGCTCGGGCAAGACCGTCGTGGCGCTGCGGGCCATGCTGGCCGCCATCGACGCGGGCGGGCAGGCCGCGTTGCTCGCCCCCACCGAGGTCCTCGCGGCCCAGCACCACCGCTCGATCACGACGATGCTCGGCGACCTGGCACAGGGCGGGATGCTCGGAGGGTCCGAGTTCGGCACCAACGTGGCATTGCTCACCGGCAGCCAGAACACCGCGGCGCGGCGCCGATCGCTGCTCGACGCCGCATCGGGGTCAGCGGGCATCGTCGTCGGCACGCACGCCCTCATCCAGAAGCACGTCCAGTTCGCCGACCTCGCGCTCGTCGTCGTCGACGAGCAGCACCGCTTCGGCGTCGAGCAGCGAGATGCTCTGCGCGAGAAGGGGATCCGGCCGCCGCACGTGCTCGTCATGACGGCCACGCCCATCCCGCGCACGGTGGCCATGACCGTGTTCGGCGACATGGAGACCTCGACGCTGCGCGAGCTGCCCCGCGGGCGCTCACCCATCACGACCCACGTCGTCGACGCCGACCGCACCGGCTGGGTCGACCGCACCTGGCAGCGGGTGGCCGAGGAGGTCGCCAAGGGACACCAGGCATACGTCGTCTGTCCCCGCATCGGCGACGTCGACAACGAGTCCGGGGGCGCGGTCGGAGGGGCGAGCGGCACGCGCGACTCCTCCGACGAGGACGCCGGCTGGGACGCGCACTGGGACGACGAGGAGGACGGCGCAGACGGTGCAGGCGGCGATGGGGACGGGGGTCCCGCGAAGGAGCTGACGGGCGTCTACGCGATGCTCAGCACGCTGCGCGCCACCCCGGCGCTCGAAGGCGTGCGCATCGACGTGCTGCACGGGCGTCTCGACGCCGACGCCAAGGACGCCACGATGCGCGCCTTCTCCGCGGGCGAGATCGACGTTCTCGTGGCGACCACCGTCATCGAGGTCGGCGTCGACGTGCCCAACGCCTCGGTCATGGTCGTCGTCGACGCCGACCGCTTCGGCATCTCCCAGCTGCACCAGCTGCGCGGCCGTGTCGGGCGTGGTGCGGTGCCCGGCCTCTGCCTGCTCATGACGCAGGGGGCGGGGGAGCGGGCCGCCGAGCGCCTCGACCAGGTCGCCTCGACGACCGACGGGTTCGAGCTCGCCCGCGCCGACCTGCTGCTGCGCCGCGAGGGTGACGTGCTCGGCGCGCGACAGAGCGGCCGCGGCAACTCCGTGCGCCACCTGCGGCTCGGCCGGGTCGAGGACGAGCAGATCATCGCCGACGCCCGCGAGGACGCGTTCGCGCTCGTCGACCGTGACCCCGGGCTGCGGGAGCACCCGGCGCTCGCGGCGGCCGTCGCGATGCGACTCGACGAGGAGCAGGCCGCATGGCTCGAGCGAGGATGACATGACCCGCATCATCAGCGGCTCCGCCGGAGGCCGGCGGCTGCAGACCCCGCCCGGGTCGTCGACGCGACCCACGTCCGACCGCGTGCGCGAGGCGCTCTTCAGCCGCCTCGAGCACCGCGGCCTGCTCGAGGGCACCAACGTCCTCGACCTCTACGCCGGCTCCGGCGCGCTGGGCCTCGAGGCGGCGAGCCGCGGAGCCGCGCTCGTGCTGCTCGTCGAGTCCCACAAGGCTGCCGTCAAGGTCATCCGCGCCAACGTCGCCGTCGTCGGGCACCCGGGCGTCCGCGTCCTCTCCGACACCGTCGAGCGCGCCCTGGCCGCCGGGCCGCCCGCCGGCACCCGCATGGACCTCGTCCTGCTCGACCCGCCCTACGACGTGTCCGAGGACGCCCTCGCCGCCGTCCTCGCGGCCCTCGTCGAGCAGCAGTGGCTCGCTCCGGAGGCGTTCGTCGTCGTCGAGCGGTCGAGCCGGTCGCCCCAGCCCACGTGGCCCGAGGGCCTCGAGCTGTCGGGGGAGAAGCGCTACGGCGAGACGGCGATGTGGTTCGCGGAGCCACCGCCGCACGAGGTCGTGGCGTGACGTCGCGGCGTCCGCCTGCGGCGGGCACCGGACGGTAGGTTGGGCGCGTGACGAGCGAAGCGCGCCGCTGTGTGTGTCCCGGCTCCTACGACCCGATCACCAACGGTCACGTCGACGTGGTGACCCGGGCGAGCAGGCTGTTCGACGAGGTCGTCGTCGCGATCCTGCACAACCCGGGCAAGCAGGGCACCTTCGCCGTCGACGAGCGCACCGCCCTCATCGAGCAGGCGCTCGGCCACCTGCCGAACGTGCGCATCGGGGCTTGGGCCGGCACGCTCGTCGTCGACGTCTGCCGGGAGGTCGGGGCGGCGACGATGGTCAAGGGGCTGCGCGGCGGCACCGACTTCGCCTACGAGCTGCCCATGGCCCACATGAACCACCACCTCACGGGCGTCGAGACCCTGTTCCTCGCCGCCGACCCCGCGCTGTCGCACGTGTCGAGCTCGCTCATCAAGGAGGTCGTGCGCTACGGCGGCGACGTCCGCGGCCTCGTTCCCGACCCCGTCCTCGCGGCCCTCACCGACCGTCTGACCTGATTTGGGCGCACGGCGCCGCTCTAGTAGCCTTGGAGGTCGGTCCACGTCCGTCTTGGCGCGGACCGAATCCTCTACTGTGCGCAGGAGCCATGGACCGTCCTGATCCCCGTTCTTCGCTGGTGCTCGACACCAGGGAGCTCGTTCGGCGACCGGGAACGATGCTGGAGCTCTCGCGCACGGTGACGTTGCCCGACGACCTCGGAACCGACGTCATCTCGATCACGGCCGGCGACCCGGTCGAGGTCGAGGTGCGGCTCGAGTCCGTGGTCGAAGGTGTCCTCGTGACGGGTTCGGTCAGTGGCACGGCGACCGGCGCCTGCGTGCGGTGCCTGGATCCTCTCGAGCTCGATGTCGAGGGGACCTTCCAGGAGCTGTACGCGTACGCCGATCGGGCGGCGCACCACCACGCGGTGGGAGCCGACTCGGACGAGGACGAGGTGCACGAGCTGGTCGGTGATCTCATCGACCTCGAGCCCGTGCTCCGGGACGCTGTCGTGCCGACGCTGCCGTTCCAACCGGTGTGCCGGCCTGACTGCCCGGGGTTGTGTTCCGAGTGTGGGATGCACCTCGCGGAGGACCCCGACCATCATCATGAAGTGATCGACCCGAGGTGGTCGTCCCTCAGTGGACTGCTGAGCGACGACCCGCAAGAGAAGAGGAACTGACGTGGCTGTCCCGAAGCGGAAGATGTCGCGCTCCAACACCCGTTCGCGTCGCGCGAACTGGAAGGCAACGCCGACGACGCTGACCACGTGCCCCCAGTGCGGTGCGGCGACCCAGCCGCACATCGCGTGCCCCTCGTGTGGCACGTACAAGGGCCGTCACTACGCCGTGGCCGAGCGCACCGAGCACCAGGCCTGATCACCCAGTGAGCAGCCCCGTGAGCGACCTTGGCGCTGGGGGTGTTCCGGCGGTGCCGCAGCGGCCCGTCGATGCTCTGATCGCCCACCTCCGTGAGGTGGTCGGCCAGGACATCGACGAGCCGCTGCTCCTGCGTTCCCTGACGCATCGCTCGTACGCCTACGAGAACGGTGGGCTCCCCAACAACGAGCGCCTCGAGTTCCTCGGGGACTCCGTGCTGGGTCTCGTCGTCACCGACTCGCTCTACCGCGAGCACCCCGACCTCGCCGAGGGGCAGCTGGCCAAGCTGCGCGCGGCCGTCGTCAACATGCGCGCGCTGGCCGACGTCGCCCGCACCTTCGACCTCGGGCAGTACGTCATGCTCGGCAAGGGCGAGGAGGCGACCGGCGGTCGCGACAAGGCCTCGATCCTGGCCGACACCCTCGAGGCCCTCATCGGCACCGTGTTCCTGTCGACCGACATCGACCTCGCGGCCCGCTTCGTGCACCACCACTTCGACCCCCTCATCGAGGAGGCCGCGACGCTGGGTGCCGGGCTCGACTGGAAGACGAGCCTGCAGGAGATGGCGGCCGGTTCGGCGCTCGGCTCGCCCGAGTACCGCGTCGGTGAGCAGGGACCCGACCACGAGAAGGAGTTCCACGCCCGCGTCGTCGTCGGCGAGGAGGTCCTCGGCGAGGGTCACGGCCGCTCCAAGAAAGAGGCTGAGCAGAAGGCCGCCAAGGAGGCCTGGCACACCCTCGACGCCCGCCGCACGCCGGTGCGGACCGTGAAGCCCGTCGAGCCGGTGGACCCGATCGACCCGGTCGGTCCGACGGGCTCGTCCCCGGCGTGAGTCGGGCCTGAGGCGCGTGCCGGAGCTGCCCGAGGTCGAGGTCGTGCGTCGTGGCCTCGAGGACCACGTCGTGGGTCGTCACGTCACCCGCGCCCGGATCACCGGGGTCCGGGTGGCCCGACGCCACGACGCCGGCCCCGAGGACCTCGCCGCGCGCCTGCACGACGTCACGGTCACCGCGGCGTCGCGCCGCGGCAAGTACCTCTGGCTCGCGCTCGACGGCGAGGACGCCCTCATCGTGCACCTCGGGATGAGCGGACAGATGCTGGTCGAGCCGGCCGACGCGCCGCTCGAGAAGCACTGCCATGCCCGCTTCGACTTCAGCGACGACGGACCCCAGCTGCGCTTCGTCGACCAGCGGACCTTCGGGGGACTCGCGCTCTCACCCCTGCGGCCCGACGGCATCCCCGAGTCGGTCGCCCACATCGCGCCGGACCCCTTCGAGCCGGCCTACGACCAGGCCGCGGTGGTGCGCCGGATGAAGCAGCGCGACAGCGCCGTCAAGCGCGCCCTGCTCGACCAGACGCTGGTCTCGGGCATCGGCAACATCTACGCCGACGAGGCCCTGTGGCGCGCGCAGGTGCACGGCGAGCGGCTGTGCTCCTCGCTGACCAAGCCGACCTTGGCCCGCATCCTTGACCACGCCCACGACGTCATGGCCGAGGCGCTCGGCCAGGGCGGCACGAGCTTCGACGCGCTCTACGTCAACGTCAACGGTGCGAGCGGCTACTTCGACCGCTCGCTCCACGCCTACGGCCGCGCGGGCACCCAGTGCGACCGGTGCGGCACGATCATGCGCCGCGAGCAGTTCATGAACCGCTCGTCGTTCTCGTGCCCCGTCTGCCAGCCGCGCCCGAGACGACGCAGCCCGTCCTGACCGTCTGACGACGGGGGACGGGCTGCGACTCGGTGGTGCGTGGGCGTGGTGCGTGCGCCGCGGTCAGTGACCCGTCGAACGCCGCTTCGGTGCGGGTCGGGTGGGGTCGTCGCCGGCGGGCTCGACGTGCTCGGGGACGACGATCGGCTTGATCCGTGCCCACCCGATGAAGAACGCGCTGACGACGACGAGGGCTATGCCGGCATACAGGTTGGCGTTGACGCCGCCGGTCTTGTCGAGCGACTGGTCCCCGAAGATCCCCATGGCGAGCAGGATCAGCCCGTAGAGGCCGAGCAGGGCACCGATGAAGTTGCGGATGTCGAAGGCGCCCGCGGTGTGGCGGCCCTCCTGCTCCCCGTCGGTGCCGGGAGCGTCGAGATCGTGCTTTTCACTCATGTCGAGGCTCCTGTCAGAACAAGAAGTTGAGGACGATGACCATGCCGAGCGAGACGCCGGCGAGGGGGAGCGTGCGCCGGAACCACGGGAGCTTGTGCTCCTCGGGGTCGACGAGGTCCTCGCGCGGTGTCTCGGAGTAGACGAGGCCGCGCAGCTCGGAGACCGGCTTGGGCTCGGTCACGAGCGAGACGACGACGCTCAGCACGATGTCGACGACGAAGGCCGCGGAGGCCGCGACGAACGCGGCGCCCTGGCCGCCGAGCGGGATGACGCCGAGGCTGAGGCTCCCGAACGCGTCCTTGCTGAGGAAGGCGACGAGCACGGCCGACAGGGTGCCGGCCGAGAGACCGACCCAACCGGCGGTCGCGGTCATCCGCTTCCAGAACATGCCGAGGATGAAGGTCGCGAAGAGCGGCGCGTTGAAGAAGCCGAACAGCGTCTGGAGGTAGTCCATGACGTTGCTGAACGAGCTCGCGACGATCGCGGTGAAGATCGCGATGACGGTCGCCGCCACCGTCGCCAGACGGCCGATGCGCAGGTAGTAGTCGTCGCTGTGGTCCTTGCGGATGTAGCGCTGCCACAGGTCGTAGCTGAAGACGGTGTTGAACGCCGAGATGTTGGCGGCCATGCCGGCCATGAAGGCTGCGAGCAGACCGGCGATGGCGACGCCGAGCAGGCCGTTGGGCAGGACGTCACGCATGAGCAGCAGCAGCGAGTCGTTGAACTTCACGCCTTCGCCGGAGGCTCCGCCGGGCGGTGAGCCGCCGGACTTGAGCTGGGTGATCTCCGGGACGAGCACCGCCGCCACCATGCCGGGCAGGATGACGATGAAGGGCACGAACATCTTGGGGAACGACCCGATGATCGGCGTCTTGCGTGCTGCCGAGATCGAGTTGGACGCCATGGCGCGCTGGACCTCGACGAAGTTCGTCGTCCAGTAGCCGAAGGACAGCACGAAGCCGAGGCCGAAGACGATGCCGACGATCGACCAGAACGGCGAGTCGAAGCCGGAGAGCGCCTGGCCGGGCCAGGAGTTCAGCTGCTGCTCGGCGGAGGGCACCTTGGCGGCCGCGGCGGCGGGGGAGGCGGCGAACTCGGTGATCTTGTCCTTGAGGCCCTGGTAGCCGCCGACGCGGTGCAGGCCGATGAGCGTCAGCGGCAGCAGCGCCGCGACGATGACGAAGAACTGCAGCACCTCGTTGTAGATGGCGGCCGAGAGGCCGCCGAGCGTGATGTAGGACAGCACGATCGCGGCCGCGACGAGCAGCGCCACCCACAGGGGCCAGCCGAGCAGCGCGTGCACGATCGAGCCGAGCAGGTAGAGGTTGACGCCGGCGATGAGCAGCTGCGCGAGGGCGAAGCTGAGCGCGTTGACGAGATGGGCTCCGGTACCGAAGCGGCGGAACATGAACTCGGGGACCGAGCGCACCTTCGAGCCGTAGTAGAAGGGCATCATCACGACGCCGAGGAACAGCATGGCGGGGATGGCGCCGACCCAGAAGTAGTGCACGGTCGAGATGCCGAGCTCGGCGCCGTTGGCCGACATGCCCATGATCTCGACGGCACCGAGGTTCGCCGAGATGAAGGCGAGGCCGGTGACCCAGGCCGGCAGCGACCGGCCCGAGAGGAAGAAGTCGATCGAGTCGGACACCGCGCGCCTCGCCATGACCCCGATGCCGAGGACGAAGACGAAGTAGAGGGCGATGATGACGTAGTCGACGGGTTCGGCGCTGATGAGGGTGTCCGCGGTGGGCAGACCCGCCAGTGCGTGCATGCGTTCAGTCCCTTCGTTGGGCGACGACTCACGCTAACGTAGCGTCCGACGCGGGGCGCGTCAGGACGGGTCGGTGCCTCGTGCCCGTGTGATGAGCCGTTTGAGCGGGACGGAGGTGTCCGCCGCGCTGTCGGCAGGGATGGTCATACCCTTCTCCAGCGCTCGTTTCACAGCGACGTAGTCGGCGGGAACGCCCACCGACTCGACGGCGATGAGCAGCCCGTCGCGGTAGCTGAGCAGCGAGAACCGCTCTGCCGCAACGTCGCCGCGCACCACGGTCCGGTCGGCGCCGTGGGGGAGGCCGGCCATCTGCAGCCGGAGGTCGCCCTGGTCGCTCCAGAACCACGGCACGGTGTCGTATGCCGTGTCGTGGCCGGCCAGGGTCGCCGCGGCGGTGCGTGCCTGGTCGGTCGCGTGCGGCACGCTCTCGAGCCTCGTGGGGCCGGGCTCGCCGCGCGTGAACGGGTTGGGGCCGACCGCGCAGTCACCGGCCGCGACGGTCAGGCCGTCGGAGGTGCGGGCGTGCTCGTCCACGACGATGCCGTGGGGCTCGACGAGGAGGCCGAGCTGCTCGGCGAGCTCGGTGCGGGGGAGTGCCCCGATGCCGACGACGACGAGGTCGGCGGGCACCGTCGTGCCGTCCGCGAGCTCGGCGCCGGTCACCGCACCATCGGCCCCGACGACGCGGACGGCGTTGGCGCCCAGCAGGATTCGGGTGCCGCGGCGCCGGTGCGCGTCCCGCACGGCGTCGGAGAGTGCGGCGGTGACAGCCCGCCCGAGCAGGCGGTCGGTCGCCTCGACGACGGTCACCGCGGCGCCGAGCGCCCGTGCCCCCGCTGCGATCTCGAGTCCGATGAACCCCCCTCCCACGACGACGACGTCGCGTGCAGCACGCAGGCGGGGAGCGAGCAGGTCCGCGTCGGCGAGGGTGCGCACGGAGTGCACGCCGGTGAGGTCCGCGCCCTCGACGGGCAGCGTGCGGTTGACCGCGCCGGTGGTCAGGGCGAGCCGGTCGAAGGCCACCGTGCGGCCCGAGGCGAGCGTGGCGCTGCCGGTGGAACCCTCCCGCGCGATCGACACGACGGCGTCGCCGGTGACGAGCTCGACACCGAGCCCGGCGAACCACGAGGCGTCGTGGAAGACGAGCGAGTTGCGGTCGTGCTCGCCGCGCAGGTAGGTCTTGGACAGCGGCGGCCGCTCGTAGGGCGGCTCGGGCTCGTCGCCCACGAGGACGACGGGCGCGGTGTCGCCGAGCTCGTGCAGCGCGGTGACGAGCGAGATGCCGGCCTGTCCCGCGCCGACGACGAGGGTCCTGGCGCTCTCGTCACTCGGCATGGACCCCAGCCTAGGGTGGGGCGCATGACGTGGTCTCCCGCCAACCCCGAGTCCGTCTTCACCTACGGCGCCCCGCAGCTGAAGTTCGGCGCAGGGGCTGCCGACGAGCTCGGCCACGACCTGCTGGCACTCGGTGCGCACCGGGTCCTCGTGGTGACCGATCCCGGTGTCCTCGCGACCGGGTGGCCGGACCGGGTCGCCGAAGGCGTGCGGGGATTCGGGATCGAGGTGGTCGTCCACGACTCCGCCCACGTCGAGCCGACCGACGCGAGCCTCCTGACCGCGGTGGAGCGGGCCCGCGCCGAGGGCCCCTTCGACGGCTACGTCGCCGTCGGTGGCGGCTCTGCCATCGACACGGCCAAGGCGGTCGACCTCGTGCTCAGCGACGGCGGCGACCTCATGGACTACGTCAACGTGCCCATCGGTGCCGGCCGCGCCCCGGGCCGTCCGCTCGCGCCGCTCGTCGCGGTGCCGACGACGACGGGGACCGGCGCCGAGAGCACGACGATCTGTGTGCTCGACGTGCTCTCCCTCAAGGTCAAGACCGGCATCAGCCACGTGCGGCTGCGCCCGAGCCTCGCCGTCGTCGACGCGCGCCTGACCGCGACTCAGCCTGCTGGCGTCACGGCGAGCGCGGGGATGGACATCCTCTGCCACGCCCTCGAGAGCTGGACGGCGCGTCCCTACACGAGCTACGAGCGCAAGCAGCCGGGCGAGCGCGTGCCCTACTGCGGCAGCAACCCCATCTCCGACATCTGGTCCGAGCGGTCGATGTCTTTGCTGGCCAAGGCTTTCCGCACAGCAGTCCGCGACGGGTCCGACGAGGCCGCCCGCGGCGACATGGCGCTCGCGGCGACGTTCGCCGGCCTCGGCTTCGGAAACGCCGGCGTCCACGTGCCGCACGCCAACGCGTACCCGATCGCCGGCCGCGTGCGCGACTTCCACCCGGACGGCTACCCGAGCGACGAGCCGATGGTTCCGCACGGCATGGCCGTCGCGCTGACCGCGCCCGAGGCGTTCCGCTGGACCTTCGACGCCGACCCCGAGCGCCACCTCGCGGCCGCCCGGCTCCTCGACCCCGGCCACGGCGCGCGCTGGCAGGCCCAGCCTCGCGACGTGCTGCCCGGTGTCCTCGTCGACCTCATGCGCGACATCGGGCTGCCCAGCGGCCTGGCCGAGGTCGGCTACACCGAGGCCGACGTCCCCGACCTCGTCGAGGGGGCCCTCAAGCAGCAGCGGCTCCTCGCGACGAGCCCGCGCGAGGTCGACGCGGACGACCTCGCCGGCATCGTCACCCGGTCCCTGCACCTCTGGGACTGACGAAGGCAACCGCGCAGGTTTTTGCGGGGGAACACCGGGGCGCAGGCCGCTTGCGGCCGTGAGCTCCCGTGCGTCCGCATACAGTGCCGTCTGTGACGACCGAGCCTACCCACCTGCCCCTTCCCCTCGAGAGCGACTGGCTCGACTGGGTCGGCGCCCGCGGCGAGCAGCAGCTCGCGCTGGCCCGCTCCCTCGTCGAGGGCCTGCGCAGCGACCCGCCGAAGGAGCCGGTGGAGGTCCTGCGGGTCTGGAACGACGCGCAGACGGCGCTGTCCAACGCCGCCTCGGTGGGCTCCCTCTTCTCCGAGGTGCACCCCGACGAGGCCGTGCGCGAGCGCGCCGAGGCCGTGGCGCAGCAGGTGCAGAAGCTCGACACCGACCTCGGTCTCGACACCGGGCTGTATGCCGTCCTGGCGGGTCTCGACGCGAGCGGCCTCGACGCCGACGCGTCACGGGTCCTCGAGCGCACCCTGCGCGACTTCCGCCGCTCGGGCGTCGACCAGGACGAGCCGACGCGGGACCGGCTGCGCGAGCTGGGCGAGCGCGCGATCCTGCTGAGCCAGGAGTTCAGCAAGAACATCCGCGAGGACGTGCGCAGCATCAAGGTCACGCCGGACCGCCTGGCCGGCCTGCCGCAGGACTGGGTCGACGCCCACCCCGTCGGTGACGACGGGCTCGTCACCGTGACGACCGACTACCCGGACGTCGTGCCGTTCCGCACGTTCGCGCACGACGCCGCTGCCCGGCGCGACCTCGTCACGCAGTTCCTCACCATCGCCTGGCCGGCCAACGACCGCGTCCTGCAGGAGATCTTCGCGGTGCGTCGCGAGCACGCAGCCCTGCTCGGCTACGCGTCCTGGGCCGACTACGACGCCGAGGTGAAGATGATCGGCAGCGGCAAGGCGATCGGTGAGTTCGTCGACCGGATCACCGAGCTGTCGACCGCGAGCGCCGAGCGCGACAAGGCCGTCCTGCTCGAGCGGCTGCGCCAGGACCGTCCCGACGCCACCGACATCGACGGCGCCGACACGAGCTACTACGCCGAGCTCGTCCGCAAGGAGCAGCTGGCCGTCGACGCCCAGCAGGTGCGCACGTACTTCCCGTTCGAGTCGGTGCGCCAGGGGCTGCTCGACGTGACCGGTCGTCTCTTCGGCCTCGAGTGGACCCCGGTCGCCCGCGAGGACGCCCGGACGTGGCACGAGGAGGTCGCGACCTACGACGTGTCCTTCGAGGGAGAGCGCATCGGGCGCATCCACCTCGACCTGCACCCGCGCGAGGGCAAGTACAAGCACGCCGCCCAGTTCGACCTCGCTCGTGGCGTCGCGGGCACGCAGCTCGCCGAGGGCGTGCTCGTCTGCAACTTCAACCGAGGACTGATGGAGCACGACGAGGTGGTGACCCTCTTCCACGAGTTCGGCCACCTCGTGCACCACGTCCTCGCCGGCCGCACCGAGTGGGTGCGCTTCTCCGGGGTCGCGACCGAGTGGGACTTCGTCGAGGCCCCGAGCCAGATGCTCGAGGAGTGGGCCTGGGACGCCGACGTCCTCGCCACCTTCGCCCGCAACGCGGACGGCGAGACCATCCCGGCCGACCTCGTGCGGGCGATGCGCCGCGCCGACGACTTCGGCAAGGGCTACGACGCGCGCACGCAGATGTTCTACGCCGCGCTGTC
This sequence comes from Terrabacter tumescens, assembly GCF_014646815.1. Lineage (GTDB taxonomy): Bacteria > Actinomycetota > Actinomycetes > Actinomycetales > Dermatophilaceae > Terrabacter > Terrabacter tumescens. Next base: position 42,201 of record NZ_BMNZ01000001.1, read on the forward strand.
CTACGACTTCCACGTGCACGAGACCGACGACCTCACGGCCCGCCTGCGCGAGCTGATGGAGCGCTACTCCGTCTTCCCGTACCTCTCGGGCACGCACATGCAGTGCCACTTCGGGCACCTCGACGGCTACAGCTCGGCGTACTACACCTACATGTGGTCGCTCGTCATCGCCAAGGACATGTTCTCCGCCTTCGACCACGGTGACCTCTTCGACCCCGAGGTCGCCGGCGCCTACCGCGACAAGGTGCTCGCCCAGGGCGGACGCCGCGACGCTGCCGACCTCGTCGAGGACTTCCTCGGCCGGCCCTACACCTTCGACGCGTATGCCGCGTGGCTCGCGGAGTGACCCCGCGCGGGAGTGAGGGGGTGCACGTCACGGCGCTGACGGCATACCCCGTCAAGTCCCTGGGTGGCGTGTCCGTCGACGAGGCGGTCGTCGAGGTGCAGGGGCTGCGGCACGACCGTCGGTGGGCGGTCGTCGACCCGGACGGCGCCAAGGTCACCGCGCGCGAGGAGCACGCCCTGCTCGGCCTGCGTGCCGAGCCGCTCGACGCCGGCGGGGTGCGGCTGCTCGCCCCGGGTGCCGAGTCGCTCGAGGTGGCACCGCCCCGCGACGCCGCCCCGGTGCCCGTCGGCTTCTCCGGACAGGACCGCGCGCGCCCGGCCGGCGCGGACGCCCACGAGTGGCTGTCGGAGCGCGTCGGCCGCCCGCTGCGACTGGTCTGGCAGGACGAGCAGACGCACCGCCCGATCCGCGCCGACCTGGGTGGCGTCGACGGCGACCGCAACTCGCTGTCGGACGCGGCACCGCTCCACGTGACGTCGGAGTCGTCCCTCGCCCAGCTCAACGACTGGGTGACCGAGACGGCGTTCGAACGAGGCGAGCAGGCCCGGGATCCCTTGGGGCACGACCGTTTCCGGCCCAACGTCGTCGTCGCAGGGTCCGCGCCGTTCGCGGAGGACGGCTGGTCGTCCGTGCGCATCGGCGACGTGCCCTTCCGGGCGACGATGGTGTGCGACCGGTGCGTCATGACGACGATCGACCGGGACTCCCTGCGCACCGGCAAGGAGCCGATCCGCACGCTGGCCCGGCACCGCAGGTGGGAGGGCGCCACGTGGTTCGGGATCAGGCTCACCCCGGTGCTGCCGCTCGCGCCCGGCGCGACCCTCCGGGTCGGGGACGAGGTCGTCCCGGGCTGACCGGGTGAGTCGCACCTCACTGCCCAACCGTCCACGTTGCGGCAGCGGGGGCACGAGACTCGAGGAATGAGGACGAAGCGGGTCCTCGGGGGCGCGGTCGCCTTGATCGTCGTGCTGGCCACCTTCTCGGCGGTCATCGCGTCGAGGCGCGACGCGTCCGTCCTCGACCCCACCGGCCCCGTCGCCGCGGTCCGGTCCTTCGTCTCTGCCGTCGTCGACGGACGGACCGACGAGGCCGCTCGCTGGCTCGACCCCAAGGGCGAGTGCGGGCCCGAGGACCTCGTCCACGGCCTCATCGTGCCGGGGGAGGCGCCTCCCGTCCGGGTCGAGCTCGTGGGGAGCAGCACCGAGGGCACGACCGGGGCGTCGACCGCGACCGTGGAGGTCGTGATCCGCCTCGGTGGTGGCGAGATGGGCCCGTTCGGGACCTCCGAGTACTCGGAGCGAGCGACCTACTCGCTCCGCTCCGTCGAGGGCGCCTGGCGTCTCACCGGGACGCCGTGGCCCATCGAGTCCTGCTCACCGGGAGGCTGACATGGTCGGCTCGCTCGTCATCGCACTCGTCGTCATCGCCGTGGCCGTCTGGGGCGGCCGACGGGCCCTGGCCCGGGGCGGCAGCCCCCACGTGACGGACGGGGCGTCGGTCCGTCGTTTCTTCACGTATGCCGTCCTGCTCGGCCTGCTCTTCGTGGCGGGCAACGGTGTCGTCGGCCTGCTCGCCAGGGTGCTCGACCCCGGGAACCCGACCGAGTACCTCGAAGGGCTCGACGAGATGCTGGCCCAGCAGACGGCGTTCGCCGTCGTCGGGGTGCCCCTCTACGTCGTCGTCGCGGCGTGGACCCGGAGCCGGGTCCGCGACGACCCGAGCGAGGCGGCCTCGCGGGGCTTCACCTTCTACCTGACCGCCGCACAGGTGGTCTCGCTCGTGCTGACCCTCCTGGCCGTGCAGGCCACCGTCGGGTGGGCGCTCGGCGCACCGCAGATGGGCGCCCAGTTCGCTGAGCTCCTCGTGTGGGGTGGCTCCTGGCTGGCACACCGCTTCGTGGAGCGCCGCGTCGTGGGACGGGACGTGCTGACGGTGGCGGGGCTGCTCGGGGCGGCCCTCGGTCTGGGCTTCACGGCCGCCGGCGTCGTCATGCTCGTCGCGCACGTGGTGGGGCAGGTGCTGCAGATCCCCTCGAGCCAGACCGCCATGGACCCGTCGCTGCTGCAGCTCGGCGTCATGACGCTCGTCGCCGGCCTGCCCGTCTGGGCCGTGTGCTGGGTGGTCCCGGCGCGGCGGCTGCAGCGCGGGACCCTCTGGCACGTGCTCGTCCTGCTCGTCGGCGTCGCGGGCGGCCTGCTCACGGCGGTCGTCGGCGCGAGCGTGGCGCTCGACCGGGTCGTCGTCTGGCTCGTGCGGGGGACGGGAGCCGACGCCACGGCACAGCTGCAGGCGCTGCCCCCGGCGCTCGGTGCCCTGCTGGTCGGGAGCCTGGTCTGGCTCTACCACCGGTCCGTCCTGCGGGCCGGTGGCACGGGACCTGACACGGAACCTGGCACGGGACCTGAGACGGCGCCTGACACGGGGCGCACCGAGGTGCGGCGCGCCTACGACTACCTGCTCGCCGGTGTCGGGCTCGTCGCGGCCGCCGTGGGTCTCGTCGTCATGATCGTCGCGGGGGTCGAGGGGCTGTCCGGCACCGACGTCGTGCTCGTCGGTGGGAGCGACCCCGTCGACACCGTCATCGCCGCCGGGACGCTGCTCGTGCTCGGCGGTCCGGTGTGGTGGCTGTTCTGGCGCCGACTCGAGCGCGCCGAGCAGGCCGACCCGGTGGCGGAGCGCCGCTCCGGCAGCCGCCGCGTCTACGTGCTCCTGCTCTTCGGGGTGGCCGGGGTCGCGGCGGTGGCCGCGCTGCTGTTCGGCGTGGTCGGGGTGCTCCAGGACGTCTTCGCCGGCTCGGTCGGGCCGCAGACCCTCCAGAACGTCCGCTACCCGTTGGGGATCATCGTGACCTCCGGGCTGGTCGCGGCCTACCACTGGACCGTGCTGCGCGCCGACCGCGGCGTGCTCGGGGAGCAGCAGCACGGCCCGCGCTACGTCCTGCTCGTCGGCCCGGCCGACCCGGACGTCGCCCGTGAGGCCCACGCGCGCACCGGCGGCGTCGTCAACCTCGTGGCGCGCACCGACGTCGAGGCGGCGCCGTGGCCGGTGGACGAGCTGGCGGCCACCCTGGCCGGTCTCCCGGACGCAGGGATCGTCGTCGTCGCGGACGACAAGGGCGGCCTGCGCACGATCCCCGTCACGCCTCCCTGAGACCTGCAGCGGCCAAGCCGCTGGCCGAGGTGTCCGGCCTGCGGAGACGACCGTCAGGGCCGGTGAGGGCCGGTCAGGGCCGGTCAGGGGATGGGGAGCTCCTTGAGCACGACCGCCGTGCCGGTCCTCCGCTCGGAGAGGTCGGCCAGGGCCTGCCGGACCGTCTTGGAGAAGAGGTGGGCGCCCTTGATGGTGGGGTGGATCCGGTCGGACTGCACCTGGTCCGGGTGGGCACGGATCGCGTCGGCCCAGTCGGCCACGACGACGTTGGGCCGGCCCCGAGCGACGAGCTCGAGCGTGGCGTTGTCGGTGTCGACGCGCGCGAACGGACCCATGATGTTGACGAGGACGACCATGCGGTCGGGCCCGAGGGTGTCGAGGACCTGCTTGACGCGGTCCTCGTCGACGCCGGCGTTGGTGCCGAAGGCGAGGATGACGGCGCGCCGGTTGCCGTCGCCGCGGGCCGTGACCTCGGCGAGCCCGTCGGACCATCGACGGTTGGACTTCGCGTCGATGCGGATGCCCGGGAAGTAGTAGCGCAGGGCCTGCAGGCTGCCCACCATGATCGAGTCGCCGTAGGCGTCGATCTCGTTGCCCGCGGGCATCGTGAACGAGGCCTTGGTGCCGGTCGCCGTCGCGGGCCTCGACGCCGAGGGGCCCGGCGTCGGGCTCAGGCCCACGGGGACCGAGGTGGCCGAGGTGGCCGAGGGGACCGGCGACGAGGCACCGGCCGAGGGCGTCGCGAGCGCCGCTGCGTCCGCCGCGGCCTCGTTCTCGGCGAGCATGCGCGCGGTCTCGCTCTGGTCGGGCGCCGTGAGGACGATGACGGCCGTCACGACCGCCACGGCGGTGACGGCGCCGGCCAGCCCGCGCTTGCCGCGCACCGTGAGGCCGGACAGGCCGCCGCGCAGCCTCGATGCCACTCCGCGAAAGCCCAGGGTGCGGAAGGGCGCCTCGACGAAGCGGAAGGTCAGGTCGGCGAGGGCGAGCGTCACGAGCACGCACCACAGCCGGGTCAGCAGGTGCGACATGGTGCCGGGCGCCGACGGGTTGTCGAGGGCCACGAGCAGGATGACGGGCCAGTGCCAGAGGTAGATCGAGTAGGACCGGGCGCCGACCCAGCCGGCGACGGGGTGCTGCAGGGCGCGCTGCAGCCCGGTCGGTCCTCCGGGTCGCCGCTCGACCACCCCCATGACGAGGACGGCGGTCGCGAGCGAGGCCAGCACGATGCCGCCTCGGAAGGTCAGCGTCGACTGCTCGTCGAGGAGGGCCATCTCACCTAGCAGGACCACGAGGGCGAGCGGGACGGCATACGCCCCGAGCCGCCCCCAGCGGGACGGCGCCACCCACGGCGCGAGCTGCGGGCTCGCCCACGCGAACGCGAGCGCGGCGCCGGCCATGAGCCCGATCAGGTGCGTGTCGGTGCCGTAGTAGACACGGGTCGCGTCGGTGCCCGGGGTGAAGAGCACCGCCATGGCCGCCGCTGAGCCGGCGCCGGCGGTGACCGCGACCCCCACCCGCACCCGGCTCGGGACCGCGAGCAGCGCCAGGGTCGCGAGAGGCCAGAAGAGGTAGAACTGCTCCTCGACGGCCAGCGACCAGAAGTTCATGAACAGCTGCGGCGCGGTCTGGTCGAAGTAGCTGGTGCCCGCCGTGATCTCGATCCAGTTCGTCGAGAAGGTCAGGGCGCCGAGCATCTGCCGGCCCACGTCGACGAGCAGGTCCGAGCTGACGGCGCGGGCGATGAGCACGCTCGTGACGACGCAGAGGACGAGCGCGGGCAGCAGGCGCCGCGCCCGCCGCACCCAGAACTGCGAGAGGGCGATGCGGCCGGTGCGCTCCCGCTCGCGCAGCAGCAGCGTGGTGATGAGGAAGCCCGAGACGACGAAGAAGACGTCGACGCCGAGGAAGCCGCCCGGGAGCCACGACGCGTTGAGGTGGTAGACGAGGACACCGACGATGGCGAGGGCCCTCAGGCCGTCGAGCCCCTCGATGCGCGCCCCGCGGCCCGAGGACGGGCGACCGGGCAGGGCACGACCGGATCGCGACCTGGCCTCCGTGGCCGTCCCGGCGGTCTGGCTCGTGCCATCCGCCCGTGAAATCGCCGACGTCGTCACGTCGCTCCTTCCGTGGCCTGCGGTGAGTGGAGTCACCGGTGTGCCTGCCGCGAGCATAGTGACGGGTGGTGCCCACGTTGCGGCGCCACGCGGCATACCGTGTCGGGGTGGACGGAGCAGCGAGCGGGCCGACGGACGAGACGGTGCGGGTCACGATGTTCGTGCGGGGAAGAGTGCAGGGAGTCGGCTTCCGGTGGTGGACCCGGGCACGGGCGCTCGAGCTCGGTCTCGTCGGGCACGCCCGCAACACGGTGGACGGACGCGTCGAGGTCGCGGCGCAGGGCAGCGCGGACGCCGTCGACGCCCTCGAGGCGCTGCTGCGCGAGAGCCCCTCGACGACGCGCCGCCCCGGCCACGTCGAGGGAGTCGTCGTGCAGCCCGGCGTTCCGAGGGACGGGATCACCGGATTCGTCGAACGGTGAGCCGCCTAGGCTGACCGGGTGAGCGACGTGCCCGACGTGCCTGAGGTCCCCGAGGTCCCTGCCGAGCTCGCGCGGCTGCGCAGCAGCATCGACAACATCGATGCCGCGCTCGTGCACCTGCTGGCCGAGCGCTTCAAGTGCACCCAGCAGGTCGGCCGGCTCAAGGCCGAGCAGCACCTGCCCGCCGCGGACCCGCAGCGCGAGGAGCGACAGATCGCGCGGCTGCGGTCGCTCGCCGACAGTGCCGGTCTCGACCCGGTCTTCGCCGAGGCGTTCCTGAACTTCATCATCGCCGAGGTCATCCACCACCACGAGCGCATCGCGAACGGCGACACGTAGGGGCGCGCTCGGGTCAGTAGAGCGTCGCCTGCTGTCGCTCCTCGAGGGCCGCGTCGTAGGCAGCCGCCTCGGCGTCCGAGGCGAAGCCACCCGCCTCGCGGGTCATGGTGCCGGCCGTCGGCAGCGTCCTCGGGTCGACCCGGGACCCGCTGTCCCACAGACGGCTCCGCCGGACCGCCCTCGCGCACTGGAAGTAGACGCGCTCGACCGTGACGACGAGCACCGAGGCGGGCGCGATGCCTTTGACCTCGTGCCGGGCCAGCTCGCCCGGATCGGTCGAGATGACCGCCGTGCCGCGCACCCGCAGCTCCTCGCCGAGCCCCGGCACGAGGAAGAGCAGGCCCACCCGCGGGTCGGCGACGACGTTGCGCAGCGTGTCGAGACGGTGGTTGCCCCGACGGTCCGGGATGACGAGGGTGCGCTCGTCGCGGACGACGACGAACCCCGGGGCGTCGCCGCGCGGCGACTGGTCCAGGCCCCCGTCGCCGACCGTCGCGACGACGACGAACGGGGCGGCGGCGATGATCCGGGTGTGGCTGGGCGTCAGCGTCCGGGACTCCTTGGCGAGGCTGTTCGGCGCCGGGGTGCCGGGGTAGACCTCGAGCAGCCGCTCGACCGAGGTGACGTCGTGCTCGTCCTGCGCAGGGCCTCCGCGGCGCTCGTCCGTGTCCACCCACCCACGGTATGCCGTCCGGCGGGCTGCGGCGGGCTGCGGCGGGCTCCGGCGGGCTCCGGCGGGCTCCGGCAGCGCGGGGCGCTCGCCTCCCCGGTGCAGGGCCCCGCGGCTAGTACGCTGACCGGGATCGCTGGCTGGCTGGACAAAGGATTTCTCGGGTCGTGTACGTCAAGAGCCTCACCCTGAAGGGCTTCAAGTCCTTCGCCTCGGCGACCCACATGCGTCTCGAGCCCGGCATCACCTGCATCGTCGGCCCCAACGGCTCCGGCAAGAGCAACGTCGTCGACGCGCTCGCCTGGGTGATGGGCGAGCAGGGCGCCAAGTCGCTGCGCGGCGGCAAGATGGAGGACGTCATCTTCGCCGGCACGTCCGGTCGGGCCCCGCTCGGTCGGGCCGAGGTCGCGCTCACCATCGACAACACCGACGGCGCGCTGCCGATCGACTACACCGAGGTGACGATCGCCCGCACGATGTTCCGCAACGGCGGTTCGGAGTACGCCATCAACGGCACCCCCTGCCGGCTGCTCGACGTGCAGGAGCTCCTCTCCGACAGCGGCATCGGCCGCGAGATGCACGTCATCGTCGGGCAGGGGCAGCTCGACACCGTCCTGCGCGCGACCCCCGAGGAGCGCCGCGGCTTCATCGAGGAGGCCGCGGGCGTCCTCAAGCACCGCAAGCGCAAGGAACGCGCGCTGCGCAAGCTCGACACGATGGAGGCCAACCTCACCCGGGTGCACGACCTCACGGGCGAGATCCGCCGGCAGCTGGGACCGCTCGGTCGCCAGGCCGAGACGGCCCGCAAGGCCGCCGTCATCCAGACCGACGCCCGCGACGCCCGCCTGCGCCTGCTGGCCGACGACCTCGTCCAGCTGACCTCGACGCTCGAGCAGGAGGTCGCCGACGAGTCGGCCCTCATCGAGCGGCGCTCCGAGGTGGAGGAGTCCATCGGCGACCTCGCCCACCGGCTGTCCACGCTGGAGGAGGCGGCCGGGGCCGCCCGCCCCGCGCTGACCCGGGCCCAGGACGAGTACGTCTCGCTCGGTCGCCTCGTCGAGCGGATGGCCTCGACCCGGTCGCTGGCCGCCGAGCGCGTGCGCCTGCTGAGCGAGGACGACGAGCCCGACGCCCCCGGGCAGAGCCGCGACCCGGTTCAGCTGCGCGAGCAGGCCGCCGAGGTGCGCGAGCAGGAGGCGTACCTCCTCGAGGAGATCGCCGAGGCCAAGGCCGCCCTCGAGGAGGCGGTCCTGAACCGCACCGACGCCGAGCGCGGGCACGCCGAGGAGACCACCCGCCTGCAGCGCGAGGCCCGGGCCGCCGCCGACCGGCGTGAGGGCCTGGCCAAGCTTGGGGGACAGGTCGGCGCCAAGGCCTCGCGCATCGAGGCCCGTGAGGCCGAGGTCGGACGGCTGCGCAGCACCATCGAGGCCGCCCAGGCCCGCGCGGCCGAGGCCGAGCACGAGTTCTCCCGGCTCGAGTCGAGCGTCGCCCAGGACGAGGAGGGCGAGGAGGGCCTCGACACCGCCTACGAGGAGGCCGCCGAGCGCCTCGACGCCGCCGAGGCCGAGCTCGCCCGTTGGAAGGAGGCCGAGGCGAACGCCGAGCGCGCACGCACCACGGCCGCCGCCCGCGTCGAGGCCCTCGGCCTCAGCCTCAGCCGCAAGGACGGCGCCGCCGCGTTGCTGGCCGCCGCCGACGACAGCCACGAGATCCTCGGGTCGGTCGCCTCGCTCGTCACCGTCGAGCCCGGCCTCGAGAACGCCGTCGCCGCCGCCCTCGGGTCCGCGGCCGAGGCGCTCGCCGTCGGCTCCCTCGAGGCGGCGGCCGCCGCCCTCGACGCCCTCCGCGACGGCGACAACGGTAGGGCCAGCCTGCTCGTCTCCGAGTCGGCCACGCCCGTCGACCACGCCTCCTGGCCCGCCCTGCCAGGCGAGGCCCGCTGGGCCCGCGACGTCGTGGAGTGCCCCGCGTCCGTGCGTCCGGCCGTCGACCAGGTGCTCGAGCGCGTCGCCCTCGTGCCCGACGGCTCCGCCGCCCGCACCCTCGTGCGCAGCCACCCCGGCCTGACCGCCGTCACCCGCGGCGGCGACGTCTACGCCCCCGGGGCCGTGCGCGGCGGCAGCACGAGCGCACCGAGCCTGCTCGAGCTGCAGGCCGCACTGGACGACGCCCAGGACGCCATGGCGCGCGCCACCCGTGAGGGCGAGGAGGCCCGGTTCCGCGTGGCCGGCGCCGAGTCGCACCGTGCCGAGCTCGCCGACGCGGTCGAGGCCGCGCTCGAGCGGCTCAACGAGAGCGACGCCCGGATGGCCGCGATCGCCGAGAAGCTCGGCTCGCTGGGGCAGACCCTGCGAGCCGCTCGGTCCGAGGTCGAGCGCACCGAGAAGGCCATCGCCGACGCCATGACGGCCCTCGAGGCCGACCAGACCGAGCACGCCGCCCTCCTCGAGCGCCTCGAGGCCGCGAGCGGCGAGGGCGACTTCGCCGACGAGCCCTCGACGGAGGAGCGCGACCGGCTCGAGGCCGTCGCCCGCGAGGCACGCGCGGCCGAGACCGAGCTGCGTCTCGCGCTGCGCACCCGCGAGGAGCGGTCACGCGCCCTCAAGGACCGCGCCGACGCGCTCGAGCGCAGTGCCCGCCACGAGGAGGAGACCCGTCGCCGGCTCGCCGAGAAGCGCGCCCGCCGTCGCACCGAGGCCGCCGTCGCCGATGCCGTGCGCGCTGCTGCCACGTGGGCCCACGAGCTGCTCGTCGAGTCGGCCGAGCAGGCCGGCCGGGCGCGTGCCGCCGGCGAGGCGGAGCGCACCGAGCGCGACGCCGAGCTCGCGGTCGTGCGCCGCGACATCTCGGTCCTGCAGGCCGAGCTGCGCGAGCTGACCGACACCGTGCACCGCGACGAGGTCGCCCGCACCCAGCAGCGCCTGCGCATCGAGCAGCTCGAGACCAAGGCCGTCGAGGAGCTCGGCATCGCGCCGTCCGACCTCGTCGAGGAGTACGGCCCGCACCAGCTCGTGCCGGCCGTGCCCGACCCCGACGCAGACCCGGACGCGCCCCAGGCGGACCCCGTGCCCTTCGTGCGCGAGGCCCAGGAGAAGCGGCTTCGGCAGGCCGAGCGCAAGCTGAACGCCCTCGGGCGCATCAACCCGCTCGCTCTCGAGGAGTTCACGGCCCTCGAGGAGCGCCACAAGTTCCTCACCGAGCAGCTCGAGGACCTCAAGAACTCCAAGCGGGACCTGCTCGACATCGTCAAGGAGGTCGACGAGCGCGTCGAGCGCGTCTTCGCCGAGGCCTTCGAGGACACCGCGGTCCAGTTCGAGCGCGTCTTCCAGCGCCTCTTCCCGGGCGGCGAGGGGCGACTCGTCCTCACCGACCCGTCCAACATGCTGACGACCGGCCTCGAGGTAGAGGCCCGGCCCCCGGGCAAGAAGATCAAGCGGCTGTCGCTGCTCTCCGGCGGCGAGCGCTCGCTCGTCGCGGTGGCGCTGCTCGTCGCGATCTTCAAGGCGCGGCCCTCGCCCTTCTACATCATGGATGAGGTCGAGGCCGCCCTCGACGACGCCAACCTCGGCCGCCTCATCACCCTCTTCGAGGAGCTGCGCGACAGCTCCCAGCTCATCGTCATCACCCACCAGAAGAAGACGATGGAGATCGCTGACGCCCTCTACGGCGTCAGCATGCGCGGCGACGGTGTCACGACGGTCGTGAGCCAGCGGCTGCGCGACGTCGCCGACCGCTCCGCCTGAGGCACGCGGCATACGCCCCCGGTCGACACGCCCGGGGGAGGGCAAGGGTGCGCCCGGACGACCCGTCGGTTGCGCGCTCTCGCCTGCGTCCGGGCGTGCGCGTCGACGTTGGAGTTGCAGAATCGTCACTTCATGCTATTTGCGTCCCAGCAGTCACGTGCGTCACTCTTGTCACATGGTCTTCCTGGTCATCTCGATGCTCGTCGTCACCGTGCTCGGTGTGGCGGTCGTCGGCGTCGTCGCGGTGCCTGCGCACCGTGGCGGCCGCGACCTGCTCACCACCAAGGGGGAAGGGGTCGCACGCTCGGCACGCCGTCGCGCGGGCGCCCTCGGCCGACCGCGCGCCCGCACCCACTAGGCCGCGTCCGACCGCCTGCCCACACGCTCGGCCACCGGTCACCGCCGGTGGCCGAGCGCTGTCCGGACCGCCTTGTCGGCGCCCCTCGGGGGCGCTCACGGGCGGACGGCGACCCCGCCCGACCGTGGTTGGATGGCTGACGTGGACACAGTCTTGATCTTCGTCATCATCGGGGTCGTCATCCTCCTCGGGGCCGTCGGCTACGGCGTCAACCTGCTCCGGGGACGAGGGCGCACCCTCGAGCGCGAGGCGCCTCCGACCCGTCCGGGCCTGCCCGCCGAGGACCTCGACCGCCGGCCACCGACCGGCGGGGCCGACACCATCGCGCCTCCCGAGGCGCCCGGTGCTCCCGCCGAGGTCGAGACCACCACCCCCACGGCGCCCAGTGCACCCACGGCGCCCGAGCCGACGCTCGAGCGTCCCGAGTCGGCCCGCGGCCGCCTCCAGCGCCTCCGCGCCCGCCTCGCCCGGTCCAACTCCTCCATCGGGCAGGGCCTGCTCGCCCTCCTCTCGCGCGGCAAGCTCGACGAGGAGGCCTGGGAGGAGGTCGAGGACACCCTCATAGGCTCCGACCTCGGGGTCGAGGCCACGACCGAGCTCGTCGACTCGCTGCGCAGGCGCGTCAAGATCGACGGCACCACCGACGAGGCCACCGTCCGCGAGTGGCTCCGCGAGGACCTGCTGAGCCTCGTCCAGCCCGACATGGACCGCCGCATCGCGAGCAGCCGCGTCGGCGACCGCCCCGCCGTCATCCTCGTCGTCGGCGTCAACGGCACCGGCAAGACGACGACCGTCGGCAAGCTCGCCCGCGTCCTCGTCGCCGAGGACCGCGAGGTGATCCTCGGCGCGGCCGACACCTTCCGTGCGGCCGCCGCCGACCAGCTCGAGACATGGGGTGCGCGCGTGGGCGTGCCGACCGTCCGGTCCGACAAGGACGGCGCCGACCCGGCCGCCGTCGCCTTCGACGCCGTCAAGGCCGGCATCGAGGAGGAGGCCGACGTCGTCATCATCGACACCGCCGGTCGCCTCCACAACAAGGTCGGGCTCATGGACGAGCTGAGCAAGGTCAAGCGCGTCATCGAGAAGCAGAGCGAGATCGACGAGGTGCTGCTGGTCCTCGACGCCACGACCGGGCAGAACGGCCTCCAGCAGGCCAAGGTCTTCTCCCAGGCGGTCGACGTCACCGGCATCGTGCTGACCAAGCTCGACGGCACGGCCAAGGGCGGCATCGTCGTCGCGGTGCAGCGCCAGCTCGGCGTCCCCGTCAAGCTCGTCGGGCTCGGCGAGGGGCCGGACGACCTCGCCCCCTTCGACCCCGAGGCCTTCGTCGACGCCATCGTCATGTGACCGTCCGCTGAGGCACTGGAGCCGGGGAAGGGCGGCAGCGTGAGCCGGCGAACGCTCCCGCCCTTCACTCACGTATGCCGCCCGGCTCAGCCGGGCGGCATACGTGCTCCCGGTCGGTCCGCCCCTTGGTCACCCCTTCCACGATGCGGACGCCCGTGTGGCGGGAAACCATCCGCTAACACCGCCGCGGTCTTGTTGACACGGCTGTAACAAACGGAGCGCGCCGGCGAAACGGCCCGTCCCCAGACTCCTCGCATGACAACAGCACTGATGCCCTTCGCGGCAGAACCACCAGTGATCAACGAGGCCGCGACCGCATTCATGCTCATCGCGTCCTCGATGGTCCTCCTGATGACGCCTGGGCTCGCCCTCTTCTACGGCGGCATGACCCGGAGCAAGTCCGTCCTCAACATGATGATGATGAGCTTCGGCGCCATGGCCGTCGTCGGCATCGTCTACGTGCTGTGGGGCTACTCGATGTCGTTCGGCAACCTCCAGGACGGCGGCGGCGACATCGCGGGCATCTTCTCGAACCCGTTCCACCTCTTCGGGCTCAGCCAGCTCACCGGCGCCGACGGGGCGGCACGGCTCATCGACCCGTTCGGTGTCGGCGTCTGGATCCCGGAGTACATCTACGCGGGCTTCCAGCTGACGTTCGCCGTCATCACCGTCGCGCTCATCAGCGGCGCCATCGCCGACCGCGTCAAGTTCGGCACCTGGATCACCTTCGCGGTCATCTGGGTCACCGTCGTCTACTTCCCGATCGCCCACATGGTCTGGGGCGGCGGCCTGCTCTCGGGTGCCGAGGGCGGCCTGTCGGCCAAGCTCTTCGGGGCCACCGATGGTGTCGCGAGCGTCCTGCCCATCGACTTCGCCGGCGGCACGGTCGTGCACATCAACGCCGGTGCGGCGGGCCTCGCCCTCGCGCTCGTCGTCGGCAAGCGCCTCGGCTTCGGCAAGGTCGCGATGCGTCCGCACAACCTGCCGCTCGTCATGATCGGCGCCGGCCTGCTGTGGTTCGGCTGGTTCGGCTTCAACGCCGGCTCGGAGCTGGCCGCCGACGGCGTCGCCTCCTCGGTGTGGCTCAACACGACCGTCGCCACCTGCGCCGCGGCCATCGGCTGGCTCGTCGTGGAGAAGATCCGTGACGGTCACGCGACCTCGCTCGGCGCCGCGTCCGGTGTCGTCGCCGGTCTCGTCGCCATCACCCCGGCCTGTGGCGCCCTGTCGCCCGTGGGCTCGATCATCCTCGGTGTCGTCGCCGGTGGCCTCTCGGCCCTCGCCGTCGGCCTCAAGTACAAGTTCGGCTACGACGACTCGCTCGACGTCGTCGGCGTCCACCTCGTCGCCGGCCTCTGGGGCACCGTCGGTGCCGGCCTGCTCGCCACCAAGACCGGGCTCTTCTACGGCGGCGGCTGGCAGCAGACCGTGCTGCAGGTCCTCATCGCCGTCATCTCGCTCGTGCTGTCGTTCGTCCTGACCTACGCCATCGCCCTGGCCCTCAAGGCCACGCTCGGCTGGAGGATCTCCGAGGACGCCGAGTCCGAGGGCATCGACCAGGCCGTCCACGCCGAGTCCGGGTACGAGATCGGCGGGTTCCCCGCCTCGGGTGGCCGCACCACGTCCCGTCCCGTCGTCCAGGCCGCCAAGGCCGAAGGAGCCAACGCATGAAGCTCATCACCGCCATCATCAAGCCCCACCAGCTCGACGAGGTGAAGGAGGCCCTGGAGGCCTTCGGGGTGGCCGGCATGACCATCAGCGAGGCCAGCGGCTACGGCCGTCAGCGCGGTCACAGCGAGGTCTACCGCGGCGCCGAGTACACCGTCGACTTCGTGCCGAAGGTGCGCCTCGAGGTCCTCGTCGACGACGTCGACTCCTCGGACGTCCTCGAGGTCATCCTCAAGGCCGCGCAGACCGGTCGCATCGGTGACGGCAAGATATGGGCCGTCCCGGTCGACGAGGTGGTGCGGGTCCGCACCGGCGAGCGGGGCGTCGACGCCCTCTGAGCGTCGACGGCCACGCGAGCACCCGATCAGCACCCAAGCAACCAGCACACGCACCACTAGGGGACGGCGAGACCTGACATGACGGATGTGACCTCACGACGTCTCGACCTCGCCGGCACCCGCACCTTCGCGACGCCCGGCGCCGGCCAGACCCGGCGCCGGGCGCTCGCGGAGTTCGGGTTCGGATGGCTCCAGGAGCTGTGGCGCGAGGCCTGCGCCGGGCGGCGGCACGAGGGCGTCGCGCTCGCCGCGGTCGGCTCGCTCGCCCGCGGTGACAGCGGACCGCTCAGCGACTACGACCTCGTGCTCGTGCACCACCCGCGCGGCCTGTCGGGCAAGGAGGTCGGCGCCTTCGCCGACAAGCTCTGGTACCCGATCTGGGACGCGGGGGTCCGGCTCGACCACAGCGTGCGCACCGTGGCCGACTGCCGGGCCGTCGCCTCCGACGACCTGTCCGCCGCGGTGGGACTGCTCGACCTGACGCACGTGGCCGGTGACGCCGACGTCGTCAACGCGGCTCGGTCCACGGTGGCCCACGACTGGCGGGCCAACGCCCGCACCCGGCTCGGCGAGATGCACGAGTCGGTCGTGCAGCGCCACGCTCGCCAGGGCGACCTCGCGCACCTCATCGAGCCCGACCTCAAGGAGGCCCACGGCGGGCTGCGCGACATGTCGGTGCTGCGGGCCCTCACGGCCGCGTGGCTCACCGACCGCCCGCACGGCGAGGTCGACGAGGCCTACGAGCGCATCCTCGACGTCCGCGACGCCATCCACGTCGTCACCGGACGCGGGCGCGACCGGCTGACCCGCGACGACCAGGACGCGTGCGCCGCCCTGCTCGGCTACGGCGACTCCGACGACCTCCTGACGGACCTCTCGACCTCGGCCCGCACGATCGCGTATGCCGTCGACGGCACCCTGCGTCGAGCCATGCAGTCCCAGCGCGCCAGGACGCTGCGCGTCGGCCCCCGCCGTCCGCAGCTGGCGCCGCTCGGCTACGGCCTCTACCGGCATGACGGCGAGGCGGTCCTCGGGCCGTCGGCCGACCTGTCGTCCGACGCGATCATCCCGCTGCGCGCCGCCGTCGTCGCCGCGCGCGGTGGCATCCCGCTGTCACCGACGACGCTGAAGAACCTCGCCGCCACCGCGCCCTCGCTGCCCGAGCCGTGGCCCGAGGTCGCCCGCAACCTCTTCGCCGACCTGCTCGCGTCCGGTCCCGGCCTCGTCACCGTGTGGGAGGGCCTCGACCTCGCGGGTGTGGTCGAGCGCTGGATCCCGGAGTGGAAGGCGGTGCGCAGCCGGCCGCAGCGCAACGCCGTCCATCGGCACACCGTCGACCGCCACCTCATCGAGACGGTCGTGGCGGCGAGCGGGATGGTCCGCGACGTCGCCCGACCCGACCTGCTCATGCTGGCCGCGGTGCTCCACGACATCGGGAAGGTGCCCGGCTCGCAGGACCACGCGGTCACCGGGGCCGAGCTCGCCGACACGGTGCTCCGGCGAATGGGTGTCACCGACGCCGACCGTCGCACCGTCGTGCGCCTCGTGCGCGAGCACCTCACCCTCGTCGACCTCGCCACGCGGCGCGACCCCGAGGACCCTGCGACCATCGCCGCACTGTCCGAGGCCGTCGACGGCTCGGCTGCGACCCTCGACCTGCTGCGCGCCCTGACCGAGGCCGACGCGTCGGCGGCCGGCCCCAAGGCGTGGAGCGACTGGCGCGCCGGTCTCGTCCAGCGCCTCTACCTGGCCTGCCGCACGGCGCTCACCGCCCAGACCCCACCGACCGAAGGAGAGGGGACTCTCGTGGTCGAACCCATCGAGACCCTGTCGCTCTCCGACGATGCGCGAGGTCGCATCGCGTCCGGGGAGCCCTACATCACCGTGTCGTCCCTCGGGGGCGCGCACCGCATCGACATCATCGACCGTGATCGCGTCGGCCTCTTCGCCGACACCGCGGGCCTGCTCGCCGCCCACGGCTTCGTCGTGCGATCGGCCATCGTGCGCACCATCGACGGTCTCGCCGTCAACGAGTGGTGGGTCGACTCGCCCGGAGGGGAGACCCCGCTGCCTCCCGTCATTGCCCGCGACCTCGTGCGGGTCGCCAAGGGGGACCGCGCACCCCTGGGCAAGCTGCAGCGGCGCAAGTCCTCGGGCGTGCGCAGCCCCAGTTCGGGGTCCGTCGACTCGGCCCGGGCCATGGTGATCAGCAGCGCCTCCGACACCGCGACCGTCATCGAGGTCCGCGCGACCGACCGGCCCGGCCTGCTCCAGGACATCGGCATCACGCTCGCCCGGGCGTCCCTGTCGGTGCGCTCGGCCCACATCGCCACCTATGCCGGCCAGACCCTCGACACGTTCTACGTGACCGAGTTCGGTGGCGGGCAGCTCGCGCCGGCGAGGGCGGCCCAGGCCGTCGCGATGATCATCGACACCTGCGACGCCGACTGACCGGGGTCAACCAACAGGACGCCCGGCGCTTCCGGGTCCGCTCCCAGCCCGCCCGGCGGCATACGTCCTGTTGATTGACCCGTCAGTCGAGCAGGCCGGTATCCCGGAGGTGGTCGAGCACGAGGCGGTTGGCGGCCGAGACGCGGTCCGCGTCGGCCGAGCCCACCCACGCCAGCTCCTCGATCTCGCGCGACGGCGCGACCTCGCCCTCGGCGTCCGCGGTGTAGCAGGTGAGCCGCACGGGGCGGCTGTCCGGGCGGCCGTCGGCCGGGGCCTCGACGGTCACCCGGTGCACGGCGCTCGCGGGGTCGAGCCGGACGCCGAGCTCCTCGTGGATCTCGCGGACGAGGGTCTCGACGTCGCTCTCGCCCGGCTCGCGCTTGCCGCCCGGCACGTAGAACAGCTCGCGGCCGAAGCTGCGCGCGACGAGCAGGCGGCGATCGACGAGGTGCACCCAGGCGATCTTGTCGACGAAGGGTGGCGTCGTGGCCGAGCCGGCGTTGGGGTCACTCATCCTCGCGACCCTACGCCGCGGCATACGCCGCGGTGGTGGGGGAGCATGCCCGGGTCGGAAGTGGCCGACGGAGCGGATAGCCTTGCCCGGTGTTTGCATCCCTGTCTGACCGCCTGACCGCGACGTTCAAGAACCTCCGCGGCAAGGGCCGGCTCACGGAGTCCGACGTCAACGCGACGATCCGCGACATCCGCCTCGCCCTGCTCGACGCCGACGTGGCACTGCCCGTCGTCAAGCGCTTCACCGGGTCGGTGCGCGAGCGCGCCCTCGGTGTCGAGGTCAGCCAGGCGCTCAACCCGGCCCAGCAGGTCGTCAAGATCGTGCAGGAGGAGCTCGTCGGCATCCTCGGCGGGCAGACGCGCACCATCCGCTTCGCCAAGCAGCCGCCGACGGTCATCATGCTCGCCGGCCTCCAGGGCTCGGGCAAGACGACGTTCGCCGGCAAGCTCGGCCGCTGGCTCAAGGACCAGGGGCACACCCCGCTCCTCGTCGCGGCCGACCTCCAGCGCCCCAACGCCGTCACCCAGCTCGAGGTCGTCGGCGAGCGTGCCGGCATCCCCGTCTTCGCGCCCGAGCGCGGCAACATGGGCGGCCACGACGCCGTCCTCGACTCCGGAGAGGGCACCCGCTCCTTCGGCGACCCGGTCTCGGTGTCGCGCATGGGCATCGAGCACGCCCGCGCCAAGCAGTACGACGTCGTCATCGTCGACACCGCGGGCCGCCTCGCCGTCGACGCCAACCTCATGCAGCAGGCCGGCGACATCCGCGCCGCGATCTCGCCCGACGAGGTGCTCTTCGTCCTCGACGCGATGATCGGCCAGGCCGCGGTCGAGACCGCCCAGGCCTTCCACGAGGGCGTCGCCTTCACCGGCGTCGTGCTGTCGAAGCTCGACGGTGACGCGCGAGGTGGAGCGGCCCTGTCGGTCGCCGAGATCACCGGCGAGCCGATCATGTTCGCGTCGGTCGGCGAGAAGGTCACCGACTTCGAGGTGTTCCACCCCGACCGCATGGCCAGCCGCATCCTCGACATGGGTGACGTGCTCACCCTCATCGAGCAGGCCGAGAAGGCGTTCGACAAGCGCCAGGCCGACGAGATGGCGCGCAAGTTCCTCGCGGAGGAGGACTTCACCTTCGAGGACTTCCTCCAGCAGATGAACGCCATCAAGAAGATGGGCTCGCTCAAGTCGATGCTCAAGATGATGCCGGGCATGCAGGGGATGCGTGACCAGCTCGACGCCTTCGACGACCGCGAGTTCGACCGCGTCGAGGCGATGGTGCGTTCGATGACTCCCTTCGAGCGCACCCACCCCAAGCAGATCAACGGCTCGCGCCGCGCCCGCATCGCCAAGGGCTCGGGCGTCACGGTCACCGAGGTCAACCAGCTGCTCGAGCGCTTCGGCCAGGCCCAGAAGATGATGAAGTCGATGGCCCGCGGCGGCGGTGGCGGCATCCCCGGCATGCCGGGCATCCCCGGTGCCGGCAAGCGCGGCAAGCAGCAGCCGCAGCGCAAGAAGAGCAAGAGCGGCAACCCGGCCAAGCGTGCCGCCGAGGAGCGAGCCGCCGCGGAGAAGGCCGCCTCCGGGCGTGCGGCCTCCGCCGCGAGCGCCTTCGGTGCTCCTCCGGCTGGTGGCGACGCAGCAGGCGACGCCGACCCGCTGGCCGGCTTCGACGCCGCGAACCTGCCCAAGGGCTTCGAGAAGTTCCTCGGCGGGGGCCGCTGACCGGTCGGCCTGCCGGGACGGTGTCCCGGGCCACGGGACCGTCCTGAAGAATCCGTCCCGCCCGACGGATCCGACGGCGCTCCCGGCACGTCGGAGGCGCGTCCCGGCGACGGTCGGGACCCGACGATCCGGAGGAGAGCCGTCCCAGCATGCCCATGACCCGCAAGTCCGCCGCCGTCACGGTGGGGGCCGTGGCGCTCGCCTCCCTCGGCATCTACGGCGCCGTCCAGGACGACGACCACGACTTCGCCGGGGTCTGCGTCGACGAGGCGACCCAGACGCGGATCGCCGACGACCGGTGCGACGACCACCACTCCGCCGGCTTCCACGGCGGGCACGGCTGGTACTTCGTCCCCCGTGGTGTCGCGGCGCCGGGCATCGGTGCCCGCGTCGCGGGCGGCTCGTACACCGCTCCGCCCTCCAGCAAGTCGTGGGGGAGCGGGTTCAAGGCCGACGGTGGGGTCGTGACACGAGGCGGCTTCTCGGGGCACGGCTTCTCGGTCGGTGGCTGAGCGTGGACCGCGTCCCGAGCACGCCGCGTCCGGACTGGCTGCGCACCGTCGAGCAGCAGGGCCTGTCGTATGCCGTCGACCGCGCCGACGACGGCAGTGCCGTCCCGTACTGGGACGAGTCCGCCTGCTACGAGCTCACCGAGGGCGACGTCGAGGTGCTCGAGCGGGCCACCGGGGAGCTGCACCGGATGACCGTCGCCGCCGTGCACCGGATGGCCCACGACCCGGAGGTCATCGCCCGCCACGGTCTGCCCGACGGGGCCGGCGCGTGGCTCGCGGCGTCGCTGTCGGACCCTGACGCGACGTCGGTCTACGGCCGGTTCGACCTCGCCTGGGACGGCGACGGGCCGCCCAAGCTGCTCGAGTACAACGCCGACACCCCGGCCGGTCTCGTCGAGGCCGCGGTGTGCCAGTGGTTCTGGCTCGAGGACCTCCACCCGGGGCTCGACCAGTGGAACCTGTTGCACGAGAGGCTCGTCGAGGGCTGGCGCCGCATGCGGGCCCGCACCGGCGTGCGGGCCGTGCACTTCGCGGTCGGCCAGGACGAGCCGACCGAGGACTGGGCCACCGTCGCCTACCTGCGCGACACCGCGCAGGAGGCCGGGCTCGTGGCGCTCGGCATCACGATGGAGGACGTCGGCTGGCACCACGGGCAGCGCCGCTTCGTCGACGTGCACGGCGAGCCGATCACGCACTGCTTCAAGATGTACCCGACCGAGTGGATGCTCGACTCCCCGTTCGGCAGCTACCTGCTCGGCGGCGCCTCCACCACCCAGTGGATCGAGCCGCCGTGGAAGCTGCTCGCCGGCTCGAAGGCGCTGCTGCCGGTCCTGTGGGAGATGTTCCCCGGCCACCCCAACCTGCTCCCGGCGTACTTCGACCACCCGCACGGCCTCACGGCATGCGCCTCCAAGCCGCTCTTCGGCTGGGAGGGTGACGGCGTCGACGTCGTCGGTCCGGACGGCGAGGAGCGCTCGCCGCGACTGCGCACCGAGGGACAGCAGCGGATCTACCAGCAGTACGCACCCCTGCCCGACTACGACGGCAACCACCCCGTGCTCGGCACGTGGGTCGTCGACGGCAAGCCCGCGGGCCTCGGCATCCGCGAGTCGACGAACCTCGTGACCAACACCGGAGCCCGGTTCGTGCCGCACCGCATGCTGGCGCCCCGCTCGAGCCCCGAGCAGGTCGCCTCGTGGGTCGCCGAGCCCTGAGCACGCCACCATCGCACGACGTCACCACCCCTGCCTGGACCCCGAAACCCATCCCTGAAGCTGGAGCCCTGAATGGACCTGCTCGTCCACACCGGATACGCCCTCGTCTACGCCGTCGTCGGCATCGCCGTCCTCGGCCTGGGTTACGCCGCGCTGGACCTCGTGACACCCGGCCACCTCGGCTCGCACATCTGGACCGAGCGGTGCGTCAACGCGGCGATCGTGCTCGCCGCCGGGCTGCTCGGGCTGGGGTTCGTCGTCTTCGCGGCGATCTGGACCAACGCCACCGGCTCGCTCGGTGTGGCGCTCGGGTGGACCGTCGTCTTCGGCGTCCTCGGCGTGCTGCTCCAGGCGCTCGCCTTCCGGCTGCTCGACCTCCTGACACCCGGAGACATGGCCGAGCTCGTGACGCAGCGCGAGTTCCACCCGGCGTCGGTCGTCGCGGCCGCCGTGCAGCTCGCGGTCTCGCTCATCGTCGTGGCCTCGATCGCCTGAGCCTCGGGCGGATGTCCCTCCGCGGAGCGGAGGGGCTCGGAGGTTAGGGTCGGGACCATGAGTGCACCGGTGCTCCACGTCCGCGGTCGCGTGCTCGTCGGGCCCGACGAGGTCGTCGACGAGCTGTGGGTGGTCGGCGGGCGCGTGTCCTTCACGCCGCCCTCGGACCGCAGCGAGGTGCAGACCCTCGAGGGCTGGGTGCTGCCCGGGCTCGTGGACGCCCACTGCCACGTCGGCCTCGGCCCCCACGGCGCCGTGCCACGCGACGAGGCCGAGCAGCAGGCGATCACCGACCGCGACCGCGGCACGCTCCTCATCCGCGACGCGGGGCAGCCCGGCGACACGCACTGGGTCGACGACCGCGAGGACCTGCCGAAAATCATCCGCGCCGGACGCCACATCGCGCGCACCCGCCGCTACATCCGCAACTACGCGCACGAGGTGGAGGAGGACGAGCTCGCCCGCCACGTCCGGCTCGAGGCGCACCGCGGCGACGGCTGGGTCAAGCTCGTCGGCGACTGGATCGACCGCGACGTCGGCGACCTCGCCCCGAGCTGGTCGCGCCAGGCCGTCGCCGACGCCATCGCGGCGGCCCACGAGGAGGGCGTCCGCGTCACCGCCCACTGCTTCGGCGAGGAGTCGCTGCGCGACCTGGCCGCCGCCGGCATCGACTGCATCGAGCACGCGACGGGCCTGCAGGAGGACTCCATCGACACCTTCGCCGCGCAGGGCATCGCCATCGTGCCGACCCTCGTCAACATCGCCCAGTTCCCCGACCTCGCGGAGCCGGCCAAGGAGAAGTTCCCCGACTACCACCGGCACATGCTCGACCTGCACGAGCGTCGCTACGCCACCGTCGGGGCGGCGCACGAGGCCGGCGTGCCGATCTACGTCGGCACCGACGCCGGGGGCAGCCTCCCGCACGGGCTCGTCGCGCAGGAGATGGTCGAGCTGACCAAGGCGGGCCTCAGCAACGCCGAGGTCGTCGCCGCGGCCACGTGGGGCGCCCGGGAGTGGCTCGGCCGGCCCGGCATCGTCGAGGGCGAGGACGCCGACCTCGTCGTCTACGCCGCCGACCCGCTGGCCGATGTCACCGTCGTCGGCGACCCGCTCGGCGTCGTGCTGCGAGGCCGCGTTGTCGTCTGACCGCGCCGCCGAGCACCCCGCCGACCACGCCGGGGAGCCCGCTGCCGCCGAGCCGCCGCTCACCGCGACGGGGGAGCGGGTCGAGGTGCGGCCGCCGTCGGTGGCTGACATCGAGGCGTATGCCGCTGCCGTCACCCTCTCGGAGCGGCGCCTCGCCGACTTCGCGATCCCCAACCCGCACAACCTGCCGGTCGTCCTCGACAGCCAGTCGCAGACCTACCGCACGTTCATGGTGCACGCCCTCGATGCCGAGGGCTCGCACGGGCTCGTGGGCCGGATCAACGTCGCCAACGTCGTCGGCGGCTCGTTCCGCAGCGCGACGATCGGCTACGACTCCTACGACCCGTATGCCGGCCGGGGCCTGTTCGCCGAGGGGCTGCGGCTCACGCTCGACCTCGTCTTCGCCGACCCGCCCCAGGGGATGGGCCTGCACCGCATCGAGGCGAACATCCAGCCGGCCAACCACCGCTCAGCCGGCCTCGTGCGCTCCCTCGGCTTCGTCCACGAGGGCTTCTCCCGCGACTTCCTGCACCTGCCCGGCCTCGACGGGCGGCGCGACTGGCGCGACCACGACCGCTTCACCCTGCTGTCGAGCGACTGGCCGGCCGTGCCCTACCGTCCGCACGGGCACCGGCGCACCGCGTGCGTCGTCACCGGCCCCAGCGGCCCGGGCTACGGCTACGCGGGCGTCAGCCTGGCCGCGGCCGTGGCCGCCGAGCTCGGCATCCCGCTCTTCTCGGCGAGCGTCGTGGGCAGCACGGCCGCGCTCTTCGAGCTGCTCCGCGCCTCGCCCGTCGGTGGGGTGGTGGAGTGCCGGCTCTCCGGCCCCGAACTGCGGATGGGTCTGGCCCGCGCCGGCTACGAGCCCTCGGGCGTGCCCGTCCTCGACAACGCCGTCGACGTGCCCCGGCGCGAGGTCGTGAGGCAGGCCCTCGCGGTCCGCGCGGCGCGCGCCTGACGAGGCGGACGGCATACGCCCTCACGGGGCCGTGTCCGGAGCACCCCTCCGGGTCTGGCAGAATTGAGTGCTGTACCCGTCCGGCCCCCTCTCGGCTGGACCGGACGCCTACACACCGAGCGTCGGCACCCCGGCTGAACCCAGTCGGTCTCGCCGCGCTCACTACTGGTTGAGGAGACCGCCACCATGGCAGTCAAGATCCGTCTGAAGCGCATGGGCAAGATCCGTGCACCGTACTACCGCGTCGTCGTCATGGACTCGCGCACGAAGCGCGACGGCCGTGCCATCGAGGAGATCGGCAAGTACCACCCCACCGAGCAGCCGTCGCTCATCGACATCGACATCGAGCGCGCGCACTACTGGCTCGGCCAGGGCGCGCAGCCGACTGAGGCCGTCGCGGCGCTCATCAAGATCGTCGACGAGGGCAAGCTCCAGACCAAGGAGCCGAAGACCCCGAAGAAGGACCTCTACGAGGCCGCTGTCGCCGCTGCCGGTGGCAAGAACGACGCCGGCACCGACGGCCCGACGCCGCGCAAGAAGGCCGCCAAGAAGGCCGAGCCGAAGGCCGACGCCAAGGCTGACGAGAAGACCGACGAGAAGACCGACGAGAAGACCGAGGCCCCGGCCGAGGCTGCTGCCGACGAGGCCGCGAAGGCCGAGGCCTGAGCATGCTCGAGGAGGCGCTCGAGCACCTCGTCAAGGGCATCGTCGACCACGACGAGGACGTCGTCGTGCGCCGCAAGGAGCTGCGTCGCGGTGAGCTGCTCGAGGTCCGGGTCCACCCCGACGACCTCGGCCGCGTCATCGGCCGCTCCGGCCGCACGGCGAGCGCGCTGCGCACCGTCGTCGGCGCCCTCGCGGGCAACAACAACGTGCGCGTCGACATCGTCGACACCGACCGCGCGCGCTGAGCGCCGACTCCACCCGAGTCACCGAGAGGGGCGTCCCGGATCTACCGGGGCGCCCCTCTGCTCGTCCCCGCCGCCCTTCTCCGGCCCACTGGTCTCGTGGGGCCCACAGAACTGAGAGGATTCGGCCCATGAACGTCGTCCTCGCCCGCATCGGCAAACCCCATGGCCTGCAGGGAGAGGTGACCGTCCAGCTGCACACGGACGACCCCGAGACGCGCTTCGCCGTCGGCACCGTCATCGCGACCGAGGCCGACCCGGGGTCCGGGGTGCCCAAGACCCTCACGATCGCGTCGACGCGGGTGCACCGCGGCATCTGGCTGCTCACCTTCGAGGAGATCCCCGACCGCACCGGCGCCGAGAGCCTGCGCGGCACCCGGCTCGTGCTGCCCGAGTCAGACCCGCAGGACGAGGACGAGGCCTTCTACGAGGAGGATCTCGTCGGCCTCGAGGTGCGTGACACGAGCGGCGCGCAGGTCGGCACGGTCAGCGGTCTCGAGATCGGTCCGGCCCAGGACCGCCTCGTCGTGACGCTCACCGACGGCGTCACGGCCTACGTCCCCTTCGTCAAGCGCATCGTGCCCGTCGTCGCCGACGACCACGTGGTCGTCGACCCGCCGCCCGGCCTCTTCGACCTCTACCGCGAGGGCACCGAGTGAGCGTGCACCACGAGGGGGCGCCGGCGCCCGCCATGCGCGTCGACGTCGTCACGATCTTCCCCGACTACCTCGCCCCGCTCGACCTGTCGCTCATCGGCAAGGCGCGCGAGGACGGCCTGCTCGACGTCCGGGTGCACGACCTGCGGGACTTCACCCACGACCGGCACCGCACCGTCGACGACACCCCCTACGGCGGGGGAGCGGGCATGGTCATGAAGCCCCAGCCCTGGTCCGAGGCGCTCGACCACGTTCTGGCACAGGACAACCCGACCGGCGCCAAGCCGCGGCTCATCGTCCCCGGGCCGGGTGGGCAGCCGTTCACCCAGGCGCTCGCGCGCGAGCTCGCCGAGGAGCCGTGGCTCGCCTTCGCCTGCGGGCGCTACGAGGGCATCGACGAGCGCGTCTACGACCACGCCCGTGAGGACCTCGGTCTGGAGGTCTCGGTCGTCAGCCTCGGCGACTACGTCCTCAACGGCGGCGAGGTCGCCGTGCTCGCCATGGTCGAGGCCGTCGGCCGGCTCGTCCCCGGCGTCATCGGCAACGCCGCGTCGCTCGTCGAGGAGTCGCACGAGGACGGGCTGCTCGAGTACCCCATCTACACCAAGCCGAGCTCGTGGAACGGCCGCGAGGTGCCCCCGGTCCTGCTCTCGGGCAACCACGGCGCCATCGCCGAGTGGCGTCACGAGCAGCGGCTCGCCCGCACCGCAGCACGCCGGCCCGACCTGCTGCACGCCTCGCACGGCACCGACGCCGGTGACATCGAGATCAGCGCTGCGACGCCGGGCGACGTGCCCGAGCTCGCCGTGCTGATGCGGGCCTGCTGGGTGCAGGAGGCCGTCGCCAACGAGACCCTCGAGATCCCCGCCCTGCACGAGAGCCTCGACGACGTCCGCGCGAGCCTCGAGCACACGCAGACCTGGGTGGCCCGCAGCGGCGGCCGCCTCGTCGGCGCGGTGCGCACGTCGCGCACCGGACCCGACGCCGACGACTGGTTCATCGGTCGCCTCTGCGTCGTCCCGGACCTGCAGGGCCGTGGACTCGGCCGCCGCCTGCTCGAGCACGCCGAGTCGACCGCGCCGGACGGCATACGCACGTTCACCCTCCACACGGGGGCGCGCAGCACGGACAACCTGCGGATGTACAAGAAGGCCGGCTACCGCCTCGTCGAGCAGCCCGCGTCGATCCCCGGGGCGGTCACGCTCGTCAAGCGCCGTCGCCGCTGACCCGCGCGCCCGTCACGACACGAGCGCGAGGCCGAGGTCGTCCGGCAGCAGCAGGCGTCGGCGGATCAGGGCGGCCTGCACCCCCGCGGTGATCGACTGCGTCGCCATGATCGCGAAGAGCACCAGCACCTGGGCCGTCGCGGCCTGGACCGCGCTGCCGCCGCCGAGCATGACGCCGATGAAGGCGCCCGGCAGCGTGACGATGCCCGAGGTGCGCACCTGGTCGAGGCTCGGCACGATGCCCTCCGGGACGCGACGGGCGATGATCTCGTCGATGGCCTGGCCCGAGGTGAGCCCGAGCGAGAGCGACGCCTCGTACTGCCCGTGCTCCTCGCGCAGCGCCGCGAAGGTGCGCCGACCGACGAGCGTGTGCACCGTCATCGTGTTGCCGATGACGATCCCGGCCACGGGGATGACGGCGATCCCCGTCAGCGGCACCGAGCCCGTGGCCAGCACGATCCCCACGACCGGGACGACGCCGCACGCCATCGCGGCGGCCGCCCAGGGCCAGGTGCCCGGCGCGCCGACGCGCTTGGACGTCGTGGCGACCGCCGTCGCGAACATCGCGCCCACCGCGACGAACGACCACCACAGGGAGCCGACGACCGCGGTGATGACGAGCGCCACGAGTCCGAGCTGCACGACGGCCCGGGCGCCGGCGACCGCCGACTGGCGACCGAGGCCGATGCCGCTGACGCGGTTGGCGACGACGGTCACGAGCATGAGGACGACGAGACAGACGTAGACGGGCCAGCCGGGGGAGACGCTCACGGGCCCACGCTAGGGCACGGCCGGCCTACGCTCGCCTCACCGATTTCAGGTATGCCGCGTGCTCTGGCAGACTTGCTCCTTGCGTCCGGCACATGACGGCCCCTGCCACAGGGGGAGTTCGGTCACCACCTCGCACGACCAGCAGCACCGGTGACCTGACGCGGCCCGACGGACGCATCCACACCTTTGTGACGAGGTGGCCTGTGGCACCCAGGAAAGCGAAGCATCATGCACACGTTTGACGAGATCAACGCCGCATCGCTGCGCTCGGACGTTCCCGAGTTCCGCGCCGGCGACACCCTCAAGGTCCACGTCAAGGTCATCGAGGGCACGCGCTCGCGTGTCCAGGTGTTCCAGGGCATCGTCATCCGTCGCCACGGCGGCGGCGTCGGCGAGACCTTCACCGTCCGCAAGATCTCCTTCGGTGTCGGCGTCGAGCGCACCTTCCCGCTGCACACCCCGGTCATCGACAAGATCGAGGTCGTGACCCGCGGTGACGTCCGTCGCGCCAAGCTCTACTACCTGCGTGGTCTGCGCGGCAAGGCTGCCAAGATCCGCGAGAAGCGCGACACCATCCCGGCCAAGGCCGGCGCCAAGAGCTGACGACCTGCTGACGCAGCCGTCCGCCCAGTGACGCAAGGCGCGGTGGACCCCGAGCGGGCCGTCCCGGAGACATCCGGGACGCCCCCAGAGGCGGGGTCCGCCGCGCCTTCGTCGCGTCCGGGCGAGGGCGGCGCGCCGGGTGCTGGTCGTGCGGGTCTGGCCGGTCGGTCCGGGGCGTATGCCGCCGCGCGACGTCACCGGTGGCTGCTCGGTCCCGCGCTGCTGCTGCTCGCGATCGTGGTGATCCGGGCCTTCCTCGTGACGCCCTTCGGCATCCCGAGCGAGTCCATGCAGGACACCCTGCTCATCGGTGACCGCATCCTCGTCAGCCGCACGACGGCGCCGGCGGACCTGCGCCGCGGCGACATCGTCGTCTTCGACGCCTCCCAGGCCTTCAACCTCCGCGTGCCCGAGCGCGGCCTCCTCCAGACCTTGGTCGAGGCCGTCGAGAGCCTGGCCGGCAAGGGCCAGCCGACCGACTACGTCAAGCGCATCATCGGGCTGCCCGGCGACCACGTGAGGTGCTGCGCCGCCGACGGCCGTCTCGAGATCAACGGCGTCGCCGTCACCGAGCCCTACGTGGCACCGGGGCAGAAACCGAGCCTGCTCACCTTCGACGTGACGGTGCCGCCCGACCGGTTCTGGGTCATGGGCGACAACCGGGGATCGTCCGCGGACTCCCGTGCGCACCTCGGCGACCCGGGTGGCGGCATGGTGCCGGGGGACGACATGATCGGCAAGGTTTGGGTGCGATACTGGCCGCTCGATCGGCTCGGACCGGTCGAGCAAGGACAAATTGCCTCCGTCCCACGAAATGGTGAGTGATGTCGCAGTACACCGGACGCCCCGAAGACCCGACGCGCGGGCGCACTGCTGCTGACACCGACGACCTGGACGACGACCTCGACGACGACGACTACGACGACGAGCCGCGCAGCTTCGGCGCGACCATCCTGGCCGGCATCAAGGAGCTCGTCATCGTCGTCGTCCTCGCAATGGCGCTCTCCTTCGTGGTCAAGACCTGGCTCTTCCAGGCCTTCTACATCCCGTCCGGCTCGATGGAGAACACCCTCGTCAAGGACGACCGCGTCATCGTCAGCAAGCTGACGCCGGGGCCGTTCGACCTCAAGCGCGGCGACGTCGTCGTCTTCGAGGACCCGGGTGCGCCGACCCCGTGGCTCGGTGACCTCGGCGGCCAGCGCAGCAACGTCGGTGGGCCCTTCCACGACGCACTCGTCTTCGTCGGCCTGCTCCCCGAGGACTCCGAGAACCACCTCATCAAGCGCGTCATCGGCCTGCCCGGCGACCACGTCCAGGCCGACGGCGACACGGGCAAGATCAAGGTCAACGGCGTCGAGATCACCGAGCCCTACGTCAAGCCGGGCGACTACCCGAGCGAGGGCAAGAAGTTCGACATCACGGTGCCGGCGGGTCGCATCTGGGTCATGGGCGACCACCGCAGCGACTCCTCCGACAGCCGCTGGCACGACGACGGCACCGGCGCCACCGGCTCGGTCCCGATGGACAAGATCGTCGGCCGGGCGCTGTTCGTCGTCTGGCCCATCGACCACGTGACCTGGCTCGGCGTGCCCGAGCGCACCTTCTCGCAGGTCCCGACGGCCACGACGCCGTCGACGAAGCCGACGGGCAAGGGCACGGTCAACCCGAGCCCCACCGGCAAGCCGCGCCCGTCGGCCACGACGACGAAGGCCGGCTGATCGCCAGCCCCGGCAGCCCCCGCACCATGGCACGACCTGCACCGTCGAAGAAACCGTCCCTGCGGGTCGAGCGCGCCCTGCAGCGCTCCGGCCACCGCCTCCTCGCCGGCATGGACGAGGTGGGCCGGGGCGCCCTCGCGGGCCCGGTCAGCGTCGGCGTCGTCGTCATCGACGAGACCGTGCGGTCCGCGCCCACTGGGGTCAAGGACTCCAAGCTGCTGACCGAGCGGGCCCGCACGGTGCTCGTGCCGCGCATCCAGCGGTGGTCGGTCGCCCACGCGGTCGGGCACGCGAGCGCCGACGAGATCGACGAGATCGGCATCATGGCCGCCCTGCGGCTGGCCGGCCTCCGCGCCCTCGGGGCCATCCGTGACGCCGGGATCGTGCCCGACCTCGTCATCCTCGACGGCAACCACGACTGGCTCACCGCGCCGACGGAGGTCGGCCTCTTCGCCTTCGCGGACGCGCACGGCCCGGCGACGCCGCCGGTGACGACCATGGTCAAGGCAGACCTGAAGTGCTCCTCCGTCGCGGCCGCGAGCGTGCTGGCGAAGGTCGAGCGCGACGAGATGATGGTGACCTTCTCGGCCCAGCACCCGGCATACGGCTGGGCGCTCAACAAGGGCTACTCGGCGCCCGAGCACATGGACGCGCTCACGCGGCTCGGCCCGTGCGAGCTGCACCGTCGCTCGTGGCGCCTGCCCGGCGTGTACGCCGAGGGGCCGGTCGAGGTGTTGAATGAGGGCACGGAGAACCTCGCTCCGGTGCCCACCACGGCAGAGCAGACAGGGACGGCGATCAGGTGAGTTCGGAAGATCTCGAGAAGTACGAGACCGAGATGGAGCTCCAGCTCTACAAGGAGTACCGCGACGTCGTCGGCCTCTTCACCCACGTCGTCGAGACCGAGCGCCGCTTCTACCTCGCCAACTCCGTCGACGTGAAGGTGCGCAGCGACGGCGGCGAGGTGTTCTTCGACGTGACGATGGCCGACGCCTGGGTGTGGGACATCTACCGGCCGGCGCGGTTCGTCAAGAACGTGCGCGTCGTGACGTTCAAGGACGTCAACGTCGAGGAGCTGCCCAAGCCCGACATCAAGCTCCCGGAGAGCGGCGACTTCAGCTGACGTCCGGCCGCTTGGCCGCGTCGTCCACACCCCCTCACCGATGGCGTATGCCGTCCACAGCCACGCGCCGACGGGTGTCCTCCGCGGGTCGCCGCCGGGAGAGTGGCCGGCATGGACCTCTCGACTCGTGCCCTCGGCGACTACGGCGAGCGCCTCGCCTGCCGCTACCTGCTCGCGCAGGGACTGACGATCCTCGACCGCAACTGGCGGTGCGTGCGCGGCGAGATCGACGTCGTCGCCCGTGACGGTCGCGAGCTCGTGGTCTGTGAGGTCAAGACGCGCACGACCGAGGCCTACGGCGCCCCGTTCGAGGCCGTCACGTGGCGCAAGCAGCGGCGGCTGAGACACCTGGCCGGTCTGTGGCGCGACGACCACGCCGACCTCGCCCGTGGTCTCGCCCTGCGGATCGACGTCATCTCGATCCTCCGGCCTCCATCGGGCCAGGCGCGGCTCCAGCATCTCCAGGGGGTGTGCTGATGGGTCTCGGGCGCACCCGGTCGGTGGGCCTTCGAGGGGTGCACGGCTTCGTCGTCGACGTCGAGGCGCACGTGACGCAGGGCCTCCCGGGCTTCGCGATCAGCGGCCTCGGCGACTCGGCCGTCAAGCAGTCCTCCGACCGGATCAAGGCCGCTGCCGCCCTCATCGACAAGATGCCGGTGAGTCAGCGTCGGGTCACCGTCAACCTGTCGCCGGCGGGCGAGCGCAAGGTCGGGACCGGCTTCGACCTCGGCATCTTCGTCGCCGTCGCCGCGGCCATGGACCTCGTCCAGGTCCGGGTCGTGCGCGACGTCGTCCACATCGGCGAGGTCGGTCTCGACGGGACGGTGCGCCCGGTGCCCGGCGTGCTGCCGCTCGTGCGCGCTGCCTCCCTCGCGGGCGTCCGCCACGTCGTCGTGCCGGTCGCCAACGCGGGCGAGGCCAGACTCGTGTCGGGGGTGCACGTGCACCCCGTGGCCGACGTCGTGGAGCTCGTCCGGCGCTACGACGCCCTCGGCAAGGGACGGGTCGTCGACGAGGTGCCCGTCCCTCTCGTGATGGCGCCGCCTCCCGAGCCGGTGCGCGACCTCAGCGAGGTCGTCGGCCAGGCCGACGCCAAGCTGGCGCTCGAGATCGCGGCGGCCGGGGGCCACCACCTGCTGCTCGCCGGCCCTCCGGGCGCCGGCAAGACGATGCTGGCCGAGCGGCTGCCGGGGCTGCTGCCGCCGCTCGGCGAGACCGAGTCGATGGAGGTCACGGCGATCCACTCGGTGCTCGGGACCCTCGGCTCCGGGCACGACGCGTGCCTCATCTCCCGGCCGCCGTTCGTGGCCCCGCACCACGGCGCCTCCCAGGCCGCCGTCATCGGCGGCGGAAGCGGGCACATCCGCCCCGGCGCGATCACCCAGGCCCACCACGGCGTCCTCTTCCTCGACGAGACGCCCGAGTTCGACAAGAGCGTGCTCCAGTCGCTGCGCACGCCGCTCGAGCGGGGGTCGGTCTCGATCGCCCGCGCCCACGAGACGGTCACCTTCCCGGCCCGCTTCCAGCTCGTCCTCGCCGCCAACCCGTGCCCGTGCGGCAACGGCTGGGGCAAGGGCCTGGACTGCACGTGCACCCCGCTCATGCGGCGCTCCTACTTCGGCAGGCTGAGCGGCCCGCTGCTCGACCGCGTCGACCTCCAGGTGCACGTGCAGCCGCCGGGCCTGTCGATGGCGGGAGCCCCGCCGGGGGAGCCGACGGCGTCCGTGGCCGCTCGGGTCGCTGCCGCGCGCTCGGCGCAGGGCGAGCGCTGGCGCGCGGTCCTCGAGCGGGGCGGTGGGGTCAACGCGGACGTGCCGGGCTCGGTGCTCAGGGGTCGACCGTGGCGGCTGCCGACCTCGGCGACGACCACCCTCGACCGGGCGCTGGAGCGGGGTTCGCTCAGCCTGCGCGGCTACGACCGCACGCTGCGGTGCGCCTGGACCATCGCCGACGTCATGGGCCTCCAGCGTCCCGGCCTGGAGCAGGTCGACCTCGCCCTGAGCCTGCGTCACCGTGCGGGGGTGGCCGCATGACGGCATTGGGCGGGCGCCGCCCCGTGGCGGCCCGAATCACGAACGACCTCCTGGAGGTGGACGGTGGACGCTGACCGGTTCGCTCGTGCGGCACTGTCGCGGCTCGCGGAGCCGTGCGACAAGGACGTGCCCGGGCTCGTGGCGCAGCTGGGCGCCGTCGAGACGGTCGAGCGCATCCGTGCTGGGCGGGGCACGCTCGCCCGCTTCGCCGCGCGGCTCGCGACCCTCGACACCGCACGTGACCTCGACATCGCGGCGAAGGTCGGGGCGCGGGTCGTCGTGCCGGACGACGACGAGTGGCCCGAGCGGCTCCGGCAGATCGACATCCCGCCCTACTGCCTGTGGGTGCGGGGGCCGCTCGACCTCGCGGAGACCGTCGAGCGCTCCGTGGCGGTCGTCGGCTCGCGGACC
The DNA here is from genome assembly GCF_014646815.1 of Terrabacter tumescens. Classification (GTDB taxonomy): domain Bacteria; phylum Actinomycetota; class Actinomycetes; order Actinomycetales; family Dermatophilaceae; genus Terrabacter; species Terrabacter tumescens. The sequence continues at coordinate 75,162 of NZ_BMNZ01000001.1, forward strand.
GCCACCGCCTACGGCGAGCAGATGGCCGCCGACATCGCCGCCGGGCTGTGCCAGCGGGGATGGACCGTGGTGTCCGGGGCGGCGTTCGGCATCGACGGCAGCGCGCACCGCGGGGCCCTGGCGGTCGAGGGAGCGACGGTCGCCGTGCTCGCCGGAGGGGTCGAGCGGCCCTACCCGTCGGGGCACGCCGCCCTGCTGTCCCGGATCGCCCGCGACGGACTCGTGGTCTCGGAGGTGGCTCCGGGGTCGGCCCCGATGAAGTCGCGCTTCCTCGCCCGCAACCGCCTCATCGCGGGGATGACTCGCGGCACCGTCGTCGTCGAGGCCGACCTGCGGTCCGGCTCGCGCAACACCGTCAAGCACGCGATCGAGGCAGGCCGTCATGTCGGGGCCGTCCCCGGGCCTGTCACCTCGATGGCCTCCGCCGGCTGTCACCAGGAGATCCGCGACCTCAGGGCCGTGCTCGTCACCAGCGCGGAGGAGGTCATCGACCTCGTCGGGGACCTCGGCGACGATGCGCACGAGCCGGGGAGAGGCCCGGTCCGTCCCGGTGACGACCTCCCGCAGCTCGATGCCTCGGTCCTCGAAGCCGTGCCGTTCCGCTCGGGGCTCACCCTCGACGCGATCGTGCGGCAGGTGGCCCACGCGCCGCTGACGGTCCGGGCGGCTCTGGGCCGCCTCGAACGGCTCGACCTCGTCAGCGAGTCCGCCGGCACGTGGCGCAAGCGTCCTCAACGGCGCCAGCTCCCGCTCGGCTGAGCCGCCGCTGCGCCGTCCTCTGCTGACACTCGAAGGACCCGTCCAGGCAGCTCGAGTGAGCGTTCCGTCGCAGATCGAAGCGAGCGTCCCGCCCCAGTCGAGTGGCCCCGCGGCACCACCCGTTGCCCGGCCGGTCGAGTGAGCACTTCGTCGCAGATCGAGTGAGCGCTCGGTCACGTCTTCGGAGGTCGGGCCCCTTCACCCAAGCAGCCACCACGGCGCGGCGCTTGCCAGTTGGCATGGGGTTTGCGATGGTGCGGGAGTGACGGATGTGGTGAACGCCGAGACCGACGTGCTCGAGCGGCACGCCGAGCTGTTCCACGCGTACTCACGTCACCTCGGTGCCGAGCGGGGGCGCTCGGTGCACACCCGCCGCGCGTACCTCGGTGACGTCCGGCACCTGCTCGGCTTCGCCGCCGAGCGCGGCATCGACGAGATCGGGGACCTGCGGATCGGGGACCTGCGTGCGTGGCTCGGCAGCCAGGCCGACGCGGGCGCCGCTCGCGCGACCATCGCGCGCCGGGCTGCCTCGGCACGCACCTTCCTGAGGTGGGCCGAGCACACCGGCCGCATCCCGACCGACCCCTCCCTGCGGCTGGTGGCGCCGAAGCGACACGCGACCCTGCCGGGTGTCCTGCGCCAGGGCGAGGCCACCGAGCTGCTCGACCTCGCCGCCGTCCGGGCCGACGACGAGGACCCGATCCACGTGCGCGACCGGGCCGTGCTCGAGCTGCTCTACGCGAGCGGCATCCGCGTGGGTGAGCTCGCAGCCCTCGACATCGACGACGTCGACCTGGCACAGGGAGTGGTGCGCGTCATGGGCAAGGGCGCGAAGGAGCGGATCGTGCCCTTCGGTGCCCCGGCCGGCCGAGCCATCGAGGGCTGGCTCGCCGTCCGTCCCCGCCTCGTCGGCGAGCACTCGGGGCCGGCACTCTTCCTCGGGCGGCGCGGGCGCCGCGTCGATGCGCGACAGGTGCGCTCGGCCGTGCACGAGCTGCTCTCGCACCTGCCCGAGGCGCCCGACCTCGGCCCCCACGGCCTGCGGCACAGCGCCGCCACGCACCTGCTCGAGGGCGGTGCGGACCTGCGCATGGTCCAGGAGATCCTCGGTCACGCGAGCCTCGCGACCACCCAGATCTACACCCACGTCTCGGTGGACCGGCTCCGGCGCAGCTACGAGCAGGCCCACCCGCGCGCCTGACCGTCGCTGCCTGACGGGCTGTCATGCGGTGGCTCAGGGGAGGGGGAGCAGGATGACCGGGGACCGGCCGACGAAGGACAGCGGGTCGAGGTAGGTCTCGCCCCGGAGCACGCCCCAGTGCACGCAGGTGCGGGGCGCGCAGTGGCCGGGCGTGGACGTCACGGTGCCGACAGGCCCGCCCCGCGCGACCGCGGTCCCCACTGCCGACGTCGCCGTCACGGGCTCGAAGGTGCTGCGCAGGCCGCCCGGATGGGCCACGACCACGACGCCGCGACCGGCGATGACGCCGGTCCACGAGATGCGCCCGCCGGTCGGCGCCAGGACGGCCTGGTCGACGGTCGCGGCCAGGTCGACGCCACGATGCCCCGGCAGCCACGGCTGGTCGGGCCGGTCGAACCGCCGCACCACCTCAGGCTCGGGCGACAGCGGCCAGGTCCATCTGCCGGCGGTCGCTCCCGGGGCTGAAGCCTGAGCAGCGGTGGCCGGGACGGCGGGAGGCGAGACGGCGCTCGCGCTCGTCACCGACGCCGCCGCGAGCACCGCACCCAGCAGGGCTGACCCGATCGACATGTCGCCATGCTCGCCCGGACCATGGTGGCTCGCCGGCCGCCTCACGTTCCTGTGGACGGCCGACGGTCCGAACCTGGGGGTGTGGACAGGCTGGGGCGGGGAGGCCACTCGAGTGGGTGTGACTGGTGGGGTGGGGTGCTCACTCGATGTTTTGGGGTGGGTGGGGCGCTCACTCGAGGGGATGGGGCTGTTGGGGTGGGGCGCTCGCTCGACTCGTGGTGGGGTGGGGGCTCACTCGACTCGGGGGCGGGTGCCGGCGGCGGCGAGGCGACGGCTCGCCTCGAGCAGGACCTCGTCCTTCTTGCAGAACGCGAACCGGACCAGGGTGCGCGCCGCGTCCTGGTCGTCGTGGAAGACCGACACGGGCACCCCGACCACGCCGGCGATCTCGGGCAGCCGTCGCGCGAAGTCCAGCCCGTCCACGGCGCCGAGGGGCGCGGCGTCGGCGATGACGAAGTACGTCCCCGACGGGCGGGCGACCTGCAGCCCGGACGTCTCGAGCGCCGAGCACAGCAGGTCGCGCTTGGCCTGCAGCGAGTCGCGCAGGCCGGCATACACCTGGTCGCCGAGACCCAGGGCCACGGCCACCGCCGGCTGGAAGGGGCCGGACCCGACGTAGGTGAGGAACTGCTTGACGGTGCGTGCCGCGGCGACCGCCTCGGCCGGCCCCGAGAGCCATCCGACCTTCCACCCCGTCGCGGAGAACGTCTTGCCGGCGGAGCTGATCGTGATGGTCCGCTCGGCCATCCCCGGCAGGGTCGCCACCGGCACGTGCTGCGCGTCGTCGAAGACCAGGTGCTCGTAGACCTCGTCGGTGACGACCCACGCGTCGTGCTCGCGGGCGAGAGATGCGACCAGCTCGAGCTCGTCGCGCGTGAAGACCTTGCCCGTGGGGTTGTGCGGGGTGTTGAGCAGCACGAGGCGGGTGCGCGGCGAGAACGCCGCCCGCAGCGACGCCTCGTCGACGGCGAAGTCGGGGAAGCGCAGCACCGACGTGCGGCGGGTCGCTCCGGCGAGGGCGATCGTGGCGGCATACGAGTCGTAGTACGGCTCGAAGGTGACGACCTCGTCGCCGGGCTCGCACAGCGCGAGCACGACCGACGCGATGGCCTCGGTCGCGCCGACGGTGACGAGCACCTGCGACGACGGGTCGAGCCGGATGCCGTAGAAGCGCTCCTGGTGGGCGGCGACCGCCTCGAGCAGCTCGGGGACGCCGGGGCCGGGCGGGTACTGGTTGCGCCCGGCGTCGATGGCCGCCTTGGCCGCGTCGAGCATCACGCGCGGGCCGTCGGTGTCGGGGAAGCCCTGGCCGAGGTTGATGGCACCGGTCCGGGTGGCCAGCATCGACATCTCGGCGAAGATCGTGGTGCCGAAGGGCTGCATGCGCGAGATCAGCGGCGAGCTCATGGCCCGAGCGTAGCCACGGGTGCCGTCGACCGATCGGCCCGCCACGTGGGAGAGCCCCCGCCGGGGCACGTGGCGGGGGCTCACACGACTCGCGGCGGCTGTGGAGGGGTCCTTGCCGCGGGACGTGGGTGGAGATCCCACCCGGTCAGGGGGTCCGTGTGGGATCTCCACCCTCACCATCGCGGACGGGACGAAAGCGTTACGCCCATCGCCGGAGAAATGCGCGAAGAAGTGGACGTATGCCGTGTGGCCGGCTCAGCCGGCCGCGCCGAGGCCGCAGCCGGTGACGCGGTAGAGCGTGTAGTCGCCGTCGGTGCGTACCGGCTCGACCCCGTCGACGTGGGCGAGGTCCTTGAGGCCGGAGGACCGCTCGGGCCGGTCGAGCCAGTAGACGTGCGTCGAGTCGACGGCCCAGCGGATGTCGTGGCGCGCCATGGCCTCGCACACGTCGGGGCGGTGCTCCATGTCGTTGAACCCGGTGCCGATGACGATCTCGTCGCCCGTCGTGGGGATGGGGATCGAGCGGTAGAGCGTGTTGGTGCCGAACAGCGGCCACATGAGGGGTGAGCCGTTCTCGGGGCGGCCCACGACGCCCTGGCCGGCGGGGATGAGCGCGGCGAGGCGGCGCAGCGAGTCCTGGCCTTCGAACGAGAGGATGACCCGCTCGGGCGACGTGGGGCGGAAGAATCCGCTCAGCATGCGGTGGCGGGTGGCCCCGTTGAGCCCCAGCGTGAGGACGGGGATCACGAGCACGGCGACGAGGCCCACGGCGACGGGGCGCGACCCGAGCGCGGGCACCTTGCGCAGCAGCTCGCGCAGGGCCGGGGCGGCGGCCGCGACGAGGACGACACCGGGGACCGCGGCCAGCGAGGCGAGCCGGACCTTGTCGTTGTACCAGTAGCCGGTCACGAGCGAGGTCCACGACAGCGTCGACGACGCCGCCATGACGTAGAGCACGACGCAGGCGAACCACATCGCCACGACCGGCAGGGCCGCCCTGACGCGCAGTGCGATCCAGCCGATCCCGAGGGCTAGCAGGACCACGAGCCCCCAGAGCACGTCGGGGATCTGCAGCCGGCCGCCGACCACCTCGACGAGCGCCGTCCAGACCGGCACGCGGTCCTTCCACTGGTAGGACTGGGTCGAGGCGAGCTGGGCCGAGACGACGGGTGCGGCCACGAGCCCCGCCACGCCGACGGCGGCCACCACGGCGAGGTCGCGCGCGACCACCCACCACGACAGGTGGCGGAGCAGGCCGGCCCGCAGGCGAGCCGTCACGAACCAGACGAGGGCGAAGACGACGAGGGCGACGAGGGCGTTGGGCTGGATGAGGGCGAGGCCGGGCATCGCCGCGACGAAGCCGAGCCACTGGCCGATCCGCCTCGAGCGCGCGGCCTGCAGCAACAGGGCGAGGGCGCCCGGCGTGAGGGCGGTCGCCATGAGGTTGGGCCAGAGCACGCCCCACCCGAGGAGGATCGTCGGGAAGGCGATGAAGGCCGCGGAGGCGAACCCCGCGGCATACGTGACGAGGCGGGACGTGCCGAGCGCGTGGCGCACGAGGGCCACGCAGCCGATCGGCCACACGAGCGCGGCGAGCACGATCGTCGCGACGTTGGTGCCGGGCAGCACGTCGGCGACGCCCGGCAGCAGCCCGGTGGCGATCCACGAGTGGAAGCCGTTGGGGTAGAACGTCGGGTTGGCGATGGAGAAGTTGCCCGACTCGAGGAACGTCTTGATCCGGCCGAGGTGGTAGACCGCGTCGGGGGAGTCGACGAGCTCGTCGGGGCGCCCCATGGCCGGCAGGATCGTCGCGAGCGCGAGGACGGCGCCGATGACGATGGCCACGACGGCGTCGGGGCGGGGGCGGCCGAGCAGGCGGCGGGCCGCCCCGAGCTCGGGGTCGTGCCGGCCGAAGACGCGCATCCCGCCCCAGGCGAGCGCCACGCAGACCGCCGTCACGACGGCGAGCGGCAGCAGCCCCCAGCGCACGCCGACCCGTTGGGCGACGGTCGCGAACGCGGCGATCAGGCCGGTCGAGACGGCGGGGGAGACCGCCAGCGCCTCGAGGCCGCGGGCCCCGAGCGCACGCACGAGCAGCCAGCCGGGAAGGAAGAGGACGACCGAGAGGACGACGAAGGTCGGGATCGTCTCAACCCAGTGCGCCATGCGGGCCATTGTGTCGGGTCGCCACGATTTCTCCACCACCCGGGTCAGGACGTACGATGGCTGGCGGTCACGTGTGCTCGTCGCACGGGACCGAAATTCGCGCGTCTTCTGCCGGTCCGCCGGACCGGGTCGCACCACGGCAGTCCCCATCCGCTCGCGGAGGGGCGGGGTGCGTCAGGCGCCAGGAGTGAGGTCGTATGCCGCCCGCCGGGCCACGTGCTCCACGTGACCGCCGAGCGCCAGCGCCCACGCACAACTGACAACAACGAAACAAGGGAGAACACGGCATGGCCGTCGTCACCATGCGCCAGCTCCTCGAGAGCGGCGTCCACTTCGGGCACCAGACCCGTCGCTGGAACCCCAAGATGAAGCGCTTCATCATGACCGAGCGCAACGGCATCTACATCATCGACCTGCAGCAGTCGCTGACGTACATCAACAACGCCTACGAGTTCGTCAAGGAGACCGTCGCCCACGGCGGCAGCATCCTCTTCGTCGGCACGAAGAAGCAGGCCCAGGAGCCCATCGCCGAGCAGGCGACGCGCGTCGGCATGCCTTACGTCAACCACCGCTGGCTCGGTGGCATGCTCACCAACTTCCAGACGATCTCCAAGCGCCTCACGCGCCTCAAGGAGCTCGAGGAGCTGAACTTCGACGACGTGGCCGGCTCGGGCTACACGAAGAAGGAGCTGCTCATCCTCAAGCGCGAGATGATCAAGCTCGAGAAGACCCTCGGTGGCATCCGCACGATGGCCAAGGTCCCCTCGGCCGTGTGGATCGTCGACACCAAGAAGGAGCACCTCGCCGTCGACGAGGCCCGCAAGCTCGGCCTGCCGGTCATCGCGATCCTCGACACGAACTGCGACCCCGACGAGGTCGACTACAAGATCCCCGGCAACGACGACGCGATCCGCTCCGTCACGCTGCTGACGCGGGTCATCGCCGACGCCGTCGCCGACGGTCTCGTCCAGCGCTCGTCCGGCAAGTCCGGCGCCGACGCGCAGGCCGAGGAGCCCCTGGCGGAGTGGGAGCGCGAGCTCTACGCCGACGCCGCTGCTGCGGAGGCGCCGGTCGAGACCCCCGTCGAGACGCCGGCCCCCGAGGTCGCCGCCGAGATCGCGGTCGACGCCCCCGCCGAGGCCCCTGCCGAGGCTCCTGCCGAGGCCCCGGCTGCCGACGCGACGGCCGGTGCCGAGAAGGCCTGACGGCCTTTTCGCACCAGCCCGACCAGCTGACACACGAGTCAATCTCCACTGACGAAAAGAGCGATACAGAGCATGGCGAACTACACCGCCGCTGACATCAAGGCGCTGCGCGAGCAGACCGGCGCCGGCATGATGGACGTCAAGAAGGCGCTCGACGAGGCCGACGGCGACCGCGCCAAGGCCGTCGAGATCCTGCGCGTCAAGGGCCTCAAGGGCGTCACGAAGCGTGAGGGCCGCTCGGCCTCCAACGGTCTCGTGGCGGCTTCGGCCACCGATGGCGTCGGCACCCTCGTCGAGGTCAACTGCGAGACCGACTTCGTCGCCAAGGGCGAGAAGTTCATCGCCCTGGCCGACCAGGTCCTGACGCAGGCCGTCGCGGCCGGCGCCACCGACGCCGACTCGCTCCTCGCGAGCACGCTCGAGGACGGCAAGACCGTCAAGGAGCTGCTCGACGAGGCCAACGCCACCATCGGCGAGAAGATCGAGGTCCGCCGCGTGGCGCGCCTCGAGGGCGACAAGGTCGTGTCCTACCTGCACAAGACGAGCCCCGACCTGCCCGCGCAGATCGGCGTCCTCGTCGCGCTGCAGGGTGGCGACGAGGCCGTGGGCCGCGACGTCGCGATGCACATCGCGGCGTTCAGCCCGACCGTCCTGACGCGTGACGAGGTCCCGGCCGAGACGGTCGAGAACGAGCGTCGCGTCGCCGAGGCCACGGCCAAGGAGGAGGGCAAGCCCGAGGCTGCCCTTCCCCGCATCATCGAGGGTCGCGTCAACGGCTTCTTCAAGGAGAACGTCCTGCTCGAGCAGGCGTTCGCCAAGGACGCCAAGAAGACCGTCGGCAAGGTGCTCGAGGAGGGCGGCGCCCAGGCGACGTCCTTCGCACGCTTCCGCGTCGGCCAGTGAGGTCCTGACCTCCCTGGTGCCAGTGCACCACTCGTAGCGCAGAACCCGCGCATCACGACGACGTATGCCGGTCGCCCCCTTGAGGGGCGGCCGGCATCGTCGCGTCCGGGGCCGGGTTGACCGACCCGCCTGCCGCCGGACCATCCCCAGAGGAGACCCTCGAGCATGAGCACCAGCACCAGCACCGGCACCGGCATCGCGACCGGGCCCACGCCGGCGAGCGCGGTCGACGGTCCGCTGACCGTGTCGATCACCCGCCGGGTCGCGCCCGAGGACGAACTGCTCATGCAGGCGTGGGTGCACGCCGGCACGTCGATGGCCGAGCGGTTCGAGGGCTTCCTCGGGGCCGGGTGGGTGCGCTCGGGCGCCGAGGACTGGCACATGCTCTACCGGTTCGACTCGCGAGCGCATCTCGACGCGTGGGAGCGCTCGCCCGAGCGCATGCGGTGGCTGCGCTCCGCGGCCGACCTCGTCGAGCACCGGCGTACGGAGTACCGCACGGGCATCGAGGGCTGGTTCGACGAGCCGGCGACGTCGTCGGTGCACGAGGCGGGCCCGGGCGCCTCCGCAGCACCGCCGCGGTGGAAGCAGGCGAGCGTCATCTGGATCGCCTTCTTCCCGACGAGCCTGGCGTTGACCTACCTGCTCTCGCCCTTCAGCGGGGACTGGCCGGCTGCCGTGCGCGTCCTCGTCACGACCCTCGTGGCGACCCCATGGATGACCTACGTCCTGCTGCCGTTCGTGACCCGGCTCTTCGGCCGGTGGCTCAAGGGCACCTGAGCCCCTCGGCCCGGAGGGGCGGATCTGCTTGTGAGGCAAGCCTTCTGTCTCCGAGGTCACAGCCCCGTTGTCTGCTGGCTCACAGCCGACGGCATACCCTCCGGGGTACCGTCGAACCATGACCACCACCATGAGGTCCCTCGTGGTTCTGGGAGCGGGCACGGCCGGCACCATGGTCGTGAACAAGCTGAGGCACCGTCTCCCCACCAGCGAGTGGCGTATCACCGTCGTCGACAAGGACGACGTCCACGACTACCAGCCCGGCTACCTCTTCCTGCCCTTCGGGCTCATCGAGCCCGACCAGGTCAGGCGCAGCCGGCACGCGCTCATCACGGACGGCGTCGAGCTCGTCCTCGGTGACGTCGACCGCATCGACCCGCAGGCCCGCGAGGTCTCCCTCGTCGACGGACGCACGCTCGGCTACGACGAGCTCGTCATCTCCAGCGGCACCTCGGCCCGACCCGACCAGACGCCGGGGATGCTCGGACCGGAGTGGCACCGGAGCGTCGGCGAGTTCTACACCTTCGAGGGCGCCACGGCGCTCCGGGAGTCGCTCGCCTCGTTCGTGGGCGGACGCCTGGTCGTGCACGTCACGGAGATGCCGATCAAGTGCCCCGTGGCCCCGCTCGAGTTCACCTTCCTCGCGGACGACTTCCTGCGCCGCCGCGGTCTGCGCGAGCGCACCGAGATCGTCTTCGTCACGCCCCTCGACGGCGCCTTCACCAAGCCGGTCGCGAGCCGCGAGCTCGGTCACCTGCTCGCCGACAAGGGCATCACGGTCGAGACAGACTTCATGGTCGAGCACGTCGACCAGGAGCGCCGCGTCCTCGTCTCCTACGACGAGCGCGAGGTCGCCTACGACCAGCTCGTGACGATCCCGCTCAACATGGGCGCCGACTTCGTCGCGCGGTCGGGCCTCGGGGACGAGCTGAACTACGTCCCGGTCGACAAGCACACGAGCCAGTCCACCGAGCACCCGTCGATCTTCGTCCTCGGGGACGCGAGCAACATCCCGACGTCCAAGGCCGGCTCCGTCGCGCACTTCTCGGTCGAGGTCTTCGTCGACAACTTCCTCGAGCACGTCGCCGGTCGCCCCATGAGCCACGCCTTCGACGGGCACGCCAACTGCTTCGTCGAGTCCGGCGGGGGCAAGGCGATGCTCCTCGACTTCAACTACGACACCGAGCCCCTGACCGGCACCTTCCCGCTGCCGCGCCTCGGCCCGATGACGCTGCTCAAGGAGTCGCGCGCCAACCACATCGGCAAGCTCGCGTTCCGCCACATCTACTGGAACCTCCTGCTCCCCGGACGACCTCTCGGCCTGCCCGCGCAGATGTCGATGGCGGGGAAGGTCCCCGCCCCCGTGAGCGCTTGAAAGGAGCGTCCCCATGCCCACCACGACGATCGCCGGCCATGCCGTCGAGGTCAACGACGAGGGCTTCCTCACCCGCCCCGACCAGTGGTCGGACGACCTCGGTGCGGAGCTCGCCCGCCTCATCGGCATCGAGCTGACCGACGAGCACTGGAAGCTCGTGCACTTCCTGCGTGACGACTTCGCGCTCCAGGGCGAGACGGCGACCCTGCGCCGGGTCAGCACGCAGACCGGAACCCCAGTCAAGTCCCTCTTCGAGCTCTTCCCCGGCAAGCCGGCCAAGAAGATGGCCTACGTCGCGGGCCTGCCCAAGCCGAAGGGATGTGTGTGATGACCACCCAGACCACCGAGACCGCACCGTTCGTGCCGTCGTTCGACGCGCCGGAGTCGCAGGGTCGCAAGCTCGCGATCATCTGCAGCAAGGGCAACCTCGACATGGCCTACCCGGGCCTCATCCTCGCCAACGCCGCTCTGGGTGAAGGGATCGAGACGCACCTGTTCTTCACCTTCTGGGGCTTCGACATGATCAACAGGAAGACGTCCGGCGAGCTGAAGTTCACGATGCTCGGCAACACCGCGACGCACATGCCCCAGGGGCTCGGCGGCATCCCCGGGATGACGCACCTCGCCACCTCGCAGATGAAGAAGGCCATTGCCGACCTCGACGTGCCCGAGGTCCCGGAGTTCCTCGACCAGATCGTCGCCTCCGGCGGTCACCTGTGGGCGTGCCGGATGTCGGCCGACATGCAGCACCTGGGCGAGAAGGACCTGCGGGACGACGTCGAGGGCATCATCTCGGCCTCCGACTTCATCGAGCTGACGGAGGGCGCGCAGCTGCTCTTCATCTGAGCCACCGTGGTGGGTGGGAGTGCCCGGCCGGGCCGGTGTGGGCCCGGCCGGGCTTCACAGGATCTCCACACGTCGCACCCTCACCACCCGCGTGCCCGCTCCTAGGCTCGGTGACATGAACCAGGGGTATGCCGCACCGTCGCCCGACATTGCATCGCCGACGCTGCTCGTCGTCGAGGATGACCCGACGATCAACCAGGCGGTCACGGATCGGCTTGTGGCAGAGGGCTTCCGGGTGGTCCAGGCGTTCGACGGTCCTTCCGCTGTCGCCGCTCACGCGGAGCACGCACCCGACCTCGTCGTCCTCGACCTCATGCTGCCGGGATTCGACGGGCTCGAGGTGTGCCGTCGCATCCAGGGGGAGCGGCCGGTGCCCGTCCTGATGCTGACGGCACGGGCCGACGAGACCGACCTGCTCGTCGGGCTCGGCGTCGGGGCCGACGACTACGTGACCAAGCCCTTCCGGATGCGGGAGGTCGTGGCGCGCATCCGGGCCCTGCTGCGCCGGGTCGACCGGGCCCGTGAGCTCGCCGCGGAGCAGCCGCCGGTGCTCGCCGTAGGCGACCTGACCGTCGACCGGGGCTCGCGCCGCGTCACGGCCCGGGGGAGCGAGGTGCACCTGACGCCGCTCGAGTTCGACCTGCTCCTGGCGCTCGCCGCCGACCCGGGCGCGGTGCGCGAGCGCGACGAGCTGATGCGCGAGGTCTGGGGCTGGGCCGACTCCGGTGGCACGCGCACCCTCGACAGCCACGTGAAGTCCTTGCGCGCCAAGGTCGGTGCCGGCCGCGTGCGCACCGTCCACGGCGTCGGCTACGCCCTCGAGACCGGCCCGGTGCCCGAGACCCCGAGCGCCGCGGGCATGCTCGACCTGACCGACCCCATCGACCGAGCTGGTTCAGCAGACTCCCCGGACGCGCCGTGAACGCCGACCGGCCGCTCGACGGCATCCGCTCGATCAAGGCCAAGCTCGGCCTGCTCGTCGCGGCCAGCATCATGGCCGCCTCGCTCGTCTCGGTCATCGGCGACCGCGCCGGCGTGCCCGGCTGGTTCACGCTCCCCGTGACGATCGCCGCGGCGCTCGGCGTCACCCAGTGGCTGGCCCGCGGCATGACGTCCCCGCTGCGAGAGATGACCGCGGCGGCGTCACGGATGGCGACGGGGGACTACTCCCGTCGTGTCACGGCGACGTCCGCCGACGAGGTGGGCGTGCTCGCCGACGCCTTCAACACGATGGCAGCCGACCTCGCCGGCGCCGACCAGCAGCGCCGGCAGCTCGTGGCGACGGTCTCGCACGAGCTGCGGACACCGCTTGCGGCCCAGCAGGCACTGCTCGAGAACCTCGTCGACGGCGTCGTGCACCCCGACGACGCCGTGCTGCGCACCGCGCTGGCCCAGGCCGAGCGGCTCGGCGCCCTCGTCGGCGACCTGCTCGACCTCAGCCGGGTCGACGGCGGTCGCACGCCGCTCGCGCTCGCGGCGGTCGACGTCCGGCAGCTCGTCGACCGTGCCGTGGCCGAGGCCGGGGTGTCCCGACGCGGCACCGTCCACGTCGTCGACGTCCCGGCCGACCTGCACGTCACCGCCGACGCCGCGCGACTCGAGCAGGTGCTCGCCAACCTGCTCGACAACGCCGACCGGCACAGCCCGCCCGGTGGTCGGGTCACCGTGAGCGCCGGCCCCGAGGGCCCGGACCGCTGGTGGCTCATGGTCGCCGACGAGGGCAGCGGCATCCCGCCCGAGCAGAGCCACCGCATCTTCGACCGCTTCGGCTCCGGCGACGACGCCGGCGGCGGCACCGGCATCGGGCTGGCCATCGCCAGCTGGGTCTGCGAGCTGCACGGCGGGTCCATCGCCGCCGTCAGCCCGCCGGCGGGGGAGCACGGCGCGCGCATCCGCGCCGTCCTGCCGCGGTCCCCAGCGGCAGCGCCCCCAGCTGCCGCCGAGCGGCCCACCGACACCAAGACCCCCGACACCACACCACCCGACGACCGCCGGGCCGACGTCCCGACCGAGGAGAGCACCGTGCCCGCACCCGTCCCCGCTGCAGCAGGACCCAGCCCAGCCCCGTCGACAGGGAGCGCCGGCCCGTCGACCGGCCACACGGCATACGCCACCGTCCCGGTCGGGGCGCCCAAGCCGGTCATCGACTCGCTCTTCGGCGACCTCTGGCCCGAGGCGGGTCTCGTCCCCCAGGTGCGGCTGCTGCTCACCTGCCTCGGCGTCGGTGTCCTCTCGGCGATCGTGCTGCCCTACCGGGGGATCGGCGTCGCGCTCTTCGGCGTGCTGCTCGTCGGTGGCGTCGTGCTGTGGCGCACGACAGAGCGTCGCCGGGCCCGGTGGACGGTGCTCAGCAGCGTGCTGTGCGTGGCCCTCGCGTCGCTGTCGGTGCTGCGGGCGGCCGAGTGGCTGACCGTCATCGCCGTCATGCTCGGTGTCGTCGTGCTGACGACGGCGCTCACCGACGCCAAGGGCCTGCTGTCCCTGGCTGCCGGGCTCGCGTCGTGGCCGCTCGCGGCCGTCCGCGGACTGCCCCTGCTGGGACGCACCGTGGCCGTCACGAGCCGGATCAACGTCCTGTGGCCCGTCGTGCGCACGGTGGCGATCTCGCTCGTCGCGCTCGTCGTCTTCGGGGGCCTGTTCGCCTCCGGCGACGCGGTCTTCGGCTCGTGGGCCCAGGCGCTCGTGCCGCAGTTCCCCTGGGACGGCCTGACGTTCCGCTTCTTCGTCGGCTTCGTCATGGGCGGCGCGCTGCTCGCGGCCGGCTACGTCGCGCTCAACCCGCCACGCGTGGATCGGGTGGTGCTGCCGGAGGGACGCCCCGTCGCTCGCCTGTGGGAGTGGGTGGTCCCGGTCGGCCTCGTCGTCGCGCTGTTCGCCGCGTTCGTCGTGGCGCAGGCGGCCGCCCTCTTCGGTGGCCACGACTACGTGCAGCGCACGACCGGGCTCACGTATGCCGAGTACGTCCACCAGGGCTTCGGCCAGCTCACCGCGGCCACGGTGCTCACCCTCGCCACCGTCGCGCTCGCCGTGCGCAAGGCGCCCCGGTCGACGGCGCGCGAGCGGCTCGTCCTCCGGGTCTCGCTGGGGGCCCTCTGCGCCCTGACGCTCGTCGTCGTCGCGTCGGCGCTGCACCGGATGGACCTCTACCAGCAGGCCTACGGCTTCACCCTGCTGCGTGTCCTCGTCGACGCCTTCGAGCTCTGGCTCGGCCTGCTCGTCGTGCTCGTCCTCGTGGCCGGGGTGCGGCTCTCGGGGTGGTGGCTCCCGCGGGCCGCCCTCGTCTCGGCGGCCGTCTTCGTGCTCGTCGGTGGCCTCGCCAACCCCGAGGCGTGGGTCGCCCAGCGCAACATCGACCGCTACCAGGCCACCGGCAGGCTCGACCCGTACTACCTGGCGGGGCTCGGCGCCGACGCCGACCCGACCATCGCAGCCGGCCTGCCTGCACCGGTCTCCTCCTGCATCCTCTCCACGCGACCCGCACCCACGCCCGACGACCTCCTCGGCTGGAACCTCGGCCGCAGTCGCGCCGCGGCCCAGCGGCCGGCCACCGGGGCCTCCGACCCGGCGTCGGCCACCTGCCTGTCGCAGCTAGCCCGGTGAGGTGGGGCAGGATGACCGGGTGCGTCGTGACATCGCCGAGCTGTTCGAGCTCGACCCGGACCTGACCCACCTCAACCACGGCGCCTTCGGCGCGGTTCCCAGGTCGGTCCGGGAGGCCCAGGACCGCGCCCGGACCCGCATCGAGCAGGCCCCGATGCGGGCCTTCCGTGACGAGCTGCCGTCGGCGCTCGCGACGGCGCGCGAGTCGGCGGCGGACTTCATCGGCGTGCCGGCCGACGGGGTGGCCCTCGTGCGCAACGTCACCGAGGCCGTCGGGGTCGTGCTGCAGGGCCTCGGTGTCGGACCGGGCGACGACGTGGTCGTCAGCAACCACGGCTACCTCACGGCCGGATGGTCCGCCGAGGCGCGGGGCGCGACGCTGCGGACGGCGACCTTCGCCGTCGACGCCGACCCGGCCGACGTCGTCGCAGCCCTCGCCGAGGCCATGACCGACCGCACCCGCCTCGTCGTCATCGACCAGCTCACCTCGCCGACGGCGCTCGAGCTGCCCGTCGCGGCCGTCGCGGCCGCCGTGGCACCCGTCCCGGTCCTCGTCGACGCCGCCCACGTGCCGGGAGCGCTGCCCGGGCTCGACGTCGAGGGCCTCGGCGTCGCCTTCTGGGCGGGCAACCTGCACAAGTGGGCCTACACGCCGCGGGCCGCCGCGACGCTGTGGGTGGCGCCCGAGCACCGCGAGGCGATGCGCCCGCTCGTCACGTCGTGGAGCCACGGCCTGCCCTATCCCGAGCGCTTCGACCTGCAGGGCACCGTCGACCACTCGTCGTGGGTCGCCGTGCCCGACGGCCTCGCCGCGTGGCGCGACCTCGGCGGGTGGGAGCAGGTGGCGCGCAACGCCGACCTGCTCGTCCGTGGGGCCGAGCACGTGCGGTCCGCGCTCGGCACGCCCGACCCGCGTGCCGGCATACGCTCGGCCCCCTGCCTGCGGCTCGTCGCGCTGCCGGACGGCGTGGCCACGACGACCGAGTCCGCGGAGGCGCTCTGGCAGCAGCTGTATGCCGCGGGCCTCGTCGTCCCGCCCGTGTCCTTCGAGGGGCGCGGATACCTGCGGCTCGCCGCCGCGCCGTACAACGACGAGGACGACTACGCACGGCTCGCCGCTGCCCTGCCCGGGATCCTCGGGGCCTGACGCCCGATGCGGCCGATGGCCGCCCGGTGTGGAAAGATCGACCGACCGCCGGAACGCTGCCCACGAGGAGGCCCTGCGCCATGACCGACGCCCAGACGACCCCCTTCCACCGGGTCCTTCTCAAGCTCTCCGGAGAGGTGTTCGGGGGTGGCCGCATCGGCCTGGACCCGGCCGTCGTCGCCGGGATCGCCAAGCAGATCGCCGACGCCGTGCGCGGTGGCGTCGAGGTCGCCGTCGTCATCGGCGGTGGCAACTTCTTCCGCGGCGCCGAGCTCCAGCAGCGCGGCATGGACCGCACCCGTGCCGACTACATGGGGATGCTGGGCACCGTCATGAACTGCCTCGCCCTGCAGGACTTCCTCGAGAAGGAGGGTGTCGAGACGCGGGTCCAGTCCGCGATCGCCATGCAGCAGGTCGCCGAGCCCTACATCCCGCGCCGCGCCATCCGCCACCTCGAGAAGCACCGCGTCGTCATCTTCGGCGCCGGTGCCGGCATGCCGTTCTTCTCCACCGACACCGTGAGCGCGCAGCGCGCGCTCGAGATCAAGTGCGACGCGGTGCTCATCGCCAAGAACGGCGTCGACGGCGTCTACGACGCCGACCCGCGCACCAACCCCGAGGCCAAGAAGCTCGAGACGGTGACCTTCCAGGACGCCATCGTCGAGGGCCTCAAGGTCGTGGACGCCGCAGCCTTCAGCCTCTGCATGGAGAACAAGCTGCCCATGGTCGTCTTCGGCATGGAGGGCGCGGGAAACATCACGCGCGCCCTGCTCGGTGAGAAGATCGGCACGCTGGTCACCAACGCCTGACCCCGGCCGCCGCGCCGGGTCCGCGTGACCAGGCGAGCAGCGCCGCACCGCACACGACACGAACGAGGGACGAGGAACCGAAGACCCATGATCGAAGAGACGATGTTCGAGGCCGAGGAGAAGATGGACAAGGCCGTCGAGGTCCTCAAGGAGGACTTCGCGGGCATCCGCACCGGCCGTGCCAACCCGGGACTGTTCAACAAGCTGACGGTCGAGTACTACGGTGCGCCGACGCCGCTGCAGCAGCTCGCCTCGTTCCAGAACCCCGAGCCGCGCACCATCCTCGTCATCCCGTTCGACAAGTCGGCGATGCACGAGATCGAGCGGGCCATCCGTGACTCCGACCTCGGCGTCAACCCGAGCAGCGACGGCAACCAGATCCGCTGCGTCATGCCGGAGCTGACCGAGGAGCGTCGTCGGGAGTACATCAAGCTCGCGCACGGCAAGGCCGAGGACGCTCGCGTCTCGGTGCGCAACATCCGTCGCAAGGCCAAGACCGACATCGACAAGCTCGTCAAGGACGGCGAGGTCGGCGAGGACGACGGCACGCGCGCCGAGAAGGAGCTCGACGGGCTCACCAAGAAGCACACCGACCTCGTCGACGTGCTCGTCAAGGCCAAGGAGTCCGAGCTGCTCGAGGTGTGACCTCGATGCTCGACCCGATGATGACGACTGACTCCCCGTCGGACCCCGTGGAGCCTGCACCCCCGGCGCAGGACGGCGGGTCCGGGCCCCTCGAGCCCGTCCCGTACGACCCGAGTCTCGACGACCTCGCCGGCATCCCCGCCGAGGAGGTGCTGCAGAAGAAGCAGAGTCGTGCCGGTCGCAACCTCCCGGCCGCGATCGCGGTCGGGGTGGGACTCGGCATCGTCATCGTCGCCACGCTCCTGATCAAGAAGGAGTCGTTCCTTCCCGTCGTCGCGGTCGCCGTCGGCATCGGCATCTGGGAGCTGCGCGGCGCCCTGCGGCACGCAGCGGTCGAGGCGCCGCTCGTCCCGCCGGTCGTCGGCATGGTGGCGATGCTGTGGGCGGCCTACGTCCACGGGCCCGCCGGTCTCGTGGTCGCCTGGTGCCTCACCTGCCTGGCCGTCGTGCTGTGGCGCGGCACCGGGCGGCTCGACGGAGCCGGGCGCGACGTGCTCGGCGGCGTCTTCATCTCCACCTACCCGACCTTCCTCGTCGGCTTCGCGGTGCTGCTGCTCGCCCCCGAGGACGGCGTCGGGCGGATCTTCGTCTTCCTCATCACGACCGTCTGCAGCGACGTCGGGGGGTATGCCGCGGGCGTCCTCCTCGGCAAGCACCCCATGGCGCCCACCATCAGTCCCAAGAAGTCGTGGGAGGGCTTCGCGGGGTCGGTCCTCTTCTGCGTCGTGGGCGGCTCGCTGTCCGTCCACTTCCTGCTCGACCACTCGTGGGTCATCGGCATCGCGCTCGGGGTCGGCGTGGCCATCGCGGCCACCGTGGGCGACCTCATGGAGTCGCTCATCAAGCGCGACCTCGGCATCAAGGACATGTCCAACGTGCTCCCCGGGCACGGCGGCATCATGGACCGCCTCGACTCGCTCGTCGTCGTCGCGCCCATCGTCTGGGCCGTCCTGACGCTGCTGGCCGCCAAGCCCGTCTGAGCGTGACGGCGAACCTGCGGCCGGACGTCCCGTGACCCTGCCCTTCGACCAGTCCGGCCGGGTCGTCCTCGTCACCGGGGCGGGGAGCCCGAGCGGGATCGGCATGGCCACCGCGCGGCTGCTCGGGCGCCTCGGTGCGGCGGTCGTCCTCGGAGCCACGACCGACCGCGTCCACGAGCGCGTCGCCGAGCTGCGCGCGGAGGGCCTGCTGGCGACGGGCCGGGTCGGCGACCTCACCGACGAGTCCCAGGCAGACGCGCTCGTCGGGAGCTGCGTCGCGGAGCACGGCCGCCTCGACGTCGTCGTCAACAACGCCGGCATGACCAGTGCCGCCGAGCCGGACACGCTCGGGGGCGACCTGCTGGCCACCGACCCGGACCGGTGGCGCCGCTCGCTCGCCCGCAACCTCGACACCGCCTACCTCGTCAGCCGGGCCGCCCTGCCGCACCTGCGGGCCTCGGGCGCCGGCCGGCTCGTCCTCGTCAGCAGCGTGACGGGCGGCGTCATGGCCATGCGGGACGAGGTCGCCTACGCCACGGCGAAGGCGGGCCTGCTGGGGCTCGCGCGTGCCCTGGCCGTCGACGAGGGACGGCACGGCGTGACCGTCAACGCCGTCGCCCCGGGCTGGGTGGCGACCGGCTCACAGACCGACGACGAGGCACGCGAAGGTCGGGCCACCCCGCTCGGGCGCTCCGGCACGGCCGACGAGGTCGCCGCCGCAGTGGCGTTCCTCGCGAGCCGCGAGTCCTCCTACGTCACCGGCCAGGTGCTCGTCGTCGACGGCGGCAACGCGGTTGCCGAGCAGCGGTCCGCGGCGCGCGACTGCGCGCGGTCGTCCGGCGAGGGGGACGGCATACCTCCTCGGCTCGCGCCCACGGCGCGTTTTGACTCCACCTGAGACAATGGACAGGAGATGACTGAGACCCCAGCCCCCGCCTCCGAAGTCCCCTCCGAGGCCGCTCCCGTCGCGCTGCCCGAGCCGACGACCGCCCGCCCCGTGCCGGGGCAGCTGACCTTCCAGGCGCCCCGCCGTGGCAAGCCGCCGCGGCACCTCGCCGACTTCAGCCCGGCCGAGCGCAAGGCGGCCGTCGAGGCACTGGGCCACAAGGGTTTCCGGGCCAAGCAGCTCTCGACGCACTACTTCGAGCGGCTCGAGGACGACCCCGAGCAGATGACCGACCTGCCCAAGGCCGTGCGGTCCGAGCTCGTCGCCGACCTGCTCCCGACGCTGCTGACCCCCATCGTGCAGCGCGTGGCCGACGACGGGCAGACGATGAAGTACGCCTGGCGACTGCACGACGGCGCCATCGTCGAGTCGGTGCTCATGCGCTACCCCAAGCGCGTCACCATCTGCATCTCGAGCCAGGCCGGCTGCGGCATGAACTGCCCGTTCTGCGCCACCGGTCAGGCGGGTCTGACCCGCAACATGTCGGCGGGCGAGATCGTCGAGCAGGTCGTCTGGGCCGCCCGGGCGCTGCGGCGGGGCGAGCTCGCCGGTGGGGGAGACGAGGACCGCGAGGAGCCCCTGCGCGTCAGCAACGTCGTGTTCATGGGCATGGGTGAGGCGCTCGCCAACTACAAGGCCTCGATCGGTGCCATCCGGCGCCTCACCGATCCGACGCCCGAGGGCCTCGGCATGTCGGCGCGCGGCATCACGATGTCGACGGTCGGTCTCGTGCCCGGCATCGACAAGCTGACCGCCGAGGGCATCCCGGTGACGCTCGCGCTGTCGCTGCACGCGCCGGACGACGAGCTGCGCAACGAGCTCGTGCCGATCAACACCCGCTGGTCGGTCGACGAGGCGCTCGACGCCGCCTACCGCTACTTCGAGGCGACGGGTCGTCGCGTGTCGATCGAGTACGCCCTCATCCGCGACATGAACGACCAGGGCTGGCGCGCCGACCTGCTCGGCGAGAAGCTCAACCGCCGCGGCCGGGGCTGGGTCCACGTCAACCCGATCCCGCTCAACCCCACGCCCGGCTCGAAGTGGACGGCGTCCCGACCGGGCGTCGAGCAGAACTTCGTCGAGCGGCTGCGGGCCCACGGCATCCCGACGACGATCCGCGACACGCGCGGGCAGGACATCGACGGAGCCTGCGGCCAGCTCGCCGCCTCGACGGCCTGACGCGCGTACGCTGGCGAGGTCGGTCCCGACCCGAGCCCCGGCGGCCGGTCGCCGGGGAGGGCGCGGGCCGGCCCACAGGAGGTTCGCGCATGGCGCAGCTCAGCGTCGGGGTCATGGGACGGTCGCTCAAGGAGAACGAGCACCGCCTGCCGCTGCACCCCAGGCACTTCGACCGCATCCCCGAGGCGCTGAGGTCCGGGATCTTCCTCGAGCACGGCTACGGCCTGCGCCACGGCGTCGCCGACGACCAGCTCGAGCGGTTCGTCGGTGGCTTCCGCAGCCGAGACGAGCTCGTGGCGCAGTGTGACGTCATCCTCGCGCCCAAGCCGCTCCTCAGCGACATCACCGCCCTCCGGGTCGGGCAGGTGCTCTGGGGCTGGCCGCACTGCGTGCAGGACTCCCAGCTGACGCAGGTCGCCATCGACCGGCAGCTGACGCTCATCGCCTTCGAGGCGATGAACCACTGGAACAAGGACGGCTCGTTCAACCTGCACGTCTTCCACAAGAACAACGAGCTCGCCGGCTACTGCTCGGTGCTGCACGCCTTCTCGCTCGCGGGCATCTCGGGCGACTACGGTCCGCACCGCCGCGCGGTCGTCATCGGCTTCGGCGCCACGGCGCGAGGCGCCGTCACCGCGCTCAACGCGCTGGGCATCGGTGACGTCGACGTGCTCACCCACCGGCAGCGGGCGGCGGTCGCCGCGCCCATCCACTCCGCCACCATCGTGCACTTCGACACCGACGACACGACGACGCGGGCGAGCCACGCGGTCACCGAGGCCGGGCCGGTGGCCCTCGAGGAGTTCCTCGCCGAGCACGACATCGTCGTCAACTGCGTGCTCCAGGACACCGACGCCCCGCTGACCTTCATGACCGAGGACGACCTCAAGCGCATGAGCCCGGGCAGCCTCGTCGTCGACGTGTCCTGCGACGAGGGCATGGGGTTCAGCTGGGCGCGCCCGACGACCTTCACCGAGCCGACGTTCGTCGTCGGCGACCACGTGCTCTACTACGCCGTCGACCACAGCCCGTCCTACCTCTGGGACGCCGCGACGTGGGAGATCAGCGAGGCCCTGCTGCCGTTCCTGCCGACCGTCATGGCCGGCCCCGACGCGTGGGAGGCCAGCCCGACCATCCGCCGCGCCATCGAGATCCGCGGCGGCGTGGTGCAGAACCCCGCCATCCTGTCGTTCCAAGGGCGCTCGCCGGTGCACCCCCACCTCCCGATCGCCACCTGAGCGGCCGTGCCCGCCTCAGGCGGAGTCGGCGCGGTAGGTGCGGCGGTAGGCGAGCGGTGACACGCCGACGGCGGCCGCGAGGTGCTGGCGCAGCGACGCGCTCGTGCCGAAGCCGGCCGCCTCCGCGACGCGGTCGACGGGCAGGTCGGTCGTCTCGAGCAGGTGCCGGGCGCGGTCGACGCGCGCGCGGGCGAGCCACGCGCCCGCCGTCTCACCGGTCTCCTCGCGGAAGCGTCGGGTGAAGGTGCGCACGCTCATCCCGGCGTGACGGGCCAGGTCCGACAGGCCGATCGGCTCGTCGAGGTGCTCGAGGACCCACACGCGGGTCGCGCCCGTGCCGGTGTCGGACTCGTCGGGCACGGGGCGGTCGATGAACTGCGCCTGCCCGCCGGCACGCCACGGCGCCACGACGGCTCCGCGGGCGACGCGGTTGGCGGCCTCGGTGCCGAGGTCGGAGCGCAGCACGTGCAGCAGCAGGTCGATGCCGGCGGCGTTGCCGGCGGAGGTGAGCACGTCGCCGTGGTCGACGTAGAGCACGTCGGGGTCGAGCTGCACCTGGGGGAAGTGCCGACGGAACGCGTCGACGTGGCACCAGTGCGTCGTGGCCCGGCGACCGTCGAGCTTGCCGAGCGCGGCGAGGACGAACGCGCCGGTGCAGATGGACAGCCAGCGCGCATCGGGTCGGGCGGTCGCGGCAAGGCGGTGCAGCTCGTCGGGCAACCGCCCGGTCTCGACGATGTCGCTGTTGATGCCCGGCACGACGACGGTGTCCGCGCGCGCGAGCTCGGAGTTCGGGTGGGTCGGCAGCACGGCATACCCCGCGGAGGTGGTCACGGGGCCGTCGTCGAGGGTCACGAGGCGCACGTCGTAGGGCGGTGCCGCTCCGGTCGGCGGGCCGGGCCACCCGGGGTCGAGCGCGCTGGCCCGCAGGAACCGGTGGGGCAGGCCGACCTCGAAGGCGATGGCTGTGTCGAGGGCGAGGACGACGACGAGGTGGGGCCGTCCTGCTGCGTGTCGCATGGCCAGATCCTTTCACATGATGTCCCTCCGGCCACTCGTTCGACCGATGGCGTATGCCGCAGGCTGGGCCCGTGAGCCTCACCGACCGACACTCCGCCGCCGACGACGCCCTCGGGGCCGGCTCCGGCGCATCGCTGCCCTCCGCCGCACGCCACCGTCTGCACCCCGCGTGGTGGGTCGCGGTCGTCACCTTCCTGACGATCATCGGAGCGGCCGGATTCCGTTCGACGCCGGGCGTGCTCATGACGCCGCTGCACGACGAGTTCGGCTGGCCCATGGGCGTCATCGGCGGTGCGGTCTCGGTCAACCTCGTGCTCTTCGGCCTCGCTGCTCCCTTCTCCGCGGCGCTGATGGAGCGGCTCGGCATCCAGCGGGTCGTCGCCGTGGCGCTCGTCCTCGTCAGTGTCGGGTCGCTGCTGCCGGTCTGGATGTCGCAGTCGTGGCAGCTCGTGCTCTGCTGGGGGATCGTCGTCGGGATGGGCACCGGCGCCATGTCGATGGGGCTCGTCGCGACCGTGGCAGGTCGCTGGTTCGTCGAGCGGCGGGGCCTCGTGACGGGTGTGCTCACCGCGGCGGGCGCGACCGGCCAGCTCGTCTTCCTGCCCTTCCTCGCCTGGCTCGCGGGCCAGCACGGCTGGCGCAGCGCCGCCGTCGCGACCTCGGTGGCGGCCCTGGCGGTCGTGCCCCTCGTGGTGTGGAAGCTGCACGACCACCCGAGCGACCTCGGCATCACCTCCTACGGGGCGCCCGCCGGCACGTCGGTGACCCGGCCGCCCCGACCCACCGGACACCCGGCGCGGCTCGCCGTCGACACCCTGCGCCACGCCGCGCGCACCCGCGTCTTCTGGCTCCTCGCCGGCAGCTTCGCCGTCTGCGGCGCGTCGACCAACGGGCTCGTCGGCACCCACTTCATCCCGGCCGCCCACGACCACGGCATGCCGACGACCACCGCAGCCGGGCTGCTCGCGCTCGTCGGGGTCTTCGACGTCGTCGGCACCATCTTCTCCGGCTGGCTGACCGACCGGGTCGACCCGCGGGTCCTGCTCGCGGCGTACTACACGCTCCGCGGCGCCTCGCTCTTCCTGCTCCCGTCGCTCTTCAGCGACTCGATGCACGTCAACATGCTGGCCTTCGTGCTCTTCTACGGCCTCGACTGGGTCGCCACGGTGCCTCCGACGATCGCCCTGTGCCGCAGCGCCTACGGCGAGCGGGCGCCCATCGTCTTCGGCTGGGTCTTCGCCTCGCACCAGCTCGGGGCGGCGGCCGCGGCCCTCGGCGCCGGGCTCGTGCGCGACCACCTCGGTGCCTACACGCTGGCCTGGTACGTCGCGGGGACCCTGTGCCTGGCCGCCGCCGGCATGTGCGTCGCGATCACGACCGCTCGTCTGTCAGATGCGTCACCTCGGCGCACGGACTCTGGCGCGGAGGCCGCACCGGCGGCACAGTGAGGCCATGAGCGAGCCCACGAGCGAAGGCGCTGCGACGGCATACCAGAACATCTACGACGCGAGTCTGCGCGACCCGGAAGGGTTCTGGCGCACGGCTGCCGAAGGCATCGACTGGGTGACGCCGCCGTCGCGGATCCTCGACGACTCGAGGCCGCCGTTCTACCGGTGGTACCCGGACGCCGAGCTCAACGTGTGCTTCAACGCCGTCGACCGCCACGTCGCCGCGGGGCGTGGCGAGCAGGCGGCCATCCACTACGACTCGCCCGTCACGGGCACCAAGAGCACGATGACGTATGCCGTCCTGCTGGAGCGGGTGCGCGCCGTGGCCGGGGGCCTGCGCGGGCTCGGCGTCGGCAAGGGCGACCGGGTCGTCATCTACATGCCGATGGTGCCCGAGGCCGTCGTCGCGATGCTCGCCTGCGCCCGCATCGGCGCAATCCACTCAGTGGTCTTCGGCGGCTTCGCGCCGCAGGAGCTGGCGGCCCGCATCGACGACGCCGCCCCCAAGGTCGTGCTGTCGGCGTCGTGCGGTGTCGAGCCGAGCCGGGTCGTGCCCTACAAGCCGTTCCTCGACGAGGCCATCCGGCGCTCGGAGCACCAGCCTGAGCACTGCGTCGTCCTCCAGCGCGAGCAGCAGCCCGCCGAGCTGGGCGAGCGCGACATCGACTGGGCCGACTTCGAGTCCGGCGACGCGGCCCGGGCGGGCAGCGAGTGCGTGACGGTCGCCGCCACCGACCCGCTCTACATCCTCTACACCTCCGGCACGACGGGGAAGCCCAAGGGCATCTACCGCGACAGCGGGGGCTACGCCGTCGCGCTGCGCTGGTCGATGGCCAACATCTACGACGTCGCCCCCGGCGAGACGATGTTCACCGCCAGCGACGTCGGCTGGGTCGTCGGCCACTCCTACATCGTCTACGCCCCGCTGCTCACGGGCGCGACGACAGTGCTCTACGAAGGCAAGCCGGTCGGCACCCCGGACGCCGGCGCGTTCTGGCGCGTCATCGCCGAGTACGGCGCGGTCTGCCTCTTCACCGCGCCGACGGCCTTCCGCGCCATCAAGAAGGACGACTCGACGGCGTCCAAGCTCGCCGAGCACGACCTGTCGCGCTTCCGCGCGCTCTTCCTCGCGGGGGAGCGGCTCGACCCAGACACCTACGAGTGGGCGTCCTCCGCCCTCAGCAAGCCGGTCATCGACAACTGGTGGCAGACCGAGACCGGGTGGCCGATCGCCTCCAACCCCAAGGGGATCGGGCTCCTGCCGATCAAGGCGGGATCACCGACTGTGGCCGTCCCCGGCTACGACGTGCAGGTCCTCGACGGCACCGGCGAGCCGGTCAAGCCCGGCGTCGAGGGTGCCATCTGCATCAAGCTGCCGATGCCGCCCGGCACCCTGCCCACGCTCTGGGGCGACGACGACCGCTACGTCAGCTCCTACCTCTCGGCCTACCCCGGCTACTACCTGACCGGTGACGGCGGCTACCTCGACGAGGAGGGCTACCTCTACGTCATGGGCCGCACCGACGACGTGCTCAACGTCGCCGGGCACCGGCTGTCGACCGGGTCGCTCGAGGCCGCCCTCGCCGGGCACGAGGCGGTGGCGGAGTGTGCGGTCATCGGTGTGCACGACGACCTCAAGGGCCAGGTCCCGCGGGCCCTCGTCGTGCTCAAGTCCGGCGTCGACGCCGAGGCCGACGGCGAGCGGATCAGGCGCGAGCTCGTCGCGCGGGTCCGTGCCGAGGTCGGCGCGGTGGCGGCCCTGCACCAGGTCGACATCGTGGCCGGGCTGCCCAAGACGCGGTCGGGCAAGATCCTGCGCAAGACGATGCGCGAGCTCGCCGACGGCAAGAGCCCGTCCGTCCCGGCGACGATCGAGGACGCCTCGGTCCTCGAGACCCTGACCCCGGTCCTGCGCGGTCCCGCCTCCTGACGCCCCACCTCCCGCACCGAACGCAGCGTTCGGTCTCGAACTCACTGTTCTAACAGCGCGTTCGGCACCGAACGCGGCGTTCGGTCAGGAAGTCGGGGAGTCGGGAGTCGGCAGTCAGGGAGTCAGGGAGTCGGGGGTCCGAGGAGGGGGAGGACCTCGTCGATGGAGTCGACGAGGTGGATGGCGTCCGCCATCGGGCGGCCGGCAGCGAGGGCCTGGACGGTCGCCCAGACCGGGACGCGCTCGGTCCAGTGCTCACGCCCGACGAGCACGAGCGGCGGCAGGGGAGCGTCGTCGGAGGCGTAGAAGAGCGGGGTGACGGCCTGGAAGACCTCCTGCACCGTCCCGGCGGCCCCGTCGAGCACGACGATCCCGCCGTTCGACCGCGCCAGCAGCCCCTCCTCGCGGATCGCGTTGGAGAAGTACTTGGCGATGACGTCGCAGAAGACGTTGGGCGGCTCGTGGCCGTAGAACCACGTCGGGATGCCCAGTGACCGGGCGGACGGTCCCATCGTCTCCGTCGGGGCCTGGGGCTGGTCGCCCACGACGACGTCCCGGGCCGCGAGGGCGGTCGCGGCCCACGAGGTGACGTCGGGCCGGAAGCCCGGGACTCCGGCGATGTGGCCGATGGCGTCCTCGAGCGCTGCAGCGCTCCTGCACAGCGCGCCGAGGTTGGCCGCCTCCATCGCGCCGGGACCGCCGCCGGTCGCGACGAGGTGCCCCTCCTCGGCAAGCGCGTGCCCCAGCTGCGCCGCGCCTGCGTATGCCGCTGAGTTCCGTTGCAGCGCATGGCCACCCATGATGCCCACCACCGATCTGCCCTGCACGAACTCGTCCAGCTCGTCGGTCACGGAGTCGTCGTGGATCGCCCGCACGAGGGTGCAGTAGGCGTCCGTGCGCAGCTGCGCGTCGACGAACCAGGCGTACGCACGGGCATCCGGTGTCGAGGAGTAGCCGTCCTCGAGACCGGCGTAGAGGTCCGACGGGAGGTAGAGCCCGCGCCACGGGTCGACCGGTGCGTCGGCCACGCCGGGGAAGATGATCGCGCCGCGGGTGAGGAGCAGCTCGGCCACCGGGACCGGGACGGTGCCACCCAGCACGACGAGGCCGGTGAGGTCCCCGTGGGCCGCGAGGCGCGCGCCGTAGGTCGTGAGGTCGAGGCCCTGCAGGCGCAGGCCGCGCAGCGGTCCGTCGGAGTCGAGGTGGTCGTCCAGCTCGTCGAGCGTCTCGATCTCCATCCGCCCATCCTGCCCCGCCGGGACGGCCGAGGAGCGGACCCGCTCGACGCCACGCCCGCCGTCGCTGCAAGGATCACCGGCATGGTCGGTGTGCTCGAGGGTTTCGCCACCATCGCGATCATCGTCGCGGTGGGGTGGCTCCTCGCCGACCGCCGCGTCCTAGACGACTCGGCGCAGGTCAACCTCTCGCGCCTCGCCTTCCACGTCGCCTCGCCTGCGCTGCTCCTGACCGTCATGCAGCGCACGTCGCTCGACGCTGTCCTGTCGGCGAACCTCGTGACGTCGCTCATCAGCTTCGCGCTCGTCGTGGGTCTCTACCTGCTCATCGCCCGGTTCCGTTGGGCGGGAGGGCCGCTCGGTTCACGGCTCATCGGCAGCCTCTCGGCGGCCTACGTCAACGCGGGCAACCTCGGCATCCCCATCGCGCTCTACGTCCTCGGCGACGTCGCGTGGGTGGCGCCGACGCTGCTCATGCAGCTGCTCATCATCACGCCCGTCTACATGGCGCTCTTCGACAGCGACGCGCGCGGTGAACGCCCGACCCTCGGCCGAAGTCTGCGGCGGATGTTCAGCAACCCGATCACGCTCGGTGCCGTCGCGGGCCTGCTCATCGCCGTGTTCGACATCGACCTGCCGCGCGTCGTCGCGGCGCCCATCGACCTGCTCGGTGCGATGGCCGTCCCCTCGATGCTCGTCGCCTTCGGCATCTCGCTGCGGCGCGGCCCGCGACCTGCGACCGGTCGCTCCGCGGGTCACGTGTGGACGATCGTCGGCCTCAAGACCCTGCTCATGCCCGCGATCGCGTTCGGCGTGGGTCTGGCGCTGGGCCTGCGCGGCGAGGCGCTGTTCGCCGTCGTCGTGACGGCTGCCCTCCCGACGGCGCAGAACATCTTCACGTATGCCGTCCGCTACCGGCGGGAGGTCAACCTCGCCCGCGACGTCATCTTCGTCAGCACGTTCGCCTCGGTGCCGGTGATCCTCGGGATCGCCGGGCTCTTCCACTGGCTCGCCGGCGTCTGACCCGCGGGCCGCTCAGCCCCAGTTGGCGGCCTGGGTGAGGCAGAACGGGTGGCCGCTCGGGTCGAGCAGCACCCGCCACGTCTCTCCGGGCTGCTCGTCCGGGAGCGTCGCACCGGCCGCGACGCAGTCCGCCGCTGCGGCGTCGAGGTCCTCGACGGCGAGATCCAGGTGGAACTGCTTGCTGCCGTGGGCGTTCGGCCAGCCCGGTGCCTCGTGGTCGTCGACCAGACCGAGTCCCAGGGCGACTCCGGCAGGACCGGTCAGCATGGCGTACTCGTCCTGCAGGTGCGCGACCTCCCAGCCGAGCACCGTCGACCAGAAGGCGGCGTCCCGGCGGGCGTCCGAGCTGTCGAGGGTGAGCATCTTCAGGGCGGCGATGGCCATGGGGTCTGCCTTTCGTCGGTGACGGTGGGAGTCCAGCCTCGCCGGACCGGCCGTCCCCGTCTTGGACAAACCCGACAGGCTTCCGGACGGGGCTCCCCAGACAGGAGTCGCGGGACAGGGCTCCCGGGCAGACGCGCGCGGCGCCCGGTTCCGTGGCCCCGATCAGGTCGGGGACCGCGGGAACCGAGCGCCGCGCGGGCGTGTGGCCTACGGAGTCCGGTCAGAACCCCCCGAAGTCACCACCACCGAAGTCGCCGCCGAAGTCGCCCCCACCGCCGAAGTCGCCCCCACCGCCGAAGTCGCCGAAGTCGGAGCCGCCGGCGTCACCGCCGACATCTCCGCCCGCGTCGCCACCGGCGTCACCGCCGGCATCTCCGGAGTCGCCCGCGTCACCACCGGCGTCGGCGTTCGCGTCACCGGCCTCCTGGGCCTCGGGCGAGGAGTCGTAGCCTCCGAGCATCATGTCGGCCAGGGCCGAGCCGACGACGACGCCGGCGATGGTGCCGAGCATCGAGCCGGCGATCATGCCGCCCATCCCCATGCCGCCCATGCCGCCACGGCCACCACCGAAGGCGCCCTGGAGGTAGCCGGGTCGGCTCATCTCGGCGCGGGTCGCGCTGCGCGCGAGGTCGGCGGGCTGGTCGCTGCGCGGGCGCTCACCCTCGGGCAGGTCCTCGTTGAGGCGCTGGAGCACCATCTGGCGCTGCTCGGGCGAGAGCTTGGCGAAGGCTTCGGTGTGCACCTTCTCGATGTCCTCCGGCGGCGCGGTGCGCAGCAGGTACCTGTAGCGGGCGATGGCGCGCTCGTCCTCCGACGAGGCGCCGCCACGCGGCGCGGACACGGCGTAGGGCTGGCCGGTCGGCGGCTGGGCCTGCTGAGCCTGCTGGGGGCGCTGCTGCTGCAGCGGCTCACGGCCCAGCAGCTTGTCGAGGAATCCCATGTCTTCTCCTTGGTCGGCGGTGCGTCGGCGTCGCACTCGTCGGATACCTACCCCAACGAACGGCGCCCACCAGCGTTCCGGCACGGCGCCGCCCGCGCCGCCACCGGGAAACGCACGAAGCCACCCGCGAACGGGTGGCTTCGTGGCCGGCGACACCCCCACGGCATACGCACGGAGTCAGGGAGGGCCAGGGGTCAGAGGTGGTTCTCGGCCTCTGTCAGCACCGAGCGCAGCCGCGACTCGATGTCGTCGAACTGCTCCGGGCCCATGATGAGCGGCGGCGCGAGCTGGATGACGGGGTCCCCGCGGTCGTCGGCGCGGCAGTAGAGCCCTGCGTCGAAGAGCGCCTTGGACAGGAAGCCGCGCAGCAGCCGCTCGGACTCGGCGTCGTTGAACGTCTCGCGGGTGGCCTTGTCCTTGACGAGCTCGATGCCGTAGAAGTAGCCGGCGCCGCGGACGTCGCCGACGAGCGGCAGGTCGAGCAGCTTGTCGAGCGTCGCCTTGAAGACCGGTGCGTTGGTCTTGACCCGGTCGTTGAGCCCCTCGCGCTCGAAGATGTCGAGGTTGGCCATCGCGACAGCGGCCGACACGGGGTGCCCGCCGAAGGTGTAGCCGTGCGGGAAGTAGGTCGTGCCCGACTTGAACGGCTCGAACAGCCGGTCGCTCGCGATCATCGCGCCGATGGGGGAGTAGCCGCTCGTCATGCCCTTGGCGCACGTGATGATGTCGGGCACGTAGCCGAAGTCGTCGCACGCGAACATCGAGCCGATGCGGCCGAAGGAGCAGATGACCTCGTCGGACACGAGCAGCACGTCGTACTCGTCGCAGATCTCGCGGACCCGCTCGAAGTAGCCGGCGGGCGGCGGGAAGCAACCACCGGAGTTCTGCACCGGCTCGAGGAAGACGGCGGCGACGGTGTCGGGACCCTCGAACTCGATGGCCTCGGCGATGCGGTCGGCGGCCCAGCGGCCGAAGGCCTTCTCGTCGTCGCGCAGGTGCTCGGGCGCGCGGTACATGTTGGTGTTGGGCACCTTGTGCGCGCCGGGCACGAGCGGCTCGAACATCTCCTTGGCCGCCGGGATGCCGGTGATCGACAGGGCGCCCTGGGGCGTGCCGTGGTAGGCGACCGCGCGGGAGATGACCTTGTGCTTGGTCGGCTTGCCGGTCAGCTTGAAGTACTGCTTCGCGAGCTTCCAGGCGGTCTCGACGGCCTCGCCGCCACCCGTCGTGAAGAACACGCGGTTGAGGTCGCCGGGGGCGTGGCTCGCGAGCCGCTCGGCGAGCTCGATCGCCTTGGGGTGCGCGTAGCTCCACAGCGGGAAGAACGCGAGCTCCTTGGCCTGCTTGGCCGCTGCCTCGGCGAGCTCCTCACGGCCGTGACCGGCCTGGACGACGAAGAGTCCGGCGAGACCGTCGATGTACTCGTTGCCGCGGTCGTCCCAGATCTTCCAGCCGTCGCCCTTGGTGATGATGGGGACGGTGTGGCCGAGCCCACCCTCGCTGCGGTCCTCGAAGACCGAGTGGCGGGTGAAGTGCATCCACAGGTGGTCGCGCGCGGCCTCCGAGTGCAGGGAGCCGGCGGGCGTGCGGTGGTCCGAGGTGGGTTCCCAGACCTCGTTCGGGTTGATGCTCATCGTGTACCCCAGTTGTAGAGCTGTTTGTTGAGTTTCAGGTAGACGAACGTCTCGGTCGCCGTGACGCCCGGGAGCGGGCGGATGCGGCTCGTGAGCAGCTCGAGCAGGTGGGCGTCGTTCTCGCAGACGACCTCGGCGAGCACGTCGAAGCTCCCGGCCGTCGTGACGACGTAGGACACCTCCTCCATCTCGGTCAGCGCGTCGGCGACCGACGTCATGTCCCCTGAGACCCGAAGGCCCACCATCGCCTGGCGCTGGAACCCGACCTGCAACGGGTCCGTCACCGCGACGATCTGCATGACGTCGGCATCGAGGAGGCGCTGCACGCGCTGGCGCACGGCGGCCTCCGAGAGGCCGACCTCCTGCGCGATGGACGCGTAGGACTTGCGCCCGTCGTGCTGGAGCAGCTCGATGATCGTCTTGCTCACGTCGTCGAGGTTGACCGAGGGCCGTTTGGCGCCGTTGCCCCCGGAGCCGGCCGCATTGGCCACGCCGCGGATGGTCGTCATGCGCCGATACTGACCTGTGGAACGCGCTGTTGGCAAGTCCCGCCGCAACTGATTCCGAAGTTTCTTCTCGACAAGTCTTCACGATTGCGAAGGTCTGCGTTTAGCATTCCCGCATGACTTCCCAGCCGCGCCAGCTCCGCAACTTCATCGGTGGCCAGTACGTCGACCACGAGGGCGACGCGACGGCCGACATCGTCGACCCGTCGACCGCCCAGGTCGTGGCCAAGGCCCCCGTCAGCACCCAGTCCGACGTCGACCGGGCGTATGCCGCGGCGTCGACCGCGTTCGAGACGTGGGGCGACACGACCCCGGGCGAGCGCCAGGCCGCCCTGCTGAAGTTCGCCGACGCCATCGAGGCCCGCGCCGAGGACCTCATCCGCCTCGAGGGCGAGAACACCGGCAAGCCGCACGCCCTGACGCGGAGCGAGGAGATCCCGCCGATGGTCGACCAGCTGCGCTTCTTCGCCGGCGCGGCGCGCGTCCTCGAGGGCAAGTCGGCCGGCGAGTACATGAAGGGCCACACCTCCTTCGTGCGCCGCGAGCCCATCGGGGTCGTCGGCCAGGTGACCCCGTGGAACTACCCGATGATGATGGCGATGTGGAAGATCGCCCCGGCGCTCGCCGCGGGCAACACCATCGTCCTCAAGCCGTCCGACACGACGCCCGAGACGACGCTGCTCATGGCCGAGCTCGCCTCGGAGTTCCTGCCCGAGGGCACCTTCAACGTCATCACCGGTGACCGCGAGACCGGGCGCATGCTCGTCGAGCACCCGACGCCGGCACTCGTGGCGATCACCGGTTCGGTGCGGGCCGGCATGCAGGTCGCCGAGAGCGCGTCGCGCGACCTCAAGCGGGTGCACCTCGAGCTCGGCGGCAAGGCGCCGGTCATCGTCTTCGACGACGCCGACATCGAGGCTGCAGTCGAGGGCATCGCGGGCGCCGGCTACTTCAACGCCGGGCAGGACTGCACCGCGGCCACCCGCGTGCTCGCCGGACCGCGGGTCCACGACGACTTCGTCGCCGCCCTGGCCGAGTACGCCCGCAGCTCGGTCAAGGTCGGCATGCCGTCCGACGACGACGCGAGCCTCGGCCCGGTCAACAACGTCAACCAGATGGCGCACGTCTCGGGGTTCATGGACCGGCTGCCCGACCACGCCCGCGTGGCCGCCGGCGGGTCGCGCATCAACACCCTCGGCGACGGCTTCTTCTTCGAGCCGACCGTTCTCGCGGGCCTGCGCCAGGACGACGAGCACATCCAGAGCGAGATCTTCGGGCCCGTCATCACGGTGCAGCAGTTCAGCGACGAGGCCGAGGCTCTCGCCTGGGCCAACGGCGTGCAGTACGGCCTCGCCTCGAGCGTGTGGACCCGCGACTTCGGCAAGGCCATGCGCATGAGCAAGAAGCTCGACTTCGGCTGCGTCTGGATCAACACCCACATCCCGATCGTCGCCGAGATGCCGCACGGGGGTTTCAAGCACAGCGGCTACGGCAAGGACCTCTCGATGTACGGCCTGGAGGACTACACCCGCATCAAGCACGTCATGGCCAACATCGACTCCTGAGCCTCGCGCCGTCCAGCCCGGGCGGCGCGAACTCACTTGTCGGACACGGCATCCCACAGCAGCACCACCTCGGGTCAGCGTCGATCCCTCCACACCGGCCCACCAAACCCCCTGGAGATGAACCCCATGAACGACAACTCCTTCGACATGGACAACCCGGTCCTGCGAGCCGCCCTCGCGCGTGGGCTCGTCAGTCGTCGCTCGGCGATGATGGGCGCCGCCGGCGTGAGCGCCGCCGCCTTCCTCGCGGCCTGTGGTTCGGCCGGGAAGAACCCCACCACCGGTGGGGCCTCCGGCACGGCTGCGCCCGCCAAGACCGCGGCCGCCGCGCAGGACATGTCCGACACCGAGAAGCTCGTGAACTGGTCGAACTGGACCGAGTACATCGACACCAGCGACGACGGCAAGTCGCGCCCGTCCCTCGACGCCTTCCAGAAGAAGACCGGCATCAAGGTGAACTACACCGAGGACTACCTCGACAACGACGAGTTCTACGCCAAGGTGCGCCCGCTGCTCGAGGGCGGCAAGGACACCGGTCGTGACGTGTGGTGCAGCACCGACTGGATGGTCGCGCGGCTGATCCGACAGGGCTACGTGCAGAAGCTCGACCTGGCCAACATCCCCAACGCGGCCAACCTCGACGACTCGCTCAAGAACGTCGAGTTCGACCCGGGCCGGCTCTACTCGCTCCCGTGGCAGAGTGGATTCGCCGGTATCGGCTACAACCTCAAAGCCACCGGCGGCAAGAAGATCGAGTCGATCACGCAGCTGCTCACCGACCCTGCGCTCAAGGGCAAGGTCACGCTGCTCACCGAGATGCGCGACACCGTCGGCCTCGTGATGATGGAGCAGGGCAAGAAGATCGACTCGTTCACCGACGCCGACTTCCAGGCCGCCATCGACATGATCCAGCAGGCCAAGGACTCCGGGCAGATCCTGCGCTTCACCGGCAACGAGTACACCGAGGGCCTCGCCAAGGGCGACATCGCGGCCTGCGTGGCGTGGACCGGCGACGTCGTCCAGCTCCAGTTCGACGACCCGAAGATCCAGTACGCCCTCCCGCAGAAGGGCTTCACGCTCTGGTCCGACAACTTCGTCATCCCGGCGCTGGCCAAGCACAAGAAGAACGCCGAGAAGCTCATCGACTACTACTACGACCCGGCCGTCATGGCGCAGGTCGCCGCCTTCGTCAACTACATCGCCCCCGTCAAGGGCACGGCGGCCGAGCTGGTGAAGCTCGACCCGAAGCTCGGCAAGAACCCCCTCATCGTGCCGACGCCCGACGTGCTCGCGCGCGCCCAGGTCTTCCGCGGGCTCAGCACCGCGGAGGAGACCAAGTACAACAAGCTCTTCTCGGCCCTGACGACGGCATGAGCAAGCAGCAGGGGAAGGGCGACCTCGGCCTCGTCGCCCTCACGAAGTCCTTCGCCACCTTCACCGCCGTCCACCCGCTGGACCTGGTCGTCCCGCAGGGCTCCTTCTTCGCCCTTCTGGGGCCCTCGGGCTGCGGCAAGACGACGACGCTCCGGATGATCGCGGGCCTCGAGGAGCCCACGAGCGGGCGCATCCGGATCGGTGACAGCGACATCACCGACACCAAGGCCTACCAGCGCAACGTCAACACGGTCTTCCAGAGCTACGCGCTCTTCCCGCACATGAGCGTGCTCGACAACGTGATGTTCGGGCTGCGGCGGCGCGGCGACAAGGACGCCAAGGCCAAGGCGAAGGAGGTGCTCGAGCTCGTGCAGCTCGAGCAGGTGGCGAGCAAGAAGCCCACCCAGCTCTCCGGCGGCATGCAGCAGCGCGTCGCGCTGGCGCGGGCACTCGTCAACCGGCCCGACGTGCTGCTCCTCGACGAGCCCCTGGGCGCCCTCGACCTCAAGCTGCGCCGGCAGATGCAGATCGAGCTCAAGCGCATCCAGCAGGAGGTCGGCCTGACCTTCATCCACGTCACCCACGACCAGGAGGAGGCCATGACCATGGCCGACTCGATCGCCGTGATGAACGCCGGCCGGCTCGAGCAGCTCGGTGACCCGGCGACGCTCTACGAACAGCCCCGGTCGACGTTCGTCGCCAACTTCCTCGGCCAGTCCAACCTGCTGCGGGCCACGGTCAACCCCGGCGGCACGGACCACGTGGTCACGGTCCGCGCCCACGACACGGACCTCGAGGTCTCGCGTGAGCACCTCCCCGAGGGCGTGCGTGACGTGTGGCTCGGCGTGCGGCCCGAGAAGCTGCGCCTGGGCGAGGGTGGCGGTCCCAACCAGCTGCGCGGCATCGTGCGCGACGTGTCGTTCAGCGGCGTCGCGACGCAGTACTCCGTGCAGATGCCGTGGGGGCAGGAGCTGATCGTCGTCCAGCAGAACGACGGCACGGCGCGTGCGGTCCTGGGTGAGACCGTCACCGTCTCGTGGGCCGCCCAGCACGGTTTCGCCCTCGACGCGTCGCAGGACGCCGAGGCCGGGGCCGAGCTGGTGGACGACCATGGCTGAGGCGGCGGTCCTCTCGACGGGGTCGTCGGCTCCGCCGACGAGGCGTCGGCGCAACTGGGTGCCCTACGCGCTCCTGCTCCCGGGTCTGCTGTGGCTCGTCGTCTTCTTCGTGCTCCCGATGGTGACCCTCGCGTCACAGTCGCTGCAGGAGGGCAACGTCGACGACGGCTACACCTTCACGGGCAATGTCGGCATCTACGTCGACGCCCTGAAGCAGTACTGGCCGCAGTTCGTGCGCTCGTTCCTCTACGCCGGCACGGCTACCGTGCTCGCGCTGCTGCTCGGCTACCCACTGGCGTACTTCATCGCCCAGAAGGCCGGTCGCTACAAGAACCTCGTGCTCGTGCTGGTCATCGCGCCGTTCTTCACCAGCTTCCTGATCCGCACGCTGGCGTGGCGCACGATCCTCTCCGACGACTGGTTCGTCACCACCTGGGCGCAGAAGCTGCACATCACGGACCTGCTGCAGGCCGTGGGCCTCACCGCCAACGACTCGCTGCTGTCCTCGAAGTTCGCCGTCATCATGGGTCTGACCTACAACTTCCTGCCCTTCATGATCCTGCCGCTCTACACCTCGCTCGAGCGCCTGGACCCTCGTCTCATCGAGGCGGCCGGTGACCTCTACGCCTCGCCGTGGCAGACCTTCCGCAAGGTCACCTGGCCGCTGTCGCTGCCGGGCGTCGTCGCAGGCACGCTGCTGACCTTCATCCCGGCCGCCGGCGACTTCATCAACGCCCGTCTGCTCGGCAACACCCAGACGACGATGATCGGCTCGGTCATCGACAGCCAGTTCCTGCGGGTGCTCGACTACCCGCTGGCGGCGGCGCTGTCGTTCATCCTGCTCATCGTCATCGTCACGATGGTCTCGGTCTACGTGCGCCGGGCCGGAACGGAGGAGCTGCTCTGATGGCCTGGATCAAGCGACACCTCATCTCCTTCGCCGCCATCGCGGTGCTCGTCTACATGCTCGTGCCCAACGTGGTCGTGGCGGCCTTCTCGTTCAACGACCCGAAGGGCAAGTACAACTACAACTTCAACGAGTTCTCCGCCGCGGCGTGGACGAATCCCTGTGGGGCGCAAGGCATCTGCGAGTCGCTCGGCCTGAGCCTGCAGATCGGCGTCATCGCCTCTCTCACGGCCACCGTGCTGGGGACGATGATCGCCTTCGCCCTCGGCCGCTACCGGTTCCGAGGGCGGTCGGCGACCAACCTGCTGATCTTCATGCCGATGGCCACGCCCGAGGTCGTCATGGGCTCGAGCCTGCTCACGCTCTTCCTCATGCTCGGGGTGCCGTCGGGTCGCACGGCGATCCTCATCGCGCACATCATGTTCTGCGTGTCGTTCGTCGTCGTCGCCGTCAAGGCGAGGGTCGCGACGCTCGACCCGAAGCTCGAGGAGGCGGCGGCGGACCTCGGTGCCAACCCGACCCAGACCTTCCTGCGCGTCACGCTTCCGCTGGCCGCACCGGGCATCGCGGCCGGCGCGCTCCTCGCGTTCTCGCTGAGCTTCGACGACTACATCATCACCAACTTCAATGCGAGCCCGAGCTCGATCACCTTCCCGATGTACGTCTGGGGCGCGTCGGCGCGCGGGGTACCCGTGCAGGTCTACGTCATCGGCACGGTGATGTTCGTGCTGACGCTCGTCGTCGTCATGACCGGACAGCTCATCTCCAGCCGACGCAACCGACAGGTGGCCTGATCCGTCATGCGTGTCCTCATGATCGGCTCCGGTGGAGTCGGTGACGCCGCCGCGCGCATCGCGTCCGAGCGAGACTTCTTCGACCGCTGGGTCGTCGCCGACTACGACGTCGCGCGTGCCGAGCGCACCGTCGCGGCCGTCACCGGCCGCCGGCCGGGTGAGTCGCGCTTCGTCGCGGCCAGGGTCGACGCCTCGTCGGCCGAGGCGGTGACGGCGCTGGCCCTCGAGCACGGCGCGTCGCACGTCTTCAACGCCGTCGACCCGAAGTTCAACATGTCGGTCTTCGACGGGGCCAAGGCCGCCGGGGCCGACTACCTCGACATGGCGATGAGCCTGTCGCAGCGTCATCCCGAGCAGCCGTATGCCGTCACCGGGGTCAAGCTCGGCGACGAGCAGTTCGCGGTTGCGGGGGAGTGGGAGGCCGACGGCCGGCTCGCGCTCGTCGGCATCGGCGTCGAGCCCGGCCTGTCCGACGTCTTCGCCCGCTACGCCGCCGACCACCTCTTCTCCGAGATCGACGAGCTCGGCACCCGCGACGGGGCCAACCTCGTCGTGCACGACGAGCTCGGCAACGAGGTCTTCGCGCCGAGCTTCTCGATGTGGACGACGATCGAGGAGTGCCTCAACCCGCCGGTCGTGTGGGAGAAGGACCGCGGCTGGTTCACCACCGCGCCGTTCAGCGAGCCGGAGGTCTTCGACTTCCCGGAGGGCATCGGGCCGGTCGAGTGCGTCAACGTCGAGCACGAGGAGGTCCTCCTCATGCCGCGCTGGGTCGACGCCAGGAGGGTCACCTTCAAGTACGGCCTCGGCGACGAGTTCATCACCATCCTCAAGGTCCTCAATACTCTCGGCCTGGACCGCACCGAGCCGATCACGGTCAAGGGCGTGCAGGTCTCGCCGCGCGACGTCGTGGCGGCGGCGCTGCCCGACCCGGCGACCATCGGCCCGCGGATGACCGGCAAGACGTGTGCCGGCCTCTTCGTCACGGGCACCGGCAAGGACGGCCGACCGCGGCGCACGTACCTCTACCACCTCGTCGACAACGCCGACACGATGCGCGACTACGACGCCCAGTGCGTCGTCTGGCAGACGGCGATCAACCCGGTCGTCGCGCTCGAGCTGCTCGCCCGCGGCACGTGGAAGGGTGTCGGCGTCCTCGGCGCCGAGGCGTTCGACGCCGTTCCCTTCCTCGACCTGCTCGCCGCGCCCAAGCCGGAGGGCTACGGCTCCCCGTGGGGCCTCGACGAGCGGTGAGGGCGAGGGCTGAGGGCGAGCGCTGACCACGCGTCCTCCGGGGCGGCGACGACCACCATCACGACAGGAATAGGGTTTCAGGCATGGCAGCGGTGACACAGAAGTCAGTGATCGACGCAGTGCCCAAGGGCCTGCTCATCGGTGGGCAGTGGCGTGACGGCAGCGAGGGAGAGACCATCGCGGTCGACGACCCCTCGAACGGCAAGGTGCTGACCCACGTCGCGGCGGCGTCCGTCGCCGACGGCCGGGCGGCGCTCGACGCCGCGGTGGCGGCGCAGGCGGACTGGGCCCGCACGGCCCCGCGCGACCGTGGCGAGCTGCTGCGGGCGGCATACGAGAAGATCACCGAGCGCGCGGACGAGTTCGCGATGCTCATGACGCTCGAGATGGGCAAGACGCTCGCCGAGAGCCGCGGCGAGGTCGCCTACGGCGCCGAGTTCTTCCGCTGGTTCTCCGAGGAGGCCGTGCGCATCTCGGGTCGCTGGTCGACGGCCCCCAACGGGGCAACCCGTCTCATGACGATGAAGCAGCCCGTCGGCCCGACGCTGATGATCACGCCGTGGAACTTCCCGCTCGCGATGGGCACCCGCAAGATCGGCCCCGCCATCGCGGCCGGCTGCACCATGGTCGTCAAGCCGGCGAGCCAGACGCCCCTGACGATGCTCGCCCTCGCCGAGCTGCTGCGCGAGTGCGGCCTGCCCGACGGCGTGCTCAACGTCGTCATGACGACGCACGGCACCACCGGCGACGTCATGGAGCCGCTCATCCGCGACCCGCGCCTGCGCAAGCTGACCTTCACCGGCTCGACGCCCGTGGGCCGTTCGCTCATGGAGCAGGCGTCGCAGGGCATCCTGCGGGTCTCGATGGAGCTCGGCGGGAACGCGCCGTTCCTCGTCTTCGAGGACGCCGACGTCGAGAAGGCCGTCGAGGGCGCGATGCTCGCCAAGATGCGCAACATGGGCGAGGCCTGCACGGCCGCCAACCGCTTCTACGTCCACGAGTCGCTCGCCGACGAGTTCAGCGCCAAGCTGGCCCGCCGGATGGGTGCCCTGACCCTCGGCAAGGGCACCAAGGACGGCGTCGACGTCGGCCCGCTCGTCGACGAGAAGGCCCGCGACAAGGTCTCGGCGCTCGTCGACGACGCCGTCTCCAAGGGCGCCAAGGTCCTCGTGGGTGGCAAGGTGCCCGACGGCGCGGGCTGGTTCTACGAGCCGACCGTGCTCGCGGACGTCCCCGACGACGCCGACATGGCCCGCGAGGAGATCTTCGGACCGGTCGCCCCGGTCACGACGTTCCGCACCGACGCCGAGGCGATCCGCCTGGCCAACGACACCGAGTATGGCCTCGTGGCCTACCTGTTCACCCAGGACCTCTCGCGCGCCATCACGATGAGCGAGGCGCTCGAGTACGGCATGGTCGGCGTCAACCAGGGCATCGTCTCCAACCCGGCGGCTCCCTTCGGCGGCGTCAAGGCCTCCGGGGTCGGGCGCGAGGGCGGCTTCGAGGGCATCGACGAGTACCTCGAGACGAAGTACGTCGGCATCGCCCTCTGACGTCCGGACATTCGCCGAACCGGCCCGACGCCCTGTCGCGCTGTGGTCCAATCTGCGCATGGTGACACCAGCCGGTCCGCGTGACGCCGGAGCCCTGCGCCCGCTCGACGCCCTTCTCAGCGAGACGGACGACGTGCTGAGGCGCGGGGCGCCGGCGGGCGCGCGGGTCTGGTCGACGGGCTTCCCGGCGCTCGACACCGTGCTCACGGGGGGCCTGCGCTCGGGCGAGCTCGTCCTGCTCGGTGGCCCGGCCGGCCACGGCAAGACGACGATCGGGATGCAGTTCGCCCGCAACGTCGTCGCTGCCGGGGCGAGCGCGCTGGTCTTCTCCTACGAGCACGAGAGCCACACCCTGCTCGAGCGGCTCATCTCGATGGAGGCCGCCGAGGGTGACCCCGGCGAGGTCGCGGGGGTCGTCGACGTGCGCCGCGCGCTCGAGACCGCCGACCACGGCGACTCGCTCGACGCGGTGCTCGGCGCCCTGCCCGGCGGGTCACGCGCGCTCGCGGCGCTCGTGGGCTACCGCGACCGCCTCCAGATCCACGAGTCGTCGGGCGCTACGACGACGCTCGAGCAGATCCGCGCGGCGGTCGAACGTGTCACGGAGACGACGGGGCAGGCG
Organism: Terrabacter tumescens; assembly: GCF_014646815.1. Taxonomy (GTDB): domain Bacteria; phylum Actinomycetota; class Actinomycetes; order Actinomycetales; family Dermatophilaceae; genus Terrabacter; species Terrabacter tumescens. Next base: position 116,225 of record NZ_BMNZ01000001.1, read on the forward strand.
CCCTTCGTGCTGCTCGACTACATCCAGAAGCTGCCCGTCGACCGTCCGGGCGAGGACGAGCGCATCACCGCCGCCGCGGAGGGCCTGAAGGACCTCGCCCTGGCCGCGCGCGTGCCGGTCGTCGCCATCTCGGCCGCCGACAAGGACGCACTGGCCGCAGGGCACCGGATGCGCACCCACGACCTGCGTGGCTCCTCGGCCCTGGCCTTCGAGGCCGACGTCGTCCTCATCGTCAACGACAAGGTCGACGTCGTCTCGCGCGAGCACCTCGTCTACAACCTCGGCAACATCGACCGGTTCCGCGGGTGGTCGGTCGTCAGCATCGAGAAGAACCGCCACGGCAAGGCCCACGTCGAGCTCGAGTTCGCCAAGGACTTCGAGCACGGCCGGTTCCACACCGAGGGCCAGCAGGTCACCGAGCGCCTCATCGACGACCGGGTCTTCGTCTCCTGACCACCCGATGGCGTATGCCGTGTGGCTGCGCGAGCGAGCCCGCGCGGGCACGCGGGAGGTCACGTGACGGCATACGCCCGCGTGCGCCTCAGCGGGTCACGACCGTGACGTTGAGGTCGTCGCGCTCGTCGGCGACCTGCTCGAGGATCTCGACGACCGTGTCGTAGGCGTCGCGGTCCTGCTCGCGCAGGTGGGCCGCGTGGTCCCAGACGAGCTCGATGGGCACGCCACGCCGGCTGTCGAGGTCGCGCAGCGCGTCGACCAGGGCGTCCCAGTTGTGCCCGAACCAGTCGGGCAGCTCGAGGCCGGTCGCAAAGGCCTCGAGCACGCTCGCCTTGTCGTGGCCGCCGGACACGACGCGCACGTCGTGCCCCAGCCACCGCAGCTGCTCGAGGTGGTCGTCGGCCTCGCTGTGCCTGCCCAGGAACGTCGTCACGTGCCCTCCCTGATCCGGCTGAACGACTCGTAGTGGTCGGCGGTCCAGTACTTCTCGCCGGCACTGCCGGTGATGATGCGTCGGGCGCCGCGGTCCTCGGATCCCGGTGTCACGACGGTGAACTCGCGGTAGTAGCCGCGAGTCTGCTTCGGCAGCAGACGTTCCCGGTTGTCGAAGACCTGGTTGTCGCTGCGGGGGAAGGGGAACGGGCCGCCCGCCCGGATCAGGGCGAGGGTGTCGGCGGCCTGTCGCGGGAGCGCCGACTCGGCCACCCACGGCAACCCCGAGACCGGGTCGGTGCCCTGGGGGCCCGGCGTGCGGGTGTCCGTCGCGCTCGTGCGAGGTCCGTCTGTCGTGGCGCTCGTCGACGGCGCCTGCGGGGTGCGGACGACCACCCACGCGAGCACGACGAGGGCCACGGCGAGGACGCCGAGCAGGACCTGACGCGAGCCGAGCGTCTTCACGCCCTCATCATGCCCGAGGGAATGCCGCGAATCCGCTGACGAGGCAGTCTCGCCGGGGGGAGACTGCCGGGCGTGAGCCTTCTGCGCGGCCTCTTCGGGGACCGGGGTGGTCGTCGTGACGAGCCGGCCCCGGCCGTCGTGGTGCACGACGTCGGCCACCGCGTCTTCGTCGAGCGCCCGCCCGCGGACGTCTGGCCGCACCTCGTGTCGCCCCGTCCGGGTGCGGAGCTCGGGGTGGACTGCGTCCGAGTCGTGGCCCTGCCGGCCACCGGTCCGGCCGGGCTGCCGGAGTTCGCCGGCGTCTGGCGGCGGTCGAACGGGCGCCTCTGGGCTGGTCTCAGCACCGTCGTCGACGTCGAGCACGGGAAGCGCGTCGTGTCGCAGGCGGCCGACGGAGCGGTCGCCCTCGTCCTGACGACGACGCTCGAGCCCCTCGACGGCGGATGCGTCGTCGCCCAGCAGCTGGACGGCGTCGCGCCTGTCGATCCCGTGGCGGAGTTCGCCCGGGCTTGGATGGCGCGCGCCCTGCTCGGCCTCAAGGCGGACGTCGAGGGCACTTCCCGCGGCGGGACCCGGGACCCCGCGATGGACGAGCCGGTGGACGCCGCCATGGCGAGCGGCTTCGTCGGTCACGGCGTCGCGACGGCGGGCGGCCCGGGCGTCGCGCCCGTGCACGAGAGGGCGTCGATCGACGTCGCCACGTCACCGGAACGCCTGTGGGAGCTGCTCGGCCAGCCCTCGTCGGAGCAGCTGCTCAAGCCCTCGCTCGAGCAGCTCCTGCGCACCGAGCTCGCCGACGAGCCCGGACGCGAGCACGTGCTCGCGGTCCACCGCAGCGACGACGGGCGGCGCGCGGCCTCGGTGTCGCTCGTGGTCGAGGCGACACCGCCTGCACGCTCCGTCGAGCGCGACCTGACGTCGTCGCACGAGGCCGACGTCGTCACGACCATCGAGCCGTGCGAGCTCGGCGCCCGTCTCACGGAGACGTTCACCGGCTGGCTGCCGGCGGGCCCCGGCCGTGTCGTCGACGCGTCCGGGATCGCTGCGCTGATGCGGACGCGGCTCGCGGTCGTCAAGAACCTCGCCGAGGCCGGCGTCGAGCCGCAGCGTGATCCTGCGACCGGCTTCCTGCCCCCGGGGACCGTCCCGGACCTGCCGCCTCCGTCAGGCGAGCCGGTGTGCCTGCCCGGGGAGGTCCCGGCCGACGTCGCGGCCGCTGTGCCCGCGCTCGCGTCGAAACCTGCGTCGGGACCGGCGTCGCTGCCGTCGAGCGTGCTGCTGCCGCCACCGCACGTCGCCGCCCCGGCAGCGGGCTACGACGTCGGCTCGTGGCTCACCTGGGGCGAGGACGGCTTCTCCACGGCAGCCGACGCCAGCTGGTGGTGACGCCCGTCGATGGCGCAAGGACGATCAGGTCCACTGTCGGCGCCCGGCGCTAGCGTCGGAGGATGCTCGAGACACCTGACGAGACCGCCGCCCTGCAGGCCCTGCTCGACGCCTCCCACGAGCGCGCGACGGGCCACCTGCGCAGCATCATCGACGACGACCGCACCCTGACGGCCGAGCAGCTCGTCGCGCTGCTGACCGGCATGAAGGTGCTGTCCGTCGCCACCGTCACGGCGGCCGGCGAGCCGCGCATCAGCGCCCTCGACGGTCACTTCCTCCACGGCACGTGGACCTTCGGCACGGCAGGGAGCTCGGCCAAGGCCAGGCACCTCGCGGCGCGGCCCGCAGTCAGCGTCGCCCACATCGACGGCGAGGACCTGGCGCTCTTCAGCCACGGCCGGGCCGAGCTCATCGAGCCGGGTCCGGAGCGGGACGAGGTCGACGCGCACTGGACCGCCCACTACGGCAGCAGCCCCTTCAGCTGGGGCGACGACATCCGGATGTACCGCCTGCGCATGACGTGGGCCGTCGCCTACGCCTTCAAGCGTGACGAGCTCTTGCGGTCCAGGGGAGTGACCACCTGAGCCGCCGGCCGGCACCTGCGCGAGAATGCCGGGGTGACTGACACCCCGGCCCGTCCCCGCCGCATCGTCCTGCTCGGATCGACCGGCTCGATCGGCACTCAGGCCCTCGACCTCGTGCACCGCAACCGCGACCGCTTCGAGGTCGTCGGGCTCTCGGCCGGCGCCAACCTCGACCTCGTCGCCGAGCAGGCCGTCGCCCTCCGAGTTCCCGTCGTGGCCGTGGCGAGCGGGACGCCGGACGACCTCGCGGCAGCGCTCGCGCGCGCGGCCGACGCGGCCGGCGTCACGGCATACGACCCCGACCTGCTCGTCGGCCCCGACGCGAGCTCGACGCTGGCCGCCCGGGACGCCGACGTCGTCGTCAACGGCATCACCGGTGCGATCGGGCTCGAGCCGACGCTCGCGGCCCTGCGGGCCGGGACGATCTTGGCGCTCGCCAACAAGGAGTCGCTCATCATCGGCGGCCCGCTCGTCAAGGCGCTCGCGGCGCCCGGGCAGATCGTGCCCGTCGACAGCGAGCACTCCGCCATCGCCCAGTGCCTGCGCGGAGGCCGCGCCGAGGAGGTGCGACGGCTCGTCGTGACCGCCAGCGGCGGGCCGTTCCGCGGGCGCTCGCGAGCCGAGCTCGCCGGCGTCACGCCCGAGCAGGCGCTCGCGCACCCGAACTTCTCGATGGGCCGCGTCATCACGACGAACTCGGCGACGCTCGTCAACAAGGGTCTCGAGGTCATCGAGGCACACCTGCTCTTCGACATCCCGTTCGAGCGCATCGACGTCGTCGTGCACCCGCAGCAGATGATCCACTCGATGGTCGAGTTCGTAGACGGGTCGACCATCGCCCAGGCCGGACCGCCACGGATGCTCGTGCCCATCGCGCTCGGCATGAGCTGGCCCGAGCGCATCGCCGACGCCGACGTGCCCGTCGACTGGACCAGGGCGCAGAGCTGGGAGTTCGAGCCGCTCGACGACGAGGCCTTCCCTGCGGTCGCGCTGGCCCGCCGGGTGGGGGAGGCGGGCGGCACGTGGCCGGCTGTCTACAACGCCGCCAACGAGGTCGCCGTCGACGCCTTCCACGAGGGCCGCATCGGCTTCGTCGACATCGTCGACACGGTGGCCGTGGTCGTGGACTCGTATGCCGCAGAGCCGGCCTCGCAGGTGCGCGACCTCACCCTCGACGACGTCCTCGCCGCCGACACCTGGGCCAGGAGCGCCGCCGAGCGCAGCATCCCCACCCCCTGACCCGCGGTGGAGGTGATCCGCGACCGCATCCGGTCGCCGATCACCTCCGATCCCGCGCTGGGGCACATCGAATCGGGTTCACAGGAAGTCGATGTGACAATGAAGGGGTGCTGTTCTTCCTAGGGGTCCTGGTCGTCGTCATCGGTGTGGCGCTGAGCATCGCGCTGCACGAGATCGGCCACCTCGTGCCGGCCAAGAAGTTCGGGGTCAAGGTGACCCAGTACATGGTCGGCTTCGGCCCCACGGTCTGGTCGCGCAAGCGGGGCGAGACCGAGTACGGCATCAAGGCCATCCCGCTCGGCGGCTACGTCCGCATGATCGGCATGCTGCCGCCGCGACCCGGTGACAAGCCCGGTGAGCTGCGCACCCTCTCGACGGGCCGTTTCAGCCAGATGGTCGACCAGGCCCGCGCCGACTCCATGGAGGAGGTCAAGCCCGGCGACGAGGACCGCGTCTTCTACAAGCTGAGCCCCGGCAAGAAGATCGTCATCATGATGGGCGGGCCCCTCATGAACCTGCTCATCGGCTTCGTGCTCATCACCGGCGTCATCACGCTCTACGGCCTGCCGCAGGTCGCCCCCAAGGTCGGGGCACTCTCCGCGTGCGTGCCGACGACCGCACCGACCGTGCAGGTCCCGCAGCCGCAGTGCCAGCCCGGCGACCCCGTCGCGCCGGCCAAGGCCGCCGGTCTGCAGGCACGCGACCGCATCGTCTCCGTCGACGGCAGGGCCATCAGCACGTGGGACCAGGTGACCGCGGCCATCCGCGACAGCAAGGGCCGCACCATGACGTGGGTCGTCCAGCGCGGTGACCAGAAGGTGTCGATCTCGATCACCCCCGCCGTCATCGACCGGGCCACCTACGACGACCAGGGCAACCCCGTCGCCAAGGACGGCAAGCCGGTCCTGGCCTCGATGGGCTTCGCCGGCATCACGCCCGGTCAGGAGCTCGTCCGCACCCCGATCACCCAGGCTCCCGGCTTCGTCTGGGACCGCGTCGTCGACACCGCCTCGATCATCGTCAAGATCCCCGAGAAGATGACCGGCGTCGTCCAGGCCGCCTTCGGCTCCGAGGCGCGTGACCCCAACGGTCCCATCTCGGTCGTCGGCGTCGGCCGCATCGGCGGGGAGGTCGCGGCTCTCGACATCCCGGCGGACGAGGGCGGCAACTGGGTCAAGCTCGCGCAGCTGATCCTGCTCATCGCCTCGCTCAACCTCGCGCTCTTCGTCTTCAACCTCGTCCCGCTGCTGCCGCTCGACGGTGGGCACGTGGCCGGCGCCATCTGGGAGTGGGTCAAGAAGGGCTGGGCCCGCCTCCGCCACCGCCCTGACCCCGGCTTCGTCGACGTCGCCAAGGGCCTGCCCATCGCCTACGGCATGAGTCTCGTTCTCATCACCATGTCGGTGCTCCTCATCTACGCCGACATCGTCAAGCCGATCAAGCTCTTCGGCTGAGCCCGCCCGAGGGTACGAGCGATCACCGGGGCGGGACATAATGGCGACATGAGCGTCTCCCTCGGCATGCCGCCCCTGCCCCCGCCGGTCCTCGCCCCGCGGCGCCAGACCCGTCAGATCCAGGTCGGCAAGGTCGGGGTCGGCAGCGACTTCCCGGTGTCGGTGCAGTCGATGACGACGACGCCCACCACCGACATCAACGCGACGCTCCAGCAGATCGCCGAGCTCACCGCGAGCGGCTGTGACATCGTGCGCGTCGCGTGCCCGAGCCAGGACGACGCCGACGCCCTGCCGGCGATCGCGCGCAAGAGCCAGATCCCGGTCATCGCCGACATCCACTTCCAGCCGAAGTACGTCTACGCGGCCATCGAGGCCGGCTGCGCGGCCGTGCGCGTCAACCCGGGCAACATCCGCCAGTTCGACGACCAGGTCAAGCAGATCGCGCGCGAGGCCAAGGACGCCGGTGTCTCGATCCGCATCGGCGTCAACGCCGGCAGCCTCGACAAGCGGATCATGGAGAAGTACGGCAAGGCGACGCCCGAGGCGCTCGTCGAGTCGGCCGTCTGGGAGGCGAGCCTTTTCGAGGAGCACGACTTCCACGACTTCAAGATCTCGGTCAAGCACAACGACCCGGTCATCATGGTGCGCGCCTACGAGCTGCTCGCCGAGCGCGGCGACTGGCCCCTGCACCTCGGCGTCACCGAGGCCGGCCCCGCATTCCAGGGCACCATCAAGTCGGCGACGGCCTTCGGGGCCCTGCTCTCGCGCGGCATCGGCGACACGATCCGCGTCTCCCTGTCGGCTCCGCCCGTCGAGGAGGTCAAGGTCGGCATCCAGATCCTGCAGAGCCTCAACCTGCGACCGCGCAAGCTCGAGATCGTCTCGTGCCCCTCGTGCGGCCGCGCGCAGGTCGACGTCTACACCCTCGCCGACCAGGTCACCGCCGGACTCGAGGGCATGACCGTGCCGCTGCGCGTCGCCGTCATGGGCTGCGTCGTCAACGGTCCGGGCGAGGCCCGCGAGGCCGACCTCGGCGTGGCCTCCGGCAACGGCAAGGGCCAGATCTTCGTCAAGGGCGAGGTCATCAAGACCGTGCCCGAGGCCCAGATCGTCGAGACCCTCATCGAGGAGGCCATGCGCCTGGCCGAGGAGATGGGCGAGCCGATCGACGAGGAGTCGGCCGGCGCCCCCAGCGTCACCGTCAGCTGACGTGCGGGCCCCCGTCCCCGCGACCGGGAATGGAGCCGGGGACGAGCCACGCCCGAGCTCGCGAGGGCCTGGCACGTCACTCCGGCATGCAGTCCTGCGCGACCTCGCCGAGCGTGTCGTCGCGCTACGGCCCGGGGAGCGCGTGGCCGTAGCCGTCGACGGTTTCGACGGCGCCGGCAAGACCGTGCTGGCCGACCAGCTCGCCGAGGTGATCGGCGCCGTGGACGGCTCACGCGACGTGCTGCGCGTCTCGATCGACGGGTTCCACCGGCCGAGGGCCGAGCGCATCGCCCGTGGCCGGGGACCCGAGAGCTTCTACGAGGACTCGTACGACTACGTCGCGTTCCGCCGGGCCGTCCTCGCCCCGTTCCGCCGCGGCGAGCCGGTCACCCCGACCGTCAACGACGTGGAGGCCGACCGCCCCGTGCACCCCGAACCGGTTTCGGTCGAGGCGGACACGGTGCTGCTCGTCGACGGGATCTTCCTCCAGCGACCGGAGCTGGCGGACGTGTGGGACGCAGCCGTGTGGGTCGACGTGCCGTTCGCGGTGTCCGTGCCACGCGGCAACGCGCGGTTCGGCGACGGCCACGACGCCGACCCCGAGGCGCCTGCGAACCGGCGCTACGTCGGCGGGCAACGCCTCTACCTCGAGGCGGCCGACCCGCGCGGCCGCGCGACCTGGGTGCTCGACAACACCGACCTCGACCGTCCGGTCCTGCACACCCGCGCCTGAGCGCGCCCCGGGAGCGCTGTGACGCGTTCGTGAGGCGCGCCGGGGTGACACCCGGGCCGTGGGAAGGCACTCTTGGGAGGTGCTCCGCCAACGACTCCCCGTGCGCCCCCTGTCGGCGGCCGACCTCGATACGGCGCTCGAGGTGTGCGCGCGCGACCGGGTGGCCAACGCCTTCGTGGCGGCACGCATCGTCGAGGGCTCGCTGCGCACGTCCCCGGGCGCGCTCCTCGGCCACTGGGCCGACGGCGAGCTGCGGGGTCTGGCCTGGGTCAGCGCCAACGTCGTCCCGGTCGAGCTCGACGAGGACGGCGTCTCCGCCGTCGCGGCGCGGATCAGCCGGATGCGGCGCCAGTGCGCCTCGATCTTCGGTCCCAGCGAGCAGGTCAGGGGCCTCTGGGACCGCCTGGGGCCGACGTGGGGCCCGGTCAGGGCCATCCGCACGCACCAGCCCCTGCTGACGACGCGGACGCTGCCCTCGGGCCTCGGCCTCACCCTGGACCCGGACGTGCGTCCGGCGCGTCTCGACGAGGTCGACCTCGTGCTCCCGGCGGCCGCCGCGATGTTCACCGAGGAGATCGGCTACCCGCCCTACTTCGGGTCCGACCGCAGCTACCGGGCGAGCATCGGCTCGCTCATCCGGGCGGGACACACCTTCGTCAAGGTCGAGGACGGCGAGGTCGTCTTCAAGGCGGACGTCGGCTCCCTGGCGCTCGGTTGCGCCCAGGTGCAGGGGGTCTGGCTGCACCCCCGGCTGCGCGGACAGGGCCTGTCGGTCCCTGCCATGGCGAGCGTCGTCGAGCAGTGCCTGTCGGGCCTGGCCGACGAGGTCTCGCTCTACGTCAACGACTTCAACGTCGCGGCCCGGGCCACCTACGCGCGGTGCGGCTTCCATGAGGTCGGGGCCTTCACGACCGTCCTGCTCTAGCCCGCGGTCGTCCGCCTAGGGTGAGGTCATGAAGACCGCCACCAACGCCCCGCTCGGCAAGGACGCCATCGCCCTGGCCGGACTCTTCCTCACCTCGGGCACGATGCACTTCGTCAAGCCCGAGCCGTTCGAGGCGATGGTGCCGAAGCAGCTGCCGTCGCGACGCGCGCTGGTGTATGCGTCGGGTGCCCTCGAGATCGCTTGTGCGGTGGGCCTGTTCGTCCCTCGCACGCGTCGTGTCGCCGGGCTGGTCTCCGCGGCGCTCCTCGTCGCCGTCTTCCCTGCGAACGTCACCATGACGGGGCAGGCCAAGCGCCGCCTCGACCGCAAGCCGGACGACGCCAAGCGGCAGGGCTACCTCGCCGCCACGGTGGCGCGGTTGCCGCTCCAGTGGCCGATGATCCGGACGGCCCTGCGCGCCGGGGAAGTCATGCGCTGAGGCCGGCCCGGCCGAACCCGATCGTGACGCTCTCGCCGACCCGGCGGTAGCCCAGCGCCCGGTAGATCGCGTTGGAGGTCGGGTTGGCGAGGTCCGTGTAGAGCATGCACGCCTCGCCCGCGTCCTGCCGGTCGCTGCTCAGTGCGGCGACGACCGCGCTCGCGTAGCCGTGCCCGCGCAGCTCGCGAGGGGTCCAGACGCCGGAGATGCGGGTCACGCCCCCACTCGGGGACGACGCATACGCCATCGAGACCGTCCGGCCGTCGTGCTCCCACAGTCCGACCCGCCCGGCCTCGACGGTCCGCACCAGCGAGGCGACGGTGCGGCCACCGCCCTCGATGGCGTCGACGAACTGCTGGTGCCACTCGTCGACGAGCGCGCAGTCGGCACCGGTGGCGACGCGGAAGGATCCGGCGACCTCGAAGGGCATCCGGGGACGCTCGGGCAGGTCGAAACGACCGACCCGCATGGTCACCGTCGCCGTGTCGTCCGTTCGGGCCGTCCACTCGTCGGCGAACGCCTCGGCCGGCTCCCGCAGACCGCCCACGCCGGGCAGTGTGTCTCCGTCGGCCGCGAGCAGCGCTGCCAGGTCGCGGGCCTGCTCCGCGGTGGCCAGCGCGACGTGCAACGGGTGCGGTGGCGTGTGCATGAAGGCGCCCACGACCTCGCCGGCCGTGTCCGCGACCACCCACCACCGCGGCCCCGCGTAGCGGTCGGGCTCCGCGACGAGCGACTCGGTCACGCTTGCGATGACGCTGAGGGACTCGGGCTCGCGGGTCACGAGCCCGGCGAGTCGGCTGCGAGCGACGGCCGCGTCGGTGACGAGGGTGAACGTGTGGGAGGGACGCGGCATACGACCACTCTGGCAAAGTCCACCAGCTGACCGCGACCAGGTTCCCTGTCGTCCCTAGGGCCCTCGTCCGGCTCAGACGTGCGCCACGATCTCGGCGTGGGTCATCGCGAACCACGCGTCGGGATGCGTCGACCAGTCCTGCCACGCGGCGCTGATCTGCGCGAGGTCCGCGGGCGTCGCGAGGCCGTGGTCCACCGCCTGGGCGGCGAAGGTCGACTCGAGCGTGCGGCGGGCCCACGTGCCGCCCCACCAGGCGCACTGCTCCGGTGTCGCGTAGGTCCACAAGGACGCGGACGGAGTGAGCCGGGTGAGCCCTGCGGCGTGTGCCCAGGCCACGAGATGGCGGCCGGCGTCCGGCTCGGCGTGGTTGAGCCTGGCGAGGTGTCGGTAGAGCTCGAGCCATCTGGTCATGAGGTCGGACGCCGGGTGCCACACCATCGAGGCGTAGTCGACGTCGCGCACGGCGACGAGTCCTCCGGGCCGGGTCACGCGCGCCATCTCGCGAAGGGCGCCGACCGGCTCGGTGAGGTGCTGGAGCACCTGGTGCGCGTGCACGACGTCGAAGGACGCGTCGGCATACGGAAGTCCCATGACGTCGGCGAGCTCGAACGACGTGCGCACGTCGCCGCGGGCGGCGGCGCTGCGGCGGGCGTGCTCGAGCGGACCGGTGACGTTCTCGACGCCGACGACGCGACCCGACGGTCCGACCGCCTCGGCGAGGTCGAGCGTGATCGTGCCGGGCCCGCAGCCCACGTCGAGGACGTGCATACCGTCGTGCAGGTGGGGGAGGAGGTAGGCCGCGGAGTCCGCGGCCGTGCGCGCCCCGTGCGACGCGAGGACGCTCGGATGGTGCCCGTGGAGATAGACGTCCGCCATGGCGCGACGCTACGCCGCGTCGGGGTCCCGGCGCGGTCGGTGTCCAGCGGTGGGACGCGCGCCCGGACACGACGAAGGCCCGCCCCTGACGGGACGGGCCTCCACCGAGAGCGGTGACGCGGCGGGCTCAGCTCACTTGGTGAGCGGGGCCAGCGTCGGGTCGTTCGCGTAGGCCTCGGCTGCGTTCTCCTTGGTCACGATGACCGGGGGGAGCAGGTTGGCCGGGACGACCTTGACACCGTTGTTGTAGGACTTGGTGTCGTTGACCGTCGGGGTCTGGCCCTTCTGGAGGGCGGAGACCATGGCGATGGTCTCCTTGACGAGGTTGCGCGTGTCCTTGTTGATCGTGGAGTACTGCTCGCCGGCCATGATCGACTTGACCGACTCGACCTCGGAGTCCTGACCGGTGACGATCGGGACGGGCTTGCCGGCCGCCTTGACCGACGTGATGATCGCGCGGGCCAGGGTGTCGTTGGGCGACAGGACGCCGTCGAGGGCGGCGCTCTGGTAGTTCGCCGACAGGAGCGTGTCCATGCGCTTCTGGGCGTTCTCGGCCTTCCAGCCCTGCGTGACGACCTGGTTGAAGTCCTTCTGGCCGGAGACGACCTTCAGGGTGCCGTCGTCGATCTTCGGCTTGAGCACCTTCATGGCGCCGTCGAAGAACACCTGGGCGTTGGCGTCGTCGGGCGAGCCGGCGAAGAGCTCGATGTTGTACGGGCCGTTGGCCTTCTTCTTGGCCATGCCGTCGAGCAGGGCCTGGCCCTGCAGCTCGCCGACCTTGAAGTTGTCGTAGGCGACGTAGTAGTCGACGGCCGCCGTGTTCTTCACGAGGCGGTCGTAGGCGATGACCGTCGCGCCGGCGTCCTTGGCGGCCTTGAGCTGGGTGCCCAGCTGCGAGCCGTCGATGGCGCCGACGACGATGACCTTCGCGCCCTTGGTGACCATGGCCGAGATCTGGTTCTGCTGCTCGGACACGCCACCGTTGGCGAACTGCACGTCGCCCTTGAAGCCGGCTGCGGACAGGCCGTCCTTGAACAGCTGCTCGGCGAGCACCCAGTTCTCTGACGTCTTCTGCGGCAGCGCGATGCCGATGACCGAGTCGGCCGGGAAGCCCGCTGCGGCGGATCCCCCGTTGGATGCGCCCGGCGTCGTGCCGGTGTCGCTGCTCCGACCGCAACCGGTCAAAGCAAGGGCAGCCACAGCCGTGACGCCCAGCACCTTGGTGAAGGTACGCATGTGCTCTCTTTCCTCTCGTCGCGTCCGGGCGAACGCGGATCCTTCTCGGTCACGGGCGGCGCCCTGACCGGGTCTGTGGTGGGTCGTGCCGGGCCGTCCCCGGTGGCTGTCGGCCACCGGGGTCCCGGCACGGGGGATTCAGCTGGACTGGCGGATGGTCTCGCTCACCGACGAGGTCTCGGTGGCCGCCGACGGCGGCGGCGTGGCCGACGTGTCGTCGTCGTTGCCGCGACGGAAGTTGCGCATCATCATCCCGATGAGCGAGGCCCGCCCCTGCGACTTGTTGTAGACGTCGAACGCGACGGCGACGAGGAGCACGAGGCCCTTGATCATCTGGGTCGCGTCGGCGCCGATGCCCTGCAGCTGCAGGCCGTTGTTGAGCACGGCCATGACGAGGCCTCCGACGATCGAGCCGACCACGGTGCCCACACCGCCGGTGACGGCAGCGCCACCGATGAAGACGGCCGCGATGGCGTCGAGCTCCCAGCCGACACCGTCGGACGGGCCGGAGGCGGTCGAGCGGGCCACGAAGATCATGCCGGCGAGGGCCGCCAGGATCGACATGTTCATCATGACGAGGAAGTTGACCTTCTTGCTCTTGACGCCCGACAGCTCCGCGGCGTGCCGGTTGCCACCGACGGCGTAGATGTGGCGGCCGATGACGGTGCGGTTGGAGATGAAGCCGTAGAGCAGGACGAGGACCGCGAGGATGATGCCGGAGATCGGGAACGACGTGCCGGGTCGGCCGGAGCCGAAGAGCAGCGTGGCGCCGATGATCGCCGCGCAGATGAGCCCGAGGCGCACCCACATGATCCACGCGTCCTCGACCTCGGCGCCGAGCTTGACGAGCGCGCGGCGGCTGCGCACGGCGCCGACGACGATGCCGACGGCGAGGAGCAGGCCGATGAGGACGGTCAGGTTGTTGTAGCCGGTGTTGGGCCCGATCTCGGGGAGGTAGCCGCCACCGATGACCTGGAAGTCCTCGGACACGGGCACCGAGTTCGACTTGCCGACGTACTGGTTGGCGCCGCGGAAGAGCAGCATGCCCGACAGCGTCACGATGAAGGCGGGGATCCCGACGTAGGCCGTCCAGAGCCCCTGCCACGCGCCGACGAGCGCACCGATGGCGAGGCCGAGGAGGATGCCCATCCACCAGCTGAGGTTCCAGTCACGCATCGCGATGGCCACGCAGATCCCGACGAACGCCGCGACGGAGCCGACGGAGAGGTCGATGTGGCCGGCGATGATGACGAGCACCATGCCGATCGCGAGCACGAGGATGTAGGAGTTCTGCTGGAAGATGTTGATGACGTTGTCCGGCGTGAGCGTGAGCCCACCGGTCCAGATCTGGAAGAAGATGATCAGCGCCACGAGGGCGAAGATCATGCCGAGCTGACGGGTGTCGCCACCGAAGATCTTCTTGACCTTGTCCATGGGTGCAGTCCTGGCTGTGTGGAGTGTGGATGGGGGAGTGGTCGGGGCCGGCTCGCCGCTCACGCGCTCTCGCGGGAGGACGTGGGAGTGGTCTCCGCGGAGCCGCCGTGGGTGCGTCGGGTCATGAGCCTCATCAGCGACTCCTGGTCCGCCTCCTCACGGGAGAGCACGCCGGTGACCGCGCCCTCGGCGATGGTGTAGATGCGGTCGGACAGGCCGATCAGCTCGGGCAGCTCGGAGGAGACGAGGATGACGCCCTTGCCCTCCGACGCCATGCGCTGGATGATCCCGTAGATCTCGAACTTGGCACCGACGTCGATGCCGCGCGTCGGCTCGTCGAGGATGAGCAGGTCTGGCTCGGTGAAGAGCCACTTGGCGAGCACGACCTTCTGCTGGTTGCCGCCGGAGAGCTTGCCGACTCCCTCGTCGACGTTGGGCGCCTTGGTGCGCAAGGACTTCCGGTAGGACTCGGCGTAGTTGTACTCCTCGCGCTCGTCGACGACGAAGCCCTTCGTGATGCGCTGGAGCCGGGCCGAGACCGTCGTCCGCTTGATGTCGTCGAGGAGGTTGAGGCCGAGCGTCTTGCGGTCCTCGGTGACGTACGCGAGGCCGGCGTCGATGGCGTCCGCGACGGTGCGCAGCCGCAGCTCCTTGCCGTCCTTGATGATGGTGCCCTCGACGTACGTGCCGTAGGACCGGCCGAAGAGGCTGCGCATGAGCTCGGTGCGTCCCGCGCCCATGAGGCCGGCGAAGCCGACGATCTCGCCGCGGCGGACGAAGAAGTCGCTGTGCTTGGCCACGAGACGGTCGGGCACGCTCGGGTGCCGGACGGTCCAGTTCTTGACCTCGAAGAACACCTCGCCGATGTCCGGGGTGTGGTCGGGGAAGCGCGACTCGAGGTCGCGGCCGACCATGCCGCGGATGATGCGGTTCTCGTCGACGCCGTCCTCCTTGACGCGGAGGGTCTCGATGGACTTGCCGTCGCGGATGATGGTGATGGAGTCCGCGATCTGCTCGATCTCGTTGAGCTTGTGGCTGATCATGATGCAGGTCACGCCCTTGGAGCGCAGGCCCGCGATGAGGTCGAGGAGGTGCTGCGAGTCGCCCTCGTTGAGCGCGGCGGTCGGCTCGTCGAGGATGAGGAGCTTGACGTCCTTGGACAGCGCCTTGGCGATCTCGACGAGCTGCTGCTTGCCGACGCCGATGTCGCGGATCTTCGTGTCCGGCTCCTCCTCGAGGCCGACGCGGGCGAGCAGCTCGCGCGCCTTGACGCGCGTGGACAGCCAGTCGATGACTCCGCCCTTGGCCGTCTCGTTGCCGAGGAAGATGTTCTCGGCGATCGACATCTCCGGGATGAGCGCGAGCTCTTGGTGGATGATGACGATGCCGGCGTGCTCGCTGTCGCGGATGTTGTTGAACTCGCACAGCTTGCCCTCGAAGTGGATCTCACCGTCGTAGGTGCCCGCGGGGTGCACCCCGGACAGGACCTTCATGAGGGTGGACTTGCCGGCGCCGTTCTCCCCGCAGATCGCGTGGACCTCTCCTCGACGGACCGCCATCGAGACGTCGGAGAGGGCCTTGACGCCGGGGAACTCCTTGGTGATCTCCCGCATCTCGAGAATGATGCTGCCGGGCGGGGCGGCGGGCTGCGCCGCGCCGGCCGTCTCGGCACTCGATGATCCAGGAGCCGGGTTGGAGGGGGTGCTCATCTGGTCGTCAACACTCCTTTGTGGTGTTCGTGAGGCGCACGCGCCCGTCCCGATTGTTCCTCACGGTTCGTGCTCACGTGGCCGAACACCGCGTCGTGGTGTCACAAGGACGTCACGATCTCCGGACAAGCTGACGTCGTCATCCGGCAGGGGTCACTGAACCCGCGGTGCTGCCTGTCGTCAAGCCCGTGACCACGTCTTGTCCGGTCAGGACAACAACCGGACAATTGCCGGGCCGACGGCACCCTACGGCACCGTCCGGCAGGTGCGCCGGGTGGCCGATATCCTTCCAAGGTTCCGCACCACGCCCAGCACCACAAGAGGAGACCCGGTGGCCCTGCACATGTCGTCCCTGTTCCTGCGAACCCTTCGCGAGGACCCGGCGGACGCAGAGGTCCCGAGCCACCGGCTGCTCGTGCGCGCCGGCTACGTGCGGCGCGTCAGCCCCGGCGTCTACACGTGGTTGCCGCTCGGCCTGCGCGTGCTGCGCAACGTCGAGAGGATCGTGCGCGAGGAGATGGACGCCATCGGCGCCCAGGAGCTGCTCTTCCCGGCGCTGCTGCCCAAGGAGCCCTTCGAGGCCACCGGACGCTGGACCGAGTACGGCGACAACATCTTCCGCCTCCAGGACCGCAAGGGCGCCGACCACCTCCTCGGCCCGACCCACGAGGAGATGTTCACCCTCACGGTCAAGGACCTCTACAGCTCCTACAAGGACCTGCCGCTCTCGATCTACCAGATCCAGACGAAGTACCGCGACGAGGCGCGCCCCCGGGCGGGCGTGCTGCGCGGACGCGAGTTCGTCATGAAGGACAGCTACTCCTTCGACGTCGACGCTGCGGGGCTCGACAAGAGCTACCAGCTGCACCGCGAGGCGTACGTCCGCATCTTCGACCGGCTCGGCTTCCACTACGTCATCGTCGAGGCGATGGCCGGGGCCATGGGCGGCAGCAAGAGCGAGGAGTTCCTCGCGACGGCCGAGGTCGGCGAGGACACCTACGTCCACTGCACGAGCTGCGGGTATGCCGCCAACGTCGAGGCCGTACGCGTGCCCGCGCCGGACCCCGTCGGGTGGGACGGCGTCCCTGCCGCGCACGCCGAGGAGACCCCGGACACCCCGACGATCGAGACGCTCGTCGCCCACCTCAACGAGCGCTTCCCGCGCGAGGACCGTCCGTGGGCGGCCGGCGACACGCTCAAGAACGTCGTCGTGACGCTCGTGCAGCCCGACGGCACCCGCGAGCCGCTCGCCATCGGCGTGCCGGGTGACCGCGAGGTCGACGAGAAGCGTCTCGGCGCCCAGGTCGAGCCGGCCGAGGTCGAGGCCTTCACCGAGGCCGACTTCGCCGCCAACCAGGCCCTCGTCAAGGGCTACATCGGCCCCGGCGCGCTCGGGCTCGAGGGCACGAGCGGCATCCGCTACCTGCTCGACCCCCGCATCGCCGAGGGCACCCGCTGGGTGACCGGCGCCAACGTCGCCGGGCAGCACGTCATCGACCTCGTCGCGGGCCGCGACTTCACGGCCGACGGCACCATCGAGGCCGCCGAGGTGCGGGCCGGTGACCCCTGCCCGAACTGCGAGCACACGCTCTCGACGGCGCGCGGCATCGAGATGGGACATGTCTTCCAGCTCGGCACGAAGTACGCCGAGGCGCTCGACCTCAAGGTGCTCGACCAGAACGGCAAGCTCGTCACCGTCGTCATGGGCTCCTACGGCGTGGGCGTCTCACGCGCGGTGGCCTGCGTCGTCGAGGGCAACCACGACGAGTCGGGCATCATCTGGCCGCGCGAGCTCGCGCCGGCCGACGTGCACATCGTGGCCGCCGGCAAGGACGAGGCGCTCTTCGTCAAGGCCGAGGAGATCGCCCGCGAGCTCGAGGTGCAGGGCCTGACCGTCCTCGTCGACGACCGCAAGGGCGTCAGCCCCGGCGTCAAGTTCAAGGACTCCGAGCTCATCGGCGTCCCGACGATCCTCGTCATCGGGCGCGGCCTCGCCGAGGGCAAGGTCGAGATCAAGGACCGCCGCACCGGTGAGCGCCGTGAGGTCGCCGTCGACGACGCCGTGGCCGCCCTGACCGCCGAGGTCACCGCGGAGGTCGAGCGCTCGTGACCGCTTCCCGGCGCCCCGTGGAGGCCGTGGTCTTCGACTGGGGTGGCACGCTGACGCCCTGGCACGAGGTGGACCTCCCGCAGCCGTGGCGGGTCTTCGCTCGCACCGTGCACGGGCTCCCCGTCGAGGACCCCGCCATGCCGGCCGAGGACCTCGCCGAGGCCGACTCGCTCGCGATGCGCATCCACGACGCGGAGGAGCACGCCTGGCGACGCGGTCGGGAGACGCACGAGAGTGCGTCGATCGCGGCGATCCTCGAGGCCGCGGGTGTCGACCCGGAGCACGACCGGCACCACTTGGCGCTCGCGGCATACCAGCGCTTCTGGGAGCCGCACACCCACACGGACGAGCAGGTTCGTCCGCTCTGGGAGTCTTTGCAGCGCAAGGGAATCCGGGTCGGTGTGCTGTCCAACACCATCTGGACCCGCGACTACCACCGGGAGGTCTTCGAGCGTGACGGGGTGCTCGACCTGCTCGACGCCGACGTCTACTCGTCCGAGATCCACGTCGTGAAGCCGCACCCGGACGCGTTCCGCACCGTGTGCGATGCGCTCGGGGTGGCACCCGAGCGCGCGGTCTACGTCGGCGACCGGATCTTCGAGGACGTCCACGGCCCGCAGCAGGTCGGCATGCGCGCGATCCTCGTGCCGCACTCCGACATCCCGGCGGGCCAGCGCACGGCGGTCGAGGCCCGCCCCGACGCCGTCGCCCACGAGCTGCTCGACGTCGCGGGGATCGTCGCCCTCTGGAACCACGAGGCCCAGGAGCCGGAAGGGGCGTGAGCGACCCGACCACCACGACCCTCGCCTTCCTCGCGGCAGCGGCCTTCGTCGCCGGATGGATCGACGCCGTCGTCGGCGGGGGAGGGCTCGTCCAGCTGCCCGCGCTGCTCATCGGGATGCCGGGGGCCACGCCCGCGCAGCTGCTCGCGACGAACAAGTTCGGCTCGATCTTCGGCACGGCGACGAGCTCGATCACCTTCTACCGGCGGGTCCGGCCCGACCTGCGCACCGCCCTGCCCATGGCCGCCGTCGCCTACGTCGGCTCGATCGGTGGCGCGCTCATCGGGCTGCACATCCCGAAGTCGGCGTTCAACCCGATCATCCTCGTGCTCCTCGTCCTCGTCGGGGCCTACACGCTCTTCAAGCCCGACCTCGGCTCCGAGTCGATCCGGCGGTTCCACGGTGCCCGCCACACCGTCCTCGCGATGCTGACCGGCTTCGTCATCGGGGCCTACGACGGGGCGCTCGGGCCCGGCACCGGCAGCTTCCTCGTCTTCGCGCTCGTCGGGCTGCTCGGCTACAACTTCCTCGAGGCCAGTGCCAAGGCCAAGATCGCGAACTTCGCGACCAACCTCGGTGCGCTGACGATCTTCGCCCCGATGGGCCTCGTCATCCTCAAGGTCGGCGTCGTCATCGCCGCGGCCAACCTGCTCGGCGGCTACGTCGGGGCGCGCACCGCGGTCGCCAAGGGCAGCGGCTTCGTGCGCGCGGTCTTCGTCGTCATCGTCAGCGCCTTCATCGTCAAGATCGGTGGCAGCCTGCTGGGCTGGTGGCCCTGACCTTCGGTGTCGTCGACCGACCGCCAGCCGGAGGGCCGTCGTCAGCCGCGAGCGACGACGAGCCTGCGGTAGGTCGGGATGAGGACACGGCGGGCCGGCTCGCGCTCCACGACGGCCCAGGGCCCGGCATCGGCCAGCGCTCCGAGCACGGCGCGCAGCTCGGCCCGCGCCACCGGCGCCCCGAGGCAGAGGTGGCGTCCGGCGCCGAACCACAGGTGCCGGTTGTCCGGCAGGTAGGGCCGGTCGAGGTCCAGGGCACCGGGAGCGGTGTTGGCGACGTAGGTCAGGGCGAGCACCCGGTCGCCGGCCCGCAGCGTCCGTCCGCCGACGGTGACGTCCCGGGTGACGTGGCGGCCGATGACGGGTGCCGGGGTCGTGACCCGCAGGCCCTCGCGGACGGCGACGTCGAGCAGGTCGTCGCGCTCGTCACCCGTCGCGGCGCAGAGCCGCGACGCCTGGCCGGTGTCGGCGAGCAGGGCCGTCGTCCGCGCGATCGCGCTCGCTGCCGTCTCGGTCCCCGCGACGAGCAGGAGGGAGGCCAGACCCGTGGCCTCCTGCTCGGTGACCCCGAGCTCCCGGCAGCGGCCGAGCACCGTCGTGACCGGCGAGGAGCGGTAGGCCGCGGGGACCCCTGAGGTGAGCCCGCCGAGGAGCTCGCGGGCGCGGGCGACCGTGGGGTCGGAGAGCGTGGTGTCGGCCTGGGTCCCCAGGGCGAGGGCGGCGAGCTCCTCACCACGGGCGAAGACGAGCCGGTAGGCACCCCAGCCGTCGTCGTCGAGCCCAGCAATCGCGGCCTCGTCGGCGAGGGTCGTCGCGTCGAGGCCGAGCATCGCCACCACGAGGCGTCCGACGAGGACCTTGGCCAGGTCGGCGACGTCCACGGTGTCCCCGTCACGCAGGCGACGTCGGAGGAGCTCGGTCACCGGTCCCGCGGCCACCGACACGAGGTCACGGGCTGCGGCCTCGGTGAAGAGGTCGCGGGCGCGGGTACGCAGCGAGTGGTGGCCCCGGCCGTCGAAGAGGTCCTCCACCCAGTCGCCGAGCACCTGGGACCAGAGGTGCCCGACACCGCCCTCGCCGAGGAGCGAGGTGGAGCGGTGGTCGACGAGCAGCTCTCGGATGAGCGCGGGATCCCGGACCAGCCAGCCGAGGCCCGGCGCCCTCACGATCCGCGGACCGCGTCGGGCGAGGGCGACGAGCAGACCCAGACGGGGGTCGGCCGACCTGATCACGCGGCGCTCGTGACGCGTGGCCAGCCGGTGGCCCGTCGGCGACGACACGGGGTGAGTACGTCGGCTCAGCACGGGCTCCATGGCCTCACCGTAAACTGCCCGCACGGTGCCGGGAGGGCCCGGACGCCGAGCCAGGGAGGGTCACGCGCGCATGTCCAGTCGCATCGCCGGCGTCAGCGCCCACGTCGCCGAGCACGCCCTCGACGTCGAGCAGGTCGAGGCCCGCATCGTCGGGTCAAGCAGCGGGTTCGTCCCTCCCGCGGGCGTGCTGGGACGCCTGACGGGCGTGAGGCGGATCCACCACGCCGGCCCGGACACCCAGGCGTCCGACCTCGCTGCGGCCGCCGCCCGCACGTCGCTCGCCTCGCTCGACCTCGAGATCGGCGACGTCGACCTTCTCGTGTTCGCCTCCGCGTCGCAGGACCTCGTCGAGCCGGCGACGTCGCACATCGTGGCCGACCTGCTCGGCGCTCGGTGCCCGGTCATGGACGTCAAGAACGCGTGCAACTCCTGGCTCAACGGCGTCCAGGTCGCGGAGGCCCTGATCGCCATGGGGCAGTACGACCGCGTGCTCGTCGTGACGGGAGAGATGCCGTCGCGTGCGGCCCGGTGGTCCGTACGCGACGCGGCGCAGTTCGTCGAGTCGGTGCCCGGCTACACGATGAGCGACGCCGGGGCGGCAGCCCTGGTCGAGCGGGCCGCACCGGGCGCCCGAGGCGAGATCCTGCACCGCTGGTTCACCGCGGAGTCGCGGCACTGGTCGGTCGGCCAGCTTCCGGCCGGTGGCACCAGGCACCCGCGCGACGTCGACAAGGGCTACTTCGTCATGGACGGCGCCCGCCTGCGCCAGGCGTTCGACAGCGTCGACGTCGAGGAGATCCACCGCGCGCTCAAGTCCGACGGACTCGGCGTCGAGGACTTCGTGGCGGTTGCCGTCCACCAGGTCGCAATGCCCTACCTCGACGTCTTCGCCGCGCGCCTCGGGCTGCGGCGCGACCTCGTCGTCGAGACGCTGCCCGAGCACGGCAACTGCGCCTCGGCCACGCTGCCCCTCCAGTGGCAGCAGGTGCAGCGGCTCGGGCTCGCCGAGCCGGGCGACCCGGTGCTGCTCGTCGGGCTCGCGGGCGGCATCAGCGTCGGCACCATGGCGGTGCGCTGGTGACGGGTCCGGCACCCCTCGGAGCCGGTGACGTCCGGCTCTGGGTCGTCGTCCCGGCCTTCGACGAGGAGGCCGGCATCGCGCGCACCATCGCCGCGCTCGCAGCACAGCACGACCGCGACTTCAGACTCGTCGTCGTCGACAACGCCAGCACCGACGGGACGGTGCTCGCCGTCGAAAGTGCTTGTGCGGCATACGGACTCGGCGTCACGATCGTCACGGAGAGGCGCAAGGGCACGGGCGCGGCCTCCGACACGGGGGTGCGCCACGCCATCGCGCACGGGGCCACGCACGTGCTGCGCACCGACGCGGACACGTTGCCCACTCCTCGGTGGA
Source organism: Terrabacter tumescens (assembly GCF_014646815.1). Lineage (GTDB taxonomy): Bacteria > Actinomycetota > Actinomycetes > Actinomycetales > Dermatophilaceae > Terrabacter > Terrabacter tumescens. The sequence goes on from NZ_BMNZ01000001.1 coordinate 138,053, forward strand.
CCGCCGTCGGGCGCCGCGCGTTCGCGGCCGGCGCCGATCTCGTCACCGGACCCATGCGGGCCCGCACCGACGAGGTGCGGCTGCGTCCGTGGGAGCGCGTCGTCCTGCCGGGAGTCATCGGCTTCTGCCAGGCGTTCGGCCGCTTCCGCCCGAGCAACCGCTCACCCGAGCTGCTCGGCCCCTACCGGATGAGCCCGGGCTGCAACCTCGGCGTCAGCGCCCGCGCCTACGAGGCGAGCGGCGGCTTCCCCCGCACGGCGATCGAGGAGGTCCACGAGGACCGCGAGCTCGTCAACCGGGTGCGGCGCGTCAGCTCGCGCCTCGAGCACCACCGCGGCCTCGTCGTGCACGCGTCGGTCCGGCGGCTGCGCGCCTACGGCCTGCGCAACACCCTGCGCTGGTACCTCGACCACGGCCACCGCCCGGACGTCGTCGACGTGCGGGTCGTCGCGTGAGGGCGCTCGCGCGCACCGACCCCGGGAGCCGCTGGGAGTCACGGCTGGTGCGTTCGGCCCACCCCGTGGTCGCCCGCGTGGTCGACGCGGCCGTGTCGCGTCGCGGGGTCGTACGCGTGCCCGGAGTCGGCGTGCTCGTGGCCGACCCGGGGGTGGCCCGGCGGGTGCTGACCGACCCGGACGCCTTCGCCAAGAACGGTCCCGGCTCGTCTGGGGCGCTGTGGACGCCGGTCCTCGGCGAGCGGGTGCTGCTCAACATGGAGGGCGCGGCCCACCGCGCCCTCCGACGCTCGCTGTCCGACCTCTTCTCGCCGCGTGTCGTCCGCGAGGTCTGCGACGCCGCCGCCGGGCCGCTGGTCGCCGCGGCAGCGTCGAGGCTGAGGGCGGGTGAGGACCTCGACGTCGTCCGGCTCGCGCGCGAGGTGTCGGCCGCGGCCATCGGGGTCGTCGTCGGGCTCGACCCCGCCACTCCACCTGCGACGCTGCTGGAGGCGAGCGATGCCATCGAGTCGATGGTCAGCTGGCGCACCCGCGGGTTCGACGAAGGTGCGGTCCGCCGGGCGCGTGCCGCGCTCGCCGTCGTGCAGGACGCGGCCGAGTCCGCCCACGCGGCAAAGGGACCCGACACCGTCATGGGCCGACTGGCACGCCAGGGCGCCTCGCTCGACGACGCCCGGTCCCTCGCCGCAGCACTCTTCCTCACGGGCACGGGCACCGTCAGCAGTGCGTTCCCGCGGATCGCCGGCCAGCTCGCCGACGCCGACCTCCTCGCTCCCGGACGGGTCCTCTCCCACGACGTCGACGCAGTCGTCGCCGAAGGCCTGCGCATGACGACGCCGAGCCTCGCGACCCTGCGCCGGTGCGTGCGTGTCACGGACCTCGGCGGGGTCCGCGTGCGCGCCGACGAACGCGTCGTCGTGCTGCTCTGGTGGGCGACCCGGCGCGAGGGCGGCTTCGACCCAGGTCGCGCGGCCACGGGCGACCTGCGCCACCTGTGGTTCGGTGCCGGCAGCCACTTCTGCCTCGGGGCTCCGCTCGCCCTCGCCGAGCTGCGCGCGATGACCGCGATGCTGCTCGACGTGGCCGGCGAGCAGGGGCTCGTCGTCTCGTCGCGCCGGGCCGCCCGTCGCGTCCTCGTGCCGCGCTACGCAGAGCTGACCGTGCGGACGCCGAACGGGCGTCAGGTCGACCGTCTGGCGCGGCCGGCAGGGCCGAGCCGATCGGACCGGGCGGCGTGACCCCTCGCGACGACCTCGTCACGACGATCCTCGCGAGGGCCGGCGAGTCACCACGTCGCGTGGCCATCCGCGACCACCGGGGCCGGTCGGTGACGTTCGGCGAGCTCGGCGCGGACGTCACGCGCGTCGCCGCACATCTCGCGTCCCGCGGTCTCGCCGCCGGGGAGGGCGTGCTGCTGGCCGTCCGGCCCTCGCCGCGGGCCGTGTCCGCAGCCCTGGGGGTCGTCCTCGCCGGGGGAGTCGTCGTCGTGGCCGACCCCGGAGCCGGCGAGGCGCTGCTCGACGTGCGCCGCCGGACCGTGCCGGTGCGCGGGGCGGTCGCCGACACCGTCGTGCACGCCGCCACCCACCGGCCGCTGTCGTCCCTGCTCGCGCGGCTGCCGGCCACATCGGGGCTGCAGCTGCCGGACCTGTCGACGCCGGGGCTGGTCCACGTCGTCACCGGCCCGCGCCTGCCCGGTGTGCCGAGGTCGGCGACGCGCTGGGAGCAGCTTCCGACCGGCAGTCCGCCTGCGGCCGTGGGGGATCCGGCACGCGACGCGCTCGTCGTGTTCACGTCCGGGACGACGGCCGCGCCCCGTGCGGTCGTGCACACCCTGCGCTCGCTCTCTGCCGGCATCGAGGCCGCCGTCATGGCCCTCGAGCTCGACGAGCGTGTCGTGATGCACACCGACCAGCTCATGATCGGGCTGCCGACACTCCTCGCCGGAGCGACGTGGTCGTTGCCGCCCGTCACAGCCACGACGCGGGCCTGGCTGCGCCAGGCCGAGCGCGAGCGGGCGACCCACGCGTATGCCGTGCCGACCAAGATGCTGGCCGCCGCGTCCCGTGGGCTGCCGCCGGCGATCCGACAGCTCGGCATGGGCGGCGCTCCCGTCCTGCCGGTCACCGTCCGTCGACTGGGTTCGCTCGCTCCCGGCGTGTCCGTGCGGGCGGTCTACGGGCTGACCGAGGCCCTCCCCGTCGCCGTCGCCACCGGGGATCAGGTGCTCGCGTCGCCGCCGGGCCGCACCTGCCTCGGACCCCCGCTGCCGGGGGTCACGGTGCGCATCGAGACCCCCGACCGCGACGGTGTCGGCGAGATCGTCGTCCGTGCCCCGCAGGCCCGCCACCGCCTCGCGGGTGAGTCGCCGACCGAGGAGGTGCGCACCGGCGATCTCGGCGAGCTCGGCCCCGACGGCACGCTGCTGCTCGCCGGGCGGTCCAAGAACATGATCATCCGGGGGCAGGCCAACATCTACCCCGAGCTCGTCGAGCCGCTGCTGCTCGACCGGCTCGGGGACGCCATCGCCGACTGCGCCCTCGTCGGGGTCGCCCACCCCGTGACGGGGGACGAGCGCGTCGTCCTGGCCGTGGTCCCGGTCCGTGCGGGGTCGCCGGAGACGGAGGCTGCCACCCTGTCGCGCCTCGTGCTGCGTGCCTGGTCGGGACTCGCGGACGACGCCTGGCGTCCAGACGAGGTCGTCACGGTCGCGGAGGTGCCGCGCCGGGGGCGCTCGGCGGGCGTCGACCTCGAGGCCCTGCGTGGCCTCGTGGACAGCAGGCGTGAGGAAGCGCCGGCATGAGGGTGGCCGTCACGGGGGCCAGCGGCTTCGTCGGGGGAGCGGTCCTCGACCTCCTGCTGGCGCGAGGACACGACGTGCTCGCCCTGAGCCGACGCCCCGTCGCCTCGCGTCCGGGCCTCGAGCACCGACAGTGGGACCTCACGAGCGGAGCGCTGCCGGACGCGCCGAACGTCGACGTCGTGGTCCATGCGGCAGCGCACGTCGACGAGTGGGACCCGTGGGCCGTGCACCAGGCCGTGACCGTCGGGGGCACGCAAGCCGTCCTCTCGACCTGGCCCGCCGCACGGGTCGTGCTCGTCTCGTCGTGCAGCGTCTACCCGCTCCGGGCCCCTCGACCTCCCCGGGAGGTCCTGACCGAGGACGTCGCACCGACCCGGCGCCACCTGTCGGCGTACTCCCGGGCCAAGGCGGTCCAGGAGCGGCTCGTGCTCGACCGTCCCCGCACCGTCGTGCTGCGGCCCCATGCCGTGCACGGCCCCGGGGACCCGACGCTCCTGCCGAGACTGGCCCGGGCACGCCGACGGGGCCGACTGTTCTGCCCCGGCGACCCCGACACCCTCGTCCACCTCACCGACGTCCGGCTCGTCGCCGAGGCGGCGGTCGCGGCCTGCGAGATCCCCTGCGACGCAACGGTCCTCAATGTCGCGGACGCGGACCCACTCCCGCTGGCCGCCGTCGCCGCCGGGGTGGCCACCGCCAACGGCTGGACCGAACGACCGCTGTTCACCGGTGCACCCACCGCGTGGGCCGCGGCGCTCGCCCTGGAAGGCGCCGCACGCCTCCTGCGCGCATCCACGCCACCGCTGCTCACGGCATACGCCGTCTCCCACCTCGCGGTGAGCCGGATCTTCGGCACGGACCTGCTGCGTCAGCAGCTCGGGGTCGAGCCCCGCGCGACCGACCTCTCTCGCTGGCGACCCACCCCCACACCCGAGGGGGCCGGGGACTCACACGCGTGACATCCTCGTGACACAGCACACGCACAGGATCTGCGCCGAACCTGAGTGCCATGACCTCACTCGCCCTCTCCGAGAGCCGCGACCTCTCGGTGCCGGCCGCGTCGCGGCGCCAGGCCCTCGCCCCGACGCCCCGCTGGCTGCGGGACGCGTCCGCCGTGTTCGCCTGGGGCGTCACGCTGTTCGTCGTCGCCCTCTGGGTGGCCGGCGGGGGACTGACCGCCTTCGGCACGCTCGGTGAGAGCCTCATCAACATCGGTCGCCTCACGGGTCTCGTCGCCTCGGTGCTCATGCTCCTGCAGGTGCTGCTCATGGCGCGCATCCCGTTCGTCGAGCAGGCCTGGGGCCAGGACGAGCTCGCCCGCGTGCACCGGCTCGTCGGCTTCACCTCGTTCAACCTCATGGTCGCCCACATCGTGCTCACGACCGTCGGCTACAGCGCCGGCACCGACCTGGGCGTCATCGCGACGTTCGTCGACCAGGTGCTGCACTCGCCGGGCATGCTCCTCGCCCTCGCCGGCACCGTCGCGCTCGTCATGGTCGTCGTGACCTCGGTGAAGAAGGCGCGCGCGAGGCTGCGCTACGAGTCGTGGCACCTGCTGCACCTCTATGCCTACCTCGGCGCCGGGCTCGCCCTGCCGCACCAGCTGTGGACCGGACAGGACTTCACGTCGAGTGTCACGGCCACCGTCTTCTGGTGGGGGCTGTACGCGTTCGCGCTCGTCGCCGTCCTCGTCTACCGCATCGGGCTGCCGCTCGTCCGGTCCCGTCGCCACCGCCTGGTGGTCTCCGAGGTCGTCGCCGAGACCCCCACCGTGACGTCGGTCGTCATGACGGGGCGCCGACTCGACCGACTGCCCGTCCGCGCCGGTCAGTTCTTCCAGTGGCGCTTCCTCGACGGTCCGGGCTGGACGCGAGGCAACCCCTACTCCCTGTCCGCCGCGCCGGACGGCCGCTCGCTCCGCATCACGGCCGAGGCCGTCGGATCCTCCAGCGCCCGGCTCGCCACGCTCCGGCCCGGCACCAAGGTCGTCGTCGAAGGGCCCTATGGACGACTTCACGCCGGGGTCCGCACGCGCGACAAGGCCGTGCTCATCGGCGCCGGGATCGGCATCACCCCGCTGCGTGCCCTCCTCGAGGAGCTGCCAGCAGCACCGGACGGCGTCGTCGTCATCTACCGCGTCGGCAGCCAGGCCGACATCGTGCTCGCCGACGAGCTGCTCGACCTCACCCGCGCCAAGGGCGGCCGCGTCGTCGCCGTCGTCGGCCACCGCAACCGCGAGCGTGCCAGCTGGCTGCCCGTCGAGTCGAGCCACCTCACCGACGCCGAGGCCCTGACCCGGATCGTGCCCGACATCGCCGAGCGCGACGTCTACGTGTGCGGCAACCCCGCCTGGATGGACACCGTCATCACCGCCGCCCACGAGGCCGGCGTGCCGCCCGAGGCCGTGCACCACGAACGCTTCACCTACTGACCCTTCGACCCGAGCGGACCCGCGACGACGCGACGTACGCCCCCGCATCCGCCCCGCATCCGCCCCGAACGAATCGAGCCCCCAATGCGACGCATCGTCCTCTGGGCCATGAGCACCCTGACCGTGCTCGTCCTCCTCTTCAGCTACAGCACCTCGCGCAGCTCCTCCGCCCTCGTGGCAGCCGAGACCCGGACGGTGACGACCACGAGCAAGACCTCGGACAGCACCGGCTCCACGTCGGGATCCTCGTCGGCGTCGGCGACCGACTCCTCGGGCCAGCAGCCGACCGGCACCTCCGCGACGCCGAGCGGCTCGTCGGGCTCGTCGGGCTCGTCCGGCTCGTCCGGCTCGTCGTCAGCGACCAAGACGTACGCCGGTGACGCGGTCATGACGCGCTACGGCAACGTCCAGGTCCAGATCACCGTCAAGGACGGCAAGATCACCGCGGCCGAGGTGCTCCAGGTCCCGTGGAACGACCGTCACGACCAGATGATCAACTCCGAGGCCGTCCCGGTCTACAACCAGGAGGCCGTTGCCGCCCAGTCGGCCCGGATCGACGTGGTGTCCGGTGCGACCTACACGTGGGACGGCTACACCCAGTCCCTGCAGTCCGCCATCGACCAGGCCAACCTGTGAGGCACTCTTGAGACAGGCGACCGAGGAGCCCACCATGAGCCGACCCGCGACCCCCAGCCAGCCCGTCCCCTCCACCAAGCCCGTCCTGCCGCTCCAGCCCCTGGAGCCCGTGCAGGGCATACGTCCCCCGCTGCCCGCGCAACCGGGCGCGGCTCCCGCGCCGGCCCGGCGCGCCTGGGTGGAGCAGATCATGGGGATGCCGATCTCGATCCACCTGCGCGGCGACGACGTCGACCGGCCCGAGGCGCAGCAGGCCGTCGCGGAGGCCTTCCGGATCCTGCGCGAGATGGACTCGATCTTCTCGACCTACCGCGACGACTCCGACCTCATGCGCCTGCGCCGTGAGGAGGTCCAGGTGTCGCAGTGCAGCCCGCTCGTCGAGGAGGCGCTGCGCATCGGGCAGGAGGCCGAGGTCGTGACGAAGGGAGCGTTCACGACGCTCCTGCCCACGGGTGACGGCGACCTCGCCTTCGACCCGACCGGCCTCGTCAAGGGGTGGGCCGTCGACCGCGCCTCGGTGCCGATGCGGTCGCTCGAGCGGATCTCCTTCTGCATCAACGCCGGTGGGGACATCCTCATCGGCGCCCACCCCGACATGCCTACGACCGGGCCAGATGCGATCGTGTGGCGCGTCGGTGTCGAGGACCCGCTCGACCGGCAGCGGATCGCGAGCACCCTGACCCTCGCGCGGGGAGCGGTGGCGACGTCCGGGACCGCGGCGCGGGGAGCGCACCTCTACGACCCGCACTCGCGCGAGCTCGTCGGGCGCCTGGGGTCGGTGACCGTCACGGGGCCCACTCTGCTGTGGGCCGACATCTGGGCGACAGCGCTCTTCGTCGGCTCGGAGCGCACGAGCGAGGCCTTCGCCACGAGCGCCACGGACTACCTCTCCACCGCCCTCTGAGTCCGAGGCGCAAGGACAAAAGGAGCACGGCGTAGCGAAGCGGAACGGGCTTGCGAGTTTCTTGCGCAAACCATGCGTGCGACGGGCTTCGGCCCTTGCAGTTGGCCCGGCAGAGTCGTCTCTGTCAGCAGGAGCGGTCGGGGGACCGCCGGCTGACACAGAGACCTTCGGGCGAGTGCCCGCCGATCCGGGGAGAGGAGCGCCATGACCGCCACCACCGACACTGACCCTGCAGTGAAGGAGCGCGGCCCCGGCGCCCGCCCCGGACGGCGGGCCCACTCGAGGACTCCGTGGGGGGGAGGTAGCAGGAACGGGGCGGGCCACCTGGTGGGAGGCCGGCCCGCCCCGATCCAGCTCGTCGCAGGGCGTCCGCGCCGCGAGAGCTCCCCCGCCCGAGGCGTCATCGGCGCCGAACGTGGCCGCTGAGCTGCTCGTGGGCCCGGTCTGTCCCGGACTCACGGCAGAGGAGCTCGACCCGGGCGCGCTGACGCGCCTCGCCTCGGAGCTGGAGAGCGAAGAGCTCGCCCGTTCCATCGCACAGACCTACCTGCGGATGCTCGAGGCGCGACTGACACGCGCCGCCACCGCTCTGGACCGCCGCGACGAGGTCGCCGCCATGGACGTCCTGCTGAGCCTTCGCGTCTCCTCGGCCACCGTCGGACTCGTCCGGCTCGAGTCGGCCGTCCGGTGCGTCATCGACGCCGTGCGCCGCGGCGAGCACGATCTGGCGCGCGAGCGCGGTGCCTCGATGCTCGCTCTCGCGACGGGAGCGCGCCAAGCGCTGTGCGAGCACCTCGACGGAGCCGTCGAGAGCCCGGTCTGACCGGTCCATCAGTCTGACGTGTTCCGCCCCGTCCGCCGCTCCAAGGGCGCCGGGCCCGGCCCGCCCGGACGTCAGAAGGCGTCGGGCTCCTCCATGCGGTAGCCCACGCCGCGGACGGTCCGGATCGGGGCGCGCGTGCCGTCCGGGCCCAGGCGGCTGAGCTTGCGGCGCAGGTTGCCGACGTGCACCTCGACGAGGTGCTCCTCCGACCATCCCGGCCCCCAGAGGCTGTCGAGCAGCACCGCACGCGACCACACCCGGCGCGGAGCGCTGAGCAGGGTCGTGAGCAGGTCGAACTCGGTGCGCGTGAGGTCGACCTCCTGCTCGTCGACCGTGACGACGCGACCCTCCGGGTCGACCGCGATGCGGCCGTGGCGCACGAGCGGGTGCTCCGCGTCGACGCTCGACTCCGCCGCTCGGGGCGCACCCTCCGTGGCAGGAGCCGGGACCGGGGCGACAGGGCCGGCTCCGTCGGCGGCGCCGTTGGACCCTCCCGTGCGGGGACGGCGGAACATGGCGTTGACGCGGGCCTGGAGCTCGCGAGGGCTGAACGGCTTGGTGAGGTAGTCGTCGGCGCCGATCTCGAGGCCCATGAGGCGGTCGATCTCGTCGGTGCGCGCACTGATCATGACGACGTAGGCCTGGCTCACGTCGCGGACCCGGCGGCACACCTCGATGCCGTCGAGGTCCGGGAGCCCGAGGTCGAGGGTGACGAGGTCGGGGTCCGTGGCGACGACGAGCTCGAGACCGGCCTGCCCGGACGACGCGGTGGACACCGCGAAGCCCTGCATCGTCAGGCTGTGCGTGATGAGCTCACGGATGTCGTCGTCGTCCTCGACGACGACTGCGGTGCGTGCGGAGCCCATCATGCGGCGATTCTTGCAGAATGCACGGGTTTGGCCGAACAGATCCGCAAGATGGGCGGTTCGCGCCTCACCCGTCGGCCGATGGCCGGCCGGCCCGCAGCTGCTCGACGAGCACCTCGGGGTCCGTCGTCGGCAGCTCGCACACCATGTGACGACAGACGTATGCCGCCGGGTGGCCGTCCACGAGCGGGCGTCCGGCGAGGAGCGGGACCCCCGGCGCATCCGACGCGCCGCGGACGACGACGAGTCCCGGGCTGGGGGAGCGCCGCGCCACCCGCTCGAGGGCGTCGGCGTCAGCCCCGGAGCCGACGACCGCGACCTGCAACGGACCCGAGACGAGTGCCTCCGCGACGGCGAGGGACCAGCCGCCGAAGCGGGGCTCGCGGACCGCCAGGCCGAGCCCGGCGGCGGTCGCCCGGGCGCCGGCGTCGAGGGCCTCGGGGTCCCCGGTCACTGCGCCCAGGGTCACGAGCGCCCCCGCGAGAGAGGACTGCCCCGCCGGCTCCGCGTTGTCGGCAGCACTGCGTGGACGCAGGTAGAGGGGCTCGGCGGCGCGGGCCGTGTCGTGGAAGCCGCCGTCGTCGGCGGCGAAGTCCTCGGCCAGCTGTAGCACCTGGCGGGCCGCGTCGAGCCAGCGGCCGTCGCCGGTGACCTGGTGGAGCGCCAGCAGTCCTTCAGCGAGGTTGCCGTGGTCGTCCGCCACGGCCCGGGCCGCGCCGACGCGACCGTCGCGGGAGGCGCGTCGCAGCTCGCCGTCGACGACGTGGACGTCGAGCACGTGCGCGGCGCAGGCGGAGGCAGCCCGCACCCAGTCCGCCCGGTCGAACGCGGCACCGGCATCGGCGAGCGCACCGATCGCGAGGCCGTTCCACGAGGTGACGACCTTGTCGTCGCGCCCGGGCTGCGGCCGTGCGGCCCTGGCCGTCAGGAGGCGGGAGCGGACGTCGTCGAACCAGCCGCGGTCGCCGGGCTCGGACCTGAGCTGCAGGGTCGACATGCCGTGCTCGAAGGTGCCCTCCGGCGTGACGCCGAACAGCTCTGCCGCACGGGGCCCGTCGTCGCCGAGGACGTCGGCGAGCTGCGTGGGCGTCCACGCATACGTCAGCCCCTCGACGCCGTCGGCGTCGGCGTCGAGCGACGAGGCGAAGCCGCCCCCGCCGGTCGCGAGGTCGCGAAGGAGGAAGTCGACCGTCTCGAGGACGACCCGTCGGGCCAGGGGGGCGCCGGACACCTTCCACCACGTCGTGTAGGCGCGGAGCAGGAGGGCGTTGTCGTAGAGCATCTTCTCGAAGTGCGGCACGACCCAGCCGGCATCGACGGCGTAGCGCGCGAAGCCCCCGGCGAGCTGGTCGTAGAGGCCGCTGCGGGCCATTGCTTCAAGCGTGCGGGACGCCATCTCGAGGGACGAGGTCTCCCCGGTGCGAGCGTGGTGCCGGAGCAGGAACTCGAGGACCATCGACGGTGGGAACTTGGGGGCGCCCCCGAATCCGCCTGCCGTGCGGTCGAACTGCCGGGCCAGCAGGTCGACGGCGCCGGACAGCGCGCGGGGCTCGACGGCATACGGTCTCGGGGGCTGGAGGGCGTCGGCCAGGCTGGTCGCGATGTGCGTGCCCGACGCGCGCACCTCCTCCTCACGGGTGCGCCACGCCTCGTCGAGCGCGGTCAGGACGCGCAGGAAGTGGTCACGCGGGAAGTAGGTCCCGCAGAAGAACGGCTCTCCCTCGGGCGTGAGGAAGACCGTCATGGGCCACCCGCCGTGGCCCGTGGTCGCGGTCACCGCGGACATGTAGACGGCATCGATGTCGGGTCGCTCCTCGCGGTCGACCTTGACCGACACGAAGCGCTCGTTGAGCGCCGCGGCCACCGCCTCGTCCTCGAACGACTCGTGCGCCATGACGTGGCACCAGTGGCAGGCGGCGTAGCCGACGGACAGCAGGACGGGCACGTTGCGCGCGCGGGCCTCGGCGAAGGCCTCCTCGCCCCACTCCTGCCAGTCCACCGGGTTGTCCCGGTGCTGCAGCAGGTACGGGCTGGTGGCGGCTCCGAGGCGGTTGGGCATGGATCCACTCTCGCGCACGCCGGCCGGAGACGGACGACTGGTGCGTCACAACCGGGCGCCGACCATACCCCCCGGGGTTAGGTTCGTCGTATGGCAGGACGTGCTCGCAACCGGGGTCGGCGTCGTGGCTGGGCGACCGCGCTCGCAGCCGGCGTGGTGCTCGCCGGGTGCTCGACGACCACCGTGTCGATGACCCCCGGCAGTGGCATGGGCAGTGTTATGGGTGGCGGCATGAACGGTCTGCGCGCGACGCCGACCCCGGGCGCGCACCTGGCGGCGCCGCTGTCGTGCGCCGCCCCCACCGACCTGGCCGCGGAACGCGTCATGGTGACCCTCGTCGACATGGGGATGTCGCGGATGATGGGCGGGGTGGCCCCGATGGGCTCGCACATGCTGCTCAGCGCAGCGCCCACGACGGTCCGCACCGGTCGGGTCAGCATCGTGGTGGACAACACCGGATGGCGCACCCACGAGCTCGTCGTCCTGCCGCTGGCCCCCGGGGCCGAGGCGGGTCAGCGCGTCGTCCGGTCCGACGGCACGGTGGACGAGGCCGGGAGCCTGGGGGAGGCGTCGGCCTCGTGCGCGGCCGGCGAGGGCGACGGCATCACGTCGGGCAGCGTCGGCTGGGTCACGCTCACCCTGCCGCCCGGCCACTACGAGCTGGTCTGCAACCTGCAGAACCACTACGCGAGCGGCATGCGTCAGGAGCTCGTCGTCACGTCCTGAGGCTGTGCGGGGCTGGCCGGTCGCGCCGCCTTGGCGACGAGCACGTCCCAGCGCACCCGCTTGGCGCGCCAGGTGAAGATCGCGAGCTTGGCCAGCTCCTCGAGGATGCGCGCGACGAAGATCCCGACGTAGCCGAGCGGAGTGTGCAGCCCGAGGACCACGGCGAGCGGCAGCCCGATGGCGAAGGCACCGACGACGTCGCCCATGATGACGCCGCGCACGTCGTTCGCGCTGGGGAGCACGCCCGCGCCGACGATCATGTTGCGCACCTTGACCACCTGGAAGGCGGCGTTGATGAGGATGCCGACGCCGGCCATCGTGCGCACGTCGCGACCGGCCTCGCCGAAGAGGACGTCGAGGAGCAGCACCGACACCGCGAAGAGCACGCCGAAGACGACGGCCGTCCCGATGCCGGCGCGCGTCAGGCGGCGCACCCAGGCCATCGCGTCGGCGACGTCCCCGCGCCCGACCGAACGACCCACGAGGGTCGTCGTGGCGCTCATCAGGCCGATGCTGCCGACGACGAAGACGCCCTCGAGGGTCGTGACGATCTGGGCGGCGGCGAGCGCCTCGTCGCCGAGCTGCTGGAAGACGACGTTGTAGAGGAACGTCCCGACGGTCCAGAACAGCTCGGTGACGCCGAGCGGCAGGGCCAGGACGAACAGCGGCACGATGACGGCCCGCCACTGGCGGAGGCTGTCGGGCAGGCTCCAGCCCACGACGCCGTGGCGACCGTAGGTCATCCACAGCAGGATGAGGGCCTTGGCGACGGCGGTGACGAGGGTGGCCCAGCCGGCGCCCGCGACGCCGAGCGAGGGCAGCGGGCCGAGGCCGACGACGAGGGAGTACGCGATCACCGAGTTGGCGACGACCGTGACCATCGTCGCGATCATCGGGCTCGTCGGCCGTCCGGCCGAGCGCAGCACGCCCGACAGGATCGCGCTCAGCATGACGGGCAGCGTCGCGAGGACGGTGAGCCGGAAGTAGTCGGTGCCCGCTGCGGCGACCGAGGGCGACGCGCCGACGAGACCCATGAGGTGGTCGGCGAAGAACCACGGCACGAGCGAGACGACGACACCGAGACCGACGGCCACGAGCAGCGCCGCCGTCACGGTGTGGTCGAGGGCGTCACGCCGCCCAGCGCCGTGCGCACGGGCCACGAGGATGCTCACCGACGTCCCGAGGCAGCCGAGCGTCACGGCGAGGATGAAGGTCAGGCTGTTGGAGAAGCCGACGGCCGCGATGGCCGTGGCGCCGAGGCTGCCCACGACGATCTGGTTGACGAAGTTCAGCACCAGCATGAGGACGAACTCCATGCTCACCGGCACGGCGATGCGCGCGATCTCGCGGGCCGGCGTCGGCGGGGCCGCGCGACGGTCGCGGGAGGTGGGCATGGCAAGGCGAGGCATGCGAGTGCCTTTCGACAACGAAGGGGGGAGCGCGACACAGGCTACGGCGTCCGACCGTCGGAGTCGAAACGATTTGATCCGACCCGTCGCGCACGGTCGCGACGGGCCCCGACGTCAGTCGTTCATCGCCTTGATGATCGTCACCGCGAGGCTGATCCGGTCGTGCGCCCACGCGTCGTCGGCCGGGCTCGCGGCGAGCCCCTCGGCGGCGTCGAGGGCGTTGTCGGCCTCTCGGACGATGGTCCACGCCCGGGCGCGTCCCTCGTCGAGACCGGCCCGCTCGCAGATGATCTCGAGGCGTCGGCGCAGGGACCACCGCACCTCCGATCCCGTGCCGAGCTCGTCGGCGCGGTTCCACAGCGCGGGCGCCACCTCGAACGCGGGGTCGCCGGCCATCGGCTTGGGGTCGATGGCCACCCAGGGGGCGCGGTAGGCGGCGAGCACGTTCGTGTAGTGCAGGTCGGTGTGCAGCAGGCGGTCCTCGGACGGTGCGCGGTCGGTGAGCTCCTTGGCGAGTGCCGCCGCCTGGTCGAGGTAGCGACGCGGCAGCACCGCGGGTGCGGCGCGCAGCTCGTCGGCCTGACGGAGGGCGTATGCCGTGAGGCTGGGGACGCGTGGGTGTGGCGGTCGCCGCAGGACGCCGAGGAGGTCGCCGATGACCCCGCACGCCTCGTCGATGTCGACACGCGTCAGGTCTCGGGTGTGCAGCCGCTCGAGCAGCAACGCGAAGCGCGACGGATCGGCGCGCACGAGGCGCACGGCGCCGTGGCCGTTCCACGTCTGCAGGGCGAGATGCTCGGTAGCCGCCTCGCGGTGGGGCCAGGAGATCTTGAGGACCCCCTCGCCGCTGACCCCGACGACGTCACGTCCCGCGCCGAGGAGGCGCACCGGGATGGCGACGGCGCAGACGCCGCTCGAGCTGCGACCGATGGGCTCGAGCTCCCACTCGGCGAGCAGGTCGCGGATGAGACCGGGGAGCGCGTCGAGCCAGTCGTCACCCGACTCGTGCCCGTCGGGCTCGTAGGCGCTGACGGCATGGGCGAAGTGGGCGGGGATGAGGTCGTACATAGGGTCGTAGCTCATGCCGAGGCTCCCGGGAAGGCGGTCAGGGGCACGCGCCAGTCGACGGCGAGTGCCTGCAGGTGGGCGCTCCAGCGGGCCACGTCCTCGAGGGTGGCCGCGTCAGGGCGTGTCCCCATGAGCTCGGTCGAGGCGTCCAGCGCCGACGACAGCGTCTCGGTCGCGAGGCGGCGGGCGGCGTCCGGGCTGGTGACCGGATGGGGCAGGGCCCAGCCGGCGGGCGTCGTCGAGCTCGTGCCCGAGACGGCGATCTCGAGGCGGACGAGGGCCTCGAGGGTGTCCTCGGCCTGCTGCCGCTGGTCCCCGACGCTCTGGGCGGCGACGACCTCGAAGGCGTAGACGAGTGGCTGGGTGCGGGCGACCACGGCTGGCCGGGCGGTGCTGGGCGAGGCCAGCACGACCTCCCGGCCCAGCAGCACGGCGCCGGCCAGGCGCTCGGACCAGACGGCCGCCAGCAGGTCGCGGGTGCCGGCCGTCGCGGCGGCGAGCTCGGCCCAGTCGTCCCGGTCGAGCGAGTCGAGCAGCGCGGCCAGCTCCGCGCGGGTGCGCACGGGCGCACCGGCCTCGGGGGTCCCCGAGGTGGTGGGGCTGGCCGTGCTCCCGGGTGTGGGCGTGCCCGTCGGGGCTGCTGTCGGGGCTGCTGACGGGGACGCGCTCGGACCCCGCGCCACGGCTGCGGCAATGACGGCGGTCGGGACGCCCGCGTTGGTCAGGCGTCCGCGCAGGACCCGGAGCTGCTCGCGGCTCACCGTGCGCAGCTGCCGGACCAGGGCGCCGCCGGCCTCGCCCGCGAGGACGGACGTCTCCGCCGCGACGACGCGCGAGAGGTCGGCCACGGCATGCAGCAGGAGGGCCTCGTTGGGAGCGGGGCGCCGGGTCGGCACCGGCGGCGGAGGCGGCGGGACGTCGAGGCGAAGGCCCCGGTCGACGAGCACGGCGAGGGCGGCTGCGCCGGCTCCCAGCGCGAAGAGACGCCGAGGCGGACGACCCATGCCGTCCATCACCCGTGACCCGGGTCCACGGGTGTCGCCGTCCATGCCGAGATCTTCGCACGCGGCCGGCGGTCGGCGACGACGCCCCGGCGCCGATAGAGTGGAGGCCACGCGGCGTCCGTCGTGCCCTTCGGGGTGTCGGCGCCGGACATTCGAGAAGAGCAGGAGGCGTCGACTGATGAGCACGGCCCAGGAGATCAGAGCGACGCTCGAGCCGGTGCTCGCGCCCCTCGGGCTCGTCGTCGAGGACGTCTCCGTCTCGCCCGCCGGCAAGCGGCGGCTCGTGCGCGTGCTCGTCGACTCCGACATCGCCGACCTCGACGTCGCCGACACGACCAGCGCCGTCCCGCCGCTGTCGCTCGACGCCGTCGCCGACGCGACGAGGGCCGTGAGCGACGAGCTCGACGCGAGCGACGTCATGGGCGAGGCGCCCTACGTCCTCGAGGTGTCCTCGCCCGGCGTGGGCCGTGGCCTCACCTCGCGCGACCAGCTCCGGCGCCAGGTCGGCCGACTCGTCGAGGTCGCCCACCAGGGCGGCAGCGACACCGGCCGCCTCGTCGAGGTGGGCGCCGACTCGCTCACCCTCGAGGTCGCCGCGACGAAGAAGATGCCGGCGCGACGGCTGACCCTCGAGCTCGACACCGTGCACCGCGGCACCGTGCAGGTCGAGTTCAAGCGGTCCGACGCCGGCACCGACCCAGACCTCGGGACGGACGTCGAGACCGACGCCGACCCCGACACCGACGAATCGGACGAGACGTCCGCCCTGGAAGGGGACCACTGATGGACATCGATCTCGCAGCCCTGCGCGCCCTCGAACGGGAGCGCGACATCAGCCTCGACGTGCTCATCCCGGCCATCGAGCAGGCGCTGCTCGTGGCCTACCACCGCACCGACGGCAGCCAGCGCATCGCCCGCGTCGAGCTCGACCGCAAGACGGGCCACGTCATCGTGTGGGCCCGGGAGGAGGGCGAGCTGCTCCCCGTGACGGAGGAGGGCGAGCGCCCGCAGCGCGGCGAGCCCGGTCCGGAGTTCGACGACACGCCGGTGGGCTTCGGACGCATCGCCGCATCGACGGCCCGCCAGGTCATCGTCCAGCGACTGCGCGACCTCGAGGACGAGGCGATCCTCGGCGACTTCAAGGGCCGTGAGGGCGACGTCATCTCCGGCATCATCCAGCAGAGCCAGGACCCCCGGAACGTCCTCGTCGACTTCGGCACCGTCGAGGGGATCCTGCCGCTCGCCGAGCAGGTGCCGGGCGAGAAGTACGTCCACGGCGAGCGCCTGCGGTGCTTCGTCGTCAGCGTGAAGCGCGGCCCCAAGGGGCCCCAGGTGGGCCTCAGCCGCACCCACCCCAACCTCGTGCGCACCCTGTTCAAGTTCGAGGTGCCCGAGATCGCCGACGGCACCGTCGAGATCGCGGCGCTGGCCCGTGAGGCCGGGCACCGCACCAAGATCGCGGTCCACAGCAAGGTCGCCGGGGTCAACGCCAAGGGCGCCTGCATCGGCCCGATGGGGGCGCGCGTGCGCGCGGTCATGACCGAGCTGCGCGGTGAGAAGATCGACATCGTCGACTACGCGGACGACCCGGCCACCTTCGTGGCGGCCGCGCTGTCGCCGGCGCGGGTCCAGTCGGTCGAGATCGTCGACGCGGCGGCCCGCGCGGCACGCGTCGTCGTGCCGGACTACCAGCTCAGCCTGGCCATCGGCAAGGAGGGCCAGAACGCCCGCCTCGCGGCCAAGCTGACCGGGTGGCGCATCGACATCCGGCCCGACACCGAGGCCGGGGCCGCGTCCGGCCCCCGTGGCGGCGCCGGGACCACCCCTGACGACGTCTGAGCGGCCGGGAGGCGGCCCCCATGGAGCGGGCGGCCGCCCGGACGCGGTAGACTTGTCTGTGGCCGACCGGACTGGACTCCGTGCTGAGCCGTCCCGCACCTGTGTGGGATGTCGAGGAATGGATAGCTGGTCGGCCCTGCTGCGAGTGGTCGCGGTGACGGACGGAGACGCCGGAGGCAACCCCCCGGTCACGCTCCGCCCCGACCCTCGGCACCGGATGCCGGGACGCGGTGCATGGATGCACCCGACCCCCGACTGTTTCGAGCTGGCAGTGCGCCGCAAGGCGTTCGGACGTGCCCTGCGCCTGCAGGCCGCGGTCGACGTGAGCGCGGTGGCACGACACCTCGGAGTCCAGCACGAGTAGCACGCACTGGTGCTGCCCCTTGCGGGTTGCACCGGATCAGTCAGAGATCAGTCAACGAACCACAAGGCGGGTTGAAACGCTATGAGCACCCGATGAGTACTCAGCGATGAGCAAGCCCCAGCAATAACCCACGGTTCGGCCACTTCCTGTTCAGGCCGGACCAGGAACAGGAGAGATGTGGCTAAGGTCCGGGTCTACGAGCTCGCCAAGGAGCTCGGAGTCGAGAGCAAGACACTGCTCGCACACTTGAAGAGCCAGGGAGAGTTCGTCCGGTCGGCGTCGTCGACCATCGAGCCCCCCGTCGTCCGCAAGATCATCGAGACCTTCCCCAGGGAAGGCTCGTCAGGCGGCGACAACAAGCCGGCGGCCCCCAAGGCCGCCCCCAAGGGCGCGACTCCGTCCGCCCCCCAGAAGGCTGCTCCGGCAGCCCCCGCGCCGTCGGCCCCTGCGCCGGCTGGCCCCGCCGCAGCAGCGCCGTCGGCCCCCGCGCCGGCCGCTCCCGCGGCACCGGCGGCCCGCGCGGCGGCCCCGGCGCCCGCCAAGGCTGCTCCGGCACCTTCGGCTCCGGCACCCAAGGCTCCCGCCCCGGCGGCTCCGGCCCCGGCTGCTCCCGCAGCCCCGGCGGCGTCCGCTCCCGGTCGGGTGCAGTCCAGCCGTGACGGTGGTCAGCAGACCTCCGGCGTCCCGGCCTCCCCGCGTCCGGCTCCCCGTCCGGGTCAGCCGCGACCGGGCAACAACCCGTTCGCCCCGAGCCAGGGCATGGGCCAGACCCGCGCCCCGCGTCCCGGTGGCGACGCCGGCCCGCGTCCGGGCAACAACCCGTTCAGCCCCAGCCAGGGCATGCCGCGTCCGCAGCAGCGTCCCGGCGGCCAGGGCGGTCCCGGTGGACAGCGTCCCGGCGCTCCCGGTGGCGCTCCGCGTCCCGGCGCTGCCGCAGGCGGTCGTCCGGGCGGTGCTCCTGGTGGCGCGCCGCGTCCCGGTGGCCCGCGTCCGAGCCCCGGCATGATGCCGGAGCGCAGCACCGTCGGCCGTCCGGGTCAGCGCCCGGCCGGTGGCCCGGGCCGTGGTGGTCCCGGTGGTGGCGCAGGCCGTGGCGGCTTCGGTGGTGGCCCCGGTGGTGCCCCCGGTCGTCCCGGTGGCTTCGGTGGTCCCCGCGGTGGCGGCGGCGGTCGTGGCTCGACGGCAGGTGCCTTCGGTCGCGGTGGCGGTCGTCCGGTCCGAGGCCGCAAGTCCAAGCGCGCCAAGCGCCAGGAGTTCGAGCAGATGCAGGCGCCGAGCCTGGGTGGCGTCACCGTCCCCCGTGGCGACGGCAAGACGACCATCCGTGTCCGTCGTGGCTCCTCGCTGACCGACTTCGCCGACAAGATCAACGCCAACCCGGCATCGCTCGTCACCGTGCTCTTCCACCTCGGTGAGATGGCCACGGCGACGCAGTCCCTCGACGAGGACACCTTCAAGGTGCTCGGCGCCGAGCTCGGCTACGACATCCAGGTCGTCTCCCCGGAGGAGGAGGAGAAGGAGCTCTTCGACTCCTTCAACATCGACCTCGAGACCGGTATCGAGGGTGAGGACGACGAGGACCTCGAGGCCCGTCCGCCGGTCGTCACCGTCGTCGGCCACGTCGACCACGGCAAGACCCGCCTGCTCGACGCGATCCGCAACGAGGACGTCGTCGCCGGCGAGGCCGGTGGCATCACCCAGCACATCGGTGCCTACCAGGTCCACCGTGAGCACGAGGGCGTCGAGCGCGCGATCACCTTCATCGACACCCCCGGTCACGAGGCCTTCACGGCCATGCGTGCCCGTGGTGCCAAGGTGACCGACATCGCGATCCTCGTCGTGGCTGCGGACGACGGCGTCATGCCGCAGACCATCGAGGCGCTCAACCACATGCAGGCGGCCGACGTGCCGATCGTCGTGGCGGTCAACAAGATCGACGTCGAGGGTGCCAACCCGGCCAAGGTGCGTCAGCAGCTGACCGAGTACAACCTCGTCGCGGAGGAGTACGGCGGCGAGACGATGTTCGTCGACGTCTCGGCCCGCCAGGGTCAGAACATCGACGGTCTCCTCGAGGCGGTCCTCCTCACGGCGGACGCGGCCCTCGACCTCCGGGCCAACCCGGACAAGGAGGCTCGCGGCGTCGCGATCGAGGCCAACCTCGACCGTGGTCGCGGTGCCACGGCGACGGTGCTCGTCCAGACCGGAACCCTGCACGTCGGTGACTCCATCGTCGCCGGCTCGGCCCACGGTCGCGTCCGCGCCATGCTCGACGAGCACGGCCAGAACGTCGACGAGGCAGGCCCGTCCCGCCCGGTCCAGGTGCTCGGTCTCAGCTCGGTGCCGCGCGCCGGTGACACGTTCGTCGTGGCGCCGGACGACCGCACAGCCCGCCAGATCGCCGAGCGGCGTGAGGCAGCCGACCGTCAGGCCGTGCTCGCCAAGTCCCGCAAGCGCATCTCGCTCGAGGACCTCAACGAGGCCCTCGCCGCGGGCAAGGTCGAGACCCTCAACCTCATCCTCAAGGGTGACGTGTCGGGCTCGGTCGAGGCGCTCGAGGACGCGCTGCTCAAGATCGACGTCGGCGACGACGTGGACCTGCGCATCATCGACCGTGGGGTCGGCGCGATCACGATGAACAACATCAACCTCGCGATGGCCTCGAACGCCATCATCATCGGCTACAACGTTCGGGCCGAGGGCCAGAACGCCGACTACGCCGAGCGCGAGGGTGTCGAGATCCGCTACTACTCGGTGATCTACCAGGCCATCGACGAGGTCGAGGCGGCGCTCAAGGGCATGCTCAAGCCGGAGTTCGAGGAGGTCGAGCTCGGCACGGCGGAGATCCGCGAGATCTTCCGTTCGAGCAAGTTCGGCAACATCGCCGGCTCGATCGTGCGCAGCGGCGAGATCAAGCGTGGCTCCAAGGCCCGCATCACCCGCAACGGTGTCGTCGTGTCCGAGAACGTCGAGGTGGCCGGTCTGCGCCGCTTCAAGGACGACGTCACCGAGGTCCGCGACGGCTTCGAGTGCGGTATCAACCTCGGGTCGTACAACGACCTGCAGCTCGGTGACCTCATCGCCACCTACGAGATGCGTGAGAAGCCGCGAGCCTGAGCTCGCGACACGACCGACGGCGCCGGCCCCCACGGGGGTCGGCGCCGTCGCCGTCCGCTCGGCGCCACCCGGCCCGCGGACGCCCCGGGACGCAGCCGGGGAATGTGGGCCGTCCGCGGCCCGCTACTAGGGTGAACACCACGTCGGGCCGGCTCGACCGGTCCGACCGCACGTCACACGAAAGCAGAGGTAGTCATGGCTGACCCCGCCCGCGCCCGCAAGATCGCCGACCGGATCAAGGTCATCGTCGCCGAGTACCTCGAGTTCCGGCTCAAGGACGAACGACTCGGGTTCGTCACCATCACCGACGCCCGCGTCACGGGCGACCTCCAGCAGGCGTCGGTCTTCTACACCGTCTTCGGCAGCAACGAGGACCGCCAGGCCACGGCCGACGTCCTCGAGGCCAACAAGGGCCGCATCCGCTCCGCCGTCGGCAAGGGCATCGGCATCCGCCTGACGCCGTCGATCGAGTTCATCGCCGACGCGCTGCCCGAGGGCGCCGCGCACCTCGAGGACCTCGTGGCCCAGACGCGTGCCCGGGACGAGGAGCTCGCCCGCGCTGCGGCGAACGCCAAGCCCGCGGGAGACGCCGACCCGTACCGCAAGCCGGTCGACCGCTCCGAGGCCGAGGACACCGATGGCGACGACACCGTGGACGCCGAGGTGGACGCGGACGTCGACGCACGATGACCGACCGTTCGGGAGGCCTGCTCGTCGTCGACAAGCCGGCCGGCTGGACGAGCCATGACGTCGTGGCGCGTGCGCGCCGGCTCTGCGGCACCCGCAGGGTCGGCCACGCGGGCACGCTCGACCCCATGGCCACCGGCGTCCTCGTGCTCGGCGTCGACCGGGGCACCAAGCTGCTGACCTTCCTCGTCGGCTGCGACAAGTCGTATGCCGCGACGATCCGTCTCGGCATGGCGACCCTCACCGACGACGCCGAGGGAGAGACGACCGCGGCGCTGGGCGTCGACGACGTGCCGGCCCTCGAGGCCGCGCTGCCCGCCGCCGTCGCAGCGCTCACGGGCGACATCGAGCAGGTGCCGAGCGCCGTCAGCGCGATCAAGGTCAAGGGCGTGCGCAGCTACACCCGTGTGCGCCAGGGCGACACGGTCGAGCTGCCTGCGCGTCCGGTGACGGTGAGCCGCTTCGACGTGCTCGCGGTCCGCCCGGCCACGGCGACGCCCGAGGTCGGTCCGGCCATCGACGTCGTCGACGTCGAGGTCGAGGTCGACGTCTCGTCGGGCACCTACGTGCGAGCGCTCGCCCGCGACCTCGGCGCCGCGCTCGGCGTCGGGGGCCATCTGACGGCGCTGCGGCGCACGCGGGTGGGCCGGTTCGGGCTCGAGGACGCCATGTCGCTCGAGGCACTGACGGCCACGTCGGAGACCGACGGGCCGGACGGCATACCCCTGCTCCCGATCGCGGAGGCGGCCCGCGCGCAGCTGCCCGTGCACGAGGTCTCGGCCCAGGAGGCCGTCGCACTCGGCTACGGCCAGCGCATCCCGAGCGTCGTGGCCGGCTCCGACGCCGTAGCCGCGATCGACCCCGACGGACGCCTCGTCGCCGTTCTGGACGAGACCCGGGCCACGGCCCGGGCCAAGGTGGTCTTCGCCGCGTCCGGAGCGGGTGCCTGATGCCCGTACCCGAGCCGTCGGACGGCCGCTCCGGCGTGGCCACTACAGTGGGCGCCGTGCAGCGCTGGTACGGACTCGACGACATCCCGGCCGACCTCGGGGCCACCGTCGTCACCCTCGGCAACTTCGACGGGGTGCACCGCGGGCACCGAGAGGTTCTGACGCGCGTCGTGCGCGAGGCCGCCGACCGTGACGCGCTGCCGGTCGCCGTGACCTTCGAGCCGCACCCCATCGCCGTGCTCTACCCCGACCGTGCGCCGGCGGCCGTCATGTCGCTCGAGCAGCGTCTTGACGCGCTCGAGTCGGTCGGCCTCGCCGCGGTGCTCGTCATCGAGTTCACCCGCGAGTTCGCCCAGCAGACGCCCGAGGAGTTCGTCCGCGGCACGTTCGTCGACGCGCTCGGGGCGTGCGCGGTCGTCGTCGGCAAGGACACCCGCTTCGGGGTGCGCAACTCCGGCGACGTCGACACCCTGCGCGAGCTCGGCGGAGCGCACGGCTTCGAGGTCGTCGCGCTCGACGACATCGGCGAGGGCGCGACCGAGGGCGCCCGCTGGAGCTCGACGCAGCTGCGCGCCGAGCTGCTCGGCGGCAACGTCGACCACGCGGCCCAGATCCTGGGGCGCCCCCACCGCGTCACGGGTGCGGTCGTCCACGGCGACCACCGCGGCCGCGAGCTCGGCTACCCCACGGCGAACCTCTCCCAGGACCACGAGGGCCTCGTGCCCGCCGACGGGGTGTATGCCGGGTGGCTCGTCCGTCTCGACCTCGACGAGAGTGCCCCCGACCGGACGCTCCCGGCCGCGGTGTCGGTCGGGACCAACCCGACGTTCGACGGTCACCAGCGGCGCGTCGAGGCCTACGTCCTCGACCGCACCGACCTCGACCTCTACGGGGAGCGCGTCGCCGTCGAGTTCGTCTCGCACCTGCGGCCCACGTTGCGGTTCGAGTCGATCGACATGCTCGTCGAGCAGATGGCGCAGGACGTGGCGCGGTGTCGCGAGATCCTCTCGGCGATCGTCCCGTCGTAGGGACCCTCCCGCGTCCCGCGCGCGGCGGGTCGCGGACCGGTGCCCGGTGGGTGCCCGGGTCGGGCCGTCGAGCCGGGCCGAGGTGGCAGCAGGTCGACCTCGGCCTGTTCATCGGGGCCCTCGGCCTCTCGGTCGTCGGTGTCGTGCTCGTGTGGTCGGCGACGCGGGCCTCGTCCGGTGGCAGCGCCGCGCTCAAGCAGCTCGTCGCCCTCGGGGTCGGGATCGCGTGCGCGGCCGTCGTCGCACGCCTCGACGTGCGCTCGGTACGCGCGCTCGCGCCCGTCGTCTACGTGCTGGCCGTCCTGGGCCTCGCCGCCGTCGTGTCCCCGCTGGGGTCGACCGTCAACGGCTCACGGTCGTGGATCCGGCTGCCCGGTGGCATGACCCTGCAGCCCTCGGAGCTGATGAAGGTCGCCCTGGCCGTCGGTCTGGCCATGCTGCTCGCGGAGCGCGCCGAGCGGGGGCTGCGCCAGCGGCACCGCGACGTCGTCCTCGCGTGGGTCGTGGCCGGCATACCGGTGCTCCTCGTCCTGGCCCAGCCCGACCTCGGTTCCGCCCTGGTGCTCGTCGCGATGTCCGTCGTCATCATCGCGGCCGCGGGCGCGCCGTGGCTGTGGACCGTCGCGGTGCTCGTCGCGGGGGCCGGCGCCGTCGCCGCCGCGTTCCTGACCCCGCTGCTCTCGGGCTACCAGCGCAACCGGCTGCGGGCCTTCCTCGACCCCTCCCTCGACCCGCAGGGCATCGGCTACCAGACGCGCCAGGTCCGGGTCGCGATCGGGTCCGGCGGCCTCGGCGGGCAGGGCCTGTTCGAGGGCCGGCAGACCCAGGGCGGTTTCATCCCCTTCCAGGAGACCGACTTCGTCTTCTCGGTCGCGGGGGAGGAGCTGGGCTTCCTGGGGGCCGCGGGTCTCGTGGTGCTCATCGGCTTCATCGTCGTGCGCTGCGTCGTCGTCGCGCGCCGGGCAGACGCGTTCGGGCGGCTCGTCGCCATCGGGGTGGCCGTGTGGCTCGGTGTCCAAGCCTTTGAGAACATCGGGATGAATCTCGGTCTCATGCCGGTGACCGGCCTGCCGCTGCCGTTCGTCTCGAGCGGCGGGTCCTCGCTCATCGCGTCGTGGGTCGCCATCGGCCTCGTCGGCAACGTGGCGGCGGCGTCCGTGCGGCACCGCGGTCCGGCAGGCCCGGCGGGCGTCGGCGCCGGTGGGCCGTCCCGCGCGACGCGGTAGGGACGCGGTAGGACGGCGGGTCCCGGCCGCGGGGTTACCCGGCGGTCACGTTTCGGTGAGGAACGTCGACAATGCGTGACTGACGCGTCGAATCTTGACATCATCCCGGCATGGCGGGCGCCCGCAGACGCCGATGACGGGCCGGCCCGCAGCGACAAAGGAGTCCACATGCCCCTCCAGGCACTCGCCGAGCGGGACGTCGACCAGAACGTCCTCGACGGTCGCGCTCCCAGCGTGGGCGCGCTCTTCCGCAGCCGGGTCCGCGCCACGCCCGACGCCCCCGCCTACCTCTACTTCGCCGAGGGGTCGAGCGAGCTCACCACCCTGACCTGGGGACAGACGCACGAGATCGTCGAGCAGTGGGCCGCCGGGCTCATCAGCCTCGGCGTGCAGCTGGAGGACCGGGTCGCGATCGCCTCGACGACGCGCGTCGAGTGGATCCTCGCCGACCTCGCCGTCATCTGCGCCGGTGGCGCGACCACGACCGTCTACCCGACGACGATCGCCGAGGACGTCGCCTACATCCTCGCCGACTCCGGCAGCGGCATCGTCTTCGCCGAGAACGAGGAGCAGGTCGCCAAGCTCCAGCACGTCCGCTCCGAGATCCCCGGCGTGCGCCAGGTCATCGCCCTCACCGGTCCCGGCAGCGACGACGGCTGGGTCATCACCACGGACGAGCTCGCCGAGCGCGGGCGCGAGTGGCTCGCCGCCACCCCCGACATCGTCGACTCGCGCGTCGACCAGCTCGGCCCCGAGTCGCTCGCGGTCGTCATCTACACCTCCGGCACGACAGGCCGCCCCAAGGGCGTGCGCCTCGTGCAGGACAGCGTCGTCTACGAGGGCGCCGTCATCGACGCCATCGGCACGTTCACCAAGGACGACCTGCAGTTCCTCTGGCTGCCGTTGTCGCACGTCTTCGGCAAGATGCTCGTCGCGACGGGCCTGCAGATCGGCTTCCCGACGGCGGTCGACGGCCGGGTCGACAAGATCGTCGACCACATGGCCGTCATCAAGCCCACCTTCATGGCGGGTCCGCCCCGCATCTTCGAGAAGGCCCACGGCCGCATCGCGCTGATGTTCGCGCAGGAGCAGGGCGTCAAGAAGCGGCTCATCGACTGGGCCCTCAAGGTCGGCGGCGAGATGCGCGACGTCCTCGCCCGGGGCGAGGAGCCCTCGTCGGGCCTGCAGCGCCGGCACGCCCTCGCCACGAAGCTCGTGCTGCACAAGGTCCAGGAGCGCTTCGGCGGCCGGGTCCGCTTCATGATCAGCGGCTCCGCCCCGCTCAACGCCGACGTCGCGCGCTGGTTCGGCTCGGTCGGGCTGCTCGTCCAGGAGGGCTACGGCCTCACCGAGACCTCGTCGGGCACGACCGTCAACGCCCCCGAGCACGGCTCCTACCAGTACGGCTCGGTCGGCTGGCCCCTCCCGGGCACCGAGGTCCGCATCGCGGAGGAGGACGGCGAGATCCTCGTCAAGGGTCCGGGTGTCATGCGCGGCTACCACAACAACCCCGAGGCGACGGCCGAGGTGCTCACCGAGGACGGCTGGTTCCACACCGGCGACATCGGCCGCATCGACGAGCGCGGCTTCCTCTACGTCACGGACCGCAAGAAGGACGTCTTCAAGACGAGTGGCGGCAAGTACATCGCGCCGGCCGAGATCGAGGCGCGCTTCAAGGGCCTGTGCCCGTTCGTCAGCCAGTTCCTCGTGCACGGCGCCGGCCACAACTACGCGACGGCGCTCGTGACCCTCGACCCCGACGCGGTGGCCGGCTGGGCGCCGACGGTCGGCCTGGGCGGCAAGTCCTACGCCGAGGTCGCCACCTCGCCGGAGGCGCACGCGCTCGTCCAGCGCTACGTCGACCAGCTCAACGACGGCCTCAACCGCTGGGAGACGATCAAGAAGTTCACGATCCTCGACCAGGACCTCACGGTCGAGGGCGGCGACCTCACGCCGAGCATGAAGCTGCGCCGCAAGGCCGTGACCGAGAAGCACCGCGCCGAGCTCGACGCGATGTACTGAGTCTTCTGGGCTCGCTTCGCTCGCCCGTGTTCGGCGCGCCTGACGTCACGCCTTCCCTCCTCGGCTTGCTCGCTGTGCTCGCATCGCTCGTCCGTGTTCGGCGCGCCTGACGTCACGCCTTCCCTCCTCGGCTTGCTCGCTGTGCTCGCATCGCTCGTCAGTCCAGGCGTGACGCGCGCCGAACGCTCGCATCGCTCGTCAGTCCAGGCGTGACGCGCGCCGAACCATCATTTTGGCTCGCTCTGCTCGCCGGGTCCGGCACGCCCCGTCGTCACGCCTTCCCTCCTCGACTGGCTCGCTGCGCTCGCTTCGCTCGTCAGTCCAGGCGCGACGGCGTGCCGGACCATCTTGGCTCGCTTCGCTCGTCAGTCCAGGCGCGACGGCGTGCCGAACGTGGTTGTCAGGGGCGCGCGGGGAGGTCGAGGACGATCCCGGCTTCGGCGTGCCCCGGGTCGGGGTAGGTGGCGCGGTGCCCGTGTCGCTCGGTGAGCGCGGGGTCACCCCACCTCTCGGTGCGTGGGGTGCGGTAGTTGAACCACAGCGTCGGTCCGGCCGGCGCGTCGAGCACGACACGGGCGAGGGCGGCGTCGTCGGGATGGTGGAAGACGTCACCGTTGGTCGAGACGAGGTAGTGGCTGGCCGGGGCGGCCGCGACCAGCCCCTTGACGACGTTCGCGCGGCTGGCGTGGTGCGGCAGCTTCAGGGCGTCGACGGGGAGGGTCTGGGCGCCACGCGCCCGGGCGACACCGTGCAGGCCGGCCGCCAGGACGCTGCCGTAGGCGTCCGCCCCGAGCACGATGCTGGCCCCGCGGTGCTCGACGAGCAGCGCGATGCTGCTGCC
Organism: Terrabacter tumescens; assembly: GCF_014646815.1. GTDB lineage: Bacteria > Actinomycetota > Actinomycetes > Actinomycetales > Dermatophilaceae > Terrabacter > Terrabacter tumescens. The sequence continues at coordinate 165,308 of NZ_BMNZ01000001.1, forward strand.
GTTGGGCACCGAGGAGTCCTGGGGCAACCGCTCGTCCGCGAGGTGCTGGAGGTCGTCGAGCGGTCCGAGCACGTCGAGCTCCGCACCGCGGTCGCGCTCCTGGCCGTGCAGCGCCTCGCGCAGGCTCGCTGACCACGTGTCCGCGAGCCGGGCGAGGCGACGGGTCGTCGGCGAGAGCACCGTGATCGTGGGCCCGCCCGGCACCGCGACCTCGAAGAAGCCGCCGGAGGCGCCGGTCTCGACGGGCCCGCCGTGGAAGGCGGTGTTCCACGGCAGCGTGCGGTCGTGCGAGGGGGCAGCCACGCCGGCGGCCAGGGGGTCGTCGAGGGGCCCGAGCAGCGCGGCGACGAGGCTCTCGCCCTGGTCGACGCTCCGCGAACGGCCCGGCGATCCCTCCGCCAGGTGCGTACGGCCGTTGAACCAGAAGTCGCGCACGTCGGCGGCGAGGTCGCTGGCCAGGAAGGCGAGCATCCCGCCGATGTGGTCGTTGTCGATGTGGGTGACGACCGCGACGTCGATGTGACGGTCGGCCGGGTCGAGCCGGCGTAGTCGAGCCTCGAGCAGCGGCCACGTGTCGGGAGGTCCGCCGTCGACGAGCATCCGCCACGTCGGGCCTCCGGGGCTCGGGCACTCGACGAGCAGGCAGTCGCCCAGCCTCGCGGGCAGCACCTCCACGTGGATCGCCGTCGGCACCTCGCCACCCTTTCGCCCCTGCTCCCCAGACTAGGACCGGCGCCCACGGCTGTCCGGCCCTTGCAGGCGTGCGCACGGTTCGTCCGCGTTTTCGGTGACCGCCGGGCCGCACGTACGATGGTCCAATGCCCGGTGAGTCACTGTTCAACGCCCTCGAGCCCCTGCTGGAGCGGGTCAACAAGCCCATCCAGTACGTCGGCGGCGAGCTCAACTCGACGGTCAAGGACTGGAACGTCGGCGGCCACGGCCCCGGCGGCGAGGAGCTGACCACGCGTTGGGCGCTGATGTACCCCGACGCATACGAGGTCGGCGTGCCCAACCAGGGCGTCATGATCCTCTACGAAGTCCTCAACGAGCGTCCCGACGCCCTCGCGGAGCGGACGTATGCCGTGTGGCCCGACATGGAGGCACAGCTGCGCGAGGCGGGTCTGCCGCAGTTCACGGTCGACGGTCACCGCTCGGTGCGCGACTTCGACCTCTTCGGCCTCAGCTTCTCGACGGAGCTCGGCTACACCAACATGCTGACGGCGCTCGACCTCGCCGGCATCCCGCTGCACGCGGTCGACCGTGACGTCGACGACCCGATCGTCATCGCCGGTGGCCACGCCGCCTTCAACCCCGAGCCGATCGCGTCGTTCATCGACGCGGCCATCGTCGGCGACGGCGAGCAGGCCGTGCTGACGGTCACCGACATCGTGGGGGAGTGGAAGGCCCAGGGGCGGCCCGGTGGTCGCCGCGAGGTGCTGCTGCGCCTCGCCCGCACCGGCGGCGTCTACGTGCCGGCGTTCTACGACGTCTCCTACCTGCCCGACGGGCGCATCCAGCGCGTCGCGCCGAGCTCGGACGCCTCCGGCGTGCCGTGGCGCGTGTCCAAGCACACCGTCATGGACCTCGACGCCTGGCCCTACCCGAAGAAGCCCCTCGTGCCGCTCGCAGAGTCGGTCCACGAGCGCATGTCGGTCGAGATCTTCCGCGGCTGCACCCGCGGCTGCCGCTTCTGCCAGGCGGGCATGATCACCCGTCCGGTGCGCGAGCGGTCGATCACCGGCATCGGCGAGATGGTCGAGCGCGGCCTGGCCGCGACGGGGTTCGAGGAGGTGGGCCTGCTGTCACTGAGCTCTGCCGACCACTCCGAGATCGCCGACCTCACCAAGGGCCTCGCCGACCGCTACGAGGGCACCCAGACCGGTCTGTCGCTGCCGTCGACGCGTGTCGACGCCTTCAACATCGACCTCGCCAACGAGCTGACCCGCAACGGTCGCCGGTCGGGCCTGACCTTCGCCCCGGAGGGCGGCTCCGAGCGCATCCGCAAGGTGATCAACAAGATGGTGTCCGAGGAGGACCTCATCAAGACCGTCGCTGCGGCCTACGGTGCCGGCTGGCGCCAGGTCAAGCTCTACTTCATGTGCGGCCTGCCCACCGAGACCGACGAGGACGTGCTCCAGATCGCCGAGCTCGCCAAGCGGGTCATCGAGACCGGCCGCCAGGTCTCGGGTCGGCGCGACATCCGCTGCACCGTGTCGATCGGTGGCTTCGTGCCCAAGCCGCACACGCCCTTCCAGTGGGCCTCGCAGCTCGGTGTCGAGGAGACCGACGCCCGCCTCGCCAAGCTCCGTGACGCGATCCGGGCCGACAAGCGCTACGGCTCGTCCATCGGGTTCCGCTACCACGACGGCCAGCCCGGCATCGTCGAGGGACTGCTCTCCCGCGGTGACCGCCGAGTCGGCAAGGTCATCGAGGCCGTGTGGCGCGACGGTGGCCGCTTCGACGGGTGGAGCGAGCACTTCTCCTACGAGCGCTGGATGCGCTGCGCCGACGAGGCGTTCGCCGACGTCCCGGTCGACCTCGCCTGGTACACCACGCGCGAGCGGGGGGAGTCCGAGGTGCTGCCCTGGGACCACCTCGACTCCGGCCTCGACAAGGACTGGCTGTGGGAGGACTGGCAGGACGCCCTCGACGAGACCGAGGTCGACGACTGCCGCTGGACCCCGTGCTTCGACTGCGGCGTCTGCCCCCAGATGGGCACCGAGATCGAGATCGGCCCCACCGGCAAGACGCTGCTGCCGCTCACCGTTCTGGGCTCCGGCCGCCAGGACCTCCTCGAGCACCAGCACTGACCCGCCTCGTCGCCCCGCCCGCCGTGCTGGCGGGCGGGGCAGACAGGCCGTATGCGGCGTTCCTGTCAGCGTATTCCGCGACTTGGGGTGCTTAGACGGGGAAGCCGACGTGGGCGAGGGCCTGCCGGACGAGGACGCCGTGCGAGCCGGGCATCTCGCCCCGGACCGCGAGCGACGCCGCCTCCTCGGGGGTCACCCACGACAGGTCGAGGGCGTCCTGCTGGGGCCGGCAGTCACCCGTGACGGCGACGACGAAGGCCAGCGACACCGCGTGCTGGCGCGGGTCGTGGAAGGGCGTGACGCCGGGGGTCGGGAAGAACTCGGCGACCGTGAACGGCTGCGGCGAGAGCGGGATGCGGGGGAGGGCCATGGGGCCGAGGTCGGACTCGACGTGCCGCACCAGGGCGTCTCGGATGCGCTCGTGGTAAAGCACGCGGCCGCCGACGACCTCCTGGCCGATGCCACCGTCGCTGTCCGCCCGCAGCAGCAGCCCGACGTGGGTGACGACGCCGCGGTCGTCGACGCGAACCGGGATCGCGTGGACGTAGAGGATCGGCAGTCGGTCACGGGCGTTGTCGAGGTCCTCGCGGCTCAGCCACGCACCCGTCGTGTCCACTTCGGTCATGACGTCATACTGCCAAACGCGGGACGTGACGCCGGGCCGGGTCCACGAGCGGCGCGTCGGCTCACCGCAGCGAGCGGATCCAGGCCCACAGCACGGCGCCTGACCGGCTGAGCTGGGCGGGGTCGACGACGGACGGCACGTCCCGGGCCGAGTGGTACGCCGGGTAGGGCACGCTGCCGAGGCGCGCCGCTGGGATGCCGACCTTCTGGAACGACACGTGGTCGCTGGCCTTGTTGGTGCACGCCCGGGTCGCGGCCGGGCTGGCTGCGGCGCGGATCGCGTCGGCGAGCGAGGGGTCGGCCCCGGCGACGTGGCACACCGGCACCGGCGCTGCACGTACGCCCACGCGGTCGAGAGCGACCATCCCGCGGATGGCCGAGCGCTCGGCCCCGGTGAGCGAGGCGACGAAGTGTCGCGAGCCGAACGCATACAGCGTGCCGTTGCCGCCGCGCGCCTCCTCGGCGCCGAACGCGACGAACCGCACGGGGAGGGCGCCCGGCTGCCGGCGCGTCATCCGGGCCACCTCGGCCATGACCATGAGCCCCGACGCGTTGTCCTCGGCCCCGGGCGACTGGGGCACGGTGTCGAGGTGGGCGCCGACGACGACGTGCGGCCTCGTCGGGTCGAAGCCCGGCGGGTCGGCGACGACGTCGACCGTCGTGCCAGCCGGGACCCGGACACCCCACGAGACCCCCGCCGGCACGCCTAACGGGACGAGGGTGACCCGGTAGCCGGCGGTGCGCAGGCGGGCCGCGACGAAGGACGCGGCCCGGTCCGACGCCGGGCTCGCCGCATCCCGGGGTCCCATCGCGGCCAGGGTGCGTATGCCGTCCTGCACCGTCGCGACGTCGAAGCCCTCCGCGCGCGGCGGGGGAGCCGGCGTCGTCGTCGCGCTGGACGTGGTGCTGGACGTGGTGCTGGACGTGGTGCTGGACGTGGCGCTGGAGGTGTCGCTGGACGTGGCGCTGGACGTGGCGCTGGACGTGGGCGTCGAGGCAGGGGGCAGCGAGCGGGCGTCAGGCGCGGGGCCGGCCTTCGTGCCGGCGGTCAGGCAGATTGCGACCGCGACGGCGGCGATCGAGGCGCCACGGCGGGCTCTCGCGCGTACGGGCATCACCCACGCTAACCCGGGCGGCGCTCACCGACCGGCCGACGAGACCTCCCGCCTGGTCAGGCGCCTCCGCGGGTGAGCGTCGTGATGACCTCGACGGGAGGGATGCCTGCGGACTCGTAGAGCCGGACGCCGCTCGTGTTGGACTGCCGCGTCGCGACGCGGACGGCTGCGGCGCCGCTCGCCGCCAGCGCCTGGACGGCCGCTTGCACGACGCGGCGCCCGTGCCCGGCGCCTCGGTGGTCGGCGTGCGTGGCGACGGGCTCGAGGAGACCGCACCGTCCGGGACCGGCCGACCACGCGGTGGCGGCAGCCACCGCCGTGCCGTCGGCGTCGCGCGCGACGAGATCGAGCTCGGGGCGGAAGCCGGGCGCCGCGGCCATCCGGTGCCAGCCCTCCGCCGTGAAGGTCGAACGCTCGAAACCGCTGCGCTGCAGGGCAACCCGTTCGTCGACGGCGTCGCCGGTCGGGCCGACCCCGGTGGTCGCGGGCAGCGGCGTGCCGTCGAGGTCGAGGTGGAAGACGACCCACGCCTCGTCGGGACGCCATCCCCTCCCGAGCAGGACCCGGCGGTGGGCAGTGGCCTCCTGGGCATCGGTCCAGGCGTGCTCCGGCAGCAGTCGGGAGACGTCGTCGGCCACGACGGACGCCACCCCGTCGTCGTCGAGCCGGTCCGGCGCGACCCGCGGGCGCGCGACCTGCCCCTCGACGATCGAGACCGCGACCATCCGCCCGGCCTCCCACCACGAGTGGACCGTGCCGTCGACGTGCTCGTCGGGATGCCGCAGGTACCAGCCGAGGTCGCCGGCGTGGAGGCAGTCGCCCGCGTAGCCGGCACCGGCCTCCCACGACGCCAGCGCCTCCACCACCTCGGGCAGGTCGGTGCGGGTGTGGCTGCGGTGCTCGACAGGCATCTGCGGAGTGTATGAGCGCCCGCCCGCGCGGCGCCCGGGCTTTTCCGTCACGACGGACATGACGGCATACGACTGATCGACCTCGCTCGGCCGGTCCGGCGACCCGGGCAGGCTAGAATGGCGCGCACAGGCGTTCGAGCCGTCATCAGCGGCGAGCCTCCGGAAGAACAGGGCGCAAGCCCCCACTAGACCCGGACGGGTGGGCCCGTCACAGCCTTCGACAAGAGCGGCCGTATGCCGTCTGCCCGAGCGGGTGGGCAGCGTGCGGCAAGCGGGGTGGTACCGCGGCAGCCTCCGGCAGGAGACGTCGTCCTCGTGTCAGGGACGAGTGACCAACAGACGCGAACGCAGGAGACCACGAGCATGACCTACCCCCGGGTCACCACGAACGACGACGGCGCGCCCACGACGGGCGTCACCTCCAACCCACGCTTCCCCGAGATCGAGCAGCGGGTCCTGAAGTACTGGGACGAGGACGGCACGTTCATCGCGTCGGTCGAGGGCCGCGACGCCGGGACCGACGGCGACAACGAGTTCGTCTTCTACGACGGCCCGCCCTTCGCCAACGGCCTGCCGCACTACGGCCACCTGCTCACCGGCTACGTCAAGGACATCGTCCCGCGCTACCAGACCATGCGCGGCAAGCGTGTCGAGCGCCGCTTCGGCTGGGACACCCACGGCCTGCCCGCCGAGCTCGAGGCGCAGCGCCAGCTCGGGCTCAAGACGAAGCAGGACATCGTCGAGCTCGGCATCGACCGCTTCAACGACGCCTGCCGCAGCTCGGTGCTCAAGTACACCGGCGAGTGGCGCGACTACGTGACGCGGCAGGCGCGCTGGGTCGACTTCGACCACGACTACAAGACGCTCGAGCCCGACTACATGGAGTCGGTCATCTGGGCGTTCAAGCAGCTGCACGACAAGGGCCTCGTCTACGAGGGCTTCCGGGTGCTGCCGTACTGCTGGAACGACCAGACGCCCCTGTCCAACCACGAGCTGCGCATGGACGACGACGTCTACAAGATGCGTCAGGACCCGGCCGTCACCATCGGCCTGCGCCTCGAGACCGGCGAGCTCGCCCTCGTCTGGACGACGACCCCGTGGACCCTGCCGGCCAACCTCGGCATCATGGTCGGCCCCGACATCGACTACGTCGTCGTCGAGTCCGACGTCACCGGCACGACGGAGCGCTACGTCATCGGCGAGGCCCGCCTCGCGGCCTACGCCAAGGACCTCTTCGGCCCCGACGTCGACCAGAGCACGCTCGACCAGCGGATCGTCGAGCGCCTCAAGGGCTCCGACCTGCTCGGCCGCTCGTTCACCCCGCCGTTCTCCTACTACCGGGGGCACGAGCGCGCGCACTTCGTCTTCCCGGCCGACTTCGTCACCACCGAGGACGGCACCGGGCTCGTCCACACGGCGGGCGCGTTCGGTGAGGAGGACAAGATCGTCACCGACGCGGCCGGCATCGAGCCGGTCGTGCCCGTCGGCGCCGACGGCCGCTTCCTCTGGCCCGTGACGGACTACGAGGGCATGCACGTCTTCGACGCCAACGCCCACATCATCGACCACCTCAAGGCCGCCACCCGCGGCGAGGGCGAGACCGGTTCGGTCACGGCCGGCACGGTGCTGCTGCGCCGCGAGACCTACGACCACAGCTACCCGCACTGCTGGCGCTGCCGCGAGCCCCTCATCTACATGGCCGTCTCGTCGTGGTTCGTCGAGGTCACGAAGATCAAGGAGCGGATGCTCGAGCTCAACCAGGAGATCGAGTGGACGCCGTCGCACATCAAGGACGGCCAGTTCGGCAAGTGGCTGTCCAACGCCCGCGACTGGTCCATCTCGCGCAACCGCTTCTGGGGCAGCCCGATCCCCGTGTGGAAGTCCGACAACCCGGAGTTCCCGCGTCTCGACGTCTACGGCTCGTTCGAGGAGCTCGAGCGTGACTTCGGCGTCGAGGTCAAGGACCTGCACCGGCCGTTCATCGACAGCCTGACCCGTCCCAACCCCGACGACCCGTCGGGGAAGTCGACCATGCGCCGGGTCGAGGACGTCCTCGACGTGTGGTTCGACTCGGGCTCGATGAGCTTCGCGCAGGTTCACTACCCGTTCGAGAACGCCGAGTGGTTCGAGCACCACTTCCCGGGCGACTTCATCGTCGAGTACATCGGGCAGACCCGCGGCTGGTTCTACACGCTGCACATCCTCGCCACGGCGCTGTTCGACCGTCCCGCCTTCAAGACGTGCGTCAGCCACGGCATCGTCCTGGGCTCGGACGGGCAGAAGATGAGCAAGTCCCTGCGCAACTACCCGGACGTGCGCGAGGTCTTCGACCGCGACGGCGCCGACGCCATGCGGTGGTTCCTCATGAGCAGCCCGATCCTGCGCGGCGGCAACCTCGTCGTCACCGAGCAGGGCATCCGCGACGGCGTGCGCCAGGTGATGATCCCGCTGTGGAACGCGTGGTCCTTCTTCTCGCTCTACGCCAACACCGCACGCGGCGGCGAGGGCTACGAGGCCAAGCGCTCGACCACCTCCACCGACGTGCTCGACCGCTACCTGCTCGCCAAGCTGCGTGAGTTCGTCGGCGACATGACCGATCAGCTCGACGCCTACGAGATCGCGGCCGCCTGCGACACGATGCGTGGCTTCCTCGACGTGCTGACCAACTGGTACATCCGCCGGTCGCGCGACCGCTTCTGGGGCGGCGAGAGCGACGAGTCGCTCGCGGCGTTCGACACGCTCTGGACCGCGCTCGAGACGGTCACGCGCGCCACGGCGCCGCTGCTGCCGCTCGTCACCGAGGAGATCTGGCGCGGCCTGACGGGCGGCCGCTCGGTGCACCTCGCCGACTACCCGACGGTCGACGACCTCCCGGCCGACCACGAGCTCGTCGTCGCGATGGACCGCGCCCGCGAGGTCTGCTCGACCGGCTCCAGCCTGCGCAAGGCCCGCAGCCTGCGCGCCCGCCTGCCGCTCGCCGAGCTGACGGTCGTGGCTGCCGACCCGGCCGCCCTCGAGCCGTTCCGCGCGATCATCCAGGACGAGCTCAACGTCAAGGCGCTGACCCTCGTCGACGTCGCCACCGCCAGCGAGTCCGACTTCGGTGTCAGCCAGCGCCTGACGGTCAACGCCCGCGCGGCCGGCCCGCGCCTGGGCAAGGACGTGCAGCGCGCCATCAAGGGCAGCAAGTCCGGCGACTGGAGCGTCGACGCCGACGGCACCGTGACCGCCGGGGGCCTCGCCCTCGTCGAGGGCGAGTACGCCCTCGAGACGGTCGTGGCCGGCGACGCCGCCGAGTCCGGTGCCACGGCGATGCTGCCGTCCGGCGGGTTCGTCGTGCTCGACACCACGGTGACCCCTGCGCTGGCCTCCGAGGGCCTGGCCCGCGACCTCGTCCGTGCCGTCCAGCAGGCGCGGCGCGACACCGGCCTGCACGTCAGCGACCGGATCAGCCTGACGGTCCAGGGCGGCGCCGAGGTCTTCGAGGCCACGGTGACCCACCGCGACCTCATCGTGGGGGAGACGCTCGCGACGCAGTTCGCTGCCGCGGGTCCCGACCACACCCTGCCCGACGGGTTCCCGGGCACCCCGACCGACGTCGTCGTCGGCGACAACCACCCCGCGACGATCCTCGTGGTCAAGCGATGATCGCCGCGAACCGCGAGCACGACCTGGAGGGCGCCGACGTGAGCACCACCGAACCCGACCCGACCGACGGGGTCGCCGTCCGCGGCGCCGTCGGAGACGACCTCACGGGCATCCTGTCCGTCGGGCACCGCACCTGGCTCGCGACCTACGAGCCGATCGCCGGCCCGGAGTACGTCGCCATGGGCCTCGCCAAGTGGTGGACGAGCGACGTGGTCACCGACGCCATCCGCAAGGGGCGCACCCTCGTGGCCGTCGACGGGGACGACGTCGTCGGCGTGGCGACCTTCGGCCCGCAGGACGACGCCTTCGTGCTGTGGAAGCTCTACGTCCTGCCCGGCCACCACGGCCACGGCATCGGGTCCCGGCTCATGGAGGCGGTCGTCGAGCGGGCACTCGAGAGCGAGCACCCGCGCATCACGCTGTCCTACCTCGAGGGCAACCAGCAGGCGGCCCGCTTCTACGCCAAGCACGGCTTCGTCGAGACGCACCGCGAGACGCCGGGGTCCGGCCTGCCCGAGAGCGTGTGGATGGCCCGCGACCTGAAGGCAGGTGACTCCGCATGAGCGGCCGCCCCGACGCCGCCGCCCTCGAGGCTGCGCGCAACCTCGAGGAGATGAAGCGGATGCGCGAGATCGAGGAGGAGATCCTCGCCCGCGCGCCCGAGAACGACATCGGCCCGTCGCTCGACCGCATCCGTGCGGTGATGGAGCTCGCGGGCGACCCACAGCGGACCTACCCCTCGATCCACCTCACCGGCACCAACGGCAAGACGTCGACCAGCCGGATGATCGACGCCATCCTGCGCGAGAGCGGCCTGTCCACGGGACGCTTCACCTCGCCGCACCTGCACGACATCAGGGAGCGGATCACCCTGTCGGGCAAGCCGATCCCGCGCGAGAAGTTCATCGCCGCCTACGACGAGGTGGCTCCGCTCATCGAGCTCGTCGACGCCCGCTCCCTCGAGTCGGGCGGGCGGAGGATGAACTTCTTCGAGGTGCTCGTCGCGCTCGCCTACGCCGCGTTCGCCGACGCCCCCGTCGACGTCGCCATCATCGAGGTCGGGCTCGGCGGCTCGTGGGACGCGACCAACGTCATCGACGCCCAGGTCGCCGTGGTGACGCCCGTCGACCTCGACCACACGCACCTGCTCGGTGACGACGTCGTCTCCATCGCCGAGGAGAAGAGCGGCATCATCAAGGCCGACTCCGTGACCGTCTCGGGCGTCCAGGACGAGGACGTCGCACGCGTGCTCCTCGACCGCGTCGAGGAGGTCGGTGGTGCGCGGATCGTCTTCGAGGGCAACGACTTCGGCGTCCTCGCACGCGAGGTCGCCATCGGTGGCCAGCAGGTCTCCGTCCGCGGCCTGGCGGGGGAGTATGCCGACCTCTTCCTCCCGCTCCACGGCGCGCACCAGGCGAGCAACCTCGCGACTGCCGTCGCCGCGGTGGAGGCCTTCGTGGGAGGCGGTGACCAGCGCATCGAGCAGGACGTGCTGGCGGCCGCCGTCGCGTCGATGACCTCACCGGGGCGCCTCGAGATCGTCCGCCGGTCGCCGACCGTCCTCGTCGACGCGGCCCACAACCCCCACGGCGCCCGATCGCTCGTCGCAGCGATCGAGGAGGCGTTCGCCTTCACCCGCCTCGTCGGCCTCGTCGGCATCGTCGCCGACAAGGACGCCGCCGGGATGCTCGAGGTGCTGGAGCCTGCGCTCGACCACATCGTCGTCACGCGCAGCTCGTCACCGCGCGCGATGCGCCCGGACGACCTCGGCAAGCTCGCGGTCGAGATCTTCGGCGAGTCCCGGGTGACCGTGGTCCGCGACCTGCCTGACGCGCTCGAGCAGGCCGTGACGCTGGCCGAGGAGGACGGCATGGGTGGCGGCGTCATCGCCACCGGGTCGGTCATCACCGCCGGCGAGGTCCGCATGCTGCTCGGTCTCACCGACGTCTGAGCACCGTCTGTCGGCTCGGTCACCGTCCGTCCTCGACCTAGGCTGGGAGCCATGAACCCCGGAAAGATCGTCCTCGTCGCGATCGTCGTCGTCGTGCTCGTCGTCATCTGGGGGCGGGTCATGGGCCGCAAGGACCCCGACCGCGAGCTCGTGGGTCTCACCGACACCGTCCGCGCCAAGGTGAGCCGGGAGATCAGCGCCGGCCACAAGATCAACGCGATCAAGATCTACCGCGAGGCGACCGGCGCGCCCCTCGCCGACGCCAAGCGCGCCGTCGACGCCTGGTTCGTGCCGGGACAGGGGCCCGGGGTGCGGGACGCGGCAGCGTCCTACACCGAGGGTCGACTCACCGACGAGGGTCGCGCCCGCATCAGCGAGCTGATCCTCGCCGGGCGGCGTGAGGACGCGATGAGCCTCTACGCCGAGGCGACGGGCGCGAGCCAGTCCGAGGCCCAGGCCATCATCCGAACGTGGGACACCAGCCAGCATTACTGAGGACCCACGACGGGTCGACCACCCACCACCACTCATCCACCACGACAGAGCCGCACGACAGCCGAGGCGACCACACCCCATGCGTTCGATCATCTTCTACGGACAGACCGGCAAGTTCACCTTCCGCATGCTCGCGACGGTGCTCGGCGGCCAGTCCATCTGCATCCTGCTCGGCGCCCTCGTCGCCCGCGCCATCGCGGCGACCGACGAGGGCAGCCGGTCGAGCACGGCATACCTCGTCGTCGGTCTCGGCCTCGGAGCGCTCTGCATCGTGGCCGCGGGGCTCATGCGCCGGCCGTGGGGCCTGACCCTGGGCTGGGTCGTGCAGGCCCTCACCCTGCTCAGCGCCCTCGTCGTGCCGATGATGCTCGTCGTCGGTCTGTTCTTCCTCGCCCTGTGGGTCACCTGCCTCGTCAAGGGCGCCCAGGTCGACCGCGAGATGGCCCGTCGCGAGGCGGCCGCGGCCGCAGGTGAAGCGGGCGCGGGCGGCGACGACACGGCCGATAGGGTGGACGGGTGACCACCGAACGCTCCCTCGTCCTCGTCAAGCCCGACGGTTTCCAGCGCGGCCTCACCGGTGAGGTGCTGCGTCGCATCGAGGGGAAGGGCTACCGCCTCGTGGCCCTCTCCGTGCTGACGCCCACCCGTGAGCAGCTCGCGGCCCACTACGCCGAGCACGAGGGCAAGCCCTTCTACGAGCCCCTCGTCGAGTTCATGAGCTCCGGCCCCGTCACGGCGGTCGTCATCGAGGGCCAGGACAGCGTCAAGGGCTTCCGCAGCCTCGCCGGCGCCACCAACCCGACCGACGCCGCCCCGGGCACCATCCGCGGCGACCTCGGCCGCGACTGGGGCACCAAGGTCCAGCAGAACATCGTCCACGGATCGGACTCCCACGAGTCCGCCACACGCGAGATCGGCATCTGGTTCCCCGATCTCGAGGGCTGATCGGGGCACAATCTCGGCATGACCTCCCGACCGTGGCTGCGCTCTCTCGGGCGTGACCTCGCGGTCGACCTCGGCACGGCCAACACGCTGATCCACGTGCGGGGGCGCGGGGTGGTCGTCGAGGAGCCGTCGGTCGTGGCGGTCGAGGTCGGCACCGGGCGTCTCGTCGCGGCCGGCAGCCGCGCCAAGGAGATGCTCGGCCGGGCGCCCGGCACCATCCGGGCCGTGCGTCCCCTGCGCGACGGCGTCGTCTCGGACGCCGACGAGACCGAGCGCATGCTGCGCTGGTTCATCGACCAGGTGCGCACGTCGCGCCTCGTGCGCCCGCGCATGGTGCTCTGCGTCCCCAGCGAGGTGACGGGGGTCGAGCGCCGGGCCCTCGAGGACGCCGCCACGCGGTGCGGCGCCCGACGCGTCTACATGATCGAGGAGCCCATGGCGGCTGCCATCGGTGCTGGTCTGCCCGTCTACGAGACGGCCGCGAGCATGGTCGTCGACATCGGCGGGGGCACCACGGACGTCGCGGTCATCAGCCTCGGCGGCATCGTCACCTCGAGCTCGCTGCGCATCGCCGGCGACGAGATCGACGAGGCGCTCGTCAGCCACGTCAAGAGCGAGTACTCCCTCCTGCTCGGCGAGCGCAGCGCCGAGGACATCAAGGTCGCGGTCGGCTCGGTGTTCCCGCTCCGTGAGGAGCTGACCACCCGGGTGCGTGGGCGTGACCTCGTGACGGGCCTGCCCAAGACGGTGCAGGTGAGCTCGGTCGAGGTGCGCCGCGCCATCGAGACCCCGGTGCTCCAGATCATCGAGCTCGTGCGGGCCACGCTCGACGTCTGCCCGCCCGAGCTCGCCGGCGACATCCTCGACCGCGGCATCACGCTGACCGGCGGGGGAGCGCTGCTGAGGGGCCTCGACGAGCGGATGCGCCACGAGCTCGGGGTGCCCGTCCAGGTCGCCGAGGACCCGCTGCGGGCCGTGGCCCGTGGCGCCGGTCGGTGCGTCGACGACTTCGACAGCCTCGAGCGCGTCCTCGTCGGGGACCACCGCCTCTAGCCGCATGCAGCCCGCCGCCCGCCGCCGTCTCCTCGTCGTCCTCGCCTCGCTGACCCTCGCCCTGCTCCTCGCGGACCTCGCCGGCTGGGCCGGCGCCGACCGGCTGCGCAGCGTCGGAGGGCTCGTGCTCGGTCCCGTCCAGCGGGCCCTGTCGGGAGCGCCGCACGACGAGCTCGCCGCGGTCCAGGCCGAGAACGTCAGGCTGCGGACCGTCGCCGCGGAGCAGCAGCACCGGCTCGACGAGCTCGGCCGCCTCGAGGAGCTCCTCGGCTCGGGCGTGACGACGGGCCGCACGCTCGTCCCCGCCCGCGTCGTCGCCACCGACGTCAGCCCTCTCGGAGGCCGCAGCGTGACCATCGACGTCGGCTCGCGCGACGGCGTCCGGCCGGACTCGACGGTCGTGGCGGCCGACGGCCTCGTCGGCCGCGTCACCGCCGTGTCGCCGTGGACGGCCGACGTGCAGGTCCTCGGCAGCGCCGGGTCCGTCGTGGCCGTGCGGGTCGGGCCGGCCGGCACGCTCGCCACCGTGTCGCCGCCGGCAGCAGGCGACTCCGAGTCCCGCCCGCGTGGCTCGCTCCGGCTCACCGGTGTCGTCCCAGCGACCCCGGTGGTGGGTGACGTCGTGCGCACCCTCGGCAGCGTCGACGAGACCCCGTATGCCGCGGGCATCGTCGTCGGCACCGTGACGGCCGTCGACCCCGACCGGGGGCAGCTGACCCGCAGCGCGACGGTGCGACCCGCCATCGACGTCGACGCGATCGACGTCGTCGGCGTCCTCGTGCCGACCGCGCGCAGCACGACCCGCCCGACCACCCGCCCGACCACCCGCCCGACCACCCTGGCGACCACGGGGCCGACGACCGGAGCCCCTCGATGAGGCCGACGCTGCTGGGGCTGCTGCGGACGGCATACGTGCTCGTCGCGGCACTGCTCGTGGCGACCCTGCTGCCGCGTCTCGGGGTCCCCCCGCGGTGGGTGCCGGACCTCGTGCTCGTCGGCGTCGTCGCCACCGCCGTGCTCCGCGGGCCCGTCCACGGCGCCCTCGTGGGGCTGCTCGCCGGCTGGGTCGTCGAGCTCGTGCCGCCGGTCGGCAGCCCGCTCGGACTGACCGCCCTCGTCATGATGGTCGCCGGGTTCGTGGCCGGCTTCTTCCGTCGCACCTCGTCGCGGTCCCGGCTGCGTGCCCCCGTCGCGCTGCTCGTGGCCGGCGTCGTGGTGCTCGCCGGACGTCTGGCCGCAGCGGTCGTCGGCGACGGCAGCGTCGAGGTCGTCGAGGGCCTGTGGCGGCTCGGGGTGACCGTCGCCCTCGGCGCGCTGCTGCTCCCGGCCTTCCTCGCGCTCGACCGCGCCCTCGTGCGCCGGAGGCTCGGATGAGCCCGCGGCCCCGAGGTGGTCGCGTGCAGAGCCTGCGCCCTCGCCGGCGCCGGGTGGGCGTGGCGGGGGTGGTGCTCGTCCTGCTCGTCACGCTCTTCGGTCTGCTGCTCGGCCGGCTCGGTCAGCTCCAGCTCGTCCAAGGACCCCAGCTGGCCCGGGCGGCCGTCACCGTCAACACCCGCACCGTCACCGAACAGGCCCTGCGTGGTCGCATCCTCGACCGCACGGGTGCACCCCTCGTCGACAACACGTTCGACACCGTCGTGACGGTGCAGCGCTCGGTCCTCGTCCGCGCGGACGACGGCGGCCGTGCCCTCGTGACCCGCGTCGCGACGGCGCTGGGCCTGCCCTTCGAGCGGCTCTGGGGCAAGACGATGCTGTGCGGCACCCAGGGGGCGCCGGCAGCGCCGGCCTGTTTCAACGGATCGCCCTACGTCCCGATCCCGGTGGCCACCGGTGTCGACGCCCGCCGAGCGCTGACCCTGCTCGAGCAGCCGGAGAAGTTCCCCGGCGTCGGCGTCTCGGCCGCGCCGGCGCGGTCCTACCCGCGGCCCGCCGGCGCGCTCGCACCGCACGTGCTCGGCTGGGTCGCCCGGGCGTCCGCGGACGAGGTGACCGCGGGCCGAGGACGCATCGGCGCCGAGGACGCCGTCGGACGCTCCGGGCTCGAGGCCCAGTACGACGGCGTGCTGCGGGGGACCAACGGCGCCACCGTGGTCGCCATCGACCCGCGGGGCATCGTCACGAGCACCGTCAGCTCCACCCCGCCGGTCCCCGGGCGCGACGTCGTGACCCACCTCGACGCCGGGCTCCAGGCCCGCACCGAGGCCACGCTGGCGCGCGCTGTCGCGTCGGCGCGGTCGCAGAAGCTGCGCGCCGACACCGGAGCTGCCGTCGTCCTCGACGTGACCAACGGCGCCGTCGTCGCGGCGGCGAGCTACCCCTCCTACGACCCGTCCGTCTTCTCCGGCGGCATCAGCAGCGCCGACCTCGCGCGCCTCGACGACGAACGGTCGGGCACCCCGCTGCGCTCGCGCCTGACGGCAGAGACCTTCCCGCCGGCGTCGACGTTCAAGGTCATCTCGGTCCCCGCGGCCGTCAACGCCGGCGCCGCCCTCAGGGGGACCTACGACTGCTCGCCGAACCTCTCGGTCGGGGGCCGCCTCTTCAACAACTACGAGTCGCGCGGCTACGGACCGATCGACCTGCACCAGGCCCTCGTCGTCTCGTGCGACACCGTCTTCTACCGCCTCGCGTATGCCGCGTGGCTCGAGCAGGGCGGTCTCGCCGCGCCCGTGACGGCCGCCGACCCGTTCGTGTCGATGGCCAAGGCGTTCGGGCTCGGGCAGCGCACGGGGATCGACCTGCCCGGCGAGGCCGCGGGCCGCGTCCCCGACCGCGCGTGGAAGGAGCAGTACTGGGCGGCGACCAGGAGCGAGACGTGCAAGCGGGCGAGCTCGGGCTACCCCGAGGTCGCTCGCACCGACCGGGTGCGGGCCGACTACCTCAAGCGGCTCGCGGCGGAGAACTGCACCGCCGGCTACCAGTACCGCGCCGGCGACGCCGTGAACTTCTCCATCGGCCAGGGCGACACCGCGGTCACGATCCTGCAGATGGCAGGCGTCTACGCCGCGATCGCCAACGGCGGCACCCTGTGGCAGCCCCAGCTGGCCTCCGCATACCGCTCGCCGTCCGGCACGACCGCGATCCCGCCGAAGCGCGTCGGCACGGTGCCCCTGCGACCCGACGTCGCGGCATACGTCCGAGCCGCGCTCGCCGACGTGACGCGGCCTGGCGGCTCGGCGGGCACGGCCTTCAAGGGATTCCCGCAGGACCGCTACCCCGTCGCGGGCAAGACGGGCACCGGTGAGGTCTTCGGCAAGCAGGCGACCGCGTGGTTCGCGGGCTACGGTCCGACGACGAAGCCGAGGTATGCCGTCGTGGTCGTCGTCGGACAGGGCGGCTCCGGCTCGAAGGTGGCCGCCCCTGCCGTCCGGCAGATCTTCGATGCCATCCTTGCCCTGGGCCTGTAGCCCGCCCGAACCGCCGGCCGACCCACCGACCGCACCGCCCGCACCCGACCGCACCCGACCGAGAGGCGCCTTCGTGGACGACTACCTGAAGAGCGACGCCCCGGTCGTCGAGGCGCTCGACCGCGCGTGGGACCGCAGTCGGCTCAGCGTCCGCACCCGGCTCGACCGACTGCGCTCGCGCGGCTTCCTGCTCGTCCAGTGCGCCGTCGCGGCGGGCGTCGCCTGGTGGGTCGCGACGGACGTCTTCCGCCACCCGTCGCCGTTCTTCGCGCCGATCGTCGCCGTCGTCTGCCTCGGGATGTCCTACGGGCAGCGGCTGCGCCGCGTCTTCGAGGTCGCCATCGGGGTCGCCGTCGGCGTCTTCACGGCCGACGTCTTCGTGCACGTCGCCGGCAGCGGTCCGTGGCAGATCTCGGCGGTGGTCCTCGTGTCGATGGCGATCGCGACGCTCCTCGACGGCAGCGCGGTCATCGTCACGCAGTCGGCCGTGCAGGGCATCGTCATCGCTGCCCTCGTCGCGAGCCCCGGACAAGCCTTCGGCCGCTGGACCGACGCCCTCATCGGTGGAGGCATCGCGCTCATCGCGGCGACGGTCGTGCCCCAGGCGCCCCTGCGCCGGCCCCGGGTCGCGGCCGCCGAGGCCGTGCGCAAGATCGGGGAGCTGCTGCGGCGGGCGGCCGCCAGTGCCCGGGACGGCGACGTCGAGGGCGCCGCCGAGGTGCTCGCGTCGGCGCGCGGCACCGAGTCGCTGCTGCGCGAGCTGAGGTCGGCCGCCGACGAAGGGCTGTCGGTCATCTCGTCGTCGCCGTTCAAGCGGCACCACGGCCCGGGCGTGCGCAAGATGGTCGACCTCGTCGAGCCGCTCGACCGTGCCATGCGCAGCACCCGGGTGCTCGTGCGTCGAGTCACCGTCGCCGTCGGTCGTGGCGAGCCCCTGCCGCCCGGCTACGGGACGCTCCTGATCGAGCTGGCCGACGCCACCGACGTCATCGGGCGCGCCCTGTCCGAGAACGCGTCACCCGAGATCGGGCGCCCGGCGCTGCTCGCCGTCGCGGCCGCGACGGGGGAGGTGCCGCGCACCCCGAGCCTCGCGACGGAGACCGTGCTCGCCCAGGTGCGCTCGACGCTCGTCGACCTGCTCCAGGTCACCGGCCTCGACGTCGACCAGGCCATCGCGGCGCTCCCACCCGAACGCCCCCGCGACGCCTGACCCCGCAGCCCCGGCTCACTCCCTGACCACTCGAGTGGCCCCGTCGTCACACTCGCCGACCGCCGCCTCCCGTCGAGTGGCCCCGCTGTCCCAGGGGCAGAGATGGGGCAGGTGAGGTTGCGGGGCCACTCGAGTGAAGCGGGGGAGTCGGGAGCCCGGGCGGGGACGCGCGCAGGGCCGGGTCCTCGCGGACCCGGCCCTGCGGCATACCTGCTCGGTGACGCGGCGACTAGGCCGACGGCGTCGTCTCGTGCGGACCCACGGCGAGCTTCTCGACGCGCGGGTCACCGGCGTCGGCGAAGTAGTCGGCCGGGATCGTCTCGTCCTTGCCCTCCGGCGCCTTGGCCGCGCGCAGGACGAGGGTCAGGACTGCGGCGACGATCACGTTGGCGGCGAAGGCCGTCACCGCGATGTAGCCGAGCTGTCCGATGACCGGGATGTTGGCCACGGACCCCGCGAACGGCGCCCCCGTCGCCTTGTTGGTCACGTTGTACGCGGCGAGCGTGCCGTAGACCATGCCGACGGCCCAGCCGGCGAGCAGCGCCCACCGGTGGAACCAGCGCGTGTAGAGGTAGAACACCAGCGACGGGAACGTCTGCAGGATCCAGATGCCGCCGAGGAGCTGGAAGTTGATCGCGTTGCTCTTGTCGAGGGTCAGCACGAAGATCAGCGCGAAGCCCTTGACGACGAGCGAGGTGATCTTGCTGACCTTGGCCTCCTGCTGCACCGTCGCCTCGGGCTTGATCCACGCCTTGTAGATGTTGCGTGTGAAGGTGTTGGCCGCGGCGATCGACATGATCGCGGCCGGAACGAGCGCGCCGATCGCGATGGCGGCGAAGGCGACTCCCGCGAACCACGCCGGGAACATGTCCTCGAAGAGCTGCGGGATGACGAGCTGGCCGTTGACCTTGCCGTCGAGACCGACCGGCTTGGTGCCGGCCGCGATCGCGACCCAGCCGAGGAGCGCGAGCAGGCCGAGCAGGAAGGAGTATGCCGGCAGGATCGAGGCGTTCTTGCGGATCGTGTTGCGGCTCTTGGCCGACAGCGTCGCCGTGACCGAGTGGGGGTACATGAACAGGGCCATGGCCGACCCGAGGGCGAGCGTCGCGTAGGCCCAGTACGCCTTGGGTCCCGGGATGAAGACGTTCGGGTTGCCCGTGGCCGCGTTGGTCGTCGTCTTCATCTTCTCCTCGGCCGCGTCGAAGACGTGGCCCCAGCCGCCGACCTTCGAGGGCAGGTAGATGACGGCGACGATGATGACGATGTAGATGAGGATGTCCTTGACGAACGCGATGATCGCCGGCGCCCGCAGACCCGAGGTGTAGGTGTAGAGCGCCAGGACGAGGAACGCGATGAAGAGCGGCAGGTCCTTGGCGACCCAGTTGCCACCGCCGCCGACGCCTGCCACCTCGAGGACGGCCTGGATGCCGACGAGCTGCAGGGCGATGTAGGGCATCGTCGCGAGGAAGCCGGTGACCGCGACGGCCAGGGACAGGCCGCGCGAGCCCGACCGGCCGTGGACGAAGTCGGCCGGCGTGACGTAGCCGTGGCGGTGCGAGACCGACCACAGGCGCGACATGAAGATGAAGATGATCGGGTAGAGGATGATCGTGTACGGCACGGCGAAGAAGCCGTTGACGGCGCCGAAGGCCCACATCGCCGCGGGCACCGCGACGAACGTGTAGGCCGTGTAGAGGTCGCCGCCGAGCAGGAACCACGTGATCCACGTGCCGAACGAGCGGCCGCCGAGGCCCCACTCCTCGAGGCTCTCCATGCTCGTCGGGCGACGCCAGCGCGCGGCCCAGAAGCCGGCCGCTGCGACGACGACGAAGAAGAAGATGAGCACGGTCAGGGCGACGCCGTTGACGCCGCCGGTGTCGGCGGACGGGGCGAGTGCTGCCACTGCAGGGGCGCTGGCGGTCATCGGGTGCCGTCCTCTCGGGGCGCGTCGTCGGCGTCGAGGTAGGCGTCACCCTCGGGGTTCATCGGCACGTGCGGTCGTGCCTTGAGCACGATCCGGTAGGCGGAGTAGGTCAGCGCCGAACAGATGATGACCCAGAGGAACTGGTACCAGATGAAGAAGGGGAAGCCCCCGAGTCGCGGCTCGTCCTTGGCGTAGGTGCCGACGAGGAGCAGGGCGACGATGGGGATGGCGAGGAGCACGCCGGCAAGGGCGAGCAGGCCCTTGTTCGCCGGCGGTGCCTCGTGGCGGTGCGGAGTGGTGCTCACGCTGGTGACCTCCGTTGGTCGGGCCGGACAGTTCGGCCGTGCGTCGCGGAAACTTACTCCCGTGACCGTGCGGGATGTGGTCTGCGACACCGTCATTTCAACAGTTCTGTGCAGATCGTGATGTGGGGCCGGACGCCGTCTCGGCACGCGCGGGCGCACGGATAGGGTGTGGTCATGGCTGATTTCGATCTCGTTGTGCTCGGTGCCGGTCCTGGTGGCTACGTCGCGGCGATCCGCGCGTCGCAGCTCGGCAAGAAGGTTGCGGTCGTGGAGAAGCAGTACTGGGGCGGCGTGTGCCTCAACGTCGGCTGCATCCCGAGCAAGGCGCTGCTGCGCAACGCCGAGATCGCGCACATCATCACGCAGGAGAAGAAGACGTTCGGCATCGAGGGCGACGCCACGATGAGCTTCGGCCCGACGCACGCGCGCAGCCGCTCGGTCGCCGACGCCAGCGCCAAGGGCGTCCACTACCTCATGAAGAAGAACAAGATCGAGGAGATCGACGGCTGGGGCACCATCACCTCGGCCACCTCGCTCGACGTCGAGCAGGCCGACGGCTCCAAGCGCTCGGTCACCTTCGACAACCTCATCATCGCCACGGGCGCGACGGTCCGGATGCTGCCCGGCATGCAGGTCAGCGACAACGTCGTCACCTACGAGGAGCAGATCCTCGACGCCGAGCTGCCCTCGTCGATCATCATCGGCGGCTCCGGCGCCATCGGCGTCGAGTTCGCCTACGTCATGAAGAACTTCGGCGTCGACGTCACCATCGTCGAGTTCCTCGACCGCATGGTCCCGACCGAGGACCCCGACGTGTCCAAGGAGCTCTTCCGCCAGTACAAGAAGCTCGGCGTCAAGGTCCTGCTGTCGACCGCCGTCAAGAACGTCGAGGACACCGGCTCGGGCGTCCGCGTCACGGTGACCCCGGCCGCCGGGGGAGACGAGACCGTCCTCGAGGCCGACAAGTTCCTCGCCGCCTTCGGCTTCGCCCCCCGCACCGAGGGCTACGGCCTCGAGTCCCTGGGCCTGGAGATGACCGAGCGCGGCGCCATCGCGATCGACGGCCGCGGCCGCACCAGCGTGCCCAACGTCTACGCCATCGGTGACGTGACGGCCAAGCTCATGCTCGCGCACACCGCCGAGGCCATGGGCGTCGTCGCCGCCGAGACCATCGCCGACGCCGAGACGATGGAGCTCAACTTCGACATGATCCCGCGGGCGACCTTCTGCCAGCCGCAGATCGCCTCGTTCGGCTACACCGAGGCCCAGGCCAAGGAGAAGGGCCACGAGGTCAAGACGGCGAGCTTCCCGTTCTCGGCCAACGGCAAGGCCCGCGGCATGGCCGAGGGCGTCGGCTTCGTCAAGATCGTCGCCGACGCCGAGCACAACGAGCTCCTCGGGGCCCACATGATCGGCCCCGAGGTCACCGAGCTGCTGCCGGCGCTGACGCTGGCCCAGCAGTGGGACCTGACCGCCGACGAGGTCGCCCGCAACGTCTTCGCGCACCCGACGCTGAGCGAGGCGATGAAGGAAGCCATCGAGGGCATCGCGGGACACATGATCAACCTCTGACCAGCCGGCCTTCGGAGGCCACAGCACGATGACGTATGCCGTCCGCCCACCTCGGGCGGACGGCATACGTCATCTCGTGGTCGCGGGGGCACGACAGCACAGACAGCACGAAGCCCCCGCGGTGACCGCGGGGGCTTCGTGCACTTGCCGGTTCCTGCGACCGATCAGTACCAGTGCTTCCTGCCACCGATGGCGCGACCCGTCGCACCGAGCACGAAGAGCACGATGCCAATCACCAGGATGATTGCGCCGATGGTCACAAGGATGCTGAGGGACTTCACCAGAAGTCCGATGATCAGCAAGATGAGTCCGAGAACGATCATGGTGTCGCTTAGCTCCTTCAAGATGGATTCCCCGAGCAATTGACGACGTACCCAAGCCGTGGCAGTCCTCGAACACCTCCACGGTCACGAAACGATCACGTGGCGGCGACGAGGTCACGTCGGCGTCGGGGCGTGGGGTGGGCTGGGCCGATTAGGGGCGTACGAACCCCACTGTTACGCTTGGAGACGCCGTAGACCGGCCGCGGACCGATAGCGCCCAGGTGGACATGCCCTGGAGCACCGCGCAACGAGAATGAGAAGGAGTCGGTTCATCCATGCCTTTGGACGCTGACGTGAAGAAGCAGATCATGACCGAGTACGCCACGGTCGAGGGCGACACCGGCTCTCCCGAGGTCCAGATCGCGATGCTGACGCAGCGCATCAAGGACCTGACCGAGCACTCGCGTGCCCACAAGCACGACCACCACAGCCGTCGTGGTCTCCTCCTGCTGGTCGGCCGCCGCAAGCGCATGCTGCGCTACCTCGAGGCGACCGACATCGAGCGCTACCGTTCGCTGATCAAGCGACTCGGCCTGCGTCGATGAGTTCGTGACGAAAGGCGGTCACCGCGTCCATCGCGGGGACCGCCTTTCGTCGTAGGTGCGGGTCGACGCCCGTCGACCGCCGCACCAGGGCCACCCGGCCCGAAGAAGCAACCACGCACACAACGACGATGTGCGCGGCACATGAGAAAAAGAAAGCGAGGGCCCACATGGAGGGTCCAGACATCACCTTCGCCGAGGCCGTCATCGACAACGGCAGCTTCGGCACCCGCACGGTCCGGTTCGAGACCGGCCGCCTGGCCCGTCAGGCCGGCGGCGCCGTCACTGCCTACCTCGACGACGACACGATGCTCCTGTCGACGACGTCCGCGGGCAAGTCCCCGAAGGACCAGTTCGACTTCTTCCCGCTGACGGTCGACGTCGAAGAGCGCATGTACGCCATCGGCAAGATCCCCGGCAGCTTCTTCCGCCGTGAGGGCCGCCCGTCCACTGAGGCCATCCTCACCTGCCGCCTGATCGACCGCCCGCTGCGCCCGACCTTCAAGAAGGGTCTGCGCAACGAGGTCCAGGTCATCATCTCGGTGTTCTCGCTGAACCCCGACCACCAGTACGACGTGCTCGCCATCAACGCGGCCAGCGCCTCGACGCAGATCTCCGGCCTGCCGTTCTCCGGCCCGGTCGGCGGCGTTCGCGTCTCGCTCATCGACGGCCAGTGGGTCGCCTTCCCGAACTTCTCCGACATCGAGCGCTCGGTCTTCGACATGGTCGTCGCCGGTCGTGTCGTCAAGCACGCCGACGGCAGCGACGACGTCGCGATCATGATGGTCGAGGCCGAGTCCACCGAGTCGACGTGGGACCTCGTCAAGAACGAGGGCAAGCAGGCTCCGACCGAGGAGGTCGTGGCCGAGGGCCTCGAGGCCTCCAAGAAGTTCATCAAGCAGCTCTGCGACGCCCAGGCCCAGCTCGCTGCCGAGGCCGCCAAGCCGGTCCAGGACTTCCCGATCTTCCTCGACTACGAGGACGACGTGTACGCCGCCGTCGAGTCCGCCATCGAGGCCGACACGACCGCTGCCCTCACGATCGCGGGCAAGCAGGAGCGCGAGGAGCGCCTCGACGAGATCAAGGCCGCCGTCAAGGCGCAGCTCGCCGAGCAGTTCGAGGGGCGTGACAAGGAGGTCTCGGCCGCCTTCCGCTCCGTGCAGAAGAAGCTGATCCGCCAGCGCATCCTGCGCGACAAGGTCCGCATCGACGGCCGTGGCCTCGCCGACATCCGCGCCCTCGGCGCCGAGGTCGAGGTCCTGCCGCGCGTGCACGGCTCGGCGATCTTCGAGCGTGGCGAGACCCAGATCATGGGTGTCACGACGCTCAACATGCTCAAGATGGAGCAGCAGCTCGACACGCTGAGCCCCGTCACGCGCAAGCGCTACATGCACAACTACAACTTCCCGCCCTACAGCACCGGTGAGACCGGCCGCGTCGGTTCGCCGAAGCGCCGCGAGATCGGTCACGGCGCCCTGGCCGAGCGTGCGCTCATGCCGGTCCTGCCGACGCGCGAGGAGTTCCCGTACGCCATCCGTCAGGTGTCCGAGGCCCTCGGCTCCAACGGCTCGACGTCCATGGGCTCGGTCTGTGCCTCGACCCTGTCGCTGCTCAACGCCGGTGTGCCGCTGCGCGCCCCGGTCGCCGGCATCGCGATGGGGCTCGTGTCCGACACCGTCGACGGTGAGACGCAGTACGCCGCGCTCACCGACATCCTCGGTGCCGAGGACGCCTTCGGCGACATGGACTTCAAGGTCGCCGGCACCAAGGAGTTCGTCACGGCCATCCAGCTCGACACGAAGCTCGACGGCATCCCCGCGTCGGTCCTCGCCGGCGCGCTGACCCAGGCCCGCGACGCGCGTCTGCACATCCTCGACGTCATGGCCGAGGCCATCGACGTGCCCGACGAGATGAGCCCGTACGCGCCGCGCATCATCACGGTGAAGGTCCCCGTCGACAAGATCGGTGAGGTCATCGGCCCGAAGGGCAAGATGATCAACCAGATCCAGGACGACACGGGCGCCGACATCTCGATCGAGGACGACGGCACGGTCTTCATCGGTGCGGTCGACGGCCCCTCGGCCGAGGCGGCTCGCGCGGCGATCAACGCCATCGCGAACCCGACGATGCCCGAGGTCGGCGAGCGCTTCCTCGGCACCGTCGTCAAGACGACCACCTTCGGTGCGTTCGTCTCGCTGCTGCCCGGCAAGGACGGTCTGCTGCACATCTCCGAGGTGCGCAAGCTCGTCGGCGGCAAGCGGATCGACAGCGTCGACGACGTCGTCAAGATCGGCCAGAAGATCCAGGTCGAGCTCAAGGAGATCGACCCGCGCGGCAAGCTCAGCCTCGCGGCGGTCCTGCCCGAGGGCGAGAGCGGCGACTCCGCTGCCGACGCTCCGGCCGAGGCCCCTGCCGAGGTCTGACCGGTCCCGGATCCACGCGAGCGGCCTGTCACCCCTTCCGGGGTGGCGGGCCGCTCGTCGTCCGGGGCGGGCTTGTTGCTCGTGATCCGGCAGGCCTTGCTCAGAAGACGAGGTTGACGATGTTCCAGCCCGTGCCGAGCAGCTGTCGTGCCTGCCAGCCGGTCGTCGTGCGCGGGTAGAGCCACAGGCTGCCGGAGCCGTCACGGACGACGATGTCGGGCACCCGGTCGCCGTTGAGGTCGCCGGGGCTCGTCAGGGACGTCATCGAGCCCCAGCCCGTGCCGAGCCGGACGCGGGCGAGCAGCCCGCCGGTGCCGTTGCCCGGGTAGAGCCAGAGGTAGCCGGTCGCGCGCTCCCGGACCACGAGGTCCGCGCGGCCGTCCCCGTTGACGTCGCCCGGTCCGGCGAAGCCGTTCATGGCGTTCCATCCGGCACCGAGGCGCACTCGAGCACCCCACCCGCCACGACCGTTGCCGGGGTAGAGGAACAGCTCACCGGTCGACGCGCGTCGGGCGAGGACGTCGACGCGCTGGTCCCCGTTCCAGTCGCCGACGCCGACGACCGCGTCGAAGATGCCCCAGCCGGTGCCGACCCGCACGCGGGGGAGTGCCCACCCGCCCTTGCCGTTGCCTCGGTAGAGCCAGAGGTAGCCGGTCGATGTCTCCCTCGTGAGGACGTCGGCGGCCCCGTCGCCGTCGAAGTCACCGACCGTCTCGAGGGAGGCGAAGGCGCCCCAGCCGGCGCCCAGCAGCACACCGGTGCCGATGCCACCGGTCCCGTTGCCGGCGTAGAGGCGCAGGGTGCCCGTCGACGTCCAACGGGCGAGCAGGTCGTTCTTCCAGTCGCCGTTGAAGTCGGCTGTGCTGCCCGACAGCGTCGCCGGCGGAGCGGGGAACGAGGTGAAGGTGTACGGCTCGCACGTGCGGTCGTAGTCACGCGTCGCGTCCCACCACTGGGCGAGGTAGGGGCGCCCGCCCGAGAAGCTGGGCTGCGTGCACCGATCGAGGGCCTCGGTCGGGTAGTCGAGGGTGCCCGCGGTCGCCCACACCGGCACGCCGGGCAGCCACCACGAGCCCGTGATCGCCTGCCAGCCGGAGGTGTTGGAGTACAGCCCGTAGGCGAAGCCTGCCTCCTTGAGCCCGCGCATGATCCCCTCGATGACGTAGCGGTTCTCGAGGCGCTGTGCGGCCGAGGTCGATGGCCAGGGCTGGGCGCTCCGGGGCTCGACGTCGATCCACACGACCGGCGGGTGCCAGGAGATGCGCCCGAGGCTCGCGACGGCATACCTCGCCTCGGCGTAGCCGACGTTGGACAGCCGGCCCGCGCGCGTCGTCGTCCGCCACGGTCCGCTCGCGCCGTAGGTCGTCAGCTGCGCGGTCGTCGGGAAGCCGGCCATCGTGTAGGCGTGCGCCGGCCGGGAGTTGGTGCGCACCCAGGAGATCTGGCTCGCCAGGCAGGGGTTCTCGGTGAACGGCAGCCCCTTCGTCAGGCCGAGGATGACGAACCCCGTGGTGGTCGGCGGCATCGGCAGCCCGTAGCCGCCCACCGACGTCGGGCACTGTGGCCAGGAGATGTCGTGGCCCAGCACCACGGCCGCGCGGGCCGGCGGCGCGTTCCCGACGGCGAGGACGCCGGTGACGAGCGCGAGGGCGCTGAGGCACGCGAGCAGGCGCGAGACGCTGCGGCGCACGACGGACCGGTCACGCGAGACGGGCATGTTGTCGGACATGGCGACCACTTCCTCCCATCCCAGTGTGCGTCGGCCGAGCGGCCTCGGCAGCGATGTGTGAGCGACGAGTCCGTATGCCGTGTGCGCCCGACGGGCGTGCGACCCGGCTCGTTAGGGTGGCCGGGTGAGCGACACGACACGCAACCCGTCCCGCGACACCAAGGTCGCCGTCATCGGGGCCAGCGGCCGGATGGGTTCCGAGGCGGTGCGGGCCGTCGAGAGCGCCCCGGGCCTGTCCCTCGTCGGGGCCTACGGGTCCGGCGACGACCTCGGTGACCTCGGCGGCGCCGACGTCGCCGTGGAGCTGACCGTGCCGGGAGCCTCGCCCGCCAACGTCACCCACTGCGTCGAGCGCGGCATCCACGTCGTCGTCGGCACCACCGGCTGGGACGACGCTCGGCTCGAGACCCTGCGGGGCCAGCTCGCCGAGGCGCCGCCGGCGGCCACCGGGGCAGGCGTCGGCGTGCTCATCGCGCCGAACTTCGCCATCGGGGCCCTGCTCATGATGTCGTTCGCCGCCAAGGCCGCTCCCTTCTTCGAGTCGGTCGAGGTCATCGAGCTGCACCACCCGGCCAAGGTCGACGCACCGTCCGGGACAGCCGCGCGCACGGCAGCGATGATCGGCAGGGCCCGGTCCGAGGCCGGCTGCGACCCGGTGCCCGACGCCACGACCCACGACCCGGACGGTGCCCGCGGCGCCCGGCTGGACGGCATACCCGTGCACTCGGTGCGGTTGCGCGGGCTGACCGCGCACCAGGAGGTGCTGCTCGGCAACGCGGGCGAGATGCTGACCCTGCGGCACGACTCGTTCGACCGGGGCAGCTTCATGCCGGGCGTCATCGCCGCGGTGCGCGCCGTGGCCGACCACCCGGGCCTCACGGTCGGGCTCGAGCACTACCTCGGCCTCGCCTGACCGGCGCCCTCCTCGAACGAGCTCCTCCCGTGGCCATCCCCAAGGTCGTCATCTTCTACGCGTTCCGGCCGCTCGCCGACCCTGACGCACTTCGCCTCTGGCAGCGCGACCTCTGCGAGGGTCTCGGGCTGCGCGGTCGTATCCTGTTGTCCCCGCACGGGATCAACGCGACGGTCGGCGGCGACGTGACCGTGCTCAAGACCTACGTCCGCAAGA
Source organism: Terrabacter tumescens (assembly GCF_014646815.1). Classification (GTDB taxonomy): domain Bacteria; phylum Actinomycetota; class Actinomycetes; order Actinomycetales; family Dermatophilaceae; genus Terrabacter; species Terrabacter tumescens. The sequence goes on from NZ_BMNZ01000001.1 coordinate 193,424, forward strand.
CCCGCGAGTACGCGCCGTTCCATGACATCGACGTGAAGTGGAGCAACGGGACCGGGCTCGACGACGAGGGCCGCAGCCTCGACTTCCCTCGCCTCGTGGTCAAGGTCCGTGACGAGATCGTCTCGTTCGGCGTGCCCGACGAGGTCGTCGTCGACGAGCACGGTGTCGTCGGCGGCGGCACACGGCTGCGTCCCGAGGAGCTCGACGCCCTCGTCGCCGAGCGGGGCGACGACGTCGTCCTCTTCGACGGGCGCAATGCCGTCGAGGCGCAGGTGGGCCGTTTCCGTGGCGCCGTCGTCCCCGACATCGGGCACACGAGCGACTTCGTGCGCGAGCTCGACGCCGGCCGCTGGGACGAGCTCAAGGGTCGCCCCGTCGTCACCTACTGCACGGGTGGCATCCGGTGCGAGGTGCTCACGAGCCTCATGCGCTCCCGCGGCTTCGAGGAGGTCTACCAGCTCGACGGCGGCATCGTGCGCTACGGCGAGGAGCGGGGCGACCGAGGCCTCTGGGAGGGGCACCTCTACGTCTTCGACGAGCGGATGGCGGTGGGCTTCACGGACGAGGCGGTGCACCTCGCGGCCTGCCACGTGTGTGGCGCACCGACCAGCCGCCTGCACAACCGGGAGGAGCTGCCCGGGCGCCCGCTCCAGCCCGTCTGCGACGCGCACGCCTGAGGCCGGCTCAGGGGCCGGGCAGCTCGTCCGGCGCGCGCATGCGCCAGGCGTCGGTGACGAGCTCGTCGAGCCGACCGACGTCGACCTGCTCGAGGCGGAGCATGACGAGCGGGGCTCCGTCGTAGGCGGGCGTCGTGAAGAAGAGGTCCGGCTCGCCGAGCACGAGCGCCTGCTTCTCGGCCTCGTCGCCGACGTAGAGCACCGCGATGTCGGTGTGGATCACCCGGCGCTGCCCGGGTCGCCGCTCGGGCCAGGACCACACGAAGCCCTTGTTGCCCACCCGGAAGTCGAAGCCGTCGCTCGCGATCTCCTCGACCCCGGGAAGGGCCAGGGCCAGTCGACGGACGTCGTCGGCGTCGGCCACGGCTCAGCCCCAGCCCATCGCCCGCAGCAGCGCCGCGGTGGCCGCCCCGAGCACGACGACGACGATGAACGGCGCGCGGAGTGCGAGCGCGACGACCGCGACGCCGACGGCGGCGGCACGGGCGTCGAGCACGAACGCCCCACCCGTGACGGTGAAGGCCTGTGTGGCGACGAGCGCGGCCAGCAGGGCGACGGGCAGGGCCGCGGTGACCCGGCGCACCCGGGGGCCGTCGAGCAGGTGGGTCGGCACGAGGTGACCGGCGAGCTTGAGTGCGAAGGCGATTCCGGCCGCCAGCAGCAGCGCGGTCCAGAGGCTCACGGCGTCTCCCTCCTCGGCGTCCGCCAGGCCAGCAGCGATGCGGCCGCCGCCACGACGACGGGTATGCCGGGCGGCATCGTCGGTGACAGCACGATCGCCACGACGGCGCCCAGGACGGCGATGGCGACCGCGTCCCGGTCCCGCAACCGCGGCCACAGCAGGGCGGTGAACGCCGCACAGGCCGCGGCGTCGAGACCGTAGGTGCGGGGGTCGCCGATGTGCGTGCCGACGACGGTGCCGACGAGCGTGGTGAGGTTCCACAGGACGAAGACGGTCAGTCCGGTGACCCAGAAGCCGAGGCGGGAGGTGCGCGCGTCGTCCTGGGCCACGGCCACGGCCGTCGACTCGTCGATGGTCAGGTGGGCCGCGGCGACCCGGCGCGGACCGCGCGCCCCGAGCAGGTGGGTCAACTCGAGGGCGTAGAGCCCGTTGCGGATGCCGAGCATCGAGGACGCGGCGATCGCCGCCGGCGCCGCGTGCAGCCCGTTCGCGATGATGCCGACGAACGCGAACTGCGACCCGCCGGTGAACATCAGCAGCGACAGCGCCATCGCCTGCCACGTGTCCAGCCCGGCAGCGACCGCGAGCGCCCCGAAGCTGAGGCCGTAGGCGCCGGTCGCGACGCCCACCGACAGCGCCTGCCGCACGACGGCACGCCGTGCCGTCGGGTCAGCCTGGACAGCCGGGTCTGCCGCGTCGGATCCTGCGGATGCGGTCACTCCGGCTCCGTGCCCCCGCTGTCCTCGCCGGGAGTGCCGTCCTCGCCGTCGACGACGGCCGCCGACAGGCGGACCTCACCGGTGGTCTCGCCGTCCTGCGACACCACCCGCTCGCGGTGCGCACCGTCGGCCACCATCCCGGCTGCGGTGAGGAACCCCCGGGTGGCGTCGTCGCTCGCCAGCACCCAGGCGGCGAGCTCGGAGCGGCCGCGGCCCCGGGTCGTGTCGACGACGGCGTGCAGCAGCCGTGAGCCGTGCCCCTGGCGGCGCGCGTCCGGGTGCACGCCGAGGACGAGCAGCTCCGCAGTGCCGGGATCGGCGTCGGCGTCGTCGGAGGCGCCGACCGCGGCGAACCCGACCACCTGCTCGCCCGCGCAGGCGACGAGCAGCACGCCGTCGCCGGACTGCTCGCCCTCGAGCGTCGCGCGCCAGGCGTTGGCGAAGGCCCGCGGCTCGAAGGTCGCGATGACCTCGGGTGCGAGCGTGGCGGCATACGCCTCCCGGAAGACGACGGCCTGCACGAGCCCGACGGCGGGGGCGTCCGAGGCGCGGGCGACCCTGACCGACGCGTCGGCGACGGGGCCGCGCTCGTGCTGGTGGTCGTGCCCGTGGTCGTGCTGGTGTCCGTTCGAGTGCTCGTGTGCCACCACAGCATCCTCTCAGGCGGGAGCGGCCCGGTCGTCCACCCCGGTCGCTCCCGACCCGCCCCGGACCACCCCGGACCACCCCGGACCACCCCGGCTTTGGACGCCCCCGGCTCCATCTCGCATACTGGACTCATGTATGGCAATGACGTCATCGACCCGAACGAACCGCTGAACGCGGCCGAGACAGGCGCGTACGACGCGGCCGCGGCGCACGAGGACCAGCGTGAGGCGATCGGGTCCGACTTCGACGCCCTCATCGCCGCCGACCAGCGCATCGAGCCGCGGGACGCGATGCCCGACACCTACCGCGAGACGCTGATCCGCCAGATCGCCCAGCACGCGCACTCCGAGATCATCGGCATGCAGCCCGAGGGCAACTGGATCACCCGCGCCCCGTCGCTGCGCCGCAAGGCCATCCTCATCGCCAAGGTGCAGGACGAGGCCGGGCACGGCCTCTACCTCTACTCGGCCGCCGAGACGCTCGGCGTCGACCGGCAGGAGCTGCTCGACCGGCTGCACGACGGCAAGCAGAAGTACTCCTCGATCTTCAACTACCCGACGCTGACGTGGGCCGACTGCGGGGCCATCGGCTGGCTCGTCGACGGCGCCGCGATCATGAACCAGGTGCCGCTGTGCCGGTGCTCCTACGGTCCCTACGCCCGCGCCATGATCCGCGTGTGCAAGGAGGAGTCCTTCCACCAGCGGCAGGGCTTCGAGATCCTCTGGACCCTCATGCGCGGCACCGAGGCCCAGCAGGCCATGGCGCAGGACGCCGCCGACCGCTGGTGGTGGCCGGCGCTCGCGATGTTCGGCCCGCCGGACACCGGCGAGGCCGCCAAGGGTGGTCACACCGAGCAGTCGATGGCCTGGGGGATCAAGCGGTTCAGCAACGACGACCTGCGGCAGAAGTTCGTCGACATGATGGTGCCGCAGGCCGAGAAGCTCGGCATCGTGCTGCCCGACCCGCACCTGCGCTGGAACGAGGAGCGCGGCCACTACGACTTCGGCGAGATCGACTGGGACGAGTTCTGGCAGGTGCTGCGCGGTGACGGCCCGTGCAACGCCGAGCGCATCGAGCACCGCCGCCGCGCCCACGACGAGGGTGCGTGGGTGCGCGAGGCCGCCAACGCGTACGCCGCCAAGCAGACCATCCGCGAGAACGAGAAGGAGAGTGCCGCGTGACCGACGCACCCGAGGGGGCGACCGAGCGAAGCTGGCCGCTCTGGGAGGTCTTCGTCCGCGGCAAGCGCGGCCTGTCGCACGTGCACGTCGGCTCGCTCCACGCACCTGACGCGGAGATGGCGCTGCGCAACGCGCGCGACGTCTACACCCGCCGCCAGGAGGGCGTGTCGATCTGGGTGGTCAAGGCCGACGACGTCACCGCGAGCAGCCCGTCGGAGAAGGACTCGTTCTTCGACCCGGCCGGCGACAAGATCTACCGGCACCCGACGTTCTACGACGTCCCCGAGGATGTCGAGTACCTATGAGCACCATGCGGAACGAGTCGCTGCCCGGGGCCGCGGAGAACACCGGCGCGGCCCCTGGCGACAAGCCGTACGCCGGCTACCTCCTCGGCCTCGCCGACGACGCCATGGTCTATGCCCAGCGCCTCGGCGAGTGGATGACGAACGCGCCGCAGATCGAGGAGGACATGGCGCTCGGCAACATCGCGCTCGACCTCCTCGGACAGGCGCGCGGGCTCTACCCCTACATCGGCTCGATCGACGGGTCCGGCCGCGGTGAGGACGACTACGCCATGCAGCGCGACGAGCGGGACTGGCGCAACGTCCACCTCGTCGAGCAGGAGCGCGGCGACTTCGCCGACGAGATGGCGCGGCTGCTGTGGTTCTCGGCCTACCAGGTCGAGCTGCACACCGCGCTCACCGGATCGGGCGACGACGTCGTCGCGGGCGTCGCCGGCAAGGCCCTGAAGGAGGTGCGCTACCACCTCGACCACGCGTCGCTGTGGGTCGTCCGCCTCGGCGACGGGACCGAGGAGTCGCACCGCCGCATGCAGGCAGCCCTGGACCGCGTGCTGCCCTACGTCGCAGAGCTCTTCGACGACGACGAGGCCTCGGTGCTCGCCGTCGACCGCGGGGCCGGGGTGCTGCCCTCGAGCCTGCACGACCGGGTCGAGGGCCGGGTCGCGGCCGTCGTGGCGCAGGCGACGCTCACCCTTCCCGACGGCTCCCGGTGGCGGTCGCGCGGCGGCCGCTCCGGCATCCACTCACGCCCGATGGGCTACCTCCTTGCCGAGATGCAGCACATCGCACGGTCCCACCCCGGCGCGACGTGGTGACTGTCGTGACCGCGGAGTCCGCTGTGGCACAGGCGATCTCGCGCATCCCCGACCCGGAGGTGCCCGTTATCAGCATCGCCGACCTCGGCATCCTGCGTGCGGTCGACGTGGACGAGCAGGCACACACCGTGACCGTGACGGTCACACCCACCTACAGCGGGTGCCCGGCCATGGAGGCCATCGCGTCGCGCATCGTCTTCGAGGCCGACCGTCAGGGGTATGCCGCCGACGTCCGCACGCAGCTGTCGCCGGCCTGGACGACCGACTGGATGAGCGACGAAGGTCGAGCAGCCCTGAGCCGCTTCGGCATTGCGCCACCCGGGCCGGCGCCGACGGGGGAGCCCTCCGGTCCCGTCGCCGTCACGCTGACCCGCCACGTCGTCACCTGCCCGCTCTGCGGGTCCACCGACACCACCGAGATCGCCCACTTCGGCTCGACCGCCTGCAAGGCCCTGCGCCGGTGCAACGCGTGCCTCGAGCCCTTCGACGAGTTCAAGGCCATCTGAATGACCGACGTCACCACCCCGGCCGCGGCCGAGTCCGCCTCGGCCCCTGCTCCGAGCACGGCCGCGAGCCCCGCCTCGGCACCTGCCGGCGCCCGCCACCGTGCCCGGTTCCACCCGCTCACCGTCGACTCGGTGGAGCGTCTGACCGAGGACGCCGTCGCCGTCACCTTCCTCGTGCCGGAGGGCCTCGTCGAGGAGTTCGCCTTCGAGCCGGGCCAGCACCTGACGCTGCGCGCCACGATCCGCGGGGAGGACGTGCGCCAGTCCTACTCGATCTGCCAGTCGCGCCGCGCCGACCCTGCCGGGCGTCGCCTGCGGGTCGCAGCGGCCCGGGTGCCCGAGGGCCGGATGTCCAACTGGCTCAACGACGGGGTCTCGCCCGGTGACGTCGTGGAGGTCATGACCCCCCAGGGCTCCTTCACGTGCGCGACCCGGCCGGACGGCATACGCCATCACGTCGCCATCGCGGCAGGCTCCGGCATCACGCCCGTGCTGTCGCTCCTGACGAGCGCCCTCGAGGAGGAGCCCCGCTCGCGCGCGACGCTGCTCTTCGGCAACCGGCGGACGAGCTCGATCATGTTCCTCGAAGAGCTCGAGGACCTCAAGAACCGGTTCCCCGGACGCTTCCACCTGGTCAACGTGCTCTCGCGCGAGGCCCAGGACGTCGAGCTCTTCCATGGACGCCTCGACGCCGAACGGCTCACGGCGATCTTCGACACGCTGCTGCCTGTCCGGTCTGTCGACGAGTGGTACCTCTGCGGGCCGTTCGGGATGGTGACGGGCGCCGAGTCGCTGCTCACGGGTCGCGGCGTCGACGCGCGCCACATCCACCACGAGATCTTCCACGTCGACGACGGCACCGAGCCGAAGCGCAAGGTCGTCGTCGACGCCGGCGCCCCGCCCGAGGCCACCGTCACGGTCAACCTCGACGGGCGCACGACGGTCATCCCGATGCCGAGCCGCGAGGAGACCATCCTCGACGCGACGCTGCGGGCCCGGCCCGACGCGCCCTACTCGTGCACCGGGGGAGTGTGCGGCACGTGCCGGGCGCGCCTGGTGTCGGGCGAGGTCCGGATGGACCGCAACTACGCCTTGGAGCCCGAGGAGGTCGAGGCCGGCATCTTGCTCGCCTGCCAGAGCCACCCGGTCACCGACCAGGTCAGCCTCGACTACGACGCCTGACGCCACGCAGGCTGGGCCTGGCTTCGTGTGCAGCCATCGCCCTGCTGGGGGCGTCATCTGCACACGGAGGCGCCAGGTGGGAGGCGTCAGCCTGCTCGCTGCCGGGCGACGAAGCACCCCGGACGGCGACAGGGGACGGCACGGCCGGTCCACCCCCGGCTCCCGAGGATCGCCTCCAGGTCGGCGGCGAGCCGGCAGGGAGCGTCGGCGACCTCGAGCCAGGTCGGCCGCACCGTCAGCCAGCCGGTGACGGCGCTGTCGATGTCGCGTCGCCGGTCGAAGGCCTGCGCGGCCCAGCCCTCGTGCCCGAGCCGGCCGTCGACCTCCACGACGACCTTCTGACCGTCATAGGCCGAGTCACGGTGTCGCTGTCCCGGCGCAGGAGCCTGCCGACGCCCGACCGGTAACCCATGGGCGTGCTCGACGTCCCGGACGTAGCGGTACTCCGCCGCGCTCTCGACGCCTTCTCCGACCTCGCCCAAGGCCTCCATCAGCAGGCGCCGCTGTGGCTGGCGCGACCGAGTGGCCAGGGCGGCACGCAGCTCGTCGGGCGTGCAGAGGCGCAGCTGCTGCGCCTTGGCCATCAGGGCGACAGCCCGGTCCAGGGGCGCGCCGGCCGACAGGTCGAAGACGGTGGGGGCAGCCGAGACGCGGTGTGGCCAGGCCGTGGGGTCCAGTCGTTCGTGGAAGTCTCGGTTGCGCACGATCGTGATCCCGTCGCGGGTCCGCCCGGAGCGACCGATCGGCACGACGACCTCGATCGGGTCGTCGCCCCTGTGGACCAGGGACCGCGTGCCCGGCACTCGACCGGAACAGGGCAGCGGGGCGCCCGACGTGCAGCAGCGCTGCCGTCGCACGGAGGTCCCACCCCTCTCGGCCCGGCTCCGTCAGGTACACCCGCGGGTGCACGGCGGTCCACCGACCCGAGGTCACGCGCCAGCGGATCGCCTTCTCGGTGAGTCCCGCCGCCAGTGCCTGCTCGCGCGTCACGAGGCCCGACTGGCCCCTGATGCGTGCGGCGAGCAGAGGATGCATGGCCCAAAGCCTCTCGGCACCTGAGCGGCTAGGGCGACGGTCGTCCACAACCCCGGCGCCGACAAGCACTCGGGAAGGGTTCGTGTGCACGCGCGGCCCCGGACGGGGCGGGCTGTGCACACCAGGTGTCGATCATCGGCGGGGTGGGTGGCCGGGGTTAGGCTGCGGACCGTGCGGCAGTACCTCGACCTCCTCGACCACGTCCTGACCCATGGTCAGGAGAAGTCCGACCGGACCGGCACCGGCACGCTCAGCGTGTTCGGCCACCAGATGCGCTTCGACCTCGCCGACGGCTTCCCGGCGATGACGACCAAGAAGCTGCACCTGCGCTCGATCATCGGCGAGCTGCTGTGGTTCCTGCGCGGCGACACCAACGTGCGCTGGCTGCAGGAGCGCGGCATCTCGATCTGGGACGAGTGGGCCGACGAGCGCGGCGACCTCGGGCCCATCTACGGCTACCAGTGGCGGTCCTGGCCGACCCCCGACGGCCGCCGCGTCGACCAGATCGCCAAGGTCATCGAGCAGATCCGGACCAACCCCGACAGTCGCCGCCTCATCGTCTCGGCCTGGAACGTCGCCGACGTCGACGACATGGCGCTGCCGCCCTGCCACACGATGTTCCAGTTCTACGTCTCGCCGCCCGGGCCCGACGGCCGCCGCCGGCTGTCCTGCCAGCTCTACCAGCGCAGCGCCGACATCTTCCTCGGCGTGCCCTTCAACATCGCGAGCTACGCGCTGCTGACCCAGATGGTCGCCCAGCTGACCGACCTCGAGCCGGGCGAGTTCGTGCACACCCTCGGCGACGCGCACCTCTACCTCAACCACCTCGACCAGGCGCGCCTGCAGCTGACCCGCACGCCGCACGCGCTGCCGACGATGCGGATCACGCCCGGCAAGACGGACATCGACGACTTCGACCTCGACGACTTCGAGCTCGTCGACTACGTCGCCGACCCGGGCATCAAGGCCCCCATCGCCGTCTGACCCGCGACCGTCTGGGAGCCTTGGCGCCATGTCGACCGTGCTGCCCAACGTCACGATGATCGCCGCCGTCGGGCGCAACGGCGTCATCGGCGACGGACTGACCATGCCGTGGCACCTCTCCGAGGACCTGAAGTTCTTCAAGCGCACGACCATGGGCCACCCGATGGTCATGGGCCGCCGCACGTTCGACTCCATGGGCGCGCTCCCCGGCCGGCGGAGCATCGTCATCACCCGCCAGACGGGCTGGAGCGCGCGCGGCGTCGAGGTCGCGCACTCGCTGCCCGAGGCGTTGGCGCTGGTCGCCGGTGCGGAGCAGGTCTTCGTCGTCGGCGGGGGAGAGGTCTACCGCCAGGCGATGGCGTATGCCGCCCGCCTCCTCGTCACCGAGGTCGACCAGTCCCCGGACGGCTCGGTCACCTTCCCGCCGATCGACCCTGTCGACTGGGTCGAGACGGCGCGCGACGAGCACCCCGGCTTCGCGTGGGTCACCTACGAGCGGCGCGGCTGACACGGCATACGCAGACGTTCAGAAAAATCTTAGGCGCGGGCTGTAACGCCTGCCGCAGACCCGCGATGTACGGGGTGGCGAGGCACTACTCGGACCCCCGAGCGAGTAGTGCCTCGCCATTGTCATGCCCCCGGAGGGACGGCTGTCAGCGCCCGGGAAGGTTCGGTGTGGGCGCGGTGTCGGCGTGGCGTGGGCGTGGCGTCGTGCCCGGTCACACGGGCGCTAACCTTGGGCGCATGGCTGACGCACCCGCCCTCGGACGTGTTCTCTCGGCGATGGTCACGCCCATGCGGCCCGACGGCTCCATCGACCTCGACGCCGCTCAACGGGTCGCGACCCACCTCGTCGACGCCGGGCACGACGGCCTCGTCGTCTCGGGCACGACCGGCGAGTCGCCCACCACCTCGGCCGACGAGAAGGACGAGCTGCTCCGGGCCGTCATCGAGGCCGTCGGCGACCGGTGCGTCGTCATCGCCGGCGCCGGCAGCAACGACACGGCCAAGAGCGTCGAGTCGGTGCGCCTGGCGCAGAAGGCCGGCGCGGACGCCGTGCTGGCCGTCACGCCCTACTACAACAAGCCGCCGCAGGCCGGCCTCGTCGCCCACTTCACGGCGCTCGCCGACGCCTCGGACCTGCCCGTCATGGTCTACGACATCCCGGGGCGCTCCGGCATCGCCATCGAGCGCGAGACCTACCTGCGCATCGCCGAGCACGACCGCATCACCGCAGTGAAGGACGCCCGGGGCGACCTCTGGTTCGCCGGCGCGATCATGCAGGAGACCGGCCTCGACTGGTACTCCGGCGACGACGCCATGAACCTCCCGCACTTCGTCAACGGCGCGGTCGGCTTCGTCGGCGTCACCTCCCAGGTGGCCCCGGTGGACTACCGCGAGATGGCCGACGCCGTCGTCGCAGGCCGTTGGGAGGACGCACGCGCCGTCCACCGGCGCCTCGTGCCGATCGTCGACGCCATCATGAACGTCACGCAGGGCGCGATCATGGCCAAGGCCGGTCTCGCGCTCCAGGGCGTCATCGACTCCCCGGCGGTCCGCCTGCCCCTCGTGCCCGCCGACGACCACCAGACCGCGCTCGTCCGCGCCGCCCTCTCGCAGCTCTCGGCAACCTCCGAGCGCCCGGCGGCAGGATGACCGCCCCCACGACCTCCGACCGGCGCCCCTGACGGCCCGGCAGCACCACCGAATGACAGGACACCTGTGAGCCACCCCCACCCCGAGCTGAGCACGCCCCCCGCCCTCCCCGACAACGGCCTGCGGGTCGTCGCGCTCGGGGGGCTCGGCGAGGTCGGCCGCAACATGGCCGTGCTCGAGACGAAGGGCAAGCTGCTCGTCATCGACTGCGGCGTGCTCTTCCCCGAGGACCACCACCCCGGGGTCGACCTCATCCTCCCGGACTTCAGCTACATCGCCGACCGGCTCGACGACATCGTGGCGATCGTGCTCACCCACGGCCACGAGGACCACATCGGCGCCGTGCCCTACCTGCTCAAGCTCAAGGGCGACATCCCGATCATCGGCTCGACGCTGACCCTCGCCCTCGTCGAGGCCAAGCTCAAGGAGCACCGCATCCGGCCGTACTCCATGGCGGTCAAGGAGGGCCAGCGCGAGAAGCTCGGCGTCTTCGACCTCGAGTTCGTCGCCGTCAACCACTCGATCCCCGACGCGCTCGCCGTCTTCGTGCGCACCGAGGCCGGCACGCTGCTGCACACCGGCGACTTCAAGATGGACCAGCTGCCGCTCGACGGGCGCCTGACCGACCTGCGCGCCTTCGCCCGGCTCGGCGAGGAGGGCGTCGACCTCTTCCTCACCGACTCGACCAACGCCGACGTCCCGGGCTTCACGACGCCCGAGCTCGAGATCGCGCCCGCCATCGACAAGGTCTTCCGCCACGCGGAGCGCCGGATCATCGTGGCCTGCTTCAGCAGCCACGTGCACCGCGTCCAGCAGGTCCTCGACGCCGCCGAGAAGGCCGGCCGCAAGGTCGCCATGGTCGGCCGGTCGATGGTGCGCAACATGGGGATCGCGGCCGAGCTCGGCTACCTCCGGGTGCCCGACGGCATCCTCATCGACATCAAGAAGATCGACAGCCTGCGCGACGACGAGCTCGTCCTCATCTGCACCGGCTCGCAGGGTGAGCCGATGGCGGCCCTGTCGCGGATGGCCAACCGTGAGCACCGCATCGACGTCGGTCCGGGCGACACCGTGCTGCTCGCGAGCAGCCTCATCCCGGGCAACGAGAACGCCGTCTACCGCATCATCAACGGCCTGATGCGCCTCGGCGCCACCGTCGTGCACAAGGGCAACGCCAAGGTCCACGTCTCGGGCCACGCCAGCGCCGGCGAGCTGCTCTACTGCTACAACATCGTCAAGCCCCGCAACGTCCTGCCCGTGCACGGCGAGTGGCGGCACATGTACGCCAACGCCCAGCTCGCCATCGCCTCCGGCGTCCCCGAGGACCAGGTCGTCCTTGCCGAGGACGGCGTCGTCGTCGACCTCGTCGACGGGGTGGCCGAGGTGACCGGCGTCGTCGAGTGCGGCTACGTCTACGTCGACGGCAGCAGCGTGGGCGGCGCCGACGAGGCGCTGCTCAAGGACCGCCGCATCCTGCGCGACGAGGGCTTCATCACCTGCGTCGTCGTGCTCGACGCCGCCACCGGCAAGATCGCGAGCGGCCCCGAGATCACCGCCCGCGGTTTCGTCGAGGACGCCGAGATCTTCCAGCAGGTCATCCCGAAGGTCGAGCGCGCCATCGAGGAGGCCGTCGCCAAGGGCGTCAGCGACGACCAGCAGCTCCAGCAGGTCATCCGCCGTGCCGTCGGCTCGTGGGTGGGCGGCAAGATCCGCCGCCGACCGATGATCATCCCGGTCGTGCTGCAGGCCTGAGGTGACGGTGCGCGAGGTCGACGGGGGGCTCGACACGGGGGACGACACGGGGGTCGACACGGGGGTCGGCGGGGCTGTCGAGCACGCCGACGACGGACCGGACCAGCCCGACCACTCTGCCGAGACGGATCTCGACGAGCACCGGCGCCCGCGTCACGGGCGCTGGGTCGACGTCGCCATCGGCGTCGTCCTGGTCGGCCTCGGCGCCGTCGGGGCGCTGCGCTGGTACGACTCCACGGCATACCCCGTCGTCGTGCTCCAGACGGCAGGGCCGTTCGTCGTCGTGGGCCTCGGCCTGCTGGCCGTCGCGACGCTCGTGCTCCGTCGCTGGTGGATGCTGCTTCCGGTCGTCGCCGTGCTCGCGGTGGCTGTGACCGTCGCGGCCCCGGCCTTCCGGGCCACGACGTCGCCCAAGGCCGAGCGCGACCTCACGGTCATGTCGGCCAACGTGTGGATCGGGGAGGCCAACGCCGTCCAGCTCATGGAGGCCGTGCGCTACCACTCCGTCGACGTGCTCGTCCTGACCGAGGCGACGCCGGCGATGCTGCGCCGTCTCGACGCCGAGGGCGCCACCGACTACTTCTCCCAGCGCGAGGGGGTGGCGCGCGCCGGGACGTTCACCGGGACGATGGTGCTCTCGCGCTACCCGCTCACGGTGATCGACCGCGGCGCCGACCCGGCCGTCCAGGGCACCGACAGCGTCCAGCCCGAGCTTGACGTCACCGCTCCGGAGGGCACGGTCCGCCTCAAGGTCGCCCACCCCACGGCTCCGCTCCGGGGCGACACCGAGCAGTGGCGGGCGGGGCTGCGTGCCCTCGACTCGTGGAAGCAGCGGCTCGACGGCGACGAGCTGCTCGTCATGGCCGGCGACTTCAACGCCGGCTTCGGCCACCCCGGTTTCCGCGACCTCGCCGCCGGGCTCGAGGACGCCCAGCGCACCGCCGGCCAGGGCTGGGTGCGCACCTGGCCGTTCGCGGGCAACCGGCTGCCGGCGTTCGCGGCGCTCGACCACCTGCTGAGCCGGGGCCTGACGGTCGTCGCGGCCGGGCAGGTCGCCTACAACCGCGCCGACCACGCGGCGGTGTGGGCGAGCTACCACCTGCCGGCGCGCTGAGGCGGGACCGCAGACGCGGCCCCCGACGTCTTCAGGGACGCCGGCGTCACCATGGGCGCTCGACCTCGACGTCGCGCGGGTCGGTGCCCTCGACGGCCCAGCCGGACCCGGTGAGGGTCCACGTGCCGTCGGTGCCGTGCTCGACGAGCCGCGCGACGGCCGCGACGAGGCGCTCGACGCCCTCGAGGGTGCTGCCGAGGCCGATGCTCACTCGCACGGCGGTGGCCGCGCGCTCGCCCCACGGGTCCTCGAGCAGCTCGTCGACGAGCAGGTGGGCGCAGAACTTGCCGTCGCGCACCCCGATGCCGTGCTCGACGGACAGGACCTGCGAGACGAGAGAGGAGTCCCAGCCCTCGACGGTGAAGGCGACGACGCCGACCCGGTCGCTGTCCTCGCCGAAGATCGAGAGCACCTCGACGCCGGCGACCTCGTCGAGCCCGGCGCGCAGCCGCTCGAGCAGGCGCGACTCGTGCTCCTCGATGGCCTCACGGTGACGGGCGATCGTCGAGCAGGCCGCGGCCAGTGCGATGGCGCCGATGACGTTGGGGCTGCCTCCCTCGTGGCGGGCCGGGCCGGTGGCCCATGTCGTGCCGTCCTCGGTCACCGACCGGGTGGCGCCGCCGCCGACGAGGTAGGGGCTGCCGGCGTCGAGCCAGTCGGAGCGCCCGGCCAGCACGCCCGCGCCGTAGGGGGCGTACGTCTTGTGGCCGGAGAACGCGACGTAGTCGGCGTCCCACTCGGCGAGGTCGATGGTGCGGTGCGCCGACAGCTGGGCGGCGTCGACGGCGATCCGCGCGCCGTGCTGGTGCGCGAGGGTGGCGAAGCGCTCGACGGGCCAGACCTCACCGGTGACGTTCGAGGCGGCCGCGACGACGACGAGACGGTGGCGCGAAGGGTGGTCGGCCAGCGCCTCCTCGAGGAGGGCGTGCGCGTCCTCGACCGTCTGCGGGACGGGCAGGCGCACGGTGCGGAAGCGGCCCCAGGGCAGCAGGGTCGAGTGGTGCTCGGAGTCGAAGACGAAGACGGTCGTGCGGCTCGGGAGCGCCTTGCTCAGCAGGGCCCACGAGTCAGTGGTCGTGCGGGTGAAGACGACCGAGTCGCCCTCGCGTGCGCCGACGAACGCCGCGACCTCCTCACGGGCCTGCTCGTACCACGTGCTCGTCAGGCGCGAGGCGAAGCCGGCGCCGCGGTGCACCGAGGAGTAGGTCTCGAGCGCGCGGTCGACCGCCGCCTTGACCGTCTCCAGCGCGGGCGTCGACGCGGCGTGGTCGAGGTTGGCGTATGCCGTCTCGCCGTGGAGGGTGGGCACGCGCAGTCCCGCACCAACGACGGTGGGCAGCGTGCGCGACTCGGGCACCACGTGCAGGGCGCGGGTGCGCACGGCGGGGGCGGGGGAGTTGCCGCAGAGGGAGGCGGCGGGGTGCGTCGAGTCAAGGGTCGAGGGAAGGACCGACATGAGGGTGCTCCTGGGTCGTGGACCCACCCGGTGCGGGTCCGCGCTTGCCGACCTCGATGACGCGAACGGATCGAGGGCGGCCAGGTCGTCACCCGGAGCACCCCACCGCGGAGGAGGGTTGCTGACCAGCGAGCCGGGGCTTGTCGCTGGCACTCATGACCTGCGACGACGATAGGGGGAGGCCTCGCGGACTGTCCACCGGTCGGTCCTCGGGTGTCGCGATCTGAGACGCGGGCAGGCGTGCGACCCCACCCGCGGAGGCTCGGCGGCCGCGCCGATCGGGCCACCCGGCATACGCGACGGGGTTGCGCCGCCCTCCAGTCGGTCGTCGCTGTTGCGCGTGTGACGCGTGAGTTCAGCGGTGCGTTGACGTACGGTGCGAGCATGGCGTCACGTCCGTCCAACAGCCCACGCTCGAGCACCACTGCGGCCACCCGTGCCAAGGGGTCCTCCGGCGGGGCCACGTCGCGCCCGCCCGCAGCCCGGTCGACCCGGCCCGCGCAGCGCAAGCCGGCTGCCCGCAAGCCGGCCGCCAAGACCCCGACCAAGACGGCCTCCAAGGCGCGCGGCGGGGGTCTGCCCTTCCCGTTGGGCGCGATGCGCAACACGTGGATGGGCGTCTCGCACATGGCCGGGGGAGCGGTGCGCCGCGTCGGCCACAGCGCCGCCGACCTCGAGCCCGAGCACAAGCGTGACGGCATCGGCTTCTCCCTCATCGCGCTCGCGATCGTCGTCGCCGCCCGCGAGTGGTGGGGCGTCTCGGGCACCTTCGGCCAAGTCGTGCACGCGGTCTTCGCCGGTACGTTCGGCCGCGTCGCGTATGCCGTCCCGCTCGTCCTGCTCGCCCTCGGCCTGCGCATGCTGCGTGCGCCGCAGGACGACGCGGCGACCAACCGCATCGTCGTCGGCACCATCGCGCTGACCTTCGCGGCGTGCGGCCTGTCGCACCTCGCCGACGGCATCCCCAACCCGCCCGACGGCGCCGACGGCATGCGGGCGGCCGGCGGCATCCTCGGCTTCCTCGCCTCGAGCCCGCTCGCCGCCGCCGTCTCGACCTACGGCGCCCTCGTGCTGCTCATCCTGCTCGGGCTCTTCGGCCTGCTCGTCATCACGGCCACACCGGTCAACATGATCCCGACCCGGATGCGCCAGCTGCGCGCCCTCGTCATCGACCGCGGCCACGGCGACGACGACCAGGGGCTCGACGAGCTCGACGACGCCCCGGCCGCGGCCGTCAAGCGCGCCCGCCGCAAGCCCGTCGACCTGTCCGACCGCGACGGCGACGAGGCCTTCCGCCAGGCCGCGCAGAAGGCGCTCGAGGAGGACACGACGACCCGCCCGCGACCCGGTGAGAAGCGCCCGACGCCTCCCGGCCTGGTCGTTCCGCGCCCCGGCGGCGAGAAGGGCGAGCGCGTCATCGACGCCACCGACCCGAAGACGCTCGGTGCGCCCGACACGGGCAAGGTCGGCCCCAAGGCCGAGCTCATCCCGCCGCCCATGTCGGAGCTGCCGGCCCGCGTCGAGCAGCTGAGCCTCGGCGGCGACATCACCTACCGCCTGCCCGACCCGGCGATGCTGACCCCCGGCGCGCCGCACAAGACGCGCAGCGAGACCAACGACCGCGTCGTCGAGTCGCTGACCGGCGTCTTCGACCAGTTCGATATCGACGCCGCCGTCACCGGCTTCACGCGCGGCCCGACGGTCACGCGCTACGAGGTCGAGCTCGGCTCGGGCACCAAGGTCGAGCGCGTCACCGCCCTCTCCAAGAACATCGCGTATGCCGTCGCGTCGGCCGACGTGCGCATCCTCAGCCCGATCCCGGGCAAGTCCGCCATCGGCATCGAGATCCCGAACCTCGACCGCGAGAACGTCGCGCTCGGCGACGTGCTGCGCAGCCACACCGCCCGCAGCAACGAGCACCCGATGGTCATGGGTGTCGGCAAGGACGTCGAGGGCGCCTACGTCATCGCCAACCTCGCGAAGATGCCCCACCTGCTCGTCGCCGGCGCCACGGGCTCGGGCAAGTCGAGCTTCGTCAACTCGATGATCACCTCGATCCTCATGCGCTCGACGCCCGAGGAGGTGCGCCTCATCCTCGTGGACCCGAAGCGCGTCGAGCTCACGGCATACGAAGGCATCCCGCACCTCATCACGCCGATCATCACGAACCCCAAGAAGGCCGCCGAGGCGCTCGCCTGGGTCGTCAAGGAGATGGACCAGCGCTACGACGACCTCGCGGCGTTCGGCTTCAAGCACGTCGACGACTTCAACAAGGCGGTCCGTGCCGGCAAGGTCAAGCCGCTGCCGGGGTCCGAGCGCCAGATCACGACCTACCCGTACCTGCTCGTCGTCGTCGACGAGCTCGCCGACCTCATGATGGTCGCGCCGCGCGACGTCGAGGAGTCGGTCGTGCGCATCACCCAGCTCGCGCGAGCCGCCGGCATCCACCTCGTGCTGGCGACGCAGCGACCGTCGGTCGACGTCGTCACCGGCCTCATCAAGGCCAACGTGCCCTCGCGGATGGCGTTCGCGACGAGCTCGCTCGCCGACAGCCGTGTCGTGCTCGACCAGCCCGGCGCAGAGAAGCTCATCGGCCAGGGTGACGCGCTGTTCCTGCCGATGGGTGCGAGCAAGCCGATGCGTGTGCAGGGCGCGTGGGTCAACGAGTCCGAGATCCACGAGGTCGTCAAGTTCGTCACGACCCAGCTCAAGCCCAACTACGTCGAGAACGTCACCGTCGCGGCGCCCAAGAAGCAGATCGACGACGACATCGGCGACGACCTCGACGTGCTGCTGCAGGCGACGGAGCTCGTCGTCACGACGCAGTTCGGGTCCACGTCGATGCTCCAGCGCAAGCTGCGCGTCGGCTTCGCAAAGGCCGGTCGCCTCATGGACCTGCTCGAGTCGCGCGGCGTCGTCGGCCCGAGCGAGGGATCCAAGGCCCGCGACGTCCTCGTGCGCCCCGACGACCTCGAGCAGACGCTCGCGCTGCTGCGCGGTGAGGACGTGCCGCACCCCAACGAGCCGATGGACGACGACCTCGCGGAGCTCATCGAGCCCGCAGAGCCGTATGCCGCCCCGCCGGTCGACGTCGAGCCGCCCGAGGTCTCGGCCCACTACGCCGACGAGATCGACGAGCCCGACGAGCCCGAGGTGGCGCCGCAGCGGACGGCCGCGATCGTCGCGCAGCGGGGCGAGCAGCGCCGCGGCGACGAGGAGACGACCGCCGTGCCGACCGCGCAGTGGACTCCGGGTGACATGACGCGCACGGTCGACGAGGACGACGAGGAGTCCGAGGACGCCTGGAACCTCACCGACCGCGGCGGCCGCGAACGCTACTGACGTCCTTCCATGGGAGCCGGTCGCTCAGGGGCACGCTGGACCTCGCGCTGACGGCTCTTGACGCCTTCCTGACGGGGTCCGCGACTAGAGTCCGAGTCGTGAGTGCGTCGCTGGAGCTCTGGCCGTCATCGCCCCGTCGTGCGGGGCCGCCGTCGAGGCTGGATCGTCTGCGCCGCAAGGTCACCGAGCTGCCGTGCGCCCTGCTGCTCTTCGTCCAGCTCGCGGCGCTCGTCGCCTACCCGTTCGTCGAGACGCGCGCCGGTGACGTCCGTGAGACCGGTCGGGCGATCTTCGGCCTCATCGGCCTGCTCGTGCTCTTCCTCGCCGTGCGTGCCGTGCGGGCGACGCCGGCGCTGACGTGGGTGGCGGCCGTGCTCGGCGGTCCCGTCGTGCTGCTGACGATCGCCGAGGCGGTGTGGACCGACAACACGACGATCGCCTTCTGGAGCTCGCTGCTGCACGCGCTCTTCTATTTCTACACGGGCTACGGCCTGCTGCGGTACATGTTCGCCGACAACTGGGTGACCCGCGACGAGCTCTATGCCACGGGTGCGACCTTCACCGTCGTGGCCTGGGGTTTCGCCTACCTCTACGTCGCGGTCCAGATGCTCTGGCCGAACTCGTTCACCATCTACGGCGAGGCCGACCCGGGCACGCGCACGTGGTTCGAGCTGCTCTACCTCTCGATCACGACCATGACCTCGACGGGCCTGTCCGACATCATCGCCGTCGAGCCGCACGCCCGGGCGTTCGTGCTGCTCCAGCAGATCGCGGGCATGCTCTACGTCGCGCTCGTCGTCGCCCGTCTCGTCGGGCTCACGATCGCCCGCTTCCGGCAGTAGCCGGCTTCGCCCACCGAGGGCGTATGCCGTGTGCCCGGGTGGCGCTCAGGCCGTCCCGTCGAGCTCGGCGAAGGTCTTGAGGCTCGGGGCGCGGGTGGTCTGCAGGTCGCGCGACACCGCCTCGACGTCGCGCATGACCCGGAGGGTGTTGCCGCGGAC
The DNA here is from genome assembly GCF_014646815.1 of Terrabacter tumescens. Lineage (GTDB taxonomy): Bacteria > Actinomycetota > Actinomycetes > Actinomycetales > Dermatophilaceae > Terrabacter > Terrabacter tumescens. Next base: position 212,476 of record NZ_BMNZ01000001.1, read on the forward strand.
GAGCTTCGCGACGTCGGCGTCGGACCAGGATCGCTCGAGCAGCGCGGCGACCAGGCGCGGATAGCCGCTGACGTCCTCGAGGCCCACGGGGAAGGTGTCGGTGCCGTCGTAGTCGCCGCCGATGCCGACGTGGTCGATGCCGGCGACGTTCCGCACGTGCTCGATGTGCGCGACGACCTGCTCGACGGTGGCGTCGGGCTTGGGGTGCTCGCGCTGCCAGGTGGCGGTGAACCGGCCGAAGGCCTCCCAGTCGCGGGCCTCGACGCCGACCTCGGCGGCCGCGGCCGCCGCCTCGACGCGCCAGGCGGCGGTGGCGGGGGAGACGAACTCGGGCACGAAGGTCACCATGCACACGCCGCCGTTGGCCGGCAGCGCCGCGAGCACGTCGTCGGGCACGTTGCGGGGCGTGTCGCACAGGGCGAGCGCCGAGGAGTGGCTGAAGACCACCGGGGCGTCGGTGGTCTCGAGCGCGGTGCGCATCGTCGTCGCAGCGACATGGCTGAGGTCGACCATCATGCCGAGACGGTTCATCTCGCGCACGACCTCGCGGCCGAACTCGCTGAGCCCGCCGACGACGGGGACGTCAGTCGCGGAGTCGGCCCAGGGGGTGTTGTCGTTGTGCGTCAGGGTCAGGTAGCGCACGCCGAGCACGTGGAGCAGCCGGAGGGTGCCGAGCGAGCAGCCGATCGAGTGGCCGCCCTCGGCCCCGAGCAGCGACGCGAGCCGCCCCGTCGCGGTGGCCGCCTCCACCTCGTCGGCCGTGCGCGCGAGGGCCAGCCGGTCGGCATACGACCCGATCATCCGGTGCACGCCGTCGACCTGCTCGAGGGTCGCGACGACGGCCGAGTCGCCCTGCAGGGTGCTCGGGACGAAGACCGACCAGAACTGCGCCCCGACCCCGCCCTCGGCCAGCCGCGGCAGGTCGGTCTGGGTCGTCCTGAGACGGCTGCCGATGTCGAGGGCGTCGAAGTCGTAGCGGGTCTGCTCGCGGGCCTCCCACGGGAGGTCGTTGTGCCCGTCGACGAGCGGGTGCTCGCGGAGCAGGTCGCGCGCCCTCGCCAGCAGGTCGTCGTGGCCGAGGGGGGCGGTTCCGAGCATGTCGGCCATTGAACACCCCGGCCTCTAGAGTGGACGCATGACCCCTCCCCACCCGAGCGCCGACAGAAGCGTCGCACTCGTCACCCTCGGGTGCACGCGCAACGAGGTCGACTCCGAGGAGCTGGCCGGACGGCTGCTCGCGGAGGGCTGGCGTCTCGTCGACGACGCCGCCGAGGCCGACGTCGCCGTCGTCAACACCTGCGGCTTCGTCGAGCAGGCCAAGAAGGACTCCATCGACGCCCTCCTCGAGGCCTCCGACCTCAAGGGCGACGGCGGGCGCACCCAGAAGGTCGTCGCCGTCGGCTGCCTCGCCGAGCGCTACGGCAAGGAGCTCGCCGACCAGCTGCCCGAGGCCGACGCGGTGCTCGGTTTCGACTCCTACCGCGACATGAGCACGCACCTGCAGACGATCCTCGCGGGCGGCCACGTCGAGAGCCACACGCCTGGCGACCGCCGCACGCTGCTGCCGCTGACCCCGGCCAAGCGCCAGGAGGGTGCAGGCGGCGTCGCGCTGCCCGGTCACGGCGACCACGACGGCGACCACGGCGACACCCAGGGCGCGACCGACGGCGACGTCCGGCCCGACCTCGCCGACGCCGGCGTGCCGACGCCCGCCACCGGCCCCCGCGTCATCCGCGCCCGCCTCGACGGTCGCCCGTGGGCACCGCTCAAGATCGCCTCGGGCTGCGACCGCCGCTGCTCGTTCTGCGCCATCCCGATGTTCCGCGGGGCGTTCCTGTCCCGCCGCCCGGCCGACATCATCGCCGAGGGCCGCTGGCTCGCGCAGCAGGGCGTCAAGGAGCTCTTCCTCGTCTCCGAGAACTCCACGTCCTACGGCAAGGACCTCGGCGACCTCGGGCTGCTCGAGAAGCTGCTGCCGGAGCTGACGGCCATCGAGGGCATCGAGCGCGTCCGCGTCTCCTACCTGCAGCCGGCCGAGATCCGCCCGGGCCTGCTGCGCGCCATGGCCGACACGCCCGGCGTCGTGCCCTACTACGACATCTCCTTCCAGCACGCGTCCGAGCCGCTGCTGCGCTCGATGCGTCGCTTCGGCTCGTGCGAGGCCTTCCTCGAGCTGCTCGGTCGCGTCCGCGCCGACGCCCCGCACGCCGGCATCCGCTGCAACGTCATCGTCGGCTTCCCCGGCGAGACCGAGGCCGACCTCGACGAGCTCGAGGCCTTCCTCACCGAGGCCCGTCTCGACGTCGTCGGCGTCTTCGGCTACTCCGACGAGGACGGCACCGAGGCCGAGGGGTATGCCGGCAAGCTCGCTCCCGAGGTCGTGGCCGAGCGCCTCGACCGCTTCACCCGCCTCGTCGAGGAGCTCAACGCCCAGCGCGCCGAGGAGCGCGTCGGCGAGCGCGTCGTCGTCCTCGTCGAGGAGATCGACGACGAGGAGGGCACCGTCATCGGCCGGGCCGACTTCCAGGGTCCCGACGTCGACGGGGTCACCATCGTGCACGTCCCGGAGGGCGCCCCGGCACCCCAGGTCGGCGACCTCGTGCCGGCCGTCGTCGTCGGCACCGAGGGGATCGACCTCGTCGCGGAGCCGCGATGACGCCGCAGACCTTCCACCGGGGGGAGGGGCCCGCGCCCCGGCCCACCGACTGGAACCTGCCCAACGCCCTGACGGTGCTGCGCTTCCTGCTCGTGCCCGTCTACGCCGTGCTGCTCTTCCAGGACGGCGGCCACGAGCCGTGGTGGCGCTTCTGGGCGTGGGTGGTCTTCGCGCTCGCGGCCGTGACCGACGGCGTCGACGGCAAGATCGCCCGACGCCGCGGTGAGATCACCAACTTCGGCAAGGTCGCCGACCCCATCGCCGACAAGGCCCTGACCGGCACGGCCTTCATCGGCCTGTCGCTGCTCGGGGTCGTGTGGTGGTGGGTGACCGTCGTCATCCTCGTGCGCGAGATCGGCATCACGGTGCTGCGGTTCGTCGTCATCCGGCACGGCGTCATGCCCGCCGGCCGCGGCGGCAAGCTCAAGACGATGCTGCAGACGCTGGCCCTCGGCTCGCTGACCCTGCCGCTGTGGGTCTGGCCGTTCAGTGACGTGCTGACGACCATCGCCTACGTCCTGCTCGGTGCGGCGCTCGTCATGACGGTCGTCAGCGGCGTCGACTACGTCTTCAAGGCGGCCCGCCTCCGGGAGACGAGCGAGCGCACCCGCACGCGGCGTGCGGCTCGGGCGGCCCGCGCCGGGCAGCACGGGACCGGACCGGACGGGACCGGACCGGACGGGGCCGGACCGGACGGGACCGGACCGGACGGGACCGGACCGGACGGGACCGGACATGGCGACACGCCTGCGTCTCCCGAGCGGACGGCGAAGCGGGACTGACGTGGGCGTCGACGACACGCCGGGGTCGCTGCTCGTGGCCGGCCTGACCGCCGCCGGACAGACGCTGGCGTGCGCCGAGTCGCTGACGGCCGGGCTCGTGGCCGCCACGGTCGCCGACACCCCGGGTGCCTCCGTGGTCCTGCTCGGCGGCGTGGTGGCCTATGCCGCGCAGGTCAAGTCGCTGCTGCTCGACGTGCCCACCGAGCTCATCGCCCGGGTGGGCACCGTCGACCCCGCCGTCGCGGTCGCCATGGCCGAGGGCGTACGCCGTCGGCTCGGTGCCACGTGGGGCCTTTCCACGACGGGGGTGGCCGGTCCCGGACCCTCGGAGGGCAAGCCCGCCGGCACCGTGCACGTCGCCGTGGCGGGGCCGTCGGGAACAGCGACGCGTGCGCTGCGGTTGAACGGGACCAGGGCCGAGATCCGCTCGGCCACGGTCGACGCGGTGCTCCGGCTCGCGGTGGAGGAGACGGGCGCCACGCGCCGAACTCCTGCGCCGCCGTGGGAGCCTCGGGGTACGGTAGGGCTGTCGGGCCACCCCGGCGGTGACCCCGCACCGGACCACACGACACCAGCGACCTGAAGGAGGACGGCATGACGACACTGTTGCGACGCGAGCTCGGTGACGTCCTGCGCGAGCGCCGCCGCGCCCAGGGCCGCACCCTCCGCGAGGTCTCCGCGACGGCCTCGGTGTCCCTCGGCTACCTCAGCGAGGTCGAGCGCGGGGAGAAGGAGGCGTCCTCGGAGCTGCTCGCCTCGATCTGCGGCGCGCTCTCGCTGCCGCTGTCCCAGGTGCTCATCGACGTCTCCAGCCGGATGGCCGAGAGCGAGGGGCTCGCACCGACCGTCGCGCTGCCCGTTCCCTCCGGTGACGTGGTGTCGGCCTCCGCCGCCTGATCGTCTACCGTGCTGGGGTGCCCAGCCCCTTCTCGATCCTCGACTCACGACTCGACGAGGCCGCCGCGGCAGCGCGCTCCTCGGGCCCGTCCCGTCCCGCCGTCCTGTCGGTGTGGCTCGGCGACCTGCAGGGTCGGCCCCGCTACGAGCACGACGCCCTCGCGCCGCACTACGCCGCCTCCACCATGAAGCTCCCGCTCGTCGTCGCGGCCTACCGTCGCGCGGTGCGGGGTGAGCTCGACCTCGATGCCCCGGTGACCGTCACGGGCACCTTCGCGTCGGTGCTCGACGGCTCACCGTTCGAGCTCGACGAGTCCGACGACCAGGACCCCGACACGTGGGCGGCCGTCGGTGGCACCCGGACCCTCCGCGAGCTCGCCGAGCAGGCCATCACGCACTCGAGCAACATCGCGACCAACCTGCTCGTCGACGTCGTCGGCCTCGACGAGGTCGCCGAGGTGCTCCGCCTCGTCGGGTGCTCGCCGACGACGGTCGTTGCTCGCGGCATCGAGGACGCGGTCGCGCGCCGGGCCGGGATCACCAACACCGTGACCGCCGCCGACCTCGGCCTGGTCATGGCTGCCGTCGGGCGACGCGACCCGGCTCTCGGCGGTGACGCGGTGCTGGCCCCGGTCGAGGCGCTGCTGGCCCGCCAGGTGCACGTCGACCAGGTGCCGGCCGGGCTGCCGCCGGGCACCCCGACGGCGAGCAAGTCCGGCTGGATCCCCGGTGTGTCCCACGACGTCGCCCTGGTGCGCCCCGAGGGCGAGGAGCCCTTCGTGCTGGCGGTGTGCACGACCGTCGACCTGGACGAGGCGCAGGCAGCAGCCTTGGTCGCCGGGGTGGCCCGCGACGTCTGGGACGCCGAGCACCGGGCGCAGGTGCAGGCATGACGACCATCGAGCGGGTCACGACGACCGCGTCGTCGGTGCCGCTGCACACGCCGTTCGTCACCGCGCTACGCCGCACCGAGACCACCGACACCGTCCTCGTGACCGTCACCGACAGCGACGGCCGCACCGGCTGGGGCGAGGCGCCGCAGGTGTGGCAGGTGACCGGCGAGTCGCTCGCGAGCGCCACGGCGTGTCTCGAGACGATGCTCGCTCCCGCGGTCACCGGCCGGCGCCTCGACGACCGCGACGACCTCACGGCCACGGCCGCCGTCGTCCAGCGCACCGTGGCCCGCAACTTCGGCGCCAAGGCCGCGCTCGACGCCGCGCTGCACGACCTCGTCGCCCGGGCGGAGGGCACCTCGGTGGCCGCCGTCCTCGCGGGTCGGCCGGACGGCATACGCGATGTGCTGACGACCGACGTGACCCTGTCGGCCGGCAAGGCCGACGCGCTCGCGGACACGGCTCGTGCCCGGGTCGCGGACGGCTTCCGCACCCTGAAGATGAAGGTGGGCACCGACGCGAGCACCGACGTGCAGCGGGTCGCGGCGGTGCGCGACGCCGTGGGGCCCGACGTCGCGATCCGCCTCGATGCCAACCAGGGATGGACGCGCGAGGAGGCCGTGCAGGTCATCCGCGCGCTCGAGGTCGCCGACCTCGGGGTCGAGTTCGTCGAGCAGCCCGTCGTGGCCGACGACGTCGAGGGGCTCGCGTGGGTGCGTGAGCGCGTCGGCCTGCCGGTCATGGCCGACGAGTCCTGCTACGGGCGCTTCGACCTCGAACGGATCATCCGGCTCGGCGCGGCTGACCTCGTCAACGTCAAGCTCGCCAAGTGCGGCTCGCTCACGGTGGGACGTGACATGCTGCGGCGCGCGCACGAGGCGGGCCTGCGCACCATCGTCGGCTCGATGATGGAGAGCCACGTCGGGGTGGGCGCCGCGGCTGCCCTCGTCGCGGCCGAGCCGACGACCGAGGTCAGTGACCTCGACGCGGCCTGGTGGTCCCGGCGCTCGCCGGTGGATGGCGGAATCTCTTACTCCGGCAACCAGATCCACGTGCCCGTCGAGGGTGGTTCGGGCATCACGGGGTTCTCCGCAGCCGGCTGACCGCTGCCGTCGCACGACGCCGTTGCACGACGAAGGGCCCCGCCGGAGCGGGGCCCTTCGTGCGTGCGGGAACGGGTCAGTCGCCCACGACGCGGAGCGTGAAGCTGCCCTCGCCGTTGCCCGTGTTGGAGGCGTTGAAGCCGACGGCGCGCAGCGACTCGAGGAACGACTTGGCCTCGCCGTGCACCTGGCCCTGCGCCAGCTTGTCGATCTTGTCGAGGTCGACGAAGAGCGTCGCGTTGGAGCTCGTGACGTCGCCCACCGCCAGCTTGAAGGTGTCGCTGTCGCCCAGCTTGCCGCCGGCCTTGAGGTCGTCGGCGTAGTCGGGCGTCGTGGCGACGAAGACCTTGTCGCCCTCGACCTTGTGGGTCAGGACGTCGCTGCCGACGCCCGCGGTGTCCATGAGACGGCCGACGAGCTCGTCGGCGCGCTTGGCGTCGCTCGAGACGACCTTGGCACCGATCGTGGGCACCTCGGAGTCGAACTTCTGGTCGGGCATCGCGAGGGTGAACGAGCGGCCGAGGAGGACCTTGAGGTCGTCGGGCAGCTTCATGTCGAGCTGCTGCTCGATCGAGCCGATCGGGTCGGACTCGCCCTGGGTGCCGGCGAGGGTCTCGATCTGCTTCTTCAGCGCGGGCCAGGCTCCGTCGACCATCGCGTCGGCGCCCGAGATGTTGATCGCCGCCATGGTGTCGGCCGGGAGGGAGGCCACTTCGGCGCCGTCGCCCTTGACCGACGTCTTGGTGTCGGTGCCGCGCACGACGCCGGCCATCTCGACGTAGTCGGAGTCGAAGCGCAGTGCTGCCGCGACCCGGCCCTTGGCGCCGGCCGGCGGGACGGCCGCGAGGTCCGACGAGCCGCTCAGCTTCTGGATCTCCTTGAGGCCCGAACCCATGTCGAACCAGGCCGACACGACGCCCTGCTCGCCGAGGGCGTTCATGTCCTCGGTGAAGGTGGTGTTCTGGGCCAGCGACCCCTTGTCGACGGCGGCGAGCGTGGTGTCGCCGACGCCGCGCGGCGTGATGATGGCGTAGCCGTTCTTCATCCGCAGCTCGGTGTCGCCCTTCGCGTCGCAGGCGAAGAGCTTGGTCAGGGTGTCCTTGGCGGCGCCCTCGTCCTTGACCTGGACGGCGATGGCGACGTTGGGGGCATCGGACGTGCCGCCGGGGCGGATCGCGGCACCGACGCGGTCACCGAGCCAGGGCGCGATGTCGTTGTCGTAGCTGAACTTCGCGACGCAGTCGTTGCTGGCGTCCTTGGAGGCGAGCTCCCACAGCTTCTTGCGCGGGTCGTCGCTGCCCAGGGTGTCCTTGACCTGGGGGAGCTTGCCGAGGAAGCGCACCGCGGCGATCTTCTGGCCCGCGGAGGGGTCGATGTCGAGGCGGAAGTAGGCGTACGCGTCGCCGGGCAGCACCTCGGCGGGCTGCGAGCCGCCACCGCTCAGTGTCTGGAAGGCGAAGGCCCCGGCGCCGCCGAGGACCAGCGCGGTGACGACGCCGCCGACGAGCAGGCCGGTCCGCTTGCGGCTGCCCGCGGGCGTGGGCTGGGGGTCGTCGGAGAGGGTGACCCCGCCCGGGACCGCTTGGGTCGCCCCGGAGGGTGAGGCAGGCGTGGGGTAGGAGTAGGGCTGGGCGGACCCGTGGGCCGGCTGGTCGATGGGCGCCCCGGAGGGTCCCTGCGTGGGCTCGTTCATGGTGTTGCTCCCCTGGAAAGAGTTCGGTGTGCCGCACGGCCTCGCGCGGGACGAGTGGACGATACCGGTACGGCAGGCCGTCCGCGGCCGGTTGTGGTAACGCTCCGACGACGGTTTCGCGCGGATCGGTTCCGGGTGTCGGGGTGGCACACTGCTGGGGTGCGGATCAGCCACTTCTGGACCTTGATGGACGCCGAGTTCGGCCCGGCGTATGCCGGGTCGCTCGCCCGCGACCACGTGCTGGGTGCGCTCGGCAACCGCACGGTCGTGCAGGCGCTCGCCGACGGAGAGCCGCCGCGGGCAGTCTGGGAGGCCCTCTGCACGGACATGGACGTCCCGCCGGAGCGGCGGCTCGGCCGGGACGTCCGGGTGGCCCGCGGGGCCCAGGGCGGTCAGACCGGCCGCTGACCGGCGTGTCGCAGCGACCTCGAACACCTGTTCGGTAGTGTTCTCCACAGGTCCTGCGCCACCACCCGCATCGTCCACAGGCCGTCTCGTGGTCCACCCGATGTCGGCGCCGGCACCTAGCGTCTGACCCGACAGCGAATCTCTCAGGAGCCGTGGCCGGGTCGAAGGTAGACGACCGCAGCGCAGACGGCAGATAGGTGACCGACATGGCATCGGTGCAGACGAAGGACAAGGACAAGGCCCTCTCCTCGGTGATGGGCCAGATCGAGAAGAGCTACGGCAAGGGTGCGGTGATGCGCCTCGGCGACGACGTCCGCCCGCCGATCGAGGTCATCCCGACCGGGTCGATCGCGCTGGACGTGGCTCTCGGCATCGGCGGACTCCCGCGCGGCCGCGTCGTCGAGATCTACGGCCCGGAGTCCTCGGGCAAGACGACGGTCGCGCTCCACGCGGTCGCAAACGCCCAGAAGGCCGGCGGCATCGCGGCCTTCATCGACGCGGAGCACGCGCTCGACCCCGAGTACGCCAAGAAGCTCGGCGTCGACACCGACGCGCTGCTCGTGTCGCAGCCCGACACCGGTGAGCAGGCGCTCGAGATCGCCGACATGCTGATCCGGTCCGGCGCCATCGACATCATCGTCATCGACTCGGTCGCGGCTCTCGTGCCCCGGGCCGAGATCGAGGGCGAGATGGGTGACAGCCACGTCGGTCTGCAGGCCCGCCTCATGAGCCAGGCGCTGCGCAAGCTGACCGGTGCGCTCAACAACACCGGCACCACGGCGATCTTCATCAACCAGCTCCGCGAGAAGATCGGCGTCATGTTCGGCTCACCCGAGACGACGACCGGTGGCAAGGCCCTGAAGTTCTACGCCTCGGTCCGCCTCGACGTGCGCCGCATCGAGACGCTCAAGGACGGCACCGAGCCGGTCGGCAACCGCACCCGCGTCAAGGTCGTCAAGAACAAGGTCTCGCCGCCGTTCAAGCAGGCCGAGTTCGACATCCTCTACGGCCACGGCATCTCGCGCGAGGGTGGCCTCATCGACATGGGTGTCGAGCACGGCTTCGTCCGCAAGGCCGGTGCCTGGTACACCTACGAGGGCGACCAGCTCGGTCAGGGCAAGGAGAACGCCCGCAACTTCCTCAAGGACAACCCCGACCTGGCCGACGAGATCGAGAAGAAGGTCAAGGAGAAGCTCGGGGTCGGCCCGCGCGTCGACCAGCCCGCCGAGGTCTCGGACGTGCCCGTCGACTTCTGATCATGGGCTTCTCCGACGAGGAGACCATGCAGGACCGTCTGGCCCGCGCCGCGGCCGCCCTGGCTGAGGCCGAGGGTGTCGCCGGGGTGCGGGCCGGCGGTGTCTCGGGCGTGACGTCCGGCGTGCCGTCACGCGGATCCGCCCGTGCAGAGTCGTCGAAGCCAGCCACGTCGTCGACCGAGCGGTCCACGAAGGCGGAGCCGTCTTGGAAGGCTGAGCCGTCCACGAAGGCGGAGCCGACGAGGAAGGCCGAGCCGTCCACGAAGGCCGAGCCGTCCGCGAAGGCCGGACGGACGCAGCGGCGGGGTCGGACGGAGCGGTCGACGAGGTCGGAGCCGACCGGCGGGTCCGACGGTTCTGGCGGGTCCGTGCGGTCAGGACGGGCAAGCCGCCCGGGGTGGGCCGGCCGCGAGGGAGGTTCGGGCTGGGGTGTCGACGGCGCGGGGGAGCGGCCCGACTGGGCGCCGCCGCCGGAGGACACCGAGGGCGCGGTCCCCGACGCGGATGCCGAGTCGGTGGCGCGGGCCATCGTGCTGCGACAGCTGAGCATGGCGCCACGCAGCCGCACCCAGCTCGAGCGGAAGCTGCGCCAGCGCGGGTGTGACGACGACGTCGCCGCGCGGGTGCTCGACCGCATGACCGAGGTCGGTCTCGTCGACGACGAGGCGTACGCCCAGATGCTCGTGCGCTCGCGCCAGTCCGACAAGGGGCTGGCACGTCGTGCCCTCGCGCACGAGCTGCGCAAGCAGGGGATCGACCAGGAGATCGCCGACGAGGCCCTGGGCCAGGTCGGCGCCGGCGACGAGCGGCTGCGCGCCGAGCAGCTCGTCGCGAAGAAGCTGCGCTCCATGCGCGGCCTGGCTCCCGAGGTCCAGACCCGTCGGCTCGCAGCGATGCTCGCGCGCAAGGGCTATTCGGGCGAGGTCGCGTGGCCCATCGTCCGCGACGCCGTCGACGGCCTGCCCGAGCATCGCCGCGACTGACGCGATCGCGCAGGATGCGCCTGCCGGCGGGTCCTTCAGACTGGGCGCACCACGAGGGGGTGAGGACCGGTCCGGTCCTCACCCCCTGGGGCGGTGGGCGGTGCTGTGGTGCTGTGTTGCTCAGACCTCGGCGGGCACGTTGGCGATCGCGGAGATGTCGAACTCGAGCTTGACCTTCTCGCTCACGAGGACGCCACCGGTCTCGAGGGCGGCGTTGAAGGAGAGGTTCCAGTCGGTGCGGTCGATGGTGACGTCACCCTCGAAGCCGACGCGGGTGTTGCCGAACGGGTCCTTGGCCGAGCCGGTCTCCTCGAAGGGGATCGTGACGGGCTTGCTGACACCGTTGATGGTGAGGTCGCCCGTGATGGCCCACTCGGAGCCGTCGCGCTCGACGTTCGTCGAGACGAAGGTGATCTGCGGGTAGTTCGCGATGTCGAAGAAGTCGGGGGTCTTCAGGTGGCCGTCGCGCTGCTCGTTGCCGGTCGTGACGCTGGCGGCGTCGATGGTCACGGTGACCGAGGAGTTGGCCGGGGTGACGGTGTCGACGTGGGCGGTGCCCTCGAACGTGTCGAAGTGGCCGCGGACCTTCGTCACCATGGCGTGGCGGGCGGAGAAGCCGATGCGGGTGTGGCTCGGGTCGAGCGTGTAGTCGCCGGAGATGTTCTCGACGGCGACCGACGGGGTCTCGGTGACGGTCTCGTCCTTGGTGCGGTTGAACAGGCCCATGATGTGTCCTTCGGAGTAGGTTATTGAATCTTCAACAACTATGATGCAGGGAAGTTGTTGAACTGTCAAGCAGTGTCGTCAACGGGTGCAGGTGGTCCCCTATTCCCGGCGTCCGGCGGGCGGGATCCCGGGTCGGCCGGCCGGGGCTCGGCGTCCGGCGCGTCGCGGTTGCCGCACGACGTACCCTTGTCGATGCCATGACAACGCAGAACATCGCCCCCACGCCCGTCGCGACCGGGCCGGTCGGCTCGCCCCGCACCTATGACGTGCGCACGCACGGCTGCCAGATGAACGTCCACGACAGCGAGCGCCTCGCCGGCCTGCTTGAGACGGCCGGCTACGTCGACCTCGCCAGCCTGCCGGCGGGGGAGCGCCCCGAGGCCGCCGACGTCGTCGTGTTCAACACCTGCGCGGTGCGCGAGAACGCCGACAACAAGCTCTACGGCAACCTCGGCCAGCTGCGTCCGGCCAAGCAGAAGAACCCCGACATGCAGATCGCCGTCGGGGGCTGCATGGCGCAGAAGGACCGCGGCACCATCGTCGAGCGCGCGCCTTGGGTCGACGTCGTCTTCGGCACCCACAACATCGGCTCCCTGCCGGCCCTGCTCGACCGGGCCGCGCACAACCGGCGTGCCGAGGTCGAGATCCTCGAGAGCCTCGAGGTCTTCCCCTCGACCCTGCCGACCCGGCGCGACTCCGCCTACAGCGCCTGGGTCTCCATCTCGGTCGGCTGCAACAACACGTGCACCTTCTGCATCGTGCCGAGCCTGCGGGGCAAGGAGCAGGACCGTCGTCCCGGCGAGATCCTCGCCGAGATCGAGGCGCTCGTCGCGCAGGGCGTCGTCGAGGTGACCCTGCTCGGCCAGAACGTCAACACCTATGGCGTCGAGTTCGGTGACCGCCTCGCCTTCGGCAAGCTGCTGCGCGCGTGCGGCGAGATCGAGGGGCTCGAGCGGGTCCGTTTCACCAGCCCCCACCCGGCGGCCTTCACCGAGGACGTCATCCTCGCCATGGCCGAGACGCCCAACGTCATGCCGAGCCTGCACATGCCGCTGCAGTCCGGCTCCGACAAGGTGCTCAAGGACATGCGCCGCTCCTACCGGAGCACGAAGTTCCTCGGCATCATCGACAACGTCCGTCAGCACATCCCCGACGCCGCGATCACGACCGACATCATCGTCGGCTTCCCCGGTGAGACCGAGGAGGACTTCCAGGGCACGCTCGACGTCGTGCGCGAGTCCCGCTTCTCGAGCGCCTTCACCTTCCAGTACTCCATCCGACCGGGCACCCCGGCGGCGACCATGGCCGACCAGGTCCCCAAGCAGGTCGTGCAGGAGCGCTTCGAGCGGCTCATCGCCCTCCAGGAGGAGGTCAGCTGGGCCGGCAACCGCGCCGTCGAGGGCCGCGAGGTCGAGGTGCTCGTCGCGCCATCGGAGGGTCGCAAGGACCTCGAGACCAAGCGCCTCTCGGGCCGCGCCCGCGACAACCGTCTGGTGCACTTCGCGGTGCCCGAGGGCGCCGAGGTGCCGCGGCCCGGTGACATGGTCACGGTCCGGGTGACCTACGGAGCGCCGCACCACCTCGTGGCCGACTCGGGCGTCGAGGGCGGGACGTACGCCGTCCGGCGCACTCCCGGCGGTGACGCCTGGGCAGCGCTCCAGGACGCACCGCAGGGCACCGGCAAGCCTGCCGTCAGCCTGGGCATGCCGTCGGTCGGGCGACCCGACGCAGCGCCGGCCGCGCCGGGCTGCTCTGTCGTCTGAGCCGATTCGGGCGGGCACTGTCCCTCGTGCTTGACTTGGCGCATGAGTGTGCGCCCCATCGTCATCACCGGCGAGCCCGTCCTGCACCGGGCCGCAGCCCTCGTCACGAGCTTCGACGACGAGCTGCGCACCCTGGTCGAGGACATGTACGAGACCAACGTCGCGGCCAACGGGGTGGGACTCGCGGCGCCGCAGATCGGTGTCGGCCTGCGCGTCTTCGTCTGGAAGATGGCCAACGAGGACGGCGTGCCCGAGCAGGGGCACGTCGTCAACCCGACCCTGACCACCTCTAAGGTCCCGCAGGAGCGCCCCAACCCCGACGAGGAGACCGAGGGCTGCCTGTCGGTGCCGGGTGAGGCCTTCCCGCTCAAGCGCGCCGACCGCGCGCACGTCATCGGCTTCGACGTCGACGGCAACCGCGTCGAGTTCGACGCGACCGGCTGGTTCGCCCGCTGCATGCAGCACGAGTACGACCACCTCAACGGCACGCTCTACGTCGACCGCCTCGACGACCGTCAGGCCAAGAAGGCGCGCAAGGCCGTCAAGCGCAACGGCTGGGGCAAGCCCGGCAACTCGTGGCACCCGGGCGTCGACCGCGACCCGTTCGGCCACGACGAGGACGACCTCGACGAGCACACCGGCGACCACAGCGACGAGCTCATCGGCTGAGCGCGTGAGCGCCGATCCGACCCTCCCGGTCGTCGCCGTGGTGGGTCCGACCGCCACGGGCAAGTCCGACCTGGCCCTCGACCTCGCCGAACGCCTCGGCGGCGAGGTCGTCAATGCCGACGCCATGCAGTTCTACCGCGGCATGGACATCGGCACCGCCAAGCTGGCCCCGGCCGAGCGACGAGGCATCCCGCACCACCAGCTCGACGTCCTCGAGGTGACCGAGGAGGCGAGCGTCGCCGGCTACCAGGCCGCCGCCCGTGCCGACATCGGTGCCATCCGGGAGCGCGGCCACCGCCCGTTGCTCGTCGGCGGCTCGGGTCTCTACGTTCGGGCGGCGCTCGACCGGCTCGACATCCCGCCGACCGACTCCGCGGTCCGCAGCCGGCTCGAGGCGGAGTCCGAGGCGATGGGCGGCGACGCGCTCCACGCCCGACTGCGCGAGCTGGACCCTCGGTCGGCAGCCACGATCCTGCCCGGCAACCTGCGCCGGGTCATCCGCGCGCTCGAGGTCATCGAGCTCACCGGCAGGCCGTTCAGCGCGACCATGCCGACCCGCGAATTCGTCTCTCCCGCAGTGATGCTCGGTCTGCGAGTCGATCGCGACCGGCTCGTCGACCGCATCGACCTCCGGGTCGAGCGCATGTGGCAGCAGGGGCTCCGCGCCGAGACCGAGACGCTGCTCGCGCGCGGCCTGCGCGACGGTGTCACCGCGAGCCGGGCCATCGGCTACAGCCAGGCGATCGCCGTGATCGACGGCGAGATGGACGAGGCAACAGCACGGACCGAGACGGCCCAGGCCACGCGGCGCTATGCCCGGAGGCAGGAGTCGTGGTTCCGGCCCGACCCCCGCATCGTCTGGCTCGACGCGACCGACGGTGACGGGGCCAGGGTGCTGGACGAAGCCCTCAGCGTGCTCCGCGCGTCCTGACCGGCTGGCGCGCCCCGACCGGGTCCTGCCGTCTCCCGAGGCGGCCGTGGATGACGCGCACTTCATCACTTGATAAAGTGTGCAACTGAAAAGGTCCGCATCGAAGGGTCGTTCCATGAGTGTGCCGCTCTACCAAGCGAAAGCAGAGTTCTTCAAGACGCTCGGCCATCCGGCCCGCATCCGGATCCTCGAGCTGCTCTCGGAGCGCGACCACGCCGTGCACGAGCTGCTCGCCCACATCGACATCGAGCCGAGCAGCCTGTCGCAGCAGCTCGCCGTCCTGCGGCGCACGTCGCTCGTCACGTCGACGAGGGTCGGCGGTGAGGTGGTCTACTCGGTCAGCGTCCCGGAGGTGCGTGACCTGCTGCTCGCCGCACGGCGCATCCTCTCCGGCGTCATCGCCGCGCAGGGGGAGCTCGAGTCCGAGCTGAGCCCGACGGCCGGGTCATGACCCTCGAGCTCGACGTCCACGGGGTCCGGGCCTGGACCGCCCGGCAGGCGCGACGGGTGAAGTCCCTGGCTCCACGCAGGTCCGACTGGGCCTCGACGCGGATCGGGCGAGACCTGCCTGCCGGCCTCATGGTCGGCCTCGTCGCGCTGCCGCTCGCCCTGGGCTTCGGGGTCAGCTCCGGGATGGGAGCCACGGCAGGGCTCGTGACGGCCGTGGTCGCGGGCGCCGTCGCGGCGGTCTTCGGGGGCAGCCGGGTGCAGGTGAGTGGGCCGACCGGCGCGATGACCGTCGTCCTCGTCCCCATCATCGCGACGTACGGTCCGCACGGCGTCCTCGTCGTCGGGCTCATGGCCGGTGTCGTGCTCACCGCGCTCGGCTACGCGGGTGCGGGCCGCTACATCCGCTACGTGCCCGTGCCGGTCGTCGAGGGCTTCACCCTCGGGATCGCGGCGATCATCCTGCTCCAGCAGGTGCCTGCCGCCCTGGGCGTGCACGCTGTAGGCGAGAAGGTGCTCGGTCAGGCGCTGGGTGCCGTCGGCGACTGGTCGTCCCACCCGGCCTGGCCCTCGCTCGCCGTCGCCGCCGCCGTCGTGGCCGGGGTGCTCGGGCTGGCGCGCCTGCGCCCGGGCCTGCCGTGGGCGCTCGTCGTCGTCGTGCTCGCGACCGTCGCCAACTCGGTGCTCGACCTCGGGATCGCCACCATCGGCGCGGTGCCCGCCGGCCTGCCGGCCCCCTCGTTGCCGTCGATGGCGGTGTCCGACCTCAGCTCGCTCGTGCTTCCCGCCGTCGCGGTCGCGGCCCTCGCGGCGCTCGAGAGCCTGCTCTCCGCCACCGTGTCGGACGCGATGAGCGTGGGGCAGCGGCACGACTCCGACCGTGAGCTCGTCGGGCAGGGTCTCGCCAACCTCGCGGCGCCGCTCTTCGGCGGCATACCGGCCACCGCGGCCATCGCCCGCACGGCGGTCAACGTGCGATCGGGGGCGGCGTCGAGGCTCGCCGCCCTCACTCACGCGGCCGTCCTCCTCGTCATCGTGCTATTGGCCTCCCGGTGGGTGGCGATGATCCCCACCGCCGCCCTGGCCGGAGTCCTCGTCGCGACCGCGGTGCAGATGGTCCGGGTCTCGAGCCTCGGAGCCCTGCTGCGCTCCTCGCGCGGGGATGCCGTCGTCCTCGTCGGCACGGCTGCGGCGACGGTCCTGCTCGACCTCGTCATGGCGGTGCTCATCGGGCTCGTCATGGCCGGCTTCTTCGTGCTGAGGCAGGCCGCCGCCTCCGCCCGTCTCGAGGAGGTGCCCCTCGACGAGCGCGACCACGGCGACGAGGAGCGCGCGCTGCTCGATGAGCACATCGTCGCCTATCGCATCGACGGGCCGATCTTCTTCGGTGCCGCGCACGACTTCCTCCTCGAGCTCACCGAGGTGAGTGACGTGCGCGTGGTCGTCCTGCGCATGTCGCGAGTGACCGTCATCGACGCAACGGGTGCCACCGTCCTTGCCGACACGATCGCGCGGCTCGAGGCACGCGGCGTCTCGGTGCTGCTCTCGGGGGTGCGCCCCCAGCACGAGCGGATCCTCCGCGAGCTCGGGGTCTACGACGGTCTGGCTCACGAGAAGCACCTCTTCGCGACGACGCCCGGCGCGATCGAGCACGCGCGCGTGCACGCCGCGCGGGTCGCCCACGATCCGGCGCAGACCCCACCCGGGGACGACCGGGTGGACCCCGCGAGCACGGCCGGACGGCATACCGGAGAATGGCCGGCATGACGCGTTTCACCAAGGGCCACGGCACCGAGAACGACTTCGTGCTCGTCCCCGACCTCGAGGGAACGCTCGAGCTGACCCCCGCCCAGGTGCAGCGCATCGCCGACCGGCACGCCGGTCTCGGCGCCGACGGCGTCATCCGGGTCGTGCGCACGGCGCTCGCGACCGACGAGTCGGTGCGCGCCCAGTCGCACGAGGCGCAGTGGTTCATGGACTACCGCAACGCCGACGGCTCCCTCGCCGAGATGTGCGGCAACGGCACGCGCGTCTTCGCCGAGTACCTCCGCCGCGAGGGACTCGCCTTCGGCTCGTCGTTCGCCATCGCGACCCGTGCCGGTGTCAAGACCGTCCGGGTCGTCGACGAGGGGTATGCCGTCGACCTCGGTCCGTGGCGCCTAGGGGACGAGGAGGGTGCCCGACGTGACGGCTTCGACGTCATGGTCAAGCCGCGCCACGGCAAGCCGGTGCCGGCGCTGACGCTCGACATCGGCAACCCGCACGCCGTCGTCATGCTCCCCGAGGGCATCACCCTGGAGAACCTCGACCTCGGCGAGGCGCCCCAGCTGCACCCCGAGCCCGCCGGCGGCTCCAACGTCGAGTTCGTCCGCGCGGTCGGCCCGGGGCACATCGCGATGCGCGTCCACGAGCGCGGCGTCGGCGAGACGCGGTCGTGCGGCACCGGAGCCGCCGCCGCAGCCCTGGCGACGCGCTTCTGGTCCGGGGTAGAGGACCTCAGCCCGTGGACCGTCGACGTGCCCGGCGGACGCCTGACCGTCACGCCCCTGCCCGGTCAGCGCGTCGAGCTCGCCGGCCCGGCTGTCCTCGTCGCCGACGGGGACTTCCCGCTCTGACATCGGTGGCCCCTCGTTCGAGGTGATGTCGACACCCACGTGAGTGCCGCGATCACCTCGACCGGCGGCCACTCACCCCCGGTTCGAGGTGATGCCGGCCGCCACGCACGTGCCGCGATCACCTCGACTGCGGGGTCTCCGACGGGTCGGTGCCCGCGAGTCTGAAGCCCTCGAAGAGCGGCCCTCCGTGGCGGACCAGGACGTCGTCGGCGAAGGCCATCAGGAGCGACACGTCGCCGGCCGCCGCGGTGACGAGCGCCTGCTCGTGCCGGCTCCGCCAGGTGCTGGCCTCGCGCTCGTCGAGGTCGGCCAGCTCGCGCGCCACCCACTTGCCTCGGCCCCACCAGTGGCCCGACCCGTGCAGGAGCAGGTGGGCAGCCTCGTCGGCGAGCAAGGTCGCGCACACGAGGCGCTCGTGGGCGTCGTGCGCGTGGGTCACGTCGTCGAGCAGGTCGGTCACGGCATACCTCAGGGTGGCGAGGTCGTCGCCGGTGAGCGGAGGAGGTCCGGCTGCGAGCAGCTGCTGGGCGGTCTGCTGCCACTGCGCGCCGGACCCGTCCGTGTCGAGGAGGACGACCGAGCGTCCGAGGAGCCGCACCATGGTGGGCCGCCCGCCGGCGACGTCGCGCCGCACGTAGTGGCCGAGCGAGCTGTCCGTGTGCACGAAGAGCTCGACGGGCCACTCGCGGAAGCGCCGTGCGTCGCGGTAGGGCGCCGGTGGTCCCGGCAGCAGCACGGTCACATCGAGGTCCGAGCCTGGCGTGGCCGACCCGAGCACGACGCTGCCGCCCAGCCACGCGGCCCGGGCCTCGGGGAACCACTGCGCGACGAGGGCGCGGGCGTCGTCGACCGCGCCGTCGACGTCAGGCACGCCGGACCTCGAGGATGCGGAACGCCTTGGCCGACGACAGGCGCGTGCACCGCAGGCCCCAGTCCTGCTCGTTGATCCACTTCTGAAGCGAGTCCGAGCCGAGGTGCTTCTGCACGACGAGGTGGGCGACGCCGTCGTCGGCGAGGCGAGGGAGCCAGCGCTCGAGGAGGGCGTGCAGGGCGGCCTTGCCGACGTGGATCGGCGGGTTGGACCAGATCGTCGCGAAGCGGAGCCCGTCCGGGACGTCGTCGGGCTCGCAGAAGCTCGCGTTCTCGACGCCGGCCGTGGCGGCGTTGGTGCGCGCGAGGTCGAGCGAGCGCCGGTTGACGTCCACGCCCCACACGTGCGCGTCGGGGGAACGGAGCGCGAGGCTGATCGAGATCGGCCCCCAGCCGCAGCCGATGTCGAGCAGGTCGCCGGCGGGACTCGGATCGGGTGCGCCGGAGAGCAGCACCGCGGTGCCCGGGTCGAGCCGGTCGGGCGAGTAGACGCCCTTGGCCGTGGTCAGGGTGAAGGGTCGTCCCTCGAGCGTCACCTCGATGGTGCGGCGCCCCTCCGGCGTGGCCGGCTCGGCAGTGAAGTAGTGGTCGGTCGGCTCGCTCATCAGGGGCCACGCTATCGGCGCGGCTGCGGCTCTGCCGACGAGCGCGCGGGGCACACGTCGCCCAGTACGGCGACGAGCGCGTCGTGCGTGGGTATGCGTCCGGTGGGCACAAACGAGTGGATCGCGGCGTTGGACCAGTGGAACCATAGGGAGAACATGACGAGCAACCACACCCACACCACCGATGACTCCGCCCGCACTGCGGAGCGTGAGCGCGACCTCTTCGCCACCCGCGCCGACGCGCTGGCCGAAAACACCCACGACGGCGCCGAGACGGCATACCCCCTCTACGACGGCGACCAGTTCGACCGCGAGGAGCGTGCCGCTCTCCGGCGCGTCCAGGGACTGTCGACCGAGCTCGAGGACATCACCGAGGTCGAGTACCGCCAGCTGCGCCTCGAGCGCGTCGTGCTGGCCGGCGTCTGGACCGACGGCACGGCCGAGGACGCCGAGAACTCCATCCGCGAGCTCGCGGCCCTCGCCGAGACGGCCGGGTCGACCGTGCTCGAGGGCGTCGTCCAGCGTCGCCAGAAGCCCGACCCCGCCACGTGGCTCGGCAAGGGCAAGGCCCTCGAGCTGCGCGACATCGTCGTCGAGGAGGGCGCCGACACCGTCATCTGCGACGGCGAGCTCGCCCCCAGCCAGCGGCGCGCGCTCGAGGACGTCGTCAAGGTCAAGGTCATCGACCGCACCGCCCTGATCCTCGACATCTTCGCCCAGCACGCCAAGAGCCGCGAGGGTCGCGCCCAGGTCGAGCTGGCCCAGCTGCAGTACCTCCTGCCGCGACTGCGTGGCTGGGGTGAGTCGATGTCCCGTCAGGCCGGTGGCCGTGTCGCCGGTGGTGAGGGCATCGGTTCGCGTGGACCCGGTGAGACGAAGATCGAGCTCGACCGACGTCGGATCAACACCAAGATCGCCAAGCTGCGCCGCGACATCAAGGGCATGAAGACGAGCCGCGACACCCGCCGGCACTCGCGTCGGGCGGGCGGTGTCCCGTCGGTCGCCATCGCCGGCTACACCAACGCCGGCAAGAGCTCGCTGCTCAACCGCCTGACCGGCGCTGGTGTGCTCGTCGAGAACCAGCTCTTCGCGACCCTCGACCCGACGGTGCGCCGCACCGAGACCGAGGACGGCCGCGTCTACACGCTGGCCGACACCGTCGGCTTCGTGCGCAGCCTGCCGCACCAGCTCGTCGAGGCGTTCCGCTCGACGCTCGAGGAGGTCGGCGACTCCGACCTGCTCCTGCATGTCGTCGACGGCTCGCACCCCGACCCCGAGGGGCAGATCTCGGCCGTCCGTGAGGTGCTGGCCGAGGTCGGTGGCGACCAGATCAAGGAGATCATCGTCGTCAACAAGGCCGATATCGCCGACCCCGAGGTGCTTGACCGCCTCCAGCGGCACGAGAAGCACTGCATCACGGTCTCGGCCCGCACCGGCGCCGGGCTCGCGGAGCTGCGTGCGCTCATCGACCACGAGCTGCCCAAGCCCGACATCGAGGTCGAGGTGCTCGTGCCCTACGACCGCGGCGACCTCATCTCGCGCCTGCACGAGGAGGGCGAGATCCTCGAGAGCGAGCACGTGGCCGAGGGGACCCGGCTGCGCGCCAGGGTCACGCCGACCATGGAGCCCGACCTCGCGGCCTACGCCGTCGTCGCCAGCTGACTCCGACCGCTCGAAGGGCCCCCACCGTGGGGCCCTTCGGCATGTCGGGCCCGGGGCTGTCGGCGGTCTCGGGGAGGATGAGCAGCATGGCCCTCGAGATCCCGTGCCCCTACTGCGGCACCCAGATGTACGCCGAGCAGGCGCACAACCGCTGCCCGAAGTGCCTCTACATCGAGCCCTGCTGCGACGGCGCCCCGCTCGCCGCCTGCGAGACGCGTGCGCCCGAGCGACAGGTGCCGTGACCGCTCCTGCCGGCGAAGGCTCCGTCTGGCTGACGACCGAGCGGCTCGCGCTGCGACGTCCTCGTCCCGAGGACCTCGACGACTACGTGCGCGTGCACAACGACCCTCGCACGTACGCCCACTCGCCGGCGGGCATGCCGAGCCCGGAGCAGTGCCGCGAGCGACTGGCGGCCGACCTCGTCGACTGGCAGCGCGACGAGCTGGGGTATGCCGTCGTCGTCGACCGTGCCTCGGGTGACGTCATCGGGTGGGCGGGCTTGCGACACAAGGACTCCGACCACGAGAGCCTCAACCTCTACTACCGGCTCGAGCACGACCGACTCGGTGCGGGCCTCGGTCGGGAGATCTCCCGTGCCGTCGTCGCGTGGGCCGTCGAGCACCGGCCCGACGCCCTGGTGACGGCGATGGTCGACGAGGTCAACGCCGCGTCACTGCGCACCGCGGCGTCCGCCGGACTGGTTCGCGTGGGCACCCGGCCCATGAGGGACGAGCCCGACGGCACGCCGATGGCGTACTTCGAGGCGCCGAGGGTCGCGACCGTGCCACGTGAGGAGGTCACCGACCTCCGGGACGCCGTCGTGGAGCTGTGGCAGCGCGTCAACGACGCCGGCGGCTCGGTCGGCTTCCTGCCCGGCGCCGCACGCCGCGACGTGGCGGCTGCGTGGGACCGGCACGTCGAGGACGTCGACGCCCGGCGCTCCCTGCTGTGCGTGCTGCGCGACCCCGACGGCGCCGTGCGCGGCATCGGTCTCTGGGAGCACTCGCGGGGCTTCCCCCACGAGCACGTCGCCGGCCTCAAGCGGCTCATGGTCGACCCGGACGCCCAGGGACGCAACCTCGGACCCATCCTGCTCGCCGGCATGGTCGGCATCGCGCGGCGCGAGCTGCCGTGGGTCGAGCTGCTCCGCCTCGAGTACCGCGACGGCCTGGGACTGGGGGAGTTCTACGGCCGCGCGGGGTGGACCGAGGTCGGACGTGTGCCGCGCGGTCTGCGGCTCAGTGCGACGGACTACCGCGACGACGTCGCGATGGCGCGCCGCGTCGACGGGACCCCGCTGTCGTGAGCGTCGAGCTGCCCGTCGCGGCCCTGGCGGTGACGGCGGCGCTGCACGCCGGCTTCCAGGTGACGGTCACGGCTCTCGTCTACCCACCTCTGCTGGGGGACGGGTCGGACTGGTCCCGACGCCACGGGCTGCACAGCCGGCGCATCGTGCCGCTCGTCGTCCTGACCTACGGGGCGGTCCTCGTGTCGATGGTCTGGGTCGTCGCGGCCGGGGCGGTGCCTGCCAGCGCCTGGGTGGCCGGCGGGACGTTCGCGCTCACCCTGCTGGTGACGGCGGCGGGCGCCGCGCCGCTGCACGGCCGTCTCGGTCGCGGCTTCGACCCCGTCGTCGCGCGTCGCCTGCTGGTCGTCGACCGGTGGCGCTGCGCCCTCGCCGTCCTGGCGTCGGTGGCGGCCGTCGTGGCACTGCTGCAGGCGTGATGCGCTCGCGGGTCACGACGTCGGGCCACGACAGAACGGGTCACGACAGGCCGGTGACCCGGCCGTCGTCGGTGATGTCGATGCGCTCGGCGTTGGGCGAGGTCGGCAGTCCGGGCATCGTCCGCATGTCGCCGCAGATCGCGTAGACGTAGCCGGCGCCGACCGCGGCCCGCACCTCGCGCACGGGCATCCGCCACCCGCGTGGCGCGCCCCGCAGGCTCGGGTCGGAGGAGATCGACAGGTGCGTCTTGGCGATGACGACGGGCAGGCCTCCGTAGCCGAGGCGCTCGTAGTCCTTGAGCGCCCGCGCCGCCGCAGGACTGACGTCGATGCCGTCGGCGCCGTAGATCTGCGTCGCGACGGCCTCGATCTTCTGCTCGAGCGGCAGGTCGAGGGGGTAGAGGAACTCGAAGGACGTGGGCTCGTGCGCCGCCTCGACGACGACCTGGGCCAGCTCCAGCGCGCCGGCGCCGCCCTCGGCCACGTGACGGGTCACGGCCGACCGCACGCCGAGGCTGTTGCAGTACCGACGGATGACGGCGTGCTCGGACTCGTGGTCGTCGGGGAAGGCGTTGATCGCGACGACGGGCTGCACGCCGAAGCGCCGCACGATCTCGATGTGCTTGCGCAGGTTGGGCAGGCCGGCCTCGACATCCTTGGGGCGCTCCTCGAGCAGGCCCGCGGGCAGCGGCTTCCCGGCCTTGACGGCATATCGGCCCGAATGGGTCTTGAGGGCGCGGACCGTGGCGACGATGACGGCGACGTCGGGCTTGAGGCCACTGACGCGGCACTTGACGTCGAAGAAGCGCTCGGCGCCCATGTCGGCACCGAAGCCCGCCTCGGTGATCGCGTAGTCACTCCCGCGCATGGCGATGAGGTCGGCCGTGACGGACGAGGTGCCGGTCGCGATGTTGCCGAAGGGGCCGCAGTGGATGATCGCGGGTCCGCCCTCGAGGGTCTGGAGGAGGTTGGGCTTGATGGCGTCCTGGAGCATCGCCGTCATGGCGCCCGCCGCGTGGAGGTCCTCGGCGGTGACGCCCTTGCCCTCGGTCGTGTAGCCGATGACGATGCGCCCGAGCCGCGCCCGCAGGTCCCGGAGAGAGGTCGCGAGGGTGAGCAGCACCATGACCTCGCTCGCCGCGGTGATGTCGAAGCCGGTCTCGCGGGCCAGCCCGTCCTGACGCGCGCCGAGACCGATGACGATGTTGCGCAGGGCCCGGTCGTTGACGTCGAGCACCCGGCGCCACGTGATGTTGCGGACGTCGATGCCGAGCGCGTTGCCGTGGTGGAGGTGGTTGTCCATCATGGCGGCGAGCAGGTTGTGCGCGGACGTGACGGCGTGGAAGTCACCGGTGAGGTGCAGGTTGAGCCGCTCCATGGGCACGACCTGGCTGAAGCCGCCGCCGGCCGCTCCGCCCTTGATGCCGAAGGTCGGGCCCATGGACGGCTGGCGCAGCGCGACGACGGCGCGCTTGTCGAGGCGCTGCAGCGCCTGGGCCAGCCCGACCGAGGTCGTCGTCTTGCCCTCGCCGAGCGGGGTCGGCGTGACGGCCGTGACGACGACGTACTTCGCCTGATGCGGGAGTGCGGGCTCCGCGAGCACCGCGAGGTCGATCTTGGCGACGTCGCGGCCGTAGGGCTCGAGGTGCTCGGGTCCGACTCCGAGGTCGGCGGCGACGTCGGAGAGCGGACGCAGGGTCGCCGCGTTCGCGATCTCGAGGTCGGTGGGCAGGGGTGCGCTCATACCCCGATCAAACTCCGGTGGTGGACCTCGGACAGCCGAATCGCCGGAGTGGCGAGTGATGTCGGGCACCGCGGTGCGGCGGGAGCGGCACGAGGTGGGTCCACAGGCCGGGGGTCCACGGGGGCGGAGCCCCCGTGTGTCGGCACTACGCTGAACCAATGCCCCAGCGACCCGCGCTCGACGACCTCCTCCACGCCGCGGTGTCGGGGGTCGGCGGTGCCGAGCGGCCCGGACAGGTCCAGATGGCCAAGGCCGTCGCCCACGCCATCGACGACGGCGAGCACCTGCTCGTGCAGGCCGGCACCGGCACCGGCAAGTCGCTGGCCTACCTCGTGCCTGCGGTCGCCCACGCCTTCGAGGCGGGCAAGCCTGCCGTCGTGGCGACGGCGACCTTGGCCCTCCAGGCGCAGATCGTCGACCGCGACATGCCGCGCGTGGCCGACGCCCTGGCGCCGGTCCTCGGCCGGCGTCCCACCTACGCGCTCGTCAAGGGGCGCCGCAACTACGTGTGCCTCAACAAGCTCGAGGGCGGCTTCCCCGACGACGAGGACGGGCTGCTCTCGGTCGGTCAGGTCGACGCCTCCGTCGGGCGACTCGGCCAGGAGGTCGTCCGGCTCCGCGAGTGGGCGGGCGCCACGGACTCCGGCGACCGCGACGAGCTCGTGCCCGGCGTCTCCGAGCGGGCCTGGCGCCAGGTCTCGGTCTCGGCCCACGAGTGCCTGGGCGGCAAGTGCCCGCTGGTCGCGGAGTGCTTCGTCGAGCGCGCCCGCGAGGCCGCCAAGGACGTCGACGTCATCGTCACCAACCACTCCTTCATGGCCATCGACTCGTTCGAGGGGCGCCAGATGCTGCCCGAGCACGACGTGCTCGTCGTCGACGAGGCGCACGAGCTCGTCGACCGCGTCACCGCGACGATCACCGACGAGCTGACCGGCACCATGGTCATGACGGCCGCCAAGAAGGCCGGCCGCATGTCGGAGAACACCGCCGCGATGGACGAGGCGGGGGAGCTGCTCGCGCAGGCGCTCGAGCCGCTCGAGGAGGGCCGGATGCTCGGCATCCCGGAGTCCCTCGGGATGGCCCTCGCCCGGGTGCGTGACACCGCGCGCACGGTCCAGAGCGACCTCAAGCCGCCGCCCGGGCAGGAGGTCGACGGCGCTCGCCAGATCGCCCGCGCGGCGGTCGACGAGGTGCACGAGAACGCCGAGCGCATCCTCGAGGAGCGCGAGCTCGACGTCGTGTGGTTGAACCGCGACCAGCGCCGCGGGCCGGTCCTGCGCGTCGCGCCGATGAGCGTCGCGATGCTGGTGCGCGACAAGGTCTTCGAGGAGCGCACGGTCGTGCTCACCTCGGCGACGCTCGAGCTCGGCGGCACGTTCGACTCCGTGGCCGGCACCATCGGCCTGCGGGGCGAGGGCGCTCCGAAGTGGCAGGGTCTCGACGTCGGAAGCCCCTTCGACTACCCCAAGCAGGCCATCGCCTACGTCGCGGCCCACCTGCCGCCGCCCGGCCGCGACGGGGCGGGCGACGACACCCTCGACGAGATCGAGCAGCTCGTCCGTGCCGCCGGCGGCCGCACGCTCGGCCTCTTCTCGTCGATGCGTGCCGCGCAGACGGCTGCAGAGATCATGCGCGCCCGCTTCGGCGACGACATCCCCGTCCTGTGCCAGGGCGAGGACCAGATCACCACGCTCGTGCGCCAGTTCGCCCGCGACCCGCGCACCTGCCTCTTCGGCACCCTCACCCTCTGGCAGGGCGTCGACGTGCCCGGCTCGTCGTGCCAGCTCGTCATCATCGACCGCATCCCCTTCCCGCGCCCCGACGACCCGCTCGCCTCGGCGCGGTCGCAGGCCATCGCGCGCATGGGCGGCAACGGCTTCATGGCCGTCTCCGCCACCCACGCCGCGCTCCGGCTCGCCCAGGGGGCCGGCCGCCTCGTGCGCCGGGCCGACGACCGCGGCGTCGTGGCCTTCCTCGACTCCCGGATGATGACGGCGAGGTATGCCGGGTTCCTCCAGCGCTCGCTGCCGCCCTTCTACCCGACGACCGACAAGAAGATGGTGCTCGCCGCGCTCGCCCGCCTGGACGCGATGGCTCCGCCGCCCGTGGCCGTCGAGGAGCCGGCGCTGCGCTCCCTGACCGGGGCACGCGCCGACGCCGACGGCACGGAGCACCCGAGGCCGGTCGCCGTGCCGCCGCCCCCGCCTGTCTCGTCCCGCAGCGCCGTCACCTCCGGACACGCGTGGACCGACGAGCAGGACGAGGAGCTGCGCGACGCCGCAGAGGCCGGCATGCAGCTCGACGAGCTCGTCGACCACTTCGAGCTGCCCGAGGAGACCATCGGCGCACGCGTCGAGCAGCTCGGTCTCACCATTGCCACCGGCGCTCTCTTCGACTGAGCACGACCGGGCTCGCCCGCGGGCTCTCGGGTGCGCCCGCGCGCACCACCCGGATGCGTCGGGGTCGGGTCCTGCTGTCCGGGCCTCATGGCAGAGTTGGGCCATGACCGACCCGGCCGTCCCGCCCTTCGTGCTCGTGACCGGCCCGGAGGGCGTCCTCGTCGAGCGCGCCGTCGCCGCGGTCCTCGTCGGCGCCAAGGAGGCCGACGTCGAGGTCATCCGGATCGACCCGTCGACCTACGAGGCCGGAGCGCTGCAGATGCACGCGAGCCCCTCGCTCTTCGGCGGGGCCAAGACGATCGTCGTGCGCGACCTGCACGAGTCCGCCGACGAGCTGCAGCTCGACCTGCTCTCGCTCCTCGCGGCGCCCGACCCCGACCTCGGCCTCGTCGTCGCCCACGGCGGCGGCATGAAGGGCAAGAAGGTCCTCGACACCATGAAGAAGGCCGGCGCCCGGGTCATCGAGTGCCCGGCCGTCAAGACCGATCGCGACAAGACCGACTTCGTCATGAAGGAGTTCGCGGCCGCCCGGCGCAAGATCACCAACGACGGTGTCCGGGCCCTCATCGAGGCCGTCGGCAAGGACGTGCGCGAGCTGGCCGCCGCGTGCTCGCAGCTCGTCTCCGACACCGAGGGCACGATCGACGACGCCGTGGTCGACACCTACCACGGGGGCAAGGTCGAGGCGACGGGCTTCAGGGTCGCCGACGCGACGGTGGCAGGACAGTCGGGGGAGGCGCTGCGCCTCCTGCGTCACGCCATCGCCACCGGCGTCGACCCCGTGCCGATCGTCGCCGTCATCGCCTCGCAGCTGCGTCAGCTCATCAAGGTCGGTGCCGCCGGTCGCGGCAGCTCGGCCCAGCTGGCCAAGAGCCTCGGGATGGCACCTTGGCAGGTCGACAAGGCGCGCCGCGCCGTCGGGCACTGGAGCGCCGACGGGCTCGCCGTCGCGGTCCAGGCCGTCGCCGCCGCCGACTTCGAGGTCAAGGGCGGCGGACGCGACCCGGTCTATGCCGTCGAGCGGGCGATCCTCACCATCGCCCGGGCGCGCGCCGCGCGCTGACGCGGCGCTGACCGGCGTCTGGCCGGCAGTGTCTGTCCGGCGGCTCTGCTGCCTGCGGGACGACGCCGAGCCCGTGGTCACGAGGAGGGGCGTCACGGCACACGGCCGGTTTGGTGGCGCGCACCGGCCGCTGGTAACTTTGACCCTTGCGTGCGCGCTCAGGTCGTGCGCGCATGCATGCTCCACCCAGAGCTGTTCACGCAGGGTTGTCCCCACTCCCGGTCCCGAGCAGCTTTGCCGCCCTCTAACGGCAACCATCCGACCGAACGAAAGAAACCATCAACGTGGCAAACATCAAGTCGCAGCTCAAGCGCATCAAGACCAACGCGACGCGCACCGAGCGCAACAAGGCCGTCAAGAGCGAGCTTCGCACGTGGGTCCGCAAGGTCCGCGAGGCCACGGCCTCCGGCGACAAGGACGCAGCTGCCGAGGCCCTCAAGACCGCCTCGAAGAAGCTCGACAAGGCTGTCAGCAAGGGTGTCATCCACCAGAACCAGGCCGCCAACAAGAAGTCGGCCATGGCGAAGAAGGTCGCGTCGCTCTGACGCACACCCTGCACGCCTGAACGGGCCCGTCACCACGTGGTGACGGGCCCGATCTGCGTCCGGGAGCGTCCCGGAGCGCTCAGCCGTGCAGGGCGCGAGCCGCCGCGACGACCTCGTCGTACCGGTCACGGGGGAGCACGGCGCCCTCCCGGCGCACCCCGTCCGGGTCCACCCGGACGAGACGGTTGACGCGCACCTCGCTGGGGCGGCCCTGCCGGTCCCAGGCCCCGGAGCCGATGTCGACCCACTCGCGGCCCGAGCGGCGCTCCTGCTGCTCGTCGCGGTCGTGGTCCTTGCTCGTCAGGGGCAGCGCCACGAGCCAGTCGCCCTCGTGCCCGACGACGAGCACGGGACGGTCCTTGCCCTGGCTGTGGTCCTCCTCGTAGGGCACCCACGTCCAGACGATCTCGCCCGGGTCGGGGCGGCCGTCCCGTCGCGGGGCGTAGGTCGTGTCCGGCAGGCGCATCGCGTCACCCGGGTAGGCGCCGACCGGCCCGCCGGCGGGAGTGGCCGGGGTGGTGGAGGTGGCGGCCCCCCGGCGGGAGCTCGCGCGCGGGGCGGGTCGCCGGCCGGTCGCGGTGGAGCCGCTGCGCACGAGGCCGCGCAGCCGGCCGAGGAGTCGCTCGAAGGTGCTGGACATGGGAATCACCGTAGCCGCGCCGCCGTTACCGTTGGAGTCCGAGACCGGGTCGACGGCGATCCGCACCATGCCATCACGCCATCCCGCCGGTGCCACCACCGCCGGACGCCGCCGCACGACCGAACCCGGAGAGACCTCTTGAGCCCCGCCAGACGACGCACGACCCTCGCCATCCTGGCCATCGCCGTCGGCGGCTTCGCGATCGGCACGACCGAGTTCGTGACGATGGGCCTGCTGCCGCAGATCGCCGAGGGCACCGGTGTCGACATCGCGACGGCCGGCCACTACGTGTCGGCCTACGCGCTGGGCGTCGTCGTCGGCGCGCCGCTCATCGCCGTCGCTGCCGCGAAGGTCCCTCGCAAGGGCCTGCTCATGGGCCTCATGGCCTTCTTCGCGATCGCCCACCTGGCCGTCCTCGCGGCCGACACATACCCCACCGTCATGGCCGCCCGCTTCCTGGCCGGTCTGCCGCACGGCGCCTTCTTCGGCATCGGGTCGGTCGTCGCAGCCTCCCTCGTCTCGCACCAGCGGCGCACGGCCGCCGTGGCCGCCATCCTCGGTGGCCTCGGCGTCGCGAACGTCGTCGGCGTCCCGGTGGCGACGCTGCTGGGTCAGCGCTTCTCGTGGCACCTGCCCTACGTGCTCGTCGGCCTCATCGCGGTGGTCACCGTCGTCGCCATCGGCCTCTTCCTGCCGCACCAGGCGCCGAGCGGCGACGAGTCCATGCGCGCCGAGATGCAGGCGCTGCGGCGGGTGCAGGTCTGGCTGGCCCTGCTCATCGGCGTCGTCGGCTTCGGTGGCATGTTCGCGATGTACTCCTTCATCACCCCGACGATGACCGAGCTCGCCGGCCTCGACGAGCGCTACATCCCCTGGGTGCTCGCCGCCTACGGCGTCGGCATGGTCGCGGGCATGGTCCTGAGCGGCCGCGTCGCCAACCGCGTCGGCGTGCTCAAGGGCATCATCGGTGCGCTCGGCCTCATCGCCGTGCTGCTCGCCGTCTTCGGCTGGGCCGCCCAGACGCTCTGGCTCGCCGTCGTCATGGTCTTCGTCCTCGGGCTGCTGCCCTCCATCGTCGTCCCGCTGCTCCAGACGCGGCTCATGGACGTCGCGCACGAGGGCCAGTCGCTCGCGGCCGCCCTCAACCACTCGACGCTCAACACCGCGAACGCGCTCGGTGCCTGGCTCGGCTCGCTCGTGCTGGCCGCGGGCTGGGGCTACGGTGCGCCGAGCCTCGTCGGCGCCGGGCTCGCGGTGCTCGGCGTCGGGGTGGCTGTCCTGTCGGCGGTCGTCGAGCGCCGTTCGCGTGCCGCGCACCCACCCGAGGCGCAGAGCCGGCCGGCGTCCGTCACGTCGGCCCGGGCCTGACCGAGCGCTGCCAGCCGAGCCGCCCGTGACGGTCGGCTCGAGCGCGCCGGGCGACGGCAGCCTCGTCGATCAGGGTCTCCACCGGTCGTCGTCCCGTGTGGGGTCGGGCGCGGGCCGGTCGACGGCCCTCTCGCCGGCCCGGTCGCCGGCCCTGTCGACGGCCTCGTCCTCACGCCGAGCCGGTGCGCCCACGGTCGGCGCCACGTCGACGGGCGAGGCGGCATACGCTCCGTAGGTCTGCTGGACGGCGGCGTAGGCCGGAGCCTCGGCGATGGACGGAGCCGCCACCTCGAGCGGGGTGGGGACGAAGCCGACCATCGCGGGCAGGGCGTAGGCACCGGGAGCGGCCGGCGTGCCCCAGAGCCACGGCTCCTTCGGGCGCCAGAGCAAGCGGCCCGGACGGCGCCGGTCGCGCAGGGCGTGCATGCGCCACAGCAGGACGGGGTGGCTCGCGGCGGCGTTGGTGACCCACACGAAGAAGCCCGGCTCGGTCACGGCGCGGTCCGCCATGGCGTCGACGTCGACCGACCGGCCGAGGTACTTGCCGCCGGCGAGCGTCGCCATGGCCGAGCGGGCGCCCTGCGGCGCGAGGGCGTGGCCGTAGCTGTCGGCGGTGTACTCCTGCGCGCGGCTGAGGGTCGAGCCGATGAACGGGATCCACTGCGAGGCGAACGTGCCGAGGATGCGCCAGTAGCTGACGTGCCCGGCGGCGATGTGGCCGACCTCGTGGGCGATGACGAAGCGCAGCGCGTCGGGCTCGCGCGCCGCGCCGCCGACCTCGAGCAGGTCGCTGTTGACGAAGACGAAGCGGCGGAAGCCGTGGCCCGACGCGGCGGCGTTGATGACGCCGTTGCCGAGCACGACGTAGGCGTCGGGGACGTACGACAGGCCCGACCGCGCGGCCGCGTCGACGAGCATCGAGTAGGCCTCGGGAAACTGCTCGGGCGTCAGCTTGATGCCGCTCAGGCGCTGCTGGGCCCAC
This sequence comes from Terrabacter tumescens, assembly GCF_014646815.1. GTDB lineage: Bacteria > Actinomycetota > Actinomycetes > Actinomycetales > Dermatophilaceae > Terrabacter > Terrabacter tumescens. The sequence goes on from NZ_BMNZ01000001.1 coordinate 243,901, forward strand.
AGCTGCCCGCGCGCGAACCAGACGAGCACCGGGGCGAAGATCAGCGCCAGGGCGTAGACGTCGGGCGTGCGCCGCTGGTCGATCGCGACCGACACCTCCGAGACGGCCACCACGAGCAGCAGCACCGAGGTGACGACGGCGGCGACGAGCGTCACGATCTCGCGGGGGTGCCGCACGTAGCGGCGCAGCGGCAGGTGCGACCCGGGGGCCACGGGCAGGACCTGCATGGGTTGGGCGCGCATGGCGGCCATTGTGCGTCACGACGGCGACCCTCGTCGGGTGCGGGGCACGACGGCGTGAGCGGCGGACCCCCAAAGCATGGGAGACTGTGGTGGTTGTGGCGGCGCCAGGGCGCCCGAGCGAGCCGATCGCCTCGGACGCCCGGCCCCGCCGACCAGCACCATCCCCGTCACCCTGACTCTGCGAGGTTCGTCCCACGTGTCGCCCATGGCCCGATCCGCGTTGGCACCCAACGCAACGCCGCCGGACCTGATCCGCAACTTCTGCATCATCGCGCACATCGACCACGGCAAGTCCACGCTGGCCGACCGCATGCTGCAGCTGACCGGCGTCGTCGACTCGCGCGCCATGCGCGCGCAGTACCTCGACCGCATGGACATCGAGCGCGAGCGCGGCATCACGATCAAGAGCCAGGCCGTGCGCATGCCGTGGGAGCTGGACGGCACGACGTACGCCCTCAACATGATCGACACCCCGGGCCACGTCGACTTCACCTACGAGGTGTCCCGCTCGCTCGCCGCGTGCGAGGGCGCCGTGCTCCTCGTCGACGCCGCGCAGGGCATCGAGGCGCAGACGCTCGCCAACCTCTACCTCGCGATGGAGAACGACCTCACCATCGTCCCGGTGCTCAACAAGATCGACCTGCCGGCGGCCCAGCCGGAGAAGTACGCCGAGGAGCTGGCCAAGCTCATCGGCTGCGAGCCCGAGGACTGCCTCAAGGTGTCGGGCAAGACCGGTGCGGGCGTCGAGCCGCTGCTCGACACGATCGTGCGCGACCTGCCGGCCCCGGTCGGCGACCCCGCCGCTCCCGCCCGCGCGATGATCTTCGACTCGGTCTACGACACCTACCGCGGCGTCGTCACCTACGTCCGCGTCGTCGACGGCAACCTCAGCCCGCGCGAGAAGATCGTCATGATGTCGACCCGGGCGACGCACGAGCTGCTCGAGATCGGCGTCATCAGCCCCGAGCCGGTGCCCTCCAAGGGCCTCGGGGTCGGCGAGGTCGGCTACCTCATCACCGGCGTCAAGGACGTGCGCCAGTCGCGCGTCGGCGACACGGTGACCAATGCGAGCAAGCCGGCGACGAAGGACCTCGGCGGCTACCGCGACCCCAAGCCGATGGTCTTCTCCGGCCTCTATCCCATCGACGGCTCGGACTATCCCGACCTGCGCGACGCCCTCGACAAGCTCAAGCTCAACGACGCCGCTCTCGTCTACGAGCCCGAGACGTCGGCGGCGCTCGGCTTCGGCTTCCGCGTCGGCTTCCTCGGGCTGCTGCACCTCGAGATCGTCCGCGAGCGCCTCGAGCGCGAGTTCGGCCTCGACCTCATCTCGACCCAGCCCAACGTCGTCTACGACGTGACGATGGACGACGGCAAGGCCGTGCACGTCACCAACCCGAGCGAGTACCCCGACGGCAAGATCCGCGAGGTCAGCGAGCCCGTCGTGCGTGCCACGATCCTCGCGCCGAGCGAGTTCGTCGGCGCGATCATGGAGCTGTGCCAGCAGAAGCGCGGCAACCTGCGCGGCATGGACTACCTCTCCGAGGACCGCGTCGAGATGCGCTACACCCTGCCGCTCGCCGAGATCGTCTTCGACTTCTTCGACCAGCTGAAGTCGCGCACCCGCGGCTACGCCTCGCTCGACTACGAGCCCGACGGTGAGCAGGTCGCCGACCTCGTCAAGGTCGAGATCCTCCTGCAGGGCGAGACCGTCGACGCCTTCTCGGCCATCGTGCACCGCGACAAGGCGTACGCCTACGGCGTCATGATGGCGAGCAAGCTCAAGGACCTCATCCCGCGCCAGCAGTTCGAGGTGCCGATCCAGGCGGCCATCGGCTCGCGCATCATCGCCCGCGAGAACATCCGCGCCATCCGCAAGGACGTGCTCGCCAAGTGCTACGGCGGCGACATCAGCCGCAAGCGCAAGCTCCTCGAGAAGCAGAAGGAGGGCAAGAAGCGCATGAAGATGGTCGGTCGGGTCGAGGTGCCGCAGGAGGCCTTCGTCGCTGCGCTCTCGAGCGACGGCGACTTGGGCAAGACCAAGAAGTAGCCGTCCTCGGAGGCACGCGCGGTCGTACCGTGGTGCCGTGGAGGCGGACTCCCCGGACGGTGAGCGGGCCACCCGCGTCGGAGCGACGCGGGTGGAGCACCACGAGCACGTGCCCACCGCTCGGCTGTCCGGACTCGTCGAGCGTGCCGTCGGCTACCGCCTGTCGGGCTTCCCTGCGGGGATCCACGTCGGTATGCCGTCCCGCACCGTCACGCTGGTCGTGCCCCTGGGGCAGCCGCTGACGGTCGCCGACCCTGGTGGGCTACCCCGGATCCACAGCTCGGTCGTCGCCGGCCTGAGTGCGGCGCCCTCCCACATCCACCACGACGGCGCCCAGCACGGCGTCCAGCTGGCCCTGCGCCCGGAGGCGGTCCGTGCCCTGTTCGGGATGCCGGCCGCGGAGCTCGCCTCGCGCTCCTACGACCTCGCGGACGTCGTCGGGGCGCAGGCGCACAGCCTGCGCGACCAACTCCACGGCGCTGAAGCGTGGCCCGACCGCTTCGCGCTCGTCGACGACTGGCTCGTGGGACTGCTCGACGGTGCCCCACGTCTCGGCACGCCTGAACCCGAGGTCCTCGAGGCGTGGCGGCTCATCGGCGTCTCCGGGGGATCGGTGCCGGTCCGCGACGTGGCCGCGCGCGTGGGCTGGTCGATGCGGCGGTTGCAGTCGCGGTTCCGGCACGAGTTCGGGGTCAGCCCCAAGACCGCGGCGGTGCTCCGTCGGTTCGAGCGGTCCGTGCCGCTCGTCGCCGGTCGCCGGCATGCCCTGACCGAGGTCGCGCTGCGATGCGGCTGGACCGACCACGCACACATGGACCGGGACTGGCGCGCGCTGGCAGGCACCTCGCCGATGCGGTGGCGGACCGAGGACGTGCTGGTCGCCCACTGAGCGCCCGCGGGCCTCGCGCGCATTCGTCCAAGACAGGCCGGTCGGGGTGGCCGCAGGGTGGAGCCATGGACAACGAGATGAGCTCAGGCAGCAGGACCACCATCGGGACGGACGGCGAGGCGGCAGCGGGTGTCGGAGCGGGAACCGTTGCGGCACAAGCGGGCCGTGACCACAACGTCTGGGTCGGTCTCAGCTACGAGGACCCGCTCGCCGCGCGCGAGTGGCTGCGCGCCCTCGGCTTCGTCGACGGCGTCGTCGTGCCGGGGGAGGCTCCCGGCGAGATCAGGCACAGTGAGATGCTCTGGCCCGAGGGCGGCCGCGTCATGGTCAGCAGCCGCGCGCGGACCGACCCCGCCTTCGTGTCGGCACCGGGGGCGGCGACGGTCTACGTCGTCGTCGATGATCCCGACCCGGTCTGGGAGCGGGCCCGGCGCCTCGGCGCCGTCGTGCAGCGTCCGCTCGAGGAGACGGACTATGGATCCCGCGGCTTCTCGGTGGTGGACCCGGAGGGCACGAGCTGGAGCTTCGGCACCTACGCGGGCTGACGGCATACGACAGCGCGTGACGGGTCCCGGACGGCTCAGTCGTCGAGGAGCTTGTGGCGCATGCGGTCCGTGTCGGCGGACGTCCAGCCCTGCGTGCGGAGCCAGCCGTGCACGCCCCCGTGCCGCTCGTCGAGGGCGTCGAGGAGCAGGCGCATCGTGTCGGTCGTGGGGGACTGCTGCGCGACCGTCTTGTCGGCGAGGTTGCGGGCGTAGGCCGGCCGCGAGCGCAGGCGCTCCATGATGGCCGCGACCCGCTCCGCCGAGGCCGCGAAGTCGGCGATGACGAGCTCGTCGGGCACGTCGACGACCTTGAGCGCGAGGCCCACCACGGTGCCCGTGCGGTCCTTGCCGGCGGCGCAGTGCACGACCGCGGCGCCCTCGCTCGAGGCGATGGCCTGCAGGGCTGCGACGACGGAGTCGGGACGGCTGGCGAGGTAGGAGAGGTAGTGCTCCGACCAGAACCGGTCGTGCGCACGGGCCTGGTCCGGGTCGCGCCTCGCGGCCGTGAGCTCGCGTCGCTCGTCGGTCTCCCACGGCAGGGCACGCTCGGCGGCCGGGATGCCCGACTCGTCGGTGTCCTCGCGGTAGAGCGTGTGGTGGTGGTGCGTCACGCCCTCGACCGCGCGGAGGGGGCCGTCGCCCTCCTTGGCCAGCTCGACGTGGGTGCGCAGGTCGACGATGTCGGTGACGCCGTAGTCGCCCACGAGTGTCTCCACGGCGGCGGCGGAGAGGTCCTGGAGGTTGTCCGAGCGCAGCAACCGGCGGGGGCGGACGGTGTCACCGTCGGCTGTCACCATGCCTCCGAGGTCACGCATGTTGACGACGCCGTCGATCTCGATCCAGTGGGGGAGGTACACGTCAGAAGCCTATGCGACCTGGGGAATCCGGTTGCGGCGACCTGCCTACCGTCAGATATCTTGACGTCGAGACAGATTGAGCGAGGGAGACGAGCGTGACGTCCAGCACCACTCCACCTGTGGCAGCGCCCCTGACCCGGCGGGGCGTCCCGGTGGACCACGACCTGCGCATCCTCGCCGTCGGGTCGTTCGCCAACCGGTTCGGCGCCGGCGCCGTCCTCACGACGAGCGCGCTCTACTTCACCCGGCAGGTCGGCTTCAGCGCCACCGAGGTCGCCCTCGCGATGTCCGTGTCGGCGATCGTCGGCATCGTCGTCCAGGTGCCCGCCGGGCACCTCGGCGACACCCGCGGGCCGCGCCGGGTGCTCACCGCGTTCATGGTCGGCGCCGCGGTCTTCAGTGCACCGCCGGTCCTCGCGACCACCCCGTGGGCGCTCGCCCTCCTGCTCGGCGTGCTCGCCTTCTTCGAGCGGGGCGCGGGCGCCGTCAACCAGGGCGTCATCGCCCAGCTCGCGACCGGCGGCCGCGGGGTGCTCTTCAAGGCCTACCTGCGCGCCGTCACCAACACCGCCCTCGGGCTCGGCTCGGTCTTCGGCGGTGCGGCCCTCATCATCGACGAGCGCTGGGCCTACGTCGGCGTCTTCGTCCTCAACGCCGTCTTCACCGGCTTCGCCGCCTGGAACACGACCCGGCTGCCCGACATCGCGCCCCACGCCCGGGCGGTCGGCGAGCCGCGACTCGCCGTCGTGCGTGACTGGCCCTACGTCGTCATCACCGTCCTCACCGGGCTCTTCTCCCTCCACTTCTTCGTCATGGAGCTCGGGCTCGCGCTCTACGTCTCCGCCCGCACGGCCGCCCCGACCGTCATGGTGGCGATCCTGCTCATCCTCAACACGGCTGCCGTCGCGCTCTTCCAGGTGCGTCTGTCGCGCCGCGCGGACTCGGTGGAGGCCGGTGCGCGGGCGCTCGTGCGCGGGGCCTGGTGGATCGCGGCCGGCTTCGCCGTCGTCGCGCTCGCCGACCGGGGGAGCCGCTGGCTCGCCGTCGGTGCCCTCGTCGTCGGGTCCCTCGTGCACGTCGTCGGCGAGATGATCGGCTCGGGCGGCCAGTGGGGGCTGCAGATGGGGCTCGCGCCGCACGAGCGGCAGGGGCAGTACCAAGGCTTCGCCGGGCTCGGCTTCAGCGTGCTCGCCGTCGTCGCGCCCCCGGTCGTCACCTACTTCTGCGTCGACCTCGGCGAGACGGGCTGGCTCATCCTGGCTGCCTTCATGGTCGTCATCGCGCTCGTCTCGGTCCCGGCGGCCCGGTGGGCGCTCGCGTCCCGGGCCCGCTACGGCGTCACGACGCACTCCGGCTGACGCGCCCTGCCCGCGCCGTCGTGGGCGGCCAGCGTGATTGGTCAGCGTGGCCGGACGTCGACGCGGAGGATGCTGATCGACTGCCAGGGCGGCCCGTCGTCCCTGAAGTCCTCGCCGCCGACGCCTGCGACGTGCTCGACGACCGCGAGTCCCGAGGTGACCCGCCCGATCAGCGAGTAGACGGGCGACCCGGACCCCACGGTGAAGGCGTGGTGGACGATGAAGAACTCGCCGGACGTGCTCGGGAAGCCGTCACCGCGCGCCACGCCGACGTCACCGACCCGGTAGGTGCGGTCGGCCGGGACGTTCTCGAGCGGCAGGCCGTAGCCGGGGTCGGCCGTGCTGCGCCCCGTCGGGTCGCCGCACTGCAGGAACGCCGTCGGGGCGCGCCCCGAGGTGAGCCGGTGGCAGACGCTCGGGCTCCAGTAGCCGGACCGCGCCAGCGTGACGAACGAGGCCACGCTCCTCGGGGCCTGCTTCCCGTCGAGCACCAGCGACACCTCCCCGCACGTCGTGTGCAGCACGGCGCTCCAGCCGGAGCCGAGCGCGACCGACGCGGGCGGTGGGGTCGCGAACGTCGGGTAGGTCGAGGGCGCGACCGGCGGGGGTGCGCACGTGCCGGCCGAGGTGCGCGCCGAGGCGCCGGTCTCGCCCGGTCGGGGCTGGGAGGTCGCGGTGGAGCATGCGGCAGCCGCCAGGGCGAGCGCGACCGACACCATGCCCGCGACGACGCGCGACACCTTGGGTCGTGACGGCTGCCCACCAGCCATGAGGGCAGCGTACGTCGTGGACGGGACACCGCTCCGGGGCTGGGACAATGGAGGTATGCCGCCCTCCGCCCTGCCCGACGGGGACCCCGCTCCCGCCACGGGTGAGCTGCCACCCGCAGCCCTCTCCGACGTCTCGCGGACCGACCTCGGCATCTACGTCCACGTGCCGTTCTGCACGGTGCGCTGCGGCTACTGCGACTTCAACACCTACACCCTGACCGAGCTGGGCGGTCCCGGCGCCAGCATCGGCATCGACACCTACGCCGACGCGGCCGTGCGCGAGCTCGACCTCGCCCGAACCGTCCTGGGTGACGAGGCGCCGGCGGTCTCGACGGTCTTCGTCGGCGGTGGCACTCCCACGATGTTGAGGTCACGCGACCTCGTGTCGGTGCTCGACGGCATACGCGACCGTTTCGGGCTGGCGCCGGACGCGGAGGTCACGACGGAGGCCAACCCCGACTCCGTGACGCCCGAGTCGCTGCGCGAGCTCGCCGACGGGGGCTTCACCCGCGTCTCCGTGGGCATGCAGTCGGCGGTGCCGCACGTGCTGCACACGCTCGAGCGCACGCACGACCCCGAGAACGTCGCGCGCGCCGTGGCGGCCACCCGCGCTGCCGGCATGCAGGTCAGCGTCGACCTCATCTACGGCACGCCGGGGGAGTCGCTCGAGGACTGGCGCCGCAGCCTCGAGGCCGCGATCGCGCTCGAGCCCGACCACGTATCCGCCTACGCGCTCGTCGTCGAGGACGGCACGAAGCTGGCCGCTCAGGTGCGTCGTGGTGTCGTGCCCGCGCCCGAGGACGACGACGAGGCGGACAAGTACGAGCTCGCCGACGAGCTGCTGACGGCCGCGGGCTTCGGCTGGTACGAGGTGAGCAACTGGGCCCGCTCCGAGCGGCAGCGGTGCCGCCACAACGTCGCGTACTGGGCCGGCACGAACTGGTGGGGCGTCGGGCCGGGGGCGCACAGCCACGTCGGCGACGTGCGCTGGTGGAACGTCAAGCACCCGAGTGCGTATGCCGGCCGGCTGGCTGCCGGGCAGTCGCCCGCCCATGCGCGTGAGACCCTCACCGACGAGCAGCGCTACGACGAGCGTGTGCTGCTCGGCACACGCCTCGTCGAGGGACTGCCCGTCTCGGATCTGCGAGGATCGGGACGCACCGCGGTGGCCGGCCTCATCGCCGACGGTCTCGTGGACGGGTCTGCGGCCCTGCGGGACTCGCGGCTCGTCCTGACCCGCCGAGGGCGGCTGCTCGCCGACACCGTGGTGCACCGGCTCCTCGCCGCCTGAGGGGCCCCGACGAAGAAGGGCGCCATGAGCGAGACCGTGTCGACGACGACCCCCGGTGAGATCCCCGACGAGACCTCCGGTGACGGGACGAGCCACCCCGAGCAGGTCGGAGCCGTCGCAGGCAGCGCGCCGGCGGACCGCCTCCCGGCAGACGCGGTGGCGGCGGCACGCCGCGCCTTCGAGCAGGACGTCACCAAGCCGCGCCCGTGGCGGGTCGCCCAGCTCCGGGCGCTGCGGACCCTCCTCGTCGAGCACGAGCACGAGATCGCGCAGGCCCTGCACGCCGACCTCGGCAAGAGCGCGACCGAGGCCTGGGTCACCGAGACCGGCTTCGTCGTGCGGGAGATCGACCACACGCTGCGCCACCTGCGGGCCTGGACCGCGCCCCGTCGGGTGCGGGTTCCCTTGTCGCTCAAGCCGGGACGGGCCAAGATCGTGCGCGAGCCGCTCGGTGTCGTGCTCGTCATCGCGCCGTGGAACTATCCCGTCCAGCTGTGCCTGGCGCCGCTCGTCGGGGCGCTCGCCGCAGGAAACGCCGTCGTGCTCAAGCCGAGCGAGGTCGCCCCGGCCACGTCCGCGCTCCTCGCGCGGCTCCTGCCGATGTACCTCGACACCTCCGCCGTGCACGTCGTCGAGGGAGGGGTCCCGGAGACGACGGAGCTTCTCGCGCAACGCTTCGACCACATCTTCTACACCGGCAACGGCGCGGTCGGGCGGATCGTGCTCGAGGCGGCGACCAAGCACCTGACGCCGGTGACGCTGGAGCTCGGGGGCAAGTCGCCGGCCTACGTCTCCGACGACGCCGACCTCCCGGTCGCGGCGCAGCGTCTCGTGTGGGGGAAGTTCACCAACGCGGGCCAGACCTGCGTCGCGCCGGACTACGTCATCGCGAGCCGGCAGACGCTCGAGGCGCTGAAGCCCCTGCTCGTCGACGCCATCCGCGCGGCCTTCGGCCCCGACCCGTCGACCTCGCCCGACTACGGACGCATCATCGGCGCCCGACACTTCGACCGCCTCGCCGCGCTCGTCGACCCGGCGCGGGTCGTCACCGGCGGCCGGTCGGACGCCGCGACCCGCTACCTCGAGCCGACGGTCGTCGACGTGGTGGACGCCGACGACCCGCGCGAGCTGGTGATGCGCGAGGAGATCTTCGGGCCCGTCCTCCCGCTCGTGCCCGTCGACGGGCTCGACGCCGCCATCGACTTCGTGAACCGCCGCGACAAGCCTCTCGCCCTCTACGTCTTCACCACCTCCGACGCCGTGCGACGACGCTTCGAGCGCGACACCTCCTCGGGCGCGCTCGCCTTCAACGTCCCCCTCGCGCACCTGGCCGTGCCGGGCCTTCCCTTCGGCGGCGTCGGGGCGAGTGGGACGGGCGCCTACCACGGCGAGCGGTCGATCGAGCTCTTCTCCCACGCCAAGTCGGTGCTGTCGCTGCCGACCCGGCCGGACACGACCGTGTTCGTGCGGCCGCCATTCTCCTCTGCCAAGCAGCAGGTGATCCGTCGGGTCGCCGTGCCGGGCCGGCGTCGGGGTGGACGGGGCGCCTCCGGCGGCGCCGCGCCGGGCGCTGAATGACAGCGGTGTCATTAGCACGACATTGAGCGAATAGGGGGGATTTGTCGCTCGTGTCGCGTGGTATTTCTGGGAAAGGAGTGTGCTCCCGGCGGGAATGTCCTAGATTGCGGGTGGCATTCACGGCGATCACGGGAGACTCACATGCCTCTGGCCATCGACGACCAGGCAGGTCGGGTCCCGGACCTCCGCGCTCTGCCTGCCGGCCCCGCCGCCCCGCTCGCGCCCGTAGCGCACCGACGCGGGCGCCCTGCCACCGTCCTGCTCGGCATCGTCGCGATGCTCGTGGCGGCCGTCGGTCTGGCCGCCCCCGCGCGTTCGGCCGAGTGGATCGTCCTGTGCAGCGGGTACGACGCCTGCCAGAGTTCTGGCTACTCGCATGCTGGCTACAAGGAAAACAGCGCGACGAGCTACTGGCGCCAGTCGACGGGACACAACTGCACCAACTACGTGGCCTATCGCTTGGTGAAGAATGGGCTGCCCAACACCAAGCCGGCCACTCTGTCGGGGAATGCCTACAACTGGGGGCCCTCCTTTGCGGCCCAGACCAACACGAGCCCGGCCGTCGGCTCGGTGGCTTGGTGGGACACGTCCTACTCCTCGACGGGACACGTCGCTTATGTCGAGAAGGTCCTGTCGGCTTCAGAGATCATCATCTCCGAGGACAACTGGGGCGGCGACTTCCGATGGCGCAGGGTGACAGCCAGTGGTGGCCGCTGGCCCAAGGGCTTCATTCACCTGAAGGACCAGGGCGCAACCATTGCCACCGATGGTCGGGCGTTCCAGGTCGCCGCACCGTCGCGCCTTCTCGACACGAGAACGGGTCTCGGGGCACCGCTCGGCAAGGTGCAGGCGGGCAAGGCTGTCACCGTTCAGGTCACGGGGCGTTCCGGTGTGCCCGCCGCAGGAGTCGGGACCGTGATGCTCAACGTCAACGTCACCGCCCCTGTCACTTCGGGCTACCTGACTGCGCATGCGAATGGCACCGCCCAGCCGAGCTCGCGGGCCGTGTCATACCCGGCGGGTGGGGTCACCACAACTCTGGTTCTCAGTCGTGTCGGCACGGATGGCAAGGTCCGCTTCTACTCGTCTGCTACGACGGACATCTCGGCCGACCTCGTCGGATGGTCGCCGACGGGAGGCTATGTCTCCGGAGGTGCCCCGGTTCGAGTGCTGGACACACGTACTGGCACGGGTGCGCCCAAGGCTCGCCTTGCCGCCGGAGGTAGCGTGACGCTCCCCTTGGCCGGCAAGGCCGGCATGCCGACAACAGGGGTGGCCGCCGTGCTCCTCGACGTGTCAGCATCTGCGCCTTCGGCCGCCGGCTGGCTCACCACGTGGGCAGCCGGGTCGGCGCGTCCGGCCGCTCCCCAAGTGCGATACGAGAGCACCGTCGCCGCCACCGGTCTGGTTCAGGCCCGTCTTGGCTCGAACGGTGCGGTGACGATCCACTCCACCGCCCAGACCGACCTACTCGTTGATGTGGTGGGCTGGCTGCCAGTGGGAGCGGACCAGGTCGCTGTAGGACCCAGCCGTGTCCTCGACAGCCAGACTGGGCTGGGATACCCGTTGGGTCGCGTGGCGGCTGGTCACGCGCCGAGCGTCTCGGTCGTCGGAAAGGCTGGCGTGCCAGCCACCGGCGTCAGGGCCGTCGTGCTGACCGTCACCGTCGTCTCGCCGACAAGCGCCGGGTACGTCACGGCATACCCGAGTGGCTCTACTGAGCCTCCATATGCAACGGCCAAGTACGCCGCAGGTAGGACCGTGACGAACACGGTGCTGGTACCGGTGGGTCTGAACGGTGCCGTGAGCGTCAAGACATCCGCCTCCGCGTATCTGAAGGTGGACGTGCAGGGATACGTGCGCTGGTGACAAAGAGTGCCCACGTCCTCATGCGATGAGGCGTGCGGAGGTCGCGCTGAGGACGCGTCTGACCAGGTCGGCGACTACGCCCCGGGCTCGGTGACGAAGTCGATGAGCTCCTCGACGCTCGCGAGGAGCGTGGGCTCGAGGTCGGCGTAGGACCGCACCGTCCCGAGGATGCGCTTCCACGCCTGCGCGATGTCCGCCTGGCTCGAGTGGGCCCACCCGAGCTCGGCACAGATGCCGTGCTTCCACGACGTGCCGCGGGGGATGACCGGCCACTGCTGCCAGCCGAGCCGCTCGGGGCGCACGGACTGCCACACGTCGACGTACGGGTGGCCGAGGACCTTCACGTGCTGGCTGATCCCGGGCAGCGCGCGCGCCTGCTCGACGATGCGGGCCTCCTTCGTGCCGGGCACGAGGTGGTCGACGAGGACGCCCATCCGACGTCCGGGGCCGGGCTGGAACTCGGCGATGATGCCCGCGAGGTCGTCGACGCCGTCCATGAGCTCGACGACGACGCCCTCGACCCGCAGGTCGTCTCCCCAGACCTTCTCGACGAGCTCGGCGTCGTGGCGACCCTCGACGTAGATCCGCGAGCCGCTCGCCACGCGGGCGCGCGCGCCCTCGACGGCCACCGAGCCGCTCGCGGTCCTCGAGGCGGCACGTCGGGCCTCGGCGAGGGCAGCGCCCGCGGCTGCCTTCGGCGGGGTGAGCGTCACGGGAGCCCCGTCGACCAGGAAGCCCGGTCCCAGGGGGAAGGCCTTGGTGCGTCCGCGGCGGTCCTCGAGGTGCACGACGTGCATCCCGCCCGCCTTCTCGACACGCACGACGGCGCCGACCCAGCCCGTCTCGACCTCCTCGACGACGAGGTCGGGCTCGGCAGGGGTCGGGGTGGACCGGCCGCGCCTCGGGGCACGCCAGTCGCCGCTGAGCACGTCGGATCCGTAGCGATCGTTGGGGGACACGACAAGCGAGCGTATGCCGCGTGCCGGCCGTCGGTGGGACGCCACGCTGGGTGCCCCCCGGGTCCACCGCGGGACGGCTCCCAAGGCGCATACGGTTGGATGAAATCGGAGATCGGCGGGGCACGACGTAGACTTGGCACTCGTCGATCGAGAGTGCCAGACCGACAGCGACAGCAAGAGCGACAGCACGTGTGACAGGCCGGGAGCGCCGGACCGCGGAGGAGGGAAGACGATGAGCGAGGACCGCAGGCTGATGGTGCTGCGCGCGATCGTGCAGGACTACGTCCAGACCTCCGAGCCGGTCGGCAGCAAGGCCCTCGTCGAGCGTCACCACCTCGGCGTCAGCGCCGCCACGGTGCGCAACGACATGGCCCTGCTCGAGGAGGAGGGCCTGATCCACGCGCCGCACACGTCGGCGGGCCGGGTGCCCACCGACGCCGGCTACCGCGTGTTCGTCGACCGGCTCAGCGCCGTCAAGCCGCTGGGCCAGGGCGAGCGCCGGGCCATCGGGCAGTTCCTCCAGGGCGCCGTGGACCTCGACGACGTCGTCGACCGCACGGTGCGCCTGCTGGCCAGCCTGACGCGCCAGGTCGCCGTCGTGCAGTACCCGTCGCTGACCCGGTCGACCGTGCGACACATCGAGCTCGTCCCGATGGGCTCCTCGCACCTGATGATCGTCCTCATCGTCAACACCGGTCGCGTCGAGCAGCGCGTCGTCGACACCGGCCGCGTGCTGGCCGATGCGACCGGCGAGGCCCTCGTCGCCTCGATCCGGTCGCGCATCAACGAGGTGGCGGCCGGCGTGCCGTTCACCGTCGCCGCGACGCGGCTGCGACGTCTCGTCGGCGAGGCCGACGAGGCCGACCGCGCTGCCCTCGAGGCCGTCGTCTCGGCCCTCGGTGACGCCCTCGTCGAGGAGCGCGAGGAGCGTGTCGTCCTCGCGGGTCAGGCCAACCTCGCTCGTGCCGGCGCAGACTTCCCGCGCAGCATCGGACCCATCCTCGAGGCCCTCGAGGAGCACGTCACCCTGCTGCGCCTGCTCGGCCAGCTCGGCGACGACCCCGAGCTCGTCTCGGTGCGCATCGGGTCGGAGAACCCCGTGACCGGTCTGCAGTCGACCTCGCTCGTCTCGATGGGCTACGGCTCCGGCTCGGAGCGGGTCGCGAGCCTCGGGGTGCTCGGTCCCACCCGGATGGACTACCCCACGACGATGGCGTCGGTCCGCGCCGTCGCGCGCTACGTCTCCGAGATCCTCGACGAGAACCAGGCCACCTGACCCAGCACGACCTCGGCCAGTCCGCCGGCGCATCGCCGCGCCGGAACCGAAAGCACCACGTACCAAAGGAATCCCAGCTTGAACGACTACTACGCCGTCCTCGGTGTCTCGCGCGACGCGAGCCAGGAGGAGATCAAGAAGGCCTACCGTCGACTCGCCCGCAAGCTGCACCCGGACGTCAACCCCGGTGCCGAGGCCGAGGAGGAGTTCAAGCGCGTCTCGCAGGCCTACGACGTGCTCTCCGACCCGCAGAAGCGCCAGTCCTTCGACATGGGCTCCGACCCGTTCGCGTCGGGCGGCGGAGCCGGCTTCGGCGCGGGACAGGGCTTCTCGTTCAGCGACGTCATGGACGCGTTCTTCGGAGCCGGGGCCCAGGCGGGCACGCGCGGTCCCCGCTCGCGAGTCCAGCGCGGCCAGGACGCCCTCGTGCGACTCGACATCGACCTCTCCAAGGCCGTCTTCGGCTCCGAGGAGGAGCTGACGCTCGACACGGCCGTCGGCTGCACCCGCTGCGACGGTGACGGCGCCGAGCCGGGCACCGGTCGCCAGACCTGCCCGATCTGCAAGGGCGCCGGCGAGGTCCAGCAGATCCAGCGCAGCTTCCTCGGCCAGGTCATGACCTCGCGCCCGTGCGTCAACTGCCAGGGCTACGGCGCGACCCTGACCGACCCGTGCCACGACTGCTCGGGCGACGGCCGCGTGCGCACCCGCCGCTCGCTCACGCTCAAGGTCCCGGCCGGCGTCGACACCGGCACGCGCATCCAGCTGACCGGCGAGGGCGAGGTCGGGCCCGGCAACGGCCCCAAGGCCGATCTCTACGTCGAGATCCGGGTCGTCAACCACGACACCTACACCCGCCGGGGCGACGACCTGCACTGCAGCGTCGAGCTCCCCATGGCGGCAGCCGCGCTGGGCACGAGCTTCAAGCTCTCGACCTTCGACGGCATGCAGGACCTCGAGATCAAGGCCGGCACGCAGAGCGGCGACGTGCTGACGCTGCGCGGTCTCGGCGTGACGCACCTGCGCCACGGTGGGCGCGGCGACCTGCTCGTCCACACGACGGTGCAGACGCCGACGCGCCTGACGGAGGAGCAGCAGGAGCTGCTGCGCCAGTTCGCGGCCCTGCGCGGCGAGGAGAGCCCCCAAGGACGGCTCCAGCCGGCCAACAAGGGCCTCTTCGGCAAGCTGCGCGACGCCTTCAAGGAGAAGTGACCCTCCCGTGAGCGCCCGGTGACGCACCAGCTCTTCCTCGGCGACCCGTCGGCGGTCGCGGGGGCGGTCGTCGGGTCGAGCTTGCTGCTCGACGGCGACGAGGGCCGCCACGCCGCGGCCGTCGTGCGCCTGCGTGCGGGCGAGCGCTACTTCGTCGCCGACGGAGCAGGCCGACGCATCCTGCTCGAGGCGACCGACGTCGACCGCGGCTGGGTGCGGGGGCACGTGCTCGACGTGACCGACGAGCCCGAGCCCGCACCGCGTCTCGTCCTGGTCCAGGCCCTCGCCAAGGGCGACCGCGACGAGCAGGCCGTCGAGGCCGCCACCGAGCTCGGCGTCGACGAGGTCGTGCCGTGGCAGGCGGAGCGCTCCGTCGTCGTCTGGCGCGGTGACCGCGCCGCCAAGTCCCTGGCCAAGTGGTCCGCGGTCGTGGCCCGGGCGACCAAGCAGTCCCGACGGGCCCGTCTGCCGGCGACGTCCCCCGCGGTCGGGCTCGCCCCGCTCGCCGCACGCGTGGGGGAGTCCGCGCTGACGCTCGTGCTCCACGAGGACGCGACCGAGCCGCTGGCCTCGGTCGACCTACCCCCGTCCGGCGACGTGCTCGTCGTGGTCGGTCCCGAGGGTGGCATCACCGACCGTGAGCTGGAGACCCTGACCGGTGCCGGGGCCCGGGCCGTGCGACTCGGCTCGACGATCCTTCGCGCGTCGTCCGCCGGTCCCGCGGCGCTCGCGGTCCTCAGCGCGCGCACCCGCTGGACCTGACGGCATACGCCCCCACCCCGTGGGTCGAGGTGATGTCGACGACGGGGTGGGTGCCGCGATCACCTCGAACGGGTGGCCGGCCGACGGTCAGCGGGCCGTCACGACGAGGGTCTGCTCGGCGGCGATCGAGCCGTCCTTCGCGCTGCTCTCGAAGACGCGCAGCGTGTAGGTCCCGGAGGCGAGGGGCTTCTTCGTCGTGAACCGGTAGGTCGCGCGGGCCGGGGCCGCCTCGGCGGCGGTCGTGAACCCGCTGTCGACGCGTCGACCGTCGCGGAGCAGCTCCCACTCGACGTTCGCCTCGAAGGTGCTGGCCACTCCCTTGACCGTGAGCGGGCGCCCGGCAGGGACGTCGGCGCCGCGCGCGGGCTCGTCGACCCAGATGGGCGCCACCTGGTCGAGGACCGCGACGGGGTCGGCGGGCCGGGTGTAGGTCGACGACGCCGCGTGGCCGGGGGAGACCTCGGTGCCGCCGTCGGCGAGCTCGAAGCGGACGGGGAGAGCGGCGCCGAGCGCGGCCTGCACCGTCCACACGAGCTGCTCGGTCGCGAGAGGGGAGGCATCCTGCGTGCCCTTCGACAGGCGCACCGTGATGAGGCGCTCGCCCCGCGTCACGGCCTCTGCGGTGACCCCGGTCCAGGCGGAGTGGTAGCGCGACCCGGCGGGGACCGGACCCATGGCCAGCCGCAGCGCAGCCAGCGCGTTGCCCGACGGGACCGCCGGGGAGGGCACCTGCGCGGCCACGAACTCGCGGAACAGTCGGAGCGGGCCGCTCGCCCCCACCACGGGGCCGAGGTAGTAGACGGGCACGCTGGCCGACGCCGTCACCGGAGAGCCCGCGCTCTTCGTGGGAGGCGCCGGGGTGGAGGTCGCCGACGGGGCCGACGGCCTCGGGGCGGTCTGGGTCGGCACGCTCGTCGCTGCACTCGACCGGGCCGCGGAGGGCGTTGGCTCCGGTGTGCCGACGGCGGTCGACGCGCCGATCACCAGGGGCGTCTGCGACGGGGGACGGTTCACCGCCCACACGGTGCCGGCCACGAGCACGGCGGCAGCAGCCGCCGCAGCAGGAAGGACCCAGCGGTGATGGCGGTTCGACGCCGACCCGGCTGCGGCGCCGGGACCGGAGTGCGCGTCCGTGAGGATCGCGGCGAGCCGGTCGCCGGGGGCGATGGAGCGGGCGTCCGCGTCGAGCGCGCTGCGGAGCCGGTCCTCGACCGGCGCCAGACCCTCGCCGATGGGTGTCGGCGGGTCGGCGGGTCGGCTGGTGGTCCGGCCGGTCGGCTCCTCTGCAGGCGTCTGCCCCGGTCGGATCGGGTCGGTGTTCATGACAGCTCCAGGAGTTCGACGGTGCGGCGCAGGGCCGTCAGGCCGCGGTGGGCATGGGTCTTCACGGCGCCGGGGGAGATCTCGAGGGCCTGGGCGATCTGGGCCTCGGACAGGTCGGAGTAGTAGCGAAGGACGAGCACCTCGCGCTGGCGCTCCGGCAGCGTGCGGAGGGCACGAAGGACGGCGTCACGCTCTGCGGAGCGGAGCACCTGGGTCTCGGCGCTGCCGTGGCTGCCCCGGCCGGGCGCGTCCGCCGCGGCCGCCTCGCGCGCGTTCTGCCGGTCGACGACGACGCTGTGGCGCTGCACGGACCGGCAGCCGTTGACCACGGCGGTCTGGAGGTAGCCGACGACCCGGCCGCTGTCGCGGATCGAGGACCAGCTGCGGTGGGTCGCCACGAAGGCGTCCTGGACGACGTCCTCGGCGGCGAGCTGATCGCGCAGCAGGAGCCAGGCGAGGCGGACGAGCCGGTGCCAGTGCGCCTCGTAGAGGACGGTGACGGCGGCGTCGGGATCGGTCGGCAGCTCGGAGGGCCCAGGGGCCTCGGAGGAACCAGAGGCACTGAGCTGGCCAGCCGGCATACCCAACGTTCTCACGCAGATATGACGCGCAGGTGGCGTCGCCGGTTGACACGGCATCGTGTCGCCCCGTGCCCGTCCCGTCCGCGAGGGCTCACGACGCGCTCAGGCCCACGGCAGCCGGCGGGGGCTGCCATGGGCCTGGGCGCAGTCGCGGCGTCGCCGGCGCGTCGCCGGTCGGGCCGTCGGTCGGGTCAGCCGGCCGACTTGGCCATGACCTCGACCTCGCTGACCGTCATGTAGCTCGACGCCGTCATGACGACGCGCACGGCCGAGGTGCGGGTCGGCGTGACCGGCACCGACACGACCGGGGCGGCCGGACCGCTGGCCGCCACCGTGACCTCGCCGGACACCGGAATCCACGAGCCGCCCACGAGGGCCTCGACGTGGAGGGTGCGGGCGTAGCTGACGTTGCCGCCGTCCTGGTAGAAGCGGGTGACGACCTTCGTCACGTCGCGGGGTGCGGGCAGGGTGACGGTGAGCGTGTCACCCGGACGCTGTGTGCCCGACCGCCAGTTCGACCAGGCCTTGTCCGTGAGGACGCCGTTGACGATGCCCTGCACCGAGTAGCCGGGCTCGGTGAACGTCGCCGAGGCCGTCGTGCCGGGCGTGAGGGCGGCATTGGCCTCGACGGGCTCGGTCACCGTGACGACGAGCGTGGCGGGCGCGGTCGACCCGTCCGGCAGCGTGGCCGTGCCGGACAGTCGGACCGTGCCCACGAAGTCGTAGGCCGCCCCACTCGTGTCCCACGTGACCGGCAGCGTCGCCGTGGCGCCGAACCGGTCCGACGTCGCGGTCACCGTCGCCGGGAGGTCGGGAGTCCCACCGACGTAGGTGCGCGCCGTGGCCGGGTCGGTGGCCGAGATCGTGTCGACGGTGACGACGGCGCGCACGGCGAACTCACGCCCGGTGGCCGGGTCGGTGGCCGTGCCGAAGACGAAGACGCGACCGGTGTGGGCCCAGCGTGCTGCGGGGACGGGACGCCACGTCACGGGCAGGGCGCCGGTCCCGGCACCGACGCGGTCGGGGGTGACGGTGCTCGGCAGGGTCGGTGCCACGCCCGGCATGGTGAAGACGGGCACGTCGGCCACGCCGCGGACGGTCTCGTCGACGAGGGTCCAACGCTGGTTGGGCGCGGCGTTCGGCTGCCAGACGCCTACCGGAGAACCATCCGCCGTGGCCTGGCCGCCGACCTCGATGTTGCCCGGGCCGGTCGCGCTCGAGATGGTCCAGGAGCCGTCGCCGGTCGTCGAGAGGTACCACTGTGCCGCGGCGTCAGGAGCCGCCTGTGCCGTCTCCAGCACGAGGGACCCGGACCGCAGGGCGACCTGCCGACCGTCGAGCGCCCGCAGCTGGTAGCGCTCGCGGTTGGTGTCACCGCTCGTCAGCTTCGTGACGGTCCAGAGCTGGTCGGCGCTGGCCGCGTCGGTCGTGCGGATCGCGAGGCCGGGCTGCTCGGCGTCGAGCGAGCGTCCGCTCTGCACGCCGACGAAGCGGTAGGCGTGGCCCTCCTGGAAGGTCGGGGCGTCCGCCGCGACGCCGCGCACGTCGGAGACGACGAGGGTCGTGACCGACTGCGCCGGCACCCGGACGGTGGCCGAGCTGCCGTCGACCGCGACGGGAGCCTGCGACCTCAGGGCGCCGGACGCGTCGGTGACCACGGCGGTGACGCTCGCCTTCGGGCCGATCTTGCCGAACTTCGACAGGTCGACCGACAGGTCCTGCGCGGCTGACCCGCCGTTGGTGTGCACGAGGGTGGCGGTCCGGGCGTCCGGCCGGATGGCGGCGACGGTGCTCGGGTCGTCGACCTTGACGAGGTGGTCGCCCGGGCGGATGTAGTGGGTGAAGTTGCGGACCGTGTTGAACTTCTGGTTCGTGCGGATCGGGCAGCTCTCGAGCGTGTCCTGGGCCGTGCAGTCGAAGCGCATCTGGATGCTGCCCCAGTTGGCGCCGGCAGCGCTCTCGCCTCCCGGCTTCATGTTGTCGTAGTCCTCGACGGGCTGCCAGAACACCCAGGCCGACGGCTCGAGCTCGCGCAGGTCGTCGGTCATGTGCTGGGCCATCCCGATGCCGGGCTCCATGGAGGTGAAGCTCTGGCCGTTGCCCCAGCTGCCCTCGACCTCGGACATCCACAGCGGCTTGGCGTCGGACTTGCTGAGGTCACGCACGGCGGTGCGCTGGGACGTGCCGTAGGTGTGGACGTTCATCCGGCTGATCGCGGCCTTGACGTCGGCGGGGTAGGTCATCCAGTTGGTGACGAACGTGCCCGGGTTGGTCTCGTCCATCGCCGAGATCTTCGCGTCGGTGCCGGAGGCGGCGAGCGCGGGCGCCAGGGCGCGGACCACCTGCTGCTGCAGCTGCGGTCCGATGTGGGCTCCCTCCTGACGGCCGCCCGTCGGGCGGCCGTCGGCGCCGAGCTGGGTGCCCCAGTAGCTCGTGTTGGGCTCGTTGAACGGGTCGATGGTGGCGACCTTGATGCCGTGCGTCTGCTCGAGGCGCTCGGTGACCTTGACGAGGTAGGCCGCGAAGTCGGCGACGCTGCCGGGCTTGAGCTGGTCCTGGGAGGCGTTGAAGTTGCCGGAGACGTAGCCGCTCTGCGTCATGAACCACGGCGGGGAGTTGCTGAACGTCTCCCACGTGGTGACGTCGCCCTTGATGCGGTCGACCCACCAGCGCTGGGTCCGGTCGGCGTCCCAGTTCCAGTCGGCCGGGTCATCGGGTGACCACCAGTCGACGTCGGTGCGGGTCGTGCCGGCCGGGGCCTTCCACCAGCCCTCGACGGCTCCGCCGGGGCGCAGGTAGTCCGCGACGTCGGGTGCGTTGCCGCCGCCGATGTTGTAGCGGGCGATGTTGAGCGCGAGGCCGTCCTTGCCGAAGACGAGGTCGGCGAGCCTGTTGCGCACCGCGTCGGGGTAGTCGCCCGTCGCGTTGGCGAACCACACGAGGCTCGTGCCCCAGCCCTCGAAGGCGGGCTGCTGATAGGAGGGGTCGGGGGTGATGCGGACGGTGGGGACGCCGTCGGCAGCTGCGGCGGGTGGGGGAGCGGTCGCCGGCGCGGCGGGCGCGGCCGTGGCCGCGGGGCCGGCCAGCAGCGAGCCGACGGCGACCGTGGCGGCGGCCAGCGCGCCGGAGGCGACGCGGGTGGGGCGGGGTCTCATGGTGGTGCCTTCCTGGAGCGACGGCGGTGGCGGTCCCGGTCGAACGTGCAGCCCGGTGTCCGGAATGGAGGTATGTTTGCGCAAACATTCGAACCTCGGTCACCGTCCCAGCCCAGCGGGACGGGTGTCAAGGGCCCGTCTCGCGGAGGCTGGCAGGATGAGCCCGGACGCACCCGGCATACGCGGACGGCAGGCACGCACGGCAAGCACGCACGGGGTTCGGCGAGGCGACAGTGGTCGGGGACGAGGAGGCACGGGTGGGGCAGCGGCGAGCGGTCTCGATGGCCGACGTGGCGCGCCTGGCCAACGTGTCGGCGCAGACGGTCTCGCGCGTCTCGAACGGCGAGAGCAGCGTCGTCGAGAGCACGAGGCTCTCCGTCCTCCGGGCGATGGAGGAGCTCGGCTACCGGCCCAACAGCGCCGCTCGCGCCCTGAAGCGCGGGGAGTTCCGGGCGATCGGGGTCATGACCTTCACCCTGTCGACGACCGGCAACGTGCGCACCCTCGAGGGCATCGTGGCGGCCGCCGCCGCCCAGGACTACGCCGTGACGCTCATCCCCGTCGGGGCCCCGTCGCAGGACGCCGTGCGCGGAGCGTTCACGCGCGCCGGCGAGCTCGCCGTCGACGCGGTGGTCGCCATCATGGAGACCCACCTCGCGAGCGACGCGCCCCCGCCCTACCCGCCCGGCTTCAAGGTGGTCGTGGCCGACTCGGACGACGCCGGTGACCGGCACCCCGTCGTCGACACCGACCAGGCTGCGGGTGCCGTCTCGGCCGCCCAGCACCTGCTCGACCTCGGGCACCGCACCGTGTGGCACGTGGCAGGGCCGGAGAGCTCGTATGCCGCGCAGCGCCGTCGCGACGCCTGGCAGGCGCAGCTCGTGGCGCGGGGTCTCGAGGTGCCGCCCGTCCAGCACGGCGACTGGACGCCCCGGTCCGGCTACGAGATCGGTCTCCGGCTGGCCGAGGAGCCTTCGTGCACAGCGGTTTTCGCGGCGAACGACCAGATGGCTCTCGGGCTCCTGCGGGCTTTTCACGACAGTGGCCTCCGGGTGCCCGAGGACGTCAGCGTCGTCGGCTTCGACGACGTGCCGGAGGCGGAGTCCTACATCCCGCCGCTGACGACGGTGCGCCAGGACTTCGAGCAGATCGGCCGGCTCTGCGTCGAGCAGGTGCTCGGACAGGTGCGGCGGACCGGGCCGACGACCGGCACCACCCTCGTGCCCACGCAGCTCGTCGTGCGCTCGAGCACCGCCGCGCCGGGGCGCACGGGTGCGCGGCGCCCACGACGTGCCTAGGGTGCAGTCATGACCTCGCAGACCCCCGATGACTGCCTCTTCTGCAAGATCGTCGCCGGTGAGATCCCGTCCGACCGGGTCGCCGAGAGCGAGCGGTCGATCGCCTTCCGTGACATCAACCCGGCCGCGCCGATCCACGTCCTCGTCGTGCCGCGGCGCCACGAGCCGACCGTCGGTGCGCTCGCGGCCGCGTCGGGCGAGGACCTGACGGACGTCTTCCGCCTGGCCTCCCGCGTGGCCGAGCAGGAGGGCGTGGCTGACGCCCACCGGATGATCGTCAACACCGGCAGCGACGCCGGCCAGACGATCTTCCACGCCCACGTGCACCTCATCGCCGGCGCGGCGTTCAGCGAAGGGCGGATGGTGTGAGCGAGGAGAGCGCGCCGTCTGGCGAGAACGTCTCTGCGACAACGGAGCCGGCCGACGTCGAGGTCAAGGTGGCCGGTGCGGAGGCCAAGCCCGCCGAACCGGTCGACGACCTCGTCACGACGCACCACACGCTCAAGGTCGGGCGTCGCCGCCTGCGCTACACCGCGACGACGGGGCGCGTCGTGCTCCGTGAGGAGGAGCACAAGGACGGCACCTTCGGCGGCCACAAGGCGCGCGCCGAACTGTCCATGACGAGCTACGTCCTCGACGACGCCGACGCCCGCACGCGCCCGGTCACCTTCGCCTTCAACGGCGGTCCCGGCAGCTCGAGCGTCTGGCTCCACCTGGGCCTGCTCGGCCCTCGCAGGGTCGTCAGCGGGGACGTCGGCGCCCTCCAGCCGCCGCCGTACGACCTCGTGGACAACCCCGAGTCGCTCCTCGCCGTCAGCGACCTCGTCTTCATCGACCCCATGTCGACGGGGTACTCCCGTGCCGTTGAGGGCGGCAAGCCGGCGGACTACCACGGCTACCAGAAGGACATCGAGTCCGTCGCCGAGCTGATCCGGCTGTGGACCTCGCGCAACGGTCGCTGGATGTCGCCGAAGTTCGTCGCCGGCGAGTCCTACGGCACGCTCCGCGGTGCGGCTCTCGCGGAGCACCTCCAGTCCCGCTACGGGATGTACCTCAACGGGCTCATCCTCATCAGCAGCGTGCTCGACCTCAGCTCCGTCGACTTCGAGAACCAGCGCAACGACCGCGCCCACGCGCTCTACCTGCCGACGTATGCCGCCGTGGCCCACTTCCACGGCAAGCACGGCCGCCGCTCGCTGCGCTCCGTCCTCGACGAGGCGGAGGCGTATGCCGCCCGCGACTACCCGTGGGTGCTGTCCCGGGGCAACCGCCTGACGAAGGGCGAACGGGCCGAGGCGGTGTCGACCCTGGCGCGGCTCTCCGGGCTGACCGAGGACTACGTCGACCGCGCCGACCTGCGCATCGAGCACTGGCGCTACTTCACCGAGCTGCTGCGCGACGAGCGCCTGTCGGTGGGGCGGCTCGACGCGCGCTTCACCGGTCCTGCCGCGGCAGCCATCGCCGAGAACATGGATGCCGACCCCTCGCACGACGCGATCACCGGACCCTATGCCGCGGCCTGGAACCACTACGTGCGCGACGAGCTCGGCTACGGCAGCGACCTGCACTACGAGCAGATCTCGCGTCTGGTGCACCCGTGGTCGTTCAAGGACTTCGAAGGCCGGCCGATCGACGTCTCGCCCAAGCTCGAGCGGGCCATGCGCCAGAACCCGCACCTCAAGGTGCACATCGCCTACGGCTACTACGACGGCGCGACGCCCCACTTCGCCGCCGAGGACGTCGTGGCGCACCTGCAGCTGCCCGCCGAGCGCCTCGCCAACGTCGAGCACGCCTACTACGAGGCGGGGCACATGATGTACGTCCACGAGCCGTCGCGCCTCCAGCAGAGCCGGGACCTCGCCGAATTCGTGGTGAGGAGCGCGGGCCGCGACACGTAGACTCGTGACCACGATGAATGACGCGCAACCTCGACCATCCGTGACCGACAGTCCCGACGACACGCAGGGCGCCGCGAGCGCCGGGACCGGCGGCGGCGCCCCGGTGCTGACCCGGCAGATCCCGCCGCCGATCGAGATGGTCACCCTCCTCGGTCCGCGCGACGAGCTGCTGCGCACCATGGAGCGCCAGTTCCCGCTCGTCGACACGCACGTGCGCGGCAACGAGATGACCTTCGCCGGCCCCGCCGGGGAGCTGGAGATCATCGACGCGCTGCTCGACGAGCTGCTCGTCATCGTCGAGACGGGCCAGCCGCTCAACCGCGACGCCGTCGAGCGCTCGATCTCGATGCTGCGCAGCCAGACGGTCGAGCGCCCCGCCGACGTGCTGACGATGAACATCGTCAGCAGCCGCGGCCGGACGATCCGCCCCAAGACGCTCAACCAGAAGCGCTACGTCGACGCGATCGACGAGCACACCATCGTCTTCGGCATCGGGCCGGCCGGCACCGGCAAGACCTACCTCGCCATGGCCAAGGCCGTCGCGGCGCTGCAGGCCAAGCAGGTCAACCGCATCATCCTGACGCGCCCGGCCGTCGAGGCCGGCGAGCGCCTCGGCTTCCTGCCCGGCACGCTCAACGACAAGATCGACCCGTACCTGCGGCCGCTCTACGACGCGCTGCACGACATGGTCTCGCCCGAGACCATCCCCAAGCTCATGGCGTCGGGCACGATCGAGGTGGCGCCGCTGGCCTACATGCGCGGCCGCTCCCTCAACGACGCCTTCATCATCCTCGACGAGGCCCAGAACACCTCGAGCGAGCAGATGAAGATGTTCCTCACCCGCCTCGGCTTCGGCTCCAAGATGGTCGTCACCGGCGACATCACCCAAGTCGACCTGCCCGGTGGCACCCGGTCGGGCCTCAAGATCGTGCGCGACATCCTCGGTGACGTCGAGGACATCCACTTCGCCGAGCTGACCTCGCACGACGTCGTGCGCCACCGGCTCGTCAGCGCCATCGTCGACGCCTACGAGCGCGACGACCACCGCGCCGCCAAGCGCGCCCGACGCGCGGGCGGCGAGTCCGGCGCAGGCGCGGCCGGCGGCCGTCCGACCAAGGCGGCCACACGGCATACGCCCTCGGTCCCGGGCGACCTCGCCCAGGAGGACCCGGCATGAGCATCGACGTCCTCAACGAGACCGACGCCGACGTCGACGAGCTCGAGCTGCTCGCCTGCGCGCAGTACGTCATGGAGCAGATGCGGGTGCACCCACAGGCCGACCTCTGCATCAAGCTCGTCGACGAGGCCGCCATGGAGGTGCTCCACGTGCAGTGGATGGACCTCCCGGGCCCGACCGACGTCATGAGCTTCCCGATGGACGAGCTGCGACCCGGCCGCGAGGGCCAGGAGCCCGAGGAGGGCACGCTCGGCGACATCGTGCTGTGCCCGTCCGTCGCGACCAAGCAGGCGGTCGAGGCCGGCCACGCCCCGATCGAGGAGATGCTGCTGCTGACGACGCACGGCATCCTGCACCTGCTCGGCTACGACCACGCCGAGCCCGACGAGGAGCGCGAGATGTTCGAGCTGCAACGCCAGCTGCTGCTCACGTTCCTCGCCACGCGCAACCGACCGAGCGCCTGAGCGCGGACGAGAGACCGAGATGTTCCCGCAGTTCGCCCTCCCGGCGCTCGTCAGCATCGTCGTGGCGTTCCTGCTCTCGGCCGCCGAGGCCGCGATCTTCCGCATGTCCCGCGTGCGCGCCCAGGAGCTCTTCGAGGAGGGGCGCTCGGGCGCGAAGTCGCTCATGACCGTCGTCGGTGACTCACCGGCCTACCTGTCGGTGATCGCGTTCCTGCGCGTCGTCGCCGAGGCCACCGCGGCCGTGCTCGTGACCCTCGCCGTCGCCGGCCAGGTCGAGTCGACGTGGAGCCGGGCCCTGATCAGCATCGCGATCATGGCGGTCGTGTCGTTCGTCGTCGTCGGCGTCTCGCCGCGCACCCTCGGCCGCCAGAACTACGACACGGTGGCCCTGTGGAGCGCGCCGTTCGCCGTCGGGCTGCGGCGCGTGCTCGGCCCGGTGGCCAAGCTGCTCGTCGTGCTGGGCAACGCCGTGACGCCCGGCAAGGGCTACACCGACGGCCCCTTCCAGACCGAGTCCGAGCTGCGCGACCTCGTCGACATGGCCGGCGACTCCGACGTCATCGAGGCCGACGAGCGGGAGATGATCCACTCCGTCTTCGAGCTCGGCGACACCCTCGCTCGAGCCGTCATGGTGCCGCGCACCGACATGGTCGTGCTCGACGCGGACAAGACCCTGCGCAGCGCGATGTCCCTCTTCCTGCGGTCCGGCTTCTCCCGGATCCCCGTCGTCGGCGAGGACAGCGACGACGTGCGGGGGCTGCTGTACTTCAAGGACGTCGCGCGCCGGCTCAACGCGGCGCCGGAGGACGGTCGTCACCTCGCGACCGAGGTCATGCGTCCCATGCACTTCGTGCCTGAGAGCAAGCCGGTCGACGACCTGCTGCGCGAGATGCAGCGCGACCAGAACCACTTCGCGATCGTCGTGGACGAGTACGGCGGCACCGCCGGACTCATCACGATCGAGGACATCATCGAGGAGATCGTCGGCGAGATCGCCGACGAGCACGACCGCGAGGCGCCCGGCGTCGAGCAGCTCGAGGACGGCACCCTCCGGGTCCCGGCCTCGATGGACATCGACGACCTCGCCGAGCTCTTCGACGTCACCATCGACGAGGAGGACGTCGACACCGTCGGTGGCCTGCTCACGAAGGTCATCGGACGTGTCCCGATCGTCGGGTCGTCCGGTACGGTCGCTGGGCTGGAGCTGACGGCCGAGCGGATGGCCGGTCGACGCCACCGCGTCGCGTCGGTCATCGTGCACCGGGCGCCGGTGCCCGAGGACGACGCCGCGCACCACGAGACGGAGGACGCCCATGGCCACGCAGGACGCTGACCGCAAGGCCGCTAAGGCCAGCAAGGCCGGCACGGCCGACACGCAGCTGTCCCAGGGAGGGCGCTCCGACGACTACCGAGCCGGGTTCGCCTGTCTCGTGGGCCGGCCCAACGCCGGCAAGTCGACGCTGACCAACGCCCTCGTCGGGCAGAAGGTCGCCATCACGAGCTCCAAGCCGCAGACGACCCGACACACGATCCGCGGCGTCGCGACGACGCCGACGGCGCAGGTGATCCTCGTCGACACCCCCGGGCTGCACAAGCCGCGGACCCTGCTCGGGCAGCGGCTCAACGACCTCGTCCGCGAGACGCTGCTCGAGGTCGACGTCATCGGCTTCTGCCTGCCCGCCGACCAGCGCATCGGCCCCGGCGACACCTTCATCGCCAACGAGCTCAAGGAGCTGCGCTCGATGCGCCGCCGACCCGTGGTGGCCATCGCCACCAAGGCCGACGCTGTCGACCGCGAGCGGCTCGCCGAGCACCTCATGGCGATCGACCGGCTGGGGGAGTGGGACGCGATCATCCCCTGCTCGGCCGTCTCCGGCAGCCAGGTCGAGGAGGTGCGCGACGTGCTCGCCTCGTTCCTGCCGCGCTCGCCCCAGCTCTACCCCGACGGGGTGCTCACCGACGAACCCGAGATGGTGATGATCGCCGAGCTCGTCCGTGAGGCCGCGCTCGAGGGTGTGCGCGACGAGCTGCCGCACTCGCTGGCCGTCGTCGTCGAGGAGATGGTCCCGCGTGAGGACCGCCCGGAGGACAGCCCGCTGCTCGACGTGCGCGTCAACGTCTTCGTCGAGCGCCCCAGCCAGAAGGCGATCGTCATCGGGCGTGGCGGGAGCCGGCTGCGCGAGGTCGGCACCAACGCCCGCAAGGGCATCGAGGCGCTGCTCGGCCAGAAGGTCTACCTCGACCTGCACGTCAAGGTCGCCAAGGACTGGCAGCGGGACCCGAAGCAGCTCCAGCGCCTCGGCTTCTGACACGCGCCACGACCGCTCTCGCGGCGTGGGCGGCGTCGTCTAGCCTGCTCCGGTGGGCAGCCCCATCCAGCGCCGAGTCGGCCAGGTCTTCGTCCCCGTGCGTGACATGGCAGCCGCCATCGGGTGGTATGCCGCGTTGCTGGGCTTCGAGCCCGGCGCCGCGTCCCACGAGGGCACCATCTACGACATCCCCACCGACGGGGAGACGCGGCTGTCCCTCGACGCGAACCGCCCGGACTTCGAGGCGAGCGGCCCGCCGCGCTTCTTCCTCTGGACCGATGACATGGCGGCGACCGTCGCACACCTTCGCGCCCTGGACGTGAGGATCACCTCTGACGTCGAGGACATCGGCAGCGTCTTCCTCGTCCAGTTCGAGGACCCCGACGGCAACGCGCTCATGGTCTGTCAGCGCGCCTGACCTCACCTCCCGGTCCTAGACTCCGGCCAAGGAGGCAGACATGTCGGAGACCGCTGCACACGACCACGAGCTCGAGGTCCTCGAGGAGGACCAGACGGTCCCGCCACGGCCTGAGGAGCAGGTCGCCGACGCCCGGAACTCGGCGTCGAGTGACGCCGACACCGAGGCGGATGCTGCGGGACCGCCATGAGCGCGTCCTTACCGGGCGCGCCGGACGACCCCTGGGGCCGAGACGACCCACCGGCGGTGGCCGAGGTCGACCTCGAGCCGCTCCCGCCTGTCTTTGCGCAGGTCGTCGCCGCGTTCGAGGCCGGGGACCAGGTGGTCGTGGCGCCCGGTGACCCGACCTCGCCTCCCGGCCTCGGCGACCTGCCCGAACTCACTGAGCTCGTCGACGCCGGCTGGCACGCCCTTCCTACAGGGTGGGTGGGGCATGAGACTGCGCTGCTGCCCGCCGTGTGGCCTCGGGAGCATCGGACGTGGGTCCCGGACCGCCTGCCACGGTTCGTCGCCGTCTCGTACGGCGCTGACGAGACCTACCTCGAGCCCTCGCACGAGAACCCTGCCCACGAGCGCTGGCAGCTCGCCAGATCGGCGCGAGCCGTCGGAATGCCCCCGCCACCGCACGGACGGCTGTGGCTGCTGCGGTCGCCGTGGACGGACATGAGCGTTGCCAGTCTGCTGCTGCTCCTGCGGCAGGTCCGTGATGACGAGCAGCTCGGCTGGGAGCCGAGCGGGATCATGAAGGCGGCCCGCCGTGTGCTGGCCGGCACCGAGGACGAGGCCTGGCAGCGGTGGCGTGGGAGAGAGGCAGAGGCGGCGCGGGCGTGGCGTGGCAGCGGCGCGCCGGGACGTGACGTGGACCGGTGGGTAGCCCGGGGCCTGCGGCCCGATGACGTCCGGGTCCTGACGACCGCCGTGGACGAGGGAGGGGCTGGTCTCACGGTGGAGGAGGGCTGCGCCTGGGCCGAGGTGATCCAAGGTGGCGACGGGCCGGCGGACGTCGTACGGCGGATCATCGGGTGGCGCAAGGCCGGTCTGGCGGCGGATGCGCCGGTCGGACGGCTGGCTACCGTCCTGTGGGAGCGACGCCCCGACGAGGTCGCTGGTTGGCTGGCGGCCGGCTTCACCGCGGAGGACATCGCCGCGTGGGACGCCCAGGACCTGCCGCTGGCACTGCGCTGGCGTGACGCCGGTTTCGGTGTCCGTGAGGCGCGGCGGCTGGTCCTCGCCGACGCGACCCTGACGCCCGAAGAGGCCGAGGCCTTCGATGTCGCCGGCATCGAGCCTTCGCGACGGGTCCGGTGGGTGGCCGCTGGTTTCCCGGCCGCGGAGGCGCGGGAATGGACAGACGTCGACGTCGTCGCATGCGAGGCGCGCGTCTGGAGATCCCTGGGTCTCGGGCCCACCGATGCACGAGCACAGCGCGCTGCCGGCGAGGGCGGCCACCTGCCGCTCGGTTTCGAGAGCGGGTGGACGGCCATGGGACCTGACCGTGATGACATGAGCTTCGGGGTCGCCGACCCGCCCGGGACCCGGGGGAGCCTGGCCGCGCAGCAGTCGATGCAGCCGTGGGGCATGCCGGGCGCCGCACACCCCGATTACGTCGAACCAGCGGCGGAGACGCAGATCGACCTCTAGCCTCGTGCCGCCGGCCCGTGGGGGTGACGGGCGTGACAGGAGAGGGGATCCGACGATGCCGACGAGCCGGTACGCGTACACCGACGTCACGGACCGCGCCGACCTCTCCTCGCCCTATCCGGAGGTGGTCGCCGCCTTCGAGGCGCTCGGCTGGCGCGCGGCCGGGCGCTACACCATGGAGTACCCGCCCCAGGACACCGAGCGAATCGTGTCCGGCTACCGCGAACCGGCTCGCTCCGAGTTCCGAGCCCACCTGCCCGACGTCGCCACCGTCCTGCTGGCGCCCGACGGCACGGCAGCCGCCTTCGTCTCGTGGTTCTGGGACCAGCCGTCGGTCCGGTTGGCCAGCATGTCTGCGGATGGCACCCTGGTCGAGACCGCGCGGCTCTGGACGCGCAAGCCGCCGTGGCCCCGGGCCCTGCGCTCCGGCTGGGCCGGGATGGACCTGCGCGAGGAGATGGAGCGCAGCAGTGTGCCGAGCCGGGGGCGGTCGGTCCGTGCGGTCGCCCTCGGTGATCCCGGCGAGATCACCCGCCCGGTCGTCGCGGGAGCGCTTGTGGACGCGCACCTCGAGCACGTCGCGGAGCTCTCAGCCTCTCCGGTCGTGCTCGAGGACGTCCAGGACGCGATCTCGCTGCGACGCAAGGCGTTCGAGCACGACCTTCGGGTGCGCAAGCGTGTGATCCGGGTGCTGTTCGCGCTGGTGCTCGTGGTTGCCGCCGTGCTGGGCCTGCTCTCCGGCCTCATCCCCCAGACGCGCCGCGCGACGGACGTCTGGCTCGTGGTCGAACTGGTGGTCCTGGTGAGCGCCGTGGTGTGGGCGCAGGGATGGCTCCTGAGACACGTGTCCTACTGGCGATGGATCCGTCCCGCCTACCGCTGACGCGCTCCTCCGTCGTCCACGGATCGGGCAGGGGTCTCACGATGCGGGCACCGGTCCCGAGGGGTGGACGCGACGGGACGACCGGCATACGGTGAACAGGTGCGAGCGGTGAGCCTCCTTCTTCTCTGCCGCGACGAGGCCTGATCCCGGCCCTCCTCGTCGCGGAGTTTCCCGTGTCCGGCCGGACACCGAGCGAAACGCAGACGAAGAGAGCGCAGCGATGAACCACCCCCAGCAGACGTCGGGAATGCCGTTCCAGAAGTACGTCCCGTTCCACGAGCAGATCCCCTTCGAGCTCCCGGACCGCACCTGGCCCACGAAGCGCATCGAGCAGGCCCCGCGCTGGTGCGCCGTCGACCTGCGCGACGGCAACCAGGCCCTCATCGACCCGATGAACTCCGAGCGCAAGCTGCGGATGTTCCAGCTGCTCGTCAAGATGGGCTACAAGGAGATCGAGGTCGGCTTCCCCTCCGCGAGCCAGACCGACTACGACTTCTGTCGGGAGCTCATCGAGGGCGGCCACATCCCCGACGACGTGACGATCCAGGTGCTGACGCAGTGCCGCGACCACCTCATCGAGCGCACCTACGACGCGATCCGCGGCAGCAAGCAGGCCATCGTCCACTTCTACAACTCGACGTCGGCGCTGCAGCGCAAGGTCGTCTTCGGCCTCGACCAGGACGGCATCATCGACATCGCCGTCCAGGCGGCGCGGCTGTGCAAGAAGCTCGAGGAGACGATCCCCGACACGACGATCTACTACGAGTACTCGCCCGAGTCCTACACCGGCACCGAGCTCGACTTCGCGATGCGGATCTGCAACGCGGTCGTCGACGTCATCGACCCGACGCCCGACCACAAGATCATCGTCAACCTGCCGGCCACCGTCGAGATGGCGACGCCCAACGTCTACGCCGACTCCATCGAGTGGATGATCCGCCACCTCGAGCGCCGCGAGTCGATCGTCGTCAGCCTGCACCCGCACAACGACCGCGGCACGGGTGTCGCGGCTGCCGAGCTCGGCTACCTCGCCGGCGCCGACCGCATCGAGGGCTGCCTCTTCGGCAACGGCGAGCGCACCGGCAACGTCTGCCTCGTCACGCTCGGGATGAACCTCTTCAGCCAGGGCATCGACCCGCAGATCGACTTCAGCGACATCGACGAGGTGCGTCGCACCGTCGAGTACTGCAACCAGCTGCCGGTGGGGGAGCGCCACCCCTACGGCGGCGACCTCGTCTTCACGGCCTTCTCCGGCTCGCACCAGGACGCCATCAAGAAGGGCTTCGAGGCGATGGCCGCCGAGGCCAAGGAGAAGGGCACGAGCATCGACGACCTCGTCTGGGGCGTGCCCTACCTGCCGATCGACCCGCACGACCTCGGCCGCTCGTACGAGGCCGTCGTGCGCGTCAACAGCCAGTCCGGCAAGGGTGGCGTCGCCTACATCATGAAGACCGAGCACCAGATGGACCTGCCGCGTCGGCTGCAGATCGAGTTCTCCGGTGTCGTCCAGCGCGGCGTCGACCAGGACGGCGGCGAGGTCGCCCCGGCCGAGCTGTGGTCGCGCTTCCAGGACGAGTACCTGCCCGACCCGACGCGCGCCTGGGGCCGGTTCGAGCTCGTCAGCGTCGTCACCGACTCGACCGTCGACGGCGCCAGCACGATCGAGGCCACGGTCCGCGACGGCTCCGAGTCCGTCACGATCACCGGAACGGGTAACGGCCCGATCGCCGCTTTCGTCGACGCGCTCTCGACCGTCGAGGGGACGCCCGACGTGCGCGTCCTCGACTACGCCGAGCACGCCCTGTCCGCGGGTGGTGACGCCCGCGCCGCGGCCTACGTCGAGTGCGCGGTCGGCGACCGGGTGCTGTGGGGCGTCGGGGTCGACCCGTCCATCGTCACGGCCTCGATCAAGGCCATCGTCTCGGCGGTCAACCGGGCCGAGCGCGACAGCGTCCCGAAGGCCTGAGCGGACGTCCGATCTGACGCCCACTTCGGTGGGGTAGCGTCTGGCGCCATGGAGTCCCCGGTCGGTCGAGTGCTACTTCGACTGGCCGGGGTCTCGCTCGTCGCGGTCGCCGTCGTGGGGCTCGTGGCGCCGCGTGCGGTCAACGTCGCGCACCGCTGGCAGGTGGTCGTGCCCGTCGCCGTCGTGCTCGTCCTGCTCGCGGCGATGCTCCGGCTCCCGCGCTGGGCCAAGAGCCGCTGGTCGCCGGTCGTCATCTCTGTCGGCGGTGGCGCGGTGGCCACGGTCATCGGCCTCATGACGCGCTACCACTACGGCTGGGACGCGCGCGTCGTCCTGGACATGGCCCGGGCGTTGCAGGCCGGTCGTCCGCTCAGCCCCGCTGACTACGACTACCTCTCGCTCTACCCCAACAACCTGCCGTTGCTCGCCATAGATCGTATGGGCGCCGCTGTCGCACAAGCGTTCTCGCTCGCGCCGGACGCGGTCCTCATCCCGCTCAACGGCGTCTGCGTGGCCGCGACGCTGTATGCCGTGCACCTCCTCGTCGTGCAGGTTGCCGGCCGCGGCCCTGCCGTCGTCGCGCAGCTCGTGACGCTCCTGCTCGTCGGCACGAGCCCCTGGCTCGCCGTGCCCTACACCGACTTCTACGCCATGCCGTTCGTCGTCGGGGGAGTGGCCCTCGCCGTCCGCGCGCTGACCCCGCGTCCGCGCACCGGCCGGGTGGTCCTGTGGCTGCTCGCCATCGTGTCGGTGTCGATCGCCTACGCCATCAAGACGACGCCGGTCGTCATCGCCATCGCGGCGGTGCTGACGGCCGTCGTCGCGATGTTCGACCACGACCTCGCCCCCGGCCGACGCGTCGGGGCCATCGTCGCCTGTGCCGCGTCAGCCCTGGCCTTCGTCGCCCTCGGCACCGGGCTCTCGACAGCGGCAGCCACCGTGGCCGGCGTCGACTCCTCGCGCATCGACCCCTCGGTGACACCCCCGGTCCTGTGGTGGGTGGCCCTGGGCGCCGACGCGCAGCGCGCGCCGAGCGGCGTCGTCAACTACGGCGCCTACTCGCGGGACATGGTCGATGCCCTCAACGGCCGCACCCCGGACGAGATGAGGACGTATGCCGCCGACTTCCTCGGCGACCGGTGGGCCGAGCGCGGCCTCGGGGGGACCCTCGCCTTCTACGGCAACAAGGCGGCGTGGAACTGGGGCGACGGGATGTTCTGGGCCTGGGGCGAGGGGCCGGACTCGCTGCCCGGCACCCTCGCGCCGGCGACGGGGGTCACCGGGATCGTCCACGACCTCAACGGCTTTCAGGGCGCCGGATACCAGCTGCGCGCCGACCTCACCCAGGCCCTGTGGCTCGCCGTCCTGCTCGTGGCCGGAGTGGGGCTGCTCCGCGCGCCGTACCGCCGCGAGACCCTGCTCGTCGCTGCGTCCGTGCTCGGCATCGCGGCGTTCACGCTGGTGCTGCAGGGCCGTTCGCGCTACCTGTTCGCGTTCGTCCCCCTCGTCGGGGCGCTGGCCGCGATGGTGCACGCCTCGCTGCCGCGGCTCGGACGCCGCGCGCCCTGAGCCGCGGCACCGAGGCAGCGATCAGTCGATCGAGTCGGCGAGCACCGCGTCGACCGCCGAGAGGGCCGCTGCGTCCCCGTCGCGGACGATCTCGTCCTCGGTCGGGCGGTTCCACAGCCAGCAGTCGATGTCGGCGGCTGACCCGCTGATCTCGGCGGTCGCCGCTGCATCCGGTCCGTCGCCGACGAGGAAGCGCTGCACGTCGATCTCGCGGCCGTTCCAGGTGCCGGTGATCCGCACTGGGGTCACGGTCCACGAGTGCATGGCATCGACGGTGGCGATGGTGACGGGCGTGGAGACCGGGATGTGCGTCAGGTCGGGGTCGGGCTCGTGGCCCCGCATGATGCGCAGCGCCTCGTCGATGCCGTCGGCCGCGAGCCGGCAGTCGATCGGGGTGCGCGCGCCGACGGTGAGCTCGGCGTCGAGCCGGTGGATCAGCGCCTCGTGGGCCTGACGGCGCCGGATGTAGCCGGCACTCTTGTCGTCGGACCACATCCAGAGCGGGGTCTGAGGCGGCAGCGCCGCCAGCTCGCGCTGCAGTCGCTCGCTCGCGCGGTCGAAGAAGCCGAGCAGCCCGGCGCGGTCCGAGGGTCGCTCCTCGCGTGCGTCGTTCATCGCGTCGACCTCGTCCTCGTCGGTGAGCCCGCGCTCGGCGATCTCGCCCCAGAACCACTGCACGCCGCCGAGGTGCCACAGCAGGTCGTCGGCATCCCACTCGGGGCAGGAGGGGACACGCGCGTCAGCGGGTGCGGTCGCGAGGACCTCCCGGAAGCGTGCCGAGTCGGCCGCGAGGTGGTCGAGGAAGGGCAGGGGGCCACCTGAGCGGCTGGACGGCATACGAGGGTCTCCTGTCAGCGGACGCCGGCTACGCGGAACTGCACGGAGATGCGCGGCCCCATCGGCTCGGACGTCTTCGGGACCGCATGGTCCCACGTCCGCTGGCACGAGCCGCCCATCACGACGAGGTCACCATGCCCGAGGGGATAGCGCAAGCTCTTTGCCGTCGAGCCGGGGATGGAGCCACCGTCCCGGGGTCGCAGGGCGAGCGTGCGCGCCGACCCGAGCGACAGGATGGCGATCATGGTGTCGCTGTCGCGGGACCTGCCGATCCGGTCGCCGTGCCAGGCGACGCTGTCGCGTCCGTCGCGGTAGAGGCACAACCCGGCGGTGACGAAGGGTTCGCCGAGCTCCGGCGCGTAGTGGCGGCTCAGCGCCTCACGGGCCTCGACGAGCATCGGGTGGGGGAGCGTCTCGCCGGCCCCGTAGAACTTCGTCAGCCGGGGGACGTCGACGACCGAGTCGTACATCTGGCGGCGCTCGGCGTGCCACGGCACGTCGCGCAGCAGGGCCGTGAAGAGCTCGTCACCGGCAGCGAGCCAGCCCGGGCGGACGTCGACCCACGCGCCGCGGGTCAGCTGGTGACGGGTCTTCCCCGCGCCGACGTCGCGCAGCGTCATCGCGTCCGTGAGGTCGAGGAGCGAACCCTGGAGAGAGAGGTCCATGACCCCACGATAGCCCACGGAGTCGAACGCGTGTTCGACTGTCGGGCTCGATTCCCGTCCGGTCGTCACGCACCGGCGCGTGCGGTGCGGCGGCGGTGGCGCGGAGGGGGAGAATGGACCCATGCCCCTCTACCGTGACGAGGCGATCGTCCTGCGCACCCACAAGCTGGGCGAGGCCGACCGCATCATCACGATGCTGACGCGCACGCGGGGCCGGGTCCGCGCCGTCGCCAAGGGTGTGCGGCGCACGAAGTCGCGCTTCGGCTCCAGGCTCGAGCCCGGCATGGTCGTCGACGTGCAGTGCTACGAGGGGCGCAACCTCGACACGGTCACCCAGGTCGAGACGCTCGCGCCCTACGGCGACGCGATCGCGCGCGACTACACGGCCTACACGTGCGCGACCTCGATGCTCGAGACGGCCCTGCAGCTCACCGAGGAGCACGAGCCGCAGACCCAGCAGTACCTCCTGCTCGCCGGGGCGCTCCGCTCGCTCGCTGAGCGCTCGCACGACCCCGGCCTCGTCCTCGACGCCTACCTGCTGCGTTCGCTGGCCGTCGCCGGCTGGGCGCCGAGCTTCGTCGACTGCGCCAGGTGTGGCGCGCCGGGTCCGCACCGCGCGTTCAACGTGCAGGCCGGCGGCGCCGTCTGTTCCGTATGCCGTCCGCCCGGGTCGAGCGCGCCCGCACCGGAGACCTTCGAGCTGCTCGCCTCACTGCTCACCGGTGACTGGGGCGTCGCCGACGCGAGCGACGAGCGGCACCGGCGCCAGGGCAACGGCATGGTGTCCGCGTTCCTCCAGTGGCACATCGAACGAGGGCTGCGCTCGCTGCGCCTCGTCGAGCGTGCTTGAGCAGCCCAGACCGCGTGAGCCGCAAGCGAACCCGATCCCGACCGACCGGAGACCCATGTACGCCAAGCCATTCCCACACCCGTCCGGCGCGACGGCCCCGGTCATCCCGGCCGAGCTGATGCCCAAGCACGTCGCGATCGTCATGGACGGCAACGGCCGCTGGGCCAACGCCCGAGGTCTGCCTCGGACCAAGGGTCACGAGGCGGGGGAGGCCTCGCTTCTCGACGTCGTCGCCGGCGCCATCGACGTCGGCGTGACCCACCTGTCGGCGTACGCCTTCTCGACGGAGAACTGGCGCCGCTCGCCCGACGAGGTCCGCTTCCTCATGGGCTTCAACCGCGACGTCATCCGTCGGCGCCGCGACCAGCTGCACGAGTGGGGCGTCCGCATGCGCTGGGTCGGGCGCGCGCCGCGGCTGTGGCGCTCGGTCATCAAGGAGCTCGAGGTCGCCCAGCAGCTGACCCAGCACAACACCGGGCTCACGCTCTACTTCTGCGTCAACTACGGCGGACGTGCCGAGATCGCGGACGCCGTTCAGCGGATCGCCCACGACGTCAAGGACGGTCGGCTGCGGCCGGGGTCGGTCGACGAGAAGACGATCAAGCGCTACCTCGACGAGCCGACGATGCCGGACGTCGACCTCTTCGTCCGCAGCTCGGGCGAGCAGCGCACGAGCAACTTCCTGCTGTGGCAGTCGGCCTACGCCGAGATGGTCTTCCAGAACCAGCTGTGGCCGGACTACGACCGCCGTGACCTCTGGGCCGCGATCGAGGAGTACGTCGCGCGCGACCGCCGCTACGGCGGCGCCGTCGACACCCCGACCCCCACCCCCTGACGCCACCTGACCTGGGCAGCCCACCTGCCTGACCAGACCGAACGCCGCGTTCGGTCAGAGGGCAGGAGGTGTCAGGCGTCGGCGGCGGTGCAGTCGGCGCAGGAGCCGAAGATCTCGAGGGTGTGCGTGACGCCGGTGTAGCCGTGCTCGCTCGCCACCTTGTCGGCCCACTTCTCGACCGCGGGCCCCTCGACCTCCACGGTGCGACCGCAGCTGCGGCACACGAGGTGGTGGTGGTGGTGCGTCGAGCAGGCGCGGTAGACGGCCTCGCCGTCGTCGGTGCGCAGCACGTCGACCGTGCCGGCGTCGACCATCGACTGCAGCGTCCGGTAGACGGTGGCCAGACCGACCCCGGCACCGGCCTCGCGCAGCCGCGCGTGCACCGTCTGCGCCGACGTGAAGTCGTCGGAGCGCTCGAGCAGCTCGGCGACGGCGGCCTGCTGGCGGGTCGGCTTGCGTGAGGGCGCGGAGGAGTTGGTGCCGCTCGTCATGGTCTCGCTCCTGTCGTCGGGCCGGATGTCGGGCCAGTCGTCGGGCCGGGTGTCGCGGATGTCAGGCCGGGGGTCGTGCCGGCAGGCTCGGGCACGCCATCGTGGTGCACCCCGTGCTCGTCGTAGTGCCCCTCGTGGGCGGCGTGCAGGTGCCCGTCGTGGACGTAGTCGACGTGGTCGCCGTGGGTGACGGCGGGGTGGCCGCACTCGGCGCCGTGCTCGTGCGGGTGCGTCTCGGCGACGTCGTGCCTCCTGCCGCCGACCCTCGCCATGACGCCGGTGACGACCGCGGTGACGACGAAGAGCGCCACAGCGAGCAGCACGATGGTGCCGCCGGACGGGGTGTCCAGCGGGTACGACAGTGCGACGCCTCCGACGGAGGAGACGAGGCCGAAGGCGATCGCCCACCCCAGCCCTCCGCTGAAGGAATTCGCGACGAGCTGGCTCGCGGCGTTGGGCACGATCATGAGCGCGCTGATGAGGAGCAGCCCGACCACCCGCATCGCGACGACCACGGTGGTCGCGGTGAGCGCGGCCAGCACGATGTTGAGCGGCAGCACCGGCAGGCCGACGGCGCGGGCGTACTCCTCGTCGTTGGCCACCGCGAAGAGGCGCGGGCGCAGGGCCCAGGTGGTGACGGAGATGAGCAGCGCCAGACCCGCGAAGACGTAGAGGTCGGTGCGCTGGGTCGTGAGGATCGACCCGAAGAGGTACTTCATGAGGTTCGCCGGCGTGCCGCTGGAGGACTTGCTGATGATGACGACGCCGCCGGCGATGCCGCCGTAGAAGATGACTGCCAGGGCGACGTCGCCGTTGGTGCGGCCCCGGGCGCGGAGCAGCTCGATGACGACGGCGGCGATGACCGCGGCCACGAGCGCGGTCAGCACCGGCGCGGTGCCGGAGACGAGACCGATCGCGACGCCGGCCAGGGCCACGTGACCCATGCCGTCGCCGATGAGCGAGAGCCGCCGCTGGACGAGGAAGATCCCGACCATCGGCGCGACGGTGCCCACGAGCAGGGCGGCGATGAGCGCCCGCTGCATGAAGTCGACGGAGAGCAGGTCGATCACGGTCGTCTCCTGTCGTTCGGGGTGGCATCGAGCGGGCCTTGCGCCAGCGAGGCGCGGTGGCTCAGCTCGAGGTCGTGGTGGTGGCTGTCGTGGTCGTGGTGCACGTCGGCGCGCTGGGCGAGGTAGGCGGCGGGTGTGCCGTCGAAGCGGATGCGTCCGCCGTCGACGACGACGATGCGCGTCAGGAGCCGCTCGAGCGCCCCGAGCTCGTGCGTGACGATGACCATGGTGACGTCGCGCTCGACGAGCCGGTCCAGCACGTCGGCGAGCACGTGCTGGTTCGCGGCGTCGACGCCCGCAGTGGGCTCGTCCATGATGAGGACCTCGGGCTGCCCGGCGAGAGCACGCGCGATGAGGACGCGTCGCTGCTGGCCGCCGGAGAGCGTGCTCACCTCGGTGGCGGCGCGGTCGGCCAGGCCGACGACGTCGAGCGAGCGGGCCACGATCTGCCGGTCGGTGGCGCGCAGCCGCCCGAGCCAGCCGATGCGGGGGAGCCGTCCGGTCGCGACGATCTCCTCGGCCGTGGCCCTGACAGAGGCCGAGAGCGTATGCCGTTGGGGCACGTAGCCGAGCCGGGCCCGGTCGTGGAAGTCGGCGCTGTCGGTGCCGAAGAGCGTGACGGTGCCGGCGACGCGTTCGTTGAGGCCGAGCAGGCCCTTCATCAGCGTCGACTTGCCCGAGCCGTTGGGGCCCACGATCGCGACGATCTCGCCCTGGCGGATGGACAGGTCGACGTCACTGAGGACGGGTCCGTCGCCGTAGCCGAAGCTCGCTCCACGCAGGCTCACGACCTCGTCTGCCGCTGCCGCGTCGAGGGGGACCAGGGCTGCCGATCTCATGAGCACTCCTGACCGACACGGAGGGTGGCGAGGTTGCTCCGCATCACCTCGAAGTAGTCGGCG
Organism: Terrabacter tumescens; assembly: GCF_014646815.1. GTDB lineage: Bacteria > Actinomycetota > Actinomycetes > Actinomycetales > Dermatophilaceae > Terrabacter > Terrabacter tumescens. Next base: position 283,891 of record NZ_BMNZ01000001.1, read on the forward strand.
CCGGCCGACTCCGTCGTGATGCCTTCGATGGGGTCGAGGGTCTTGACCTCGGCGCCCGTCGAGCTCGCGACCGTCTGCGCGAAGTGCGGCTCCACGAGGGTCTCCTGGTAGATCGTGGTGACGCCGGTGGACCTCACCAGGTCCCCGACCGCCTTGAGGGCCGCGGCGCTCGGCTCGGCCTCGGGCGAGACGCCGGTGATGCCGCGCTGCTGGAAACCGTAGCGGGAGGCGAGGTAGCCGAAGGCGGCGTGGCTGGTGACGAGCTCCTTGATCCGGCACTGGCGCAGGCCGACCCGCATCTCGTCGTCGAGCGCGGACAGCTTCTCGACGAACTGCGCGGTGTTCTTCGCGTACGTCGCGGCGTTCGCCGGGTCGTCCTTCGACAGGCGCGCGCTGATGGCCTGCGCCACGGCGGCGTAGCGCGAGGGGTCGAGCCAGAAGTGGGGGTCGTCGGCGCCGTGGTCGTGCTCGTCGTGCCCGGCGCTCGTGTCGGCCGACTCGCCCGACTCGCCCGACTCGGCCGACTCGGCCTCGTGGTCGGCCCCGTCGGCGGCTGCCGGCACGAGCTTCGCGACGTCGGCGACGTCGAGCACCTTCGAGGCGTCGACGAGCCCGACGGCCTCGTCGACGGCCGGCTGGAACCCGTCGGAGTAGACGACGAGGCGTGCCTTCGTCATGCCCCCGATGTCCTGGGGCGCCAGCTCGAGGTCGTGGGGCTCGGCGCCGGGCTTGGTCAGCACCGTCACCGGCAGCTTCCCGCCCGTGATCTGCTGCGTCGCGAACTGGAGGGGGTAGAAGGACGTCACCACCGACCCGCCGGCTGGGGCGGAGCCGGAGCCGACGTCGCTGCCGCAGGCGGCGGTGCCGAGCACCAGGGCGGTCGCGGCGACGACGGCCGACAGGGTGCGGCGCGCAGGAGGGGAGCTCATGACCACCATCATTCTCAAACTGAAAATGATTGTCAAAACCGTTCTCGCGACGAGCGCCACTGCGTCGTCACGTCCCAGTCAGCCGCCCGGGACGATCCTCACGATTGCGACCGCCACGGCGAGCACGAGGACGGCCGTGCGCATCAGCCGCTCGGGCATCGTCAGGCGCTGCCACGTCAGGAAGAGGAGCCAGGCCACGAAGGCTGCGACGAGCAGGAAGGCGATGCCGCCCCACGGTCGCGGGGCGAGGATGCCAACGGCGAGCAGGACGACGAGCACGCCCAGCCCGACGGGACGCGGGACGGCGTTGAGCCGCTCCACCCAGGGGACGGAGGCGTGCTCGAGACGGGAACGGAAGCTCAGGGCCACGCGACGAGCCTAGGGGACGCCATGGCATACACCGGACGCGTGGCAAAGCACTGGCGCCGGCCCGATAACCTGTCCCGCATGGCCAAGCAGACATCCATCGTGGACACCGTCGTCAGCCTCTGCAAGCGCAGGGGCTTCGTCTTCCCGAGCGGTGACATCTACGGAGGCACCCGGTCTGCCTGGGACTACGGCCCCCTCGGCGTGGAGCTCAAGGAGAACATCCGCCGCCAGTGGTGGAAGTCGATGGTCACGAGCCGCGACGACGTCGTCGGCCTCGACTCCTCGATCATCCTCCCGCGCGAGACGTGGGTCGCCTCGGGCCACGTCGGCACCTTCACCGACCCGCTCGTCGAGTGCCTCAGCTGCCACAAGCGCCGCCGCCAGGACCACCTGCAGGAGGCGTACGCCGAGAAGAAGGGCATCGAGGACCCGGACACCGTGCCGATGTCCGAGATCGTGTGCCCCGACTGCGGCACCAAGGGCCAGTGGACCGAGCCCCGCGACTTCCAGATGATGCTCAAGACCTACCTCGGCGTCATCGAGGACGAGTCGGGCCTGCACTACCTGCGCCCCGAGACTGCCCAGGGCATCTTCGTCAACTTCAACAACGTCATGCAGGCCTCGCGCAAGAAGCCGCCGTTCGGCATCGCCCAGACCGGCAAGAGCTTCCGCAACGAGATCACGCCGGGCAACTTCATCTTCCGCACGCGCGAGTTCGAGCAGATGGAGATGGAGTTCTTCGTCAAGCCGGGCGAGGACGAGGAGTGGCTCCAGTACTGGCTCGAGGAGCGCACCAAGTGGTACGTCGACCTCGGCATCAACCCCGAGAACCTGCGCCACTACGAGCACGCCCCCGAGAAGCTCTCGCACTACTCCAAGCGCACCGTCGACATCGAGTACCGCTTCCGCTTCGCCGGGTCCGAGTGGGGCGAGCTCGAGGGCATCGCCAACCGCACCGACTTCGACCTGTCGACGCACTCGAAGCACTCGGGCACCGACCTCGTCTACTTCGACCAGCAGACGGGCGAGAAGTACACCCCGTACGTCATCGAGCCGGCGGCCGGCCTGTCGCGCTCGCTCATGACCTTCCTCGTCGACGCGTACCACGAGGACGAGGCGCCCAACACCAAGGGCGGCGTCGACAAGCGCGTCGTGCTGCGCCTCGACCCGCGTCTCGCACCGGTCAAGGCCGCGGTGCTCCCGCTCTCGCGCAACGCCGACCTCTCGCCCAAGGCGCGCGACCTCGCGGCGACCCTGCGCAAGCACTGGAACATCGACTTCGACGACGCCGGAGCCATCGGCAAGCGCTACCGCCGCAACGACGAGATCGGCACGCCCTTCTGCATCACGGTCGACTTCGACACCCTCGAGGACCACGCCGTGACGATCCGCGAGCGCGACTCGATGGCGCAGGAGCGCGTCGCGCTCGACCAGGTCGAGGGCTACCTCGCGCAGCGCCTCATCGGCTGCTGAGCCTTCGGACAGACCGCTGACGTATGCCGTCCGCCCACCCGGGCGGGCGGCATACTGCGTCTGTGGTCGAGGACGACGTGCTGTGGGCGACGCCCGGGGAGCGCGCGCGTGCCGCGGCCGACGCGTTGGGGGACGACGCGCTGACCGCGTGGTGCGCCGCCCTCCTCGCGGGGCGCGCATCCTGGGGAGACCCGGCCGACCCGGACCCGCACTGGGTCGGTGGCGCCGCGGTGGACGGCTGGGGCGCACCGGACCATCTCGACGAGCGAACGGCGTACTGGGCGCGGGTCTGGGCGGCGCGGACGCTCCTCTACGTCTGGGACGAGCGGTGCAGCGTGGATGTCGTTGCCGGACTGGGCGATCCGGCGTGGCGGGTGCGCGAGATGTGTGCCAAGGTGGCCGCCCGCTGGGAGGTCGCGGGCGCGGCCGACGCGTGCCTCGTGCTCGTCGACGACGCGGTGTCGCGGGTGCGTGCGGCCGCGGCGCGGGTCCTCGGTGCGATGGGGGACTCGGAGCACACGGCGGCAGCGGTCCGGCTGCTCGACGACGCCGACGTGTCGGTGCGCGCGGCAGCCGAGCGTGCGCTGGGTCCTCGAGACCGGTAGGCGCCCGTCCGGTACCGCACGCCCGAGCGTCCGCGTCAGGGCCTGTCTCGGGCAGTGCTCGCGCCCGTGCGCGACGGTCAGCCGGGCTGGTGACCCAGGGCGATCGGGCGCGCGGGGTCGCGGATCCACTCGCTCCACGACCCGGGGTAGAGCACGGTGTCGATCCCGAGCTCGGCGAGCGCGAGCATCTCGTGAGCTGCCGTGACGCCCGACCCGCAGTAGACGCCGACCCGCCCGTCGCCGAGGTCGACGCCCTCGGTGACGGCGGCCCAGTGCTCGGCCAGGTCGCGGCGGAACGTCCCGTCGTCCGTGACCCACGCCGTGGTGGGGCTGTTGACGGCGCCGGGCACGTGGCCCGCGACCGGGTCGATCGGCTCGGTCTCTCCGGCGTAGCGCTCCGGGGCCCGCGCGTCGAGGAGCAGGCCGTCGCGCGCCAGTGCAGCCGCGCCGTCGGCGTCGAGCGTCGGCAGGGCGCCCGGCCGCACGACGACGTCGCCGTGCCGGTCGGCCGGCTCGTCGGTGGAGACGGGCAGCCCTGCGGCCAGCCAGGCGGCATATCCGCCGTCGAGGACGCGGACGTCAGGCACGCCCACCCAGCGCAGCACCCACCAGGCCCGCGCGGCGGCATACGACTCCTTGCCGTCGTACACGACGACCCGGGTGTGCTCGGTGATCCCCGCGCGGCGCAGCAGCGCCTGGACGACGGTGGGGTCGGGCAGCGGGTGGCGCCCACCCTCGCCCGGGGGAGCCGCGAGCTCGGCGTCCAGGTCGACGAAGAAGGCGCCCGGCACGTGGCCGGCGTCGTAGTCGGCTCGGCCGGCAGGGGTGTTCGCCGTGGTCAGCGCCCACCGGACGTCGAGGACCACGACGTCCTCGATCTCGTGGGCGAGCTCGTCTGCGCTGATGAGGTGGGTCACCGGGCCATCGTGGCATCCTCGCGGTGTGCGTGCTCACCTGGTCCTCGTGCACGGGTCGCGCCTGTCGAGCACCCAGTGGGCGCCCCAGGTGCCGCTGCTGCGCGACCATGTCGACCTGACGCTCGTCGACCTCCCGGGCCATGGCGCGCGCGCCGCCGAGGAGTTCACGCTCGCCCGCTGCGTCGAGGTCATCGACGACGCCGTCCGGGCGGTCCCCGAGGGGTCGCCCGTGGTCCTCGTCGGCCACTCGCTCGGCGGCTACGCCGCGATGGCGTATGCCGCGTCCCACCCCGACGCGCTCGACGGCCTCGTCCTCGCCGGGGCGAGCGCCACCCCGACCGGGCCGGGCGCAGCCGTGTACCGCGGCGTGGCGGCGCTCACCGACCGGCTCGGCCCCGAGCGCATGACCCGCGTCAACGACCGCGTGCTGCACCGGCTCTACCCGGCCGAGCGGGTCGACCCGGTCATCGCCGGCGGCTACTACTTCACGCCGACCGCCGCCGCGTGGCGCGAGGTCATGGCGCACTGCCGGCCCGCCATGCTCCGCGGCGTGCACTGTCCGGTGCTGCTCCTCAACGGACGGTTCGACCAGTTCCGCGTCGGTGCCAAGACCTACCTGAGAGCCTGCCCCGGTGCACGCGTCGAGATCGTCCCGAGGGCGAGCCACTTCGCCAACCTCGACCAGCCTGAGGCCTTCGCCGACGCCCTCCTGCGCTTCGCCGGCGCCGTGGCCGATTCGGCCTCTCGCGCCTGATCGGGGACAATCGAGCGCGTGACCGACGTGATGACCCCTGTGACCGAGACGACGGGCGCCGTGCTGCCGCCGCTGCGCATCGGCCGCCACGTCATCGGCTCGCCCGTCGTCCTCGCGCCCATGGCCGGCATCACCAACCGTGCCTTCCGCCGCCTGTGCCGTGAGTACGGCAACGAGGGGCGGGCCATCCGCGGCGCGAGCGGGGCCACGAGCCTCTACGTCAGCGAGATGATCACCTCGCGCGCGCTCGTCGAGCGGACGCCCGAGTCGATGCGGCTCATCGAGCACGACCCCGACGAGAACCCGCGCTCGATCCAGCTCTACAGCGTCGACCCCGCGACGGCGCGGGCCGCCGCGCGGATGCTCGTCACCGAGGACCGTGCCGACCACATCGACCTCAACTTCGGCTGCCCGGTGCCCAAGGTCACCCGCAAAGGCGGAGGCTCGGCCCTGCCGTGGAAGAAGGACCTCTTCAAGGCCATCGTCGGCGCGGTCGTCGAGGAGGGCGCCAAGCGCGACATCCCGGTCACCGTCAAGATGCGCAAGGGCATCGACGACGATCACCTCACCTTCCTCGACGCGGGCCTTACGGCCGAGGCCGAGGGCGTCGCGGCCGTCGCGCTGCACGGGCGCACCGCGTCGCAGGCCTACTCCGGCACGGCCGACTGGAGCGCCATCCGGATGCTCAAGGAGACCGTGACGAGCATCCCGGTGCTCGGCAACGGCGACATCTGGTCGGCCGAGGACGCCCTGCGCATGGTCCACGAGACGGGCTGCGACGGCGTCGTCGTCGGGCGCGGCTGCCTCGGTCGCCCGTGGCTCTTCACTGACCTCGCGGCGGCCTTCGCCGGTACCTCGGCGCGCGTGACGCCGACCCTCGGGGAGGTCGCCGAGACGCTCCGGACACACACGGCATACCTCTGCGACTTCTACGGCGAGGAGGAGCGCGCCTGCCGCGACATCCGCAAGCACATCGCCTGGTACCTCAAGGGATTCCCGGCCGGCTCGACGATCCGCAACTCGCTCGCGCTCGTCGACTCGATGGCCGCGCTCGACGACCTGCTCGCCACGCTCGACCCCGACGCGCCGTGGCCGGGCGAGGCCGCCGAGGGCCAGCGCGGGCGCGCGGGCTCCTCGCGCACCGTGGCGCTGCCCGACCGCTGGCTCGAGTCCCGCGAGCTGTCCGAGGAGCACCGCCGCACCATCGCCGAGGCAGAGCTGTCGGTCAGCGGCGGCTGAGGCTCACTTCAGCCAGACGCTGAGCGGCCCCAGCCGCTCGCACCCCGCGCCAACAGCGGCGTCGACGCTCGCGCCGGCCTCCCAGCCGACGAGGGGTATGCCGCCGGTGACGGTCCGCGCCGCGGCCGCGGCCGCGCTCCAGGCCCTCTCGACGTCGCCGTCGCGGGCGAAGACGTTGCCGAGCCCCGCCACCTCGCCCGTCACGTTGACGATCGCACCGGTGACGACCGGTGACGCCGGGTCGTCCGAGGTCCGTGCGCCGAGGACGTGGACGCCCGGCTCGTCGAGCAGCGACGGGCGCAGGATGGCCTCGGCGTCGGGGTCGCTCGCCCAGCCGCGCACCCACTCCGCCATCTCGGCAGGCGTCGTGAGGCGCTGCCAGCGGCTGTCGGCGGCCAGCCGGGTCGACGGGACCGACGGGTCGAGCCAGACCCACTCGCCGACGACGAGGCGCGCGAAGTCCTCCATCGACAGGTCGAGCCGGGACCACGAGTCCTTGACGGAACAGCCGTCCGAGTCGTCGATGCGAGCCAGCACGTCGTACTCCCCGGCGTCCGGCGACAGCGTCACGGCGTCGGGGTAGTAGGGCGGCGTGCGCGTCGACGCGGTCCACGCCACGTCGTCGGTCGTGCACGCCACGCCGTGCGAACGCGCGACGGCGTCGCACCAGAGGGCGTTGTTGCGGGCGGCGAGGACGATGCGGTCGGTCACGGGTAGATCCTCCCAGCGTCTGCCGGGGCGTCGGTGGCCGGTGGCAGGATCGGGACATGCGACAGGGCGGATCGGCCGAACGGCCCGCGACCTTCTTCGACGATGCCGACGACTTCCGGGCCTGGCTGGAGGTGCATCACGAGAGCGCCACCGAGCTGTGGATGGGTCTGCACAAGAAGCACGTCGAGCCGCGGGGGCTCCAGTGGGCCGAGGCCGTGCGCGAGGCGCTGTGCTTCGGCTGGATCGACTCGATGGCGCAGCGCATCGACGAGGACGCCGTGCGCCAGCGGTGGACGCCGCGCAAGCCGGGCAGCAACTGGAGCACCATCAACATCAACGCGGTGGCCGAGCTGACGTCGGCCGGGCGCATGCACCCGGCCGGTCTCGCGGCCTTCGAGAGACGCCGGGCCGACCGCTCCGGGGTCTACGCCTACGAGAACCGCGAGCTCGTGTGGTCCGACGACTACGAGGCGCTGCTGCGCGGTGACGAGCGCGCGGCAGCGTTCTGGGACGGCGCCACGCCGTCGTACCGCAAGATCGCCATCAACTGGGTGCTCACCGCCAAGCAGGAGTCGACACGTGAGAAACGCATGGGCGAGCTCGTCGAGGACTGCGCCAACCTGCGCCTCATCAAGACGCAGCGCTACGGCACCGAGCCGGCCTGGGTGCGACGCCTGCAGGCCGAGCTCGGCTGAGCCGAGGTGGTCAGCTCGCCGTCAGCGCTTGGCCTTGGGCGGGATGATCTCCGTGTGGTCCTTGGCGGCGGACTTCGCGTGCTTGTCGGCACGCTTCTCCTTGAGCGATCTGGCCTTCGTGGACATGTGGGACTTCGGTGACTTGTCGCCCATGGCGCGCTCCTGAGGTTGGAAGCCTGAGCGGCTCCATCCCTGAAGTATGCGCCACGGGTGCGGCGCCGCGGTCGGTTCGATCGCGCCGCATAGAGTTCCGGTGTGGGCTATCAGGGTCGGGACCGGGAGCGCTGGGTCGCGGAGGACCCTGCCCAGAAGCGCGCCGACCGTGACGACTTCGCCCGCGACCGGGCCAGGGTCGTGCACTCGTCGTCCCTGCGCCGCCTCGCCGCCAAGACGCAGGTGCTGGCGCCCGGCCACGACGACTTCGTCCGCAACCGGCTGACGCACTCGCTCGAGGTGGCGCAGATCGGGCGCGAGTTCGGCGCGGCGCTCGGCTGCAGCGCCGACGTCGTCGACACGGCCTGCCTCTCGCACGACCTCGGGCACCCGCCGTTCGGGCACAACGGCGAGACCGTGCTCGACGAGATCGCCTCGGACATCGGGGGGTTCGAGGGCAACGCGCAGACCCTGCGCCTGCTCACGAGGCTCGAGGCCAAGCGGGCTCACGCCGACGGCACCTCGGCCGGTCTCAACCTGACCCGGGCGAGTCTCGATGCCACGACGAAGTACCCCTGGGGGCGCGGCGACGGCCCCTACGAGACGAGGAAGTTCGGCGTCTACCCCTCCGACCTGCCCGTCTTCGCCTGGATCCGCGAGGGCGCCGAGCCCCGCAACCGGTGCCTCGAGGCCGAGGTCATGGACTGGTCCGACGACGTCGCCTACTCCGTCCACGACGTCGAGGACGCCATCGCCTCCGGCTGGATGGACCCGAGGGCGCTCCACTCGCGCGACATGGCCGACGTCATCGACGTGGCCGGTCGCACCTACGCCCCCGACCTCGGTGCCGACGCCCTGGGGGCCGCGCTGGAACGCCTGCTGGCCTCGGGAGCGATGCCCACGGCATACGACGGCTCCCGTGGTGACCTGGCGCGCCTCAAGGACATGACGAGCCGGCTCATCGGCCACTTCGTGCTCGTCGTCGAGCAGGCCACCCGGGAGCGGCACGGCCCGGGCGAGCTGTGCCGGTTCGAGGCCGACCTCGTCGTCCCCGACGACACGCGCGCCGAGTGCTCCGTGCTCAAGGCGATCGCCAACCACTTCGTCATGACGACCGAGGAGCGCCTGTCGGTCATGTCGGGCCAGCGTGATGTCGTCCGTGCCCTCGTGGAGGCGTATGCCGGGTCGCCCGAGGAGCGCCTCGACGCCGCCTTCCGGGCCGACCACGCGACGGCCTCCGACGACGGTGAGCGGCTGCGCGTCGTCGTCGACCAGGTGGCCTCGCTGACCGACGTGCGCGCCCTCGCCCTCCACAGCCAGTGGTGCCGGTGACGAGGGGCCGACCGTCGAGCACCTAGAATCACCCCCAGCGACAGGAGGCAGATGGCGGGGCTGATCAACAGCGAGGACATCGCAGCGGTCAAGGCGCGTTCGTCCATCGAGGATGTCGTGCGCGAGCACGTGACCCTGCGCTCCGCCGGCCCCGGCTCGCTCAAGGGCCTGTGCCCGTTCCACGACGAGAAGACCCCGTCGTTCAACATCCGTCCCGCCGTGGGCGCCTGGCACTGCTTCGGGTGCCAGGAGGGCGGCGACGTCATCTCGTTCGTGCAGAAGGTCGACCACCTGAGCTTCTCCGAGGCGGTCGAGCGGCTCGCCCAGAAGCTCGGCATGGAGCTGCGCTACGAGAACGGCGATCGGCCCCGCGAGGAGGGCCTCGGCCGGCGCAGTCGCCTCATCGAGGCCCACCGCGTCGCGGAGGAGTACTACACCGAGCTCCTCCTCGGCAGCCAGGCCGCCCGCACGGCCCGTGACTTCCTCCGCGCCCGCGACTTCAACAGCGAGCACGTCAAGCAGTTCGGCATCGGCTTCGCGCCGCGTGGCGGCGAGGACCTCGTGCGCCACCTGCGCGCCAAGGGCTTCACCGACGACGAGCTCGTCACCGGAGGCATCGCCGGCCGCGGCGCCCGGGGGCTCTACGACCGCTTCCGTGGCCGCCTCGTGTGGCCGATCCGCGACATCACCGGCGACACCGTCGGCTTCGGCGCCCGGCGGATCTTCGACGACGACCGCATCGAGGCGAAGTACCTCAACACCTCCGAGACGCCGATCTACAAGAAGTCGACCGTGCTCTACGGCCTCGACCTCGCCAAGAAGAAGATCTCGCAGGGTCGCCACGCCGTCGTCGTCGAGGGCTACACCGACGTCATGGCCTGCCACCTCGCCGGCGTCGAGACGGCCGTCGCGACGTGCGGCACGGCGTTCGGCGCCGACCACATCAAGACGCTGCGGCGCCTCATGCGCGACGAGGCGGGCCTCGCCCCGGCCAAGGTGATCTTCACCTTCGACGGTGACGCCGCCGGGCAGAAGGCCGCCATGCGCGCCTTCGCCGACGACGAGAAGTGGACCTCCCAGTCCTTCGTCGCCGTCGAGAAGTCGGGCAAGGACCCGTGCGAGCTGCGCCAGGCCGGGGGAGACCCGGCCGTGCAGGCGCTCATCGAGGACGCCGTGCCGATGTTCGAGTTCGCGGTGCGCACGACGATCAAGCGCTTCGACGTCGCGACCGCGGAGGGCCGCATCCAGGCCGTGCGCGCCGTCGCGCCCATCATCGCCTCGATCCGCGACCAGTCGCTCCGCCCGGAGTACACCCGTGAGGTCTCGGGCATGCTCGGCCTCGACGTCGAGCAGGTCGCCACCGAGGTGTCCCGCGCCGGCAAGATCAAGGTCGAGGAGGACGCGCGAGGTGACCGGAACGGCCGCGACGACGCCGAGCCCACCGCGGCCGACCACGCCGGCATGCCGATGCCGGACCGCCGCGACCCCGTCGTGCTCGCCGAGCGGCAGCTGCTCCAGGTGCTGCTCCAGTTCCCCACGGTCTTCAAGCCCGGCGCCATCGACCTGCTGACGCCCGACTCCTTCTCCGCGCCGGCCCATCGCGCGGTCTTCGACGGCATCCGGATCGCCCACCACAGCGGCGACAAGGGCAACGCGCGCGCCTGGACCTCCGCGGTCACCGAGGCCGCGCCGTCCCCGGTCGCGGGCCTCGTGAGCGAGCTCGCCGTCGACACCCTGCCGACCCGGATGGACCCCAACACCGGCCTGCCGACGTCGCGCTACGTCGACGAGCTCTTCGACCGGGTGCGCACCATCGCGCTGACGCGCCGGATCGCCGACGCCATGAGCGAGATGCGCCGGCTCGACCACGCCGAGACGCCGGAGCCCGAGCGCACCCGCGAGCTCGGCATCCAGCTGCAGACGCTCCAACGGGAGCTGGCCGCGATCAAGGCAGGGATGGGCTGATGGCACTCTTCGAACGGCGGCGCCGGCCGGCGCTGCCCGCTGACGTCCGCGCGGCCGTGCCGCTCGGAGGCGGGGCCAAGGTGCTCGCCTGGGCGCGCGACGAGCAGTCGGGCGGCCACGTCGTCGCGACGACCCACCACCTCGCCTTCGTCGGCACCGACGGCCTCGTGTGGAGCCGGCCGTGGCACGAGGCCGAGAGCGGCACGTGGCAGGGCGAGACCTCGACCCTCACCGTGACGTGGGTCGACCGCGGGCAGCCCGCGCGGTGGCGCGTCACCGAGCCCTCGCTGCTGCAGCAGGCGCTGCGCGAGCGCCTGCAGGCGAGCGTCGTGCTCGCCGACGAGTTCCGCACCGCGGGCCGTCGCAGCGTGCGCGTCGTCATCCGCCAGGACCTCGCCACGGGGGCCCTCGTCGAGCAGACGGTGCCCGGCAAGGGTGCCGACCTCACTGACCCCGACGTGGCGCGCGAGGCGGCCCAGCGGCTGGCACGCCTGCGTGCCGAAGTGGGCCTCTGAGGGGTCCGGAGGGGGACGTCCGAGGCCCCTACGACGCCCCGATTGCGAGGCGCCGCACCCGATTTCGTGTCCGCGCGAATGCTTTGCTATGGTTGCGCAGCAGCATTCCCCTGTAGCTCAATTGGCAGAGCAGCCGGCTGTTAACCGGCAGGTTATTGGTTCGAGTCCAATCGGGGGAGCACCGAACGAGAAGGGCCCCGACACCTGGTGTCGGGGCCCTTCTCGTTGGCGTCGAGGTCAGCGCCCGCCGCCGGTGCCGACACCTGAGCCGACCTCGAGGTCGGTGATCTCGGCGTCCGGGGCTCCAGCGGCGCGGTGGGACCCGCCACGTCGCTTGAGCCAGCCCTCCACGGCTCGGGCCAACCGCGTGAGCAGGTAGTTGATGGCGATGAAGATCAGCGCTGCCACGAGGTAGGCCGGGACCGTGTTGGCGTAGGCGGAGCCGAGGGTCTTTGCGGCGTTCAGCAGCTCCGGGTAGGTGATGACGACGCCGAGCGCGCTGTCCTTGAGCACGACGACGAGCTGGCCGACGAGCGCCGGCAGCATCGCCGTCAGGGCCTGGGGCAGCTGGATGGATCGCAACGTCTGGCCGGGCAAGAGCCCGATCGAGAGGCCGGCCTCGCTCTGGCCCTTCGGCAGGCTGAAGACGCCGGAACGGACCAGCTCGGCGATGACCGAGCCGTTGTAGAGCGTCAACGCCAGCACCACGGCAGCCAACGGCGCTGTCTGGGCGGAGACGAGGTCGCTCGTCGCGAAGTATCCGAAGTAGGCGAAGACCATCATGATCAGCACCGGCACCGAGCGGAAGAACTCCACGACGACGCCTGCCGGGATGCTGATCCACCTGTTCGACGACAGGCGCGCCATGCCGAAGACGATCCCGAAGATGCCGGCGAACACGACCGAGAGCGCCGCGGCCTTCGCCGTTCCCCAGAGACCGGGCAGGAGGTACTGCGTCCACACCTCGGGGTCGTTGACGAAGGGCGCCCACATGTAACCCTCGAGCTGGTTGGCCTCGCCCATCTTTCGCACGACCAGCCAGACGAGGGCGAGGGCGACCACGACACCGACCACGGTGAGGATGGCGTGACGCCGCCGGGCCTTGGGGCCGGGCGCGTCGAAAAGCACGATCTCGGAGCTCATCGCTTCACCGCCAGACGCTGGGAGAGATGGGTGAACAGGATCCCGAACGGCAGCGTGAGGATCACGAAACCGAGCGCGAACAGGAAGAAGGTCGGCAGGCTGGCGCCCTCGTTCTCGGTGATCTTGGCGAGCAGACCCGCCGCCTCCGACGTGCCGAGGATGACCGCCGCAACCGTCGTGTTCTTGATGAGGGCGATGAGGACCGAACCCAGCGGTGCCACCGCGCCGCGGAAGGCCTGCGGAAGCAGGACCTCGCGCAACGACTGCCCGAAGGTGAGCCCGATGGCACGCGCAGCCTCGGCCTGACCGGCTGGAACGGTGTTGACGCCACTGCGCAAGGCCTCGCAGACGAAGGCCGCGTGGTAGACGGACAACACCACGACGGCCCAGAGATAGGCGTTACGGGAGAGGTCCTGCGACAGGTTGATCCCCAGGATGAAGGAGAGCCCGAGGATGCTGAAGACCATGAGCAACGTCAGAGGCGTGTTGCGGAAGACGTTGACGTAGGACGTGCCGAGCAGTCGAAGGATCCTCACGGGCGAAACCCTGAGGATCGCCACGATGGTCCCGAGGACCAGCGCGCCGATCGCCGAGAGCACCGAGAGCTGGATCGTGACCCAGAACGCCCCGAAGATGTCGTACTTGCTGAGGATGTCGCCCATCCATCACCTCTCGTGATGATCCGGGCGCGGGATGCCAGACCGTTCGGACATCCCGCGCCCGTGCGTGTGCGTGTGCGTCAGGAGCAGGAAGCCGGGGTGGGCGGGTTGCCCGCACCCGGCTTGTAGCCGGCCGGCCCGAGGTTGGCGTCCACGGCCTTCTGCCAGGACCCGTCGCTGATCATCGTCTTGATGGCATCGGTGATCTTCTGGCACATGGCCGTGTCACCCTTCTTGATGCCGATGCCGTAGTTCTCCGTGGAGAACGGCTGGCCGACGACCTTGAGCTTGCCCTTGTACTGGTCCTGGGCGGCGTAGCCGGCGAGGATCGTGTCGTCGGTCGTCAGGGCGTCGATCGCGCCGGAAGCGAGCGCAGCGACGCACTCGGAGTACGTGCCGAACTCCTGGAGGTTGACGTCCGGCACCTTCTCCTTGACCTTCTGGGCTGAGGTCGAACCGGTCACCGAGCAGAGCTTCTTGCCCTTGAGGGTGTCCGGGCCGGTGATCGAGCTGTCGTCGGCGCGAACCAGAAGGTCCTGACCGGCGATGAAGTACGGCCCGGCGAAGCTGACCTTCTCCTTGCGGGCGTCGGTGATCGAGTAGGTCGCGACGACCATGTCGACCTGACCGGTCGAGATGAGCGTCTCACGCTGGGCGCTGGGAGCCTGGACCCAGGTGATGTCGCCCTCGGCAGTCCCGAGGGACTTGGCGACGTACTTCGCCACGTCGACGTCCATGCCGGTGAACTCGGTGCCCTTCTTGAGGCCGAGTCCGGGCTGGTCGAACTTGATGCCGATCTTGAGCCCCTTGCCGCCGCTGGAGCCGGCGTTGCCTCCGCTGTCGCTGGATCCACACGCGGCGAGCGTGAGCGCCAACGTCGCAGCCGCCGCAACGGCTCCGAGTCGTCGTGCCTTCATCTGGGTTCCTCCTGGGTGGTTGCTCACGGCACGCGGTGCTGCGTGCCGATCCCTGTCGATTGGTGCAGATGGTTCCGGTGGGTCAGTGCGTGAGGATCTTGCCGAGGAAGTCCTTGGCGCGGTCGCTGCGGGGGTTGGTGAAGAACTCCTGCGGCGTGCCGACCTCGACGATCTGGCCGTCGGCCATGAAGACGACGCGGTCCGCGGCCTTGCGGGCGAAGCCCATCTCGTGGGTCACGACGATCATCGTCATGCCCTCCTTGGCGAGGCCCACCATGACGTCGAGGACCTCGTTGACCATCTCCGGGTCGAGGGCCGACGTCGGCTCGTCGAAGAGCATGACCTTGGGGCCCATCGCGAGCGAGCGGGCGATCGCGACGCGCTGCTGCTGGCCGCCGGAGAGCTGGGCCGGGTACTTGTCGGCCTGTGCCTCGACACCGACCCGCTTGAGCAGCTCGGTGGCCTGCCGGTCCGCGTCGGACTTCGACTTCTTGCGCACCTTGATCGGCCCGAGCGTCACGTTGTCGCGGATCGTCTTGTGCGCGAACAGGTTGAAGGACTGGAAGACCATCCCGACGTCGGCCCGCAGCTGTGCGAGCGGCTTGCCCTCCTCGGGCAGTGCCTGACCGTCGATGGAGATGGTGCCCGACTCGATGGTCTCGAGGCGGTTGATGGCGCGGCACAGCGTCGACTTGCCCGAGCCGGACGGTCCGAGGACGACGACCACCTCGCCCTTGCCGACGGTGAGGTTGATGTCGCGCAGCACGTGTAGGTCGCCGAAGTGCTTGTTGACTCCGTCGATGACGACCATCGGGTCACGAGGCGTGTCCGGGGTCCGATCGCTCGGCACCGCGGCGGTGGGGTTCACGTCGTCCATCCCGGAAACCTATCGGCTCCAGCACCCGCGCGACACGCTCCGCGCCGAGCGTGCCCGAATCGTGAGGACCGCAGGCACGCGGTCGGCGCCCTGCTCCACGGGGAGCGGGGCGCCGACCGGTTCACACAGGCCCGGCCACGCGGGTCAGGGGCTGCCCTCCGCCGCCGTCGTCGAGGACGCGCTGGGCTCGCTCGTCGAGGTGGTGGGTTCGCTCGCCGCCGACGTGGCGGGCTTGCTCGTCGCGGTACCCGTGGACGAGCTCGTCGAGGTCTCTGCCGCGGTGGCGACCGCGGTGGCGGTCTTCAGGACGCGGGTCGCGGTCGCCGTGGCGGTCGCCGTAGCGGTGGCGGTCGCCGTCGGCTCGGACGCGGCGGGTGCGGCTGCAGCGGCGCTCGTCGAGCTCGGCGGGTCGGACACAGGCGCCTGGCTCGTGGCGGGGGACTGGGTCGTGGTCGTGGTGTCCGGAGGGGTCGTCGTGGTCGTCGTGCTGGGTGTGCCCGTCGTCGTCCCGGTCGTCCCCGTCGACCCTGTGGTGGTCGTCGTGCTCGGCGGGGTCGTCGTCGGGGGCATGGTGGACGTCGTGGCGCTGCCCGTCGGGGACGGCTTGGTGCTCGTCGGGGACGGCTTCGTCGTGGGAGCAGGAGAGCTCGTCGTGGGACGGCTCGTCGTCGGCGTGCCCGTGGGCTTGCTGGTCGACGGCGGACGGCCACCCGTGCTGCTGGGCGACGACGTCACGACGGTGGCCTCGGTGAGCGGGACGTCACCGTCCGCGACGGTGCGGATGACGCGGCTGCCCGGGTCGAGCACGAGGTGCGGGACGACGGCATACGGGACGGATGCCGTGGCTGACGGCGCGAAGCCGAGGTAGGGAGCGGGGTCGACGTAGCGGTCGTTGATGATGACGTCGAAGTGCAGGTGGCAGCCGGTGGACCAACCGGTCGTACCGCTCAGGCCGATGACCTGGCCCTGCTTGACGGCCTGGCCCTCGGTGACGAGGAACTTCGACTGGTGACCGTAGGCGGTCTTGACCGTCGGGCTGTGCTGGATGATCGTGCGTCCGCCCCATGACGCCGAGACCCGGGCGTAGATGACCGTGCCGTCCGCGGCTGCGTGGATCGGCGTGCCGCAGGCCGCCGCGAGGTCGATGCCGGTGTGGAACATCGGGCGACCGAGGAGCGGGTGGATGCGCGGGCCGAACGGCGAGGTCTCACCGCCGGCCACGGGGTGGATGAAGAGCGGCCGCCCGACGATCGGGGCCGCGATGGCCTCGGCCGTCGCCGGCGTCAGGCTGATCGCCGGGAACATGAACAGACCGCCACCGATGGCGGTCGAGAAGGCGGAGTCGACCGGAGCCAGCGCCGCTGTCGGGGCGCTGGCGGCCGTCGACCGGGACAGCTCGCCCTGGGCCTGCCCCACGGCAGCGACGGCGTCCTTCACGGCAGGCGACCCGGCCGCGAGCACGACCGATGCGGTCGGCGTCTGGGGTGCGCTGCCACCCAGGAAGGGCAGCATCGCAAAGAGCAGGAGCATCGTCGCGAAGGGCACAAGTCTGCCGCGCATCCGAATGTTCAGGACGCGCGGACCACTGCGCTCATTGGCGTCTGTCACCGTCAAGCCACCCCCCTCGAGGTACTGCTGCTGTCACCGTCGACCCTCGTGCGGTGGACCCGGCACCGCAACCGGAAGGCCATCGCGAACGCCCCCACGTCCTGACCGGCCGGTCCCCTCCACCATAGGTGCGAGGGTTGCACAAGGGGCGATTCCCGAGAAATTCGGTCGGGATCCGTGACGGATGTGACGGATGTGCCACATGTCCGGAACGCAGGTGTGGCCCGCCCGGTCCTGGGACTGGACGGGCCACACCTTCGAAGCACGCGGCATACGTCAGCGTGCGACGCTCCGGTGCGACGGGTTGGGGCTGGGATCAGCTGGTGGGGATCTGGCGGAAGTCGACCCAGGCGTCGTTCATGCGCTCGACCTGTCCCTTGGTGAACATGTTCATGCAGGAGTCCTGCGTGTAGTCCATGAAGTTGTGGATCGGGTCGAGGCCGGGCGCGGTGCACGTGTCGGCGCCGGTGGGGCAGTTGAACTGCGGCACCGCCTCGCGCGGGGTGTCGGCCACGAAGTCACCGCTCGCCGAGCACGCGCCCTTGAAGGTGTGCTCGAGCATGAGCCAGTGGCCCACCTCGTGCGTCAGGGTGTCGCCCTGCGCGTACTTGCCGGCCGTGCCGCCGGGCATCGACTCGTCGAGCATGACGACGCCGTCGATGTAGTCGCGACCGTTGTTGTAGCCCTTGGGGAAGTAGGCCCAGCCGAGCAGGCCGCCGCCGATGTTGGCGGAGTAGACGTTGAGGGTCTCGGAGTTGCCGGTGTAGAGCGCCTTCTTCATGTCGCGCTCGGTCTTGCCCGGGGAGACGGTGTACCACTGCGCGTTGACGGTGTAGTCGATCTTGGCGAGGGAGAAGCGGAACGGCGAGTCTGCGGCGTCAGGGGCGGTCTTGCCGCCGTAGGAGTCGTTGAGCACGGTCATCTGCGCGGCGATGAGCCGCTCCCAGCGCGCCTTCTCGGTGGCCGACAGCGTGTGGTCGGAGACGACGTGGAAGACGGTCGGGATGTGGACGCTGCCGTTGGGCAGGCGCGGGGCGTCCTTGATGACGCCGTATGCGTTGGCCTCGTTCTTGGAGTAGAGCTCGGGCTCCTTGGCCGTGCTCCCGGCCCGCACGCGAGCGAGGTCTGGCGCCGTCTGGCACTCCGTAGCCGCGGGCGACGGACGGGTCGGCGCGGCGCTCACTGTCGCGCTCGAGGAGCCGGCGGCGATGACGCTCGCGGCAGCGGCGGAGACCGCCAGCGCGCGCAGGATGGGCTTGGTCGACATACGTGTTCTCCCCAGTCTTGGTGGCCCCCGAGCCTTCGGTCATCGGAACCTATCCCGGGCCGGTGACGCCGTGGGGGCTTGGGACCTCCCAACCTCGGTCCCGCTCCTTGCAGGGATCTTGCGGAAACCACCGACTTTCGACGGGGCGATCTTGCAGACTGCCCGGCACAGTGGTTGTCGTGGGGGAGGAAGACCGGCGAACCCGTGGGGGGAAGCGCCGGAGTGGGGCCGGTAGGGGGTGAGGACGGGGTGGGTTCTGCCGGGGGAGTCGGCGGGACCCGCCCCGATCCCGTTCCACGGGGCTCGGAGGCGTGGGGCGAGATGGGGTGAACGGCACGACTCGTCCCATCTGTGCAATGTGCCGCATTTCGCACGATGCGCCCTCGCCGAGGGTGGAGACTGGAGCCAGGACGGCGCGGCCCCTTCTCGGGAGGAGGGTCGAGGTCGTCCCGCGGACGACGCCGACCTCACGGTCGATGGGCACGGTGCCCCGACTCCCACCCCCGGGGCCCGTGTCCACCCCCCACGTCGTCCGCGCGCCCTTGGGTCCTCGAACGGACCGCGAGGCGCAGGACTGGCCGGCGGTGGTCGCACCCCGACGGCCAGTCCACGCCCGCAGGACAGGTCCAGACGCCTACCGCGACGTGACAGGGCGAACCTGGACGAACCGGGACGAACCACCGTGGTGGGGCAGCAGGGGCTTGAACCCTGGACCGACGGATTATGAGTCCGCTGCTCTGACCGGCTGAGCTACTGCCCCGGGACCTGACGCCGGCATGGCCGACGAGGTCGGTCGGAGTCTAGCGAGCGCTCCGACCTGGTCACGCCTCCGGTCGAGCCGCGTCGGTCCAGCCCCGGCCGAGCTGCCTCGGTCGAGCTGCGCTAGAGCCCCGTTCCACGGTGCGCTCGCGCCACCCTCTAGGCTCGCCGTGACCGTGGTCCCGAGCAGGTGAGGAACGAGCTGGCATGAGTGACGGCATCCGCGTGGCGTCGGTCGACGACGTCGAGCCCGGCGAGGCGCTCGTGCTCGACACCGCGCTGACGGTGACGGACGAGCCGATCTCGCTCTTCCGCGACGACGACGGCACCTACTACGCCCTCGACGACACGTGTTCGCACGAGGACGCGTCCCTCGCGGAGGGCTGGATCGAGGCCGGTGAGGTGGAGTGCCCGCTGCACGCCACCCGTTTCTGCCTCAGCGACGGCCGGCCGATGTGCCTGCCCGCCACCAAGCCCGTGCGGACCCACCGGGTCGAGATCCGGGACGACGAGGTGTACCTCTTCCCCGGGGAGCCACGCGGCGCCTGACGGTGGAGCGGCCCGTGCGCAGTCGCAGACCCGGTCGCAGCGGGTCGTCCAGGAAACACCAAAACGGACAAATCCGATCGTGAGACTGCTGGTGCCCGTGTGGACCATGGTGCACAATGGGCGAGTGCTCGAGGTCGAGCACGCACGATCCGCCGTCACCGAAGCAGTCCACCCGTTCACGAAGTAGCAGGCGTTGGGGAAGACGTCCCTGCAACTTCAGGAGGTTCGGATGGCTGTCGCGATGCCGCGCACCCAGACAGGCGGGGTTCTGTTCATACACGGAGCCCCGGCCGCGCTGTGCCCGCACATCACGTGGGCGATCGAGGCCGTCCTCGACGAACGGGTGACGCTCGACTGGATCCCTCAGCCCGCCGCTCCCCGGATGATGCGCACCGAGCTCCCGTGGTCCGGCGCCGTCGGCACCGGCGCCGAGCTCGCCAGTGCCCTCCGCGGATGGGACGGCCTGCGCTACGAGGTGACCGAGGACCCGTCGCCGGGATGCGACGGCGCGCGCTGGTCCTACACGCCCCGTCTCGGCATCCACCACGCCATGACCTCCGCGTCCGGTGACGCCGTCGTGCAGGAGGACCGGCTCCGCGAGGCGATCCTGCGCACCCGCGGCGACGCCGAGGCCCTCCAGGACGAGATCGACCTGCTCCTCGGCATCCCGTGGGACGACGAGCTCGAGGTGTTCCGCTACGCGGGCGACGGTGCTGCCGTTCGCTGGATGCACAAGGTGGGCTGACCACCGCACGTCTCGTCCGCCACGACCTCCAGCGTGGCGTCCGAGGTGACGAGGGCCCGGGCGGTTCGTGCTCCCGGGCCCTCGTCATGTCCGGCTCGTCCCCGGCGCGTCGACCCGGAGCCGAAAACCACTGGGCAACAGCCGCCTGCGCCTGTCATCATCGACCCGGCGCCAGCATCACTGTGCGCCAACCCATCTCCCTCACCCGCAGACGAAGGGCCAACCATGGCAACGGGACTCACCACCGAAGCGAAGCGCAGCCTGTGCCTCGCCGATGTGGCCTACCCGTTCCCAGGGGAGTGCCGCATCCGGCACACCCAGCCGTGGAGTCCCCACCTGCGATCTCGCTGACGCGACGAGCCTGACCGGCTCCGTCCCTCGAGCCGCCCACCGGGATGACCCGGACGGGCGGCTCTTCTCGTGCCGCCCGTCGCCGCCAGTGAACAGAGACGACGACACGAGTCGCCATGAGGGAGAGGAGGATCGGCCATGACCCAGGTCGAGGTGTGGAACGCCGACGAGACGCTGCTCCACCGGGTATCGGTGCGGCACGCCGTGCGGATGATCTGGCGCGGCGTCGCCACACCGGTCGAGGTCCACGCGACCGAGCGCTTCGGTCCCTACCAGGTCCCGGTCGTCGTCCGACTCGTGCGGTACGTGGAGCAGAAGTGGCTCTACTCGCGCACCCGGGCGACCTACTCCCGCGAGGGCGTCCTGCTCCGTGACCGCGGGCAGTGCGCCTACTGCGGACGCTTCACCGCCACGACCATGGACCACGTCCTCCCGCACTCACGAGGCGGCGCGACGTCGTGGGCCAACGCGGTCGCGGCCTGCGAGCCGTGCAACGCCCGCAAGGGTGACCGCACCCCCGACGAGGCGCGGATGCCCCTGCGATGGGACCCCTACGTGCCCACCCGGGTGCAGCTGCACTTCGCCCGCGCCACCACGCCCACCCCGAGCCCCACCAGCACCGAGCGGAAGGAGTCCGACCCATGACCAGGAACCGCACCCCCGTGCGCACGCAGTCCCTCGCCCAGGTGGGGCTCCGGCCTGCGGCCCGAACGGGTCAGGGACTCGACGCCTGGATCTTCCGCGCCGCGTCCGAGCACCCGTTCGAGCTCGACGGTGCCGTGCCGAGCTGCGCAGCCCACGACCCGGAGCTGTTCTGGCCGGCCACGGAGAGCGAGGCGGAGCGGGCCAAGGCGGTGTGCGCGACGTGCCCCCTGGCCGAGGTCTGCCTCGCCGTCGCCCAGCGTCGGTTCGAGTGGGGCGTCTGGGGCGGCGAGCTGCTCGCCAAGGGTCGTCCCACCACGGACCTGCCGGGCAACGTGCGCCCGTCCCCGCACGACAGCGCGCGCAGCGCCTGATAAACGAGGGCGTATGCCGGGTGGCCGGCTCCCCGCGAGCCCGCCACCCGGCATACGCCACCGCGCACCGACACAGCACGACCACCATCGGGCGACCGCCCGTTTCACGAGAGGATGAGCACCATGACCACCTTCCCTGTCGCGCTCCCTGGCGCGCAGGCCTCCACACTGATGTGGGCCGATCCCGACGAGGTTGAGACGGCCGCGCTGGACCAGCTGCGCAACATCAGCCGGCTGCCCTGGGTGCACGGCCTGCGCGTCATGCCGGACGTCCACCTCGGCAAGGGCGCCACCGTCGGCTCGGTCATCGCCATGCGCGACGCCGTGTCGCCCGCCGCGGTCGGCGTCGACATCGGCTGCGGCATGACCGGCGTCCGGACCAACCTCACGGCTGCCGACCTGCCCGACGACCTCGGCCCCCTGCGGTCGGCGATCGAGTCGGTGCTGCCCGTCGGCTGGAACGCCAACGACGGCTCGGCGCCCGTGCTCGCGCGCGACGCGGGGCTGGCCGGGCGCTTCGACACGCTCATGGGCCGGTTCGCCGAGCTGCGCGCGCCGAAGATCGCAGATCGTGCGAATCGTGCTGCGGCACAGTGCGGTTCGCTGGGCAGCGGTAACCACTTCTGGGAGCTGTGTGAGGGCGACGACGGCCACCTCTGGCTCATGCTGCACTCGGGCTCGCGCAACATCGGCAAGGAGCTCGCGGAGCGGCACATCGCCACGGCCAAGACGCTCGAGCACAACCTCGGCCTGCCCGACCGTGACCTCGCGGTCTTCCTCGCCGGGACGGGCGAGATGGCGGCGTACCTCCACGACCTGTACTGGGCGCAGGAGTACGCCCTGCTCAACCGCGAGGTGATGATGGCGACGACGCGTGAGGTCGTGCGCACGCACTTCCCGGGCGTCGTGTTCGACGAGCCGGTGCGCTGCCACCACAACTACGTGTCGGAGGAGACCTACGACGGGGTGGACGTCGTCGTGACGCGGAAGGGGGCGATCCGGGCCGCGGCCGGCGACCTCGGCCTCATCCCCGGGTCGATGGGCACGGGCTCCTACGTCATCCGCGGCCTGGGCAACGAGGCGTCGTTCAACTCCGCGAGCCACGGCGCAGGCCGCCGGATGTCGCGCAACGCGGCCAAGCGTCGGTTCACGGTCGAGGACCTGCGGGCCCAGACGGCCGGCATCGAGTGCCGCAAGGACGCCGGGGTCATCGACGAGATCCCCTCGGCCTACAAGGATCTCGAGTCGGTGATCGCGGCGCAGACGACCGGGCCGAGCCCGCTCGTCGAGGTCGTGGCGCGGCTGACGACGCTGCTCTGCGTCAAGGGGTAGCCGCCACGCCGGTTCGGCGTCGGACGTGGGACGGGGCGCTCACTCGAGGGAGGCAAACCTCCCGGCGTGTCGAGTGAGCGCCCCGTCCCGGCGCGTCGTGCGTCCTCAGATGCTGCGGATCGCCAGGGCGACGTTGTGGCCGCCGAAGCCGAACGAGTTGTTCAGGGCCGCGATGTCGCCGTCGGGCAGCTTCTGGTGCTCGCCGGTGACGACGTTGAGCGCGATCTCGGGGTCCTGCTCGTCGAGGTTGATCGTGGCCGGCACGAGCCGGTTGTGGATCGACTGGATCGTGATGACGGCCTCGAGTGCGCCGGCCGCGCCGAGCAGGTGGCCGGTCATGGACTTCGTGGCCGTGACCGTCAGGTCGTCGGTGTGGTCGCCGAAGGCCCGCTTGATCGCGTTGTACTCCGCGACGTCGCCCACCGGGGTCGAGGTGGCGTGCGCGTTGATGTGGATGATGTCGGTCGGCGACAGGTCGGCCCGCTCGACGGCATACAGCATCGCGCGGGACGCGCCCGACCCGTTGGGCTCGGGGGCGGTGATGTGGTGCGCGTCGGCCGACATGCCGACGCTCGCGAGCTCGGCGTAGATGCGCGCACCGCGGGCCCGGGCGTGCTCCTCGGACTCGAGCACGATGACGGCAGCGCCCTCGCCGAGGACGAAGCCGTCGCGGCCGGTGTCGTAGGGGCGCGAGGCCTTCGCGGGGTCGTCGTTGCGTGTCGAGAGGGCCTGCATGGCGGCGAAGCCGGCGATCGGCAGCGGGTGGACCGCTGCCTCGGTGCCACCGGCGACGACGACGTCGGCCCGACCGGTGCGGATCATGTCGATCGCGTAGCCCATGCTCTCGGCGCCGGAGGCGCAGGCGCTGACGGTCGTGTGGGCGCCGGCGCGGGCACCGAGGTCGAGCGACACCGCGGCCGCAGGGCCGTTGGGCATGAGCATCGGTACGGCGAGGGGGTAGACCCGTCGGGGGCCCTTCTCGCGCAGGTTGTCCCACTGGTCGAGCAGCGTCCACACGCCGCCGATGCCGGAGCCGATCGCGGCGCCGAGGCGCTCCGGCTCGACCTCCGGCTTGCCGGCGTCGGCCCAGGCCTCGCGGGCGGCGATGAGGGCGTACTGGCTCGACGGGTCGAGACGGCGGGTCTCGACCTTGGCGAGGACGTCACCGGGCGGGGTGGCGATGGTCGCGGCGAAGGTGACGGGGAGCTCGTACTTGGCGACCCAGTCGAACTCCATGGGGCGTGCGCCGGACCGGCCGGCGAGCAGGGCCTCCCACGTCTCCGTGGCGGTTCCGCCCAGGGGCGTGGTGGCTCCGAGACCGGTGACCACGACGCGTCGGTCGCGATTGGACGTCATGGTGACGTGCTCCTCTGAGTCGAGTGGGGTGAGGTCGTGCTGGTCCTGCGGGCGGTGCAGGTCGTACGGGTGGTGCAGGTCGTGCGGGTGGTGCAGGTCGTGCGAGTCACCACGAGGGGTGGGTGCTTGCTGGTGCGGCTCGGTCGGCGCCCGGTGTCCCGGGCGCCGACCGGGTGCGTCAGGACTGCGCGCCGGCGATGAAGGTGACGGCGTCGCGGACGGTCTTGAGGTTCTTGACCTCGCTGTCCGGGATGCGCACGCCGAACTTCTCCTCGGCGTTGACGACGATCGTCATCATCGACAGGGAGTCGATGTCGAGGTCCTCGGTGAAGGACTTGTCCATCTCGACGGACGCGGTGTCGAGACCGGTCTCCTCGTTGACGATCTCGGCAAGACCCTCGAGGATCTCCTGCTCGGACTGAGCCATCTGTCTGCTCCTTGTTCGTGTTGGCGGTTCGTGCTGGCGGTGGTGCCCGGTTCGGTCATCCGTGGTGGATGACCTCCCCTGGCCCGAATGACCCGTCGGGACCGGCGGGAGTGCTGGGACTGCCCGTGCTGGGAGTGCTCAGGGCAGCACGACGACCTGCGCGGCATACACGAGGCCGGCTCCGAAGCCGATCTGGAGCGCGAGGCCGCCGCTGGGGATCTCCTTCTCGGCGAGCATCCGCGTCGTCGCGATCGGGATCGAGGCCGCCGAGGTGTTGGCGGTGGTCACGATGTCGCGGGCGACGGGGATGTCGGCCGGCAGCTTGAGCTGCTTGACCATCGCGTCGATGATGCGGATGTTCGCCTGGTGCGGGATGAACGCGTCGAGGTCGTCGGCCTTGATGCCGGCCTTGTCGATGGCCTGCTGCGCGACGGGGGCCATGCCCCAGACGGCCCAGCGGAAGACGGTCTGGCCGGCCATGCCGATCGCGGGCCAGACGTTCTTGTCGGCCTGGGCCGACTGCCACGACTCGCGCACGTCGGTCCACGCCTGCTTCTGCGTGATGGCGTCGCGCTGCGTGCCGTCGGAGCCCCACACGGTCGGGCCGATGCCCGGGGTGTCGCTCGGGCCGACGATGCAGGCGCCCGCTCCGTCGCCAAAGATGAAGGCGCTGCCGCGGTCGTAGGGGTCGGTGAAATCGCTGAGCTTCTCGACGCCGACGACGAGGACGTAGTCGGCCGAGCCGCCCTTGACCATGTCGCTCGCCATCGCCACGCCGTAGCAGTAGCCCGCACAGGCTGCCGAGATGTCGAGGGCGGGCGCGGTCGAGCCGAGGCGCGAGGCGAGCTCGGGCGCGGCGGCGGGCGTCTGGTACGGGTGCGTCACCGTGGCGACGAGGACGAAGCCGATCTGCTCGGGCGAGATGCCCGCGTGCTCGAGGGCCTGGCGCGAGGCTGCCTCGGCCATGTCGATGACGCTCTCGTCGTCGGCGGCGAAGTGACGGCTGATGATGCCGGACCGCTCTCGGATCCACTCGTCGCTCGAGTCGATCTTGTCGACGATCTCGGAGTTCATGACGACGCGGGCCGGGCGGTAGGCACCGACGCCGAGGATCCGCGAGTGGCGCGCGGCGCCGTTGTCGACGAGGGTGCCGGTGCCCTTGGGCGTCGGCGCGGTGGCGCTGGGGGATGTCACGTGAGGCCTTCTCGAGGGTGAGGGTTCAGATGGGTGCTGGAGCGGCGCTGGAGCGGTCCGTGGGTGCCGGGGTCGCCGTCACGCGGCGACCTCTCCATGAGCGTGCCCCTGTCGGGGTCGGTGCGCCAGTCTTGGTCCGTCACGTCGTCGTGTGGGCCTTGATGAGGCTCTGGGCGGCCTCGAGGTCGTCGGGAGTCTTGACGGCCAGGGTCTCGACGCCGGGCATCGCGCGCTTGGCGAGGCCGACGAGGGTGCCTGCGGGGGCGAGCTCGAGCAAGCCGGTGACACCGAGCGAGAGCATCGTCTCCATGCAGCGGTCCCAGCGCACGGGGTTGCTGACCTGGCGGACGAGCCGGTCGAGCGCGTCCGGGCCGTCGGCGACGGTGGCGCCGTCGGCGTTCGAGAGCAGGCGGAGGGTGGGCGCGGCGGGCGTGACGTCGGCAGCGGCCGCAGCGAGGGCGTCGACGGCGGGCGCCATGTGATGGGTGTGGAAGGCGCCTGCGACCTGCAGCGCGATGACCCGCGCCTTGGCCGGTGCAGCGGCGCGCAGCGCCTCGACCTGCTCGAGGGTGCCGGCGGCCACGACCTGGCCGGCGCCGTTGATGTTGGCCGGTGTGAGGCCGTGGGCCTCGAGCGCAGCGAGGACCTCGTCCGGGTCGCCGCCGAGCACGGCCGCCATCCCCGTCGGGGTGACCGCGCTGGCCTGCGCCATGGCACGGCCGCGCGTGGCGACGAGCGAGATGGCCTGCTCGTCGGTCACGACGCCGGCGAGTGCCGTGGCCGTGAGCTCGCCCACGGAGTGGCCGGCGAGGACGGCGCCCGTCGCGGCGAGGTCGGAGCGGGCGGGGAACAGTGCGTCGGCGGTGACGAGGCCGGCCGCGACGATGAGCGGCTGGGCGACGGCCGTGTCCTTGATGGTGTCGGCGTCGGACTCCGTGCCGTGGGTCACGAGGTCGAGGCCGGCAGCCTGGCCGAGCGCGGTCAGCTGGTCACGCACCCCCTCGAGCTCGAGCCAGGGGGTGAGGAAGCCGGGAGTCTGGGAGCCCTGTCCGGGGCACACGATCGCTAGCACGTGGTCAACCTTTCCCGGTTACCGGTGAGGACCCCGTCACCGAATGTCACGAAGTCGTGGGGGATACTTTGGAGGTTTCCTCCAAGGTCGTGTGGTTGACGGCCGCGCGGCCCGAGACGGCGGGGCCCGGCGGCAGCGCGAGTCGTCCCAGTGCCAGGGCGATCCGCACGGTCCACGCCTCGCGCGGCGAGGTGAGGTCGTAGCCCGTCACGTCGGAGATGCGTCCGAGCCGGTAGCGGACGGTGTTGGGGTGCACGAAGAGGGAGCGCGCGCTGGCCTCCAGGGAGCCGCCGGTCTCGAGGTAGGCCGTGGCCGTCTGCAGCAGTGGGGCATGGCTCGCTGCCGCGAGGGGGCGGTAGATGCGCTCGACGAGGATGCGCCGGGCCGGCGGGTCACCGGCGAGCGCGCGCTCCGGCAGGACGACGTCCGACTCGAGGACCCGTGGTGCGTCCGGCCAGGCGGCGGCCGCGGCGAGACCGCTGAGGGCGGCGCGCGCCGACCGGCCCGCGGCGAAGAGGTGGGGCACGGTGGGCCCGACCACGATGGGCCCCGGGCCGAAGCAGTCGGCGACGGCCTCGACGACCCGCGACGCCTCGCGCGTCCCGCCGAGGATCGCGATGAGGCGCGACCTCTGGACGATCGCCAGCGCCTCGACCCGGTGCTGGCGAACCGACCGACGCAGGTCGTCCACGGCCGGGACGGCGCCTCCGGCAACGGTGGGCGTGCTGCCCACGACGAACGTCACGTCGGCGACGTCGCCCCACCCGAGAGCGCTGGCCCGCGACTGCATCGAGTCGTCGGCCTCACCACGCAGCACGGCGTCGACGACCAGCGCCTCGAGCCGGGCGTCCCACGCACCGCGCGCCTCGGCGGCCCCGGCATAGACCTCGGCAGCGGCGAAGGCGATCTCGCGCGAGAAGCGGAGCACGGACTCGCGCAGCAGCTGCTCGTCCCCGGGGCCCGCGAGGCTCTCGACGCGGGACTCGACGACGTCGACGACCGTGCGAACGAGGTCCAGGGTCTGGCGCAGGCTCACCGACCGCGTCAGCTCCTGCGGCGCGTTCGCGAAGATCGAGATGGCCGACGGCGGATGGCTCTCCTCCTGGTGGAACCAGGCGATGAACTGCGAGATGCCGGCCTGGGCGACGAGCCCGACCTGAGACCGTTCTTCAGCGGAGAGCTCGCGGTACCACCGCAGGTGCTCCTCCATCCGCTGCGACGCGAGCGTCGCGAGCTCCCCGGCGCTGCGCTCGACGGCGCGTGACGTCGCCTCGCTCGGGTGCTGCCGCGGTCCGCTCACGGTGTCAGCCTATGGCGGTGCAGCCGCAGACTTTGTATGCCGTTCACAAACTGGTCTGGGACGCGTCGGTGCACGCGGGGCCGGGCGGTCAGCGGGCGGTGAGCACGGCGGTGCGGCCGGCATACGACCGCGGACCCTCGAAGTGGGGGAGCGAGCGCGCGAGCTCGGGGGAGAAGGTCGCGAGGTAGGCGCAGGCGGCGTCGTGGTCGACGAAGGTCGCACGGGTCTCGACGTCCCGCTGGGTGACGTGCTCGAAGTGCCGGCCGAGGACCTCGGCGGCGTTCTCCGACATGAACTGGGTGACGAGGGGCTCGCCGCCTGCCTCGCGGAGGAGCTCGCCCAGGTGCTCGCGTCCGTTGGTCGCGACGTGCAGCGTGCCACCGTCGCGCAGCACCCGGCGGACCTCGCGCAGCGTGCCGTCCAGGTCCGGCACGTGGTAGAGCATCCAGGCTGCCACGGCCCCGTCGAACGCGTCGTCGGAGAAGGGGAGGTCGTCGGCCGCGGCGACCTGCGCCGGGACGCCGAGCGCCCGCGTGGCCTCGACCATGGCGGGCGAGAGGTCGGTCGCCAGGTAGTCGACCGTGGGAGCCTCGTCGACGACGGAGCGGGCGAACTGGCCCGTGCCGCAGCCGATCTCGAGGATCCGTCCGAAGCCGGAGGACACGACGTTCGCCCGGAGCAGGTCGGTGGGCGACACGCCCTCGGGGCCGGGGCCCCAGACGCTGCGGCGGGTCTCGAGGCGGTCGGTGCTCGCGTACTGCCGGTCCGTGGTGCTCCGGTCGGTCATCTGGCTCATGTCGCGCATCTCGGGCATCGGTGGACCCTATCGGGACCGCCGGGCCCCTGCACCGCCACCGCGCCCGAACAGCTCGGCCAGCCGGACCCGGTGTCCGGTGATGACCAGCGCCCTGCGATAGACCGTCGAGGCGAGCCAGATGCTTCCGAGCCCGGCCAGGGCCGTGAGCAGCAGCGCCAGGGCCAACTGGTAGACCGGGACCTCTCCCGACGCCCAGCGGATCGGCATGGTCAGCGGTGCCGTGAGCGGGAACAGCGAGGCGGCCACGCTCCAGGCCGAGCTCGGGTTGCCGATGACGACGATGACGCCGAGCATGTAGCCCGCGATGATGAGCATCGTCACCGGCAGGACCGCGGTCCCCGCCTCCGTCACCTTGTCGACGAGCGCCCCGCCCGCCGCGTAGAGGAAGGCGAAGAGGCAGAAGCCGAGCACGAACCACGTGATCGCGAGGGCGAGGTCCGGCGCGGCGACGGCCGGCAGCCACGACGACCCGGTCACCGCCGCTCCGACGAGGACCGGCACGGCCAGCACGAGCAGTTGGAGGGTCGCCACCGTCGCGACCGCGAGGACCGTGCCGACGAGGACCTGGCTCGGGCGCAGCACAGCCAGGAGCACCTCGGAGATGCGGCTCGCCTTCTCGGTCGCAACGGTCATCGAGATGACCTGGCCGCTGAAGAGGAGGGCGAGGTAGAGCACGAGCCCCACGGCATACCCGACGTTGGCCCGGCCCTGGTCCTGCGCGGAGGCGACGAAGACCTGCGCGGGCGGCCGCACGGAGTCGAGCCGCGCGACCTGCTCGCTCGTCAGGCCGAGATCGGTCAGCACCCGAAGGGTCTCGATCCGGAGGAGGGACTGGGCGACGATGCCCGGGAAGGGTCCGGCGGTCCGCTCGGGGACGTACATCCGGTCGCCGGCGAGTCCCACCGTCGCCTCGCCGCGCTGGACCGCGACCCGGACCCCCGCCTCGTCCGGCCGCTCGACGTACGTCGTCCGGAAGTCCGCCGACCTGGCTGCCGCCCCGAGCGCGGTCGTGAGGGCCACCGGCGCACGGCCGACGGTTGCCAGCGTGTAGGTGGTCGGCCCACCCGTGATGAGTCTGGGCACCACGACGGCGCCGATGGACAGCAGCAGCAGGACGCCCGTCACG
Organism: Terrabacter tumescens; assembly: GCF_014646815.1. Lineage (GTDB taxonomy): Bacteria > Actinomycetota > Actinomycetes > Actinomycetales > Dermatophilaceae > Terrabacter > Terrabacter tumescens. The sequence goes on from NZ_BMNZ01000001.1 coordinate 314,063, forward strand.
ATCTTGAAGGTCTTGGACCGGAGCTGCTCGCGCAGTCCGCGTCCGAGGACGAGGGAGGTGCCGTGCCACCAGGTCATCGCGGACCTCCTCGGCCGGTCTGGACCGGGCCGACCGGATCCACCTGATCCGACCCGTCGCGCGCAGGGTCGCGGGCGCGCCCGACGGCCTCGAGGAAGAGCTGCGAGAGCGAGGGCAGGTCGAGCCCGAAGTCGTCCACGCGCCCCGCCGCTCGCGCCCCGTCGAGCACGCGGAGCGGGTCGGTGCCCGGCGGGATCGCGATCCGCACCTCGTCAGCCTCCTCGCTCACGACGACGGCGCCGGGGAACCCTTCGAGCCACCGGCGGTCCGGGGCATGGACGTCGAGCCGGAGCTGCACGCCCGTCGAGGCGGCGCGCAGGCTCGACAGGGGACCGCGCAGGACGATCCGTCCCGCGTCGACCATGAGGATGTCCTCGCAGAGGTTCTGCACGAGGTCGAGCTGGTGGCTGGAGAACAGGACAGTGCAGCCGGTTCGGGCGCGTTCGCGCAGGCTGTCGGACAGCTCGGCGACCGCCACCGGGTCCAGCCCGGCGAAGGGCTCGTCGAGCACGACAACGTCCGGCTCGTGGACGAGTGCTGTGGCGAGCTGGAGGCGTTGCTGCAGGCCGCCGGACAGCTTGTCCGTGCGCTGGTCCCAGCGGTCCTCGAGACCGAGCTCGGCGAGCACTCGGTAGGCCCGGTCGGTCGCCTCGGCCCGGGAGAGCCCGTGCAGGCGGCCGAAGTAGACCACCTGGTCGCCGACCTGCATGCCCGGGTAGAGCCCGCGCTCCTGCGGCATGTAGCCCCAGTGCTGCCGGACCTCGCTGTCGACCGGCGCCCCGTGGACCAGCACCTCACCGCGGTCCGGGCTCAGCACGCCGAGCATGATCCGCATCAGCGTCGTCTTGCCGGCCCCGTTGGGTCCGAGCAGGCCGGTCAGGACGCCGGGGGCGATCTCGAAGCCGACACCGTCGAGCGCCACCCGGTCGCCGTAGGCGTATGCCACGTCCCGGACCTCGAGGGCCATGCCTCAACGCTAGCCCCGCAGGCACCCCGAGACACGGGTTCTCGGGGTGACCGCAGGCACGCTCAGGGGGCGCGTCGCCGTGACAGCCGATGCCGCTGCCCGGGTGGAGCGCTCAGCCGGCGACGGCCGACGCCAGATTGCCGAGGCTGTCCTCGAGCTGGTCCTTCTCGACGAGCGGGAAGCTCACCTTCTGGAGGATCTCCTTGTCGGTGACGTGGCTCCAGTCGTAGGTCAGCGAGACGAGGGTCGAGCTCGGGCCCTCGGGCGTCAGCTCCCACATCCACTCCCAGCCGGGGGCCGGGGTGTCGGCGGGCGCGGTCTTCCAGGCGAGCAGGGCGTTGTGGGAGTAGCCCGAGACGGTGTTGTCGGTCTGGTACTCGCCACCCATGTGGTCACCGGCCATGTTCATCCGGAACACGTCGCCGACCTTCTGGATCCGCTCGGCCTTCTCGTCGGACCGGACGAACCCGGACCCGTCGAGCTCGACGTGCCGCTTGGGGTTGCTCAGCACGTCGAAGATGTCGGCGGCCGAGGCGTCGATGCTCCGCTGGACGGTGATCTTCTGGGATTCGGTCATGCAGGGTCCCTACCCGCTCGGACCGGAACACCCCTCGCTCAGTCGGTGCCGAACTCCATGGCGGCACGGTCGAGCGCGTCGTCTTCGCTGTCGACGTCCGCCGCGGAGGGGTTGGCCGAGATCGCGGCCGCACCACCGGGCGTGAGCTCGCCCACGAGCTCGTGCGCGTCGGCCCCGAGGAGGCCCTGCGCGGCATACAGCTCGAGCTTGGCGCGGGAGTCGGCGATGTCGAGGTTGCGCATGGTCAGCTGGCCGATGCGGTCGACCGGGCCGAACGCGGCGTCCTCGGTGCGCTCCATCGAGAGCTTCTCGGGGTGGTAGCTGAAGGCGGGGCCGGACGTGCCGACGATCGACCAGTCATCGCCGCGGCGCAGACGGATCGTGACCTCGCCGGTGACGGCGGAGGCGACCCAGCGCTGGAGCGACTCGCGGACCATGAGCGACTGCGGGTCGAGCCAGCGGCCTTCGTAGAGAAGGCGGCCCAGCTTGCGGCCCTCGGCGTGGTAGTTGGCGATCGTGTCCTCGTTGTGGATCGCGTTGAGGAGCCGCTCGTAGGTGATGTGCAGCAGCGCCATGGCCGGGGCCTCGTAGATGCCGCGCGACTTCGCCTCGATGATGCGGTTCTCGATCTGGTCGCTCATGCCGAGGCCGTGACGGCCACCGATGCGGTTGGCGGCGTCGACGAGAGCCACGGCGTCGGCATACTCCGTGCCGTTGATCGCGACGGGACGGCCGCGCTCCCAGCGCACCGTGACGTCCTCGGTCTCGATGGCGACGGACGGGTCCCAGAACTTGACGCCCATGATCGGCTCGACGACCTCGATGGACTCGTCGAGGAACTCGAGCGTCTTGGCCTCGTGGGTCGCGCCCCAGATGTTCGCGTCGGTGGAGTAGGCCTTCTCGGCACTCGCGCGGTACGGCAGCTCGCGGGCCGTCAGCCACTCGGACATCTCGTGCCGGCCGCCGAGCTCGGTGACGAAGTCGGCGTCGAGCCACGGCTTGTAGATGCGCAGGCTCGGGTTGGCCATCAGGCCGTAGCGGTAGAACCGCTCGATGTCGTTGCCCTTGAAGGTCGAGCCGTCGCCCCAGATCGAGACGCCGTCGTCCTGCATGGCGCGCACGAGCAGCGTGCCGGTGACGACCCGGCCCAGGGGAGTGGTGTTGAAGTAGGTCTTGCCGCCGCTGCGGATGTGGAACGCGCCGCACGCGATGGCCGACAGGCCCTCCTCGACGAGCGCGGTCTTGCAGTCGACGAGGCGGCTGATCTCGGCGCCGTACTGGCCGGCGCGGCCGGGGACGGAGTCGATGTCGGGCTCGTCGTACTGCCCGAGGTCGGCCGTGTAGGTGCACGGCACCGCGCCCTTCTCACGCATCCAGGCAACAGCAACAGAGGTGTCGAGACCGCCGGAGAAGGCGATGCCGACACGCTCACCGACGGGCAGCGACGTGAGGACCTTGGACATGGATGCAAGTATATGCACAGCGACGCATACCTATCCAATCGCGTATGCCGTGTGCCCGGCTCCCGCTCGGGGTCTCCCAGCCGCCCGACGACCGTCGCTGCTCCCGGACAGGCGTGTGGCCCGGCCCCTGGGCGGGGACCGGGCCACACGGCATACGTCAGCGTTTGGGCGTCAGCTCTCGCCGCCCGCATTGCCGGACGTGCCGGCGGTGACGTCGTCGAGGCGATACTTCTCGGCCGCGCGACGGGGGACGTCGGCGTCGACCTTGCCCTCCTTGGCGAGCAGCTGCAGCGTGCGCACCGCGACCGACGGACCGTCGATCTTGAAGAAGCGGCGGGCGGCCGCACGGGTGTCGGAGAAGCCGAACCCGTCGGCGCCGAGCGTCGCGTAGGTGCCGGGCACCCACTCGCGGATCTGGTCCTGCACGGCCCGCATGTAGTCGGACACGCCCACGACCGGTCCCTCGGTGCCCTCGAGGCACTGGGTGACCCACGGCTTGACGGGCGACTCACCGGGAGAGAGGAACTCGCGCTCGTCGGCGGCGAGACCGTCGCGGCGCAGCTCGTTCCACGAGGTCACCGACCACACGTCGGCGGCCACGCCCCAGTCGTCGGCGAGCAGCTGCTGCGCCTCGAGCGCCCACGGCACGCCGACGCCGGAGCCGAGGATCTGCGCGCGCGGCGCCTCGTGCGTCCAGCCCTCCGTGTTGGCCGGAGCGATCTTGTGCATGCCGCGCAGGATGCCCTCGACGTCGACGTCGTCCGGCTCCTTGGGCTGCTGGATCGGCTCGTTGTAGACGGTGAGGTAGTAGATGACGTTGGACTCCTCCGCCGTCTTGCCCTCGCCGTACATCCGCTGCAGGCCGTCCTGCATGATGTGCGCGATCTCGTAGGCGTAGGCAGGGTCGTAGTGCACGACCGCCGGGTTCGTCGAGGCGAGGAGCGGGCTGTGACCGTCCGCGTGCTGCAGGCCCTCACCGGTCAGGGTCGTCCGGCCGGCCGTGGCGCCGATGAGGAAGCCACGCGTCATCTGGTCGGCGGCCGCCCAGATCGAGTCGCCGGTGCGCTGGAAGCCGAACATCGAGTAGAAGACGTAGATCGGGACCATCGGCTTGCCGTGCGTCGCGTACGACGTGCCGGCGGCGGTGAAGGCCGCCAGCGAGCCGGCCTCGTTGATGCCGAGGTGCAGGATCTGGCCGCTGACGTTCTCGCGGTAGGCGAGCATGAGCTCGGCGTCGACCGGCGTGTAGTTCTGCCCGTTGGGGTTGTAGATCTTGATCGTCGGGAAGAACGCGTCCATGCCGAACGTGCGCGCCTCGTCGGGGATGATCGGCACGATGCGCGGGCCGAACTCCTTGTCGCGCAGCAGGTCCTTGAGCAGGCGGACGAACGCCATCGTCGTGGCGACCTCCTGCTTGCCCGAGCCCTTCTTGACCTGGGCGTACGCCTCGTCGCCCGGCAGCTTGACCGGCTCGAAGTCGACGCGGCGGCTCGGCAGCGTGCCGCCGAGCTTCTGGCGACGGTCGACGGAGTACTTGATGACCTCGCTGTCGGCGCCCGGGTGGTAGTAGGGCGGCTGGTAGGGGTTCGCCTCGAGCTGCTCGTCGGTGATCGGGATGCGGAGGCTGTCGCGGAAGGCCTTGAGGTCGTCCAGCGTCATCTTCTTCATCTGGTGCGTGGCGTTGCGGCCGGCGAAGTGCGAGCCCAGGCCGTAGCCCTTGATCGTCTTGGCGAGGATGACGGTCGGCTGGCCGGTGTGCTCACGGGCCGCCTTGTAGGCCGCGTAGACCTTGCGGTAGTCGTGACCGCCGCGCTTGAGGTCCCACCAGACCTGGTCGTCGCTCCAGCCCTCGACCATCTTGGCGGTGCGCGGGTCGCGACCGAAGAAGTGGTCGCGGACGTACTTGCCGTCGTTGGCGCGGAAGGTCTGGTAGTCGCCGTCGCTCGTCTGGTTCATGATGTGCACGAGCGCGCCGTCGCGGTCGGCGGCGAGCAGCGGGTCCCACCCGCGGCCCCACACGACCTTGATGACGTTCCAGCCGGCGCCGCGGAAGAATGCCTCGAGCTCCTGGATGATCTTGCCGTTGCCGCGGACCGGGCCGTCGAGGCGCTGCAGGTTGCAGTTGATGACGAAGTTGAGGTTGTCGAGCTCCTCGTTGGCCGCGAGCTGCAGCAGGCCGCGCGACTCGGGCTCGTCCATCTCACCGTCGCCGAGGAAGGCCCAGACGTCCTGCTGGCTGGTGTCCTTGATGCCGCGGTTGTGGAGGTACTTGTTGAACTGCGCCTGGTAGATCGCGTTCATCGGGCCGATGCCCATCGACACCGTCGGGAACTCCCAGTAGTTGGGGAGCAGCCGCGGGTGCGGGTAGGACGGGACGGCCTCGACCTTGCCGTCGACGAGGTGGCTCTTCTCCTGGCGGAAGCCGTCGAGCTGCGCCTCGGTCAGGTGGCCCTCGAGGTAGCTGCGGGCGTACATGCCGGGGGAGGCGTGGCCCTGGAAGTAGACCTGGTCGCCGCCTCCGGGGTGGTCCTTGCCGCGGAAGAAGTGGTTCATGCCCACCTCGTAGAGCGTCGCGGCCGACGCGTACGTCGAGATGTGGCCGCCGACGCCGATGCCGGGGCGCTGGGCGCGGTGCACCATGACCGCGGCGTTCCAGCGGATGTAGCGGCGCATCTCGCGCTCGACGTCCTCGTCGCCGGGGAACCACGGCTCGCGCTCGGGCGGGATCGTGTTGATGTAGTCGGTCGCCGTCAGGGACGGGACACCGACCTGCTGCTGGCGCGCGCGCTCGATGAGCTTGAGCATGATGTAGCGCGCCCGCGTCCGGCCCTTCTCGTCGAGGACGGCGTCGAGCGAGTCGATCCACTCCTGCGTCTCGTCCGGGTCGATGTCCGGGAGCTGACTGGGGATGCCGTTGAGGATCGGTCCGGCCTCGGATGCCACGTCGTGGGTCCTTTCTCGTCGCGAGGCGGCGCCCGCGGCCGGTCGGCCACGGCGCTGCGCCCTCCCATCCTCTACCCAACGGTGGCGACCGTCACAACTGGGTCCGTCAGCTGGGGCGCGGCACTGCGCCTCACGAGCCCTCCCTAGTGGTATGCCGTCCGCTTCCTCTGCTCGTCTGGCGCGGCGGGAGCGTTGTCCCGGACGAACCCCACCTTGCGCGATAGCGTCGGAGCCGATGCACTGATGTCGTGGCAGTCGCGCCACGCAGACGAGAGGACCGGTGACAGTGAGCGAGACCGCGGGAGCGGCGTCCTTCAGCAAGCTCGGATTTGCCAAGGGGCAGGTCATCCAGGAGTTCGGCTATGACGACGACGTCGACGACGACCTGCGGTTCGGGCTCGAGGACGTCATCGGGACCGAGCTCGAGGACGAGGACTTCAACGACGGCGCGGACGGGGTGCTGCTCTGGTACCGCGACGGCGACGACGACCTCGTCGACCTCATGGTGGACGGGCTGACGAAGCTCTTCGACCAGGGGTTCATCGTGCTGCTGACGCCCAAGGCCGGCCGGCCCGGCCACGTCGATGCCGCCGTCGTCGAGGAGGCCGCCTCGACCGCCGGCCTGACGACCGGTGGCCAGGTCAACGTCGCGCGCGAGTGGGCGGCGACGCGGCTCATGCCGCCGAAGGGTCCGCGCCGCTGACGGCTCACGTCGCCCGGCCCCTGTCGAGGGTGGAGCGCGCGGTGTGGTGGTGATGTCACACTTGCCGCCATGACGAACGCGCACCCGACCGTCTCACCGGGCCAGGCGTCCGCCCCGCTGGGCGTCGGCGAGCTGGCTCCCGACTTCACCCTCGTCGACCAGTACGGCGTCGACGTCAGCCTCTCCGCGGTGCGCGACGTCAAGAACGCCGTCATCGTCTTCTACCCGGCTGCGTTCTCGGGCATCTGCCGCGGCGAGCTGGCCGAGATCCGTGACGGGCTCGAGGACTTCCAGGACGGCGACATCCAGATCTTCGCGATCTCGTGCGACTCGATGTACACGCTGCGCGCGTGGGCCGACGCCGAGGGCCACTTCTTCCCGCTCCTGTCGGACTTCTGGCCGCACGGCGAGGTCGCCCGCCGCTACGGCGTCCTCGACGACGAGGACGGTTTCGCGCTGCGCGGGACCTTCCTGCTCGACCGGTCGGGCCGCATCGTCTGGTCCGAGGTGCGCGGCATCGGCCAGGGGCGGGACTTCCGCGCCTACCGCGAGGCGCTCGCGGCGCTCCGCGCGAGCCAGCGCGATGCCGTAGGCTGACCGCCGCCTGCCGGGAACACCGGCCGGCGCGTGAGGGCCTGTAGCTCAGTTGGTAGAGCACCGCGTTTACACCGCGGGTGTCGTCGGTTCGAGCCCGGCCGGGCCCACGTGGACGATCCCGCTCCCGACCTCAGCCCCGAGCTGTCGCTCCGCGACGTCGTCGCGGCCCTCGAGTCGCTCTACCCCCTCGAGAGCGCCGCGGACTGGGACCGCGTCGGCCTCGTCACGGGTGACCTCGAGCAGCCCGTGCGTCGCATCCTCTTCGCGCTCGACCCGACGCTCGCCGTCATCGACGAGGCCCGCGAGTGGGGCGCCGACCTGCTCGTGACCCACCACCCGCTGCTGCTGAAGGGCGTGCACTCGGTCGCGACGTCGTCGGCCAAGGGTGCCTCCGTGACGGCGCTCGTGCGCGCCGGGGTCGCGCTCTGGGTCGGCCACACGAACGCCGACGTCGCCGACCCGGGAGTCTCCACCGTGCTGGCGGACGCCCTCGGTCTGACCGACCAGCGCCCGCTGTCCACGGAGGGGTCTGGAGCCGGGGGACGGGGGCCGGAGGGCGTGCCCGACGGCTCCCGGCCGTTCCGGAATGCGGTGGGGCGCGTGGGGCGGCTGGCCGCACCCGTGAGCCTGGCGGAATTCGCCGACGTCGTGGCCGCGGCCCTGCCCGACACCGCCGGCGGCATCCGCGTCAGCGGTGACCCGGACGGCGAGGTGCGCACCGTCGCCGTCATGGGCGGCTCGGGCGACGACCGCTTCGACGACGTCCGCGCGAGTGGCGTCGACGTCTACGTCACGGCCGACCTGCGCCACCACCCGGTCCTCGAGGCGAGGGAGGAGGCCCGCGGCGGTCGGCCCTACCTCATCGACGCCGGTCACTGGGCGACCGAATCGCTGTGGCTGGCCGACGGGCGTGAGCGACTGGTCTCGGCGCTGGGGCAGGCTCCCGGAGCCACTAGGGTCGAGACCAGAGTCTCAACCATCCGCACCGAGCCGTGGACGTTCGTCGTCGGTGCGAACGCTGCGCGGGCGGACCGCGCGGCTCCCGATACCGGAGGTGTGTCCTGAAAGCCGACCCGTCCCGCCAGTGGCGCCTGCTCGACCTGCAGGCCATCGACACGCGTCTCGACCAGATCAGGCACGCCAAGGCGACGCTGCCGCAGATCCCCGCGGTCGAGGCGGCCCGCCGTGAGCTGGGCGCGCTCGAGACGGAGATCGTCAACGCCCGCACGGCGGCCGGCGACGTCCAGCGCGAGCTGACCAAGTCGGACCAGGACGTCCAGCTCGTGCGCGACCGCGCCGCCCGCAACCAGGCGCGTCTCGACGCCGGTCAGGGCAGCGCCAAGGACCTCCAGGCGCTCCAGCACGAGCTGACCTCGCTCGCGCGCCGCCAGGCCGAGCTCGAGGAGGTCGAGCTCGAGGTCATGGAGCGGTCCGAGGCGCTCACCGCCCGGGTCTCCGAGCTCGAGGCGCGACGTGGCGAGCTCGTTTCCCGCGTCGAGTCGCTCGAGTCCGAGCGTGACGCCGCCCTCGCGAAGCTCGACGCCGAGGCCGGGACGGTCGGGGCCGGGCGTGCTGACATCGTCGCCGGCGTCGGTGAGGAGCTCATCGCGCTCTACGAGAAGATCCGTGCGAGCAGCGGCGGGATGGCCGCGGCCGAGCTGCGCCACCGCCGGTGCGGCGGCTGCCGGCTCGAGCTCGGCAACGTCGACCTCTCCCGCATCCGCAACGCCCCCGAGGACGAGGTCGTGCGCTGCGAGGAGTGCCGTCGCATCATGATCCGCACCGGCGAGTCCGGGCTGTGAGCGGTCGGTGACCCCGCCCCGCGGGTCGGGTCGCCGACTCGTCATCGAGGCCGACGGCGGGTCGCGGGGCAACCCGGGCGTCGCGGGCTACGGCGCCCTCGTGCGTGACCCCGCGACCGGCTCGGTCCTCGTCGAGCTCGCCGAGCCCCTGGGCCAGGCCAGCAACAACGTCGCCGAGTACTCCGGCCTGCTCGCCGGCCTACGCGCAGTGCTCGACCTCGACCCCGGCGCGACGGTCCGCGTCCGGATGGACTCCAAGCTCGTCGTCGAGCAGATGTCGGGCCGCTGGAAGATCAAGCACGAGGACATGCGTCGTCTCGCGCTCGAGGCCCGCGACCTCTGCGCCGAGATCTCCGACGCCGGCGGCAGCGTCGACTTCGAGTGGATCCCGCGCGAGAAGAACAAGGACGCCGACGCCCTCAGCAACGACGCGATGGACGGCAAGAGCGTCCACCGAGTCCTGACCGACGGCGTCCCGTCCGCACCGACCGAGGAGCCGAGCGCTGCTGCGGCACAGGCCTCCTCACCCGGCACCGCCGCCCCGGTCGCGACCCGGCCCCTCCGCCTGCTGCTCGTCCAGGCGCCGTCCGACGCCGAGCCGGCCCCGCGGATCGTCGCGGCGGTCCGTCGCCTCGTGGGCCCCGGCGCACGTGTCGTCGGCACCGATGACGCCGCGGGCGCCAGGGTCGCGGCCGACCTCGCGGCGGCGTTCGAGGTCGACGCGGACACCTCGGAGCAGTGGTCCGGCCGGGCACCCGGCGAGGGGGCCGACGCCACGGTGCAGACGGCATACCACTCGCTCACGGAGTCAGGGGGCACCGTCGTCGCGGTGACGAGCCGCAGGGGGGTGCTCTCGGTGCTCGCCGACGTGCTCGGCACGCCCGTCGACCGGTTCTGGGCGCTCGCCACGGCGCCCGGCAGCCTGACCGCCGTCGAGGTCTGGGAGGACGGTTCGGCGTCGGTGGCTTTCACCAATCGGACGGACCATCTCGCCTGACGGACGCTGTGCGATATTCGGGCCATGAGCTATGCCGGTGACGTGACCCCCGAGCAGGCCTGGACGGTCCTGCGCGACGAGCCCGGTGCGGTGCTCGTCGACGTGCGCACGAGGGCGGAGTGGTCCTACGTCGGACTGCCCGACCTCAGCGCGGCCGGCAAGGACGTCGTCCTCGTCGAGTGGCAGACCTACCCTGAGGGCGCCGTCAACACGCGCTTCACGGCCGAGCTCGAGGCCGCGGGTGTCGCCAAGGACGCCCCTGTCTACTTCCTCTGCCGCTCAGGCGTGCGCTCCGTCGCCGCCGCCGAGGCCGCGACGCGAGACGGCTGGGCACGGTCGCACAACATCCTCGACGGTTTCGAGGGGCCGCACGACGCGCAGCGTCACCGCGCGGTGTCGGGCTGGAAGGTCGCGGGCCTGCCGTGGGTGCAGGGATGAGCGACGCGACCCAGGGCTGGCGCCCCGACACCCTCGCCGTGCGAGCTGGACTGTCCCGCAGCGGTTTCGAGGAGACCAGCGAGGCGATCTACCTGACGTCGGGCTTCGTCTACGAAACCGCGGAGGCTGCCGAGGCCGCCTTCAAGGGCGACGTCGACCGCTTCGTCTACTCCCGCTACGGCAACCCCACGGTCTCGATGTTCGAGGAGCGCCTGCGCCAGATCGAGGGCGCCGAGGCGTGCTTCGCCACCGGCTCGGGCATGTCGGCCGTCTTCGTGGCGCTCGCTGCACTGCTCGGCAAGGGCGACCGCGTCGTCTCGTCGCGGGCCCTCTTCGGCTCGTGCTTCGTCATCCTCGACGAGATCCTGCCCCGGTGGGGGGTCGAGACCGTCTTCGTCGACGGCGCCGACCTCGACCAGTGGCGCGAGGCGCTCTCCGAGCCGACGACCGCCGTGTTCTTCGAGACGCCGAGCAACCCGATGCAGGAGCTCGTCGACGTCGCCGCCGTCACCGAGCTCGCGCACGAGGCCGGCGCCACGGTCGTCGTCGACAACGTCTTCGGCACTCCCGTCTTCAGCAAGCCGCTCGACTTCGGCGCCGACATCGTCGTCTACTCCGCGACGAAGCACATCGACGGTCAGGGCCGCACGCTCGGCGGGGCCGTGCTCGGGCCCAAGGTGTTCATCGACGGCCCCGTGCAGAACCTCATGCGCCACACCGGCCCGTCGATGTCGCCCTTCAACGCCTGGGTGCTGCTCAAGGGCCTCGAGACGCTGTCGCTGCGCGTCGAGCGGATGGCCGACAGCGCGCTCGAGGTGGCTCGCTTCCTCGAGTCGCACCCGAGCGTCAAGCGCGTCGTGCACCCGTTCCTCGAGTCGCACCCGCAGCACGACCTCGCCAAGCGCCAGATGCTCGCCGGCGGCACCGTCGTCACCTTCGAGCTCGACGGCGGCAAGGACGAGGCGTTCGCGCTCATGAACGCGCTCGAGGTCATCGACATCTCCAACAACCTCGGGGACTCGAAGTCGCTCATCACCCACCCGGCGACGACGACCCACCGCCGCCTCGCGCCCGAGGCGCGGGCTGCCGTCGGCATCACCGACGGGGTGCTGCGGGTCTCGATCGGGCTCGAGGACGTGCGCGACCTCGTCGACGACCTGCGCCGCGCCCTCGGCTGAGACATCCCTGCTGCCCCCAGTTCGAGGTGATCGCGGCAGCGACGTGGTGCCCGCCATCATCTCGAACCGGTCGGCGGTCGTTGCGGTTCGAGGTGATGGCGGCGGTGAGGGGGCGTGCGTGATCACCTCGAACGGGTGGAGCGAGCGGGCGGCCGGGTCAGGCGGTCGCGGCGAGCGTGACCGTCGCCGCGGCCACGACGACGACCGCGCAGAGGGCGCCCGTGCGGGCGATCCGGCCGGCGTCGACGGTCAGTCCCGCCGAACGGCAGCGCGAGGCCCACAGCAGCGTCGCGACCGAGCCCCACATCGTGATGATCGGGCCGGTGTTGACGCCGATGAGCAGGGCCGCGAGCCGGGCCGGCGAGTCGGTGACGGCCGGCTCGAGCGCGAGGTAGGCCGGCAGGTTGTTGATGCCGTTCGACGCGAGCACACCGATGCCGCTGACCCGGAAGAGGTCGGCCATCGAGGCGCCGTGCCCGACGACGGTGCGCAGCCAGGCCTCGAGCCCGAGCCGCAGCGCTGCGTCGATGACGAGGAAGAGCACGCAGATCCCCATGACGGTCAGCCACGGCACCTTGATCCGGCGGAGCAGCTCGGGGGCGCGCCAGTAGGTCGCCGCGAGCAGCAGGCCCGCGGCCGGCAGCGAGGCCAGCGCCGGCTGGATGCCGACGACGAACGCCGGGGCGAGCACGACGCAGACCCCGGCCGTGATCTGCATGAGCACCCGGTCGTGGGGCTCGGCGGGCGGCGGTGTCTCGTAGCCGCCGCCGAGGTCGCGCCGGTGCAGCAGCCACAGGACGGCGACGGTGGCGAGGATCGCGACGACCGCGGGGAGCGCCATCAGCCTGATGTAGCCGAACGAGCCGACGCCGAGCGCCGAGAACGGGTGCAGAGCGAGGAGGTTGGTGAGGTTCGAGACGGGCAGCAGGAGCGAGGCCGTGTTGGCCAGCCAGAGCGTCGTCATCGCGAACGGCAGGGGTGGCGCCCCCACCTGACGGGCCACGACGATCGCCACCGGGGTCAGCAGGACCGCCGTCGTGTCGAGACTGAGCACGATGGTGCACGCGACCGCGAGCCCGACGATGAGCAGCCACAGCACGACCACCCGCCCGCGCGCCACGCGCGCCGCGTGGTGGGCCAGGACGTCGAACAGACCCGAGAGGTCGCAGATCTCGGCGACGACCGTGATCGCGACGAGGAAGACGAGGATCGGCGCGACGCGCTCGACCAGTGCAGTGAGGTCGAACACCGTGTCAGGACCTCGGGGTCGTGGCGAGCTGCCACGGTCGGCCCGCCCGCAGCGGGGGAGTGAGCTCGACCTCGAAGCGCTCGCTGAGGCGCTCGGCGAGGGCCTGGGGCGTGCGCGGCGCCTCGGCCTGCACGAGCTCCCGCGTCACGAGGCCGCGGGTGTGCTTGGCCATGTGCGAGGCACCGGGGACGGTGACGTGCACCCAGCGCTCGGCGCGCTCACCCGTGGGACGCCACATGCCGGCATACGTGCTCGACCGGCAGTCGACGACGAGCTCGCGCGGCTTCACCGCGGCATCGAGCGCGGCCGGCAGCTCCTTGCGCCACTCGTGTGACAGGTAGCCGACCCCGGGGAGGGTGCTGCAGACGTTGACGCGGTAGGCGGGCACGCGGTCGCCGAGGCGCAGCGCGCCGAAGAGGGCCGACACGACGACGACCCAACGGTTCGCGCGGCGCTTCGACGCCGTGTCGAGCGAGTCGACGTCGAGCGCCTGGTAGAGCACCCCGGTGTAGACGTGCGAGGCCGCCGCGGTCGGGGCGCTGAGCAGGCGGGTGTTGCGCTCGATCTCGGCGACGAGGTTGGGATTCACCTCGAGGAGCGTCGCGGCGTCGGGCTCTGCGCTGACGCGCGCCACCGTCTCGACGACCGACTCGCGCAGGGGCGTGAGCTCCGGGAACGAGAGCGAGCCGAGGTCGAGAGAGCGCCCCCGCCGGGGTGCCGTCTTCCCCTCGGACGGCGGGAGCAGGATGAGCACGGGGGTCAGCCTAGGCAAACCGGTCGGTGATGTCGCATCTGTCCGCGTGTCGCGGACCCCGCTCCCGCGGCGGTGCGGTGCGTAGGGTGGCGCCATGGCCCAGCGACACATCGTCTTCCGCCCGGCGACCCGGCCCGGCGACGTGGCACAGCAGCTCACCGCACGCTTCGAGGCGGTGCGCCAGGAGTTCGAGGTGCCGGACGGGTTCCCGCCGGAGGTGCTGGCCGAGGCGGCCGCTGCCGCGGGCGCGGCGAGCCTGCCCGAGCAGGACGAGACCGACGTCCCGTTCATCACCATCGACCCGCCGAGCTCGATGGACCTCGACCAGGCCATGTCGATCGGACGGCAGGGTGAGGGCTACCGGGTGCGCTACGCCATCGCCGACGTGCCCGCCTTCGTGCGCGCCGGCGGCGCCGTCGACACCGAGGCCCGCCGCCGCGGCCAGACCGTCTACTGCCCCGACGAGCGCATCCAGCTGCACCCCACGGCCCTGAGCGAGGGCGCCGCGAGCCTGCTCCCGGACCAGGTCCGGCCGGCCTTCGTCTGGGACATCACGCTGGCCGCCGACGGCGAGGGCACCGCGGTCGAGGTCCACCGGGCCATGGTGCGCAGCGTCCGGCGCTACGACTACGAGCAGGTGCAGAAGGAGGTCGACGCCGGCACCGCCGAGGAGTGCCTCGTGCTGCTCAAGGAGGTCGGCGAGAAGCGGGTGCTGCTCGAGCGCAAGCGCGGCGGCGCCTCCCTGCCCATGCCGGAGCAGGAGGTCGAGGAGGACGAGCAGGGCGGCTTCCGCATCTCGTTCCGGCCGATGCTCGCCGCCGAGGACTGGAACGCGCAGATCTCGCTGCTGACGGGGATGGGCGCGGCCCAGCTCATGCTCGACGGAAAGGTCGGCATCCTGCGCACCATGCCGCCGCCCGACCCGCGCGACCTGGCGCGCTTCCGCCGGCAGGCGGCCGCGGCCGGGGTGCCGTGGCCCGACGGGCTCGCCTACGGCGAGTTCCTCCGCACGCTCGACCGCACCGACCCGCGTCACCTCGCGCTCATCCACGAGGCGACCTCGCTCTTCCGCGGCGCGGGCTACACCCCGTTCGACGGGACGGTCCCCGACCAGCCGCTCCACGCTGCCGTGGCCAACCCGTACGCGCACGTCACGGCGCCGCTGCGACGCCTCGTCGACCGCTTCGGTCTCGTCGTGTGCGAGGCGCTGTCGGCCGGCCGGGACGTGCCTGCCTGGGTGCGCGAGGCGCTGCCGACGCTGCCCGAGATCATGTCGACCTCGGACCGCCGCACCAACGGTGTCGAGCGCGCCTGCACCGACGCCGTCGAGGCGGCCGAGCTGCACCCGCACGTCGGCGGGACGCTCGATGCCGTGGTCGTCGACGAGAACGAGAAGGGCGTCGTCGTCCAGCTCATCGAGCTGGCCGTCGTCGCCAAGGCCGCCGGCAAGGCCAAGGCGGGCGAGACCGTCACGGTGCGCGTCGACGCCGCCGAGGTGTCGACGGGCACCATCACGCTGACCATCGTCTGAGGCCGTCCGCCCGCGCGTCGTGGACGGACGGCACCGAGGGCGTATGCCGTCACGCGTCTCCTGGGCGGCCGCTCGGTCCGTGTCGGGCTGGGTCGTGCGCCGGCGTGGTGGCCGTCAGGTGCCGTGCCGTGTCGTCCGGTGGCGTCAGGGGCTGGTCGGTGTGGACGCGGGGGGGCTCGCGCCGTCGGCCGGCGTGGTCGGGGCGCCGGGAGCCGGGGGAGTGGCGTCCCCGGTCGGGGTGGCCGGAGCGGTCGGCGTGCCGGTCGCGCCGGCCGCACCGGTCGCGGCAGGGGTGCTCGCCGCGCCGGTGGAGCCGGTGGTCGCGGCGCCGGACGGGGTGGCGGACGGGGTGCCTGTCGACTGAGTGGCCGGTGCCGAGGGCTCGGCCACGGTGCCCACGGAGCTTGAGGTGCCTGCCTGGGCCCGACCGGCGCTCGAGCCCGCGGGGGAGTCAACGACGGCGCCGGCCGACGTGCGACCGCCGAGGTTGGTGCCGGTCACCTGGGCACCGGTGGTCAGCTGCACGCCCGTGAGGAAGGCCGCGGCGATGGCGAAGACCGCCGCCGTCGTGGCGAGGACCCGGCGCGTCGTCGTGCGGTCGGGACGGCGCCACCAGCTCTCGCGCACGACCTCCACCTGGACGGCGTCGACGCCCTCGACGCCGCCGGCCCCGCGGCGGGAGCGCACGAGCACGACGGCATCCTTCGCCCGGGCCATGGAGTTCGTGTAGAGGCTCGCTGCGATGGCGGAGATGACACTGAGGACCGCGGCGCCGGCGATCGTGCCCACGACGCCGAGACGCGAGCCGAGCGCCGCCGCCGTGGCAGCAGCCATCGAGCCGCCGAGCAGCTGGGTGAGGGAGAGGTCGAGCAGCTTCGCTCTGGGTCGTGCCGGGGGCTCCTGGTCCGAAGCGGTTGCTCGTCCATCCACGGGTCCATCCACGGGTGCATCCACGGGTCGAGCTTCGGGTCGCGTGTCGGGCAGGTCGTCGGTCAGCTGTTGGGTCATGTTCCTGAGGGGTCTGTCGCGGTCGTCTTCTCCCATGCACGACGAACGGGAGCCGCGGATCGTTGACGCCTCGGCGCCGGTGTGACCCGGCTCACGTGCCTCTTGCCGGCCGGTGGGCCGGAGCAGCCGATGCGGAGGTTCGGGCCCAGCGATGACAGACTCGGGGGCGATCACTGGAGGACCATGGACGCCATCGCACTGCCCGACCGCGAGATCGCGGACCGCCGAGAAGCCGGCGGCGCGGGCCACGAGACAGGAGCGGTCGCCCACGAGGCGGCGCGCCGTCGCACCTTCGCCGTCATCTCGCACCCCGATGCCGGCAAGTCGACCCTGACCGAGGCGCTGGCGTTGCACGCGCGCGCCATCGGCGAGGCTGGGGCCGTGCACGGCAAGGGCAACCGTCGCGGCGTCGTCTCGGACTGGATGGAGATGGAGAAGGACCGAGGCATCTCGATCACCTCCGCCGTGCTCCAGTTCGCCTACGACGGCACCGTCGTCAACCTGCTCGACACCCCCGGCCACGCCGACTTCTCCGAGGACACCTACCGGGTGCTCGCGGCGGTCGATGCCGCCGTCATGCTCGTCGACGCGGCCAAGGGCATCGAGCCTCAGACGTTCAAGCTCTTCGAGGTGTGCCGCGCCCGTGGGGTGCCCGTCATCACCGTCGTCAACAAGTGGGACCGCCCGGGTCTCGACGCGCTCGCGATCATGGACGAGCTGACGACGCGGATCGACCTGCACCCGATGCCGCTGACGTGGCCCGTCGGCGTCGCCGGCAACTTCCACGGCGTGCTCGACTGCGCGACAGGCGAGTTCGTGCAGTTCACCCGTACGCCGGGCGGCGCCACCGAGGCGATCACGACCCGCATGGGTGCACACGAGGCCGAGCAGCTGCTCGGCTCGACGTGGACCGACGCGGTCGAGGAGTACGACCTGCTGCGGTCTTCCGGCCACGACTACGACCACGAGCTGTTCCTCTCCGGCGCGGCCTCGCCGGTGCTCTTCGGGTCGGCGGTGCTCAACTTCGGCGTGCGCCAGCTGCTCGACACCCTCGTGGCGCTCGCGCCCGCGCCGGGAGCGCGTCCTGACCGGGCCGGCTCTCCTCGCGACGTCTCGGCGCCGTTCTCCGGCTTCGTCTTCAAGATCCAGGCCGGCATGGACCGCGCCCACCGGGACCGGCTCGCCTTCGTCCGGGTCTGCTCGGGACGCTTCAGCCGGGGCATGGTCGTCACGCACGCCGACACCGGTCGTCCCTTCACGACGAAGTACGCGCAGAGCGTGTTCGGCCGGGACCGGTCCACCGTCGAGGAGGCGTTCCCCGGCGACGTCATCGGCCTCGTCAACGCCAACGCCCTCCGCGTCGGCGACACGCTCTACGCGGACGAGAAGGTCGCCTTCCCGCGCATCCCGCTCTTCGCCCCCGAGCACTTCGCCGTCGCCCGCGCCGCCGTGACCGGCAAGCAGAAGCAGTTCAGGCGCGGCATCGAGCAGCTCGGCGAGGAGGGCGTCGTCCAGGTGCTGCACTCGGACCGTCGCGGCGCGCAGGCACCGGTGCTCGCGGCCGTCGGGCCCATGCAGTTCGACGTCGCCCAGCACCGGATGGAGCACGAGTTCGGCTCGGCGATCCGGCTCGAGCCGCTGGGCTACTCGATCGCCCGTGCCGTGGCCGCGGACGCCATCCCGATCGTCAACAGCCGTGCGGGCGCCGAGGTCCTGACGCGCGAGGACGGGCTCGACGTCGCGGTCTTCGCGGACAAGTGGCGCCTGGCCTCGGTCGAGCGCGACGTGCCTGCCGGCTCCTTCACGCCGATCTTCGGCTGACCTCGTGAGCCGGCGCTTCGAGGAGATCGACTGGCAGCAGACGCCGCTGGGGGAGATCAGCCTGCGGCGCCGGCTCGAGCCGTCGCTGCTCGTCGACGTCTACGAGGTCAAGCTCGGCGAGGAGTTCCTCATGTCGAGCCTCTTCACCGTCGCCGAGGTCGAGCTGGCGCGGATGGGGCTGGCCGCGGTGGAGGGGGAGGGCCTCGACGTCGTCGTCGGCGGTCTCGGTCTCGGCTACACCGCCCTCACGGCGCTCGAGGACGAGCGGGTGCGCACCGTCACCGTCGTCGAGGCGCTCGGCCCGGTCATCTCGTGGCACGAGCGGCAGCTGCTCCCGGACACCGCTGCCCTGACGCCCGACCCGCGCACCACGCTGCTCGAGGGCGACTTCTTCGCCTTCGCCCGCGCAGGTGGAGGGTTCGGCGCCGCGCCCGAGCTGCTCCATGCCGTGCTGCTCGACATCGACCACACGCCCCACCACGTGCTGCACCCGAGCCACGCCGACCTCTACACCCGCGAGGGTCTCGAGGGCCTGGCCGCGCGCCTGCACCCCGGCGGCGTCTTCGCGCTCTGGTCCGACGACCCTCCCGAGGACGCCTTCACCGGGCTGCTCGCCGCCGTCTTCGCGACCGCCGCGGCGCACGAGGTGACCTTCGCCAACCCGCTGACGGGCGGCACGTCCTCGAACACCGTCTACGTCGCCACGACGGCGCTGTCCGCAGCGTAGGGCGTCTTCGTCTTCGTCGCGGCCGGAGCGTGGGCGAGCGCTGCGACGATCGGCGGGACACGGCATGCGCGATCGGTGTTCATCGTCCGGACACGACCGAAGTGCACCACGCAGCACCATGACGTCCTACGGTGGGACGAGACGAACGGCTCGTCCGAAGGAGGTCACGTGAGCGTCTCGGTGTCGAGTGCCGGTCCGGTGACCACGGCACGGCTGTCGGGGGAGATCGACACGTACTCCGTGCCCGACGTCCGGGCCGCGTTCGAGCGGCTGCCGGTCGTGTCGGGAGGAACGGTCGTCGTCGACCTGCGCGAGGTCACCTTCCTCGACTCGTCGGGTCTCGGGGCGATCATCGCGCTCTACCACCGTGCCGACGCGAGCACGGCGCGGCTGCGCCTCGCCTGCGGCGAGGTGACGCTGCGCCTCGTCCAGCTCATGCACCTCGACCAGGTCATGGACGTCGTCGGCGAGCCGTCCGACGCACCCACGGACCCGCAGACGTCCGCTCCTGCCTGAGGCCTTCGACGTCGACCGAGGGTCAGGACGCGAGGCTGAGGTGCACGCGAACGCGCGTCCGCGTGGGCTGCGTCTCGATGGTGAGCCGGTCGGCGAGTCGTTGAGCGATCAGCAGCCCGCGGCCGCTCGTCGCCTCGCCGTCGACGGCGCGCAGCTGCGGCACCGATCCCGTGCCGTCCTCGTCCTCGACCGTGAAGACGATGGAGTCGGCGGTCTCGTCGATGCGCAGGACACCGTGGCCGCCGCCGTGGACGATGCTGTTGACTGCCACCTCGTGCACGGCGAGCACCGCGTTGTCGGCGCGGTCAGGGAGGCGCTCGACGACGATGGTGCGTACCACCTCACGCAC
Organism: Terrabacter tumescens; assembly: GCF_014646815.1. Taxonomy (GTDB): domain Bacteria; phylum Actinomycetota; class Actinomycetes; order Actinomycetales; family Dermatophilaceae; genus Terrabacter; species Terrabacter tumescens. The sequence continues at coordinate 333,761 of NZ_BMNZ01000001.1, forward strand.
GTGACGCAGGTCGTCCGGGCCGAACTCGACACGGCCGAGCTCCCGCTCTGAGGCGACCGACGGACCTGTCACATCTGCATGCTCCCACTTCTGCGTCATCCGTGGGCGATCTGGCGCCTCGACTGTCAGGATGACCCCATGAACGCGCCGTGGCAGACCCCGGAGGCGAGCCGCTCCGCGGTCTCGCCCCGGCTCGCGGCGCTGGCCCGGCTGGCCGCGGAGGTCTCGGCGTCCGCGACCCTCGAACAGCTCACCGAGACGATCACCGAGCAGGCCTCGAAGCTGATGGGAGCATCGCGCGCGGTCTTCGCGGTGCGAGAGGGACAGGATCGGCTGCGCAGCATCGCAACGCACGGTCTCAGCGAGTCCGAGGCGCGGCACTGGGCCGACCTCTCACTCGATGTGAAGTCCCCGCCCACCGACGCCGTGCGCACCGGGCAGGTCGTCACGGTGACGAGCCGGGCGGACCTGCTGGAGAAGTACCCCGACCTGGACGACGGCACCGAGAGGTCGTCGGTGACCTTGCCCCTGATCTCCCGGAGCGACGGCTCGGCGCTCGGCGCGCTGGGCTTCCGCTTCGAGGGAAAGGTCGGGCCGATCGACCCCGACCTGCTGTGGGTGCTCGGGGTGCTCAGCGACGTGTGCGCCCAGACGATGCTGCGCCTGCGCGCCGAGGCCGAGAGCGCCGCGCGCGCTGCGCAGGCCGAGTTCCTCGCGGACGCCTCCGAGGCGCTCTCGACCACGCTGGACTACCGGGAGACGCTGCGGCAGGTCGCCTCCCTCGCCGTGCCCGCGCACGCCGACTGGTGCTCGGTCCAGATGGTCGACGACGGTGTCCTTCGCACGCTGGCCGTGGCTCACATCGACCCGGACAAGGTGCAGCTCGCGAGAGAGCTCGAGACGCGCTGGCCATCGGACCCCAACCGCCCCGGCGGCGCCGCCCAGGTGGCTCGGACCGGCCGTAGCCTGCTCATCGAGAGCGTCAGCGACGAGATGCTCGTCGCCACGGCGCGGGACGAGGAGCACCTCCGGGTCGCGCGCGAGCTCGGGCTGCGCAGCGCCATGGTGGTGCCGCTCCTCGCCAAGGAGCGGGTGCTCGGCGTGCTGACCTTCGTGGCCGCCGAGTCCGGCCGCCGCTACACGCAGAAGGACGTCACCTTCGCCGAGGACCTCGCCCGGCGCGCGGGTCTCGCCATCGACAACGCCGACCTCTACTCCCAGACCCGGCGCGTCGCCTCCGTGCTCCAGGCGACCCTGCTGCCCCAGGACCTCCCGGAGCTGCCGGGGTGGCAGCTCGGCACCGTCTACCGGCAGTCGGGTCGCACCGACGTGGGCGGCGACTACTACGACGTCAGCGGCCGCGACGACGGTCGGGTCATCGCTGTCCTCGGCGACGTCATGGGCCGCGGCGTCGACGCCGCCGTGTCGGGGTCGCTCATGCGCGCCGCGGCGCGCGTGCTCTCTACCCAGGACCCCGAGCCCGGCGCCCTGGCGGCGGCCATGGACCGGTTCATGGCCATCGAGCCACCGACGCAGATGGCCTCCTCCGTCTACGCGCTCTTCGACCCGGCGGAGGACGCCGTCGCTCTTGTCGTCGCCGGCCACCCGCCGCCGCTGCTCGTGCAGGGCGGCAGGACCCGCTTCGTATCCGAAGACGGGTCCCCGGTCCACGGTCTCGGTCCGGTGCCGCGAGGGGCCGTGCACAGCAGCTTCGGAGTCGGTGACCTGCTGCTCCTCTACACCGACGGCCTCGTCGAGCGCCGCGGCGAGGGCATCGACATCGGGCTCAAGCGGCTGCAGTCCGCCGCCGACGAGCTGCTCGTCGGCGCCGACGACGACACCGACCTCGACGAGGTGCTCGAGACACTCGCCGAAGCCGTCTCCGACCCCGAGCGCCAGGACGACGTGGCCGTCCTCGCCTTCCGCCGCACCGTCTGAGTCGCCGTTCGAGTCCCGGCCCCTCGGGTGAGCCCGCCGGGGCGCGGACGCAGCGGACGGCATACGCCCTCTATGCTGGTGCGCGGATGAGTCGGCCAGACGGTCGCGTCAGGGCCTCGGCCCTGCCGAGGAACGTCCGGGCTCCACAGGGCAGGGTGGTGGCCAACAGCCACCCGGGGTGACCCGCGGGACAGTGCCACAGAGAACAGACCGCCGGCCGCTTCGGCAGCCGGTAAGGGTGAAACGGTGGTGTAAGAGACCACCAGCGCTCCAGGTGACTGGAGCGGCTCGGTAAACCCCACCCGGAGCAAGTCCAGACAGCGTGTGCACGGCGCCTTCGGGCGTCGAGGAGACCGGCCCGGTCGAGCGCGCGGGTAGGACGCTAGAGCCGGCCAGCAATGGTCGGCCCAGATGGATGGCCGTCGCCGCGCCACCGGTAACGGGGGCGCGGAACAGAACCCGGCGTATCGGCCGACTCATCCACTTTCAGGCCTCTGACCTTCTTGGTGGAGGTCACCATCTGGTGCTGTTCGGTCGAAGCGACTGGATGCTCACAGTGACCACGCAGACCCGTTTCCCGTGACAACCTTCGCTGGCACCACGACACCAACAGACCGAGTCCCGGCCCCATTCATTAGCCGCGTGCGATCCAGGTGCGATCCGGTCCAGCTCACCGGTCACCGGTGGGGAGGTCGCGTCTCCGCGCGACGGCCACGCATTCCCCGACAGCTCAAGCACCGTCCACTACGGTCTGACGACCTCGCGGAGGGTGTGCATGGCTCGGCCCACGGCGTCGCGAGCGGCATCGATCCGAGCCGCGCTCGAGGGCGCCGCGTGCATCAGCGCGCGGTCGAGCTCGAGCGCGGCCGCGAACAGGTCCTGAAGCACCTCGGAGTGGACCGCCTCGAGGATGCGCTCGCGCTCCTCGAGGCGGGCAAGGCGCTCGCTGCGTCGGATGTTGCAGACGTGGCCCTGCGACCCTGGCTGGGTGTAGAGGTCGGTCACCGCCACCTCCACCCAAGACCAGGCGTCGTCGGTGCGGACCCGGAGCTCACCGACCCGCTCCGGCCGGGGCGGGTCGGACGCCAGCAGCTCCGCGAAGGCTTGGTGGTCCTCGGGATGGATGCGATCCGTGAGCGGCGTGCCGACAACCTCGTCGACGGGCCAGCCGAAAAGGTTCGAGACCGCTGGGCTGGCGTAACTGACCAGAGCTTGCTCGTCGACCAGGACTGCGGCGTCGCTGGAGCGTTCCATCAGGTGCCGGACGGCGTCACCGAGGTTGAGGGAGGCGCCGACGATGCCGATCAGCTCCCCGTCGCGGTACACGCCGGTGTCGGTGACCAGCGCGTGCAGCACCTCGCCGCTGCGGCTGCGAACCGGGAACCCACCGGACCATGGACGGCCTTCCCGCAGAGCAGCCATGATCTCCGCCGCCGCCTGCTGGGAGACCTCCGGCACCGTCACCTCCGTGATGTCACGCCCTATAGCCTCCGCGGCGGACCAGCCGTACAGCTGCTCGGCAGCGTCGTTCCAGGACAGCACCGTCCCCCGCGTGTTCGTCGCGATCACGGCGTGCCCGAGCGCGTGCAGCAGCTCGTCGGCAGACGGGTGCAGGGGGAGGGTATCGGTGTCCATGAATCCAGCCTGCGCCCCTTGCTTCTCGTGGTCACGGGCCGAAAGACCCGACTGCACGGCCGCTCTGTGCCCGCCATCTGCTCCAGAAGGCGGGATCGCCGGCATTGCGGCACTGGGGTGGCGGGCGGCTGCGGCCTGGAGCGAGGGTTCGGCCGACGGGTCGAGCCGTTCCGCGACGGCGCAAGAGCAGCGCGGCGCGGACCTGGCTGCGCGAAGGGGCTCCCGGCCCGGGCGTGTCAAGCCGTGCGGCGACCTGTTCCCCGATCCGTCGCGGGCCAGGGCCCTGTGGCGCGGAACTCGCGGGCTGTGCTCACGGGATCTCCCATCGTCGACAGATGACCTGATGGCGCCGCGCCTTCCGAATGACGTCAGTTGGGTCTGTCTCGTAAGCGGTTCGGTGCGGGCGTTTCGTGGGGGCGGCAGCCGTTCACAGCGTGGCGATCCATTCGCGGTAGAAGAGCGCCAGCCCGGCTGCGACGCAGATGCCGGCGATGATCCAGAAGCGGGCGACGATCGTGACCTCGGACCAGCCGACCATCTCGAAATGGTGGTGCAGCGGTGCGATGCGGAACACGCGCATGCCCGTGGTCTTGAAGCTGATGACTTGGATGATGACCGACGCGGTCACGATGACGAAGAGGCCACCGAGCACGACCAGCAGCAGCTCGGTGTGCGTCAGGATCGCCAGTCCGGCCATGGACGCGCCGAGGGAGAGGGAACCGGTGTCGCCCATGATGATCTGGGCCGGCGAGGTGTTCCACCAGAGGAAGCCGAAGCAGGCGCCGGCGATGGCGCACGAGACGACGGCCAGGTCGAGCGCGTTCGGCACGTCGTAGCACTTGGGCCCGGGAACATTCCGGCATCCCTCGCTGAACTGCCAGAAGCTGATCATCGTGTAGGCGCCGAAGACCATGACCGACGCTCCGGTGGCCAGACCGTCGAGGCCGTCGGTGATGTTCACGCCGTTGGAGGCTCCGGCGATGAGCACGTTGGACCACGCGATGAACAGCAGGACGGCCACCACGGGACCGGCGAAGGCCAGGTCGAGGCTGGTGTCCCTGATGAACGAGACCGCGGTCGAGGCCGGCGAGACGCCCTGCTCGTCCTTGACCAGCAGAGCCGCCACGGCGAAGACGACGGTGACGAGCGTCTGGCCCGTGAGCTTCTGCTTCGAGGTGAGCCCGAGGCTGCGCTCCTTGCGGATCTTGGTGTAGTCGTCGAGGAAGCCGACCAGGCCGAGCCCCGCGAGCAGGAAGAGCACGAGCAGGGCGCTGAGCGAGATGGAGCTGTGGACGACCCAGAGCCGCCCGGTGGCTCCCAGCGCCAGCAGGAGCGCGTGCGAGCCGAAGTAGCCGGCGAGCACCGCCGCGATGATCACGACGCCGCCCATGGTGGGCTTTCCCCGCTTGACGTGGTGGTGGACGAGGTCGTCACGGATGAACTGTCCCCAGCGGCGCCGCACGAGGAGGGCGATGAAGGGCTTCGTGCACAGCAGCGCCACCGCCATCGAGATACCGCCGGCCAGAAGCACGTCGACCATGAATTCCTTTGCCTTCTTCCATTCACAACCACGTCGATCCACCGGCGCCACCGCACGCCAGGGAGATCCGAGATCACCCGCCCCTGCCTCCAGGCCGGACGCGCCGAGGGACCCGCTCATCTCTCGGAGTCGAGTGACGCAGTCGTTCTCGATGTTGCTTCCCCGTGTCGACCCGCTGGACTGTCGTGGTCCAACGTCAGACCACGCCGGCTGAACGAAGGGGCAGACCGAAGACCACGGGCGCCCCCAGTCCTGTCATGGCGATTCGAGGGCGAAGAACAGGAAGCAGATGAAGCGGCGCCCCGTCGGGGGCAGCAGCTCGGTGGGAGTCTCGGGGACGGCGGCCGGCTCGGTGACGGTGGTGATGACCAGGCCGGCGTCGAGGAAGGCGTCGAAGACGTCCTGCAGGGGCCGGTGCCAGTAGGTCAGCGTGAACGAGGCACCGTCGTGCTCGTGGTCCTCGGAGTATCGAGTCAGGGCGAAGTAGTCCTGGTCCTGGTAGCAGAACGCGTAGACGAAGGGGTGGATGATCGAGATGACCAGGTGCCCGCCGGGCCTGAGGACCCGGCGCAGCTCGGCGAGGGCCGGCGCCCAGTCCTGCACGTAGTGGAGCGCGAGCGAGCAGGTGACGACGTCGAACACGTCGTCGTCGTACGGCAGCGGTTCGGACAGGTCAGCGACCCGGACGTCGGCGTCGCTGCCGAGGCGCTCCCGGGCGATGTCGACCATGGCGGGGCTGAGATCGAACCCGACCACGTCGGCGCCCCGCTCGCGCAGGTCGGCCATGAGCGGACCGTGCCCGCAGCCCGCGTCGAGGACGCGCTTGCCGGTGACGTCGCCGGAAAGGCGCAGCATCTCGGGTCGGGCGTACCAGGCGTTGAAGAGGCTGGTGTCGTTGGCGGCTGCGTACGTGGCGGCGAAGTGGTCGTAGTCAGCTGCACCAAGGGCACCAGAGGCATCGGGCGTGGAAGGGATGGTGTAGGCGGTGTCGGTCATGGATGCTGCTCCCTCTGAGGTGCGTCGTCGACGGCGGAGATGTCCTCTACGAGGGCGCCCATGACGACCCCGTAGTACGCGTGGCGCTCCTGGCCGTCCTCGACCTCGGTCAGGGCGCGGGAGATGTCGGTCCAGCGGTCGAGGAGCTCGGCCACCTCGCGGCGCATCTGCTGCAGCTCGGTGTCGCTCAGGCGCACCGCGAAGTCGTCGCTGATGCTGCGGCGCTCGCCGCTGGGGACGTCCGTCGGATCCGGCGTCCGGTGGACGGCCCGATGCAGCGCGAGGACGTGAGCTTCGGCCGCACGCCGGACCGTGACCGCCGCAGCCTGGCCGCCGTCGTGGCGCAGCATCGCGTCGAGGTCGATCTCGAAACCACGGTCGGAGGTCAGGCGCCACCAGCGCTCACGCCCGTTCTCGGCCCGCTCCGGGTTCTCCTCGATCAAGCCGTGCTTGGCCAGCTGGCGCAGGTGGAAGCTCACGGAGTTCGCCGGCTCGTCCACGGCCGCAGCGAGATCCACGGCGCGAGCCGTTCCTGTCCGGGACAACTCCCCGAGCAGTCGCATCCGGACCGGATGCGTGACCGCAAGAACCGCTTTCGGGTCGGTGAGCCGGGTGGGGGACAGGCGCGATGGGTCATCCGTCACGCCGCACACGTTGCCTCACTGCCAGCGAAAGCGCAAGAGGACTTGCGCAAGGGGGCTTGCGAATCGGCTCAGCCGCTCTTCTCAGCGAGTGCGAGCGGTCGTAGGCTGTGTCGTCGGGTCGAGAAGCACCGAGGTTCCGGTCTGCGGAGCAGGCTGGCCCGGGGCGCTGACGTATGCGTGCACGACGCCGGGTGAGGGGTGCAGCACCTGGGCGCGGGCGAACTCCAGGACCGTGGCGGCAGAGGGGCCCCGGACGTACAACGTCAGCTTGTCGTTCTCGACGAAGGGACCGTGCACCGTCACTCCCGCTTGGAGGCCCGCTGCCGCGGCCCGGGAGAGGTTCTGCGGCAGCTCCCGCCACCACGTGGCCACGGGTTTCTCCGTCCCGTAGGAGCCAAGGACGAGCCGGGCCTCGACCTGGTCAGGCGGGACGGGCTCGCGCTGGTACCGGGGCGCTGGAGGCAAGCCGTCTGCGGTTATGGTCCAGTTGTCCGAGCTGCAGGCGCCCTCGCGCCGGGCGACCACGGTGCCCTGCAGGTCGCGAGCCACGAGCTGGTCGCGGTCGCACTGCTGACTGCCGGACGCCTGCCAGTACCCCTTCGCGCCCCACACGAGCGAGCTCCACCCCGCCCCGCCCGGAGCGCTCAGGGTGTCCGCGCGCTCGATGAGCAGCGGGCGACCGGTCTCGTTGGAGACGTCGAGATACGGATACGGCTCGCGCAACCCGTAGAAGAGCAGCAGCATCAGGCCGACATAGCCGGCGACGCCCACACCGATGACGATGAGGACGACCCGCAGCGCCTTTCCGGCGACGGCCCTGGTCCCGCCCATCACGTCCCCCTGTCCTTGCCCGTCAGGCTAGAAGCGGCAGCCGATCAGGTCTGCCGATCGCGCGACAGCGTGCGGCAATCGTGACCTCGGCGCCGGTGGGCGCCTCATCGATCCGATGCCAGGCCACGAGGAACGCGTCGGCGACCACGTCCGCGGCGTCGGACGGCTGCGCGGCGCGGCGTACGGCATGCGCCAGCAGTGCCAGGTGCGCGCCGGCGAACAGCGCCGCAAGCGACCCGACGGGCCGACGTCCATCACCTGTCCACCACGGGGAGAGCGCTACACCAGAGAGTCACTTGAGCCCGCAGACGTGCCCGAGGAACCGTCCGGGGTCCGGCGAGTCGACTCGTCCGGCAGCAGCATCGCGGTGAGCTCATCAGCCTTGCCCAGCGTCGCCAGCGATGTCAGGCGTGCCGGGGGGCACGGCTCCGGCGGGTCCACCCGCATGAGCAGCTCCCGACGGATGTCGAACCTGCGATCCGGTCCCGGTCGGGTGTTCGGGCCCTCGAACCGGACGGTGACCAGACCGTCCTCGGCCCGCACCACCCAGCCCGCGCCGTGATGCGGGTGCGAGACGTCGAGGCCGAGCGCGACGGTGTGTGGGGTCAGGGGTGCCGGCAGCCGTTCCTCGTCCCCGTCGTCCGCATCGTCCTCCAGAGCGGGGCGGCCGACGGCCTCATCGGGCGGTGCATCGTCCAGGAGGTGGCTCTCGTCCGGCGTCGGGACACGATCCGGCGACGCCGAGCTGACGGTGGGCGCCTCTGCGAGGTCCTCCGAGGCCATGAGGCCGTCGACAGCAGCGCCGTCGGCTTCGTCCTGCGGCAGACGCAGCTGGGCCCAGTGGGTCAGCCCGGACAGGGACACCCCCAGGAGGCGGACCGGCTCGACCGGGTTCGCCGCCGTCAGCGCCGCGTCTGCCGCCTCGCGCAGCTGATCGGCCTCGGCGGTCGGGTGGGCCAGGGTGACCGAGCGGGTCAGGGTGGTGAAGTCGGACAGGCGGACCTTGACGGTGACCGTCCGTGCCCCACCACCCTGGCGCCCGAGCCGGCGCAGCGCCCGTGCGAGGACGTCCTCGAGCGCGCCCGGCAGCTCCCACCGGAGCAGGTCCTGGGCGAAGGTCCGTTCTGCACCCACGCTCTTGGCCTCGCGCTCCACGACGACAGGGCGGGGGTCGTCCCCGCGCGCGAGCCGATACAGGTTCCATCCTGCGGCGTCCCCGAGGACCCGCACCAGGTCATCACGCCCGGCTGCGCGCAGGTCGGCGACGGTGCGGATGCCCAGGGTGCGAAGGGTGGCCTCCGTGGCAGGGCCGACACCCCACAGGGCGCCCACCGGCTTCGGCATGAGGAACTCGTCCTCGTTCTCACCGGGCACGACGGTGAACCCGTGCGGCTTGTCCGCGTCGGACGCCAGCTTGGCGATGAGCTTCGAGCGCCCCAGCCCGACGGAGACCACCAGCCCGGACCGGTTGTAGATGAGCCGGCGTGCCAGGTCAGCGGCCGTCACCGGGTCGGCAGCGAACGGTCCCGCGGCCAGGTCGACGAACGCTTCGTCGAGGCTGACGGGCTGCACGAGCGGTGACAGCTGCCGCAGCGTGCCCATGATCAGGGCGCTGTGTGCGGCGTACGCGGGGAAGCGGGGCGTGAGCACGGTCGCGGCCGGGCACAGGACCCGCGCCTGGGACATCGGCATCGCCGACCGGCACCCGACGGCGCGCGCCTCGTAGTTCGCGGTGGCGACGACCCCTCGTGGGCCGGTCCCGCCGACGAGGACCGGGGACCGCGCCAGGGACGGCTTGTGCCGGGTCTCGACCGAGGCGAAGAAGGCGTCGGCGTCGACGTGCATCACGCTCGCGTCCTCGCGCACTGCTCCGCCTCTTCCCGCGTGGTCCTGGGCCGGCGGCTCCCGTGGGTCGCCGGACTACCGACTCACTCTGCCGTACGCCGACGGCCGAGCAGCAGGGCCCGTCCGCTCGAGCACGATCGCCGCTCTCAGAAGCGGGCCGGTCAGGTCGAGGCTGCGGCTGCGCGTGCGGAATGGTTGGCGCCGCGCACCACCAGGGTGTCCGGGTCGGGGTCCACCTGGACGGTGCAGGCGAGCCAGGGAGCGGGCAGGGCGAGCCCTGCCGCGGACCCGACCGCCAGACCGTCGACCGTCAGGCCGAGGTGTCCTGGTGCCAGGTCTCGAGGTGGACGGCCTCGGCGACGTGGCGCAGCGACTCGAGGGTCTCGGGAGTCACGTGGTCGTCGGTGTCAGTGACGACGTAGCCGAGCTCGCCGCGGGTCGCGAGCGACTGGCCGATGACGTTGGCGCCTGCCTCGGCGAGGGTGCGGTTGATCGAGGCGAGGACTCCCGGGACGTTGCGGTGGAGCAGCGCGATCCGGAACGCCCCCTCGCGTGCGGCGGGGGCGACGTCGGGGAGGTTCACGGACAGCGCGGTGGCGCCGTCGAGGATGTATGCCGAGAGCTTGCTCGACACGAAGGTGCCGATCTCCTCCTGTGCCTCCTCGGTCGACCCGCCGACGTGGGGCGTGAGGATGACGTTGTCCAGGCCGCGGAGGGGCGACTCGAAGAGGTCACCCTGCGCCTTGGGCTCGACCGGGAAGACGTCGATCGCGGCGCCCGACAGGTGACCGCTCAGGATGTGCTCGCGCAGGGCGAGGTCGTCGACGACCATGCCTCGCGAGGCGTTGATGAAGACCGAGCCGGGCTTCATCTTGGCGAACTGCTCCGCGCCGAACAGGCCGGCGTTGCCGGGGCGGCCGTCGACGTGGAGGCTCACGACGTCGGACTCCTCGAGGAGCTCGTCGAGCGAGCCCATGCGCTGGGCGTTGCCGTGCGCGAGACGGTCCGCGGTGTCGAAGAAGGCGACGCGCATGCCGATGGCCTCGGCCATGTTGGACAGCTGCGTGCCGATGTTGCCGTAGCCCACGATGCCGAGCGTGCGGCCGCGGGTCTCGTAGGCGCCCTTGGCCGACTTGTCCCAGACGCCGTCGTGCATCCGCTGCGTCTTCTCGGGGAGGCGCCGTGCGAGGGCGAGGATCTCACCGATGACGAGCTCCACGACGCTGCGGGTGTTGGAGAAGGGCGCGTTGAAGACGCCGATGCCGAGCTTCGTCGCGTGCTCGAGGTCGACCTGGTTGGTGCCGATGCAGAAGCAGCCGATGGCGCGCAGGTCGGGGGCGGCGTCGAGGACGGCGCGGGTCACCTTGGTGTTGGACCGGATCCCGACGACCGAGACACCCTGCAGGGCCTCGATGAGCTCGGCCTCGCCCAAGGATCCCGTGCGCGTCTCGACGTCGAAGCCGTGGCGGCGGAACGTCTCCTGGGCGACGGAGTGGACGTTCTCCAGCAGCAGCACCTTCACGCGTGTCTTCTCCTTGGTGTCGTGGTCGTCGTGATCGTGGTGGTCGGGTCGTGTCGCTCTTCAGGCTGCCTCATCGGGCGGCCGCGGCGCGCCGGTGGGCGCTCTGTGAGACGCCGGCTGGCGCAGCAGGGTCGGCCCGCAGGGTGCGGGCCAGGAGTCGGCCGGTGTGCTCGAGGTGGTGGCGCATGGCGCGTTCCGCCGCGGCGCCGTCGCGCGCCAGGACCGCCGCGACGATGGGCTCGTGCTCGTCGCAGATCTCCGGCAGGGTGCGGCCGGCGGTGGTCGTCGGCGGGCCGAGCAGGGCGGTCGTGGCCCGGAGCCGCTCGATGATCGCGGCAGCGCGGCAGTTGCCGCCGGCCCGCACCAGGCAGTCGTGCAGGTGCTGGTCGGCGACCCAGAAGCGGTCCTCGTCGTGGACGGCTGCGCCCAGGGCCTCGAAGGCCGCCCTGATGGTTGCGTGCTCGTCGTCGCTCGCGTGCTCGGCGGCGCGGCGTGCGGCGTCGGGCTCGAGGGCGAGGCGGATCTCGAAGATCTCGAGGATGTCGCTGGCCCGGGGGAGCACCACCCGGAAGCCGCGGTTGCGCTCGATCTCGACGAGCCCGGCCTCGGCCAGTCTCAGGAGTGCCTCCCGGACCGGGCTGCGCGAGACGTCGAGCACCTCGGCGAGCTGGTAGACGGAGTAGGTCCGGTCCGGCACGAGCTCGCCCGCGACGACGCCGGCCCGGATCGAGTCCACGACCGCGTCGGCCAGCGAGGGTGCGCCGGGGGAGAGGGACAACCGAACCATGCGTAACATGTTACTCATGGTCGAGGTGGTTGCTGACGTGGTGCGCGCGCTCGAGCGCGCCGGGCTCGAGGTCCGCGCCGACGCGGGGACGCGCAGCATGTACTCCTCCGACGCCTCGCTCTACCGCATCCCCCCGCTCGCCGTCGTGCGACCGCGTGGCGTCGACGACGTCGCCGCCACCCTGGCCGTCGCGCGCGAGACGGGCGTCCCGGTCACGTCCCGCGGTGCCGGGACGTCGGTAGCGGGCAACGCGGTCGGTCGTGGTGTCGTGCTCGACTTCTCCCGTCACCTGGGCCGCGTGCTGTCCGTCGACCCCGAGACCCGCACGGCCGTCGTGGAGCCGGGGACCGTGCACGCGGTGCTGCAGAAGGCGGCCGCCCCGCACGGCATACGCTTCGGTCCCGATCCCTCGACGCACCCACGCTGCACGATCGGCGGGATGATCGGCAACAACGCGTGCGGCTCCCGCTCGCTGGCCTACGGACGCACCTCCGACAACGTCGCGGGACTCGAGCTCCTCACTGCCGCAGGGCAGTTCCTCTCCACCGGCTACGACGAGAGTGGTATGCCGTGTGCCCGGGGAGCCGACGACGTGATCGCCGGCGTCCGTGCCGTGATGTCGCGTCACCTCTCGACGGCGCGCACCGAGTTCGACCGTTTCGGGCGACAGGTCTCCGGCTATGCAGCGCACCACCTGCTGCCCGAGCGCTTCGACCTCACCCAGGCCCTCGTCGGCTCGGAGGGGACGCTCGGCGTCATCACGCAGGCGACCGTCAAGCTCGTCGTCGACGCGCCGGTGCGCGTCGTCGTCGTCCTCGGCTTCCGCGACATCGTCAGCGCCGGACAGGCCGCGCCCGCAGTCGTCGCGCACGGTCCGACCTCCTGCGAGGGCCTCGACTCCCGACTCATCGACGTCCTCCGTGCGCGTCGCGGCCCCGATGCGATCCCGCCTCTGCCACGCGGGCAGGCTTGGCTGTTCGTCGAGTTCGCGGGTGAGGACCTCGGTGAGGTCACCGCCCGAGCCCGCGCGCTGGTCGGGGAGGGCCTCGCTGACGACGCGGTCGTCGTCCAGGACCCGCGCGTGCAGGCACGACTGTGGCGCATCCGAGAGGACGGTGCCGGGCTCGCCGGCCGGGCCCCGTCGGGCAAGCCGGCCTGGCCCGGGTGGGAGGACGCCGCGGTGCCGCCCGCTCGGCTGGGGGAGTACCTCGCCGCCTTCGACGAGCTCGTCAGCTCCTACGGCATGACCTCGGCACCGTTCGGCCACTTCGGCGACGGCTGCATGCACGTCCGGCTCGACCTGCCGCTCGACCAACCGCACGGCACGGCGACCATGCGCGAGTTCCTCACCGAATCCGCCCGCTTGGTAGGCGGATTCGGAGGATCTCTGTCCGGTGAGCACGGCGACGGACGAGCCCGCTCCGAGCTGCTGCCCCACATGTACTCCGCCGACGCGATCGCGCTCTTCGGCGGCATCAAGCACGCCTTCGACCCCGGCAACCTGCTCAACCCCGGCGTGCTCGTCGATCCCGACCCGGTGGACGCCGACGTGCGACCGGCCGGCCACTTCCCGGTCCTCAGCCTGGCGATGGCCTACCCGCACGACGACGGGAACCTCGCCCAGGCGGTGCACCGCTGCACCGGGGTCGGCAAGTGCCGGGCCGACAACTCAGCGGCCGGTGGCGTCATGTGTCCCTCGTACCTCGCGACCCGTGAGGAGAAGGACTCCACGCGCGGACGCGCGCGGGTGCTCCAGGAGGTCGTCCGCGGTGAGCTGCCCTGGTCGCACCCGTCCGTCCACGACGCGATGGACCTGTGCCTGTCGTGCAAGGGGTGCGCGTCGGACTGTCCCACCGGCATCGACATGGCCACCTACAAGTCCGAGGTGCTGCACCAGACGTACCGTCGTCGGCTGCGCCCTCGCTCCCACTACACGCTCGGCAAGTTGCCGATGTGGTCACGCCTCGCCGGACGGGTGCCCGGGGTGGCCAACCGAGCTCTCACCCTGCCGCTCCTCAAGCCCGTGGCCCTGTGGATGGCGGGCGTCGACCGCCGACGCACGATCCCGGCCTTCGCCGCGAGGCCTTTCCGTCGCACCTTCGCGCCACGACGGTCCGAGCTGAAACCCGTTGTGCTGTTTGCCGACTCGTTCACGGACTCCTTCTCGCCCGAGGTGGCCGAGTCCATGGTCCGGGTGCTGCGCGACGCCGGCTACGAGCCGAGGCTGCCGAGCGGCTCGGTGTGCTGCGGCCTCACCTGGATCACGACGGGACAGCTGGACTCGGCCAGGAGCATCCTGCGGAAGACCGTCGCCGCGCTCGCCCCCGACGCGCGGGCCGGCATCCCCGTCGTCGGCATCGAGCCGTCCTGCACGGCGGTGCTGCGCTCGGACATCCACGAGCTGCTCCCCGGCGACGAGGACGCCGCCCTCGTGGCGTCGAGCGTCCGCACGCTGTCGGAGCTGCTCGCCGAGACGCCGGACTGGACGGCCCCGGACCTGACGGGCACGACCGTCGTGGCCCAGCCGCACTGCCACCACCACGCGGTCCTCGGCTGGAAGGCCGACGCCGACCTGCTCGCCGCCACCGGAGCGACGGTCCAGACCCTGTCCGGCTGTTGCGGGCTCGCCGGCAACTTCGGGGTCGAGATCGGCCACTACGAGGTGTCGGTCGCCGTGGCGGGCCAGAACCTGCTGCCCGCGATCGACGCGGCGCCCGATGCGGTCGTGCTGGCCGACGGCTTCTCGTGCCGCACCCAGGTGGCGGACCTGCGCGAACGGCCGTCCGTGCATCTGGCGCAGCTCCTCGACGCGGCACGTCCGGGCGGTTCCTCCACAGGGTGATCCGACGCGCGGGCACCGGCACGGGGATGGCCGGGCGTCCGCACTGCGCGTCGCGAGTCGGTCGCCTAGCGTGGGCACGTGGTCACCTCCGGCTTGGTCAACGTGTTCACCCAGGACATCGAGAAGGCTCTGGGCTTCTACCAAGGCGTGCTCGGGCTGCCCGAGTACTTTCGGACGCCGAGGGAGGGAGTCCCCGAGCACGTCGAGATGAGGGCCGGTGGCTTCGTCCTGGCGATCAGCTCGGCAGAGGCGGCGAAGCGCGTGCACGGTATCGAGGTCGAGACCGGGCGCGCGGCGATGTCGCTCGTCTTCTGGGTCGACGACGTGGACGCCACGTTCCACGCGGTCACGGCCGCAGGCGTGACCGCGCTGACGGCCCCGCACGACACCGGCAACGGCAACCGCAACGCCGTCGTGCGTGACCCCGACGGCACGCTCGTCGAGTTCGTCGCCAAGCGGTCCTGAGCGGCCAATCACCTCGCGGGCCAGTTCATCTGCAAAGCCCAGGGTCAAGGCTGGCCTCGTGCGTCGCCCCGGCCACTAGTGTCGCTCACATGACAACCTTCAGGACGGTGCTCGAGTCCACCGGCGGCAACAACGTCGGCATCGTGGTGCCCGAGTCGACCGTGCTGGCGTTCGGCCGCGGGAAGCGCGTGCCGGTCATCGTCACGATCGACGGTGGTTACACCTATCGGACGACCATCGGGGTCATGGACGGCCGCTACCTCGTCTCGTTCAACGCGGAGACCCGGAAGCAGACCGGCCGCGGCGCCGGCGACGAGGTCGAGGTCGATCTCGTCGCCGATCCGGAGCGCTGAGCTCGGCCGTCGCCGATCAGGCGCCGGACTGCCGCGCCGTGGCCCGCGGCCGGGGCCGTCCATCCGGTCGGGCGTCGATCTCCCTGCGCAGCCGGGTGTTCTCGTCCTGCAGGTCGAGCAGCATGCCGACGCCGGTGAGGTTGACGCCGGTCGCCATGAGCTCGGCGATCCGCCGCAGCCTCGTCACGTCGTTGGCGCTGTAGCGGCGTGTGCCTCCACTCGTGCGGTCCGGGGTCAGCAGGCCTCGTGACTCGTAGAGCCTCAGGCTCTGCGCCTCGAGGCCGACGAGCTCGGCGGCCACGGTGATGCCGTACACGCCACGATCGAGGTCGTCCTCAGGGTCGTTCGCAGGGTCGTTCGCGGGGTCGTTCGCAGGGTCGTTCGCAGGGGCGTTCGCGGGGTCGTTGGCGGGGTCGGAATCGGGTCGGCTCGGCACGTCCGCTCGCCTCCTCTCCTGGGATCCCGTGAGGGGTCCGACGTTCCTCGCCGCGACCTCTTGCACGATCATCTCGTGGGTGCTACAAAAAATCTATAGCGCATGCCATAGATCGCAACGGGCGATCATGGTCACCGTGGAGCATCACCTGACACGATGGAGGTGAAGACGATGCTGATGCGCACCGACCCCTTCCGAGAGTCCTTCCGAGACCTGGACCGCGTGGCCCAGCTCGCCTTCGGGGCGGCCGGCACCCTCGCCCGACCCTCGGCCATGCCGATGGACGCCTGGCGCGACGGTGACACCTTCCACGTCGAGCTCGACCTGCCGGGCGTCGACCCGCGCTCGATCGACCTCGACGTCGAGCGCAACGTCGTGACCGTCAAGGCCGAGCGGCCGCCGCGGGCGAGCGACGCGGACCTCATCGCCGCCGAGCGTCCGAGGGGCGTCTTCAGCCGGCAGCTCGTGCTCGGCGACAGCCTCGACACCGAGCGCATCGAGGCGAGCTACGACGCAGGAGTCCTCTCCCTGTCGATCCCTGTGGCGGAGAAGGCCAAGCCGCGCAAGATCGCCATCGCCCAGCAGGACGAGCGTCAGGCCATCACGAGCTGAGGCGGTGGCGGTCGTGGTCACGCCGATCCTCCCTGACGACCCCTTCCCTGCCGTCGAGCAGGCCGTCGAGGAGGCCGTCGACGAGCTCTTCGTCGAGCTGATGTGCGCCGACGAGGAGCTGCTGGCCGCCGAGTTCGAGGCGATCGTCGCCGCCGGATGGCCGGAGCAGCCCCGGGTGCCTCCGCCGCGCCGGGGCGAGCCGACCGAACCGGGCAAGGATCCGGACGGGCGCGTCGTCTCCGAGGCGGTCCGGGTCGCGAGTCGTTCATGGCGTATGCCGTCACGCCAGCCGGAGCGGGAGCGCTCGCCCCCGCTCGGGCGAGGACCAGCCCGGACGGGTCACCTGAGCTGAAGGAGGAGGTGGGTTCACCGAGGTACAGCCACGACACGCAGGTCGCGTCCTCGGGTGGGTTCGTGCCACCCGAGGACGCGACGTGTGCGCGCGAGGGTCAGGCTGCGTGGCTGCAGCGCGAGCAGGTGCAGTCCTCGCAGCTGCACGAGTCGCACGTGCAGCCTTCAGGGCAGTTGGCGCAGTCGCACGGGCTGTCGGGCTCGGTCTCGATGGGGATGGGTGGGATCTGTCCGCTCACAGGGTGCTCCTTCTCTCGATTGCTGGGTATCGCCGGTGTCGTCAGGAGACGACGGCGTCGATGGCCTTCTTCATGGCGCTCGGCTGCTCCGGACGTCGCGGAGCCTTCTTCTTCGCCGCCAGCAGCTCCTCACCGAGCTCCTGCAGCTGCTTGCGCCCGAGCCCCTCTCGGACCTTCGGGAACCAGTCCTGCTCCTCCTCCTGCATGTGGTGCTCGACGTTCTCGATGAGGACCGTCGTCTTGGCGTCGAAGCGCTCGTCCGTCGCGTCCATGGTGGAGAGCTCGACGCAGAGCACGTCCGCGACGTGGTGCTCCTCGTACGACTCGAGCACGTCGTCCTCGAGGTCGGGCAGCAGCTCACGGACGCGTGGGTACATCACCTCGTTCTCGATGTAGGTGTGCACGGTCAGCAGCTCGAGGATCGTGTCGACGATCCCCTGCTTCTGCACGGGCGTCAGGTCGGCCTTGCGAAACGCTCGGAACTGCTTGCGGACCTCCTGGTGGTCCTCCTTGAGCAGGACGATGGCGTCCGTCGACATGTGGGCTCCTCCGGGTGTGGCTCATCTGGTGTCGGGGCGCCGGTGGCTGCCCCTCGTGGTTCTCGTACCCATCCCGCCCGACGGCCAACGAGCTCCCTCTGCGCGCGAGCCCGTCCGTGGACCGCACCGGGTGCGTGGCGTGACCGGCATGAGGTCCCCGGTTGGGTCGGCGCGTGGTGGGTACCCGTCAGGCACCCGGCAGCGGGACCGGGCGCCCCTCGGGGGCGTCCGTCGACGAGGAGGAGTCTGCGTGTCGTTCGAACCCACTGAGGCAGGACCCGGCCGTGCAACCGCCGAACCAGCAGGCCCGCAGGTCGCGGAGCTCGTGCTCGTGCGCCACGGCGAGAGCGTCGGCAACGTCGCCGACGACGATGCTCGCCGACGCGGCGCCGGTCGCCTGGAGCTCGACACCCGGGACCCTGACACCCCGCTGTCCGAGCGCGGAGAACGACAGGCGCAGGTGCTCGCCCGCCATGTGGCGACGGGTGAAGCCGACGCACCCGAGGTGGTGCTCTCCTCGCCGTACGCCAGGGCTGCCTCGACGGCGCACGTCGTCGCCTCGGCGGTCGGGCTCGACCCCGTCCTCGACGAGCGGCTGCGCGAGCGTGACCTCGGCATCCTCGACGGGCTCACCGGCGTCGGGATCCGCGAGACCCTGCCGGACGAGGCGGAGCGGCGGGCCCGTCTGGGGAAGTTCTACTACCGGCCGCCGGGAGGTGAGAGCTGGACCGACGTCGCGCTGCGGGTGCGCCACGTCGTCCGCGACCTCGCACAGGTCTACCCGGACCGCCGGGTGTGGGTCTTCACCCACCAGGCGGTGATCATGAGCTTCCGGCTCGTGCTCGAGGGGCTCGACGAGCAGACCCTCCTCGACGTCGACCGCAACGAGCCGCTGGGCAACTGCTCGCTGACCCGCTACCGGCGCCGGGACGGCGCGAGCCTCGAGCTCGTCAGCTTCGCAGACACCCGGCACCTCGACGTCTCGGCGGTGGAGAACACCCGTGAGCCCACGCCCGAGCCCGCCGTAGAACGAGGGAGCGCCTGACATGCAGAACGAGACACCCGTGCCCGTCGACCCTCAGCTGCTGCGGAGCATGCCGCTGCCGGCCACCGACGGGGACAAGTCCGCGCGCGGCACGGTGCTGGTGGTCGGAGGCGCCCGCCAGACACCGGGAGCCGTCCTGCTGGCCGCCGAGACCGCGCTGCGCCTCGGTGCCGGCAAGGTGCAGGTCGCCACGGCCGAGGACACCGCGGCCGCGGTGGCCGCAGCGCTGCCGGAGGCCTTCGTCGAGCCCCTGCCCGCCACGAACGACGGGGAGCTCGCCGTTGCCGGTGCCGACCGCGTGGTCGAGCTCGCCGAAGGCGCCGACGTCGTGCTGGCCGGTTGCGGACTCGGGGACCCTGAGGCCGCGAATCTCTTCCTGGCGCACGTCATCCCGCAGATCGAGGTCGACCTCGTCCTCGACGCGCTCGGGACGGCCTATCTGACGGACCGCGCCGACGGAGTGCGTCATCTCGCGGGCCGGGTGCTGCTCACCCCCAACGTCACCGAGGTCGCCGCCATGCTGGGACGGTCCGAGAAGGCGGTCGAGAAGGACCTGCTCTCTGCAGTCCGCGAGCTCGCGGAAGCGACAGGGGCCGTCGTCCTCAGCGGCAGCGACACCTCCTACGTCGCCACGGCTGACGGTGACGCCTGGTGCTCCGACGCCGGCCCGACCTCGCTCGCCACAGCGGGCTCCGGTGACGTCAAGGCAGGCGCCGTCGCCGGACTGGTGGGGCGGGGCGCATCTCCCCAG
Organism: Terrabacter tumescens; assembly: GCF_014646815.1. Classification (GTDB taxonomy): domain Bacteria; phylum Actinomycetota; class Actinomycetes; order Actinomycetales; family Dermatophilaceae; genus Terrabacter; species Terrabacter tumescens. The sequence goes on from NZ_BMNZ01000001.1 coordinate 353,132, forward strand.
GTGGCGGCTCTGTGGGGCGCGTGGATCCACGCCCGGGCGGGGGAGCGCCTCGAGCGGTCACGACCGGGATTCCTGGCCCGTGACGTCGTCCTGGCGATCCCCGAGGAGCTGGCCAGGACGGAGACGGAGCAGCACGGCCGGGACTGAAGCCCCGCGTGCCCTGCTCGCCCGGGGTGGACGCCCGTCCGGGAGGCCGGCCGTGACGGGACTACGTCCGACGACCGAGACCGCGCCGCACCGCAGTGCTCACGGGCCTGATGGCGGAGCCGACTCCCGAACCGTGGCCGCCATCAAGGCGGTTCGACCCGGGGACGCTGCGCCGCACGTTCCCCTCCGTCGGCGGCATGACGTCGGACCGGTCGGACGCGAGCCGGCCGAACAGGGGCCCGACCCAGGCGTCGAAGACCCGCGGGAGCAGCACGAAGCCGAGCCGGGTGACCCGGTCGAAGGCGCCGCCGTGCGTGACCGGCCGCGGGTGCTCGAGGACGTGGGCCACGAGCCCGCCCGCCTTCTCGGCCGACCACACGACCGGTGGCGGCTGCCCGGCCGGCCCCCCGGCATACGCCGCCTGTCGGTAGATGGGCGTGTCGATGCCGGGCAGCGAGACGTAGGAGACGTGCAGGCCCGGCACGTCGCGGTTCTCGACGAGCGCCTGCCGCGCGAGCGCGCGCACGCCCCACTTGCTCACGGTGTAGGCGCCCATCGTAGGGACGGCGATGTGGCCGATCATCGACCCCACGAGCACGACCGAGCCACGGCGCCGGGCGCGCAGGTGCGGGAGCGCGTGCCGCAGCACGTTGGCCGAGCCCAGCAGGTTGGCCTGCACCACGGCGTCGAAGAGGTCCGCGGACAGCTCCTCGAGTCGCCCGTAGGCCACGACGCCTGCGCAGCTGACCACGCCGTCCAGGCTCCCCTCGAGCCGCACGACCTGGGCGACCGCACGCGCGACGGCTGCGTCGTCGCGCACGTCGGCGGGCAGGACCACGACCGACGGGGCGCCGAGGGCGCGGCACTCCTCGGCGGCCCGTCGCAACGGCTCCTCGCCGCGGGCGAGCAGGGCCAGTCGGCGGCCGCGTCGCGCGAGCTCGTGGGCGGCCGCGAGGCCCACCCCGCTGGACGCGCCCGTGACGAGGACGACCGGCGTCGGGGGAGAGGTCTGGGGCATCGCCGGGCTCCCCGGTGTCGTCGGATCCATGCAGGCGACGTGCCCGGTGCGGGCGTGTCGCAAACGCCCGGTTAGCCCCCGAGGGCAGCGGGTACGGCACGACCACCGGACGAGAGGACATCGTGACGACGACGGATGCCGTGGTCATCGGCAGCGGGCCCAACGGGCTCGTGGCCGCCAACCTGCTCGTGGACGCCGGCTGGTCGGTCGTCGTCCTCGAGGAGCAGCAGACTCCCGGGGGCGCCGTCCGAAGCGACGACTCGGTCGCGCCGGGCCACGTCCACGACACCTTCAGCTCGTTCTACCCCCTCGCCGCCGGGTCCCCGACGATCCGTGGTCTCGGCCTCGAGGAGCACGGCCTCGAATGGGTCCAGGCGCCCTCCGTGCTCGGCCACGCCTTCCCCGACGGTCGGTGGGGCGTGCTCCACCGCGACCGGGGAGCGACCGCTGCGGCACTCGACGAGCAGGCCCCCGGCGACGGCGACAGCTGGCTGGCGCTCTGCGACACCTGGGACCGCGTCGGGGACGACCTCATCCGCTGCCTGCTCAGCCCGTTCCCTCCCGTGCGCGGGGGTGCGGGGCTGGGGCGCCAGGTCCTGAGGCCCGGGGGCATGGAGCTGGTGCGCGAGATGCTCATGCCTGCCCGCAGCCTGACGGAGAAGCTCTTCCGCGGCGAGGCCGCCCGCATGCTCGTCGCGGGCAACTCGGCCCACGCCGACATCGGGCTCGAGTCGCCCGGCTCAGCCGCCATGGGACTCCTGCTCGCCCTGCTCGGGCAGACCGTGGGCTTCCCGGTCCCGCGTGGCGGTGCCGGCGAGCTCTCGGCGGCCATGGTCCGTCGCCTCGAGTCCCGCGGAGGCGAGATGTGCCTCGGGGAACGAGCCGAGGGCGTACGCGTGCAGGACGGTCGCGCGGTCGCCGTGCGGACTGCGTCCCGTGAGCTCTCCGTCCGACGGGCCGTCCTCGCCGACGTGTCAGCGCCTGCGCTCTACGGCGGCCTCGTGCCGTGGGACCAGCTTCCGACCAGGCTGCGGCATCGCATGGGCCGTTTCGAGTGGGACCCCTCGACGGTCAAGGTGGACTGGGCCCTCGACGCCGCCGTCCCGTGGGCGGGTGCGCCCGAGCTGTCACCGGGCACCGTGCACATCGCGGACTCGCTGGACGGACTGAGCCTCTCGGGGAGCCAGGTCGCCGCCGGACTCGTGCCGGAGCAGCCGTTCCTCCTCGTCGGCCAGATGGGCGTCGCCGACCCAAGCCGGGTGCCGTTGGGGCACGAGGCCCTGTGGGCGTACACCCATGTGCCACAACGAGTTCGGGGTGATGCGGGGGCCGGCAGGTCCGACCTGCGCGGGGTGCGTGGCACCTGGGACGAGGCGGACCTAGACGCGATGGCCGAGCGCATGGAGCAGCGCATCGAGAGCCGCGCCCCGGGCTTCCGGGACCGCATCATCGCCCGTCGGGTGCTCGGTCCGCGCGAGCTCGAGGCCCGCGACGCCAATCTCGTGGGAGGCGCCATCAACGGTGGCACCGCCGGTCTGCACCAGCAGCTCGTCTTCCGCCCCGTCGCGGGTTCCGGACGGCCCGAGACACCGGTCAAGGGGCTCTACCTCGCATCGGCCTCGGCCCATCCCGGCGGCGGCGTGCACGGCGCGTGCGGCGCCAATGCCGCCCGAGCCGCCCTGTGGCAACACAAGATCCGATCCCCCTGGAGGCGCACATGAGCACCACGACCCGGACGATCCACGCCACGCCTGACGCCGTCTTCGACGTGCTGTCCGATGGCTGGAGCTACAGCCAGTGGGTGGTCGGGGCCTCGCGCGTGCGAGACGTCACGCCCGGCTGGCCGGCGGAGGGCTCCCACATCCACCACTCCGTGGGTGCCTGGCCGATGCTCATCGACGACGCGACGACCGTCCGCGCCTGCGAGCGTCCGGCCCTCCTCGAGCTGACGGTGCGCGCCTGGCCCTCGGGGGAGGGCATCGTGCGGATCTCGTGTCGCCCCAACGGTGCCGGCACCGACGTGACGATGGAGGAGGACGCCACCAAGGGCCCTGCGACCCTGTTCCCCAAGGCCGCTCGGGATCTCGTGCTCGACCGCCGCAACCGGGAGTCCCTGCAACGGCTGGCGATCCTCGCGGAGCGGGCCTCGGCAGGGGTGGACCGCTCCGCGCCCTGACCGCTCCGCACCCTGACCGACCCGCCTCAGCCGGCGAGCGACGTGCTCTGGTCGAGCTCGCTGAGGAAGTGCGCGAACCCGCCCGGCGCGCCCACGCATACGACCGGATGTCCGAAGGTGCAGGGCGTCGGAGGCCACGCAGGTGCCGCCCGAGGCGCGCACGCGCTCGACGAGACCCACGTCCTCGTGCAGGACGAGGGCCTCGAAGCCGCCACACTCCACGTAGCTCGACAGGCGCACGCCGAGGTTGGCGCCATGGACGTGGTGGTGCCCCTCGCGGAGCTGGTGGAGCGATCGCCATCGCGCCAGGACGGCAGGGTCGAGGTCGTGGTGGTCGGGCTCGACCGTGCCGGTCACGAGGTCCACCCCGGCATCGGCCAGGATCGCCTGGCGCACGAGCCAGTCGGCGGGGACGGCGCAGTCCGCGTCGGTGTTGGCCACCCAGTGGCGACCGCGCTCCGTGGCCGGCACCCAGTCCGTCGCGGACGCGACGCCCTGCGCCCGAGCGGCACCGACGTTGCGACAGCCCACCTCGACGAAGCGCACGTCCGCGTGTCGACGGGCGACGTCACGCGACCCGTCGGTGCACGCGTCGAGCACCAGCGTCACGTCCACCGCGATGGCCGGGCGCGCGCGGCGGAGCTCGGCCACGGCGGCGTCGAGCGTCGAGAGCGTGCGGGGCAGCAGCTCCTCCTCGTCGTTGGCGGGTACGACGACGTGCACGTGCGTCAGGTCTCCGGTTGGTGCAGCGGCGCTCACGACGACCCCGCCCGGTGCGCCGCGGTGCGGGAGAGCACGTCCAGCCGGAAGTCGTCCTCGACGTGCGTCACGACGACGGGCGTCCGGGAGGCATCGCGCCAGATCTCGTGCACGCGTGCCCCGTCGAGTGGCCAGCCGCGCACCGGGTGCCGCCAGTGGCAGAGCACGACCGCACCGTCCTCGTCCAACGAGGCCTCGACGCGAGCGACCAGCTGCCGCAGGCGTTTCGGGCTGAGGAAGTAGCCCACCTCGGAGACGACGACGAGGTCGAAGCGGCCGTCCGGCCACTCCTCGGGGACGCGCCGCTGCTCGACGGACACCGCGCCGACGCCATCCGCCGAGTCGAGGAGCTGCCGCGCGGCACGGGTCGCGCTGGCGCTCTCGTCGACGACGGTGAGCCGGTCGCACCGCCGGGACAGCTCTGCGGCGAGCGCTCCGACTGAGCCGCCGACCTCGAGGGCGCGTGAGTAGCGGCGACGGGGGAGCGCGGCCAGGGTGACGTTCCGCTTGCGCTGCTCGTACCAGCTCGTGCGCACCTCCCACGGGTCGTCGGCCGAGTCGTGGAGTCGCTCCAGGGTGTCGTCGCGCACGGGCCCGAGCCGGAGGTAAACCTCGACGTCCCGGCGGAAGTGCTCGAGCATGCCATCGTGGAGCACGGCCTCGTCTCCTGCGGCGTCCGAGAGCGGAGCCACCTGGGTCCGGTGCAGGGCCACGGCCGCGTCCTTCGCCGCTCGCGCCTCGTCGGGCAGGGGCAGCACCTGGAGGTCGGCCCACGGCGCCTGCGCCGGCTCGCACCAGTGCCAGAGCCAGACGGGGTACTCCCACAGCGTCGCGTCGGTGCGCCACGCGGCCACGGCCGCCGCGCGCCCGGCGGCGTCGTGGTCGGAGTGGCCGTCGGCGCGCCAGGGAGCCACGAGCAGCGTGCTGCCGCCGTCCTCCCCGACGACGTCGACGAGGGCCGTCACGACGGCGTCCGCGTGGTCGTGGACCGACCCGTCGGGCAGGCCCAGCCGCTGCAGCGTCCCGTCCGGGGCCAGGCGGCGCAGGGCTGCGCGGGACTCCTCGACCCGGAGCCGGGCCAAGTCATCCGGACTCGTCGAGGGCGACCCTGGGTGCGATCCCTCGCCGTCCGTCAGCAGCACGACGACGACCTCGCGGCCGTCCCGCGCCGTCTGGTGGATGAGACCGCCGGCGCCCAGCGTCTCGTCGTCCGGGTGGGCCGCCACGACGATCAGGCGCCGAACGCCGGTCTCGGCCGGGCGACCCACGCGGACCGCGTGATCCCACTCGGGACTCTCGCGCCAGCGGGCCTCGGGGGTGCCGGCCTCGGAATGGGTGAAGTCCCGGGCCGGACTACCGGGTGCCGTCACCACGGCGGTCCGGTCCGGTCGCCGTCGAGCAGGAGTCGCCCGAGGGCCGCCTCGTCACGCTCGGCATGCTCCTGGCGGAGGTAGAGCTGGAGGTCCGCCACCCGTCCGGCGTGGTCGTCCTCGAGGGCGAGCGGCGCGGGGCCGGTCGCGTGGCCGACGCGTTCGAGCACCGTCTCCGCGGCCCGGGCCACGACGTGGCGGACGCGGAGCGCGAGCGCCGAGCCGTCGGGCCCGGTCGCCCGCCCGTCGTCGACGCGCACCGCTGCGTCGGCCAGCGTCGCCCTCGCCGCCCAGAGAGCGGCATCGACCGCGCCGAGATGCATCTGCGCGATCTGGTCGGGCTCACGTCCGCCGCCGACGAGCCGGCGCGCGACCCCGACCGCGCCACCGAACCAGATCGCCGCGACCCCCATGGCGCCCCAGGCGAACCCGGGCCTCTCGAGGTACCACCCGGTCGGCCCGACGGGGGCGGCCCTGCTGTGCTCGAACGCCACGGGTCCGCTCATCACCGTCGGGAGGCCGCGGGCGAACCACGCCGCAGGCTGGACCGTCACGCCGTTGTCCTGACCCAGCGGGACGGCATACAACCTCCGCGTCGTCTCCCCGTCCCACGCGGTGACGAGGGCGTGCGAGAGGGTGCCCGCGAGCGAGCACCACGGCTTGGTGCCGTCGAGACGCGCACCGAGGGCGCCGTCGGCCCCGTCGTCCGTCGCGGTCAGCCGCACCCCGGGTCCCTCCGCCGCGAAGACGCCCCACGTCGCCGCCTCGGTGGTGTCCGGGACCGCGTGGCCGGCCGAGCGTGCCTCGGCGAGGATCGACAGCGCGTCGAGGTGCGGCTCGACGGCGCGGGCGGCCGTCAGGCTCACGGCGGCGACCGACGCGAGTGAGGTCCACAACGCAGCGGTCTCGCCGCGCCCGGGCAGCGGGAAGGCGCTCGGGTGGCGCTGTACGAGCGCGAGTGCGGTGAGCGGATCGGCGTGCGGGTCGAGGTCGGCGAGCACCGCCTCGACGGTCTCGTCGCCCTGTGGTTCGTCAGCCAGGCGCACGGGCCGCACCATCACGACGGCTCCGCGGTCGCGGCGGACGAGGCGACGGTAGGAAGGGTCACGAGCGACACATACCCAGGGTCCACCGAAGGCCGGCGAGGTCCGGCGCACGCTGGGAAACTGGTGGGGCCCGGCCAGCGTGCGGCCTGCGCCCAGCGTCCTTTCAGGCGCGTCTGTCAGACATGGCCGGTCAGACAAACGTTGGGGGAGGGACTGCCCGTGTGCGGCATCGCCGGCTACTTCGGCCTCGGCCCGGACCGTGGGCTGCTCGAGCGGATGGGCGCGGCGCAGCGGCACCGCGGACCGGACGACCAGGGCACTTTCGTGGACGGTCCCGTCGGTCTGGCCCACCAGCGCCTGTCGATCATCGACCGTGAGGGCGGGCGTCAGCCCATGGCCACGGCCGACGGGCGCTTCGTCCTCGCGTACAACGGCGAGGTCTACAACTACCGGGCGCTGCGCGCCCAGCTCGAGGCGGAGTCGCGCACGTTCGTGACGCAGAGCGACACCGAGGTCGTGCTGCAGGCGTATGCCGCGTGGGGGGCCGACGCCTTCGACCGGTTCAACGGGATGTTCGCCCTCGCCGTCTGGGACCGCGACGAGCAGACCCTGACCCTGGCCCGCGACCACTTCGGGATCAAGCCGCTGCACCTCAGCCGGGTGACGCCTCAGGACGACGGCGCGGGCGGGTCGGGCGGGACCGGCGAGGCGTGGCTCTTCGCGAGCGAGATCAAGCCGATCCTCGCCACCGGCCTGCGGGACCCGGCGCCCGACGAGCGCACGATCTACCGCTACCTGCGCCACCGGGTGCACGACGACGGGGCGTCGACCTTCTTCGAGGGCATCGAGCGGCTGCTGCCGGGGGAGATGGCCACGATCAGCGCGCGCGGTCTCGAACGGCGCCAGTTCGCCACCCTGCAGCAGGATCTCGTCGCGACCCGTCCGCCGGCCACCGGCGCGGGTCCCGAGACCGTCGCTGCGATGCGAGAGGGGCTCAAGGAGTCCATCGCGCTGCGGCTGCGCGCCGACGTGCCCGTGGGCACCTCCCTGTCCGGCGGCCTCGACAGCTCGGCGATCGCCGTCGGCATCGACCGGCTGCTCACTGCGCACGACGACTCGGCCGTGGCCGTCGGTCACCGTCAGCAGACCTTCTCGGCGGTCTTCTCGGGCTACCGCAACGACGAGGAGCGCTGGGTCGACGACGCGGTCGCCGCCTGCTCGGACCGGGTCGAGTCGCACCGCGTGCGGCCCACGTCCGACGAGATGTTCGCCGACCTGGCCGACTTCGTGCGGACGCAGGAGGAGCCGGTCGTCTCGACGGGGCCGTACGCGCAGTACCGGGTCATGAAGGAGGCGAGCCGTCACGTCACCGTCATGCTCGACGGGCAGGGCGCCGACGAGATGCTCGCCGGCTACGTGCCCCAGACCGTGACGCACCTGCGCGACCTGCTGGCACGCGACCGCCGGGCGGGCATCGCCGAGGCGTTCGCCACCCGTGACGTGCTGGGCACCGTGGTGCGGGCGCGGCTGCGGACCCGCATCCGTGGCGGTGGATCCTTCGGCGAGCTGCTGCGACCGGAGTTCGTCGCGGACCACGCCGACGACAGCTATGCCGTGGCCGGGGCGGACCTGCGCCACCGGCTCGTCCACGACCTCTTCGTCGCGTCCCTTCCGGCGCTGCTGCGCTACGAGGACCGCAACTCCATGCGCTTCTCCGTCGAGGGGCGCGTGCCCTTCCTCGACCCGCAGCTGGTGCGCACCGTCTTCGCCATGCCCGACGACGCCATCATCAGTGGGGGCTGGAACAAGGCTGTCCTGCGGGACGCGGAGCAGGACGTCCTGCCGCCGTCGATCACGCGGCGCCGCAACAAGATCGGGTTCACCACGCCGCAGAACGAGTGGTTCCACGAGCAGCGCGAGCAGATCTACCGGGTGTTCCTGTCGGAGTCGTTCTCGCGCCGCCCGTACTTCGACCAGGCGGAGGTGCTCAGCGCGTTCGACCTGTGGCTGAGCGGCCGAGGGTCGCTGGATTCGATGGCCTTCTGGCGCATCCTCAACCTCGAGCTCTGGCTGCGCGAGTTCATCGACCCACGACCCGAGCCTGACGAGTCGGCCCGGCCCGCAACGGTTTCCACGCTCGGGACCAGCCGCGGCACGGGGGTCGACCTCGTGCTCTCCGACGGCTCGCTGGCGCGCCAGCACCTGGTCGGCGCGCCCCGCGTCACCGACCAGGACGACCTGACGAGCCTCGTCGTCGAGCACGTCACCGCGTACCTCGACGTGCTGGGGGACGAGCGACCGGCCGGGGCCCGGTCCCGGCGGTGGTACGTGTTCGTCTCCGGGGAGGTCGTGGCCACGACGCAGCACCGGACGTTCGACGTCTGGGACATCCCGGTGACCCGCATCGCGCGGCTGCTCAGCCGGCACGCCACCCGCACTGGTGCAGGCGTCGGTTTCGGTTCGCCCTTCGCGATGCAGCTCGCGATCGACGAGGTGGGCCTGCCCCGCCTGCTCACCGCCGCGGCGGCGGATGCCGCGGGACGACTGGTGGGGCGCCGTGGCCTCTTCGACACCGTGGTCGGCAGCATCGTGGCGGGCAGAGACGAGCGCGCCGTCGACGGACCGAATCAGGGTTCCGCACGCGCAGCCAACACGTCGATCAGGCTCGCCCCCAAGGACCCCGCAGCCGTGGCAGCCCTACTCAGCAAGGCCCTTCGTCAGGCCCTGCCGGACGAGCTCGCCGCCACGTTCTGCGGCACGGTCGTGGTCGACGCGGACGATCGCGGGTGCACCGTCCTCGGCACGGACGCAGCGACCGCCGTCGCCCGTCTGGAGCAGATGTTCGCCGACGACCCGTGGGGTCGGGGCGCCGGGCAGACACCCCTCGCCCTCGTCCTCGACGACCGTCGCGTCGCCTCGGCCGAGCCACGGGGTCGAGACCACCAGCGGCAGGCGTCGGTCTCGCCGCTGTCGGTGCCGGCGCGAGCTCGTGTCGGCCACTCGACCGGACGGCCGGGATGACGGATCCGCAACCGGACACCGCCGTGCCCGACGGGCCGGACGCCAGCGAGCTGCCTGCCCCTGCAGACGCCTCCGCATCCGAGGGCGACTCCGCCGGCCACGCGGCATCCCGCCGCACCGTGCTCGCTGCCGCCGCCGGCGTCATCGGCGCCCTGGGTGTCGCGGCGTGCTCTCCCGCCGGGACGTCAGGGGCGCCGGGAACGTCAGGAGGGCCGGGGACGCCGACGACCGGGGGACCGGTCGGGACGAGTGCTGCGACAGGGCTGGCGGCCCCGCCGGGCCCCACGACCACCGGCAGTGAGCCCCGGGGAACGACGGGGACCACGACGTCCCCGACGCCGGGACGGCAGTCGGTCCTGGCGTCGGCGGGAGCGGACATCGGCTCCGGACCGCGGGACGTCCCGGCGGTCGCACTCACCTTCCACGGGGCCGGCCCCGCGGCGCGCACGTCGGCCGTGCTCGCCGTGGCCCGCGCGCACGGCGCCCACCTCACCGTCTTCGCCGTCGGCCAGTGGCTGCGGGCGAACCCGGCTCTCGGGCGGGCGATCCTGGCGGAGGGACACGACCTGGGCAACCACACGTGGAGCCACCAGCCGATGCGGCGGCTGACGGCGGCCGAGGCCGAGACGGAGGTCAGCCGAGGCGCCGCCGAGGTGGCTTCGGTCAGAGGATCCGCCGGCCTGCTGTTCCGTCCCTCGGGGACTCCGACGAGCACGGCGGTCATCCGGGCAGCGGCCCGCGCCGCGGGCTACCAGCGGTGCATCTCCTACGACGTCGACCCACAGGACTTCCTCGACCCCGGCGCCAGCGTGGTGCGGGACCGCACGCTCGCGGCGGTCGGCGCCGGGAGCATCGTCAGCCTCCACCTGGGTCACGCCGGCACGGTGGCCGCGCTGCCCGGCATACTCTCCGGTCTGCGGACACGCGGACTCCGTGCGGTCACGGTCACCGAGCTCCTCGCATGACGGGCACGTTTGGGGGAGTGGGGTGCTCGCGTGCCGCAGTCGTGGGCCGGGCGGCCGTGGTCGTGCTGGCCGTGGCCTCGTTGCTCGCGAGCTGTTCGGTCGCCCAGACGTCCGCGACGGGTGCGCCGTCGACGCTGGAACCGGTCGCCTCCGCGGGCGCCACGTCCGGGACGACCACGACCTCCGGACCGAGCCCGTCCTCGAGCCCGACCTCGAGCCCGACCTCGAGCCCGACCGGGCGGGCGGTGTCCGAGCCCTCGGGACCGTACGCGTTCACCGGGGCCTCGAACCTGTCGGCGGAGGCCGAGCGCGCCCGGCCCCTGGTCTACGTGCCGAACCAGCGCGCCGGGACCGTCCAGATCATCGACCCGAGGACGTATGCCGTCATCTCCACCCGGGCCGTTCCACGCTCACCCGAGCACGTGGTGCCGTCACACGACCTGCGCCGGCTCTGGGTCAACAGTGACGCGGGCAACGCCCTGACCCCGATCGACCCCCGCACCGGCAGGATGGGCGCCCCCGTCCCCGTGCGCGACCCGTACAACCTCTACTTCACACCTGACGGGAAGCACGCCCTCGTCATGGCCGAGCGGCTGCGGCGGGTCGACGTCCGAGACGCCCGGACGATGGACCTGCAGAGGTCGTTGCCGGTGCCGTGCAAGGGGGTCAACCACGCCGACTTCACGGCTGACCTGACCCGCGTCGTCGTCAGCTGCGAGTTCAGCGGGCAGCTCGCCGTCCTCGACGCGTCGGCCACCCGGGTGATCCGCATCGTCGACCTCAACCGGGTCGCGACACCCGGGGCGACGTCTCCGGCGCACGCGCGGTCCATGGGTGGCCCTGCCGGCATGCTCGCGGCGGGCGCGAGCTCGATGCCGCAGGACGTCCGGCTCGCTCCCGACGGGCGGTCCTTCCTCGTGGCGGACATGCTCCGCAACGGGGTGTGGGTGCTCGATGCGGCCACCTTGGCCGTGCGGCGCTTCGTGCCCACGGGCCGCGGGGCGCACGGGATCTACCCCTCCCGGGACGCGCAGCGCATCTTCGTGAGCAACCGCGACGAGGGGAGTGTCACCGTGCTGGACGCCGTCCACCTGAGGCGGCTCGCCATCTGGCGCCTACCAGGTGGGTCGCCCGACATGGGCGGGGTCACCGCGAACGGACGCGAGCTGTGGTTCTCGGGACGCTACGACGCCTGCGTCTACGTGATCGACACCGCCACCGGGAGGCTCACGCACCGGATCCCGGTGCGGCCCGGTCCGCACGGCCTCCTCGTCTGGCCGCAGCCGGGCCGCTACTCCCTCGGGCACACCGGCAACATGCGCTGACGACGCGGCGCCGTCGGCTACAGCCGGCCGCCAGACGGCCGACGGGCGGGTCAGCCGCCACCGATCCGCCCGGCGATGATGCTCGTGATGACGACGGAGGTGATGGTCACGGTCGAGAAGCCGGCCACGATCATCTTCGGCAGGATCTCGTGCTCGATGGCCGCGACCTCCTCTGGCGTCTCGCCGGCACCCTTGGCCGCCTCCTGGGACAGGATCATCGTGCCGGGGAAGCCGTAGAGCGAGGTGAGTCCGATGGCCACCGACATCGGCACGCTGTAGCCGAGCAGCTTGCCGACGAGGGCCGAGAAGCCGGTGATCCCGACGACGCCGAAGACGAACGCGATGAGCAGGGGGCCTGCCAGGGCGGCCACGTCCGAGGGCTTCACCGTGGCGAGCGGACCGAAGACGAGGATCATGACCGCGATCATCATGAGCCCGAACGCGTCGATGCCCGAGAGCACCGACGGCCTGAGGATGCCGGCCGTCCGGAGGGCGATGCCGAGGACGAGCGCCACGACGAACGTGTTGAGGATGCCGTCGGTGAGGTTGTTGATCCCGAGGCTGACGAGGACCACGGCCCCGACGACGAAGAGCGTCCCCGCCGTCGTGCGCAGGAAGGCCGGCAGCCTCGTCTCGGGTGCGGGGTCGGGTGTGGGGTCGGGTGCGGTGTCTGGCGCGGGTGCGGCTGCGCCCGTGGACGGGTTGTCGTCGGCGGCGGCCGACGCAGCGCCTCCCGCCGGGACGAGCCTGCCCGCGCGGTACTCGGCCTTGAGCCGGGCCGCCTCGCGCCGCAGGATGATCGAGGTGAGGGGGAAGCCGATGAGGCCCTGGAGCGCGGCGATGAGGACCGGGAAGACGGCGATGCTCGTCAGGCCGACCCCGAGGGCGGCCTCCTGGACGATGAGCACCGAGATCGCCCCACCGCTCAGGGCGCCGGTGCCGGCGATGACGAAGTCGAGTGCCTGCGCGTAGCCGTCGGCTGCGGAGCCGCTGATGCGCGGCCCGAAGAGGAAGCCGGCGAGCAGCAGGGTGAGCCCGATGCCGACGACGGTCGCGATGCCGACGAGCAGCGTCTTCCACTGCTTCTTGAAGTCGTCGAGGCTGATCATCGTGCCGAGGTGCACGATGACGAACCCCACGACGACGCCGGCCAGCGCCAGCAGGCTGGAGCTGGCGAGGAGGTCCTCGGGGAAGACGTCGGTGAGGAAGCCGACGAGGAAGATGATCGAGGCGACGAAGAGCGAGGACAGCAGCGACTGCGTCTTCTTCGCGACGAGGTCGCTGACGGTCCAGACGAGCATGACGATGACGAACGCGAGCACCGGGTTCACGGTGGCCTCAGCTTCCTCGTGGCGGGTCGGTGGGGCGTGGGTGGTGCACCGAGCGTGCCGGACCCGGCCTCGCGCGGATTCCCCCTCGATGGGTGATCCGCACCGTTCCCGGAGCTCAGCCCTGCAGCCGCGCATGGTCGCTGCTGGGCGGACCCGGCGGAGGTGGACCCGATTATCACTTCACGTTACTCGTCCTATAACGTTCTGTAGGTCAGGACGTGTGCCGGCGACGCCACTCGTCCTGTCAGGCCGTCCGGTCGCGCATCGACGACGATGCGCGCGGACACCCCCCTCCTGCAGCGACGCTCGCGCACCCGGCGCATCGCCATGCCCAGACGCAGCCGACCTGCCGACCTGCCCGAGCTGCTGACCTGCCCGACCTGCCCGACTGCTGACCCCAAGGACCTCACCCATGCCTCTGCTCACGCGCTCCGTCACCGCCTCCGCCGTCGCCCTCGTCGCCCTGTCGCTCGCAGCCTGCGGCGGTGGGTCCACGGCGACCGAGAGTGCGGCGGACAACCCCTACGACCTCCAGCAGCCCGGGACGCTCCGGGCGGGCACCCTGACGGACGCACCGCCGAACGTCTTCCTCAAGGACGGCAAGTTCACCGGCTTCGACAACGACCTGCTGACCGCCGTCGCCGCCAAGCTCGGCCTCAAGGTCGAGTTCGTCGGGACCGAGTTCAGCTCCCTGCTGGCGCAGGTCAAGACGCGCAAGTTCGACGTCGGCTCGTCCTCGATCAGCATCACCGAGGCGCGCAAGAAGACTGTCGACTTCACGAACAAGTACGACTTCGGCTTCCTCGGCCTCGACGTGCCGAAGGGCTCGAGCATCACCTCCTTCGACCAGCTCGCCGGCAAGCGCGTCGTCGTCGTCCAGGGCACGGTCCAGGACGACTACGCCACGCGCGAGAACCTCAACCCCGTCCGCGTTCCCGACTACAACGCAGCGCTGAACCAGCTGCGCACCGGCACCGCCGACGCCTGGATCACCCCCGCCGAGATCGGTGAGAAGACGGCCGGCGAGTCCGGGGGCAAGGTCCTCGCCGTGGCCAAGCAGCTCGACCCGGGCGGCATCGCGTATGCCGTGGCGCCCGGCAACGACAAGCTGCGCGCGGCGCTCGACAAGGGCATCGACGCCGTCGTCGCCGACGGCACGTGGGCGAAGCTCCAGAAGCAGTACTACCCCAGCCGCGAGATCCCGGCCGACTTCGAGCCCGGCAGCGGCTCCACCGCGTCGCAGTGACGCGACCGTCCTAGACCACACCATCACCGAGAGGAGGGCCGGATGGACATCCTGACCACGTTGCGGGAGACCTTCTTCGACCTCGGCGCCATGCGCGAGGCCCTGCCGGAGCTGCTCCGCGTCGGCCTGCCCAACACGCTCATCCTGGCCCTCACCTCGGCGGTCATCGGCACGGTGCTCGGCATGGTGCTGGCCGTCTCCGGGCTCTCGCACCGACGCTGGTTGCGTTGGCCTGCAAGGGTGTTCACCGACATCTTCCGCGGTCTCCCTGCTGCCGTGACGATCCTGCTCATCGGGGTCGGCCTGTCGCCCGTGGGGCTGCAGATCTGGGGTCCCAACCCCTACCCGCTCGGTATCCTCGCGCTCTCGCTCATCGCGAGCGCCTACATCGGCGAGATCTTCCGGTCCGGCATCCAGAGCGTCGACGACGGGCAGCTCGAGGCGGCGCGGGCGCTCGGCTTCAGTCGTCCGTCGGGCATGCGCCTCGTCGTCATCCCGCAAGGGGTGCGGCGCGTCCTGCCGGCGCTCGTCAACCAGTTCATCGCGCTCATCAAGGAGAGCTCGCTCGTCTACTTCCTCGGCCTGCTCGCCAGCCAGCGCGACCTCTTCCGGATCGGGCAGGACGCAGCCGCCAACACCGGCAACCAGTCGGCACTCGTCCTCGCCGGCCTGTTCTACCTTCTCGTCACCGTCCCGCTGACCCACGCCGTCAACGCCATCGACCGACGTCTGCGGGAGGGCCGCCGCGCCGACGGCAGCGACGGCAGCGACGGGGTGGACGATGACCGCGTCGAGGCGCCTGTCGCCCAGACCCAGGAGGCCCGATGACCACCGCTCCCGTCCACGGCGTCGCCGTCGCGACACGTGACGTCCACCTCGCCTTCGGCGCCAACCGCGTGCTGCGCGGCGTGGACCTCGAGGTCCCGGCCGCGACGACGGCCTGCGTCATCGGTCCCTCGGGCTCGGGCAAGTCGACGCTGCTGCGCGTCGTCAACCGGCTCCTCGAGCCGGACCGTGGCGACGTGCTGCTCGACGGGCGGAGCGTGCTGCGCGACAACCCGGACGTGCTGCGGCAGCGGGTCGGCATGGTGTTCCAGCACTTCAACCTCTTCCCGCACAAGACCGTCCGCGCCAACGTGACGCTCGGTCTGACCAAGCTCAAGGGCCTGCCCGGGGACGAGGCGGACGAGAAGGCCCTGCACCACCTCGACCGCGTGGGCCTCGCGCACAAGGCCGACGTGCGCCCCGGGAACCTTTCCGGCGGCCAGCAGCAGCGCGTCGCCATCGCCCGCGCCCTCGCCATGGAGCCCGAGGTCATGCTCTTCGACGAGGCCACCTCGGCCCTCGACCCGGAGCTCGTCAAGGGCGTCCTAGCC
This sequence comes from Terrabacter tumescens, assembly GCF_014646815.1. GTDB lineage: Bacteria > Actinomycetota > Actinomycetes > Actinomycetales > Dermatophilaceae > Terrabacter > Terrabacter tumescens. The sequence goes on from NZ_BMNZ01000001.1 coordinate 368,912, forward strand.
ACGATGGCCGAGCTCGCCGCCGAGGGCATGACGATGCTCGTCGTCACGCACGAGATGGGCTTCGCCCGATCGGTCGCGCAGCAGGTGCTCTTCATGGACCACGGGCGGGTCGTCGAGGCCGGAGCCCCCGACCGGCTGTTCGAGGCGCCGGAGACCGAGCGCCTGCAGCGCTTCCTCTCCCAGGTGCTCTAGCGCCAATCGGGGGTGGTTCGTCCCGTTTTCGTCGCTGTTCGGCGAGGGTTCACGGCAGCGCCATGTCGTGGGCACCTCGGCGGGGCGAGCGGTCCCTAGCGTCGAGGGGTCAGTCCGGCCCCGAGCAGAGGACCCCCCGATGCGTGTGCGACACCTCCTGATCAGCCTGGCCTTGGCGGGCCCCCTCGCGGCAGGAGCCCTCGGGCAGGCCGCCACCGCCGCCACCGCCGCCACCGCCGCCACCGCCGCCACCGCCGCGACCGCCGCGGGGGAGACCGGTGACGGCTCCGGCGTCCTGCCGCAGAAGACCCACTTCGACCTGCAGGCCCACCGCGGCGGCATCGGCATGACCACCGAGGAGTCGCTCGAGGGCTTCGCCAAGGCCATGCGACTCGGTGTCACGACGCTCGAGCTCGACACGCAGGTCACCAAGGACGAGAAGGTCGTCGTCAACCACGACCGGCAGGTCAGCGCGACGAAGTGCCGCGACACCACGCCGGTCACGCCGGGGGACCCGATGTACCCGTACGTCGGCAAGTACATCAAGGACCTCACCCTCGCCCAGGTGAAGTCGATGGACTGCGGCTACCAGCAGCTCCCGGGCTTCCCCGACCAGGAGCGGGTCGCCGGCTTCCGGATGGTCGAGCTCAAGGACGTCCTCGACCTCGTCAAGGCCTACGACGCCAAGCAGGTCACGCTCAACATCGAGACCAAGGTCGAGGCGGGAGCCCCCGAGCAGACCGCCCCCCGTGACCTCTTCGTGCGCCGGGTCTACGAAGAGATCCACGCCTCCGGCGTCGAGGACCAGGTCACCATCCAGTCCTTCGACTGGGGCGCGCTCAACGTCATGCACCGGCTCGCGCCGACGTGGCCGCTCGTCGCCCTGACCAACTACGATTTCCTCCAGGTCGGCAGGCCCGGCGCGTCGCCGTGGCTCGGTGGCGTCGACGCCGACGACTTCGGCGGTGACTACGTCGCGACGGCCGCGGCCGCCGTCCCCGGTCTGACGGCGCTCTCGCCCAACTACGGCTTTCCGCAGAACGGCACGGTGGCCGATCCCGGCTTCCGCTTCTACCCCGACCGAGCCATGGTCGAGTCGGCCCACGCCCGCGGCCTGAAGGTCATCCCGTGGACCTGCGACGACCCGGCGACGGTGAGCGCCCTCATCGACCTCGGCGTCGACGGTGTCATCACCGACTACCCCAACCGGGTCCGCCAGATCATGGCCGACCGGGGCATGCGCCTGCCCAAGGCGTACGCACCCCGCTGAGCCCCACGGCATACACCCACCTTCACGAATCCTCCACCACACCAGGAGTTCCCATGGTCGACCTCGACCGACGTCGCTTCCTCCGGATCGCCGGGGGAGCCGCGGCGGCGACGATGCTCAACGAGAGCATCGCGCGCGCTGCCTCCATCCCCGCCAACCGCGCGACCGGCTCGCTCAAGGACGTCGAGCACATCGTCGTCCTGATGCAGGAGAACCGGTCCTTCGAGCACTACCTCGGCAGCCTGCGCGGCGTCCGCGGCTTCGGCGACCCGCACCCCGTGCGCCTGCCCAGCGGCAAGAACGTGTGGCACCAGTCCGACGGCACGCGCGACGTGCTGCCCTTCCACCCCACCGTCGACGACCTCGGCGCCGCGTTCCTCGAGGGCCTGCCGCACAGTTGGACCGACGGCCAGGCGGCGGTCAACAAGGGGCAGTACGACGGGTGGGTGCCGGCCAAGGGCACGACGACGATGGCCCACCTGGAGCGTCAGGACGCGGCCTTCCACTACGCGCTCGCCGACGCCTTCACGGTGTGCGACGCCTACTACTGCTCCTTCATCGGCAACACCGACCCCAACCGCTACTACCTGTGGTCGGGGTGGACGGGCAACGACGGCAAGGGCGGCGGCCCCGTCCTCTACAACGACGAGCTCGGCTACGACTGGCGCACCTACCCGGAGCGGCTCGAGCAGGCCGGCGTCTCGTGGAAGGTCTACCAGGACGAGGGCACCGGCCTCGACGGCGCGGGCTCGTGGGGCTGGACGTCCGACCCCTACATCGGCAACTACGGCGACAACTCGCTGCTCTACTTCAACCGCTACCGCGACGCGAAGCCGGGAGATCCCCTCTACGAGAGGGCGCGTCGCGGCACGAAGGCCCGAGACGGACAGGACTACTTCGAGCTGCTCCGCCGCGACGTCGAGGCGGGCACCCTGCCGTCCGTCAGCTGGGTCGCGGCTCCGGAGGCCTTCAGCGAGCACTCGAACTGGCCGACGAACTACGGGGCCTGGTACATCTCCAAGGTCCTCGACACCCTGACGTCGAACCCCGAGGTGTGGGCCAAGACGGTCCTGCTCATCACCTACGACGAGAACGACGGCTTCTTCGACCACCTCGTGCCGCCGCACCCGAACTCGCCCGTCATCCCCGGCGCGTCGACGGTCTCGACGGTGGACGAGTTCTACGACGGTGAGCACGGTCCCGGCGCCTACGGGATGGGTCCGCGCGTGCCGATGTTCGTCGTCTCGCCGTGGAGCACCGGCGGCTGGGTGAGCTCGGAGACGTTCGACCACACGTCGGTCATCCGGCTCATGGAGACGCGCTTCGGGGTCAAGGAGCCCAACATCACCCCGTGGAGGCGCTCGGTCGCCGGGGACCTGACCTCGGCGTTCGACTTCGGGAAGATCGTGGAGAAGGTGCCCGCGCTCCCGAGCACGACGAGCTGGAAGCCCTTCGACGACCAGCGTCACCCGTCGTACCGGCCCACGCCGCCCGCCGAGGCGTCCATGCCGTCGCAGGAGCCGGGCACGCGTCCGGCACGCCCGACGCCCTACGCGCTCGAGGTGCGCGAGGTCGCCACGCCGGGCGCCGTCACCGTCGACCTCGACAACCGCGGGCGCCGCGGCGCGCACGTCCAGGCACGCCTCGTCGAGCCGGCGGGTGCGCCTCACAGCTACACCGTGGGCGCCGGCGACGAGCTGCGGGCGAGCTGGCCGGTCAGCGGGGAGTACGACATCCACCTGCACGGGCCGAACGGCTTCTTCCGGCGCTTCGCCGGCGACACGCGGACCGACCGGGTGCGCGTCGAGGTCTCGAGGGTCGGGCGCACCCAGCGCCTGTCGGTGGCCGTCGAGGCGCTCCGCGGCGTGCGCGTCACGATTGACGACGCGTATGCCGGGACCTCCGTCGTCGGGAAGCGGTCCTTCGTCGTCGACACGTCCGCCAACGGCGGGTGGTACGACCTGACCGTGGTCGCGCACGACGGCACGTTCCTGCGGGGAGTGGCCGGTCACCTCGAGACGGGTCGCCCGTCCATCAGCGAGCCGGCCCTGGGGCGCGCAACCACGCGCTGACGCGACCCAGCCCGCAGAGGTTTCGTCCCGCCCCGCTCACCCGGCACGCCGCCGGATGGGCGGGGCGGAGCCGGCCGGTGGCCGCAGCGGCGCGTGCGCGAGCTCGAGCATCCCCTCCTCGAACCCGATCCGGGCCCGCCACCCGAGCTCGACCGCAGCGCGCTCCGAGCTGGCGGTGACGTGCCGCACGTCACCGCTCCGGTAGCCGCCGGTGACGACCGGGGCGAGACCGCCGGCCGCGGTGCTGAGCGCCGCGGCCAGCTCGCCGATCGTGTGCACGACGCCGCTGCCGGCGTTGTAGGCCCGCACCGACCCGCGTGGCCGCGAGCCGGTCGCCTCCAGCGCCACCACCACCGCGTCGGCCACGTCGCGCACGTGGACGAGGTCGCGCCGCTGCGCCCCGTCCTCGAGGACGAGCGGTGCCTCGCCCCGTTCGACGGCCGACCGGAAGATGGAGGCGACACCGGCATACGGGGTGTTCATCGGCATCCGCGGACCGTAGACGTTGTGGAAGCGCAGGGCGATGCCGCTCCCACCGCAGGCGAGCGCCCAGGCCGTCGCGAGGTGCTCCTGGTGGAGCTTCGTGGCGGCATACACGTTCTGCGGGTCCAGCAGCGAGTCCTCGCCGACGAGCGTGGGCCGGAGCGCCCCACCGTCGACGCCCACGGGATCGAACCGTCCGGCGTCGAGGTCGACGCGGCGCCGCGGGCGCGGACGCACGACCGTGCCTGCCTCGTCGAGGTAGTCGCCGTCGCCGTAGACGACCATGGACGACGCCAGCACGAGACGCCGGACGTCGGCTCGGGCCACCGCCCCGAGGAGCACGGCGGTGCCGGTCGCATTGGTGTGCACGTAGTCCTCCGTATCGGCGAAGTCGACGCCGAGGCCGACCTTGGCCGCCAGGTGCACGACGCGGTCACAGCCGACGAGGGCGTCCGCGACGTCGTGCGTCGAGGTCGTGTCACCCACGACGACCTCGACGCCGCACAGCTCCCGGAGCGGGCTGAGGTCCGGCGACGGACCGTGCACGTCGGGCCGCAGCGAGTCCAGGACGCGCACCCGGTGGCCGTCGCGGACGAGGGCCTCCACGACGTGCGACCCGATGAACCCCGCGCCTCCCGTGACGAGCGTGGTCATGCACGCACCTCCTCGTGCGCGACGGCGTGCGGCGTGCGCGCGCGGCGTCGCAGGAGCCATCCGGCCACGACGACCACGACGGCGAGGGGGACCACACCGCGCATCACGGCGACGTCCGGGACGAGCAGGTGGGCGGTCATGACGACGGGGACCACGAACCACTCCCAGCGGCCGGTGAGGGCGATGAAGGGCACGAGCACGAGCGCGTACCACGGGTAGGGCGAGCTCAGGACGAGCAGCATGGCGCCCGCACCGACGAGCTGCGCGGTCCACGGGTCGTCGGGGTCGGCGAGGCGCCACTGGGCCACGGCGACGACGACGAGGGCGACGACCGACACGGCGGAGGCGGCCGGCCCCGGCACGACGAGGTTCGCCAGGGTGAAGCCGTCACCGCTCTCGTATCCCTGCTCTCGCAGGTAGCCCGGGAGGTAGCCGAGCACGGCCCCGCCCGAGACGAGCACGAACGGGATGTAGACCACGACGAACGTCGCCGCTGCGGCGGTGACCACCTTGACCGGGCTGAGGCGGACGAGGGGCAGGGCTGCCGTGCCGGGCACGAACTTGACCGCAGCCGCGAGCCCGAGCAGCACCCCCACGAGAACGGGACGTCGCGAGCGCGACCCGGGGCGCGCCCGGCCCGGCACGACCACGAGGGCACCCGCCGCGAGAGTGGCGCCCACGACGAGGGCGACGCCGAGCGCGTCGATGTGGGAGTTCGTGACCGCCTCCGAGGCCACGAAGGGGCACCACCCCCACCACGCCGCCCGGCACGGGTCGAGCCCACGGCGGGACAGCAGGCGCATCACCATGAGGGTGATCGCCACGACGAGGACCAGGCCGGCCAGCTGCATCGGCCACCACGTCGCGCTCGGAGGGACCGCGCCGCGCACGAGCGCGAACCAGCCCTGCGCGACCGGTGGGTAGATGGTCGGGACGGACGGGCGGTTCAAGGTCGTGCAGAGCAGGTCTCCGTCCGGGACGCTCCGCGTCGTGACCACGCGGGAGCCCACGCAGCGTGCCGTGCCGTCGGCCGCGGCCGTCGCCGGCGGGAAGAGCCAGGGCTCGCGCACCCCGTCCAGGGTGTCGGAGGCGGGCGGCTGGGCGTACGGCGAGATGCCCGCGTCGCTCACGATCCCGTCCCAGGCGTAGCGGGCCGAGTCGGTGCTGGTGTTCGGGGGGCCGGCCATGGCGGCGATGCCGATGGCCAGCGTGCCGACCACAACGAGCGCGGCCGCACGTCGCCGGGGCAGCCGACGCTGGGACCACCACGCCACCGCGAAGAGGGCCCAGGCGACCGCGGTCCATCCGAGCAGGGGCAGCCCGTCGGCCCCGTCGAAGATCGACTCGGCCGCGATGAGCCGGGACGTCACGACGGCGAGCGCGACGAGCGCCAAGGTGGTCAGGGCGGTTCTCACCCCACCGATCATGCCGACGTCGGTGCCGCCGGAATGCTTCCGCAGCAACGGCGTTCGCAATTCGTAAGAAGTCCGTCATGGTCGATGCGAGCCCGGCCCTCGACGCTGGAGAGCGTGAACCGACTCACGCAGAACATCGACGACCTCCTCGTCCCACGGCTGGAAGCCGTCCGCCGCGGACTCGACTCTCCGGCGCGCACGACCCGGAACGCGGTCGTCATCGGGCGGCTCCTCGGAGCCGACCTGGTGGTCGTCCTGCTCACGGGGATGTGGAGCCACGTCGTGCAGGAGCCGCCGACATGGCTCACGCTGCCGACGCGTCCGGCCGGCCTCTACCAGTGGACGCAGGGCGCGCACGTCCTCCTCGGCACGATGATGCTGCCCCTCGTGCTCGCCAAGCTGTGGGTGGTCTACCCGAGGCTCTTCGAGTGGCCTCCGGTCACGTCCCTGCCGAGTGCGGTCGAGCGGTTGTCCGTGGCGCTGCTCGTGTCGACCGGCCTCCTCCAACCGGTGATCGGCCTCGTCAACACCTTCCAGTGGTACCCGTGGCCCTTCCCGTTCCGGCAGACGCACTACGCGCTCGCCTGGGTGATGGCCGGAGCGGTCCTCCTCCATGTCGCGGTGAAGCTGCCGCTCGTCGTGGGCCACTGGCGTGCGGGAGGTGGATCCCGTTGAGGCGCCGACAGGTCGACGTCCCTGAGTCAGCCGACCAGGTGTCGCGGCGGACGTTGCTGACGTCCACCGGCCTCGGCGTGGCCGCGCTGGGTCTGCTCGGCGCCGGACAGACCGTCGGCTGGATCGAGCCCCTGGCCCGGATCGTCCCGCGGGACCGCGCCGTCGGGCCGCAGGGCCTGCCCGTCAACCGCACCGCGGCGCAGGCCGGGGTCACCACCGCCGCGATCGACCCCGCGTGGCGGCTGCTCGTGCGCACCCCGACGGCGAGCACCTCCTTCTCACGGGAGAGCCTGCTGGCCATGCCGCAGTCGCGCTCGGCGCTGCCGATCGCCTGCGTCGAGGGCTGGAGCGCCGACGGCGTGTGGGACGGCGTCGCGCTGCGGGACCTGCTCGTCGCGGCCGGTGCCTCGCCGGGGTCGCGCCTGCGCCTGACGAGCCTCGAGCGCGACGGGGCCTATACGGTCACCGAGATGCCGGGGGAGTATGCCGCCGACCCCCTGACGCTCGTCGCGCTCGCCCTCGGGGGGCGACCGCTCCACGTGGAGCACGGCTACCCGGCACGGGTCATCGCGCCAGGACGTCCCGGGGTGCTCCAGACCAAGTGGCTCTCCTCGGTCGAGGTGCTGTGATGCGCGCCGTCCGGGTGCTCCTCGTGATGGTCGGTGCGGGCCTCGTCGCCGTCGGGGTGGCCGAGGCCCTCGCGCACCTCACCGTCGGGCAGCTGGGGGGCCTCGGTGTCTGGCTGGCCGGTGCCATCGTCGTGCACGACGCACTGGTGGCTCCGGCGACCGCAGTCGTGTCGCGGATGGTCGAGAGGGGCGGGCGGGCCCTTTCGCCTGTCTCTCGTGGCATCCTGCGCGTCGGTCTCGTCGTGGGCTCGGTGCTGACCCTCGTCCTGGTTCCCGGTGTCGTGGCCCAGGGCCGAGGCACCTCCAACCCCACGGTCCTCACCCACGACTACGCGGCGACGCTCGGCGTGGTCTGGGCTGTGGTCACAGCGGTCACTGTCGCGAGTGTGCTTGTGTCGCAGGGTCGTTCGGACGTTCGCGGTTCGTAAGGACTTCGCAACACCGTTGCCCGCGCCGGCCTCCTAGCGTCAGTGACGTGCATCCGACGCCAGCCAGCAACGTCCTCGTCGACATCGTCCTCCCGTGCCTCGACGAGGCCCGGGCCCTGCCCGCGGTGCTCGCCGCCGTGCCGCCCGGTTGTCGTGCCGTCGTCGTCGACAACGGTTCGACGGACGGTAGTGCAGCCGTCGCGGCGCGACTCGGCGCCCTCGTGGTCAGCGAGCCCCGGCGCGGGTACGGGGCGGCCGCCCATGCGGGCCTGTGCGCGGCCACCGCGCCGCTGGTGGCCTTCTGCGACGCCGACGGCTCGCTCGACCTCGCGGACGTGACCCGACTCGCCCGGAGCGTCCTGGCCGGCGACGCGGACCTCGTCCTCGGACGGCGTCGCCCGGTCTCGGATGGGGCGTGGCCCCTGCACGCGCGGCTCGCCAACCGCGAGCTCGCGCGGAGGATCCGGCGCCGGACCGGACTGCCCCTGACGGACCTGGGCCCGCTTCGCGTCGGTCGGCGCGAGGCCCTCCTGGGTCTCGGACTCACCGACCGGCGCAGCGGCTACCCGCTCGAGACGGTGCTACGGGCGCAGGCGGCCGGGTGGCGCATCCGCGAGGAGGACGTGGCCTATGCGCCCCGGGTCGGGCGCTCGAAGGTGACGGGCACGGTCCGGGGCAGCCTCGAGGCGGTCCTCGACATGTCGCGCCTGCTCGCTGAGACAGCCCGATGACGACGCTCGCGGTCGTCGCCAAGGAGTGCGTGCCCGGACGGGTGAAGACCCGGCTGTGTCCGCCCCTGACCCCGGCGCACGCCGCGCTCGTCGCACGGGCAGCCCTGATGGACACCCTCGACGCGGTGCGTCGTGCGGGAGGTCATTCCCTCCTCTATCTCGACGGAGCCGAGACGGACTGCGCTGCAGACGGTTTCGAGGTGATGTCGCAGTGTCAAGGCCCGTTGGACGTGCGTCTGGCCCATCTGCTCGACTCGTGCGACGGGCCGACCGTGCTCATCGGGATGGACACCCCGCAGGTCGACCCACGGCTGCTCCGTCGACTCGCGTCCGAGCCGTGGCCCGACGACGTCGACGCCTGGTTCGGGGCGGCGGCCGACGGCGGCTTCTGGCTGCTCGGGCTGCGGGAGCCGACGGGCGACGTCGTGCGCGGTGTCCCGATGTCGCTCGCGTCGACGGGGGACGAGGTGCGCGGCCGTCTCGACGCAGCCGGCTTGAGGACGCGCGACGTGCCCGTGCTCGTCGACGTCGACACGGCTGCGGAGGCCGTCGCAGTCGCTGCCGCGGCTCCGCGGAGCCGGTTCGCCGCACAGTGGCACGCCTCGATCGCCGAGCTCTCCGAGCTCGCCGGCGCCGATCCGGCCACTCCCGTGTCCGTGCCGGCGGCGAATCACGCCGCGGTGGCGTCATGAGACTCTCCGTGAGCCCCGCGGTGACAACGCCGCCCCAGGAGCCGGTGGAGGCCAATGCCCACCGCGCGACGGGGCCGACAGGAGGCCGCACCGCTCACTTCGGTCACGGGGGAGCACTGCCCTACGAGGTCGCACTGGCTCTCGGCATCGGCACGCTGCTCCTGCGGCCGCGGGACGCGCCAGGCGCGACGCCCTGGGTCGTCGAGGTGGCGCGCTACCTCGACGACGCGGACCGCGTCGACCGCCTCCTGCTGCGGCGGACGTCCGGCTCGGTGCTGGACGTCGGCTCGGGCCCGGGACGCATGGTGGCCGAGGCGCGTCGGCGCGGCCGGGTCGCGCTCGGCATCGACGTGTCCCCGGCCGCCGTCGCGATGGCCCGTGCCGCCGGACGGCCGGTCGAGCACTGCTCGGTCTTCGACGACGTGCCCGGGGAGGGTGGATGGGGGACGACGCTCCTGCTCGACGGGAACATCGGGATCGGCGGTGACCCCGGGGTGCTGCTCGCCCGGTGCGCCGAGCTCACGGCCCCGGGCGGCATCGTCGTCGTCGAGAGCGACCTCGACCCCGAGCGTGACCACCGTTTCGCCGCAGTGCTCGTCGCAGCGGACGGCTCGGGCAGTGCTGCGTTCCCGTGGGCGGTGGCCGGCTCACGAGTCGTCGAGTCCGTCGCGAGGACGGTCGGTCTGGCTCCGCACGGACGGCTGAGGCGCGGTGGTCGGCACTTCGTCCTGCTGCGTCGCGGCGACGCACGGCAGTGAACGTGCCGAGCACGTGGGCCACATGGGCCACGTGGGCCAGGTGGGCCACGTGGGCCAGGTGGCCAGGTCGGGCGCTGCTCGCGGCAGCGCTGGTCGTCGCGACGCTCGTGGCGGTCCGTGGTGGGCACGTCGACCTCGAGGTCTACGCGCGTGCCGGGGAGCGCTGGCTCTCGGGCCTCGACCCGTATGCCGTGCGCCCGGAGTACCCCTTCACCTACCCGCCGTTCGCGGCCGTCCTCGCCGCCGCTGTGACGCTGGCGCCGTCGCTCAGCCTCGTGGTGCTCGGGGTGGCCACCGCCGGAGCGGCCGCCTGGGCGGCGCAGACCGTCTGGCTGGCCGACGTCGACCCACAGGACGGCGCCGACGGGGGAGCGGTCCTCACGACGGCCCGCACCGACCGCCTCCCCGTGGTCCTGGCCCTCGCCGTCGGCAGCGAGCCGGTGCTGCGTGGGCTCCACCTCGGTCAGGTCAACGGGGTGGTGGTCGGTCTCGTGCTCGTCGACCTGCTCGTGGTCCCGGTGCGTCACCGAGGATGGCTCACCGGGCTGGCCGCGGGGCTGAAGCTGACGCCGCTGGTCTTCGGGCTGCACCTCGCGGTGCGTCGGGAGGGCCGCGCACTGGCCCACCTGGCTCTCGGCTTCGTCCTCACGGTCGTGATCGGGCTGGTGGCGCTGCCGCGGTCGGCCGTCCGCTTCTGGAGCGAGCTCGTCGTCAGGGCAGACCGGGTCGGCGACCCCGGCTACGTGGACAACCAGAGCGTCCTCGGAGCCGCGACGCGAGCCGTGCCCGGAGCGGCGGTTCCGGTGTGGGTCGTGGCCGCCGTGGTCGTGCTCGGGCTTGCGGTGGTGGCCATGGTCCGGCGACGCAGGCGGCCTCCCCTCGAGGGGGTCGTCGTCGCCGGCCTGGCCGGTCTGCTCGTCTCCCCGATCTCGTGGTCGCACCACTGGCTGCTGCTCCCCGCGGCGGGCCTGCTCTGCTGGCGCGAGGGCGCACGACTGCTGGGCGGCGTGACGGTCGTGGTGGCCGTCACCGCACCGCAGTGGTCCACAGCGCTCACCGGGCTGCCCGGCCCGGTCGGGCAGCTCGCGGCGAGCTCGGTCACCGTGGTGGGCGTCGCGTGCCTGGCCGCCCTAGCCCGGACCGCAGCCGCACCCGTACCGACGGCGAGCCGGCCGGTGGCTCAGGCCCGACGGGGCCGCCGCTCCGGTGAGCTCGTGACGGCCGACCGGATGCCGGCCTGGGAGAAGACCAGGGCCGCGGCGGCGACGACGGCGAGCAGCACGAGGCCCACGCCGTACTGCGGCATCAGCTTCTCGTACGTCGCGCCGAGCACGAGCGGCGGGAAGTAGCCGCCGAGGCCGCCCGCCGCGCCGACGAGGCCGGTGACGCTGCCGACCCGCTCGGCCGGCGCCGCCTTGGCCACCCAGGCGAAGACCCCTCCGGTGCCGAGGCCGAGGAAGAACGCGATGGCCACGAAGGAGAGCCCGGCGGGCAGCTCGAGCGGGGGCCGGAGCGCGAGCACGACCGCGAGGACCGTGGTGCCGGCGAGCGAGATGGCGAGCACCCGGCGCGGGCCGATGCGGTCGCTGAGGATGCCGCCGAGCGGGCGGGCCAGCACCGCGGCGATGGCGAAGCCTGCCGTGCGGGTGCCGGCTGCCGTGAGGTCGAAGGAGTAGACGTCCTTGAGGTAGGTCGGCAGGTACGTCGAGAAGGCGACGAACCCACCGAACGCGACGGCATACAGGAACGACATCTGCCAGGTGATCGGCAGGCGCAGCGCTGCGGCGAGCTTGGGCACGACGGGGTCGGTGTTCGGGTGCCAGACCGGCGAGTTGCGCATCCACGTCCAGCAGATCGCGGCGGTGGCCGCCAGCGCGACGGCGAGGATGACGTGCGTCGTCGTGTAGCCGAACCACGTCACGAACCGCGGGGTGAAGAAGGCCGACAGTGCCGTGCCACCCATGCCGGCGCCGAAGACGCCGGTCGCGAAGCCGCGCCGGTCGGCGCGGAACCACGCGTTGACGAACGGGATGCCCACCGCGAACGTCGTGCCCGCGATGCCGAGGAAGAAGCCGAAGACGAGCATGAGCGCGAAGGAGCGCGCGTTGCCGGCGACGGCGACGAGCAGCACGAACGGGATGCTTGCCAGGGTGAGCAGGGGGAACATGACGCGGCCGCCGAAGCGGTCGGTCAGCGCTCCGACGGGGATGCGCCCGACCGAGCCGACGAGCACGGGAGTCGCGACGAGCAGCGCCTTCTGGCTGCTGCTCAGCCCCATCTCGCCGGTGTAGCGCACCCCGAGCGGGCCGATGATGTTCCACGCCCAGAACGTGATGGTGAAGGCGAAGAGGGCGAGCGCGAGGTTGCGGGTCTGGCCGGACAGGTCGGGTTCGGCGTCCGCGCGGAGGCTGGCCGCGGTCTGGCTCATGGTGGCTCCTGGTGGTGGGTCGGGCCGCTCAGCGGCGAGGGTCGCGGTCTGTCGTGCCGACGCCGCTCCAGCCGGGACGGCTCGCTCGGTTGCCGGAGGTCTGGCGGTCGCGGGACCGGTAGACGATGTAGGGACGGAAGAGGTAGTGCAGCGGCGCCGTGAAGGCGTGCACCAGCCGCGTGAAGGGCCACAACGCGAAGAGCAGCATCCCGACGATCGCGTGGATGTGGAACTGGATCGGTGCCGCGGCCATCGAGGCGACGTCGGGCCGGAGCAGGAAGACCGACCGGAACCACGGCGAGACCGTCTCGCGGTAGTTGTGCGCCTCGCTGCCGGCCCCGACGCTGACGAGCGTCGTCCAGAGGCCGAGGACGATCGCACCGACGAGCAGGACGTACATCAGCTTGTCGTTCCGCGTCGTCGCCATGAAGACGGGTCCGGTCGTGCGGCGCCGGTAGACGAGGATGAGGATGCCGGCGAGCGTGCACACCCCGGCGATGCCGCCGAAGAGCAGGGAGTTGAAGTGGTAGAGCCCTTCGCTGACCCCGACGGCGTCGGTCCACGACTCCGGGATGACGAGACCTCCGACGTGCCCGAAGAAGACGAGCAGGATGCCGAAGTGGAAGAGCGGCGACCCGATGCGCAGCAGCCGCGACTCGTAGAGCTGCGACGAGCGGGTCGTCCAGCCGAACTTGTCGTAGCGGTAGCGCCACACCGTGCCGCCGACGAGGCTGGCGACGCACAGGTAGGGCAGCACGCCCCACAGGAAGGTGTTCATGACGGCGCCCCTGACGACGCGGCCGACGGGATCGGTTGCAGCGGAGGCAGTCTCGGGTCGTACGGCTCCAGCCCCACGGACTCGCTCGGGTGCGGTCCCGTCATCCCGACCATCTCCATGACGGCCGCGCGGTCCGCCGGGGAGTCCCCGGGAAGGGTTGCGCACACGGCGACGACGGCACCGGCATACGGACTCTGCCTCTCCTGCAGCGCGATCCGCAGCAGCTCGAGGCTCGGGCGGTAGTCCTGGAGGATGGTGCGGCCCGCGTCGGCGTCCACGCGAGCGGCGAACTCGAGCACCATCGGGAGGTAGTCGGGCAGCTCACCGTGCGTGTCGACGACGGCTCCACTGCTGCGGTATGCCGTCTTGAACCGTCCCAGCACCTCGCCGCGCCGGCGCGTGTCACCGTCGGTCCAGTAGGACAGGTAGAGGGCGTGCTTGCGACTGAGGTCGAAGGTGTCGACGTAGGTGCGCTGGACGTCCGCGAGCGGCCCGGAGCCCAGGTGGTCGAGGACCTCTGCGAGCGGTGTGGTGGCGGGGGAGGGCCCCCGCTCGGCCAGCGCCCGCCGCATGGCCGGGACCTCGGCGACGAGCTCGGCGGTCGGGTAGTCGAGGCAGCGACCGGCCACGAGGTGCACGACCCGGTCGTCGGCGACCGGCGCCGCCCGGCGTCGCAGCCCGATCACGACGCGTCCCCGGTGCGGCCGCCGTCGCTGCCGTTCGCGCTGTCGTCGGGGAAGAGCCCGGGAGGGGCGCCGCGACCGTCCCAGTTGAGCAGGTTGACGCGGCCGCGCAGCTCGCCGGAGGCCGTGGTCGGAGTCGTCGACTCGGAGGTCTGGCGCTGCTTCAGCGCGTTGAACGTCTCGACCGCGACGGGCGCCGGCCGGCCGCTCGCCTCGCCGAACGGGCCCGACTCGTACATCCCCGGACCTTCGTCGAAGTCGAGTGAGCAGCCGATCTCCTCGAGCTCGTGCGCGCGCTCGACATGGGCGGTGGGGATGACGTAGCGCTCGTCGTACTTCGCGATCGCCATGAGGCGGTACATCTCGTAGAGGGTCTCCTCGTCGAGGCCCACGGCCGCCGGGATCGACGGGTCCCCGTCGCGCCCCAGCGAGACGTCGCGCATGTAGGCGCGCATCGCGGCGAGCTTGCGGAGCACGTCCGTGACGATGTCGGTGCGGCCGGCGGTGAAGAGCTCGGCGAGGTAGTCGACGGGGATCCGGAGCGCCTCGATCGCTCCGAAGAGCACGCCCCGGTCCTCGGCGTCATGTCCTTGTGCCGCAAGGAGGTCCACGACCGGAGAGAGCGGTGGGACGTACCAGACCATCGGCATGGTGCGGTACTCCGGGTGCAGCGGGAGGGCGACGCGGTACTTCTTGGCGAGGGCGTAGACCGGTGACCGCCGCGCAGCGTCCATCCAGTCGTCGGGTATGCCGTCGCGCCGGGCGGCCGCGATGACCTCGGGGTCGCTCGGGTCGAGCAGGAGGTCGAGCTGCGCCTCGTAGAGGTCAGCCTCGTCGGGGGTCGCGGCTGCCGCGGTGACGCGGTCGGCGTCGTAGAGGAAGAGCCCGAGGTAACGCAGCCGGCCGACGCACGTCTCGGAGCAGACGGTGGGCAGGCCGACCTCGACGCGCGGGTAGCAGAAGGTGCACTTCTCGGCCTTGCCGCTCTTGTGGTTGAAGTAGATCTTCTTGTACGGGCAGCCGGTGATGCACTGGCGCCAGCCGCGGCACCGGTCCTGGTCGACGAGGACGATGCCGTCCTCCTCGCGCTTGTAGATCGCGCCGGACGGGCAGGAGGCCATGCACGAGGGGTTGAGGCAGTGCTCGCAGATGCGGGGGAGGTAGAACATGAACGTCTGCTCGAGCTCGAAGCGGACCTTCTCCTCGGACTCGCGGCGCACGGAGTCGTTGAGCTTGGCGACGATCGGGTCGAGGTGGCCCATCTCGCTCGTGCCGCCGAGGTTGTCGTCCCAGTTCGCCGACCACGTGATCTTCGTGTTCTCGCCGGTGATGAGCGACTTGGGCCGCGCGACGGGGAAGTCGTCGCCGAGGGGTGCCTCGACGAGGGTCTGGTAGTCGTAGGTCCACGGCTCGTAGTAGTCCGCCAGCTTGGGCTGCACCGGGCTCGCGAAGATGCCGAGGAGCTTCTGCACGCGGCCGCCGGCCTTGAGCTTCAGGCTTCCCCGATGGGTGAGCGTCCACCCGCCCTTCCACGTCTCCTGGTCCTCGTAGCGGCGCGGGTATCCCTGACCGGGCCGCGTCTCGACGTTGTTGAACCAGACGTACTCGGTGCCGGCGCGGTTGGTCCACGCCTGCTTGCACGTGACCGAGCAGGTGTGGCACCCGATGCACTTGTCGAGGTTCATCACCATGCCCATCTGGGCCATGACTCGCATCAGTAGGTCACCTCCTGGGAGCGCTTGCGGACCGTGGAGACCATGTCGCGCTGGTTGCCGGTCGGTCCGAGGTAGTTGAACGTGTAGGACAGCTGGGCGTAGCCGCCGATGAGGTGGGTCGGCTTGACGAGCAACCGCGTCACCGAGTTGTGGATGCCGCCCCGGCGCCCGGTGGCCTCGGACTTCGGGACGTCGATGGTGCGCTCCTGGGCGTGGTGGACGTAGACGACGCCCTCGGGCATGCGGTGGCTGACGATCGCGCGTCCGACGAGCACGCCGTTGTCGTTGACGCACTCGACCCAGTCGTTGTCGGCGACGTCGATGGAGCCGGCGTCCTGCGGGCTCATCCAGACGGTGGGGCCTCCGCGCGAGAGCGAGAGCATGAGCAGGTTGTCCTGGTACTCGGAGTGGATGGACCACTTGGAGTGGGGCGTCAGGTAGCGGACCGTCACCTGCTTGCCGCCGTCGGGCCCCAGTCTCGGCTCGCCGAAGAGTCGGTGCATGTCGAGCGGTGGCCGGTAGATCGGCAGCGCCTCGCCGACGTCCTGCATCCAGTCGTGGTCGAGGTAGAAGTGCATGCGGCCGGTGAGGGTGTGGAAGGGCTTGAGCCGCTCGATGTTGACGGTGAACGGCGCGTAGCGCCGGCCGCCGGTCTCGGACCCGGACCACTCGGGCGAGGTGATGACCGGCACCGGCTGGACCTGCGTGTCCGCGAAGGTGATCCGCTTCTCCTCGGACCCCTCGGCGAGGTCGACGAGCTTCTTGCCGACGCGCTCCTCGAGGCTGCGGAAGCCCTGCACCGCCAGGTGCCCGTTCGTCGTGCCCGAGAAGGTGAGGATCGCCTCGGCCATCTTGGCGTCCGTGTCGATCGCCGGGCGGCCGTTGCCGGCGCCGCCCAGCATGACACCGTTCTTGGCCGCGAGCCGGCCGACCTCCTCCTCGACGCGGTACGTGACGTTCTTGACCGTGAAACCGAGCGTGTCGGCGAGCGGTCCCACGGAGGCGAGCTTCTCGGCGATGGCGGTGTAGTCGCGCTCGACGAGCTGGAAGACGGGCATCGTCTTGCCCGGGGTGCCGGGCTGCCCGGTGGTGCGCCAGTCGACCGCGCGACCTCCGGGCTGGGCGGTCTCGCCAGCGGTGTCGTGCATGAGCGGCACGCTGACGAGGTCCTTGCGCACGCCGAGGTGGGTGCGCGCGAGGTCCGAGAGCTTCTCGGCGAGCAGGTGGAAGAGCTCGAAGTCGCTCTTGGCCTCCCACGGCGGGTCGATGGCCGGGGTGAAGGCGTGCACGAACGGGTGCATGTCGGTCGAGCTGAGGTCGTGCTTCTCGTACCACGTCGCCGCGGGCAGCACGATGTCCGACAGGAGCGTCGTCGAGGTCATGCGGAAGTCGGCCGAGAGCAGCAGGTCGAGCTTGCCCTCGGGTGCCTCGTCGTGCCACTTCACCTCGGACGGCCTTGGTGCGTTGGGGTTCTCGCTGCCCATGACGTTGTGGTGCGTGCCGAGCAGGTTGCGCAGGAAGTACTCGTTGCCCTTGGCCGACGAGCCCATGAGGTTGCTGCGCCAGAGCACCAGGGTGCGCGGCCAGTTCTCGGGGGCGTCGACGTCCTCGATCGCCGAGGTCAGCGAGCCGTCGTGCAGGGCACCGGCCACGTATGCCGCGGGGCTGGCGGCGGTGCCCGCGTCGACGGCGGCCTGGGCGTCCTCGGCCACCTGGAGCGGGTTGGTGCCGAACTGCGGGTAGAAGGGCATCCACCCCATCCGCGCGGACTGCGCGATGGTGTCTGCCGTGTGCTTGCCGGCCAGGTGGCCCTTGGCGAGAGGGGAGTTCAGCGAGTCGGCCGAGTAGCCGTCGTTGCGCCACTGGTCGGTGTGCATGTACCAGTACGACGTGCCCGTCATGGTGCGCGGCGGCCGTCCCCAGTCGAGCGCGTTGGCCAGCGAGATCCAGCCGGTGATGGGCCGGCACTTCTCCTGGCCGACGTAGTGCGCCCAGCCGCCGCCGTTGCGGCCCATGCAGCCGGTGAGGACGAGGAGCGAGAGGATTGCGCGGTAGGTCGCGTCACCGTGGAACCACTGGCAGATGCCGGCACCCATGATGATCATCGAGCGGCCTTGTGACTGCTCGGAGTTCGTCGCGAACTCGCGCGCGATGCGGATGCACTGCTCGGCGGGGACGCCCGTCACCTCGGCCTGCCACGCGGGCGTGTAGGGAGTGGTCACGTCGTCGTAGCCAGTCGGCCACGCGCCCGGCAGACCCGGCCGCTCGACGCCGTACTGGGCGAGCATGAGGTCGTAGACGGTCGTCACGAGGTGGCCGCCGACGCGGCGGGCGGGCACGCCCCGGCGCAGCACCGAGCCGGTGCCGTCGGGCTCGACGAAGGCCGGGAGCAGCACCTCGACGGGTTCGGTGTCGCCTCCGGCCATGGTGAGCGCCGGCGTGACGCCCTCGAGGTCGAGGTTCCACCGGCCCTTGCCGGAGTCCGCGTAGCGGAAGCCCATCGAGCCGTTGGGCACGACCGGCTGACCGGTCGTGCCGTCGAGCAGCACCGTCTTCCAGGCGTCCTCGTCGGCGACCGAGGCGCCGTCGGCCGCGAGGTCGGCGGCGGTGAGGAACTTGCCGGGCACGAAGGCGCCGGCGTCCGCGTCACCCGGCGCGGCGGCATACTCACCCTCGGCGTCCTCGAGACGGATGAGGAAGGGCAGGTCGCTGTAGGTGCGCACGTAGTCGGTGAAGAAGCCGACCTCGCGGTCGACGAAGAACTCCTTGAGCAGCACGTGTCCCATTGCCATGGCGAGCGCCGCGTCGGTGCCGGCCTGGGCGGGCATCCACTCGTCGGCGAACTTCGTGTTGTCGGCGTAGTCAGGGCTGACCGTGACGACCTTGGTGCCGCGGTAGCGCACCTCCGCCATCCAGTGCGCGTCGGGCGTGCGGGTGACGGGGACGTTGGAGCCCCACATCATGAGATAGGTCGCGTCCCACCAGTCGCCCGACTCGGGGACGTCGGTCTGGTCGCCGAAGACCTGCGGGCTCGCGACGGGCAGGT
Source organism: Terrabacter tumescens (assembly GCF_014646815.1). Classification (GTDB taxonomy): domain Bacteria; phylum Actinomycetota; class Actinomycetes; order Actinomycetales; family Dermatophilaceae; genus Terrabacter; species Terrabacter tumescens. Next base: position 387,561 of record NZ_BMNZ01000001.1, read on the forward strand.
CGGCGTACCAGTCGTAGAAGCTCGTCATGACGCCGCCGATGAGCTGGATGAAGCGGGTGCCGACACAGTGCGACACCATCGACATGGCCGGGATCGGTGAGAAGCCGGCGACCCGGTCGGGGCCGTACTCCCTGATGGTGTGCACGTGGGCGGCGGCGGCGATCTCGACGGCCTCACCCCACGAGGCGCGCACGAGCCCGCCCTTGCCGCGGGCGCTCTGGTAGCGCCGGCGCTTCTCCGGGTCGGTCGTGATCTCGTGCCAGGCCGCGACCGGGTCGCCGAGTCGTGCCTTGGCCTCGCGGTACATCTCGAGCAGGACGCCCCGCACGTAGGGATAGCGCACGCGCGTGGGGGAGTAGGTGTACCAGGAGAAGGCCGCGCCGCGGGGACAGCCGCGCGGCTCGTACTCCGGCCGGTCGGGGCCGACAGAGGGATAGTCCGTCTGCTGCGTCTCCCAGGTGATGATCCCGTCCTTGACGTAGACCTTCCACGAGCAGGAGCCCGTGCAGTTGACGCCGTGGGTCGAGCGGACGACCTTGTCGTGGCTCCACCGGTCGCGGTAGAAGACGTCGCCGGCCCGGCCACCCTCACGGAACACCGCGCGGCCGTCGTCGGACTCCTCCCACCGCGTGAAGAACCGTCCGGTCTTGAGCAGTGCCGCCGAAGCCGGGCCGTCGACACCCCCGGAGGCCTGCGCTGGGCTGGAACGGTAGGCGGCACTCACGGGCGCTCCCACGGTCGGACGGTGAGGTGGGACTGGGGACGCACGGATCCTCCAAATCGGCGACGGAGATCGTCCAAACGATCGGTTGCACTGCGCTCGAGGACAGGCGCAGTGCCGCCGCCCGCTGCTCGAACTGGGCCTCACGCTACTGCTGCGAGGGCGGTTCGGCGCGGCAAACACGGCGGCAGAACGCCGATTTCGGCCCTGGTGGCTCGAGTTTGCGATGTCGTCGCTATCCTCCAAATCAACGAAATGGAGAGTGCGTGCCAGAGAACGACAGTGACGTCATGACGTCATCGACCCGCAGAGCCGTCCTCGAGCTGCTGCAGGATGCCCAGCTGCGACCGGACCCCGGAGTCACAGCGGCCGAGGTGGGGGCCGCGCTGGGCCTGCACGTGACGACGGCGCGGTTCCACCTCGAGCGGATGGTGACCGCCGGCGTCGTCGTGACGGCCGAGAGGCGAGGGTCCGTGGGGCGTCCGCGGAAGATCTACCTCGCGGCCGAGGCTGGGACAGCACCGCTCGCGAGCCCCGAGGCGCTGCAGGCCTTCACCGAGCTGCTGACGAGTGCGTATGCCGGTGCGGCGGACGGGTCGCCGGTCGACCCCGAGGGAGCCGGGCGGCGCTGGGTCGAGGAGCGGAGCACGGCGCCGGCGCCGCCGTCGGCAGCGAGCGCCGGAGCCTGGCTCGGCAAGGTCGGGATGGCCGTGGACCTGCTCGACGAGTGGGGCTATCGGCCCGAGCTGCGCACCACGGACCGCGGTCGCACCGTCGAGCTGACGCTGCAGGAGTGCCCCTTCCTGACCATGGCCAAGGCGCACCCGGACGTCGTCTGCGGCATCCACCGCGGCCTCATCCGCGGCACCATGGCGACGGTCGGCGAGGAGGCCGCCGACGTCGACCTGCAGCCCTTCGTCACCGAACGCACCTGCCTGGCCAGGCTGACGACGACCGCCGACTTCCGCCGCGGCGCCCTGTCCTGAGCCGGCTCCCGGATCCGACCGCGCGTGCGGGTCGTCGGGTGGGTATGGCGGTGGTGTGAAGGAACTGCCCCAGCCCGCCCCGTCCTGCTCGCAGGACGGCATCGACGTGGCGGTGGCGATCGACCTCGTCATGCTCGAGCGGGGACTCAGCGCCGACGAGGCCTACGAGCTGATGCGGGTGGGCGCCGAGAGGACCGGGCGCGACCTGCGCTCCGTGGCGAGCGACGTCATCGACCTCGGGACCTCTCGCCTGCCGCGCTGACCCTCCTGCCCTGAGTCGCCACACCGGCACGCCACGAGCCAGTTCCGCGTCCGCGGCCGCACGGCATGCGACCTCGTCTCGAGCGACATGCTCCACCGTCCCGACAGGTGCCAGGGCCGTCGAGGTCAGGCGTCGAGGTCAGGCGGTGGGGTCGAGGCCCCTTGTCGACGGCACGAGCAGCCGCCGCACCGCAAGGCGGCTCACGAGCAGGGTGAGGATGAGCGCCGTCACCGGCACGAAGCTCCCGAGGCTGACCCGATCGCCGAAGACGAGGTCGACGAGCTCGAGCACGACGAACTTGCTGCCGACCAGGACGCCCCAGAGCAGCAGCCCCGCCACCACCTTGCCCAGCGGGGTCCGGGCCGCCGTGAAACGCGCCCGCGCACGCTTCTTGATGCGGACGACGACCTCGAGAACGCCCTTGAGCAGCACCGCCGTGAGCAGTGAGAGCGTGAACGTCTCGCTGATGACCGAGGGCAGGTACTCGACGAAGAGGCCCAGCACCACGACGTAGACGAGGACGTCGACGAGATCGGGCGCCCAGCGGCTCATCTCAGTGGGAGTCGAGTCGTCCTGGGTCGCCACCGGGCTCACTCTAGGGCGACCGCGAGGACCAGGCCGTGACATCGCGTCGACCGGCTCGTTGAGTCAGGGCAATCCGTGGCCGTCCGCACGACGAACCACGGACGAACGAGCACGAAACAGCACGAAGCACCACCACGCGCAGGCCAGCCTCCACCCCCGGCACCCCGGCCCCGCGTGACCGTTCCGAGAAGGGACTCCTGTCGATGACGACAACCTCTGGCCACCCGCATGCCGAAAACCCCGCCCGAGAGCCGGGCTCGCCGCCCGGTGGAGTGTCGCGGAGGAGGTTCATCGGCTTCGTCGTCGCCGGTGCCACCCTCACGGTCGCGGCGGAGATCGGCGGCGCCGAGCCCGCGTCGGCCGCGGTCCCCAGCGTCCCGCAGGTGCCTGAGCTCTACGACCTCGGCGACCTGCAGACGCACTCGGCCCTGCCGACCTCGCAGCTGATCCGCATCACCGTCGACGACCACGGGCTGGCGCACTTCGCCATCCCACGCATGGAGGTCGGCCAGGGCATCACCACGGCTGCGGCGATGATCATCGCCGAGGAGCTGTCGATGCGGGTCGAGGACGTCCGCGTGACGCTGGCACCCGCCCGACCGGAGCTCGTCTTCAACCAGCTCACGGGCGGCTCCAACACGATGCAGTCGATGTTCACGCCGATCCGCGTCGCGGCCGCCGTGGCCAGGGGCGCGCTGCTGCAGGCCGCGGCCACCGAGCTCGGTGCGACCGTGGCCTCGCTCGTGGCCAAGGGCGGCGTCGTCACCGCTCCCGACGGCAGCAGCCGGACGTATGCCGAGCTGTCGGGCGCCGCTGCGAGCTCGACGACCACGGCCGTCGACGTCGAGCTGTCCCCGACGAGCTCGTTCGACGTCGTCGGCACCCCCCGCAGCAGGGTCGACGCGCTCGAGGCCGTGACCGGTCGCAAGCGCTTCACGATGGACCTCGACGTGCCCGACGCGCTGCCGACGATGGTGTGCCGTCCTCCGACGCTCAACGGCTCACCGCGCAGCATCGACAACCTCGCTGCCGTCCTGGGCATGCCGGGGGTCACCGACGTCGTCGCCGTCGACACCGGCGTCGCCGTGCGCGCAGCGACGTTCGGCCAGTGCATCGACGCCGTGCGGGCGCTGCGCGTCACGTGGGCCGGAGGCACGGTCGAGGGGGAGTCGGACGACTCGGTGCTCGCTCGTCTCAAGGCCGCCGAGCTGCCGATGGCCGTGCCCAAGGTGCCGCTGCTGACGCAGACCGTCGACATGAGGTTCGAGTTCATGTTCCGCAGCAGTGCGGCGCTCGAGCCGAACTGCGCGATCGCGGACGTCCGTGACGACCGTGCCACCGTGTGGGCCGGACTCAAGGCGCCGATCGTCGCCCAGCGCAACATCGCCAAGGCGCTCGGCCTGCCGATCGCGAAGGTCGACGTCAACGTCGTCACGGGCGGAGGGTCCTTCGGGCACAAGCTCTTCGGCGACGCCGCCATCGAGGCCGCGAAGATCTCGAGGGCGATGCGCAAGCCCGTCAAGCTCCTGTGGCACCGGGCCGACGAGCCTCGCCAGGGGCGTACGCACCCGATGGCGACGTCGCGCATCCGCGCCACGCTGCTCGCGGGCGAGGTGCTCACCTTCGAGCAGCGGCACACGAGCATCAAGACCGACTTCTCGCACGGGCTCGGCGAGCGGCTCACGGCGATGGCCTCCGAGCTGCCGGCCGGTCTGGGCAACCTTGGCCTCGCCGAGTCGATCTTCACCCTGACCCAGGAGCTGCCCTACGACTTCGGCGTCGTGACCCAGCTGCTCAGCGAGGTCGACATGGGCTTCAACACCGGCAGCATGCGCAACATCTACTCGCCCGACGTCGCGTGTGCCAACGAGCTGTTCATCGACCAGCTCGCCAAGAAGGTGCGCAAGGACCCACTCGCCTTCCGGCTCGCGTTCCTGCGCAACGAGCGCGTCAAGGCGTGTCTGCGCAAGGTCGCCGAGGTCGGGCAGTGGGGTCGGTCGATGCCGCCCGGCACGGCCCAGGGGATCGCGATCCACTCCGAGTACAAGGGCGCGACGGCGGTCCTCGTCGAGATCGACTGCCGTCCCGAGACGGTGGGGCGGCAGATCCGCGACGCCGTCACGGGACCCCGGGTCACCAAGGCGGTCATCGCCGTCGACGCGGGACTCGTCGTCAACCCCCGCGGCCTGGAGGCGCAGATGATGGGCGGCGTGTCCGACGGCATCGCCCTCGCGCTGACGAGCAGCAACCACCTCCAGGACGGCCACTTCCTCGAGGCGAGCTGGGACAACTACTTCTACACGCGCCAGTGGAACGTGCCGCCGAGCTTCGAGTGCATCGTCATGCCCTCGGACGCGCAGCTGCCCGGCGGGGCGGGGGAGGCCGGCGTCGCCGCCTCCGTCGCCGCGACGGCCTGCGCCTTCGCCCGGGCGACCGGCACCGTCCCGACCCGGTTCCCGATCAACCACGGGACGGTGTCGTTCACCCCCAAGACCTTCGTCCCGCCGGTGCCGCCGTCGCCCACCGACGGCCTGACCCACACCTACTGAGGAGCATCTCCATGGCACAACACACCTTCCGGGTGAACGGCGAGGCCGTCACGGTCAACGTCGCCGACGACGTCAGGCTCCTCTGGGTCCTGCGCGACGTCCTCGGCATCACCGGACCGAAGTACGGCTGCGGGATCAACGTCTGCAAGGCCTGCACCTCGCACATCAACGGCAAGGCCTTCAACCCCTGCTCGGTGCAGGTCAAGGACGTGGGCCCCGACGACGAGATCACGACGATCGAAGGGCTCCCCGACACGGTCGGCGCCGACCTGCACCCCATGCAGGAGGCGTGGCTCGAGCGGGACGTCGCCCAGTGCGGCTACTGCCAGCCGGGCCAGATCATGGCGGCGGTCGCCCTCGTGCGCAAGGTGCGGGCCGAGGGCCGCCAGATCACCGACGAGGACCTGGACGGCATACGCAACGTCTGTCGGTGCGGCACCTACAACCGCATCCGGGAGGCGGTCCGGGACGGCGCGGCCCGAATGTAGCCGACGTCTGAAGGGCCTTCGAGCGATACCGTCGCGATACCGTGGCTTGTACGTTCCTTGAGACTTTCTTGCAGAAATCGGGCATTAAGGATCATTGGGCCGAATGGGGCTGGTACACCTGTACCTGGCAGACCGGCCGCAGGGACGAGCCGGCCACCGCGACCAGGGAGACCTCGATGAGCGCAATGACGCCGAGCGACGACGAGACGATCGCCACGGTGATGACGGGCACCGAGCGAGCCGCCATGCTCGAGCGTCTCGTGCAGGCCTGCACGACGAGCGTCGTCGCACCGGTCGGCGCCTCGCGGAACCGAGCAGGGCACTCCACGCGTTCACTGGTCATGTGGCGCTGCCCGTGACGAGTCGCCTCGTCGTCCGCTGAGCCCCATCCCGAGCACCCCGCCGACCGCGGCGCCCCGCCCACGATCTGAGGGCATGGCCACCCGAACGCGGTCGGCGGGGCTCGGTACGTCCGGGGCCGGACGACGTGGTGCAGCGCCCACGCGTCAGCCGGCCGCGCTCAGAGCCGGCGGCTGCTGAGCACCGACGAGCGGTCGATCTTCAGGACCCCGCCGTCGTCGACGAGCGTGTACGACGTGCGCTCCTCGTAGCGGCGGCCGTCGGCGAAGGCGTAGCGCAGGGTGGCGACGACCGATCCCGGTGCCGACCCCGACGCCTGACGGACGCTCACGGAGTCGACCGACGACCAGAAGCGTTCGTACGTCGAGCGGCTGCCCGCGGTCGTCGACCGATAGCGGTCGGTGAGACGGGCCCACCCGGCGTCCCTGTTGTCGGGGAGCAGTGCGTAGTAGTCGCGCACGGCCTTCGCGAGCTCGGCGTCGGTCGTGCCGGCGGGCGCCGTCGAGGGTGTCGTGGACGGCGCCTTCGAGGGCGTCGACGGCGTCGAAGGCGTGGGGGTGGGCTTGGCCGGCGTGCTCGCCGAGGGCTGCTCGGCCTTGGACGTGCTGGGAGGCGGAGTGCTCGGCCGCGGTGTGGCGCTGGAGGTCACCGCGGGCGGTGCGGCCTGGCCGGCCGAGGGGCGCTCGCCCCGCAGGGCCCAGACGACCAGCCCGAGACCCACGAGCACGATGACGCCGGCCAGCAGGAGCAGGCGCCGGCGTCGCTCGGCCGGTGCCTCCCGGGTGGTGCCCGGAGGAATGGCGTATGCCGGATGGCCGGCCCCCTCGTGCACAGCGGGCTCACGAGTGGGCTCCTCGACAGGCTCCGGGGTGGGCTCCACCGCAGGTTTCTCGGCCGGCTCCACGGGCGGTGCGGCGGCGGACGTCGCGGGTGCCGCGGCTGCCAGGCGAGAGGTGGGTGACGTCGTCGGCGCCGACGGTTCGACGGCTTCTGCAGTGGTTTCTGCAGGGGCTCCTGCGGCGGCGGCCCCGGCCACGGGCAGCACCCGCGTCCGGCTCGGACGGTCCGTGTCGGGCTGGTCGGTGACGTCGCGGGTCGCGCGCCCCGCGGCGATCTCGGCGAGCTGGTCCGAGACCTTCCGCATCGACGGGCGGTCCTCGGGCGCGGGGGCGAGCATCGCGAGCAGGAGAGCGGTGAGAGGGCCGTCCGAGGGCGGGTTGATCGAGCCGGACGCGACCCGGTGCAGCAGCGCCATCGCGTTGTCGCCGGTGCCAAAGGGCGGAGACCCCTCGACGGCGGCATAGAGCGTCGCGCCGAGGGAGAAGACGTCGGAGGCTGCGCTCGACGACGTGCCGCGGGCGACCTCGGGTGCGAGGTAGGCCGGGGTCCCCGTGACCATGCCGGTCGAGGTGAGCGAGGCGTCGCCCAGCGCGTGGGAGATGCCGAAGTCGGTGATCCGCGCCGTGCCGTCGTCGGCGACGAGGACGTTGCCGGGCTTGACGTCGCGGTGCACGATGTCGGCCCGGTGAGCGGCAGCGAGGGCCGCGGCGAGCTCGCTCCCGATGCGGGCCACCTCGCGGGGCGGCAGAGGCCCCCGCTCGGTCAGCACGGCCTGGAGGCTGTGCGAGGGAAGGTACTGCATGACGAGGCACGGCGAGCCCTCGTGGTCCACGACGTCGAAGACGGGAACGGCGTTGGGGTGGTGCAGGCGCGCCGTGATCCGGGCCTCGCGCATGGCGCGGTCATGGGCGACGCGGGCCTCGTCCTCCGGCAGGCCGACGGGGGAGTGCAGCTGCTTGACGGCCACGGCACGGTTGAGCCGCTCGTCCCAGGCCAGCCACACGTGCCCCATGCCGCCGGTGCCGATCCGGTTCATCAGCCGGTAGCGGTCGGCGATGAGGACGGGTGGTGCTTGCGCCATCCTCGTCTCCTTCCGGTGCGTGCGGGATCCGGCTCGTCGCTGCGTGGTGCATGGGGGTGGTGCGTCTAGGTCGTACCCACACCAGCGCCCCATGCTGCCACTGGCCCGCCCGGCGCATCGAACCGGGTGCTCGAGGCGCCGATGCGGTGCGCCGTCCCCGTCCACTGGGTACGCGGGGGGCATGGCTCCAGCAGACGACTACGTGCGCGACCCCTCGAAGCGCAGCGACCGCACTCCCGACTCTTCCGGCGACTCCGCTCGCGACTCCGCCCACGACTCGGCCGGCGACTCGGCTCCCGAATCGCCCCGCGACTCGGCGCCGGACGGCCCGACGGACCTGCCGCGCTCCTCTCTCGTCGCCGTGCTCAAGCGCGCGCGCGTCGAGTTCAAGCGTGACAGTCTCACCGACCTCGCGGCGTCGCTGACCTACTACGGCCTGCTCTCGATCGCGCCGGCCCTCGTCGTGCTCGTCGCCGCTCTGGGGCTGCTCGGCCGTGATGCCACGGCCCAGGTCGTCGACCAGGTGCAGGCCGTGGCACCGGGCTCCAGCGCCGACTTCGTGCGCACCCTCGTCGCCCAGGCGCAGGCCAACCGGACCGGTGCCGGCCTGGGTGCGGTGCTCGGCCTGCTCGTGGCCCTGTGGTCGGCCTCCGGCTACGTGTCGGCCTTCATGCGGGCTTCCAACGTCATCTACGACATACCTGAGGGTCGGCCCATCTGGAAGACCATCCCCATCCGCGTCGGGGTCACGTTGTTCGCCGTCGTGGTCATGATCATCAGCGCGGTCATCGTCGTGGTGAGCGGACCAGTGGCGCAGCAGATCGGTGGCCTCCTGGGCGCAGGCGACACGGCACTCCTCGTGTGGGGCGTGCTCAAGTGGCCGGTCCTGCTGGTCCTCGTCTCCGTGCTCTTCGCGGTGCTGTTCTGGGCCAGCCCCAACGCGAAGCAGGGCGGCGTCAAGTGGGTCAGCCCCGGCGGCATCATCGCCGTGCTCATCTGGCTCGTGGTCTCCGGGCTCTTCGCCGTCTACGTCGCCTTCTTCTCGTCGTACAACAAGACCTACGGCTCACTCGCCGGCGTCGTGGTCTTCCTCGTGTGGCTCTGGCTGACGAACATCGCGATCCTGCTCGGGGCCGAGGTCAACGCCGAGCTCGACCGCAGCCGCGCCATCGCGGAGGGGGTGCCCGAGGACCTCGAGCCGTTCGCGGAGCCGCGCGACACCCGTGCCATGGACGACATCGACAAGCGGGCGGTCGCCGAGGCCGCCGAGCGCAGGTCGAGCTGACCTCCGGCGCCCCCTAGAGTGGGGCCCGTGGGAGACGACGCACGCGTCGTGCCGGGCGTGTGGGCACCCCGCGGGGGCGGTGACCGGTGAGCCAGTGGCAGGACGACACGAGACAACGACTGCGCGCCCTGCGCCGCGCGCTGCACCAGCCCGGCCCCGAGCGCGACGCGCTCCTGCTGCTCGTCAAGGCCGCCATCGCGACGGTGCTGGCGTGGCAGTTCGCCGTCCGGGTGCTCGACAGCCCGGTTCCGTTCTACGCACCCATGGCGGCCCTGCTCGTCGTCGACCGCACGATGGTGCGCTCGCTCTCGGCGAGCGCGCAACGCATCGCCGCGGTGGTCCTCGGCCTCAGCGTCGCCTGGGTCGTCGCGACCGTCTTCGGCGTCTACTGGTGGACGATGTTCGGGGTCATCCTCGTCTCACTGGTCATCGGACGGTGGTCGAGGCTCGGCGACCACGGCATCCAGGTCCCCGCGATGGTGCTGCTCTCACTCATCACCGCCAAGGGGACCAACGAGGAGTTCACCTACCTCACGATCGTCGAGACGATCGCGGGCGGCGTCATCGGCGTGGCGACCAACGCGATCGTGTTCGCGCCGCTCCACCTGACCAAGCCTCGCCAGAGGGTGTCGGCCCTGGCCCGGCAGGTGCGCGAGCTCCTCGACGAGATGGCGGAGGGGTTGCGGGGCGACTGGGACGCGAAGGCGGCGAACCGGTGGTACCGCCGTGGCAGCGAGATCGCCGAGAAGGCTCCCTTCGTCATCGAGGACATCCGCACGGGGCGCGAGAGCACACGGTTCAACCTGCGCGGCAACATCCGGCCGGCCGACATCGACTGGGAGGGCTACGAGCACACCGTCAAGACGCTGCGCCGGATGCTCTGGCAGGCGACGGGAATCGCCCGGACCCTCGTCGACGCCGCGGACGAGCGACGGCACCAGCCCACCCCGTCGGAGTCGTTCCTCAGCGAGTACGCGGACGCCCTCGGGGGCCTCGCGAGGGCCGTCTCGCAGTTCGGGAAACACGACGACGAGGCCGCCGCGAAGTTCGACGACGGCATCCGCACGGCGTACGACGTGCTGACCAGGCTTCGCGAGGAGGTGCGCACGACCCCGCTGGAGGACCCCGACGAGTGGCCCGTCTACGGCTCGCTCATCAGCGACTCGTTGCGTGCGCTCGCCGAGCTCGAAGCCGCCCGGGAGTCCGCGGTCGTGCCCACCGACACCGGCTCCCTGCGGCTGCCGCCGGCGTCGTCGCCGGTCTGGTCACGCCTGCGGCGACAGGGTCGCAGGAGTCCGTGACGGATGGCGCGTAACCTGCGCGGCGCTCTCCTCGTTCCCAGACAGACCGCCGACGACAGGAGAACGCCGTGCCGCGCCCGAGCTGCAGCCAGCACCCGTCGACGAGCCCGGCGCCCGCCGAGGGCAGGTGCTGGACCTGGCCGGCCGCGCAGCAGCGCAGGCTCTCGGGGGTCCTCGGTGTCGGACGGGCCCGGCAGCGGCGCCTGCGCTCGGCCCTGTGCCGGGTCACGGACGACGGTCGCGAGCACGACTCCACGCCGCACGCTTGACTTGGAGTGCACTCCAACCCCGACCATGGGCTGGTGACTGTCACCGCACCGGCCGAGGGACTGACCATCGCCGAGGCCGCCGAGCGCACCGGCCTGACCCCGCACACCCTGCGCTACTACGAGCGCGACGGGCTCATGCTCCGGGGCGTGCGCCGCACGAGCTCCGGCCACCGCGTCTACACCGAGCGCGACCTGACGTGGGTCACGATGCTGACGCGCCTGCGCGCCACGGGGATGTCGATCCGCGAGGTCAAGGCGTATGCCGCCCTGTGCCGTCAGGGCGACGGCAACGAGACCGAGCGGCTGGCCCTCCTGCAGACCCACCGGGCCCGGGTGCTCGCGCAGCTCGCCGAGGTCCACGACCACCTCGCGGCGATCGACGTCAAGATCGAGATGTACGAGGCCAGACTCACGCACGTCGACGCCTGACCGCACGCCGATCTCCTGACGACGCAGCGGCTGCGACGGACGCAGTGGCTTGGCCGCAGGCGTGGGCTGTGTCTCGCCCGTCGGCCGAGCCGGCGCGTGGTTAGGTGGAGCCATGCGCGTGACTCACCTCGGACATGCGTGCCTCCTCGTCGAGGCCGCCGACCGTCGCATCCTCATCGACCCGGGCAGCTTCTCGTCGGGGTTCGAGGACCTCACCGACCTCGACGCGGTGCTCGTGACCCACAACCACGCGGACCACTTCGACGCCGAGCGGGTCGCCGCGCTGCTGCGCTCCAACCCGAGCGCCACGGTGCACACCGACCCCTTGACGGCAGAGAAGCTGCGTGCCGAGGGGCTCGACGCGGTGCCGTCACGGCAAGGCGAGGACTTCGCCGTCGGCGACGTGACCGTGACACCCGTGGGCGAGCTGCACGCGTTCAACCACGCGAAGATGCCGCGCATCCCCAACGTCGGCGTCGTCCTGCGGGCCGACGGCGAGCCGTCGCTCTACCACCCCGGCGACGCCTACGACGGCGAGCCCGGTCCGGTCGACGTGCTCGCGCACCCGCTCAACGCGCCCTGGGCTGCCAGCCGCGACTCCATCGACTTCGTGGGCCGCGTCGCGCCCCGGGTGTTCATCCCGATCCACGACGCGCTGCTGAGCGAGCTCGGGCACCGGATGTACTCCGGCCACGTCGAGCAGTTCTCGGGGGTGGAGGGCCTGACCTACGTCCCCCTCCGCGACGCCGAGTCCGCGACCTTCTGACGCTCGACCTCGGGGGAGCGACATGAGCGACATCACCGATCTGCCTGCGCCGCAAGGAGGCCCGGCCGACGGGCCGGCCATCGCACTGCGCGGCCTCGGCAAGCGCTTCGGCGACCTCATCGCCGTCAAGGGCATCGACCTCGACGTGCCGCGGGGCTCGTTCTTCGGTCTCGTCGGACCCAACGGTGCCGGCAAGACGACGACCTTGTCGATGGTCACCGGGCTGCTGCGACCCGACGCCGGCCAGGCGTTCGTCCTCGGCCGCGACGTCTGGTCCGACCCGGTCGCGAGCAAGCGCCTCATCGGGGTCCTCCCCGACGGGCTCAAGCTCTTCGACCGCCTCACCGGCCTCCAGCTCATCACGTATGCCGGCCTGCTCCGGGGCATGTCCCGCGAGCTCGCGTCGGAGCGGGCTGCCGAGCTCGTGGCCGCCCTCGGCCTGACCGAGGCCCAGGGCAAGCTGGTCGTCGACTACTCGGCCGGCATGACCAAGAAGGTGACCTTGGCGTCGGCGCTCGTCCACGGTCCACGGGTGCTCGTGCTCGACGAGCCGTTCGAGGCCGTCGACCCCGTCTCGGCCGCGACGATCCGGCGGATCCTCTCCGGGTTCGTCGAGTCCGGTGGCACGGTCGTCCTCTCGAGCCACGTCATGGACCTCGTCGAGCGCATCTGCACCCACGTCGCCGTCATCTCGGACGGCACCGTCCTGGCCACGGGCGAGCTCGACGCCGTCCGGGGCGGCCGCACGCTCGAGGAGCGGTTCGTCGACCTCGTCGGCGGGTCCACCGAGGTGGTGGGGCTGTCGTGGTTGCGCACCTCGTCCGACTGAAGCTCACCCTGCTGCGCAACATCTTCCGGCGCAGCCTGGCCCAGGCGATCGGCGCCGTCGTCGGCATCGTCTACTTCGCCGTGCTCGTGGCCGGGCTCGCCGTCATCCTCGCGACGTTCCGGGCCTCGCTCGACGCCGCGCGCGTCGTCATCCCGCTGGCCGGCGCCGCCGGGATCATCCTCTGGACGGTCGTGCCGCTCTTCTCGTTCGGGTCGGACCCGACGCTCGACCCGGGGCGCTTCGCCACCTTCGCCGTGCCGCACCGCGACCTCGCCGTCGGCCTCCTGGCGGCAGCGCTCGTCGGGCTGCCCGCGATCGCCTCGACGGTGCTCTCGCTCGGTGTCGTCGTGGCGTGGTCGCACACCGCGCTGTCGACGGCTGTCGCCGTCGTCGCGACCGCCATCGGCCTGCTCACCGCCATCACGACGAGCCGCTGGGTCTCGGCGATCATGACGAGCGCCATCTCGAGCCGCCGGGGGCGTGACGTCGTCGCGGTGCTCGGGCTGCTGCTGCTCGTCGTCATCGGCCCGGCCGTGTCCGTGGTCGCCAACCTCGGCACTGACCTGCGTGAACTGGCCACGACGGCTGCGGGGATCGTCGCCTGGTCACCCCTCGGCTGGGCCTGGGCCGCCCCGGGCGACGTGGCGGCCGGTGACCTGGGCAACGGGATCGTGCGGCTGCTCCTGGCCGCAGGCCTGCTCGTGGTCGTCTTCCAGCTCTGGTCGCGGGTGCTGCGCGACGAGGTCGACAACCCGCGCGCCGTGTCGCGCACCGACTCGGGTGCGTCGCTGGGCGACGACCTCGGACTGCTCGCGCGGTTGCCCGGCACGCCGCTCGGCGCCGTGGCCGCGCGGGTGCTGACCTACTGGCGGCGTGACCCGCGCTACCAGATCAGCATGGCCATGACGCCGCTCGTCCCGCTCGCGCTGCTCGTGCCGTTCATCGCCGGCGACGTCCCGTGGACGCCGCTGCTCATGGGCCCGCTCGTCGCCTTCCTCCTCGGCTGGAGCGAGCACAACGCGGTCGCCTACGAGTCCGATGCGCTCTGGCTGCACGTCGTGTCCGGTGTTTCGGGCCGGGACGACCGGCGCGGGCGCATCGTGCCGGCACTTCTGCTCGCCGCCGTCCTCGTGCCCGTCTACGTCCTCGTCGGGGTCGCCGTCGCCAGACGGTGGGACCTGCTCCCGGCCGTGCTCGGCCTGTCGGTGGGCCTGCTCGGGTCGGGGTATGCCGTGTCGAGCGTCATGAACGTCGTGCTGCCCTACCCCGTGCCGGAGTCGGGGGACAGCCCCTTCAACGCGCCACCGGGGGCCGCCGGAATAACCATCGCCGCCCAGTCGCTGGCCAGCCTAGCGACGATCGCGCTCACGGCACCGACGACCCTGCTCGCCTGGCTGGCGTGGCAGGGGTCGGCGTGGGCCGGCTGGGCCGCCGGCCTCGTCGGGGTCTGCCTCGGCGTCGTCGTCGGTCTCGTCGGGGTGGGGGCGGGTGCCCGTCTCTACGACCGGCGCGCGCCGGAGCTGCTGTCGACCCTCCGACGCACCTGAGCGTTTCCGGGGAACATCCGGTTCCGGTGCGCACCGGCCCCGAGGCGACCTACTCTTACGTTGTGTAGTAGGTCTGCACCGGGCAGGAGGACTCACATCTTCGCGCTCCCGGAGGCCAGACATGATCACCCAGTTGCTCGCCGTGTCACAGCCGGTGCCCGCAGGACCAGTCGTCCAGTGGGGCTGGCTGACGATCACCGTCGCCAACCTCGTCGTCATCCTCGCGATGGTCGTCGTCTTCGTGCTCGCGCTCGTGCTGCCGTTCCCCTCCGACCGTGAGGACGAGGACCGATGAGCAGGGCGGAGGTCTCCCCGCGCGCCACGTCGGAGGCGTCCTCGGCCGGTGCGGGACGCACGACCTGGACCGCCGCCGTCACGCGGTGGGTCGACGGCCTCGTGCCCAAGGGCCAGTGGCTGCCTGACCGGCAGCCGGTCTACGTCGCGTCGTGGATCTACGTGTTCGGGGTCGCCTGTCTCAGCAGCCTGGTCGTCATCATCGTCTCGGGCCTGGTGCTGACCCTCGGCGGTGTCACGTGGTGGCACACGAGCTCGTTCGGTCACTTCGTCAACTCCGTGCACCTCTGGAGCGTCGAGCTGTTCTTCGCCACGATGGTGATCCACATGTGGGGCAAGTTCTTCATGGCCTCATGGCGGGGCAACCGCGGAATGACCTGGGCGACAGGCGCGCTCGCCTTCTTCGGCTCCTTGGGGACGGCCTTCACGGGCTACCTCATCCAGACCAACTTCGACTCGCAGTGGATCTCGACCCAGGCCAAGGACGGGCTCAACGCTGCCGGCATCGGGGCGTACTTCAACGTCATGAACCTCGGGCAGATGGTGCTGTGGCACGTCTCGCTCCTGCCCCTGGTCGTCGGTGGCATCGTCACCGTGCACGTGGTCCTCGTGCGGCGTCGGGGCGTCGCGCCACCCATCGACGCGACGGACCCGACGGCTGACGCCGGCGAGAAGGTCGCGACATGAGCAGGGGGACCGGTGGATGGGGACCCACGCCCGACGCGCACGCCTTCCCCACCCGTCGCTACGACCTCGTCAAGGAGTTCGTCATCGCGCTCGCGGTGGTCTCGGTCCTCTCCGTCGTCGCCGCGCTCGTCTTCTCCTCGCCGGACGAGCCGGCGATCTCCTTGCAGCAGTGGGCCCGTCAGGCTCCGTCCGACGTCGTCGCCACGGCCGCCGGTGAGCTGGCCGGGACGACGACGAGCGCCGGCTACGGTCCGCCGTACAACACCGCGAGCGAGGGGCAGAGCCTGGGACCGGTCGACCTGCAGTCGCTGCCGGGTGTCACCCAGCCGGTCGACCCGGCCAAGGACCTCGTCCTCGACCCGGTGCGCACCCTCACCTCCGACGCCGCCTCCAGCGCCGCCGTTCGGGTGTGGGACGCGGCGTCCGCGGACCGGCAGCAGGCGTGGGCCTCGGCCTACGTGGACGCGCTGGCCGCCGCGCCGGACGGTGACCCGGCCAAGGTCGCGAGCGGTGACTACGGACCGGTCCCGGCCATCGCCGCAGCCGAGCTGCGACTGGCCGAGAGCGGGTCGCTCGAGGGCCTGCTCACGTCGCGCACGAGCTTCTTCGGGGTCGACAGCACCAAGGCGCTGCTGCTCCTCGCGGACGGCACCCACCTCGAGGACGCGGCGCGCGCGCAGAACCTCGGTGGAGACCAGTGGGGCATCATGAACGAGACGGGCAACTACCCGGGCCAGCCGTGGCTGTGGCTGTACTCGCTGTGGTACCAGGTGCCGCCGTTCTCGACGTCGGACAACGCCGACATCGCCGTCTGGGCCCTGATGATCGTGCTCAGCATCGGCTTCGTCTGCATCCCGTGGATCCCCGGGCTGCGGACCCTGCCGAAGCACCTCGGGGTGCACCGCCTGGTCTGGCGCACCCGACGTTGAGAGCGCTCGTGGGCGTATGCCGGGTGGCGGGCCACCCGGCATACACCCACGTCTCGTCAGGCCCGGTCGACGGCCAGGTGCGCGGCGCCGATGATGCCGGCCTGGTTGCGCAGCTGCGCCGGGACGATCGGGCAGCGCAGCTTGAGCTTCGGCAGGAAGTCGTCGCTGTCCTTGGAGATGCCGCCACCGACGATGATGAGGTCGGGGGAGAAGAGCTTCTCGATGGTGTCGTAGTAGGTCTGGAGCCGCTCGACGTACTCGTCCCAGGACAGGCCCTCGATGTCCTTGATCGACGACGCGGCGCGGTCCTCGGCGTCGTAGCCGTCGATCTCGAGGTGGCCGAGCTCGGAGTTCGGGACGAGCCGGCCGTCGTGGATGATCGCGCTGCCGATGCCGGTCCCCAGGGTGGTGAGGATGACGAGGCCCTTGACCCCCTTCGCGGCGCCGTAGTACATCTCCGCGAGCCCGGCGGCGTCGGCGTCGTTGAGGACGGTGACGGCACGGCCGGTGTGCTCCTTGATGAGCGCCTCGGCGTCGGTGTTGATCCACGACGGGTCGATGTTGGCGGCCGACAGCACGGTGCCTCGGATGACGACCGCCGGGACCGTCACGCCGATGGGTGAGTCACCCGTCACGTCGGCGAAGTGGTCGACGATCTGGTCGACGACCTCGGCGACGGCGTCGGGCGTGGCCGGCCTGGGCGTCAGGATCTTGAGCCGCTTGCCGGCGAGCTCACCCGCCTTGAGGTCGACCGGGGCACCCTTGATGCCGCTGCCGCCGATGTCGATGCCGAGGGGCTTGCCGTGCTTGGCCATGGTCCGTGCTTCCTTGTCGAGGACGTGGTCGGGTCAGCGGGTGGTGCTGGTGGTGCGAGTGCGGGTGCGCGTGAGTCCCCACGCAGCAGGACGGCTCAGGCAGCGCCTGCGCCGCCCTCGGGAAGGGTCAGGATCTCGTTGCCGTCGTCGGTGATGACGATGGTGTGCTCGAACTGGGCCGAGCGCCTGTGGTCGCGGGTGACGACGGTCCAGCGGTCGTCCCACATGTCCCACTCGTGGGTGCCGAGGTTGAGCATCGGCTCGATGGTGAACGTCATGCCCGGCTCGATCACCGTCTCGTAGTGCGGCGCGGCGTCGTAGTGCGGGACGATGAGGCCGGAGTGGAACTCGAGGCCGATGCCGTGACCGGTGAAGTCGCGCACGACGCCGTAGCCGAAGCGCTTGGCATAGCTCTCGATGACGCGGCCGATGACGTTGATCTCGCGGCCGGGTCGGGCCGCGCGGATGCCGCGCATCATGGCCTCGTGGGTGCGCTCGACGAGCAGCCGGGACTCCTCGTCGACGTCGCCGACGAGGTAGGTCGCGTCGGTGTCGCCGTGCACGCCGTGGATGTAGGCCGTGACGTCGATGTTGACGATGTCCCCGTCCTCGAGGGGGCGTGCGTCGGGGATGCCGTGGCAGATGACCTCGTTGACGCTCGTGCACACCGACTTGGGGAAGCCCTTGTAGCCGAGCGGTGAGGGGTAGGCGCCGTGGTCGAGCATGTACTCGTGCGCCACCGCGTCGAGCGCGTCGGTCGTGACGCCGGGAGCGATGGCCTTGGAGGCCTCGACCATGGCCGTCGCGGCGATGCGGGAGGCGATCCGCATCTTCTCGATGGTCTCGGCGTCCTTGATCCGCACGTCGCCGTCCTCGCGCGGGTTGGGCACGTCGACGTAGTGCGGCCGTTCGATCGAGGCGGGCACCGGTCGGCGCGGACTGAGGGGGTGTGGCGACACCCGCGGCTGGAGCAACGGCATACGGTGGAGTCTAGGTCGTCGGCGGGTGGCGTCCACGCGTGGCGTTCACGACGCGGACCCGTCCGCTCCGACGGTGAAGTGGCAAGAGTCCGAGGAGAGAAGGAGTGCGCACGTGAGCTTCTGGTACAACGTCGACACGGGTCAGGTCGAGACCGATGACAACCGCAGCCGTGGCGAGCAGGTGCTCGGCCCGTACGCCACCGAGGCGGAGGCGCGTGCAGCGCTCGACACCGCCCACAAGAAGACGGAGCAGTGGGACTCCGAGGACCGCGACTGGAACGAGCGCGGGACCACGGGGTCCGGGGCGGCGTCGGGCGACGGCGACGCCTGAGCCCGACGGCCGGTCCTGATCGCGGACGTTCCGGCCCACACGCCCACACGCCCACGGCGCCCGTGCGGTCCGGCCCGGACCGGACGGGCGCCGGCGCGTCAGGACTCGAACGAGTGCTCGGCGTCGGGGAAGGCGCCCGACTCGACGTCCGCGGCATAGGTCCGTGCGGCGTCGAGCAGGGTGCCGCGCAGGTCGGCGTACTTCTTGACGAAGCGCGGGGCCTTGCCGGTGCGCAGGCCCGCGAAGTCGCTCCACACGAGCACCTGGGCATCGGTGCCGTTGCCCGCGCCGATGCCGATCGTCGGGATGCTCAGCACCTCGGTGACGCGGGCGGCGACGGGTGCCGGCACCATCTCGAGCACCACGGCGAAGGCCCCGGCGTCCTGCAGGGCACGCGCCTCGTCGACGAGGGCGTCGGCGGCGTCCCCGCGACCCTGCACCCGGTAGCCGCCGAGCTGGTGCTCGCTCTGCGGCGTGAAGCCGACGTGGGCCATGACGGGGATGCCGGCATCGGTGAGCGTCTTGACGAGGGGGACCATCGCGGTGCCCCCCTCGAGCTTCACGGCGTGGGCGAGGCCCTCCTTCATGAGGCGCACCGCGCTCGCGAATCCCTGCTCGACGGAGGCGCCGTACGAGCCGAACGGCAGGTCGGCCACGACGAGGGCGCGGCGCGCGGCCGAGGACACGGCCCGCACGAGCGGGATCATCTCCTCGAGCGTCACCGGGACGGTCGTCTCGTAGCCGTAGACGTTGTTGCCGGCCGAGTCGCCGACGAGCAGGACGGGGATGCCGGCCTCGTCGAAGATCTGGGCGGCATACATGTCGTATGCCGTGAGCATCGCCCACCTGCGACCCTCGGCCTTCATGGCGTGCAGGTGGGGGATGCGCACCTTGCGGGGTGACGGAGCGCCGCCCTCCGCCGGGGTGGGGGCCTGCGCACCCCTGCTGCCGGCACCGTAGGGACTCAGCTCCTCGGGAGCGTCTGTGCTCATCCGGGGAGCATATCGGTGAGCCGGGGAGCCCGGTCTGTGACGGGTGGGACCCGTATACGACTCGGGTGGGACCCGTATACGACTCGGGTGGGACCCGTATACGACTCGGGCTGGTTAGCCAAGACCTCGCGGCCGGTCCTTTACGAAGATTTTACGTTCTTGGCGACGAACCGCCTTCTGGCACAAGTTTTTCCGATTGACCTGTGACTGGAGGCCACATTGTCTGTGATGTGTGTTGTTATACGCGAGGTGCCGGATCACGGCGCCTTGTGACCAGGAGGACAGAACGTGAACAAGCGCCATTGGAGCGCTGTCTCGGGGTTGGCTGTTGGGGCGCTCGTCGTCACCGGCCTCACCGCCCCGATGCAGGCTCAGGCAACGCCCGTCGCCAAGGCCCCGGTGAGCGGTGACCCCGCAGCCGCCCAGGCCTCCCGCCCGGACAACCTGCCCAACCCCCTCGCCGAGGCCCAGGCGGCCGAGCGCAAGGACGCCGTCGCCAAGCTCCTCAAGGGCGAGGCCACGACCAAGACCATCAACGGCAACCGCGTCATCGAGGTCAAGGGCAAGGGCAAGGACGGCAAGCCGGGCAAGTCCCGGTACGTCAACTACCCGGTGAACCGTGAGGAGGACATCTTCACGATCCTCACCGACTTCGGCACGCAGACGAAGTCCCCGTTCGACACGACCCCCGGTCCGGTGCACAACCAGATCGCCTCGCCGGACCGCAACTGGGACGGCAACAGCACCGACGACAACTCGACGTACTGGACCAAGGACTTCAACCGGGACCACTACCTGGAGATGATGTTCGGCAACGGTGAGTCCTTCAAGGACTTCTACCTCAAGCAGTCCAACGGCCGCTTCCTCGCCAAGGGTGACGTCTCCGACTGGGTGACCGTCCCCTACAACGAGGCCCGCTACGGCGCCAAGAACAACGCCGACGGCTACTGGAACTACGTCAAGGACACCGCGACGGCCTGGTACAACGCGCAGAAGGCGGCCGGCAAGAGCGACGCCGACATCAAGACGTACCTCGCGCAGTTCGACAAGGTCGACCGCTACGACTACGACGGCGACGGCGACTTCAACGAGCCCGACGGCTACATCGACCACTTCCAGGCGATCCATGCCGGTGAGGGCGAGGAGGCCGGCGGTGGTGCGCAGGGCGTCAACGCCATCTGGTCGCACCGCTGGTACGCCTTCTCCACCGACGCCGGCAAGACCGGCCCCGACTTCAACAAGCTCGGTGGCGTGCCGCTCGGCAGCTCCGGCATGTGGATCGGTGACTACACGACCGAGCCCGAGAACGGCGGCCTCGGCGTGTTCGCGCACGAGTTCGGTCACGACCTCGGCCTGCCCGACCTCTACGACACCAACGGCGGCGACAACAGCACCGCCTTCTGGACGCTCATGAGCGGCGGCTCGTGGCTCAACCGCGGCAAGGACTCGATCGGCACGACGCCCGGCTACATGGGCCCGTGGGAGAAGCTCCAGCTCGGCTGGCTCGACCACAAGGTCGTGCCGTTCGGTGAGAACACCTCGGTCAAGCTCAGCCAGGCCGATCTCGCCACCAAGAGCGGCTCGGTGCAGGCCCTCATCGTGCCGCTGCCCGAGCGCACGGTGACCTCCGAGCGCAACACGCCCCACTCCGGCAAGGCCGAGTGGTGGAGCGGGTTCGGCGACAACCTGAACTCGACCCTCTCGCGCACGGTCGACCTCACCGGTGCCAAGACGTCCGCGTCGGTCAACGCCTGGGTCCAGGGCAACCTGGAGAAGGACTACGACTACATGTACGCCGAGGTCTCCACCGACAACGGCGCCAACTGGACCCAGGTCGGGACGCCCGTCAACGACGTCTTCGGCTGGACCCAGAAGTCGTGGGACCTCTCGGCCTACAAGGGCCAGAGCGTGCTGTTCCGCTTCCGCGTCGCCACCGACGGCGGCGTCTCGAGCGAGGCCTTCGTCGACGACGTCAGCGTGACCACGGACGGCGTCGCCGGCCCGGTCGACGACGTCGAGTCGGGTGCAGGTGCCTGGACGGCCAAGGGCTTCTCGATCATCGACGGCACGTCGTCCAAGAAGGTCCAGGACTTCTACCTCGCCGAGAACCGCGTCTACAGCGGCTACGACGCGACGCTGAAGACCGGCCCGTACAACTTCGGCTGGGGCAACAGCAAGCCCGACTGGGTGGAGCGCTTCCCCTACCAGAACGGCATGCTCGTCTGGTTCGCCAACGGCGAGTACGGCGACAACAACACCATCGACCACCCCGGTGGCGGTCAGGTGCTCCCGGTCGACGCCCGCCCGGCGCCGGTCATGCTCAACAACGCCACGGGTCCGCAGACCATGCTCGGCAACCGCCGTCAGCCGTTCGACGCCACCTTCGGCCAGGAGCGGACCGACGCGGTCACCTTCCACCGCAACGGTGTCGAGACGGTCGTCCCGTCGCAGCCCGCGATCCCGACGTTCGACGACTCGGTCGTCGACCGCTACTGGTCGGCCAAGAACCCGCTCGGTTCCACCAAGGTGGCCGGCTCGGGCACGACGATGACGGTCACCAAGACCCGCGACGGCGGCAACGAGCTGCAGGTCAAGGTCGCCTTCAAGTGACCTCCGACTGACGTCGCGTCATGAGACCGAAGGGCCCCCGGGACACCTCCCGGGGGCCCTTCGCACGCGCACCACACGGCATACGACCCCGTTGACGACGCACCTGCCGTCCCGAGGATCGTGTGTCGCAACATCCGTGAAACAGCCATGCGGCAGGATCGAGACATGAACCGTCAGGAAGAGTTCGTGCTGCGCACGATCGAAGAGCGCGACATCCGCTTCGTCCGTCTGTGGTTCACGGACGTGCTCGGCACCCTCAAGTCCGTGGCCGTGGCCCCGGCCGAGCTCGAGGGGGCCTTCGCGGAGGGCATCGGCTTCGACGGTTCGGCCATCGAGGGCTTCGCGCGCGTCTACGAGGCCGACATGCTCGCCAAGCCCGACCCGTCGACCTTCCAGATCCTGCCGTGGCGCGGCGACCCGCCCGGCACCGCCCGGATGTTCTGCGACCTCCAGCTGCCCGACGGCACGCCGAGCTTCGCCGACCCGCGGCACGTGCTGCAGCGGGCCCTAGGCAAGGCGGCCGACCTCGGCTTCACCTTCTACACGCACCCCGAGATCGAGTTCTTCCTCCTCGAGCAGGGCCGCGACGCGCAGGGACGCCCGATCCCCGTCGACGACGCCGGCTACTTCGACCACGTGCCGCACGGCACCGGCCACGACTTCCGCCGGGCCGCGATCACGATGCTCGAGAACATGGGGATCTCGGTCGAGTTCAGCCACCACGAGGGTGCACCCGGCCAGAACGAGATCGACCTGCGCTACGCCGACGCGCTGAGCACGGCCGACAACATCCAGACCTTCCGCACGGTCGTCAAGGAGGTCGCCCTGAGCCAGGGCATCTACGCGACGTTCATGCCCAAGCCGTTCTCGGAGCACCCCGGGTCCGGCATGCACACGCACCTCTCGCTCTTCGAGGGCGACTCCAACGCCTTCTTCGAGGCGGGCGCGCCCTACCAGCTGAGCAAGGTCGGCCGTCAGTTCATCGCCGGCCTGCTGCGGCACGGGGCCGAGATCGCCGCCGTCACCAACCAGTGGGTCAACTCCTACAAGCGCCTCTGGGGCGGGGGAGAGGCGCCGGCCCACCTGACGTGGGGGCACAACAACCGGTCCGCCCTCGTCCGGGTCCCGATGCACAAGCCCAACAAGGGCCAGTCCACGCGCGTCGAGGTCCGCTCGCTCGACTCGGCCTGCAACCCCTACCTCGCGTTCGCGGTGCTCCTCGGCGCCGGGCTCAAGGGCATCGAGGAGGGCTACGAGCTGCCGCCCGAGACCGAGGACGACGTCTGGAGCCTCACCGACTCCGAGCGCCGCGCCATGGGCATCAAGCCGCTGCCGTCCTCGTTGGGCCGCGCCCTCGAGGTCATGGAGGAGAGTGAGCTCGTCGCCGACATCCTCGGCGAGCACGTCTTCGACTTCTTCCTGCGCAACAAGCGTCAGGAATGGCTCGACTACCGCCACGAGGTCACCCGCTTCGAGCTCGAGCGCTACCTGCCCCGTCTCTGACGGAGCGCGAAACACCCACTCACACCTGGCGATTCGACGGTTCGGCACCCATGTCATCACGCACCAGCACGACCGAGGGCGCTCTCGCCCGGCTCGGCTTCGCCGACCCCGACCGGGCCGTCGGTCTCGTCGACGACCGGGCGCTGCTGCCGATCCGGGCCGCCGTGGCCGACGGTCAGCTCGACGAGATCGCCGGCGTCATGGCGGAGACCGCCGACCCCGACCAGTGCCTGCTGGGCCTCGTGCGGGTCGCAGAGGCGCTCGGTCGGCTCGCGGACGACCCTGGCTGGGGGATCACCGCGTTCGCGACCGAGCTCGCGGCGCCCGGCGTCGGGCGCGAGCGCGTCCTGGGCGTGCTCGGCGCCTCGAGCGCCCTCGTCGACGAGCTGGTCCGCCACCCGGAGCACTGGGTCGACGCCGCCCGCGCGGAGCGGCGGCCGGGGGACCAGGTGCGCACCGATCTCGTCGACGCCGTGGGCGAGGGCCGCGGGGATCACACGGCGCACGACGCCCTGCGGATCGCCTACCGGCGTGGGCTGCTGCGCATCGCCGCCCTCGACGTCACTGCTGCAGACCCGCTCGCCGAGATGCCGGCGGTCGGCGAGGCCCTGGCCGAGCTGGCCGAGGCCGCCCTCGAGGCCGCGCTCGTCATCGCCCGCGAGGAGTACGGCGACGGCCACGAGGCCTGTCGGCTCGCGATCATCGGGATGGGCAAGACCGGCGGGGGCGAGCTCAACTACGTCAGCGACGTGGACGTCATCTTCGTCGTCGAGCCGGCCGACGGCGCCGACGAGGAGACCGCCCTGCGCGTCGGCACCGCCCTCGCGACAGCGACCATGCGGGCCTGCTCGACGCCGACCCCGGAGGGCAGCCTCTGGCCCGTCGACGCGGCGCTGCGACCCGAGGGCAAGCAGGGGCCGCTCGTGCGCACCATCAACAGCCACAAGGCCTACTACGAGCGCTGGGCCAAGACGTGGGAGTTCCAGGCCCTCCTCAAGGCGTGGGTCTCCGCAGGGGACAAGGAGATCGGGCTGCGCTACAAGTCCGAGATCTCGCCGATGGTGTGGGAGGCCGCCGGCCGCGACCACTTCGTCGAGGACGTCCAGGCGATGCGCCGGCGGGTCGAGCAGCACGTCCCGGCCAACGAGGCGGCCCGCCAGCTCAAGCTCGGCCCGGGCGGCCTGCGCGACGTCGAGTTCAGCGTCCAGCTGCTCCAGCTCGTGCACGGGCGCACCGACCCCAGCCTGCGCTCCGCGACGACGCTCGAGGCGCTCTCAGCCCTCGCCCGTGGCGGCTACGTCGGCCGCGAGGACGCCGCCGTGCTCGACCGGGCGTACCGCCACCTGCGCTGCCTGGAGCACCGCATCCAGCTGCACCGCCTCCGGCGCACGCACCTCATGCCGGTGGCCGAGGCCGACCTGCGCCGGCTCGGTCGCGCCATGGGCCACCGCACGCACCCGGAACGCGCCGTCGTCGCCGACCGGCAGGCCGCCGCCCGCGAGGTGCGCCGGCTGCACGAGCGCCTCTTCTACCGGCCGCTGCTCGCGGCCGCCGCCAAGCTCAGCCCCACCGAGGCGCGGCTCAGCCCGGAGGCGGCGCAGCAGCGCCTGCTCGCGCTCGGCTTCCGCGACCCGGCCGGTGCCATGCGCCACATCGAGGCCCTGACGACCGGTGTCAGCCGTCGTGCCGCGATCCAGCGCACCCTGCTCCCGGTCATGCTCGGGTGGTTCGCCGACGAGGCCGACCCCGATGCCGGACTGCTGTCCTTCCGTCGAGTCTCCGACGGCCTCGGCACGACGCACTGGTACCTCAAGATGCTTCGAGACGAGGGCCGTGCCGCCGACCGGCTCGCGCACTGCCTGGCTCGCAGCCGGTATGCCGCCGACCTGCTCGTGCGCTCCCCGGAGAGCGTCTCGATCCTCGGCGACGACAACGGACTGACGCCCCGCAGCCGTGACACGATCACCGCGAGGATGCAGTCCGCGGCCGGTCGGCGCGACTCGGCCGCCGACGCCGTGGCCGCGATCCGCGCGATCCGGCGCCACGAGCTGCTCCGCATCGTCATGGGTGACCTCGTGGGGGTCATCGACCTGGCCGGGGTCGGCGAGGCCCTGACCGACCTCACGGGCGCGACGATCCAGGTCGCGCTCGAGGTCGCCACCCAGGAGGTGGAGCGGCGCGAGGGCCGCCCCGTCGGGGGCGACATCCTCGTCGTCGCCATGGGCAGCCTCGGGGGACGGGAGCTCGGCTACGCCTCGGACGCCGACGTCATGTTCGTCCACCAGCCGCACCCCGACTCCTCGGAACAGGACGTCCAGACCCTCGCGACGATGGTCGTCCAGGAGCTGCGCAAGCTCCTCTCCGGGTCCGGACCCGACCCCGGTCTCGGCCTCGACGCCGACCTGCGCCCCGAGGGCAAGGCCGGCCCCCTCGTGCGCAGCGTCGACTCGTTCCGCACCTACTACGAGCGCTGGGCCCTCACGTGGGAGTTCCAGGCCCTGCTGCGGGCCACGCCGATCGCGGGACCGCAGGAGCTCGCCGACGCCTTCCTCGCACTCATCGACCCGCTGCGGTGGCCCGAGGGCGGCATCAGCGAGAGCCAGGTGCGCGACATCCGCACCCTCAAGGCGCGGGTCGAGAGCGAGCGCCTGCCCCGGGGCGCCGACCCCCGGACCCACCTCAAGCTCGGTCGTGGCGGCCTCACCGACGTCGAGTGGGTCGTGCAGCTGCACCAGCTCCGGCACGCGCACGAGCGCCCGGCGCTCCGGGTGACCGGCACCATGGCGGGCCTCGCGGCACTGAGCGAGGAGGGCCTCGTCTCGGTGGAGGATGCCACCGCCCTCCGGGAGGCCTGGCGCCTCGGTGCGCTCATGCGCAACGCCGGCGTGCTGTGGCGCGGCAGGGCCATCGACAGTGTCCCGTCGGACCTGCGCGACCTCGACGGGATCGGGCGCATCATGGGCCGTTCCGCCGGTGAGGGAGCGGCCTTGGCCGAGCTGTGGCGCCGGGTGGCGCGGCGCTCGCGCCACGCCACTGATTTCAACTTTTACGAGTCCCCACCTCGGGGTAGCGTCGTCCCGTGATTCGGAGCGAGGGCCAGGCCGGCAGTGTGCCGACGTACGGCGCCGTTCTCCGGGTGCCGCGCTACCTCCCGATCTTCCTGGCCAACGCGCTGTCGATGTGGGGGGACTACATCGCCCGCGTCACGGTCGCGGCCGTGGTCTTCGAGCGGACGACGTCGCCGCTCGCGACGGCGACCACCCTCGCCGTCAGTCTGGTGCCGACCTTCTTCGGGCGCAGTCTCGTGGGTCCCATCGTCGACCGCTTCCCCTACAAGTGGGTCCTCATCTGGTCCCACCTCGTCCGGGCGGCGTGCGTGCTCGTCATCATGTGGCTCGTCTTCACGACCTCGACGTTGTGGCTGATCTTCCTCGTCCTCTTCGCGCTCGAGCTCGTCGGTGGCGCGTCGACGGCCTCCAACATGGTGCTGCTCACCGACCTCTTCGAGGACCGTCACCTCTACGCGCGTGCCGTCGGGCTGGGCGCCATGTCGGAGCAGTTCAACCAGGCCATCGGTCTGGCGGTCGGCGGCGGGCTCGTCGCGCTCGTCGGCGCCGAGACCGGGCTGCTCCTCGACCTGCTCACCTTCGTCGTCGCGGCGCTCGTCATCCTCTTCGTCGTGCCGCTGCGGCCGGTCACCGGGGAGCGTGGCAAGGGCCTGCGTGGCTTCGTGCGCGACCTCTCGACCGCTGCCGGCGACCTCGCCCGGCACCCGGTCCTCGCGCGCCTCGTCACGTTGAGCGCCGTGGCCAGCCTCGGCATCGCGGCCCCCGAGGCCCTCGCCATCCCGATCGCGGGTCGCAACGGCTGGGGCGGGGCGCTCATGGCGGCGCCGATCGTCGGGGCCGTCGTCGGCATCCTCGTCGTCGGCCGGCGCGACGTGCACCAGCAGAACCAGTCGATCGTGCCGCTGGCCCTGCTCATGCCGCTGCCGCTGCTCGCGACCGCGCTGCACCCGCCGATCTGGGTCGTCGCAGCGCTCTTCTTCGTCTCGGGCATGCTCCAGGCGTTCATGGTCCCGCTGCAGGCGACCTTCGCGCTCGTCACCGAGCCCGCCCTCCGGGGCCGCATCTTCAGCCTCGCCGGCAGCGTGTCCATCGCGGCGGCCGGACTGTCGTTCCTTGCTGCGGGCTGGGTCGGCCAGCACACGAGCGCCCACCAGGGCGTCGCGGTCTGTGCCGCCGTCTGCCTGGCCCTCATCATGGTCGTCGCCGCCACGTGGCCGCACCGCCGCGTGCGCACGGCCGTGGACCACGCGTATGCCGCGACGTCCTCCCGCGCCGCCTGACCGTCGCCCAGCAGGCACGTCACATGAACACCGTCGCCGAGGCCCGTGGGCCTCGGCGACGGTGGTGGTGGAGGTGGTGGGTCAGCGACGGATGCCGTTGGCAGCCAGCAGCGCCCGCCACGTCGGCGAGTACATGACGCCGCTGGCCGGGAGACCGTGCTTGGTCTGCCAGGACTTGACGCGGCTGGTCGTCGTGGAGCCGAAGGTGCCGGTCGCGGGCGAGACCCCGACGGCCTTCTGCAGGATCGTCACGGCCGGGCCCTTCATGCCGGGGCGCAGCACCATCCCGGACCGCGGCACGAGCTCCTTGAGCAGCGCGCTGGCACCGGCGGGTGCCTTGACGGTGGCGTAGCGCGGGCAGGGGCGGGCATTGGGGGCAGCGTTGCCGGACGACCAGTTGAGGTCGGCGGGGCGGCAGGGACCCCAGTCGACCGGGGCGACCGCCTTGGTCCAGAACGAAGTTCGGCCGTTGGCGCCCTCCCACGAGAGGCTGAGGTGAACGTGGTTGCGGTGGCACGCCGTGTCGTAGGACGTGGACGGCGTCGTCGCACAGGTGCTGTAGGGGCGCCATCCCTCGGAGGGTCGGTACGAGCTCCACATCTTGTTGTTCCAGATGATGTACATGACGCCGAGGCGCCGGGCGTTCGCGTAGCCGTTGCCGGCCTTGTCGGTGCTGAGCAGCCAGTTGATGAGGGCCGTGGCCTGCGCTCGCTGGGTGGCGTTGCGCACGTTGAAGAAGGTGTCGACGGCCCGTCCGTCGAAGTGCTCCGAGGACGGGGTGAGCGCCGAGGTGCAGGGACGCGACAGTCCGTAGGTGTTGGCATACGTCGCCTGGATGAGCTTGGCGAGCTTGAGCGAGCCCGTGCGCGTGCGCAGGTCGCACCCGGTCGGCGGCACGTAGGGCGAGAGCCCCTCGATGGCGGCGGGCAGGCCGGTGGGCGTGGCGGGGACCGGGACGCCGCCCGCAGAGGCGCTGGGCGCGCTGGCCGGCAGCAGCACGAGGGAGGCGAGGACGGACAGCACGAGGCCGAGGCGCCCGAGGCCTCGGAGGCCTCCGAGGGCTCTGGTGCCTCCGGGAGGGGGAGTCGCTGAGGTGGGCTTCATCGGAACTTCCAGACACGGTCGTGAGGCGAGGCCACCGACCGGGACGCCGATGACGGTTCGATTCAAACCTTTTGTCCCTTTTTGGCGCAGCCGTTTGAGGAAACCGGTTCGTTGCGACCGGCGTGTCGTGCTGGACGTATGCCGTCAGGCGTCTCGTGCGCGCCGGCGCCGACCTCGGAGGTCGAGGGCGCTGGCCAGGAGCGCGACGGCGACGAGCACCGCCGCGACCCGCAGCGCCGCGGAGGCTTGGAGCCCCTGTCCGGAGGCGGCTCCGGAGTAGAAGACCGCGCCCACGAGTGCGATCCCGGCAGCCGTGCCGATGCGTTGGCCGGTCTGGAGCAGACCACCTGCGGTGCCAGCCCGGTCGACGGGGACCCGGTCGACGGTCAGGGTGATGTTGGGGGAGATGACGAGGCCGCTGCCGATGCCGGCGACGAGGAGGGGGCCGGCGAGCCACCAGCCGAGCGAGGAGCCGTGGACGGTGCCGAGGACGACGTCGACGGCGATGATGCCGACGAGGACGATGCCGAGCCCGACGGTGACGAGCGACCGTTCGAAACGGCTGACGAGGCGGCCTCCGATCGCCGAGGTCACGGCCGAGCCGGCCGCGAACGGGGTGACCGCGAGACCCGCGAGCAACGGCGTGTAGCCCAGCTGCTGCTGGAAGAAGATCGTCAGCACGAAGAAGATGCCGGTGAAGCCGGCGAAGTAGATGGTGCCGACCGCAGCCCCTGACGCGTAGCCGGGTACCTGGAAGAGCGCGAGGTCGACGAGCGGGCTCCGGCCGCGGCGCGTGTAGGCGCGCTCCCACGCGAGGAAGCCGACGAGGAAGGCCAGCCCGATGACGGCCACCCACCACGGGACGCTGGCGCCGCCACGACCGCTCTCGACGACGGGCAGCAGGATGCCGAGCACGCCGGCGCCGAGCAGCACGACGCCGACGGGGTCGCCGTCGATGCGCCGGGTGCGGTCGCGCTCCGGAGGGTCGGGCAGCCAGCGCATCGCCAGCACGACCGCGGCCACGGCGATCGGGAGGTTGACGAAGAAGATCCACCGCCAGCCGGTCTGCTCGCCGAGGCCGTCGAGGATGACGCCCCCGACGACGGGACCCACGGCCGTCGAGATACCGATGGTCGCGCCGAGCAGGCCGAACGCGCGTCCGCGTTCGGCGCCCCGGAAGAGCTGCTGGATCAGGCCGGAGACCTGGGGGTTGAGGACGCCGCCGGCGGCTCCCTGCACGAGCCTTGCCACGACGAGCAGGGCGCTCCCGGGCGCGAGTCCGCAGGCGAGGCTGGCGAGTCCGAAGAGCACGACACCGACGACGAAGACGGTTCGCCTGCCCAGGACGTCGCCGATGCGACCGGAGGGCACTAGGGTGAGGCCGAAGGCGAGGGCATAGCCGGACACGACCCACTGCAGGTCGCTCGGCGTGGCCTGCACCCCGGACTGGATCGAGGGCAGGGCGACGTTGACGATGCTGACGTCGAGGAGCGTCATGAAGCCGGCGACGAGGCAGACCCACAGGGCCTTCCACCGTCGCGGGTCCGGACTGTCGGGAGTGTCCGTGACCGGCGCGGAGTCTCTGGTGCCGGTGTCGCGTTCGGCGCGCTCCACGGTCACGAGCCGAGGATCCCGGTCGTGGCGTCGTCGCGGCGGCCACCGAAGAAGTGCTCCAGCACGCGCGCGAAGGGCTCGGCGTCGGCAGGATCGTCCGCTGCTCGCTCGAAGAGCGTCATCGACGAGCGCAGCTTCGTCGCGTCGATGGAGCCGAGCACCTCGACCGGGTCGCTGGTGCCGAGGCTGTCCAGCGCCTGCGCACACTCACGGAGGCGGGGTCCGAGAACGGGATGCCGCAGGTAGGCCCGTGCCTCGGGGAGGCCCGACACGGCATACGCCCTCGCTGTCTCGCTGAGTCCGAGACCCGCCACCTGCGGAAACACGAACCACATCCAGTGACCGCGTTTGGACCCCGCCCTCAGCTCGGCCAGCGCGGACGCGTAGGTGCCGCCTGCGTCCTGGGCGCGCACGAACCGCTCGAGGTCGGGGGAGTTCTCGGTCATGTCTGATGACGTACCCGTCGTGGGGCGGGACCCGACGAACCCTCGACAGCCGCACCACCTCCGAACGCTCGAGATCGCCTTGCGTCGCTGTGTCATGCAGCGCACAGACAGCTCCGTCCCTGCGGCGCACCCTCGTGGCATGGACACCGACAAGAGCATCAGATGCGCCGTCGGCCGAGTCACGATGAGCGCGGCCCTTGCGGCAGTAGTTCTCGCGCCGGCAGGTTGCCAGGCCGCTCCGGGCTCGACGGCCCCCGGAGCGAAGGCACCGACCGTGGCGGCACACTCCAGACCTGCCACGCCGGTCACCACCCGCACCGGGACCCTGGCCCGTGCGCAGGCCGCGGTGCGCACGGCGTTCGTCTCCGCTGTCGCCGACAGCTCGGCCGCCGTCGTCCTCGTCCGGGACGGCAAGGACACGGCAGTGCTCGTGCACGGTCTCGCTGACGTCGCCGGCAGGCGGGCACTCACAGTCCAGGATCGTTTCCCCGTGGCGAGCCTCACGAAGTCCATGGTGGCGACCGCGGTCCTCCAGTTCGTCGCCTCCGGGCGAGTCGCCTTGGATGACCCGGTCAACCGCTACCTACCTGGCATCGTGCCCTCGGACCGGATCACCATCCGCCAGCTGCTCAGCCACCGCTCAGGGCTGCACGATCTGACAGATGTGGACGTGGCTGCGGTCCGGCCCCTGACCTACCGGGCGCTGCTGAAGGCGTCGGCCGCCCGGCTCGACTTCGAACCCGGCGCGTTCGGCGTCTACTCCAACCAGGGCTACACCGTTCTCGGGCTGCTCGTCGAGAAGCTGAGCGGCACGACGCTGGCGCAGGCGCTGCAACAACGGGTCTTCGCGCCGGCCGGCATGACCTCCACCACGCTCGCGGGCACGTTCACGGTGCTCGGCTACTCCGCCTACCGGCTCGGACAGCTGGCAGATCGACTCCCCTTGGGCGTGATGTGGGCCAGCGGAGGAGTGGTGTCGACCGTTCAGGACGTCGACCGCTTCTACACCGAGCTCTTTGCCGGCGCCCTCCTCCCGGTGCGTCTCGTCCGCGAGATGGAGAAGCCCACCGGGACCAGCCCCTTCGGGTCCGGCGACTACGGCCTCGGTCTGTGGATCGGCAGCCTGAGCTGTGGGTCGGTCATCGGCCACGGTGGCTCCATCCCAGGCTTCAAGGTCGTCGCCTGGGCGACGCCGGACCACACCCGTGCAGTCGTCGCGATGGTCAACTCCGACAACAGCTTGATGGCCAACAACCTTGCCGACAGAGCCCTCTGCGGCTGACGCCGTGGAGCCGGTGGTCGACGGCACCGCGACGACTCTCGACAGGTTTCGCCACATGCGGCCGGACGCAGACGAGTCCGCCCGCGCTGCCGTTGCAGTGGTGCTGGCAGCACGGGCGGACTCGTTGGATCTCCGGCTTGCGGACCAACTGTGGACTAGGCCTTCATGTGAACAAAGAGCCGCAGTTCAGTCGCGATTTGGTGATCAGAGGTCGAAGTACATCTCGAACTCGTGCGGGTGCGGGCGGAAGCGGATCGGGTCCACCTCGTTCTTGCGCTTGTACTCGACCCACGCCTCGATGAGGTCGGCCGTGAACACGTCGCCCTCGAGGAGGTAGTCGTGGTCGGCCTCGAGCGCCGCGAGGACCTCGGGCAGCGAGCCCGGGACCTGCTCGATCGCCGCGTGCTCCTCGGGCGGCAGCTCGTAGAGGTCCTTGTCGACCGGCTCCGGGGGCTCGATGCGGTTCTTGATGCCGTCGAGGCCCGCCATCAGCTGGGCGGCGAAGCAGAGGTACGGGTTCGCCGACGGGTCGGGAACGCGGAACTCGATACGCTTGGCCTTCGGCGACGTGCCCGTGATCGGGATGCGGACGCACGCCGAGCGGTTGCGGGCGGAGTAGACCAGGTTGACCGGGGCCTCGTAGCCGGGGACCAGGCGGTGGTAGGAGTTCACCGTCGGGTTGGTGAAGGCGAGCAGCGACGGCGCGTGCTTGAGCAGGCCGCCGATGTACCAGCGCGCGATGTCCGACAGGCCGCCGTAGCCCCGCTCGTCGTAGAAGAGGGGCTCGCCGTCCTTCCAGAGCGACTGGTGCGTGTGCATGCCCGAGCCGTTGTCGCCGAAGAGCGGCTTCGGCATGAAGGTCGCGGTGTGGCCCTGCGCCCAGGCGGAGTTCTTGACGACGTACTTGAACTTCATGAGGTCGTCGCCCGAGTGCAGCAGCGTGTTGAAGCGGTAGTTGATCTCCATCTGGCCCGCGGTGCCGACCTCGTGGTGGCTGCGCTCGACGTTGAGACCGACCTCCTTGAGCTCGAGGCAGATCTTGTCGCGGAAGTCCGCGAAGTGGTCGACGGGGGAGACGGGGAAGTAGCCGCCCTTGTAGCGGGTCTTGTAGCCCCGGTTTCCGCCCTCCTCCTCGCGGCCGGTGTTCCACGCGGCCTCGATGGAGTCGAGGTAGTAGTAGGACGCGTTCGCCTTCGTCTCGAAGCGCACGTCGTCGAAGACGTAGAACTCGGCCTCGGCGCCGAAGTAGGCGGTGTCGGCGATGCCCGTGGACTTGAGGTACTCCTCGGCCTTGCTCGCGATGTTGCGCGGGTCGCGGCTGTAGCGCTCGTCCGTGAACGGGTCGAGGATCGAGAAGTTCATGACCAGCGTCTTCTCGACGCGGTACGGGTCGATGAACGCGGTGGCGGGGTCGGGCACGAGCTTCATGTCGGACTCGTGGATCGCCTGGAAGCCGCGGATCGAGGACCCGTCGAACATCTGGCCCACGGTGAAGAAGTCCTCGTCGACCGACTCAGCCGGCACGTTGAAGTGCTGCATGACACCGGGCAGATCACAGAACCGAATGTCGACGAACTTGACGTCCTCGTCCTTGATGTACGCAAGGACCTCGTCGGCTGAGCTGAACATCCAACCTCCTGATGTGGGGCGAGGTCGTCCGGTCCTGGCGATCCTCAGAGCGTCAGGGGGCGTGGGACGGCCCCGTGCTGTCGGTGTCGACACTATCGACAACCGATTTCTCGGCCATGACCCTCATGTTTCGCCGGTGTTACGGATGGACAGGCCCGGGCAAACCGTAGGGACCGGGTCTCGTTACGCTGGTCCCGTGGTGGACCGCAAGGACTTCGGCTCATGGCTCCAGGGCCCCCGTGAGCGCACGAGCGCCGACGCGCAGTACCGGGGCCGCGAAATCGGCCTGCCCCAGCACGGACCGGGGTCGGTGGCCGGCTTCGGCATCCGCCTGGTCGGCGTGCTCATCGACTGGGCGATCGCCTCCGTCATCGCGCGCGGTCTGTTCGGCGTGCCGCTGCCGTTCTCGCAGCCGCCGGCCTCCGGAGGCCAGAGCTTCATCGTGCTCGCCGTCTTCGGCGTCATGCACCTGCTCCTCGTGGGCACGGTCGGTTTCACGATCGGTCACCGGATCGTGGGCCTGCAGGTCCGCTCCCTCGGCGGCAGCGGTCGGGTGCTGCCGGTCCAGGCCCTGGCGCGCACCGTGCTGCTGTGCATGTTCATCCCCGCCGTCGTCTGGGACCGCGACGGCCGCGGCCTGCACGACAAGGCTCCCGGCACCGTCATCGTGCGCACCCGCTGACCTGGCGCTGACCTCGCGCCGCACACCGACTGCCGGCGTATGCCGGAAGGCCGGCTCCCACGGGGAGCCGGCCTTCCGCATACGTCAGGTTGGTGCCGTCCGAGCGGCCCGGGATCACTTGCCGCGCAGGGCCTTGCGGTCCATGCGGGCCCGCATCGGGTCGACGCCGGGCGGCAGGGGAGCACGGAGGCCGCCGAGCGCCTTGAGGCGCTTGTTGACCAGGGCCATCTCGTCCTTGGTGATCTGCGGCTTGAGGCGCTGGACCTTGCTCGCGAGCTTGGGGAGGGGGACCTCGTTCTCGCCCGAGCCGACACGCATCGTCGTGACCGGGACACCGGGGGCGACGCGCTCGACGCGCTTCTTCTCGGTGGCGAGCAGCTTCTGGACGCGGGCGGTCGGACCCTCGCCGACGAGGACGACGCCGGGGCGACCCAGCGCGCGGTAGACCATGGCGGCCGAGTTGATGTCGCCGGGACGGGCGACATCGGCGGCCACGGGCTCGCGGTCGGTGTACCAGCCGCGGCGGATCGAGGTGAGCGCAGCGCCGGCGGCGCCGGCCTGGCCCTCGATCTGGCTGTAGGCCGCGCGCTCGGCACGCCGGCTCATGACGATCGTCGCGGCGAGGATGCCGAACAGCACGCCGAAGATGCCGAAGATCCACGGCAGCTTGACGATGAAGCCGACGACGAGGAGCACCCCGAAGACGACGAGGAACGACAGCAGCATGAACCAGCCGATGACCGGGTCAGCCTGCTTGGAGACCCGATAGACGTCTCGGATCTGGGACAGTCGTCCCTGCTTCTTCTCCTGGGGCGCGCTGCTCGCGTCGCCGTCCTTGTTGCGTGCCATGGTGCTCAGGATACGGCGCCCTGGCCGCGCGCCACCAACGACGCCGCCTCCTGGCGGGCGGGGGACTCGGCGGCCTCGGCGAGGTGCGACAGGTGCGTCGGGATCTCGCGGCCCCACTTGCGCATCGCGGTCGCCCACAGGCGGCCGGCGCGGTAGGACGAGCGGACGAGCGGGCCGGCCATGACGCCCTTGAAGCCCATCTGCTCGGCGACCTCGGACCAGTGCACGAACTCCTCCGGCTTGACCCACCGGTCGATCGGGTGGTGCAGCTTCGAGGGGCGGAGGTACTGGGTGATCGTGAGGATGTCGCAGCCGGCGTCGTGCAGGTCGCGAATGGCCTCCTCGATCTCGGTGTCGGTCTCGCCCATGCCGAGGATGAGGTTGCTCTTGGTGACGAGCTGCGCCTCGCGCGCCATCGTCAGCACCTGCAGCGACTTCTCGTAGGTGAACGCGGGACGGATGCGCTTGAAGATGCGCGGCACCGTCTCGAGGTTGTGGGCGAAGACCTCGGGACGCGCGTCGAAGACCTGGCTCACGAGCTCGGGCTTGGCGCCGAAGTCGGGCGGGAGGATCTCGACGCCCGTGTTGGGGTTGAGCAGGTGGATCTGGCGGATGGTCTCGGCATAGAGACCGGCCGCGCCGTCGGGCTGGTCGTCACGGGCGACGCCGGTGACGGTGGAGTAGCGCAGGCCCATCTGCGCCACCGACTCGGCCACGCGGCGCGGCTCGTCGAGGTCGAGGGAGGTCGGCCGGCCGGTCGCGATGTCGCAGAAGTCGCAGCGGCGGGTGCAGACGTCACCACCGATGAGGAAGGTGGCCTCCTTGTCCTCCCAGCACTCGAAGATGTTGGGGCAGCCGGCCTCTTGGCACACCGTGTGCAGGCCCTCGGACTTCACCATCGAGTGCAGTGCGGTGTACTCGGGACCCATCTTGGCGGTCGTCCGGATCCAGGACGGCTTGCGCTCGATGGGGGTCTCGGCGTTGCGCGCCTCGACGCGCAGCAGACGACGGCCGTCGGGAACGACAGACACACGGGCTCCTTGGTCGGGATTTGCTGCTTCGCACAGGTTACGCCCCCGTGCGGATATCCCCGGACACGGCCGATGGCGTATGCCGTCTGCCGACGTCCCCGGCGCCCCTCAGCTCACGTCGCGCCTCCGGAACGCGACGAGCCCGACCGCCACGATGGCGACGACGACCCCGAGCAGGAAGACCCAGCCCTGGGTGTAGGTGATGGTGTGCTGCGTGTACTCGCAGCGCGCGTCGGTGCACGACTCGGCGAAGTACGTCGAGCCCTTCTCGACGAACGCCTCGATGTTGTGCAATACCGACCAGCGCTGGAGCCGGCCCTGCAGGAAGGACTGCACGGCGATGCCCTCGACGACGACGGCGTAGCCGAGCACGACCCCGATGATCGCCGCGGTGTGGCGCAGCAGCAGGGCGAGGGCCGCGCCGATGAGTCCTGCGCCGACGGCGAGCGCCACGACGCGCAGCCCGAGCAGCGCCAGCGGGTCGGTGAGCTGCGCCGGGTCGGGCAGGACGAGGTCGTCGCCGGGGCGGTTGACCACGGCGACCATGCGGGCGCCCAGGTTGCCCAGGACGAGGCCGAGCAGGGCGATGCCGGCGCCCGCGAGGGCGGCCGCCGTCAGCTTGCTGGAGGCGACCTGCAGCCGTCGCGGCGCGAAGGTCAGCCACGTCCCCATCGAGCCGGTGGAGAACTCCGCCCCGACGAAGCTGGCCCCGAGCAGCAGGGCGACGAAGGCGAGCAGCAGCGCCCCGACCTTGGCGATGCCCTCGGTGATCACGTCCGCCACGGGCAGCACGAGACCCATGTCCTCGAGCGTGGGGGTCTGCTGCTGGTCGCAGCCGAAGTCGACCGCCGGGTCGCCGCTGCGGTCGCGCTCCATCGCCTCCTGCTTCTTGCACTCCTCGAGCATCTGCGGGGCCTGCTGCGTCATGGTGCGGAAGTCATCGAGCTGCTGGGCCAGCCGCTCGGGAGCGCTCGCCGTGTAGGCGTTGTAGACCATCGCGCCGGTGAACAGCACGACGGCGACGACGGCGGCCTTGGTGAGGCGGCGCCACCACAGCCGGCGCAGCTCGACGCCGACGAGCCCGGCGAACGAGGTGCCCTTGGGCCGGCGTTCGGTACGGGGCCGGGAGTCGGGGGAGACGAGGGTCTCGCTCATGACGCACCTCCGTCCGAGCGGCCACCGGCGACCCGGTCGGCCTCGCCCCCGAGGCCTTCACCGGCGGTGAGGGCGAGGAACGCCGACTCGAGGTCCGCACGCACCGGCACGAGCTCGCTGACGTAGAGGCCGTGGCCCGCGAGCGACCGCGTGACGGCGGAGGGGTCGTCCGTCCCGACCATGAGGTATGCGTCGTCGCGGGTCAGCGTGTAGCCCTCGGCCTGCAGCACCTGGGCGGCCCGGTCGGGCGAGGCGACGCCCACCCGGACCTGGCCGACGCCGCTCGCGCCGGCACCGCCGAGGATGTCGCTCACGCGGCCCTCGGCGAGCAGCGAGCCGTGCCCGATGATCGACACGGTATCGGCCACCTGCTCGACCTCGGCGAGGATGTGGGAGCTGACGAGCACCGTCTTGCCCTCTGCGCCAAGGGATCTCATGGTGTCGCGCACCTCGCGGATGCCAGCCGGGTCGAGCCCGTTGGTCGGCTCGTCGAAGATCAGCAGGTCCGGGTCCTTGAGCAGCGTGGCCGCGATGGCGAGGCGCTGCTTCATGCCGAGGGAGAAGCCCGAGTAGCGGTCACGTCCTCGGTCGCCGAGGTGGGTGGCCTCGAGCACCTCGTCGACGCGGTGGCGCGGGCTGCCGATGGCCCCGGCGAGCAGGACGAGGTTCTGTCGAGCTGTGAAGGTCGGGAAGAACTTCGGCGACTCGACGATGGCGCCCACCCGGTCGATGACCTGCGGCAGGCGCTTCGGGACCGCCTCGCCGAAGACCTCGGCCGTGCCGGAGTCGGCGCGCACGAGGCCGAGGAGCATCCGGATCGTCGTCGTCTTGCCCGACCCGTTGGGGCCGAGGAAGCCGTGCACCCCGCCGAGCGGCACGGCCATCGACAGGCCGGTGACGGCGACGCGTCGCGATCCTCGGCTCAGGTACGTCTTGCGTAGGTTGACGGTGCGGACGGCGACGTCCATCGATCCCCCTGGTTCGACCGGTTTGGTGGTCGTCACCCTAGGGGGTGGCACCCGGTCTCGCAGCGGACGCGACGGTCACGACACGGCATACGCCATGACCCGCGTCCGGAGGGGCGCGAGGCGCGTCGTCAGGCGAGGGCGCGGCGGTTGGGCCGGAGCGTCGGAAGGATGTCGGCGAGGTGCTTCTCGACGTGCGGCAGCACCTCGGTGACCGGAACGTCGCGACCGAGCTCGAACGACAGCGAGGTCACGCCCGCACCGACGATGCCGCACGGGATGATCACCTCGCCCCACGAGAGGTCGGGGTTGCAGTTGAACGCGAAGCCGTGCATCGCGACCTGCCGGCTCACCCGGATGCCGATGGCGCCGATCTTGCGTCGCGGGCCGCGGTCGTCCTCGGCGATCCACGTGCCGCTCTCGCCCTCGACGCGGCCCGCCTCGACGCCGAAGTCGGCGCAGACGCGGATCATCATCTCCTCGATGTGCCGGACGTAGCCGACGACGTCGATGGGGCCGGGGAGCCGGACGATGGGGTAGCCGGTGATCTGGCCCGGCCCGTGCCAGGTGATCTTGCCGCCGCGGTCGACGTCGATGACGGGCGTGCCGTCGTTCGGTCGCTCCTGCGGCTCGGTGCGCTTGCCGGCCGTGTAGACCGCCCGGTGCTCGAGGAGGTAGACGGTGTCGGGCTCCTCGCCCGCGACGACCTTCGCGTGGGTGTCGCGCTGGACCTGCCAGGCCTGCTCGTAGTCGACGAAGTCGGGGTCGAGGCCGAGGTGGACGAAGCGCATGCGGCCACCCTACGCCGGGCGGCATACGATGCCGGAATGCCTGCCACCGCGCCGTCCCCGTCCACTCCGCTGCGTGTCGGGCTCGTCGGCTACGGCTCGGCGGGGCGCGGCATCCACGCCCCGCTCATCGGGCGTGCCGGGCTCACGGTGGCGGCCGTCTCGACGTCCAAGGCGACCCGCGCCGACGAGGTGCGCGCCGACCTCCCGGGCGCCGAGGTCGTCCCCGACCTCGAGACCCTCCTCGGCGTCGACGGACTCGACCTCGTCGTCCTCGCGTCGCCGAGCGGCGTCCACGCCGAGCAGGCCGAGCGGGTCATCGAGGCGGGCCTGCCGCTCGTCGTCGACAAGCCGCTCGCCGTCGACGCCAGCAGCGCCCTCGACGTCGTCGACCTCGCGGCGCACCACGGCGTCCCGCTCACGGTCTTCAACAACCGGCGCTTCGACCCGGAGCTCGCGGCGCTGCGCATCGTGCGCGACGAGGAGCTTGTCGGCGAGATCTGGCGTGCCGAATACCGCTGGGACCGTTGGCGTCCCGTGCCCAAGCAGCGCTGGCGCGAGCAGGTGCCGGCCGAGGATGGGGGCGGCCTGCTGCTCGACCTGCAGACCCACCTCGTGGACCAGGCCGTGCTGCTCCACGGAGAGGTCGAGTCGGTCTACGCCGAGGTCGACTCGCGCACGACCGTCGCCGAGGACGACACGTTCCTCGCGTGCCGGCACACCTCGGGCGTCGTCAGCCACGTCATGTCGAGCTCGGTCAACGGCGCCCCCGGCCCGCGGGCCCGCGTCAACGGGGCGGCCGGGTCGTTCGTCATCGGCCGGCAGGTCGACGACGTCAGCGCCTTCACCGAGTTCGAGAACGACGGCGACGCCATCGGCTGGGTCGTGCGCGGCGACGAGCGCGTGCCCGGACCCGTCGTGACCGACGCGGACCAGGCCAACTTCTACCGGGCCGTGGCGGCCGCCCTCGTCGCGTCCGACCCGCAGGCGACGATGCCCGTCGACCCGCGCGACGCCGTCCACGTCCTCGCCGTCCTCGACGCCGCCCGGATCAGTGCTCGTGACCGCCGCGTCGTCGAGGTCGTGACGCCGGGCCAGACGCCCTGACCCGGCCGACAGACCTGACTCTGCCCTGACGGGCTCGCTCGCGTATGCCGGGTGGCGGGGTCACCGGGTCTTGCCGGTCGGCCGGCAGGGTGGTTGCAGGGCTCGTCCCGGCTGGCCTGTGGATGACCCGCCCGGGGCTCGTCCCAGGACTGCTTGCATGAGCTGGTGACCGACAACGAGCGACCGCAGACCCCGCAGCGGCCCGACGTCCCGGGGCACCGCGTCGAGGGGGTGATCGGGGCAGGGGCCTCGGCCGTCGTGTGGTCCGGCACCGACGCCACCGGCCGAAGGGTCGCGATCAAGGTCCCGCACCGCGGCCGGGACGAGCTCGACCGTCAGCAGTCCGTCGCCGAGCAGCAGGTGCTGCTCGCGGTGCAGCACGACCACCTCGTGCCGCTCCGCTCTGTGGTGCCCCTCGCCGACGGTCGCGAGGCCCTGGTCTTCGACCTCGTCCGGGGCGCGCAGCTTGCGGGCATGGTGCGCAGCCGTGGACACCTCCGCCCCGGCGAGGTCGTCACCGTCCTGACCCCCGTGTGCGAGGCCGTGGCCCACCTCCACTCGGCCGGGGGTCTGCACGCCGACATCTCACCCGGCAACATCACGGTGACCGACGACGGCCGCCCGGTCCTGCTCGACCTCGGGGCCGTCCGGGTGGCCGGTCGCGACCCCGGTGCCGTGCACGGCACGCCCGGCTTCGTGGCCCCGGAGGTGGGCCTCGGCTCCGAGCCCGACGAGGCTTCCGACGTCTACGCCCTCGGCGCCGTCGCGTGGTTCTGCCTGACCGGCAACGGCGCCCCCGACACGACGATCCGCCTCGACCCCGAGACGATCGTGAGCCATCTCGGTCCTGAGCTCGCCAAGGTCGTCGGGGCCGCCATCGACCCCGAGCCGACCCTGCGACCCGGCGCCGCCGAGCTGGCGCGGCTGTTCTACGACGCCGCGACGCCCGAGCCCGTCGAGGTGGTCGTCGGCCCGGACGAGGCGTCGGCGCTGACGCACCGGCTACGCGCCGATGCGGGCCGTGAGCCGGTGCCGGTCCCGTCGCCGCCACGCCGCTGGCCCCGCCGGGTGCTCGCGTCGGCGCTCGTCGCGGCCCCCCTGCTCGCTGCCGCCGGTTGGGCCCTGACGGCCCGAGGCGCCGACCCAGCCCCCGACCCGACTCCCCACGCAGCGGTGACGGGCCGCGCCACCTCCTCCGCCGCCTCTTCCGCCACCCCCTCCGCCAGGTCCTCCGCGAGGTCCAGCGCCCCGACCGCAGCCGCCGGCGCTTCCGATCCCCGTCCGCCGGCGCCTCGGCCCACGGCGTCCCGGGCTCCGGCGGCTCCGGGCCTCGACCGGGTGCTCACGGACCCGTCGAGCCCGTCCCGACAGGCCGAGGACCTCTTGCAGGCCCTGAGCGACCGCCGTGCGGCGTCGCTCGTCGCCCGAGACGCGACCACGCTGACGGGCGTCCACGCGCCGGCCTCAGCGAGTCTCACGAGCGACCGGGCCCTCGTCAGCGGGCTCCTCGAGACGCACACCCGGTGGGAGGGGCTCCGCCTCGAGGTGGCCGATGCCGTGTTCGTGTCGGGGACGTCGACGGAGGCTGTCGTGCGTGCCCGCGTCGACTGGACCGCCTACGTCGTCGTCGACGCCGCGGGCGCGCGCTCACCCCGCCCGGCCGACGCAGGGCGTCAGCTCGACTTCCGCCTCGTGCGCGGGGAGCCGGGGTGGCGGATCAGCGCGATCAGCGCTGCACCAGCCACCTGACGGCGCCCTCGAGGTCGGGGTGCTCGAAGGTGAAGCCGGAGGCGAGCAGCGCCTCGGGCTCGACGCGCTGGCTCGCGATGACGTAGTCGGCGAACTCGCCGATGACGGCCCGCAGGGCGAAGTGCGGCGCCGGCACGAAGGCCGGACGCGACAGCGCCGACCCGATGGCCGACGCGATCTCGCGCTGCCGGGCCGAGCCCGGCGCGGTGAGGTTGAACGGGCCGGTCAGGTCCGGTCGGTCCACGAGGTGCAGGATCGCGCGGACCTCGTCGACGAGGGTGATCCACGGCCACCACTCGCGACCAGACGCCATCGGACCGCCGAGGCCGAGGCGACCGAGGAGGACCACCTGCTCGAAGGCTCCGCCCTCGTGCGCCATGACGAGACCGGTGCGGGTGAAGGCCACTGGGAGCCCCGCATCGACGGCCGGCTGCGCGGCGCCCTCCCAGCGCACGACGACCCCGGAGAGGAAGTCCTGCCCCGGCGCGCTGGACTCCGTGAGGTGCTCGTCGCCGCGGTCGCCGTAGTAGCCGACGGCCGAGGCGTTGACGAGACGGATGGCCTCGCCGGTGCGCTCCTGGTGGGAGACCAGCGCCTGCGCGACCGTGCCGGTGGCGTCGGTGCGTGAGCGCTCGACCTCACGCTTGTGCTCGGCGTTCCAGCGGCGGTCGCCGATGCCGACCCCGGCGAGGTTGACGACGGCGTCGACGCCGTCGAGCGCGGATGACTCGAGCCGGCCCCTGGCGGGGTCCCACTGGACCTCGTCCGGCGCCGAGGGGGCGTGGCGCACGAGTCGGACGACCTCGTCGCCGCGCTCCGCGAGCGCACGACGAAGCGCGCCGCCGATCAGGCCGGACGAGCCGGTGACGGCGACGCGCTTCGTCATGGGGTGCTCCTCATGGTGTGGGGGACCTCAGGCCTCGAATTGGCCCTCTTCGAGCCGGGCCTTCATCGTGCCGAGGAACCGAGCGGCGTCGGCCCCGTCGACGATGCGGTGGTCATAGGACAGCGCGAGGTACATCATCGAGCGGATCGCGATGGTCTCGCCACCGTCGGCGTCGGTGACGACGACGGGCCGCTTGACGATCGCGCCGGTGCCGAGGATGGCCACCTGCGGCTGGTTGATGATCGGCGTGTCGAAGAGCGCACCGCGGCTGCCGGTGTTGGTGATCGTGAAGGTGCCGCCGGCGAGGTCGTCGGGCGTGATCTTGTTGCTGCGAGTGCGTGCAGCGACATCGGCGATCGCACGGGCGAGGCCGGC
Source organism: Terrabacter tumescens (assembly GCF_014646815.1). Classification (GTDB taxonomy): domain Bacteria; phylum Actinomycetota; class Actinomycetes; order Actinomycetales; family Dermatophilaceae; genus Terrabacter; species Terrabacter tumescens. The sequence goes on from NZ_BMNZ01000001.1 coordinate 431,010, forward strand.
GATGTTGAGGTCACCGGCGTTCTTGACGACCGGGACGATGAGGCCCTTCTCGGTGTCGACGGCGATCGAGAGGTTCTCGCTGCCGTGGTAGACGACCTCGTCGCCCTCGATGCTCGCGTTGACCATCGGGTGCGCCTTCAGCGCCTCGGTGGCGGCGAGCGCGAGGAACGGCAGGAAGCTGAGCTTCGTGCCCTCACGGGCCTCGAAGTCGCCCTTCACCTTGGCGCGCAGGCGAGCCACCTTGGTCAGGTCGACCTCGACGACGGTGGTCAGCTGGGCCGAGACCTGCAGCGACTCGACCATGCGCGAGGCGATGACCTTGCGCAGGCGGGTCATCTTCTCCCGGGTGCCACGCTTCGGCGAGACCGACGCGGGGGCGCTGGGGGCGGACGACGCCGGAGCGGCGGCCGCAGCCGGTGCGGCCTGGGCAGCGGGCTGGGCCGCCGGTGCCTTGGCGGCCTTCGCGGCCTCGGCGGCGTCGAGCACGTCCTGCTTGCGGATGCGGCCACCGACGCCGGTGCCGGTGACCGAGTTCAGGTCGACACCGTGCTGTCCGGCGAGCTTGCGCACGAGCGGGGTGACGTAGGCGGCTGCGTCGTCCCGCGACGGAGCCTCTGCGGGAGCCGCAGCCTCGGGGGACTGCTGGGCCGGCGGGCGCTCCGCGTCGGCGGCCTTGCCTGCAGCTTCCTGCGTGGCCTCCTCCGGCTTCTCCTGGGCGGGCGCCTTCTCCTGGGCGGGCGCCTTCTCCGGCTCGGGCGCCTTCTCCGGCTCGGGCGCCTTCTCCGGCTCCGGGGCCTTCTCCGGCTCCGGGGCCTTCTCAGGCTCGGGCGCCTTCTCGGGCTCCGGCGCCTTTTCCGGCTCGGGCGCCTTCTCGGCCGGCGCGGCGGCGGCGGACCCGCCGATGACGGCCAGGTCGGCGCCGACGGGCACGGTGTCGTCCTCCTGGACGAGGATCTTCGTCAGCTTCCCGGCGACCGGGGAGGGGATCTCGGTGTCGACCTTGTCGGTCGAGACCTCGAGGAGCGGCTCGTCGACGGCGACGTCGTCGCCCTCCGCCTTGAGCCAACGCGTCACGGTGCCCTCGGTGACCGACTCGCCGAGGGCCGGCATCGTCACGGTCTGGCCGTCGCCACCGCTCGAGGCGGACGCCTCTGCCTGGGGCTTCTCGGCGGCGTCGGCCTCGGGCTCGCTCGTGGCCGGCTGGGGCTCCTGCTCGGTGCTCGGCGCCTCGGGGGCGGGAGCGGACTCCTCGGCCGGGGCCGACTCGGCGGCGGGCGCGTCGTCGCCGCCGGACGGGGCAGCGCCGTCGCCGATGACGGCGAGGTCGGCGCCCACGGGGACGGTGTCGTCCTCCTGCGCCAGGATCTCCTGCAGGGTGCCCGCCACGGGGGAGGGGATCTCGGTGTCGACCTTGTCGGTCGAGACCTCGAGCAGCGGCTCGTCGACCTCGATGCGGTCACCGACGTTCTTCAGCCAGCGGGTGACGGTCCCCTCGGTGACTGACTCACCCAGGGCCGGCATGGTCACGCGTTCTGACATGACGTGTTCTCTCCTCTTCCCAGTTTCTGGCTCAAGCGTGTGCGTGCAGGGGCTTACCCGCCAAGGCCAAGTGTGCCTCGCCGAGAGCCTCGTTCTGTGTGGGGTGCGCGTGGATGAGACCGGCGACGTCCTCCGGGTGCGCCTCCCAGTTGACGATGAGCTGTGCCTCGCCGATCTGCTCGCCCATCCGGGCGCCGATCATGTGGACGCCGACGACGGGTCCGTCGACCTGGCGCACGAGCTTGACGAAGCCCTGGGTGCCGAGGATCTGGGACTTGCCGTTGCCGCCGAGGTTGTACTCGTAGGTCGCGATCTCGCCATGCTTCTCGCGGGCCTGGGCCTCGGTCAGACCGACGCTCGCGATCTCTGGGTCGCAGTAGGTGACGCGCGCGATGCCGCTCTCGTCGATCGGCGTCGGCGCGAGGCCGGCGATCTCCTCGGCGACGAAGATGCCCTGGGCGAAGCCGCGGTGGGCGAGCTGGAGGCCGGGCACGATGTCGCCGACGGCGTAGACGCCCGGGACACCGGTGCGCAGCCGCTCGTCGGTGGTCACGAAGCCGCGGTCGACGGTGACGCCGGCGGCCTCGTAGCCCAGGCCGTCGGTGACGGGGCCGCGTCCGACCGCGACGAGGAGCAGGTCGGCCTCGATCGTCTCGCCGGACTCGAGCGAGACCGTGACGACGTCACCCTGCTGGGTGGCGCCGGCGAAGCGCACGCCGGTCTTGAAGGCGATCTTGCGCTTGCGGAAGGAGCGCTCGAGCTGCTTGCTGATGCTCTCGTCCTCGGCCGCGACGAGCCGCGGGAGGGCCTCGACGATGGTGACCTCGGAGCCGAAGCTCTTGAAGACGGAGGCGAACTCGACGCCGATGACGCCGCCGCCGAGCACGACGACGCGCGCCGGTACGTGGTCGATGGACAGCGCCTGCTCGCTCGTCATGATGCGGCCGCCGATCTCGAGACCGGGGAGCGACTTCGCGTAGCTGCCCGTGGCGAGCACGACGTTGCGGCCGGTGAGGCGGCGGTCGCCGACGACCACGGTGTTCGGGCCGTCGAGGACGCCCGCGCCCTCGACGTAGTCGATCTTCGCTGCCTTGACGAGGCCCTGGAGCCCCTTGTGCAGGCGGCTGACGACGCCGTCCTTGTAGGCGTTGACGCCGGACATGTCGACGGATTCCAACGTCGTCCGCACTCCGAACGACGCGCCCTCGCGGGCGACGTCGGCCACCTCCGCCGCGTGGAGCAGCGCCTTGGTGGGGATGCAGCCCTGGTGCAGGCACGTGCCGCCGAGGCGCCCCTTCTCGACGAGCGCCACCGAGAGCCCCAGCTCTGCCGACCGGAGGGCACAGGCGTAGCCGCCCGACCCTCCACCGAGAATGACGACGTCGTAGTCGCTGGCGGCATCAGCCGGCATCTGGGTGTGCTCCTTCTGGGTGGATCGTCCGCTGGGGCCGTCGTGCGGCACAGGGCGGGAACGTGCAGGAGTACGCGGTGGTGGGCGTACGGGGGGTCGTGCAAGAGCATCTTGTCATTGATCGTGTGCGAGGGCACAGGCAGGTCGGGCCCGGCGCGTGCCGACCTCGTGGGCACGGGGTGACCACGTACAGTGCCGCCATGGGCTGGTTCTCACGACGCGGCAGCCGCAAGGGCGCCGTCTTCCCCGGCCGCTCCGACGGGCCGAAGATGGAGATCGACCGCAAGGCGGTCGAGCAGCACCTGCGCAGCTTCGTGGAGTCCCGCCTCGGGGTCGAGGCCTACGTCGAGCCCGCCACGAGCGTCACCCCGACGACGATCGTGCTCATCGCCTGGGACGGCGAGTGGACGCGCCGCGCGGTGGGCTCGCCCAAGGACGGGTTCGAGATCAGCCAGAAGCTCGGCGTTCCCGTCTACGACGTCAACAAGACCGGCTACCCCAACCGGATGCGCGAGTGGAGCAAGCGCCGACGGCAGGGGGACGCCTGACCGCACGACCCGGCACGCGACCCGGCACACGAACCGCAGGCGACCGTCGCCGGCGGCGGTGCCGCAGACGACAGCCGGCGGCCGAAAGCGAGTGGACCGGGCCCCGGTTCGCTGACAGGGTGAAAGGCGTCCAGTCCGTGCCGGACTCGGCGCCACAGCACACAGGAGGTTCTCGAATGTCGAAGCAGGATGGCGCGTCCAACGGGCCGAGCGAGGAGATGAAGGCCAAGTTCCGGGCCGCGCTCGACAAGAAGCACGCGCACGGTGGCAAGGACGTCTCCGACGACCACGACCACTCCAAGGTGCACGGCGCCCACGGCCCCGCCAAGGCCCAGCAGATGTTCCGTCGCAAGTCTGGCGGCTGAGCCCAGCCGCAGCGACGCGAAGAGGCCACGTCCCCGAGCGGGACGTGGCCTCTTCGCGTGCGGCGGGGCTCAGACGTAGGACTCCGCGATCCCGACGAGGGTCCGCACGCCGAAGCCGGTGCCACCCTTGGGCCAGTAGCCCGTCGGGGCCTTGTCGTTGAAGGCGGGCCCGGCGATGTCGAGGTGGCTCCACGGGATGCCCTCGCCGACGAACTCGGACAGGAAGATCCCGGCCGTCAGCATGCCGCCCTCGACGCCACCCTTGTGGGCCAGGTCGGCGTTGATCGACTCGAGCGCAGGACGCAGCTCCTGAGGCAGCGGCATCGGCCAGACCGCTTCGCCCACCGAGGCGGCGGCCTCGACCACGCGGGCGCGGAAGGCGTCGTCGTTGCCCATGACGGCCGCCGTGTTCGCGAGCGCGACGACCTGCGCGCCCGTCAGGGTGGCGATGTCGACGATGGCGTCCGGCTTGCTCTCGGAGGCCAGCGCGATGCAGTCGCCGAGCACCATGCGGCCCTCGGCGTCGGTGTTGAGCACCTCGACGGTCTTGCCGCCGCGCATCGTCACGACGTCGCTCGGGCGCTGGGCCGTGGAGCTCGGCATGTTCTCGGCCAGGCCGAGGTAGCCGGTGACGGCGATCGGCAGGCCGAGCTCGGCGATGGCGAGGACGGCGCCCGCGACGGCGGCGGCCCCGGCCATGTCGCACTTCATCGTCAGCATGCCGTTGGCCGGCTTGATGCAGAGGCCGCCCGAGTCGAAGGTGATGCCCTTGCCGACGAACGCGATCGACGCCTTGGGCCGCGAGGGCGCGTAGCTGAGGACCGCGATGCGCGGGTCGTTGGCGGAGCCCTGCCCGACGCCCACCGTGCCGCCGAAGCCGCCGGCACGCAGTGCCTTCATGTCGTAGGACTTGAGCTTGACCTTCGTGCCCTTGATGCGGTCGGCGAGCGAGTCGACGAACGTCTCCGGGTAGAGCAGGTTGGGCGGCAGGTTGACGAGGTCACGGGTGTAGGCGACCGCCTCACCGAGCGCTGCCGCCCGCTTGACCGCCTTGCGCGAGCTCGCGTCGGCCGGGCCGACGAGCGCGACGGCGTCGACGGCGTCGGTGCTCGTCGTGCCGGCCTTGGACACGGCGTACGCACCGAGCGCCACTCCCTCGGCGACGGCGGACACGATCTCGACCGACGTGCCCGGCACGACGACGGCGACCTTCTTCTTCTTGTTCAGCGAGCGGATCGCCCCGCCGATGCCCTTGCGCAGGTCCTCGAGGTCCGCGGCGTCGCCCGAGAGGGCTCCGACACCGACGAGCACGACGAGCTTGGCGGTGACCTCTGGCACGGCCGCGAGGGTCGTCACCTCGCCGACCTTGCCGGCCAGCTCGAGGTCGGCGACGACGGACTTGAGGTGCGAGACGGTCTTGCGCGGGAGGCCGTGGCCGGGCGCCAGCGTGGCACCGCCGTCGCCGGGCACGAGCGCCACGACGAGGGCGTCGCCGGGGGTGTCGGCGGCCGAGCGGTTCGAGATGGTCAGGTTGGCCACGTGGGACTCCTTGGTCGGGGTGCTCCCGGGCGGACGATGTCCAGCGTCCTCGGGTGCCGCGGGAGCGGATCTGGTGATGCGCGTCGTCGGTGCAGGGTCGGGTGCTCCAGAGTGCCCCCGTCGCCCCGCGGGTGGGCGGCGTTCGATGATAACGAGCGCAGGCGGCATACCCGGTGGGCGGTAGGTTGGCGCTCATGACGACAGCGACGTCGGGGACGACCGCCCCGCTCACCTCACCCCTGCACGACCGCCACGTCGCCCTTGGCGCGAAGATGGCCGACTTCGGCGGCTGGGACATGCCGATCGAGTACCCCGGCGGCGGCGTCGTCGCCGAGCACACCGCGGTGCGTGAGCGCGTCGGCGTCTTCGACGTCAGCCACCTCGGCAAGGCCTCGGTGACCGGCCCGGGCGCCGCCGACTTCGTCAACGCGTGCCTCACCAACGACGTGCGCCGGATCCAGCCCGGGTCAGCGCAGTACACGATGTGCTGCGACGAGGCCGGCGGTGTCGTCGACGACCTCATCGTCTACCTCAAGGCCGACGACGACGTCTTCCTCATCCCCAACGCCGCCAACACCGCCGAGGTGGTGCGCCGCCTGCAGGCCGCCGCTCCCGAGGGCATCACCGTCACCAACCTGCACCGTGACTACGGCGTGCTCGCCGTCCAGGGCACGAAGAGCGACGAGGTGCTCGAGGCGCTGGGGCTGCCGACCGGTCACGACTACATGTCCTTCGTCGAGGCCGACTGGAACGGCGCGCCCGTCATCGTCTGCCGTACCGGCTACACCGGCGAGCGCGGCTACGAGCTCGTCCCGCGCTGGGGCGACGCGCCGGCCCTCTGGGACGCCCTCGTCGAGGCGATCGAGCCGTTCGACGGCAAGCCGTGCGGCCTCGGCGCCCGCGACACCCTCCGCACCGAGATGGGCTACCCGCTCCACGGGCAGGACCTGTCGCTGCAGATCTCGCCGGTCCAGGCGCGCGCCGGCTGGGCGGTCGGCTGGAAGAAGGAGTCCTTCTGGGGTAAGGCCGCGCTCGAGTCCGAGAAGGCCAGCCCGACCCGCCTCATGCGCGGCCTGCTCGTGACGGGTCGCGGCATCCCGCGCGCCCACTGCACGGTGTCCTTCCAGGGCGCAGCGGCGGGGGAGGTCACCTCGGGCACCTTCTCGCCCACGCTCAAGCAGGGCATCGCGCTCGCGCTGCTCAACCCCGAGATCGCCGACGGCGAGACCGTGTCGATCGACGTGCGTGGTCGCGCCCTGGAGGCGACGGTCGTCAAGCCGCCGTTCGTGCAGGTCCAGGTCCGAGAGAGCTGACTTCGCGCTCTGCCGATGGCGTATGCCGGGTGGCGCACTCTGCGAGCCACCCGGCACCCAGCCCCCACCCCCCACGGTCGAGAGGCCACGAGTGGCCCCTGCGGGCACGTCGAGAGGCCACGAACGGCCGTTGCGACGGTCCCGACGTGGTCGCGTGACGGTCAGGCGTGGGGGAGAGCGGTCACGACCGAGGCCGTGACGAGACCGGCCGCGAGGGCGATCTCGAGGGCGGCGCCGATGACGTCCCCCGTGACGCCACCGAGGCGTCGTACGGCATGGGCCCGGGTCGCGACCGACGCTGACGTGCCGGCGAGGACGACGAGCACAGCCCCCAGCGCCCCTGTCCACGAGGCGAACCCGCCGAACGGCGCAAGTGCGCCGCCCACCGCCGCGGACACCGCCCCCACCGCGACCACGAGGACCAGCAGGTCGGCCTTCGACACGGTCCCTGCCACGCCCTGACCCAGGCCCTCGTGGCGCGCGGCCGGTATGCCCGCGCGCGCGCACACCGCGCACGCGAGCCGGCTGGCCACGAGGGCCACGACGGCCAGGACGGTCCCTGCCGCGGTGCCGAGCAGGACTGCGAGGCAGGCGGCGTCGAGGAGCAGGACGAGGACGACGGCCGCAGCCCCGGCGGGCCCGGTGTCACCCCGCCGCATCACCTCCAGCGACCGGACCGGGTCGTGGCCCGACGTCAGGCCGTCGGCCAGGTCGGCGAGACCGTCGAGGTGCAGGGCTCGGGAGAGCAGCGCCGTGACGACGAGAGCCAGCACGGCCACCACGCCGGGCGGCGCCCACCCCGCGGTCGCGGCGACGCCGAGCGCGACCCAGGCGAGGGACGCGGGGACCGTCGTCAGGGGAGCGAGGAGCATCGCCCGACCGAGGACGGTCCGGTCGACCTGCACCGGCTGCGGGACCCGGAGTGCGGTGAACGTGCCGACCGCGAGCCGCCACGCGTCACGCATCAGGCATCACGCGTCCAGGGTCCGCGGTCTTGGCTCCCACGGCACGACCGGCGCGTCACTGAGGTCGACGACGCGGCCGGCCACGACGAGGTGCACCCGGGCGGCTGCCCGCGAGACGAGTGCGTTGAGCCGGCCCAGCTCGTCCTGGAAGAGCCGTCCGGAGGGTGTCGTGGCCACGAGCGACCACCCGACCTCGTTGGTCACGACCACGACGGGAACCGTTGCGGCGCAGAGGGACTCGACGAGCCGGTCGACCTCCTGCCGGACCGTGGCCGAAGCGGCCTCGAGGTCGTCCCATCCGGCGTCGTCGACGACGGCGGTGAGCCACGTGCCGAGGCAGTCGACGAGCAGCGCTCCGGTGGCGTCAGCGACGGCCGTCGCCACGTCCGTCGTCTCGAGGGTGCGCCACGACCCGGGCCGGCGCCCGCGGTGGCTCTCGACGCGCCGGCTCCACTCGGGGTCGGCCGGGTCGGCCCGTCGGCCGGTGGCGACGTAGGTGACGTCGGGGTGGTCCCAGAGCAGGTCCTCCGCGTGGCGGCTCTTCCCGCTGCGGATCGGGCCGGTGACGAGGGTCGTCGTCCGCGCCGCGCGGGCGCCCGTCGCGTCGGGCCCGTACGGGCTGCTCATCGCCGAGGCTCCGCAGGCGTCAGGGACGCGGGAGTGCTCAGGTCGCTCCCCGGTGCGTCGAAGACGACGGGCACCCCGAAGGCCGCGCGCCGGGCGCCGCGTCGGAAGACGCGCAGGAGCGCGGGCCCGGCGAGCAGGACCAGCACCGCGTTGAGCACGCCTCTCGGCAGGTCCCAGCCGAGCGAGGTCGCGAGGTAGAAGAGGCCGTAGTGGGCGAGATTCTCCGAGAGGGGGGCGCCCGGGACGAAGCCCATGCCGCTGGGGGCGTTCGTGCCGAGGAACGGCCAGAACCAGAGGTTCATGAAGAGACCGAACGCGAGGCCGGTCACGAGGGCGTAGGCCGCGAGGACCCAGCGCTCGGCACGTCCGCCCGCTCGGACCGGGAGCAGCCCGGCGCCGAGGCCGATGCCGCCGGCGCAGATCATCTGGAAGGGCAGCCACGGCCCGACGCCGCCCGTGAGCAGAGCTCCCGTGGTGACGGCGAGCGCGCCCGAGACGAAGCCGACGCCCGGGCCGAGGACGCGTCCCGCGACGATGACGACGAAGAACATCGGCTCCAGTCCGGCGGTGCCGGCGCTCAGCAGCCTGAGGCCCCCGCCGGCGGCCGCCGCCACCCCGAGGACCGCGATCGTCTTGGCGTCGAGGCGTCCGGCGGTGACCTCGGCGAGGCAGACCACGGCGAGCAGCCCGAGCAGCACGGCGAAGAGCCACGGTGCGTCGTTGCCGTGGTCGCGCGCGAAGTCGCCCGTCACGAAGAAGGGCCACGTGAAGGCGACTAGGCCGACGAGGCCGACGACCGAGACGGCCACGACGGCCGGCCAGCGCAGCGGGATGACTCTCCGACCGGTCATGCGATCCTCGCCAGCGCGCCGGCGACCTCGGCGACGGTGAGCCAGGTCTGGGGGAGGAGGACCTTGGTCACCTGCGGTGCGAACGCCGGGGAGGATGCGAGGACCTCGCGGGCCGGGCCGTCGGTGACGACCTCACCGTCGGCGAGGATGACGACGCGGTCGGCCACCTCGGCGGCCAGCTCGACGTCGTGCGTGGCGAGCAGGACCGTCGTGCCCTGGGCGGCCAGGCCTCCGAGCACCTCGCCGAGACGCTTCTTGGCGCCGTAGTCGAGGCCTCGAGTGGGCTCGTCGAGCAGGAGCACCTCGGGGGAGCCGGCGAGGATGACCGCGAGCGCGAGCTCGAGCCGCTGCCCCTCGGACAGGTCGCGCGGGTGGACCTCCGGGTCGATGCCGCCGGAGATGCGCTCGAGCAGGGCGCGGGCCGTGCCGGGTGCTGCCCCGAAGTCGTCGTCGGCGGCAGCGCACTCCGCCGCGACCGAGTCCGCGTAGAGGAGGAGCTCCGGCTGCTGGGGGACGAGCCCGACGACGCGCACCCGCTCGCGCGCCGAGCGGGTGTGGGGGTCGACGGCGCCGGCGCCGACGCGCACGTGCCCGCCGGCGAGCCGGTGCTGGGCCGCGACGGCGCCGAGGAGGGTCGACTTGCCGGCGCCGTTGCGGCCCATGAGCGTCGTCACGGAGCCGCGGGCGACGGCGAGGTCGATCCCGTCGAGGACGACGCGCCCGCCGCGCGAGACGCGGACTCCGGCGAGCGTGACGGCGTCACCCGGGCCGATGACCCGCAGGTCCGCGGCGGGGTGGGGCGTGCTGCCGCCGAGGGCCTCGCGAAGGGACCCGGCCTTGCGTCGTGCGTCGCGGATCGACAGGGGGGTCGGCGACCAGCCGACGAGACGGGAGAGGCCGACCACCGGCGGGTAGATGAGCGAGCGCAGCATCGCGTCCGCCGGGTCGAGCAGCTGGGACACGCGGCCCTCGTCGACGAGGACGACGCGGTCGGCGTGGTGGACGACCCGCTCGAGCCGGTGCTCCGCCAGCACGACGGTGACTCCGAGGTCGTGCACGATGCGGTGCAGCGACGCCAGAACCTCCTCTGCCGCAACAGGATCCAGCGCCGACGTCGGCTCGTCGAGCACGAGCACCCGGGGCCCGGCGGCGAACAGGGCGGCGATCGCGACGCGCTGCTGCTGACCGCCCGAGAGGGTGCGCAGGGACCGCGCACGCAGCGGGGTCAGGCCGAAGAGGTCGAGCGTCTCCTCGACCCGGCGACGGATCGTCGTCGGGTCCAGGCCCATCGTCTCCATTCCGTAGGCGACCTCGTCCTCGACGACGTCCGTGACGAACGTCGACGACGGGTTCTGCTCGACGAGCCCCACGACGGTGGCGAGGTCGCGGGGCCGGTGCTCGGCGGTGTCGAGCCCGTCGACGGTGACGCGGCCGGTCAGCGTGCCGCCGCTGAAGTGCGGGACGAGCCCGTTGATGGTGCGCAGCAGGGTCGACTTGCCGCTGCCCGTGGGACCCACGACGAGGACGAGCTCGCCCTCGGGGATCTCGAGCGTGACGTCGTGGAGGCTGGGAGCCGGGGCATCGGCGTACTGCACCGACACGTGCTCGAAGGTGATCACGGAGCGACCTCCCGGGGACGGGGTGTGAAGAAGGCCGGCGTCGCGGCGACGAGCACGGCCAGCACCGCGAGCAGGGGCACGGCGGGCAGCTGCGCCTGCTGGCTCGGCACGACGCCGTCCCAGCCCTGCGCGGAGGCGACGACGAGGACCGCGGCGGGCACGGCTCCGACGAGGACGGTGACGGTCTCGGTCCACGTCCACCGCTCCCGCCGGTGACCCGAGCGGTGGTCCCGCGAGGCGCCCACGAGCAGGCTCGACCCCGCGAGCACGGCGCCGAGCACGAGCACCGGCAGCCCGAGCACCCCGCCGGCCGAGGAGTCGAGCAGGCCGTAGAGGCCGGCGAGGACGCCGACGAGACCGGCGAGCGCGAGCCCCGTCGCCGCGCGACGGCTCGTCGTGGTCGACCGGACCGCGCGACCGTAGCCCCGGGACTCCATCGATGCGGCCAGGCCGAGCGAGCGTTCGAACGCCGTCTCGAGCACGGGCACCGTGAGGCGCGCCATCTCCCGCAGGCCACGGCCGTCGCGACCGCGCAGGGTGCGGGCGGCGCGCACGTCGCGGGCGTCGGTGAGCAGCTGCGGCGCGAACGTCAGGCCCACGACGACAGCCGTCCCGACGTCGTAGAGCGTGGCGGGGAGATAACGCAGCAGGCGGCGCGGGCTCGCGAGCGCGTTGGCCGCCCCGAGGCACGCGAGGACTGCGGCAAGGCGCAGGGCGTCGTAGGCGGCATACAGCAGCGACTCGAGCGTGACGGTGCCGCCGATGCGCACGGCCGCCGCCCAGTCCGGCAGAGGGACCCTGGGCAGGGTGAGCACGACCGTGTCGCCGACGATCCCGTTGCCGAGCAGCGCGGTCATGACGACGCGGAAGGCGACGACGACCGCGCCGATGACGAGGAAGGCCGGCAGCGGGTTGACGGTGGCGGGGTCACGGCGTTCGGAGACGACGAGGACGCAGACGCCGATGACGAGGAGCAGCAGGACCGGGTTGGTCGTGCGCGACGCGGCCGTGGCGAGGCCCAGACCCCACAGCCACCAGGCTGCGGGGTGCTGGAGGCGGGCCTTGTGCCGGGGCCGCGTCACGCTGGCCGGTGCTCCTCAGGCGTCCTGCCGGGCGCGCGACCGCGACCGCACGAGCAGGTATCCGATGAGGGCGAGCAGGACCAGGCCGGCGATGACGTATGCCGCCACCGTCCCTCCCGAGGTGCCCGACGTCGGCGTCGTGGTGACGTCGCCGGCCGTGGCTGCGGCGGAGGTGGTCGCTCCCGCCGACGTGGCGGCGGAGGGGGTGCTGGCCGGGGCCGCGATGGTCACGGGCTGGTCGGCGGCCTTGGCCTCGGGGGAGACCTCCTTGACCGCTCCGCCGCAGTCGCTCGTCGGGTAGCCGGCGACGCCGCAGACCAGGCCCTTCTCGGTGCGCACGTCGCCGGCGGTGGCGAGCACGGCCGCGCTCGTGGCGTCTGCGGCGACGACGGCGCACAGGGCCTTGGGCTCGGGCGGGGTCGCGCCGTCGACGGCGTCGGCCGGGCGGCCGAAGTCGACGACGAGACCGACGCGCTTCTTGCCCGTCTCGGCCGGCGTGCTGCCGCAGACCTGGTCGAAGGTGAGCACGGCGCGCGGGTAGCGGGTCGAGGCCTCGTCGGCGACGGCGAAGCGCCAGCCGTCCACGCTGCCGTCCTTGGGGACCGTCTGGTCCGGGCCCTTCTGCGCGAAGGTCCAGGCGCCGTCGGCGAGCTGGTAGAAGCCCCAGTAGCGGTAGGCGGCTGCCTGGGCGGGGGCGGCTGCCTGGGCGGGGGCGACCGTCAGGGCGGACAGCGCTGCCGCGACGAGCGCGACGAGGACGACCCGGAACGGGGCACGACGGACAAGGGACACGGTTTCCTCCTCGCGGTCGGACACCATGTCGGGTCTGCTGGCTGACGCCGGCCCGGCGGGGTGACTCCGGTCCGCATTCCACGACAGACTGACAAAGGAGCCGGTAGGACGCGGGTTTTCCGACTGGTCACCCCGGGCCGGCTGGCGGCAGGGAGTGGCTTCACGGTTGCGGGTCAGCGCCGGAGTCTCACCGGCTTGCCCCATCGTCCTTCGGGTAAGGCGAACCGTCGCACGGCGGGCGGCCGCCCGTCAAACGAGCAGCCAACTAGGGTGTCGGCATGAGCGCTGACTGGTCCTGGCTGTTCCTCGACGCCCACGGCAACCCGATGGAGGGGGAGGGCCTGACCACCACGGGCTTCCCGACCCAGAGCGACGCCGAGAGCTACCTCGGGGAGTCGTGGCGCGAGCTGCTCGACGCCGGGGTCGAGGCCGTCACGCTGCGCGAGAACGACGCCGTCGTCTACGGCCCGATGAGCCTCCGGGCGGCGGAGTGAGCGCGTCCGCGGCGGGCACGGCGGGCACAGCAGCGGGCATAGCGGGCACGGCCCTGTCGGCCGGTCTCGAGCGGGACCTGCTCGCGCGCGTCGTGACGGCGCAGCGCTCGTGGCGCTCGCCCGGCGTCAGCGTCGGCGTCGTCCGGGACGGACACCTCGTCTGGTCGGCGCACGTGGGCTCCGCCCGTCTCGGGACCAGCCCCGCCCCGGCCACCGACGACACGCAGTTCATGATCGGCTCGGTGACCAAGACGTTCACGGCGCTGACCGTCATGTCGCTGCGCGACGAGGGTCGGCTGTCGCTCGACGACACACTCGAGACGTGCCTGCCGGGCACACGGCATGGCCGGGTTCCCCTGCGGCAGATGCTCGCCCACGCCTCCGGCCTGCAGCGCGAGCCCGTCGGCAACATCTGGGAGAGCCTCGAGGCGCCCGAGCGCGAGGAGTTCCTCGCCGGGGTCGAGCAGGCCGAGCAGGTGCTCCCCGGGCACCACGCCTTCCACTACTCCAACCTCGCCTACGGGCTGCTCGGGGCGGTCGTCGAGCGCGTCACCGGACAGGAGTGGGAGCACGTCGTCCGCGAGCGGGTGCTGGAGCCGCTGGGGATGACCCGCACCGGGCTCGCCCCCGCCGACGACCGCGCCCTCGGCTACCAGGTCGACCCCTATGCCGGCACCGCGAGTGAGGAGCCGCTCTTCACCCTCAACGCGACGGCTCCCCTCGGTGGGCTGTGGTCGAGCGTCGCCGACATGGCGCGCTACGCCGCCTACGTCGCGCGGCCCGACGACCGGGTCGTGCATCCCGAGACGGTCGAGGAGATGTGCCGGCCGATCATCATGACCGACGTCGACGGCTGGAGCGGCGCCTATGGCCTCGGCTTCGGCATGGGCCGGCGCGGGGACCGCGTCTACGTCGGGCACGGGGGCGCGATGCCGGGCTTCCTCACCGGCCTGCGGGTGCGTCGGGCGGACGGTGTCGGCGCCGTCGTCTTCGCCAACGCGACGTCCGGGGCGCTGACGCTCGGGCTCGCGACCGACCTCGTCGAGGCCGTCGTCGAGGCGGAGCCCACTCTCGCCGCCGCGTGGGTGCCCGAGGTGGAGCAGCCGGCTCTCGCGGGGCTGCTCGGCCTGTGGTGGGCCGAGGGGTCGCCGATCACGTTCTTCGTCCGCGACGGCGAGATGTGGTCGCGGTTGTCCGACGACGAGCCGCTCTCCGAGACGCGCTACGCCGCCGAGGGAGCAGACCGCTTCCGGGCCGTGGCCGGTCGCGAGCGGGGCGAGGTCCTCGAGGTCGTCCGGTCAGCGGACGGGTCGGTCGACAAGCTCTACTTCGCGACGTATGCCGTCACGCGGGCGCCGCTGTCGTTCGCCGAGCTCCAAGCCTGAGCGCCTGGGGCTCGGCCCGGCGCAGAGGCTCAGGCGGAGAGGCTCAGGCCGGGTGCTCGCCGCGGGCGACCTGCGGCTTCGGCATACGGGTGCGGCGCATCTGGAAGGCGCGCATGATCGCGTACCACGCGTCGCCCTTCTCGGCCCCGCCGAACTTGTCCTCGACCTTGCGACGCGTCCGGCGCCACATCAGCACGGCGTCGCCGATGGCCACGAGGATCAGGCCGTAGACGAGCACGAAGACCAGCAGCAGCGCCCAGTTGGTGCGCACGAAGCTGAGCAGCAGCACGATGAGCATGATCGGCAGCATGAACTCACCGATGTTCCAGCGGGCGTCGACGGTGTCGCGGATGAAGCGGCGGCGGGGGCCCTTGTCGCGGGCGGGAAGGTACTTCTCCTCGCCCGTCATCATGCCGGCCCGCTGCTTGGCCATCGCCTCACGGCGGGCCGCCTTGTCCTGCGCTCCGGCCGCCTTGCGGTCGGTGACGATGAGCGGACGCTTGTTGAGGGCCTCCTGCTCGCGCCGCTTGGGCGTGGGCCGGTTCTTGGCACCGGGGCGCGCCGGGTCGGTCGTGACCGTGGTGGCGAGCTCGTCGTTGAGGGTCTTCTTGCGTCCGAACACGTGCACACTCTAAGCCGAAGCGGGTCCCGGCCCTGCATCGCGGCCACGGCCACACGGCATACGACTGCGTCCGCGACCACCGACGACCGCGTCCGAGCGCTCAGGTCGGGCTGCCGGGCGCGGAGCGTAGCGGCACGAACCGGTAGTGCCCGTGCCGGCTCGTCGTGACGGACCCGTGGTCGCGGACGACGAGCGTCAGGGAGCCTGCGACCGGCATGACGAGCCGACCGGGGTCGGCGAGCTGGTCGACCAGGGCCTGGGGGAGCGTCGGCGCGGCGGCCGACACGAGGATCCGGTCCCAGGGTCCGTGCTGCGGGTCGCCGAGCACGCCCGGCTCGGCCTCGTGGATGCTCGCCCACGGCGCATCGACACCGGCGAGGTTGGCCGCGCCCCACCGCTCGATGTCGGGCTCCAGCTCGACCCCCACGACCTCGCCGCTCGGGCCGGTGAGGCGGGCGAGCAGGGCCGTGGTCCAGCCCGAGCCCGAGCCGACGTCCAGCACCCGCTGGCCGGGGTGGACGTCGAGGAGGTGGAGCAGGTCGGCGACCGTGCTCGGCTGCGAGCACGTCTGCCCGTGCCCGATGAGGATGGGGGTGTCGTCGCCCGCGCGCGAGCGCGCACCGCGGGGGAGGAAGGCCGCGCGCGGGACGGCCGCGAACGCCTGCTCGACGGGGTCTACCCGGTCCATCCTCAGACCCAAGCACGTCGGGGGCGGCGTCGTCAGCCCCGACGGCAGCTCGACGGCAACCTGCGAGGTCAGGCCCTGCGGCGCGCGATGACGTGGACGAGGGTGCCGAGGGCGCGGTACGGGTCGGTCGAGCCCAGCCGCTCCTCGACGTCGAGGAGCACGGACAGCTCGTCACCCTCGGGGGGCGCCTCGTCGACGGCGACGTCGTCGCTCGCCACGCGGACGCCGTACCACGCTGTGACCTCGAGGCCGGCGGCCTCGCAGTCCGCGGTGAGCGAGGCCAGCGTGTCCGCTCGTGCGTCGACTCCGATCTCGTTGCGGTAGCGGGCATCCCGGCCCTCGTCGGCGGCCCGCTGCTGCTCGTCGAGCATGGCCAGGGCACCGGCCCAGTCGTGGCGGACGGCGGGGCGCCAGGCCATGGCGCCTCCGTTGCGCGCGACGATCGACACGACGCCGCCGGGGGCCGCACGCCGGGCGAGCGCGGCGACGGCGGCCCGGCTCTCGGGGAGGTACATGAGCACCCCGTGGCACATGACGACGTCGTATGCCGTGGGCCGCGTGACGCTGGCCAGCCCCGCGAGGTCGGTGGCCATGAGGGTGACGTGCTCGCGCTGCTGCTGGGTGAGCCCGGCGGCTGCCTGCTCGAAGGCTGCCCGCATGCGCCCGTCCGGCTCGACGGCGGTGACGGAGTGCCCCTTGCGGGCCAGGCGCAGCGCCTGGGTGCCCTGGCCGGCGCCGACGTCGAGGACGCGGAGCGGTCCGCGGGGGAGGTGCGCGGCGAGCTGGCGGGTGACCATCTCCTGGCGCACGACGTTGCGCAGGTTGCCGAGGCGCTCGAGCCACGGCTGCTGCCCGGCGACGAAGGTGTTGTCTCCCATCCGGCCGAACCTACCCAAAGGGGATGACGGGGGATGACGGGCCGGGCGGCAGGGACGTGCCGCGGCGGCGTCGGTAGGGTCGGGCTCGTGACTGACGCTGCCCTCACCCCCGACCAGATCCAGCAGATCCGCGACCGCGTGGCCGAGCTCATGCCGCAGGTGCGCGCCGACCTCGAGGAGCTCGTGCGCATCCCGAGCGTCTCGGCGACGTCGTTCGACCAGAGCCAGGTGGCCCGCAGCGCCGAGGCCGTGGCCGAGCTGCTGCGCCGCGAGGGGCTCGACGTCGAGATCGTCGTGGAGGGCGGCCGCCCGGCCGTCATCGGCCACCTCGACGGCCCCGAGGGCGCCCCGACCGTCACGCTCTACGCCCACCACGACGTCCAGCCCCCCGGCGACGACGCCGACTGGGACACCCCGCCGTTCGAGCCCACCGAGCGCGACGGCCGCCTCTACGGCCGCGGCGCCGCGGACGACAAGGCCGGCGTCATGGCCCACCTCGCGGCGCTGCGGGCCCACTCGGGCGCGCTGCCCGTCGGCGTGACCGTCTTCGTCGAGGGGGAGGAGGAGTTCGGCTCGGCCTCGCTCCCGACGATCCTCGAGAAGCACGGGCACAAACTCGCCGCGGACGCCATCGTCATCGCCGACTCCGGCAACTGGGCCATCGGAGAGCCCGCCCTCACCACGACGCTGCGCGGCGGGGTCCGGGCCGTGGTCCGCGTCGAGACCCTCGACCACTCGGTGCACTCGGGCATGTTCGGCGGCGCCGCCCCGGACGCCGTCACCGCCCTCATCCGCCTGCTGGCCTCGCTCCACGACGACGCAGGCAACGTCGCCGTGCAGGGCCTCGACGAGGGCACGGCCGCCGACCTCGACTACGACGAGGCGCGCTTCCGCGAGGAGTCCGGGCTGCTCGACGGGGTCGAGCTCATCGGCTCCGGCTCGATCCTCACCCGGCTGTGGAACAAGCCCTCGATCACGACCATCGGCATGGACGTCACGTCTGTCGAGAAGGCGTCCAACACGCTCGCCGCCCGTGCGGCCGCCAAGGTCTCGATGCGCCTCGCGCCCACCCAGGACCCGCACGCGGCGTTCGAGCTGCTCCGCACGCACCTGCTCGACCACGCGCCGTGGGGCGCTCGGGTGACCGTCGACCTCGAGGAGCACGGCTCCGGCTTCGCCGCCGACG
The DNA here is from genome assembly GCF_014646815.1 of Terrabacter tumescens. Lineage (GTDB taxonomy): Bacteria > Actinomycetota > Actinomycetes > Actinomycetales > Dermatophilaceae > Terrabacter > Terrabacter tumescens. The sequence goes on from NZ_BMNZ01000001.1 coordinate 448,914, forward strand.
CCGACGGGCCGGTCTACGACGAGGCGCGCGCGTCGTTCGCCGACGCCTGGGGCACCGACCCCGTCGACATGGGCGTCGGTGGCTCGATCCCGTTCATCTCCGACTTCGTGGCCCGCTTCCCCCAGGCCTCGATCATCGTCACCGGTGTCGAGGACCCCGACACGCGCGCGCACGGCGCCAACGAGTCGCTCCACCTCGGCGAGTTCGAGAAGGTCTGTGTGGCCGAGGCGATCTTCCTCGCCCGGCTGGGAGCGCTGCGTCCCGCCCACTGAGGCAGACGGCATACGCGATCGACGGCGGGGTCCCGGCAGCGTGCCGGGACCCCGCCGTCGTCGGTGCTCAGGTGGCGACGACCGCGGACCCGCGGTAGCGCTGCTCGCGCAGCTCGAGGGCGTAGGCGTCGGCGCCGGGCATGCCGAGCCGCTCGGCCACCGCGACCTCCGCCTCGACGTCGTAGGGCACGCGGACGAACGAGATGCCGACGTGGCCGGGCCCTTCCGTCGCGCCGGCACCGGCAGCTGCACCGAGGGTGCCCTCGAGGACGACGTAGGGCGCGCCCGGCCCGTCCAGCGCGTTGCCGACCGACCCGGCGTTGAAGACGGTGATGCCGTAGTCGACCGAGAGATAGGCGCCGTGGATGTCGCCGTAGCCGACGATCGTGGGCACCGGTCCGTTGCCGGTGAAGTCCGTCTGCGCGACGAAGGCGCGGTGCTCGTCCTCGGTGGTCGGGGCGAAGACGCGGTGGAACTCGCTGACCGCCGAGGCGTGGAAGAAGCGGATCGGCTGGCCGCTCAGCACGAGCTCGTGCACGTTGGGCAGCGCTGCGAGCCAGGCGAGCTCTTCGTCCGACAGGCGGTCGCGGACCCACTGGGCGTGCTCCCAGGGCTGCACGGCGTCACGCGCGATGAAGGTGTCCCAGTTGCCGCGGACGGTCGGGATCTCGCGCTCCCTCGTGAGGCGCACGCACTCGGACCCGCGTGGTCCCTTGCCGATGACGTCGCCGAGGTTGAGGACGTGCCGGATGCCCCGTCGGTCGATGTCGTCGAGCACGGCCTCGTAGGCCGTGACGTTGCCGTGGACGTCCGACAGGACGGCGACACGGTGGAGCTCGTTCGTGCCCTGCGCCACCCCGCCTCAGTCCTTGTGGGTCTTGCCCGGCAGGGCGAGCATGCGGTCGAGGGCGGCCCGCGCCTCCGCGGCGACCGTCGGGTCGACGCGGATCGGGTTGACGACGCGCCCCTCGACGAGCGACTCGAGGGCCCAGACGAGGTGGGGCAGGTCGATGCGGTTCATCGTCGAGCAGTAGCAGACGTTCTTCTCCAGGAAGGCGATCCGCTGCTCGGGGAACTGCCGGGCGAGGCGCTGCACGAGGTTGAGCTCGGTCCCGACGACCCAAGAGGTGCCCGCGGGCGCGGCCGCGATGGTCTGGATGATCTTCTCCGTCGAGCCGACCTCGTCGGCGAGCTCGACGACCTCGTAGCGGCACTCGGGGTGCACGATCACCTTGACGTCCGGGATGTCGCGGCGGGCGGCCTCGACGGCCTCGACCGAGAAGCGGCCGTGCACCGAGCAGTGACCCCGCCAGAGGATCATCCGGGCGCCCTCGAGCTGCTCGCGCGTCAGGCCACCGTTGGGGCGGTGCGGGTCCCACACGACGCAGTCGTCGAGGGAGAGCCCGAGCTCGCGCACGGCGGTGTTGCGACCGAGGTGCTGGTCGGGCAGGAAGAGCACCTTGCCCTGCCCCTCGACGCCGCCCACCTGCTCGAAGGCCCAGTCGAGCGCGGTCCGGGCGTTGGAGCTCGTGCAGATCGTGCCGCCGTGGCGACCGGTGAAGGCCTTGATCGCGGCGGAGGAGTTCATGTACGTCACGGGGATCGTCCGATCGGCGACACCCGCCGCGGCCAGCTGCTCCCAGCAGTCCTCGACCTGGGCGATGGCGGCCATGTCGGCCATCGAGCACCCGGCGGCGAGGTCGGGCAGGATCACGGTCTGCTCGTCGCTCGTGAGGATGTCGGCCGACTCGGCCATGAAGTGCACGCCGCAGAAGACGATGTGGGGCGCGTCGGGCCGGGCGGCCGCGTCGCGGGCCAGCTTGAAGGAGTCACCGGTGACGTCGGCGAACTCGATGACCTCGTCGCGCTGGTAGTGGTGCCCGAGCACGAACACCGAGTCGCCCAGAGCGGCCTTGGCGGCGCGGGCGCGCTCGACGAGTCCGGGGTCGGAGGGCGCGGGCAGGTCGCCGGGACACTCGACGCCGCGCTCGGTGTGCAGGTCGGTGCCCTGACCGAGGACGAGGAGGGGGAGCGGGGCCGGTGCCGTCGTCATGCCCAGATCGTATGCCGCGTGCTGCCCTCCGAGCGCCACCGCCCGGGCCGGGCTCGGGGCGAGCGCCGGGCGAGCGCCGGGCGAGCGCGAAGCGAGCAGTGGCAGGATTCCGGACGTGCACGTGATCATCGCCCCGGACTGCTACACCGGCACCCTCACCGCCTCCCAGGCCGCGGCCGCCATGGCCGACGGCTGGGCCCGCACGGCGCCGGGCGACCGCCTGACCCTCGTGCCCCTCTCCGACGGCGGCCCGGGCTTCGTCGACGTCCTCGCCGAGAACCTCGACGGAGAGGTCCACGCGGTCGTGACGACCGACCCGCTGGGTCGCGAGGTGCCCGGCACCATCCTGCTGACGACCGGCGCGGGTGGGCGCACGGCATACGTGGAGTCGGCCCAGGCGGCCGGGCTGCACCTGCTCGCGCCCGACGAGCGCAACCCGACGCGCACCTCGACGACCGGCGTCGGGACGCTCGTCCTCGCCGCGCTCGACGCCGGCGCCCGACGCATCGTCATCGGTCTCGGCGGGTCCGGCACGAACGACGCCGGGGCGGGCCTCCTCGCCGCGCTCGGGGTCGGCCCGGCAGCCAGGCTCGGCCAGGGCGGACTGGCGCTCGGGGCGACGACGCCGGACGACGTCGCCGGGCTCGACGCCGCCCGCGACCGGCTCCGCGGCGTCGACCTCGTCATCGCGAGCGACGTCGACTCGCCGCTGCTCGGGCTCAAGGGTGCCAGCGCCGTCTTCGCGCCCCAGAAGGGCGCCTCGGAGGAGGACGCGCAGCGCCTCGAGAACGCCCTCGGCCACTTCGCGAGCGTCGTGGCGCGCGTGCGGCCGCCGGCCAAGGACCTCCTCACCGGCACGCTGCTCAAGCCCGAGCGTGAGCCCGGTGCGGGCGCGGCCGGGGGACTCGGCTACGCCCTGCACCTGCTCGGTGCCCGCCGCGTCTCCGGGGTTGAGGCAGTGCTCGACGCGGTCGGCTTCGTCGATCTCGTGGCCTCTGCGGACCTCGTCGTCACGGGGGAGGGCACCTTCGACTGGCAGTCCCTCCGCGGCAAGGTCGTCGTCGGCGTCGCCGAGGCGGCCGCCCGCGTCGGGGTCCCCGTCATCGCCGTTCCCGGCCAGTCGCTCGTCGGCCGGCGCGAGGCCATGACGGCCGGCCTGTCAGGGGTGTATGCCGTCGCCGAGCGCCCCGACCAGGTGGCGGCATCGCTCGCCGAACCGGCCGCCCGCCTCGCCGAGCGGACCGCACGCGTCGCCCGCACGTGGTCGCCGTCCGCGCCCTGAGGTGTCCGATCCGGGGGAGGATGCGCGGTTCCGGCGGTGCCCGACGTATCCTTGGAAGCGCCGGGAACACATCCGGCGCGGCATGGGTTCTCACCTCTGACCCATGTTCCACGACGTGAAGGACCAACACATGAGTGTCGAGACGAACGCATCTGCAGCCGAGGTTCAGACCGAGGCTCCCGCCCACGGTGTCGTCCTGACGGACGTCGCGGCCACGAAGGTCAAGAGCCTGCTCGAGCAGGAGGGTCGTGACGACCTCCGCCTGCGCGTCGGTGTCCAGCCCGGCGGCTGCTCGGGCCTGATCTACCAGCTCTACTTCGACGAGCGCAGCCTCGACGGTGACCTCGTCCGCGACTTCGACGGTGTCGAGGTCGTCGTCGACCGCATGAGCTCCCCCTACCTCGAGGGCGCCACGATCGACTTCGCCGACACGATCGAGAAGCAGGGCTTCACCATCGACAACCCCAACGCGGGCAGCAGCTGCGCCTGCGGCGACTCCTTCAGCTGAGCCGCACCGCACCACGCACGTCCGAAGGGCCCGACCGCACGGTCGGGCCCTTCGTCGTCCCTGGCCATCGTCGTCCCCGCCCCTCGTCGTCCCGGCTGCGTCGTCCCGGCTGCGTCGTCCAAGGCCTGCGTGGGAGGCAGCTCGCAGGCGGGTAGGTTCGTCCCGTGCAGATCGCCATCACCGGTTCCATCGCCACCGACCACCTCATGACCTTCGACGGGCTCTTCGCCGACTCCCTCGTCGTCGAACAGCTCGACAAGATCTCGCTGTCGTTCCTGACGTCCGACCTCCAGGTCCGCCGGGGTGGGGTCGCCGCGAACATCGCGTTCGGCATGGCCAACCTCGGCCAGCGCCCGCTGCTCGTCGGCGCGGTCGGTGAGGACTTCACCGACTACCGCAGCTGGCTGGAGCGCCACGGCGTCGACTGCGGGGCGGTGCACTACTCCGAGTCCCAGCACACGGCGCGCTTCATCTGCACCACCGACAAGGACATGGCCCAGATCGCGACGTTCTACGCCGGCGCGATGAGCGAGGCCCGCGACATCGAGCTCGCCCCGGTCGCCCAGCGCGTCGGTGGGCTCGACCTCGTCGTCGTCGGCGCCAACGACCCGGAGGCGATGATCCGCCACTCCGACGAGTGCCGCAGCCGCGGCATCCCCTTCGCGGCCGACCCCTCGCAGCAGCTGGCCTTCTGCGACGGTCCCACGATCGCCCGTCTCATCGACGGCGCCGAGTACCTCTTCACCAACGAGTACGAGAGCCATCTCGCCTGCCAGAAGACCGGCTGGTCCGAGGACGAGCTCGCCGACCGCGTCCGCGTGCAGGTCAAGACGCGCGGCAAGGACGGCGTCACGGTCCGCGTCCGCGGCGAGGAGCCGGTCGAGGTCGGCATCGCCCGCGAGGTGCGCAAGGCAGACCCGACGGGTGTCGGCGACGCCTTCCGCGCCGGTTTCCTCACCGGCCTCGCCGTCGACCTCCCGGTCCGTCGCTGCGCCGAGCTCGGCTCGATGCTCGCGACGTACGTCATCGAGACCGTCGGCACCCAGGAGTACGTCCTCGGCAAGGAGCGCTTCCTCGAGCGGCTCGCCGAGGCCTACGGACCCGAGTCGGCCGCCGAGATCGGCCCCCACCTGTCCTGCCCGCGGCCGTGACCCCGCAGCCCACCGGGCGCTGACGGCGCGCCCCCGAGACCGGAGCCGTCCGTGCCCACGCCGCCGCCGCCCACCCCCTGGGACTTCGCGCTCGAGCGCGTGCCGCCGGGGGAGGACCTCATCGGCATCGGCGCCGACCTCGAGGTCGCAACCCTCTTCGAGGCCTACTCCGTCGGAGTGTTCCCGATGGGTATCGGCGACCACGGGGCCGAGCCGATCGGCTGGTGGTCACCCGACCCTCGCGGCATCCTGCGCCCGCGCGAGCTCAAGGTGAGCCGCTCGCTGCGCAAGGCGGCCGCCCACTTCGAGGTGCGCGTCGACACCGACTTCCGGTCGGTCGTCGAGCACTGCGCCGCGCCGGACCGGGACGGGCGCTGGATCACGCCGGAGATCGCCGACGCCTACGTCGAGCTCCACGAGGCCGGGTGGGCCCACTCCATCGAGACGTGGCAGGACGGCGAGCTGGTCGGGGGCCTCTACGGCGTCGCGATCGGTGGTCTCTTCGCCGGGGAGTCGATGTTCCACCACGTCCGGGACGCCTCGAAGGTCGCCCTCGTCGGACTGCGCGACCTGCTTCTCGCCGACGGGGACCCCCGCCGCCTCGTCGACGTCCAGTGGCAGACGCCGCACCTCGCGACGCTGGGGGTGCGCGAGGTGCCGCGCGACGAGTACCTCGCGATCCTGCCGACCGTGCTCAGGGCGCCCCTGCCGGCGTGCTGGGCCTGACCACCTCGACCACGTATGCCGCGTGGCCGGCCTCCGCGCGCGCCTCGACGAAGCGGTGGCCGCGCATCCGGCACCACGCGGGGATGTCGTGCGCTGCCGCCGGGTCGGTGGCCAGCACGGTCACGACCCGCACTCCGGGGCGCTCGGCCACGACACGGGCCAGCCGGATGACGGGCAGCGGGCAGCGCTCGCCGCGGGCGTCGACGACCGCCTCGTCGTCGGCGCTCATAGGTCACCGACGCCGAGCCGGTCGCGGACGCCGCCGACCGTCGGGGCGATGGCGGCCGCGAACGCCGCGACGTCGTCGACCAGGCCGGGGGAGACCGCGGGCAGGGGGAGGGTGACGCGGACGTTGCCGTGGGTCAGCACCCCCATCGCCGCGAGCACGTGGCTGGGCTCGAGGGTGCTCGACGTGCAGGCCGAGCCGCTCGCCACGGCGTAGCCCGCAGCGTCGAAGGCGTCGACGAGGGCCTCACCGTCGACGTAGAGGCTCGAGAAGGTGACGACGTGGGGGAGCCGGTCCTCGGGATCACCGACGACCTCGGTGTCGGGGACGGCCGCGGCTGCCGACCGGATGTCGTCGACGAGGCCCCGGGCGACCCCGGCGTCGTCCGCCCGTGTGGCCGCCGTCTGCTGCCACGCCTCCGCCGCCGCGAGAACGAGCGGCACCCAGGGCGTGACGTCCGTGCGCCCGTGCTCGACGTCGGCCCGCGCCTGCGACCACTGCCACCGCACCCCCTCGCGCACGACGAGCACGCCGAGCGGCGGCCCACCCCACGAGCGCGCGTCGCCCACGAGGACGTCCCACGCGGTCGGCACGTCGTCGCGTCCCAGCGACGCCATCGCGTCGACCACGAGAGGTGTGCCGTGGGCGGCGGCCACCTCCCGCGCCGCCTCGAGCGGCTGCCGGGTGCCGACCTCGCCGTTCGCACTCTGCAGGACCGCGACGACGCCGCCCGGCGCCGACAGGGCCGCCTCCCAGCTTTCGAGGTCGAGCCGCCCCGTCGGGTCGACGGCCACCTCGGCGAGCAGCGACGGGTCGTCGGCCGCCGCGGCACGGGCCCGACCGGGCACGAGGATCGCGGAGTGCTCCACCGCGGAGGCCACGGTGCGTGCCCCACGCCGGCGGGCCGCATACGCCATCCCGTCGACGGCCCGCTCCAGCGCCGTGGGACCGCTGGGCAGGAAGCTCACCTCACCGGGTCGCACGCCGAGCCCCGCGGCCACCACCTCACGCGACCGGTCGAGCAGCGCCCGGGCCCGGCGCCCCTCGACGTGCAGCCGGGCGGGGTCGGCCCACCCGACGTCGACCGCGGCGAGGAGGGTGTCCCGGGCGACCGGGTGGAGCGGGCCGGAGGCGGCGTCGAGCAGCCGGCGCGCGCCCGACGCGGAGGTCTGTCGTGGGTCTTGTCGAGGGTTGTCGGGGAGCCCGCTCGACCCACGCTTGGAGCCTCCGTGCGGGGCTGCAGGGGCGGGTCCAACGTTCGTGCCCGGATCGTGACTGACCACTCCGCAACGTTAGCCGCCCCCTGCGGACAGCGTGACGAGTGGGACGGTAGGGTTGCGCCGTGGGCCTTGCTGCCCAGACGGTTTGACGTGAACACGTTCGACGCGCGCCCTGCGCGCCCACGTACGGAACGAAAGGTGCACCTGGTGCCTGAGCACGAAGACACCCCAGCGGCTTCGCCGGTGGTGACGACGCCCGTAGGCGGGACCGGGCGGCGACGCACGGGACTTCGCATCGCGGGGATCGCCGGCCTCGCGGCACTGGCCCTCGGCGGTTGCCAGGGGCAGGTGTCCAACGGATTCCTGCCGAACGTGGTTTCGGACAGCGGCCGGCGGGTCACGGACCTGTGGGTCGGCAGCTGGATCGCCGTTCTGAGCGTCGGCGTCATCACGTGGGGCCTGATGCTCTACGCCGCCGTCCGCTTCCGCAAGCGCAAGGGCGACGAGACGCTCCCCGTCCAGCTGCGCTACAACGTGCCGATGGAGCTGCTCTACACCGTCATCCCGGTGTTCATGGTCGCCGTCTTCTTCTACTACACCGCGCGCGACGAGGCCGCCCTCGTCGACACGAGCACCAAGAAGGACCTCACGGTCAGCGTCGTGGCCAAGCAGTGGAGCTGGGACTTCAACTACGTCGACTCCAACGTCCACGAGACCGGCGTGCACACCGAGCTCGACGGCACCACCGGTAAGCGGGCCCAGATGCCCGTGCTCTACCTGCCGGTCAACAAGCGAGTCGAGTTCGTCCTCAACGCCCGTGACGTCATCCACAGCTTCTGGGTGCCGTCGTTCATGATGAAGATGGACATGCTCCCTGGCAGGACCAACAAGTTCCAGCTGACCCCGACCCAGGTCGGCACGTTCCAGGGCAAGTGTGCCGAGCTCTGCGGTGCCTACCACTCGCAGATGCTCTTCATGGTCAAGGTCGTCCCGCAGGCCGAGTACGACCAGGAGATGGCACGCCTGAAGTCCATCGGCAACGAGGGCCTCATCCCCGTCGACGTCAGCCGCGAGGAGATGGTCCCCGGTGACGCCAACAAGATCCCCGCACCAGCTCGCACCGGGAGCAACTGATGACATCCGCAACGCTCAACCGTGAGGCGCAGGCCCCGGGCATGACTGCCGCGCGGCCACGCCCGGCCAAGGGCCAGACGTTCGTCAAGTGGGTGACGACGACCGACCACAAGGTCATCGGCAACCTCTACTTCATCACTTCGTTCGTCTTCTTCCTGCTCGGTGGCCTGATGGCGCTGCTGATCCGCGCCGAGCTGATGGCGCCGGGTCTGCAGATCGTCGACAACCCGGAGCAGTACAACCAGCTCTTCACGATGCACGGCACGATCATGCTGCTGCTCTTCGCGACGCCGCTGTTCGCCGGCTTCGCCAACGCCGTGATGCCGCTGCAGATCGGCGCGCCGGACGTCGCGTTCCCGCGCCTGAACATGTTCGCGTACTGGCTCTACCTCTTCGGTGGCCTCATCGCGTCGGTGGGCTTCCTGACGCCCCAGGGTGCCGCCGCCTTCGGCTGGTTCGCCTACGCCCCGCTGTCGGACGTGAGCTACTCGCCCGGCGTGGGTGGTGACCTGTGGGTCTTCGGTCTCGCGCTCGGTGGTTTCGGCACGATCCTGGGTGCGGTCAACTTCATCACGACGATCATCTGCCTCCGCGCGCCCGGCATGACGATGTTCCGCATGCCGATCTTCACGTGGACCGTGCTGATCACCTCGCTGCTGGCGATCCTCGTCTTCCCGATCCTCGCGGCGGCGCTGTTCGCGCTCGGTGGTGACCGGCGGTTCGGGATGCACATCTTCGACCCGGAGAACAACGGGGCGATGCTGTGGCAGCACCTGTTCTGGTTCTTCGGGCACCCAGAGGTCTACATCATCGCGCTGCCGTTCTTCGGCATCATCAGCGAGGTGCTGCCGGTCTTCTCCCGCAAGCCGATCTTCGGCTACAAGACCCTCGTGTTCGCCACGATCGCCATTGCGGCGCTGTCGGCGAGTGTCTGGGCGCACCACATGTACGTCACCGGACAAGTGCTCCTACCGTTCTTCTCCGTCATGACGATGCTCATCGCGGTGCCGACCGGGGTGAAGTTCTTCAACTGGATCGGCACGATGTGGGGCGGCAAGGTCGTCATGGCCACCCCGATGCTGTGGGCGATGGGCTTCCTCGTCACCTTCCTCTTCGGTGGCCTGACCGGCGTCATCCTCGCCAGCCCGGCGCTCGACTTCCACCTGTCCGACAGCTACTTCATCGTCGCGCACTTCCACTACACCGTCTTCGGCACTGTGGTCTTCGCGATGTTCGCCGGCTACTACTTCTGGTGGCCCAAGCTGACCGGCCGGATGCTGGATGAGCGACTCGGCAAGATCCACTTCTGGATGCTGTTCATCGGCTTCCACACGACCTTCCTGATCCAGCACTGGCTCGGCGTCGAGGGCATGGCCCGCCGCTACGCCGACTACCTGCCCGAGGAGGGCTTCCAAGCCGCCAACATCGTGTCGAGCCTCGGCTCGTTCCTGCTCGGTGCGTCGATGATCCCGTTCGCCTACAACGTGTGGAAGACGTGGCGCAAGGCCCCGCTCGTGGAGTCCGACGACCCGTGGGGCTACGGCGCCTCGCTCGAGTGGGCCACCTCGTGCCCGCCGCCGCGCCACAACTTCACCTCACTGCCGCGGATCCGCTCCGAGCGCCCGGCGTTCGACCTGCACCACCCCGAGGCCGCGTCAGGCGTCGCGCCCGTCGCCGACCAGGGCACCCTCGTCCAGGTCATGGGGCCGGCCGACGTCGCCCGGGCCGAGACAGCCGCCACCACCGAGAAGCGTGAGGACTGACCGATGCGCGTCGAGACCAAGCTCTTCCTCTACCTGGTCGGGTTCTTCGTCCCCGTCACGCTGATCTACGGCTTCTGGACCAAGTGGCAGGAGCCGATCGGCGTCATCGCACTGCTGCTCTCGGCGCTGCTGTTCGCGCTCACGGGCTTTTTCCTCTGGATGACGGGCAAGAAGCTGGCGCTCCGCCCCGAGGACAACACTGCCGGTGAGATCGAGGACGCCGAGGGCAACTACGGCTACTTCGTCGCCAGCTCGTGGACGCCGCTGTGGCTCGCGGCCTCCGGCGCGGTGATGTTCGCCGGGCTCGCGATCGGCTGGTGGCTCTTCATCATCGGTGCGATGTTCGCCATCGTCGCCGTGTGCCTCTGGGTGTTCGAGTCCTTCTCGGGCGAGTACTCCATCTGACCCTCGCTCACGCACGACGAAGGGCCCCGGTCGACGACCGGGGCCCTTCGTCGTGCTCGTCTCGTGCGCGTCGGGGGAGTGGTGGACCCTGCCCCGGACAGCGGGAAGGGGAAGGCCGTCGGCCTTCCCCTTCGATCCGAACCCGGGCCTTCACGGCCCGTGCGGCTCGCAGTGCGATCGTGTGGGAGAGAACATCCGGTGCGCACCTCCATCCGATCGGTTGAGCGGTACCTCGACCGTAACTCCGCCGTGAGGCGACGTAAAGGGGCACTTCGGCCGCACCCGACAAAGCGTCTTGGATGCGAGACGCCGTCCGCAGAGGGTCCTGCGGGGCGGCCACCGGAGCCTGGACCACGGTCCCAGGGTGCGGCCCCAGGCTTCCAGTGAGCCCGTGTCAGCCCGGTCAGCCCGGTCAGCCCGGTCAGCCCCAGCCGAGCTCGTGCAGGTGCGCGTCGTCGATCCCGAAGTGGTGGGCGATCTCGTGGACGACGGTGATAGCGATCTCCTCGCGCAGCTCCTCGGCGGAGTCGCACAGCCTCTCGAGGGGGCCCTGGAAGATCGTGATGCGGTCCGGGAGGGCCCCGGCACCCCACCACCCGTCACGTTCGGTCAGCGGGGTGCCGTCGTAGACCCCGAGCAGGTCGGGATCCTCGTCCGGCGGCTCCTGCTCGACGAGCACCACGACGTTGTCCATGGCTTGGGCGAGCTCCGCCGGGATCGAGTCGAGGGCGTCTCCCACTGCCTGCTCGAACTCGGTGTCGGAGAGATGGTGCATGGCCCGAGTCTGTCACGCGCGCTGGGGCGCACGAGCGTGTGCTCGCGCGCCGCAGCAACGGCAACCCGTGACGGCCGAGATCGACCGGAAAGCCTTGGTGGTGCTCAGTTGCCGTCGTCGTCGCCACCGGACGGGGGAGTGGTCTGCGAGACCGCGTCACCCCAGGCGGCCTGCGCGCCGCTGTGCCCGATGCGGACGACCTGGGTCGCGGTGCCCAGGGCGGCGACGAGCCCGACGACGGCGCCGCCCACGAGGAGCCACCGCGGGACGGCGTGGGTGCGGGTGGGGACGGCGTCGCTGCCGCCCGCGGCGGAGTTCGCGGAGTCGAGCCCGCGAGCCTTGCGCTCACGTCGCGCCACGACGTAGAGGGCAGCGGCTCCGACGGCCAGGACGGCGACCCACGGGAGCAGGCCCTCCGCCAGCTGGGAGTGGGTCTCGATGAGGTCGCTGTGCTCGACGTGACGCTCGAGCGCCTCACCGGACTCGGTGGACAGGGGAGTCAGGACAACAGCCGCCACGGACAGGGCCAGCGGCATCCAGCCGGCCCACCGACGGAAGCGGGGCCAGACGGCCGCGAGGAGCACGGCCACGGCGGCCGCGGGGACGACCACGGTGGTGGCATGGACGATGAGCGGGTGGACCGGGAGACCGAAGATGGTGTCGAGCATGAACCTGCCTGTCGTTCGGGGGAGCGGGGACAGTCGTGCCCGCAGATGCTCTCGTCGACATCTCAGAGACTTCTCATAACGGACATAGGTCGCGCTTGCGGGTTCGTCGATGTCTGGGGTCGCTGGAGGACGCTAGGGGACGCCGGGGACGGCCGGGGACGAGAGCCGACACGACGAGAGGGACCTCCCGTCAGCGGGTGGTCCCTCTCGTGTGCTTCGTGCGCCTCGGGTGAGGCGAGCGATGGCGTCAGTCGAGCTGCTTGTCGGCCTTGATCGTCTCGCGCTCCGCGCCGGCACCGGCGGGCTCGATGGCCTCGTGGCCACCGTCGGCCACGCCGCCGTGGTCGCCGTGCTCGTGGTGAGCGGCCTCGAGCTCCGAGGGCGTCGCGGGTGCGACGCGGTCGCGGAAGTAGAAGTGCGAGAACTTCGCGCGCAGGCGCTCCTTGCGCGCGATCGGGCTGTCGACGCCGTTGGCGTCCTTGCCGGCCGTCAGCTGCAGCGGCTCCTGCGACTCGTGCTGGACCAGGGCCCAGCGCTCGTCGGGCGTGAGCGGTGCGTGGATCTCCTCGAAGCGACCGTCGGCGTAGCGCCAGATGGTGCCCGTCTCGCGGCCGTGCAGGACCTTCTGGCGGTCCGCACGCTGCAGGCTGAGGCAGATGCGCTTCGTGATCCAGAACGCCACCGGAGGGGCCACGAAGAACAGCACACGCAGGGTCTGCGTGATGTCGTTGATCGACAGGTGCAGCTTGATCGCCATGAGGTCGTTGCCGGCGGCGAGGAAGAGCACGACGTACATCGAGATGCCCGCGATGCCGATCGCGGTGCGCGTGGGCGCGTTGCGCGGACGGTCGAGCAGGTGGTGCTCGCGCTTGTCACCGGTCACCCAGGCCTCGACGAACGGGTAGACGCCGATGATCGTCCACATCAGGGGCAGCAGCACGAGCGAGCCCGGGAAGATGTTCATGCTCCAGGTGAAGTTGCCCCACGAGACGAACTCGAGGAAGCCGGGGAGCAGTCGCAGGGCGCCGTCGGCGAAGCCCATGTACCAGTCAGGCTGCGAGCCCGCGGTGATGGGGGACGGGTCGTAGGGACCGTAGGCCCAGATCGGGTTGATCGTGACGACCGCCGAGATGAGGGCGATGACACCGAAGACGATGAAGAAGAAGCCACCGGCCTTGGCGATGTAGACCGGCATGAGCGGGTAGCCCACGACGTTCTTGTTGGTGCGGCCCGGTCCGGGGAACTGCGTGTGCTTGTGCAGGAAGACCAGCAGGATGTGGGCCGTGAAGAGGCCGACGAGGATCGCCGGGATGAGCAGGACGTGCGCCGAGTAGAGGCGCGGGATGATCGCCTCGCCCGGGAAGGCGCCGCCGAAGATGAAGTAGCTCATGTACGAGCCGATGACCGGCGCCGACTGCATGAAGCCGTTCATGGCGCGGATACCGGTGCCCGAGAGCAGGTCGTCGGGGAGCGAGTAGCCGGCGAAGCCCTCGATGCAGGCCAGCAGCGACAGGACCGTGCCGAAGACCCAGTTGATCTCGCGCGGCTTGCGGAACGCGCCGGTGAAGAAGACGCGGGCCATGTGCACGAAGACCGCGACGACGAAGATCAGGGCCGCCCAGTGGTGGATCTGCCGGATGAGCAGACCGCCACGGATGTCGAACGAGATGGCGAGCGTCGACCGGTAGGCGTCCGACATCGTCACGCCCTGGAGCGGCACGTAGGAGCCGTCGTAGACGACCTGGCTGGCACTCGGGACGAACCAGAACGTCAGGAAGGCACCCGTCAGCAGGCAGACGATCATCGAGTACATCGCGATCTCGCCGAGCATGAAGGACCAGTGGTCCGGGAAGACCTTCTTGGCGAGGAAGGAGACGCCCTTGGCGCCGCCCAGCCGGTCGTCCATCCACCCGGCGATGCCGCCGAGCGGCTTCGCGGCCGCGGCCCGCTCGTCGGCCTGGCTGTCGCCGGCGCGCAACGCGTCGGCGGGGCGAGTCTCGTTGATGGTGCTCATCGCGCACGCTCCCAGAAGCTCGGTCCCACGGGCTCGGCGAAGCCCTCGGGGGCGACGAGGTAGCCCGCGTCGTCGACGGTGATCTTGAGTTGCGGCAGCGGCCGCTTGGCCGGACCGAAGATGACGGCGCAGTCCTCGGTGAGGTCGAAGGTCGACTGGTGGCACGGGCAGAGCAGGTGGTGCGTCTGCTGCTCGTACAAGCCGACGGCGCAGCCGACGTGGGTGCAGATCTTGGAGTAGGCGACGACACCGTCGACACCCCAGTCCTTGGCCTTCTGCACCTTGATGAGGTCAGGGTCGAGGCGGATGAGGATCACGGCCGCCTTGGCCTTGGCCTCGAGGACGTGCTTGCCCTCGTCGAGGTACTTCTGCAGGGTCTCGGGCATCACGTGGAAGACCGAGCCGCTCGTGACCTCGTCGAAACGGATGGGCGTCATCTCGGGGTCGCGCATGAGCCGGATCGGCTTGCCGCCGTTGTCCTTGACGTCCCAGATGGTGTGCTTGAGCTCCTCGATGTCCGTCGGGCCGAGCGACCCGGCGACCTGCAGGCCGAGGGGGAGCGCGAAGAGGCCCAGGGCGCCCCCGAGGGAGTACTTGATCAGCGGGCGGCGGGGGAGCTGCGTGGACTCGACGCCGGCGTTCACGACGGCGACGGCCTTGGCGCGGTCCTCGGGGCTCGAGGCCTGCTCGTGCCGCTCCTCGACGACCTCCTCGTCGGACATGAGCGTCTTGGCCCAGTGCACCGCACCGATGCCGATGAAGAAGATCGAGAAGCCGAGCGACAGGCCGAGGACGACGTTCTGCGTCTTGGCCAGGCCGATGCCGGGGAAGAAGAAGGTCGCCTCGTCGGGGACGGCGAAGTAGCTGACGATGAACACCAGCGTGCCGAGCATCGACAGGGCGAACATCGTGGCGACCTGGCGCTCGGCGCGCTTGGCAGCAGCCGGGTCGTCATCGGCTGCACGGTGCACGTGGGGCGGCAAGCCGGGGTTCTCGAACTGGTCGACACCGGTGATGAGCGATGCGGGCAGCACCTCGCGTCCCTCGCCGGACGTCCGCACGAGCGAGGTGCCCGTGCCCTGGTCCGTGGTCTCGTTGTCGTTCATCGGGTCGTCGTCCTGTCGTCGTTCGTGATCGAGGCGATGCAGCGCTGGCTCATGCGGCCTTCTTGCCGAGCCAGACGGCGCAGCCGATGAGGATGCCGAGCGCGAACACCCAGGCGAAGAGGCCCTCGGACACCGGGCCGAGGTTGCCGAGCGTCAGGCCGCCGACGTTGGCCTGGCTCTCCTGGGCCTTGAGGTAGGAGATGACCTTCTGCTTCGACTCCGGCGTGAGGTTCATGTCGTTGAAGACCGGCATCGACTGCGGGCCGGTGACCATGGCCTCGTAGATGTGCTTCGGCGTGGTGTTGTCGAGGGCCGGGGCGTACTTGCCGCGGGTCAGCGCACCGCCGGCGCCGGCGAAGTTGTGGCACATGGCGCAGTTGACGCGGAAGATCTGGCCGCCCTCGGCGATCGCCTTGTTGTTCTCGGGCGTACCGGGCTGGATGACCGTCGTGTACTTCTCGTCGGGCACCGACGGGCCGGGGCCGAGGGAGGCGACGTAGGCCGCGAGGGCGGAGATCTGCTCGTCGTCGAACTTCACCTTGTTGACGGGCGCCTGCACGTTGGGGCCGGCCAGCGGCATGCGACCGGTGCCGACCTGGAAGTCGACCGAGGCGGCGCCCACGCCGACGAGGGAGGGGCCGGACTTGGTGCCCTGCGCGGCGACACCGTGGCAGGTGGCGCAGTTGGCGATGAAGAGGTCCTTGCCCTTGGCGACGTCGTCGGCGGCCGCGGTCGTCGCGGCGGCGTTGGCGTCCTTGGGGGCGAGGAACGAGTACGCGCCACCGGTCACGAGGAGGCCGAGCAGCAGCAGCACCACGATCGCGGCGGGGTGTCGGCGTCGGGCGGCCAAGGCGTTCACTGTGGGTTCCTGTCGTCCATGGAGGTGGGGTTCGGGTTCGGGCGCGCGCTCATGCCGGAGGTCAGCGCAGGATGTAGATGGTCGCGAAGAGCGCGATCCACACGACGTCGACGAAGTGCCAGTAGTACGACGTCACCACGGCGCCGGTGGCGTTCGCGTGCGTGTAGCGACGCGTCGTGAAGGTGCGGGCGATGATGAGCAGGAAGGCGATCAGGCCGCCGGTCACGTGCAGACCGTGGAAGCCGGTCGCCATGTAGAAGACCGAGCCGTAGGCGTCGGAGCTCAGCGTGACGTTCTCGGAGACGAGCTCGGAGTACTCCATGACCTGGCCCGCGATGAAGAAGGCGCCGAAGAGGTAGGTCAGGACGTACCACTCGCGCATGCCCCAGCCCTTGAGGTCGAGCAGCTTGCCGGTGCGGGCCTTCTGACCGCGCTCGGCCTTCCAGACGCCGAGCTGGCACCAGACGGAGGAGATGACGAGCACGAGGCAGTTGACGCTCGCGAACGGCAGGTTGAGCTTCTCGGTCTGGACCTGCCACAGGTCTCCGCGGACGGACCTCAGCTGGAAGTAGACCGCGAAGAGACCCGCGAAGAACATGAGCTCGCTGGAGAGCCACACGATGGTGCCGACGGCAACCATGTTGGGGCGCGTCGCCGGTCCGTGATGGGCCGGGGTCGCCACTGCGCTTGAAGGAACTGCCGATGCTGTCGCCACGTTGGACATTATTCCCACATTCCTGTCCGGCTGTGCGAGTGACCCCCCGCTTCGGGGTCCTTTCTCGCGCGGGTGTAGAGGATTCGTGACCATTCCGACACGAACCCTGAACAGCCGTGCCGTAGGCCGTTCGGGACCACCTTCCCACGGGCCTCCGGGAAATGGTCCCGCGGGTCGTCCTGCCGGGGCCCTGGCCGGTCCTCCAACGCCTCGTACTACGAGGCGTGGCGCCCGCACGAGGTCGGTGCTCCGGGTCGCCGGCCGCCCCGGTAGCATCGGGCGCATGACCGCCTCGAACGACAGCGCAGCGCAGGCCACGTCCACCGACATCGCGACGCCGGCGGCGTCGCAGCGACCCGTGGCCCGGGTCAGCGTGCTGCTCTACAGCGACGACATCACGACCCGCGACGCGGTGCGCGCGGCGGTCGGCCGTCGCCCCGCCAAGGACGTCGAGGTCGTCCGCTGGCACGAGTGCGCCACCGCTGACGCCGTCATCACCTCCGTGGAGTCCGAGCGGTTCGACATCCTCGTCCTCGACGGCGAGGCGGCCAAGGTCGGCGGCCTGGGCCTGGCCCGCCAGCTCAAGAACGAGATCTTCGAGTGCCCGCCGATCATCGTGCTCACGGGCCGGCCGCAGGACAGCTGGCTCGCGGCCTGGTCGCAGGCCGACCTGGCCGTCCCGCACCCGCTCGACCCGATCGCGCTGACGTCGGCCATCGCCACGCTCGCGCGCTCGGGCGTGCCCACGGCCTGACGCATGGCGCCGGACACGACGACCTGGCCCTCCGTCCTCAGCGACCTCATCGCCGGTCGAGATCTCGACCAGGCGACGGCCGAGTGGTGCATGGGCCAGATCATGACCGGTGAGGCCAGTCCCTCACAGGTTGCGGGCTTCCTCATCGGTCTGCGCGCGAAGGGCGAGAGCATCGAGGAGATGCGAGGCCTCGCCGAACAGATGCTCGCCCACGCCCGCCGCATCGAGGTCCCCGGCCCCAGCCTCGACATCGTCGGCACCGGCGGCGACCGGGCCCACACGGTCAACATCTCGACGATGTCATCGATGGTGGCCGCGGCAGCCGGCGTCCGACTCGTCAAGCACGGCAACCGGGCGGCCTCGTCCTCGTCCGGGTCGGCGGACGTCCTCGAGGCCTTGGGCATCGATCTGTCGCTGGCGCCCGAACGGGTCGTCGAGGTGGCGTCCGAGGCCGGCATCACCTTCTGCTTCGCGCAGACCTTCCACCCCTCGTTCCGGCACACGGCCGTGCCGCGCCGTGACCTCGGCATCGGGACGGCGTTCAACTTCCTCGGCCCGCTGACCAACCCGGCTCAGCCGACGTATGCCGCCGTGGGCTGTGCCGACGCGCGCATGGCGCCGCTGCTGGCGGGCGTCTTCGCCGACCGGCGCAAGGACGCCGCGGTCTTCCGTGGCGACGACGGTCTCGACGAGGTCACCGTGTCGACGACGACCCACGTCTGGTGGGTCCGTGACGGAGTCGTCACCGAGCGCTCGCTCGACCCCACGCGTCTGGGTCTGGAGCTGCACCCCATCGAGGAGCTGCGTGGCGGTGACGCGGCGCACAACGCCCGCGTCGTCGTCGACACCTTCGTGGGGGCCACCGGCGCCGTGCGCGACGCGGTCCTGCTCAACGCGGGCATCGCGCTCGCCCTGACACAGCCGGACTCGGGGTCGTCGGAGGCGGACTTCGACGCCGACCTGCGGGCCGGGATGCACCGGGCCGCGCACGCGATCGACAGCGGTGCCGCCACGGATCTCGTGCAGCGATGGGTCAGCGCCACCCGGAGCTAATGAGGGGGCACGTCCACCCGACGGCTCTCGGCTCCGGCCGTGCGGGAGCAGGCGGGAGCTCGGCCGACGGAGGCGTCAGTCGCCCTCGAGCCCGAGGCTGAACGCTGCCTCGAGGTCGTGCGAGGAGTAGGTGCGGAAGGCGATGTGCGTCGAGGTCCCGACGATGCCCTCGACCTTGTTGAGCTGGTCGGCGATGACGTCGGCGAACTCCTCGTGCGCCTTGACCCGAACCATGGCGATGAGGTCGGTGTCGCCCGTCACCGAGTAGACCTCGGACACGGCCGGGATGTCGGCGATGGCCTCGGCCACCTCGGGGATCCGGTCGACCTCGCAGCTGATCATGACGATGGCGGTGATCACGAGGACACCCTAGCCGGGCCTACCCGGCCCGGCGCAGGCCGGCCGCGCGACCGGTTGCGCCGCCGTGGCCGGATCGGCCGCCGGACCCGGGACCGGACCGTGGGCCGGGCACGTCGTTGTCGAAGCCGACGACGTCGTGGGCGGATGCGACGGCCGGTTCGAGCTCGCTGCGGACCGAGCCGGCTCCGCCGACGGGACAGGTCCACGACCCGTCGAGCTCGACGATGCGCACGCCCGGCGCCTCGAGCCACCGGAGCAGGACCTCGGTCTCCTCGGTCAGCGCGGAGGGTCGCTCGGGGGTCGGGGCGGGCACGACCTCGGCCGTGGCCTGCATGGAGCGGACGTAGGTCATGGGGTCGGCCCCTCGCGGACTCACGACGGTGCCGGCCAGCCGGCCGTGCCGGATCGAGACGAGCTCCCATCCCCCGAGGTCGCTGCGGCGGGCTGCGACGATCTCGGGAGAGCGGAGGAGCGGCGCGAGCCGCTGGGCACGCGCTGCGCCGCGCACGAGCTGCAGGAAGCGGTCACGCACGCGGGCGGCGTCCTCGAAGCGCTCCTGAGAGGCGAGCTCCTCGAGCCTGGCCCGGAGGAGCTCGGCGCTGGGCCGGGCGTTGCCGGTGAAGATGGCACGACACTCCGCGACGACCACGGCGTAGTCGCCCTCGGACTGCGCGCCGGTGCAGGGGGCGCCGCAGCGGCCCATGTCGGCGAGGGCGCAGGCCGTGCCGCGTCCGTTGAGGCGACCCGTGCACTGGCGCAGCGGCACGACCTCGTGGACCGCGTCGATGGCCGACTGGGCCGTGAGGCGGGACCGGAAGGGGCCGATGTAGTGGGCCCCGTCGTCCTTGACCTGGCGGACGATCGACAGACGGGGGAAACGCTCCTGCGTCAGCTTGACCCACATGACCTTGCGGCCGTTCTTCGAGCGGCGGTTGAAGCGGGGCTTGTGCTCGTCGATGAGGCGCAGCTCGCGGACCTGCGCCTCGAGCGAGGTCTGGCACACGACGGGGTGGACGGCCTGGGCCAGACGGACCATCTCGGCCATCCGGCTGCGCTGCTCCGAGGCGGTGAAGTAGCTGCGGACGCGGGTGCGGATGTCGCGGCTCGTGCCGACGTAGAGGACGCGGTCGCTGCCGTCCTTGAAGAGGTAGACCCCGGGGGCGCTCGGGAGCGGGTCGGCGAGGAAGCGCTTGCGGCGCTGCGACGGCGTGACCCTGGAGCTGTAGCTGGCGAGCTCCTCGAGGGTGTGGACGCCGAGGTTGCCGACGCGCTCGATGAGACCGTGGAGCACGTCGACCGTGGCACGCGCGTCGTGGAGGGCACGGTGGTCAGGCGTCGTCGGTGAGCCGAAGACCTGGGCCAGCGAGGAGAGGCGGTGGTTGGGCGACTCGTCGCGGACGACGAGCTGGCGCGCGAGCTGGAGGGTGTCGAGCACCGGGAAGCCGGGCCAGCGGGCTCCCGTCCGCGCGGCGGCGGCCTTGAGGAAGCCGATGTCGAAGCCGGCGTTGTGCGCCACGAGGACGCTGCCGGCTGCGAACTCGAGGAAGGCGGGGAGCGCACTGTCGATGCGCGGGGCGTCGCGGACCATCGTGTCGGTGATGCCGGTCAGGACCGAGATGAACGCGGGGATGGGCTCGGCAGGGTTGACCAGCGTCTGGAACTCGCCGAGCACCTCTCCGCCGCGCACCTTGACGGCGCCGATCTCGGTGATGCCGCACTGGGCCGGGGTACCGCCAGTGGTCTCGAGGTCCACGACGACGAACGTGACACCGGCGAGGGGGGTGCCGAGGTCGTCGAACGTGGACTGGATGGCCTGCATGTCCTTGACCGTATGCCGGGGCGCCGACATCGCCACGGAGGCGCGGCGGGCGCACCTGCAGGCGACTGCCCCGGCATGGCGACCGCATCGCCTTGTCCCGCAAGGGCATCGGGGTGGCGGTCGGGCTGTCGGCGCGCCAGCAGGGGCCGTCGTCGGACGCCACGGACGGCGCTCCGGACGGCGCTGCAGGTGGCCGCCGGCCAGGGCAGCGGTGAGTGCCGCCAGGGCCGGGAGCGCAGGCCCCGGGTCCGACGTGTCGTGGGGGAGTGTCGGTGGGCGCACCTAGCGTCGGTCACGACAGATCGCAACGAGAGACGAAGGGTTGGACCGAGATGATGCTCGTCGACTGCCACACCTGCCCGGTGCGGGACGTCCACTGCGCAGACTGCATGGTGACCGCCCTGACGACGATACCGCTCCGCTCGCACGCCGGCGGACCCCCCGCGCAAGGCCACCGCACCGGACACGACCGAGGGCGCCGCATCGCCGTGGGCCACGGCGATGCGTCCGAACGCCCCGACCACCACGACGGCGATGAGGTCGTGACGGCGCCCCTCGACCGCGCCGAGCGACGTGCCGTCTCGGCCTTCCTCGCGGCCGGACTCGTCTCGACGGCGACGGCCAACGCCGTCCGCGCCGAGCTGGACCCCGTCGACCTCCGTCCGGTCGACCTCGTCCCGGTGGATGGAGGTCCGCGCGAGCTGGGCTCGCTCCGCCGGACCCGCAGGGCCGTCTGAGCGCATTGCCGTCTGACCGTGGGTCCGGACACGAGCCCGACAGCGGTCTCGTCCCGAGCGCCCGAGCCCCGGCCGCCGCGGCGCGTGACACGATGACGCCGTGTCCAGCCCGAGCGGTCGTCCTACCGGTGCAGGGGGCGCCACCGGACGTGCTCCGGCTCCGGGCGCCGGTGCTGCTCGGCGTCGGGTGAGGACCGGGATCGCCCTGGCGACGACGGCAACCATCCTCGTCGGGGGTTGCACCACGAGTGCGCCCTCTGCGCCGTCCGACGTCACGAGCCGGCCGGGGACGCCGGGGATGGCAGCGACGACACGACTGACGTCGGCCGACGTCGACCCCCGGGCCTGGGCCGGTGCTCGCAGTCGCGCCGCGACAGTGCTGCTCCGGGCCCGTGCCGCATCGGCCGACCGGGGCGACGAGGCCGGATGGTTGGCCGCACTGGGTGAGGGCGCCTCGACGTCGCTGCGCACCGACCAGTCCGCCGTCCTCTCGCGCATGGTGGCGATGCGGGTGGCAGACCTGCGTCTCGTGACGGTGCGCGAGGTGACCGAGCCCGTGCCCGCACCGAGCGGCACCCGGGTCGAGTGGGACGTCAGGGCGAGCTTCACCTACCGGCTTCGCGGCTTCGACACCACGCCGCGCAGCTTCGACCTCGACCTCACCTTCAAGGCTGACCCGGCTCGGGTGCAGGCTCTGGGCATCACCGCCTCGTCCCCGTCGGGCCGGCCCCAGCCCTGGGACCTCGCCGGGCTCGTCGTCCGCCGGTCGGCGGACTCGCTCGTGCTCGCCGTCGGCGACGACGCCCGGGTCCAGGAGGTGGTGCGTCGCGCGCGCACGGCCGCCTCGCGCGTGGCCGCCGTCTGGGGAGGGTCGAGGCCCGCCGTGTGGGTGTCGCCGGCCAGTGACGCCGACGCCGCCAGGCTGCTCGGCCGCACGCCCGACCAGCTGCGCGGGGTGGCGGCCGCCACCGACGGTCCGCTGACCCCGGGCGAGCGGGCGGGTGCCGACCGCATCGTCCTCGTGCCCGGTGCCTGGTCGTCGCTGCGACCCGACGGCCGCGACGTCGTCATGACCCATGAGCTGACCCACGTCACGGTCCGCGCGTCGACGACGCGAGGCGTGCCGATCTGGCTCTCGGAGGGGTTCGCCGAGCTCGTGGCCTACCAGCCCATCGACCTGCCGGAGGCGACCGCCGTCGCGCCGGCGCTCGACCGGGTCCGGTCGTCGGGTCTGCCGGCAACGCTTCCTGCGGACGCCGAGTTCGAACCGGGGTCAGGCTCGCTCGCCGCCGCCTACGGACTCTCGCTGCTGGCCCTGCGCACCGTGGCGGATCGCTACGGCACGCAGGCCGTCGTCCGCCTCTACCGCGCAGCGGCCGGCGGGATCACCGAGCCCACCGACCGCCTCGACGACCGTGAGGCAGCCGTCGACGACGCGTTGGTCGCGACCGTGGGCCTGAACCGGTCGGCGCTCGTGCGCCAGTGGCAGGCCCGCATCCGCGACCTGCTCCGGTGAGCCTCAGGCGTAGAGCTTCTCCACCTCGTCGCCGAAGTCCTTCATGACGACGTTGCGCTTGAGCTTGAGCGACGGCGTGAGATAGCCGTTGGCCTCGGTGAAGTCGCCGGGCAGGACTGAGAACTTGCGGATCGACTCGGCCTTGGAGACGGCGTCGTTGGCCCGGTCCACGGCCTCCTGGAGTGCCTCGAGCACCTTGGGGTGGGTGCGGGCCTGCTCGAGCGAGACGCCCTCGACGCCGTGGCTCTTGGCCCAGAGCGGCCACATCTCCTCGTCGAGCGTCAGGAGCACTCCGACGAACGGCTTCTGGTCGCCGACGACGATGCACTGCGAGACGAGGGGATGGGAGCGCAGGCGGTCCTCGAGCACGGCGGGCGCGACGTTCTTGCCGCCGGCCGTCACGAGGATCTCCTTCTTGCGACCGGTGATCCGCAGGTAGCCGTCGTCGTCCATCTCGCCGATGTCGCCGGTGTGAAACCACCCGTCGACGATCGCGTCGGCGGTCGCCGTGGGGTTGTCGTGGTAGCGGGTGAAGACGCCGACGCCCTTGAGCAGGATCTCGCCGTCGTCCGCGATCCGGACGCCGGTGCCCGGCAGCGGCGGGCCGACGGTCCCGATCTTGATCTTGTCGGGGGTGTTGACCGCGACGGGCGCGGTGGTCTCGGTGAGGCCGTAGCCCTCGAGGATGACGACGCCGATGCCGCGGTAGAAGTGGCCGAGACGGGTGCCGAGCGGGGCGCCGCCCGACACGGCATAGCGCACGTGGCCACCCATGGCCGCACGGAGCTTGCCGTAGACGAGCCGGTCGAAGACGGCGTGCTGGACGCGCAGCCCGAGCCCGGGCCCACCGGTGTCGAGAGCCTCGCTGTAGGCGATCGCCACGGTCGCCGCGCGCAGGAAGATCTTGCCCTTGCCCTCCGCGGACGCCTTGGCCTCGGCGGAGTTGAAGATCTTCTCGAAGACGCGGGGGACCGCGAGCACGAAGGTCGGCTGGAAGCCCGCGAAGTCGTCGAGCAGGGTCTTGATGTCGGCCGAGTGGCCCATGCGGGCCTTGCCCGCGACGCACAGCACCTCGATGAACCGCGCGAACACGTGCGCGAGCGGGAGGAAGAGCAGCGTCGAGGCGTTGTCGGTCAGCACGACCTGGCCGAGCTTCTCGATGGCGTTCTCGACGAGGTCGAGGAAGTTGCCGTGGGTCAGCTCGCAGCCCTTGGGCCGTCCGGTCGTGCCGGAGGTGTAGATGATCGTCGCGACGGAGCTGCGGTCGAGGCCCGAGCGGCGTGCGGCGAGATCGGCGTCCGCGACCTCGCGCCCCTGCTCGCGCAGCGCGTCGAGCCCCCCGCCCTCGATGGTGACGACGTCACGGAGCGAGGGCAGGTCGCCCCGGACCTGCTCGACCGTGGCGCGGTGGGCGTCGGTCTCGACGACCGCGAGGTGGGTGTCGGAGTCGGACAGGATCCACTGCACCTGCTCGGCCGAAGAGGTCTCGTAGATCGGCACGACGACGGCGCCCGCGCTCCACGCGGCGAAGTCGACGAGCGTCCACTCGTAGCGCGTGCGCGACATGAGGGCCACCCGGTCCCCGGGCCCGATGCCTGCGGCGACGAGTCCTCGGGCCACGGCCGTGACGTCGTCGGCGAACTGGGCCCACGTCACGTGGGTCCAGCCGCCCGAGGGCGTCTTGCGCGAGAACGCGGTCTCGGTCGGGTTCTCCCGGGCGTTGCGCACGGGGAGGTCCGCGAGGCTGCCCTCCGTCGTGACGGGGGCAAGGGGTGCGACGACGTTGTCCTTCACTGTCACTCCTGATCGCGGGGGGCCGAACTCTGCTGCACCTTACCGAGCGGTAACCGCGACGACCACGTCGCCATGATCACAGGGCTGGCTGCGGTCCCGGGCGCGTCGCCCCTCGGCGCAGGGCTGCCGTCGCCCCATCTTGGCACGGGGCCGACGGCTCGTGGCCGCGGTCATCGCCGTGGTGGTGGTGGCGGCCGGGTCGAGCGGCGTTGGCCCGTGGTCGCGATAGCCTTCGGCGCATGGCCGATCGCACCGAGTCCTCCATCGTCATCGACGCTCCTCCCGGCGAGGTGCTCGACGTCATCGCGGACTTCGAGGCCTACCCCGAGTGGGCCGGCGAGGTGAAGGACGTCTCCGTGCTCGCCGAGGAGGGTGACGGCTGGGCCGACCAGGTGCAGTTCACGCTCGACGCCGGTGCCATCAAGGACACCTACGTGCTCGACTACGAGTG
This sequence comes from Terrabacter tumescens, assembly GCF_014646815.1. Lineage (GTDB taxonomy): Bacteria > Actinomycetota > Actinomycetes > Actinomycetales > Dermatophilaceae > Terrabacter > Terrabacter tumescens. The sequence goes on from NZ_BMNZ01000001.1 coordinate 474,275, forward strand.
GGACGTCGTGGAGGACGGCACGGGAGTCGTCTCGTGGTCGCTCGTCTCGGCGCAGGTCCTCAAGGCGATGAACGGCTCCTACACCCTGACGTCCGAGGGCGCCGGCACGAAGGTGACCTACCGCCTCGCGGTCGACGTCAAGATCCCCATGATCGGACTGCTCAAGCGCAAGGCGGAGAAGGTCATCGTCGACACCGCGCTCAAGGAGCTGAAGAAGCGCGTCGAGGCCTGACCGACCGTGACGCCGTACGACGCACCCGACCCTCGGCCGGGCTCTGTCGCCGAGGAGGCGGCGCTGCTCGTCGACCTGCTCTCCCAGCGCGGCTGGGGAGGAGGCTCATCGCGTATGCCGTCGGCCGGGCACCACGGGCACGCGACCTCCTCGGGCGGCGACGCCGACGAGCACGCCGGGTCGACCGACACCGACGGCCCGACCACCCCGAACGGTTCGGCCGACACGGACGCCCCGCACGACTCGACCGGCGCGAACGGATCAGACGGTGCGAGGTCCGAGTGCACCTGCGGCGGGACGACGCCCGCGGCGTGCCGCGTCTGCCCGGTCTGCCAGCTCATCGCCTTCGTGCAGCAGGTCAACCCCGACACCATCGACCGGGTCGCCGACTTCGTCGGCTTCGCGGCCACCGCGCTGCGCGACCTCGCGACCTCCCAGCGCGAGCGACGCCCGGAGCCCGGCGCCCCGAACGAGACCCGCACCGACACCCGCCCTGAGACCAGCACCGACAGCGACAGGACCCGACCGGGAGACAGCGCATGAGCAGGCGACTCGCCATCGGCATCGACATCGGAGGCACGAAGGTCGCCGGCGGCGTCGTCGACGAGACGGGGGCCATCACCCACCGCACCCGTCGTGACACCCCGCACCGCTCCACCTCACCCAGCGTCGTCGAGAACACCATCGTCGAGTCGGTCGAGGAGCTGCTGCGCCAGGTCGACCCCGACGACGTCGTCGCCGTGGGCATCGGGGCGGCCGGCTTCGTCGCCGAGGACCGCGCCACCGTCGTCTTCGCGCCCCACCTGTCGTGGCGCAACGAGCCGCTGCGCGCGGCCCTGTCGCAGCGCATCCACCTGCCGATCACGGTCGACAACGACGCCAACGCCGCCGCCTGGGCCGAGGCGTGCTTCGGTGCGGCTCGCGGCGAGTCGCACGTCGTCGTCATCACGCTGGGCACGGGCATCGGTGGTGCGCTCATCATCGACGGGCACGTCGAGCGCGGCCGGCACGGCATCGCCGGCGAGTTCGGCCACATGCAGATCATGCCCGGCGGCATCCGCTGCGAGTGCGGCAACCGCGGCTGCTGGGAGCAGTACGCCAGCGGCAACGCCCTCGTGCGCGAGGCCCGGGCGATGATCGAGGCCGGATCGCCCGTCGTGGCCGACCTGCTGGCCCGCCTCGGCGGCGACGCTGCCGCCCTGACGGGGCCGTTCATCACCGAGGCCGCCCGTGAGGGCGACCCGACGGCGCGCGAGCTGCTCGCCGACATCGGCGAGTGGCTGGGCATCGGCCTCGCCAACCTCGCCTCCGCTTTCGACCCGGGGCTCTTCGTCATCGGCGGAGGAGTCAGCGCCGCGGACGAGATGCTCATCGGCCCGGCGCGCGAAGCCTTCCGCCGCCAGCTGCCCGGGCGTGGCTACCGTCCCGAGGCCCGCATCGTGCGTGCGGTCCTCGGCAGCGACGCCGGGCTCATCGGAGCCGCCGAGCTGGCCCGCGCCGGCCGCTGAGCGGTGCGCGCGGCGCGGCCGCAGCACGTGCTGCGGGTCATGAGCTACAACGTCCACGACCTGCTCGACGACAGCGCCGCCGCCGCTCGGGTCGTCCGCGCCGTCGACCCCGACGTGCTGTGCCTGCAGGAGGTGCCGCGCCGGCTCACGACCGAGCTCCGTCTGCCGCGGTTCGCCCGCGAGTGCCGTCTCCTCTGGAGGGGCGGACGGCTCGGCACCGGCGGGACGGCGGTCCTCACCGCGCCACGCGTGGTCGTCCACGACGGGTGGCGCGGCCGCCTGCCCGTCCGCTTCCCCGACCGGACGCGGGGGTATGCCGCGGCTTCCGTCTCGCTCGGAGGTGACGGTTCCGGCACTCCCGAGCTGACCGTCGTCAGCGTCCACCTCGGGCTGAAGGCGCCCGAGCGGCTGCGCCACGCCGCGCTCGTCCTCGAGGGACTCGGCGACCGGGCCGTCGTGGCAGGGGACCTCAACGAGGGACCCGGCGGCACGGCATACGACCTCATCGCGGCGCGTCTCCCGCTGGCGTCCGCGGGCACGCCGACGTTCCCGGCCCGACGGCCGGCCGTCGCGCTCGACGCGATCTTCGCCGGACGGGACCTACGCGTCGTCCCGCCGGACGACGGCCGTGACGGTCCTGACGGTCGTGGTGACGGTGTCGACGAGCACGACCTCGTGGCGGGTTCGGACCACCGTCCCGTCTGGGTCGACCTCGACCTGACGCCGCGATGAGGAGGTCGTCCTAGACGCGGGTGCCGTCGTCGAACGGGTCGCGCTCGTTGCCGCCGCGCAGGACGAGCAGCACGAAACCGACGACGACCATGGTCAGGGCCGTCACCACCCACCAGCCGCTGCCGTCGCGGTCGAAGAAGAGCACGTAGAGCAGCAGGAGGGGTCCACCGACGAGGCCACCGACGATGGCCCAGAACATCGGGTCCGTCTCGGCCGACGGGAGGTCGATCTCGGACGGCGGCACGAAGTGGTCCTCGTTGTCCACCACGCCGTCGGCGTCGTCGCGGGGCGGCGTGCCACCGCGCCACACGTGCGCGGTGGTGGGCGCGATCGGCAGCTCCAGCAGGCCGGATGGACCGGACGGGCCGGGGCCCGTCGCACCGGCGGCCGGCCGCTGCGGAGGCGCAGCCGGGTCGGTGCCGTGGGGAGCCTGGGACCGCTCGGGCTGAGGACGTTCGGACTGGGACTGCTCCGACGAGGACGGCTCCGTCGAGGGGCGGTCCGTCGCGGCCACGGGCGAGCTCGCCTCGGACGCGTCCGCCTGGCCGGTGTCGTCGACGGTGTCGGTCGGGTCGGGGGCAGCGGCGCGGGGCAACGGGTCGGGTGCCTCGGCGTCCCACCCGGCGATGATGCGCGCGAACTCCGCGTCGAGGTCCGGGTCGCTCACGGTCGGGGACTCCGGGTCCGTCGCGCAGGCAGGCCTGAGGCGGCTGCAGCGTCGGCAGGGACCGTCACGGTGGGACTCCTCGGGGGAGGCGACTGAACCCACTGATCCTCGCATGCCCCGCTGTGCGGGCGCGAGTGTCGTAGAGTTCGAGCCGTCACGGACGGAAGGCGGACACGGTTGTTCTACTGGTTCCTCAAGACGATCGTCATCGGGCCGATCGTCAGGCTCGTCTTCCGCCCCTGGGTGGAGGGCGAGGAGCACATTCCCGAGGAGGGTGCCGCGATCTTCGCGAGCAACCACCTGTCCTTCTCCGACTCGATCTTCCTGCCGCTCGTCGTGCCGCGACGGATGACGTTCCTCGCCAAGAGCGACTACTTCACCGGCCGCGGCATCAAGGGCCGGCTCACCGCTGCGTTCTTCAAGGCCATCGGCCAGGTGCCCGTCGACCGTTCCGGCGGCAAGGCCAGCAACGCCGCGCTCAACTCCGGCCTCAAGGTGCTGCGACGCGGCGACCTGCTCGGCATCTACCCCGAGGGCACGCGCTCGCCCGACGGCCGCCTCTACCGCGGCCGCACCGGTGTGGCGCGGATGGCGCTCGAGGGCAAGGTCACGGTCATCCCCGTCGCCATGATCGGCACCGACAAGGCGCAGCCCACCGGCAAGGTCATCCCGCGGATCATGCGCGTCGGCGTCCGGGTCGGCAAGCCGCTCGACTTCTCCCGCTACGAGGGCATGGAGGACGACCGCTTCGTCCTGCGCTCGATCACCGACGAGATCATGTACGAGCTGATGCTGCTATCGGGCCAGGAGTACGTCGACATGTACGCCACCTCGATGAAGGACCGGCTCGTCTCCGCCGCCCGGGCCAAGGCGCGCGAGCTGCAGGAGGCCGCGAAGCCCGGCAGCGCCGCTCCCGAGCTCGAGGAGGCGCTGGATGCCGCCGAGGGCAGGGACCGTGCGTCGACGGGTGACCCGGTCACCGGGGAGGCAGCCGACCCCGACGACTCCGACGACGGCGACGCTCCTGTCGTGGCGGCGTCCTGACGCGATGGCCGCCATGCGCTCCGGCGCCGGTCAGGACCACACGGGCGAGCCGGGAGGTCCTGGCTCGGCCGTGACCCCGGCGTCCGTGCCTTCCCCTCCGGCCTTGCCGTACGCCGACGGCTCCTCCGTGGCCGCGTCGACGAAGGCGGTGCTGGACGACGAGCACGTCGTCGTCCGAGGGCTGTGGCGCGCCGTCGACGTCTTCCGCTGGCTGGCCCTCGCGTATGCCGTGTGGGCGGCCTGGGAGCGCCACGAGCAGATCGCGCACCTGGCCCTGGGCGTCGCCGTCCTCGGCGTCCTCGCCGGCTGGACCCTGGCGGTGACCCTGCGTCCGGTGCGCACGGTGCGGGCGTACGCGATCGAGCTCGCCATCGGCTGCTCGGCCATCCTCGCGACGCGCCTCGTCGACGACCCCGAGGTCATCACGGCGGGGGCCAAGACGATCCCGTCGATCTGGCCGACGGCCGCCGTCGTCGGGTTCGCGGTGCTGCGTGGCTGGCGCGGCGGACTCGCCGCCGCGTCGGTCGTGGCGGCCTGCTCGTTCGTCGAGGTCGTCGAGCCGACGCCCAACACGATCACCAACTCGATCTTCGGGCTGCTGCTCGGCGGGTGCATCGGCTACTGCGTCGACCTCGCCCGCTCGAGCCACGCGGCGCTCGCCGAGGCGATGCGACTCGATGCCGCGCGCGCCGAGCGGGACCGGCTGGCTCGCACCGTCCACGACGGAGTGCTGCAGACGCTCGCCTTCATCAACCGTCGGGCCAGCGACCTCGGGGGCGAGGCGGCTCGGCTCGGCGCGATGGCGGGGGAGCAGGAGCGCATCCTGCGCACCCTCGTCAGCCAGGCCGACCTCGCCGAGGTGGGCCGCGCCGTGAGCGGCGACGCGGACCTGCGCGGGCTGCTGCGCCACGTCGAGGACGACGACGTGCAGCTCGTCTCGCCGGCCGACGCCGTGCTGCTGCCGCGACGCGTGGCCGACGAGGTCGTCGCTGCCGTCGAGGCGGCCCTCGACAACGTCCGACAGCACGCCGGCGACGACGCGCGCGCCTGGGTGCTGCTCGACGACGCCGGCGACGAGGTGGCAGTCACGATCCGCGACTCCGGGCGGGGAGTGCCGACCGGCCGGCTGGCGGAGGCCGTCGCGCAGGGTCGCCTCGGTGTCTCCTCGAGCATCCTGGGCCGGCTGGCAGACCTGGGCGGCACGGCCACCGTCACCTCGGGCCCCGCCGGCGGGACGACCGTGGAGATGCGGATCCCGAATCGCCGGACGGCAGGGTCGGCCAGCCGCCACCATGGTCGCCAACCGGACCGCCGCGCCGAGCGTCGGGCGGTCGACGGTACCGACGGACGAGGAGCATCGTGACGGAGCAGGAGGACGCCATGCCGCAGCAGGGGAGCAGCACGCCGCCCGAGCACATCAGGGTCGTCGTCGCCGACGACCACCCGATGTGGCGCGACGCGGTGGCCCGCGACCTCGCCGACGCCGGTTTCGAGGTCCTCGCCACGGCCGACGACGGCCGCTCGGCGGTGGCCCGCACCCGCGCCACGGTGCCGGACGTCCTCGTGCTCGACCTCAACCTCCCGGGCCTCACCGGCGCCGAGGTCTGCGCGGCCCTCGCCGCCGCGCAGGTGCCGACCCGGATCCTCATCCTCTCCGCGAGCGGCGACCACCAGGACGTCCTCGACGCCGTCAAGGCAGGGGCCCTCGGCTACCTCGTGAAGTCCGCCGGCCGCGAGGAGTTCCTCGCCGCCGTGCGAGCCACGGCCGCAGGCGAGCCGGTCTTCACCGCCGGGCTCGCGGGACTCGTGCTCGGGGAGTTCCGTCGCGTCAAGGCCGCCGGCGGGGGCAGCCCCGAGCGACCCATCCCGGAGCTCACCGACCGCGAGACCGAGATCCTCAAGTACGTCGCGACGGGCATGGGCTACAAGGAGATCGCGGCGACGCTCTTCCTGTCGCACCGCACGGTCCAGAACCACGTGCAGAACATCTTCGGCAAGCTCCAGATGCACAACCGCGTCGAGCTCGTCCGCTTCGCCATGGAGCGGGGCCTCGACCTCGCCGACCCGACCTGACCTGACCCGACCCGGTCCGACGAGCCCTCAGCCGACCGACCGAAGACCGGGCGGAGGCAGGGTCCGGCGCGACACGGCATACGCCCTCGGTGGGCACACGCCCCCGGGAGGTTTCGGGATGCGGACCCGTGCGGGAGCGGCCCTCGGCGGCGTCTACGCTGACGGGGTGAACACGAGGACCGTCACCGCCGATGCCGGACTCGACCCCGAGAACGGGGCCGAGGCCCTGGCCGCCCTCACGGCTGCCGCCGCCGAGCTCGAGGCCCAGCAGCAGCCTGCCTGGCCCGACACGGCCGCGCTGGCCGAGGTGATCGAGACCCTCGCCTCGTATCCTCCGCTCGTCTTCGCCGGTGAGTGCGACATCCTCACCGACCGGATGGCCAAGGCCGCCGTCGGCGAGGCCTTCGTCCTGCAGGGCGGCGACTGCGCCGAGACGTTCGCGTCCGCGACCGCCGACAACATCCGCGACCGCATCAAGACGATCCTGCAGATGGCGGCGGTGCTGACCTACGGCGCCTCCGTGCCCATCATCAAGATCGGGCGCATGGCGGGGCAGTACGCCAAGCCGCGCAGCTCCACCGTCGAGACCCGCGAGGGCGTCACGCTGCCCGCCTTCCGCGGTGACATGGTCAACGACTTCGCCTTCCACGAGACCGCCCGGATCCCCGACCCGCAGCGGCTCGTCCGCGCCTACCACGCGAGCTCGGCCACGCTGAACCTCGTGCGCGCTTTCACCACAGGCGGATTCGCCGACCTGCGGCACGTGCACGACTGGAACCGCGGCTTCGTCGCCAACTCGGCCAACCAGCGCTACGAGAAGATCGCCAAGGACATCGACAAGGCCATGAAGTTCATGGCCGCGTGCGGCGCCGACTTCGACGCCATGCGCACCGTCGAGTTCTACGCCGCGCACGAGGCCCTGCTGCTCGACTACGAGCGTCCGCTGACACGCATCGACTCGCGGTCCGGTCGCCTCTACGACACGTCGGGCCACTTCGTGTGGGTCGGCGAGCGCACCCGCCAGCTCGACGGCGCGCACGTCGACTTCGTCTCGCGCATCAGCAACCCCATCGGGGTCAAGCTGGGCCCGAAGGCCGACATCGACGAGGTCCTGCGCCTCATCGACAAGGTCGACCCCAACCGCACCCCGGGCCGCCTGACGTTCATCACGCGCATGGGCGCCGGTACGATCCGCGACGCCCTGCCGGCGCTCGTCGACAAGGTGACGGCGTCCGGTGCCACCGTGACGTGGATCTGCGACCCCATGCACGGCAACACGTTCGAGAGCCCGTCCGGCTACAAGACGCGCGACTTCGAGGACATCGTCGAGGAGGTCCGCGGCTTCTTCGAGGTGCACCAGTCGCTCGGCACGATCCCCGGCGGCATCCACGTGGAGCTCACCGGCAACGACGTCACCGAGTGCCTCGGCGGTGCGGAGAAGATCATCGACTCCGACCTCGAGAAGCGCTACGAGTCGGTGTGCGACCCGCGCCTGAACCACCAGCAGTCGCTCGAGCTCGCGTTCCTCGTCGCGGAGATGCTCGGCCAGGCCTGACCGGCCCGCACCTCCCCGCCACACCCCCGACAGCCCGCCTCGACAATCCCGCCGGGGCGGAGTTGTCGAGGCGTTCCGGGCCACTCTGGCCGCGGTTCGTCCGCCGGGGCGGAGCTGTCGTGGCGTTTCGGCGGTCGGGGCCGGCTCGCGTCAGACCTCGTGGTGGAGAGCCTCGGCCGGCAGCTCGCCGGGGCGCCGGCGCGCCAGGAGCTCCACGGCATACATGGCCGTGAGCACGAGCGCCCCGCCCACGACCATCCGCAGGGTCGCTGCCTCGTCGCCGAGCGTCACGGCGAAGAACGCGGCGAAGACCGGCTCGAGCGTCATGACGATCGCCGCCCGGGTCCCCGACATGTGCGCCTGGGCCCATGTCTGGGCCCACAGCGCGAGGATGCTCGCGAACACCACCATGTAGAGCACCGTGCCCCACTGCCCGGGAGTGCTCGGCAGCACGATGCCGCCGGGGAGCGCGCCGACCACGCAGATCACGGCGATGACGACCATCTGGACGACGGACAGGCCGGTCGCGATCTCGGAGGCGCTGTGCCGGCCCAGCCCGACGATGTGCAACGCGTAGAAGGCCGCCGCCATCAGGGTGATCGCCTCGCCGACGCCGACCGACAGGCCGTTGAGCGACAGCAGGGCGAGACCGCCTGTCGCGAGTCCCACTGCGGCCCAAGTGGATCCGGGCACCCGCTCGCGCAGCAGCACCGCGGTGAAGACCGGCGTCAGCACGACGTAGGTGCCGGTGATGAAGGCCGAGACGGAGGCCGGGGTCGTCGCGAGTCCCTGTGTCTGGAAGATCTGGGCCAGCCCGTAGAGGGCTCCGAGACCCGTGCCGACGAGGACCTGGCGACGGCTGAGCGCACGGACGGGTCGCCAGAAGAGGACGAGCATGATGACGGCCGAGATGGTGAAGCGGACCGCGAGGAAGTCGATGGGAGGAATAGCCCGCACGAGGTCGCGGATGAGGTAGAAGGTGGAGCCCCACACGGCCGTCAGGGCGACGAGCAGGATCGTGGCAAGGCGCGTCTGCGCGGCGTGCTGCACGGCGGGCGCCTCAGACGATCGTCAGGTGGATCGTCGTGCCCTTCGGCACCGGCGTGCCCGCGGCCGGGTCCTGGGCGCGGACCTTCTTCTCGAAGAGGTCGCCAAAGGGGTACTGCTTGTCGACCTTGAGGCCGAGGTCGGTCAGCGCCTTGTCGGCGGCCGCGTCCGGCTGGTCGACGACGTTGGGCACCTGCACCCTCACGGGGCCCTTGGACACGACGAGCTTGACCGCGTCGCCCTGGTGGAGCGTGCCCTTGTCGGGTGACTGCGAGACGACCTGCCCGGCGGGCACGGTGTCGCTGTTGACGTCCTCGCCGCGCTGCACCGTGAGCCCGGCCTTCGTCAGGGTGGCCGAGGCGGCGTCGAGGGTGGCGCCCGTGACGGTGGGGACCTCGATCGGGCGGCGCCCCTTGGAGACGACGACCGAGACGGCGGTGTTGCGCTTGACCGACTCGCCCGCGGCCGGGTCCTGGGAGATCACGACCCCCTCGGGGACCGTCTCGCTCCAGGCCTGCGACCTCTCGCCCAGGCGCAGGTTCAGCGGCGACAGGGCGGCGCCGGTCTCGCCGACCTTGGACCCCGTAAGGGTCGGGACCGCATACCGCTCCTTGCCCTTGCTGACGACGAGGCGCACGGTGGAGTCCTTGCCGAGCTCGCTGCCCGCGCCGGGCTCGACGCGCAGCACCACGCCCTGCGCCCTGGTCTCGGAGAACTCCTCGACGAGCTCCGTGGAGAGGGCGGCCTGCTGCAGCTCGCCCTCGGCCTGCGACACCGGCTGCCCCACGACGGCGGGCACGAGGGTCGAGCCGCCCGGGCCGGCCGTGAACCACCAGCCGCCGAACGAGACCCCGCCCACGAGAAGGAGACCGGCGAGCCAGAGCGGCCACCGTCGGCGCGCACTGCGGCGACGACGTCGCTCGATCGGCATGGCCGCGGTGTGCTCGAGGGCCGGTCCGTCCTCGTGGACGGGCCGACCTGCGAGGGCCGCGGCGCCCATGTCGTTGGGACGGGTCCGGTGGCGCTCGGGGGCCCCGGCTGCTTCGGAGCGGCGAGGCCGGTCGGCGGGGGAGAGCTGCGTCGTCGAGGAGACGGGGGCCAGCACCGCGGTGCCGGCGGGGTCGGTGCCGACGGCGGCGGCGCGCCGGTCGAGCTCGCCGGCCGTCAGGCCGCGCCGGACCTCGCGCAGCGCGGTCACGAACGTCGTGGCGGACTCGAAGCGGTCGTCGGGCTCCACGGCGGTCGCGCGGGCGACGAGGTCGTCGAGCACCTCGGGGACGCCGGGCACGAGCGTCGACGGCGCGACGATCGAGCCGTGCACGTGGTTGTACGCGATCTGGATCGGGGTGCCCCCGGTGACGGCCTTGCGCCCGGTGAGCATCTCGAAGAGCAGCAGGCCCGCGGCATACACGTCGCTGCGGGTGTCGGCGACGCCCCGCTCGACCTGCTCGGGCGAGAGGTAGGAGACGGTGCCGAGCAGGACGCCGGTCTGGCTCGTCGCGGCCTGGTTGGTGATCGCTCGGGCCAGCCCGAAGTCGGCGACCTTGACCTCGCCGTCGCGCCGGACGATGACGTTCTCGGGCTTGACGTCGCGATGGATCATCCCGGCGGCGTGGGCCGCACACAGGGCGAGCAGGATCGGCTCGAGGATCGCGAGCGACTCGCGAGCGGTGAGCGGGGCCTCCTCGTGGATGACGTCCCGCAGGGTCTTGCCCTCGACGAGCTCCATCGCGAGGAAGACCTCGCCGTCGTCCTCGCCCTGGTCGTAGACGGCCACGACGTTGGGGTGGCTGAGGCGCGCCGCCGAGCGCGCCTCGGCCCGGAACCGCTCGACGAAGACGTCGTCGGTGGCGAGCCCGGGGCGCATGATCTTGAGGGCCACCTCCCGGTCGAGGCGTCCGTCCAGCGCAACGTAGACGGAGGCCATGCCTCCGTCTGCGAGGTGGGAGAGGATGCGGTACCGGCCGTCGATCACCCGACCGACGAGGGCGTCCGCCACGCTGGACGTCACGACGCGAAGTTTACGGGCTGATGCCGTGCATCCTGTGCAGGCCAGCCGCGGCGGCCCTGCACAGGATGCCCCTCAGAGGCGGTTGTAGACGGCCAGCACGCTCGCGACGTAGCGCTTGGTGTCCTCGTACATGCCCTTGGTGCGGACCGAGTAGAGGCCCTGGTAGTAGCCGGCGATGGCCTGCTCGCGCGAGTCGGCGCTCGCCTGGAGGGCGCGGATGATGAGGACGCCTCCGGTGATGTTGTCCTGCGTGTCGAAGCGGTCGAGCGAGCGGCCGGCGAGCTGGGAGGCCCACGTCTGCGAGACCGGCATCAGCTGCATGACGCCCACGGCGTTGGTGTAGGACACGGCTCGCTGGTACCAGCCGGACTCGAGCCACCCGATGGCGAGCGCCAGCTTGGGGTCCACGCCGTGCCGGGTCGCCGTCGCGCTGATCATCGCCTGTGTCTGCGCGCGGGTGGGCACGGTCATGGCGGCGAGCTTCGCCTTGCTCTCGGCGACGGCCTGGGCGGTCTTGCTCGGGTACTGGTAGCCGGGCGGGGGAGTCGGCGCGGGCGACGGGGTGCTCGGCGAGGCCGCGGACCCGGTGCCCGGGACGGTGATCTTCTGGCCGACGAAGATGATGGTCGTGCTGCTCATCTTGTTGGCGGCCAGCAGCTTCGTCAGGGAGACGCCGTAGCGCTGCGCGATGCCGCTCATCGTGTCGCCGGAGCGCACGACATAGGTCCTGTCGCCGGCCGAGGGCTTCGGGGCCGAGGTCGTCGGCCTCGTCGGCGTGACCGGGCCGGGCTTGGGCGCCTTCGTCGGGCCGGAGGTACGGCCGGGGACGAGCAGCTTCTGCCCGGGCATGATCAGGGCGCCGCCACGGGTGAGCCGGTTCTTCTCGACGATGGCGTGGACGGTCGTGCGGTGCGCGATCGCGAGGTGCCACAGGGTGTCACCGGGACGGACCGTCACGGTCTTCCACGGTGTCGTGGCCACGGGGGCGACAGCGGCATGGGCAGGCAGCGCGAGCGCGGCGACGTCGGCGAAGGGCATGGGGTGTGGAGTCCTTTCCTGGGGCCCGAGCTGAGTTCGTGGAGGGGCGTTCGGAAGGGGCGGTCGGGTTCGGCGATGGTCCGGGTCCTGCAGAGACCTGCGGAAGGTGGTGCGGTGGTGCGGGTCGTTCGAGGTGCTGTGTCGTGCTGGTGGGGCTTTTGTGAACGGTGTGGCGCCTGTGACGATAGCGCACAATTGAGCACTAAAGTTTAAATACACCAGTGTAATTCGTGCTCCTGACCCACCTCGGTCGGCCTCACCCCTCCGGGTGCGCGAGGAGCACGCCGACGGTGGCAGACTCTTGCCCCGTGAGCGAGACCCCTGCACCTCAGTCCGACGAGTCCACCAGCCGCGACCTCGAGTCCCTCGTCGGGGAGTGGCTGACCGTGCCCGACGCCGCCGAGCGGATCGGCGCGCCCCTGTCGCGCGTGCGCCAGTTCATCGCCGACCGCGAGGTCCTGGCCGCCCGCATCGGCGAGCGCCGGGTCACCGCGATCCCCGCGAAGTTCTTCGACGAGGCCGGCCCCCGGCCCGAGCTGCGTGGCACCTTCACCGTCCTCGCCGACGGGGGCATGGACGACGAGGAGATCATCGAGTGGCTCCACACCCCTGACGCGACGCTTCCCGCCGAGGGCGCGCCCATCGACGCGATGCTCGCCGGCTTCAAGACCGAGGTCCGCCGCCGCGCGCAGGAGCTCGCCCTCTGAGGTGACGCCGGCACTCCGGGCGTATGCCGTGTGGCGCGGTCCTCAGGACCGGCGGGCCGTCGAGACCGCCACGAGCGCCTCGAGCACGTCGAGCGCCGACGCGTCGTAGGAGCCGGTCGCGCGCGCCCGGTCGACGGCCCGGACGGACTCGTCGGCCAGCACCGTGATGAGGCTCTCGACGCGCTCGACGGCGCCGGTGTCGACGAGCACCTGACGGATCGACTCGACGCCGCCGAGCTCGAGGTCGTCACGGCCCAGGAGGCTCTCGACGACCTCGCGCTGCGCGTCGGACGCGGCGTCGAGCGCGTGGGCGACGAGGACGGTGCGCTTGCCCTCGCGCAGGTCGTCGCCCGCGGGCTTGCCGGTGGCCTCGGGGTCGCCGAAGACGCCCAACAGGTCGTCGCGCAGCTGGAACGCCTCGCCGAGGGCCAGGCCGTAGTCGGACAGCGGTGCGAGCGACCCGTCCGGGGCGCCCCCGACGAGGGCGCCGATGAGCAGCGGGTGCTCGATGGTGTACTTCGCGCTCTTGAAGCGGATCACCTTGCGGGCCGAGGCGATCCGGGCCTCGAGGCCGAGGCCGTGCCAGCCGCGGGCTGACTCGAGCAGGTCGAGGAACTGACCGCCCATCAGCTGCGTGCGCATGGAGTCGAAGAGCTGGCGACCGCGGGCGAGCTCCTCGCCGGGCAGCCCGCACGTGGCATACAGCTCGTCGCACCAGGTCAGGCACAGGTCACCGGCGAGGATCGCGGTGCCCTCTCCGAACCGATCGGCGTCGCCCGCCCAGCCACGCTGCTGGTGCAGCGAGGCGACGGCGCGGTGCGCGGACGGCATACCGCGTCGGATGTCGCTGCGGTCCATGACGTCGTCGTGGAGCAGCGCGGCGCCCTGGAAGAACTCCATGCTCGCCGCGAGGCGCACGAGCGCGTCGGAGTCGGCGCCGCCCGCGGCGCGGTAGCCCCAGTAGAGGAAGCCGGCGCGCAGGCCCTTGCCGCCGGTCAGCAGGCCGGACACGGCCGACACGAGCGGGGCGGTCTCCTCGCCGATCGCGGCCAGCGACTGCGTGGCCCCGGCGATCTGCCCGTCGATCGCCTGCTGCACCCGACGGCGCAGCACGTCGAGGTCGGTGGGGGTCTGCACGGGGTCCTCCATCGAGTCGCGGGAATCGTGGTCAGCCTACGCGGCGCGCCGGCCGCCCCGTGAACAGCCCACGCACCGTGGACGCGCTCGGCCTAGGGTGTGCGGCATGGCACACGGCACGGCATCCTCGATGGCGCGGGCGGAACGGTTCACGCGGTCCATCCCGGCGATGATCGAGGCCGACACCCCGACCTTCAGCTTCGAGTTCTTCCCGCCCAAGGACGACGCGTCCGAGGCGCAGCTCTGGGACGCCATCCGCCGTCTCGAGAAGGTGTCCCCGAGCTTCGTGTCGATCACCTACGGCGCCGGGGGAGGCACGCGCGACCGCACGGTGCGCCTGACCCAGCGGGTGCTCGAGGAGACGTCGCTGACGCCGATGGCGCACCTGACGTGCGTCAGCCACTCGGTCGCCGAGCTGCGCGGCATCGTCGGGTCGTATGCCGCCGCCGGGGTCCGCAACATCCTCGCCCTGCGCGGTGACCCCCAGGGCGGCCTCGGCCGGCCGTGGGTCGCCCACCCCGAGGGCCTCGACCACGCCGACGAGCTCGTCTCCCTCGTGCGCAGCCTCGGCGACTTCACCGTGGGCGTCGCGGCCTTCCCCGACGGCCACCCCGAGTCGGGCGACATCAACGAGGACGCCGAGACCCTCGTGCGCAAGGAGCGCGCGGGCGCGGAGTTCGCCATCACCCAGATGGTCTTCGACGTCGACAACTACCTCCGGCTGCGCGACGAGCTGGCGCGACGCGGCTCCCGGCTCCCGGTCGTCCCGGCGATCATGCCGATCACCAACGCCCGTCAGGTGGTGCGCATGGCCCAGCTCGCCGGCCAGCCGATGCCGACGTCGGTCACCGAGCGCCTCGAGCGCCACGGCGACGACGCCGCCGGCGTGCGCGCCGAGGGCATGGCCATCGCGACGGAGTCCTCGCGCCGCCTGCTCGACGAGGGCGCACCCGGCATCCACTTCATCACGATGAACCGCTCGTCGGCGACGCTCGAGGTCTTCGGCAACCTCTGACCCGAGATCGGGGCGACGGCCGAGGAGGACCGGCCCCCAGGGAAGGGCCGGCCGGCCGGCCGTTCGGTCGGGTGGTGCGTGCCTGAGCTGCTCAAATGCTCGAGGGCGTGGTCGTCGCCGTGCCGTCCGGGGAGGCGGGCACCTCACCCTGCTGGGACTGCTGGCCCGGCTGGCCCTGCGGGCCCCGGGGGCTGTCGCCGTCGTGGTCGCCACCCCGGCCGCCGGGCCCGCCCGACCCGCCGGGGCCGCCCTCCTGGACCGCCGTGACGGCGAAGGACGCGTCCACCTGAACGGTGACGTGGGTGCCGTCGGCCCGCACCATGTGGGCCTCGTAGACGCCGTCCGAGTCGGTCTCGACGCGCTCGATCGTCGCCGTCGGCTCCTTGGCCTTGGCGGCCGCCGTCACCTTGGCTGCGGTGTCGCCCGTGAGCAGCTTCTCGTCCGAGCGCATGGGCTTGCTCGGGTCGGTGTTGCCGTTGCCGGTCATGCCCGGGCCTCCGGCACGCTCTCCGACCTGTCCGTAGGCGCCGCTCGTCGCGGTGCCGGTGCTGCCCGTCTCGTCCGCGCTGGCGAGGGCTGCCCCGCCGAGCGCGAGCGCCGACGCGGCCACGATGCCGGCCCCGGCCAGCGCGATGGTCTTGTGCTTCATGCGTTCCACTCCTTCGATGGGCTGGCCTCGTGCCAGCTGTGTCCACCGTCGGTGGCGGCCCTGTGGCGACCCCCTCGCCGGGGTGGGGAGGTCCTGTGAGACCCGGGCCGACCTGTGAGCCCGGTCAGGCCGGGGGCGTCAGGTCTCCTGGTCGAAGGGTTGCTCGAGCCGTTCGTCGGCCCGGGGTGGCGACGGAGGCGTGAGCGGCGGTGGAGGCGGCCCGGTCGGCGCGTCCTGCCCTCGGCGTCCGGACGGCACGGCGATGCCCACGCGTTCGCCCCACGCGTCGTAGCGGCGCTTGTAGCGGCGGATGCGGCCTGCCACCTTGTAGACGAGGAACGCCCCGAGCAGGAGCAGGACCAGCGCGATGGCTGCAGCCCACCACGGGTGGGCGATGGCCAGGGCCGTGACACCCGTGACCGTGACGTCCTCGGTGGTGCTGACGAGGACGTTGCTCGCCGGCTCGGGGGAGGTGTTGACGGCCGCGCGCAGGCCGGCCTTGATGCCGTGCGAGATGAGCGCGGTGACGCCACCGGTCGCGGCGCCGATCGCCGCGTCGAGGCTGGCCGTGTCGTGGCCGATGAGGTAGCCGATGGTGGCCCCGACCGCCGGCCTGACGACCGTGTGCACCGAGTCCCAGACGGAGTCGACGTAGGGGATCTTGTCGGCGAGCATCTCGACCGCGAAGAGGATGCCGGCGCCGATGAGCACGTCGGTGCGCGCCAGGGCGTTGGGGATCTGGCTGAGGTTGAAGATCTTGTCGGCGAGCCCGAGGACGAGCACGACCGCATACGCGTTGATTCCGCTGCCCCACCCGGTGGTGAAGGCCATGGGGATGAGCTCGGCGCCCACGACACTCCTTCGGTCGTGCGCCGGCGGGTGCGCCGGTGCGTCTGCTGCCGGGCCGGACGGCCGAGCACAGGTCCAACGTCCCTGACGCTCCCGCATTCCCGGAGGTCGCGCAACGGGGCGCGCTGCGGGTGCGGCGGACAATGGGCGGACAGTGGGCGGACAGTGGGCGGACAGCGGAACGGGCCCGATCCGTGAGCGGACGGGACCCCTGCACCCCTCCGTTCGCGGACCGAACCCGCGGCTCCACCCTGCCGGTGTGAGCGACGGGCGGACCTGAGCACACGTACTCAGATCCGCCCGTTTCGTGCCATGTGCGTGGGCCGTGCGCGTGGGCCCTGCGCCGTATGCCGGGTCGCGCGGAGCGGCTCCCAGGGTCGTCTCGCCGGGGTTCCGGGAGGTGGCACGCCGTTCTTGACACGGTGTCGGCGGCGGGGGTTAGGGTTGTCGTATCGAACAGGTGTTCGAATGAAGATGTCAGTTCAGTCGTCGGTTGGTTGTCGGACCGCTCGTGTGGGGCGCGGGTGGTTCGGGTCGTGATGTCCGGCCTCGACGGGTCCGAGGGAGACGTGTCGTGGTGCGCAGGTTCAATGACTCCGTGCAGGTGAGAGTGCGGGTGCAGGAGCAGTCCGGGGTTTCCCGGCAGCCTCCAGGAGGCGAGGCTTCCGGGGTGCCGCCCGAGGCCTTCATCTGGCGCGGTCGCCTCTACGTCGTGCGCGGCGTCCTCGCGCACTGGCGCGAGCGACGGGCGTGGTGGCGCGACGCGCTCGACACCGACGAGGCGCAGGTGCGTCCCGGCGAGACGCTCGTCGCCGCCGCGAGCGAGCAGCACGTCTGGCGGGTCGAGGCGAGCCCGGGCTGGTCGTTCGCCCCCGGGGTCTACGACCTCGCCCACGACGAGCTCCCGCGCGGCGACCACTGGTCGCTCGTCCGGGTCGCCGACTGAGACCACCCGTCAACACGTCCGGAAGAAGAGGAGACCACCGTGACCACCGCCCACCTGCGCCGCCCACCCATCTCGGTCGCCGTGCTCGACCTGCTCGAGCGGGCCCGCACGACGCTCGAGTCCGCCTGCCGTACCACCGAGGCGTCCGAGCGCTACCGCGACGCCCACCTCGGTGCCCTGCGCGCCGCGGCCGCCATCGTCGCGGCCCGCACCACCCCGACCCCCCGAGCGCGACCCCGCAGCGTCTGGCAGGTGCTGCCCGGCGTCGCGCCCGAGCTGGGGGAGTGGGCCGCCTTCTTCGCCGCCTGCTCGGCCCACCAGTCGGTCATCGACCGCGGCGGCCACCTCAGCGCGCGCGAGTCCGACGACCTGCTGCGCCAGGCCGAGATGTTCCTCGAGATCGTCCAGGACCTGCTCGGGATCCCCCTGACGGTCCCGCTGCCGCAGTCGATCACGCCAGTCTCGAGGGGCCGGGCGACCGGAGGGTGACGACGAGCATGACAACGCCCAGCATGACGACCCCCACCACAACGACGACCAGCACGACGGCCAGCACGACGGCCAGCACGGCCGGCTCCTTCGCGAGTCGCCTCACCAGCGCGCCGAGCCGTGCGGCCGGCGCTGCCGGCGGCACGGGCAGCACGGCTGAGAGCTTCGTGCACCTGCACGTCGCCTCCGGCTACTCCATGCGCTACGGCACGGCCAAACCCCACCAGCTCGTCGAGCGCGCGGCCGCGTTCGGGCAGCCCGCTCTCGCCCTGACCGACCGCGACGGCCTCTACGGGGCGGTCAAGTTCGTCCGTTCCTGCATGGAGCACGACGTCGCCCCGATCTTCGGGGTCGACCTCGCCGTCGGGCCCGAGCAGCCCGAGCGCCACCGGCCTGTCCGCACCCCGGTCCGCGGTGGCGCGCTCGTCGACCCACGACTGCCTCGCGTCACGGTGCTGGCCCGCGGCAGCAGCACCGGTCTCGCTCCGGGCGAGGGATGGGCGGCGCTCTGCCGCCTCGTCACCGCGACCCACCTGCGCGGCGAACGCGGCAACCCCGTCACGACCGCGAGCCTCGTCGCCGAGCACGCCGGCGCGCTCGCGACGTCTCCCACGTCCTCGTCCGCCACCCTGTCCACCTCCTCTCCCATCACGTCGCCCACCACGTCGCCCACCGCGGCGGACGGTCGACGCTCAGAGTCCGGCGGACGGCATACGCCATCGGTGGCGGACGGCAGGCCCTCCCGTCTCGTCGTGCTCCTCGGTCCCGACTCCGACGTCGGTCGCGCGGTGCTCGCCAAGAGGCGCGACCGGGCGCGGGCGGCCCTCGAGCGCTGGGTGGCCCTGCTCCCGCGCGGCGCCGTCGTCGTCGAGGTCGTGTGCCACGGCGGGCCCGAGCACCAGCCCGGCAGCCTCGGCCAGGCGGCCCGCATGCTCGCGCTCGCCCGCGAGGTCGGCGTGCCGAGCGTCATCACGGCAGCGGTGCGCCACACCGACCCGCAGGACGCCGCCATCGTCGACGTCCTCGACGCCGCCCGCCGGCTCGTCGCCCTCGACGCGCGCCACCTCGACCGCGTCACGACGGCCGGGCACCTGTCGCCGACGCCCCTCATGCACGCGCTCGCCCTCGACATCGTCCAGGTCTCCGGGCCCGGTCTCGTCGGCGGCGGGGCGCTCGCCCGCGAGCAGGCGCGCGAGCTGCTCGCCCGCACCACGGCGCTCGCCGCCGAGTGCGTCCAGGACCCGCGGGCCGACCTCGGCATCGGCTCGGTGCACCTGCCCGAGCCGGGGGTGCTCGGCATCCGGCCCGGCACCAACCCGCACCGCGTCCTCGCACGCCGCTGCCGCGAGTCCATCCCGGCCCGCTACCCGGGCCGCACCGAGAGCGAGCTCGTCACCGTCAGCGACCGGCTCGAGGACGAGCTCGGGGTCATCGAGACCCTCGGCTACGCGACCTACTTCCTCACCGTCGCCCAGGTCTGCGACCTCATCCGCGAGATGGGGGTCCGGGTCGCGGCCCGCGGGTCCGGCGCGGGCTCGCTCGTCAACTACCTCCTCGGCATCTCCGGCGTCGACCCGATGCGGCACGGCCTGCTCATGGAGCGCTTCTGCTCGCCGCTGCGGGCCGAGCTGCCCGACATCGACATCGACGTCGAGTCGGCCCGGCGCACCGAGATCTACGAGCGCATCCTCGACCACTTCGGCGGCGACCGCGTCACCTGCGTCTCGATGATGGACACCTACCGGGTGCGCCACGCGATCCGCGACGCCGGCGCCGCGCTGGGGCTGCCGCCGCCCGAGATCGACGCCATGGCCAAGGCCTTCCCGCACATCGCGGCCCGCAACGTGCGCCATGCCCTCGCCGAGCTGCCCGAGCTGCGGGCCAGCGGCCTCGACGTGCCGCGGCTGCAGCTGATGTTCGACATCGTCGAGCGGCTCGACGGGCTGCCGCGGCACATCGCGCTGCACCCGTGCGGGGTCGTGCTCTCCGACTCCGTCCTGCTCGACCGCACCCCGGTCGAGGCGAGCTGGCTCGGCTTCCCGATGAGCCAGTTCGACAAGGACGACGTCGAGGAGATGGGGCTGCTCAAGCTCGACGTCCTCGGCATCCGCATGCAGTCGGCGATGGCCCACGCCGTGGCCGAGGTCGAGCGGGTCGACGGCGACCACGTCGACCTCGACGACGAGTCCCAGGTGCCCTTCGACGACGAGCCGACCTTCGAGCTCGTCCGGTCCACCAAGACCCTCGGCTGCTTCCAGATCGAGAGCCCGGGCCAGCGCGAGCTCATCGGCAAGTTCGGCCCGCGCACCTTCGAGGACCTCATCATCGACATCTCGCTCTTCCGGCCGGGGCCGGTCAAGAGCGACATGATCATCCCGTTCCTCAACGCCCGGCAGGGGTGGAAGGACCCCTCCTACCTCCACCCGACGCTCGTGCCGGCGCTCGAGGAGACCGAGGGTGTCGTCGTCTTCCACGAGCAGGTGCTGATGATCGTCGCCGAGACGACCGGCGTGACCCTGGCCCAGGCCGACGAGGTGCGCCGGGCGCTCGGCACCCCGGACGGCCAGAAGCGCATCGAGGCGTGGTGGCGTCCCGCGGCCCGCGACCGCGGCTACGCCCCCGACGTCGCCGACAAGATCTGGGAGGTGCTCAAGGCCTTCGCCTCGTTCGGCTTCTGCAAGGCCCACGCGGCGGCGTTCGCGCTGCCGACCTACCAGTCGGCGTGGCTCAAGACGCACCACCCGGCCGCCTTCCTCTCCGGGGTGCTCACCCACGACCCCGGGATGTACCCCAAGCGGCTCATCCTCGACGACGCCCGCACCTTCGGCATCGCGATCCTTGGCCTCGACGTCAACGTCTCGACCGGCGCCTACCGCTTCGAGCGCACCGACGACGGCGGCGAGGCCATCCGCCTCTCGCTCGCCGACGTCCACGGCATCAGCGAGGCCGAGGTCGCCCAGATCGTCGCAGGGCAGCCCTACTCGAGCCTCGCCGACTTCTGGCAGCGTGCCCACGTGTCGCGTCCCGTCGCCGAGAAGCTCGTGCTCGCAGGCGGGTTCGACTCGCTGCACGACATCGACCTCGGTGGCCCGTCCCGTCTCGACGAGAGCGGGACCGGCGTCGTGGGCCGGTCCCGGGGCGGTCTCGGCCGTCGCGGCCGGGTCACCCGGCGCGACCTGCTGCTCCACGTCGCCGAGCTCGACCGGTGGTCGTCCTCCCAGCGCTCGTCGCGCCGGTCCACCTCCCGGGTCTCGGCCGCGAGCCGGTCGGGCTCGACGCGGGGACGGGTCACGTCGGTCTCGGCCACCGGCGACATCAGGGCCCTCGCCGCCGCGCAGTCCCAGGCCTCAGCCGGCGCGCCCGAGCACCTCGCGACGCAGCTGACGCTCGACCTCGGCGACACCCCGCGCCTCTCCGCGACGAGCGGGCTGCCCGAGATGACCGGTCCCGAGCAGGTCCGGGCCGAGCTCGAGGTGCTCGGGCTCGACGCCAGCGGGCACGTCGTCGACTTCTACCGTCCGCTGCTCGACGCGCTCGGCGTCACCCGGGCGCGTGACCTGCTCTCCGGTCGCAGCGGGCGCGAGGTCCTCGTGGCCGGGGTCAAGGTCGCCACCCAGACCCCACCGATCCGCACCGGGCGCCGGGTCGTCTTCCTCACCCTCGACGACGCCACCGGCCCGTCCGACCTCACCTTCTTCGAGGACGTCCAGGGCCCGTATGCCGCGACCGTCTTCCACTCGTGGCTGCTGCTCTGCCGCGGGGTCGTGCGGCGCACCGGCCCGCGCGGCGTGTCGATCCGGGCGACCGGTGCGTGGGAGCTCTCGGCGCTGCAGGACGCGTGGACCTCCGGCGGGATCACCGCCGTGCGTGACGCGCTCGACGCCGCCGACCGCGCTGCCTGGGAGCGGGCGACCGCGCTCGCCGGAGCCGACGGGTCACCGGCCGGGGTCGGCGAGGGGCCCGACGGTCGACGGGTGCTCGTCCACGCGTCCGGTTTCAAGCAGTCCCCGTACGCCGACATCAAGCCGGCGGGCGAGGACGTCAGGGGTCCGCGGGGCACGAGCGGGCTCGTGCCCTCCGACACCGTGGGCGGTCCGCCACGCAAGCTGTGGCACGCGAGCCCGGGAAGCTCGGGGCACTAGGGTGAGGACGCACACGAAGCCCACGCAGCACCACGCGTACCACGTTCCCAGACGGAGGATCCCGTGCCCGACGAGCAGCGCCCCCAGCGACGTGGAGGGGTCCGGCCGTCGGCCGTCGTCTCGGCCGTGGGCCGCATCGCCGACGAGTGCAGCACTCACCTCGGCCGTCCGCTCGAGGTGCTCGACCTCGGCGGTGGCACCGGTGGAGTCGCCGTCCCGCTCGCCGAGGCCGGCCACCACGTCACCGTCGTCGACCCCAGCCCCGACGCGCTCGCCTCGCTCGCCCGACGGGCCCGCGAGGCCGGCATCGAGGGCCGTGTCACCGCCGTCCAGGGCGACGGAGACTCCCTGGGCTCCGTCCTGGCCGGTCGTCACGTCGACCTCGCCTGCTGCCACGGCACGCTCGAGTTCGTCGACGACCCCGCAGCCACGCTCCACGCGATCGCGGAGGCCCTCGGCGAGGGCGGCGTCCTGTCGCTGCTCGTCTCGGGCCGGCTGTCCGTCGTCTTCGCCAAGGCCATCGCGGGAGAGTTCGGCCAGGCCAGGGCCGCCCTCGTCGACCCGTCGGGCCGCTGGGGGAGCACCGACCCGCTGCCGCGCCGCTTCGACGTCGAGCAGCTCGAGTCCCTGCTCGCCGACGCCGGTTTCACCGACGTCCGGGTCCGGGGCACCAACATCCTCGGTCACCTCGTGCCGGCCTCGCTCATCGACTCCGAGGCGGACCGTGTCGCCCTGGCCGAGCTCGACGAGCTGCTCGTCTCCGGTCCCGGGCGCGAGTTCCTCCGCACCCTCGGCAGTGCCCTCCACGTCGTCGCCCGACGCGACTGACCGCGCCCGGGTGAGCACGTCGACCCGTCCGGCGGGCCGACGATGAGCCGCCGCCAGTTCACCGCGCCGACCCGCGGCAACGCCGAGCCGCCGGACGACACCGGCTGCACGGTCCTGCACGTCGACATGGACGCCTTCTACGCGTCCGCCTCGCTCATCTCGCGCCCCGAGCTGCGGGGACGCCCGGTCATCATCGGCGGGGCGAGCGGCCGCTCCGTCGTGCTCTCGGCGACCTACGAGGCACGCGCCTTCGGCGTCACCTCGGCCATGCCGATGGCCCGGGCCCAGCGCCTGTGCCCCCAGGCGGTCATCATCGAGCCGGACCACCGCCGCTACGCCGCGATCTCCGAGGCCGTCATGGCGACCTTCGCCACGATCACCGACAGCGTCGAGCCCCTCTCGCTCGACGAGGCCTTCCTCGACGTGTCGGGGGCCGTACGCCGACTCGGACGTCCCACGCAGATCGCCGAGCAGCTGCGCGACACCATCGCCGACGAGCAGGGCATCACCTGCTCGGTCGGGGTGGCCTCGACGAAGTTCGTCGCCAAGCTCGCCTCCACCCTCGCCAAGCCCGACGGGCTCATCGTCGTGCCCCGCGAGGAGGTCGTCTCGTTCCTGCACCAGCTGCCGGTCGGTGCGATCTGGGGCGTCGGTGACAAGACCGAGGAGCACCTGCACCGCCTCGGCCTGCGCACGGTCGCCGACCTCGCCCACACGCCCCTCGAGACCCTCCAGCGGGCCCTCGGCGACGTGGCCGGCCGCAGCCTGCACGACCTCGCGTGGGGGCGTGACCCGCGCTCCGTCGTGCCCGAGCGGCGCGAGAAGTCGATCGGCGCCGACGAGACCTTCGCCCATGACATCGACGACCCGGTCCGCATCCACCGCGAGCTGCTGCGCCTCGCCGACCGCACCGCTGCACGGGCGAGGTCGGCGGGGATGACGGGACGCACGGTCTCGATCAAGGTCCGCTTCTCCGACTTCACGACGATCACCCGGGCCAAGACGCTGCGCCACCACACCGACGTCTCGCGCGACATCTTCGCCACGGCGCGCGAGCTCTACGACCGCCTCGGCCTCCAGCGGGCGCGGATCCGGCTCGTCGGCGTCCGGCTCGAGGGCCTCGTGCCGTCGTCCGTCGCGCCCATCCAGGCCACCCTCGACGAGCCCGAGCACGGGTGGCGCGAGGCCGACCGGGCCATCGACCGGGCCAGTGCGCGCTTCGGTGCCGGATCGGTGCGTCCAGCGTCACTCATGCCTGATCGACCCTCGGGTTCCCAACGTGAGCGGCGCGACTTATCCTGAGGGAAAGAAGTCCGTGTCGGCCGTTTCCGACATACGATTCGGGCACCGTCGATTTCGCACCATGGGAGGTGCCGGGTGGCACTCTCGGAACACGAGGAAGCACTCCTCCAGCAGATGGAGGAAGCCCTCTACGCCGAAGACCCTCGATTCGCGTCGCGCATCGAGAAGACGAAGTCACGCGGCCTCGGGCGTGGGCGCGTCGTCGTGGGCGTCGTCGCCGGGGTGGCAGGCCTCGCGCTGGTCGTGTTCTCCGCGATGAGCAGCAACATCTGGCTCGGCGCCGGTGGCTTCGCCATCATGGTCGCCGGCATCGTCTACGCCATCACGCCGTCGAAGACCAAGCTCGCGGCCGTGAACAGCGACGGCACGACCAAGCCCCGGCAGGGCAAGGTCAAGGCGAGCGCCCCCAAGCAGGGCACGTTCATGGAGCGCCTCGAGGAACGCTGGGAGAAGCGTCGCCGCGACCAGTGGTGACGCCCCGCCGCTCACCCTGACTCACACTGACACGCAGCAGGACCCCGACGACCTGTCGTCGGGGTCCTTGCCGTTGTACGCGAGTGTTTCTGCCCTGGGGTGCCGACAGATGCGGTGCGCACGGCGTGTCCAGTAGGCCCCGTCGGCGACGGGTCGGCCCGGTTCGGTCGGGGTCGCTCCGGGTCAGGGGCGGGTGACGTAGACGGCCACGCCCCACGTCGCGATGATCGCGAAGGCGGTCCCGAGCTCGATGCCGATGTTGAGCATCACGGCCCGGATCGCGTGCGTGGTGGCGCGCCAGGCCGCAGCGTGCTCGCGGTGCTTGATGCGCTCGAGGAGGTAGACCGCGAGCACGAAGCCGAGCGGGGCTCCGATCACCGGGACGACGAAGAAGCCGACCACGGCCACCGCCAGTGCGACGGCGACGACCGCCCCGTCGACGCCGGCAGTCTTCATCCGGCGCCCGGGGAGGACGTACTTCGCGACGAGGCCCACGGCATACAACACCGTGGCCAGCCCGAGAACGAGCCAACCCGGCCCGTCCTGACGCTCGAACGCCCACACGAGCGTCGCCCCCCAGACCACGATGAGTCCCGGGAGCACCGGGACGACGATGCCGACGGTGCCCACGACCATCACGAGCAGAACGAGGACGTTCGTCGCGGTGATCACAGGGCAGTCGTCGGCAGCGTTCGAGTCAGGAGGTCAGGAAAGGGCCGGGTCGGAAGATCGCCTGGTGCTCAGCGTTCGTCCACGGGAGCAGAGCCCGGGATCTCGCTGAGTCGGTCCGTCTCGTCGCGGATGTCGAGAGCCTTGTCCTTCAGCGCCGGGAGGTGCTCCCGTCCGTGGTGCGCGCAGAAGAGCAGCTCTCCGCCGGAAACGAGGCGGGCGCGGATGTAGGCCTGAGCCCCACATCGGTCGCAGCGGTCAGCAGCAGTCAGTTCGGGTGCCAGTGCTGTCGTCATCGTATTTCGCCTCTTTCCTCCCTCGGGGGTTCCCCGGAGGGAAACCCTGCCATGTACCTACGACGCTCGAAGCGGTCCATCGGGTGGACCTCTCGTGCCTCGCGGACGTTCCAACAGTGAATCACGTGGAATCCTTCCCGACGGTGAGGCTCGGTCCATGAGACGCCCGTCGCACCAACATCGTTACGTGTCGGTGATTCGCCGCCGCCCGCGCGGCGGATGGTCGTACAGCTCACTCATACCCAGCGTGGTCGCGCAGCGTGCCTGTCGGGGACGGTCGGTGCTGGTGGCTAGGCTTCCCCTGCCAGCCCTCCACAGCCCGACCGCTGGCGGCTCCCGAGCGAAAGAGATCGACACACCGTGGCCTCCGCCTCCCGTCCTGCTCCCTCCGGCAACGGCGACTACACCGCGCGCCACCTCCAGGTCCTCGAGGGCCTCGAGGCCGTGCGCAAGCGTCCCGGCATGTACATCGGCTCGACCGACCAGCGCGGCCTCATGCACTGCCTCTGGGAGATCATCGACAACGCCGTCGACGAGGCCCTGGCCGGCGTCTGCACCGGCATCGAGGTGATCCTGAGCAGCGACGGCTCCATCGAGGTGCGCGACAACGGCCGCGGCATCCCCGTCGACATCGAGCCGCGCACCGGCCTGTCCGGCGTCGAGGTCGTCTTCACCAAGCTGCACGCGGGTGGCAAGTTCGGCGGCGCGTCGTATGCCGCCACGGGAGGCCTGCACGGCGTCGGTGCCTCCGTCGTCAACGCCCTCTCCGCCCGGCTCGACGTCGAGGTCGACCGCGCCGGCAAGACGTACGGCATGAGCTTCCGCCGCGGCGAGCCCGGCACCTTCACCGACCGGAGCCCGGTGCACTCCCCGGACTCCGAGTTCACGCCCTACGAGAAGAAGAGCGCCCTGCCGGTCGTCGGCAAGGCCAAGCGCGGCGTCACCGGCTCGCGCGTGCGCTTCTGGCCGGACCGCCAGATCTTCCTCAAGGACGCCGAGCT
The DNA here is from genome assembly GCF_014646815.1 of Terrabacter tumescens. Lineage (GTDB taxonomy): Bacteria > Actinomycetota > Actinomycetes > Actinomycetales > Dermatophilaceae > Terrabacter > Terrabacter tumescens. Next base: position 500,686 of record NZ_BMNZ01000001.1, read on the forward strand.
CGACTACGACGCCATCCTGGGCCGCGCCCGCCAGACCTCCTTCCTCGTCCCGGGCCTGCGTCTCGTCATCCGCGACGAGCGCCGCCTCAAGGGCACCCCCGGCGAGGAGGGCCCCATCGAGGAGGTCTTCCAGCACGACGGCGGCATCACCGACTTCGTCGAGTTCCTCGCGTCCGACACCCCGATCACCGACGTGTGGCGTCTCGAGGGGTCGGGCACGTTCACCGAGACGGTCCCCGTCCTCGACGTCAACGGCCACATGACCCCGACCGAGCTCGAGCGCGAGTGCGCCGTCGAGGTCGCGCTGCGCTGGGGCCAGGGCTACGACACGAAGGTCCAGTCCTTCGTCAACATCATCACCACGCCCAAGGGCGGCACTCACGTCACCGGCTTCGAGCAGTCCATCGTCAAGGTCTTCCGCAAGCAGATCGAGGTCAACGCGCGCCGGCTCAAGGCCGGCAACGACAAGCCGGAGAAGGACGACATCCTCGCCGGCATGACCGCCGTCGTCACGGTGCGTCTGGCCGAGCCCCAGTTCGAGGGCCAGACCAAGGAGGTGCTCGGCACCAACGCCGTGCGCGCCATCGTCGCCAAGGTCGTCGAGCAGGAGCTGACCGAGCGCCTCACGTCGACCAAGCGCGGCGACAAGGCCCAGTCGGCGCTGCTGCTCGAGAAGGTCGTGTCCGAGATGAAGTCGCGTATCAGCGCGCGGCTGCACAAGGAGACCCAGCGCCGCAAGAACGCCCTCGAGAGCTCCACGCTGCCCTCGAAGCTGCGCGACTGCCGCACGACCGACGTCGAGCGCTCCGAGCTGTTCATCGTCGAGGGAGACTCGGCGATGGGCACCGCCAAGGAGGCGCGCAACTCCGAGTTCCAGGCGCTGCTGCCGATCCGCGGCAAGATCCTCAACGTCCAGAAGGCGTCCGTGTCGGACATGCTGAAGAACGCCGAGTGCGCCTCGATCATCCAGGTCATCGGGGCCGGCTCGGGTCGGAGCTTCGACCTCGCCTCCGCCCGCTACGGCAAGGTCATCATCATGACCGACGCCGACGTCGACGGCGCCCACATCCGCACCCTGCTGCTGACGCTCTTCTTCCGCTACATGCGTCCCCTCGTCGACGCCGGACGCGTCTACGCGGCGATGCCGCCGCTGCACCGGCTCGAGGTGATCAACGCCGGGGCGAAGAAGAACGAGCTGATCTACACCTTCAACGAGCCGGAGATGCGCCGCACGCTCGCCCGTCTCGAGAAGTCGGGCAAGAAGATCAAGCAGCCCATGCAGCGCTACAAGGGCCTCGGCGAGATGGACGCCGACCAGCTCGCCGACACGACGATGGACCCGCGCCACCGCACCCTGCGCAAGGTCACCATGCGTGACCTCGAGGCCGCCGAGCGCGTCTTCGAGCTGCTCATGGGCAACGAGGTGGCGCCTCGCAAGGACTTCATCATCGAGTCCGCCGCCGAGGTCGACCGGGAGCGCATCGACGCCTGAGCGGAACCGTTCGACCCCTGCCGAGTGTCGGTGGGGTGTGGGGAGCGTCGGCGCGGCACAGCCTGCCGTGCTTACGATGTGTCCCTGCCGGCGCGACTCCCTCCGCCGGTACGCGTCGAGAAGGGGAATCGATGGTGGGCAACGTCAATGCCGAGGAGTCGGTCGCCGACGAGCAGACCGGCGGGTCCGCAGGCGTCGCTGAGCAGGACGGTGTCGGCCACGACGGTGTCGGCCACGACGGTGTCGGCCACGACGGTCTCGGCCACGACGGTCACGACCAGCACGGTGTCGACGGTGAGACCTTCACGGTGCGTCTGCCCGGCTCGGTCCCGGACGACGCCGTCGTCCCCGAGGAGCCCAGCCGGCTCTCCGGGTCGCCCGAGGCGCCGGACGACGACGTGGCCGTCGCCGGCATCGACACGGTGCCCGACCGCACGGCCCCGGCACCTGCGCGCTACCTGACCCCGGACGAGCTGCACTGGGCCGGCGAGACCGTCGAGGCCATCTCGACGGCGTTCGCGTCCAAGGTCGTCGGCCAGGCACGGCTGCAGGAGACGCTCCTCATCGCCCTGCTGACCGGCGGGCACGTCCTGCTCGAGAGCGTCCCCGGCCTCGCCAAGACGACCGCGGCGCAGACCATCGCCCAGGCCGTCGGCGGCCGGTTCCACCGCATCCAGTGCACGCCTGACCTCCTCCCGAGCGACATCGTCGGCACGCAGGTCTACAACCAGCACTCGGGCACCTTCGAGACCCAGCTCGGGCCGGTGCACGCCAACTTCGTGCTCCTCGACGAGATCAACCGCAGCAGCGCGAAGACCCAGTCCGCGATGCTCGAGGCGATGCAGGAGCGGCAGACCTCCATCGGCGACAAGAGCTACGCGCTGCCCGACCCCTTCCTCGTGCTGGCCACCCAGAACCCCATCGAGCAGGAGGGCACCTACCCGCTGCCCGAGGCGCAGATGGACCGCTTCATGCTCAAGGACGTCCTCGACTACCCGTCCCCGGCGGAGGAGGCAGAGGTGCTGCGACGCATCGACTCCGGCGTCTTCGTCACGGCGTCCGAGCCCGTCGTCTCCGTCGCCGACGTCAAGCGCCTCCAGGCCCTGGTGGGCCGCGTCTACATCGACCCCGCGATCGTCAACTACGTCGTCGGCATCGGCTACGTGACGAGGCACCCGCGGGACTACATCGAGCCGCGCCTCGCCGGCTACGTCGACTTCGGGGCCAGCCCCCGCGCGAGCATCGCGTTCACGAGCGCTGCCCGCGCCCGTGCCCTCATCGACGGGCGCAACCACGTCGTGCCCGACGACGTCAAGGCCCTGACGCACCGGGTGCTCCGGCACCGCGTGACGCTCGGCTTCGAGGCGGCCGCCGACGAGGTGGCCGTGGAGAGCATCATCGACGCGATGGTCAACGGGATCCGCACTCCCTGACCGGGAGCCGGACGAGGACGCGACATGACGACGACGCTGCTGACGCGGGTGAAGAGCAAGCTCTTCGTCCACGCGCGCCGCAAGTCACGCAGCCTGCTCGAGGGGGAGTACGCCTCGGTCTTCCACGGCCGAAGCCTCGACTACGACGACCTGCGCGACTACGTCCCCGGGGACGAGGTGCGCGACATCGACTGGCGCGCGACGGCGCGCCACCAAGCCCCGCTCGTCAAGCGCTACGTCGCGACGCGCAAGCAGAACCTCATGCTCGTCATCGACACCGGTCGCGGCATGGCGGCCACGACCCGGAGCGGCGAGCCGAAGAAGTCCGTCGCTATCGCGGCGGCGGGGCTCGTGGGCTACCTCGCCCAGCGTCACGGTGACCTCGTGGGCCTCGTCCGGGGCACGGCGGCGACGACCGTCGCCCACGACCTGCGCGGGTCGGAGGCCCATCTCGAGCTGCTGCTGCGTGCCGTCGACGCCGCGACGGTCCTCGACGGCGACCAGAGCAACCTCGCGACACAGCTGCGCTGGATCGTCCGGCACGTCCGGCGCCGCCTCGTGCTCCTCGTCGTGGCCGACGACAAGGAGCTCGACCCGACGCTCGACGAGCTGCTGCGCCGGCTGCACGTGCAGCACGAGATCCTGTGGATCACCGTCGAGGACGCGGACCCCACTGCGCTGGCCGGCGACCGGATGGCCTACGACGTCGCCGACACCTACACGCTCCCGACCCTCGTGCGCCTGGACCCGCGGGTGCGCACGGCCTATGCCGCATCGGTCGCCGAGCGCGTGCAGCGCACCGCCGCACTGCTCGACCGCCGCGGCATCAACCACGCCCGTGTCGGCTCGTCCGACGAGGTCGTGGCCACGGTCTTCGCCCTGCTCGAGAGGCAGCGCCGTGCCCGTCGCTGACGCCCCGCCGGGCTTCTACGCCCCCGACCCGTATGCCGCCCGGTGGCTGTGGATCGGCATCGGCATCCTCGCGCTCGTCGCCGCCTGGTACGCCTGGGTCTGGTGGTCGACCCGGGAGCGCAAGGTCGTCGTGCCGCCACGCGTGGCCCCGGACCGGCTGACGCGGCTGCGCGCGGACTACACACGGCAGATCGACCTCGTCCTCGCCCGCGCGGCGGCCGAGGAGATCAGTCAGCGCCGGGCGCACCAGCAGCTCAGCGTCCTCGTGCGCCACTTCGTCCAGGAGGTCTCCGGCATCGACGCGCCGACCATGACGCTGACCGAGCTCAACGCCAAGGGCTCGCGGCTCACGCCGGTGTCCGAGGTCGTCGGCACGCTCTACCCGGGCGAGTTCGGGCCGCGCGAGACGGCGACGCTCACCGGCGCCGGCACGGTCGCGAAGCAGGTGGTGGCCCGATGGAGCTGACCGGGCCGGACCTCAAGTGGCCGGGAGTCCTCGCCGTCGGCACGCTGCTCGCGGTCGTGATCGCGTATGCCGTGTACCGCCTCATGTCGCGCCGGCAGGCTCGCGCGTCGGCCGCGGTCGCCAACTCGAGCGCGCTCACCGAGCTGCCCGAGTTCCGCAGAGCACTGCGTCGACACCGGATCCGGATGGCGGTGCTCGCCGCGAGCGCCGTGCTCCTCGGGGGCGCGGCCCTCGTGGGCGCGGCGCGTCCGCTCGACACGACCGTCGACCGTCCGCAGAGCCGCAGCCGCGACATCATGCTGTGCCTCGACATCTCGGGCTCGATGGCCGCCTACGACGCGACGCTCGTGTCGACGTTCAAGACGCTCGTCCAGAGCTTCCAGGGTGAGCGCATCGGCCTCGTCATCTTCAACAGCTCGGCCGCGACGGTCTTCCCCCTCACCGACGACTACGACTTCATCAACGACGAGCTCGACTCGGCGGCTCGTGCGCTCACCGGCGACCCGGCATACGACTCCTTCTTCGCGGGCACCTTCAACGGCCGCGGCACCTCGCTCATCGGTGACGGGCTCGCGACCTGCGTCTCGAGCTTCGACAAGGTCGACCTCCAGCGGGCGCGCTCGCTCGTCTTCGCGACCGACAACCACCTCGCCGGACGACCCATCATCGACGTCGACGAGGCGGGCGCGCTCGCCAAGGCCAAGGGGGTGCGCGTCTACGGGCTCAACCCCGAGGAGGACGGCGCCGACCAGGAGGCCACCGACATGCGCGAGATCGTCACCGGCACGGGTGGGCGCTACTACGCCATGAGCGACCAGTCGGCGATCAAGGGCATCGTGGACTCCGTGCAGGCCCAGGAGGCGACGCTCATCGACGCTGCCTCGCGCTCGCTCTACTCCGACAACCCGACCCTGCCGATCACGCTGGCCGGGCTGGGCCTGGTCGGCGTTATCGGCGCCACGAGGCGGTGGGCGTCATGAGCCTGCTCCCCGTCGGCCCGTGGCCGGTCCTGCTCGTCCTGGTCGTCGCTGCGCTGGCAGCCGTGTGGTGGAACCCGTCGTCGCGCTCGCTGCCGGGGGAGTCGCGGGCCACCCACTGGCGGCTCACCGCCGCGGTGCTGCTGCTCGGCGCGGCTGCACTGCGGCCCGCCGTCCCGGGCGAGCAGGTCGACACGAGCGCCGCCAACCTCAACGTCTACTTCGTCGTCGACACGACGAGCAGCATCATCGCCGAGGACTACGGCGACGGCAGGCCGCGCATCGAGGGGGTCTCGTCCGACATCTCGGCCATCGCGGCCGCCCTGCCCGGAGCGCGCTACTCGGTCGTGACGTTCGACCAGGATGCGCGCGTGCGCCTGCCGCTCACGACCGACACGACGGCGCTCGACGCGGCGGTGCAGACGCTGCTGCCGGAGTCCTACGAGGTCTCGCGCGGCTCCTCGGTGACCGAGGCGGACGCCCGGCTCAAGACGCTGCTCCAGCAGGCCGACGCCCGCACCCCGGAGCGCGGGCGGGTCGTCTTCTACCTCGGCGACGGCGAGCAGACGGCGGCCGACCCACCGGCGCCCTTCGACATCGACAAGCGGCTCATCAACGGCGGCGCGGTGCTCGGCTACGGCACGACCGAGGGCGGCCGGATGAAGGCCACCCGCTCGCGGTTCGACACGAGCAGCGACTACATCAAGGACCCCGCCACGGGCGAGGACGCGCGCTCGGTCGTCAGCGAGGACACCCTGCGCACCATCGGCGACCAGCTCGGCCTTCGCTACGTCCACCGCGAGGCCGGTGACGCGATCGGGCCGGCCGTCGACGGCATCGACCTCGAGCGGTTCGGCACGAGCGAGCAGATCGAGAAGCAGAAGGTCATGGCCCGGCGCGAGCTGTACTGGCCGCTGCTCATCGGGGTGGCCGGCATCGCCGCCTGGGAGCTCGGAGCCGGCATCACGGCCCTGGTCCAGACCCGTCGCCGGAAGGAGACGAGCGCATGACCCTCCTCGACGATCGCTCGGCCCGGGCCGACCCGGCGGCCGACGGTGACGGCGCCGCCGGGACGGGCGTCCACGGGCGTCTGCGTCTGCGCCGCCGTGGCCGCCGGCCCCTGCCGCCCCACCTGCGCCGTCGTCGTCGGCGCCTGCTGCTCGCCTCCGCGCCGGTCGTCGTCCTGCTCGTCCTCGTGGCCGCGCGCCTCGTGTCGCTCAACCTCGTGCACGCGCAGACGCTCGACGCCTACGAGGCCGGCGACAAGCCCCGGACGCTGCTCTGGGGCGAGCGCCAGGGCTGGGTCAACGTCGTCGAGCAGTTCCGTTCGCCCTTCGCCATCGGTGACGCCCACGTCCTGTCGGGGCACTTCGAGCTGGCCCGGCCGTGGTTCGAGCAGGCGTTCGAACAGGTGCCCAAGGGCGGCATCGACGACTGCAAGGTGCGCGTCAACCTCGGCCTGACGTACGAGGCGCTCGGCGACGCCGCCAAGGCCCGTGAGCGCACGGACGAGTGGAAGCAGTACTACGACAAGGGCATCACGATCACCAAGGAGCGGCCGCCCGTGTGCGAGGCGCCGGAGGGCGGCCAGACGGGCGACCAGCTGCAGCAGGCACAGCAGCGGATGGAGCAGAAGAACGCCGACGCGCCGCCGAAGGACGAGCCGCAGCCCGACCAGCCGCAGCCGGGCCCGAGCCAGCCCGCGGACCCGCAGCCCGATCCCGGCAACACCCCGAGCCAGCAGGAGCAGGACTACCTCAAGGAGCAGCAGCGCCAGAACACCATCGAGCGCAACCAGCAGCAACAGCAGCAGGGTGGCGACGACACGGTGCCCGGCGACAGCTCGCAGACCGTCCCCAAGCCGTGGTGACCGCGGCGGAGCGCGTCCTCGCCTAGAACCACGCCTCGAGGATCGAGGCTCGGTGCTCCATCACCTCGATGGCCTTCTTGCCGCACGACTCCGGCCGGGTGCGACCGACCGGCTCGCGCGTGACACCGACCCGCCAGCGGCGCCCGTCGGCGTGCGTGACGATCACCTCCCAGCCCTCGTCCGACGCCTCGGGCTGGTCGGCCCAGAGGGCGGCGATCCGGGTCTCGCCCGTCTCGGCCCTGACGTGCGACTCCGCACACTGGGAGACGCCCGGGACGCCGGAGCGCCCGCGGTCGTGCAGCGGACCGAGCAGCTCCGCCGGCAGGTGCCCCGACTCGCTCGCGGCGAGGACCCACTCCGAGGCGGGCTCGTCGAGGCGCGCGAGCGTCTGACCCCAGGGGAGCAGCACCGCGGTCGGCGCGAACCGGTGGCCGCCCGTGTGCGAGACCTCCCAGGCCCGCCCGGGCGCGACCCGAGCCGCGTGGGCTGCGAGCGGACGCCCGCGCACCGCGCAGCAGACGTCACGACGTCCGTTGGTGCACACGAGCAGGGTCGGTGCAGTGGGGCGTGAGCCGAGGAGCGAGGCCTGGACGAGCGCCTGGCTGCCGCGTGCCAGGGCGCCCCAGTCGAGACCGAGCAGGTCCCCGACGTCGTCGACCTCGGCCGTCAGCAGCCACGCCTCGTCGGGACGGGCGCCGGCGTGGGCGACGAGCACGTGACGCGGCCCGTCGTGCGCCGGGTGGCCGCCGGGACGACGGACGAGCATGAAGCGCCCTCCCGCTCGGCTCGTCCGGGCGTCCAGCTCGGCCCCGAGGTCGCGGTCGAGGTGGGACTCGCGGGCCGCGTCGCGTCCCCAGGGCCCGGGCTGCTCGACGCAGACGAAGAACCGGGCCGTCGCGGCGGTGCCGTAGGCGCTCGTCCCGTCCTGGTCCCACTGGACCGAGCAGGCATCGGTGGCGGGCGTGCCGTACCCCGTCGTCGCAGGGTGCTCGGCGTGCTCCGTCGGCTCAGCGTGTTCAGCGTGTTCGGTGCGCTTCTTCTCGGCGGCGGGTTCGACGGCCTCAGAAGACTCGGCGGACGTCGTGGCCTCCGCAGGGGCAGCCGAAGGAACGGACGGCTCGTCCGCGCCCGCGGCTCGCTCCTGGTGCGCGTCGTCGGCCGGCACGTCCGACGCGCCGGTGAGGGCGTCGACGACCGAGTTCACCGTCGCCGAGGCGGCCGCCCCGGCTGCGGCGGCTGCCGCGGCGGCCCGTCGGGCTGCCTTCGCGCCCCCGGACGGGCTCATGCGCCGTCCCCGTCCGTGCTGCCGTCGCTGGCGCCGGCTTCGGGGGCCGCCGAGCCGTCGGTGGGCGCGCCGCCGGAGGAATGGTTGGCTGCCGGGGGACCGGCGACGTGCGCGATGACCGCGGTCATCGCCACACCGGAACCGTCCCGACGCCCATCGGCTACAGGCAGCTCGATGGCGACGCCGTTGGCGGCCGCGGCACGGGCGGGGGTGTTGCCCGCGAAGGCGAGCACGAGGGTGTCCTCGCCCCGGAGGAACCGGTGGCACCGGACGCCTCCGGTCGCGCGTCCCTTGGCGGGGTACTCCGCATACGGCGTCACCTTGAGCGAGCCGCCCTCGGTGCCCGGGAGGGCGCCCGAGGAGCCGGAGGAGGTGACGACGACGCCGTCGCGGGTCGGGTCGACGACACCGAAGAAGACGACGCGCCCGAAGCCCCCCAGCTTGATGCCGGCCATGCCACCGGCCGAGCGGCCCTGTGGGCGCACGGACTTCGCGGGGAATCGCAGCAGCTGTGCGTCGCTCGTGAGGAAGACGAGGTCGAGGTCGTCACGGTCGGCGACGGCGGCCCCGACGACCCGGTCGCCGTCCTTGAGGCTGATGATGTCCCAGTCGTTGCTCTTCGGAGCGTCCGGCGTGACGCGCTTGACGACACCGCTCGCGGTGCCGAGCGCCACGACGGGCGCGTCCGCACCGATCGGCACGATGGTCAGCGGCTCCTCGCCCTTGCCGAGGTCGACGTAGGCAGCGAGGGGGGCGCCGCCGGAGAGGCTCGGCGCGCCGTTGGTCGGCGGGAGCGTCGGCAGGTCGAGGGCCGAGAGGCGCACCACCCGGCCGGCGCTCGTGACGAGGCCGAACTCGCCGCGGGCGGTCGTGCGCACCGCGCCGATGACGACGTCGTGCTTGGAGCGCGACCCCTCGGCGGTGATGGGCTCGGCGGTGCCGGTCCGGGCCAGCAGGCCCGTCGAGCTCAGCAGCACCCAGCACGGGTCGTCGGCGATCTCGAGCGGCGAGGACGCGGTGGCCGTCGCGCTGACACCCGAGCTCTCGAGGAGCACGGTGCGGCGCGGTGTGCCGTGCGCCTTGGCGACGTCGGCGAGCTCGGTCGAGACGAGCTTGAGGAGCAGCTTCTCGTTCTCGAGCAGGGCCCGCAGCTCCTCGATGGCGCGCTCGAGCTCGGACTTCTCGTTCTCGAGCTCGATGCGCGAGAACTTCGTCAGGCGGCGCAGCTGGAGGTCGAGGATGTAGTTGGCCTGCAGCTCGGAGAGGTCGAAGACGTCCATGAGCCGCGCGCGGGCGGTCGCGGCGTCGTCGGAGCTGCGGATCACCTGGATGACCTCGTCGATGTCGACGATGGCGATGAGCAGGCCCTCCACGAGGTGCAGTCGCTCCTCGCGCTTGGCCAGCCGGTGCGCGGTGCGGCGCCGCACGACGTCGGTGCGGAAGTCGACGTAGACCTTGAGCAGCTCCTTGAGCCCCATGGTCCGCGGCTGGCCCTCGACGAGCGCGACGTTGTTGATGCCGAAGTTCTCCTCCATCGGCGTCAGCTTGTAGAGCTGCTCGAGGACGGCGTCGGGGTTGAAGCCGTTCTTGATCTCGATGACGAGGTTCAGACCCTGCGTGCGGTCGGAGAGGTCCTTGAGGTCGGCGATGCCCTGCAGCTTCTTGCCCTGGACGAGGTCCTTGATCTTGTCGATGACCTTCTCGGGCCCGACGAGGTAGGGCAGCTCGGTGACGATGATGCCCTTGCGGCGCGGGGTGATCGACTCGATGCGCGCCGTCGCCCGGGTGCGGAAGCTGCCGCGGCCGGTGAGGTAGGCGTCGCGGATGCCCTCGAGTCCCACGATCTTGCCGCCGCAGGGCAGGTCGGGCCCCGGGACGAACTTCATGAGGTCCTCGAGCGAGCACGTCGGGTTGGCGATGAGGTGCCGGGCGGCGCCGATCACCTCGACGAGGTTGTGCGGCGGCATGTTGGTCGCCATGCCGACGGCGATGCCGGCCGCGCCGTTGACGAGCAGGTTGGGGTATGCCGCGGGCAGCACTCCCGGCTGCAGCTGGGTGTCGTCGTAGTTGGGGACGAAGTCGACGGTGTCCTCGTCGAGTCCCGCGACCATGAGCAGGGCCGCGTTGGCCATCCGCGCCTCGGTGTACCTCGCCGCGGCCGGGCCGTCGTCGAGCGAGCCGAAGTTGCCGTGGCCGTCGACGAGGGGCAGCCGCAGCGTGAACGGCTGCGCCATGCGCACGAGGGCGTCGTAGATGGCCTGGTCGCCGTGCGGGTGGTACTTGCCCATCACCTCGCCGACGACGCGCTGGCTCTTGACGTGGCCACGGTCGGGGCGCAGGCCGAGCTCGTTGGCGCCGTAGAGGATCCGGCGCTGGACAGGCTTCAGCCCGTCACGTGCATCGGGCAGGGCCCGGCTGTAGATGACGCTGTAGGAGTACTCGAGGAAGGCGTTCTGCATCTCCTCCTCGACGTCGATGCCGACGATCTTCTCCTCGAAGTCCTCCGGTGGAGGCGGGGGGGTCTTTCCACGGGCCATGCCGGGTGGTGCTCCTTGCCTAGCGGGTCAACGCCCCATCATCGCGCAGGGCCCTCACGCGTTCTCACCTGCCACGCCGAAACGGCCCCAGTGGGCCACCTCGCGACCGGTGCGCCGGTGGCGACGCAGGCTCGGGCTCCGAGGTCCCGGGACGGCATACCCGATCGACACGACGCCGACGATCGTGCGCGAGGCGGGGACGTCGAACGCCTCGTGGACGGCCGTGTGCCGCTCCGGCGGCACGCCGAAGAAGAGGCTGCCGAGGCCCTCGTCGGTCGCGGTGAGCAGGATGAGGAGCGAGGCCATGCCGGTGTCGACGTCCCAGTAGGGGACGGGCCAGCGCGCCTCGTCCCGGTCGGTCCACCCCTTGTCGGGTGCGGCGTAGCGGTCGAGGTAGGCGTCCTTGTGCGAGAGGCACAGCACGAGCACGGGTGCCTTGCGTATGCCGTCCAGCCACCTGTCGGGGGCCGCGCCCGGTTCCGTGGTGGCCGTCCAGAACGCGTCCCGCTCGGCCGCCGTGCTGAGGACGACGAAGTCCCAGCCCTGGCTGAAGCCGGCGCTGGGAGAGCGGACGGCGTTGGCGAGGCAGCGCTCGACGACCTCATGGGGGACCGGTCGGTCGGGGTCGTAGCGGCGGACCATGCGTCGGGAGCGGACGACGTCGGTGAACTCCATGCGCACAGACTCCCATCTCCCGGGGTCGCCGGGCCGGGCGTGACACCATGACCCCATGGAGGGTGGCGAGCTCGGCGACGACACCGGCGCCATGGAGCGCGTGTCGGCGCACTCCACGGGTGCTCCGGTCGAGTGGGAGGCCGACGTCGTGCTGCGCGACGGCACGGTCGCGCACGTGCGTCCCATCACGCCCGACGACGCCGAGGGCATCCGTCACTTCCACAGCCTTCAGTCCGCCGAGTCGATCTACCTGCGCTTCTTCGCGCCGCTGCGCGAGCTGAGCGACCGCGACATCCACCGGTTCACGCACGTCGACCACCACGACCGCGTCGCCCTCGTGGCCACGCTCGACGGCGAGATCATCGGGATCGGCCGCTACGACCGGATCGACCCGAGGTCGGCCGAGGTCGCCTTCAACATCTCGGACCACTACCAGGGCAAGGGCATCGGCTCGGTCATGCTCGAGCACCTCGCCGCGATCGCGCAGGAGATGGGCATCAACAGGTTCGTCGCCGAGGTGCTGCCGCAGAACCGCAAGATGCTCACGGTCTTCAAGGAGGCCGGCTACGAGGTCACGCACCACATCGAGGACGGCGTCGTCGAGGTGTCCTTCGACATCTCGCCGACCGAGCAGAGCAAGGCCGTCCAGCTCTCGCGCGAGCACCGCGCCGAGGCCCGGAGCATGCACACGATCCTCTTCCCGGAGCGGGTCGCGATCATCGGCGCGAGCCGGCGCGAGGAGTCGATCGGGGCCCTCGTCATGCGCAACATCCTCGCTGCCGGCTACCAGGGCGAGCTCTACCCGATCCACCGGGTGGCCGAGCAGATCCAGGGCGTGCCGGCCTACCCCTCGATCCACGACGTGCCCCACCCGGTCGACCTCGCCATCGTCGTGGTGCCCGCTGCGCAGGCCGTCGACGTCGTCAAGGACTGCGGCAAGGCCGGGGTCAAGGCGCTCTTGGTCCTGTCGGCCGGCTTCGCCGAGGCGGGCGAGGAGGGGATCCGCCTGCAGGAGAAGCTCCGTCGCCGGGTGCGCCGCGCCGGCATGCGCATCGTGGGTCCCAACAGCTTCGGGATCGTCAACAACGACCCGGCGGTGCGGCTCAACGCCACGCTCGCGTCAGTCATCCCGAGCAAGGGCCGGCTGGGCCTGTTCGCGCAGAGCGGCGCGCTCGGCGTCGCCGTGCTGGCCTCGGCCGCGCGGCGTGGCCTGGGCATCTCCGTCTTCGCCTCCGCCGGCAACCGGGTCGACGTCTCCGGCAACGACCTCATGCAGTACTGGATCGACGACCAGGAGACCGACACGGTCGGGCTCTACCTCGAGTCGATGGGCAACCCCCGCAAGTTCTCGCGCATCGCCCGGGCGCTCGCCGCCGTCAAGCCGGTCGTCGTCGTCAGCTCGGGCGTCTCGAGCTTCGCCGCCCCGCCCGGGCACCGCACGCGCGTCACCAACGTGCCGCCGCAGGCCTTCCGCGCGCTGCTGCGCCAGGCCGGCGTCATCCGCGTCGAGAACGTCCACCAGCTCTTCGACGTCGCGCAGCTGACCCTCCACCAGCCGCTGCCCAAGGGGGACCGGGTCGCCATCGTCGGCAACTCCGACGCCCTCGGTGCGCTGAGCGCCAGCGCCTGCCTCAGCTGGGGCCTGAAGGTCACCCACGGGCCGGTCTCCCTGCAGCCGCAGGCGTCTGCCGAGGAGTTCGCGGCAGCCCTCGACGCAGCGTTCGCCGACCCGGAGGTCGACAGCGTCGTCGCGGCCTTCATCCCGCCTCTCGTGACCCCGGACGAGGAGGTGCACATGGCCGTGCGCAACATCGTCGCCGATTACGAGAAGCCCTGTGTGGCAACGTTCCTCGGCATGCGCGGCGTGGGCGACGGACTGTCCTACGAGCAGGGTGGCGTGCGCCGCTCGGTGCCGGCGTACTCCATGCCCGAGGACGGCATCCGCGCGCTCAACGCCGTGACGCGGTATGCCCTGTGGCGCCAGCGCGACCGCGGCACCCCGGTGGCTCCCGTGGGTATCGACCGGCTCCGTGCGGAGTCGCTGATCGAGGGCTACCTCGCGGGCAGTCCCGAGGGCCGCGCGCTGACGCGCGAGGAGGCGCGCGAGCTGCTCAGCGCCTACGGCATCCGCGTGTGGCCCGCGGTGGAGGTCTCGGGAGTCGACGCTGCGGTCGCGGCCGCGACCGAGCTGACGTTCCCCGTCATCCTCAAGTCGACGTCGCCGGTGGTCCGCCACCAGCCCGGGCTCGTCGGGGTCCGCGGCGACCTCGTCGACGCCGAGGCGGTCCGCGACGCGCACGCCTCGCTCAGCCAGCGTCTCGGGCCCCTGGGCGCCGACCGGTTCGTCGTGCAGCGCATGGCGGTGCCCGGCGTCTCGTGCGTGATCCGTGCGAGCGAGGACCCGCTCTTCGGCCCGGTCGTCAGCTTCTCGGTCGCCGGACCGCCCACCGAGCTGCTCGGCGACGTGGCCCACCGCATCCCGCCGCTCACCGACGTGGACGTCACCGACCTCATCGACGGCGTCAAGGCGGCGCCCCTGCTGAGCGGCCACCGGGGAGCGGCGCCCGTGCACCGGGCGGCGCTCGCCGACCTCATCGCCAGGCTCTCGGTGCTCGCCGACGACCACCCGGAGCTGTCGTCGGTCGAGCTGAACCCCGTCAACGCGTGGACGGGAGGCGTCGACGTTCTCGGTGCCGAGGTCGTCGTGCGTCCTGCGCTCGTGCGCAAGGACCCCGGCCGGCGGCGGATGACCTGACGCGTATGCGACGGGTTGCTGAAGAGGAGAGCTGACCGGGACTGTCGGCCAAGGCTGTGGGCCGCCGCGACGGAGCCATCGCCCACCAGTGCAAGGATGGGGTCATGCGACGCGCGATCCCGGGCACCGGCCAGGCCCTTCCCGAAGACCTCACCGAGGCGATCACCCGTGCCGGCTACTACCCCTCGCTCGTCTGCGACGTCGTCGAGTCGGCCATCGCCGACGACGAGGTCGTGTCGCACCTCGTGCACCAGGAGACGACCTTCGACCACGAGACGGTGCGTCGTCACGTCACCGTCCTCGTCGTGACCCCGCTGCGCCTCGTCATCGCGCACGCCGACGACCACGCCGAGTCCGAGGACAAGCTCATGGCGACGGCCACCACCGAGACGGTGCCGCTCGCCGCCGTCCGCGGCGTCATGCTGACGCACGTGGTGGCCCAGCCCGACACCTTCACCCCTGGCACGCACGGTCGCGACCTCACGCTGACGCTCGGCTGGGGCGCCGTCAGCCGGCTCGACATGATCCCGGCCCAGTGCGGCGACCCCGACTGCACGGCCGACCACGGCTTCGAGGGCACCATCGCCTCCGACGACATCTCCCTGCGCATCAGCTCGGCCGCCGACGGCGAGGACGCCGTCGGCCGGGCCATGCACTTCGCCCGCGTGCTCTCGGCGAGCATCGGCGGCGGCACGGCCCACTGACCGGGTCGCCGTGCCTGCCGACGTGACCGCCCACGCCTCCACCCCGACGGACTGGTCCGCCGGGACGCTCGCCTCCGTCCTCCCGTCGGTCGCCGACCGCCTGGGGGTGGGGAGGTATGCCGGCCGCGACGTCTTCGACCTGCCTGCCGTGCCGCGCACGGTCGTCGTGCTCGTCGACGGGCTCGGCCACGACCTGCTGCGCCAGCGCAGCGGGCACGCCCCCTTCCTGCGCAGCCTGCTCGGCACCGCGCACCGGGTGCCGTGCGGCTTCCCCACGACGACCGCCACGTCGATGGGGACGTTCGGCACCGGTCTGCC
This sequence comes from Terrabacter tumescens, assembly GCF_014646815.1. GTDB lineage: Bacteria > Actinomycetota > Actinomycetes > Actinomycetales > Dermatophilaceae > Terrabacter > Terrabacter tumescens. The sequence goes on from NZ_BMNZ01000001.1 coordinate 516,110, forward strand.
GCCCGGGTCGCACGGCCTCGTCGGCATGCAGGTGCTCGACCCGGCGACCGACCGGCTGCTCAACGAGCTGTCGTGGGAGGACGGCCCCGACCCGCGGGCGTGGCAGCCCAACGAGACGGTCTTCGAGGCGGCCGAGAACGCCGGCGTCAGCGTGACCATGGTCGGACCGCACTACTTCGACGGGTCGGGCCTGACCACCGCAGCCCTCCGGGGCGCCCGCTTCCGCGCGGCGCGTTCGCTCGAGGACCGCGTCGACGCCGCAGTGGCCGCGTTGCGGGCCGCGCCCCGCTCGCTCGTCTACCTCTACTGGGGCGAGGTCGACAAGATCGGCCACGTGCACGGCTGCCAGTCCTGGCAGTGGGGCGACGAGGTCGAGTCGGTCGACGCCGCGCTGAGGCAGCTCGCTGTGCGCGTCCCGGACGACACGTCGATCGTGGTCACGGCCGACCACGGCATGGTCGACGTCCCCTTCCACGACCGCATCGACCTCGCGGGCGAGCCCGAGCTGATGGCCGGCGTCCGCCACCTCGGCGGGGAGCCGCGCAACCTCCAGCTCTACGCGGAGCCCGGCTCGGCCGCCGACGTGCAGGCCGCGTGGGCGTCCCGGCTCGGGGACCGCGCCCGCATCCTCACCCGCGAGCAGGCGGTCGACGAGGGCTGGTTCGGGGCCGTGCGCGCCGGGGTCGAGCGACGGATCGGTGACCTCATCGTGGTCATGGACGGGTCGTTCGCCGTCGTGCACTCCGGACTCATGCGCCGCGAGGTCGTCGCGCTGCTCGGCCTGCACGGGTCGACGAGCGACGCGGAACTCGCCGTGCCCGTGGTCGTGGTGCCCCCCCGCCGGGGCGCCTAGGGTGGTGCCTCGTGGCTGAGCTCGTCTTCTTCTCCGGGACCATGGACTGCGGCAAGTCGACCCTCGCCCTCCAGATGGACCACAACCACGGTGCGCGAGGTCGGGTGGGCCTCATCTTCACCAAGATGGACCGGGCCGGCAGCAACGTCCTCAGCTCGCGCCTCGGCCTGTCGACGGGCGCGCTCGAGGTCGGTGACGACCTCGACTTCTGGGAGGCCATCGTCGGCCGGGCCACGGCGGGCACGCGCATCGACTACCTCATCTGCGACGAGGCCCAGTTCTACACGAGCGACCAGGTGGAGCAGCTGGCGCGCATCGTCGACGAGATGGACGTCGACGTCTTCGCGTTCGGCATCACCGCCGACTTCCGCACCGAGCTCTTCCCGGGCAGCAAGCGGCTGATCGAGCTGGCCGACAAGGTCCAGGTGCTCCAGGTCGAGGCGCTGTGCTGGTGCGGGCGCCGAGCGACGACCAACGCGCGCGTCATGGACGGCGTCATGGTCGTCGAGGGCGAGCAGGTCGTCGTCGGCGACACCAAGCCGGGCACGACCGGGGTCGTCGAGTACGAGGTGCTCTGCCGCCGGCACTACATGCGGCGCATGACCTCGCACGCCGCCAAGGCTGCGGCGGTCTCGCCCGAGGTGCTGCCCTTCGACCTCGACGTGTGCCCGCTCCCCCCGCTGCCGATCACGCAGGCGGACTGAGTCCGGCTCGCCCGCACCCGCGGAGGGCGTGGACGCCCGCGCCGGTCGGCCCCAGGGCCGGCGTCAGGTCACTCGTTCTTGCGGCCGAACATGATGTCGTCCCAGCTCGGCACGCTGGGTCGTCCGGACTTGCGGGCCGCCTGCGCGGGACGCGGAGCCGGCTTGGGCCGCGCTGCCGGGAGGCGCTGCTCGACGACGTCGTCGCCGTCACCGTCCCCGCCGAACGAGCGCGAGCCCGAGGCGCCGGGGGAGCCGCTGCCCGACCCGGACCGACGACCCTCCGCGGGGATGCGGGAGACCGGGCGTGGCTCCTGCCGTCGGCGCGCCGCCGGTCGCAGCGGTCGCTCCTCGGCCGGCTCGTCGTCGACGTCGGCGTCGAGGTCGGAGTCGAGGTCGGAGTCGAGGTCGGAGTCGACATCGGCGACGAGGTCGTCCTCGCGATCGTCATCGAGGGCAGGTGCGGAGTCGTGCGGCCGGCGGTCGGCTGCACGGTCCGCGGCCCGGGGGTGCGCGGGACGCTCGGGACGCTGGGAGGCGTCGACGCCGCTGGCGCGGTTCGCGAGCTCCTGAGCCACGTCGCTCTCGTCGACCTCCTCGACCTCGTCGACCTCGTCGTGGTCCCGGAGCTCCTCGTGGTCCTCCGCGTGGTCGTCCACGTTGTCGACACCGCGGTGGTCCTGGTCGTCGTGGTCGTCGTCGACGGCCACCCGTGCGTCGCGCTCCACCTCGGGGTGGGCCTCGGCCACGGGGCCGGGGTCCGCCTCGGACGGTCGTTCCGGGACCTGACGCACCGGCTGGGTGGGCTCGGTGCGGCGCGCCTTGCGCTGGCCCGCCTCGACGCCGACGCGCTGCTCCACCGTGCCGGTCTTGAGGACCTCGGGGTCGTCCTCGGGGTGGGTGTGGGCCGGCGGGGGGAGCTCGTCCCGGGGGTCCGCGGCGAGCTCCTGCAGGGGCAGGGCCTCCTCGGGAGCCTCGTCGAGCCCGGGCACCTCGGTGGACCTCGGACGACGGCGGCGCCCGCGCTGGGAGCTGCGCTCGCGCATGGCAGCCATGAGGTCGACGGTCTCGCCCTCGCGGCGACGCGGGACGGCCGCGCCCACGCCGCCCTCGGCCTCGACGTCGTAGACGCGGCTGGGCCGGGTCGACGCTGCCAGGTGCGGCGCCGGGATCGGGCCGGGTGCCTGCTGGTCCTCGTCCTCGCTGAGCCAGCGGGCCTCGTCGTCGACCGCCGAGACGGTGCGGGCGAGCGGGTCGAACTGCCAGGCGGCCTCTCGCTCGCGGCCGCCGGCGTTGAAGGCCAGCAGCACGGTCCACGCGCCCTTGTCGGTGCGTCGGGAGTCCCAGCGGACCGCGCCGGCGTCGATCTCACGGGTGCGCAGGCGCTCGGAAACCCGGGCGTCGAGCGTCGGGGCGCCGCCGTGGGACCCGCCGCGAGGACGCAGCCGGACCTGACGGGCCAGGCCCGCGACGTGCTCGCGCTCGGCCAGGATCGGGCCCTCGTAGCGGTGGACCTTCTCGACGGTCCATCCCGCGCGCTCGGCCACCTCCTCGGCGGTCATGCCGGCCCGGATCATCGACTGGACGTCCTTGGGGCGCAGGCCCCCCGAGACCTCGATCTGCAGCTGGCCGAGCCGTGGACGGTCGCGCCGCGCCGCGGCACGGAGCGCCTCGTCGAGCGGCACCGAGTAGCGGTTGCCCTCGTCGTCGGCCAGCAGCAGGTGCAATCCGTCCTCGTGGACGCCGACGAGCCTGAGGTGCTGCATGGGTGGGTCTCCCGGGGTGCCGAGTCTGCGTGGTCGTGCCTGTCTGCGTCGACGTCCCGCCGGCCGGGTGAGGGGCCTCGCCGGGTGCGTCGTGCAGTCGAGCATGCCACCGGGCCGGGTGCGCGCCAAAGCGCCCACGCCGCACGGGTACCGTTTGCCTTGGCATGCCTACCTCGTTCGCGTCCGCGCAGCTCGCCCTCGACCTCGTCGGCGTGTTCGTCTTCGCGCTCTCCGGGGGTCTCGTCGCCGTCAAGAAGCGCTTCGACCTCTTCGGCGTCCTCGTGCTCGCGTGCGCCGCGGCGCTCGGCGGCGGCATCGTGCGCGACCTGCTCATCGGCGACATCCCTCCGGTCGGCATCAGCGACTGGCGGCTACTGACGGCCGCAGCCCTCGGCGGGCTCGTGACCTTCCTGTTCCATCCCGGCGTCGAACGCATCACCCGCTTCGTCCGAGTCCTCGACGCGGCGGGCCTCGGCGCCTTCGCGGTCGCCGGCAGCCTCAAGGCCGTGACGACGCCGGGCGTCTCGCCCGTGGCCGCCGTCCTCGTCGGTGTCATCACGGCCGTCGGGGGAGGCGTCGTGCGCGACGTGCTCGCCGGCCAGGTCCCCGAGGTGCTGCGCCGCGAGCTGTATGCCGTGCCGGCCATGCTCGGGTCCGTGGTCGTCGTCGTGGCGGCGCAGCTCGGGTCCCTCCAGGACTGGGTGCTGTGGACCGCGGCTGGGGTCGTCTTCGCCCTGCGCATGCTCGCGGTGCACCTGCACCTCAACGCCCCGACCCCGCTGCGCTCCAATCCCACGTAGCCCCCGCGCCGAACGACGGGCGAACCCCCTGACCCTGCTCACGACCGATGGCGGAGAGATGACACCAGAAGCAGCACCCACCCCCCAGCCCGCTCCCGACGCCACCCCCGAGGCCACGACCGGAGGATCCGACGAGCGTTCCCCGCTCGAGCCGTACGACGCCGTGCTCCTGCTCGGCTTCGGCGGTCCCGAGGCCCCCGAGGAGGTCATGCCCTTCCTGCGCCGGGTCACGGCGGGCCGCGGCATCCCGGACGAGCGTCTCGAGGCCGTCGGCGAGCACTATCACCACTTCGGTGGGCGCAGCCCGATCAACGACCAGAACCGGGCCCTCATCGCCGCGCTCCGGTCCGAGCTCGACTCCCGGGGCATCGACACCCCGATCGTCTGGGGCAACCGCAACAGCGCCCCCTTCATCGACGACGCCCTCCGCGAGAGCCACGCCGCCGGCCACCGCCGGGTCGTCGCGCTGACGACGAGCGCCTACTCGTGCTACTCGTCGTGCCGGCAGTACCGCGAGAACCTCGCCGACGCGGCAGCCGCCGTCGCCGAGGAGGGGATCGCGCTCGAGATCGACAAGGTGGCGCAGTACGCCCGCCGCCCCGGTTTCGCCGAGGCCAACGCCGGCGAGCTCGTGCGTTCGCTGCGCGCCCTCGACGGGGCGCCCGACTCGGAGGTCGCGCTGCTGTTCGTCACCCACTCCATCCCGGACGCGATGGACGACACGTCCGGACCGGGCGACGGCGAGGGCAACCTCTACCAGCGCCAGCACCTGGCGCTCGCCTCGCAGCTCACGGAGGAGGCCAACCGCGTCCTCGGCCGCGACCTGACGGGCGAGCTCGTCTTCTGCTCGCGCTCCGGCCCGCCCAGCCAGCCCTGGCTCGAGCCCGACGTCAACGACCGCATGCGCGAGCTGGCGGCCGCCGGCGTCCGCACCGTCGTCACGGCCCCCATCGGCTTCGTCAGCGACCACATGGAGGTCGTCTACGACCTCGACACCGAGGCCCAGGAGACTGCCGACGAGCTCGGCCTGACGCACGTGCGTGTCCCGACCGTGGGCACCGACGCAGCCTTCGTCCGCGATCTCGTCGACGCCCTCCTCGAGCGCGCCGCCGAGGCCCGCGGCGAGGGCGTGCCGCAGTTCGAGGGCCGCATGCCGTCGGTGTGCGCCCCCGGGTGCTGTCCCAACCTTCGCCAGGCGCGTCCGGCGCTCTGCGGCAGCGACTGAGGACCAGGATGACCAGCACTCCACCCGCCCCCGACCTGCCCGACGACGTCACCGTCGAGGAGCTCCAGCGACTCTGCGTCCGCTTCGCCACCGAGGCTGCCCGCTTCATCCGTGACGAGCGACCCGAGCGCGTGGGGGTCGCTGCCACGAAGTCGAGCGAGACCGACGTCGTGACCGTGATGGACCGGCGCTCGGAGGAGCTGCTGCACCGGCTGATCCAGCAGGCCCGCCCGGACGACGGCATCCTCGGCGAGGAGGGCGCCGACGTCGCAGGCACCTCCGGGCTGACGTGGGTCGTCGATCCCATCGACGGCACCGTCAACTACCTCTACGAGGTCCCGGCGTATGCCGTGTCCGTGGCCGTCGTCGTCGGCGACGCGCACTCCCAGGGCGGCTGGGTCCCCGTGGCCGGCGCGGTCGCCGACCCGAGCCTGCGCCTCGTGCACCACGCGGGACGCGGCAGGGGCGCCTGGACGGGCCCGGAGGACCCAGCGAGCGGCGACGACCCCGTGCGCCTCTCGGTGTCGGGCGAGGACCGCCTCGCCCGCACGCTGCTCGCGACCGGGTTCGGCTACGACCCGCAGGTCCGGGCCCGTCAGGCCGAGGTGCTGCTCCGGGTGCTGCCCCTCGTGCGCGACATCCGGCGCATCGGCAGCGCGGCCCTCGATCTCGTCCGGGTCGCAGAAGGCTCGGTCGACGCCTACGCCGAGACCGGCCTCAACGCCTGGGACCTCGCGGCCGGCTGGCTGATCGTGCTCGAGGCCGGCGGTGTCGTCCTCGGTGCGGGGGAGGGCGAGGCGAGCTCGCCGGGCAAGGCCCTCACCGTCGCTGCCGGCCCGGCGCTCGCGCCGGAGGTGCGCCGACTCTTCGTCGCCACCGGCGACGCGGCGGGCTGACCTGGCAGGCGAGCGGGCCGCACACGACGAACGCCCCACCCGGCCGTGCCGGGTGGGGCGTCTGTCGTACTGGGCATGCGGACGGCATACGCCCTCGGACGCCCTCAGGGCGCTCCCCGGGCACCGCCCGGACGCTGCTCAGGCCGCCTGGAACGGCTCGAGCTCGGGGACGCGGATGCCGTTCTCGGCAGCGAGGCGGGCGAAGGACTCCAGCTCGCCGGTGTGCACCTGCACCCGGAAGTCGTCCCCGGCCTGCCGCGCGTCGGCGAGGTCGCCCAGCGCGTCGTTGACACGTTGCCTGATCTGGTCGACGAACTCGGTCATGGGTGCCACCTCCGGGCCTGGGTTGTCGATCGGTCGAGTCCGCAGACCCTACCGCGCCGTGGGACCCCCAATGTGCACCCGCGATGGTCGGCGAATGGCAAAGGACAGGTGAACAGTTGGCCCGAAAACGGCAGGCATGGGGCGTGCGTCCCGTCTGCGTCTCAGCCGTTGGCGCGAACAACGTGACAACGCCGTGGGGATCGGGCACCATACGCGCACGCGGACATGTTTCGTTGCTGTTAACAGCGTCGTCGACAGCATCCCTCCCACGGGAACAAGCGCGGGCCTACGAGCGTTCTCCGCGTCACAGACCGCAAGGCGCATCACGAGTAGAAGTGAGACAACGAGATGGCAACCGATTACGACGCGCCACGCAAGACTGACGACGACCTGAACGAGGACTCCATCGAGGAGCTCAAGTCACGTCGGGTCGACAAGACGTCGTCCAGCGTGGACGTCGACGAGACCGAGCAGGCCGAGGGCTTCGAGCTCCCGGGCGCCGACCTCTCCGGCGAGGAGCTGTCGGTCCGCGTGCTGCCCAAGCAGGCCGACGAGTTCACCTGTGGACGCTGTTTCCTCGTCCACCACCGCAGCCAGCTCGCCAAGGAGAGCAACGGCATGATGATCTGCACGGAGTGCGCGGCCTGAGCGCATCTCCGACCGGGCAGCGGCACCGCCCGGAGCCAGTAGGGTCGGTCCTCGTGACCGACCCTTGTGCTGTCCCGGTGCGGCTGCTCGACCCGGACCTGCCGCTGCCCGTCTACGCCCACCCCGGCGACGCAGGTGCCGACCTGTGCGCTCGGGTGGACGTGACGATCGAGCCGGGCGAGCGGGTGCTGGTGCCGACCGGGGTCGCGCTGGCGCTGCCTCCTGGGCACGCCGGCTTCGTGCACCCGAGGTCGGGGCTCGCGGCGCGACACGGCATCTCCATCGTCAACGCGCCCGGCACCGTCGACGAGGGCTACCGCGGGGAGATCCTCGTCAACCTCGTCAACCTCGACCCGCGCGAGCCCTTCGAGGTCCGGCGCGGCGACCGGATCGCCCAGCTCGTCGTCCAGCGCGTCGAGCGGGTGCAGTTCGTCGCCGTCGATTCGCTCGACGAGACCCGTCGGGGGGACACTGGACACGGATCCACCGGTGGCTTCGGTCCCGGGGGCGCCGCCTCGCCGACACCGGGGGAGTCGCCCAGCGAGGCGTGATCATCGGATACGGTTCGCCGGGCGCTGCGTCAGCGCCGCGACGACCACCTTTCCGGACGGGCACGACGCCCGCCGGGCAGCAGGACTCTAAGGACGGAATGACGTGGGACTCTTCAGCCGGGGCAAGTCGAAGGACCGCCCGGACGCCGATGCCGTGGACACCGACCTGACCGACGACGGCCTCGACCGCGGCGACCAGGACGATGCCGCCAGCGCGTACGACGACGCGGACGCGCCGGCCGGTCGCGACGCCTCCACCGGCCCGCTCGACCGCAGCGAGGTCGACGACGACAGCGACTACCTCAACCTCGGCGCCATCTGGCTGCGCGGGCAGCAGGGCATGGAGCTGCGCCTCGAGGTCAACGAGCAGGAGCAGCAGATCACCGGCGTCACGGCCGTGCTCGGTGAGTCGGCGGTGCAGCTGCAGGCCTTTGCCGCACCGCGCACCGAGGGCGTCTGGATCGACATCCGCAACGAGATCGCCGCGAGCATCGTCGATGCCGGCGGCACCGCCGAGGTGCTGACGGGCGAGTTCGGCGAGGAGCTGCTGACGCGGATGCCGCAGGCCGACCCCGAGGGTCGGACCGTGTTCATGCCGGCCCGCTTCGTCGGCGTCGACGGGCCTCGCTGGTTCCTCCGCGCCGTCGTCTCGGGCCGCGCCGCCATCGAGCCGGCAGCGGCCGAGGGTGTCCACGAGGTCATCCGGACCGCGGTCATCGACCGCGGCGAGGAGGCCATGCCGCCGCGCGAGCTGCTGCCGCTGCGACTGCCCGACGCCGACGGTGCCGCCCAGGCCGATGCCGGCGATGGCACCGACGGTGGCCCCGACCTCAACCCGTTCGAGCGCGGCCCCGAGATCACCGAGGTCCGTTGATGTCCCGCCCGTGTCCGGCACCGCCTCGAGGCGAGGCGCGCCCGTGACCACGGGCCAGCCCGGTGCGCTGCGGCGGCTGACCGAGCGACTCACGCGCTCGGCGCACGAGATCGAGGCCGCCGAGCTGCGGCGCGAGTCCTCCGACCTGGCCGGCGTCGTCCACATCGGCGACGCGCCCCAGCGCACCACGGTCACCGTGTGCGGTGAGGTGCGCTCGGTGACGCTGCGCCCCCGCGAGGAGACCCCGGCCCTCGACGTCGAGGTCTGGGACGGCACGGAGTCGCTGCACCTCGTGTGGCTCGGCCGCCGCCGCATCGCCGGCATCGTGCCCGGCATCAAGATCCAGGCCACGGGCCGCATCACGAACCGCCGGAAGGTCATGACGATGTTCAACCCCGCCTACGAGATCATCGGCAGGGCAGGGCAGGCACATGGCTGAGGCCGAGGGCGAGGCCACCGTGTCGGGTGCGGGGGAGGGCGACGGGCTCGTGCGCTCCGAGGCCGACCTGCGTCGCTACGACACCGTCGAGGAGCTGCTGCGCGACAAGCTTTCCGAGGCCCTCGGCGGCTGGCGCGGGGCCGTCGAGTCGGCGGTGCCGACGCTGGCGTTCGCGCTCGTCTGGGCCCGCACCGAGAACCTCCGCACGGCCCTGGTCGTCGCCGGGGTGTGCGTCGCCCTGCTGCTCGTCGTCCGTCTCGTGCAGCGCCAGGACCCACGCTTCATCGCGTATGCCGCTGCGGGAGTGGCGATCTCGGCGTTCTTCGCGCTTCGGTCGGGCAAGGCCGAGGACGCCTTCCTGCCGGGGATGCTCCAGAACGCCGGGCTGCTCGTGCTCCTGCTCGTCACGAACCTCACCCGGTGGCCGCTCTTCGGCTTCGTCGTCGGCGTCGCCGAGCCCGAGGCCTTCGCCGAGAACCCGACGTGGTGGCGGCGCCACTCCGGCATCGTGACCGTGGCTGCCCGCCTGGCCTGGGTGCTCATCGCCCTCAACGTCGTGCGGCTGGCCATCATGGTGCCGCTCTACCTCGCCGAGCAGGTCGCGGCGCTCGGCGTCGCCAAGGTCGTGCTGGGCTGGCCGGCCTACCTCGTCGCCATCACCGCCATGGGCGCGATCCTGCTGCGCGGTCGCACCCCGATCGACCCGAGCCGCGTCGCCTGAAGCCGGGCCCGGGCCCGTCGGGACGCGTCAGTCCTCGGTGTCCGCGTGGTGCCGCTCGCCGGGGGCGACGAGGTCCTGGAGGCGGTCCTCCTGCTCCGTCGTGGTGATGAAGAGCAGCTCGTCGCCGGCCTCGATCGCGTCGTCCGGCGTGGGCGCCAGCGGCCGCTCCTCGCGGATGATCGCCACGAGCACGGTGTCGGTGGGCCAGTCGACGTCACCGACGCGGCGGCCTGCGAAGGGGCTGCCCTCGGGCAGGGTGATCTCGACCATCGAGGCGCGACCCTGCTGGAACTCGAAGATCCGCACGAGATCACCGATGCTGACGGCCTCCTCGATGAGGGCCGTCATGAGGCGGGGGGTCGACACCGCGACGTCGACGCCCCACGACTCGTCGAACATCCACTCGTTCTTCGGGTTGTTGACGCGGGCGACGGTGCGCGGCACGCCGAACTCGGTCTTGGCCAGCAGCGAGAGCACGAGGTTGGCCTTGTCGTCACCGGTGGCGGCGACGCACACGTCGGACTCCTCGAGCCGGGCCTCCTCGAGGGCGGCCAGCTCGCAGGCGTCGGCGAGCAGCCACGACGCCTCGGGCACGCGGGAGGCCTGGACGTCGTCGGCGTCCTTGTCGATGAGCAGCACCTGGTGCCCGTTGCCGAGCAGCTCACGGGCGATGGACCGGCCGACGCTTCCGGCTCCGGCGATGACGACGCGCATGGGGGTTTCTTCTCCTGTGCCGGTCAGTGGGGGGCCGGGGCCTGGTCGCAGAGCCGCTCGACCCGGGCGAGGTCGTCGCGCGGGACGGTGAGGTGCACGAGGTCACCCTGCTGCACGACCATGTCGGGACGGGGCAGGGTGCCCTCGCCGAGGCGGGTGACGTAGGCGACGCGGGCGCCGGTCTGCTCCTCGACCTCGGTGAGGTGCCGGCCCACCCAGGCCTCGGCCAGGGGCACCTCGGCGATGACGATCTTGCCGCTCGGGTCGGTCAGCTCGGGCACGGCGCCCTGGGGGAGCAGCCGCTGGATCATCTGGTCGGCGGTCCAGCGCACCGTGGCGACCGTGGGGATGCCGAGGCGCTGGTAGACCATGGCGCGCTGCGGGTCGTAGATGCGGGCCGCGACATGCTCGACCCCGAACGTCTCGCGCGCCACCCGGGCCGCGAGGATGTTGGAGTTGTCGCCGCTGCTGACCGCCGCGAACGCGTAGGCCTCACGGATGCCCGCGGCGATGAGGGTGTCCCGGTCGAAGCCGATCCCCGTCACGGTCTGGCCCTCGAAGGAGGTGCCGAGCCGGCGGAACGCCGAGGCGTCGGCGTCGATGATCGCGACGTCGTGGCCGCCCCTGCCCAGGGTGCGGGCGAGCGTCGACCCGACGCGGCCGCATCCCATGATCACGAAGTGCACGGACGCGACGCTACACCGTGACAGGGCTGCCCACCCCGCAGGCCGCGCACGCCGCCCAGCCCGTGAAACGACCGTGACGGCATACCTTCTCGGACGCTTGTCCGCGGCGTCCCGAGTGGGTCGGTGCGGCACGACGATCCGTCATACAGTGTCGTCGTGCCCGGTACCGGTTCGCTGTTCAAGCGCCTCCTGCTCGGTCGCGCGATGCGCAGCGACAAGCTCGGGGAGACCCTCCTTCCCAAGCGGCTCGCGCTGCCGATCTTCGCGAGCGACGCCCTGTCGTCGGTGGCCTACGCGCCCGACGAGATCCTGCTCATGCTCGGCCTCGCGGGCGGCGCGTTCGTCGCCACGCACAGCTGGCAGGTCACGGTCGCGGTCGTGCTCGTCATGGTCGTCGTCGTCGCGTCGTACCGGCAGAACGTGCACGCCTACCCCTCGGGCGGCGGCGACTACGAGGTGGCGACGGTCAACCTCGGCCCCCGCGCCGGGCTCACCGTCGCGAGCGCCCTGCTCGTCGACTACGTCCTGACCGTCGCCGTGTCGATCTCGTCGGGTGTGCAGAACGCCGCCACGGTGCTCGGCTTCGTGCGCGGCCACGAGGTCATCGTCGCCGTCGGGCTCATCGCCTTCCTCACCGCCATGAACCTGCGCGGCGTCCGTGAGTCCGGCAAGGCCTTCGCGGTGCCCGTCTACGCGTTCATGCTCGCCATCATCGGCATGGGCATCTACGGCTTCATCCAGCACTTCACCGGGTCGCTCACCCCGGCCGAGAGCGCGGGCCTGACGCTCAAGCCGGAGGAGGGCCAGGGCCTGACGGGCCTCGCGGCGGCGTTCCTGCTGCTGCGTGCCTTCTCGTCGGGCTGCGCGGCCCTGACCGGCGTCGAGGCGATCAGCAACGGCGTGCCGGCCTTCAAGAAGCCCAAGAGCGACAACGCCGCCACCACGCTGCTGCTCATGGGGACGCTGTCGGTCCTCATGCTCGGTTCGATCATCGCCCTCAGCCAGTGGACCGGGGTCAAGATCGCCGACGACCCGGGAGCCCAGCTGCTGCGCGACGGCCAGCCGGTCGGCGACTCCTACGTGCAGCACACGGCCATCGGCCAGCTCGCCGAGTCGGTCTTCGCGAACTTCCCGGTCGGCGTCGTCTTCGTCTCGATCGTCACCGGGCTGATCCTCGTGCTGGCCGCCAACACCGCCTTCAACGGCTTCCCGGTGCTCGGCTCGATCCTCGCCCGCGACGGCTACCTGCCCCGCCAGATGCACACCCGCGGGGACCGGCTCGCCTTCTCCAACGGCATCCTCATCCTCGCCGGCGCGGCCATCGTGCTCGTCATCGTCTTCAAGGCCGAGGTCACGGCGCTGATCCAGCTCTACATCGTCGGGGTGTTCGTCTCCTTCACGACGAGCCAGGTCGGCATGGTGCGGCACTGGACGCGCAACCTCCGGCTCGAGCGCAACCCCAAGGAACGCGCGCGCATGCAGCGCTCGCGCGTCATCAACGCGGTGGGCGCCGCGATGTCCGGGACGGTGCTCGTCGTCGTGCTCCTCACGAAGTTCCAGGCCGGGGCGAAGTACGCCATCCTCGCGATGGTCGTCCTCTTCGTGCTCATGCTCGGCATCAAGAAGCACTACAACCGCGTGCGCGACGAGCTCGCCATCGACTGGGACGTCGAGCGGCCGATGCTGCCGAGCCACGTCCACGCCATCGTCTGCATCTCCAAGGTGCACAAGCCGACGATGCGCGCGCTCGCCTATGCCCGGGCGAGCCGCCCCTCCTACCTCGAGGCGGTCACCGTCGACGTCGACCCGGACGAGACCCAGACGCTGCTCGACGAGTGGGACAAGCGCGACATCCCCGTGCCGCTCAAGGTGCTGAGCTCGCCCTACCGGCAGATCACCAAGCCGATCCTGGACTACGTCCGCTCCATCCGTAGCGGCAACCCGCGCGACATCGTCACGGTCTACCTGCCCGAGTACGTCCTCGGGAAGTGGTGGGAGCAGGTGCTGCACAACCAGAGCGCGCTGCGCCTCAAGGCGCGTCTGCTCTTCACACCGGGCGTCATGGTCGTCAGCGTGCCGTGGCAGCTGCAGTCCTCCGAGGGCGCCGAGCGCGACTGGATCGACGAGCCGCCGATCAGCGGGTCCGTGCGCGGAGGAGCCCTGTGAGCGGGCGCCAGACCCGCGAGCGCGCCGCCGGTGGCGAGTCCCTCGTCGGCCGGGAGTGGACCGTCGAGGTCGGGCCGGTGGCGCACGGCGGTCACTGCGTGGCCCGCCACGAGGGCCAGGTGGTCTTCGTGCGCCACACGCTGCCCGGCGAGCGCGTCGTCGCCCGCGTGACCGAGGGCCGTGTGGGCGACAGCTTCGTGCGCGCCGACGCCGTCGAGGTGCTCGAGGCGGCTCCCGGTCGGGTCGCGGCACCGTGCCCGTATGCCGCCCCCGGCCTGTGTGGTGGGTGCGACTTCCAGCACGCGTCCCTGACGACGCAGCGCGAGCTCAAGGCGGCCGTCGTGCGCGAGCAGTTCGCGCGCGTCGCCGGCCTCGAGGTCGATGTCGACGTGCGGCCCGTGCCCGGTGACGAGGACGGCCTGCGCTGGCGCACCCGCGTCGAGTTCGCCGTCGACGGGTCCGGCCGGGCCGGCCTGCGGCGCCACCGGTCCCGCGACGTCGTGCGCGTCGACGACTGCCCCATCGCGACCCAGGGCGTCATCGACTGCGGGGTGCTCGACACCGAGTGGCCCGACCTTGAGTCGGTCGACGTCGTCGACGCCGTTCACCCGGACGAGCCGGTGCTCGTGCCGCTGCCCGCACCCGAGGGGGCGGGCGACGGCGGGGTCGTCGGCGAGCTCGCGCGCGACGGCGTCTGGGAGGGCGAGTACGTCGTCGCGGCCCGTGGCTTCTGGCAGGTGCACCCCGGAGCGGCGTCGACCTTCCTGTCGCGCGTCGTCGCGCTGCTGGGCGCCGAGCCCGGCGACCGCGTCCTCGACCTGTATGCCGGGTCGGGGCTGTTCACGATGCGCCTCGGTGAGCTCGTGGCGCCGGACGGCTTCGTCCTCGGCGTCGAGGGTGACCGCGTCGCCGTCGAGAACGGCGCCGTCAACACCGAGCACCTCGACAACGTCGAGTGGCGCGCCAACCGCGTCGATCGCGAGCTGCGCTCGCTCGTCGGGCAGGGCGTCACCGCGGACCTCGCGGTGCTCGACCCGCCCCGCACCGGTGCCGGCAAGGACGTCATGGGGCTGCTCGCCCGGATGTCGCCACGCCGCGTCGTCTACGTCGCGTGCGACCCCTCGGCGCTCGCGCGCGATGTCAGGGCCGCCGCGACGCACGGCTACGGCCTCGCGTCCCTCGAGGCCTGGGACGCGTTCCCGATGACCCACCACGTCGAGTGCATCGCCGTGCTCGAGCCCCGGGACGCGACCGCCGCGTCCTGATCGGTGTCCTCGGTCTCCCCGCTCCAGGAGGCGTCACCCGCCCCGATGCCGAGGGCGTGCAGCCGTCACGAGACGATGAGCGCATGTCGTTCAGCTACCCCGTGGCCGTGAAGTTCTCCGAGATCGACCTGGCAGGGGTCGTGTTCAACTCGCACTACCTGACGTGGTGCGAGGACGCGAAGATGGCCTTCCTCGACAGCGTCGGCTACGGGCCCTACCGCTTCGCCGACGAGCACCGGCTGGCCCTCGTGCGGCACGCCGAGATCGACTGGACCGCAAGCCTCAAACCCCTGGACCACGCCGACATCCGGGTGGTCGTGGAGCGCATCGGCACGTCGTCCTTCACGCTCCGCCACGAGATCTGGCGCCGGGGCGAGGCGTCGCTGCTCACGGCGACGTGCGTCATCACCTACGTCTGGTTCGACACCGAGGCCGGTGCCTCGGCGCCGCTCGACCCCCACTTCCGCGAGGCGCTCGAAGGAGCGGTGTAAGGCCCGCGGTCACCGGACCGTAGGAGCCCGCCCCCTCGAACCCGCTCGACGGCCGCCGCGCGGTGCTAGCGTCGAACGGAGTGCTCGGCATCGGGTGGAGGCGACATGGATGCGTTCATGAAGTTCGACGGCATCGAGGGCGGCAGCCAGAGCAAGGACCACAAGGGCGCCGTCGACGTGCTCTCCTGGAACTGGGGCGTCACGGCGTCGGCACCGAACGCCGCCGGCGGCGGAGCCGGGGCGGGCCGGGCGCGCGCCCACGAGCTGCGCATCGTGCACCACTACGACCTCGCCTCGCCGCAGCTGACCTCGTTCGCCACCACCGGCAAGCACCTCAAGGACGCCGTGCTCAACGTCGTGCGGCCGGGGGCCCGCAAGGACTCCCTCACCGTGACGATGAAGGACCTCGTCGTGACCGAGGTGCTCGTCTCAGGGGACGAGGAAGTCGTCGACGAGGAGGTGGCCCTCCAGCCGACCTGGATCCGCTTCGACTACGCCGAGCCCGGACCCGGTGGGGGAGCGACGGGCCGGACGTCCAGCGTCACGTGGGACATCCGATCGAACAAGATGGGCTGACCCCGGTTTCGGGCGCACCGGCTCCTCCGCGCCGTCCCGGGTCCGTGGACGAGCGGCTCGAGCTCGCCCTCGCGCGGATCCGCGCCGGTGACGGACCGGGGGCCGAGGCCGTCCTCGCCGACGTGGCCAGTGCTCCGACCGCACCGGACGACGTGCGTGTCGTGCACCTGCGCGCAGTCGCGGCCCACCTGCGCCGCGACGAGGAGGCCGCGGAACGGCTGATGGCATCGGCGCTCGCGGCCACGACCGACCCGACGCTGGTCGCGAGCCTGCACAACGACCTCGGCAACATGCGGCTCGAGGCCGGTCACCCGGGCGCCGCCGTCGCGTCCTATGAGGCGAGCCTCGCCGTGGAGCCCGAGGACGCACCGACGTGGGCCAACCTCGCCACGGCCCGCCGCCATGCAGGTGACCCCGTCGGTGCCGGCCGCGCCGGCCTGCACGTCCTGGAGCTCGAACCGGGTGCTGCGCTCGGTCGTGCGGCCGTTGGTGCCGCCCTGCTGCACCTGACTGGTCAAGGGCGGTCCGCCGAGGCCCTCGACCTGGTCCGTCGGTGGGCCGAGCTCGACCCGGCCCACCCGGGCGCCCGGCACCGCCTCGCCGCCCTCGGCGGACTGCCGGCTCCGGAGCGCGCCCCGGACGACTACGTCGAGACGCTCTTCGACGCGAGCGCCGAGGACTTCGACGACCACCTGGCCGGCCTCGGCTACCGGGCGCCCACCCTCGTGGCCGACCGCGTGGGCGCGCGGGTCGGTGAGGCCACCGGCGAGCTGGACGTGGCCGACCTCGGGTGCGGGACCGGCCTCGTCGGCGACCTCGTGCGACCGTGGGCCCGCAGCCTCGTCGGGTGCGACCTCTCGGTGGGCATGTTGCGACAGGCCCGGCTGCGCGGGTGCTACGACGCCCTGCACCGCGCGGAGCTGAGCGCGTTCCTGCGAGCCCGGCACGCGGCATACGACCTCGTCGTCTGTGCGGACACGCTGTGCTACCTCGGCGACCTCGAGGCGGTGACCCGGGCGGTGGCCGGCGCGCTGCGCCCGGGAGGGACCTTGGTGGCGACCGTCGAGCGTCTCGACGACCCGTCCCGACCGTGGCGGCTGACGCCGACGGGGCGCTACGCGCACGGCACCGAACACCTCCGGGCCGTCTCCGCCCTGGCCGGCCTGAGCGACGTCACCACGACACCGGTGCACCTGCGACTCGAGGCCGGCGAGCCGGTCGAGGGGCTGCTGTGGTCTGCGCGGCGACCGACCGCCGCTGCCCGGCCCCAGGGGGCAGACAGCCGTCCGAGCGAGGGCGAGGATGGGCGGGTAGGGAGGGACTGACATCGACGAACCCGTGTGGTTAGGTATATCTTGACGTCAAGATAAATCGAGCACCGTGACATCAGAGTTGCTGGAAGGAGCCCGTCGTGGGCAGTGTTGACAGCTTCAAGGCCAAGGGGACCCTCGAGGTCGGGGGTCAGTCCTACGAGATCTACCGGCTCGCAGGGGTCGAGGGGCAGGAGACCCTGCCGTACAGCCTCAAGGTCCTCCTCGAGAACCTCCTGCGCACTGAGGACGGCGCGAACATCACCGCCGACCACATCCGCGCCATCGGTTCGTGGGACGAGAACGCCGAGCCGGCGACGGAGATCCAGTTCACGCCCGCGCGCGTGATCATGCAGGACTTCACCGGCGTCCCGTGCGTCGTCGACCTCGCCACGATGCGCGAGGCCGTCGCCGACCTCGGCGGCGACCCGGCCCGGATCAACCCGCTCGCCCCGGCCGAGCTCGTCATCGACCACTCGGTCATCATCGACGTCTTCGGCCGCGCCGACGCCTTCGAGCGCAACGTCGAGATCGAGTACCAGCGCAACCGTGAGCGCTACCAGTTCCTGCGCTGGGGACAGACCGCCTTCGACGACTTCAAGGTCGTCCCGCCGGGCACCGGCATCGTCCACCAGGTCAACATTGAGCACCTGGCCCGCACGGTCATGGTGCGTGACGGCGTCGCCTACCCCGACACCTGCGTCGGCACCGACTCGCACACGACGATGGTCAACGGCCTCGGCGTGCTCGGCTGGGGCGTCGGCGGCATCGAGGCCGAGGCGGCCATGCTCGGCCAGCCCGTCTCGATGCTCATCCCGCGCGTCGTCGGCTTCAAGCTGAGCGGCTCGATCCCCGTCGCAGCCACGGCGACCGACGTCGTGCTCACCATCACCGAGATGCTGCGCAAGCACGGCGTCGTCGGCAAGTTCGTCGAGTTCTACGGCGAGGGCGTCTCCCAGGTACCGCTCGCCAACCGCGCCACCATCGGCAACATGAGCCCCGAGTTCGGCTCGACGTGCGCCATCTTCCCGATCGACGAGGTCACGCTCGACTACCTACGCCTCACGGGCCGCTCCGACGAGAGCGTCGCCCTCGTCGAGGCGTACGCCAAGGAGCAGGGCATGTGGCTCAAGGCGGGCCCCGACCAGCCCGAGGCCCGCTACAGCGAGTACCTCGAGCTCGACCTCGGGACGGTGGTGCCCTCGATCGCCGGCCCGAAGCGTCCGCAGGACCGCATCGCCCTGACCGACGCCAAGGAGTCCTTCCGCAAGGTGCTCCCGACGTACGTCGCACACGACGAGGGTGACGCGGGCGCTGCCTCCTCGTTCCCGGCCAGCGACCCGTCGCCCCAGGGCACGACCGACGGGACCAACGGCGGCTCGAAGCCGGCCGACGAGGGCGACGGCACTGGTCGCCCGTCGAAGAAGGTCAGCGTCACGGACGCCGAGGGCCGCACCTTTGAGATCGACCACGGCATCGTCTCGATCGCCTCGATCACGAGCTGCACCAACACGTCCAACCCGTCGGTCATGATGGCGGCCGCGATGCTCGCCAAGAACGCCGTCGAGAAGGGCCTGTCGGTCGCCCCGTGGGTCAAGACGTCGATGGCCCCCGGCTCCAAGGTCGTCACGGGCTACTACGACAAGGCCGGCATGTGGCCCTACCTCGAGAAGCTCGGCTTCCACCTCGTCGGCTACGGCTGCACGACGTGCATCGGCAACTCGGGACCGCTCAACGACGAGATCTCCAAGGCGATCAACGACAACGACCTCGCGGTCACGTCGGTCCTGTCGGGCAACCGCAACTTCGAGGGGCGCATCAACCCGGACGTGAAGATGAACTACCTCGCGAGCCCGCCGCTCGTCATCGCCTACGCGCTCGCCGGCACGATGGACTTCGACTTCGCCTCGCAGCCGCTCGGCCAGGACACCGACGGCAAGGACGTCTTCCTCGACGACATCTGGCCGGCTCCGGCCGACGTCGAGCGCACCATCGCGGCCTCGATCAGCCAGGAGATGTTCACCGAGGACTACGCCGACGTCTTCGCCGGCGACGAGCGCTGGCAGTCGCTCCCGACCCCCGAGGGCGACACGTTCGCCTGGGACGGCGAGTCGACCTACGTGCGCAAGCCCCCGTACTTCGACGGCATGTCGATGGAGACGACGCCCGTCGCCGACATCGAGGGCGCCCGCGTGCTCGCCAAGCTCGGCGACTCGGTCACGACCGACCACATCAGCCCGGCCGGTGCGATCAAGAACGACAGCCCCGCCGGCAAGTACCTCGCCGAGCACGGCATCGAGCGCAAGGACTTCAACTCCTACGGCTCGCGCCGCGGCAACCACGAGGTCATGATCCGTGGCACGTTCGCCAACATCCGCCTGAAGAACCTCCTCCTCGACGGTGTCGAGGGCGGCTTCACGCGCGACTTCACCCAGGGCGGCGAGCAGACGACGATCTACGACGCCGCGCAGAGCTACGCCGCTGCCGGCACGCCGCTCGTCATCCTGTCGGGCAAGGAGTACGGCTCGGGCAGCTCGCGCGACTGGGCCGCCAAGGGCACGAGCCTGCTCGGGGTCAAGGCCGTCATCGCCGAGAGCTACGAGCGCATCCACCGCTCCAACCTCATCGGCATGGGCGTCATCCCGCTGCAGTACCCCGCGGGCCAGAACGCCGACTCGCTCGGCCTCGACGGCACCGAGACCTTCTCGATCACCGGCATCACGGCCCTCAACGAGGGCACGACGCCCAAGACCGTCAAGGTCGTCGCCACGAAGGAGTCGGGCGAGACCGTGGAGTTCGACGCGGTCGTGCGCATCGACACGCCCGGCGAAGCGGACTACTACCGCAACGGCGGCATCCTCCAGTACGTCCTGCGGTCGCTCGTCAACGGCTGACCTGCACCGCCCGACGGGCCCCGTCCGCCGCTCCCAGCGGCACACGGGGCCCGTCGTCGTTCCCGGCGTCCCGGCGTCCCGGCAGGACGTGCCGTAGCCCCTCGATGGCGTATGCCGTCCGTCACCGACGGGCGCGTCCCCGCCCTCCCCGGGCGGGCCGGTTCGGCCGGACCCGGCCGGGCGGCATACGCAGTCGGATGGCATGCTCGTCGCGTGACTGAGCGACACGCCCTCCTGACCGTGTGGGAGACCGGTTTCGACTGGTCGACCGCGCCCGACGCCGACCACGTGGACGTCCACGCCGACGATGCCGAGCCGGTCACCTACGCGGCACGCGTGTGGGAGTCACCCGTCGTCGAGTCGCCTTTCGCCGCAACCGAGCTCATCCCGTCGTGGAACGCCCGGACCCCGGCTGGCACCTGGCTGCTCATCGAGGGTCGGGTCGACGGACAGGACGGCTGGACGCCGTGGTTCACCTTCGCGCGGTGGGCCGAGGACGACCCGGCGGGGGAGTCGCCGATCACCCGCACCACGCTGCGGGACCAGCACTTCGCCACCGGCCGTGTCGAGACGGACACGTGGGTCGCGGTCCCCGGCCACGGCGTCGAGCGGTGGCAGCTGCGCGTGACCGCCCACGCCGTCGCTGCCGACGAGATCGCCTGGCCCACAGTCACGCTCGTCGCTGTCGTGGCCTCGCGCTTCGAGATCGCGGCCGACGAGCCGACGAGCCTGCCGGGGGTCGGCCGAGACCACGAGGTTGCGGTCCCGCCCCGCTCACAGCGCCTCCACATCGACACCTTCCCCGAGTGGGACAACGGTGGGCAGTCGTGGTGCTCCCCGACGTCGACGACGATGCTGCTCGAGCACTGGGGCCGCGCTCCCGAGCGCGACGAGGTGGCCTGGGTCGGGCACGAGGTCGACCCCGAGGTGGTCCACGGGGTGCGGCGCGTCTTCGACCGCTCCTACGGCGGCGCCGGCAACTGGGCCTTCAACACCGCCTACGCCGGCACCCGCGGCCTGCGCGCCTACGTCACGCGGCTGCGCGACCTGACCGAGGCCGAGGCGTTCGTCGCCGCCGGTGTGCCGCTCGTGGTGTCGGTGACCTTCCGGGAGGACGAGCTCGACGGCGCCGGCTATGAGACGAACGGGCACCTGCTCACGATCGTCGGCTTCACGGCCGAGGGTGACGTCGTGTCGAACGACCCGAACTCGCACCGGGTCGCGAGCAACGACGAGGTGCGCACCGTCTACCGGCGCGACCAGTTCGAGCGGGTCTGGCTGGGCGACAACGGGGGTCTGGCCTACGTCATGCACCCGCGGAACGTCGCCCTTCCCGCGGCGCCCGCGGAGACCAACTGGGGGTGAGGACGGTCAAGCGCGCGTAAATTTCCTGCGCATGCTGCTCACATCGCGAGAATCTTTCACGCGAAGGCCCTGCGGGGCGGTGGCTCGGGTGTTGACTGACCGCGCCCCAGCCCCCGCCCGGAAGGTGTGCCATGACGCATCCCGCCACCCCTGTCGTCCCTGCCGTCCCCGCTGCCGCCGTCGCCTCGCCGAGCCGCCGCGTCCTGCTCGGCTCGGCCGCCGCTGTCGGCGTGGCCGGTGTCGCCGGTGTCGCCGGTGTCGCCGGTGCCGGGTCGGCCGCTGCCTCGTCCGTTGCCTCGTCGGTCGTCGCGTCCGACCCGGGCGACCGGCACATCTCCTACCGCGAGTGGAGTGGCCGGCACCTCGGCCCAGTGCGCTTCACGGGGCAGCGCGACCACGTCGACCCCTTCGACACGACCGCGACCTCGCGGTCCTACGACGTCGCGACGTGGGTCTCGCCCGTGGTCCGGCCCGGCTTCGGCCTCACCGAGCTCGTGGCGTCGTGGAACGCCGACACCCCCGGCCGGTCCTGGGTCGAGGTGTCCGTGCGCGGACGCAGCGCCGGCGTCGCCACCAAGGAGTACGTCCTCGGCCGCTGGTGCCGCTACGACCCCGCCCAGGGCGGCGGCATCCACCGCACGTCGGTCAAGGGGCAGGGCGACACCGTGGCCACGGTCTACACCGACACCCTCGCGACGCGCACGGGCCATGTCCTCGACGAGTGGCAGCTCGTCGTGCGGCTGATGCGTCCCACCGGCACCCGGCAGACGCCGAGGCTGCGGTCGGTCGGGGCCATGGCCTCGGCCCTGCCGGACACCGAGCGCGTGCCGCGCAGCCCCAACGGCCGGGCCCGCGGCCGGGTGCTCGACGTCCCCACCTTCTCCCAGGAGACCCACATCGGTCACTTCCCCCAGTGGGACAACGGGGGAGAGGCCTGGTGCTCCCCGACCTCGACGTCGATGGTGCTCGCCTACTGGGGTGCGGGACCCCGTCGCGACGAGACGGCCTGGGTGACCGAGGCGATGCCCGACGAGGTCGACCCGCAGGTCGACTTCGCCGCGCGCAACGTCTACGACTACACCTACGACGGCGGCGGCAACTGGCCGTTCAACGCCGCCTACGCGGCATCGCGCCCGCGGATGCGCGGCTTCGTGACCCGCCTGCGGTCGCTGACCGAGGCCGAGGAGTTCATCGCCGCTGGCATCCCGCTCGTCACGTCGGTCTCCTTCGAGAAGGACGAGCTCGACGGTGCCGGCTACGGCACCAACGGGCACCTCATGGTCGTCGTCGGCTTCACCCCCGATGGCGACGTCGTCTGCAACGACCCCGCCTCGCACCTCGTCCGAGACAACGCCCAGGTCCGCGTCGTCTACGACCGGGAGCAGTTCGAGAACGTCTGGGTGCCGCACAGCGGCGGCATCGTCTACGTCATCCACCCCGAGCGGCACCGGCTGCCCCGGGCTCCGCGCCGCGAGCCCAACTGGTGACCGCTCGCTTCGGGACGCTGTAGCGAAGTGCCCACTCGACCTGTTCTGATGTCGAGTGGGCACTTCGTCACGCGCGGTCGGGTGTGTGGACGCTCTTCAGCGTGCGCACCGCTCGTCAACGGCCGAGGCCGGAGCGCGGGTCCCGGTCGGTGACGCAGTAGAGCGCGCCCGCCGGGTCGCGCAGCGTGGTCCAGCCGCCGCCGTGGTCGGCGACGACGGTCGCGCCGAGGGCCTCGTGGCGGGCCACCTCGGTCGGCCGGTCGTCGCAGGCCAGGTCGAGGTGGCCGGTGACCGGCCCACCCTCCGAGGCCTCGAGCCGCTGGAGCAGGAACCGGATCGGGATGCCGTCCGGTCGCACGAGGTGCCGGAACTCCGGTCGGCTCACCGACCCGCGCACCGGCCAGCCGGTCAGGGCGGACCAGAAGGCGCACTCCGTCTCGTAGTTGTCGGCCGGGATGTCGAGGCACACCTGGTCGACGACGCTCTCGTGCTCCTGCGGCCAGCGGGTCGGCCACGGGCGCTCCGAGAGCACCTCGTGGACGAAGCAGAAGACGAACCCGCCGGGCGAGCGCAGCACGACGTAGCCGTGCTCGGACCGCTGCACGACCTCGGCTCCCAGCCCCTCGGCGCGTGCGGCGGAGTCCGCGGCCGAGGTCACGTGCAGGTCGAGGTGCAGTCCGGGGGTCGTCGACGAGCCACCGCTCGTGCGCTGGATCTTCAGGAACGGGTCGCCGACCGGCGGGACGAGCGTCGTGAACTCGGCGTGCTCCCCGCGAGGCGGCGACACGGCATACGCTGTCACCGCGGACCAGAAGCGGGTGCCCGCCTCGTGGGCGTCCGGCGGCAGGTCGAGGAAGGCCGTCACCCAGCTGACCGTCGTCATGGTCCGAGACTAGGCGAGGCAGACTGGGGGCATGCCGAGTCCGACACCGCCGGTCCAGCACGGGCACACCCCTCCCGGGTGGCCGCCGGGCGTCCCGCCGGCGCACACGCCGGGCTGGGAGGAGCGCGCCGTGCTGTGGCTGCTCGACCAGTGCCCGCCGGACTACCGGGCGTATGCCGGGTGGCGGCGTCACCCGATCGCGCTCGCGTGGCTCGCCGGCCGGCACCTCGACGGCCAGGTCGTCGCGATGCGCGACGCGTGGCGGGAGGCCCGGGTCGCCATCGGCCCCCACGTCCCGGCCGAGGCGCTGACCGAGATCCTCGGCCAGATCGAGGCCGAGGGCATTCGGCTGCTCGCGGCGTCCCGCTCGGCACGGCTGCTCCACGAGGCGCTGCAGGGCAAGGTGTTCGCGCCGCGGCTGTGAGAGTCGTGTGACGAGGTCGACAGCGTCCGGTGCGCACCGTTGGGAGCCCCCGCGCGTTGACCCGTAGACTCGACCGACCCACCCGTGTGGGAACGGACCGACCCACCGAGAGGACGACGCAGCGTGGCCCTGCTGGAGACGATCACGAGCCCGGCGGCGCTCAAGGCGCTGTCGGCCGACCAGCTGCCGACGCTGGCGGAGGAGATCCGCACGTTCCTCGTCAGCGAGGTCTCCAAGACCGGAGGCCACCTCGGGCCCAACCTCGGCGTCGTCGAGCTGACGATCGCGCTGCACCGGGTCTTCGACTCGCCGCGCGACACGCTCGTCTTCGACACCGGCCACCAGTCCTACGTGCACAAGCTGCTCACCGGACGGCAGGACTTCAGCAAGCTGAAGAAAAAGGGCGGCCTGTCGGGCTACCCGAGCCGTGCCGAGTCCGAGCACGACGTCGTCGAGAACTCCCACGCCTCGACCGCGCTGTCATGGGCCGACGGCATCGCCAAGGGCCGGCGTCTGAGCGGCGAGACCGACCGGCACACCGTCGCCGTCATCGGTGACGGCGCCCTCACGGGCGGCATGGCCTGGGAGGCCATCAACAACATCGCCGTCGACAAGACCCTGCCGCTCGTCATCGTCGTCAACGACAACGAGCGCTCGTACGCCCCGACCATCGGCGGGCTCGCCGACCACCTCGCCACGCTGCGCACGACCCGTGGCTACGAGCGGTTCCTCGACTGGGGCAAGCGCTCGCTGGCCAGGACGCCCGTGGTCGGTGGGGCGATGTTCGAGACGCTGCACGGCGTCAAGAAGGGCATCAAGGACATCGTCGCGCCGCAGG
The DNA here is from genome assembly GCF_014646815.1 of Terrabacter tumescens. GTDB lineage: Bacteria > Actinomycetota > Actinomycetes > Actinomycetales > Dermatophilaceae > Terrabacter > Terrabacter tumescens. The sequence continues at coordinate 541,007 of NZ_BMNZ01000001.1, forward strand.
GCATGTTCGAGGACCTCGGGCTGAAGTACCTCGGCCCCGTCGACGGCCACGACGAGCAGGCGCTCGAGCGGGCCCTCCGCAAGGCCAAGGACTTCGGCGGTCCGGTCATCGTCCACGTCATCACCCAGAAGGGCCGCGGCTACCAGCCCGCCATCGACGACGACGCCGACCAGTTCCACAGCGTCGGCAAGATCAACCCGGAGACCGGGCTGCCCTTCGAGGTCGGCGGCCGCATCTGGACCGACGAGTTCAACGAGGAGATGGTGGCGATCGGGCGCGAGCGTCCCGACGTCGTCGCCCTCACCGCTGCCATGCTCATCCCCGTGGGCCTCGACGGCTTCGCCGCCGCCTACCCCGACCGGGTCTTCGACGTCGGCATCGCCGAGCAGCACGCCGTGACGATGGCCTCGGGCCTCGCCTACTCCGGGATGCACCCCGTCGTCGCCGTCTACGCGACCTTCCTCAACCGTGCGTTCGACCAGCTGCTCATGGACTGCGCGCTGCACAAGGCCGGCGTGACCTTCATCCTCGACCGCGCCGGCGTGACCGGCAGCGACGGCGCCTCGCACAACGGCATGTGGGACATGACGCTCACCTCGATCGTGCCGGGGCTGCGGCTCGCAGCGCCCCGCGACGGCGACCAGGTCAAGCGCCAGCTGCGCGAGGCGCTCGATGTCTCCGACGCACCGACCGTGATCCGATTCCCCAAGGGTGACGTCGCCGACCCGCTGACGGCCGTGCGCTCCGCCGGTGACGTCGACGTGCTCTTCGAGAACTCCGGTGGGGACGTCGACCTGCTCATCGTCGGGGTCGGCGCCTTCGCCGGGCTCGCGATCGAGGCGGGCGAGAAGATCGCTGCCCACGGCCGCACGGTCCGCGTCGTCGACCCCCGCTGGGTGCTTCCCGTCAGCGACGACGTCGTGTCGCTCGCGCGGCAGGCGGGCGCCGTGGCGGTCGTGGAGGACAACCTCGTCAGCGGCGGGGTCGGCGCGGCGGTGACCTTCGCCCTGCGCGAGGCCCGGCTCGAGGTCCCGGTGCACACCTACGGCATCCCGAAGCGCTTCCTCGACCACGCGTCGCGGGCGCAGATCCTCGAGGAGCTCGGCCTCACCGCCGACCAGCTCGTCGTCGACCTCGAGGGCCGGCTCTGATCCCGACCCCGTGGAGACGGTGGCGTGCCTCGGCTCCCACCCAGCCGCTGCACAGAGCCGTTGCCTAGGATCGGGCCCATGCAGCTCCGAGACGCCACCGACGTGACGACCGCGCCCATCGCCGCCCTCGGACTCGTCGGCGGCTACGTCGTCGCCCGCGAGAGCGGGGTCCGTCCGCTCGGCGGCGTCGTGCTCGGCGCCGCCGGACTGTATGCCGGCCGCAGCTGGGTCGCCAAGGCCGGGGGAGGCGCCGCTGCCGGGCTCGCAGCGGTCTACCTCGGCGGCTTCGCCGGGTCGCACGTGCTCGCGAAGAAGATCGGCGCCTGGCCGTCGGTCCTCAGCGTGGCCGCCGTCAGCGCGGCGGCCTCGTGGGCCGTCGCCGACCGGCGCGGCTGACCTTCGAGTCGACCTCGGCCGGAGACCCGTCCGGAGACTCAGTCGCCGGGACGTTCGCCGCCCAGCCGGCGGACGAGGGCGTAGGCGTCGCCGACGGGGCCGAGGTGGACGAGCTTGTCGGGGTTGACGACCGCTCGGACGCCCGCGACCTGTCCGTCGACGACGTCGAGGGCCCAGACGGCGAGCAGGCGGCCCTCGACAAGGAACATCGCGCCCGGGTCGCCGTTGACCTCGGCGAGCCGGATCTCCACGTCGGGCAGCCGGCGCAGCGCGCGCAGCCAGTTGGTGAGCGTGTGCGCTACGCGGCTGCGACCGCGCTGCGAGCGTGCCAGCGACGGCGCCTTGCCGCCCCCGTCACCCACGAGCTCGACGTCGTGCGCCAGCAAGGACTCGAGGCCGGCGAGGTCGCCGGTCCGGGCAGCGGCGAAGAAGCGGCTCGCCAGCTCGGTCTGCTTCTCGGCCGTGGCCGTGAACCGCGGGCGCCGCTCCTCGACGTGACGTCGCGCCCGGACGGCGAGCTGGCGCACGTTGGCCTCGCCCTTTCCGACGATCGTCGCGACCTCGTCGTAGCCGTAGCCGAACACGTCGTGGAGCAGCAGCACGGCGCGCTGCTCCGGCGACAGGCTCTCGAGCAGCACGAGCAGCGCCATGGACAGCGAGTCGGCGGTCTCGGCCTGACGCGCCGGGTCCTGGGCGGCCGCCGACCCGTCCGTGAGGAGGGGCTCGGGCAGCCAGTCCCCGACGTACCGCTCCCGACGGACCCGCGCGGACCTCAGCTCGTCCATCGCGAGTCGGGTGGTGACGGTCGCCGTGAACGCCCGTGGGGAGGCGAGCTGCTCGCCTGCCTCGAGGGAGCGGTGGACCCGCAGCAGCGCCTCCTGGACGACGTCCTCCGCCTCGGCGACGCTCCCGAGCATCCGGTAGGCGATGCCGAAGGCCACCGGTCTCAGGCTCACCAGTAGCTGCTCGCGTTCGGGCGAGGCTGCCCGCGTGACCTCGTCGCCGCTCACGCCGCCGCGCCGCCCTCGACCCGGACCTGAGCACCGAGCTCGCGGAAGCCGTCCCGCCACGTGGCGTGCGCCGGGCTCCACCCCAGCTCACGCCTGGCCCTGGCGTTGGACGCACCCCGCAGCTCGGTCATCATCACGGCGCCAGTCTCGCCCGCGAGCAGCTTCCCGACCAGCCGGGGCACCCGCATCGGCGCGGGCGCGCCGAGCGCCTCGGCCAGCAGCGGCAGCCACGTCGCCACGGTCGCCGGCTCGTCGTCGACGACGTTGTAGACGCCGGGAGCCCCGCGTTCGACGGCGGCGACCGTCGCGTCGGCCGCGTCGGCGATGTGGACGAACGACCACACACCGCCTCCGTCGCCGACGACGGGGAACCTCCTGCGGCGGACGGCCTCGGTCTGCTCACCGTCGGGGCCGAGCGAGGTGTGCGGGCCGTAGAAGCCGCCGTACCTCAGGACGAGGCCCTCGGTCCACGTCGCCGCGAGCACCGCGTCCTCGACGTGCCGGATGGCACCGACCGTCTGCTCCATCCCGGCCGGGGGCTCGGTGCCGAACGGGTCGTCCTCCGTCTTCACCGGGCCACCCACCCGGTCGTAGCCGGCGAAGAAGCTCTGCGCTACGAACCGTGTCACCCCGACCGCCCGGGCCGCCGAGAGCAGGTGGTCCGTGCCCTCGGTCCGCAGCCGGTTCGTCCCCGCGAACGCCCGGTCGAAGTGGCGCATGTCCATCGGCCCGATCGCCGTGAGCTGGTGCACGACCACGTCCGGGCTCGCCGTGGCGACCGCCCGCGCCACCTGGTCCGGGTCGAGCGCGTCCGCCACCACGGGGACCGCCCCCAGCTCGCGCAGCAGCTCCCGCTTGGACTCGCTGCGGCTCATCCCGTGAACCTCGTGCCCGGCTCGCACCAGACGCGGCACCAGCTGCCGCCCCATCGCACCGGTCGCCCCTGCCACCAGGATCCTCATGTCGTGCTCCTTCACTCGTCGGTTTCGTGCCTTCACCCATCTGGACGAGACAGCAGCCCGTCCCGTGACACCTCCCGGGGAATTGGTGATCCGACCCGCGACGGTGGGGGCGAGACACATGCCGAGATCGTCTTTGTGGCGTCCGGTCCCACCGCCGTCCGTTCGAGGCTGAACTACTTTCGCCGAAACGGTTGGGCGTCAACGGATCTCGTTGCAGCAAAGGCGCGAGCGCCCGCCAGAGGTGGAGGACATCGGTGTCCAAGCGGTGGAGTCTCGCGCTCGCGAGCGTCATGATCACGCTGTCGGTCGCGGCCTGCGGGTCTCCGGGCCAGCCGGGTGCACCGGCCGACAACGGCACGGCCGGCGCCGGGGGAGCGTCGGGCAACTCGGGCGCGCCGTACAAGGTCGGCCTCGTCTACTCCAAGTCCGGTCCGCTCGCCACCTACGGCCAGCAGTACCGTCAGGGCCTCACGGCCGGCATCGACTACGCCACCAAGGGGACCGGCGCGGTCGCCGGCCGCACGATCTCGATCACCGAGCAGGACGACGCGGGTGACCCCGCCAAGGCCGTCGCCTCCGCGACCGACCTCATCGGACAGGGCAACACGATCATCGCCGGTTCGACGTCGAGCGGCGTCGCCCTGCAGGTGGCCCCGCTGGCCAAGGACAACAAGGTCCTCTTCATCTCGGGTCCGGCAGCGGCCGACGCCGTGACGGGCGCGAACCGCTACACCTTCCGCTCGGGGCGCCAGACGTACCAGGACGTCGCGACCGCGGGCAGCATGCTCGGCGACGTCAAGGGCAAGAAGGTCACGGTCCTCGCCCAGGACAGCGCCTTCGGCAAGGCGAACGTCGCCGCGGTCACGGCCGTCCTCGGTGCGAAGGGTGCCACTGTGAGCTCCGTCGAGGTGCCGGCCGCCGCCACCGACCTGACGCCGTTCGCCACCAAGGTCAAGGGCGCCGCCCCGGACCTGCTCTTCGTCGCCTGGGCCGGTGCCAACGCCACCGCCATGTGGACGACGCTCGGGCAGCAGGGCGTCTTCGACACCACGAAGGTCGTCACCGGCCTCGACATCAAGGCCACGCACGCCCTCTTCGGCGAGGTGGCCACGAAGATCAACTTCCTCTCGCACTTCTTCGAGGGCGCGGCCGACAACGCGGCGTACCAGGCGCTCGAAGCGGGCCTGAAGAAGCAGGGCGCCACGGTCGACCTCTTCACCAACGACGGCTTCGTGGCGGGCCAGATGATCGTCCACGCGCTCGAGGCGGGTGGCGGCGACGTCGAGAAGATGGTGACCTCGCTCGAGGGCTGGAAGTTCGACGGCCCCAAGGGCTCGCTCGAGATCCGCGCCGAGGACCACGCCCTGCTGCAGCCGATGTTCACGGCGTCGCTGAAGAAGGACGGCAGCAACGTCGTCCCGCAGCTCGTCGACACGCTCGGGGCCGAGGCCGTCGCACCGCCCGTCACCCCCTTCAAGTGACCGGACACCACCGGTCGTGATCAGCGCACAAGCGGTCGGCTGGAAGGTCGGCGGCGCCCAGATCCTCGACGACGTCTCCCTGACCGTGGGGGCCGGTGAGCTGCTCGGCATCATCGGCCCCAACGGGGCGGGCAAGTCGTCGTTCGTCAACATCCTCAGCGGGGTGACGCGTCCGTCCAGTGGCCGGATCACCCTGCAGGACAGGGACGTCACGCAGGCAAGCGCCACGCGCCGAGCCCGGATGGGACTGGCGCGGTCGTTCCAGACGTCGGCCCTCTTCGACGGTCTCACGGCCGGGGAGAACGTGCGCCTGGCGGTTCAGGCGTCCGGCGCCGCGCCCTTCTCGCCGTTCCGCGCCGCGGGCTCGGCGACCACGGGCGTCATCGACTCGCTGCTGGACAGGGTGCGTATGCCGGGTCGCGCGGCGACGCTGGCGCGTGACCTCTCGCACGGCGACCGTCGCAAGCTCGAGCTCGCCATGTCCCTCGCGTCCGAGCCGGCGGTGCTGCTGCTCGACGAGCCGATGGCCGGGGTGTCGGCGGAGGACGTCGACGGGCTGACCGAGATCATCGGCGAGGTCCGCGACTCGGGGGTCGCCGTGGCGATGGTCGAGCACCACATGCACGTCGTCCTCGGGCTCGCCGACCGCGTCGCGGTGCTCCACCACGGCCAGCTGCTCGCGGTCGGTGCGCCGACCGAGGTGACGAGTGACGAGCGGGTCCAGCAGGCCTATCTGGGAGAAGCACTGTGACTGATCGGAACTCCTCGCCCCGTGACGGGGCGGGGACCGCCCCCGTCCTGGAGCTCGACGACGTGCACGTCCGCTACGGCGGTTCGCACATCCTCCAGGGGGTGTCCTTCGAGGTGCCGGCGACCGGCGTCACCGCGCTCCTCGGACGCAACGGCGTCGGCAAGACGACGACCCTCAAGGCGGTCATCGGGTTGGCGCCAAGGTCTGGCCGGATCCTGCTGCAGGGCAGCGAGATCCAGACGACATCGACGGCCAAGATCGTCCGCGGCGGCATCGGCTACGTCCCCGAGGACCGAGAGGTGTTCGGCGGCCTGACCGTCGACGAGAACCTCCGGCTCGTGGCACCCGACCAGGGCGTCGAGGCGCCCGTGGTCGGGCGGCTCTTCCCAGACCTCGTCGCGCGACGCGGACAGCGGGCCGGCACGCTGTCGGGCGGTCAGCAGCAGATGGTGTCGCTGGCCCGGGTGCTGCTGCGCGACAACGCCCTCCTGCTCATCGACGAGCCGACCAAGGGCCTCGCACCCAAGCTCGTCACGGAGGTCGCCGACGTGCTCGCGGAGGTGGCGCGGACCACCCCGGTCCTGCTCGTCGAGCAGAACCTGCCGCTCGTGCGCCGGATCGCCGACCGGGTCGTCGTCCTCGACGCCGGGAGGGTCGTGCACCGTGGAGCCGCCGCGGACCTCGTGGCCGACGCCGACCTGACCCGTGAGCTGCTCGGGGTCTCGATGCGGCGGGAGGGGGTGGCATGAGCGACCTCGTCCTCCTCCTCGCGACGGGCCTGGGCCTCGGCGCGCTCTACTTCATCGCCGCGAGCGGGTTGAGCCTCATCTACGGCCTCATGGGCGTGCTCAACTTCGCGCACGGCGCCTTCATGACCGCGGGCGCCTACGCCGCGTGGCTGACGATGGGCGCGCTGCCCACCGCCTGGCCCGTGGCCGGGCGGCTGCTCGTCGGGATCGCTGCAGGCGTCTGCGTCGGAGCGCTGGTGGGCCTCGTCGTCGAGGTCGTGCTGATCCGCCCCCTCTACCGCCACCACATCCAGCAGGTGCTCGTCACGGTCGGCCTCTCGCTCGCGGGTGTCGCTGCAGCACAGGGCATCTGGGGCGCGGACCCCCGAGCGGTGGACAAGCCCGTCTGGATGAGCGGGACGACGGACGTGCTCGGTGCCCGGCTGCCGAACGACCGCTTCGTCTACGTCCTCGTGGCCGGTCTGCTCTTTGCCGGACTGCTGGCGCTGCTGCACCTGACCCGCCTGGGCCTGGTCATCCGGGCTGGGGTCGAGAACCGGACCATGGTCGAGGCCCTCGGCATCAACGTGCACCGGACCTTCACCGTCGTCTTCGCCCTCGGCGGCGCCGCGGCCGGGCTGGCGGGCGTGCTCTACTCGCAGTACGCCGGGGCGGTCTCGCCGGCGCAGGGCGGCTCCCTGCTCATCTTCGCCTTCATCGTCGTCGTCATCGGCGGCATGGGCTCGCTGACGGGCACCGCGGTCGCCGCCGTGGTCGTCGGGCTCGTCCAGCAGCTCGCGAACTACTACGCCGCGAGCGGGGTCGGCGACCTGTCGGTCGTGCTCCTGCTCGCGCTGGTGCTCCTGCTCCGACCGACGTCCCTGAAGGGAGCGACGGCATGACGTCGCCGACCGACCACCTGACCGACACGCATACGTCCTCGGGCGAGGTCGCCGTCGACGACGACGACACAGCCGCACCACGTCCGGCAGGGCAGCGGCCGCAAGGGCGAGCTCACCTGCTCCAACGCCTGTTGCCCGTCGTCGTGCTCGCGGTCCTCGCCTATCTGCCGTACGTCCCCGTCGAGGTGCCCGGCCTGCTGCCCGGGCGGGTCAACGGCCCCGGTTCCCTGCAGCTGCTCGCCACCTGCCTCGTCGTCGGCGGCATCGCCCTGAGCTACGACGTCCTCTTCGGTCGCACCGGCCTGCTCAGCTTCGGGCATGCCCTGTTCGTCGCCGCGGGCAGCTACCTGCTGACCATCTCGCTCTCGACCTGGGACCTGCCGCTGCCGCTGGCGGTGCTGGCGGCCCTCGGCCTGTCGACCCTGCTCGCCCTCGTCGTGGGCGCCGTCGCGCTCCGGGTCGGCGGCATCGCCTTCGCCATGGTGACGCTGGCCTTCGCGCAGGCGGCCTCGATCATCGTCATGCGCAACCCCGGGGGAGTGACCGGAGGTGAGGAGGGTCGCCCGCTCGACCGCGACGCCGTGCCGGACCTGCTCGTGGGCGTGGTCAACGCGCCGTACCGCTACTGGCTCGCCCTCGGCTTCGTCGTCGTCGCGTGGGTCGCCGTGACCCTCCTCGTGCGGTCGCGGGCCGGCCACGCCATGGCGGCCGTCCGCGAGAACGAGCAGCGCGCCGCCGTGCTCGGGCTGGGCACCTACCGCGTCAGGCTCCTCGCGCTCGTCGCCGGCTCCTTCCTCGGCGCCCTCGGCGGCGTCGTCCACGCGCTGGTGCTCGGCGGGTCGAACCCGCACCTGACCACCTCCGAGTTCACGCTGTCGCTGCTCGTCATGGTCGTGCTCGGCGGTGCCGGCAGCCGGTGGGGGGCGCTGCTCGGGGGCGTGCTCTACACCTACGCCGACGCACGGCTCGTCGAGGTCAGCAGCTCCGCCGTGCTGCAGGGCCTGCCCGACGTCGTCCGTCAGGTGCTCTCGCAGCCGCTCTTCATCCTCGGCGTCTTCTTCATCGTCGTGGTCTACTTCGCTCCGTCCGGGCTGACCGGTCTCGGCGGCAGACTGATCAGGAGGTCAGGGTCTCGATGAGTGCCACACCGTCCGCCTTCGTCATCGAGCTGCCGGAGGGCAGCCTCGCCATCCACGACATCAGCCTCGGGTCTCCCGCGGCCGACGCCCCGGTCGTGCTCGCGGTCCACGGCATCACCGCCAACGGCCTGTCCTGGGCGCGCGTCGCGGAGGAGGTCGGCCGCCGGCACGGCCCCGGCGCCGTGCGGTTCCTCGCCCCGGATCTGCGCGGACGCGGTGACAGCCGCTCAGCCCCCGGTCCCTACGGCCTCGGAGTCCACGTCGACGACCTCACCTCCATCGCGACCGTCTTCGGATCGGCGCCCGTGCTCGTCGGGCACTCGATGGGTGCCTTCGTCGCGGCTCTCGCCGCGGCGCGCCACCCGGAGCGCTTCCCCGCCGCCGTCCTCGTCGACGGCGGCCTCGCCTTCCCCGTGCCGGACGACCTCGACGTCGACGCCGCGCTCCAGTCGGTCATCGGGCCGGCCATGGACCGCCTCTCGATGCGCTTCGCCGACCCCACGGCATACCTCGGCTTCTGGGCGGCGCACCCCGCCCTCGGGCCGGTGCTCGAGGGTCCCGGCGGGGACGCCGCGCGCGCCTACATCGAGCACGACCTCGTGCAGGACCCCGACGACGGCCAGTGGCGCAGCACGTGCGTGCTCGAGGCGATCCGCGCCGACGGGGCCGCCGTGATGGCCGACCGGGAGACTCACGCGGGCCTGCGGACGGCCGTCGGGCTCGGCGTCGGGGCCGAGCTCGTCTGGGCCGAGCGCGGCCTGCTCGACGAGCCGCAGGGGCTCTACGACGAGGCGCGGCTCGCGGCGCTCGGCGTGCCGGAGGGCGTGCGCACGACGAAGGTCGACGCCAACCACTACGACGTGATCCTCGGCGACCGTGGGGTCGCGGCCGTCGCGGACGCCCTGGACCGTCAGCTGCGCAGCTGAGGACCAGTCAGCCCAAGGCGGACGTTTCACCGCCTGAGGGTGATGCCGCGGGGGAACCTGCGTCCCCAAACTGCCGACATGAGCGCTCAACATGTCAACGCAGACAACTTCGTCCGGGCCGAGACCGACCGGATGTTCGCGGCCGTGCTCGCGGACGCCGGCGGCGTCAACAGGCTCAACCACAACCGGACGCCCACGCCTCTGGACCACCAGCCGGTGATCCGGATGAACCGCGACACCCTCTACAGCGCGGCGGTCGTCGACATCAGTGAGGGCGCCACGCTGACGCTGCCCGACACACAGGGCCGGTACCTCTCGGCCATGGTCGTGAACCGGGACCACTACATCAACGAGGTGCTCCACGAGCCCGGCGACCACGAGCTGACGACCGACCGCCACGACACCGACGTCGTGCTCGTCGCGATCCGCACGCTCGTCGACCCCGCGGACCCGGACGACGTCGCGGCGGTCAACGCCCTGCAGGACCGCATCCGCCTGACGGCCGCCGCCAGCCGGCCGTTCACGACTCCCGACTACGACGCGGCGTCCCTGGACCGCACGCGTGCGGCCCTGCTCGAGCTCGCCAAGGGCTATCCCGGCTTCGACAGGGCCTTCGGGTCGCGGCTGGAGGTCGACCCGGTGCGCCACCTCATCGGAACCGCCGCCGGGTGGGGCGGGCTGCCCTCCGGCGAGGCCACCTACGTCAACGTCGACCCCGGGCTGCCGGTGGGGGAGTACCAGCTGACGGTCCGGGACGTCCCCGTGGACGGCTTCTGGTCCATCTCGCTCTACAACTCGGACGGTTACTTCGACGACGACGGGAGCGCCGTGAGCCTCAACAACCTGACGGCGCAGCGGGATCCGGACGGGAGCGTGACCGTGCACTTCGGGGGGTGCGGCGACGGGCGACCCAACTGTCTCGGCATCAAGGAGGGGTGGAACTACCTCGTGCGCCTCTACCGACCCCGGTCCGAGGTGCTCGACGGGACGTGGGCGTTCCCGTCGGTGACGCCCGTGCCCTGACGCCTGGGCGGAGTGGCCCCGGCCGGACGTGGTCCGGACCTCAGGCCGGGGCCTGCAACGCCCGGAGGCGCAACGCGATCTGCAGCTCCAGGGACTGGTCGGGCTGCTGCCACGACTCGCCGAGCAGGGCCGTGATGCGCTCGAGCCGCTGCGAGACGGTGTTGACGTGGACGTGCAGGGTCCCTGCGGCGTGCCGCGGGCTCCCGCCGGCGGCGAAGTATGCCGCGAGCGTCCCGACGAGGTCGGTGCCCCGCCGCTCGTCGTAGTCGACGACGGGCCCGAGCAGCTTGCGGACGTACTCGTCGACGTCTGGCTCGGAGCCCACGATGAGCCCGGCGAAGCCGAGCTGCGTCGCGGCCGCGCCCTTGCCGCGGTGGCCGAGCGCGATGAGGGCCCCGACGGTCCGGTGCCCTTCCTCGTGCGCGTCGGCGATGTCGTCCACGTCGCTGACCGGCCCCACACCGGCGACGGTGACGCACGTGCGCTTGCCGATGCGCGCGGCCACGGCGCGGGCCAGGCCGTCGGCGTCGCTGCCGGGCACCAGGGCAACGACGTCGCCGTCGTGGGTGCCGACGAGGGAGGCCTCGCCGGTGGCCGCGCTCGCCGAGATGAGCAGGGCCCGGTGGCCGCCGGGCTCCTCGCCCCGCAGCACGAGCAGGCAGAACGGCTTCTGCGGGTCGAAGCCCACGGTGCGCGCGAGCGTCAGCCGCTCCTCGCGCCCACCTCGCCTGCTGACGAGGTCGCTGACGAGCCGGTTGCGGGCCGACTGCCGCGCGTCGGCGGCCTGGCGCTCGAAGAGGAGCACGAGAGCCGTCACGACCCCTGCCCGTTCCACGGTGCGCTGGTCGGAGTCGCCCAGGGTCAGGCCGCCGACGTAGATGGTGCCGAGGCGTTCGCGGGCAGCGGTCACGGCGACGGCGTAGACGCCGTCGCGCTCGACGAGACGCCCGGTGCCGAGTCCCGGCAGGGCGTCGAGGGCCGCGACGGGGTCGTGGCCCGATGCGTCGGGCTCGGGGGCGGGGCCCGCTGCGCTGTGCCGTGCGCCGTTCTCGTCGACGAGGACGGCCCACCCGCCGAGCAGCTCGGCGAGGGCGTGCGTGATGTCGTCGACGCCGCCGCCGCCGAGCACGAGCGAGGCGAAGCGGTCGTGCGCGGCTGCTGCCTTCTCGACCCCGTCGGCGTAGTGCCGGACCGTCTCGTGGGCGTCGGAGAGCGCTGCCAGGGCGTTCTCGGCGTCCGCGAGGGCGCGGGTCTGCACCAGGGTGACGGCCGCGAGCGTCGCGAGGTTGCCGAGCAGGCCGACCTCCTCCCGGGTGAACGGTCGTGAGGAGCGGTTGGCCGCGAAGAGCACGCCGACGAAGTGCTTCTCGACGATGAGCGGGGTCCCGCAGATAGCGATGATGCCCTCCTCGCCGACCGCGCCGTCGATGGCGTTGGTGTGGCGGAAGCGCTCGTCGGCCCAGTAGTCGGCCGTCCAGTACGGCTTGTGCGTCGACGCGACGAGACCTCCGAGGCCCGCACCGAGCGCGAGGCGCACCGACTGGAACGCCGCCGAGACCGAGCCGTCGGTGGCGCGCATGAAGGTGTCGCCGGCCTCGGGGTCGTAGAGGGTGAGGTAGGCGAGGTCGGTGCCGACGAGCCGGCGCGCGCGTCGCACGATGGCGTCGAGGACCGAGCCCGGGTCGCTCTCGGTCGCCAGCTCGCGTGCCGTGTCGAGCAGGGCCGCGAGCCCGGCCTCACGGTGCTGGTGCACCTCGCGCGCGCCCGTGATCCGCAGCGCGAGGTCACGGGCCTCCGCGGGGGCCTCGGCGGCTGCGATCTCGGCGACGGAGGCGTCGGCGGCCAGCAGCTCGAGCAGGTGGATGACCTGTTCTGCTGTCGACGTCTCGCTGCGGGTGACCACGGGCAGATCCTAGGTGGGTCGGGTCGGCGGGAGGTGGGGGAGACCGGCGTCAGTGCGCGGTCCAGCCACCGTCCATCGAGAAGGACGTCCCGCTCACCGAGCCGGAGGCGGGCCCGCACAGGAAGAGGGCGAGGGCCGCGACCTCGTCGGGCTCGACGAGCCGCTTGACGGCGACGGGCGCCAGCATGACCTTCTCGACCACCTCGGACTCGGGGATCTCGTGCGTGCGGGCCTGGTCGGCGATCTGCTTCTCCACCAGGGGCGTACGCACGTAGGCGGGGTTGATGCACGTCGAGGTGACGCCGTGCGGGCCACCCTCGAGCGCGACGACCTTCGACAGCCCTTCGAGGCCGTGCTTGGCGGTGACGTAGGCCGACTTGAACGCGCTGGCGCGCAGGCCGTGGACGCTCGAGACGTTGATGACCCGGCCCCAGCCGCGGTCGTACATGTGGGGAAGGCTCTGGCGGATGAGGCGGAACGGCGACACGAGCATGAGGTCGAGGATGAGGTCGAACCGGTCGAGCGGGAAGTCCTCGATGGGGCTGACGTGCTGGATGCCGGCGTTGTTGACGAGGATGTCGACCTCGGTCGGCAGCTCGGCGAGGGAGTCGAGGTCGGCGAGATCCGCCGTGATCGTCGCGATGTCCCAGCCGTCCGCCATGGCCGCGAGCCCGTCGGTGTCCCGGTCGACGGCGTGCACCTTGGCGCCGGCGCCCGCGAGCGCGCGGGCCACGCTGGCGCCGATGCCGCTGGCGGCCCCGGTGACGAGGGCGGTCCGGCCGGTGAGGTCGATGGGCTGGTTGACCGCCGTGGGGACCCTCAGGAGGGAGTCCGGGGCGTCGTCGCGGGCGTCGGTGCGGGCGTCGGGCATGCGGGAAGACTAGGGAGACGGGTGCGGGCCACCTGTGTGGTCACCGAACACAAAACCCCGGATCCCATGTGGAGACCGTCCGCCCCTGCGAACGACCACAACCATGCATGCCGCGACGGCCGGATCCGTGCGGACCCGGCCGTCGCGACGACCCCACGACCCGGCGCTCAGATGTCGCGGAAGACCTCGATCGTGGCGCCCAGGGCGTTGAGGCGCTCGGCGAGGTCCTCGTAGCCGCGGTTGATGACGTAGACGTTGCGCAGCACCGAGGTGCCGGGAGCGGCGAGCATGGCGAGCAGCACGACGACGCCGGGGCGCAGGGCCGGCGGGCACACGACCTCGGCCGCCCGCCAGCGGGTCGGGCCCTCGACGATGACGCGGTGCGGGTCGAGCAGCTGCACCTTGGCCCCGACCTTGGTCAGCTCGGTGAGGTAGATCGCCCGGTTCTCGTAGACCCAGTCGTGGATCATCGTGCTGCCCTCGGCGACGGCCCCGATGAGCGCGAAGAAGGGCAGGTTGTCGATGTTGAGGCCCGGGAACGGCATCGGGTGGATCTTGTCGGTCGGGGCCTGCAGCGGGCCGGGGATCGTCGTCAAGTCGACGAGACGCGTCTTGCCGTTGGCCGAGGTGTACTCCGGCGAGAGGTCGTACTTCATGCCCATGCCGTCGAGGGTCGCGAGCTCGATCTCGATGAACTCGATGGGCACCCGGCGGATCGTGATCGAGCTGTCGGTGACGACGGCGGCCGCGATGAGGCTCATGGCCTCGATCGGGTCCTCGCTGGGGGAGTACTCGACGTCGACGTCGATGTCGGCGATGCCGTGGACGGTCAGGGTCGTCGTGCCGATGCCCTCGATGCGGACGCCGAGCTTCTCGAGGAAGAAGCACAGGTCCTGGACCATGTAGTTGGGGCTCGCGTTGCGGATCACCGTCGTGCCGGCGTGCCGGGCGGCAGCCATGAGGACGTTCTCAGTGACGGTGTCGCCGCGCTCCGTGAGCACGATGGCCCGCTCGGGCGAGACGGACCGGTCGGAGCGCGCCTCGTAGAAGCCGTGCGTCGCGGTGACCTCGAGCCCGAAGGAGCGCAGGGCCGCCAGGTGCGGCTCGACGGTGCGGGTGCCGAGGTCGCAGCCCCCGGCATACGGCAGCTGGAAGGCCTCGTGCTCGTGCAGCAGCGGGCCGAGGAACATGATGACCGTGCGCGTGCGGCGGGCGGCCGCGACGTCGATGTCGTCGAGGTTGAGCTCGGCCGGCGGGATGATCTCGAGGTCGTTGCTGTCGGGGAGCCAGCGCGTGCGCACGCCGATCGAGGCGAGCACCTCGAGGATGCGGTTGACCTCCTCGATGCGGGCGAGGCTGCGCAGGGTCGTGCGGCCGCGGTTGAGCAGGGCGGCGCACAGGAGCGCGACGGCGGCGTTCTTCGAGGTCTTGACGTCGATCGAGCCGGTGAGCTTCTGGCCGCCGACGATGCGCAGGTGCTGCGGGCCGGAGTGGCCGAGCGAGACGAACTCCGAGTCGAGCGCGTCACCGATCTTGGCGAGCATGTCGAGGCTGAGGTTCTGCTTGCCCTGCTCGATGCGGGTCACGGCGCCCTGGGAGGTGCCGAGCAGCTCCGCGAGGTCCGACTGGGTCATCCCCTTGTGGCGTCGCGCGTCGCGGATGAGTCCGCCGATCCGGGTGAGGTAGGTCTGAGACACGACGTCGAGGCTAACTCATATATGAGTTATCGCAAGTCGGGCGTGGCCGGCCGTCTCACTTTCAGGGGGCCACGAGCGTGGACACGGGCGTCAGCGGGAGCCACGGGTGCTGCTGATGCCCGGGAACGGGGTCGGCGCGCATCGGGACCCGCTCCATCAGGAGTGCCTGCCGGGCGACCCGGGCAAGGCCCGGACGGACCGGCCGCAGGACGTTTCCGACCGCCCAGACCACAGGGGTCGGGATGTGAGCGGGACGACGGCCGGGCCTCGTCACCAGGCCGGCCAGGGCGGTCTCGGTGAGGTCCTCGCCCGCGACCTCGACGACCTGGCCGTGCAGGGAGGGGTCCGTGCAGGCTCGGGCGACAGCCACGGCGACGTCGTCGACCGCCACGAAGTTCACGGGGTTGCGGCCCCGGCCCAGGACCTTGGGGACGCCCGATCGGCCGGCCGTGCTGCGGAAGAGGTCCAGCCACATGTCCGCAAACGCGGTTGCGCGCACGATCGTCCACCCGAGCCCGTATGCCGCCGCCTCCTCCACGAGCGCCGCCTCCGCTGCTGCCTTCATCCTGAAGAGCTCGATGGGGTGGTCGTCCCGAGCACCCACGATCGACACGAGCACGATGTCAGCGCCCGTCTCGCGGGCGGCTCGGACCAGGTTGCGGTTGCCGTTGCGGTCGACGGTGGCAGGTGACTCGCCGGCGGCGGGGTCCATGCCGTGCACGGCAGAGACCACGACTCGTGAGCCCGCCAGCGCGGGGGGCAGCGACGCGGGGTCGCGCACGTCGGCGGCGACGAACTCCGCCCCGGGCACCGGCGTGACCGGTGCCGACCTCCCCGCGGCCCTCACAGGCAGCCCCTGGGCCACCAGGCGGGCGATGACGAGGCGTCCGAGCCTCCCGGTCCCACCGACCACGGTGATCATGGCTGCGAGGCTCGGTGGGTGCTGGTCTCGTCGACGGTGTTCCCGACGGAGGGAGCGTGTCCGGCCATGGCGGCGAACACCGCGTCGATGTCAGGGCCGCCCGGCTCGACCGGCGCGGCATACATGTGTGCGCTGCTGATGCGGCCGTCGGCGATGACGGCGATGAAGACCATCCGGGTCTCCAGTCGTCGGCCGTCCCACCGCGTGCCGACTTGAGTGCCCTCGAGCCAGAAGCCGGCGTCGGTGACGGCCTTGCCCTCCACGTCCAGGCGCACGTCGGGCACGGCGTTGAACACCGTGTTCCAGTTCTTGCGCACCTGGGCTGCTCCGGTGAAGGACCGCGCCGGGTGGACGGGGTCCGTCAGGGCGTAGGTCTCGGCGAAGCAGCCGACGAGGCCGTCCAGGTCATGCGCATTCACGGCTGCTACCAGTCGGTCCAGCACCTGGGTGGGAGTGCGAGTCTTGTCCATCAGGTCTCCCTTGCATTGGATACAGTCTCCTGTATCTATTCGAGAGGATGCTCCTCATGACGTCCGCCGTCAAGGGACCCATGGACGAAGGTCCAAGGCGTCGCTACGACGCCTCCGCTCGTCGCGCGCGCGCCGCCCAACGCCGCGACGCGGTCGTCGCGGCAGCCCGCAGTCTCTTCCTGGCCCGAGGCTTCGCCGCCACGACCCTCGCCGAGGTCGCGGCCGAGGCGGATGTCTCCGTCGAGAGCGTCTACAAGTGGTTCGGCTCCAAGGCAGGTCTGCTCAAGGCGGTCTGGGACCGGTCGCTGGCCGGTTCCGGACCCACCCATGCGGAGACGCGCAGCGACGCCGGGTCCCGTGCCGCCGCCGACGGGTCCGCCATCATCCGGAACTGGGCCCGCCTGGCGGCTGAGGTGGGTGCCGTGGGGGACCCTGTCCACCGGCTCGTCGAGAGCGCCGCCCACGTCGACCGCGAGGCCGCCGAGCTCCATGCCCAGATCGAGGGTGAGCGTGCCGCGCGCATGGAGCACAACGCGGCGTACCTCCTCGACGGCGGTTACCTGCGGGCGGACGTGACCGTGGAGCAGGCCCGGGACGTGCTCCTGCTCTACACGACGTTCTACGGGAGGCTCGTCACCGAAGGGGGCTGGACGTCCGAGCAGTTCAGCGCCTTCATCGAGCGGGGACTCGCGGCGCACTTGCTGCCGTGACGCAGGTCGAGCCCCTCCCGTCGCACGCGTTCGGCACGTGGGACGGGAAGGGCCCGGTCGCGGGTCCTCGTCAGGCGCCTCAGCCGCGTGCGTCGGCGACGCCGACCGGGAGGAACCGCGCGCCGGTGACGGCCTCGGCCACGCCGGTGCGGTCGAGGAGCGGCGTGATGCCGCCGTTCCAGAACTGGAAGCCGGCACCGGTGATCATCGCGAGGTCGATGTCCATCGGGGCCTGCGCGACGCCCTCGTCGAGCATCCGGCGCGCCTCGTCGGCGAGGACCGTGAGCACGCGCTCGCGCACCTGGGCCAGGTCGAGCACGACCGGGTCGGCGGGCTTCTCGATGAGCTCGGCGACCTCGGGGTCGAGGACCGGGCGCCCGGAGCTCAGGTCGTAGAAGCCGCGCTTGCCGGCCGCGACGATCCGCTGGAGCGTCGGAGAGGCGTAGAAGCGGTCCGGGAACGCCTTCACGAGCGTCTCGCCGTTGTGCAGTGCGATGGCCGGGCCGACGAGCCCGATGAGGACGAACGGCGGCATCGGCGCCAGGCCCGCGAAGGCGCGGTCGACGACCTCGATCGGGGTGCCCTCGTCGAGGATCTTCGCGGCCTCGCCCATGAAGCGCCCGAGCAGGCGGTTGACGATGAACGACGGGCGGTCCGCGGCGCGGATGCACGTCTTCTTCAGCGCCTTGCCCACGGCGAAGGCCGTTGCGAGAGTGGCGTCGTCGGTGCGCTCGCCCGGAATGACCTCGAGCAGCGGCATGACGGCGACCGGGTTGAAGAAGTGGAAGCCGACGACCCGCTCCGGGTGCTGGAGCTGCGAGGCCATCTCGGCGATCGACAGGCTCGAGGTGTTCGTCGCCAGGACGCACTCGGGCGAGACGACGGCCTCGACCTCGGCGAAGACCTGCTGCTTGACCGACATCTCCTCGAAGACGGCCTCGATGACGAAGTCGGCGTCGGAGAAGCCGTCCTTGCTCGTCGAACCGGTCACGAGGGCCTTGTAGCGGTTGAGCTTGTCGGGGTTCAGCCGGCCCTTGCCCGCGAGCTTGTCGAGCTCGGCGTGGACGTAGCCGACGCCCTTGGCGACCCGCTCGTCGTCGATGTCGGTGAGCACGACCGGCACCTGCAGGCGCTGGATGAAGAGCAGCGCGAGCTGGCTCGCCATCAGACCGGCACCGACGATGCCGACCTTGGTGACGTTCCGGGCGAGGCCCTTGTCGGGCGCTCCGGCCGGGCGCTTGGCACGCTTCTGCACGAGGTCGAAGGCATAGAGCCCGGCCCGCAGCTCATCGCTCATGAGCAGGTCGGCGAGCACCTCGTCCTCGGCGGCGAAGCCCTCCTCGCGGGTCGCGGTGCGCGCGGCCGAGAGCAGGTCGAGCGCGGCATACGGGCTCCTGGCCTGGCGGCCGGTCTTGACGTCGGCGAGCTTCCTGGCCTTGGCGATCGCGGCGTCCCACGCCGTCTCGTCGCGGTCGACCTCGGGACGCTCGACCGTGAGCTCGCCGGACAGCACGCGTGCGGCCCAGGCGATGGACTCCTCGAGGAAGTCGGCCGGCTCGAGCAGCACGTCGGCCATGCCGAGCTTGTACGCGTCGACCCCCTTGAGCATGCGGTTCTGGCTCAGCGGGTTGTCGATGACGACGGTGAGTGCCTTCTCGATCCCGACGAGGTTGGGCAGCATCCAGCAGCCACCCCAGCCGGGCACGAGGCCGAGGAAGACCTCTGGCAGCGCGACGGCGGGCACGCCCGCGCTCATCGTGCGGTAGGTCGCCGACAGCGCCAGCTCGACACCGCCGCCCATGGCCGCGCCGTTGACGAACGCGAACGTCGGGACGGGCAGGTCGGAGAAGGCGGCGTATGCCGCGTGGCCGGCCTGCGCGATCTCGATCGCCTGGTCGCGGGACCCGATGAACGGCACCCCGGTGAGGTCCGCGCCCACGGCGAAGATGAACGGCTTGCCGGTGACGGCGACGGCGACGATCTCGCCGGCCTCGGCGCGCTCGCGCAGGCGGGCGACCGTGGCGGTGAGGCCGGCGATCGACTGCGGGCCGAAGGTGTTGGGCTTGGTGTGGTCGAAGCCGTTGTCGAGCGTGACGAGGGCGAGCGTGCCCGCACCACCCGGGAGCGCGACGTCCTGCACGGGGGTGTGCGTCACGACCTCGGTCGCGAAATCGGCTGCGGTCGTTGCCTTCTCAGTCGTCGTGGTGCTCACTTGGCGACCTCCTCGTCGGTCGTGCTCGTCGAGGACTCGTAGGCCTCGTGGTGCGGGTTCTCCCAGATGACGGCGCCGCCCATGCCGATGCCGATGCACATGGCGGTCAGGCCGTAGCGCACCTCGGGGTGCTCCTCGAACTGGCGGGCGAGCTGGGTCATGAGGCGCACGCCCGAGCTGGCGAGCGGGTGGCCGGTGGCGATGGCGCCGCCGTACTCGTTGACGCGCGGGTCGTCGTCGGCGATGCCGAAGTGGTCGAGGAAGGCGAGCACCTGCACGGCGAACGCCTCGTTGAGCTCGAACAGGCCGATGTCCTCGATCGTGAGGCCGGCCTTGGCCAGGGCCTTCTCGGTGGCCGGCACCGGGCCGACACCCATGACCTCGGGCTCGACGCCGACGAAGGACCAGGAGACCAGGCGCATGCGGACCGGCAGGCCGAGCTCCGTCGCTGCCTGCTCGGAGGCGAGCAGGCAGGCCGTGGCGCCGTCGTTGAGACCGGCGGCGTTGCCGGCGGTGACGTTGCCGTGCGCACGGAACGGCGTTTTGAGCTGGCCGAGGTCCTCGACCGTCGTGCCCGGACGCGGCGGCTCGTCGGCGGTGGCCAGGCCCCAGCCCTTCTCGGCGTGCCGCGTGGCGACGCTGACGAGGTCGCGCTGGATCTTGCCGTCGGCATACGCCTTGGCGAGCTTGTCCTGGCTGCCGACGGCGAACGCGTCGGAGCGCTGCTTGGTCAGCTGCGGGAAGCGGTCGTGGAGGTTCTCGGCGGTCTTGCCCATGACGAGCGCGTCGGGGTCGACGATCTTCTCGGCGACGATGCGCGGGTTGGGGTCGACGCCCTCACCCATGGGGTGGCGGCCCATGTGCTCGACGCCGCCGGCGATGGCGATGTCGTAGGCGCCGAAGGCGATCGAGCTCGCGGTGTTGGTCACCGCGGTCATCGCACCGGCGCACATGCGGTCGATGGAGTAGCCGGGGGTCGTGTTCGGCAGGCCCGAGAGGAGGGCGGCGGTGCGGCCGAGCGTCAGGCCCTGGTCACCGATCTGGGTGGTCGCGGCGATGGCGACCTCCTCGACCTTGTCCTTGGGCAGGTTGGGGTTGCGGTGCAGCAGCTCGCGGATGCATCGGATGACGAGGTCGTCGGCGCGGGTCTGGGCGTACATGCCCTTGTCGCCGGCCTTGCCGAAGGGCGTCCGGACGCCGTCGACGAAGACGACCTCATTGAGTGCGCGGGGCACAGTGCCTCCCAGTGGATCGAGGGTGATCGCGGTGGATCAGGGTCGATGGGCCGGCGTCGGGCGCCGGCATCGGGCCGCGGCGGAGCGCGGCCTCCTCGATACTACTTCCCGGTAACTTCGGGTGGGATGGCCGCTCGGGTGACCATCCTCACGAACGCGCGCACCGACGCCGACGTGGTCCGGGGACCGCTGCGACACCGCGGCTCGACGACCGGTCGGCCGGCTCAGGCCGGGGGATTCTCGGTGCAGGCGAGCGAGATCAACGGCGCGGTGATCGTCGTCTGCCAGCGGCGGGCACCGAGGGCCACCAGGGCGTCGGCGACCTCGGCGGTCGTCGGGGCTGCCGGGCTCTCCCAGAGGAAGCGGCGGAGCAGGTCGGGGGTCAGGAGGTTCTCGACGGGAACGGCCAGCTCCTCGGAGACGGCCCCGAGCAGCTCGCGGGCCCGGGCGAGGCGGGCGGCGGCGACGGGGTCGCGGTCGGCCCACGCCTTGGGCGGCGGCGGGCCGCTCGGCGGGAGCGACAGGACCGGCAGGTCGTCCTCGGGCAGGGCGAGGGCCTGGCCGATGACCTCGATGATCGCCTCCTGGTGGCGCCGGATCGACCGCGCGAGCCGAGGCTCGGCGGAGCCCACGGTGCGCGGCGCCCTGGTGGCCCGCTGGTTGGCGATGGCGATCTCGCTGATCGCCGCGTCGGGCAGCACCCGCCCCGGCGAGGTGTCGCGCTGCTGCGCCACGGCGTCGCGCCAGAGCCACAGCTCGCGCACGATGGCGAGGCCACGACGGCCCCGCACCTTGTGCATGCCGGACGTGCGCCGCCACGGGTCGACGCGGGGCTCGGGGCCGGTGAAGTCGAGCAGGTGCTCGAACTCCTCGGTCGCCCACGCGATCTTGCCCTGCGACGCCAGCTCGGCGGCCACCGCGTCGCGCAGGTCGACGAGCACCTCGACGTCGAGCGCGGCGTACCGCAGCCAGGGCTCGGGCAGCGGGCGCACCGACCAGTCGACGGCGGAGTGCTCCTTGGCGAGCTGGAGCCCGAGGTAGTGCTCGACCATGGCGCCGAGCCCGACGCGGGGCAGCCCGGCCAGGCGCCCGCCGAGCTCGGTGTCGAAGAGCGACTGGGGCCGCAGGCCCACCTCGGCGAGGCACGGGAGGTCCTGGGTCGCCGCGTGCAGGATCCACTCGGCGTCGCCGATGGCCTCGCCGACGGGGGAGAGGTCGGGACAGGCGATGGGGTCGATGAGCCAGGACCCGGACCCCTCACGGCGGATCTGGACGAGGTAGGCGCGCTGGCCGTAGCGGTAGCCGGACGCGCGCTCGGCGTCGATGCCGACGGGGCCGGTGCCCGCGCCGATGGCCTCGGCGGCTCGCATGAGCGTGCGCTCGTCCACGACGACGTCGGGCACGCCGTCGCGCGGGTGCGTCAGCGGGACGAGGTCTGGGACGAGGTCTGGTGCGAGGTCGGCGTCGGCGGCGTCGAGGTCGTCGGTGGGCTCGTTCGGCTCTGCCGTCACCGTCGCTGCCCCGGTAGGGGGACGACGCCGTCGGGCAGGGGCGGGATGCCGGCGATGGTGCACAGCATGTCGGCCCAGGCGCGGAGGTGGTCGGCGGCGTCGCCGCCCACCGGCGTCCACGAGGCGCGGATCTCCATCTCGACGCTCGCCTCGCGGTCGGCGAGGCCGGCGAAGCTCTCGCTGACGACCCGCGTGACGGTGCCGGCCTCGGCCGTCCAGCCCAGCCCCCGGTTGGTCAGGGAGTCGGTGAGCCAGGACCAGCCGACGGCGCCGAGCATCGGGTCGCCAGCCAGCTCGGGCTCGAGCTCGGCCCGGGCGAAGGTGACGATGCGCCACTGGCCGTCCCACGTGTCGGGGGCGGCGGGGTCGTGCAGCACGACGAACCGGCCGGTGGCCAGGTCGTCGTCGGGGTCCGCGATGTCGATGACGTCGGCGGTCAGGGCTGCGGCGTACGGGGCGATGCGCGTGGGCGCAGGCACCTCCGTCAGGCGCACCTCCGAGCGCAGACGGACGTCTCGCAGGGCGCTGAGCGTCCTGGCGAAGACCGCGCCGTGGTTGCCCGGCAACGTTCGCGTGTGCACCAGATGAGGGTATGCCGGAGTCGGGCGATCTGTCCTCAGGGCGCGCCGGACGCGCGTGGCGCGGCCCCACCCGGCCGCCGTGGCAGGATTGTCCGGTGCCGACCACAGCCCCGCCAGCCACCCGCCAGAGCGACCTCGTCCGCGCTGCGCGCCGCGAGTCGGTCACCCGGACGCCCGTGTGGTTCATGCGGCAGGCGGGGCGTTCCCTGCCGGAGTATCGCGCCGTCCGCGAGGGCATCCCGATGCTCGAGTCGTGCATGCGCCCCGAGCTCGTCACCGAGATCACGCTGCAGCCCGTGCGGCGCCACGGCGTCGACGCGGCCATCTTCTTCAGCGACATCGTCGTGCCGCTCAAGGCGATCGGTGTCGACCTCGACATCGTCCCGGGGGTGGGCCCGGTCGTGGCCCGCCCGATCCGCACGGCCGCCGACCTCGACCAGCTCGTCCCCCTGACGCCCGAGCACGTGCCCTTCGTCACCGAGGCCGTGCAGCAGCTCGTGCGCGAGCTCGGCGACATCCCGCTCATCGGTTTCGCCGGTGCGCCGTTCACCCTGGCCTCCTACCTCGTCGAGGGTGGTCCCTCGAAGAACCACGAGAAGACCAAGGCCCTCATGCACGGCGACCCCGAGCTGTGGGACGCCCTGTGCGCCAGGCTCGCCCAGATCTCCGGCGAGTTCCTACGCGTGCAGGCACAGGCCGGTGCGAGCGCCGTCCAGCTCTTCGACTCGTGGGCCGGCGCCCTGTCCCGGGCCGACTACACCGCGCGGGCCATGCCGCACTCCGCGGTCGCGCTCGCCGCCGTCGCGGACCTCGACGTCCCGCGCATCCACTTCGGCGTCGGCACGGGCGAGCTGCTCTCGCTCATGGGCGAGGCCGGTGCCGAGGTCGTGGGGGTCGACTACCGCGTGTCGCTGACCGACGCGGTGGCGAGGCTCGGGCCGTCGTATGCCGTGCAGGGCAACCTCGACCCCGCCCTGCTGTTCGCGCCGTGGGACGCCCTCGAGCGCCGCGTGCGCGAGATCGTCGAGGAGGGCCGGCACGCGCCGGGCCACATCTTCAACCTCGGCCACGGCGTGCTGCCCAACGTGGACCCGGACGTGCTCACGCGCGTGACCGCGCTCGTCCACGAGTGCTCGAGCCGCCGATGACCACAGCGGCTCCGTCAGTCGCTCGCTCCAGCCTCACCATGCTCGGTGGGTCTGTGGCCTCGCGCATCCTCGGGGTGGTGCGCAACGGGCTCATCACCGCCATCATCGGTGCGCAGCTGGCCGGCGACGCCTTCTCCCTGGCCAACACCCTCCCCAACGTCCTCTACGTCCTCGCGGCGGGCGGCATCCTCAACGCGGTGCTCATCCCGTCGCTCGCGCGCGCCATGAAGCTCGAGGACGGTGGGCAGGAGTTCACCGACCGCGTCATCACCGTGGCCCTCGCCGGGATGGCGCTCATCACCGTCGTCGTCATGGCGGGCGCCGGGGGGTTCGTGTGGCTGCTGGCCGGCAAGTCCTCGCCGGACTTCAAGGACCTCGCGCTCGCCTTCTCGCTCATCTGCCTGCCCCAGATCTTCTTCTACGGCCTCTTCGCTCTCCTTGGACAGATCCTCAACGCGCGTGGCCGCTTCGGCGCGTTCGCATGGGCGCCCTTCATCGCCAACGTCGTCGCCGTGGCGGGCCTCGTGCTCTTCCTCGTCATCTTCGGACGGGGCGACCAGGACGGACCCGGGGGCCACCACGGTCCCCGTGCGCCCTCGGAGTGGACCGGTCCGATGATCTGGCTCTTCGCCGGCTCGGCCACCCTGTCCGTCGTCGTGCAGGCGCTCTCGCTCGTGCCCGCGCTGCGCCGCACCGGCTTCCACTACCGGCCTCGGTGGGGCCTGCGCGGTGTGGGCCTCGGCGGCGTCAGCAGGCTGGCCCTCTGGGCCTTCGGCGGACTCGCGGTGTCACAGGTGGGCTTCTTCATCAGCCAGGGCGTGCTCAACAACGCCACGGCCCAGGCCAATGAGCTCGGGCTGGAGGGCGCGGCTCGCGGGCCGATGGCCTACAGCATCGCCTTCACGCTGTTCATGCTGCCGCACGCCTTCATCACCGTGTCGATCATCACGGCGCTCTTCCCACGCTTCTCGGCGGCCGCCGCGTCCGGCGACAAGGACAGCCTGCGCCGCGACTTCCGGACCGGCCTCGTCATGCCGCTCGTGGCCAACGTACCGATCATGGTGGCGGTCATCGTGCTCGCCAACCCCATCGTCGCGCTGCTCAACCCGGGCATCGACCCGAGGTCGGTCGAGGTCTCGGCGAGCGTGCTCATCATCATGATCCTCGGCCTCGTGCCGTTCGGTCTCGACCTGCTCTGCTACCGCATGTTCTTCGCGCTCGAGGACGGCAAGCCGACCGTCGTCATGCAGGTCCTGCTCACCGGCATCAGCGCTCTCGCCGGTGTCGTCACCCTCTTCATCAACCCGGTCTGGGCCATCGGCATCATGGCCATGGGCCAGACGGTCGGCAACGTCGTCAGCTCGGGCGTCGGCCTCTTCCTGCTGCGCCGCCGCACCGGGCCGCTGGGGCTGTCCGGCGGTCTCGTCACCCTGTCGCGCGTCGGCATCGCGTCCCTCGTCGCCGGGCTCGTCGCGTGGGGCGTCACGCTCGTGCTGCACCCCATCACCGGCGCAGCCATCGACAGCTCGGCGTCGGCGCTCAAGCGGATGTTCGCCAGCGCGCTGGAGATCGGCCTCGTCGGTCTCGTCTTCGGCGTCATCTACCTCGGCATCGCGCACGCGCTCCACGTGCGCGAGGTCCGTCAGGTCGCCGACCTGCTGCGCCAGCGGCTCGGCCGCTGACCGAGCCGCTGACGGAGCCACTGACCGAGCCGCTCACCGAGCCGCTGACCGAGCCGCCGACCAGGTCGCCGACGCGTCCCGGACCCTCAGTCACCTGACGACGGTCCGGTCCCGGACTGTGCAGCGGTCGCCGCAGCCGGGGCAGGGTCCGTCGCCCCGGCCGGCCCGGCAGCCGGGCCACCGGCCGTCGGGAACGAGGCGGACGGCATACGCACGCTGTGGCGACGCCACATCCGCAGGGCCAGCAGGCCCAGCGGGACGAGGAGGACGAGCCAGGGCAGCAGCGCGGCGAGCCCGGTGAGGATGACCGTCACCGACCCGAGCAGGCTGTCCCACGCCGTGCGCAGCCCGCCGGAGATGCCGTCGTCGACAGGCACCGGGGACGTCGCGTCGGTCCAGAGGGTCACGGTGACATCGCTCATCGTCGTCATCGCGTCGAGCTTGGCGAGGCGCTGCTCGAGCGAGTCCAGGTCGGCCTGACGGCGGCTCAGCTCGCTCTCGAGCGTGATGACCTGCTGGAGGTCGGTCGTCTTGGCCAGCAGGGCCCGCACCCGCTCGATCCCGTCGCGCATGGGCTGGATCCGGGACTTCGTGTCGATGTAGGTGTCGGTGACGTCCTGCGACTGCGACGAGCGGTAGCTGACGGTCCCGATCGCGGACAGCCGGGTCAGCACGTCGTCGAGCGCCTTGGCCGGGACGCTGAGCACGAGGCGGGCCTCGTCGACCCCGATGCTCGGCACCGACGCTCCCGACTCGAACCGGGGGTCCACGCCGTTCGAGCCTACCGGGCCACCCGTCGGGTCGGCGGACGTGACGACGTTCTCCGAGGTCACCTGGCCGCCCGCGTCGGTGGCGATGACGCGAACGCGCCCGGCCGACCCCGCCAGGTCGGCGACCTTGATCCCGAGCCACGCGGAGCGGGCGATCTTCGACTCGATCACCGCGACCGAGGCCCCGAGCCCGGTGCCCTGGGCGGCGCCGCTGTCGGCGGCGGGGGCCTTCGCTCCGGCGTTGGCATCGGTCTGCGGGCTGACGCCCGATCCCACCACGCCGTTGCCGGCGGCGCCGTTGCGCGCGGCCTCGCCGGACGCCGCCCCTGCTGAGGATGACGAGGCCGCTGACGACTCGGAGGACGAGCTGTGGACGGCCCTGAGGCCGATGGGGATCGACAGACCGACCACCGCGACGACGAGGGCGAGGGCGATGAGGAGCCGGCGCCGCGCCGGAGGGCGGGACGCGAGGCGCGGCAGCTGTGGCAGGTGGGACGCAGCAGTCATGGCAGACCTTCCGACGGGTCGCCTCCCGCGCGGGACCGGCTGGTGCAGCTGGCGCGCGGTGTGCGTGGCGACGTGCTTGTCTCCAGAGACACGCGGGCCGACCGGAACGTTGCGACGGACCGGCTGGGGTCCCGGCGGGGTCAGTGCTGTTCGCGCGCCGCGTGCTCGCCGGTCGCGTGCTCGCTGCCCGCCCGCCCGCGACGGAGGCGCCGCACGACGAGCCAGCCGAGCAGGCCCACCACGGCGACCCGGACGACCCAGTCCAGGACCGACGAGTACTGGTCGACGAGCTCGTACCGCGACCCGAGCACCCAGCCGAGCCCGATGAGCAGCCCGTTCCACAGGGCGCTCCCGGCGACCGTGAAGACGGAGAACCGCACGAGCGGCATGCGGACGGCGCCGGCGGGCAGCGAGACGAGGCTGCGCACGCCCGGCACGAGCCGGCCGAGGAAGATCGACCGCCTGCCGTGGTCGGTGAACCACTCCGTCGCACGCTCGAAGTCGTGCCGGTCGACGAGGGGGAGTCGCGCGCAGACGTCGATGGCCCGATCCTGCCCGAGCCGGGCCGCCAGCAGGTAGAGCGTGAGGGCACCGAGGTAGGAGCCGATCGTGCTCGTCACGAGCAGCAGCGTCAGGCCCAGGCCGCCCTGGCGGGCGATGAAGCCCGCGAGCGGGAGCACGACCTCGCTGGGGATGGGCGGGACGACCGTCTCGAGGAAGGTCAGCGCACCGACGCCCCACTCGCCGAGGGACTGGATGACGCGGTACGCGATGCCGACGAGCCCGGAGAGCTCCGCGGGAGGCTGGGTCTCGAGGAGCGCGGGGGTGCCCATGCGCCAAGCCTCTCCCATGGGCAGGGGCTCGACCAAACCGCTCGGGCCGGGATGGGAGAGTGGCGCCATGGTCAGGACGGTCGCGGTCATCGGCGGGGGCATCAGCGGGCTCTCGGCCGCGTGGGAGCTCAGCAGCCACGACGCGGACGTGTCGGTGACGGTCCTAGAGGGCTCGGACCGGCTCGGGGGCAAGCTGCGCCTCGAGGACGTCGGCGGCCACCGCATCGACGTCGGCGCCGAGTCGGTCCTGGCCCGCAGGCCGGAGGCGCTGACCCTCTTCGAGCAGCTCGGCGTCGCGGGCCTCGTCACCCACCCCGGGCCTGCCGGTGCAGCGATCGTCTCGAGGGGCAGGCGGTGGCCGATGCCGCGCGGCACCCTCATGGGGGTGCCCTCGGACCCCGAGTCGGTGCGGGGCCTGCTCACCGACGAGGAGGTGGAGCGGCTCGCCCACGAGGTCGTGGCCGGACCGGTGCCCGGCGACGTCTCGGTGGGGGACCTCGTCGACTCCCGGCTCGGCGCCGCCGTGACCGACCGCCTGGTCGAGCCGCTGCTGGCCGGCGTCTACGCGGGACATGCCCGTGAGATCTCCGCGGAGCAGGCCGTGCCGGCGCTCGCCGCCGCCGCGCACGAGGGGCGTCCTCTGCTCGAGGTGGCGCGGTCCGCGGCCGAGGCTGCCGCGAGCGGGCCGCTCGCGGGCCGGCCCGTCTTCGCCACGCTCGACGGCGGGCTCGGGACGCTGCCCGAGGTGCTCGAGCGTGAGCTCCTCGCGGCCGGCGTCCGGATCCGGAAGGGCTCGATGGCACGCGGGCTGCGCCGCGACGGGGAGGGCTGGGTCGTCTCGACCGGACCCACGACCGAGGTGGTCGACGAACGTTTCGACGCGGTCGTCGTGGCCGTGCCGGCCGCACCCGCCTCCCGTCTGCTCCGCGACGTCGCACCAGCCGCCGCCGCGGCGCTCGCGGGCGTCGAGTACGCGTCCATGGCAATCGTGACGCTCGCCCTCGAGGGACCGTCCCCGGCGGTCCTCGACGGGAGCGGCTTCCTCGTGCCTCCCACCGAGGCGCTGACGATCAAGGCGTCCACCTTCAGCTCGGTCAAGTGGCCCTGGCTGGCCGCCGCCCACCCCGACCGCACGTTCCTGCGGGCCTCGGTGGGGCGCCACCGTGAGGAGTCGACCCTCCAGCGATCCGACGACGAGCTCGTCACCGTGGCACTCGACGACCTGCGCACCGTGCTCGGTCCCGGGATGCCAGGTCCCGTGGCCACGCACGTGCAGCGCTGGGGCGGAGGACTGCCGCAGTATGCCGTGGGGCACCGTGCCCGACTGGCGCCGACCCGCGCTCTGCCGCCGGCGCTCGCCCTGTGCGGGGCGGCCTACGACGGGGTCGGGATCCCGGCCTGCATCGCTTCCGGACGGGCGGCCGCCCGGGCGGTCCTGGACGGCGACTGACCCGCTGCTCGGCGCCCTCGGCCCGCGAGGGATGATGGGGGCATGAGCGAGCGCCTGACCCCGACCCAGATGCGAGAGATCAACGACACCATCCGCTACTGCATGTGGTCGGTGTTCAGCAGCGTCACCCCCCTCGGCGACGACCGCGCCAAGGTGCTGGCCGAGCTCGAGACCTTCCTGGCCGACCTCGCCGAGGAGGGCGTCGTGGTGCGCGGCCTCTATGACGTCGCCGGCCTGCGCGGCGACGCCGACTTCATGGTCTGGTGGCACGCCGAGACCATCGAGCAGCTGCAGTCCGCCTACCACCGCCTCCTGCGCACCGAGCTCGGCCAGCACCTCGAGCCGGTCTGGAGCAACGCTGCCCTGCACCGTCCGGCGGAGTTCAACAAGAGCCACATCCCGGCGTTCATGGCCGACGAGGTCGCCCGCAAGTACATCTGCGTCTACCCCTTCGTCCGCTCCTACGAGTGGTACCTCCTCGAGGACGGCGAGCGCCGCGACATGCTGCGCGAGCACGGCCAGATGGCCCGGGACTTCCCGGACGTGCGGGCCAACACCATCGCCTCGTTCGCGCTGGGCGACTACGAGTGGCTGCTGGCCTTCGAGGCCGATGAGCTGCACCGCATCGTGGACCTCATGCGCGAGCTGCGTGCCTCACGGGCCCGTCGGCACGTGCGTGAGGAGATCCCGTTCTTCACCGGTCCGAAGGTCGAGCCCGCCGAGCTGGTCGCCAACCTGCGCTGACGCGCGGGGACGCCGCCGGATCCGGCGAGGGCGGAGCGACCGTCAGTCGTCGAAGTTCCTGGCGATCACGGCCAGTGCCGGGATGAGCAGGAACCACCACCAGCGCCCGGTCCAGAGGAAGAGCGCGACGGCGATGAAGGGCGAGAGTCCGACGAGCGCCCGGGCGGTCCTGGCCCGCGCGGACCCCGGCGCGGCCGGCTGCACCTCGCCGGCGGACGGACGGGACAGCGCGGCCTGCTCAGGCTTCGGCCGCGGCTCGGGCAGGTCGACGAAGAGCTCGGTGAGGTCGCGCCGGACGACGGCATCGGTGGCGCGGCCGCGACGGTCCTCGTAGACGTTCGCGTCGAGCCGTCCGGCCGCGTGGTGCTCCGCCAGCGCGGCGAGCGCCTGCTCGCGCTCGGCGCTGCCGATCCTGATGTCCCCGTCGTCCATGTCCCAAAGTTAGCCCGAGGGCGGCGTGACGAGTCACGCCGCCCTCGGGCTCAGGTGGGCTGTCCGCCCTGGCGATCAGGCCTGCTGTCCCGCGTCGTCCGGCTCGAGACGGAGCGAGATCGAGTTGATGCAGTAGCGCTGGTCAGTCGGGGTGTCGTAGCCCTCGCCCTCGAAGACGTGACCGAGGTGGGACCCGCAGTTGGCGCAGCGGACCTCGACGCGCTTCATCCCGAAGGTGCGGTCCTCGATGTACTCGACCGTGTCGCCGGCGAGGGGCGAGTAGAAGGACGGCCAACCGCAGTGCGACTCGAACTTCGTGTCGCTGCGGAACAGCTCGGTGCCGCAGGCGCGACACGAGTAGACGCCCTTGGTCTTCGTGTCGGTGTACTCACCGCGGAACGCCGGCTCGGTCCCGGCCTGTCGGAGCACCTTGTACTCCGCGGGCGTCAGGACGGCGCGCCACTCCTCGTCGGTGCGCTGGACGGCATACGGCTTGTCGGAGGTGTCGTGGTGGCTCATGTCCTGACCAACGCCACGTCGCCCGTGTTTGTGCCCGGCACGGGTGCGCCGCGGTCTTACGGCGCGCTTACGCCGCCACGCGGGTGCTCGTGCGCGCGAGGACACCCCATGCACGGCCACGAGGGGCCCCGGAGAACCGGGACCCCTCGTGCCGGTCAGGCTCGCGTGGAGCCTGCCGAGGTGACTCTCGCGTGCGTCACTTCTTGTTGGGCGGGACCGTGCAGGCAGCGGTGGCGGTGTTGCCCGCGGCGTCCGTGGCGGTCACGAGCAGGTCACCGCGCACCGTGACGTGCCAGTCGACCATGCCCGAGAACGGCACGGAGGACGGCGTCGCACCGGGTGCCTGCGTCAGCTTGATGTAGGTGCCCGGGGCATAGGGGCCGAAGCTCGCGCCCGTAGCCGTGTCCGACACCGTCACCATCGTGCCCGGCAGGTTGTCCGCAGCCACGAGCTGGTAGAAGCCGGCCTTCTTGTAGCCGGGAGGCGTCACGCCGTCGGGGTTGACACCCGGACCGCACGAGACGGTCGGCGGCGTCACGTCGTTGACCTTGATGGTGACGGTCTGGACGAACTCTGGGCCGGCCTCTGCGCCGTTGACGAGGAACGTCGTCGTGCACGTCAGGGTCGCGCCCTGGGTCGCGCCCGAAGCGACGGTGATCGCCTCGTCGAGCACGACGGCCTCGCCGCTCGTCACCGTCTGGGGGAGCGCGGGCGAGAACGCGATCGACAGACCCGCGTCGCACGAGACGTCGGCCGTGACCTCCGCGGGCAGGTTGCTCAGCCCGGCAAGGATCGCGTCGGCGACGCCGGCCTCGGCGACGCTCGGGAAGAACTGGCCTCCCGTGGCGCCGGTGATGGCCGTCGCCTGGCCGCCGTTGTCCAGTCCGTTGCCGGCGCCCGAGTCGACGTTGATGGCGATGACCTTGGCCGAGACGCCCTGGAGCGAGGCGATCGCGTCGGCGAGGGTGTGGCCCTCGCTGGGGTCGTGGCCGTTGGAGTCACCGAACCAGGCGACGGCCCGCGTGGACCCCGACCGGAACGCGACCTGGTCGCCCCCGGACCCGATCTGCCACAGCGCGTTGAGCTGGGCCTCGGGGGTGTCGCCACCGTTGCAGAGCACGATGCTGTTGACGGCGTTCACGGCGTCGGTCTTGCTCGAGGTCAGCTGCTGCACGAGGCTGAAGGGCGTCTCGCCCGTGTCGCAGTAGGCGACGACGGCGAACTCGGCGTCAGGCTGGGCGGCCTGGACCGCGTCGATGACGCCGCCCATCTTGGCCTTGACGTCGTCGATGGCCCCGCCCATGCTGCCGGTCCGGTCGACGACGAGGACGATGTCGGGCTTGGGCGGGATCTCAGGGGTCGTGACGGTCTTGGTGACGTGGACGGTGGCGCCCGGGTCGGCCGAGGAGTCGTAGGTGGCCGGGCTGACGCCGGCCCCCAGGGCGATGCCCGGTGTGGCGACGAGCGCCCCGGCTGCCGCGATGCTGAGCACGCTGCGGCGCATGGCGTTGAACACGGTGGTCCCCTTTCGTGGGAACGAGACGGTGAGAAGCGGTGCGCGGATGCCCCTCGCACCCCGAGACAGCCCGTGGCCGTGACCCCCGAAACGGGCCCACCGGGCTGTGACCGGCCCGTCGACCGCCCGGACCGGGGAACGGTCGAGGGTTCGGCTGCCGCCGCTCGTGATGCCCCCGAGGCTCCCGAAGGACGGAGCGTCGGGCTGTCCGATTTGATACACATGTCGCCAGCCGTCTTCGTTGTCGTCTTCGTGGGGGCTTCGTGGTCCGTGCCCCGGCGCGCCCGGCCCCTTGCGGCGGCGGCGGCGGGTCCTTTGCGACGATGAGCCCGTGCAGGTGCGCCGTCTGGTCTCGCGTCCGGTGCTCGTGGCGGCGGCTGCGGGCACCGGGTCGGTGCTGGGTGCTGCTGGTGGCTCGGTGGCCGCGGCGGCGTACTTCGCCCGCAAGGTGATCACGCCCGACGAGCTGCAGCCCGACGACGTCGAGATCCTGCGACACGACGGCGAGAGCGTCACCTTCGCCGTGACGCCCGAGACGGTCGTACCCGGCCGCTACGGCGTGTGGCTCGACGGGGGAGCGGGCCACGCCCGGGTGGGCGACATCATCTCCTCGGACACCACGTCGGTGACCCGTCGGCTGCTGTCCGTCGACCGGGGTCTGCTCGAGGTGGGGCCGGCCCGCTGGAACCAGTACTACTTCTGGGACCGGCCGTCGGTCAGCCTCGGCCTGCCCGACGAGGACGTCAGCATCCTGTCCGACGTGGGGCCGCTGCCGGGATGGCTCGTGCGTCCCGAGGGCGGCCGCACCGGCGCCGACTGGGCCGTCCTCGTGCACGGCCGCGGCGCGCGCAAGGAGGAGACGCTGCGTGCCGTCCCCGTCCTGCGCGAGGGCGGGTGG
Organism: Terrabacter tumescens; assembly: GCF_014646815.1. GTDB lineage: Bacteria > Actinomycetota > Actinomycetes > Actinomycetales > Dermatophilaceae > Terrabacter > Terrabacter tumescens. The sequence goes on from NZ_BMNZ01000001.1 coordinate 574,087, forward strand.
ACGAGCCTCGTCGCGGCCTACCGCAACGACCGCGACGCACCCCGAGGGCCGGACGGCCGCTACAACCTCGGGCTGTCGGAGTGGCGCGACGTCGAGGCGGCCATGGGGTATGCCGTGTCGCACGGTGCGCGGCGCATCCTCCTGGTCGGGTGGTCCATGGGTGGGGCGATCGTGCTCCAGGCGCTCGACCATTCGCCGCTCTCGAGCCACGTCGTCGGCGTGGTCCTCGACTCGCCCGTCGTCGACTGGGGTGTCGTGCTGCGCCACCACGGCCGTCTGCACGGGATGCCCGGTCCGCTCGTGCGGATGGCCACCGGCCTGCTGGGCTCGCGTCGTAGCCGACGCCTCGTCGGCGTGCGTGAGCCCATCGACGTGGCTCGCACCGACTGGGTCGCGCGCGCTGACGAGCTGAGCCATCCCGTGCTCGTCATCGCCTCGGACGGTGACGACTTCGTCCCGATCGGCCCGGCGGTGGGCCTCGCCGGCCGGCGTCCGGACCTCGTGCGCCTCGAGCGCTGGGACACCGCCCGCCACTGCCGCGAGTGGAACTACGACCCCGAGCGGTGGGAGCGCGTGTTGCGCGAGTTCGTCGAGAACCGCCCGGCTGGCTTCAGCCCCCCGGGCGGCGGACGAACCAGCGGCCCATGAGGGTGCCGTCCTGCTCGACGAGCAGCCGCAGGTCGAGGTCGGTGGGCGTGGCGTCCGCTCCGACCGGACGGGGGTGCTCGCCCCCGACGACCTGAGGCGTGACGGTGAAGCACAGCTCGTCGAGCAGTCCGGCCGCGATGAACGAGCCGAGCAGGCTCGGGCCGCCCTCGGTGAGGACGTGGCTCCAGCCGCGATCGTGAAGTGCCGCAAGGAGGGTCGGGACGTCGAGCTCGTCGTCGCCGCAGACGACGACGTTGTCCTCGCCCAGGTCGCGTCGGGCCTGCGCGAGACCCGGGGCGGCGGCCGGGACGGCCAGCAGGACCCGGCCGTCGCGGCACCCCCTCAGGGTCGGCGGCACCTCGCCCCGGTTGCTGACCGCCACGAGGGGGAGCTGGTCCGGCAGGCCGCGCTCGCGCCGGTGCTCGACGAGTGGGCCATCCACGGAGAGAGGCGAATAGCCCTCGGCACGGATGGTGCCCGCACCGACCACCACGACGTGGCTGAGCGCGCGCAGCACCTCGAACACCACGTGGTCCGCGTCGTTGTTGATCGATCCCGAGCGTCCGTCGGCGCCGGTCGCCGCGCCGTCGAGCGAGCTGACCATGTTGCAGCGCACCCACGGTCCCGGTGGGACGGCGTACGCCGTGAGGAGTGCCGCGGTGTCGAGGTCGGTCAGGGCGGCCAGGCCGGAACGGCCGGGGACGAGCAGACGCATGCGGCCCAGTATCGGCGACGGCGTCGCCCTGGGCGGGGACGCCATCGCGATCGGGAGCCTCGCATCCCGTCGTGCCGCCCCGCGGTCGGGCAGGATGACGCCATGGGCAAGGGCGCGAAGGGCAAGAAGTCCGGCAAGAAGTCCGAGAAGAAGTCGGGCAAGAATGCCGGCAAGATCGCGAGTGCGGTCTCCGCCGAAGAGGTGAAGGAGCAGGCGACCGAGGACGAGCAGATCGCCGAGCACGAGGCCGAGGCGGTCGGGGAGATCAAGGACGTCGTCAACGCGCTCCGGGTCGGCAAGGGCTTCGTGCTCGCGGACGTCGACACGAAGGGGACGCCGGGCTTCACCGGTGACAAGCTGGCGGGCAAGGCCGCGCTCAAGGCGTGCGAGGCCGAGCTGTCCGACCTGCTCGAGCGGCTCTTCGCCGAGTCCACGGCCGGAGCCCGCCGCTCCGTCCTGCTCGTGGTGCAGGGCATGGACACCTCTGGCAAGGGCGGCATCATGCGCCACGTCATCTCCGTCAACCCGCAGGGCGTCAAGGCGACCGCGTTCAAGGCGCCGACCAAGGAGGAGCTCGCGCACGACTTCCTGTGGCGCATCGAGAAGGCGCTGCCCGACGCCGGCGAGCTCGGCGTCTTCGACCGGTCGCACTACGAGGACGTGCTCGTCGTTCGGGTGCACGATCTCGTGCCCGACGCGGTGTGGTCCAAGCGCTACGCCCAGATCAACGCCTTCGAGCGCCGTGCCATCGCGGCCGGCACGACGGTGGTCAAGGTGATGATGCACGTCTCCAAGGAGGAGCAGGGGGAGCGGCTCATGGAGCGGCTCGACCGTCCGGACAAGTACTACAAGTACAACCCCGGCGACGTCGACGAGCGGAGCCACTGGGGCGCGTACATGGAGGCCTACCAGGCGGTCCTCGACAAGACCTCGACCGTGGGCGCGCCGTGGCACGTCGTGCCCGCTGACCGCAAGTGGTACGCACGACTGGCCGTCCAGCAGCTCCTGCTGGAGACCCTGCGCGGCCTCAACCTGGAGTGGCCGCAGGCCGACTTCGACGTCGCGGCGGAGAAGAAGCGGCTCGCGGCGAGCTGACCCGAGGGCTGTTGCGGCGCAACGGGACTCGCGTCCCGGGCCGGGTCAGCCGGCTCGCTCGATGACGGCCGCGGTGGCACCGGCGAGGTCGACGTCGAGCGAGCCGAAGGTGTGGCCGCGAGGCCCCGCGATCCGGCTCGCGACGAACGCGTCGGCGACGGGACCGGGGGAGTGCTGCACCAGCAGGCTCGCCTGCAGGGCCAGGGCCAGCTGCTCCACGACGGCACGCGCACCGAACGTCGCCTCGGCAGACGTCGGGTCGAGCGAACGGACCTGCGCCAGAGCGGAGTCCACGTGCGAGTCGAGCTCCGCGCTGCGTCCGCGGACCTCGTGCAGCTCCTTGGTCAGGGCCTCGAGCGTGGACGGCTCACGGCTCACGGCCCGGAGGACGTCCAGGGCGTTGACGTTGCCGGAGCCCTCCCAGATCGAGTTGAGCGGCGCCTCGCGGTAGAGGCGCGCGAGGCCGTTCTCCTCGACGTAGCCGTTGCCACCGAGACACTCGAGTGCCTCGGCCACCATCGGTGCCGTGCGCTTGCACACCCAGAACTTCCCGAGCGCGACACCGAGGCGGGCGAGCTCGGTCTCGCCGGAGTCGACGGCATGCGCGAGGCGAAGCCCGAGGACGGTCGCAGCCTCGGCCTCGAGCGCCAGGTCGGCCAGCACGTTGCGCATGAGCGGCTGGTCGACGAGCAGCGCCCCGAAGGCCGTGCGGTGCCGCGCGTGGTGCAGCGCCCGCGACAGGGCGTCGCGCATCGTCGCCGTCGACCCCAGCACGCAGTCGAGGCGGGTCGCCCCCACCATGTCGATGATCGTGCGCACGCCGCGGCCCTCGTCGCCCAGCCGGCTGCCCCACGTCCCGTCGAGCTCGACCTCGCTCGAGGCGTTGGAGTGGTTGCCGAGCTTGTCCTTGAGCCGCTGGAGGGCGAAGGCGTTGCGCGTGCCGTCGTCGAGCGCGCGCGGCACGACGAAGCAGGTGAGGCCCCCCGGAGCCTGCGCCAGGACGAGGAAGACGTCGCTCATCGGGGCCGAGCAGAACCACTTGTGGCCCGTCAGGCGGTACGTCTCGCCCGGCAGGGGGCCTCCCGGGGCGGGCACGGCGCGGGTGGTGTTGGCACGCACGTCCGAGCCGCCCTGCTTCTCGGTCATGCCCATCCCCGAGAGCGCGCCCGACTTCTGCGAGACGGGGCGGATGCCGGGGTCGTAGCTGCGGCTCGCCAGGGCGGGGAGCCAGCGGGCACCCAGGGTGGCGTCGTGCCGCAGGGCCGACCCCGCGGCATACGTCATCGACACGGGGCAGCCGTGCCCCGCCTCGACGCGGGACCACATGACGAAGCCCGCGGCGCGGCGCACGTGTGCGCCCGACGCCGCGAGCGAGGTCCACGGCTCGGCGGTGAGGCCGGCACCGACCGCCTGCGTCAGCAGCCAGTGCCACGAGGGGTGGAACTCCACCTCGTCGACGCGGTGGCCGCGCGCGTCGTGCGTGCGCAGGACCGGCACGTTGGCGTCGGCGAGCCGCGCGTGCTCCTGCGCCTGCTCGGTGCCGGCGAGGGCGCCGAGGGGTCCGAGCGCGGCGAGAGCCGCCGGCCCGGCCCAGCGCTCGACGGACTCGCGCAGCGCGACGTCCTCGGCGAGGAAGTCGCGTCCCACGAAGGGCGGCACCTGGTTGGTCACCTCGTGTGTGCTCACCCCGCCGAGACTAGGCGTCGACCGACCCTGGCGACCTGCTGGTCGCGTGTCGCGCCGGTCACCCGTCCTCCGCACGGCCGCACCCCGGTTAGCCTCGGACACGATGAGCGCGCGGACGAGGATGCGGACAGTGGTGGAGCGGGTCCCGTGGGGCCTCCCGCTCGCAAGGCTGACGCTCGGGACGATCCGGGTGTGCCTGCGCTACCGCGTCACCGGCCTCGCGGCCGAGGGCGCCTTCTTCATGCTGCTCAGCCTGCCGCCCCTCGTGCTCGGGCTCTTCGGCGGTCTCGGCTTCGTCGGGGGCTGGATCGGGACCGACACGATCAACAGCATCATCTCCGCGATCCAGGTGTACGCCTCGCGATTCCTCACCGAGTCGAGCATCAACGAGCTGCTCCTGCCGACCATCGACGACGTGCTCCGCGACGGACGCGTCGACATCATCTCGGTCGGCTTCATCCTCTCGCTGTGGTCGGGCTCGCGTGCCCTCAACGTCTTCGTCGACACCGTCTCGATCATGTACGGGCAGAAGGACGCCCGGGGGATCGTGCACATGCGCGCCTTCAGCCTGCTGCTCTACACGTTCGGCATCCTCTCCGCGGTCGTCGTGCTGCCGCTCATGCTCCTGGGGCCCGGGCTGCTGGCCTCCTGGCTGCCGGACGCCGCCGCGACAGTCACCAAGGCGCTCTACTGGCCGACGCTGATCGTCTTCAGCGTGCTGCTGCTCGCATCGATGTACCACGTCTCGACGCCGCAGCGCAGCCCGTGGCGGCGCAACGTCCCGGGCGCCGTCCTCGCCATGGGGATCTGGATCGGCGCGTCGTTCGTCGTGCGCATCTCGCTCGAGGCGTCGATGGGCGGGTCGTCGATCTACGGCCCGCTCAGCACCCCCATCGTGCTGCTCGTCTGGTTGTACGCGTTGGCCGTCGCCATCCTCATCGGCGCGGGCCTCAACGCGGCCGTGCGCAGCCTGTGGCCCGTCGACCTGCACGAGGGCGCCGACGTGCGGCTCGTCAACTGGGCGATGGAGGGCGCCGGGGGACTGCTGACGAAGGTCGAGGGTCATGCGGGCACGGCCGACGCCGACCCGCCGGCGGCGTACGACGGGGTCGACTCGGCTGCCGCCGGCACGGGCTCTGCCTCGGCCAGCGGGCGTCGCGAGCGGGACCAGCAGTTCGAGAGCACGGACCACGGCCCGATCAAGGCAGCGATCCAGCGCGGCGTGGGCGGCGGCTCGCAGCCTCCCTCAGGGGCCTCTGGCCAGAGCGCCGCCGGGAGCTCCGACGGAGGCTCGAACGGGCGTTCTGAGAAGGCCCCGCGAGGTGGCTGAGCGCGCTCCGGAGCCGATTTTGTGTCTCGTGGATCGATCGGCTAATGTCTACCAAGCACGCAGCGGGGAAGTTACACCGCTGGTGTTTCCGCGGACGTAGCTCAGTTGGTAGAGCGCAACCTTGCCAAGGTTGAGGTCGCCGGTTCGAGCCCGGTCGTCCGCTCGGAGGCAAAGATCCACTTGCCTTCCACGGTGGAGTGGCCGAGAGGCGAGGCAGCGGCCTGCAAAGCCGCGTACACGGGTTCAAATCCCGTCTCCACCTCGGTGAGACACCACGTAGTATCCAGCAGGACAAGCAAGACCCCCGGGCGATTGGCGCAGCGGTAGCGCGCTTCCTTGACACGGAAGAGGTCACTGGTTCAAACCCAGTATCGCCCACCAGAGAAGAACAGCCCCTGACCAGCGGAGACGCAGGTCAGGGGCTGTTTGCATCTTCGGCGGCACGGGGCTCGACGAGCCTCGGCCCTGGTCTTGCCGCTCGCGCCCTTGCCGATGCGCTTGCCGTCCGGCTGGAAGCCAACATGGGCCGTTGCGATCCAGCGCCGGCGCGAATCTGAGTGGTGCAGCCACACTCTCCGCGGTTACGCCTGGTGCTCAAGGTTTCGAGCCTCGGACTCGAGGAGCATCAAGTAGCGCTCTAGGGCTGCTGCCGTCACGTCACACCGTCTGCCGGGTGGACCACCTCGAGGCGGTGGGCACGTATCTGCTCGTAGATGACGCTTGTGCCCATGCTGAGGAGTGAGATCACATCTGGGATCGTGTAAAGAGCCCGCTCCGCGAGAATGGTCATGGTGCCTCCTGCACCGGTTCTTGGACAAGGTGCAAGGCCCCAGCGGCCAAAGCGGCCGGCCCAACCGCGGTGATGCAGCTGGCACCGCCGTCGCGAGGCTGGTGACGGCCGCCTCGCGGGGTATGGGGGTGCCATGGCAGATACGGCGATCTTCGACGTCGACGGCACCCTCGTGGACACCAACTACCAGCATGCTGTTGCGTGGTTCCGAGCCCTGCGCCGCTATGACATCACCCGGCCGATGTGGCGTATCCACCGCGGCATCGGGATGGGCGGGGACCAGTTCGTCTCGGCTGTCGCCGGTCGGGAGGCCGAGGAAGCGCACGGGGACGACCTCCGCGAGGCGTGGGCGGAGGAGTTCGATGAGCTGATCGGCGAGATCCAGCCTTTCGAAGGTGCGCATGAGCTGTTGGCCGAGGTCAAAGAGCGCGGCTTCCGGCTGGTTCTTGCCAGCTCAGGCAAGACCCAGCACGTCGAGGCGTTCCTCGACCTCATCGACGGCAAGTCCATCGCAGACGCCTGGACGACCTCGGACGATGTGGAGAAGAGCAAACCCGAGCCGGACATCGTGTCGGCGGCGGTGGCCAAGGTCGAGGGTGCCAGCGCCATAATGGTGGGCGACTCCATCTACGACGCTCAGGCGGCGGCCAAGCTCAGCATTCCGACCCTCGGCGTCCGAACCGGGGGCTTCTCCGTCGGTGAGCTGCAGGAGGCGGGGGTCCTGCAGGTCTTCGACTCGCTGGTGGCCTTCCGCTACGCGCTGGATGGCACCCCCTTGGCTCGCGCCAGCCGCTGAGCGCGGTGGTGGGATCGTTCTTGATGCTGTGCTGTCGCTACTGCGTCGGCGCCAAGACAACCAGCTGGCGAGGAGCCAGCCACCCTGGGAGCGGGTCCGGCGACGACTTCTGCTTGCACAGCTCGTGGTGGTTCATCGCGCTGGCAACGCACCACCTGCGGTGGCCGGGCAGGCTTCAGGCCGCGGCGCCGGTGAAGGGAGCAAACCACTGGCCGTCGCCCGAACGGCGCCCCGTCGTCTGCTCCCGACGGAGTTCAGTCCTGTGAGATCGCTTGGATCAGGTCACCGGCCGCCTCATCGGGCAACGCACGGGCGAGGTCGGCCTGACTGAGCATCCCGACGAGCTGGTGGCCGTCGATCACCGGCAGGCGCCGCACCCGGTGCTCGCTCATCGTGCGCAGGGCCTCTTCCAGTGTGTCGTCGGCGCCGATCGTGACCGGCTTCCCCTTGGCGAGGGAGCCCGCTGTCGTCGAGTCGGGATCGAGTCCTGCCGCGACGACCTTGATGGCGATGTCACGGTCGGTGACCATTCCCTTGAGCTTGTCGTCGGTGCCGCAGATCGGCACCGACCCCACCTGCAGCTCCTTGAGGCGTTTGGCTGCCTCGCGGATGGTGTCGTTCTCGCCGATGCACTCGGCACCGGCAGTCATTGCTTCGCGTGCTGTGGTCACAAGTCCTCCTTCGGATCCGGTCGCCCCGGCCCGGGCACCACCGGGATGTGGTGTCCCGAGAGGGCCTTCCCATACCCGACGGCGCCCGGCCCACGCAGCCGACGCGGCCAACGCGGGTGTCCGGCAGGACCGTTCAGGGCCCGGGCATGAGCAGGCGCCTCGACCCATCGGGTGGTCGAGGCGCCTGTTCGGATTGGGACTGCCGCAGAGGTGGCCGACCCTGCGATGCTTCACTCGCACGCCACGCCGTCGCCGTCCGTGTTGAGCTCGCGGGAATATCCCGGCTGCCGGCGTAGATCGGGTCTGCCCCGGCAGCACGCACGGCGGAGCGGTTGGCGTAGTGGACGTCCTCGCGGGCCGCCTCGTCCGCGGCCTCTTCCGCAGCTGCCTTTTCAGCCTGGGCGGCGGCCTTTGCGCGCGCGGCGGCGGCTGCCTTGGCCTTCGCTGCTGCCGCGGCCTTGGTGGCGGCAGCAGCCGCGTCGACTGTCGGCGTCGGGGACGGGCGGCGCCCCCGTCCTACGGAGCGCCCGCGATGGGAACGGCTGCTGCAGTTCGCGGTGGAGCTGTGGAGGCGGCCGCTGCGAGCAGCTCTCGAGGCAGGCGCTCACGCGGTCGTCGTCGGGACGGCCATGACCCATCCGACGACCATCCCCTATGGTTCACGGCCGCTCTGACCGACGACAGCTAGCGGAGCCAACCGAACTCGCAACCTCGGACCATGAGTCCAGCACTTGTGCGATCTCCGAAACACGTCGGGCCGGGGGAGGAGTCGATGTCTCTCCATGGTGGAACCGGGGTGCAGGGGACGGCTGCGGCACGTCATCGACGTCCATGAACGCCTTGCGCTCGCGTGAGTGCTCATGAGACGTGACCTCATGGAGCTCGAGAACGCGGGTGACGCAGGCATCGGTGGGCTCGAGCCGTTCCGCCCACTCGTCCCTGCTGAGCTCCTGGAACCGTCGGGCGATGGTCTCCCGGAGGTGGGGCCACGCATCCCGGTCGTACTGCGATGCCGCCAGCGCCGCGTCGAGTCCCATGACCTCGAGCATCTTCGCGAAGAACTCGGCCTCGACGCAGCCCACCGCGACGTACCGCCCGTCGGCACAGGCATACGTGCCGTAGAACGGGGCCCCGCCGTCGAGAAGATTCTCGCCGCGTGGGTGGCGCCACGTGCCCGAGGCCTTCAAACCGTGCAGGAAGGTCGTCAGCAATGCCGCCCCATCCACCATCGCGGCGTCGATGAGGTCTCCTCGCCCCGTTCGCTCGCGCGCGAGAAGCGCCGCGACGACGCCCAGCGCCATGACCATGCCACCGCCTGCGAAGTCGCCGACGAGGTTGACGGCGCCACCGGCGGCTCACCGGCGGGTCCGATCGACCCCAGAGCTCCGGAGAGGGCGATGTAGTTAATGTCGTGGCCCGCGGTGCGCGACAACGGACCCCTCTGTCCCCGGCGTCACCCTCGTGGGGAGCGCTCCTCGAGGCTGGGTGCTTGGGAACCGCCGAGCTCCTCCGCGCGCAGCTCCTCAACGCGGTGGGCGGACCGCCAGAGGAAGAGGTAGGGAGACAAGGTGGTGCCCGGGATGGCCACGATCATCGCCCAGTAGTGCCATCCCCGAGCACGTCTGCTGGGAGCGCGAAACTCTCGGCGGCCCGGACAGCCCCGGCCCGGATGAGTGACCACACTCCACGGGGGCCGGGCCTCAACGAGGCGGTCGCCGACCACCTCCGGGCTGACAAGGCCGCGGGCATGACCCCGACGTGTCAGATCCGGCGGCCTGAACGCTTTCCTTGTCGTCACGGCGGCCGCCGAGGACCTGCGTAGCAGTAAGTGCAGTAAGCCCCTCGCCTTCCGCGGTCCGCGGAAGGGGCGACCATGCGTCGCCGACCAGCTCCGGGCTGGCAAGGCCGTGGAGCGATGCCGCATCAGAGGGTCGGGACCTGGAGGTGCCGGCCCCCACGGGCGCTCATGGCGCCTCGGGGTGGGTAGGTCTGGGATGCAAGGGCGCTCAAGACGTCGGGCCTTCTGCCCAAAGGAAGGAGGCCTCGTGCAGATCCAGCCGAGAGACCGCTACCTCCTGACCCGCCGCCTCCAGGGAATGAAGGAGCGAGCCCGGCTCTGTGACATACCACTTCGGAGCTGCCCCGTGGCTGTGGCTGTGGCCGTGGCTGTGGCTGTGGCTGTGCACCACGGTGAGGCATCGGAGGGGCTGAAGTACTCGGAGCGGCAGTACTGGTCGTCCCGGACGCCGGAGTTCAGGCCGTGAGCTCGGCCTCGACCCAGCAGGGGCACGTGGGAGTCGAGATGGTCATCCCTCTCAAGTGGCCCGACGGCCTCGCCGAGAAGGTGGCGGAGATGACCCGCTACCTGGAAAGGATCGGGTCGTCCGTCGCCGCAATCACCGTGGTGGACGGGAGCGGTCCTGTCGCCCTCGAGCAGCATCGACGAGCGTGGGGGAGACTCGCGCGAGTGGTGCCGCCGGACCACGGCGTCATCAGTCAGGTCTTCGGGCACGGTCCACGTCCCGGAAGGAAGACGCCGAGCAGCCACCTGAACGGCAAGGTCCTAGGGGCGCTGACGGGAATCCATGCCTCGCGCCACGAACTGGTCATCCTTGCCGACGACGATGTCCGGCACACCGGTGACTCCATCACGCGGCTCGTGTCTGCTCTCGCAGGTGCCGACCTCGTGCGACCTGTGAACCTGTACGACACGTGGCCGTGGCAAGCACAGTGGGACGGTGCCCGATCGCTCATGAACATCGCACTGGGTACCGACTGGCCTGGAACCTTCGGGTTGCGAAGATCCGCGGTCCTCACGTGCGGCGGCTGGAGTGCCGACGTCCTCTTCGAGAACCTCGAGCTCTGGCGAACCGTCAAGGCCGCCGGAGGGCGAGTGGTCGGGCTGGGCGACGTGGTCGTTCCCCGCCAAGCACCCGAGATCACCCAGTTCTGGTCCCAGCGAGTGAGGCAGGCCTATGACGACCTGGCCCAGCCGGGGCGTCTCCTGGTGGAGCTTGGCATCCTTCCCATGGTGGTCCTGGGCGCCCGTCGACCCGCGAGCGGCGCCGGCATGTTGGCGCTGGCTGTGCTGGTGGCGGCATGGGGTCGTCGACGAGTGGGCGCGGGGGGAGTCCCCCGGACCGTGCCGCTCTGGGCGCCCGTGTGGGTCCTCGAACGCGGCCTCTGCATCTGGGTCGCCATGGCCAGCCGCCTCCGAGGTGGTGCGCGGTACCACGGAGGCCGCCTCCCAAGAGCTGCCCACTCCGAGTCCGAGCTGTGCGTCCGCCTCGTCGCACGTGAACGGCCCCGGCAAGCCGAGGACAACTCCACCCCCGGGGAAGGGCCGGTCACGGGGAAGCAGTCGAATGACTGATGTCATGCCGGTCCGGGCGTCACAGCATGTCCTGCGGCCCCGCACGCGCAGGGCACCGGGACTGCGCTTGACACGTCTCGGTCGACCGACGTCAGGAGGTCCCGACATGACGATCAGTGCAGTCGCGGGCGGCGCCGTCTCCGCAGGCTCGAGACCTGCGTACCCGGGGTCCGAGGTCCAGGGGGTGCTCGATCAGCTCAATGACGTGGCCCTGACGCTGAAGCACGCCCACTGGAACGTCACCGGTCCCAGCTTCGTCGCTGTCCACACGATGCTGGGCCCGCAGGCGGCCCAGGTGGGCGACATGGTCGACACCGTCGCCGAGCGGATGGCGGCGATGGGTGGGTCCCCTGACGGGCGAGCCGACGGGATCGTCCGTCGGCGGCACGGCGGCAGCGACGAGCGGGCCGCGCAGACGCTCTCGCACACCTGGCTGCCCTGGATGCCGTCTACAGCCGGGGGATCGACGCCTGTGCGGCAGTGGCCGAGCAGGCCGAGCACGACCCGGCCACCAGCGATCTGCTGACGAGCCAACGCGGCGAGCTGGAGAAGCTGCGCTGGATGGTTCGGGCGCACCGCGGGTGACGGGCCCGCCACGTCCTCAAGACGGTGCGGTCGCTGACCTGCGTCCGCCGGTGGTCAGCGGGTCCAGCCACGCGCTCGGATGGGGCGCCTACTCGGTCGGCCGGTCAGGGGCCGGTTTCTGCCACGGCCAGCGACCGGTGATCTCGAGCTCGAGGGAGAAGCTCAGGAAGGTCCGGATGGCCACGATGAGCGCGAGCACGAGCACGCTGGACAGCGTGGGCGTCACGGCCACCGTGCGGATGATGTCGGCGGCGACGAGGAGCTCGAGGCCGAGCAGGATCGACCGTCCGAGCTGCTGGCGGAACTGACGGTACGTGTCCGCAGATCCGGACCGAGCGCTCCGTGCGGCGCGCACGGCAGCCGCCAGCGCCCCGATCACGAGGACCGCGACACCGGCGGAGTCGATGGCCTTGCCGACCCACTCGATGGTCTCGGTGAACCCCACGTCGGTCCTCTCTGGGTGTGCGCCCGGACCTTGGTCCGTGGCAGTACCGGGCGTCACGCCCGGCCGTGCGGCTCCGCACCGCACGCGGGTCGTTGTCGGCCTCGACGTCCGGTCGAGCCCAGTATGGCGCGATGTGGTCAGGCCGTGGCGCCACTCGCCGTCGTGTCTCATCTCGATGCCGAGAGCACGGGGGACGAGGGAGCGGACGCCGACGTGGCCGTATGCCGTGTGGCGCGCACACGGCATACGGCCACACATCGCTCACGGGGTGCCGGTCGCAACCACCCCGTCGCTTCGGACGTCAGGCGCGCCCAGACGGGCAGCGTCGGCGGTACGGTCGTCGGTCTCGGCCTGCGACTGCAGCTCCGCGTCGAGTCGCGCGTGGTAGTGCCCGACCTCGGCGGCAGCCACCGCATCGTCCCACCCGAGGATCGGTGCGACGAGGTCGGCGACATGGCTCGCACACGTCCGACCGCGGTCCGGTGCCTCGATGGAGATCCTGGTGCGGCGCGTGAGGATGTCGTCCAGGTGCAGGGCACCCTCGGCCAGCGCCGCGTACACGATCTCGGCCTTGAGGTAGGTCGGGGTGCCCTCGAGCGGTTCCCCCAGCTCCGGCTGCTCGGTCACGAGCGCCAGCACCTCCTCCGTGAGGGAGCCGTAGCGGTGCAGCAGGTGCTCGAGCCAGGCGACGTGGAGACCGGCTCGGCGTGCACGCGCGTGACGCTGGTTCCAGGCAGCCGTGTAGCCCTCCGCACCGACGAGCGGCACCCGGTCGGTGCACGACGGCGGAACCTTCGACGGCAAGGACTCCACGGCCGCGTCGACGGCGTCCTCGGCCATCACGCGGTAGGTCGTGTACTTGCCGCCGGCCACCATGACGAGCCCGGCCACCGGGCTCGCGACCGCGTGCTCGCGTGAGAGCTTGCTCGTGGCCTCCGACTCACCCTGCAGGAGGGGCCGCAGTCCCGCGTAGACGCCCACGATGTCGTCGTGCGTCAACGGGGTCTGGAGCAACCGGTTGGCGTGGCCGAGGAGGTAGTCGATGTCGGTGCGACTGGCCGCGGGATGGGCGAGGTCGAGGTCCCAGTCCGTGTCGGTCGTCCCGATGATCCAGTGCGTGTCCCACGGGATGATGAACAGCACGCTCTTCTCGGTCCGGCTGATGATGCCCGTGGTGGCCTGGATGCGGTCGCGCGGCACGAGGATGTGCACCCCCTTGGAGGCGCGGACGTTGAACTGTCCTCGCCCACCGACCATCTCCTGGATCTCGTCGGTCCACACGCCGGCCGCGTTGATCGTCCGCTTCGCCCGGATCTCGTGCTCGGCGCCCGTCTCGAGGTCCCTCACCGTCGCGCCGACGACGCGGTCGCCCTCGCGCACGAAGCCGGTGACCCGCGTGCTCGTGGCACAGAGCGCTCCGTACTGCGCGGCCGTGCGCGCCACCATCATCGTGTGGCGGGCGTCGTCGACCTGGCCGTCGTAGTACTGCACAGCACCCACGAGGGCGTCCTTGCGCAGCGACGGGAAGGCCCGCAGCGCCTGGCGTTTCGTCAGGTGCCGGTGTCCCGGCACGCCGTGGCGACCGCCCATCGTGTCGTAGAGCAGGACGCCGCTGCCGACGTAGGGCCGCTCCCAGAAACGGTGCTGCAGCGGGTAGAGGAACGGCACCGCGCGGGCCAGGTGCGGCGCGAGCGTGTTGAGGATGAGCGAGCGTTCCCGCAGCGCCTCGCGCACGAGCGAGAAGTTGAGCTGCTCGAGGTAGCGCAGGCCGCCGTGGATGAGCTTGGAGCTGCGCGATGACGTGCCGGACGCGTAGTCCCTGGCCTCGACGAGCCCGACGCGCAGTCCTCGTGTCACGGCGTCGAGGGCCGCGCCCGCACCGGTGACACCGCCACCGATGACGAGGACGTCGAGCTCCTCCGCTGCCATCTGCCGCAGCGCCTCGTCGCGGCTCGCCCGGCTCAGCCGGGCTGCTTGGACCTCCATGGTCACACCTCCACCCAGTCCAGGGTCCGCTCGACGGCCTTGCGCCAGCCGCGGTAGCCCTCCTCGCGCTGCTCCTCGGTCCACGACGGCTCCCAGCGCTTGCTCTCGTTCCAGTTCTGGCGCAGCTCCTCCGGGGTCCCCCAGAAGCCGACCGCCAGCCCGGCCGCGTACGCAGCTCCCAGGGCCGTCGTCTCCGCGACGACCGGCCGGCTGACCGTGACGCCGAGGACGTCGGCCTGGATCTGCATGCAGAGGTCGTTGGCCGTCACGCCGCCGTCGACCTTGAGGACCTCGAGCTTGACGCCCGAGTCCTTCTCCATCGCGTCTGCGACGTCGCGGCTCTGGTAGCAGATCGCCTCGAGGGTCGCCCGGGCGATGTGGGCGTTCGTGTTGTAGCGCGAGAGCCCGACGATCGCGCCGCGGGCGTCCGAGCGCCAGTAGGGAGCGAACAGCCCGGAGAAGGCCGGCACGAAGTAGCAGCCGCCGTTGTCGGGCACCTGGCGGGCGAGCGACTCGCTGTGGCTGGCGCCCTGGATGATGCCGAGCTGGTCGCGCAGCCACTGCACCGCTGACCCGGTGACGGCGATCGACCCCTCGAGGGCGTAGACGGGCTTGGCGTCGCCGAACTGGTAGCACACGGTCGTCAGCAGCCCGTTCTCCGAGCGCACGAGCTCCTCTCCGGTGTTGAGGAGCAGGAAGTTGCCGGTGCCGTAGGTGTTCTTCGCCTCGCCCGCGCGCAGGCACACCTGCCCCACCATGGCCGCCTGCTGGTCGCCCAGCGCCGCGGACAGGGGCACCTCGCCGCCGAGCGGACCGTGGGCGAGCGTCTTTCCGTAGAAGCCGGGGTCGGACGACGGCCGGATCTCGGGCAGCATGTGACGGGGCACCCCGAAGATCTCGAGGAGCTCGTCGTCCCACTGGAGAGTCTCGAGATCCATGAGCATCGTGCGGCTCGCGTTGGTGACGTCGGTGACGTGGACGCCGCCGTCGACCCCACCCGTGAGGTTCCACAGCAGCCAGCTGTCGGTCGTGCCGAAGAGGGCGTCGCCGCGCTCGGCGGCCTCGCGGGCGCCGGGCACGTTCTCGAGGATCCACTGGATCTTGCCGCCGGAGAAGTACGTCGCGGGCGGCAGCCCGGCCTTCTTGCGGATCAGCTGACCCCGCTCGTCCTTGTCCAGCGCAGCGGCGATCTTGTCGGTCCTGGTGTCCTGCCAGACGATCGCGTTGTAGAAGGGGCGACCCGTTCGCTTGTTCCACACGACGGTCGTCTCGCGCTGGTTGGTGATGCCGAGAGCGGCCAGGTCGGCGGCGCACAGGCCCTTGCCGTTCATGACGGTCTGCAGGACGGCGCTCGTGCGTTCCCAGATCTCGACGGGGTTGTGCTCGACCCAGCCGGGTCGAGGCATGATCTGCTGGTGCTCGAGCTGGTGCCGGGCGATCTCGTTGCCTCCGTGGTCGAAGATCATGCACCTGGTGCTCGTCGTTCCCTGGTCCACCGCGGCGACGTAGTCAGCCATGGTCACTCCTCCTTGAGTCGGTCGTACGTGTATGCCGTGTATGCCGTGTGCCGGCGTGTGCGCCTGCGCGTCGGGACGGGTCTCGCTCTGCACGAGCGGGTTTCGTCAGGAGACGCTGGCCCGCTCCGGGTGCGCGTGGGGCTCTCCCGCCGGCACTTCGCCGACCTCGTTGGGCTCGTCGTCGTCGGGCAGGTAGCGCTCGACCAGGCCGACGTAGGCGCCGGCACCGAGCAGGCCGCCGATGACCGGGGCCACGATCGGCACCCAGAAGTAGAGGGCGCCGTTCTGATCCTCGAAGGCGGTCCCGTATCCGGTGAGGAACGACGCGAGCCTCGGGCCGAAGTCGCGGGCCGGGTTGATCGCGTAGCCGGCGTTGGCGCCCCAGGCCATCCCGATCGCCACGACGATGAGCCCGATGATGAAGGGTGCCATCCACTGCACCGGCGCGCTGTTGCGCACATCGGTCACGGCGAGGATGAGGAAGAGCAGGATCGCCGTGCCGATGACCTGGTCCATGAAGGCGCTGCCGATGCTGATGGGCAGCGACCCGTTGCCCGGCAGGGTCGAGAAGATGCCCTGGGTCGCGATCGTGTGGCCCGGGTCGACGTTCGCGATCGCGTCGGCGTAGGCGACCCTCACGATGAGCGCCGCGACGAAGGCCCCGAGCGTCTGGACCAGCGCGTAGGGGAGCACCTTGCGCCACTCGAACCCCTTGAACACGGCGAGCGCCACGGTGACCGCCGGGTTGAGGTGGGCGCCGCTGATCCGGGCCGCGACGTAGACGCCGAACGTCACGCCGAGGCCCCACGCCCACGCGATCGAGTCATGGCCGCCGAGCCCGTCCTTGCCGGTCACGACCTGCGCCACGACGCCCACCCCGAAGAGGATGAGGACCATGGTGCCGAGGAACTCTGCCACGAGCTCTCCCGTGAGAGTGCGTCTGTGAAGACCGTCCATGTCGACTCCTTTGTCGTCGAATCTGCTTGCGGTTCGGGCGGATCGCCCGTCTTGCAGTCAATGACCGGAAACGTACGAAGCGTCGGGCGGTCCGACAACGTCGTGCGTTCGCCATCGCCGAACGTCCGGGCGTTCGCCATCGTCGAACGAGCGCCCCTTTCGGCCGATCCGTCCCCGACCTACGCTCGTGACATGTCCGGACCCGTGCAGTCGGTGGAGCGCGCGGCCGCCATCGTCCAGCTGCTGGCCTCCACGGAGGAGCCACTGGGGCTGGCGCAGATCGCGGCCGCGCTCTCCCTGGCCAAGACCACGGCGCACGGCCTCCTGGGGACGCTGTGTGACGTCCGGTTCGTCGAGAAGGACGAGGACGGCTGCTACCGCGTCGGACGTGACCTGCTGCAGATCGGGTCCACCCGCCTGGATCCGAACGAGCTGCGGGCGCATGCGCTCAACTGGACGGACGCACTGGCCGCTCGCACCGGCTGCGCGGCCCGCGTCGCGATGTTCCGGGAGGGCGCCGCGATCATCGCCCACCACGTCTTCGCCATCGGCTCCCAGGAGCAGACGTTGGAGGTCGGCCGCCGCATCCCGCTGCATGCCACGGCCCTGGGCAAGGTCCTGCTCGCCTTCGACCCCGGTGCCGCCAGGAGCGTCCTCTCGCGCCCGGTCCAGAGCTTCACCTACCGGACCATCACCGAGCGGTCCGCGCTCCTGCGCGAGCTGGCCGACACCCGTGAGAACGGGTTGGCCGTAGCGGTGGGGGAGTGCGAGCCGGAGATCGCCGGCATCGCCGCCCCGGTGCGGGACCGCGGCGGCTACGTCGTCGCGTCCGTCGGCATCACCGGCAGCGTCGACGAGCTGTGCGACGCGAGACACCGTCCGCGCCAGACGCTCGAGGACGAGGTGCTCCGCGTCGCCCGAGCCGTGTCACGGGAGTTCGGGCACGGGCGCGCTGCATGAGCGAGCGATACGTGGCCGCCATCGACCAGGGCACGACCTCGACGCGCTGCCTCGTCTTCGACCGCCAGGGTCGACTCGTCGCGCTCACGCAGGAGCAGCACTCCCAGCACTACCCGAGGCCCGGATGGGTCGAGCACGACGCGGCGGAGATCTGGAGGCTGGTCTGCCGGCTGCTGCCCGAGGCCCTCCGAACGGCCGCGATCGACCCCAGCGAGATCGTGTCGCTCGGCCTGACGAACCAACGCGAGACCGTGGTCGTGTGGGACCGCCTCACCGGTGAACCGGTGACCCCGGCCATCGTCTGGCAGGACACGAGGACCGGTCCGCTGCTGCCCGCCATCGCCGAGGAGCTCGACGCGACCGTGATCCACGCGCGGACGGGGCTGCCCCTGGCCACGTACTTCACGGGTCCGAAGCTGCGCTGGATCCTCGAGAACGACGAGTCCTTGCGTGAGCGCGCCGAGACGGGTGAGCTGCTGTTCGGCACGATGGACACCTGGCTGCTGTGGAACCTCACCGGTGGTCCCCGTGGCGGCGTCCACGCGACCGACGTGAGCAACGCGAGCCGCACCATGCTCATGGACCTGCGCACCCTGCAGTGGGACGACGAGCTCCTCGCTGTCATGCGGGTGCCCAGACGCGCGCTGCCCGAGATCCGGCCCACCATGGGAGCCCACGGCGTCACGACCGCCCCGGTCGCCGGCATACCCGTCGGTGCGGTGATCGGCGACCAGCAGGCCTCGCTCTTCGGGCAGACGGCCTTCGAGTCCGGCGAGGCCAAGTGCACCTTCGGCACCGGGACCTTCATGCTGCTCAACACCGGCGACCAGCCTGTTCTCTCGAGGCACGGGCTCGTCACCACGGTCGCCCACCAGATGGAGGGCGAACCGACGGTGTATGCGCTCGAGGGGTCCGTGGCCGTCGCCGGCGCTCTCGTCGAGTGGTGCCGAGAGAGCCTGGGGCTGATCCGCTCCCCGGCGGAGATCGAGACTCTCGCGGCGTCCGTCGACGACAACGGCGGCTGCTTCGTCGTCCCCGCGTTCGCCGGTCTCTACGCGCCGCACTGGGAGAGCCGGGCCCAGGGCATCGTCGCCGGGCTGACCGCCTACATCACCAAGGGGCACATCGCCCGGGCCGTGCTGGAGGCGGTGGCCCTGCAGACCCAGGAGGTCCTCGCCGCCATGAACAACGACGCCGACCTGCCGTTGCTCAGCGTCGCAGTGGACGGCGGCATGACGAGCAACAACCTGCTCATGCAGACCGTCGCGGACGTGCTGGACGTGCCCGTCGTCCGACCGATGATGGCCGAGACGGTCGCCCTCGGCGCTGCCTACGCGGCGGGGCTGGCCGTGGGCTACTGGTCAGACCAGCAGGTCCTGCGTCGCCAGTGGCACCGCGCCGCTGAATGGCACCCCATGATCGACCCGCAGAGGCGCGCGCAGATGCTGCAGCAGTGGTCCCGCGCCATCGAGCTGTCCGTCGCCTGGGGCCGCCCGCATCCTCCCGTGTGAGCGACTCGCGCCCGCGGTCACACCCTGGTGATGGGTGCGGGGTTCCACCGACCGTCCAGGACGTCTGACCCCGGGACGTACACGCGGAGCATTGGTCGGAACGGCCCCGGAGGCGCTGGCAACCAGTTCGCCCGCGCCGCAGCGTCTTTCGGCTCATTGGCGCTGATGCGGATGGTGAGGCTTCCGTCGGCGTCGAAGACGAGCCCGGGCGTGCGGTCGCCGATGGAGTAGCGCTGGATGGGGTTGTCGACGAGGTAGTAGTCGGGAACGTCGTACATCGTCAGCGACCAGAAGCCCTCGTTGGGCGGCGTCGGTGCCAGGGTCAGCGTGTAGTCGTGGGCGCCGGTCAGCTGCTGTCCGTGGTCGTCGACGTACGTGCCGAGGTAGGCCGCCTCGTAGGCATGGTTGCCCCACAGTCCACCCAGCGCGGCGCCGGCCCGGATGAGCAGGCGCCGGTCGGAGTCCTCGATCCTCCATCTGGCGTCGTCGATGGTGCCGACTCCGAAGTGGTCGAGGTTGTAGTCGAAGACGTGCAGCGTGATGAGCCAGCCCGCGACCTCCTCCACCTGGCCGCCGCGCAGGGACTGCTGCAGGTGCTCGGTCCCTGCGGAGTGGCCCTGCTCCAGAGCTGCGCGCACCTCGACCGGCGCGGTGTCGAGGGACGCCTCACCCGTGAGCCACAGCTCCGCGAACGACGCTTGGAGGGCCTCGTCGCGCGCCGCCGGGGGAAAGGCTCGCGATGCACGACGGTACTTCTCCCAGAACTGCAGGGCGGGGGAGAGGCCGTCGAGCCCGACCGTGCTGGGCAAGCCGACCAAGGATGCGTCGGACGGCTGGAGCGGCGTCAGGGTCGTGGCGTCCTGGAGGGCGTGCACGGCGGCGAGGTCGCCGTCCCCGTCGACGGCCCAGCGACCGACGATCGAGCAGACCGCGGTGGGAGACTCGATCGCGGTGCAGTCCGAGGGCACTTCGCCGGTCCAGCCGGGAGGCGTGATCAGGAAGCGTCCGCTCCCCGTGCCGGTGGCGCGCTGACCGACGTAGGCGAAGTTGTCGGTCCACGCGCTGACGAACTGCAGGACGTGGTACCGGCCGTCCGTGTCGGGCACCTCGAGGAACAACGGCCCGTTCGACAGGTCGAGCTGTGCCATCGAGTAGACGGTGTCTGTTGATCGTGACGAACTTGTCCCCGGGACCGGACAGCGTGCGCGCGTGGCTGAAGGAGTTGAACGCCGCCGCGGGGTTGGCACCGACGCCGGTGGTGACGTAGCGCGCTACCCGGTCGAGGTCGAAGACGAGGGGGAAGCCGTAGACGAACGCCCGGAGGGCCAGCTCGCCCAGGCCGTCGGCGTCGACGTCCGGGCTCGACGGGCTCGACGGGCTCGGCGGGCTCGACGGGGTGCCGGGTACCGCGGACATGAGGGACTCCAGACGTAGGGGTCGTGACGGATCGAGAGGTTCACGTGCTGCGGCCGCTGGTGTCGTTTCCAGACGTCGGCCAGCAGCCAGACGACGGCGAAGGCGGACACGAGCACGGCGAGGTTGAGGGACGCCACCCCGGCAAAACAGAGGATGACCCCCACCGCCACGACGACCCATCCGCTCATGTCGAGCATGGCATCACAGTGCGTCAGGGGCGACGTCATCCCCCGAGGGTGAAACAGGCCGTCCGCCCGGGCAGCAGCGCCCGGACCTGGCTGTCGAGGAGGCCGGCCGCGCTTGTCATAACATCTGAGCATGCGTTCAGATGAGGCGGTCATCGGTATCGACGCCTGCACCGACCACTGCGTGCACCCGGAGACGGTGCGTCACGTCCGCTCCCGCGCCCTGCCCGAGGGCGACCTGGTCCAGGTCTCGGCCGTCTTCAAGCTGCTGGGGGACCCGACCCGTGCCAGGCTGCTGTACGCGCTGCTCGAGGCGGGTGAGCTGTGCGTGTGCGACCTCGCCGCCGCGACCGGTGTCGCCGAGACCACGGTGTCCCAGTCCTTGCGGCTGTTGCGCGCCTCGCGGGTCGTCACCGCCCGGCGCGACGGGCGCCTGATGTACTACCGCCTCGCGGACGCGCACGTGCGGATCCTGCTCGACCTGACCCGGGAGCACATGACCCACCAGCCCACGACCGAGCTGCCCGCCCCGGTCGAGCCGGTCGAGCCGGTCGAGCGAGTCGGGCTCGCCCGCACCCGCTCGAAGGCGGCGAGGGCGCGCGCATGAGCCACGGGCACGGTCACGGACACGGACACCGCGGGGGCGTGTCAGCCGCCGGCGCGCACCGGTGGCGGCTGCAGCTGGCCTTCGGGCTGGTCGCGGTGTTCTTCGTCGTCGAGCTCGTCGTCGGGCTCACGTCGCGGTCGCTGGCCCTCATCAGCGACGCCGGCCACATGGCGGCCGACGTCGTGGCGCTCGGTGCGGCCCTCGTCGCGACGCGCATCGCGACCCGCAAGGACACAACCGGGCGGCGGACCTTCGGCTCCTACCGCGCCGAGGTCTTCGCCTCCGGGCTCGCCGTGCTGCTCATGCTCGGAGTCGCCGTCTACATCTGCATCGAGGCGGTCGGACGCATCGGAGCCGAGCCGGAGGTCGCCTCGGGGCCGATGCTCGTCGTCGGTGCGCTCGGACTGGTCATCAACCTCATCAGCATCGCGCTGCTGCGCGCCGGCGCGAGCGAGAGCCTCAACGTCAAGGGCGCCTACCTCGAGGTCCTCGCCGACACCTTGGGCTCGGTCGGCGTCATCGCCGCCGCCGTCCTCGTCGGCAGCACCGGCCGGCCGTGGTGGGACACCGTCGTGGCGCTCGCGATCGCGCTGTTCGTCGCGGTCCGCGCCGTCCTGCTCGGCCGTGAGGTCCTGGCCGTCCTGGGCCAGCACGCGCCTGCCGGGATGCACCCCGACGAGGCCGAGCGGGCCCTGTCGCAGATCGACGGGGTGGTCGAGGTCCACGACCTGCACGTGTGGACGCTGACGTCGGGGATGAACGTCGCGACGGCTCATCTCGTCACCGCCGCCGTGGGGCCGGGGGAGTCCGCCGCCGACACGGCCACGATCCTCGCGCAGGCGGCGGACGTCATGCGCGAACGCTTCGGCATCGAGCACGCCACGCTGCAGGTCGAGCCCTCCGGGTCCAGCGCCTGCACCCAGACCTCCTGGTGACGCCGGGCGTCGGGGAGGACGATGAGTCGTGGGCCCGGAGCGGGTACGCCGCCACTACGACCACGGCTCGACGCGCTCCCACGCGCCCGGACCGTCCACCGACCAGCCAGGAGTGATCAGCCTTGATCTTCATCACCGCCAAGTTCCCCGTGAGGCCCGAGCACGCCGACGAGTGGCCTGAGATCTCCCGGGCCTTCACCCAGGCAACCCGCGCCGAGGACGGCTGCCTGTGGTTCGACTGGTCGCGCAGCCTCGAGGACCCGAACGAGTACGTCCTCGTCGAGGCCTTCCGCGACGACGCGGCCGGCGGTGCGCACGTCCAGAGCGACCACTTCAGGCAGGCCACCGCCGAGCTGCCCGCCTACCTCGCGGCGACGCCCAGGATCGTCAACACGACGGTCGACGGGACGGAGTGGTCCGAGCTCGGCGAGATGGCCGTCCAGAAGTAGCCGAACGGCCACTCGGAGAGCGGGTTTCGCACTCCGGCCGCCCGTCCGCTATGGTCTACCTCGCACCCACGGAGCCCCCGTTCCGGAGGTTGGCAGGCGGACGTAGCTCAGTTGGTAGAGCGCAACCTTGCCAAGGTTGAGGTCGCCGGTTCGAGCCCGGTCGTCCGCTCCGCTGGAAGGGCCCGTCGACTCACGTCGGCGGGCCCTTCCGCACGTCGGGGCGTATGCCGTCCGGCCCGTCCGAGCGCCGAGCCGACCGCCTGTTCGACCGTCGGCAGGCGTGCGGTCCGTAGGCTGTCGCCCATGGCTGCGTCGAGCAAGGCCCCCGCGGAGGAGATCGAGGTCGGCGACCACACGGTGCGCCTCTCGAGCCCTGACCGCGTCTACTTCTCCGAGCGGGGCGAGACCAAGCGGGACCTCGTCGACTACTACCTCTCCGTCGGGCCGGGCATCGTCAACGCGCTGCGGGAGCGCCCGTGCATGCTGCACCGCTTCCCCAAGGGGGTCGACGGTCCCAAGGTGCACCAGAAGCGCCTGCCCGCCGGCGCCCCGCCCTGGGTCGAGACGGTCCGGCTGCACTTCCCGCGCTACGGCCTGCACGCAGACGAGCTGTGCGTGACCCGCCTCGCCGACGTCATCTGGGCGGTGCAGATGTCGACGGTCGAGTTCCACCCGTGGAACAGCCGACGCGCCGACACCGAGAGCCCCGACGAGTGGCGCATCGACCTCGACCCGATGCCCGAGTGCGGCTTCGACACGGTCCGGCGAGCAGCCGCCACGACGTACGAGATCCTCGACGAGCTCGGCGCCGTCGGCTGGCCCAAGACGTCCGGCGGGTCCGGGCTGCACGTCTACGTCCGCATCGCCCCGGACTGGGGGTTCAAGGACGTGCGCCGCGGCGCGCTGGCCTTCGCGCGTGAGGTCGAGCGCCGGCTGCCCGACGACGTCACGACGACGTGGTGGCGCAAGGACCGCTCGCCGAAGGACCTCTTCGTCGACTACAACCAGAACGCCCGCGACCACACCATCGCCGCCGCCTACAGCGTGCGCGGCAACCCGCGGGGCACGGTCTCGGCCCCGCTCGCGTGGGACGAGGTCGCCGACGCCGAGCCACAGGACTTCACCATCGCGACCATGCCGGACCGCTACGCGCGCCTCGGGGACCTCCACGCCGGCATCGACGACGCCGTCTTCGACTTCGCAGCGCTGCTCGAGTGGGCCGACCGCGACGAGCGCGACGGTCAGGCCGTGCCGCCCGAACCCGACGCATGACCCATCTCGACCGACCGCCGCTCCGAACCACCCACCGACACCGCACCACAGAGGAGACCACGTGACCGTCCTGCACGACTTCAAGGCCACCGCCATCGACGGCCAGGAGGTGTCGCTCGAGGAGTACGCCGGCGACGTCGTCCTCGTCGTCAACACCGCGAGCCAGTGCGGCTACACCCCGCAGCTCGCTGGACTCGAGACGCTCTACGAGACCTACCGCGCCCAGGGCCTGACCGTCCTCGGCTTCCCGTGCAACCAGTTCGGCGGCCAGGACCCCGGCAGCGACGAGGAGATCGGGGCCTTCTGCCAGAAGAACTACGGCGTGACCTTCCCGATGTTCTCCAAGATCGACGTCAACGGCTCCGACGAGCACCCGCTCTACACGTGGCTCAAGTCCGAGAAGGGTGGCCTGCTCGGCAAGAAGATCAAGTGGAACTTCACGAAGTTCCTCGTCGCCCGCGACGGCACCGTCATCGGTCGCTACTCGCCGACGACCGAGCCGGCCGACCTCGCCGCCGACATCGAGAAGGCCCTCGCCTCCTAGGCCCTACGATCTGCGGGTGGACCACGCCCGCTTCGCCGACCGGGACGCGCGCGAGGTGCTCGACGTCCGTCACGGCCCGGAAGCCCTCGACGCCATCACGCGTGAGGGCTTCTGGGCCGTCGTGGCCACCTTCGAGGGCGCCGTGACGGCCGTGCGCTTCGCCGAGGTCACCCCGAGGCCGTATGCCGTGGGCCGGGGTCCCGCGCGGCCGCCGGCTCCCGCCGTGGGCTGGGAACCGCTCGACCGCCACTGGCGCACGTCGCTCGACCGGACGGCATACGTCCGCGCTGTCGGGGAGGTCCGGGAGCGGATCGCTGCGGGCACCGTCTACCAGGTCAACGTCTGCCGCGTCCTCAGCCACGAGCTCGACGGCGAAGCGGACCTCGACGGCCTCGATGCGCTTCTGCGACAAGGCAACCCGGCGCCTCACGCTGCGCGCATCCGGTGCGACGCGGCCGGTCTCGACGTCGTCAGCGCGTCACCCGAGCTCTTCCTCTCCCGCCGCGACGGGCGTCTGGTGACACGGCCGATCAAGGGGACGGCCGCCACGGCCGAGCAGATGCTGCCCAAGGACTTCGCCGAGAACGTCATGATCGTCGACCTCATGCGCAACGACGTCTCCGGCGTCTGCGAGCCGGGCACGGTGTCGGTGGACGAGCTGTGCGCGGTGGAGGCACACCCCGGTCTCGTGCACCTCGTCTCGACGGTCAGCGGGCGCCTCCGGGACCGCGTCGGCTGGCCCGAGATCTTCTCTGCCGCCTACCCGCCGGGGTCGGTGTCGGGGGCCCCGAAGTCGAGCGCGCTCGAGGCCATCCACGACCTGGAGACGGCGCCCCGCGGGCCCTACTGCGGCGCGGTCGGCTGGGTCGACGCCGACCGCGGCGAGGCAGACCTGGCGGTGGGCATCCGCACCTTCTGGGCAGAGCCCGACGACGCCGGTGGCCGGTGGCTGCGGTTCGGCACCGGCGCCGGGATCACCTGGCACTCGGACCCCGAGGGGGAGTGGGCCGAGACCGAGCTCAAGGCCGCCCGCCTCATCGGGCTCGCCGCCGGCACTGTGACACCATGAACACTCCCGTCGGGCGCCTCCGGGCGGCCGTCGAGCCACCAGGAAGGGACAGCACCGGCACATGAGCTCCACCACGCGCGTCTGGGTCGACGGCGACCTCGTCGACCCGATCGGCCCTTCCGTCTCCGCCCTCGACCACTCGGTGACGGTCGGCGACGGCGTCTTCGAGACGGCCAAGATCGCTGCCGGCCAGCCCTTCGCCCTGACGCGCCACCACCGGCGCCTCGAGCGGTCGGCCGCCGGGCTGGGCCTGCCGCCCCTCGACCTGGCGCTGGTCGACAAGGGCATCGCCGCCGTGCTCGACGGACCCACCATCGACTTCGGCCGGCTGCGCTACAGCGTCACCGGCGGCATCGGTCCGCTCGGATCGGACCGTGACGACGCCTCGCTGACCTACATCGTCCTCGCGGCACCTCAGCCGCTCCCGCCGGCGAGCGGCAAGCTCACCGTCGTCCCGTGGACGCGCAACGAGCGTTCGGCGGTGGTCGGGCTCAAGACGACGTCCTACGCCGAGAACGTCGTCGCCCTGTCGCGCGCCAAGGCCGAGGGCGCCGTCGAGGCCGTCTTCGGCAACACCCGCGGCGAGCTCTGCGAGTGCACGGGCAGCAACATCTTCGTCGTCGTCGACGGCGTCGTCCTGACCCCGCCTGCCGACTCGGGCCTGCTGCTCGGCATCACCCGGGAGCTGACGATCGAGTGGGGTCGCGCCGCCGGGATCGAGATCCGCGAGGAGCCCCTGCCGCTCGAGATCCTGCAGAGCGCCGACGAGGTCTTCATCACGAGCTCCACGAAGGACGTCCTGCCGATCCACGCCGTCGACGCCCGGACCATGCCGGCCGACCGCCCCGTGACGACCGAGCTGCAGCGGGTCTTCCGGAGCAACGCCGAGCGGGACTCGAACCCGTGACCGGCCCCGAACCGGGCGGCCCCCGGAACGACGGCACCCCGGTGGACTACTCCGACCGCAACGTGACGCTGGACGCCGGTGAGGACCGCTGGGCTTGGCGGGCGCGGCTGCGCAGCAACCGCGCCACCCACCTCGTGTGGCGCACGGCCGTCGGTGTCGTCGGTGGCCTCGTGACCGTCGCCGGGCTCGTCATGGTGCCGGCACCCGGGCCCGGCTGGCTCGTCGTCTTCTTCGGCCTGCTGATCCTCGCGAGCGAGTTCGAGTTCGCCCAGCGCTGGCTCGACTTCGCCCGGCACCACGTGAGCCGCTGGAACGACTGGATCATGGGTCAGGCGATCTGGGTGCGCGGCGTCGTCGCGCTCGGCACGCTGCTGATCGTGTGGGGCGTCATCTGGGGCTACCTCGCCTGGGCAGGCATCCCGCAGTTCGTCCCGCAGTGGGCCGAGCAGCTGCTGACGCAGGTGCCGGGCGTCGACTGACCCGTCGGGGAGAGGTCGTCCCGGGGGCGATTAACGCACCGGCGTCCGCACCGGCTATTGTTTCCCTCCGACGCCCCGACGCCCTGTCGGCACAGGGGCGCCCGGACGTGTAGCTCAGCTGGTTAGAGCGCTCGCTTCACACGCGAGAGGTCAGGGGTTCGAGTCCCTTCACGTCCACCGAACGAGAACGAGCCGCACTGCGCAGTCGCAGGGCGGCTCTTCTGCTTCCCGGGCGTCGAGCGGGCGTATGCCGTGTGCCTCGAACCCGCGGCACCCTGGGTCAGTAGCCGGGTCAGTCACCGGGCATCGAGGTGTCGACGGGCACGTCGTCCACCAGCACCACGGCGGGCCGCCAGAAGCAGACGAGGCCCCGGACTGGCAGCGCGTCGTGCAACGGGTCGGGGTAGAACCACGCGACGTCGGGCGCCCCCTCGACGCCGAGGTAGCTCGCGACCCCCTTGTAGGCGCAGACGGTGTGGTGTGCCGACGGCGTGAGCAGGTCCATCCGGACGTCTTCGCGCGGCAGGTACCACCGCACCGGCAGGTGCGTCTCGACGAGCATCGTCGCGCGGTCGGACTCGGCCACGGTGACACCACCCATCTCGACGCGGACGTGCCGGCTGCTCCGCAGCACGTCGATGCGCTTGAAGGGGTCGTGGGGATGGCCGATGACCGGCTCGTCCTCCTCCAACCAGTCGAAGGGGCTCCAGTGCAGCACGACGCGGCCCCCGAGCTCGGGTGCATCGGGCCGGAACGCCACCTCGCCGCGGACGCCCAGGTGCAGCGACCGGCCCGGCACCGTGTGCCAGTCGTTGTGGCGCGGGGGCAGCACCGGCGCACGCAGCTCGGGCACGGGCGACAGGTCGTGCTCGGTGAGGTCCAGGTCGAGATCAGCAGGCGGAACGGCATACCAGGGCACGATGCGGCGCGGCTCGAAGACGAGCATGGCGTCACGCGTGTCGAGGACCGTGCGCCCCTCGAGCACCGCCCGGATCCGCTTGGGAGATCGGGCGTAGCGCAGCTCGGCGAGACCGCGGAACCACTGCTGCTCCAGGTCGATGGCCATCACCCAGTGTGCGCCTCCCGTTCGTGAGGCGACAGCGGAGCGCGCTCGAGGGCCGGTGGGACCAAGGTCTCTGTCGCGGCGCTCCACCCGGGGCGACGATGAACGGGAG
This sequence comes from Terrabacter tumescens, assembly GCF_014646815.1. GTDB lineage: Bacteria > Actinomycetota > Actinomycetes > Actinomycetales > Dermatophilaceae > Terrabacter > Terrabacter tumescens. Next base: position 602,190 of record NZ_BMNZ01000001.1, read on the forward strand.
AGACCGCGGTGTGACCGCGTCCGCGCTCGCTCGTCCGCGCGGAGGGAGGACGTCATGGTCGTCTTCGAGGACCGGTGGGACGCCGGTCGGGCGCTGACCGCACGGCTGGCATTCCTGCGGGCCCAGGACGTCGTCGTCCTCGGGCTGCCCCGGGGCGGGGTCCCGGTCGCCTCCGTCGTCGCGGAGTCCCTGGACGCCCCGCTCGATGTCATCGTCGTGCGCAAGCTCGGCGTCCCGTTCCAGCCGGAGCTCGCGATGGGCGCCATCGGGGAGGGCGGCGTCCGGGTGCTCGACCGGATGCTGCTCGCGCGCGCCCGGGTCACCGAGGAGGAGCTCGCTGCGGTCGAGGCCCGTGAACGAGCCGTCCTCGACGCTCGGGTCGAGCGGCTGCGCCGTGGTCGTCCGAGGGTGGACCTGCATGGTCGCGTGGCTGTCGTCGTCGACGACGGGATCGCGACGGGCGCGACCGCACGCGTCGCGTGCCGGGTCGCGCGGCAGCTGGGTGCCGAGCGCGTCGTGCTGGCCGTGCCGGTCGCCCCGGCCCAGACCCTGCGGGAGCTGCCCGAGGCCGACGCCGTCGTGTGCGTGTCGGCGCCACAGCGCTTCCGGGCCGTAGGCGCGCACTACGTGGACTTCTCGCCGACGACCGACGACGAGGTCGTCGCCCTGCTCGAGCAGGCCGACCGTCGCGCGCGGGCCGCCGGCACGGGCGATGCGGCCGGGGCAGGCGACGACCCCGCATCGCACCCCGGATCCGCCACCGACGAGGACGTCGTCGTGCCGGCCGGACGGGTGTCGATCGAGGGGCACCTTCGACTGCCGGCGCGCGCCACCGGCGTCGTGGTGTTCGCCCACGGCAGCGGGAGCAGCCGGCACAGCCGACGCAACCGCTACGTGGCCGACGTCCTGCACGAGGCGGGACTCGGCACGTTGCTCCTCGACCTGCTGACGACCGAGGAGGAGGGTGACCGCGCCGCGGTGTTCGACATCCCGCTGCTCGCGGACCGTCTCGGGTCCGCGACCGACTGGCTGGCGCGGCGGCCCGACACCGCCTCCTGCGCCATCGGGTACTTCGGGGCGAGCACCGGGGCGGGGGCGGCGCTGTGGGCCGCCGCCGAGCCCGGTGCGCACATCGCCGCGGTCGTCTCCAGGGGCGGCCGCCCGGACCTCGCCGGCCCGAGGCTGGCAGCCGTCCGCGCCCCGACCCTGCTCGTCGTCGGCGGCGCCGACCGCGCGGTCCTGGCCCTCAACAGGCGGGCCCGGGAGTCCCTGACCGGGTGCACGAGCGAGCTGGCGGTCGTCCCGGGGGCGACCCACCTGTTCGAGGAGCCCGGGACGCTCGCCGAGGCAGCCGCCCTGGCCCGCGACTGGTTCGTCGCCCACCTCGGGGTGGCCTCGTCCGCGACAACCCGGCGGAGCACGTCATGAGTGCCTGGCGCGGGTCTGCAGATGCGGCCGGAGCGGCTGGGGCCACCGGCACGGAGCGGATGGCCCTGGAGGTCCGCACGCTCGTCGAGCCCTTGCGTGAGGCCTCCGACCTCGACCCGCTCGTCGAGCGTGTGCGTGGCGCGCGGTTCGTCTGCGTGGGGGAGGCCTCGCACGGGACGAGCGACTACTACCGCTGGCGGGCGCTGCTCAGCCGTCGTCTCGTCGAGGAGCACGGCTTCACGTGGATCGGTGTGGAGGGGGACTGGCCCGACTGCTGGCGGATCAACCGCTGGGTCCGGGGCGAGGCCGACCAGGACCTCGACGCGGTCGGCGTCCTCGACCGGTTCGAGCGGTGGCCGACGTGGATGTGGGCCAACCGCGAGGTCGCCGAGTTCCTGACGTGGCTCCACGCGTACAACCTGGCGCGACCCGAGGCCGCCGGGTGGGCTTCTACGGGCTCGACATCTACTCCCTCTGGGACTCGCTCTGGGAGATCATGGGCTGGCTCGAGGCCAACGCCCCGGAGTCGCTGCCGGCGGCCCTGCACGCGTGGCAGTGCTTCGTGCCCTACGGCGAGGACCCGCACCAGTACGCCCGCAGCACGCGGCTCGTCCCCGCCGGCTGCGAGGCGGACGTCGTGCGCCTCCTCGTCGAGGTGCGCCGCCGGGCACGCGAGCGGTCCGGGGACGCAGAGCTCCTGGACGTGGTGCAGAACGCCGAGGTCGCGACCAACGCCGAGCACTACTACCGCACCATGGTGCGCGGGGACCGCCAGTCGTGGAACGTCCGCGACCACCACATGGTCGACACCGTCGAGCGGCTCGCCCGCCACGGCGGCCCGAGGTCGCAGGGGATCGTCTGGGAGCACAACACCCACGTCGGCGACGCGCGTGCCACCAACATGGCGCGTGAGGGGCTCGTCAACGTCGGCCAGCTCCTACGGGAGCGGCATCTCGCCGAGGACGTCGCGCTCGTCGGCTTCGCCTCACACCGCGGGACCGTGCTGGCCGCGGACTCGTGGGGCGCCCCCGAGAGCGTCCTGCCGGTCCCGGTCGCCCGCGCCGGCAGCCTCGAGTCGCTGCTCCACGAGACCCTCGGCGCGCCCGCCCTGCTCGTCTTCCCCGACGACCGGTCCGGGTCGTGGCTCTCGAGCTGGTTGGGGCACCGGGCCATCGGGGTCATCTACCACCCCAAGCGTGAGGTCGGGAACTACGTGCCGACCCGGATCGGCGCCCGCTACGACGCCCTGCTCTGGCTCGAGCGCACGACGGCCGTGCATCCTCTGCACCACGAGGCCCGGCCCACCGAGCCTGAGCTCGAGACCGAGCCCACTGGATTCTGAGGGCCGGTGCAGCGCGACCGGCCCACCGGACACCTGCCCCTGCACGTCGCAACCGTCCGCTGCCGTGCCAGCGGGCTAGCGTGTGGTTCATGATCGCCACGGTCTCGAGCCTGTTCATCTATCCCGACTCCGACGCGCCCGGGCAGCAGCTCGACTCGGTGGAGATGACCGAGACGGGCCCCCAGGGCAACCGCTCCAAGAAGCACGCCGTGCACCTCGTCACGGTCGACGACTACGTCGAGACGCACCCCAAGGCCAACATCGTCCTCGACATGGACTCGTCCGGTCTCGAGAAGCTTGTCGGGCGGGTCGTCCGGCTCGGCGAGTGCACGCTCGAGATCACCCAGACGCCGTCGCAGTGCGCCGGTGTCTACGCCCGGGTGCTCGAGCCCGGCGAGGTGACGGTCGACGACGCCCTCTTCGTGGCCGACCCCGAGTGACGGGCCGTCTCGCCCCGTCCGCGTCCGCCGGGACCCGGTCGTGACGATCCACACCGAGCACCCGTTCGACACCCCTGAGGGCGACCGCGACCAGGTGCGTCGCCTCCGCGGTCGCATCGGCGGCACCGTCTCGCTGTGGACCTCCGGACTCGGAATCGAGCGGGCCGGGCTCACCGTGTCGTCCTACCTCGTCGCAACCGGAGACCCCGCCCGCGTCGTGGGACTGCTCCACGCCGAGTCGGACCTGCTCGACCGCCTCGAGGAGACCGGGACCGCCGTCGTCGCCCTGCTCGGCGCACGGGACCAGCGCCTCGCCGACGCCTTCGCCGGAGTCATGCCCGCGCCGGGTGGCCCGTTCCGGCTCACCGAGTGGGAGCAGACCGAGTGGGGTCCGCGCGCCCTGTCGGCCACGACGTGGATGGGGGTGCGCCTCGACCCGGCGAGCCGCCACGACGTCGGCTGGTCGGTGCTCGTGGAGGCGACCGTCGAGCACGCCGAGGTCGGGGACGACGAGGCGCCGCTCGTGCACCGCCGGGGCCGCTACCAGCGCCCGACGGCCTGACGCACGGACTGACACACGGACTGACGCACGGACCGACCCGCGGCGTTGGCTGCCGGACCCGCCCGCCGGTGCTCAGGCGGTGCCCGACATCTCCGTCGTCAGCAGGCCCTCGGGGATGCCGAACGCCTCGACGAGGGTGACCGCGTGGGGTCGCAGCTCCGCGCAGAGCTCGTTGACCAGTGCGGTCAGGGCCTTGGCGCGCGCGGGGCTCAGTCGGTCGTGCTCGAGGTACCACGCCTTGTGGCGCTCGATCGTCGCCAGCACGTGGAGGTCGCACACCTTGGCGAGCAGGGCCCGCGCCCCGTCGTCGGTGCAGTCCTCGACGGACGCGGCGAACGACTCGGCCACCATGCGTTCGACGTGGGCGGCGCCGGCCTCGACGAGGTGGTCCTGCGTCGCGTTGAAGACGGCGAAGGCGTCGGCGCCGGGGGCGGCGGCCTGCCGCAGGCGGCGGGCCAGCCCCTCGATGAGGTGCTCCTCGCGCTCGCGGAGCAGGCGCAGCTGAGTGCCGCGGATGCCGAAGGTGACGTCCTCGTCCCTCCCCGGGGCGGCGTCGACGAGACGCTGGATGATGCCCCGGGCCGACGAGCGCTCGATGACGGTTCCGCCCACCAGCTTGGCGCCGAACCGCACGATGCCCGCGGTGTCGAGGTCGCCGAAGCTCGCCTGGTACTCCGTGAGGAGCGACTTGGCGACGAGCTGGAGCAGGACGGTGTTGTCGCCCTCGAACGTGGTGAAGATGTCGGTGTCGGCCTTGAGCGCGGCCAGGCGGTTGGCCCAGAGGTAGCCGGCGCCGCCGCAGAGCTCTCGGCACTCTTGGATCGTGTCGGTCGCGTGCCGGGTCGTCAGCACCTTGATGCCGGCAGCCCGAGTCTCGAGCTGCCGCTGGTCCTGCTCGGACGTCGTGCGCCCCGCGAGCACGTCGTCCATCGCCGAGACGAGCTCGTGCTGGGCGAGCTGGAGGGCGTATGCCGTCGCGATCCTCGGCAGGAGCCGACGCTGGTAGGTGCGGTAGTCCAGGACGGTCGTCTCCACGTCGCTCCCGGGCGCCGCGAACTGACGTCGCCCCGCGGCATACCTCGTCGTGACGGCCAGGGCGGATCGGGCGGCCGCCCCCGCGCCGCCCGCGACGGAGATGCGCCCGCGCACGAGGGTGCCGAGCATGGTGAAGAACCGGCGGCCCGGGTTGTCGATGGGGCTCGAGTAGGTGCCGGCGTCGTCGATGTCGCCGTGGCGGCCGAGCAGGTTGGTGCGCGGGACCCGCACGTGGTCGAAGAGGAGGCGGCCGTTGTCGACCCCGCCGAGGCCGAGCTTGGGACCGCAGTCCTCGATGGTGACGCCGCGTGCGGCCGAGCCCGAGTCGTCGCGGATCGGGACGAGGACGCAGTGCACGCCGCGTGACTCACCGCCGACGACGAGCTGGGCGAAGACGGCCGCGACGTGTCCGTCGCGGGCCGCGTTGCCGATGTAGTCCTTGCGCGCGGCGGCCTCGGGGGAGTGGACGACGATCTCGTCGGAGTCCGGGTCGTAGGTCGCGGTCGTGAGCAGGCTCTGCACGTCGCTGCCGTGACCGGTCTCGGTCATCGCGAAGCACCCCTGCAGCTCGCCGGAGATGACCTGCGCCAGCAGGTGGTCGTGGCGGCTCGTGCCGAGGAGGGAGACGGCGCCGCCGAACAGCCCCCACTGGACGCCGGCCTTGACGAAGAGCGAGAGGTCGGTGTGTCCGAGCATCTCGAAGGCCGCGACGGCGTCGCCGTACCTCGCCGTGCCGCCCTGCCGCTCCGGGAAGCCTTGTGCGGCATACGGTTCCGCAGCGAGGGAGGCGAGCTGGCAGGTGACGAGGGCCCGGTGCTCATCCATCGCCAGCGGTGCCGGCGGCGGTCCGTACGTCTCCGGGTCGAGCGCGCGGCAGTGCTCACGGACCTCGCCGAACGGCCCGTCGAGGTGGGCTCGCAGCGCTGCGGTGAGGGTGGTGCCGTCGTGGTCGGACGCGGTAGGGGTGGGCGGGGCTGCAGCGGTGGACATCTCGTGCCTTCCGGTCGGACCTCAGGAGGTCGCTGCGGGCGTGGTGGTGGGGGCCGCGAGGACGGGCGCGAGCCCGTGCCAGGCCAGCTCGGTCAGGGAGTCGACGACGGTGGCGCGGGGGGCCCGCTCGGCCTCGGGCGTGGCGAGCCAGTCGTCCGCGACGGCCCTGACGGAGCCGACGAGCGCGATGGCCCACGTGCGGGCGCGGGACGGGTCGGTCGCCGTCGCCCGGAGCGACTCGAGGAGCAGTCCGGTCAGGCGGTCGGTGACCTCGTCGACGGTGCCGCCCACCGGGTCGTCGACGAGCGGCCGGTCGACGAGGGGACGGTTGACGACGAAGCGGTAGACCTCGGTGTCGGACTCGACGAGGGCGAGGTAGGCCTCGACCGTGGACGCCACGAGCTCCCGCGTGTCGGCCGGCGGTCGTCCAGCGCCACCGAGCGCCGCTCCGACGTTGCCGACGACCCGGCCGTCGATGCGCTCGGCGACGGCGCGGTAGAGGCCGGCCTTGTCGTCGAAGTGCCGGTAGATGACGGTCTTCGACGTGCCCGCCTCGGCGGCGATGTCGTCCATGCCGACGCCGGCGCCGTGGGTGCGGATGGCCCGGATCGTCGCATCGACGAGCGCGGCGCGGCGCTCGGCGCGGTGCCGCTCCCACCGGGAGTCCCGTCCGTCCCGCGGCGTCGCCGGCGGTACCGCAGGAGTGGCCACGTCGTCGTCCATGTCTCGAAAGTAACAGGTACTTGCTGTATCGACTACTACCGGTTTCGGATATCTTGGACGACGACGACAGGTCAGACAGCCGACAGCAGGAGAGACCCCATGGCTTCCCAGAACACCCCGCGGTCCACCCCGCCCGCACCGCGCCCGCCGCGGCGCGTCGCCGTCCTCGGGGGCAACCGCATCCCGTTCGCCCGGTCCAACGGGCCCTACGCCAAGGCGTCGAACCAGGACATGCTGACCGCGACCGTCGACGGCCTCGTGGCGCGCTACGGGCTCGCGGGGGAGCGGCTCGGTGAGGTCGTGGCCGGCGCGGTCCTCAAGCACAGCCGCGACTTCAACCTGACCCGCGAGACCGTGCTCGGCACGCGCCTCCACCCCACGACTCCGGCCTACGACATCCAGCAGGCCTGCGGCACCGGGCTCGAGGCGGCCGTCCTCGTCGCGAACAAGATCGCGCTCGGCCAGGTCGACGCCGGCATCGCCGGTGGGGTCGACAGCGCCAGCGACGCACCCATCGCCGTGAGCGAGGGGCTGCGCCAGACGCTCCTCGCCGCCAACCGCGCCCGGTCGGCGGGCGCTCGCGCCAAGGCACTCGCCGGACTGCGGCCCGGCCACCTCGTGCCGTCCATCCCGGAGAACGTCGAGCCGAGGACCGGCCTGTCGATGGGCGAGCACATGGCCCTCACCGCCGCCCAGTGGGGCATCACGCGTGAGGCCCAGGACGAGCTCGCAGCTGCGAGCCACCGCAACCTCGCCGCCGCCTACGACCGCGGCTTCTTCGACGACCTCGTCACGCCCTACCTCGGCACCTCCCGCGACACCAACCTCCGTGCCGACTCCACCGTCGACAAGCTGTCGAAGCTGAAGCCGGTCTTCGGCAAGGGCGATGGCGCGACGATGACCGCCGGCAACTCGACGCCGCTCACCGACGGCGCCTCGGCCGTGCTGCTCGCCAGCGAGGAGTGGGCCGCCGAGCACCGCCTGACGCCACTCGCGTGGTTCGTCGACGCCGAGACAGCCGCCGTCGACTACGTCCACGGAGACGAAGGGCTGCTCATGGCCCCGGCCTACGCGGTCCCGCGCCTGCTCGCTCGAAATGGCCTGAGCCTGCAGGACTTCGACTTCTACGAGATCCACGAGGCCTTCGCCGCGACGGTGCTGACGACGCTCAAGGCGTGGGAGGACCCGGACTTCTGCCGTGAGCGCCTCGGTCTCGACGCCCCGCTCGGCTCGATCGACCGGACGAAGCTCAACGTCAACGGCTCCTCGCTCGCCGCGGGCCACCCCTTCGCCGCCACGGGCGGGCGCATCGTCGCCTCGCTCGCCAAGCAGCTCCACGAGGCCGGCGGCGGCCGGGGCCTCATCTCCATCTGCGCTGCCGGTGGGCAGGGCGTCGTCGCGATCCTGGAGGCCTGACATGACCGATCTCTTCACGACCATCGTCAGCTCGCCCGTGGCTCGCAAGGTCGGCGTGCCCCAGCCGACCCGCCTGCGCCGCTACGAGCCCGGCCTGCCGCTCTGCGAGGGCCCGGTCCTGGTCGCCGGGGGCGGCCGCTTCGCTGAGGGCATCGCGGCCTGGCTCGCGAGCGCCGGAGTCGCCACGGTCGCCACGGCCGCGGACGCCGCGAACCGTGTCGGCGCCGTGGTCCTCGACCTCAGCACCGCCACCGACCCGGCCGAGCTCGACCAGCTGCGCCTGCTCGGAGCGCCGGCCGTCAAGGCCCTCGCGCGCAACGGCCGCGTCGTCGTCGTGGGCACCGACCCGTCGACGCTGACCGACGTCGCCGAGGTCACGACCCAGCGCGCCCTCGAGGGCGCGGTGCGCTCGCTGGGCAAGGAGCTCCGGGGCGGCGCCACGGCCAACCTCGTTCTCGCGCAGGGAGATGCGCAGGGCGGCGTCCGCTCGGCCGTGGAGTTCTTCCTCTCGGGTCGGTCCGCCTACGTCGACGGCCAGGTCGTGCGCGTCGACGAGTCCACGAGCCCCGACGCCGACGCGCTCCGTCCGCTCGAGGGCAAGGTCGCGGTCGTCACGGGCGCCGCGCGCGGCATCGGGGCCGAGATCGCCAAGGTGCTCTCCAGGGACGGGGCGACCGTCGTCGCCGTCGACGTGCCGGCAGCCGGCGACGCGCTGGCCGCCGTGGCCAACGAGGTCAAGGGCACCGCGCTGCAGCTCGACGTGACGTCCGACGAGGCTGGCCGCCGCATCGTCGAGCACGCCACGTCACGCCACGGCGGGCTCGACATCGTCGTGCACAACGCCGGGATCACCCGCGACAAGCTCTTCGTCAACATGGACGACGACCGCTGGCGCAGCGTCATGGAGGTCAACCTCCGATCGATCCTCCGGATGAACGAGGCCATCCTCGGCGAGGGTGGCCTGGCCGACGGCGGTCGCATCGTCTGTGTCGCCTCCATCGCCGGCATCGCGGGCAACCGAGGGCAGACCAACTACGGCGCGAGCAAGGCCGGTGTCATCGGCCTCGTCACCGCGCTGTCGCGCCAGGTCGCGGAGCGCGACATCACCGTGAACGCCGTCGCCCCCGGCTTCATCGAGACGGAGATGACGGCGCGGATCCCATTCGCCACGAGGGAGATCGGGCGTCGGATGAACTCCCTGCAGCAGGGCGGGCGGCCCAAGGACGTGGCGGAGACCATCGCCTGGTTCGTGCAGCCGGGAGCCGCCGCCGTCACCGGTCAGGTGGTTCGCGTGTGCGGCCAGAGCCTGCTCGGCGCGTGAGTTCGCGATGACGAAGGAGATCACGCTCGACGGCGCCCCGGACCTGCGCCGCATCTATGCGACGGCGGCCCTGCGCCGTGGCAACGCGAGCGACACGCTCCCCGACGTGCGCTACTCCCGGGCCGGCATACGCCTCGAGGTCGACGACGTCGTCGCGTATGCGCGGGTGTGCCGGTTCCCGGTCACCGGCACCCTGCCGCCGACCTATCCGCACCTCGTCGCGTTCCCGCTGCAGATGTCGGTCATGAGCGGGGACCGCTTCCCGCTCCCGCTGCTCGGTGCCGTCCACGTCGAGAACCGGATCGAGGTCGTCAGGCCCGTCGACGTCCACGAGCCGCTCGACGTGTCCGTGTGGGCCCAGGACCTGCGGCCCCACCGCCGGGGACGCCAGGTCGACCTCGTGTCCGAGGTCGGCGTGCGCGGGGAGGTGGTGTGGCGGGGCGTCAGCACCTACCTCTCACGCGGGGCGGAGCACCCCGACGTCGAGGCCGTCGAACCGCCCTCGACCGAGGCGCTGACCGGCGTCTCGGGAGGTCCGGTGTGGCGTCTCGGGGAGGGCACGGGTCGGTCCTACGCCTCCGTGTCGGGGGACTGGAACCCCATCCACCTGCACGCCCTCACGGCCAGGCCGCTGGGCTTCCCCACGGCGATCGCCCACGGGATGTACTCCTACGCAAGGGTGCTCGCGTCCCTCGGCCCGCGCCTTCCCGCAGCGGGGCTGTCGAGCCGGGTCTGGTTCCGCAAGCCCGTGCGACTGCCGTCGACGGTGCGGCTGCGCACCGTCTTCGAGCCGTCCAGGTCGCTCTCGGTGCTGGAGAACGTCAAGGGCGACATCGAGCACGCCGTGGTCGAGAACACCTGGTGATGCCGACGACGTCGCGGGCGCCGGGCGCGCGCGACGTCGCCGCGCTCATGGCCGCCAGACCCAGTTGCGCCGGTCGTAGACCTCGACGAAGCCCGAGCGCAGCATGTTCTGGAGCGACGGGTTGTGCGCACCCTCGGACTCCTGCCACGTCTCGGTGCTCATCCACCCGCACCCCGCGGCGCGAGCCGCCTCGACCCGCACGCGCATGAACGCCGACTGGGCGCCGCGGCCCCTGGCCTCGGGAAGGGTCGCGGCACCGCAGAAGGCAGCCGCAGGACCGGCGACGTGCAGGTTGGCTGCCGCGACGAGCCGGTCGCCGTCCCAGGCGCCGTAGGCGGTGAAGCCCCGTCCACCGGCCCCGGCGGCGGCGAACATGGACAGCAGGTGCGGCTCGGGCGGCATACCGAATCCCGTGGCGAAGACGCGGGCGTACGCGTCGGTGTCGTCCCTGCCGATCCTGCCGATCCGGAGCTCGGTGACCGAGGGGCTGACGGGCACGTCGGCGTGCCGGAGCAGCTTGGCCCACACGGACCCGCCGACGATGCCGTGCGGGGCGCACAGCTCGTCCCAGTCCTCCGGCAGCAGGGACGGAGCGACCTGCAGCGTCATGGCCGGGGCTCCGGCCGTCGCATAGAGGTCCACCAGGTGCGCGACGAGGTCCTCGGTGACGGGCGCCGCCAGCCCGAACCCCAGGGCCTTGTTCCAGTAGCCGCCCGTGGGGTCGGCAGCCATGACGACGGCCACGCCTCCGGCGACGCGCTCCGAGTGCATGCCGAGCGCCCTCCTGGCCTCGGTCGGCGCACCGTCGTGCAGGGCGAGCATGAACTCCGCCTCGGCGGTCTCGGCGAGGGCGACCGCGGCGGTCAGGTCCAGGCCAAGGGCGGCCAGAGCTCCCGGCGAGGCACCGGACGACCTGCCCGGCCCGGTGTCGTCGGTCGTCCCCTCCATGACGCACTCCCTTCCTCGGCGCCGTTCCGAGCGGCTCGGCGGCTCACCAGTATCCGCTCGGAGGTGCGGTCGGAGGAGTGGTTCGAGCCCACTGGGGCCCCACTCATGGCCCGCTCATGCCCGCTCATGCCCGGTCAAGGGGCGCCGACAGCCAAACCGCGTCGCCCGTCCTGCCGGTGTCTCGATACCCTTGCCGAGCCGCACCCAGCGGCTCACACCCACGACCCGTCGCCCGCCGCCGGGTCCTGTCGAACGAGGAGCACCAACCGTGTCTGCACAGATCACCGTCACCGTCGCCGGAAGCGAGCGATCGGTCGCGGAGCAGACGACGGCGGGTGAGCTCTTCGAGGGTGACCGCGCCGTCGTCGTCGCGCGCGTCAACGGTCAGCTGCGCGACCTCTTCCACGTCCTCGGCGACGGCGACACCGTCGAGCCGGTGACCGTCGACAGCGAGGACGGCCTCGCCGTCCTGCGCCACTCGACCGCCCACGTGCTCGCCCAGGCAGTCCAGTCGCTCCACGCCGACGCCAAGCTCGGCATCGGCCCGCCGATTCGCGACGGCTTCTACTACGACTTCGACGTCGAGACCCCGTTCAACCCCGATGACCTCAAGGCCCTCGAGAAGGCCATGCAGAAGATCATCAACGAGGGGCAGACGTTCTCCCGTCGCGTCGTCACCGACGCCGATGCGCTCGAGGAGCTCAAGGGCGAGCCGTACAAGTGCGAGCTCGTCGGTCTCAAGGGCGGCAACGCCGACGAGGCCGCCGAGGGCGCGGGCGTCGAGGTCGGGGCCGGCGAGCTGACGATCTACGACAACATCCGCCGCGACGGCACCCGCGCCTGGGGCGACCTCTGCCGCGGGCCGCACATCCCGAGCACCAAGCTCATCGGCAACGCCTTCAAGCTGATGCGCTCGGCCGCCGCCTACTGGCGCGGCTCCGAGAAGAACCCGCAGCTCCAGCGCGTCTACGGCACCGCGTGGCCGACCAAGGACGAGCTCAAGGCGTACCTCGACCGCCTCGCCGAGGCCGAGCGTCGCGACCACCGCCGCATCGGCGCCGAGATGGACCTCTTCAGCTTCCCCGACGAGCTCGGCTCCGGCCTCGTGGTCTTCCACCCCAAGGGCGGCGTCATCAAGCGCGAGATGGAGGACTACGTCCGCCGTCGGCACATCGAGGAGGGCTTCTCCTACGTCGGCACGCCGCACATCAGCAAGGAGGCGCTGTTCCACACCTCCGGGCACCTGCCGTACTACGCCGACACGATGTTCCCCCCGATGGAGCTCGAGGGCGCGAAGTACCAGCTGAAGGCGATGAGCTGCCCCATGCACAACCTCATCTACCAGTCGCGCGGGCGCTCGTACCGCGAGCTGCCGCTGCGCCTCTTCGAGTTCGGCGGCGTCTACCGCTACGAGAAGTCCGGCGTCGTGCACGGCCTGACCCGCGTGCGCGGCATGACGCAGGACGACTCGCACAGCTACGTCACCGCCGAGCAGGCCCCCTCCGAGATCAAGCACCTGCTCGACTTCGTGCTCGGGCTGCTCAAGGACTTCGGCCTCGACGACTTCTACCTCGAGCTGTCCACCCGTGACACCGAGGGCGAGAAGTCCTCGAAGTTCATCGGCTCCGACGAGCAGTGGGAGGCCGCCACCAAGGTGCTCGAGGAGGTCGCCACGGCGTCCGGTCTCGAGCTCGTGCCCGACCCGGGCGGCGCCGCGTTCTACGGCCCCAAGATCTCGGTGCAGGCGCGTGACGCCATCGGACGCACCTGGCAGATGTCGACGATCCAGTACGACTTCAACCAGCCCGAGCGCTTCGGTCTCGAGTACCAGGCCGCCGACGGTTCACGCCAGCAGCCGGTCATGATCCACTCGGCGAAGTTCGGCTCGATCGAGCGCTTCCTCGGCGTGCTCGTCGAGCACTACGCCGGCGCGTTCCCGGTGTGGCTGGCCCCGGTCCAGGCCCTCGGCGTGCCGGTGGCCGAGGACTACGCCGACTACCTCGGTGAGGTGCTGGACCGCCTGAGGCGCAAGGGAGTTCGCGTCGAGCTGGACGCGAGCGACGACCGCTTCCCCAAGAAGATCCGCAACGCGAGCAAGTCGAAGGTGCCCTTCACGCTCATCGCGGGCGAGGAGGACCGCGCCGCCGGCGCGGTGTCGTTCCGCTACCGCGACGGCTCGCAGAAGAACGGCGTCCCGGTCGACGACGCGATCGCCGAGATCGTCGCGGCGATCGAGAGCCGCGCCCAGGTCTGAGGTCGCACCCGCCACGACGGCGTATGCCGTGTGGTGACGCGAGAGGAGCCCCCGCCGACGTCGTCGGCGGGGGCTCCTTCGCTACGCGCTGCAGTGGTCGTCAGAGGATCGGCAGCGTCACCCCGGCCGCGGTGCACACGCCGGCGTTGCCCATGACAGCCGCGCCGAGGCTCGACTTGGTGTCGGCCGACACCGACCCGTCGCGGGTGTCGCTCAGCTCGAGCGTCCACAGCTCGATGACGGCGTAGAGGCCCCGGAACTTGTCCGGCGCCTGCTCCTTCTGGGAGGTCGCCTCGTCGTGGAGAGCCATCCACGCGGCGCTGTCCGCGACGTCCTTCTGGCCCTGGGCGTGGACGCGACGGTTGAGCTCGACGTAGGCCTCGCAGTGCTTCTTGGCGACGGGGACGTCGGCGTCGTCGAAGACGACCGTCGACGGCGACCCGCCCGGGCCGTCTGCCGTCTCCGCCGCGGTGGCAGAGGCGGTCGATGTGGCCGACGCGGGCGACGAGGCCGAGGGCGTGGCCTGGCCTGTCCCGGAGGTCGAGCAGCCCGCGACCGCGAGCGTGCAGAGGAGGGCGGCGAGCACCCTGGTGGTGAGCATGGAAGTGGTACCCCTGTCTGTCGGCGACCCGAGCGGTCGCGTCGCGAGCGTACGAGGCCGTCCGTCAGATGCGGACCGCGGGGTGGCCGAGGGCGCGGAGGAGGGACACGGCATACGACCTGTTTGTCCGATGTCCGGCGTCCATCGGACAGGACAGGCGTCTCGGGTTGCCCGTCCCACCGGACGACACGAGTCTCGGGAAGGACACCGTCGTCGCCCCAGAAGGAACGTCCATGCGCACCGTGCTCCGCTCGCTCGGCACCGTCGTCCTCGCCGCCACCGCCCTCGGGCCCGTGCTGCCCCCAGGCGCACCCCCGACGGCCGCGGCCGCCGAGCCGCTCGTCGGCTCCGTCAACCCGTTCATCGGCACCCAGGACAACGGCAACACCTTCCCGGGTGCCAGCGCCCCGTTCGGGATGGTCCAGGTCAGCCCGGACACCGGGGGAGAGGGTGGCTACGACTACTCGCAGAAGTCGATCTACGGCTTCAGCCAGACCCACCTGTCCGGGGTGGGCTGTCCGGTCGTCGGGGAGCTGCCCGTCATGCCGACGAGCGGCGCCATCACGAGCGTCGACTCGTCGCGCTACGCGTCGGCGTACTCCCACTCCGACGAGGAGGCGAGCCCCGGCTACTACCGCGTGGGCCTGCCGGCCTACGGCGTCCAGGCCGAGCTGACGGCGACGGACCGCACCGGGTGGCAGCGCTTCACCTTCCCGGCCGACAAGGCCGCCAACGTCCTGCTCAACACGGGCAAGGCCAACATGCGCGTCTTCGACTCGGAGGTGCACGTCATCGGCGACCGCGTGGTCGAGGGCCGCATCCACGACGGCAACTTCTGCGCGGGCAAGGACGAGCACACGGTCTACTTCCGCGCCGAGTTCGACCGGCCCTTCAGCTCGTTCGGCACCTGGAGCGGCTCCACCCTGACGGCCGGCGCGCGTGACGCGTCGACCAAGGCCGGCGGCAACGGCGCTGCCCTGACGTTCCCCGACGGCACGACCTCGGTGACGATGAAGGTCGGCCTCAGCTACACCGGAGCCGACGGCGCGCGGGCCAACCTCGCCAAGGAGACCGGCGACGGCTTCGACTTCGACGCGACGCGTGCCGCCCTGACGCAGCGGTGGGAGTCCGAGCTCGGCAAGGCCCGCATCACGGGCGGCACCGACGAGCGACGGACGGCGTACTACACGGCGCTCTACCACTCGCTCATGCACCCGAACCTCGCCTCGGACGTCGACGGGCGCTACCACGGCTGGGACGGGAAGAACCACGTCGCCGACGGCTACACGCCCCGGCAGAACTTCTCGCTGTGGGACACCTACCGGCCGCAGAACCAGCTGCTCGAGGTGCTCGCCCCCGACGTCGCCCGCGACTCCTACCTCTCGGTGCTCGCCATCGGGCGCGAGGGCGGCTGGCTGCCCCGCTGGGCCCTCGTCAACAGCGAGACCAACATCATGACCGGCGACCCCGTGACGCCGTTCCTCGTGGAGGGCTGGAGCAAGGGCTTCCTCGCCGGGCACGAGGCGGAGGCGTACGCGCTGCTCAAGCAGAACGCGACCGAGCAGCCGCCGGCCGACAGCCAGTACAACGGGCGATCCGGCCAGCACTGGTACGAGAAGCTCGGGTACATCCCGTTCGGCCTGCGGGTCGGCACCGACTGCGTCTCGCACGGTGGTGACGACGACTGCGCCCACCCGGCGTCCGCGACGATGGAGTACTCCGCGGCCGACGCCTCGCTCGCCCTCATGGCCAAGGGCCTCGGCCACACCGCCGACGCGTCGATGCTCACCGAGCGCAGCGGCTGGTACAAGAACCTCTGGGACGCCGACACGCAGTCGTTCCGTCCGCGGATGAGCGACGGCACGTGGCTCGACCCGTACGACCCCGTCGAGGCCTCGCACGCCTTCCACGAGGGCGGCTCCTACCAGTACCAGTGGCTCGCCCCGCAGGACCCGGCCGGTCTGGTGAAGCTCATGGGCGGCCGTGCGACGACGGAGAAGCGCCTCGACGACTTCTTCGCCTACGACAAGCTGCTCATCGACCCGGCCGGCACCGCCCGGACCGACTGGATCGAGGCGACCTACGCCTACTACAGCAAGCCGACGTACAACCCGAACAACGAGCCCGACCTGCTCGCGCCCTACACCTACGCCTGGGTGCAGCAGCCGGCGAAGATCGCGACCGTGGCCCGCGCCGCGTTCACGCTCTTCACCGACGGGGCCGACGGCATGACGGGCAACGACGACCTGGGCACGATGTCCGCGTGGTACGTCTTCTCGTCGTGGGGCCTCTACCCGACGATGAGCGGCGCGAACTACTTCGTCGTCAGCTCGCCGCAGTTCGAGCGCGTCGACATCGACGTCGCGACGCCGACGTCGGTGCGGACCGGACAGGGCGGTGCCCTCACGATCACGGCACCCGGCGTCTCCGACGACCGGCGCTACGTCCAGACCCTGACGGTCAACGGCGCGAAGAGCACGAAGAGCTGGGTCGGTTGGGATGCGCTGCGTCAGGGCGGCACGCTCGCCCACACCGTGGGCACGACGCCCAGCCGTTGGGGCACGACCCCCGCGGACGTGCCGCCGTCGGCGGTCCAGGCGAGCCGCGACCCGCGTCTGTCGCTGTCGATGACGGCGCGCCCCAACCCGGTCGTCGTCCCGACGGGAGCGCGTGAGGCACGACTGTCCGTCGACCTCGTCGGCCAGGCTCCCAAGAGCCTGCCGGTCACCGTCGACGTCACGACGCCGCAGGGCTGGTCCGCCGAGGTGGGCGCGAGCGGCGAGGGGTCGACCGTGCTGCGCAGCAACGGCGTCCCGGCGAGCGCGTCGGTGCCCGTGACCCTCGCGCTGCCGGCAGGGCTCGGTACCGGTTCCCACGAGGTGCGGGTCACGGCCTCGGCGCCCGGTGTCGAACCCGTGACGCGGACCGTCACCGTGCAGCTCCAGGAGGCTCTGTCCTGCGTCTCGGGCGCCACGGGCTGCGCCGTTGACCTCGCCCCGGCACGCAACCACGACGGGACGGCGACGGTCGCCGCTCCGAGCGAGGGCAACTTCGACAACAGCGGGTGGAGCTACGACGCCGCGCTGCTCCCAGCCGCGGGCACGTGGGACTGGAACGGCGTGTCGTATGCCGCTCCGGTGACCTCGGGCACGACGGCGAACTTCGTCGAGGGGCGCGGTCAGACGCTGCTCGTGCCGGCGGCGAGCCGCAGCTCGATCCACGTCATCGGCTCGACGCACAACGGCGACGTGTCCACGGCGCTGCGCCTGACCTACACCGACGGCAGTGTGCAGTCGGTGCCGATCTCGTTGACCGACTGGGCCGCCGGGAGCGGGCACAACGGCAACGCGGTGGCCATCGCGATGGACCACCGGATCAAGGGCGGCTCAGGCGTCGACGGGCCGCCGGTTCAGCTCTTCGGAACCACCGTGGCCGCTGACCCGGCCAGGCAGCTCCAGTCGATCACCCTCCCGGGCGACGACCGCTTCGAGGTCTACGCGGTCTCGCTCGGCTGAGGCTCCCGCGTCTCGTCCGCCTCCGGGTCCGGTGCCGTCGCGCGCCGGGCCCGGAGGCGGAGCAGACACACGAGGCCGACGACGAGGAAGAGGGCGGAGAGGTACTGCGCCTGGCTCAGCGCCAAGGGGCCGTGCAGCTCGTTGACCCGGAAGGGCTCGATGGCGAGCCGCTCGGCGGCTGCGAGCACGATCCAGAGGCTGAACAGCCAGCCGGCCCGGTACGGGTGGCGCCGCAGCGCCCAGAGGACCCCGAAGAGGACGAGCGCCATCGCCGTCTCCCAGATCGGCGTCGGGTGCACGCCCGGGGCCGGGATCTGCACCCCGAGGATGTTGCCCTCGTACTGCTGGGCCCACAGCCACGACGGCAGCCACCCGGGCTTGTCGGCGAGGTCGGCGGCGACACCCCAGTCGCCGTCGCCCGAGACCTGGCAGCCGATGCGCCCGACGGCGTAGCCGAGCATCAGGGCCGGAGCGGCTGCGTCGAGGAACGGGGCGACCCGGATCCGCTTGCGGCGCAAGATGACCACGCCCACCGCGGTCGCGACGACCAGGCCTCCGATGATGTTGAAGCCGTTGCTGCTGAAGACCTGCTCCACCGGGTCGGCGAGCACCGCGCCCGGGTCCTCGGCCAGCGAGAAGAGCTTGGCGCCGGCGATGCCCGATAGGAGCATGGCGGCCGCGAAGGTCGTCGTGAGCTCGTCGAGCTGCTCGAGCGACGCCGGACCGCCGAGCTCGCCGCCGGACCAGCGGCGACGCAGCTCGATGCGCAGGACGAACGTGGCGGCGACGAGCGCCACCAGCACCAGCAGGCCGAACATCGGCATCGGCAGCGGCAGGTCGGCGCCCGTCAGGGCCTTCACGACATCGCTGAGGTAGGGGTATGCGTCGTCCGGGGTGGGCACAGCCGAACGGTAGGTTCCCGGCCGAGGCGGAGCAAGCCGCGGAGGAGAGCGCTCGAGGGGAGAAAGTTTCGCGGAAGTGGTTGCGCCACGGCTCGGGCGGGGTTACAACTGAAGTACCGAACCGCTTCGGCGGAACGGCTTCCGAATCACTTCGGTGATGACGAAGAGGAAGGCCCGGGAACTCATACTTCCCGGGCCTTCACCTTCCTGCCGTGCCGGCGCCCGACCGCGCCGGACGGGTCCCAGGTCGCCGGCCCTGCGGCTCTCACACCCGCAGGGTCGTTCCCTGTCCTGCCCCGTCCTGCCCCGTCGCGCCCCGTCATGCCCTGTCCCGCCTCGTCTCGACCGGCCGCGACGTGCACCCGAGCCGGGGGACGACGAAGGCCCTGCGGTCTCACACACCGCAGGGCCCGTCCTCCATTGAACCCAATCTCGGGGCTCGCGTGAAATCGACACGCTGCGGCACGGGACTGCAACGGAGGCTCGCCGAGCCCTCCCGAAGCCCTCGAGGGGAGCCGACCCGGGGCCGCCCTAGGATCTGACACCATGACGACCCAGGGCAGTGGCACCGAGTCGGCGGCCGAGTTCGCCCACGTCGAGGACGGCTTCGAGCGGCTCTGGACGCCGCACCGGATGGCGTACATCCTCGGAGACAAGCCGACCGAGGCGGCCGGCCACGGCTGCCCGTTCTGCGCCGCTCCGCAGAAGCCGGACGCCGAGGGACTCATCGTCCACCGCGGCGAGCACTGCTACGTCGTGATGAATCTCTTCCCGTACAACCCGGGCCACGTCCTCGTCTGCCCGTACCGCCACGTCTCCCTCTACGTCGACCTCACCGAGGAGGAGACGACCGAGTTCACGGCCCTGACGAAGCAGGCCATCGGCGCCCTCCAGGCCGCGTCGGAGCCGCACGGCTTCAACCTCGGCATGAACCAGGGCGCCGTCGCCGGGGCCGGCGTCGCGGCCCACCTGCACCAGCACATCGTGCCGAGGTGGAGCGGCGACTCGAACTTCCTGCCGATCATCGCCCAGACCAAGGCGCTGCCCGTGCTCCTCGAGGACACCCGCGCCCGCCTCGTGGCGGCCTGGCCCAGCGACTGACCACAGCCGCCCACGAGGAGCGGTCCCCGACGCCGCGACGCGCCACGACCCGAGCGCGGGGGCCTCGCACCCCCGCGTGGTCAGTACGCTGTTGCCACCATGCTCAACAGACTCCTGCGCGCGTCGATGACCAAGATCCTCGGTCCGATCGCCCACCTGTTCCTCCGGCTCGGCATCAGCCCCGACATCGTCACGATCGTCGGCACACTCGGGGTGTGCGTCGGAGCGCTCGCCTTCTTCCCTCGCGGCGAGATCTGGGTCGGGGTGCTCGTCATCACGGCCTTCGTCTTCTCCGACAACGTCGACGGCATCATGGCGCGCGAGTCCGGCCGGTCCAGCAAGTGGGGCGCCTACCTCGACTCGACGCTCGACCGTGTGGGCGACGCCGCCATCTTCGGTGGCCTCGTGCTCTACTACGCCGGCCGCGGCAACAACCAGCTCATGGCCGGGCTCGCCCTCAGCTGCCTCATCCTCGGCAGCGTCGTGTCCTACGCCAAGGCACGGGCGGAGGGCCTCGGCTACACCGCCAACGTCGGCATCGCCGAGCGTGCGGACCGGCTCGTCGCCGTGCTCGTCGCGGCCTTCTTCGCCGACCTCTTCGGCTCGACCGTCCTGCTCGGCGTCGTCCTGGGCCTGCTCGCCGTCGCCAGCTTCGTCACCGTGCTGCAGCGGATGCTGACCGTGCGCCGTCAGGCACTCGCCTCCGGTGAGGTGGGCGCGTGACCGGCCTGCCCCGCCGGGCGACGGACGCGGTGAGCGTCCTCGGCTTCAAGCTCGGGTGGTCGGTCGTACGCGCCCTCCCGGAGCGGGCGGCATACGCCCTCTTCGACCGCGTCGCCGACGTCGCGGTGCGGCGGGACGGCAAGGGCATCCGACGACTGCGCTCGAACTACGCGCGGGTGCGTCCCGAACTGTCCGAGGCCGAGCTCGACACGCTCGTGCGCCAGGGCATGCGCTCGTACATGCGCTACTACTGCGAGGCCTTCCGGCTCCCGTCGCTCTCGCGGGCGCAGGTCGACGGCGCGGTCGTCGTGCGCGGCGACGCCGAGGTCCGCGAGCTGTGCGCCCGCGGCGAGGCCGTCATCGCGTTCGTGGGCCACCTCGGCAACTTCGACCTCGCGGCCGCCTGGTCCGCCGGCAACCTCATGCCGGTGACGACGGTCGCGGAGCGGCTGAAGCCCGAGGAGGTCTTCCAGGAGTTCGTCGCCTTCCGGCGCAGCATCGACATGGACATCATCCCGCTGACCGGGGGAGAGGACCCGTTCCACGGGCTCCTCGACGCCGCTCGCGGCGGTGGCCGGATCATCGCGCTCGCCGCCGACCGCGACCTCACCAACGGCGGGGTCGAGGTCGACCTGCTGGGGCACCGCGCCCGCATGGCCAAGGGGCCTGCGGTCCTGTCGCTCATGACCGGCGCGCCGCTCTACGCAGCCCGGATCTGGTACGAGCCGGCGCCCGCGGGCGAGGGGCTCGGCGGCCACCGCACGGTCATCGAGTTCAGCGAACGGCTCGTGCCGCGGGTGCAGGGCACCACGGCCGTCCGCGCGGCGGACCTCATCCAGCAGTGCGCCGACCACCTCGCCGTCACGATTCGCGAGCACACGTCGAGCTGGCACATGCTGCAGCGGGTCTTCGTCGACGACCTCGCCGCGCCCGTGATGCCCTCCGCCTCGGCCGCCTCAGCTCCGGCGGCCCCCGCGGCGTCGGAGCCCGTCGCAGGCGCGACGTCGTGAGGATCGGGATCGTCTGCCCCTACTCGTTCGACGTGCCCGGCGGAGTGCAGTTCCACGTCCGGGACCTGGCCGAGCACCTCATCGCAGAGGGCCACGAGGTGTCGGTGCTCGCGCCGGCCGACAGCGAGACCGAGCTGCCCGACTACGTCACCTCCGCCGGGCGCGCCACGGCCGTCCGCTACAACGGGTCGGTCGCGCGGCTCAACTTCGGGCCGGTGACGGCCGCGAAGGTCAACCGGTGGCTCGATGCCGGCAACTTCGACGTGCTGCACCTGCACGAGCCCGTCACCCCGAGCATCAGCGTGCTGGCCCTCATGGCGGCCGAGGGGCCGATCGTGGCGACCTTCCACACCTCGATGCTGCGGTCGCGGACGATGCAGACGGCATACCCCATCATCCGGCCGAGCCTCGAGAAGATCTCGGGCCGCATCGCCGTGAGCGAGGACGCCCGCCGCACCGTGACGACCCACGTCGGCGGCGACGCCGTCGTCATCCCCAACGGCGTCTACGTCGACCGGTTCGCCGAGGCCCCACGCCGCTCGGCGTGGATCGGCACCCCCGCGTCGCCGACCATCGCGTTCCTCGGCCGGATGGGCGAGCCGCGCAAGGGGCTGCCGGTCCTCGCCGCCGCGCTGCCCGAGGTGCTGCGCTCGGTGCCCGGCCTCAGCGTCCTCGTGGCCGGACCCGGCGACCCGGAGGAGGTGACCGAGGGCTGGCCGCCGGAGGTCGCCGCCGCGTGCGAGTTCCTCGGGTCGGTCTCCGACGACGACAAGGCCTCGCTCCTCGCGTCGGTCGACGTCTACGTCGCGCCCAACACCGGGGGCGAGAGCTTCGGCATCATCCTCATCGAGGCGATGAGCGCCGGTGCCTGCGTGCTCGCCAGCGACCTCTCGGCGTTCTCCCGCGTCCTCGACGGCGGCACGGCGGGCGCCATGTTCGCCAACGAGGACCCGCACGACCTGGCGCGGACGCTCGTCGACCTGCTCCGCCGCCCGGACCGGCGGGCCGAGCTCGCAGAGGCCGGCCAGCGCCGTGCCCGCCTGTTCGACTGGTCGGTCGTGGCCGACGAGATCCTCGCCGTCTACGAGACGGTCATCGAGGGACGCGCGGCGGCCGACTGGCAGCCGCAGGGTCGCTGGAACCGGTTCCTGCGCGGGGGTGCCCGATGAGCGAGATCCTCTCGTGGGTCTTCGCGGTCCTCTTCGTCCTCGTCGTCATCGCCTGGTACCTCTCCTACACCGCCGCCCGGCTCGACCGTCTGCACGTGCGGCTGAGCGGCACGCTGGCCGCGCTGGACGCGCGGCTCGTGCGCCGGGCCGAGGCGGCCGTCGAGCTCGCCAACAGCGGGCTGCTCGACGGTGCGACCTCCCTCATCCTCGCCAACGCCGCGGCAGAGTCCCTCGAGGCGCCGTCGGAGCACGGCGAGGCCCGTGAGCTGGCCGAGAACGACCTCACCGAGGCCCTCGACCTCGCGCTCACCCCCGAGACCGTCAGCTCGCTGCGCTCGACCGCGCTGGGTGAGGACGTGCTCGCGCGCTTGTCGTCGGCGTGCCTGCGGGTCCAGCTCGCCCGGCGCTTCCACAACGACGCGGTGACCGACGTGCGTCGCGTGCGCCGCAAGTGGACGATCCGGCTCTTCCACCTCGCCGGCTACACGCCGCTGCCGCACACCGTCGAGTTCAACGACGAGTCACCTGAGCACCTCACCGTCGCCTGACACGTATCACAGCACGTCGCCACCGACCGGACCCGGTCGTGCGCGGTCCAGGGCCCGGTCGTGGGCGGCCACCTCGTGGGCCTACGCTTTGAGGCAACCCCAACACCCAGATCACGGGAAAGCAGGACATCGTGAGCACCACCCCGACCACGGGCAGCACGCCCGCGGCTGACCAGCAGGCAGCGGGCTCCACCGGCACGACGCGCGTCAAGCGCGGCATGGCCGAGATGCTCAAGGGCGGCGTCATCATGGACGTCGTCACGGCCGAGCAGGCCAAG
Source organism: Terrabacter tumescens (assembly GCF_014646815.1). Taxonomy (GTDB): domain Bacteria; phylum Actinomycetota; class Actinomycetes; order Actinomycetales; family Dermatophilaceae; genus Terrabacter; species Terrabacter tumescens. The sequence continues at coordinate 625,361 of NZ_BMNZ01000001.1, forward strand.
ATCGCCGAGGACGCCGGCGCCGTCGCCGTCATGGCCCTCGAGCGGGTCCCCGCCGACATCCGCGCCCAGGGCGGCGTGTCGCGCATGAGCGACCCCGACATGATCGACAGCATCATCGAGGCCGTCTCGATCCCCGTCATGGCCAAGGCCCGCATCGGCCACTTCGTCGAGGCCCAGGTGCTCCAGAGCCTCGGCGTCGACTACATCGACGAGTCCGAGGTGCTGACCCCGGCCGACTACGCCAACCACATCGACAAGTGGCAGTTCACGGTGCCCTTCGTCTGCGGCGCGACCAACCTCGGCGAGGCCCTGCGCCGCATCACCGAGGGCGCGGCGATGATCCGCTCCAAGGGCGAGGCCGGCACGGGTGACGTCTCCAACGCGACGACGCACATGCGCACGCTGCGCGCCGAGATCAACCGCCTGCGCTCGATGAGCCCCGACGAGCTCTACGTCGCGGCCAAGGAGCTCCAGGCCCCCTACGAGCTCGTCAAGGAGGTCGCCGAGGCCGGCAAGCTGCCCGTCGTGCTCTTCACGGCCGGTGGCATCGCCACCCCCGCCGACGCCGCCATGATGATGCAGCTCGGCGCCGAGGGCGTGTTCGTCGGCTCCGGCATCTTCAAGTCGGGCAACCCGGCCCAGCGCGCCGAGGCCATCGTCAAGGCGACGACCTTCCACGACGACCCCGACGTCATCGCCAAGGTCTCCCGCGGCCTCGGCGAGGCGATGGTCGGCATCAACGTCGACGAGATCCCGCAGCCGCACCGGCTCGCCGAGCGCGGTTGGTGACCTCCGGCCACCCAGCCACCCGCTGACGTATGCCATCGTGCCCCACCGGGCGCGGCGGCATACGCACGTCCGGCGCTCCTGGGTCGGGCGGATGCTGGCACGATCGGGGCGTGAGCCCCACCGGTGCCCAGCTGTCGCGGTCGTACTTCGAGGACGTCGTGCGTCCCGTCGTCGAGGGGCGCTTGCCTGGGCTGGCGTATGCCGCCGCGCGGCTCGGGAGCGGCTCCGACGTCCTCGGCCTCGACGACGCGATGTCGCGCGACCACGACTGGGGCCTGCGGCTCAACCTCCTGGTCCCGCCTGACCTGGTCGGCGACGTCGACGACCTCCTCGCCCAGCACCTGCCGGACTCCTTCGCCGGCCACCCGGTGCGGTTCGCGACGACGTGGGACCCGACCCGCCGCCACCGCGTGCAGGTGCAGACGACCCGAGACCTGGGCGTGTCCCGCCTCGGCCTCGACCCCAGGACCGACCTGTCGGTCCCCGACTGGCTCTCGCTGACCGGGCAGGCCGTCCTGGAGGTCACCGCCGGCGAGGTGTTCGTCGACGGCACGGGCGAGCTGGCCGGCATACGCCATCGGCTCGAGTGGTACCCCGACGACCTGTGGCGCCACGTCGTCGCCACCGACTGGGCGCGCCTGGCGCAGGAGCTGCCCTTCGTCGGCCGCGCGGGCGAGCGCGGCGACGACCTCGGGTCGCGCGTGGTCGCGGCCCGGCTCGCAGGCGTCGCCATGCACCTCGGCCACCACCTCGAACGCCGGTGGCCGCCCTACGCCAAGTGGCTCGGCACGAGCCTCGCGCGGCTACCCCGAGCGGGCGCGGTGACGGCGCCCCTGCAGCAGGCCCTGGCCGCGGGCGACTGGCGCGAGCGGGAGCAGGCTCTCGTGGACGCGCTGCGCCGGCTCAACCACCTGCAGTCCGAGGTCGGGCTGCCGACCGTCGACGACCCGGTCGAGCCGTTCTGGGACCGGCCCTACCGGGGCGTGCGCGCCGGCGTCGTCGACGTGCTCGCCGAGAGCATCTGCGACCCGGAGGTGCGCGCGCTGCCGAGGGGCGTCGGGTCGGCGGAGCAGTGGAGTGACAACGTCGACGTGCTGGTGCGGCCGGCACTGCGCCGACTGTCACCGGGATCGAACGGCAGATGATCCTGCGTCCGGTGTGGTGATCACCCCACCGGGCGCAGGATCATCGCAGCACGACGTGTCAGGTGACGGCGCCGCGCTCGGCGAACTCCGGGCGCTCGAACTCGCGCCCGTCGAGGACCTCCTTGACGTGCACGGCTGCCCGCACCGCGTCGACGTGCGTGACGTAGAGCGGTGCGAAGCCGAGCCGGATGATGTCGGGCTCGCGGAAGTCGCCGATGACGCCGCGGGCGATGAGCGCCTGCACGACGGCGAAGGCCTGCGGGTGACGCAGCGAGACCTGCGACCCGCGCCGCTCGGGGTCGCGCGGCGTGGCGAGGGGGAGGTCCACGCCGAGGGCGTCGAGCGCCTCGATGAAGGTGCCCGTCACCGACAGGGACGCCGCACGCACGTCGGCGGGGGAGTAGCCGTCGTATGCCGTGAGCGCCGCCTCGAGGGCGAGCACCGACACCAGGGGCGGGGTGCCCACCCGGGCGCGCGTGATGCCGGGCGCCGGCTCGTAGTCGGGTCGCATCTCGAAGGGGTGGGCGTGACCCTGCCAGCCGGTCAGCGGCTGGTCGAAGTCGTCCTGGTGGCGGGTCGCGACGTAGAGAAACGCCGGGGCGCCGGGCCCGCCGTTGAGGTACTTGTAGCCACAGCCGATCGCCAGGTCCGCACCTCCCGCGTCGAGGTCGACCTCGATGACCCCCGCGGAGTGGCACAGGTCCCAGCACGCGAGCGCGCCCACCGCGTGGGCGGCCTCGGTGACGGCGCGCAGGTCCCACAGCTCGCCCGTCCGGTAGTCGACGCTCGAGTAGGACGCGAGGGCCAGGGCGTCGCCGACCTCGGCGATGGCCGCGACCGCGTCACGCGGGTGCACCCGGCGCACCTCCAGGCCGGCGAGCGCGGCTGCGGACTCGGTGATGTAGAGGTCGGTCGGGAACGAGTCGGGGTCGGTGAGCACCACAGTGCGCCCCGGCCGCAGGCGTCCCGCGCCGATGACGGCCTTGAAGAGGTTGACGGACGTCGAGTCGGTGACGACGACCTGGCCCGGTGCGGCACCGACGAGCCGCCCCACGATGTCGCCGACGCGGGTCTGCGCGCCCCACCAGTCGGCCTCGTTCCACGACCGGATCAGCCGCTCGCCCCACTGGCGGTGCATGACGTCGTCGACGACCGCGGGCACGGCCCTGGGCAGCGCACCGAGCGAGTTGCCGTCGAGGTAGATGACGTCGTCGGGGAGTGAGAAGAGCTCTCGCGCACCGCGCAGGGGTGAGGCGTCGTCGGACTCCGCAGCGCGGGCGATCAGGTCGTCGTGGGTGTGCACCGTCGTCATGGGCGCAACGTATCCGTTCGGGTCCCGCCGACGTCAGGGCCGGTCCCGCTGCCGTCTCGTATACCAGACGCTTCCCGTCCGCCGACCCGTGGCCGTGGCCTCGACGCCGGCGCTCTACGCTTGACCGGTGAGCACGACCACGACCACCGGTACGCCCCCGAGTCCCGCCCCGCCGCCGCAGGCCGACGACCCGACGGGTGGCGTCGGCGACACCGGCGACGCCGGTGGGCGACCGCGGATCGGGGTCCTCGCCGTCCAGGGCGACGTGCGCGAGCACCTCGCGGCGCTGACCGCCCTCGGGGCCGAGGCCGTCACGGTCCGCCGCCCGGCGGAGGTCGAGCAGGTCGACGGCCTCGTGATCCCCGGCGGTGAGTCGACGGTGATGGACAAGCTCGTCCGCGCCTTCGACCTGCGCGAGCCGCTCGTGCGCCGCATCCGCGAGGGGCTGCCGGTCTACGGCTCGTGCGCCGGCATGATCATGCTCGCCGACCGCATCGCCGACGGCCGGCCGGACCAGCAGACGCTCGGCGGGCTCGACATCACCGTGCGACGCAACGCCTTCGGCCGACAGGTCGACTCCTTCGAGCAGGACCTCGACTACGCGTGGAGCGACGCGACGCCGCCGGGTTCGACCGGCACCGTGCACGCCGTCTTCATCCGCGCACCGTGGGCCGAGCAGGCCGGTCCGGACGTCCAGGTGCTCGCCCGCGTGAGCGAGGGCGCAGCCGCCGGTAGGATCGTCGCGGTCCGGCAGGGCAACCTCATGGCCACGTCCTTCCACCCTGAAGTGGGGGCCGATCGCCGGATCCACGCCGAGTTCGTCTCGATCGTCAGAGCGCACCGACTCCAGCAGTCGGGTGCACGCCAGTCACCGGAACGCGAGGACACTGCATGAGCGGCCACTCCAAATGGGCCACCACGAAGCACCAGAAGGCGGCCAAGGACGCCAAGCGCGGCAAGCTCTTCGCCAAGCTCATCAAGAACATCGAGGTCGCGGCCCGCCAGGGCGGCGCCGACCCCGCGGGCAACCCGACGCTCTACGACGCCATCCAGAAGGCGAAGAAGACCTCGGTCCCGAACGACAACATCGACCGCGCGGTCAAGCGCGCATCGGGTGCCGAGGCGGGCGCTGCCGACTGGCAGACGATCATGTACGAGGGCTACGCCCCCAACGGCGTCGCCGTGCTCATCGAGTGCCTCACCGACAACCGCAACCGTGCCGCCGCGGAGGTGCGCACGGCCCTGACCCGCAACGGCGGCCAGCTCGCCGACCCGGGCTCGGTGTCCTACGTCTTCAACCGCAAGGGTGTCGTCACCGTCCTCAAGGACGCCGGCTCCGAGGACGACATCCTCGAGGTCGTGCTCGAGGCGGGGGCCGAGGAGGTCAACGACAACGGCGACACGTGGGAGATCATCTCCGAGGCCACCGACTTCGTCGCGGTCCGCAAGGCCATCCAGGACGCCGGCATCGACTACGAGTCGGCCGAGGCGTCGTTCGTCCCGAACCTGCAGGTCCCGCTCGACCTCGACGGTGCGCGCAAGATGATCCGCGTCATCGAGGCGCTCGAGGACAGCGACGACGTGCAGAACGTCTTCGCCAACGGCGACATCCCCGACGACGTGCTCGCGCAGCTCGACGAGGACGAGGACTGAGCCGACACGAGCCGGCGCCAGCCGCAGCACGGGAGGCACGCCGGGACCGGCGTGCCTCCCGTGCTTTCGGGGGAGCGCGGCTAGCGTTGTCCCGAACACCTGTTCGGATCGTCCGCCCCGCCCACAGACCTGGAGGTATGCCGTGCGCGTCCTCGCGGTCGACCCCGGGCTCACGCGGTGCGGCGTCGGCGTCGTCGACGGCGTCCCGGGTCGCAAGCTCTCCCTCGTCGAGGTGGGCGTCATCCGCACCCCGTCCACCGACCCCACGCCGCGACGCCTCGTGGTGGTCGAGGACGAGATGCGCCAGTGGTTCGCCCGGCATCGTCCCGAGGCCGTCGCCATCGAGCGGGTCTTCGCCGACACCAACGTCTCCACCGTCATGGGCACCGCGCAGGTCACGGGAATCGTCATGATCATCGCCGAACGGCTCGGCCTGCCGGTCACCCTGCACACCCCGACCGAGGTCAAGGCCGCGGTCAGCGGCAGCGGGCGGGCCGACAAGGCACAGGTCACCACGATGGTGACCCGGCTGCTCGGACTCGACACGCCACCCAAGCCCGCCGACGCCGCAGACGCGCTCGCGCTCGCGATCTGCCACGTGTGGCGCGGGGGCACCCAGAGCCGTCTCGAGGAGGCGCGGCTCGAGGTGCTCGCCCGCACCGGCAACCGGGGGAGCGGCATACCCCGTCGGGTGCCCCCGGGTGCGGCGCCACCCGTGCAGCGGCTGCGTGCCGCCTCCGCCCAGCCCGGCAACGCCGCCCGGACCACCCGACCGCTACCCCCGCACCCTGGAGCCCAGCCCCGATGATCGCCTCGCTCTCCGGCACCGTCCTCAAGGTCGGCCTCGACTCCGTCGTCGTCGGCGTCGGCGGGGTCGGCATGCTCGTCCACACCACCCCCGCCACGGCGACGTCCGTGCGGTTGGGGCAGCCCACCGAGCTCGCCACGAGCCTCGTCGTGCGCGAGGACTCCCTGACGCTCTACGGCTTCGCCACCGACGACGAGAAGCACGTCTTCGAGACGGTCCAGACGGTCTCGGGCGTCGGCCCGCGGCTCGCCCTCGCGGTGCTCGCGGTGCACTCTCCCGACGCGGTGCGCGTGGCCCTCGGCACCGGCGACCTCGTCGCGCTGACCAAGGTGCCCGGCATCGGCAAGAAGGGGGCCGAGCGCATGGTCCTCGAGCTCAAGGACAAGCTCGGCGCGCTGCCGGGCTCGGCCGGCCATTCCGAGGCGGTGCACCTCGACACCGGCGAGGCCTGGCGCGAGCAGGTCCGGGAGGCGCTCGTCGGCCTCGGGTGGACCGCTCGTCAGGCCGACGACGCCCTCGACAAGGTCGCGCCGCTCGCGGCCGACGGCGCCGGGGTGTCCGCGCTGCTGCGCGCGGCCCTGCAGGAGCTCGGCCGATGAGCGTCGACCGCTCGTGGGAGCTCGAGCAGGCCCCGGACGTCTGGGACGACGGCTCCTTCGACGCGACGGCTCGCATCGTCGACGCCGCCGGCGACACCGACGAGCGGCAGGTCGAGGCGGCGCTGCGTCCCAAGCGGCTGGAGGACTTCCCGGGCCAGACGCGCGTGCGCGACCAGCTCGGGCTCGTGCTCAAGGCCGCCAAGCGGCGCGGCACCCCGCCCGACCACGTCCTGCTCTCCGGACCTCCGGGGCTGGGCAAGACCACCCTCGCGATGATCGTCGCCGGTGAGCTCGAGCAGCCGATCCGCATCACGTCCGGGCCCGCGATCCAGCACGCCGGCGACCTCGCCTCGGTGCTCTCTAGCCTCGCCGAGGGCGAGGTGCTCTTCCTCGACGAGATCCACCGGATGTCCCGCTCGGCCGAGGAGATGCTCTACCTCGCCATGGAGGACTTCCGCGTCGACGTCATCATCGGCAAGGGCCCCGGCGCCACGGCGATCCCGCTCGAGCTGCCGCCCTTCACCGTCGTCGGCGCGACCACCCGAGCCGGCCTGCTGCCCGCCCCGCTGCGCGACCGCTTCGGCTTCACCGGGCACCTCGACTACTACGCCGCCGCCGACCTCGTGACGATCCTGCACCGGTCGGCACGCCTGCTCGGCCTCGACGCCGACGACGACGGCATCCGCGAGATCGCGCTGCGGTCCCGAGGCACCCCGCGCATCGCCAACCGGCTGCTGCGCCGGGTGCGCGACTGGGCCCAGGTGCACGGCGAGGACCGCGTCACCCACACCGCAGCGCGCCAGGCCCTCGAGCTCTTCGACGTCGACGAGCGCGGCCTCGACCGGCTCGACCGCGCCGTCCTCGAGGCGCTCTGCCGCCGCTTCAACGGCGGCCCCGTCGGCCTGTCGACGCTGGCCGTCGCCGTGGGGGAGGAGCCCGACACCGTCGAGACCGTGGCCGAGCCCTACCTCGTGCGTGAGGGCTTCATGGTGCGCACGCCACGCGGACGCGCCGCCTCGGGCCTCGCATGGGAGCACCTGGGGCTCACCCCGCCATTGGACTCGCAGGCCCTGTGGACCGCCACGCTGCCCATCGACGAGGCCGGCGGAGCCCGTTTCGACGGCTGAGTCGGGCCGCTCCGGCGCCTGTCGAGTGCGACCAAAACGTGACCCGCGCCCGCGTCACAACGGCCCGAGTCGGTCTGACAAACTGCACCGGCGCACGTAGACTCCTGCGGGCACCATCGCCGCTGCCGCGGCACCATCCGGTGCCCCTGGTCGTTGACGCGACATCCGACCCGATCGACGGGCGTGGCGCGCATGTGCACCGACCGGACGAAGACACGAAGGACTGAGCTGACATGAACAACAACGGGACCTTCTCGTTGCTGATTTTCGCCCTGCCCCTGCTGCTGCTGGGCTGGCTGTTCTTCACCCAGAACAAGCGGATGAAGCAGATGCGCGACTTCAGCTCGGCGCTCAACGTCGGCGACCGCGTCGTCACGTCGTCGGGGATCTACGGCACGGTCCAGCACCTCGACGACGCCAGCGCCTGGCTCGAGGTCGCCGAGGGCACCACGATCCGGATCGACCGCCGCGCCATCGCGATGAAGCAGGCCGACACGGACGCCACGACCGCGACGAACGCGAGCACGGCCACCGATGTCGCGTCGGACGACGCCCCCGGCACCACGCCGGGCTCCCAGCAGAACGGTCAGTGAGGGTTTCGTGGCACGCAGCTCCACCAAGAAGTCGGCGAGACGCAGCCTCCTGGCGCTCATCGTCGTCATCCTCGGCCTCGGCGCACTGACCGCCGGCCTCGCCAAGTGGGGCGACGGGTCGATGACTCCGCGCCTCGGCCTCGATCTCGAGGGCGGCACGGAGCTCGTGCTCCAGCCCCAGCTCAACGGCACCGAGACGATCAGCGAGGGCCAGGTCAACCGGGCCGTCGACATCATCCGCCAGCGCATCGACGCCAACGGCGTCTCCGAGGCCGAGATCACGACCCAGGGCGGTCGCAGCATCGTCGTGTCGATCCCCGGCCAGCCGACCGCCGAGCAGCTCGACGCGCTGAAGAAGCCCTCGCAGCTGCGCTTCCGCGCGGTCTACGTGCAGGCGCTCGACTCCAACGCCGCGCAGGTAAACCCGAGCGGCACGCCGACCGGCACCTCGACCGGCACCCCCACGGGCACGCCCTCGGGCACCGCAACGAGCAGCGGCACGCCGAAGGCGACCACGACCCCCTCGACGTCCGCCACGGCGCAGAACGGCGTCGTCCCCGACGCGCTGCGAGCCGCCACCACGCCGCCCACCCCGGCCGCCACGCCCACCGGCACTGCGACGGGTACCGCGACCATGCCGGCACCGGCCGCGACCGAGACGGCCCCCGCGCCGACCCCGGCCGAGACCGAGGCCGCGGTCAAGGCCCAGGCCAGCACCGGCCTCGTGGGCCTGGGCTGGGACAAGGCCAAGGCCGACGCGGCCGCCGCCAAGGTCGCCAAGGAGTACGTCGCCCTCAACTGCGGCAAGGCCGGCGCCATCGACGCCGTCAAGGACGACCCGGCCCAGCCGATCGCCACGTGCGGTGAGGACCGCGTCACCAAGTACGTCCTCGGCCCGAGCGAGATCGACGGCAGCGAGATCGCCGACGCGACGAGTGGCTACCAGCCCGGTCCGAACGGCCAGCCCACCTCCATCGTCGAGGTCGCGCTGTCCTTCAAGGACGCCGGCAAGGCCAAGTTCGCCGCCGTCACCAAGCGCCTCTACGGCCTGCAGTCGCAGCCGCCGCTCGACCAGTTCGCCGTCGTGCTCGACAAGGCCGTCATCACGGCGCCGCAGGCGCGGGCCGTCATCACCGACGGACGCGCGTCGATCACCGGCTCGTTCACCATCGACTCGGCCAAGCAGCTCGCGGAGCAGCTGAAGTTCGGCGCGCTGCCGATCTCGTTCGCCCTGCAGACCCAGGACAACATCACGCCCCAGCTCGGTGAGGAGCAGCTGCGCATCGGTCTGCTGGCAGGCTTCATCGGCCTGCTGCTCGTCGTCATCTACTCGCTGTTCCAGTACCGCGCGCTCGGACTCGTCACGGTGGCCTCGCTCGTCGTGGCCTCGATCATCACCTACCTCGCGGTGACGGTGCTCGGGACGACGCACGGCTTTCGCCTGACCATGGCGGGGGTGACGGGTCTCATCGTGGCCATCGGTGTCACGGCCGACAGCTTCATCGTCTACTTCGAGCGCATCCGTGACGAGGTGCGTGACGGTCGTCCGCTCGTCGCCGCCGTGGAGACCGGCTGGAAGCGCGCCCGACGCACGATCATCGCGGCCGACGCCGTGAACTTCATCGCGGCCGGCGTGCTCTACTTCCTGGCCTCGAGCAACGTCCGTGGCTTCGCCTTCACCCTGGGCCTCACGACGCTCATCGACCTCGTCGTCGTCATGCTCTTCACCCACCCGATGGTCCAGCTGCTGGCCCGCACCGAGTTCTTCGGCAACGGGCACAAGTGGTCGGGTCTCGACCCGCAGCGCCTCGGCGCGAAGGAGTCGGTCCGCTACCGCGGGCGCGGCCAGTTCGGGGCACCCGGCGCCCAGCGCCCGCCCGCCACCGTGGGCTCGGCCCGCGTCGCCGATGGGAAGGCCCAGGCATGATCCACTTCGCCCAGGTCGGCAACGACCTCTACACCGGCAAGCGCTCGATCGAGTTCATCAAGCGCCAGAAGACGTGGTACGCCGTCTCGGCGGTCCTCATCGCACTGGCCCTCGTCGGCATCTTCGTCCGGGGCCTCAACTTCGGCATCGAGTTCAGCGGTGGTTCCGAGTTCCGCGTGCAGGGCGTGACGAACAGCCAGGGCTACGAGGAGAAGGCCCAGTCGGCCATCTCCCAGGCCGGCATCGAGGGCAACGTCATCTCGACGATCGTCGGGCAGGACACCGTCCGTGTGCAGTCCGAGGCAGCTTCCGACCGCACGGACGAGGCCAGCGCCGCCCTCGCGAAGGAGTTCGGCGTCGACAAGGGCGCGGTCAGTGCCTCGCTCATCGGCCCGAGCTGGGGGCAGTCGGTCAGCCAGCAGGCGATCCGCGGACTCATCGTCTTCCTCATCCTCGTGACCATCGTCATGGCCCTCTACTTCCGCACGTGGAAGATGGCCGTCTCGGGACTCGTGGCGCTGCTGCACGACCTCGTCATCACGGTCGGGATCTACGCCCTCTTCGGCTTCGAGATCACGCCGTCGTCGATGATCGGCTTCCTGACGATCCTCGGGTACTCGCTCTACGACACCGTCGTCGTCTTCGACAAGGTGCGCGAGAACACGACCGAGGCGTTCCGGACCAAGCGCATGACCTACTCGGCGGCGGCCAACCTCGCCGTCAACCAGACACTGGTGCGCTCGATCAACACGACCGTCGTCGCGCTGCTGCCCATCGCGGCCGTGCTCTTCGTGGGCTTCACGCTGCTGGGTCCGGGCACGCTGCTCGACCTGTCGCTCGCGCTCTTCATCGGCATCGCGGTCGGCGCCTACTCCTCGATCTTCATCGCGACCCCGTTGCTCGTGGACCTGCGCCGCAACGAGCCCGCCGTGCGTGAGCTCGAGAAGTACGTCGCCCGGCACGGCGTCAAGCCGCACGTGGCCGCGCCTCAGGGTGCGCTCGAGCCGGCCGTCGTCGGCGCCGACACCACGGGTGCGGCCGCCGACGCGGCGAGCCCGCTGCAGGCCGACGGATCGCCCCGCCCCGTCCACAAGTACGCCCAGGCGGGACCGCGCAACCAGCCCAAGCGCGCCCCGAAGTCGCGACGCTGACCCGTCGCGACACTGAACGATCCACCACCTCAGGAGACGGCGTGAGCCAGATCAGTGACCTCGTCGCGAGCAAGCTGCGCGACATCCCGGACTTCCCGAAGCCCGGGGTCCTCTTCAAGGACTTCACGCCGCTCATCGCCGACGGGCCCGCACTCGCCGAGCTCGTGCGCGACATCGCCGGGCGCTACGCAGGTCACGTCGACGTCATCGTCGGCATCGAGGCGCGCGGTTTCATCCTCGGTGCCGCGGTGGCCTACGAGCTCGGCCTCGGCATGGTGCCTGTGCGCAAGGCGGGCAAACTGCCGGGGGAGACCCTCAAGGAGTCCTACGCCCTCGAGTACGGCACGGCCGAGATCGAGGTGCACACCGACGCCTTCGAGCCGGGCCAGCGCGTCCTCGTCATCGACGACGTCCTCGCGACCGGCGGCACCGCCGAGGCGACAGCGCTGCTCGTCGAGCGGGCCGGTGCGAAGGTCGCCGCGATCGAGGTCGTCCTCGAGCTCGGCTTCCTCGAGGGACGCAAGCGTCTCGCCGACCGGCCGGTCAACGCCATCCTCACGGTGTGATCCCGGAAGGACCGCCTAGACTCTCTTCATGAGCGAGGACGTCCGCAACGAGCTGTCCACCCCGTCGCGGGTGCGCGCCCGTTTCGCGCGTTTCGGAGCCACTCGGCCGGCCGGCAACCCCGTGCTCGAGCCGCTCATGACCGCGGTCCGCCAGAACCACCCGAAGGCCGACCTGTCGGTCATCGAACGGGCGTATGCCGTCGCCGAGCACGCGCACGAGGGCCAGATGCGCAAGAGCGGCGACGCGTACATCACGCACCCGCTCGCCGTGACCACGATCCTCGCCGAGCTCGGCATGACCCCGCCCACCCTGGCGGCGGCGCTGCTGCACGACACCGTCGAGGACACGGCATACGGCCTCGACGAGCTGCGACGCGACTTCGGTGACGAGATCGCGATGCTCGTCGACGGGGTGACCAAGCTCGACAAGGTCACCTACGGCGAGGCCGCGCAGGCCGAGACGGTGCGCAAGATGGTCATCGCGATGGCGCGCGACATCCGGGTGCTCGTCATCAAGCTCGCCGACCGGCTCCACAACGCGCGCACGTGGCGCTACGTCAGCCCCGAGTCGGCCAAGCGCAAGGCCAACGAGACACTCGAGATCTACGCCCCGCTCGCGCACCGGCTCGGCATGAACACCATCAAGTGGGAGCTCGAGGACCTCTCGTTCGCGACGCTCTACCCGAAGGTCTACGACGAGATCGTGCGCCTCGTCGCCGAGCGCGCCCCGGCCCGCGAGGAGTACCTCGACGGCGTGCGCACCCAGGTCACCGAGGACCTCACGGCCGCCAAGATCAAGGGCGTCGTGACCGGGCGGCCCAAGCACTACTACTCCGTGTACCAGAAGATGATCGTGCGCGGTCGTGACTTCGAGGAGATCTACGACCTCGTCGCCGTCCGGGTCCTCGTCGACACGGTCCGCGACTGCTACGCGGCGCTCGGCGCCCTCCACTCGCGGTGGAACCCCGTGCCGGGGCGGTTCAAGGACTACATCGCGATGCCGAAGTTCAACATGTACCAGTCACTGCACACGACGGTCATCGGTCCGCAGGGCAAGCCGGTCGAGATCCAGATCCGCACCCACACGATGCACCGGCGGGCCGAGTACGGCGTCGCGGCGCACTGGAAGTACAAGGACCAGAGCAACGGCGGCGGTCCCGCGCGACCCGGCGAGATCACGCCGCAGAACGACATGGCCTGGCTGCGCCAGCTGCTCGACTGGCAGCGCGAGACCGAGGACCCGGGCGAGTTCCTCGACTCCTTGCGCTTCGAGATGGGCAGCAGCGAGGTCTACGTCTTCACGCCGAAGGGGTCGGTCGTCGCGCTGCCGATGGGCGGCACGCCCGTCGACTTCGCGTATGCCGTCCACACCGAGGTCGGTCACCACTGCATCGGTGCACGCGTCAACGGCCGGCTCGTCCCGCTCGAGTCGACGCTCGAGAACGGCGACGTCGTCGAGGTGCTGACGTCCAAGGCCGACGGCGCCGGGCCCTCACGTGACTGGCTCCAGTTCGTCAAGAGCCCGCGGGCGCGCAACAAGATCAAGCAGTGGTTCTCCAAGGAGCGCCGCGAGGAGGCCATCGAGGCCGGCAAGGACTCCATCGCCAAGGCGCTGCGCAAGCAGAACCTCCCGCTCCAGCGGCTCATGAGCCACGAGTCGATGACCGCCGTGGCGACCGACCTGCGCTACCAGGACATCGAGGCGCTGTATGCCGCCGTCGGCGAGGGCCACGTGTCCGCGCAGCACGTCGTGGGCAAGGTCGTGGCCTCGATGGGCGGCGTCGACGGCGCGACCGAGGACCTTGCCGAGGCGACGGTCCCGACGCGGGCCGCGAGCCGCCGCAAGCCCGGCGACCCGGGTGTCGTCGTCGTCGGCACGGCCGATGTGTGGGTCAAGCTCGCCAAGTGCTGCACCCCCGTGCCGGGTGACCCGATCATCGGCTTCGTGACGCGCGGCAACGGCGTCTCGGTCCACCGCGTCGACTGCACCAACGCCGACCAGCTGACCGCCAACCCCGAGCGGCTCATCGACGTCGAGTGGGCGCCGAGCTCGGCCAGCGTCGTCCTCGTCCAGCTCCAGGTCGAGGCCCTCGACCGCAACCGGCTGCTGAGCGACGTGACGCGGGTGCTGTCGGACCAGCACGTCAACATCCTGTCGGCGTCGGTGCAGACCTCCCGCGACCGGGTGGCCATCTCGCGCTTCACCTTCGAGATGGGCGACCCGGCCCACCTCGACCACGTCATCAAGGCCGTCCGCAAGATCGACGGAGTGTTCGACGTCTACCGGGTCAACGGCGGCAAGTCAACGATGTGACGGTGACGCACGAGAAGGCCCGCCCGGCGAGTTCGGTTGCCGGGCGGGCCTTCTCGTGTGACTGCTGTTTAGGTCAGCCGCCGAACTCGGCGACACCGGCGCGGGCCTGGTCGAGCCAGACCTGACGTGCGTCGAGGGCCTCACGGGCCTTCTTGATCTTGCTCGCGTTGCCGGAGGCCTCCGCCTTGGCGAGGTCGTCCTGCAGGTCGGCGACGGCGCGCTCGAGCTGGTCGACCATCGCCCGGGCGCGGGCCGCGACCTCGGGGTTGCTCGACTTCCAGCGGCGGTCCTCGGCGTCACGCACGGTCTGCTCGACCCGGCGCATGGCCTTCTCGACCCGCTCCATGTCGGAGCGCGGCACCTTGCCGGCGGCATCCCACTTGTCCTGGATGACGCGCAGCTGGCCCTTGGCCTTCTCGAGGTCGGTCACGGGCAGGATCGCCTCGGCCTCGACGAGCAGGGCCTCCTTGACCGTGAGGTTGCCGCGGTACTGTTCCTCCTCGGCAGCGACGACCTCGTCCTTGGCGGCGAAGAAGCTGTCCTGGGCCGCCTTGAAGCGGGCCCACAGCTTGTCGTCGTCTGCCCGGCTGGCGCGGCCGGCGCGTCGCCACTCGTCCATGAGCCGCTTGAAGGCACCGGCGGTGGCAGCCCAGTCGGTGCTCGTAGCGAGCTTCTCGGCCTCGGCGACGAGGCGCTCCTTGGTGCTCTTCGCGTCGGCGTGCTGCGCGTCGAGGCCGGCGAAATGGCTGCGGCGGGCCTTGTCGAATCCGTTGCGGGCGGCGCTGAACCGCTGCCAGAGGTTCGACTCGGTCTCGCGGTCCAGGCGCGTCGCCGCGCGCTGGTGCGACTTCCACTCGTCGAGCAGCTCGCGCATGCGGGCGCCGCTCGTCTTCCACTGGATGCGGTTCTCGGGCTGGCCCGCGATGGACTCGGCCTCGGCGACGATCTTCTCGCGCTCGGCCGTCGCTGCGGCCCGGGCCTCGGCACGGTGCTGCTGCTCGACGTTGCGCTTGGCCGCGAGGCCGGACTGGATCTCGTCCAGCTTGGTCGCGAGCGCGTCGAGGTCACCGACGACCGTGGCGTCCTTCACCTGGGCTGTCAGCGTCTTGAGACCCTCGGCGACGTCCTTGGACGGAACCTCCGGCTGGGAGAGACGCTGCTCGAGGAGCACCGCGGACGCGAAGAGCTCGTCGTACTTGCGGGCGAAGTAGGTGAGCGCCTCCTGGTCGCCGGCGCCGGGGTAGGAGCCGACCTCGCGCTCCTCGCCGTCCTTGGTGCGCACGAAGACGGTGCCGTTCTCGTCGACCCGTCCGAACGCCGCCGACGCGGAGTGGTCGGTCAGGATCGGGGCCGGCGCTGCTGGCGTCACCGTGGGGTGCGGCACGGCCTTGGCGAGCGCCGCGGGCGTCGGGATCGACGACGGCTTGGGGATGCTGACCGGTGACGGTGCAGCGGGGCTCGCGTCGGCGTCGGGCGTGGCGTCCACGCCGGCGCCCGGGGTGGCCTCAGGTGCAGTGTCGGCGGCGGTGTCAGCGACAGGGGCCTCGACCGTGTCACCGGCCTCCGTGCTGCTCACCGACGCGACACTGTCCGCGGTCTCCGTGGCGGCTGCGGCGGTCTCGTCGCCCTCCACGGCGACGGGCTCTGCTGTTTCCGCGGCGACGGGTTCTGCTGCTTCCGCGGCGACAGGCTCGGTCCCGGCGGCCTCGACGGACTCGGGCTCGTTGACAGGCGCCGGAGCCTCGGCCTCGGGCGCCGTTCCGGCCGGGACGGCCTCCGCGGGCGCCGTCGCCTCGGACGCCTCGAACGCCTCGGTCGTCTTTGCCACGTCGGCGTTGTCGGCTGCGGGGACGACGGCGGGCTCGGTGGCGGGCTCAGCGGCGGGCTCGGTGGCCGCGGTGGCCTCGCTCGTCGCCTCGGCCTCCGGCGTGGCGTCATCCGCCGTGGGGTTGGTCGCCACCGTCTCGGGCTCGGTGGTGTCGTCAGTCTGGGGGTGCTGGATGTCGGTCATGCCTTCTTCTCCGTCACGCTGACGCTGAGGATGCTGATCGGGGAGACGGGGGTACCGTCCGTCGGGCTGGGGGGCAGCGCCTTGTTGGCCGCAATCTTCTCAACGATGTCGAGGCCCTTGGTCACCTTCCCGAAGATCGTGTAGCCACCGCCGTCGGTGGGCAACTGGGTTTCCTTGTAGGTGATGAAGAACTGGCCGCCGTTGCTGTTCGGGTCCTGGGTGCGGGCCATGGCGAGCACGCCGGTGGCGTACTTGCCGTCCTTGGGGGCGTTCTCGATGCCGAAGGTGTAGCCGGGGCCGCCCTGGCCGGTGCCGGTGGGGTCACCGCACTGGAGCACGTAGATGCCCTCGGTGGTGACGCGGTGGCACGGGCTCGGCGCCCAGAAGCCGGTCTTTGCGAGGTTGATGAACGACGCGACCGTCTGGGGCGCCTTGGCACCGTCGAGCTCGAAGGTCAGGTCGCCGCACGTCGTCTTGACGGTCGCGATGAACGTCTTGCCGGCAGCGGTCGCCTTGTCGGGGACGTCCTTCTGCTGCTTCGGGGTGGTCTGGTTGGCCGGGGGAGCGGTGCAGCCGGCCGCGAGCTTCTGGCCCTCGGCAAGCCCTCCGGAGGACGTCGGCGTGGCCGTCGCGGTGCCGGCGGGGGTCGTCGACCCGGCCGCGGGCGTGGCGCTGTCGGAGCTGCCGACGATCTTGGGCACGACGATGACGGCAGCGATGATGAGGATGACCGCGAGGATCACACCGAAGACCTGCTTGTCGCGCGTCGAGTCGCCCACCGGCGGCTTGGCGCTCTTCTGCTGCTCCTCGTGGCGGCGGCGCGCACGTGCGCGTTCCTGCTCTTTGGTCACGAACCTCTCCTCGTACGGGCCACATGGGCGGTCCCCGGGCGTCCGGTCATTTTATGGAACGACGGTCTCGCCGTCGCAGCGGGACGGGTCACGAGTCCGTGACATCTCCCCGCGTGCGCGCGCAATTGCGTCGGCGACGTCGCCGCACGGCGTACCTACCCTCTCGCGACGTCCACCGAGGGCGTATGCCGGGTGCCCCGCTCCGCGTCGTCGCTAGGCTCCCAGCGTGCTGACCATCGCGTTCCCGGCCCAGGCGTTCGACACCAACTGCTACGTCCTCGCCCCGCAGGCGGGGGAGGAGTGCGTCATCGTCGACCCGGGCATCGGCGTCGAGGAGACGCTGCGCGAGGTCCTGGCGCAGCACCGGCTGCGGCCCTCGGCGGTGCTGCTGACCCATGGGCACGTCGACCACGTCTACTCCGTGACGCCCGTCTGCGGGTCCGACACGGCTGCATACATCCACTCCGACGACCGCTACCGGCTGCACGACCTGCTCGGCCGCAGCAACCCCGGGCTCATCGCCATGCTCGAGCAGCAGTTCGGCACCGCGGCCACGTGGACCGAGCCGACCAACGTCGTCGAGATCACGGACGGCACGCACCTGACGCTGGCCGGCATGGAGTTCGACGTGCTTCACGCCCCGGGACACACCGAGGGCTCGGTCATGTTCGGCATCGACCGGGTGCCGGACGGGATCCGCGAGCAGGTCGACGTCGACCGCACCATGGTCACGGGCGACGTGCTCTTCGCCGGCTCGGTCGGCCGCACCGACCTGCCGGGCGGAGACACGGCCGCGATGCAGCGCAGCCTGCGTGACGTCGTGCTGCCGCTGCCCGACACGACGCTCGTGCTGCCCGGGCACTACCAGGCCACGACGATGGCCCACGAACGAGCCACCAACCCCTACCTGAAAGACTTGCCCGCGTGAGCACCCCGCAGCCCAAGGCCGCCAAGGTCATGCCGATCAGCGGCTTCCCCGAGTACCTCCCGTCCGAGCGCATCGTCGAGCAGCGCTTCCTCGACGTCATCCGAGAGACGTTCGAGCTGCACGGGTTCTCCTCGGTCGAGACCCGGTCCATCGAGCCGATCGAGCGACTGAGCTCGCAGGGGGAGGACGCCGACAAGGAGATCTACGCGGTGTCGCGCCTCGCGGGCGGCAGCGACGACGACGCCCGCTGGGGGCTGCACTTCGACATGACCGTGCCGTTCGCGCGCTACGTGCTCGAGAACGCCGGCAAGCTCGCCTTCCCGTTCCGGCGCTACCAGATCCAGAAGGCGTGGCGCGGTGAGCGCCCCCAGGAGGGTCGCTACCGCGAGTTCACGCAGGCCGACATCGACGTCGTCGACGTGGGTCAGCTCTCGCCGCATTTCGAGGCGGAGATGCCGCTCGTCATCGCCGACGTCTTCAGCAAGTTCCCTGTCGGCGAGTTCGTCATCCAGGTCAACGACCGCAAGATCCCCAACGGCTTCTACCAGGGCATCGGCATCACCGACGTCATCGGGACGCTCCGCATCGTCGACAAGCTCGACAAGATCGGCTCCGAGAAGGTCAAGGCCCTGCTCGTCGAGTCGGGCACGACGGCCGAGCAGGCCGACCAGTGCCTCGCGCTCGCAGCCATCCGCTCGACCGACCTCGGCTTCGTCGAGCAGGTGCGGTCCCTCGGCGTCGAGCACCCGCTGCTCGAGGAGGGCCTCGAGTCCCTGGCGCGCGTCATCCGCACCGGGATGGCCCACGCGCCGGGCAAGCTCGTCGCCGACCTGCGGATCGCCCGGGGCCTCGACTACTACACCGGCACCGTCTACGAGACGCAGTTCGTCGGGCACGAGTCCTGGGGCTCGTTCTGCTCCGGTGGCCGCTACGACGCCCTCGCGAGCGACGGGCGCACCACCTATCCCGGCGTCGGCATCTCCATCGGGGTCACCCGCATCCTCGGCCTGCTCGTGGGGCGTGGGCTCGTCACGGCGTCCCGGTCGACGCCGGCGGCCGTGCTCGTCGCGCTGACCGACGACGAGTCCCGCGAGGAGGCGATGGCCGTCGCCACGGCACTGCGGCGGCGGGGCATCGCGTGCGAGGTGGCTCCCTCGGCGGCCCGCTTCGGCAAGCAGATCCGCTACGCGGACCGTCGCGGCATCCCCTACGTCTGGTTCCCCGGGACGGACGGGTCCGCCGACGAGGTCAAGGACATCCGCTCGGGCGAGCAGGTGCCGGCCTCGGCCGACTCGTGGACGCCCCCGGCCGAGGACCTCACCCCGCTGGTGAGCCGCACCGCCGTCGAGAGCTGAGCACCGGCCCGGGCTTGCTGTCCGACGCCGCCCTCAGAGGCGGCTGGTCAGGCCCCCGGCGGCGGGCGCAGGCCCTGGTCCCGCAGCTCGAGCAGGGCGAGCTGTCTGATGACCTCCCGGTCCTGACGACGCCAGGCTCCCGCCGGGTCGTCGGACACCCGGGCGAGCGTCCGCATCGGCTGCGTCGCCATGGCCCGGAGTGCGAAGAGGTCGAGGTCCGCACCGGCATCGATGAAGCGCTGGGACTGGATCGCGTTGCGCACGAAGCGGACCCGGACGTAGAGCCACACGGCGAGCACGAGCAGGATCGGCACGAGTGCCGTGGCGAGGCCGAGACCGAGCGCCAGCCTGTCGACCGTCTCCGCCATCGAGGTGCCCGCGGACTGGAGGGTCGTGCCCGACCCGGCGGCCTGGGTGAGCCACGTCTTCAGCTGGTCGCCCACGAGCGGGATCTGGCCGGCCTGGTCTCCGGCGCCGGTCAGCGCGCCGTTGACGGACCTACCGGCCGAGGTGATCGAGTCGGCCGGGGCGCGCAGCTGGTCGACGGTGTCGTGGACCTGGCGACCGGCATACACCCAGATCGCGACCCACAGCAGCACGAAGACGTCCGACAGCAGCTGGCGGGTGCGGCGTGCGGGGCTGTCCGCGTAGAGCCTCACGAGCCCACTGCTGCGACGAAGATCGTGACGAGGAAGAGGTAGAGCAGGCCGACCGAGCCGATGCCGACGACGACCGACGCGGCCAGGAAGCCCTGCGCGAACGGCCGCAACCGAGGGATCGCCGTGGCAGCGGCGGACAGCACCACCCCGGCGCCCAGGATCCACAGCCCCTTCGACAGCACCACGCCCTCGCCGATCGTGAGCCAGGCGGTGACGATGGCGAAGACCGTCCCCGCTGCGACGCCGTAGCGACGCGGGTGCCCGCGGCGCGACGCCTGTCCGCCGCCTTCACCGCCTCCACCGCCTTCACCGACCCCGGCGGGCGACACCGGCGCCGGCTGCGGAGGGCCGTCGCGAAGGGGCTGGGGCGGGCCCGTCGGCGCGCTCGTCCGGGTGCCCGGCCAGGTGTAGCCCTCGCGGGGCTGGGGGTCGGTCATGTCGGCTCCTCCCGAGTCGTGTGACGGCGGCGCCGGTGCGCGCACCCGGCGCACGGCGTTGCGCACACTCTGGCAGGCCGAGGGCGGCCGCGCCCTCCCGAACGAGGTCCGTACGAGGTCGAGCGAGGTCGTGAACGGGCGGCGGTACCCACGGATACAGTGGGCTCGCGGCCCCGTGCGGGCCCCTTCTCGCCACCGCAACGGCGCCGTGGCCGAGTCAGTCCGGAAGGAAGTGCAGCAGCATGAAGGTCGGCATCCCCCGCGAGGTCAAGAACCACGAGTACCGCGTGGCCATCACCCCCTCAGGCGTCCACGAGCTCGTCGAGAACGGGCACGACGTGCTGGTCGAGAAGGACGCCGGCGTCGGCTCCCAGATCAGCGATGACGACTACACCGCTGCCGGGGCGCGCGTCATCGGGTCCGCGGACGACGTGTGGGGCGAGTCCGACATGGTGCTCAAGGTCAAGGAGCCCGTGGCGGAGGAGTACCACCGCATGCGCGAGGGCCTGACCCTCTTCACCTACCTGCACCTCGCGGCCGACAAGCCGCTCACCGAGGAGCTCGTCAAGCGCAAGGTCACCGGCATCGCCTACGAGACCGTGCAGCTGCCCTCCGGCGGCCTGCCGCTGCTCTACCCGATGTCCGAGGTCGCCGGCTGCCTCGCGCCGCAGGTCGGGGCGCACGCCCTGATGCGCGCGCAGGGTGGCCGGGGCGTCCTCATGGGCGGCGTCGGCGGCGTGGCCAACGCCAAGGTCGTCATCCTCGGCGCCGGTGTGTCGGGCCAGAACGCCGCCAACATCGCGCTCGGCATGGGCGCCGACGTCACGCTGCTCGACACCGACCTCGACAAGCTGCGCATGTCGTTCTGGCGCTACGAGAACCAGGTGCACGGCCTCGCCTCCAACCGGCTCACGGTCCAGCAGCAGGTGCAGGAGGCCGACATGGTCATCGGCGCCGTGCTCATCCCCGGCGCGGCCGCGCCCAAGCTCGTCTCCAACCAGCTCGTCTCGCAGATGAAGCCGGGCTCGGTGCTGGTCGACATCGCCATCGACCAGGGCGGCTGCTTCGAGGACAGCCACGCGACGACGCACGCCGACCCCACCTACACCGTGCACAACTCGGTCTTCTACTGTGTCGCCAACATGCCGGGCGCGGTGCCCAACACCTCGACCTATGCCCTGACCAACTCGACGCTGCCGTATGCCGTGAAGCTGGCCAACCACGGCTGGCGCGAGGCGCTGCGCAGCGACCACGCGCTCGGCCTCGGGCTCAACACGCACGACGGCCACGTCACGTACGCCGGTGTGGCCGAGGCGCACGGCATGCAGTCGGTCAGCCTCGACGAGGCCCTGTCCTGACCCAGCAGGTCGTCACCGAGCCACCCGCGGCACGCCTGACGCGCCTCGAGCGCGACGTCCGCGGGTGGCTCGACCACGTCCGGGTCGAGAAGGGCGCCTCGGACAACACCCTGAAGTCCTACGGCCGCGACCTGCGCGCCTACAGCGCCTTCCTGGCCGCGAAGGGGATCGACGACGCGGGCCGCGTCACCGAGGCCGACGTCACCGACTTCCTCGCGTCGCTGCGTGAGCGAGGCCTCGCGGCCTCGTCCGCGGCCCGCACGCTCGTGGCCGTCCGCGGCTTCCACCGGTTCCTCGCGCTCGAGGGTGAGGTGCCCGGCGACCCGGCGGCCAACGTCGCTCCGCCCAAGCCGCCGGCCCGGCTGCCCAAGGCGATCCCGCTCGAGGCCGTCGAGCGCCTGCTCGCCGCTGCATCGGTCGGCGACACGCCCGAGTCGCTGCGCGACCGTGCACTGCTCGAGATCCTCTACGGCATCGGCGCGCGCATCAGCGAGGCCGTCGGACTCGACGTCGACGACATCGAGACGGCCGGCGCCGACGACCCGTCCGGCGGTGGGGCGACGCGCGCGGGAGTGGCGTCGGTGCGACTGCGCGGGAAGGGCGGCAAGGAGCGCGTCGTCCCGGTGGGGCGCTACGCCGTGGAGGCCGTCACGGCATACCTCGTGCGGGGCCGACCGGCCCTCGCCACGCACGGAACGGGCGGTCCGGCCCTCTTCCTCAACCAGCGCGGAGCGCGGCTCTCGCGCCAGTCGGCGTGGGCGGTCATCCGGCGGGCGGCCGAGCGGGCCGACCTCACCGAGCACGTGTCACCGCACACGCTGCGACACTCCTTCGCCACCCACCTGCTCGACGGAGGCGCCGACGTGCGCGTCGTCCAGGAGCTACTCGGGCACGCCTCCGTGACCACGACCCAGATCTACACCATGGTCTCGGTGCACCGACTCCGCGAGGTCTATGCGGGCGCCCACCCCCGTGCCCGCTGATAAGGTCACACGTGATCAGCGCGAGGCTGACCGCAGCATCCCAGGGCAAGGCCGAGCGGAGTGGAACACCCGGTGAACGAGGAGTCACACGACACCATGCAGTCCGTGCCGTCCGAGGACCTCGACCAGCGCCCCAGTCCGGTGAGCGCCGCCCCGCGCGTCGCGCAGCTGCCGGGCACCGAGTCGGCCGGATCCGGCGCCATGGGCCCGACCGGCCGTCCGCTCCCTGACTTCCCCGTCCCGGGCCCTCTCTCGAGCCACGGGCCGGCGCGGATCATCGCGATGTGCAACCAGAAGGGTGGGGTCGGCAAGACGACGACCACCATCAACCTCGGTGCTGCGCTCGCCGAGCTGGGCCGCAAGGTGCTCGTCATCGACTTCGACCCTCAGGGCGCGCTCTCCGTCGGCCTCGGCGTCAACGCCCAGGAGCTCGACACGACGATCTACAACCTGCTCATCGAGCGCGGCCATGACATCCACGACGTCATCCAGCAGACGCGCACGCCCAACCTCGACCTCGTGCCCGCCAACATCGACCTCTCGGCCGCCGAGGTCCAGCTCGTCGGCGAGGTGGCGCGCGAGCAGATTCTGGCCCGGGTGCTGCGTCCCGTCATCGACGAGTACGACATCGTCCTCATCGACTGCCAGCCGTCGCTCGGCCTGCTCACCGTCAACGCGCTGACCGCCGCGCATGGCGTCGTCATCCCGCTCGAGTGCGAGTTCTTCGCCATGCGTGGCGTCGCCCTGCTCATCGACACCATCGACAAGATCACCGACCGGCTCAACCCGCGCCTGCAGGTCGACGGCATCCTCGCCACGATGTACGACAGCCGCACCCTGCACAGCCGCGAGGTCGTGCGCTCGGTCGTCGACCACTTCGGCGAGCAGGTCTTCCACACCGTCATCAGCCGCACCGTCAAGTTCCCCGACGCGACCCTGGCCGCCGAGCCGATCACGTCCTACTCGTCCGAGCACTCCGGTGCCAACGCCTACCGCCAGCTCGCCCGCGAGCTCATCGCGCGCGGTGGCGCAGCCTGATCCGCAGTGATCTGATGACCGAGCAGGACACCGTCGACCGCACCGCGGTCGACGCCGACGACGCTGCCCTGCCTGCCGAGCAGGCCGACGACTCGGCGCTCGTCCCGGCTGCCGCACCGGCCGAGCTGACTCCCGGGGGCGTCATCACGCGGCGGGCGTCCACGCCGTTCGAGGTGCACCTCGACGTCTTCTCCGGCCCCTTCGACCTGCTGCTCGGCCTCATCAGCAAGCACAAGCTCGACATCACCGAGGTCGCCCTCGCCAAGGTCACGGACGAGTTCGTCGCCCACATCAAGGCGGCCCAGGCCGCCGAGAGTGACTGGGACCTCGGGCAGGCCTCGGAGTTCCTCCTCATCGCCGCGACGCTGCTCGACCTCAAGGCCTCGCGCCTGCTGCCGCAGTCCGGTCCGCAGGACGACGAGGACCTGGCGCTCATCGAGGCCCGCGACCTGCTGTTCGCGCGGCTGCTGCAGTACCGCGCCTACAAGGAGATCGCCAACACCTTCCGCGACCGGATGGCCACAGCGGGGCGCATCACCCCGCGGCAGGCCGGGCTCGAGCCCGAGTTCGCGAGCCTGCTGCCCGAGCTCATCATCGCGATCACCCCGGAGCAGTTCGCGAGGATCGCCGCCCGGGCGATGACGCCGAAGATCGCGCCGACCGTCGGCCTCGAGCACCTCCACGCGCCGCAGGTCAGCGTGCGCGAGCAGGCGGCGATCATCGTCGACCGGCTGCGCCACCGGGGCCAGGTCTCGTTCAGGAGTCTCGTCGCCGACGCCGACAGCACCCTCGTCATCGTGGCCCGCTTCCTCGCGTTGCTCGAGCTGTTCAAGGAGGCTGCGATCGCCTTCGAGCAGGCCGAGGCGCTCGGCGAGCTCGACATCCGCTGGACCGGCACCGAGGCGGGCGACATCGCCATCGACGACGAGTTCGACGAGGACGACGAGGACGCCGAGGACGCCGAGGACGATGGCGACGCGGGCACGCCCGAGCAGGCCGAGGACGCGAACGACGACGCGAACGACGACGCGAACGACGAGACGGGCGGCGCCACCGCCCCACGGACAGGAGCAGACGATGAGTGACCAGTCGGCGCAGGGGCCCGACGCGACCGCCGAGCCGGAGGAGCTCGACGAGCGCGAGGGTGCCGACGAGCAGATCGCCTTCGACATCAACGACTTCCCGGGCGGCGCCCGCTCGGCCCTCGAGGCCGTGCTCATGGTCGTCGACGAGCCGGTGACCGAGGTCGCGCTGGCCTCGGCGCTCGAGCTGCCCGTCGAGGACGTGCGGGGACACCTGCACGCCCTCGAGGAGGAGTACGCCGCCGCACAGCGCGGGTTCACCCTGCGCAGCGTCGCGGGCGGATGGCGGGTCTACAGCCGGTCCGACTTCGCCCCCGTCGTGGAGAAGTTCGTCCTCGACGGCCAGCAGGCCAAGCTGACACAGGCCTCCCTCGAGACGCTTGCCGTCATCGCCTACCGCCAGCCCGTCTCCCGCGCGCGGGTCAGTGCCGTACGCGGCGTCAACGTCGACGGAGTCGTGCGCACGCTGACGTCGCGCGGTCTCATCGAAGAGGTCGAGGACCTCGGGGAGAGTGGCGCGATGCTGTTCCGCACCACGCCCTACTTCCTCCAACGCATGGGGCTGTCGTCGCTCGACGACCTCCCGGCGCTGGCGCCCTACCTCCCGGACGCCGACGTCATCGACGAGCTCATCGAGGAAGGACACGCATGAGCGAGTACTCCAGGTCACCCCGTCAGCCGCGCAAGAAGGGCGGTCCGTCGGGACCGTCCGGCGGCGGTTCCAAGGGCCGCGCCGGTCGCCCCACGGGCACACGCAGCGGCGGCAAGTCAGGCGGCGGCGGCGGCAAGGCGAGCGGTCCGCGCTTCGCCGGGTCCACCAAGGCGAGCCAGCCCACGAAGCTGCCCGACCGCAAGGCCGTGCCCCAGATCGACGTGCACGACCCCGACGGCGTGCGCCTGCAGAAGCTGATGGCGGCCGGCGGCGTCGGCTCCCGTCGCGTCTGCGAGAACCTCATCGAGCAGGGCCGGGTCGAGGTCGACGGCCAGGTCGTCACCGAGCTCGGCGTGCGCATCAACCCGCAGACCCAGGTCGTCCACGTCGACGGCGTCCGCGTCAACCTCGACGAGGACCGCGTCTACCTCGCCTTCAACAAGCCCAAGGGCGTCGTCACGACCATGCACGACGAGCTCGGGCGCATCTCCCTCGCCGACTACGTCGGCAACCGCGAGGAGCGCCTCTTCCACGTCGGACGTCTCGACGCCGACACCGAGGGCCTGCTGCTGCTCACGAACGACGGCGAGCTGGCCCACCGGCTCCAGCACCCGGCATACGGCGTCCTCAAGACCTACATCGCCACGATCCGTGGCCCCGTCCAGCGCGACGTCGGCAAGCGGCTGCGCGAGGGCGTCGAGCTCGAGGACGGGCCGGTGAAGGTCGACTCGTTCCGCATCGTCGACCACCAGCCCGGCAAGGCCATGGTCGAGGTCGTGCTGCACGAGGGACGCAAGCACGTCGTCCGCCGCATGCTCGAGGCCGTCGGCCACCCCGTCGTCGAGCTCGTGCGCACGGAGGTCGGTCCCATCCGCCTCGCCGACCTCAAGTCGGGGCGCACACGCCGGCTCAACAAGGCCGAGATCGGGGCGCTCTACAAGGCCGCCGGTCTGTGATCCGGACGTCCCGTCGGCGTGACGAGACGCTCGCTACGCTGACGGGGTGACCACGCACGTCCGCATCGTCGGCACTGGGCTCATCGGCACCAGCTTGGGAATTGCGCTGTCCCAGAACGGATTTCGCGTCTCCCTCGACGACCCGTCCCCGACCGCCGTCCGTCTCGCGCGTGACCTGCGGGCGGGGGAGGTGGCCGACGAGCAGCCCGGCGCGCCCGACGTCGTCGTCGTGGCTGCGCCCCCGGACGTCGCGGCGGGTGTCGTCGTCGACGCCCTGAACCGCTGGCCGGACGCGGTCGTCACCGACGTCGCCTCGGTCAAGGAGTCGGTGCTGAGGGTCGTGCTCGACTCCGGCGCCGATGCCAGCCGCTACGTCGGCTCGCACCCGATGGCTGGGCGCGAGCGCTCCGGCGCGGCGGCCGCGCGCGCCGACCTCTTCGACGGGCGGGCCTGGGTCGTCGTGCCGCACGAGGCCTCGACCGACGCCGCGGTACGCCGTGTGCGCGAGGTGGCGCTCTCGGTGGGCTCCGCCGTCCGTGTCATGCCGGCGCACGAGCACGACGAGGCCGTGGCGGCCGTTTCGCACGTCCCTCAGCTAGCGGCGAGCATCGTCGCGGCCTGCCTTCGCGAGCTGCCGGAGTCCGCGGTCGGCCTCGCCGGCCAGGGCCTGCGCGACGTGACCCGCATCGCCGCCAGCGACCCCCGGCTCTGGACCCAGATCCTCGCCGGCAACGCGCCGGCCGTGCGCGATGTCCTGCGCCACGTGCGGGACCAGGTCGACGACGTCGTGGGCGCTCTCGACTCGCTGGCCGACGCGGACGGGGAGGGGGCCCTCGGCACCCTGAGCCGCGTCCTCGAGGCCGGCAACCTCGGCCACGCGCGGATCCCCGGCAAGCACGGCGCCGCGCCCGCGGCATACGAGGTCGTGTCCGTGGTCGTCCCGGACGAGCCGGGGTCGCTCGCCCGGCTGCTCACCGACGTCGGCGCGGCCGGCATCAACCTCGAGGACCTGCACCTCGAGCACGGGCTCGGGCAGGCCGTCGGAGTGGCAGAGATCTCGGTCGTCCCGTCCTCCGTCGAGCCGCTTCGCGCGGAGCTCGCGCGGCTCGGGTGGCGCGTCCACGACTGACGAGCGCGTGGCCCCGAGGATGACCGGTCCGCCCGGCGGGCTGGTCCGGGTGGGGCCCGGCCCAGGCACTATCCTCGTCCGCATGTCGCAGACCCCCGAGGAGCACCTGTCCGGATTCGTCGTCGCCGTGGACGGGCCCTCCGGCTCGGGGAAGTCGAGCGTCAGCAAGCAGGTCGCGCGTACCCTCGGCTTCGGCTACCTCGACACCGGCGCGATGTACCGCGCGCTGACCTGGTGGTGCCTGCACGAGGACGTGGACCTGACCGACGCCGACGCGATCGCCGCTGCGGCAGAACGCTTTCCGCTGGCCATCGGCACCGATCCCGACGCTCCCACGGTCACCGTCGGAGGCGCCGACGTCGCGGCCGCGATCCGCGAGACGCGGATCTCCACCAACGTCTCGGCGGTGGCCACGGTGATCCCCGTCCGCGAGATCCTCCGGGTCCTCCAGCGACGCCTCATCTCCGAGGCCTCGCAGGCCAAGGGCGGCGTCGTCGCCGAGGGCCGCGACATCACGACCGTCGTCGCCCCCGACGCACCCGTACGCATCCTGTTGACCGCCTCGGAGGAGGCCAGGCTCGCACGCCGGTCCACGGAGCTGCACGGGGCGGCCGACGCCGCCGCCGTCGCCGCGACCAGGTCGCAGATCGTCGACCGCGACAAGGCCGACTCCGCGGTCTCGGAGTTCACTGTCGCGGCCGACGGGGTCACGACGATCGACACCTCGCACCTCGACTTCGAGGGCTCGGTCGAGGCGGTGCTCCAGGTGGTCGGGGCGGCGCGGGCATGAGCCAGGCGGTCGCTCCCCACCCCAACCGGGCCCGGATCGGCCGCCCGATCGGCAAGGTCATCTTCAGCACGCTCTACCGCGGCACCGCGCTGCACCCCGAGCGCGTCCCGCTGGCCGGTCCCGTCATCCTCGTGGCCAATCACGCGGCCTTCCTCGACGGGCCGCTCGTCTTCGGGCTCGCTCCGCGGCCTGTCAGCTTCCTCGTCAAGCAGGAGGCCTTCTCCGGCTTCTGGGGCTGGACCATCCGCAACGTGGGCCAGATCCCCATCGACCGTTCGGTCGGGGACCGCGCCGCCCTCGCGTCGGCCAGCGCCGTCCTCGAGGCCGGGGGAGCGGTCGGGATCTTCCCCGAGGGCAACCGGGGCGACGGCGAGGTCCACCAGGTCAACCACGGCGCAGCGTGGATCGCACTGCGCACCGACGCCCAGATCGTGCCCGTGGCCGTCAGCGGCACCCGCGCACCAGGCTCCACGAAGGACGACTGGCCGGCGTTCCGCTCGCGCCTCGTCGTCGACTTCGGGGACCCGTTCCGGTTCGCCGTCGACCCCGCGGTGCCGGGCCGGGACCGCCTCCGACTGGCCAGTGACCAGCTGCGCGACGCGCTCGCGTCACATGTACGTCGCTCGCGGGTGGAGAATGGTCCCTCAACAGACGTTCACTGATTCGAGGACACCGTGACTGACGAGACCGCCCGCCCCATCGACGAGGGCGCTCCGATCTCGACCCCCGACCACGCCGTCGACCCCGTCGCCGGCGCCGTCGGCGCCCCTGAGCTCGACGACGCCGCCGTGGAGCGCGCCCTGCGCGCCGGGCTCGACGACTTCGAGCTCAGCCCCGAGGACCAGGCCCTGCTCGACGCGCAGGGGGCCCTCTCCGACGACGGCGCGGCCCAGGGGCCGCTCCCGGTCGTCGCCGTGGTCGGCCGACCCAACGTCGGCAAGTCGAGCCTCGTCAACCGCATCCTGCGACGCCGCGAGGCCGTCGTCGAGGACGTGCCCGGGGTGACCCGTGACCGGGTGTCCTACGAGGCCGAGTGGGGCGGGCGCCGCTTCACCATCGTCGACACCGGCGGCTGGGAGGCCGACGCCACCGGCATCCACCTCCGGGTCGCCGAGCAGGCCGAGATCGCCATCGACCTCGCCGACGTCGTCATGTTCGTCGTCGACGCCACGGTCGGCGCCACCGACGACGACGAGGCGGTCGTCAAGCTGCTGCGCCGTTCCGGCAAGCCGGTCGTGCTCGTGGCCAACAAGGTCGACGACCAGCGCGGCGAGGCCGACGCGGCCATGCTGTGGAGCCTCGGGCTCGGTCAGCCCTTCCCGGTGTCGGCGGTGCACGGCCGGGGGAGCGGTGACGCCCTCGACGCCGTGCTCGAGGTGCTTCCCGACGTGTCGGCACACGGCGCGTACGCCCAGGGTGGCCCCCGGCGCGTCGCTCTCGTCGGCCGGCCCAACGTCGGCAAGTCGAGCCTGCTCAACCGTCTCGCCGGATCCGAGCGCGTCGTCGTCGACAACGTCGCCGGCACGACCCGCGACCCGGTCGACGAGCTCATCAAGCTCGGCGGCAAGACGTGGCGCTTCGTGGACACCGCCGGCATCCGTCGCCGGGTCCACCAGAGCCGCGGCGCCGACTTCTACGCCTCGCTGCGCACCCAGACCGCGCTGGAGAAGGCGGAGGTGGCCGTCGTGCTCATCGACGCCGAGGAGCCCATCGCCGAGCAGGACATCCGCGTCGTCCAGCAGGTCATCGACTCGGGGCGCGCCCTCGTGATCGCCTACAACAAGTGGGACACCCTCGACGAGGAGCGCCGCTACTACCTCGAGCGCGAGATCGAGAAGGAGCTCGTCCAGGTGCCGTGGGCGCCCCGGGCCAACATCTCCGCCCGCACCGGGCGACACATGGATCGCCTGGTGCCAGCGATCGAGACCGCGCTCGAGTCGTGGGACACCCGCGTCCCCACCGGCCGGCTCAACGCGTTCATGGGGGAGATCGTGGCTGCCCACCCGCACCCGCTGCGGGGTGGCAAGCAGCCGCGCATCCTCTTCGCGACCCAGGCCTCGACGCGGCCGCCGCGCTTCGTCATCTTCGCCTCGGGCTTCATCGAGGCCGGCTACCGCCGCTTCATCGAGCGTCGTCTGCGCGAGCAGTTCGGCTTCGAGGGCACGCCGATCGAGGTGTCGGTGCGCGTCCGCGAGAAGCGTCGCCGCTGACTCGAGGCCCGACCGAGGCGCCCACGGGGGCCGATTGGGACCAGTGGCACCCGGTGCGCTAATGTTCCTTTCGCCCCGAGGGGCATTCGGGCTGTGGCGCAGCTTGGTAGCGCACTTGACTGGGGGTCAAGGGGTCGCAGGTTCAAATCCTGTCAGCCCGACCGAATCGCAGGAGAAGGAAACCCGCCGCTCACCTGCGGAAACAGATGAAGGCCCCTGCCGGACTATCACCCGGCAGGGGCCTTCTTCGTGCCCGCGTCTAAGGGCCGTTCTAAGGGATCGCGAGAAACCTCGCAGCGGCTATCACTCCGCTGCGGACTGCCTCGTGCCCGACCCGAGCAGGTCGAGCGCATCGTTGGTCCCCGTCGACGTGGCGCTGGGCAGGTACGTGCTCAGATGCACGTCGACCCGGTGACCGAGCAGGGCGGCACGGGCCGCCATCGGCACCCTGAGGTCGTCCATGCGCTTCGCCAGCGAGTGACGGCAGGAGTGCAGGTGGATGCGCTTGACCCCGGCGTCGTCGCAG
This sequence comes from Terrabacter tumescens, assembly GCF_014646815.1. Taxonomy (GTDB): domain Bacteria; phylum Actinomycetota; class Actinomycetes; order Actinomycetales; family Dermatophilaceae; genus Terrabacter; species Terrabacter tumescens. The sequence goes on from NZ_BMNZ01000001.1 coordinate 656,310, forward strand.
AGGTGACGGAAGCGGTCGGAGTACCACTCGGGCCGCACCGGGGCCCCGAGCGCGTCGACGAGAACGAGGTCGTGGCTCGTGTCGTACGCCGTGCCCGCCTTGAGCCGGTCGGCAGCCTGCCGGGCCTTGAGCGCCCTCAGCAGCGCCATCGTGCCGGGGTGCAGGCGGTCAGGCTCGACGGTGCGCCACCGCTGCCCGGACTTCGGCTCGCCGATGATGCTGCGCTGGCCCTCGTTCGCCTCGATGAACCGCTGGCCCTGCAGGGACACACGTCCCTGCGACACGGTGACGGTGCCCGCGTCGAGGTCGACGTCGGACCACCGCAAGCCGCAGATGTCCGCCCGCGTGAGGCCGGTCAGGGTGAGCCGCCACAGGGCCGCGTAGGGGTCGGCGTCGGCGGTGTCGCGGAACTGCAGCAGGGTGTCCCACTCCCACCATTCGAGGTTGCCGAACCCGGCCCTTCCTCGGACCGACGGCAACTCCACCGTCTTGTCGCGGGCTGGGTTGGCGTCGAGGACCTTCTCGGCCACGGCGAGGTCGAGCACCTGAGCGAAGGCGATCATCGCGGCCCTGATCCCTGGTGCCCCGAGGGCCTTGCCGGTGCTGGCACCCTCGGTCTCCATCCAGTCGATGAGGCCCCTGACGTCGTTCAGCCGCAGGCTCCCGACCTGACGCTGCCCCAGCCGCCGCACGACGGGGCGGAGCGCGAAGTAGTAGCCCTCGCGGGTCACGGGGCGAACCTTCCGCTTGCCCTTGAGCCACCGCTCACACAGCGCCTCGACGGTCTCGGCCTTGGTCCCGACGTCCTCCCCGGCCTCGATGCCCGCCCGCACCTTGGCGACATGCGCGCGTGCCTCCACGAGGGTGTTCCACGTCCGCCACTGCTGCTTGCCCGACGGCAGCGTCATGATCGTGCGGAAGCGCACGACACCCGCCTTGGTGACGGCCCGCTGGATCGGCTCGCCCACCTCGGGACAGGCGGGACAGGTCCACGCACGCGGGGTGTCGGCGCTGTCGAGCACCTGCAACCAGCCCTTCTTCCTGAGGGCCGAGACGCTCCCACGCGGTTTCGCGTCGCCGCAGGCGAGGCAGACGTGCAGGGCGTTCTCGGGCAGGTTCCTCACCCTCAACCTGGGTTTGTCAATCGTCATCTTGCTGCTCCTTCTTCTTCGTGGTCGCCCGGCGAGCACCTTGCTCGTCGGGGGTCTGTGTGGCCGGAGGCGACGCACGCCTGCGGCCAGTCGTGGCGGCGTCGATGAGGCCGAGGTCGCGGGCCTCGCGCACGTACTTGTCGATGGACCACACGGTCACGCCGAAGTGGTCGGCCAGCGCCCTGCGCCGCCCGATGCGCCTGCCGTCGACGATGACGCTGACCGGGGTCGCGTTCCACTGGGCCGCGAGCGTCTCGGGTGACGGGGCCTCGTCACGGACGTGGACCTCGCCGGGCTTGGAGGATGCCACCTGCAGGGCCTCTCCGAGTGGAGCGCCTTTGTCGCGCTCGGCCTCGGTCGATCCGATGAACCCCGCCGCCGCCTCGGTCAAGTAGCCGAGGGACACCTGCCGCAGCGCGGCCTGATCGATGGAGCCGCCACGGATCATCAGGGACGTGATGCGTGGCCTGCCGCGCCCGCCCTGCTCGACGGTCACATGCCACTCACGCCCCGAGGAGGGGTCGAACACGACCACCACCTCGTCACGGGCTCCCGTCTCGAAGGCGTTGCCGTCGTCGTCGAAGTCGATGACCGGGCGGAGGTAGCCGTGGGTTTCCCATCGCTCGTAACTGCGTTTCATAACTACAAACGTACACCCTTGGCGTTTCGATAGCGCGTGCCTACCTTGGAAATCAAAGGGGACCAACCTGGCCCACCCTCGACCGCGAAGGACCGCTCATGATCGCGCCCGTCTCCCACCCCAACGAGCCTCACCGCAAGCCACCGGCTGCACACCCAACGCGAGTCAGCGATGTCGTGGACCTCGCCGTCATCCCGGTGTTCAGCCTCACCGAGCCGAACTACGCCGGGCTCCTCGGCCTGTCGGAGTGGAAGGCATACGAGCAGGCCCGGCGCGGGGTCGTCGAGACGATCCCCCTGCTCGGCAGCAGGAAGGCGGTCCTCGTCGCCCCACTGCTGCGCCGCCTCGGCGTCGAGGGCTCGGGGGAGCCGCACGCGCCCACCGACGAGCAGCACGCGGCTGCCAGTGGACATGTCCAGTGAACGCGCCGAGGGCGGTCGAGCCCGAGCAGGCCGACCGCCCTCCGTGCCGCCCCCACACGTCCTGCGATGACGGAATGGAGATCACGATGAACGACACCGAAGGCTACCGCGATGCGCATGACGACCGCCCGCTCCCGGCGTGGCTGGCCCACGACGAGATCATCGCCGCTGTCATCGGGGCATGGGAGCAGGACGAGCGCGACAGGCGTGGCCTTGCACTGCTCGATCGCGTCCACCGCTGCGCGATGGCCGCTGTGGAGCGCGACCGAGCGGCGCACCCCAGCCCATTCCCCTTCGACCTGCGCCTGCCCTCGACATTCGAGGCGAGGTATCGCTCCTACGCCCTGAGGGTCCGCGTGTGGCAGCGGGAGCACTGGGCGGACCGGCTGCCACCGACCTCCGCTTAGACGTCCGCTTAGAGCGCCGCTCGCGCCCCGTGGCTCACCTGCAGCGACCCGGTGATGCCCGCTTCACAGTGCGTCAAGTGCCCAACAGTGGGCGGAGAGCCTCCTCCACGCCTGCAAACCGATTGCCCACTTGCCCAACGAGATTCACGAATCGTCCAAGGACAATCTTGTCAAACCCTCACTGGCAGAGAGAGATTCACGCACCGGCCTATCCCATAGGGCAGCGCTGCGCGACAATCTCATGGACCACATCGCGGGGCCTCACACGGGGCCGGAGCAGCCACAGACAGCACGAGACCGGGCCTTGCGGCCCGGCCTCGATCCCACAGGAAGGATAGCCCGAAGTGGCTGCTTCTCGCGAGACCCCCGCCCCTCTTGACCCGCTCGCCGCACGCATCCTCGACGCCGCTCTCGTGATCGCCGCTGGCGGCCAGCCCGTCTTTCCTTGCTATCCCATCGACGTGGGGGAGTCCGAGGCCAAGTCGCCGCTGACCACCCACGGCTTCCTCGACGCCTCGCTCGACGCCGACCAGATCACGACGTGGTGGACCCGCTGGCACGCTGCCGCGATCGGGATGCCAACCGGTCTGCGCTTCAACGTTCTCGACGTGGACAACAAGCCGGGCGGCGTCAACGGCTACCTCCGGCTCGACTTCCTCGACCAGATGGGCCTTCTCGCGGGTGCGCAGAGGTACGTGCGCACCCCGTCTGGCGGCAGGCACGTCTACTTCCCCGTCGACCCCGACGACCCGATGCCGAACGCGGTGTGGGCGAAGTGCGGCATCGACCTGCGGGGCGAGGGTGGCTACGTCATCGCGCCCCCTTCGGTGCTGTTCACGCCCGATCGGCGGGAGGCCGGGTCGTACGAGGTCACGACCGAGCGCAACGATGCCGAGCACGGCCACCCGTCCCCGCTCGACTGGCGCCATGTCAGGCGGCTGCTCGTTGGTGAACCGAGCACCCCGTCGCCTAAGGCCTACCGGGGCGCGGGTGGCATCGAAGCCCTGGCAGCGTGGGTGGCCCGTGTGGAACCAGGAGGTCGCAACTCCGGCCTCTACTGGGCGGCCTGCCGGGCGATCGAAAACGACCTCGACCCGAGCCCGTTGGTCGACGCGGCGATGAGCGCTGGGCTGTCGTGGACCGAAGCGTCCCGGACCATCGCTAGCGCTGAGAAGGGCGTGCAGCGGTGAGCGCCTTCCAGATGGACGACGAGGCCCGCGAGCGCGGCGTCCAGGCACGCATGGAGCAGGCGGTCGATCTCGATCGCCTTGTGGCTGAGAACCCTTGGTACACCCCGCATCCCAGCGTGTCCGCCATCACGGAGGGCATGAGCCATGAGGTAGTGCAGCGGCTGCTCGACCACGATCAGTTGCCGTCGTCCAACGCCGCAGCGGCACAGGTCAGCCTGCGCCCTGACCTGCTCCTGCGTGGCTGGCTGGGCGGCAGGGTGGATGCCAGCGGGCTCCCGCTGCCCTCGTGCCTGCTCTACCCCGGGCTCCTCCACCTCGTGATCGGCGACTACGGCGCACTCAAGACGTGGTTCGCGCTGGTCGCCACTGCTGAGGCGGTCCGTCGCGGGGACCGGGTGCTCATCATGGAGAACGACACCGGCCAGACGCAGATCATGCAGCGCCTGCAGGCGATGGGACTCCGCCCGAGCCAGATCGAGGCGCAGGTTCTGCACATGAGCACAGCGTGGCTGGGCGAACGGCTGGCACGGAACCCGCTGCACGGGCCAACGACGGTGCATGAATGGTTGGAGCACGCCGTGGTGACGAGCAGGGCGGCACTCGTCATCGTGGACACGGCAACGGCCTATCTCGCCGCTCAGAGTGCCAACGCCAACCAGTCGGGCGACATCGAGTTGGCGTGGAACGTGTTGCGCCGCATCGGCTTCGGCATGGCCCGCAGGTGGACACCCACGGGGCTCGTGAGGCCGCAAGAGCCAACCCGGCCCTCGGTGCTGGTGCTCGACCACCCCAACAAGGCCGACCCGAATGGGAAGGCGGGAGGCTCGGGCTACAAGCAGTCCGGCGTGCCGGTTGTCTTCCACCTGCGGCAACGCGATCGCCTCAAGCCGGGCCTCGTGGGCTCGTCACAGGTTCGGCTGTTCAAAGACCGCCCCGGCGCTCTCGGAGTGCCGCAGGGCGAGGACGCGGAGTCCATCGTGGGCTACCTCGTCGTCGATGCCCGCGAGACGACGGAAGCCGACCCGACCTCCCCGGTGGTGGCCTCCCTGTCGGAGCGCGGCCCGGCATTCGGCCACGACGACCCACTGACTCAGGGGCTCGCTGACACGGCCACACGCGGTCTCGATACCGCCGCCGTGCGTGGTGAGGCACACGCCAAGGTCATGTACGAGGTGCTCATCGCCGCTCCGACCGCCCTTCCGAAGTCGCAGTGGCGAAGCGCCGAAGCGCTCAGGGGGAGCGGTATCGACGTCCTCGAACGTGGCAGGCTCATCGACTCGCTCCTGGAAGGGAAGTACCCGGACCTGCGGGTCGACTCGGGCCACGGACGTGTCCCGAGCGGCCAGAGGGCGCTGTTCTGCTGGCCTGCCTCGCAGCCGGAGAAGGACCCCGGAGGGAGGTCGTGAGCACCCTCTCAACCCGACCGGGCAACCCGACCGAAAGCAGCCCGTTCCGGTCGGGTCTGCCGGTCGGGTTGAAGGAGCCAACCCGACCGACCCGACCGGTCGGGTCCGGTCGGGTCTCCGGTCGGGTTGGTGCGGTCGGGTCTGCCGACAACCCGACCGGGTGGGTGGGGGGTCTTGAAAAGACCCCCACCCGGTCGGGTTGGAGGGCGACCGCCGAAACCGTGTCCTGCCAGAGGGCATGGGTAGTACCGTCCACCGTCTGCCGGACACCCTTGTCCGGCAAGGGAACCGAAGAGAGCAGCACGATGAGCAACCACAGCAGCGCGCTGCGGCTCGCGCTCCGCGCCTCCGCCCACGCCACCTCACCGCCTGTCAGGTGGAGGCACTCCTGTTCCTGCAGGTTAGGCGGCGGGAACCACCGCGACTCTAAGGGCGCGTCTAACCAGGGAAGCCGCTGGGCCGCTGCGAACCTGCGCCCGCTGCGGCGGGCGGGCGCCTAGAGGCGCGACAGAACATCGGCCTTCTTTGCAGCAAACTCCTCCTCGCTCAGGATGCCGGCATCGCGAAGACCAGCGAGTTGCTGAAGTTGAGCCGCGAGGTCGGTACCGGCAGCGGGGGTCGATTGAACAGACGGCTGCTGCACCACCACCGCCACCGGTGCGTTCGCTCTGTCCTGCAGCCCTTCCATGGCGTCGATGATCGCCTGGCGGAACGGTGGGGCATCGTCGTGGCGCACCCGGAACGAGATCGTATTCACCGCCGCCCCTGCGGATGTTTGAACATCAATCCTGTGATACAGCATCCCATCTCGATGATCGGAGACATTCGTGACGTGCTTGAGCAGCACCATGTCGTGTTCGTCGTTGCCGCCCTTGACCCCTGTCACGGCAAGCGACATGCCAACCGTGAACACGCCCGTGGTGATCTTTCCTGCGGACAAGCCTCGGGGGCGCTCCCACTCCAGCCGGTCGGGCCACAGACGCACTCTGGCGTTCTTTCCGGCAATATGGCTCTCCACTTCGTAAAGCGGCGTCAAGGCCGCTGGCACCCAGTCACGATCGGGGGCGGGCTCTGCCTTCTCCGTGACGTGCACCTCCGAGGAGATGTGCTGAGTCCTTTGCCTCGCTTCGTCGACAGCCTGTGACGCTGCCCCCTTCATCTTGTCCATGAAGCCCATGACTATCCGCTCCTTTGGGTCATCGCGGGCCTGGCCGAGTCCTGTTGCCCGACCAACCCAGACACCATCACTCTCCGGCGGCCCGCTAGGGAAAGCGAGTGCCATAGGTCCCGATCCGTTTGTGTGTCCGCTCACACAACTCCTCCCGGCCCCTCCCTCGGTGGGGCTTTACGTGGCTAGCGCACCGCAAACCGTGGCAGGAGCGCCGATCGGAGGGCAGTCAGGGCAACCACACAGCCGGGCGCGTAGAGGGCCGGAGAAACGCGCCTAGCGACGCCCGGTGGGGTGGGGAGAGAAACGGGGATTCCCCTTTCTCACGCCGGGCGTCGCTGGGGCTCAGCGGCACCACTCGCACAGGAGGAGCATCACGCCGTCCTCGATGACGGGCAGCAGGTCCGCGAGGGAGTCGCAGCCGTCGCAGATGCCGGTGGTGTCGGTCTCAGTCGTGGGCTGCTCGTCGTCGGTCATGGCATCACGGTCTCCAAAGGCCCCGATCAGTCTGCAAGGCTCGTCAAGCCGGCGCTTGTTGAACGCGAGGAGCGTTTTGCCGGGCCTGTGTTGGCACCCCCAGATAAGGTCGGCAGCGACCGCAGATGCAGACGAACACAGGGGCAGCGTCGCCATGTCGGAAACAACGTCGAGCATGACCTCCGAGCAACTTCCGGCGTACTCGGACCTCATTCTGCCGACCGTTCGTGCTGTCATCGCGCTCGGCGGTTCGGCGACCGCCCGCGAGGTAACGAGCCAGGTGTTGTCAGACCTAGCGCCGACAGAAGACATGTTGGCTGTGACGCAGCCCAACCGTCCGGAGTCATCCGTCCTCATGGAGCGCATTCAATGGGCAAGGTCTTACGCCAAGTTGATCGGTGCTCTTGAGAGTCCGAAGCGCGGCGTGTTCTTGGTGACGGCGCTCGGCAGGGAGTTGGCAGCGCTGCCGCGCGAGGAGGGCTCCCGGCGGACGCTGGCGCTTGATCGCGAGTACCGCCGCAACCGGCCCAAGCGAGCGCGCGAGCGCACCGCCGAACCGGCTCCTGCCGACCCTGAGGAGGCCGAGGCTCAGGCAGCCGAGGCCGAAGAAGAAGAGTCGCTGTTCACTCTTGAGACGACAGGCAGCGAGCCGGAACGGTGGCAGGACGTCCTCCTCGCCCGCCTTCACCGGCTCAGCCCAGACGCCTTCGAGGAGTTCGTCCTCTACCTGCTCAGGCTTTACGGCCTGCAACTGGAGCGGGTGGGCGGCTCTGGCGATGAAGGGATCGACGGCATCGGGACGGCCCCAATCAGCCCGGTGCTGTCCTCTCGTGTGGCGGTGCAGGTCAAGCGCTTCGACCCGAACGGCAGAGCCGTGAGCCGCGAGGTGGTGGCTCTATTCCAGCGCGATGCGCAGACGAAGGGTGCGGAGCGGGCAATCCTCGTCACGCTGGGCAAGTTCTCGGAGCCCGCACGCAAGGCCGCGATCGTGACCTCGCCGACCGTGGATTTGATCGACGGCGAGCGACTTGCCGACCTCGTGAAGGAGCAGAGGCTTGGTGTCCGCTCGGTGACTCGCGTCGACCCCGCGTGGTTCGACAGGTTCGACTCACCCACGCCCAAACCACTCAGCAACAGGGCCGTGTGACGGCCGTGGTGCAGGGCGTCGGGGATTGGATGTCGAAGTGGGACTGGGGCGACGTGCCCACTTGGGTTGCAGGTTTGGTGACAGCGCTGGCTGTCAGCCTGAGCCTGCTGCAGGTGGCGCGTGAGCGGGCCGACCGACTCGCTGATGAGCGCCAACGCGAGAAGGACGAGAAGCGGCGCGAGGAGGAGGCCCGCAGGGCGCAGGCTTCACATGTGGCCGCGTGGTATGCCGGGATGTCTGGGGGCATAGACGGCGGAAGCGATCTCGCTGGACTCTCGAACGCCTCCAAACTCCCAATCTATGAGGTTGTCGTGACGATGGTGCTGGTGCGGGGTGCTGGGCCACGACAGGGCACCGAGATTCCCGGTGACGACGAGCGCAGGGCCCGAGTGGACGTCGTACCCCCTGGGCAGTGGCGAGTCGATCTCGGGAAACTCGGCTGGGGCGGAATGCACACCCACCCGGGCATAGAGATCGCCTTCCGAGACGCCGAGGGTCGCAGTTGGAAACGTCTCGGTACGGGTCAGCTCGATCCCATCGATGAGGCCCCCCTCGATCACTACGGCATGGGGGTGCTGTTTCCTTACTCCGGGCTACAGCCCGTCCAGGAGCCCCGAGGGACGTGAGTCGCGGTCAAGGGGGAGCGCGCACGTCCGCGCAGTTCAGGGCCCGTAGGGGGGCGGCGTTCTAACGGAACGTCTAAGTACGGACCGGTGAAGGCCCACAGGCAGTGGGGATCACTCCCGATAGCCTGCCGCGCCTCCGCACAAAGGGGCAGACTCGCAGCATGGCAAGCCCCTCCTTGACTCTGCAGCCCAGCGTCGACGACTACGTAGGCGCGTTCGACTCCATCAACGTCACGGCGAAGCAGAGGGCCATGCTGGAGTTCCACCATGCGGCCCCTGGGCGGGCCGTGTCGGCCACGACGCTGGCGAGCGCTGTCGGCTTCTCGAACTACACCAGCGCCAATCTGCAGTACGGGAAACTGGCGGGCCATGTGGCCGGTGCGCTCGGCCTCGTTGTGCCTGAGCATGTGCTCGTTGGAGTCCTCGTGACGTTCGTGTACCCCGATCAAGCGAAGAACGAGCAGTTCCTGTGGGTGATGCGTGAGCGGGTCGCTCTGGCTCTTGAGGAACTGGGGTGGGTGCCGAAGGTGTCCCAGTACCTGTACCCCGACCTCGCGATGAAGGCTCTCGCCGAGGACGGTTAGCGGTGACAGTGGCTCACTGATTGAGGTGAATGCCCTTGTCGGTACTACCGATTGGGACTCTCGACAACCCCATTGAGGCCGCCTAGCATTGGGGCCAAGTGCTGCTGGCTAGTGGGCCGGGCTCCGATTCGATGACCTTCGGGTCACGTCAGGACCGCCCCAGTGCCGCCCACCGCTCCACGTCCCGCCACCTGTGCTGCAGGCGTGCACCTCACGCCCGCGAGGGCGTGGCTCTGATGCCCTGCGCCTGTGGTCAGCGAGGCCCTCGCCGCATTCCTGCCCGCCCGTACCCCTACGGGCGGGTGCCGTCGCGGACGGCGACCACAGACTCCACCCGGACGACTGAGCGCCTCGGCGGGCCTGCCGGTCGTCCGGGTGGGCCGCACCCTCCCGACGAGCATGACGAGGGCGACGGGCCGGTCTCCGATGCCTCGTAGCCGCGTCTCCACCAAGGCTGCCGAGCACCGCCGCCGCGCTCGTCGCCGCGCCGAGGCTGCGGGAGTGCCGATCCCTGAGGCGGCAGCGCTCCGAGACGGCGGGACGCCCAGAACGACACCACGCGACACCGGCTGGCGCGGTGGGGGAGCGGCGGCAGCCCGAGTCCTGCCGAGCCCAGCGCCCAGCGCCGCGCCAAGCCCGGTCGTGCGCCCGGCCCCAGTGCCGAGGCTCGTCATGGCGTGCGAGCAGTGCGGCATCGAGTTCCCCGTCGAGTCGGCACGGGCCCGCCGCCGCGCCCTCTGTCCCCGCTGCCTCAATGGGGCACCTGCCCCAGAGGGTCCTCGGGGTCGTCACTGGTCCATGGAGGAAGCATGAGCGAGCAGCAGCCACAGCAGCCGCGCCGCACCATCGCGGTGACCCACACCCACGGAGGTCTCGGCTCCGAGGCCCTGCTCCGGCAGGGCGAGCACCGCCGCATCATCGAGGCCCGAGGCCTCGCAGATCGTGTCGCCGCCATCGAGCCCCGACCGCCCGCTCCGGCAGCCACGCTTGACTCGCCTGTGCCGCCAGCGCCGTCCTCGTCGCGGACCGCACGCACCCCGAGGCCGTCCGGCCCGATCGTCGTCAACGTCGCGGAGGCGAAGGCGCGGCAGGAGCAGCGGGCCGCCCACCGGGCCGAACTCGACCGGATCGAGTCGGCCATCGACGCCGCCCTTCGGCCTGGGGAGATGCACTTCTGATGAGCGCGGAGCCAACGACGGCGGGCTACCACTGGACGTACGACGGCCCGCACGAGCCGCTGTTCAACCCAACCGGCCAGCGGGTGTGCGAGGTCCCCGGCTGCACGCGCAAGCACGTGTCCAAGGGCCTGTGTGCCATGCACCGGAAGCGGACGAAGTTGACCGGCGACCCGATGGTGGCGAGCAGGTTCGCCACCGAGGAGGAGAAGCGGGCGTTCGTGGCGCGGGAGCGCGCCGAGCGCAAGGCGATGCGTGAGCGGTACTGGCGCGACCGGCAACTCGACGCCGCTGGGCGTCGAGCGCTGGGCGAGGCTGCTCGTCGCCGGATCAGGCCCGAGGCGAAGGCGCTGGTCGCCGCCCTCGACACCATGCCCGAAGCCGAGCGCGCTGCCATCGCCGCCGTCGTCGTCGGTGCCCTGCTCGGTCGGGACGTCGACCTGGCGACCTCAACCGCCTCCACCCGCCACAACCACGATTCCGAAGGGGTCACCTCATGAGCGCCGCCGACAACGCCGACACCACCACGACGACCACCGCCTCCGCCCCGACAGAGCAGGCCACGGCGCTGCTGAGCATTCTCGACGCCATGCCGCAGGAGCAGCGTGCCGCCGTCGCCACCGAGATCGTCGGCGTCCTGCTCGGTCGTCCCGTCGACCTGTCCACCTCACCCGCCTCCACCGCCAGCCACGACCACGAACCCGAAGGGGCCACCTCATGACCGCCGACACCTCGACCACGCGCCACCCGAGGACCCCACCGCCCGTGATGAGCGAGCAGGAGGCGGAGCGGCTGCGCGCCGCGTCGAGCGACGACCCGATCGCGCTGCCCGAGGGTCACCTCGGGTGCGCGTCCTGTGGCATCGCCACCGCCCCGCCGCTCTCGCGTGCCGCCGTGATCTACGCCGACCTCTGGGGCAGCGGGCCGACCGGGACCGTCAGGGGCAACGAGCGCCGTGTCGCGCTGGGCCTGTGCCTGTGCGGAGTCTGCGCCGACCGGGCCGCCCGCGCTGTCGCTCTCGCCGCCCGGCACCCTGCCCTCATCGGCGCGCTCGGGCAGCACCGCGCCGTCGAGGCTGCCGAGGGAGTCCTCACGGCGCTGGACCTGCTCGGTGTCCCGGCCCCGCCGCTCTACCTCGACGACAAGCGCCTGTCCATCCTGATCCGCAACCTCGGCTCGACGGGGCTCGGGCTGCGGTGGCGCTCACACGTCCGGGCCGAGCGCATCGTCGACCGCGCCAACCCGCATCGGTGGGCGCACGTGCGCGCAACCGACCGCTCCGACCTGCGTGCCGCCTACGCCAGCGCCCTCGCGGACCGGGTGCTCCTCACCCGTGGGTCGGTGAAGGTCGTGCCGCCCGAGTTCACCGCCGACGACGTGGGCAAGGGTCAGCACCCCGTGGCCGGTGGGTGCGGCGTCTGCGGCGTCGGGCACGTCGAGGTGGCGGCGGCGAGGGCACGCGGCCCCCACGTCGCCCGCGACGTGTGGACCCTGCACACAGGCGTCGCGCCCGCCTCGCTCGGCGCGAGCAGTTCCCCGGTGACGCTCACGATCTGGCTGTGCCCGGCCTGCGAGGACGCCTACCAGTGGGAGCACTCGATGGGGCCGAGCCTGATGGAGCGTGCCCTGTTCGTCTACCTCGGCACCCTGGGCCAGCAGCCGCCCACCGTCGAGGTGCAGGGCCTCATCGGGTGGGCCGGGCTCCACGCCAACGCCCTGCGCCGGGACCGGCCCGTGCCGAGACCCAACACGGTCCCGTTCGACCACCTCGACCTCTCGCGGTTCACCGTGCGGACGCCCACCGCCGTCGACCCCGCGACCACACACGCGGAGGTCGAGGCGCAGGTGGGGGCCCAGGCGCTTGCTGCGTCGGGCGAGGTCGCAGTCTCGTAGCGACGGTGGGCCTCAGTGCGCGTCTAACGAGCGTCTAAGCAACGGCACCGACCCACACCGATCTGGGCCAACCCCGACCGCGCTCCGGGTCAATGATGCCCGCGCAGGACCGACCCCAACCAACCCCAAACCACCGTGTGACCGTCTCTGGGGGTCAAGGGGTCGCAGGTTCAAATCCTGTCAGCCCGACCGAACGACGAAGGGCCGCACTCTCCACGGAGAGTGCGGCCCTTCGTCGTTGCTGGCCCGTCGCACCGTCCGAAGAGGCGGTTGCCGGACCGTCGTGGGGTGGCGCGAATCCGCTTGTACTGCAAGCCCTCCCGCCGGGCACTGCAAGGACTCCCTTTGTGGCACAAGCCTTGCGCAAGGTATGCGCAGCGTTGCCCGAGGTGCCCTCGTTTCGGCTGTTTCGCGTGTCAGTGTTGCTCCAGCAGCACACCAAGAAACGGTAAAGCCACTCGAGGGAAAGGTCATGGGGGACACCATGCGCAACGAGAAGAAGAACTCCAAGAAGAAGAAGTCCGCAGCTTTCGTCGCCGCCGGTGTCATCGGCCTCGCGACCGCCGGCGGCGCGTACGCCTACTGGGCCAGCCTCGGTGGCGGCACCGGCACGGCCACCACGAGCACGGGTGCCTCGAACGTGTTCGCGGTCACGGGCAACGTCGCCAACGCGATGTTCCCCGGCGACACCGCGCAGACGGTCACGGCGACGGTCAAGAACAACGGCACCGAGAACTACAAGCTCCAGGCAGTCAAGGCCTACGTCACGACCGACAAGCAGGGCTGTGACGGCAGCAACTACAAGATCAACACTGTTGCGGCCCCGACCAGCGCGTCGGACGCGGTCGCCATCAGCGTCACGCAGGCCGACCTCGCCCCGAGCGGGACGACGACCGGCACGTTCACGATGCAGTTCAACAACAAGGACGAGGACCAGAACGCCTGCAAGGGCGCTGCGGTGACGCTCCACTACATCGCCAGCTGAGACCCGGACGGGGTGGGACGCCGCATCGACCCCGGCGCCCACCCCGTCCGCCACGTCCGTAGCAGTGAGGCCCCCGGACAGGGCCAGGATGCCGTTCCAGACAGGGGAGCACGACCGTGACGACGCCGACCAGCACCAGGCAGACCGCCTTGGGGCTGTTCGGCGTCCTCGTCGTTCTGGCGACGTCGGCGGACACGCTTCCCGCCGTCGCTCCCGGCACGCGGCCGGCCGCCCCGGTCCTGACCTCGGTGCCGGCCGACCCGACGTCCAGCGTGACCAACACCGCGACGTGGACCCACCCCCGACCGGGCACGCGCTTCCGCTGCTCGACCGACGACCGGGGCTGGTTCCCCTGCACGTCGCCCCTGACCTGGGCGCTCGACCCGACGCGAGCGGGCCGCCACCGGCTGTCCGTCCTGGCCGTCGGCCCGTCCGGTCGTGAGTCGACCGCCGTGACGTACTCGTTCTCGTACCGCGACGCCCTGCGCGCCTCCGGTCTCCGCTTCACGGTGACGGGCGGCGTCGGCGACCTCACCCCCGGGGTGTGGCGCCAGGTCCCGGTGCGCGTGACCAACCCCGGCCCCGTCGCGGTCCGGGTGACGGCGCTGGAGCTGCACCTGCCGGCCGACAGCACCCCGCCCGGGTGCAAGGCTGCCACCAACCTCGAGGTGCGACAGCCGCGCCTGGCCGGACCGGACGCCCTCGTGGTGCCTGCGCGGTCCACGGTCACCCTTCCCGCACCCGGCGTCGCGACCGCCGCGATCCGCCTCCGGGACCTCGCGACGGTCAACCAGGACGCCTGCAAGAGCAAGTCCTTCGCGCTCACCTGGTCCGGGACGGCACGGCAGTGATGCCGACCCTGACGCCCCCGAAGACGCGCGCACGCCGTGCCGCCCCGAGCCGCGGCGTGCGCGCCCTTCGTGTCGGTGTCCTGCTGACGGTCCTGATGTTCGTCTCGGGCACCGCGTGGGCGGCCTGGACAGCGTTGGGCGGCGGGACGGGCCAGGCGACGACCGGGACCCTGGTCGCGCCCTCGGCCGTCACGGCCACCGCGGTGAGCGGTGCCTCCAGCGTCGGCGTCACCTGGACCGCGCCCTCGACCGGGGTGTCGCCGAGCGGCTACCGGGTCGACCGCACCGACACGTCCTCCGGCAGCACCGTCGCAGCGTGCGGCTCGTCGAGCTCGTCCCTGGTCACGGGCACGTCGTGCACCGACACGTCCGTGCCCGACGGCGGCTACCGCTACACGGTCGTCGCCATCCGTTCCGGGTGGACGGCCACGAGCGCCACGAGCAGCCCCGTCACGGTCCTGGCCACCGTCGCGACGTCGGTCTCGTTGACGTCGTCGGCGACGCCGTCCGTCGTCGGCCAGCCCGTCACGTTCACCGCGACCGTCAGCGCCGCCTCCGGCACCGCGACGGGCTCCGTCGCGTTCCGCGACGGCGGCACCACCATCACGTGCAGCGGCGGGAGCCAGACCCTGAGCTCCGGCGTCGCCACGTGCGTCACCACGTTCGGTTCCAGCGGCACCCGCTCCATCACGGCGGCGTATGCCGGGTCGGCACCTTTCGGCGCGTCCGCGTCGTCCGCGGTCAGCCAGGTCGTCAACATGGCGCCGACGACAACGAGCGTGGCCTCCTCTGCGACGCCCTCGGTGGTCGGGCAGCCGGTGACCTACACCGCGACGGTGTCGGCGGTGGCCCCCGGTGGTGGCACCCCGGCCGGCAGCGTCACCTTCAAGGACGGTGCCACGACCCTGGCGTGCACCGGCGGCACCCAGACCCTGAGCTCCGGCGCGGCCACCTGCGTCGTCGCCCACGGCTCCGCGGGCACGCGCGGCATCACGGCCACGTACGCCGGCTCGGCCAACCACGGGTCCTCGACCTCCGCGGCCGTCACCCAGGTCGTCAATGCTGCCTCCACGACGACCAGCCTGACGACCTCCGCTGCGACTGCCACCACGGGACAGAGCGTCACATTCTCGGCGACCGTCGCTCCGGTGGCTCCCGGTGGGGGAGTGCCGACGGGCACCGTCTCCTTCAAGGACGGCTCGGCCACCATCAGCTGCTCCTCCGGCACGCCGACGCTCAACGCCTTCGGGATCGCCACGTGCACGACGTCATTCGGCGCCGCGGGTTCCCGCACGATCACGGCGACGTATGTCGGCAGCTCGAACCACCTGTCATCGACCTCCGGGGCCGTCACTGAGTCCGTCGTCAACCCCTCAGCCGTCGGACTCGCCTTCGCTGGCGTCACGGTGGACGGCACCAGCGTCGTGCCGGCATGCACCGGCTCCGCGGCCTCCGGCTATGCCTGCACCGTCAGTGGCGGCAACAACGCGGTGGTGTCGGCCTTGGTCGGCTTCGTGGACAGCACGGGCGACCCCATCGCCTACAGCTCGGCGACGGAAACCGTCTCGTGGACGGCCACCGGCAAGACTGCCGGGTCGGGCACCGTGACGGTGGCACCCAACGCGACCGCGTCCACCGCCAAGGTGTCCGCCACGAAGACAGGCAGCAATGCCGCCTCGATCACCGTGACGTACACGACGGCGAGCGGCGCCACCTGGACCGCGACCCTCACGGTGAGCTGACCAGGCCCAGCGGTGGGCAGTCAGCTCGACGTCATCCGGGCCCGGGCTTCGGCACGGGTGGCCGGGGGCGGTGGCCCGCTCGCAGCCCTGACCAGGTCGGCCGCAGTCGGGCCGCTGAGCTCCGACCCGACCTCCTGCGACGGTGTCACGTCGGCTGACGGGTGGACCGAAGGCTTCGCCGTGCCAACGGTCAACGCGGCGACCGCAGTCGTGACGGGCACCGCGAGGACGAGGCCGATGGCGCTGGCGAGCGTGCGCACGATCTCCTCCGACAGCGACTCCGTCTGGAGCATCTCGAGGACGGGACGCTCGTAGAGGAAGAGGAGCAGCAGCACGGGAAGGGCGGCACCGGCATACGCGAAGACGATCGTGTAGATCGTCGAGGCGATGTGGTCGCGCCCGATGCGCATGCCCGACTGGAAGAGCTCGCGACGCCCCATCGAGGGCGCCGCGGCGCGCAGCTCCCACACCGCGGACGACTGCGTGATGGTCACGTCGTTGAGCACGCCGAGCCCGGCGACGATGATCGCGCAGGTCAGCAGCTCGCGCGGGTTCATCGTCGTGACGAACGAGGCGAGGGTCGCCCCCTCGTCGTTGGCGACGCCACTGAGACGCGCCATGTCGACCGCCAGCAGGCCGAGGCCGGCCGTGATCCCGACGCCGAAGAGCGTGCCTGCGAGCGCCGTGCTCGTGCGGACCGAGAGGCCGTGGGCGAGGTAGAGGACGACGAACATGATCGCCGACGAGCCGATGAGCGCGACGAGCAGGCCCGACTGACCGTCGAGCAGCGCCGGCAGCATGAACTTGACGACGACGAGGCCGCCGAAGCCGAGGCCGGCCAGTGCGAGCACCCCACGCCACCGAGCGACGACGGCCACGACGACGAGGAAGAGGGCGAGCATGAGCGAGAGCGGCGCTCCGCGCTGGACCTGCAGGAAGGAGTACGTCTCGGGCTGGCCGCTCTGGGGCGGTGTCCTCAGCAGCTGGACGGTGTCGCCCTCACGCAGGCCCGACGACGAGACCGCGGGCGGCACCGGGACCGACACGACGGGTCGCACGTCGCCGGAGGTCGCTGTGGGCTGCTCGAGCTGCACCGTGATGGCGCCGCACGTGGGCGCCGAACCACCGTCACCGGCCTGCCCGCCCGAGGACGCGTCCCCAGCGCCACCGGTCGGCGTGGCGCAGACGGGCAGGGTCTCCTGCACCTCGGCGATCGGGAAGGTCACGCCGGGGGCGGCGAAGTCGGTCGTGCCCACCCGGTTGGGGGTCTGCGTATCGCCCGGCCAGTACCGCACGAGCCCGTAGACCGTCGCCGCGGCGGCGACCACGAGCAGGAGGGTCAGGCCCACGCGGGCCAGCGTGCTGACGGCGACTGCGCCAGAGGTGCTGCGAGCGTCGTGGCTGTGCGTGTGCGAGTGTCCGCCGGGCATGGTGGTGAGTGTGCCAGAGCCACTGCGCACTGCGGCCGTCCGATACGGCCCGGCTGCCAAGGCTCCCCGCCGTGTCCGGATCGATGCCGAAGACGCGCATCGAGCTGTCCGGAGGCCGGTTAGGCTTGCCGCCGTGGAGGTCGAGAAGGCGGGGGAGCGCGAGCACGTCGTGACGGAGCGTCTGGTGACCATCCCCAACGTGCTGTCGGTGCTGCGCCTGCTCGGGGTCCCCGTCTTCCTCTGGGCGATCGTGTCCGAGCGCGACGGCCTCGCGCTGCTGCTGCTGCTCTTCTCCGGGGTGACCGACTACCTCGACGGGAAGATCGCCCGCCAGTTCAACATGGAGAGCCGACTCGGCCAGTTCCTCGACCCCATCGCCGACCGGCTCTACATCCTCACGACCCTCTTCGGGCTCGCGTGGCGCGAGATCATCCCGGTCTGGCTCGTCGTCGTGCTCCTCGCGCGCGAGGTCGTCATGGCGCTCATGCTGCTCTTCCTGCGCTCGCGGGGGCAGCTGGGCCTGCCGGTGCACTTCGTCGGCAAGGCCGCCACCTTCAACCTGCTCTACGCCTTCCCCCTCCTGCTGCTGGCCCACCGTGACGACTGGCTGGGCGCGCTCGCACGTCCCGTCGGGTGGGGCTTCGCCTGGTGGGGCGTCGTCCTCTACTGGCTGGCGGCGGTGTTGTATGCCGTCCACGCGCGCATCGTGCTGACGCGGGGTCCCCGGGCGGTGACCTCGTGATCGCACCACGCCGGCCGGACGAGTCGATGACGCTGCTGACCACGATGATGGAGCGGCCGCTCGACGCCGGCTACCAGGAAGCGGCCGACCGCCGCGCCGCAGCCGGGCTTCCGCGGGCCACCTCCACCCGCACCGTCCTCGTCGTCGTGCTCATGGTCCTCGCCGGCTTCCTCTTCGCGGTGGCTGCGCAGTCCCTGCGCCCCAAGCCCACCGCCGCGGCGGCGGTCAAGAAGGAGCTCGTCACCCGCATCGAGGCGCTGCAGAAGCACGGCACCGAGCAGGAGGCCAAGGTCGCCTCGCTCGGCAAGCAGGTCCGCGA
Organism: Terrabacter tumescens; assembly: GCF_014646815.1. Lineage (GTDB taxonomy): Bacteria > Actinomycetota > Actinomycetes > Actinomycetales > Dermatophilaceae > Terrabacter > Terrabacter tumescens. Next base: position 674,665 of record NZ_BMNZ01000001.1, read on the forward strand.
GTTCGAGGCCCTGGCCCTGCAGCAGTCGGGAGGGCCTGACCTCACGACCACGATCAAGGACCTCGAGGTGCAGGCCGGCGCGGTGCCGCTCACCGGTCCCGGCCTGACCCTGACCCTCGACGACGCAGCCTCGACCCAGGCGGACGGCAACGCCGGCAACCGCCCCAGCAGCGGCTTCGAAGAGGGGCGCGTCACCTCCGGCGACCTGCAGATCATCGTCAACGGGCTCTGGGGAGCGGGGGCCGAAGCGATCTCCATCAACGGCCACCGGCTCAGCTCGACCGCCGCGATCCGCTTCGCGGGCCAGGCGATCATCGTCGACTTCCGGCCCCTCTCGCGGCCCTACGTCATCACGGCGCTCGGCGACTCCCAGGGCATGCAGCAGCTCTTCGAGCCGTCGTTCGCCGGGCTCTACCTCTCGCAGCTCACCGAGGAGTACAAGATCCGGTCGATCATGGCAGGCAGCGACTCGCTCACCGTGCCGGGTGACTCGGCGGCGCGGCTCGAGGTCGCGAAACCCGTCGGGCCGCCCGTAGTCTCGACCGCGCCTTCGACGTCCTCGACGCCGTCACTCCAGAAGCGCACGACCACCCCCGCCTCACCCAGCTCCGCCACACCGACCCGTCAGGAGACCTCGTCGTGATCCCAGTTCTCGGCCTCGTGGCCGGACTCGCGGTGGGTCTCTTCCTCGATCCGTCGGTGCCCGTCTGGCTCCAGCCGTACCTGCCGATCGCCGTCATCGCGGCCCTCGACGCCGTGTTCGGCGCCATCCGCGCGATCCTCGACGGCATCTTCAACGACAAGGTCTTCGTCGTCTCGTTCCTGTCGAACGTCGTCGTCGCCGCCTTCATCGTCTTCCTCGGTGACCAGCTCGGTGTCGGCTCGCAGCTCTCCACCGGCGTCGTCGTCGTGCTCGGCGTGCGGATCTTCTCCAACGTCGCCTCGATCCGTCGGCACCTGTTCAAGGCCTGACGATGGCGAAGCGCAAGAAGGGTCGCCACGACCCGACCACCCCGCCGATCTCCGATCCAGCCACCGAGGCAGCCACCGAGGCAGCCACCGGGGCAGCCACCGAGGCGGAGGTGGGGCAGGACGCACCCGTCGCAGCCGCGACCCCGCAGTCCGACGCGGCCACCGAACCGCACGCACCCGACCCCGAACCGGCACTCGACCCGACGCCCGAACCGGCACTCGACCCGACGCCCGACCCGACGCCCGACCCGACATCCGGCCCCGTCGCTGCCGACCCTGCTGGTGAAGCCGACGACAACGTCGACCACAAGACCGATCACGACGTCGCCGCTCCGCCCGCCCCGATCTTCGGCACGGGTCTCGACGACGGTGCCGAGGTCGACTTCACCTCGTCCGAGGCGCACGAGAGCGGGACCAGCCGCGTCCCGGTCGAGGGCCGGGACGCGTGGACGCGTCTGGTCAAGATGAGCAAGCCCCGCGCCACCCGGGCCAACCTGCTCGGCGCACTGCTCGCGGTGCTGCTCGGCGCCGGGATCGCAGCCCAGGTGCAGCTGACCAACCAGCGCGGTCTGGACGAGCTGAGCCAGACCGACCTCGTCCGCGTGCTCGACGACATCTCGCTGCGGTCCTCGCGCCTGGACCAGCAGGTCCGTGAGCTGGAGTCCACCCGTGACCGTCTCAAGAACGGCACCGGCACCGCGGCGGAGGCCCTCGAGCAGGCCCAGAAGCGCGTGGACACCCTCGGCATCCTGGCGGGGACCCTGGCCGCCAAGGGGCCGGGCATCACGTTGCGCGTCACCGACCCCACCAACGCCGTGACGGGTCCGATCGTCCTCGACATCATCCAGGAGCTGCGCGACGCCGGCGCCGAGTCCATCGACGTCGGGGGCGTCCGTGTCGTCGCCTCCTCGTTCGTGGGCGACAAGGGAGGCCAGATCCTCGTCGACGGCGTCCCCGTGCCCCGTCCCCTCGTCATCAAGGTCATCGGCGACTCCAAGACCCTGTCGTCGGCCATGACGATCCCCGGCGGGATCGTCGAGTCGGTGCGGCAGAAGGGCGCCGAGGCGGTCGTCACCGAGTCGAGCCTCATCGAGATCACCTCGCTGCACCGGCCCACGGCCATGACGCACGCCAAGCCGGTCGAGTGATCTCGGCACACCCACCCGGCCCCACTTCCTGCGCGGCCCGCACGGGTCTGGCATCCTCTCAGGTGCCGCCACATGGTCTGCGGCACCCACGCACAGCAGCACGCGCGGCCCCGACCCCCCTGACCAGGGCCGCCACCGACGAAGGAGCGACATGAGCGAGCTGGACTACCCCTCTGACCTGCGCTACACCAGCGACCACGAGTGGGTCCGCGTCGGCGACGACGGGGTCGTCCGCATCGGCATCACGGCGTTCGCGCAGGACGCCCTCGGCGACGTTGTCTACGTGTCCCTGCCCGCCGTCGGCGACACCGTGACGCCGGGGGACTCCTGCGGCGAGGTCGAGTCGACGAAGTCGGTCAGCGACGTCTACGCGCCGCTCGAGGGTGAGGTCACGGCGACCAACGCCGCGCTCGACTCCTCGCCCGAGCTGATCAACTCCGACCCCTACGGCGAGGGCTGGATGTTCGAGCTCCGCCTGGCCGACGCCTCGTCGGTCGAGGGCCTCATGGACGCCGCGACCTACACGGCTTCCCTCTCCTGACTCCAGCCCCCACCCGGGGTACCCGCTCGTCGTGGCGCCGGGCAGGATGTGACCTGCCCGGTCAACTAGAGTGGATGCACCCGAATCCGCCCGCACCACAGAGGAGGACCGCATGTCGAGCAACCTGCCCGACCCCGACGACATGAACGTCGAACCCCGCACCATGCGGTTCCAGGGCGTGCCGTCGCAGGACAGCGACCACGTCGACACCGTCACGCCGCGCGGACTCAGCGCCGAGGACCAGGCCACCATCGACGCGCTCCGTCCGGGCACGGCGCTGCTGGTCGTGCTCCGAGGACCCAACACGGGAGCGCGCTTCCTGCTCGACGACCAGCAGGTGGCCGCAGGTCGCCACCCGGACTCCGACATCTTCCTCGACGACGTGACCGTCTCGCGCAAGCACGCCCTGTTCGTGGCGCAGGGCGGTGGCTACGTCGTGCGTGACGCCGGCTCGCTCAACGGCACCTACGTCAACCGCGAACGCATCGACGAGGCCCCGCTGCACCTCGGCGACGAGGTCCAGATCGGCAAGTTCCGTCTCGTCTACTACTCGTCCGGAGCCCCCCAGACCGCACCGGCATGACCGCAGGCACGGCGGCGGCCGACGGGGCTGCTCCGTCCCCGCGGCGCCTGACCATCGGCAAGGTGCTGGCCGCCCTGTCCGAGGACTTTCCGGACGTCTCGGCGTCGAAGATCCGCTTCCTCGAGGCCGAAGGTCTCGTGCAGCCGCACCGCACGGCTTCCGGCTACCGCACGTACACCGAGGACGACGTGCGCCGCCTGCGCTACGTCCTCACGGCTCAGCGCGACCGCTACTGGCCGCTCAAGGTCATCCGCGAGGCCCTCGACGCCCTGGACCGGGGACTCTCCGACCCGGCGGAGGACCCCGGTGGGCGCCCCGAACCCCCGACGCCCACCGCCGACCCGGAGGTGCCGAGCCCCGTCGACCTGCTCCCTGCACCGGTCGTGTCGCTGACGGGTCCGGAGCTTCGGGCGGCCACCGGCATCGACCGCGACACGATGCACGCCCTCGAGACCTACGGCCTGCTCCAGGCCGACGAGCGCGGCCACTTCGGGCACGAGGCGCTGGCCATCGGCGCGGCGGCCCGCACGCTCTCCGACCACGGGCTCGAGCCTCGCCACCTGCGGCCGTTCCGCACCGCCGCCGACCGCGAGATCGGCCTCGTCGACCAGGTGCTGGCCACCCGCCGGGGGAGTGGCACCCGGCAGGAGCGTGCGGCCGAGATCGCTTCTGCCTGCATTGCCCTGCACGTCGCTCTGGTCCGGGCGGGGCTGCGCCGCTGAGGCCTGCCCGCGTCGACGACGGGCCGGGGTACGGTGGAGGAGTGAGAGAGGTCGATGTCCTGGGCGTCCGCGTCGAGATGCCCACGAACCACCCGATCGTGCTGCTGCGAGAGCGGGACGGAGGCCGCTACCTGCCGATCTGGATCGGGGCGGCCGAGGCCGCCGCCATCACGTACGCGCAGCAGGGCGTCGTCCCGCCACGGCCACTGACGCACGACCTGATGCGCGACCTGCTCGCCGTGCTCGGACACGAGCTCACGGAGGTGCGCATCGTCGCCCTGAAGGATTCCGTCTTCCATGCGGCGCTCATCATCGACGGCAAGGTCGAGGTGGGATCGCGTGCCAGCGACGCCATCGCCCTGGCCCTGCGCACCGGCGCCAAGGTGCTCGTCGAGCCGGCCATCCTCGACGAGGCCGCCATCGTCGTCTCCTCCGAGGAGGACGACGAGGTCGAGCGCTTCAAGGAGTTCCTCGACCACGTGTCAGCAGAGGACTTCGAGGGCCCGGCCCCGGAGTCCCAGGAGCCCGGCGACCGCCCGGACCGGCCCGACCGTCCTGAATGAACCTGCTGACTGACCATCCTGGCTCATCCACGCCGCCGGGACGCAGCAGGCCGGCCGCGTCACCACGACCGCCGTCAGGGACGCTTACCGTGAGGTAGAGGTCGAAGGTTTGCGTAGAGGCCCCCGACACGCGGTGCCGTTAGCACGTCCGGTGATTGACCGCAGCACGGCGGCGGCCTACCGTCAGTAGAACGACGTGAGTGTAGTTATCTGGATGTCGTCTGCGCGATCGCACCACCGCGACTCGCAGCCTGAGCACGAGGAGGACGGCATGGCCGCCATCGAGGACGCGCGTGACACCGGCCGGGCCCTGCCCGTCGGGTCCCAGGGCCTGCTGTTCACCGACGACCTGCCCGAGCTGGACGAGGACAGCGGCTACCGCGGTCCGACGGCCTGCAAGGCGGCCGGCATCACGTACCGCCAGCTCGACTACTGGGCCCGCACCGGCCTCGTCGAGCCGTCCGTGCGCAGCGCCACCGGCTCCGGCACCCAGCGCCTCTACGGCTTCCGCGACATCCTCGTGCTCAAGGTCGTCAAGCGACTGCTCGACACCGGCGTCTCCCTCCAGCAGATCCGGGTGGCCATCAGCCACCTGCGCGAGCGCGGCGTCGAGGACCTCGCCCAGATCACGCTGATGAGCGACGGCGCCTCCGTCTACGAGTGCACGTCCGCCGACGAGGTCATCGACCTCGTCCAGGGCGGACAGGGCGTCTTCGGCATCGCCGTCGGGCGCGTGTGGCGCGAGGTCGAGGGCGAGCTCGCCCACCTGCCGAGCGAGCGGGCCGACGACGACAGCTCGCTCGACCACCCCGACGACGAGCTGGGCGCCCGTCGCCAGGCACGACGGATGGCCTGACCCGACATCTCCTGACATCTTCTGGCTCCACCTCGACACGGCCCGACCGGACACCCGGCCGGGCCGTTCGCATGACCGGAAAGCCCGCGCCTGCTGGTAGATTCGACAGTGCCGATCGACCCTGCGTGGGAGAGTCCTCGGGGTGCCACGCACCTACGAGGCGCCGAAGGGGCAACATCCCCGGAACCTCTCAGGCGCCAGGACCATGCGGGTGAGGCAACTCTGGAGACACCGCTCTGCGGTGCTCGACAGACGGGGAGCGTGTGTCGTCCGCTCGTACCCGTCAGGAGCCCCGCATGTCGATCGACCAGCTCGTGCCCGTCACCACCGGAACGTCCACCGAGACGGTGATGGCCGACTTCGTCAGCCGCCACGTCGGTCCCGCCGGTGACGACGTGCGCCACATGCTCGAGGTGGTGGGCCAGCCCAGCCTCGATGCCATGTGCGACCGCGCCATCCCCGGCGCCATCCGCTCCGAGACGCCGCTGCGCGTCGAGGCCGCCGCCAGCGAGAGCGCCGTCATCGAGGAGCTGCGCGGGTTCGCCTCGCGCAACACGGTGCTGACCTCGCTCATCGGGCTCGGCTACTACGGCACCGTGACGCCGCCCGTCGTGCGTCGCAACGTCCTCGAGAACCCCGCCTGGTACACCGCCTACACGCCCTACCAGCCCGAGATCTCCCAGGGCCGTCTCGAGGCCCTGCTCAACTTCCAGACCGTCATCACCGACCTCACCGGCCTCGACGTCGCGGGCTCCTCGCTGCTCGACGAGTCGACCGCCGCCGCCGAGGCGATGTCGCTCATGCGCCGCGCGAGCAAGGCGTCCGCGGACGCCGTCGTCCTCGTCGACGAGCGGCTCTTCCCGCAGACGATCGCCGTCATGCGCACGCGTGCCGAGGCCCTCGGCCTGCCCGTCGTCGTCGCGGACCTGCGCGGTGTGACCGACGCCGACTCGCTCTCCGAGGCGGCAGGCGGCAAGGCGGTCGTGGGCGCCATGGTGCAGTACCCCGACGCGACCGGCGAGCTCGTCGACTGGGCTCCGCTCACCGCTGCCGTGCACGAGGCCAAGGGCCTGGTCACGGCCTGCGCCGACCTGCTCGCGCTCACCCTCGCCACCGCCCCCGGCGAGTGGGGCGCCGACATCGCCGTCGGCAGCGCCCAGCGCTTCGGCGTGCCGATGGGCTTCGGTGGGCCGCACGCCGGCTACATGGCGGTCCACCGCGGACTCGAACGCCAGATCCCGGGCCGCCTCGTCGGCGTCTCCGTCGACGCCGAGGGACACCAGGCCTACCGCCTCGCCCTGCAGACGCGTGAGCAGCACATCCGTCGCGAGAAGGCGACCTCCAACATCTGCACCGCGCAGGTCCTGCTCGCGGTCATGGCGAGCATGTATGCCGTGTGGCACGGTCCCGTCGGCCTCGTGGCCATCGCGCAGCGCGTGGCTCGCCTGACCGGGGCGCTGCGAGGCGCCCTCGTCGACGGTGGCCTCGACGTGGAGACGACGTCCTTCTTCGACACGCTCACCGTCGTCGTGCCGGGTCGCGCGGCCGAGGTGACGGCGACCTTCGCGGACCGGGGCATCAACGTCTGGCGCGTCGACGCCGACCGCGTGTCGCTCAGCCTCGACGAGACCTCCACGGCCGCAACGGTGCTCGTGGTGCTCGACGGCTTCGGCCTGGAGGCGGGCGACGACGTGACGTCGGCGTCCGGCGCGACGGGAGCACACGGCATACCCGAGGGTCTGCAGCGCACGTCGGACTTCCTCACGCACCCGGTCTTCCACGCCCACCACTCCGAGACGGCCATGCTGCGCTACCTGCGCCGGCTCTCCGACCGGGACTTCGCGCTCGACCGCGGCATGATCCCGCTCGGCTCGTGCACGATGAAGCTCAACGCCACCACGGAGATGGAGGCGGTCACCTGGCCTGAGTTCGCCAACCTCCACCCGTTCGCCCCGGCCGAGCAGACCGAGGGCATCCGCGCCCTCATCGACGACCTGTCGGGCTGGCTGTGCGAGATCACCGGCTACGACGCCGTGTCGCTCCAGCCCAACGCCGGCTCCCAGGGGGAGTTCGCCGGGCTGCTCGCGATCCACGCCTACCACCAGGCGCGCGGCGAGGGCCACCGTCGCATCTGCCTCATCCCGGCGAGCGCCCACGGCACCAACGCCGCGTCAGCCGTCATGGCGGGTCTCAAGGTCGTCGTCGTCAAGACGGCCCCGGACGGCACCGTCGACATGGACGACCTCCGCGCCAAGATCGAGACGCACCGCGACGACCTCGCCGCGATCATGGTGACCTACCCGTCGACGCACGGGGTCTACGAGGACACCATCACCGAGCTGTGCGAGCTCGTCCACGACGCGGGCGGCCAGGTCTACGTCGACGGCGCCAACCTCAACGCCCTCGTCGGCCTCGCTCAGCCGGGCAAGTTCGGCGCCGACGTCAGCCACCTCAACCTGCACAAGACGTTCTGCATCCCGCACGGCGGCGGCGGCCCGGGTGTCGGCCCGGTCGCGGTCCGGCAGCACCTCGCGCCGCACCTGCCCAACCACCCGCTCGCCCCCGAGGCCGGCCCCGGGTCGGGCGTGGGCCCGGTGTCCGCCGCCCCCTACGGGTCGGCGAGCATCCTGCCGATCTCGTGGGCCTACGTGCGCCTCATGGGCGGCGAGGGCCTGCGGCACGCGACGCAGATGGCCGTCCTGGGCGCGAACTACATCGCCGCTCGGCTGCGCGAGCACTACCCGGTGCTCTACTCCGGCCACGACGGGCTCGTCGCCCACGAGTGCATCCTCGACGTCCGGCAGATCACCGCCGAGACCGGAGTGACCGTCGACGACATCGCCAAGCGCCTCGTCGACTACGGCTTCCACGCGCCGACAATGAGCTTCCCGGTCGCGGGCACGCTCATGGTCGAGCCCACGGAGTCGGAGAACCTCTACGAGCTCGACCGCTTCTGCGACGCGATGATCGCGATCCGCGGCGAGATCGAGGAGGTCCGCTCCGGCACGGTCGCAGTTGCCGACAGCATGCTGCGCCACGCGCCGCACACCGCCCTCAACATCGCGGGGGAGTGGGACCACCCCTACGAGCGCACTGCCGCCGCCTTCCCGGTCGGCGTCCACGCCGCCGACAAGTACTGGCCGCCGGTGAGCCGCATCGACGGCGCGTACGGCGACCGCAACCTCGTCTGCTCCTGCCCGCCGCCGGAGGCGTTCGAGGGCTGAGTCCCGCCGACGGAGTGGTCATCACCTGGGCCTCGCGCGCCCACGTGATGACCACTCCGCGCGCGCGTCTCGCGCCGGGCCCGTGAGTGTGGTTGTCTCCTCACGTGGGAGCCGACGTCGAGCAGGCCAGGTACACGCGCGAGCAGCGGCAGCAGTACCGCGAGAAGGTACGCCGCGACCTCGACGTGTTCGAACGCATGCTCGGCAAGAGCGAGTTCGAGTTCGACCGCCCCATGACCGGTCTCGAGATCGAGCTCAACCTCGTCAACGAGGACCTCGGGCCCAAGCTCGACAACAAGACGGTGCTAGAGCAGATCGCCGACGAGGACTACCAGACCGAGCTCGCGCGCTACAACATCGAGCTCAACGTCCACCCGCGCCCGCTTCCGGGCGACTCCGCGATCGAGCTCGAGGATCTGCTGCGCGAGTCGCTCAACCGCGCGTCCGCCAAGGCCGCCGAGGCGCACGCCGGGATCGTCGCCATCGGCATCCTGCCCACGGTCATGCCCGAGCACTTCGAGGGTGACTGGATCAGCGAGAACATCCGCTACGCCGCGCTCAACAACGCCGTCCTCGACGCCCGCGGCGAGGACGTCTGGCTCGAGCTCGAGGGCCCGACCGGCGAGCGCATCGCACGCTACTCCGACAGCCTCGCTCCCGAGTCGGCGTGCACCTCCATCCAGCTACACCTTCAGGTGCAGCCTGAACGTTTCGCCGACCACTGGAACGCCGCTCAGGTGCTCGCGGGCCCTCAGCTCGCCCTCGGCGCCAACTCGCCGTTCTTCCTCGGGCAGCGGCTGTGGGCCGAGACCCGCATCCCGCTCTTCACGCAGGCCACCGACACCCGCTCCGTCGAGCTGAAGAACCAGGGCGTGCGCCCGCGCGTCTGGTTCGGCGAGCGGTGGATCACCTCGATCTTCGACCTCTTCGAGGAGAACGTCCGCTACTTCCCGGCGCTGCTGCCCGAGCTCTACGACGAGGAGCCCGAGGAGGTCTTCGAGCGCGGCGAGGTCCCGGAGCTCAAGGAGCTGCGGCTGCACAACGGCACCGTCTACCGCTGGAACCGCCCGATCTACGACATCGTCGGCGGCCGCCCGCACCTGCGCGTCGAGAACCGCGTCCTGCCGGCAGGCCCGAGCATCGCCGACGTCATGGCCAACGCCGCCTTCTACTACGGCACGATGCGCGTGCTCGCCGAGGAGGACCGTCCGGTGTGGACCCGGATGAGCTTCTCGGCCGCTGAGGCGAACTTCGAGGAGGGCGCGCGTCTCGGCATCGACGCGCGCACCTACTGGCCAGGGTTCGGCGACGTGCCGGCCACCGAGCTCGTGCTGCGCCGGCTGCTTCCGATGGCCCACGAGGGCCTCGAGCGCTGGGGCGTCTCGGCGGCCGTGCGGGACCGGTTCCTCACGATCATCGAGCAACGCTGCCTGCTGGGCGTCAACGGAGCCTCGTGGCAGACCGAGTGCGTCGCCCGGCTCGAGGCCCAGGGGCTGACCCGCGACAAGGCGCTGCGCGAGATGCTCCGCCACTACATCGAGGGCATGATGGCCAACGAGCCGGTGCACACCTGGGAGCTGCCCCGCGGGTGACCCGGGTAGGGCTCACTGAGGGCGCTGCTCAGCGCCTGCTGAGGCCGACTCCGAGCGGCCTCACGGCAGGCGCAGGTCCGCCACGACCATGTTGTGGTCCGACGGCCGGGCGCAGTCGGTCGTGGCCATGACGTTCTCCCACCGCGCCGCGCCCCACACGCCCTTGACCGTGACGACGTCGAGGCGACTGCCCCAGCCGGTGCCCGGCACCGTGAGCGTGCAGGCGAAGTGGTTCATCGTCGTGTAGCGCGGGTTCACCTGCGTGACGGCGGCGGCCGCGTCGTAGTAGCCGGCCGACACGAGCGTGTCGTGGGCGTCGTAGCCGCCCTGGTTGTTCTGGTAGGTGTTGAGGTCGCCCGAGAGGACGACGGGCAGCCGCCCGGTGTTCAGCTGGTCGATCCGCGCCAGGACCGTGCGCACCTGCGTCGCCCGCAGCCGCTCGTAGGTCCGCTCCGTCGTGTAGCTGGTGCTGTGCCGCTGGTCGAGGTGGGCCGACACGACGTAGAACTGGCGTCCGGTCGTGCGGTCGGCCAGGACCGCGTACGAGGCGCGCCGGCGCGCCCACGCGTCGTCGGTGCTGAGCGTCGGGAGCAGGATCGTGCAGGAGCTCGAGTAGCTGTTGTTGCTCAGCGGGTTGGTGTCCGAGCGTTCGGGGCACGAGCTGACGAGCCGGTAGCGGCTGGAGTCGTAGAGGATGCGCGCGCCCTGGATGGCCTCCGGCGTGCCCGGCGCCGCGAAGCGGGTGGAGCGCACGAGCTGGTAGCGGCCACCGCCCTGCGCGGCAAGCGTGTCGAGCAGGCTGCGCACCTGGGTGAGGCTGCCGGCCGTGCTCGGCTGGGAGCTGCCGTCGGCGCGGCCGATCCCCAGCTCCTGCAGGCTCACGACCCCCGGATTGCGCGAGAGGATCGTCCGCGCGATGCCGGGCACCCGGGTGGTCCACGGGCGCACTCCGGAGGTCGTCGTGGCGGTGTGTACGTTGAAGGTGGCGACGCGCAGCGCAGTGCCGGTGGTCGAGGGCGTGGCCGGCTTCACCGCGACGTTCTGCAGGTAGGGCCAGTTGCGCGTGGCGGTGCCGGACGCCGTCTTGTTGACGGCCTTGAAGCGGTAGTAGAGGTGGTTGGCGGAGGACGTGCCGGCTCCCGCAGTGGCCAGCTGGGCCGCGGTCAACGTGACGGAGCGCCGGTTCGCTGGGACGGTGAAGTACGTCGCCCGGCGACCGTGGTCCGGCAGGACGGGGTCGCCGACCTTGAAGGTGGTCAGACCGGTCTCGATGACGAAGCCCGTCGTGCTCGCGCCGGACGCCACCCAGGTGAAGGTCACCTGGCCGGCAGCGGGCCCCGGCTTGGCGACCACAGACGAGATGGCACCCGGGGTGGCCACCCCGGCATCGGCCGCCGGCGCGGTCGTCACCGCGGCGAGGCCGGCGAGCAGGGTCGCGACGACGGTGGCGACGCTCGTGCGGACGGTGGTGGGCGTGCGGCTCACGGCAGCTCCTCGGGTCGAGCCAGGGCGGGGAAACGGTAACCCGCCCCCGCGCCCAGCCGCAGGGTTTTCGTCCCTTTCGTCCCGCGGTCGTGAACCGTCGCCTCCTCCGCTCGGTAGCCGGTCGGCCCGACGGTGGTCAGTCCGAGAGCAGGCGCCAGGGGGAGAGGTTGTACATCCCGAGGCAGCGCGTCGAGCGGTGGTGCGTGAGCACGCTCATCGACCCGGCGTCGAGGATGAGCTGCTGACCGAACCTCGGGTCGAGCCCGAGGTAGGTCGCCGTCAGGACGCGCAGCGCGTGGCCGTGACCGAAGAGGGCGACGTCTCCCCGCTCGAGGTCGGGCCACACCTTGTCGATGACCCGCTGGGCGCGCGCCGAGACCTGCTCGATCGTCTCGCCGGGGGTGACGCCGGGCTGCACGCCGTCGACGAACACCTCCCAGGGGTGGCCGATCTCCGCGGTGATCTGCTTCGTCGTGATGCCCTCGTAGGCGCCGTAGTCCCACTCGCGCAGGAGGGGCTCGACCTCGAAGTCCCCGAGCCCCGCGAGCTCGGCCGTGCGCTTGGCCCGCTGGAGGGGGGAGACGAGGACGCGCTCGAAGCGGTGCTTGCTCAGCACTCCGGCGAGCTCACGAGCGGCCGCCTCACCCTCGGGCAGGAGCGGCAGGTCGGTCGTGCCGGTGTGCTGCCCGCTGAGCGACCACTCCGTCTCGCCGTGCCGGAAGAGGTAGATGTTGCCGGGAACGACGCCGTCGGGGGTGGCCATGACCGCCACAATATCGGCGCGCAGGTGCGCGGTCCGTATGCCGTCCGTCCACGGGAGGGCGACGCTCCGGCAGACTCGGACCATGGACCTGCGCTTCGACCTGCTCAACGTCTTCTCGATCGAGGGTCGACCGTTCTCGGGCAACCCGCTCTGCGTCTTCCCCGACGCAGGCACGCTCTCCGACGCGGAGATGCTCGCCTGGGCCCGACAGTTCAACCTCAGCGAGTCGACCTTCGTGACCTCGACGGGGAACGGAGCGACGGGGGAGGCCGCGGTGCGCATCTTCACCCCCGGCCACGAGATGCCCTTCGCCGGCCACCCCACCCTGGGCACGGCCGAGGTCGTCGCCTCGCTCAACGGCTCCGACGGTGAGCCCGACCTCGTGCACCTCACGATGCCCGCGGGCCGCATCCGGGTGACCCGCATCGACGGCGGGTGGCGCCTGACGGCGCGCCCGGCGACCCTGCGCGAGGTGACGCCCAGTGCCACGGACCTCGCCGCGGCCCTCGGCGTGGATGTCGCCCGCGTCGTGCGCTCGGACGCGAGCTGGGTCGACGCGGGCGTCGAGCAGCTCGTCGTGCGCCTCGATGACGTCGAGGCCGTGCGCGCGTGCGACCCCGACGCGCACCTGATGGCCGAGCACATGACGTCCCCCGGCACGCCGCCACACGTCTACGCATGGGCCTGGAGCGGCCCACGCAGCATCGACGCCCGACTCTTCTACACCCAGGACCGGGCGGTCCTCGAGGACCCTGCCACCGGTTCGGCGTGCGCCAACCTCGGGGGCTGGCTCGTCGCGCAGGGCGTGCGCGACGTCTCCGTCGAGGTGAGCCAGGGAGCCGCCGTCGGACGGCCCTCACGCCTGCTCCTCGACGTCGACGAGCAGGGCGGCGTCCACGTCGGCGGACGGGTGGAGCGCGTGGGCAACGGCACCTGCTGGGTGGGTGCGTGAGCATGGCCACCTTCGTCGCCTTCCTCAGGGCCGTGAACGTCGGGCAGCGCTGGGTCAAGATGGCGCACCTGCGTGAGCACCTGACCGAGCACGGCTTCACCGATGTCGTCACGCACATCCAGAGCGGCAACGTGCGGGTCACGACGCCGATGCGCAGCATCGGCAAGGTGGAGTCCGCCCTGCGCGACCTCATCAGCGACGAGTTCGGCTTCGACGTGCCTGTCATCGCCCGGACCCCGGCCGCCGTGAGGCAGACTGCCGCCGATGCCGACTCGGCGCAGTCGCCGCTGGGCGCCGACGCCCGCCGCTACGTCACGTTCACGACCGGCGGGATCACCGCGGACGGACGCCGGGCACTCGAGGCGTGGGACGAGCCGGGGGAGAGGGTGCTCGTGCTCGGGAGCGACGTGCTGCTCTTCCTCACCAAGCCCGCACACCAGGCGAAGCTGACGAACGCCCGGCTCGAGCGCCTGACCGGGGCCACCGGCACGGCCCGGGACATCAAGGTCGTGCGCGCGCTCGCCGAGAAGTGGGGCCCCTGACGCGGTCTCGGCCCGACGGACCGCCACGAACCACGCGCGTCACCGCGCCGACGTGCGTGAGCCGGGGCGCACGGCATACCTCATGGCGGTCCGCCGGACCGCGTGCACCAGCTCAGAGGCGCGCGCGGCGGACGAGCTCGAAGCAGACGACGGCGGCCGCGGCGGAGACGTTGAGCGACTCGACGCCGGCCGCCATCGGGATCGACACCCACGTGTCGACGAGGTCGGCCACCTCGGGGGTCAGCCCGTCGGTCTCGCTGCCGAGGACGAACGCGACGGGCTCGGGCAGGTGCGCGGCGAAGAGGTCGTCGTCGCCGCCGGCGTCGAGCCCGACGACGTGGAAGCCCGCGTGCTTGAGGTCGGCCACCGCCTCGGCCGCGGTGAACGCCTTGAGGATCGGTGCGCGGAACGCGACGCCGGCCGAGGCCTTGACGACGAGCGGGTCGAGCGAGGCGACGCCCTTGCGGGGCACGACGATGCCGTCGACGCCCGCGGCCGTGGCCGAGCGCAGGATCATGCCGACGTTGGCGGGGGTCGTCACGCCGTCCAGCACGAGCACGGCCCGCAGGGACGCGGCGTCCTCGGCCAGTGCGGCCTCGAGCGGCCGCATCCGCGGCGCCACGACGTCGGCGAAGACGCCTTGGTCCTGACGGCCGTTGCCGGCGAGCTTCTTGACGCGTTCGGCGCTCGCGTGCTGCACCTCGACCCCGCGGCGGCGCGCGGCCTGCTGGATCTCGCGCAGCCCGCTCCCGCGGGCACCGTCGGCGATGACGACCTTGTCGACGTGGAGGTCGCCGTCGAGGAGCACTTCGTGGACGGGGTTGCGGCCGTAGACCGTGATGAAGCGGTCCTTGGGGGAGATCTCGGCACTCACCGCGACAGGATGTCACAGCGGGAATGGGAGAGGGGGGCCCGACGTTCGGTATGATTGAATCGTCAATCAAAAGGAGCTGGGACACATGCAGTTCGGGATCTTCACCGTCGGGGACGTCACGACCGACCCGACGACGGGGCGCACGCCGACCGAGCACGAGCGCATCGAGGCCACGGTCGCCATCGCCAAGAAGGCGGAGGAGGTCGGGCTCGACGTCTTCGCGACGGGGCAGCACCACAACCCGCCGTTCATCCCGTCGGCTCCCACGACGACCCTCGCCTACATCGCCGCCCACACCGAGCGGATCATCCTGTCGACGTCGACGACCCTCATCACGACCACCGACCCGGTCCGCATCGCCGAGGACTACGCGACGCTGCAGCACCTGAGCAACGGCCGCATGGACCTCATGATGGGCCGCGGCAACACCGGCCCGGTCTACCCGTGGTTCGGCAAGGACATCCGCGACGGCATCCCGCTCGCCATCGAGAACTACGCGCTGCTGCACCGCCTGTGGCGCGAGGACGTCGTCGACTGGCAGGGCAAGTACCGCACGCCGCTGCAGGGCTTCACCTCGACGCCCCGCCCGCTCGACGGCATCCCGCCGTTCGTCTGGCACGGCTCGATCCGCAGCCCCGAGATCGCCGAGCAGGCCGCGTACTACGGCGACGGGTTCTTCTCCAACCACATCTTCTGGCCGGCGAGCCACACCAAGCAGATGGTGCAGCTCTACCGGCGCCGCTTCGAGCACTACGGCCACGGCCGCGCCGACCAGGCGATCGTCGGGCTCGGCGGTCAGGTCTTCATGCGCAAGAACAGCCAGGACGCCGTTCGGGAGTTCCGCCCGTACTTCGACAACGCCCCGGTCTACGGCCACGGCCCGTCGCTCGAGGAGTTCACGAGCCAGACGCCGCTGACGGTCGGCAGCCCGCAGGAGGTCATCGAGAAGACGCTCGGCTTCCGCGAGTACGCCGGTGACTACCAGCGCCAGCTCTGGCTGCTCGACCACGCGGGCCTGCCCCTCAAGACGGTCCTCGAGCAGCTCGACATCCTGGGCGAGGAGGTCGTGCCCGTCCTGCGCAAGGAGTTCGCCGCGCTCCGGCCCGCGCACGTCCCGGACGCCCCGACCCACCCGAGCCTGCTCGCAGCCGCCGGAGGAGGGCACGACAGCACCGTGCACGCCGTCGACGACGTGACCGGCGCCTCGCCCGAGTCCGACCACACAGCCACCCTGGAGGTGACCAAGTGACCTTCCACATCGCCGTCATCACCGCCGGCATCACGCAGCCGTCGTCGACGCGCCTGCTCGCCGACCGCCTGACCGAGGCGACCGTCCGCGCGCTCGGTGCCCACGACGTGGGCGACGTCGTCGTCGAGGTCGTCGACGTGCGCGACGTCGCGCACGACCTGACCAACAACGTGCTCACCGGCTTCGCCTCGCCCGACCTGCAGGTCCGACTCGACGCGATCGCCGAGGCCGACGCGGTCGTCGTCGCCACGCCCGTGTATGCCGCGTCGTACAGCGGGCTGTTCAAGATGCTCGTCGACGTGCTCCCGAAGGACGCGCTGCGCGACACCCCGGTGCTGCTCGGCGCCACCGGTGGCACGGCACGCCACTCGCTGGCGATCGACCACGCGCTGCGCCCGCTGTTCGCCCACCTGGGTGCCCTCGTGGCCCCGGTGGCGGTCTTCGCCGCGAGTGAGGACTGGGGCAGCGTCGACGCGGGCCGCCTCGGCGAGCGCATCGACCGGGCCGGCACGGCCTTCGCGGCCCTGATCAGCGGCTCGACGCGTGCCGCCCGGGTCGACCCGTTCGAGGACGTCACGCCCTTCGAGGCGATGCTCACCGACCTCCGCGGCTGAGCGGCGTCGCCCCGTCGATCACCGACCACGACCCGGTCGGGGCCTGCCGGCCCCGGCCGGGTCGTTCGCTGCCCTGACGTGATGTCGGCCAGGCGCCGGCCAGGCGCCGGCGAGGCGTCGGCGGGGCGTCGGTGAGTTGTCGCGACGATGGCGCGTGAGCAGGCACCCGCTC
The DNA here is from genome assembly GCF_014646815.1 of Terrabacter tumescens. Lineage (GTDB taxonomy): Bacteria > Actinomycetota > Actinomycetes > Actinomycetales > Dermatophilaceae > Terrabacter > Terrabacter tumescens. Next base: position 691,517 of record NZ_BMNZ01000001.1, read on the forward strand.
GTCCGGTCGAGCCGTGCCCGTCGCCCCGGCAGACTCGGGGCATGACCTCGCCGCCCTCACACCCGTCGCTCGTCCGGCGCCTCAGGACGCGCGACGCGGTGTTCATCGGCGTCGGGTCGATGGTCGGCGCGGGCCTGTTCACGGCGTTCGCCCCCGCCGCGGCGGCTGCTGGCTCGTGGCTGCTGGTCGCCCTCGCGCTCGCGGCGGTCATCGCCTACTGCAACGCCTCGTCGTCGGCCCAGCTCGCCGCGCAGTACCCGACGTCCGGAGGCACGTACGTCTACGGCCGCGAGCGACTCGGCCCGTGGTGGGGCTTCGTCGCCGGCTGGGGCTTCGTGGTGGGCAAGACCGCGAGCTGTGCGGCGATGGCGCTCGCCGTGGCCGTCCACGTCGTGCCGCCCGTCTGGCAGCGACCCTTCGCGGCGGCGACCGTCATCGCGATCGTCGCCGTCAACTACCGCGGCATCACCCGGACGGCACTGCTGACGCGGTGGCTCGTCAGCATCGTCCTCGCGCTCCTCGCCGTGGTCCTGACGGTCGCTGCCGTCGTCCGGTGGGACGCGCCACCGGTCGACGGAGGCCTGCCTCTGCCCGGTGCCGGTGGCGTGGGCGGGGTGCTGCAGGCGGCGGCCCTCCTCTTCTTCGCCTTCGCCGGCTACGCCCGGGTCGCGACGCTGGGGGAGGAGGTGCTCGACCCGTCCCGGACCATCCCGCGTGCCGTCGCGCTGAGCTTCGCGGTCGTCGCGCCGTTGTATGCCGTCACCGCGGTCCTGCTGCTCCGCGCCCTCGGTCCGGGCGCCACGGCGTCCACCGAGGCCCCCGTGCGGCAGCTCGCCGTCGTGGCGCAGGGGCCGGACGGCTGGCTGCCGTGGGCGGCCTCTGCAGCGGCCGTGGTGGCCGCGCTCGGGGCCCTGCTCGCCCTCGTGGCCGGGGTGGGTCGCACGACGCTGGCCATGGCACGCGAGGGTGACCTGCCGCGGGCGCTGTCAGCGGTGCATCCCCGCTACCACGTGCCCCACCGGGCCGAGGTGACGCTCGGGATCGTCGTCGTGGTGCTCGTCCTCGTCACCGACCTGCGTGGCGTCATCGGGTTCTCCTCCTTCGGCGTCCTCACCTACTACGCCGTCGCCAACGCTGCCGCTCTGACGCAGGACGCGACGCACCGGCGCTACCCACGCGCGTTGGCCGTCGCCGGTCTCGTCGGATGCCTGGCGCTGGCCGTCGCCGTGCCGACCGGGTCCCTCGCCGCCGGGGCCGTCGTCCTGGTGGTCGGCCTGCTGGGACGCCTCGTCGTCGTCCGCGGTCGGTCCTGAGGGTCGACCGCACCACACGTGGCGCGATCGTGACGGGTGAGCGCGACACGCTGGGGAGTGCTCCCCATGGACCGGCGGGTGGGCCCCACCTACCGTGGGGCCCACCATCGACAGGAGGCTCCACGTGCTCTACCGCAAGGGTGCAGACCCCCAAGCCCTCGAACGCACCGCACGCGAGCTCTCCGCGTGCGCCGCCGAGGTCGACGGCATCCGCTCCACGGGGGCACGGGCTCTCGCCGTGATCGGACGCTCGTGGGGCGGCGACGACGCGCGCTCGGCCCAGGACGACTGGCGCACGACGTCCGCCTCCCTCGTGGCGCTCGGGACGACGCTCGACACCATGTCGCGCCGGCTCACCGCCAACGCTGCGGCCCAGCGAGGCACGAGCGAGCTCGGCTCCGGCACGGGGTCGCCCGGTCCGCTGTCCCCGCTGTCCCCGCTGTCCCCGATCTCACCGCTCTCACCGTCCCGGCTCTTCCCCTGGCTCGGCGGTGCCGGCACGTCCGGAGGCGAGTCGATCGCCCCGCCGCCCCCGCTCGCCGACCAGGTCCGCGGGAACACACCTCACGACATCGACCTGGAGCTCGCGCACCTCGCCGACAACGTCTACCACCCGAGTGCGGTCGACGGCTGGTCGCCGCTGGGGGAGGAGGAGCTCCAGCAGCTGGGGATCGACCCTTCCCGGCTGCACCAGCGTGACGGTCTCGACGCCGCGGTCTACCGCAACGACGACGGTCAGTACGTCCTCGCTTTCGCCGGGACGTCGTCGATGACCGACTGGGGGACCAACGTCCAGCAGGGCGTCGGACTCCTCAGCGGGCAGCACCTGCAGGCGATCGCGCTGGCCCAGGGCCTCGCCGGCGCGGTGGGGAGCGACAACATGGTCATCACCGGCCACTCGCTCGGTGGTGGCCTCGCGAGCACGGCCTCGGTGGCCACCGACATCCCTGCAGTGACGTTCAACGCGGCGGGCGTGCACCCCAACACCGTGGCCGCCGCGACGGCGCTCGGCGGCGGTGACGCGGGCTACTCGTCGGGCCAGATCCGCAACTACCACGTGCGGGGCGAGATGCTGACGACCCTGCAGAACCCGCTCGGCTCCTTCATCGACCACGTCCCGCTCGTCGGGGACAACCCGCTGCCCAACGCCCTCGGCACCCAGATCGCGATCAACCCGACGCACGGTCCCGAGATCAAGATCTCGAAGTGGACGGCGATGGCCGGCACCGTCGCCCCGGCCATCGTCGGGATCGACGCCGGACTCGACGTGCTGGGCTGGTCCAAGGACGCCCACGGCGGTGACTCGGTCGTCGAGGCGATGGAGGCGAGCACCTACTTCGGCAAGCAGTGACGCTGCCGCGCCTGCGTCCGGTCCAGGGTGCGCGACCGCGACCGCGACGGCGACGGCGGCCGCGGCTGCGGCCGCGATCAGCCGAGGTCGAGCCGCTCCACGACGAGGTCGGCGATGGCCAGGGACGCAGTGGCCGCCGGCGATGGCGCATTGCGGATGCACAGCACCGACCCGACCCGGCTGAAGCGGAAGTCCTCGACGAGGGAGCCGTCGGGATCCATCGCCTGGGCCCGCACTCCGGCCTCGCCGGGCACGACGTCGGCGTGCGTGATCTCCGGGACGTAGCGGCGTGCGCGCTCGACGAACACGCGGCGGCTCAGGGAGCCGGCCACCTCGTGCGCGCCGGTGAGCAGGTTGGCGCGCGCGAAGTGCCGGAACCCCCGCGAGACGGCGAGCGCCCGCACCACGTCGAGTTCGACGTCCCTGCGGCGGTAGCCCTCCCGGGCGGTCGCGAGGACCGCGTTGGGGCCCAGGAGCACGTTGCCGTCGACACGGCGGGTCAGATGAACCCCGAGGAACGGGTAGCGCGGGTCGGGCACCGGGTAGACGAGGCCGCGGACGAGGTGTGTGGCGGAGTCGCGCAGGCGGAGGTACTCACCCCGGAACGGCACGATCGCGGGGCTCGGCCCGTCTCCGGCGAGAACGGCGAGCCGGTCGGCGTGCAGGCCTCCTGCGACCACGACGCGGTCCGCCTCGAGACGACGGCCGTCGGCGGCCCGGACCTCGACAGCGGAGTCGCGGTGCTCGAAGGCGGTGACCTCGAAGCCGGTGAGCACCCCTGCGCCACGGGCGGCGGCGTCGTCCAGCATGGCCGCGGCCACGGCGGGGAAGTCGGTGATCGCCGTCGTCGGGGAGTGCAGCGCCGCGCGACCGACAGCGTGCGGCTCGACGTCGCGCAAGGCGTCGGGCCCGAGCCACCGAAGGCCGGGCACGCCGTTGGCCCGGGCCCGGACCTCGATGTCACGAAGGCGTCGCGTCTCCTCGTCGTCGAGGGCGATGACGAGCTTGCCGACCTCGTCGTAGGGCAGCCCACGCCCTCGGCAGTACCGACGGAGCCGGTCGACGCCCTCGCGCGACAGCCGTGCCTTGGCGGACCCTGGCGCGTAGTAGAGCCCCGCGTGCACGACCCCGCTGTTGCGCCTCGTCTGGTGCAGTGCCGGCTGCGACTCCTTCTCGACGAGGGTGACGTCGGGGCGCGGCTCGCACAGCGTGAGCCGGCGGGCCACGGCCGACCCGACGACGCCGCCGCCCACGACGACGACATGCGGCCGGCTCACCGACTCACCTCTCCGCGGCGGCGGCTCGCTCCGCTGCCTCGACGTCGACGGAGGTCGGCGTGAGGACGCTGCCGGCATACGGCTCGGGGTGCCGACGCAGGTACGTCTTGATGTAGGGGCACAGTGCCACGATCGAACGCCCCGAGGCCATGGTGGCCTCGAGCGCCGACGACGCGAGACGTCCGGCGAGCCCCTGCCCCTCGTGGTCGGGGCGGACCTCCGTGTGGAAGAAGACCACACGGTCGGGGGCGTCCGGTCCGTCGCCGGGGACGACGGCATAGCTCGCGATGCCGATGACGTCGTCGCCCTGACGCAGCTCGAAACGGCCCCGGGCAGGGTTGTCGACGATCTCCACGGCGACCTCGTCCTCACCTGCGTGCTCAGTCATGGACGCCAGCATGGCAGGGTGGGCACCATGGCGAAGTACTTCGACGTCCACCCCGTGGACCCGCAGCCCCGGGCGATCCACCAGGCGGTCGAGATCCTGCGATCAGGCGGACTGATCGCCTACCCGACCGACTCCTGCTTCGCCCTCGGGTGCTCCCTCGACAACCAGGAGGGCAAGGAGCGCATCCTGCGCATCCGGCACCTCGACGACAAGCACCACTTCACCCTCGTCTGCGCGGACTTCGCCCAGCTGGGCCAGTTCGTGCACCTCGACAACTCGGTCTTCCGCGCCATCAAGGCGGCGACGCCGGGCCCGTACACCTTCATCCTGCCGGCGACGAAGGAGGTGCCGCGCAGGCTGCTGCACGCGAAGAAGAAGACGGTCGGCGTGCGCATCCCCGAGCACCCTGTCGTGCGCGAGCTGCTCCGCGAGCTCGGTGAGCCGATCCTGTCGAGCACGCTGCTGCTCCCGGGCGACGAAGAGCCCATGACCGAGGGCTGGGAGATCAAGGACCGCCTCGACCACGTCGTCGACGCCGTCATCGACTCGGGGGAGTGCGGGCTCGAGCCCACCACCGTCGTCGAGTACTCCGACGGCTACCCCGTCGTGACCCGCATCGGCGCGGGCGACCCGACCCCGTTCGAGTAGCGCAGGCCGACGTAGCGCGCGGGCAAGGACGGCGCGCCCCTGTCGCCGGAGCGCCCGGTGCTGTTCAATCGGGCCATGAGCCAAGGCGCCCATGACGCGCGACCCACGCCGGAGTCGGTGACCTCGCTGCTGGAGGGGCTCGACGCGGCGGATCGAGAGACGATCGAGCTGCGGCTGGAGCGATGGTCCGACGACCTCGTCGCCGCGCTGACGGTGCTCTACCCGGAGCAGGACGTGTCAGCGCTGGCCCTGCGCCTGGTCGAGCGCGCGGTCGAGGGCTTCCGGTTGCGGTCGCCGGAGCTGCGCCGCCTCGACCAGCGCCGCCTGCTGCGGCCCGACTGGCTCCAGCAGCCCGACATGTTCGGCTACGCCTGCTACGCCGACCGGTTCGCGCGCGACCTCGAGGGCGTGAGGGCTCACGTCGACTACCTCCGTGACCTCGGCGTCAGCTACCTGCACCTCATGCCGTTGCTGCAGCCGCGGGAGGGCGACAACGACGGCGGCTACGCCGTCCAGGACTACCGCAGGGTCCGGGCCGACCTCGGTGACATCGACGACCTGACACGCCTCGCGAGCGACCTTCGCGGACAAGGCATCTCGCTCGTGCTCGACCTCGTGCTCAACCACGTCGCCCGGGAGCACGAGTGGGCGGCGCGAGCCAGGGCGGGGGAGTCGCGCTACCGCGACTACTTCCACGTCTACCCCGACCGGGTCATGCCGGACGCCTACGAGCGCACCCTGCCGGAGGTGTTCCCCGACTTCGCGCCGGGCAACTTCACGTGGGACGACGAGCTCGAGGCCTGGGTCTGGACGACCTTCAACGAGTGGCAGTGGGACGTCAACTGGGCCAATCCCGACGTGCTCGTCGAGTACGCCGACATCGTGCTCCACCTCGCCAACCTCGGGGTCGAGGTGCTGCGGCTCGACGCGATCGCCTTCACGTGGAAGCGGCTGGGGACCAACTGCCAGAACCAGCCCGAGGTGCACGCGGTGACCCAGGCCCTGCGCACGGTCGCCCGCATCGCGTGCCCGGCGCTCGCGTTCAAGGCGGAGGCGATCGTCGGACCACGCGACCTCGTGCAGTACCTCGGCCAGGGGCCCCACGCCGGCCGGGTCAGCGACCTCGCCTACCACAACAGCCTCATGGTCCAGGTGTGGTCGATGCTGGCGACAGGGAGCACCGGCCTGGCGAAGCAGGCTCTGTCGGCCCTGCCGCCGACCCCGCCCAGCGGCACGTGGATCTGCTACGTGCGCTGCCATGACGACATCGGCTGGGCCATCGACGACAGCGACGCGGCAGCTGCGGGTCTCGACGGCTACGCGCATCGCCGTTTCCTCTCGGACTGGTATGCCGGTGAGCACTCGGGGTCGTGGGCACACGGCCTCGTCTTCCAGCACAACCCGGCCACCGGCGACAAGCGCATCAGCGGGACGGCCGCCTCGTTGACCGGGCTCGCCGATGCCCAGGCCCGCGGTGACGAGGCCGCGCTCGGGCTGGGCCTGGCGCGCCTCTTCCTCGCCCACGCGATGGTGGCGGGGTGGGGCGGGATCCCTGTGGTGTGGAGCGGCGACGAGCTCGGCATGCCGAACGACCCGCACTGGGCGCAGGAGCCCGGCCACGAGGACGACAACCGCTGGGCCCACCGGGAGCGGCTGGACTGGGAGCTCGCGGCCCAGCGCCACGACCTCGACGCCGTGCCCGCGAAGGTGTTCCAGGGCCTGCGTCACCTGGCGGCCGTCCGCGCCGGGCTGCCGCCCCTGCACGCCTCCGGGCCCACCCAGGTTCTGCTCGGGACGCATGACGGGGTCCTCGCCGTGCTGCGCACCCACCCCAGCGGCACGATGGTCTGCGTCTACAACGTGACCGCCACGTGGCAGACCTTCGACATGCGCCACTTCAGCGATGCCGGGATCCACCGGCCCTACGACGCGCTGGGCGGCCACCCCGTGTTCGCCGGCCCCGACGGCGTGGCGTCCCTCAGCCCGTATGCCGCGTGGTGGGTCATCGACGCCCCCGCGGAGGTCCCACACGCCTGACCACCTGCTTCTTGGTTAAGGTTGACCTCTAACCTTTATCAAGGGGCGGTGATGGCATGGCTCATGAGTGGCCTGCACTCGGGGTGCAGACAGTCGCCTGGCAGCCCGTCGAGGGCCTGCTGGAGGTCTCCAGGCGCTCCCGGAGGTCGACCCCGTCGTCCTTCCGGGCCGCAGTGGTGCCGACCATCGCCGCGACCGGCCTCCAGCTGCCGGGCGACGTCGCTGCCGACCTCGACGAGGCCACCCGACTGCTGGCCACCTTCGACGCCGGGGGAGCAGGGGAGATCGCGCCCTTCGCCTCAGTCCTGCTGCGCTCGGAGAGTGCCGCGAGCTCGCAGATCGAGAACCTCACCTCGTCGGCACGCGCCCTGGCCGAGGCGGAGATCGGGGAGGGGAACCGGGCCAACGCCGGGGTCATCCTCGGCAACGTCCGGACCATGCAGGCCGCGCTCGACCTCGCCGGACGGCTCGACGAGGCCGCCGTCCTGGCCATGCACCGAGCCCTCATGGCGCAGCAGACCCAGCACCGGCCGGGCCGCTGGCGTGACCAGCAGGTCTGGGTCGGGGGATCACCGTTGCATCCCGGGGACGCCGACTACGTGCCTCCGGTGGCCGCCGACGTTCCCGCCCTCATGGCCGACCTCGTGGCCTTCATGGACCGCGACGACCTGCCACCGCTCGCCCTCGCCGCCCTGGCGCACGCGCAGTTCGAGACGATCCACCCGTTCACCGACGGCAACGGGCGCACGGGGCGGGCCCTGCTTCACTCGGTGCTCCTGCACACCGGCGCCATTCACCGGGTGACGGTGCCGATCTCCGCCGGCCTGCTCGCCATCCGCGACGACTACTTCGCGGCCCTGACGGCCTACCGCAGGGGAGAGGTCGAGCCGATCCTCCGTTGCGTCGCCGAGGCCGCCCGCAACGGCACGCTCATCGGCGAGCATCTCGTCGGGACGTTGAGAGGGGTGCGAGCGGATTGGTCCGAGCTCGTCACGGCCCGCGCCGGGTCCGCGTCGTGGGCGGTGCTCGACCTGCTCGTGCGCCAGCCGGTGGTCACCGCACGCGTGGTGATCAGGGAGCTCGGGGTGTCGGCCCCGACGGCCCAGGCCGCGATGCGTCGCCTGGTGGACGACGGGGTGCTCCTCGAGTCGACGGGCCACCGCCGCAACCGGGTCTACCGAGCGCCGGCCGTGCTTCGGGCCCTCGACAACTACGCCGCCGGACTCGGCCACCGGGTAGGCTAGTGAATTACGTTGTGGCGCAATGCAATTAGCCGTTAATCGACATTATGCAATGACGCGCGTGCGCCGTCAGTATCTTGTCGAGTAGACGGATCTTGACCGCCTCGATGCGGAGCGAACGACCGGTCGTGCCGGTGTTCGTGCTGTTGTTCACCGACCTCATCCAGCTGACGTTCTGGAGGTGCACACGGAGCCCTTCGAAGTCCAGCCAGGGGAGCGGGACTCAGCCCCGGGGGTGCCTGCCGGATCCGGGGCTACGCGCGCTCGAGCCGCACGATGACCTCGTGGTGGGAGGTCTGCGGGAACATGTCGAACAGCCGCGCCTCGTGCGCGACGAACGACGGCAGCCGCGTGAGGTCTCGCGCGAGGCTCTCGACGTTGCAGCTGGAGTAGACGAGGTGGTCCGCGCCGGACCGTTCCACCCACGCGGCGAGGTCGGCCCCGATGCCGCGACGGGGCGGGTTGACGACCACCATCGACGACGCCGCATCCATCAGCTGCGGGTCGAGCGTCCCGACGTCCGTGGCGTCGCCGGCGCGGAACTCGAGAGGGCCGACTCCGGGGTGCTCAGCGCACAGCCGCCTGGCACTGGAGTCGGCACTGTGCACGGCCTCCGGCGACACCTCGACACCCAGGACGCGACCAGCCCCGGCCAGAGCGCAGCTGAGCGCGAATCCGCCCACCCCGCAGTACAGGTCGAGCACGACGGCCGGTGCCACCTGCCGCGTCCAGTCCTGCGCCTGGCCGTAGAGCGCCGACGCGACCGCGGTGTTGGTCTGGAAGAAGCTGTTGGGGCGCAGGAAGAGGGTGATGTCGCCGACCGGCATGGCCAGCTCGCCCTGCGACGTCAGGACGATCTCGGTGTCGCCCTCGAGCACGGCCTTGTGCTCGGGCTGGAGGTTGACGGACACGACCGCCACCTCCGGCAGACGCGCCTGCAGCATCGACAGCCTCGACTCCAACAGGGCCAGGTGCCGGCGCGAGCGCAGGACGAAGCGCATCATGGCCCGGCCGGCGGGGGAGAGGGTCAGGATGACGTGCTTGAGCTCGCCCCGCCGCGCGCTGACGTCGTAGGGCTCGAGCCCGATCTCGTCGACGACGTCGGCGACGCGCGGGATGAGCTGCTGCAGCGCGGGCTCGTGCAGACCGCACGCGCGCAGGTCGACGCCGTTCGCGTCGGCGTCGAGGATGCCGACGGTGACCGCGCCGGTGCGGCCGCCGACGACGAGCTTGGCCTTGTTGCGGAACGCCGACTCGGGGCCGGCGAACGGCTCGAGCCAGGAGACCGTCGGGGCGGCGTCCGCCAGCGCACGACGACAGCGCGCGTCCTTGTCAGCGAGCTGCACGGCATACGGCACGCCCATGAGGGCACAGGAGCGGCAGCGGCCGGCATCGAAGTAGTCGCACAGCATCACGGGCAAGGGTACGGCGCGGAGCACTGGGTGGCGGACCACGGGCGCGGCACCACCGGGGAGGGCCTCATCACGCCAAAGTGACATAATGTCGATTATCGGCGTTATGGCGTGGAACGAGGGGTGCGCGAGAAGGGGCCGGAGAACGACGAAGGAAGGACGCCACCTCGGCGTCCTTCCACTCCCAACGTATAGCGCACCCCGGGTCTTGCGGCAAGGCCCCGGTCGTCACCGAGAATCACTGGCTCGACACCAGAACTCGGGACGGAGCTCACCGACGTGATCCCTTCGACGACCAGCGCCTTCGACCTGCGAGACCACCTGACACCCAAGGCCGACCCGGCCTCATCGGCCACGACGAGACCCAGTTCGCCGCCATCGCCCAGACCATGGACCAGACGGTCACCGAGCTGTCCGAGCGCCTCGACGCCGCCCGCCGAGCGCCCGGCGGCTCCGGTCAGGCCGCGCTGGACCGCGATCAGGAGATCCACCGGCTGACGGCCCGGCTGCGCACCCTGCGCCGGTTCGGTTTGGACCTGTGCCTGGGACACATGTTGCCTGAGAACGATTCTCAGCCGGTGTACGTCGGCCGGATCGGGCTGACCGACCGGACCGGACGGCGGCTGCTCGTCGACTGGCGCTCCCCTGCGGCCGAGCCGTTCTTCGGCGCGACCCACGCCGACCCCATGGGCCTCGTGAGCCGTCGGCGCTACCGCTGGACCCGGGGCCGCGTCAGCGACTACTGGGACGAGGTCTTCAGCGCCGAGGCTCTCGAGGGCCGGGCCGCCCTCGACGACGAGTCCGCCTTCGTGGCGTCGCTGGGCGCCAGCCGCTCGCCGCGGATGCGCGACGTCCTCGCCACCATCCAGGCCGACCAGGACGCCATCATCCGCGCCGGCTCCCGGGGCGCTCTCGTCGTGGACGGCGGCCCGGGCACCGGCAAGACGGTCGTCGCGCTGCACCGGACGGCATACCTGCTCTACTCCGACCCCAGGCTGGGGCACCGGCGCGGCGGCGTGCTCTTCGTCGGTCCGCACGAGCCCTACCTCGCCTACGTCTCGGACGTGCTGCCGAGCCTCGGCGAGGAGGGCGTGCGCACGTGCACGGTGCGCGACCTCGTCCCGGAGGGGGCGACCGCGCCTCCTGAGAGCGATCCCGAGGTGGCCCGGCTCAAGGCCTCGACCGAGCTCGTCGACGCGATCGAGCCCGCCGTCGCCCTCTACGAGGAGCCCCCGAGCCGTGGGATGGACGTCACGACACCGTGGGCGGACGTCTGGCTCTCCCCCGCCGACTGGCTGGACGCCTTCGCCGCCGGGCTGAACCTCCCCCACAACGAGGCGCGCGACGACGTCTGGGAGGCGCTGGTCGGCATCCTCCTCGAGCGCCACGACCTCGAGGCGCGCCTCGACGACGACGGCCTGGACATCGAGCTCGAGGCGACCCCGGCGATGGTGCGGCGCTCGCTCGAGCAGAACCGGGAGCTGCGCACGGCCTTCGAGCGATCCTGGCCGCTGCTCGACGCGGAGGACGTCGTGGGCGACCTCTGGACCGTCCCGGCCTACCTGCGGCGGTGCGCTCCCGGCCTCGAGATCGCCGACGTCCGCCGGCTCCAGCGGCCCGACCCGACCGCGTGGACCCGGTCGGACCTCCCCCTTCTCGACACCGCCCGGCTGCGCCTCGGTGACCGGGAGGCGGCCCGACGTCGGAGCCGGCAGGACGCCGAACGCGCCGCCGAGCGGGAGGAACGGGCCAAGGTCGTCGAGCACCTCATCGCCTCCGACGACTCCGACATGCACATCATGTGGATGCTGCGGGGCGAGGACCTCCGCGGCGCCCTCGACGACGGCGGCGGTGACACGGAGGACCCCGGCGCCGACCCGCTGGCCGGCCCCTTCGCCCACGTCGTCGTGGACGAGGCCCAGGAGCTGACCGACGCGGAGTGGCGGATGCTGCTCAACCGCTGCCCGTCCCGGAGCCTGACCATCGTGGGCGACCGGGCGCAGGCCCGTCACGGGTTCACCGAGACCTGGCAGGAGCGACTGGGCCGCATCGGCCTCGACCGCGTCGCCCTGGCCTCGCTCAGCATCAACTACCGGACGCCGGCCGAGGTCATGGCGGAGGCGGAGCCGGTCATCCGCGCAGCGCTGCCCGACGCCAACGTGCCCACCTCCGTGCGTGAGAGCGGCGTGCCCGTGCAGCACGGCGCCACGGCCGACCTGGCCTCGGTGCTGGAGTCGTGGCTCGCGGCCCACGACGACGGAACGGCTTGTGTCATCGGCGATCCCACGTTCGAGGAGACATCACGGGTCAGGTCCCTGACGCCGGTCCTTGCCAAGGGGCTCGAGTTCGACCTCGTCGTGCTCGTGCGTCCGGAGCGCTTCGGTGACGGCATCGAGGGGGCCGTCGACCGCTACGTCGCCATGACCCGCGCCACGCAGCAGCTCGTCGTCCTCACGGACCGGTGACCTCGCCGACGACGCCTGCGCCGCCGGCGACCGGATGCTGCTCGAGCCCGACGAGCCAGTCACGCAGCAGGCCCTCCAAGGACGTGCGCTGCGCCGGCGTCAGGCCGGCGAGGAGCCGATCGTCGCCAGCCATGACGACGGCGAAGATCTCGTCGAGGCGAGCCAGCCCCTCGGGGGTCAGCTGCACGTGCACGGTGCGCCGGTCGGGCTCCTCGCGGACCCGCTCGACGAGGCCCAGCGACTCCATCGCCTGGACGCGCTGCGTCGTCGCGCCGGCCGTCACCCGGCAGCGCCGGGACAGCTCGCCGGCGGTCAACCGGTACGGCGCACCGCTGCGACGCAAGGTCGCCAGGACGTCGAGGTGGCTCTGGTCGAGCCCGTGGACCCCTAGGACCCGCGTGCGGTTCTCCGCGGCGATCGCCCCGAGCCGCCACAGCGGCGTGATGATGCCGATCGACGACACGTCGACGTCGGGCCTCTCCCGCTGCCACGCCTCGATGATCCGCCCCACCTGGTCCCCCGGCACACCGTCCACCCGCAATACTTTAGGGCTAAACGAGTGCGCGTGCGGCACCCACGGTGGGACGATCTCGGCAGCGAAAGGAGGACGCATGGACCTCTCGACGTTCTACGCCGTCGTGTCGGCCACCTGCTTCACGCTCGTCGGACTCTGGTGGACCGCCCTGGAGCGTCGCCGCGAGCTGCTCGCCACGGACGAGACCCGTCGCCTCGTCGGCGGCGTCTACGTGACGTTCCTGCTGCCCGGGGTGATGGGACTGTTCGCGCAGGTCGACCCCGGACGTCCCGGGGTGTGGCGCACGACCTTCGGCCTCGTCGCGCTGATCGGCGCCTGGTCGACGTTCCGTCTCATCCGCGCCGACCGGCACCCGGGAGTCCGTGGCCCCTTCCGACGTCATCGCTGGCTCGTGGCCGTGCTCTACGTCGTCATCATCGTGCTCGGGGCCGCGCCCGAGGTGGCCGGTCGTGTCGGCCTCAGCGGGCTGCAGGCGGCGGCGCTCGCCGTCGTGTGCCTCGTCGTGCTCGCGCACGGCCTCGCGTGGGAGCTGTTGACGACCACACCGCACCCCGAGGAGCACCACCTCCCCTCCCCCGACCCCGACCTCTCCCCAAGCCTCTCCCCAAGCCTCTCCCCAAGCCTCTCCCCAGACCCCGACCCGAGCCCTGGCCCCGCCCCCGACCGGGAGCGGGGCCAGGTGCCCGACCAGGTGCGCGACCAGGGCCGGCGACACGGTGGTCGCGAGGCGGAGTGAGCTCAGGTCGTCGTCAGCGCGGTGTCGTCGATGACGAACGAGGTCTGGGCCGACGAGTCCTCGGTCGCCACGAGCTTTACGGTGACGCTCTTGCCGCGGTAGGCCGACAGGTCGAAGGAGCGCTGCACCCACGTCGTGTCGGCGCCGACGTTGCCGTACGTCGCCAGCGTGGTCGTGACGCCGGCGACGACGACCTGGACCTTCAACGTGTCGTAGACGGTCGACCCGGTCTCCGCCGTGTCGAAGCGTCCCCAGAACGAGAGCTGCGCCGTCGCCGCCGTCGAGGGGATCGTCACCGTCTGCTGCTCGCTCTCGGTGGCGGAGGCGCCGTTGCCCCCGAGCCACAGCTTCCACGTGCCCGAGTGCGCCGGTCGGCCGGCCCCGCTCGTGATCGGGCCGCTCGTGCCGGTCCACGAGACCGCGCCGGACTCGAAGCCGGGGTTGGCGAGCAGGTTCGACCCGGTCGGTGGCGTCGTCGTGCCGTAGTCCTTGGCGGCATACCGCCACACCATGTAGCCGATCGTGTCGACGTTCCTGTCGAGGGCCACGAGGTCGAGGTTCGTGTTCGTGTCGCAGGCGCGGTGGTAGCAGGCGTCGAAGGCCTTGCCGGCGACGCCGCCCCACTTGCTCGCCTGCGCGCTCGTCTTGATCGTCTCGGCGCCGGAGAAGATGCCCCCGGTCGCCATGCCGCTCGACCGGAAGGCGGCGCGGTCGCTGCGGCCCTGGACGTCGATGTACTCCCACGGCAGGCCCTTGGAGTCGTAGTACGCCGTGAAGTCGTCGCGCACGCCGTTGCCGACCGCGTTGTCGTCGTAGACGAAGTAGCCGACGTTGGGCGAGGCGATCATGTCGAAGTTCTGGTAGCTCCTGATCGCCGAGCGCTGGGCGGTCGTCAGCTGGCCCACGTAGTACTTCGACCCGAGCAGGCCCAGCTCCTCGGCGCCCCAGAAGCCGAAGCGCACGTGGTTGCGGGGCGTCTGCCCGCTCGCGGCGTAGGCCAGCGCGGTCTCGAGGATGCCGGCGCTGCCGCTGCCGTTGTCGTTGATGCCGGGCCCGACGGAGACGGAGTCGAGGTGGGCGCCGAACATGACGACGGACGACGCGTCGCCGCCGGGCAGGTCGGCGACGAGGTTGTACGACGTGCCCGACGACGTGCTGAAGCTCTGCACCGTCGTCGTGTAGCCGGCCGCGTCGAGCTTGGCCTTGACCCAGTCGACCGACGCCTTGTAGCCGGGCCTGCCGGTGCTGCGGTTGCCACCGTTGGCGTTGGCGATCGACTGCAGCTGATCGAGGTGTGCCTTGGTGTTGGTCACCGAGATGTCGGGTCCGGCTGCGAGCGCCGGCGGGGCAGCGACGGTGAGGCCGGCCGTCGTGACCGCGGCGAGCACCAGCGGGGTGAGCAGGGCGCGCGTGCGCATGGATCTCCTTGTGGGTGTTGGGATCGGGCGAGCGAAACCCTCCTGACCCGTTCTCCGCGCGGGCAATGCCCCTGGACAAGACTTGGTGCCCTCCTGCCAACTCCTGACGGGTGCCCGGGCGCGCGCTGAGTGGACGTATGCCGTCCGCTGACCACGGGTGCGGCGTGTTGGCCCGGCTCCCCCGCCGTGGCGCCCGCCCGTGTGGGACAGTCCTCGCATGTCGCACGTCGTCGTCAACGCCGCACGGCCGGAGACCCGGGAGCAGCGGGCCTGGTACTGGTACGACTGGGCCAACTCCGCCTACGTCACGACCACCGCCACGGTGCTCATGAGTCCCTACCTCACGACCGTCGCCGAGGAGGCCGCCTGCCCCGGGTTGCCCGACGGCCAGGACTGCACCACGACCCTCTCGGTGCTCGGCATCCCGGTCGCGCCGGGGTCGCTGTGGTTCTTCACCGTGACCTTCACGACGATCCTGTCGGCGATCGTGCTGATCTTCATCGGCGCCATCGCCGACCGCAGCCCGCGGCCGACGCGGCTCTTCGCGACCTTCGCGTGGGCCGGCGCCCTCGCCGCGAGCCTGATGTTCTTCGTCGCCGGCACGAACTGGCAGCTCGGGGCCTCGCTCGTGGTCCTCGCCGGCATCTGTCTCGGCGCCTCGCTCGTCATCTACGACTCGATCCTGTGCCGCATCGCCAACGAGAATGAGCGCGACCGCGTCTCCTCCAAGGGCTGGGCCTTCGGCTACCTCGGTGGCGGCATCCTGCTCGCCCTCAACTTCGCCCTCGACTTCTTCCACGAGGACCTCGGCCTCGACCGGTCCATGAGCACCCGGATCAGCATCCTGTCCGCAGGCCTGTGGTGGGCCGGGTTCACGATCATCCCCTACCTCGGCCTGCGCCACCTGACGGGCACGGTCGAGACCCCGGTCGAGCGCTCCGCCGGGGTCGTGCGCGGCAGCCTCGTCCAGCTGCGGACCACCTTCCGCGACCTCGCGAACTACCCCCAGACGAAGCTCTTCCTGCTCGCGTACCTCTTCTTCAACGACGGCATCCAGACGGTCATCGGCAGCTCGAGCGTCTACGGCTCCAAGGAGCTCGGCTTCTCCGAGACCACGGTCCTCGGGGTGTTCCTCTTCGTGCAGTTCGTCGCCTTCTTCGGCGCCCGGCTCTTCGGCCGGGTGGCCGCCTCCATCGGGGCGTGGCGCACCATCCTCTACGGCATCGGGCTGTGGACGGTCGTCGTCGTCTTCGCCTTCCTCGTGCCCTCGAAGTCGCTCGTCATCTTCCTCGCGCTCGCGCTGCTCATCGGCATCGTCCTCGGCGGCACGCAGGCGCTGTCCCGCTCGCTCTACAGCCAGCTGATCCCTCGTGGCCGCGAGGCGGAGTACTTCAGCCTCTACCAGGCGATGGAGCGCGGCACGAGCTGGTTCGGAACGCTGATCTTCGGGCTCGTCTACCAGTTCACCCTCAGCTACCGCTGGGCGATCATCGCGCTCATCGTCTTCTTCGCCATCGGCGGGCTGCTCCTGTCGCGGGTGCGCATGCGTGAGGGCATCGAGCAGGCCGGCAACCCTGTCCCCGCCGTCATCTGAGACCGGCTTACAATTCGCGGCTCGTCGGGGAACAAGTCAACTGTTTTGCTCGTTCAAGCGTCTGTGAGGGTAAGACACCAGCGAGGTGTCACAAGGGCAGAAGTCTTGGAGGGGTCCACATGGCCGATCGAGCACTACGCGGTTCCAACCTCGGCGCGAGGAGCATGGAATCCGACGAGAACGTCGTCCCGAGTGAGCGTCAGCTCACCGTCTACGTGTGCCCGGAAGGTCACCGCACCGAGCTCCCGTTCTCCATCGAGGCCGACGTGCCCTCGACGTGGGAGTGCCGCTGTGGGCTCGACGCCAAGCTCCAGGGCGGTGGCCCCGAGCCCGAGGCCAAGCCGGTCAAGCACCAGCGCACGCACTGGGACATGCTCCTCGAGCGTCGTTCCATCCCCGAGCTCGAGGAGCTCCTCGAGGAGCGCCTGACGCTGCTGCGCGAGTCGCGGGGCGAGAAGCCGCGCCGTAAGAAGACCGCCTGACCCCACCCGACTGCGCCACCGAGAAGCCCGCCCCGTTCGTGGAGGCGGGCTTCTCGCACGTAAGCGGGCTTCTCGCACGTCAGGTGGCGTAGGCCGTGTGCCGCGGTTCGAGGTGATCGTGGCAGTCGGGCGCGTGCCGGGATCACCTCGAACGCGGCGCCACGGGCGCGGCACGGGAGCGGGACGAGCCGGCTCAGTCCTCGTCGTCGATGATCTCGCCCTCGACGACCTCGTCGCTCGAGGTGGAGCGGGACGGGCCCCGGGGCGTCGTCGGCTGCTCCCAGCCGGGCACGCTCGGGCCACCGGCGACCGTGGGGCCGGTGAAGCGCTCGGTCTGGGCCAGCAGCCGGCGGGAGATCACGGCAGCGAGCAGGCTGCGCGCGACGGGTCGGGTGAACGGCAGCACGAGCAGCAGCCCGAGCACGTCCGTGACGAAGCCCGGGAGCAGCAGCAGGCTGCCGCCGACGAGGACGACGATGCCGTCGGCGATCTCCCGGGCCGGCATGCGTCCGCTGCGGACCGCCTGCTCGAGCGCGCGCCAGGCCCGGCCGCCCTCGCGGCGGATGAGCCAGGCGCCGAGGAGCGAGGTGGCGACGAGCAGCAGGAACGTCGGCCAGCCGCCGATCCACTGGCCGACGGCGACGATGACGACGATCTCGATGACGGGGACGAGCAGCACCCCGGCGAGCGCGAGCCGGGTCAGCCGCAGCCGCCGGGCCCGTGCCGGCTGGGAGGCGCTCACGAGCGGTCCTCGGCGGGCTCGCGGCCGCGCACCCGGCCGGCGACCGAGCGCAACTGCCCGACGCGGTGCTCGATGCCCCACCGGGTCACGCTGGTCAGGGCCTCGCGGACGATGTCCTGGCCCATCTTCGACACGCCCACCTCGCGCTCGACGAAGGTGATCGGCACCTCGACGACGGTGAGGCCGGCCCGCACCGCGCGCAGGGTGAGGTCGATCTGGAAGCAGTAGCCCTGCGACTCGACGCCCTGAAGCCCCATGGTGCGCAGCGCGCTCGCGCGGTAGACGCGGTAGCCGGCGGTGGCGTCGTTGACGGACATGCCCAGGAGCACCTTGGTGTAGATGTTGGCGCCGACCGAGAGCACCTTGCGCCGGGCCGGCCAGTTGCGGACCTCGCCGCCCTTGACCCAGCGGGCCCCGATGACGAGGTCTGCCTCACCGAGGGCTGCGAGCAGCGACGGCAGCTGCTCGGGCAGGTGCGAGCCGTCGGCGTCCATCTCGACGGCCGCGTCATAGCCGCGCTCCAGCACGAGGGCGAAGCCGGCGAGGTAGGCCTTGCCCAGGCCCTCCTTGCCCGCGCGGTGCAGGACGTTCACCTGGGGGTCGCTCGCGGCGATGTCGTCGGCGATCTGGCCGGTGCCGTCGGGTGAGCCGTCGTCGAGCACGAAGACGTCGGCGGCGGGCACGCTCGCGCGCACCCGCGCGACGATGCCGGGCAGGTTGTCCCGTTCGTTGTACGTCGGGATGAGCACGGCGACTCGGGTCACCGGCTCACGCTGCATCGTCGTCATCCTCGTCCTTCGTCGTCTTCGGCACCCGCGCGCGAGCACCGCGACCGCTGCGAAGGCTCAGGGCGAGCATCGTCAGCAGTGCAGCGGCGGCGACCCATTCGGGAGCCTCACCCACGCGGATCGCCACGGTCGTGGCGTCCCGCAAGGGTAGTGCCCCCCGGACCACCGCCTGTGTGAACAACGACGTCACCTGGTGCGCGGTTCCGTCGGGGGTGATGAGGGCGCTCTGGCCGACCGTCGACACGTGGACGACGGACCGGCCGAGCTCCATGGCGCGCACCCGGCTGATGGCCAGCTGCTGCGGCGACTCGGCGGTGAAGCCGAACGTCGCGTTGTTGGTCTGGACCACGAGGACGTTGGCACCCGACTGCACGGCGTCGCGCATGATGTCGTCGTAGGCGACCTCGAAGCAGATCGCCAGCCCGGCCCGGATCTGCTGGCCCGAGGCCGTGGTCACGCGGAAGACACCGGGGGCGGGGCCCGGGACGAAGTCCCGTTGGACGAGGTCGACCTCCTTGCTGAAGTTCCGCCAGAAGTCCCGGTTGGGGATGTACTCGGCGAAGGGCACCGGGTGGCGCTTGACGTAGCGGTCGGTGTTGCCCTTGCCCGGCTCGAAGAGCAGCGACACGTTGGACACGAAGCCCACCGGCTCCTCGAGCAGGCCCCCGACGATGAGCGGCCGCTTCAGGGCGTCGACGGTCTCGAGGATGAGGCTCTTGGCGTCGGCGTTGCGCAGCGGGTCGATGTCCGAGGCGTTCTCGGGCCACACGACGAGGTCGGGCGCCGGGGCGCGGCCGGCCTCGACGTCGCCCTGCGCCTTGAGCGTCGCCGCGATGTGGTTGTCGAGGACGGCGCGACGCTCGGAGTTGAAGTCGAGCCCCGGGTGCGGGACGTTGCCCTGCACGCCGAGGAACTGCGCGGTCGGGCCGTCCGTCGGCAGCGGGACGGCGAGGCCTGCGATGCCGAGGACGAGCGCTGCGGCCACGGGCAGGACGAGCCGGCGTGACGGCATACGCGACGGGGGTGACGAGGCGTCGGCGACGCTCGTGCGTCGGTCCGAGACTGCGCGCAACGCCTGCTCGGCGGCGAGGGCGAGCAGCGCTCCGCACAGGGCGATGACGAACCCGACGAAGGGCGCGCCGCCCAGCACGACGAGGCGCCCGAACGGCGAGTCGGCCTGGCCGAAGGCGAGCTTGAGCCACGGGAAGCCCCCGTAGGGCGCCCGCGCCCGAAAGCCCTCGGTCACGACCCAGACGAGGGCGAAGGCCAGCGGGCGCACGCTCCCCCGGCGGCTCAGCCAGCCGTAGAGCGAACCGGCCAGCGCGATGAAGAGGGCCTGCAGGGTCGAGAGCGCGAGCCACGGCACCGACCCGACGTAGATGCCCGACCAGCTCAGCGTCGGGACGAAGAAGGCGAGCCCACCGAGGAGCCCCGAGAGGAAGCCCCGACGCCCGCCGACGCCCGTCCAGGCCCAGGCCCACAGTCCCAGGGCGAGCGGCGCAGCGACCCACACGTCGAACGTCGGGAACGCGAGGCACAGCAGCCCGCCGGCGATGAGGGACAGGAGGAGGCGCCGCACGGGGTTCACCGTAATCCGTGCGGCCGGGACCTCTGCGCTCAGGGCACGACGACGACGCCCCGCGCCGTCGTCGCGACGACCACCGGTTCGAGCGGGTCGGCGGCCGACGCTCCCCGGGCGGGGTTGCCGCGGGCGACGATCCGCACCTCGAAGTCCATCTCGCGAGAGCGCGTGCCCACCCGCACGATCTCGGCCGAGATCTCGATGACGTCACCGGCACGGACCGGCGCCTTGAACTGCACGTCGCTGTAGGACGCGAAGAGCCCCTCGTCGCCGTCGGTGACGATGCACATCTCGGTCGCGACGTCGCCGAACGCGGCGAGCGAGTAGGCGCCGTCGACGAGGTTGCCGGCGTAGTGGGCGTGGCTGTAGGGCACGTAGCGCCGGTGCGTGACCCGCCGCCCGACCGTCGCGGTCGTGGAGCGCCGGGTGGGCTCGGGCCGGGTGGGCTGGGTGGGCTGGGTGGGTTCGGTGGCCTCGGTCATGACGGTCTCGCCTTCCGCTGGGTCATCTCGTGGACGAGGTAGCTCGCGACCTCGCCGGGTGTCGTGCCGCGACCGAAGATGCGGTCGACGCCGAGCGCCGCCTCGGAGCCCTCCTCGAAGCGGGGTCCGCCGACGACGAGGATCGGCACCTGCCCGGCCGGGTAGGCCTCGCGGAAGGCGGCCGACATCTGGGTGGTGTTGTGGACGTGGGCGTCCTTCTGCGTCACGACCTGGCTGACGAGGACGGCGTCGGCCTTCTCGGCGCGGGCGCGGGCGACGAGGTCGGGCACGAGCACCTGCGCGCCGAGGTTCACGACGGTGATCTCGCGGTAGTACTCCAGGCCCTTCTCGCCCGCGAAGCCCTTGATGTTGAGGATCGCGTCGATGCCGACGGTGTGGGCGTCGGTGCCGATGCAGGCCCCGACGACGACGAGCCTGCGCCGGAGCAGCTTCTTGATGGCCGTGTTGGCGTCCTTGGCCGACAGCAGGGGGTACTCGCGCTCGACGACGTGGACGTCGTCGACGTCGACGAGGTGCGTCGTGCTGCCGTAGACGACGAAGAAGGTGAAGTCCGGCCCCATCGCCTTGGCGTGGACGAGGAGCGCGGGGTCGAGCCCCATCTTGCGGGCGAGCTGGAGCGCCGCGCCCTCGGCCCTCTTGTCGTGCGGCAGCGGCAGCGTGAACGACAGCTGCACCATGCCGTCGCCGGTGGTGTCGCCGTAGGGGCGGACGATGTGCGCGCTCATCGGGGGGCCCTCTCCGTGGAGGTATGCCGTGTGGCGGCGGGCGGCGTCCACGCGTCGAGGGCGGTGGTCGCCGGGTTGTCGTAGTCGTCGGCGCGCTCGCTGACACCGTCGAGGCCCTTGCCGCCGGTGGCGGGGCGCTTCATGAGGCCGAAGGTGCCGTCCGCGATCGCGGCGAGGAGCGGGGCATCGCCGGCTGCGTCGCTGTCGTGCACGATCCGGTCGAGCAGGTCGACGGCCTCGGAGAGCACCTGCCGCGCCCGGGTCTGGATGTAGCCGTCGCGCGGCGGGTGGAAGTCCTCGGTCAGCCCGCTCGCGGCGTTCATGACGTAGCGGACGTTCTGCAGGGCCAGGTCGCGGTCGGACAGGAACGGCGTGACGACCGCCTCGGTCATCATCCCGACGAGCAGGATGCCCTGGCCCGTCATGGCGCCGACGAGGTTGAAGAAGCCGTCGAGCAGGTAGCCGCGGAAGATGTCGCCCGTCATGTGCTTGGTCGGCGGCATCCACTTCAGGGGCGCGTCGGGGAAGAGCTGGCGCGCGAGCAGCGCGTGGGCGAGCTCCATGCGGAAGCTGTCGGGGATCTCGGGGTTGATCTCGAAGGCGTGGCCGAGGCCGAGCTGCCAGTCCTCGAGACCGGCCTCCTTGGCGAAGCGCTCGTTGAGCAGCTGGCTGACCGTGACGGTGTGCGCGGCCTCGACGGCGTCGGCGGTCGTGAGGTAGTTGTCCTCACCGGTGTTGATGATGATGCCGGCCCGGGCGTGCACCTGGCGTGAGAAGCGCTGGTCGACGAAGGTCCTGATCGGGTTGATGTCGCGGAAGAGGATGCCGTACATCGAGTCGTTGAGCATCATGTCCAGGCGCTCCATGCCGGCGAGCGCCGCGATCTCGGGCATGCAGAGGCCCGACGCGTAGTTCGTCAGGCGCACGTAGCGGCCGAGCTCCTTGCTGACGTCGTCGAGGGCCGCCCGCATGAGCCGGAAATTCTCCTGCGTGGCATACGTGCCGGCGAAGCCCTCGCGGGTGGCGCCCTCCGGGACGTAGTCGAGCAGCGACTGCCCCGTCGAGCGGATGACGGCGATGATGTCGGCGCCCTCGCGGGCGGCTGCCTGCGCCTGCGGGATGTCCTCGTAGATGTCGCCGGTTGCGACGATGAGGTAGATCCACGGCTTGGACGTCGGGTCGCCGTGCCGCCGGATGAGCCGGTCTCGGGTCGCCCGGGAGCGGTCGATGGTGCGCAGGCCCACGCCGACTCCCTTCGTGGCGGCTCGCCTGGCGGCGGTGGCGTCCCGCCCCGAGGGCAGCCGGAAGGAGACGTTGCCGCTCGCGGCCTTCTGGGCCAGCGTCGTGAGGTCGGGTGCCGCGCCGCGCAGCAGCGCGTCGTAGACCGGTGTCGTGACTCCGTGCTCGAGGCCGACCTCGTCGCGCACCGCCGACACGAGGTGGTTGACCCACGGCACGCGCTCGTGGTCGGCGCCGGACAGGCCGGCGAGGCGCAGCGTCGCCCGCTCGACCGAGACGGTCGTGTGGCTCCGGGCGATCTCGACGACGGGCTCGGCGGCCTTCTTCGCCAGCGCACGGGCACGGCGGACGACCGCGGGGTCGAGCTCGAGCAGGGCGTGGGGACGGCTCATGCGTCAGATCCTGCCGTCTCGGCGGCCAGTCGGCCCTCGAAGAGCGCGCGGACGGCCGGCACCTCGCGCACGAGCCGCAGCGCCTCCTCGGCATGACCGGGGACATAGCCGTTGCCGACGAGCATCCGCACGTCGGCGGCGAGGCCCTCGGCGCCGAGCGCGGCCGCGGCGAAGTTCGTCGCCATGCTGAAGAAGATGATCGTGCCGCCCTGGGCCGTGGCGAGGATGGCCGGCTGCTCGCAGCCCGGCACGTCGACGCAGACCACCGTGACGTCCGCGGGGCCGCCGGCGGACTCGACCGCCGCCGCGAGGCCCAACGGCGACCGGGCGTCGGCGAGCACGACCGCGTCGGCGAGGCCGCTGTCCTCGAGCACGACACGCTCACGCTCGACCGGGACGACACCGATGGTGCGACCCGCACCCGCGGCCCGCGCTGCGGCGAGCGAGAGCGAGCCGGACTTGCCGGCCCCGCCGAGGACGGCCACGGTCGCCGCGACGCCGCGGGCGGCATACTCCCCCACGACCCGCTCGACGAGCGCGGGGGCGCCACAGACGTCCATGACCATGAGCGCGAGATGCGGGTCGAGGTCGTCGGGCAGCGTCGCCGCGATGCTGCGACCGAAGAGGATCGCATGGCCGGCGACCGGCACCTGCTCGGAGAGCCCGTCCCACCGCTCGAGCCCGTCGGTGACGGCGAGCGGGGTCAGCGAGAGGGAGACGAGCGTCGCGACCCGCTCGCCCACCGAGAGACCCAGCCTGCTCTCCGGGCCCACCTCGTCGACCGTGCCGATGAGCATGCCGCCCGAACCCGTCACGGGGTTCTGCATCTTGCCGCGGGCCTCGATGATCTCGAGCACCTCGGCGCGCACCGCTGCTCCGTCGACGACCCCGGCGCTCGTGTGCTTGCCGGCCAGCTGTCGGTAGGAGGCCGCGTCGAGGTTGAGCGTCTCGACGGCGATGCGCACCTCGTCGGGCCACAGCTCCGGCCGCGGGTCGAGACGCTGCGCGGCCTGCGGGAGCGTGACCGCCTCGCCGGTGGGCTCGAGGACGCGGTGCAGGCCGACGGGCGAAGGCACGCGCTCGTCGTCGGGCGGGAGCGATGGGGTCACGGAGCAGATCCTTCTGTCGCGACGGACACGAACGACAAATCCTTTCGCATCATAGGAGGTTCGGGGTGCACCTTTCGGCTATCGTCGCTCCATGACACTGGTGTCGCAGCCGTACGTCTACGCCCGGCGCCCGCTCGTCGAGCCGGACTGGACCAGGCTGCCCGGCTGGGCCCACGTCACCCAGGCCGACTGGGACAGCGCGCAGTGGCAGCGGGTCAACTGCGTCAAGAACATCAAGCAGCTGCGAGCCCTCATGGGCGACCTGCTCGACGACCGCTTCTACGACGACCTCGAGCGGGACCAGGCCGAGCGCGCGACGATGTCGATGCTGGTCCCCCCGCAGATGCTCAACACGATGGTGCCCTCGACAGACTCGGCGATGCCCTCGGCGGGCCACGACTTCACCGAGGCCTTCTACGCCGACCCGGTCCGCCACTACATGCTCCCGGTCTTCTCCGACCGGCGCACCGACTGGCCGTCGCACCCGCACGCTTCGCGCGACTCGCTGCACGAGCACGACATGTGGGTGGCCGAGGGGCTGACGCACCGCTACCCCACCAAGGTGCTGGCCGAGCTGCTGCCGACCTGCCCGCAGTACTGCGGCCACTGCACGCGGATGGACCTCGTCGGCAACTCGACGCCGCAGGTCGCCAAGCTGAAATTCGAGCTCAAGCCCGTCGACCGGTATGCCGCGATGCTCGACTACCTGCGCGCCTCCCCCGTCGTGCGCGACGTCGTCGTCTCGGGCGGCGACGTGGCCAACATGCCGTGGAAGAACCTCGAGACCTTCGTCGACCAGCTCCTCGACATCGACAACATCCGCGACATCCGGCTCGCGACCAAGGCGCTCATGGCGCTGCCCCAGCACTGGTTCGCCGAGGACGTCGTCGAGGGCGTGGCGCGCGTGTCCGCCAAGGCCCGGGCGCGAGGCGTCTCGCTCGCCATCCACACCCACGTGAACAACGCGCAGTCCGTGACCCCGTCGGTGGCCCGAGCCTCCGCCGCGATGCTCGACGCGGGGGTGCGCGACGTGCGCAACCAGGGCGTGCTCATGCGCGGCGTCAACGACTCCACCGAAGCGCTGCTCGACCTGTGCTTCGCGCTCGCGGACGGGGCCTCGATCACGCCGTACTACTTCTACATGTGCGACATGATCCCCTTCGCCGAGCACTGGCGGCTCTCGCTCGCCGAGGCCCAGCACCTCCAGCACTCGATGATGGGCTACCTCCCCGGCTTCTCGACGCCGCGCATCGTCTGTGACGTCCCCTTCGTCGGCAAGCGCTGGGTCCACCAGGTCGAGGAGTACGACACCGAGCGCGGCATCTCCTACTGGCGCAAGAACTACCGCACGTCCATCGAGGGCGACGACACCGAGGCGCTGTCGCGCGAGTACGTCTACTACGACCCCATCTACACGCTGCCCGAGTCGGGCCAGCGGTGGTGGCAGGGGTCCGTCGACGAGGCGTCGGTGCTGGCCGAGGCGACCCGGCGGGCTGCGTCGAGCCGGGTCACCTCGGAGTCGCAGCTCGTGCCGTGAGCGGGCACGAGCCGGCCGGCCCTCAGCGGGCTGCGGCCTCCTCGTAGACGGGGGTCAGCTCGGTCCAGCGGTGCTTCCAGGCAGGGGCCGCCTCCTGCTCGGACCAGCCGTCGGTGTGGGCCGGGCCGTCGCCGGCGAGCGACCGGCCCAGGTCCTCTAGGTGGACCTGCCAGCCCGCGCCGTAGAAGTGCAGCTGCCCGACCGGGAGACCGCGCTCCTCGACGACGAGCCGCGTGCGCTCCCCTTCGGCGGTGAGCCAGGCCTCGAGCTGGGTCTCCTCGTCGGTCCCCGGCTCGTTCGTGACGAGCAGGTGGTGCGGGGCGTCGCACGCCTCGATGCGCACCGCTCCCGACCACGTGCTGGTGAAGAGGGCCCGGACCGTGGCACCCACACTCAGGTCCCCGGACACCTGGGCGATCCAGCGCGCCAGCCGGTCCGGCGTCGTGCACGCCCGCCAGAGGTCCTCGATGTCGGTGTCGTAGACGTCCTCGACCCGCACCAGTCCGCGGGTGTCGTCCATCGCTCGCATCGTGCCGTTGATCTTCACTGTCCTGCCTTCTCTCGTCGTGCGATCTTGCCTCGGGCGATCTCGGTGTGCAGCGCGTCGAGCCGGTTCTGCCAGAGGGCGCGATAGCCCTCGAGCCACTCGTCGACCTCGACGAGCGCCTCCGGTCGCAGGCTGTAGATCCGGCGCTGCGCCTCGGCCCGGACGTCGACGAGCCCGGCCTCGCGCAGGACGCGCAGGTGGCGGGACACGCCGGGTCGGGCGATCGGGAGCGCATCGGCGAGCTCGCCTGCCGTCGCCGGGTGGTCCCGGAGGATCTCGAGCACCGTGCGGCGGCTCGGGTCGGCCAACGCCTGCAGCACCATGTCCATGCCCCCAACATAACCAACCTGTTACGTAACCGCAAGGGTACTCACAGTTGAAGTGCTGCCATGGAGCAGCCCGCCGGTCCCTCCGCACGCCATCTATTGCGTTGTCCCCGCCTGTCCCACGGCCCTAGCGTGTCGAGCGCCGCGGACGACCTCGATCGGAAAGGCCCACCATGACGAGCCCGCTGCTCGAGCTCTGCTTCGACGCCCACGACCCCTACCGGCTCGCCCACTTCTGGGGCGGCCTGCTCGGGCGGCAGCCCGACGGCGACGGTGTCACGCTGCTGCCGCGCGAGGGCACCGACATGGCGATCCGCTTCCTGCGCACGCAGGAGCCGAGGTCCGGGCCCAACCAGATCCACCTGCACCTGACGAGCAGCACGCCCGACGACCAGCAGTCCACCGTGGAGCGTGCCCTCGAGCTCGGCGGCCGCCACCTCGATGTGGGCCAGACGCCCGAGGAGGGGCACGTCGTGCTCGCGGACCCCGAGGGCAACGAGCTGTGCGTCATCGAGCCGGGAAACTCCTTCCTTGCAGACTGCGGCTTCCTCGGTGAGCTCGCCTGCGACGGGACGCGGGCCGTCGGCCACTTCTGGAGCGCAGCCCTCGGGTGGCCGCTCGTGTGGGACCAGGACGAGGAGACCGCGATCCAGTCGCCGCGCGGGGGCGCGAAGATCGCCTGGGGCGGCCCGCCCGTGCGAGCCAGGACGGGGCGCAACCGGATGCACTTCCACGTCGCACCGACCGACGCCGCGGACGTGGAGGCCGAGGCGGGCCGTCTCGTGGCACTCGGTGCCACGCGCCTGGGACACGGCCCCGACACCCACGAGCCCGACGCGCACGGCCGAGTCGCGATGGCCGACCCCGACGGCAACGAGTTCTGCATCCTGCGATAGGGCCGGCCCGCTCGTGCTCGTCTGACGTCGGGGCGCTGCCCCGTAGACTCCAGCGATGACCTCGCGCTCCCCCGGCACCCGCGTCCGCATGCCCCGCGCCGAGCGCGAGGCGCAGATGCTGGCGGTGGCCGAACAGGTCTTCTCCGCCCGCGGCATCCAGGCGACGACGATGGACGAGATCGCCGAGCTCGTGGGGGTCACCAAGCCCCTCATCTACGACTACTTCGGGTCCAAGGAGGGGCTGCTCGCGGCGACGATCGAGCGGGCCCGCGGCCAGCTGCTCGCGGCCCTCATCGACTCGTGGGTGGCCCTGCCCGCGGCCCCGGCGCGGGACCGGGTGCGGGGCGTCGTGCACGCCTTCTTCTCCTTCATCGACGAGCACGACCAGGCGTTCGCCCTGCTCCGCACCGAGGGTGCCCTCATCGGCGAGGCGTCGGCCTCGGTCGAGCGCATCCGCCAGCAGACGGCCAAGGCCTTCGCCGAGGGCCTGCTCACCCTCCCGGCCTTCGAGGCGCTCGAGCCACGACGGGTCACCGCCATGGCCGAGATCCTCATCGGCGGCTGCGAGCGGCTCGCCGTCTGGCGCAGCACCCACCCGGGCACCACCGCCGACGAGGCCACCGAGCTCGTCGTGACGACGATCTGGGACGGCCTCGCCTCCGTCGCCGGCGCCTGATGGCGAGGCAGCGCCCGGGCGACGGGCCGGCGACGCCCGCGACCGTCGCCCTTGACCGCGCCGGCATCGCCTACACCCGTCACCCCTACGACCACGACCCGTCCTCACCGAGCTACGGGCTGGAGGCGGCCGCCGCGCTCGGGGTCGATCCGGCGCACGTCTTCAAGACGCTCCTCGTCGACACCGGACGGGGGCTGGCCGTGGGCGTGGTCCCGGTCGACGGCCAGCTCGACCTCAAGGCGCTGGCGTCCGCACTGGGCTCAAAGACCGTGACGATGGCCGACCCGGCAGCAGCCGAGCGCACCACCGGCTACGTCGTGGGCGGGATCTCGCCGGTGGGGCAGAAGCGCGCGCTGCCCACGGTGCTCGACGAGACGGCATACGCCCTCGAGGTCGTCTACGTCTCGGGAGGACGCCGCGGCTTCGACATCGGCCTCTCCCCCGCCGACCTGGCGGCAGTCACCCGCGCCGTGCGGGCCCCCATCGGCCGACGGGTCAGCTGACCTCGCCCGCCGCGGCGGACGCGCTGCGGCCCTCCCACGGCGTCGACAGCACGACCGTCGTGCGGGTGGAGACGTTGGCCGCCGAGCGGATGCGGGCCAGCAGGTCCTCGAGGTCGCCGGGCGTGGACACGCGCACCTTGAGGATGTAGCTCTCGACGCCGGCCACGGAGTGGCAGTCCTCGATCTCGGTGATGTGGCGGAGGCGGTCGGGGACGTCGTCCGGAGCGCTCGGGTCGAACGGCGCCACCGAGATGAGGGCCGTCAGCGGCAGGCCGAGCGCGTCCGGCGACACCTGCGCCGTGTAGCCGGTGACGACGCCGCGCTCCTCCAGCCGGCGCACGCGCTGGTGCACCGCCGACGTCGAGAGGCCCGTCGCCTTACCGAGGTCGGTGTAGCTCATCCGGCCGTCGGCGAGCAGCAGGCCGACGAGACGACGGTCGAGATCTTCCATGGCCGAAGGGTAGTCCAGCGGTTGCACGCGGGGCGGGTCGTTCCTCATCGCGGTACGTCGTGGTGGGCACCTGCGCGCGGCGTGCGTCGTCGGGTCGGCCCGGTACCCTCTCGCGTATGCCGTCCGCCGCGCCCAGGATGCTCCTGCTCGACTCCGCGTCGCTCTACTTCCGTGCCTTCTTCGGCGTCCCCGAGGTCGTCGGCCCGAGCGGGGTCCCGACGAACGCCGTCCGCGGGCTGCTCGACATGATCGCCTCGCTCGTCGACCGGGGGCGCCCGACCCACCTCGTGGCCTGCTGGGACAACGACTGGCGCCCTGCCTTCCGCGTGGAGGCGATCCCGTCGTACAAGGCGCACCGCGTCGCCGAGCCCGGCCCCGACGAGCTCGCCGGCGAGCAGGTCCCCGAGGCGCTCGGCGTCCAGGTGCCGATCATCGTCGATGCCCTGACGGCCCTCGGGATCGCCCGTATCGGCGTCGACGGCTACGAGGCCGACGACGTCATCGGCACGCTCGCCACCCAGTTCAGCGGTCGCATGCCGGTCGACATCGTCACCGGTGACCGTGACCTCTTCCAGCTCGTCGACGACGCCAACCAGGTGCGCGTCGTCTACACCGCGCGCGGCGGGGTGCGCTCGCCCGACCTCGTCGATGAGGCTTTCCTCGCTGAGAAGTACGGCGTCGGCACCGGCCCCGCCTACGCCGACATGGCGGTCCTGCGCGGCGACACGAGCGACGGGCTGCCCGGCGTGGCCGGCATCGGCGAGAAGACCGCCGCCAAGCTCATCACCACGTACGGCACCCTCGAGGCGGTCCGGGCTGCCATCGCCGACGGCGACCCGGCCCTCAAGGGCGCCCAGCGCGCCCGGCTCGAGGCGGCCGCCGACTACCTCGACGCAGCCCCGCGGGTCGTCGCCGTCGCCAAGGACGCCGCGGTCCCCCAGATCGACCTCACCGCTCCGACGTCGGTGGCCGACCCGGCACTGATGTCCAAGCTCGCCGTCGAGCACGGGCTGACGTCGTCGTTCGACCGCGTCATCTCCGCTCTCGGCATCGACTGACGCCCGCCTCGAGCGGTCCCGCGGAGGCCACAGCGGGGGTCACGGTACGGTCACGTCTGGACCGGCTCCGTGCGGGGACGGGGGCAGTCGGCCTACTCGCCGGTCACCACCGTGGTGCGGAAAGGCGCATACTGAAGGGTGCCCACCCACGGAAACCCCGACCGCCGCCGTCATCTCTCCAGCAGCCCGTTCCGGCCGGCTCCGGCGCCGGACATCCAGCAGTTCTCGGTGGGTGACCGCGTCTCCCACCTGCGCCACGGCCTCGGGGTCGTCGTCGCCTGCAACGAGGCCACCGTCACCCTGAAGTTCGAGTCGGGTGTCGTGCGCGTCAACAGCCCGTTCGACCGGCTCACCCGGCTCTGAGCCCCCTTCGGGGGCGGCTCGCCCGGGCTTGCGCCCGGGGCAGCACCGGCACGGCTCTCGAGCCGGCCCTGGCCGCTGTTGGGCTCATGACATGACGAAAGGCCGGTCCCCCGTGGGGGCCGGCCTTCGCCGTTCGGACTGTGTGGTCCGACGAGATCAGCGAGTGATCAGAGAGCGCGGACGCGCATCGCCTGCGGGCCCTTGGGACCCTGCTCGACGTCGAACTCGACGGCCTGGTTCTCCTCGAGGCTGCGGTAGCCGTTGCCCGTGATCTCCGAGTAGTGGACGAAGACGTCGGGACCCTCGGTCGGGGCGATGAAGCCGAAGCCCTTCTCCGAGTTGAACCACTTGACGGTTCCCTGTGCCATGTTTTTCTCCTTTGGGTGGAAGTGAGTCGTTGTGTGTCAGCGACCCCCGGTCGGCAGAGACGCGACCACTTTCCAGAAACCCTGAAGAAACAGTTGCGCTCGCAATGGCGTTCCTTGCGAGCGTGTGAAGACACGAGCACCAAAAACGTCGACCGGTGTCCCAACCATAGCCGACCGGGTGCTCCCGACGACAATCGTCCGGCTGGTCCGGAGATGGGGTCGCCACCGCTCCTCAGTCGAGGCGATCCGCCGCAACGACACCGCGCAGCACGCTGTCGCTCGCCCGACGCGCCGTGGTCGCCAGGGCCGGGTCGGCGGCGTCGGTCAGCTGGCCGAGCAGGTCGATGACCTGCTTGCAACGACGGACGAAGTCGCCCGCGGCGAGGTCGGTCCCGCGCAGCACGTCCTCGAGTCGCTGGCCGCTCGCCCACCGGTGCATGGCCCACGCAAGACCGCCGTCCGGCATGCCGGTGCGAGGCAGCGCGAGGGCGCCCTCGGCGTCCTCGAGATCGGACCAGATGCGGATCATCCGGTCGTAGGCCTCGCGCACGTCGTCGGTGGGCCACCGGGGCGTCAGGCCGCCCTCCTCGCGCCGTGGCTCGTGCACGAGGGTCGAGACGATCGCGGCGAGCGACGGCGGGTCGAGCCGGCGCCACACCTGCTCGCGGAGGCACTCTGCCGCCAGCAGGTCCTTCTCCGTGTAGAGCTGGCGCAGCCGGTCGCCGTCGCCGGTGACCGTCTGGCCGCCCTCGCCGAGGTAGCCCATCTCGACGAGCAGCTCGCAGATGCGGTCGAAGGTCTTGGCCACGGAGTTGGTGCGGCCGTCGATCTTGCGCTGGATGCCGTCGGTCTCGCGCCGCAGCCGCCACCACCGCTCGGCCCAGCGGGCGTGGTTCTCGCGGTCCGGGCACCGGTGGCAGGGGTGGGCCTTCATCCTGCGCCGCAGCTCGTCGATGCGGTCGTCCGACCCGTCGGTCTCGGCCTGACGCCGTCGCGGTGGCGGGTCGTGCGGCATCGTCGCGCGCAGCGTGGCGGCCAGGTCGCGCCGCGCCTTGGGGTTGCGGGCGTTGAACTGCTTCGGCACGCGCATCGAGCCGAGCGGCTCGAGCGGCGTGGGCACGTCGTGCAGGGTCAGGCGGCGCAGCTGATGGTCCTCGGTGACGACGGCGGGCGACGCCGCCTCGCCCTTGCCGCCGCGGTTGGGCATGACGACGACGGCCAGCCCGCTGTGCCTCCCCGCCGGGATGCGCACGATGTCGCCGATCTTCAGCGACTCCAGGGAGATCGCCGCAGCCGTGCGCATCGAGGCCGACCGCGCACGGGCGCCCTCCTTCTCGACGTCGCGGATCTCGTTGCGGATCGCGGCGTACTCGGTGAAGTCGCCGAGGTGGCAGGTCATCTGCTCGGCGTAGCCGGCGAGGGCCTCCTCGTTGCGCCGGACCGTGCGGACGAAGCCGACGACGGCCCGGTCGGCCTGGAACTGGGCGAACGACGTCTCGAGGATCTCGCGCGCACTCTCGCGACCGAACTGCCGCACGAGGTTGACCGCCATGTTGTAGGTCGGCCGGAAGCTCGAGCGCAGCGGGTAGGTGCGCGTCGATGCGAGACCGGCGACACCGGCGGGGTCCAGGCCGCGGTTCCACAGCACGACGGCGTGACCCTCGATGTCGATGCCCCGTCGGCCGGCCCGACCGGTGAGCTGGGTGTACTCGGCCGGCGAGATGTCGACGTGGTTCTCGCCGTTGAACTTCACGAGCTTCTCGAGCACGACGGTGCGAGCCGGCATGTTGATGCCGAGTGCCAGCGTCTCGGTGGCGAAGACGGCCCGCACCCGGCCAGCCGTGAAGAGCTCCTCGACGATCTCGCGGAACGTCGGCAGCATGCCGGCGTGGTGCGCGGCGAAACCGCGCGAGATGCCGTCGACGAAGTCCCAGTAGCCGAGGACCGACAGGTCCTCCTCCGCGAGTCCCTGGATGCGCTCCTCGACGAGGCGACGGTTGGCCTCCCCCTCGGACTCGGGGATGAGGCGCATGCCGCTCGACAGCAGCTGTCCCACGGCGCCGTCGCAGCCGGCACGGCTGAAGATGAACGTGATCGCCGGCAGCAGGCCCTCGCGCTCGAGGCGCTCGATGACCTCGGACCGCGTGGCGCCGCCACCGGGGCGACCGCCCCGCGAGAAGCCGCGTCCGCCGTCACCACCACCCGGACCACGCCCGCCGCCCGGGTCGTTGCCCCGCCTGCCGCGCCCTGACCAGTCGTCGCGCCCGCCGCCGGAACCGCCGCGGCCGGCGTTCTTGCCGTTCTTGCCGCGCGCACGGCCCTTGTCGCGGCCGCCGCGCGAGCTGACCCAGTGGGAGTCCCACGCCCCGCGGCCCTCGGTGCCGCGGATGGCGTGCACGAGGTCGGGGTTGACGCTGACCGAGTAGCGGCCGGGTGCCGCTTCGAAGTGCTCGTCGTCCTCGCGCGCGTCGCGTTCCTCGACGAAGAGGTCGAAGAGCGTCTGGCCCACCATCATGTGCTGCCACAGCGGCACCGGTCGGTGCTCCGAGACGATCACCTCGGTGTCGCCCCGCACCTCGCCGAGCCACGCGCCGAACTCCTCGGCGTTGCTGACGGTCGCCGACAGCGACACGACGCTGACGTCCGGGGGCAGGTGGATGATGACCTCCTCCCACACGGCCCCACGGAAGCGGTCGGCGAGGTAGTGGACCTCGTCCATGACGACCCAGCCGAGCCCGCGCAGGGTGGTCGACCCGGCATACATCATGTTGCGCAGGACCTCGGTCGTCATGACGACGACGGGCGCCTCGCCGTTGATCGAGGCGTCGCCGGTGAGCAGGCCGACGTTCTCCGGGCCGTGGACGCGCACGAGGTCGGTGTACTTCTGGTTCGACAGCGCCTTGATGGGCGTGGTGTAGAACGCCTTGCGGCCGGTGGCGAGGGCCATGTGGACGGCGAACTCGCCGACGATGGTCTTGCCCGCGCCCGTCGGCGCGGCCACGAGGACCCCGCGCCCCTCCTCGACGGCGCGGCACGCCTCCGTCTGGAAGTCGTCGAGCGGGAACTCGAGCTGCCCGGCGAACTCCGCGAGCCGCGGCCAGGTGGCGATCATGCGGGCACCTCCGAAGGGGTCACGACACGGAGGGCGCCGGGCACGACCTCGGCGTCGATGGGTAGGTCGGCAAAGGTCTCGCCGTCGGCCTGTGAGTGGATACCGCTCGCCTCCAAGCGAACTCGCCGGGCGCGATGGATCTCGACGGCCGGATGGGTGATGTGCGTGCCGGAGTAGACCTTGGGGAAGACCCGGAGGAACGCGGGGATCGACAGCGCGTGGACGATCATGACGTCGAAGAGGCCGTCGGTGACGTCGGCGTCGGGGCACACCCGCATGCCGCCGCCGAAGGAGGTCGTGTTGGCGACCGCCACCAACATCGCACGGGTCTCGATGCGGCGGCCGTCCAGCTCGACGGCATACGGGATGGGTCGGAAGACGGGGAGCTCGCGCAGGACCGCGAGGTTGTAGCGCATCTGACCGCGCGGCCAGGTCATGCGCTGGGCGCGCGCGTTGACCACCGCGTCGAAGCCGGCCCCGAGCACGCCGCCGAACCACCGCTCCCCCACGACGCCGTCGCTGACGCGACCGAGGTCGATCCGTCGCGTGCTCCCCGCGGTGAGGAGGGCGACCGCCGCCGAGACGTCACGGACCGGCAGGCCCAGGTTGCGCGCGAAGTCGTTGCCCGTCCCGGCGGCCACGACCGCGAGCCGGGCGGACGTGGCCGCGCAGAGGTTGACCCCGAGGTGCACCATGCCGTCCCCGCCCACGACGACGACCGTGTCGACCCCGTCGGACACCACCTGGCGCGCCTGGGTCCGGGCCTGCTGGTAGTCGCTGCCCGAGACGTCGACGACCTCGTGGCCCGCCTCGAGGAGCAGGCGCAGGGCCTGTGCGCCGAGCGCCCTCCCGGCGCCCTTTCCCGACGTGGGGTTGACGATCAGGGCGACACGCTGGGACACACCCGAACGCTACAGGGCGGACGCCTGGTCGTCGGGGACGTCCAACCAGTCGGGCTTGTGCTCCTCCTTGCGACGGTCGAGCAGGAACGCGATCCCGACCGAGGCGAAGTAGAGCAGCACCATGGGGCTGGCGAGGAAGAGCATGGTGTACGCGTCGGGCGTGGGCGTCATGATCGCCGCGAAGACGAGGATGATCATGACGGCCGGGCGCCAGCCCTTGAGCATGGCCCGCGCCGGCAGGAC
This sequence comes from Terrabacter tumescens, assembly GCF_014646815.1. Taxonomy (GTDB): domain Bacteria; phylum Actinomycetota; class Actinomycetes; order Actinomycetales; family Dermatophilaceae; genus Terrabacter; species Terrabacter tumescens. The sequence goes on from NZ_BMNZ01000001.1 coordinate 726,476, forward strand.
GCCGACGAGGTTGAGCGCGACGAGGAAGACCGGCAGCAGGAACGCGCAGCCGAAGGCGACGATGAACTTGAGGACGAAGTTGAGGTACTGCGACCCGTCCTGCAGGTTGTAGGCGCCCTGGGGCGTGAAGCCGAGCAGGACCGCGACGGCCTTGGGCACCATGATGAACGCGAAGAAGCACCCGGCGAGGAAGAGCGGCACCGCGGCGACGACGAAGAGCCGCGCGATGAGCTTCTCCTTCTTCGTCAGGCCCGGGACGATGAAGCCCCAGATCTGGAAGAGCCAGACCGGCGACGCCAGGATCAGGCCGACGAAGAGCGAGGTCGTCAGCCGGAGCGCGAACGCGTCGGTCATCCCCGCGAAGTTGATGTTGACAACGCCCTCGCGGCCCTTCTGCAGCTCGGTGAGCGGCTTGGTCAGGGCGTCGATGACCTGGTTGTAGTAGATCCAGCCCACCACGCCACCGATGATGATCGCGATGGCGCTGATGGTGATGCGGTTGCGCAGCTCACGGAGGTGGTCGCCGAGCGACATCCGCCCCTCGGGGTCGCGCTGGCGTCGAAGTGACGGCATTCAGGTCAGTCCGTGTGACGGGTCCGGGTACCGACCCACTCAGAAGGTCGTGTCGCGGCGGACGTCGTCCGTGCTGCTGACCGGCGTGGTCGTCGGCGTCGTCGGAGCGGCGGCGGAGCTGCTGGCGCGCAGGCGGTCGGCCTCGGCGCGGGCCTCGGCGGCGCGGCGCTCGGCGTCGGCGAGACGGGCCTCGGCGGCGCGACGCTCGGCGTCGGCGTCCACGACGTCACCCGGGACCGTGGTCTTCGCGGCGTCGCTGGGGACGGGCTTGCCGTCCTTCTTCAGCTCGTCGACCTCGGACTTGAACACCCGGGCGGAGCGGCCGAGGCTGCGGGCCATGTCGGGGAGCTTCTTCCAGCCGAAAAGGGCGATGAGCACGACCGCGATGATGATGAGTTCGGGGGCACCCAGGTTGGGCATGGTTACGTCTCCTCGTCGAAAGCCGGTCCGGTTCGGAACCGTCATGGAGCAGCCTCGATGCTGCAGGTGACCAGCATACGTGCGCGGGGTGAACGTGACCCGTGCGGCGCCCATGAGAACGGCAACTGACCGCCATGTGGGCAAGGGCGACCAGCATGCGGACGCCTCGACGCGGGCCCAGCGGGGCGTCAGTCCTCAGGTCAGGTCGTCGTAGGCGGCCAGCGCGGAGCGCGCCTCGTCGGCGACGGCCTCGACGAGCTCGGGTGGCTCGACGACACGCGCCTCTCCCCCGAGGCGCAGCACGAGGCGTCGCACGAGGGCCGGGTCCGCGACCTTGAGCGTCACCCGCAGCGACCCGTCGGGCCCGCGCTCGACACCCTCGTTGGGGTAGTAGTCGGCGATCCAGGCGGCCCAGCGGGTCGCCTCGATGACGACGGTGAGGTCGTTCTCGCCGGGGACGAAGACGTCGTCGAGGTCGCGCGGCCGTGCGTCGGCCGGCGGCGTGCCGTCGGCATCGAGCACCGACACGTCCTCGATCCGGTCGAGCCGAAAGAGTCGGACGTCCTGCGCGCGGTGGCAGTAGCCCTCGACGTACCACTGCGCGTCGAGGTTGAGGATGCGCATGATGTCGACGTCGCGCTCGGTCGACTCGTCGCGGGTCGCGACGTAGTAGCGCAGGTGCACCCGCCGTCCCCGCGCGAACGCGTCCTTCAGGGTGGCCATGGCCGCGTGCTGGCTGCCGTCGTCGAGGTCGAGGTCGATGCGGCCGGTGGGCTCACCCACACCCGCGGCCGCCGCCACCCGGATCTTGTCGAGGGTGCGCGCGGCGACGTCGGAGCCGACGAGAGTCGAGCCCAGGGCCTGCAGGCCGGCCGTCAGGGTGACCGCCTCGTCGCGCGTGAGGCGCATCGGGGCGGCGATGTCGTCGGCGTTGTCGAGGTAGATGTGGCCGCTGTCCCACTGCGCGTCGATGAGCTCGGCGTGGCCGTAGCCCGGGGTGCCGCACACGAAGAGCAGCTCGAGGTCCTCGACGACCTGGGCCTCGTCGACGCCGAACTCGCGCGCCGCCTCGGCGATGGGCACACCGCGGTGCTGGAGCAGCCACGGCACCATGTCGAGCAGGCGTCCCAGACGCTGGGTCGCCGTCTCGGGTGCGCGGCGCGCGGCCGTGCGTCCGGTTCCACTCATGCGCGTGCCTCCGAGCGCGTCGACGTGTCGTGGGCGGCCGCGCCGACGTGCGCCCGGGCCACGGCGAGCAGCGCCGCACGGACACCGTCGACGAGCTCTGGCGGGGACACGGCGACCGCGTGCGTGCCGAGGGCGACGACGTCGCGTTCGGTCGTGCCGCGGCGGTAGGGCAGCTCGATCTCGGCCCACCGCTCGTCGAGCTCGGTGGTGCGCTGGGCGTGGCGGCGCAGGGTGTGGCCGCGCCCGTGGCGCACGCGGACGACCGCGGTGCCCTCGGGCTCGGGTAGCTGGGCCTCGAGGGCCACCTCGGGCACGTGGTCGGACGGGACGGCATACGACCCAGCCCTGCCCTTGCGACGAACGGCGCCCTCGAAACGGCTGAGCCGGAAGGCGCGCTCGTCGCCTCGGTCGACGTCGAAGCCGGTGAGGTACCAGCGGCCATGCCAGTTCTTCAGCGCCCACGGCTGGACGTGCCGGGTCGTCAGCTCGCCGTCGTTCTTGCGGTAGCCGAACGTGATCGGCTGCAGGGCCGAGACGGCTGCGTGCACGGCCTCGAAGGCCGGCTCCTTGGTGCGGATGCGCGGCTCGGCGCCCGCCGCCACGGACTCGTCGATCTCCACGCCCGACAGCCGCAGCTTGCGCAGGCCGGCCGACGCCGCACCCGAGATGCTCGCCGTCGACCACGCCCGGGCGGCCAGGGCCAGGGCCGCGACCTCGTCGGGCTCGAAGCTGATGGCCGGCAGCGTCGTCTCGCTCGCGTCGATGCGGTAGCCGACCTCGTCGTCGAAGAGGACGTCGAGGACCGTCGTCGAGATCGGGATGCCCATCTCGCGCAGCTCGTCCTTGTCGCGCTCGAACATCCGGTCGAAGGCCTCGTCGGAGCTCGCCTGCGCGTACGCCGGCAGGGACTCGCGGATCTTCTGCTTGGAGACCGGACGCCGCGCGGACTTCAGCGCGAGGATGAGGTTGAGCAGCCGTTCGGTCTTGTCGGCCGAGGCAGACGCTGGGCTCATCGAGGCCTTCCTGGAGGACTGCGGGGCGGTGGGCAGTCCGACGCTACCCGAACATGCGATCGAATAGGGTCACCCCATGATCCAGTGGCGCCGGGGTGTCGTGGTCGAGGTCCGCTCCCGCTGGGCGGGGGCGATCGAGTATGCCGTCCGCCTCGCCTCCGGGGACCGCGTCCGCGCGCTCGGCTACGTCGAGGTCGTCGGCGACCTGGCTCCGGGGACCGCCGTCCTGCTCAACACGACGGCGCTGGAGCGTGGGCTGGGCACCGGCGGGCTCGCCATCGTCGTGGCCGCGCCCGACGCCCTCCCCCGCCCCGTCGACGACGTGGGTGCCGTCCGAGGGCACGTCGTCAAGGCGCGCTACACGCCGTCGCAGACGATGGTGCTCGGCGTCGACGAGCAGGACAGCGAGCACCACGCCGCCCTGGCCGACGCCGACGACCTCGCCGGCCTGCCGGTTGTGGTCGCCGACCTGCACTCCGCGCTGCCGGCCGTGCTGGCCGGTCTGCGCGAGGCGGCTCCGACGCTGCGGGTGGCCTACGTCATGACCGACGGAGGCGCGCTGCCCATCGACTTCTCCCGCACGGTGGCGGGGCTGCGCGAGGCCGGCTGGCTCGAGGCGTCGATCACGGTCGGGCAGGCCTTCGGTGGCGACCTCGAGGCCGTCAACGTCCACACCGGCCTGCTCGCCGCGCACCACGTCGTCGGCGCGGACGTCGTCGTGGTGTCGCAGGGCCCGGGCAACCTCGGCACCGGCACCCGGTGGGGCTTCTCGGGGACGTCGGCCGGGGAGGCCGTCAACGCTGCCGGCACCCTCGGCGGCCGACCGGTCTGCTCCCTGCGGATCTCGGAGGCCGACCCGCGCGAGCGGCACCGCGGCGTCTCGCACCACAGCCTCACGGCATACGGCCGCGTGTCGCTCGTGCCGGCCGACGTGACCGTGCCGCTGCTGCCCGGCGAGCTCGGCGCGCGGGTGCTCGAGCAGGCGAAGGGGCTGGCGGCGGCCAGCGCCGGCCGTCTCGTGCTCCACGAGGTGGAGACCGACGGCCTCGAGGAGGCGCTGCGGTCCTCGCCCGTGACGCTGAGCACGATGGGCCGCGGATACGACGACGACCGCGCCGGATTCCTCGGCGCGGCCGTCGCAGGGCGGTATGCCGCCCGGCTGCTGAAGGACTAGAAGCTTCTCATCTCACGTCGTCGAGGTCGACGACGAAGATGAGGGTCTCGCCGGGCTTGATGGCGCCGCCTGCGCCGCGGTCGCCGTAGGCGAGGTGGGCCGGGATCGTCAGCTTGCGCCGACCGCCGACCTTCATGCCCTCGATGCCCTTGTCCCAGCCGGGGATGACCATGCCGACGCCGAGGCGGAAGTCGAGCGCGCTGCCGCGGTTCCAGGACGAGTCGAACTCCTCGCCCGTCGAGTGCGCGACGCCGACGTAGTGGGCGCTGACGGTGTCCCCGGCCTTCGCCTCGCGGCCGTCACCCTCGATGAGGTCCTCGATGACGAGGTCGGCGGGGGCCTCGCCCTCCGGGAAGTCGATCTCGGGCTTGGTGCGGTTCGGGTCCAGTGCCATGCGTGCGTTTCCCTTTCGTTGGTGACTCAGTGGATCGGGTGAGTCAGGTGACTCGGGTGGCGAGCGGGTCGCCGGTCCGGGTGCTGCTCAGTACGCGTCGAGGATGTCCACGACGAACACCAGGGTGTCCGTGCCGGAGATCTTCGGCGGGCTGCCGGCCTTGCCGTAGCCGTCGGCCGGCGGGATGACGAGCAGCACGCGGCTGCCAACCTTCTTGCCCACCAGTGTCTTGTCCCAACCGGGGATGACGCCACCGACACCGATCGGGAAGTCGGCGGCCGCACCGCGCTGCCACGAGGAGTCGAAGACGCTGCCGTCCTTCCAGAGGACGCCGTGGTACTGGGCGCTGATCGTCTGGCCCTTCTGCACCGTCGCGCCGGTGCCCTGGACCAGGGTCGCCTGCTGCGCCGTGGTCGGAGCCGCCGACTTGGGCACCGTGACGGTGGGCTCCTTGGTCGGGCCGTTCTTGAACTCCACCGTCGGCAGACCGGCCGGCGCCGGCGTCTGGGTGCCGTCGATCGTGGTCAGCGGGGTGTGGACGTCGGCAATGTCGGCGACGACGACGATCGTGTCGGTGCCCTTGACGCCGAGCTGCTCGTTGCCGGCCGACCCGAAGCCCTTCTCGGGCGGGATCGTGAAGGCGATGCGGCCGCCCTTCGTGGCGCCGACGAGGCCCTCGGTGAACCCGGCGACGATGTCGGTGCGTCCGAGGCGGTAGCCCTCCTCGGAGCGGCCCGCGGCGTAGCCGTCGTCGATGAGCTTGCCGCTCGTGCCGTTGTAGATCTGCGCGCGCAGGCGCACGGTGTCAGCCTTGGTGGCAGCCTTGCCGGTGCCGGGGGTCAGCACCTTGTGCTCGACGGTCTTGGAGCTGATCGGCGTGGCGCCGAGGGCGACCTTCGGTGCCGTCTTGAGGTCGACGGCACCGGTGGCCGTCACCCCCTTGAGGGCGGCCGAGGCGGCGACGTTGGTCGTGGCGGTGCCGTCGGAGCCCGAGGAGCTCGACCCGCACGCGGCGACGGTCGTGAGCCCGAGGGCAGCGATCAGGGCAGCGGCCGTGCGAGCGGCCGGACGGTGGGAGCGCACAGGGGAAGACTTTCGGTCGGGGGGGGCGGGCGTGGAGGTCCCGCTGGGCAAATCCCCGTCACTGTAACGCCGCCCCTTGTGCGAGACGCACAGCGCGCTGACAGGTTGGGATGGCAGGCCGCCCGGGTCGGTGCAGCCCGTCAGAGCGGCCGCTGGACCGTCGGCGAGCGGTCGATCGTCTCCATGAGCCGCTCGACCCGCTCGTCCACGGCACGGAACGGGTCCTTGCACAGCACCGTGCGCTGGGCCTGGTCGTTGAGCTTCAGGTGCACCCAGTCCACGGTGAAGTCACGCCCGTGGGCCTGCGCGGCGCGGATGAAGTCACCGCGGAGCTTGGCCCGCGTCGTCTGTGGCGGCCGCACCTTGGCCTGGAACACCTCCACGTCGGAGGCGACGCGCGCCGTGCGACCGTGCCGCTGGAGCAGGTAGAAGAGCCCGCGACGCCGGTTGATGTCGTGGTAGGCGAGGTCGATCTGCTGGACCCGGGCGTCGGTCAGTGCCAGCCCGTGCTTGGCGCGGTAGCGCTCGATGAGGCGGTACTTGATGACCCAGTCGATCTCGGTGTCGATGGCGCCGAGGTCACCCGAGCCGATGGCGTCGAGCGCGCGGCCCCAGAGGTCGATGACCTGCTTGGTGTCGGGGCTGTTCATCCCCTCGCGGTCGACGAACTCGACGGCCTTGTCGAGGTACTCGCGCTGCATGTCGAGCGCCGAGAGCTCGCGGCCGTTGGCGAGCCGGACCGTGGCCCGGCCGGTCGTGTCGTGGCTCATGGTGCGGATGGCGCGGATGGGGTTCTCCATCGACAGGTCGCGCATGACGACGCCCGCCTCGATCATCCGCAGCACGAGGTCCGCACTGCCCACCTTGAGCAGGTTGGTCGTCTCGGACATGTTCGAGTCGCCGACGATGACGTGCAGGCGGCGGTACTTCTCGGCGTCGGCGTGGGGCTCGTCGCGAGTGTTGATGATGGGGCGGCTGCGGGTGGTCGCCGAGGACACGCCCTCCCAGATGTGGTCGGCGCGCTGGCTGACGGCGAAGCTCGCGCCGTGGGCCGTCGCCACGACCTTGCCCGCTCCGCAGACGATCTGCCGGCTGATGAGGAACGGGATGAACATGTCGGAGACCCGCTGGAAGTCACCGCCGCGGCCGTAGAGGTAGTTCTCGTGGCACCCGTAGGAGTTGCCCGCCGAGTCGGTGTTGTTCTTGAAGACGAAGATCTCGCCCTCGACGCCGTCGTCGCGCAGCCGGCCCTGGGCGTCCTCGACGAGGCCCTCGAGGATCCGCTCCCCCGCCTTGTCCTGGATCACGAGCTCGCGCACGGAGTCGCACTCGGCCGTGGCGTACTCCGGGTGGGAGCCGACGTCGAGGTAGAGGCGCGCACCGTTGCCGAGGAAGACGTTGCTCGAGCGCCCCCAGGCCACGACCCGGCGGAAGAGGTAGCGCGCGACCTCGTCCGGGGTCAGGCGCCGTTGGCCCTGCGTGGTGCAGGTGACGCCGTACTCGTTCTCGATCCCGAAGATCCGCCGCTCCATGAACCAACTCTAGGTGGCGCTCGTGCCGTCCGCCGGGAAGGACCACGCCACGGGCCGACACCCGCCGGACGCGGGCGTGCTACTGACGCGGGCGACTGTCACAATGGCCGTTGTCCCCTCATGCCGTACCCCTCCACCATCCCTGCATTGGACGGAAATGATCGACAGACCCCACTTCAAGTTCTCCCGCCGTGGCTACGAGCCGGAAGAGGTCGACTCGTTCATCGAGTCGCAGAACCGCACCCTCCAGGCTGCCAAGAAGGACGCTGCCGAGCGCAGCGTCGAGCTGACGAAGCTCAACGCCGCGCTGACCGACCTCAGGGGACAGCTCGGTCAGCAGTCACGAGTCATGGCCGACCTGAAGAAGAACAGCTCGCCGACCCAGGCCCAGACCTTCTCCGACCTCGGTGAGCGCATCGCACAGATCCTGACGCTCGCCGACCAGGAGGCCGCGGACATGCGCTCGCGCGCCTCGGGCGAGGCCGACGAGATCCGCGAGCGTGCCAACCGCTCTGCCGCCGAGCTCAAGGCGACGACGGCCACGTATGCCGAGCAGGCCCGCGCCCGTGCCGACGAGGAGGCCGTGCGGATCATCGCCCAGGCCAACCGCGAGGCCCAGGCCATCGTGGCCGAGGCCCAGAGCGTCACCGCTGCGCAGCGTCAGGAGGCCGCCGCCGAGTTCGAGGCGCACCGCCTCAAGGCGTCGACGGCGTCCGCCGAGCTCGAGGTCAAGCTGGCGGCCCGCCGGGAGTCGGCCGACGCCGAGTTCGAGGCGCGGCGCCAGCAGCAGGAGGCCGCCCTCAGCGAGAGCGAGTCCCGTCTCCGGCAGCTCACCGAGCGCGCCGAGCACGACGCGCACGAGATGCGGGCCCGTGCCGAGCGACTCCTCGAGAACGCCCAGACGCAGGCCGACCAGATCGTCTCCGAGGCCCGCGACCACGCCTCGCGGCTGCGTGAGGAGTCCGACCGCGAGCTCGCCGCCGCAACGGCGCAGCGCGACAGCATCACCGCCCAGCTGGGCAACGTCCGCCAGATGCTCGCCACCCTCGGTGGTGGCGCACTGATGGACACCCTCGGCACCCCGGACAAGCCGGCCCAGCCGGCCCAGGTCGCCGAGGCCCAGCAGCCGGTCCCCGCGCCCGCGCAGCAGGCCTCCGACGCCGAGCCGGAGCAGGTGGATGAGGCCGCGGACGACGCCCAGCCCTCCGCCTCCGACGCGGCACCCGAGGCAGCGTCCGACGACGAGGCCGGCGACCAGACCGGCACCGAGGCTGGCACTGAGGCCGAGGGCGACTCGTCCTACGGCTCCGACCAGTCGTCGTACTACCAGCGCACCGCCTCCGGCGACAAGGTCGGCGCGACGCGACGCTGAACGCCGCTCGAGCTCGACAGCACGACGAAGGCCGCCCACCGGCTCGGTGGGCGGCCTTCGCCGTCCGCGGCGTCCTGCTCGGCAGGGCACCCAGGGGTCAGGCGGGTGGGGTCGGCGGGCCCGATGCCCCGGGCGACGCGTCCTCGGCTGAGTCCGCTTGTGCCACAGGCGACTCCGAGCCGAGCGCTGCGGCCGGCACGTCGGTGGTCTCTCGGGGTTCGCGAGGCTCGCCGAGCAGTCGCGTCAGCAGCGGGCCGCCGATGCGCCGGAACGAGCGGCGCGGACGGTCGCGGTCGAGCACGGCCACCTCGAGCTGCGCCTCGTCCAGGTCTCGGCGCTCGCCGTTGCCACCGGCACCGAGCACGTCGACGGCGAGCCGCAGCACCTCGCTCAGCGTCATGCCCGGCCGCCAGCCGGTGCCGAGACGCTCCTCTGCAACCTCGCTCGCTCCACCCATCGCGACGAAGCCCTGCTCGTCGGCGACCGACCCGTCGTAGGTCAGCCGGAAGATCTGGTCGGAGTCGCTGTCGGCCCCGACCTCGGCCACGACGATCTCGATCTCGAAGGGCTTCGACTCCTGGGTGAACACCGCGCCGAGCGTCTGCGCGTAGGTGTTGGCCAGGGCACGCGCCGTGACGTCGGTGCGGTCGTAGGAGTAGCCCCGCAGGTCGGCGTAGCGGATGCCGGCGACCCGGAGGCTCTCGAACTCGTTGTAGCGCCCGACGGCCGCGAACGCGATGCGGTCGTAGATCTCCGACACCTTGTGCAGGGCGCGCGACGGGTTCTCGGCGACGAAGGCGATGCCGCGGTCGTAGCCCACCACGACGACCGAACGTCCGCGGGCGATTCCCTTGCGCGCGAAGTCGGCCCGGTCCTTCATGACCTGCTCGGGCGGGACGTAGAACGGCATGCTCATCGGGCACCTCCCGGGTTGTCGCGGCGCGCGGCAACGACGCGCTCCACGTGTCCTTGAAGGACGTCCTGGCCGACGAACCGCGCACCGGAGTGGTCGACCACCGCGACGGTAGGCCAGATCTGACGGCCGAGGTCGGGGCCGCCGGTGGCGGAGTCGTCGTCGGCCGCGTCGTAGAGCGCCTCGACGGCGACCGACACGGCCTGCTGCTCCTCCAGGCCCGGCCGCCACAGCTTCTTCAGGGCACCGCGCGCGAAGACGGAGCCGGACCCGGTGGAGTGGTGGCCGCTCTCGACGTAGCAGCCGCCTGTGACGTCGTAGGAGTAGATGCGGCCGGTGGCCGAGTCGAGGTCGAACCCGGCATACGTCGGGACGACCGTCAGCCCCTGCATGGCCAGCGCGAGGTTGCCGCGGATCATCGAGGCGAGGCGGTTGGCCTTGCCCTCGAGCGACATGATCGCGCCCTCGATCTTCTCGTAGTGCTCGAGCTCGACCTGGTAGAGCCGGACGAGCTCGATGGCGATGCCCGCGGTGCCGGCGATGCCGACGACGCTGTAGTCGTCGGCCGCGAAGACCTTCTCCATGTCGCGGTTGGCGATGACGTTGCCCATGGTGGCGCGACGGTCACCGGCCATGACGACGCCGCCCTCGAAGAGCAGCGAGACGATGGTGGTGCCGTGCGGTGCCTCGATGGTGGCCCCGGACGGCAGGCGGCGTCCGGCAGGCAGCAGCTCGGGACGGTAGGCCGTCAGGAACTCGGTGAACGACGACGACCCGGCAGTGAGGAAGGCGTCGTCGAGCCGGCGCGGGCGTCCCGTGGACGACTGGGTCACTGGCCGCCCTTCTGCACGAAGCCCCGGACGAACTCCTCGGCGTTGGACTCGAGGACGCCGTCGATCTCGTCGAGGACGCTGTCGATGTCGTCGGACAGGCCCTCCTTGACGGCGGCCCCGGCGGGCGCGGTCGGGGGTGCCTCCGGTGTCTCCGGCGGCTCCTCGTCACGACGCTGCGGCTTGGCGTGCTCCTGACCCGGCATGGCTACCTCCCAGACGTGTTGGACCTCGTGACCCGACCCTAACCCGTTCGGCCCCCGCCGTCCGAGCACCCGCTGCGGACGGACGCCCCGACGACGCGCCGGGACACAGCGGGACAAGCCGGACACCTTGCGTGCCAAGCGTTCCCACGCCTGCGCCTCGCTGTTACGTTGTGCGCGGTCGCCGTCGAGGACGGCGACTCGACAACTGCATCTACTCGGGGGAGTAACCGATGAACGCTGCACAGCAGAAGGCGACCGCGCCTTCTCGCGGTCAGTCACGACGCGCCGTCGTGAAGGGGGCCGCGTGGGCCGTGCCGGTCCTCGCGATGGGGGCACCGGCCGCCCACGCCGGCATCAGCCGGTGCACCGTGAGCGGCTCGATCCAGATGGGTCCCAACGTCTTCACCGACGTCGACGCCGTCTGCCGGGCCAACGCCCAGAGCCCGGACCTCGGCGTGCCCCGCATCCGGACGGGCTACGGGCGCGCCTGGCTGCCCGTCTACATCGAGATCTGCAACTGCACCGTCGACTCGGCGTGGTACCGCTTCCGCGAGGTCGACACCTTGGACAACTTCCAGATCGAGGTCGCGGGGCGCCACAACGACCAGAACGGCTCGGGTGCGGGCTTCCGTCCCGCTTTCAAGCTCAGCCCGGTCGGCGAGTCCGGGGGCTGCCAGCGCTTCCCTCTGACCTACCGGACGTCGCAGAGCCGGCCCTACTCGAGCAGCCTCAGCGGGATCCCGGGCAACGCTGTCGGCGTGACGATGACCGTGACGCTGCAGCGCAACGCGAGCACCAGCGGGAGCGCGCCGTCCCAGAGTGACCCGGGCTGGACCACGGTGTCGACGTTCACGGTGTCCGGCTCGGTGTGGCGCACCGTGCGGGCCGGCACGTCCGGCAGCGCCGACCCGGTCGACTTCGGCTCGTGCGCCGTGCGGTCGGGCGCAGCGGCGGCGGTCGTGAAGACGGAGTCACGCGTGGCCGGGCTCGATTGAGAGCGGTGACCGAGCGGGCCGTCGACCTCCCGTCCGACGGCCTGCTCTGCCTCCGCGTCCTCGGCGAGGTCGTCGGTGTGCGGTTCGCCGGACCTGAGCCACGCGAGCAGGTCCGGGCGGCGTGGTCCCGGTGCGTCGTCCCGACACCTCGGGGCCGTGTGCGCACGATCCGCTCGGAGCAGTCCGACCTGCCCCTGACCCGCCCGCTCTCGCACCGGCTGGCCTACGACCTCACCGACCTCGGCATCGACCTGCTGTCGGGTCGCGCGGTGCTGCTCCACGCCGCCGGGCTGAGCAGGCCCGACGGGTCCGTCGTGGCGCTCGTCGCCGCGTCGGGCACGGGCAAGACGACGGCCGCGGCGAGGCTCGCGCGGGGCGGTTTCGGCTACGTGACCGACGAGACGGTGGCCGTCCTCGAAGACGGCACGGTGCCGCCCTTCCCCAAACCCCTGTCGCTCGTCGTCGATCCCGACGTCGAGGACGACAAGGTGCACGTGGGGCCGGACCAGCTGGGTCTCGCGCCGTGCCCGGAGCGGCTGCACCTCGCTGCGGTGGTCCTCCTCGAGCGCGACCCGGGCCTGTCCGGGCCGCCGTGGCTCGAGCGCCTCCACCCGCTCGAGGCCGTCACGCAGCTCGTCGGGCACACGAGCGCCTTGACCCGTCTGCCTCGCCCGCTCGTGAGCCTCGCGGCGCTCGCCGCGGACGGCGCCGGGGTGCACCGGGCGCACTACTCCGAGGCGGAGGACCTCGAGCCGCTCCTCCACGCGTTGCTCGACGCACCCTCCGCCCCGACTCCCCCGGTGCCCCCCGTCGTCCTCCCCGTCGACCTCCCCGTCGACCTCACGGATCGCTCTCGTATGCCGTCAGGGAGGGACCCGGCCGAACGGCTGGGGTACGTGCGCGCCCCGGTCGCGGACGGCATACGCACTCGGGACGGAGCCGTCCTGCTCGTCGGGACCGACCCGGTCCGGCTCAGCCCGCTGGGACTGACGCTGTGGGACGCCGTCGAGCCCGTGCATGACCCCGCAGCAGGGCCGGTCAGCCTTGCCGACGTCGACGACCTCGTGGAGGCTGCCGAGCGCGAGCACGGTCCGCACCCGCAGGCACGCGAGCTCGTCGGGGCGGCGCTCGATGCGCTCGTCGCGGCGGGAGTGCTCGTGCGGACCTAGCGTGGGTCGCTCACTCGGGCGTGGCCAGCCCGCGGAGCAGCTCTCCGACGTCGGCGCTCTGCTCGAGCAGGGCGCCGACCTGGGCCCGGGTGCCGCGCTCGGGCTCGAGGATGGGCACGCGCTGCAGGCTCGCCCGGCTCGGGACGTCGAAGACGACGGAGTCCCAGCTTGCGGAGAAGACCTGCGAGGTGAACCGGCGCACGCACTCACCGCGGAACCAGGCGCGGGTGTCCTCGGGCGGCGTGGCCTGCGCGGCCTTGACCTCCTCGGGCGAGACGAGGTCGCGCAGCATGCCGCGGTCGCGCAGGCGGTGCACGAGGCCCTTCTCGGGGCGCACGTCGGCCCACTGGATGTCGATGGCGGCGAGGCGGTGGTCGTCCCAGGCGAGACCGTCGCGGGCGCGGTAGCCCTCGAGGAGCTTCAGCTTGGCGACCCAGTCGAGCAACGGCGCGCACGACATGACGTCGCGGCCGAGGCCGGTCAGGACCTCCTCCCAGAGGCCCATGACCTCGGCGGTGGCCTCGGGCTCGGGGTCCTCGCCACGCGCGTCGAGCCACGCCCGGGCCGCCTCGAGGTACATCCACTGCACGTCGAGCGCCGTGACGGTCCGGCCGTCGACGAGCTCGACGGTCGCGGCGAGCGTCGGGTCGTGGGAGATCGTCTGCAGCGCGGCCACCGGACGTCGGATCGACCAGTCCTCGGTGAGGTGACCGTCCTCGATCATGCCGAGGACGAGCGAGGTCGTGCCCGTCTTGAGCAGCGTCGCGACGTCGAGGTGGTTGGCGTCACCGATGATGACGTGCAGGCGCCGGTAGCGGTCGGCAACGGCGTGGGGCTCGTCGCGGGTGTTGATGATCGGGCGCTTGAGCGTGGTCTCGAGCCCGACCTCGGTCTCGAAGAAGTCGGCGCGCTGGCTGAGCTGGTAGCCCGCTCCCCTGCTGTCGACGCCCAGCCCGACGCGCCCGGCGCCGCAGACGACCTGGCGCGTCACGAAGAACGGGATGAGGCCGCGCACGATGTCCGGGAAGGGCGTGCGCCGGGGCATGAGGTAGTTCTCGTGGGTGCCGTAGGACTGGCCCTTGCCGTCGGCGTTGTTCTTGTAGAGGTTGACCGGCGGCTGCCCGGGACGGGCGGCGAGCAGGCGCACCGACTCGAGCGCGATGGCGTCGCCGGCGCGGTCCCAGATGACGGCGTCGCGCGGCAGGGTCACCTCGGGTGAGCTGTACTCCGGGTGGGCGTGGTCGACGTAGTAGCGCGCCCCGTTGGTGAGCACGACGTTGGCGAGGGTGGGGTCCTCGACGTCGGTGAGCTGGCTCGGGTCGGCGGTCTGCCGGTCGAGCTGCCACCCCCGCGCGTCGCGCAGCGGGTCCTCGAAGGCGTAGTCCCAGCTCGACTGGTTGGAGCGGATGCCCTGCGCCGCGGCATACACGCTGACGACCTGGCCCGAGAGGAACATCGGGTTGGCCATGGGGTCGCCGGGCACCGAGATGCCGTACTCGGTCTCGAGACCCATGATCCGCCGCACCGTCATGGCCCGACGATAACCGCCGGCACCGCCCGTGCCGCGGGCGGTCCGTCGACGACCGTGGACGTATGCCGTGTGGCCGGGCTCAGATGGCCCCGACCTTCTGCAGCCGGCCCAGCGAGAACCAGCCGAACGGGATCGGCAGCCAGTAGGTCGCGAGGCGGTAGAGCAGGACCGAGGAGACGGCGGTGCCACTGTCGACGCCGATGGCGATCAGGCCCGCCGACATGGCCGCCTCGATGCCGCCGAGGCCACCAGGCGTCGGCACCGCCGACCCGATGATGGCGCCGGCGAAGTAGACGACCGCGACCGCTGCCACGGGCGCGTCGGCGCCGAAGGCGCGGGTGGCGCACACGAGGGCCGCGACGAACGAGACGTCGAGCAGGAGCGCGCCACCGAGCAGCTGGCTGAGCTTCTTCGGGTGCTGCAGCACGGCGAGGACCTGGGGCACCGCGGACTTGATCTGCGGCAGCACGCGGTCGGTGATGAGCGCGCGGACCCGTGGGATGGCGAGCAGTGCGAGCAGCGCGATGAGGACGGCGAGGATGACCGCGACGAGCACCGGGGACGGGCTGAACGACACGGCGGGGCCGGTGCCGGCGAGCACGCCGGAGATGACGAGCAGCACGAAGTACGAGCAGAACTGGGCGACCTGGGCCACCCCCACGCTGGCACCCGCGACCGTCGGGGACAGCCCCGAGGTCTGGAGGTAGCGGGTGTTGAGCGCGATGTTGCCGACGGCGGCGGGTGCGACGAGCCCACTGAAGGCGACGGCGAGCTGCGTCATGTACGTCCGGACGAAGCGCAGGTGGATCTGCACCGCGCCGGCGAGGGCGATCGAGGCCCCGGCGAAGGTGAGTCCCGCGAAGGCCAGGAGGACCACGGCCCAGCGCCAGTCGGCGGTGCTGATCACCTGGCTGAGGTTCACCTGGGCCAGCTGGCTCAGCACGACGTAGCCGGCGATGCCACCCATGACGAGGGTCGCAACGGCCTTGAGGGAGATGCGCCGCAGCTGCACCGGCTCGACGGCCTCGGCCTGGGGGCGCAGGGCGACGAGACGCTCACGCAGCTCGCCCATGACCGACTTGGACCCCTTGAGCGCGGCGCGGGCGTCGGGGCTGAGGGCGACCGGCTGCAGCACGGGCACCGCCCGCAGCACGGCGTCCTCGCCGAGGACGGCGACGGCCGACTCCACGGTGCGCTCGGGCCCGACGGTGAGCGCCACGGTCGTGAGCAGCTGGGCGAGGTCGATGCGCAGGCTGATGTCGTCGGCGGCGACGTCGCCGCTGCCGAGCCGCGAGAGGGCGACCCCGCCCTGGTCGTCGAGCAGGATCGTCGACGGACCGAGCTGACGGTGCACGAGGCGGCGGCGGTGGAGCGTGGCCGCGAGCCGCCAGATCGCGGCGAGCCGGGCGTCGTCCAGCCGGGAGTCCGGCTCACCGCCTGTCCCGTCCTCTGCTCCGCCGTCGGGCCAGGCGAGGTCGCTGAGGGGCGTGCCATGCGGCTCGTCGTAGGCGATGACGGCCGAGAACGGTCCGACCTCGGAGACCGCGACCGGCTTGGGGGCACGGATGCCGGCGTCGCGCAGCGCCAGCCCCATGAGCGTGCGGTGCTCGACCTCGGACTTCAGCGTCAGGGCGGGCGGCCGGGTGAAACCGCTGCGGAGGCGCAGCACGCGCAGCAGGCGCCGACCGGACGCGAGACCGAAGGTGTCGCGGTCGATGACGTGCACGTCGAGGGGACCGTGGGGCGTGGAGCCGACGTAGCGGCGGTCGCCGGCGTCGTTGGCGTCGATCAGCTCGAGCCTGGTGAGCGGCACGCCCCCCGAGACGAGGACGGCGGCCACCTCGGTGCCCGGGGGGCGGGTGGACGTCACGCCGAACACGAGCCGCGCGGCGAGCCCGACGATCCAGCCGACGAGGAGCGAGCACGCGAGCGCCGCGAGCGTCATGGCGCCGGAGAGCAGGGTGGTCACGAGCGTCGCGATGACGACCGTGGTCGCGATGGGCGAGATCCACTTGCGGCCGGAGATGTCTGCGACCGTGAGGAGGGCGAGCATCGAGACGATGACGATGTCGAGCGGACCGGTCTGTCCCGTGGCCGTCGGACGCGTCAGCACGTCGGTGACGAAGCCCCCGTTGCCGGACTGCACGAGGACCGCCAGGACGATCACGAGGATCCCGGCGACGACCGCCGCACCCAGCGCCTGGATCAGCTGCATGGGACGGCGACGCACGAGCAGGTCGGCGCCGACCCCGATCGGCAGGAGCAGCACGCCGATGCCGCTCATCCAGCCCAGCAGGGTCAGCAGGAGCCGGGGCAGTCCGCTCGTGGCGTCGGTGAGGTCCTGCTCGACCGCGCCGCGGGTACCGGCCGCCAGGTCGGAGACGACCAGCCCGAGCACGAGGAGCACGACGGCAACGGCCAGGCGCGCGCCGTCGACGGGCCGCCGGACCCGTTCGGGGATCGGGGGCTCCACGACCTCGACGTCGGGGGCCGTCCTGGGGGCTCCCTCGGTGGCTCCCTCGGTGGCTCCCGAGGGCGCCTCCTGGGGGACCTCCGCCGGCGCCCCCTGAGGGGCTTCGACGTGGACCCCGTCGGGACCGGTGTCCGGCTGCCCGGCCCCCTCGGGCCGGGTCCCGGCCTCTTCCGCCGTCTGGTGCATGCTCTCCCCCGTGGTGTCGTCAGACTGCTCGGCACGGCTGAGGTCGGCCCCGTCCAGCGGGGCCCGAGTCCTCTCCGAGTCGCCGGGCATGGGTCAATCCTGCCCGAGCCGAGGACCGATTCGCCGCAGCGTCGCCGTGCAGACCCCGTGCAGGCCCCGTGCGGAACCCGTGCTGGACCCGTGCGGAACCCGTGCTGCAATGCGGGTCGACCCCCCGGGCGCCCGGTGCGCGAGACCCCGGCATCCGGTGCGAGACTGACGCGGTGACGGTCAGCGACTCCTGGGACATGCCCCTGCGCACCAAGCTCCTCGCCCGCGCCCTGAGCCGCTCGCGGAGCTCGGAGCGGATGCAGACCGCAGACGAGATCGCCCGCAGCAGAGCGTGGTTCGCCCCGACGAGGCTGCCGTACACCTGGGTCACCGGGGCCGTCCCCGACGGGGTCGCGATCGGTGCGACGAGCTTCCGGGCGCGTGACGGGCACGAGGTCGCGGTCCGCACCTACCGTCCACCAGGCACCGAGGGCGAGGTCCTCCCGGCGATGCTGTGGTTCCACGGTGGCGGGTGGGTGCTGGGCAACACGCGCGGCTACGACCCCCTGTGCGCCTGGGTCGCCGATCGGGCACGGGTGGCCGTGCTCAACGTCGACTACCGTCTGGCGCCCGAGCACCGCGCGCCCCGAGCCGCGCACGACTGCGTCGACGCCGCTCGCTGGGCGGCGTCGGCCGGCACCACGGAGGGGTCCCTCTCCGGCATCTGGCCGACGGGCCTCGGGCTCGCGGGCGACTCGGCCGGCGGCAACCTCGCTGCCGTGACCGCCCAGGTGCTGCGTGCGGAGGGTGGCGCCGACATCGCCTACGAGGCGCTCGTCTACCCCGCCGTCGACGCGACGATGAGCTCGCCGTCCGTGGCCCAGCACGCCCAGGCGCCGATCCTGACCCGCAGCGACATGGACATGTTCCTCGGGCACTACCTCGGCAGCGAGGACGACGCCCTCGACCCGCTCGACCCGCTCGTCTCGCCGCTGCACGCGAAGGACCTGGCCGGTCTGCCGCCGACACTCGTCCAGACGGCCGACCTCGACCCGCTCCGCGACGAGGGGGCCGCCTACGCCGAGGCGCTGCGCGCGGCAGGGGTCGACGTCCGGCACACGAACTACCCCCGGGTCCCGCACGGCTTCATGAGCTTCCCCGGCGCGACGCGCGTCGGTGGCGCCGCCCGCTCCGAGCTCGTCGAATGGGTCGCACGCCACGCGCGACCCGAGGTGGTCGGATAGTCTGCGAACGCACGCGAGTCTCGTGAGGGATGGTCTCGAAGTGAACGACGTCGTCGTCTTCAGCGGCTCGGCGCACCCCGCCCTGGCCGACCGGATCTGCTCCCACCTGGGGGTGACCCGCTCCCCCGTCGACATCAAGCGGTTCAGCAACGACTGCCTCCAGGCGCAGCTGCTCGCGAACTGCCGACAACGCGACGTCTACATCGTGCAGCCGCTCGTGCCGCCCACGCAGGAGCACCTCATGGAGCTGCTCCTCATGATCGACGCGGCCCGCGGCGCCTCGGCGGCCCAGATCACCGCCGTCATGCCGCACTACGCCTATGCCCGGTCCGACAAGAAGGACGCCTCGCGCATCTCCCTCGGCGGGCGCCTCGTGGCCGACATGATCTCGACGGCCGGCTGCCACCGGGTGCTGACGATGGCCCTGCATGCGCCGCAGGTGCACGGCTTCTTCTCGACCCCCGTCGACCACCTCACGGCCATCGGCGTGCTCGCCGACCACTTCCGCGACAACGACCTGTCCGGCTCGATCGTCGTCAGCCCCGACCTCGGCAACGCCAAGGTCGCGACCCAGTTCGCACGCCTGCTCGGCCTGCCCGTGGCAGCCGGCTCCAAGCAGCGGGTGGCCGACGACCGGGTCGTCATCGACTCGATCGTCGGTGACGTGTCGGGCCGGCGGGCCATCATCCTCGACGACGAGATCGCGACCGGCGGCTCGATGCTCGAGCTCATGGACCGGCTCAAGGACGCCGGGGCGACCGAGGCCGCGATCGTCTGCACGCACGGGCTCTTCGCCGGCAAGGCCGTCGAGCGGCTGCGCGACCACCCGTTCGTCACCGAGGTCGTCACGACTGACACGGTGCCGGCACCCGACGGCTGGCCCGAGCTCAAGGTGCGGTCGGTGTCGGCCCTGTTCGCCGAGGCGATCAGCCGCATCCACCACGGCCGCTCGGTGAGCTCGCTCTTCGAGGGCGTCGACCCGACCCACGCGCCGCCGCAGGCCAAGCTGCCCTTCGACACGCCGTCATGACCCGTTCGCCCTGGTGGCGCCGCCCCGCGGTCGCGCTGCTCCTCGACGTCCTGCTCGTCCTGCTCTTCGCAGCGGTGGGACGGGCCAGCCACGACGAGGCGAGCCCCGTTGTCGGCGTGCTGTCCACGGCGTGGCCGTTCCTCGTCGGGACCGGCCTCGGCTGGCTCGTCGTGCGGGTCGTGCGCCGCGCGTGGCCGCTCGACGTCGCGCCGGGCGTCACCGTGTGGTTCGCCACCGTGCTCGTCGGGATGCTGCTGCGCCATGCGGTCGGCTCCGGCACGGCCGTCAGCTTCGTCGTGGTCGCGTCGGTCGTCCTCGCGCTCTTCCTGCTCGGCTGGCGCGCGCTGGGGGCGTATGCCCTCCGCCGCGCCCGCGCGCCCCACCGCACCTAGAGCGACCAGACCGCCCGGCTCAACCGTCGAGAGGCCACGTGTGGCCCCTTCTCGACCGTCGAGAGGCCACAGCCGGCCCACCCCGCCACGTCGAGAGGCCGGGTGGCCCGGGAACCGGGCCACCCGGCATACGCGATCGGCTCAGAGGTACTGACCGGTGTTGGCCGTGGCAATCGAGCGACCCGGCTCGGTGCCGTCCTTGCCCTTGAGCAGCGTGCGGATGTAGACGATGCGCTCGCCCTTCTTGCCGCTGATGCGCGCCCAGTCGTCGGGGTTGGTCGTGTTGGGCAGGTCCTCGTTCTCCTTGAACTCGTCGACGCAGCTCGCGAGGAGGTGCTCGACGCGGATGCCCTTCTGGCCGGTCGTCAGGAAGTCCTTGATCGCGAGCTTCTTGGCGCGGTCGACGATGTTCTGGATCATCGCGCCCGAGTTGAAGTCCTTGAAGTAGAGGATCTCCTTGTCGCCGCCCTGGTAGGTGACCTCGAGGAAGCGGTTCTCCTCCGTCTCGGAGTACATCCGCTCGACCGCGGCAGTGATCATGGCGGCCACCGTCGCGTCTCGGTCGCCACCGTTGACCGACAGGTCGTGCTCGTGGAGTGGCAGGGTGTCGGTGAGGTACTTGCTGAAGATGTCGCGCGCGCTCTCGGCGTCGGGCCGCTCGATCTTGATCTTCGCGTCGAGCCGGCCGGGACGCAGGATGGCCGGGTCGATCATGTCCTCACGGTTGGAGGCGCCGATGACGATGACGTTGTCGAGACGCTCCACGCCGTCGATCTCGGCGAGCAGCTGCGGCACGATGGTCGTCTCGACGTCGCTGCTGACCCCCGAACCGCGGGTGCGGAACAGCGAGTCCATCTCGTCGAAGAAGACGACGACCGGCGTGCCGTCCGAGGCCTTCTCGCGGGCGCGCTGGAAGATCAGCCGGATGTGCCGCTCGGTCTCGCCGACGTACTTGTTGAGCAGCTCCGGGCCCTTGATGTTGAGGAAGTAGCTCTTCTCGAGCGGCTGCCCGGTGCGGGCCGACACCTGGCGCGCGAGCGAGGCCGCGACGGCCTTGGCGATGAGCGTCTTGCCACAGCCGGGCGGGCCGTAGAGCAGCACGCCCTTGGGCGGCTTGAGGGCGTGCTCCTTGTAGAGCTCCGGGTGCAGGAACGGCAGCTCGACGGCGTCGCGGATCTGCTCGATCTGCCCCGAGAGGCCACCGATGTCCTCGTAGTCGACGTCGGGGACCTCCTCGAGGACGAGCTCCTCGACCTCGAGCTTGGGGATGACCTCGTGGACGAAGTTGGACCGCGGGTCGAGGGTCAGCGAGTCACCGACCCGGATGCGCTCGGCGAGCAGCGGCGTCGCGATGCGGCACACCCGCTCCTCGTCACCGTGGGTGACGACGACGACACGCTCGTCGTCGATGCGCTCCTTGACGGTGACGACCTCGCCGACGCGCTCGTAGCCGTGCACCGAGACGACGTTGAGCGCCTCGTTGAGCATGACCTCGCGGCCGAGGCCCAGCTCCTGCTGGTCGACGGAGGGGCTGATCGCGACCCGCATCTTGCGCCCGCCGGTGATGATGTCGACGGCGCCGTCGTCGGGCGGGTCGATGACGAGCCCGTAGGTGCTCGGCGGCTGCGCGAGCCGGTCGACCTCCGTCTTCAGGGTGACGATCTGCTCGCGGGCGTCCTTGAGCGTGCGCACGAGGCGCTCGTTCTGCGACGAGAGCGTCGACAGGCTCGTCTGGACGTGGGCGAGCCGTGCCTCGAGCTCACGGGTGCGCTGCGGCGAGTGCCGCGTCACCTCCCGCAGGGACTCGACCTCGGCACGCAGGGCCGCGAGCTCGCGTTCCCCCGCTGCAGCGTCGCCCGCCCCCGGGGCTCCGGGGGCTCCGGGGGCTCCGGCGCCGGCGGCACGCTCAGGGTCTGGGTTGCGGACGTCATCAGACATCTCGGCCTCCTCAATCCGTCACTCGCACATAGTGACGATTCGACCCTAACCCCGGCTCAGCCGATGTCGTCGGACGTTTCAGCCAGTGATCGTCGTACGCGTCGGATCGTCTTGTCGCTCTTGACGCGTTCGCCGAGCGCCTCGGGCGTCCAGGCCTCGGCCGGGATGTCCGTCGCGGCGGTGGACCCGGGCACCACGGCCGTGCGCTCTGCACCGTCGCCGGGCGTGTCGACCGAGTCCCCGCCGGCGGCTCCGTTGTCGACCGCGTCGCCGTAGGCGCCCTTGGCCGGGCGGCGCTTGCGCTCGGGCGGGACGACCCCGGGAGCGAGGCGGCGCGTGGTGATGAGGAAGCCGGTGTGACCGTGCATGCGGTGCTGCGGGCGCACGGCCAGGCCCTCGAGGTGCCAGCCACGCACGAGGGACTCCCACGCGGACGGCTCGGTGAAGCCGCCGTGGGCGCGGATGCCCTCGGCGACGCGGCTCAGCTGGGTGGTCGTGGCGACGTAGCAGATGAGCACACCGCCGGGGATGAGCGCGTCGGAGACGGCGTCGAGGCACTCCCAGGGCGCGAGCATGTCGAGCACGACCCGGTCGACGGTGCCCGGCTCGGCGACGGTCGGCAGGGACTCGACGAGGTCGCCCACCGTGACGGTCCACGCCGGGTGGTCACCGCCGAAGAAGGCCCGTCCGTTGCCGCGCGCGATGTCGGCGAAGTCCTCGCGGCGCTCGAAGGACAGCAACCGGCCGCGCTCACCGATGGCGCGCAGGAGCGACATGGACAGGGCGCCGCTGCCGACGCCGGCCTCGACGACGGTCGCACCGGGGAAGATGTCGGCCATCTGGACGATCTGACCGGAGTCCTTGGGATAGACGACCGCGGCGCCGCGCGGCATCGACATGACGTAGTCGCTGAGCAGCGGGCGCAGCGCGAGGTACTCCACACCGGCGGTGTTGGTGACGACCGAGCCGTCAGGAGAGCCGATGAGGTCGTCGTGGCGCAGGAACCCACGGTGCGTGTGGAACTCGCGGCCGGGCTCGAGCGTGATCGTGTGCAGGCGCCCCTTGGGGTCGGTCAGCTGGATGCGCTCGCCGACCTCGAAGACGCCGCGGCGGTCGTGCGCTCCCGGGACGTGGGACTGCGCTGCGGAGGACTGCTCGGCGTCGGTCATGGGAGCACAGTCTAGGTGCCGGCGGGCCCTGCCCCGGACACCCTCCGCAACGCCGACGCCTCGACCTCGTAGCGGCTCTGCCGACCACCCGGTCCGCCGAAGAACCGGCGGCGCAGGGCGCCCTCGAGCTCGACGAGGTCACCGGCCCGCAGTCGCATCGCGGAGCGTCGCGTGGCTGCCGTCCAGCACACGACGTCGATGGTGTCGACCGTCGCCCGCCTCGGGCCGTCGACGGCCGGGCGGCGCCGGCCGGCCGGGGCGTCGCGAGGGACCACGACACGCAGCACCGCGATGTGGTCGCCGCTCGGCAGCTCGCGCTCCTCGGCCTCGGCCGCGAGCCGGCCTCGGATGGCCACCTCGTTGCGCCCGGGGACGGTGTCGTCCTGGCTCGCGCCCGTCGTGCTCTTCGTCCCGCTGGCCGCGCCCGTCGCGCCCGTCGTGCTCTTCCTCGCGCCCGTCAAGATCGTCGCGCTCAAAGTGCTCTTCCTCGCGCTCGTCGTGCTCGTCGCTGTCCGGCTCGTGGCCATGGTGCCTCCTCCGGCCCGCGTGTCGGGCCACGGACCCACCGTGTCGGGCAGACGCGGCGGGCGCTGCCCCCTCCCGCGCGGCTGTGGACAGCGTCGCCCGCCCCGAGGGAGGTGTGGACAGCGTTCCCACCGCACCCACGGCGGCCGCATGCCTTGGCAGATGGGCGGCTGCACACGGCATACGACCCCGTCGAGGGACGACCCCACCACACCGCGGTGGCAGAGGGCCGAGGTGCGTCAGCGGCGGCCGCGGCGGGAGAGCTCGGCCCCGACGACGGCGTTGATGTGCTCGGCGCTCGCCAGGCCGCGGACGTCGCGCGTCACCTCGTCGACGACGACGGCGAGGGAGAGCTCACGCTCGCTCATGACGCGGATGAGCTCGGTCAGGACGGCGTCGCCGGGCAGCGCGATGACCCAGGAGGCCGGCTGCGCGACAGTGACCGACGCGATGGTCGTGCGCTCACGGCTCTCGGGCGGCACCGCTGCGGCGGAGTCGGCGTCGACGACACCGAGGGGCCAACCGGCGGGGTCCGCCGCAGCGACCCAGGCGCCACTGGCCACCGCAGCCTCGACCTGGGCGACCGAGGCCGTGCCGGCCACGAGCGACAGCGGCTCGAGCACGTCGGTCGCAAGACCCGCGGTCGCCTCGTGGATGTGCCCGGCACGGACCGCGCCCGACGCTCCTTGCCAGAGGAAGAAGGCGATCGCGACCGGCCACACGAGGTCGAACAGCTGGGGCGGTCGTCCCTCGGCCAGCGGCCGCACGGCGAACCACACGACGGTGAGCACCGCGACGACCCGGCCGAGCCAGCCGGCCGCGACGAGGCCGCGGCCCTTGCTGCCCGTGGCACGCCACACGAGCGCGCTGACGATCTGGCCGCCGTCGAGCGGGAGCCCCGGCAGCAGGTTGAACAGGCCCACGAGCAGGTTGGCGACGGCGACGATGCCGAGCAGCGTCAGCGCCGTCTCGTTGGTCGTCAGGGAGCGGAGGCCCCACACCACCGCCGCGAGGACGAGGTTGGACAGCGGACCGACGACGGCGACGACCGCGGTCGTGGTGGGCGAGCTGCGGGTCGAGTCGTAGACCGTGTGCCCACCCCACACGTCAGCCACGATGCGGCTGACCGGGTGACCGCGCCAGCGCGCGGCCAGGGCGTGGGCCGCCTCGTGCACGAGGACGGAGACGAGCAGCAGGACGGCGTAGCCGGCCGCGAGCAGGTAGCCGTACGAGGCTCCGCGGTCGGCGCGGGCGAGGTTGGGCCCGAAGACGACGACGATGAGCACGGCGATGACTGGCCAGGACCGACCGAGGTATACCGGTGTCCCGGCGAGGCTGCCGATCCGCCACCCGTAGGCCGCGGAGGGGCGGACGGGAGTGCTCATGCACCCGAGCCTAAGCCCTGCGCGACGCCTCACCCTGTGCCGGTCCCGTGCGTGGCCTGTGGGCGTCGCGGGGGCGGTGTCGCCGCAGCGGCATACAGTCGCCCCATGGTTGCAGCGCTGTCCCCCAGTCGGGCCTCGGACTTCATGTCGTGCCCGCTGCTCTACCGCTTCCGCGTCATCGACAAGCTCCCCTCCCCTCCGACCCAGGCCACGGCGCGGGGCACGCTCGTGCACGCCGTCCTCGAGCGGCTCTTCGACCTGCCGGCCCACGAGCGCACCCTCGAGGCCGCGGTGGGGCTCGTGCCCCAGGAGTGGGAGCGCCTCGCCGACGAGGAGCCGGCGATGCTCGACCTGCTCACGGAGCACGACGGACGCACCGACGAGTGGTTCGCCGGCGCGGCGACCCTGCTGCAGACGTGGTTCGGCCTCGAGGACCCCACCCGGCTCGAGCCGGCCGAGCGAGAGCTCTACGTCGAGACCGAGATCGACGGCCTGGTCCTGCGCGGCTACGTCGACCGCCTCGACGTGGCGCCGGGCGGCGCGATGCGCGTCGTCGACTACAAGACCGGGCGCTCGCCCTCGGAGCACTTCGAGGCCAAGGCGCTCTTCCAGATGAAGTTCTACGCGCTCGTGCTGTGGCGCCAGCGGGGCGTCATGCCCAAGCGCCTGCAGCTGGTCTACCTCGGCAACAGCGAGATCGTCGCCTACGAGCCGGACGAGCAGGACCTGCTCGGCACCGAGCGCAAGGTCAAGGCCCTGTGGCAGGCCATCGAGCGCGCGGCGACCACGGGCGACTGGCGGCCCAGCCCGAGCCGGCTCTGCGACTGGTGCGACCACCGGGCGCTCTGCCCGGCCTGGGGCGGCACTCCCCCGCCGCTGCCCGTCGACGCCGCCGAGCGCGCCGTCGACCCCAACGTCACGGGCGTCGTCGAGCTCGATGCCTGAGCCTCGACCACGTACGACCTGCGGACGACCGAGGACGTATGCCGTGTGGCTGGGCCACACGGCATACGTCCTCGATGTCGTTCGGTCGGCTCTCAGACGGTGAACTCGTCCGCGACCGAGAGCGCCTCGTCGAGCACCGCGAGACCGTCCTCGACCTCGGCGGGCGTCGTCGTGCACGGGGGCACGACGTGCGTCCGGTTGAAGTGCGTGAACGGCCACAGCCCGCGCTGCTTGCACGCCGCGGCGAAGGCCGCCATCGGGCGGGCCGCCTCCCCTGCCGCGTTGTAGGGCACCAGCGGCTCGCGGGTCTCGCGGTCCCGGACCAGCTCGACCGCCCAGAAGACGCCCAGGCCGCGCACGTCGCCGACGCTCGGGTGCTTCGCCGCGATCTCGCGCAGCCGCGGCCCGATGACGTCGGTGCCGAGCATGCGGGCGTTGCCGATGATGCCCTCCTCGTGGAAGGCGTTGATCGAGGCGACCGCTGACGCGCAGGCGAGCGGGTGGCCCGAGTAGGTCAGGCCGCCGGGGAAGGCGCGCTGGTCGAACGTCGCCCGGATCTCGTCTGAGATGACGACACCGCCGAGCGGCACATAGCCGGAGTTGACGCCCTTGGCGAAGGTGATGAGGTCGGGTCGGACGCCCCAGTGGTCGACGGCGAACCACTCGCCGCACCGGCCGAAGCCGGCCATGACCTCGTCGGCGATGAGCATGATGCCGTGCTCGTCGCACAGGTCGCGCACGCCCTGCAGGTAGCCGTCCGGCGGGACGAGGATGCCGTTGGTGCCGACGACGGTCTCGAGGATGATCGCCGCGATCGTGTGGGCGCCCTCGACCATGATCGTGTCGCGCAGGTGCTGGAGCGCCCGGTCGCGCTCCTGCTCCTCGGTCTCGGAGTGGAACGCCGACCGGTAGGTGTAGGGGCCCCAGAAGTGCACCACGCCGGCGATGCCCGGCTCGGACGGCCAGCGCCGCGGGTCGCCGGTCAGGGTGATCGAGCCGGCCGTGGCGCCGTGGTAGCTGCGGTAGGTCGCGAGGACCTTGTGCCGGCCGGTGTGCAGACGCGCCATCCGGATCGCGTTCTCGTTGGCCTCGGCCCCGCCGTTGGTGAAGAACACCGCCGACAGGCCCTCGGGCGCGACCTCCGTGATGAGGCGCGCCGCCTCGCTGCGGGCGTCGTTGGCGAAGGCGGGCTGGATCGTCGCGAGCCGGGCGGCCTGCTCCTGGATGGCGGCCACGACCTTGGGGTGGCCGTAGCCGATGTTGACGTTGACGAGCTGGCTGCTGAAGTCGAGGTAGCGCTTGCCGTCGTAGTCCCAGAAGTAGGAGCCCTCCGCCCGGGCGATGGGCAGCGGGTCGATGAGGCCCTGAGCGGACCACGAGTGGAAGACGTGGGCGCGGTCGAGCGCGCGGACCTCGTCGCCGGTCATGGCCTCGAGGCGGGCGGCGACGACGGTGTGGTCGATGTCGGTCATGCGTGGGTCCTCTCAGCGGGTGCGCGGGAAGCCGAGGTCGACGCTCGAGGTGGCGGGGTCGGGCCAGCGCTGCGTCACGACCTTGCCGCGCGTGTAGAAGTTGATCCCCTCGGGCCCGTACATGTGGGTGTCGCCGAAGAGCGAGTCCTTCCAGCCGCCGAACGAGTAGTACGCGACGGGGACGGGGATGGGGACGTTGATGCCGACCATGCCCACCTCGACCTCGTTCTGGAACCTCCGGGCGGCGCCGCCGTCGCGGGTGAAGATCGCGGTGCCGTTGGCGTACTGGTTGCTGTTGATGAGCGCGAGGCCCTCGTCGTAGGTGTCGACACGGACCACGGACAGGACCGGTCCGAAGATCTCGTCGCGGTAGACCGTCATGTCGGGCGTCACGTCGTCGAGCAGCGTCATGCCGAGGAAGAAGCCGTCCTGCGGGACCTCCTGCTGACGTCCGTCGACGACGACGGTCGCCCCGGCCTCGGCGCCGGCGGCGACGTAGCCGGCGACCTTGTCGCGGTGCTCGGCCGTGATGAGCGGCCCCATGTCGGTGCCCTCGTCGGCGCCCGGGCCGACGGTCAGCTTGGGCAGCCGGGACGAGATCGCCGCGACGAGCTCGTCGCCGACCCCACCGACGGCCACGGCGACCGACAGCGCCATGCAGCGCTCGCCGGCCGCGCCGTAGGCGGCCGACACGATGGCGTCGGCGGCCATGTCGACGTCGGCGTCGGGCAGCACGAGAGCGTGGTTCTTCGCCCCGCCGAGCGCCTGCACGCGCTTGCCGTTGGCAGTCCCGCGCTCGTAGATGTACTTCGCGATCGCGGTCGAGCCGACGAAGCTGACCGCGGCGACGTCGTCGTGGTCGAGCAGCGCGTCGACGGCCTCCTTGTCGCCGTGCACCACGGTGAAGACGCCGTCGGGCAGGCCGGCCTCCTTCCAGAGCTCGGCGAGGAAGAGCGAGGCGGACGGGTCCTTCTCGCTGGGCTTGAGGACGAACGCGTTGCCGCAGGCGATGGCGTTGGCACACATCCAGAGCGGCACCATGACGGGGAAGTTGAACGGCGTGATGCCGGCGACGACGCCGAGCGGCTGGCGGATGCTGTAGACGTCGACGCCGCTCGCGGCCTGCTCGGAGAAGCCGCCCTGGAGCAGCTGCGGCACGCCCGTGGCGAACTCGACGTTCTCGAGGCCGCGGGCGATCTCCCCGACGGCGTCCGAGAGGACCTTGCCGTGCTCTGCCGTCACGATCGCGGCGAGCTCGTCGGTGCGGGTGTGGAGCAGCTCCCGGAAGGCGAAGAGCACGGCCGCCCGCTTCGACAGCGAGCTCGTGCGCCAGTCGCGGGCCGCTGCGGCCGCCGTCTTGACAACGGCGTCGACCTCGGTGGCCGACGCGAGCGACACCTCCCCCGTCACGCGCCCCGTCGCGGGGTCGTGCACCGGAGCGGTCCGGCCTGAGGTGCCGGGCACGCGCGCGCCCGAGATCCAGTGGTCGATGGTCACAGCCTGGGTCGTCATGCCGCCCACGCTACGTGCCACCACTACCCCACACAAAGCGTTGATTGCTATGTTACGAAGATGCGCGCCGTCATCTCAGCTCTCGAGGAGCGTCTCGACGCCCCGACCGCCAAGGGCTTGGCCCAGGCGGTGTCGCGGGCCATCCGCGACGCGGCGCTGCAGCCCGGTGACCAGCTGCCCCCGATCCGGCGGGTGGCCGAGGAGCTGATGATGTCGCCCACCACGGTGAGCGCGGCGTGGCAGCTGCTCGCGCGGTCGGGGACGATCCGCTCGGACGGTCGGCGCGGCACGACGGTCGCCCCCACCGCGCGCGGCGGGGAGCGCTACACCCGGGCGCTGCGCCACGACTCCCCCGTGAGCCTCGACCTCTCGACCGGCATCCCCGACGGCGCCCTGCTGCCGCCCCTCGTGCCTGTGCTCTCGGGCCTGTCCGAGCCCGCGACCCCGAGCAGCTACCTCGACGACCCCGTGCTCGACGAGCTGCGCGGCGTGCTGGTCGAGGACTGGCCGTATGCCGCCGAGGAGCTCCTCGTCGTCGACGGCGCCATGGACGCGCTGGACCTGGTCTCCCGCACCCTGTTGCGCCCCGGCGACCTCGTGCTCGTCGAGAACCCCGGCTTCCCACCGCTGCTCGACCTGCTCGAGGACCGGGGGGTCGATGTCGTCGGGGTGCCGCTCGACGAGACCGGCCTCGAGCTCGACCGGGTCGAGGAGCTGCTTCCGAGGCGACCCGCAGCGGTCGTCCTCCAGCCTCGTGGCCAGAACCCCACCGGGGTGTCGATGTCGCCCACCCGCGCGCGCCGCCTGGCCGCGCTGCTGCGCGGTCACGACTGCATCGTCGTCGAGGACGACTCGAGCGGGCCCATCTCGACGTCCGCGGCGATCAGCCTCGGAGCCTGGATCCCGGACCAGGTGCTCCACATCCGCAGCTTCAGCAAGTCGCACGGTCCCGACCTGCGCATCGCCGCGATGAGTGGGCCGGCGGCGCTGCTCGCGCCCGTGCGCCACGCCCGGGCGATCGGGCAGGGCTGGACGAGCCGACTGCTGCAACGGGTGCTTGCCGGCCTCCTGCGTGACGACGAGTGCGCCAGGCGCACTGCTGCGGCGCGCGGCGAGTACGCCCGGCGGCGCGAGCTCGTCGTGGATCGCCTCGTGACGCACGGCATCGACGTGCCGGGCACCGACGGCCTCAACATCTGGGTGCCCGTGCGTGACGAGGCCGCAGCGGTGCTCCGTCTTGCCAGCCAGGGGATCGCCGTGACGCCCGGTTCGCCGTTCTCGGTCGAGCACCCGGCTGGCCCCGCCGGCCACGTCCGGGTCACCACCGGCCTCGTCCGCGAGAACCACGCCGAGGTGGCCGACCTCATCGCCGAGGCCGCGACCGCAGGGGCGTGGACCGCGCAGCACCGCTGACACCCCGGGTGGCGGCCCTCAGGGCGCTTGGGGCAGGTCCAGCACCTCGGGCGCTCGGGTCCAGATCTCCCGCGACACCTTCTCGGGGTACTCACCGACCGCGGGCTCGCCACCGAACAGACGAGTCGTGCCGGTCCCGAAGCCCGGCCAGCCGGGGTCCCCGTCGCGCGCGAACGAGGTCCAGGCCTCGCGCATCTGCCGCGAGAGCTCCTCGGCCTCCGGGCCGGGCTCGCCGATCAGCAGGGCGGGCTGTCCGGCGGTGAGGTTGCCGAACACCAGGGGCACGTCGAGACCGTGGCAGGCGCCGAGCACCCCGCCCATGCCGGGCGCCGGCCAGGTCAGCTCGTAGAGGTGCACCCGCCCGCCCGCCGCGAGCTGCGCCTCGGCGAGCTTGAGCGACGGCATCCGGAAGAGCCAGTCCGAGCGCACCACCTCGTACAGCTCCTCGGGGTCCGGGAAGGCGCGGCGGTAGCGCTCCGGGTCGGGCCCGAAGACCTCGGCGGTCTCCACGGCCTGCGCCGGCGAGACCTCGCCGAGCATCCCGGTGAGGGCCGTGAGCAGCCGCTGCTCCTCGCGCGTGTGCCCCACCATGAGCTCCACCCGACCCGTGAGGCCCTGCCACGGCGTCGTGGGCAGCACGTCCCCGTCGACGACCGGGGCGAAGAGCACCTGGGCGTGTGCCGTCGGGCCCCACCGACGGGTCAGCTGCCCCAGCCGTGCCGAGACGGCGTCACCGGCCGCGGGAAGCAGCCGGGGGTCCACCGAGGGCAGGTCGGCGGGCTCGACGCCCAGCTCCGCGGCGCACTCCCTCGCGATGTCGGCCGCGAGCGCCGGGGTGAAGAAGGTGCCGGGCACGCTCTGCGCGACGGCCCGCTGGAACAGACCTGCGGCCCGGGGCATGGCGAGGAGCGCCGCCACCGACCCACCACCGGCGGACTGGCCGAAGAGGGTGACCCTTCCCGGGTCACCGCCGAACGCGCTGATGCTGTCGCGGACCCACTCGAGGACGGCGACCTGGTCGAGCAGGCCACGGTTGGCGGGCGCCCCCTCGACGTGGCCGAAGCCCTCGAGACCGACACGATAGTTGAAGGTCACGAGGACGACGCCTGCGCGGGCCAGCGTGCTGCCGTCGTACTCGGGGAGGCCGGACATGCCGAACGCGTAGGCACCGCCCTGCACCCACACCATCACCGGGAGCCTGCCGGCCAGGTCAGGTGACCACACGTTGACGGTCAGCCACTCGTCGCCCGCGTCACCGAGGGTGTCCATCCCGAACGACCCGGACTGCGGCGGCGGCGGCCCGAAGGCCGTGGCGTCCCGCACGCCCTCCCAGGCACGGACGGGACGGGGCGCCGAGAACGGGACGGGCGGCGCGGCATACGGGATCCCCCGGAAGACGGCGAGCCCGCCCTCGCTCCTGCCGCGCACGACCCCACCGCTGACCTCGACGTCCACCCGAGCAGTGTCGTCGCCGCGGACGCGGGCGTGCCAGCCGATTATCAGCAGCCCTCAGCAGATGCGAGGGCGGCGTGGCTCAGGCGCGCTCGGCGTCGCGCGCCTTGACACGCGCCTCCTCGGCGCGGACCTGCGCGAGGATGTCGCGCTCGGCCACGAGCCAGTCGGGCATCTCGTCGAGCACTGCCTTGATCTCGTCCGTCGTCAGGTGCTCGCCGATGCCGCTGCGGGTCAGGCCCGAGTTGGAGATGCCGAGGCGGCGTGCCGTCTCCTGGCGGGTGTGCGGGCCGTTGCGGCGCAGGTTCGCGAGCCACTCCGGCGGCTCGGCCTGCAGGGCGTTGAGCTCGTCGCGGCTCACGACGCCCTCCTGGAACTCGGCGGGAGTCTCGGCCAGCAGGACGCCGAGCTTCTTCGCGGCCGTCTGGGGCTTCATGGTCTGCGGCTTCGGCATGGGGCAAGCCTAGGGCGCCCTCGCACCGCTGCGCGCCACCCCGTCGTCGTGCAGGGCGCGAGGCCCGGCCCCGCGTCGCGGTCGCGTCGCCGTCGGCCCCTGCGACGTCCTCTACGCTCGGACGGTGACGGACGACGCAGCGGTGGACGGCCAGACCGACGGGGTCGCCCACGACGGCACCGCCTTCCGGGTCGAGTTCGTGCCCGGGGTGACGCCGGACAAGTGGCGTCGCACCTGGCTGCAGCGGCTGCCGGACACCGTCCTCGACCTGGCCCCCGTCGACGAGGCCGAGGCGGTGGCCCACCTGCGGGACGGCAGCGCCTCGATGGCGCTCGTGCGTCTGCCCGTCGACCGTGAGGGCCTGCACGTCATCCCCCTCTACGAGGAGGTCCCGGTGGTCGTCGTGTCCAAGGAGCACCTCGTCTCGGCCGTCGACGAGGTCGACGTCGCCGACCTCGCGGACGAGGTCCTCATGCAGGACCCCGCCTCGGTGCCGGAGTGGCTCGCCGTGGCCACCGCGGGGGCTCGCGAGCGGTCGTCGGCGATGCCGCCCATGACGACGAAGCAGGCAGTGTCGGTCGTGGCGACCGGATCCGGCATCGTCGTCGTGCCGATGTCGGTGGCCCGGCTGCACCACCGCAAGGACGTCGTGCACCGTCCCGTGAACGGGGTTGCGCCGTCGCGCGTCGGCCTCGCGTGGCGCACCGACGACGAGGACCCGCGCATCGAGGACTTCATCGGCATCGTCCGGGGCCGCACCGAGCGCAGCACGCGAGGTGCCGGCGGCGCGGACGTGTCCTCCAAGGCTGATCCGGCCGCCAAGGCGGTCCGGCGTGAGACGTCACCGGGGCGCTCGCAGCACCCCTCTCCCCGCCGCGGCCAGCCGGCCGGTCGCAAGGGCGCGCCGCGCGGGGGTGCCTCCCGACGCAAGGGTCGCCGGTGACCGACCACCCTCCCGGCGCCCTGGGATCGCGAGCCGAGCTGCCTTGGCGTTGGGGTGAGTTCGGACAATCACGTATGCCGGCACGCCTGGTCGGCCACGACGGCCCGGTCGTGAGCCGGGCCGTCACCGTGCAGGCCGAGCCGCACGTCGTCTTCCGGTGGCTGTGCCAGCTGAGGGTGGCGCCGTACAGCTACGACCTGCTGGACAACCTCGGCCGCCGCAGCCCGCGCTCCCTGACGCCGGGCCTGGAGAGGCTCGAGCACGGACAGCGTTTCGCGTCGATCTTCACCCTCGTCGACTGGGTGCCCGACGAGATGGTCGCCCTCGAGATCACCGAGCCGGCCGGCACACGACTCTTCGGACCGCTGCCGCTGGTCTACCAGACGGTGCCGCTGGCCAACGGTCCCACCGAGGGCGCGGCTGCGCGCACGACGCTCCGCGGCGACATCGCGCTCCCCCGGCCGCAGTCTGCCCGGGCCCGTGCCCGCTCCGCCGCCCTTGCCTGGGGCGACCTCGTGATGATGCGTCGCCAGCTGCTGACGCTGGCCCGCCTCAGCGAGCAGACCGCACGCTCGACACGATCCTCGTGAGGTCGGCGGCGCCGACTCCTGCGAGCGTGTCGATGTGCACCGCGCCGTCGATGGGCGGCACGGGGACGACGTGCGGGATCGCGATCGTCGGGACCCCCGCGGCCGTCGCGGAGCGCACGCCCGCCGGCGAGTCCTCGATGGCGATGCAGTCGGCCGGGTCGACCCCGACGAGGCGCGCAGCTGCGAGGTAGGGCTCCGGGTGGGGCTTGCCGTGGCTCACCTCGTCACCCGTCACGAGGTGGTCGAAGGCCCCCTCCGGGAGGCGCTGCACGACCATGTCGGCGAGGGCGCGCCACGACATGGTCACGAGCAACGACGGCACCCCGAGCGTGCCCAGCTCGAGCAGCAGCTCGCGCGCCCCTGGACGCCACGGCACGCGCCGCTCGACCTGGGCGATGACGCGCTGGAGCAGGGCGTCGATGATCTCGGGGACCGTCAGGGAGATCCCGGACTTGTCGATGATCAGCTGCGCCGAGACCTCGAGGGCGTTGCCGACGAGCTGGTGGGCGTACTCGTCGTTCCACTCGCCGCCGTGGGCCGCGACGAGCTCGTGCTCCGCCTGGATCCAGTAGGGCTCGGTGTCGACGAGCGTGCCGTCCATGTCCCACAGCACGGCTGCGGGCAGGGCCGGGACCACGACGTCGGTCTCGGAGGTGTGCGGGAGGGTCACCGGGTCAGTCCTCCGGGTCGTAGGCGAGGTTCGAGGACAGCCAGCGCTCGGCCTCGGCGAGCGTCCAGCCCTTGCGGTCGGCGTAGTCCTGCACCTGGTCGCGGCCGAGCCTGCCGACGACGAAGTACTGCGCCTGCGGGTGTGACAGGTACCAGCCGCTGACGGACGCGCCGGGGGCCATCGCCATGCTCTCCGTGAGCGTGATGCCGGTGTTGGCCTCGACGTCGAGCAGGCGCCAGAGCGTCTCCTTCTCGGTGTGCTCGGGGCACGCCGGGTAGCCCGGGGCCGGGCGGATGCCGGCGTACTGCTCCTTGATGAGCGCCACGTTGTCGAGGTGCTCGTCGGGCGCGTAGCCCCAGAACTCCCTGCGGACCCGCTCGTGCATCCGCTCGGCGAAGGCCTCGGCCAGACGGTCGGCGAGCGACTCGAGCAGGATCGCGTTGTAGTCGTCGAGCTCCGCCCTGAACGCGGCGACGCGTTCCCCGGAGCCGAGCCCGGCCGTGACCGCGAAGCCACCGACCCAGTCCTTGGTCCCCTTGGGGGCGACGTAGTCGGCGAGCGACCGGTTCGGCACGCCGGCGCGGTGCTCACCCTGCTGGCGCAGGTGGTGCAGGACGGTGAGCGGCTCGGTGCGGGCGTCGTCGAGGTAGACCTCGACGTCGTCGCCGACGGAGTTCGCGGGGAAGAAGCCGATGACACCGTTGGCGGTGAGCCAGCGCTCCTCGACGATGCGGTCGAGCATGGCCTGCGCGTCGTCGTAGAGCTTGCGCGCGGCCTGACCGCTCGCCGGGTTGTTGAGGATGTCGGGGAAGCTGCCCTTCATCTCCCACGCGTTGAAGAAGGGCTGCCAGTCGATGTAGCGGCGCAGCTCGCCCAGCGGGTAGTTGCGGAACACCTTGACGTGCTGGGAGATCCGGTGCGAACGCGTGATCGACGAGACGTCGTGGTCCTGCTGGAGCAGGAAGTGCGGGTGTGGCGGCCGGTAGCCGGACCAGTCGACGGCGGTGCGGCGCTCGCGGGCCTGCTCGAGGGTGAGCAGCGGCCGGTCCGCCTTGCCGGCGTGACGGGCCCGGAGCGAGTCGTAGTCCTCCTTGACCTGCGCCAGCAGCTTGG
This sequence comes from Terrabacter tumescens, assembly GCF_014646815.1. GTDB lineage: Bacteria > Actinomycetota > Actinomycetes > Actinomycetales > Dermatophilaceae > Terrabacter > Terrabacter tumescens. Next base: position 761,805 of record NZ_BMNZ01000001.1, read on the forward strand.
GCCGCAGCTCGTCGCTGAGGAGCGCGGCGGCCGTCGGTACGGAACGCGAGGCGTCCTTGACCCAGACGACCGGCCCGTCGTAGCGCTGGTCCACCTTGACCGCCGTGTGGGCGCGCGAGGTCGTGGCTCCCCCGATGAGCAGCGGGATGGTGAGGCCCTGGCGCTGCATCTCGGCGGCGAAGCCGACCATCTCGTCGAGCGAGGGCGTGATGAGGCCGGACAGGCCGATGATGTCGGCGTCGTGCTCCTTGGCCGCGTCGAGGATCTTCTGGGCCGGCACCATGACGCCGAGGTCGATGACCTCGTAGTTGTTGCACTGGAGGACCACGCCGACGATGTTCTTGCCGATGTCGTGCACGTCGCCCTTGACCGTCGCCATGACGATGGTGCCGTTGGTGTCCTTGGCGGTCGCCAGCTCGGGGTTCTCCGCCTTCTCCTTCTCGATGAACGGGATGAGGTAGGCGACGGCCTTCTTCATGACGCGGGCGCTCTTGACCACCTGCGGGAGGAACATCTTGCCGGCGCCGAAGAGGTCACCGACGACGTTCATGCCGTCCATGAGCGGACCCTCGATGACCTCGATGGGTCGTCCACCGCGCTCGGCGATCTCGGCGCGGAGCAGCTCGGTGTCGGCCTCGACGTGCGCGTCGATGCCCTTGACGAGCGAGTGGGTGATGCGTTCGCCGACGGGCAGGGCGCGCCACTCCTCCTCGCTGACCTCGGCGGCCTGGCCGACCTTGTTGTACTCCTCGGCGATCTCGAGCAGCCGCTCGGCCGCGTCGGGCCGACGGTTGAGGATGACGTCCTCGATGCGCTCGCGCAGCTCGGGGTCGACCTCGTCGTAGACGGCGAGGGCGCCGGCGTTGACGATTCCCATGTCGAGGCCTGCGGAGATCGCGTGGTATAGGAAGACGGCGTGGATCGCCTCGCGCACCGGGTTGTTGCCACGGAAGCTGAACGAGACGTTGGAGATGCCTCCGGACACCTTGGCGCCCGGGAGGTTCTCCTTGATCCAGCGCGTGGCCTCGATGAAGTCCAGGCCGTAGGAGGCGTGCTCCTCGATGCCGGTCGCGACGGCGAAGACGTTGGGGTCGAAGATGATGTCATCGGCCGGGAAGCCGACCTCCTCGGTGAGGAGGCGGTAGGCCCGTGAGCAGATCTGCTTGCGGCGCTCGAGCGAGTCGGCCTGGCCGTCCTCGTCGAAGGCCATGACGACCGCGGCTGCGCCGTACTTGCGCACGAGCCGGGCCTGTCGCAGGAACGGTTCCTCACCCTCCTTGAGGGAGATCGAGTTGACGATGGCCTTGCCCTGCACGCACTTGAGGCCGGCCTCGATGACCTCCCACTTGGAGGAGTCGACCATGACCGGCACCCGGCTGATGTCGGGCTCGCTCGCGACGAGCTTGAGGAAGCGGTCCATGGCCGCGACCCCGTCGATCATGCCCTCGTCCATGTTGACGTCGATGACCTGGGCGCCGCTCTCGACCTGCTGCGCAGCGACCGACAGGGCGGTGTCGTAGTCGCCGTCCTTGATGAGCTTGCGGAAGCGCGCGGAGCCGGTGATGTTGGTGCGCTCGCCGACATTGACGAAGAGGCTGTCCTCGGTGATGGTGAACGGCTCGAGCCCGGACAGGCGCATGGCCGGGGCCACCGTGGACGGCTCGCGGGCCGGCTTGCCGTCGACCGCCCGCGCGATCGCCGCGATGTGCTCCGGCGTCGTGCCGCAGCAGCCGCCCACGAGGTTGACCAGGCCCGCCTCGGCGAACTCGCCGACGATGCCGGCCGTCTCGTCGGGGGCCTCGTCGTACTCGCCGAAGGCGTTCGGCAGACCGGCGTTCGGGTAGCAGGAGACGAACGAGTCCGCGAGGCGCGACATCTCGGCGATGTAGGGCCGCATGTCCTTGGCGCCCAGCGCGCAGTTGAGGCCGACGGCGAGCGGCGAGACGTGGCGGACCGAGTCCCAGAACGCCTCGGTCACCTGTCCCGAGAGGGTGCGCCCGGAGGCGTCGGTGATGGTGCCGGACACGACGACGGGCCAGCGCCGGCCCTGCTCCTCGAAGAGGGTCTCGACGGCGAAGATGGCGGCCTTGGCGTTGAGCGTGTCGAAGATCGTCTCGATGAAGATGAGGTCGCTGCCGCCGTCGACGAGGCCGCGCGCGGCCTCGAGGTAGGCCGCGACCAGCTCGTCGTAGGAGACGTTGCGCGCGCCGGGGTCGTTGACGTCCGGTGAGATCGAGGCCGTACGCGTCGTCGGCCCGAGCGCGCCCGCGACGTAGCGGGGCCGGTCGGGGGTGCGCGCCGTCATCGCGTCGGCCTCGCGCCGGGCCAGTGCCGCGGCCTCGAAGTTGAGCTCGTAGGCGAGCTTCTCCATGCCGTAGTCGGACAGCGAGATCGCGTTGGCGTTGAAGGTGTTGGTCTCGATGATGTCGGCGCCGGCCTCGAGGTACTCACGGTGGATGCCGGCGATGATCTCGGGCGCGGTCAACGTCAGCAGGTCGTTGTTCCCCTGGACGTCGCTCGGCCAGTCGGCGAAGCGCTCGCCGCGGTAGCCGGCCTCGTCGGGCCGGTCGCGCTGGATGGCCGTGCCCATGGCGCCGTCGAGGATCATGATGCGCTGGCCGAGCGTGGCGGTCAGACTCTCGGTGGCGTCGGGTCGCTGCAGCGACTGGGACAACGTGGCTCCTCTCGGCGGCACGGGTCTCGTGCCGAGTGACGGGACCGGCCTGATTCTACGGACCCGCCACCGGCGCCGCGTCGCCGCCCGCACTGCGGGCACGTGCCGTGGATCCAGGTCCGGTCGCGGGCCCGCCCACGACCTGTGCCGACGCGTCCGGGACGCGCGCCCGGGAGTTCGGTGCATCCGCTCCGGCAGGTCCTAGGCTGAAGGGGTGGACGCGACCGCGGTCACGGTGAAGGAGACATGGTGCTGGAGTTCGAGGACGTGCCGGAGCTGAACGACCCGGTGCTCATCGCGGCCTTCGAGGGCTGGAACGACGCGGGTGAGGCCGCCACGAGCGCGGTCCGTCACCTCGCGGAGGTCTGGGACGCCGAGGTCGTGGCAGCCTTCGACCCCGAGGAGTACTACGACTTCCAGGTCAACCGTCCGCGCGTCTCGCTCGAGGACGGTCGCCGCACCCTGACCTGGCCCACGACTCGCATCCTCGTCGCCACCGAGACCGGGCTCGACCGCGACGTCGTGCTCGTGCAGGGCATCGAGCCGTCGATGCGGTGGCGCGCCTTCTCCATCGAGCTGCTCGAGCTCGCCGAGCGGTTCGGCGTCACGACGATCGTCACGGTCGGGGCGCTCCTCGCGGACGTGCCGCACACCCGCCCGATCCCGGTGACCGCGACCGCGGAGGACGAGGCGGCCATCCACCGGTTCGACGTCGAGGCGTCACGCTACGAGGGGCCGACGGGCATCGTCGGGGTGCTGAGCCACGCCGCCACCGAGTCCGGGATCCCGACGGTCTCGGCGTGGGCCGCCGTCCCGCACTACGCGGGTGGCGCGCCGTCGCCCAAGGCGACCCTCAGCCTGCTGCGCCGCATCGAGTCGCTGCTCGGTGTCACGGTGCCGCACGGCGAGCTCGAGGAGAACGCCCGCGCCTGGGAGCGCGGTGTCGACGAGCTCGCGCAGTCCGACGAGGAGGTCGCCGAGTACGTCCAGTCCCTCGAGGAGGCGCAGGACACCGCCGAGCTCCCCGAGGCGAGCGGTGACGCGATCGCGCGCGAGTTCGAGCGCTACCTGCGCGGACGCGACGACGACCAGACCGGCCGCTGACCCACTCCGCTCCCCAACCGAACGCAGCGTTCGGTCGCGAACTCACTGTTCTGACAGCGCTTTCGAGACCGAACGCTGCGTTGGGTTGCAGGCGGGTGGGCGGCGCGCGGCCGTGGGTGGTGGCTAGATCCGGATGCCCAGGAGGGCGTCGAGGGCGCGGCCGAGCACTCCCGGGGCGCCCGGGTCGTCCCCGCCGCGGCTCAGCGACTGGCTGGCCCAGCGGTCGACCGCCTCGAGGGCCCGCGGGCTGTCGAGGTCGTCGGCAAGAGCCGCCCTGATGTCGTCGACGGTCTGGTCGGCGACGGGTCCGCCGTTGCCCGACAGGGCCTCGCGCCACGTCTCGAGACGCTGCTGGGCCTCGAGGAGCTGGTCGTGGGTCCACATCCAGTCGTGGGCGTGGTGACGCGCGAGCAGGGCCAGCCGGATGGCCATCGGGTCGACGCCGTCGCGCCTCAGCTGTGAGACGAGCACGAGGTTGCCCTTGCTCTTGCTCATCTTCTCGCCGTCGAGGCCGACCATGCCCTGGTGCACGAAGGACCCGGCGAACGACTCGGAGCCGCTGAGGGCGCGGCCGTGGGCCGAGCTCATCTCGTGGTGCGGGAAGACGAGGTCGGTGCCGCCGCCCTGGACGTCGACGGGCAGGCCGAGGTGGTCGAGGGCGATGCACGCGCACTCGATGTGCCAGCCGGGGCGGCCGGAGCCGAGTTCACCGCCGTCCCACTCGGGCTCGCCCTCGCGGTGCGCCCGCCACAGCAGGGCGTCGAGACGGTTGCGCTTGCCCTCGCGGTCGGGGTCCCCGCCCCGCTCCGCGAAGACCTCGAGCATGCCGGCCTCGTCGAGGTGGCTCACGGAGCCGAAACGCGGGTCCCGGTTGACGTCGAAGTAGAAGTCCTGCGCACCCGGCCGCGACGCGTCGGGTGCCGGCACGGCATACGCCCAACCGTCGGCGACGAGCTTCTCGATCGGACTCACGAAGGTGGGGATGCTCTCGACGGCCCCGAGGTACTCGTCGGGCGGGATGACGGCGAGCGCCGTCATGTCCTCGCGGAACAGCGCGATCTCCCGCGTGGCGAGGTCGCGCCAGTCGACGCCGTCGCGCTCCGCACGCTCGAGCAGCGGGTCGTCGATGTCGGTGATGTTCTGGACGTAGCGCACCTCGTGGCCGCTGTCGCGCAGCACACGGCCGAGCAGGTCGAAGGTCACGTAGGTCGCGGCGTGGCCCATGTGCGTCGCGTCGTAGGGTGTGATGCCGCAGACGTAGAGGGTCACGAGATCACCGCGGGCGGCGGGGACCAGCTCGCCGGATGCCGTGTCGCGGACCCGCACCTCGGGTGCGCGGCCGGGGACCTTGGGGATGAACGGCATCGGCCAACTTCTCACGCGCAGACTCTATCCCGGCTCAGGCGGCCCCTCCGGACGGGTCCGAACCGCAGCGACAACGGGTCAGAGCGGCGGCCACGGCACGGACGGCCAGTCGGGGCTCGGGAAGGGGTGGAGGCCCCGCTCGAGGAGCGCCACCACGCGCAGCGCGAGCGCCTCGACGTCGTCCTCGGGCAGCAGCGCGAGGAGGCGGTCGAGAGCCGTGTCGTCCTCGAGCGCCCGCCGCAGCCGGGTCAGCCGCTCGACGTCCGGCTCGGCGAGCGGCTCACCCGCCCAGCCCCAGAGCACGGTGCGCAGCTTGGGCGTGGGCGAGAACGTCACGCCGTGGTCGATGGCCCAGAGGCGGCCCTCGCTGTCGCGCAGGCAGTGCGAGCCCTTGCGGTCGGAGTTGTTGAGGGCGGCGTCGAGCACCGCGAGCGAGCGCACGTCGTCGGCGCCCGAGTGCACGACGGTGACGGCCGACCCGCCCGGCGTCTCCCCGTCGAACACGGCGCGCCAGCCGGACGGGGTGCGCCCCTCGGGCACGAGGTCGACGACGACGTCGTCGGCCACGGGGTCGAACGGGTCGCCGATCCACAGCTGCACCGACCCCGGGCCGAGCGGCCCGTCACGCATGACGGTCGGCGGCACGACCTCCCAGCCACCGAGCTCGGACACGACGTGCGCCGCCACCTCACGGCCGGCGAGCGTCCCCTCGGGGAAGTCCCAGAGCGGGCGCTCGCCGCGGACCGGCTTGTAGATGACGTGCCCGCCGGGCAGCGTCGAGACCTGCGCGACGACAGCGAGGTTCGAGGAGTCGGTGATACGCCCGAGGACCTCGATCTCGCCGGTCAGGTCGACCGACGACGGAGTCCCGTCAGCGCTTGTAGCCATTGGCCCGCGGGCAGATGTGGCCCGTGGGGTCGAGCGGGTTGCCGCAGAACGGGCACGGGGGCCGCCCAGCGGCGACGAGCGCGCTGCTGCGTCGGGCGAAGGCACGGGCCTCCGCCGGGGTCAGGGCCACCCGCAGGGAGTTGCGCCCGAGCGGTCCCACCTCGTCGTCGGCGTCCTCGTCGACCTCGTCGGGGTCGTGGTCGTGGCACTCGATGACGAGCTTCTGTGCGTCCTCGTCCCACGCGAGCGACAGGGTCTGCACCTTCCAGTCCTCGTCGAAGGGCGTCTGCAGCGGGTCGGTGTCCTCGGGGGCGCCCCCGGGCTCGCCGGGCTCGGCCGCCGCGACGGGTGCGAGCTGGTCGAGCACGTCGTTGACGCGGTCAGCGAGGATCGAGACCTGCTGCTTCTCGACCCCCACGGTCACGACCAGTGGGCCGGTGCTCGCCTGGAGGTAGAAGGCCCGCTGGCCGGCGGGGCCGACCGTCCCGGCGACGAACCGGTCAGCGGGATCGAAGTCCTGGACCGTCATGCGTTCGACCCTATCCGACGGGGTCCGGCGTCCCGGCGCCCCCGCCGACGACGGCGTCGCCGTCGTCGGCCGCCGGCTTCTCCGGCGGACGCAGGCCGGTCAGGTCTCCCCCGACGTCGTTGAGCCGCAGCACGAACGGCTTGCGGCTGGTGTAGCGCACGACGCTGACCGACGCCGGGTCGACGTTGATCCGCTGGAAGTCGTCGAGGTGGGCGCCGGTGGCGTGCGACAGGATCGACTTGATGACGTCGCCGTGCGACACGGCGACCCAGACCGCGTCCTTGCCGTGCGTCTCGAGGATCCGCGCGTCGATCTCGCGGACGGCGCGCAGCGCCCGGTCCTGCATCTCGACCATCGACTCGGCGGGGTATGCCGCGGAGTCCGGGAAGCGCGCTTCGCTGGGCCGGTCCTGCACGACCTTCCAGAGCTCCTCCTTGGCGAGCTCCGCGATGGGCCGCCCGGTCCAGGCGCCGTAGCGGCACTCCCCCAGCCCGGCGTGGACGCTGCGGGCGAGGTGGGACGGCAGCGGCGCCGCCAGCAGGTCGGCCGTCTGCACGCAGCGGTCGAGCGGCGAGCTGACCACCTCGACGACGGGCAGCACCGCTGCGGCGATCCGCTGCCCGACGGCGGCGGCCTGCGCCTCGCCGGTCTCGTCGAGGAAGACCCCGGGCATGCAGCCGGCCAGGGTGCCGGCGGTGTTGGACGTGGAGCGCCCGTGGCGCACGAACAGGACGGTGGGCACGAGCGCCACCCTAGCCCGCGGACGCGACGCCACCTCCGGCGTACGCCCGTGGTGCACGACGCCGGACGGCGGACGTGGTGAAGTAGTGGCGTGATCGTGGACAAGGCCATCTACCGCAACGGCCGGCGGCAGGGCTGCGGCGACCTCAGCGACGAGCTCGACGTGCTGCGCCTGACCCAGGACGGGTTCCTCTGGATCGGGCTCAAGGACCCGACGGACGCGGAGTTCGAGCTCGTCAACGAGGAGCTGCACCTGCACCCCCTCGCCGTCGAGGACGCCGTCAACGGTCACCAGCGCGCCAAGATCGAGAAGTACGAGTCGTCGGTGTTCGTCGTGCTGAAGACGCTGCGCTACATCGAGGCGACGAGCGACATCGAGACCGGCGAGGTCATGCTCTTCATCGGCGACCGCTTCGTCGTCACCGTCCGGCACGGCGAGGGCAACCCGCTCGCGGGCGTCCGCCAGCGTCTCGAGACCGAGCCCGAGCGCCTGGGCCACGGCGCCATGACGGTGCTGCACGCGGTCATGGACTCGGTCGTCGACAACTACCTCGTCGTCGACCGCGAGGTGCGCAAGGACCTCGAGCAGATCGAGGAGCAGGTCTTCGCCTCCAACGAGGGCGGCGACGCCAACACCATCTACCGGCTCAAGCGCGAGGTCCTCGAGTTCCGCCGCGCCAGCCAGCCGCTCGCCGACACCCTGACGCAGTTCATGGAGCGGGCCCGCGGCCGGGGCCTGACCGAGGAGATGCTGCCCTTCTTCCGTGACGTCGCCGACCACCTGCGTCTCGTCAACGACCACGTCGAGTCCTACGACCGGCTGCTGACCGACGTCCTGTCGGCCCACCTGGCGAGCGTCTCGGTCAAGCAGAACGAGGACATGCGCCGGATCTCCGCGTGGGTCGCCATCGCGGCGGTGCCGACGATGATCGCGGGCATCTACGGCATGAACTTCGAGCACATGCCGGAGCTGACGGCGAGCATCCACCTCGGGAGCGGCGAGTTCCAGTACGGCTACTTCCTCGTGCTCGCGGTCATGGCCACCGCGTGCGTCGGCCTCTACCGGGCGTTCAAGCGGTCGGGCTGGCTGTAGCGGCCTGGCTTCCACGACGAGACGGCCGGCCCCCGCGTCGGGGGCCGGCCGTCCGGTCCGTGTCGCTGCCGCGCCGCCGGGCAGCGGCGGTGCGAGCGTCGGTCAGGTCGCGCTGATGAGCCCGGCCCCGAGGACCCCGGCCAACAGGATGCCGAGGCCGACGCGGTACCAGACGAACGGCAGCAGGGTGTTGCTCGCGACGAAGCGCAGCAGCCACGCGATCGAGGCGTAGGCCACGACGAAGGCCACGACGAGTCCGACGAGGACCGGGCCGATGCCGAGGGCCGAGAGCCCGTCCTTCTCCTCGACGGCCTGGAACAGTCCGGCGGCCGTCAGGGCCGGGATCGCGAGGAAGAAGCTGAGGCGCGTGGCCGTGACGCGGTCGATGCCGCGGGCGATGCCGGCCGAGATCGTGGCGCCCGAGCGCGAGACGCCGGGGATGAGCGAGAAGCACTGCACGAGGCCGATGACCAGACCGTCGATCGGGCGGACCGAGTGCTCACCACGCAGCACACCGCGTGCGTCGTAGCGGGCGTAGACGCGCTCCGCGACGACCATGACGATGCTCCACAGGAGCAGGGCGACCGCGACGACCCACAGGCTGCGCAGCGCACCGGAGATGACGTCGCGGGCGAGGAAGCCGACGATGCCGACCGGGATCGAGCCGATGACGACGGCCCACGCGAGCCCGTAGTCGGGGTCGTGGCGCGCCTCGGCGGAGCCCAGGCCACGGAACCACGCCACGGCGAACCGCACGATGTCGCGGAAGAAGTAGAGCAGCGTCGCCGCGATGGCCCCGAGCTGGATGACGGCGGTGTAGGCCGTGACGGCCGGGTCGTCGACCGCGAGGCCGAGCAGCTTCTCGGTGATGGTCAGGTGGCCGGTCGAGGAGACCGGGAGGTACTCGGTGAGGCCTTCGACGACGCCGAGGATGACGGCGTCGAGGTAGCTGAGGTCAGCCATGGGTCAGGGTGGGCCTTCTGCGCAGGAGGGACGGGACGAGACCACCGACCCTGTCGGGTCCGCGGCCGCTGGGCACAATGTCGCACCCTATCCACAACGCCGACTGGGAGCCGCCCGGGACGGGGACGGGCAGGAGAAGTCTCAGGAAACGTCCGGGCCGCCCCGTCCGGGCGCGTCGGCAGGCGCGTCGGCAGGCGCGTCGGCGGGTGCCTCGAGCCCGGCGATGCTGGCCACGACATGCAGGGTCGCCAGGGCCTGGTCGCGCGACATGCCGCCGCCGACGGCGACGGCGAGCGTCGTCACCCCGGCCTCCTCGTAGCGCCCGAGCCGCCGGGCCACGCGCTGCGGCGAGCCGAGCAGGGCGGTCTCGTCGATGAACTCCAGCGGCACGGCGGCCGCGGCCTCGCGGTGGCGGCCGGCGAGGTAGAGGTCCTGGATGCGGGCCGCGTCCTCCTCGAACCCCATCCGGCAGGCGAGCTGGTTGTAGAAGTTCTGCTCACGCGATCCCATCCCACCGATGTAGAGCGCGCAGTAGTCCCGCACGTGGTCGGCTGCCGCCTCGACGTCGTCGACGAGCACGACAGGCGTGGTCGCCACGACGTCGAAACCCGTCATCGGCGCGTCGACGGGGCCCCGGCCTCCCTTGCGCCGACCGGTCTCGAGCGTCGCGAGCAGGTCGCCGGCGTGCTCGGGGCTGAAGAAGATGGCGAGCCACCCGTCGGCGATCTCGCCGGTCAGCTCGAGGTTCTTCGGCCCCACCGCGGCGAGGTAGACCGGCACGTCGGGGCGCACCGGACGCGCGGAGAGCTTGAGCGGCTTGCCCGGGCCGTCAGGCAGCGGCAGCGGGTAGTGCGGGCCGGCATGCGTCACGGTGTCGCGCCGCAGCGCCGCGCGGACGATCTCGACGTAGTCGCGGGTGCGGCCGAGGGGGCTGCGGAACGGCACGCCGTGCCAGCCCTCGCTGACCTGCGGACCCGACACGCCGAGCCCCAGCCGGAACCGCCCACCCGACATCGTGTCGATCGTCGCGGCGGTCATCGCCGTCATGGCCGGCGTGCGCCCGGGGATCTGCATCACCGCGGACCCGAGTCCGACGTGCTCGGTCAGCGCCCCGATCCACGCGAGCATCGACGGGCTGTCGGAGCCGTACGCCTCCGCGACCCACACGCTGTCGTAGCCGAGACGGTCGGCCGCCTGCGCGACCGCCACCTGGTCCGCTCCGGTCGTGCCGCGTCCCCAGTAGCCGAGATTCACACCGATCCTCATGCGGGGCAGGCTATCGGCGTCACCCTCGTCGTGCCGGTCGCTCGCGGTGCGGTGTCGCCCACTACCGTTCGTGACATGCGCAGGCGTCTCGGCTCGTCCGGTCTCTCGGTTACCCCACTGGCACTCGGAACCATGCTGTGGGGCAACTCCGTCGACCGCCACGAGGCCGGTGACCACCTGCGCGCGTTCGTCGAGGCGGGCGGCAACCTCGTCGACACGGCATACGGCTACGGCGGCGGCGACGCCGAGACGATCCTCGGCGGTCTGCTGGCCGGGACGGTGCCGCGCGACGACCTCGTCATCTGCACCAAGGCGGGCATCTCGCGGGCGGGCGGCGAGCGACGGGTCGACGTGTCGCGCCGAGGGCTGATGTCGCAGCTCGAGACGTCGCTGCGCCGGCTGGGCACCGACCACGTCGACCTCTGGCTCGTGCACACGTGGTCCGACGACGTCCCGCTGTCCGAGACGCTGTCCGCGTTGGAGTGGGCCGCCGCCTCGGGTCGTGCGCGCTACGTCGGCGTCTCCAACTACTCCGGCTGGCAGTCGGCGCGCGCCTTCAGTCTGCTCGAGTCCGCCCGGATCCCCTTGGTGGCCAACGAGATCGAGTACTCGTTGGTATGCCGTGTGCCTGAGCAGGAGGTCACGCAGGCCGCGACGTCGCTGGGTTTCGGGCTGATGCCCTGGTCGCCGCTGGGACGAGGCGTGCTCACCGGCAAGTACCGCAACGGCATCCCGTCGGGGTCGCGCGCGGCGTCGGCGGACTTCCCCGGTTTCGCCGAGCGTTTCCTCGACGAGCAGACGACCCGTGTGGCCGACGCGGTGGCGATGGCAGCCCGCGGTCTGGCCGCCAAACCGTCCGAGGTGGCGCTGGCCTGGGTGCGGGACCGCCCCGGCGTCGCGGCCCCCATCGTCGGCGCCCGCACGTCGGCCCAGCTGCGGTCGGCGCTCGCGAGCCTCGAGCTGACGTTGCCGTCGGAGATCGTCGCCGCCCTGGACGACGTCTCGGCCTGACGCGGGGACAGCCTCCCGCTCGGACCCAGGGCCGGGGGGCCCCGGGCCCACAACCTCAGGAGCGCGGCGCGCCGGCCCCGTTGCTCGCCGGCGGTGTGGCGACGGTGCGGGTCGCGCCCGTCACGCCGTCGTCGAGGTCGTCGTCAGCCTCGTAGTCGTCGTCTTCGTCGTCATCGTCGTCGTCGTCGTCGTCTTCGTCGTCGTCGTCTTCGTCGTCGTCTTCGTCGTCGTCGTCTTCGTCATCGTCGTCTTCGTCGTCGTCGTCGTCGTCGTCGTCTTCGTCGTCGTAGTCCTCCGAGTCGAGGCCCGCGTAGACCCGACCCTCGGTGCCGTCCTCGTCCTCGTGGCCGTCGAAGTCGTCGCCGTAGATCGCGAGCGGCGTGGCCACCTCGGTCGCCTCGTAGAGCGCCTCGTCGTAGTCGTCGAAGGCCTCGGCGAGGTCCTGGGCGGCAGCCATGACCATGGGGTGGTCGGGGTCTCGGCTCGCGTTCGCGGCCTCGAGGTGGCGTTCGAGGGCGGCGATCAGCTGCTCGAGGGCGGCGCGGGGGTCGGCGGTCATGCTTCGACCGTAGTCGACCCGTGCGCGGCGGAGCACCGATTCGGGGGCGGTTTCGGGCCCGACATGCGACGATCCCGCAGCGCCACGTGCTCGCTGCGGGATCGTTCATGCGTGGTCGGCAGGCCGTTCACCCACCTCGACGCGGAAGGTCACGTGCTCGTCACGTGACACCCACCGGCTGTCACATGGGCGCCTTGACGGTCTCGCCGGCGGGCGGGGCGGTGATGTCGACGGGCTCGCCGTATTTGCTCATCGTCATCTCGGCCTTGACGCCGGACAGGTCGAAGGTGACCTTGCGCAGCTGGTCCTTCTCGTCGAGCCACGCGGTGTAGTCGATGGTGCTCGGCATCTGCGTCTTGGAGTCGGCGGGGAGCTGGGCCTGCATCGCCTTCGTGTCGAGGGTCAGGTCGTACTTCCACGTCTTGTCGCCGTCGACGGTGTCCTCACCGACGAACTTGACGTCCGTGACCGCAGCGCCGAACTGGTCGTACATCTTCGTCGGGTCGGCCTGGTCCAGCGACTGCGAGAGCTGCTTGCCCAGGGTCGAGCTGCTGTCGATGACGGCCCACTTCCCGGCGGCGAGGCCGGGGAAGCCCTTCATGTAGACCTTCTTGTCGACGAGGATCATGTCGAGCTTCATGCTCGAGCCCATGTCCATCGACATCTTCATGGCGGGGTTGCTCGCGTCGACCTTGGTGTCACCGGTGATGGCGATCTTCTGCCCGGCGGCGTCCATGGCCATGGTCACGTGGGCGGTGGTGGCGTTCTTGCCGGCTGCCTTCATGGCGGCGACGAAGGATGCCTTGTCCTTGTACGGCTGGCCGGCGGCCGGCGCCTCGGTGGTCGCGGCGGCCGAGCTGGCCTGGGTCTGACCCGCCGCGGGGGCCGGGCTCTCGCTCTTGCCACAGGCGGCGACGCCGAGGACCGCGGGAAGGACGATGACTGCTGCCGCGATGCGGCGGGTGTTCCATTTCATGTGTGTTTGACCTCCTGGGCCCTTGACGCCGGGCTGTGCCGAGCGGTTCCCCTGTTCGCCGCGCCGCACGGGCTCACGAGGAGGTCCGGGCTGCGGTCGGATGACCCAGCGACGGTACCGCGGGCACCTGTCCGCCACACCACGCATACGGTCTCGGTGGGGTCACGGTTGGTGTCAGAATGGTGGACGATGACGGATTACGAGTACCGGGTCCTCACGTTCGACCGCCACACGTCGAAGGCCCAGGCGCGGCAGGCGGTGCGCGAGCACGCGGAGTACGGCCGCTGGGAGCTCTCGCGCACGGTGATCTACGAAGGCGGCGTGCGCCGGATGTGGCTGCGGCGCAAGATCATGCGCGTGCAGCGCACGGCCTGACGCGCCCACCCGCTGGGCCACAGCGGGCCTTGGCAGGCTTCAGCAGGTCCGCAGGAAGTCACCGAGGACGCGCGCCCCGAAGCGGAGCGAGTCGACGGGCACCCGCTCGTCGATGCCGTGGAACATCGGGGCGAAGTCGAGGTCGGCCGGCAGTCGGAGCGGGGCGAAGCCGTAGCCGCTGATGCCGAGCCGTCCGAGCGCCTTGTTGTCGGTGCCGCCGGAGAGGCAGTAGGGCAGGACGGCGGCCTCGGGGTCCTCCCGCAGCAGCGCCTGCTTCATCGACTCGACGAGGTCGCCGGAGAAGGGCGCCTCGATCGCGACGTCGCGGTGCACGACCTCGACCTCGACGTGCTGGCCGGCGAGCTCGCGGATCGTGGCCATCAGGGCGTCCTCGTGGCCGGGCAGGAAGCGGCAGTCGACCGCTGCCGACGCGGTCTGCGGGATGACGTTGTGCTTGTAGCCCGACTCGAGCATCGTGACGTTGGCGGTGTCGCGCAGGGTGCCGCGCACGAAGCCCTGGGCGCCTCCGAGGGTGGCGAGCAGTGGCTCGAGGTCGTCGTCGGTCGACGAGAGGCCGGTCATGGTGCTGAGGGTGTCGAGCAGCTCGCGGACCGACGCGATGTACTCGCGCGGCCACTCGTGCGCGGCGATCCGACCGATGGCGGCGGCGAGCCGGACGATGGCGTTCTCGTCGTTGGGCACGGAGCCGTGGCCGGCGCGACCGTGCGCCCGCAGGCGCAGCCAGGCGATGCCCTTCTCCGCGGTCTGAAGCAGGTACGCGCGCTGCGGGCCCTGCGGCGTCGGCACGGTGACGCTGTAGCCGCCGACCTCGCTGATCGCCTCGGTGACGCCGTCGAACCACTGCGGGTGGTGGTCGACGAGCCAGTGGCTGCCGTAGGTGCCGCCCGCCTCCTCGTCGGCGAAGAAGACGAACGTCGTGTCGCGCGCCGGCTTCGTGCCGGTGCGGGCGAAGTGACGGATGTTCGCGAGGATCATCGCGTCCATGTCCTTCATGTCGACGGCGCCGCGCCCCCAGATGCACCCGTCGCGCTCCTCGGCGGCGAACGGGTCGACCTGCCAGTCGGCGGCGTTGGCCGGCACGACGTCGAGATGGCCGTGCACGGCGAGGCCGGGGCGGGAGGAGTCCTCCCCCTCGAGGCGCACGACGACGGTCGCGCGGCCGGGCTCGCTCTCGAGCAGGGTGCCCTCGAGGCCCACCTCGGCGAGCTCGCCCATGACGTACTCGGCGGCCTTGCGCTCCCCCGGTCCCGAGCCGTCGCCGTAGTTGGACGAGTCGATGCGGATGAGCTCGGCGCACAGGCGCGCGACCTCGTCCTCGGGCGCCGAGGCGGCGCGGGAGGCCGGGGTCGTGACGTCGGCTGGGGCGGTCGTCACGGTGCGGTCGGCGTCGGCGTGGCTCATGCCGATCAGCGTATGCCGCGGGCTCCGGCCCCCTGCAGCCGCCCGTTTGGTCTTTTGGTCGGGCCACGTGTAACGTTTCGCCTCGCCGCAAGGGAATCCCACGAGCCCCTTGCATCACCTTGTCGGGGTGGCGGAATGGCAGACGCGCTAGCTTGAGGTGCTAGTGCCCTTAACGGGCGTGGGGGTTCAAGTCCCCCCCTCGACACCATGAGACCCCCGGTTCCTGCAGGTCAGGAGCCGGGGGTCTTCTCGTCCCCGCCACTTCTCTGGCGACGCTTCTGCCAAGACGTAACCTTTCATCGTGAGCGACGAGAACGTGGCCGCCGACGAGACGGCGGACCTGACGGGCGACGTGGCCGGTCTGGCGGACGACCTCTACGACGTCATCGGACTGCTGCGACGACGGTCGCGGCGCCTCGTGGGCGCGCCCCTGCCCGAGCTGGCGCTCTCCGGCGCGCAGCTCGAGCTCGTGCGGGTCGTACGGCGCAACCCCGGCATCACCGTGGCCGAGTCCGCGCGGGTGCTCGGGCTGGCCGCCAACACCGTCTCGACGCTCGTCGGGCAGCTGCTCGCCGTCGGCGTCCTCGTGAGGGTGCGCGACACCAGCGACCGCCGGGTCGCCCGGCTCGACCTGACGGCGTCCGCACGCAGCGCGCTCGAGCAGTGGCGCGACCGTCGGGCCCAGACGACGGCGACGGCCCTGGCCGGGCTGCCGGCCGAGGAGCGCGCCCGCCTGGCCGACGCGCTCGTCACGATCGCGCGGATCGCCGCCGACCTGCCGGAGTCCACCGAGCCCTCGCAGCCCCCGCACACGTCGGCGTCCGGGACGTCAGCCACCTCCCCGGCCGTCCCGACCGTCGCGCTCGCGAATGGGCACCAGCCCTCGGGAGGCGACGGGTCGTGACGCCGGCCATCGACATCCGGGCCCTGAGCTACCGCTTCCGCACCCATCTGGTCGGTGAGGACCGACGCGATGCTCGTGCGCCGCCTGCTCGGCTACGTCCCCCAACAGCTGTCCATCGAGGGCGCGCTGACCGGCCGTGAGAACGTCGAGTGGTTCGCCCGACTGTTCGACGTCCCGCGCCGCGAGCGGTCGGCGCGCGTGGACGAGGTCCTCGACATGGTGGACCTGCGCGCCGACGAGTCGCGCCTGGCCTCCACCTACTCCGGCGGCATGGTGCGCCGCCTCGAGCTGGCCCAGGCCCTCGTCAACCGTCCGGTGTCCGAGCGACTCGTCGAACCGCCCGCCGTCTGGGCTGACCGGCAGTCGCGGACCGGTCCGGGCCTGCTCGTCTCGCGCATCGGCACGTTCTGCCTCGTCGAGCTGCAGAAGCTGCGGCACGACCGCAGCGAGCTCGTGACGCGAGCGATCCAGCCGATCCTGTGGCTCGTCATCTTCGGCACGACCTTCACCCAGATCCGGGCGATCCCCACGGGCGGGATCCCCTACCACGACTTCCTCGCGCCCGGCGTCATCGCGCAGTCAGCGCTGTTCATCGCGATCTTCTACGGCATCCAGATCATCTGGGAGCGCGACGCCGGCGTGCTGACCAAGCTGGTCGTGACACGCACCCCGAGATCGGCCCTCGTGGCGGGCAAGGCGTTCGCCGCCGGGGTGCGGTCGGTCGCCCAGGCCGTCATCGTCGTCGTCGTGGCGGCCCTCATGGGCGTGGCGATGACGTGGAACCCGATCCGCCTGCTCGGCGTGGTCGTCGTCGTCATGCTCGGCGCGGCGTTCTTCTCGTGCCTGTCGCTCAGCATCGCCGGCGTGGCCCTCAAGCGCGACCGACTCATGGGCATCGGGCAGGCCATCACGATGCCGCTCTTCTTCGCCTCGAACGCCCTCTACCCGATCGAGATGATGCCGGGCTGGCTCCAGGTCGTCAGCCACGTCAACCCGCTGACCTACGAGGTCTCCGCGCTGCGCGGCCTGCTGCTCGGGACACCGACGAGCTACTGGGTCGACTTCGGCGTCCTCGTCGGCAGCGCCGTGGCCGGCATCGTCTGCGCCGCCTCGCTCATCGGACGTCTGGCGCGCTGACACCGTCCCGACACCGCCCGTTGTCGCCGTGACCGTACGCTGTGCCGCGTGACCTTCCTGCGTGCCCTGTTCACCCTGTTGCGGGGACGCGGATTCCGACGGCTCTTCGTCAGCCGCGTGACGTCGTCGTTCAGCGACGGCGTGTTCCAGGTCGCCCTCGCGAGCCACGTCCTCTTCAACCCGGAGCAGGCCGCCGACGCCCAGGGCATCGCCATCGCCTTCGCGATCGTGCTGCTCCCCTACAGCGCACTCGGCCCGTTCGTCGGCGTGCTGCTCGACCGGTGGCCACGGCGTCGGGTCATCGTCATCAGCCAGCTCGTGCGAGCAGCCGCGATCCTCGGCGTGGCCGGTCTGGTCTCGGGGGTCGGCACCGGGCCGGCCTTCTTCGGGCTCGTCCTGCTCGTCTTCTCCGTCAACCGCTTCATCCTCGCCGGACTCTCGTCGGCCATGCCGCACGTCGTGCCCCGGGAGTCGCTCGTCAGTGCCAACTCCGTTGCGCCGACGTGCGGTTCGCTCGCCTACCTGCTCGGCGGCGCGGTGGGCACCGGCCTGCGTGCGCTGGGCGGCAGCGACGTCCTCGACGTGCTCCTCGCCGCGGCCGGCGTGGTGGCCGCGACGTGGGCCGCGACCCGGCTGCCGTTCATCGGACCGGACGACACGAGCGGCGCACCGTCGGTCGGCCAGATCACCCGGTCGGTGGTGACGGGCCTGGCCGAGGCCGTGCGCACGCTCCCTCGCCGAGCCCGGCTGCTGCTCGTGCTCGTCTTCCTCACCCGCATCCCCTTCGGCTTCCTCCTGCTCCAGACGCTGCTGCTCTTCCGGGGCCCCTTCGAGTCCGGCCACGGCGCGCGCGGCTTCGGCATCGCCGCGGCCGCCTCCGCCGTCGGGTTCGCCTCGGCCGCGTTCGTCACGCCGTGGCTCGCCCCCCGGCTGACCGCCGTGCCGTATGCCGCCCGCATGCTCGCGCTCGGGGCCTTCGTCTGTGCCGTGCTGGGGCCGTTCCTCACGCCGTGGAGCATCGTCGTCGTCGGCTTCTTCGTGTCCTTCACCTCGCAGTGCGTCAAGATCACCGTCGACTCCCTCCTGCAGGCCCACGTCGACGACCACCTCCTCGGCCGCGCGTTCTCGGCCTACGACGTGGTCTACAACGCAGGCATGGTCGCGGCTGCGGCGCTCGGTGCGCTCGTGCTGCCCGCGACCGGGCTCGCCTGGTGGCCCCTCGCGTCGTTCGCCGTCATCTATGCCGGCGCCGCGATGCTGCTGGGCCGGCTGTGGTCACGCGCCACGGTGCTCGACCATGAGCGGCCACTAGGCTGACCGCGTGCTTCCCGAGCTGACCGCCACCCGCTACGTGACGCCGCTCAAGGAAGGCGGTTCGCTGCCCGGCATCGTCGAGGCCGACGACGACGGCACCTACGTCCTGAAGTTCCGTTGCGCCGGGCAGGGGCTCAAGGTCCTCGTGGCCGAGGTGCTCGTCGCCGGCATCGCCCGGCTGCTCGAGGTGCCGGTTCCCGACCTGGCTGTCATCCGCCTGGATCCGCGGATCGCGAAGTACGAGGCGGACGAGGAGGTCCAGGACCTGCTCACCGCGTCGGTCGGGACCAACCTCGGCGTCGACTTCCTGCCCGGCTCCCTCGGCTACGACGGGTCGCGCCCGCCGGACGCGGACCTCGCCGAGCGGATCATCTGGCTCGACGCCCTGACCGCGAACGTCGACCGCACGTGGTCCAACCCCAACCTGCTCGTCTGGCACGGCCGCACGTGGGCCATCGACCACGGCGCCGCGCTCTACTTCCACCACTCCTGGCCGAGCCGGGCGCCGTCCCCCGAACGCTTCGCCGCGCAGCCCTTCGACGCGAGCCGGCACGTCCTGCGCGACGTCG
Source organism: Terrabacter tumescens (assembly GCF_014646815.1). Classification (GTDB taxonomy): domain Bacteria; phylum Actinomycetota; class Actinomycetes; order Actinomycetales; family Dermatophilaceae; genus Terrabacter; species Terrabacter tumescens. The sequence continues at coordinate 780,695 of NZ_BMNZ01000001.1, forward strand.
CCGGCGACGTCGGTCGTCGCCACGACGAGCTCGCCGCAGCCCTGACGCCGGCGGCCCTCGAGGCCGTCGTCGCGGAGGTGCCCGACGAGTGGATCGAGCCGACCCCCGACCTCGCCGACGCGCCCGCGGTGCGCGCGGCATACGCCCGGATGCTCCGCGCACGTCTCGACGGGCCGCTCACGTGGGTGCCGAGGGGGGTCGCGGCGTGAACGCGTACCAGTACGTGCTGCTCCGGCTCGTGCCGCGCGTCGACCGCGAGGAGTTCATCAACGTCGGCGTCGTGCTCTACTCCCAGGACGCCGGCTTCCTCGACGCCGCCTGGGAGCTCGACGAGCATCGCGCCGCGGCGCTGTCCCCCACGTGCGACCTCGACGGCGTGCGCTCGATGCTCGAGCGGGTGCGGGCGGTATGCCGGGGCGAGACCGGACGCGGGCTGCCGACGCTCGACAAGCCGGGTCAGCGCTTCGGCTGGATCATCGCCCCGCGCTCGACCGTCGTGCAGCCGGGGCCGGTCCACGGCGGCCTCTGCGAGGACCCGGCCGTCGAGCTCGAACGCCTCCTCACCCGGCTCGTACGGCCCGCGAACGCCTGACCGGACGTCAGCCGCGCGGCCGCAGCGCCCACATGGCGACCGCGCTCGCGGCCGCGACGTTGAGCGAGTCGACACCCCCGGCCATGGGGATGCGCAGCGTGAGGTCGGCGTCGGCGACGGTCCGGTGCGACAGGCCGTCGCCCTCGGTGCCGACGACGAGCGCGAGCCGCTCCGGTGGCTCCGACTCCAGGTCGTCCAGCGAGACCGAGTCGTCGGACAGGGCCATCGCCGCGACCGTCAGGCCGGCGTCGTGGAGCAGGCCGATGCCCTCGGGCCACGGATCGATCCGGGTCCACGGCACCTGGAAGACGGTGCCCATCGAGACCCGGATCGAGCGGCGGTAGAGCGGGTCGGCGCACCGCGGCGTGATGAGCACGGCGTCGACCCCGAGGGCCGCGGCGGACCGGAAGATCGCGCCGACGTTGGTGTGGTCGACGACGTCCTCGAGGACGATGACCCGGCGTGCGTCGGCGATGAGCGACTCGACGCTCGGCAGGGCGGGGCGCTGCATGGCGGCCAGAGCACCCCGGTGGAGGTGGAAGCCGGTCAGCTGCTCGATGACCTCGTGCTCACCGAAGTAGACGGGGATGCCGTCCGCCTCGGCGTCGGCCACGATGTCCGCGAGGTCGTCGAGCCAGCGCCGCGCCATGAGGTAGGACCGTGGCCGGTGCCCGGCCCTCAGCGCCCGCCGGATGACCTTCTGGCTCTCGGCGATGTAGAGCCCCTTCTCGGGCTCGTGGCGCCTGCGCAGCACGACGTCGGTGAGGGACACGTAGTCGGCCACGCGGGGGTCGGTGGGGTCGGAGATCTCGATCGGCACGCCCGTCAGGCTAGTGGCGGCCGTGCGTCGTCCCGACATCGCCTGAGGCCGCAGCCGCCCTCGCCCGGGCCACGTGGCCCGGGGCCGGGGCCGGGGCCGGGTCAGGGGAACCAGACGAGCTTGACGATGGCGACGAGGCCGATGGCGATGATGAGACCGCGCAGCACGTTCGGCGGGATGCGCCGACCCACCCGCGCTCCGATGATGCCGCCGACGAAGGCGCCGACGCCGATGAGCAGCACGACCAGCCAGTCGATGTGCTCGCGCGCGAAGAGCACGAAAACGGCGGCGGCGACGAGGTTCACGACGAGCGACAGCACGTTCTTGTAGCCGTTGAGGCGCTGGAGCGGCTCGAGGCTCAGGGCGCTGAGCAGCCCCATGAGCAGCACGCCCTGGGCGGCCCCGAAGTAGCCCCCGTAGACCCCCGCGAGGAAGACGCCCGCCGCCATGGCAGGCGTGTGCCACCGGGGCGTCGGCTCGCCCTCACCCCGGGAGTGCACGTGGCTCTGGATGCGGGGGCCGGCGAGCACGAGGACCAGCGCGATGAGGATGAGCACCGGGACGATGGCCCTGAAGGCCGACGCAGGCAGGACGAGCAGCAGGCCCGCCCCGACCACCGAACCGACGAACGACATCGGCATGAGGCGGCGCAGCGTGGGCGCCTGTCCCCCGAGCTCGTGTCGGTAGCCCCAGGCTCCGGTCACGCCCCCCGCGACGAGCCCGATGTTGTTGGACACGTTGGCGACGAGCGGGTTGACGCCGAAGAAGAGCAGCGTCGGGAAGGTGATCAGCGTGCCCGAGCCGACGATGGTGTTGATGATCCCGGCTCCGGTCCCGGCCAGCGCGACGGCAACGGCGGACCAGAACGACACCCGGTCACCCTACAGAGGGTGACCGGGTGTCGTCGGAAGGGTCCGTCAGCGCTGCGCGGGCGGGACGTCGGGCAGGTCGCCCGGCTGGGCCGGTGCGGCGATGTCGGGTGCGGCCGGCAGGACCGGCGGCGCCGCGGCGGGCGGCGGCGGCACGTCGATGCCCTCCGAGCCGTAGCCCGGCTGCTGGCGACCGATGGGCGCCGCGTGCTCGGTGGACTCGGCGCTGGCCTGGGCGGCCTGGCCCCGGGCCTCGGCGAGGGCCTTGGCCGGGTCCTCGAGCACCGTCTCGGCGAAGGCGTTCTCGACGCTGTCGCCGGTGTCGACCCACTGCTCGTCGTCGTGGTCGCTCGGCGCCTGCTCGCTGCCACCGAGCGCGTTGCCGATGCCCTTGAGGGCGTCGGTCAGCTCCGACGGGATGATCCACATCTTGTTCGAGTCGCCGCGCGCGATCTGCGGAAGCACCTGGAGGTACTGGTAGGCGAGCAGCTTCTGGGTCGGCTTGCCCCGGTGGATGGCGTCGAACACCTGCTGGATGGCACGTGCCTGGCCCTGGGCCTCGAGGATGCGGGCCTGGGCCGAGCCCTCGGCACGCAGGATCTGGCTCTGCTTCTCACCCTCGGCCGTGAGGATGGCCGACTGCTTGAAGCCCTCCGCGGTGAGGATCGCGGCACGACGGTCGCGCTCGGCGCGCATCTGCTTCTCCATCGTCTCCTGCACCGAGTGGGGCGGGTCGATGGCCTTGAGCTCGACGCGGTTGACGCGGATGCCCCACTTGCCGGTGGCCTCGTCGAGGACGCCACGGAGCTGGCCGTTGATCTGGTCGCGGCTCGTCAGGGCCTGCTCGAGGTCGAGCGAGCCGATGACGTTGCGCAGCGTGGTGACGGTCAGCTGCTCGATGCCCTGGATGAAGTTCGCGATCTCGTAGACCGCGGCCTTCGCGTCGGTCACCGAGTAGTAGATGACGGTGTCGATGTTGACGACGAGGTTGTCACTGGTGATGACGGGCTGCGGCGGGAAGGTCACGACCTGCTCGCGCAGGTCGATGTTGGCGCGCACCTTGTCGACGAACGGGATCAGGAAGTGGATGCCTGCCGTCAGCGTCTTGTTGTAGCCGCCGAGCCGCTCGACGATCTGTGCCGTCTGCTGCGGCACGATGCGCACGGTGCGCAGCACGACGACGAGCGCCACGATGACGATGAGAATTGGAATGATGAGTACCGGGTCCACGACCTTCTCGACCTTCTCCCTGCTGGGTCCGTGCTCCCCCGAGGAAGCACGGCTGGTGCGGGCGGGCCGGTCGACCCGCTCGTTCGTTCGGTGGTGACGGTTGGTGACGGTTGCTGACGTCCCTCTGGCTCGTGCCGTGGTGCCGTGGCCGTTCGGCTCAGCTCCCCACGACGCGTGCCCGGCTCACGATGGCGGTCGCCCCGTCGATGGAGTCGACGATGACCTCCTCGCCGGGTTCGATGTCGTCGCCCAGGGTGCGGGCCGACCACGTCTCGCCGGCGAGCTTGACCTGCCCGCCGGCGGGGTTGACCCGGTCGATGGCGACGGCCGAGCGCCCCACGTGGGCGGCGGTGCCCATGATCTGCTGGGGAGTGCTGGCCTGGAGCCGGTTCTTCAGCCACGGGCGCACGATCGCCAGCAGCGCGACGGCGACGAGCGCCGCGACGACCGCCTGCACGACGGGGGGCGCTCCGAAGGCCGCCGCCACTGAGCCGCCGACGGCACCGCCGGCGAGCATGAGGAAGGTGAAGTCGACGGTCACCGTCTCGATGGCCACCAGCACGAGGGCCACCCCCAGCCAGACCATCCATGCGTGCCCCTCGAACACGTGCCCCCACCCTGCCTTCGATCGAGCCGGCGACGGACGCCGACGTCCCGTGCGTCACTCCAGTGACGTTCTCGATTCTGCCTCAGTTCCCTCCACCGACCTACGGATCGGGGCGGCGGGGCAGGTTGCGATCAGGACTCGGCGCGCGCCGACCAGCGCTCACCGTGCTGCTCGAGCACCAGCGGCAGCCCGAAGGTGGCGCTGAGGTTCTCGGCGGTGAGGGTGATCGGGATGGGCCCGGCGGCGACGACCTTGCCGTCGCGGATCATGAGGACGTCGGTGAACGACGGCGGGATCTCCTCGACGTGGTGGGTCACGAGGACCATCGCCGGGGCCTCGGTGTCGGCCGCCAGGTCGCCGAGCCGGCGCACCAGGTCCTCGCGGCCACCGAGGTCGAGGCCGGCGGCGGGCTCGTCGAGCAGCATCAGCTCGGGGTCGGTCATCAGGGCACGGGCGATCTGGACGCGCTTGCGCTCACCCTCGCTCAGCGTGCCGTAGGCGCGGTCGGCGAGGTGGTCGGCGCCGAGCGCCTTGAGCAGCTCCATGGCGCGGACGTAGTCGACGTGGTCGTAGCTCTCGCGCCAGCGGCCGATGATGCCGTAGGACGCGGTGACGACGACGTTGCCGACGAGCTCGTCGCCGGGGATCCGCTCGGCCATGGAAGAGCTGGCCAGACCGATCCGGGGCCGCAGCTCGAAGACGTCGACCGCGCCGAGGACCTCGCCGAGGATGCCGGCGACGCCGGACGTCGGGTGCATGCGGGCGGCGGCGATCTGGAGCAGTGTCGTCTTGCCGGCACCGTTGGCGCCCAGCACGACCCAGCGCTCGCCCTCCTCCACCTCCCACGTGACGTCGTCGAGCAGCGTCGAGGCACCGCGACGAACGGTGACTCCGGCGAAGGCGAGGACGTCGCTCATGGCTCGACCCTATGGCAAGGCCCTCCGGGGTGCCGACGCGGAGCCCCCTAGGATGACGAGGTGTCCGAGCTGCCCGCGTCCGTGCGCCTCGCGCTCTGGGTGACGGCCTCGTGGCGCGGTGACCTCGGCAGCACCGATGCCCTCGCCCGCGCCTTCCCGGACCTCGACCACGTCGCCGGCGACCTCGCCCGCCTGGACGTGTGGCGCGACCTCGGGGAGCGCGCGCTCTTCGTGGCGCTGCCCCGTCCGGGCGACATCAGTCGTATGCCGCGTGGCTCGGCCGAGGCGACCGCCCACGCCGCCGACGCCGGCGAGTGCGTCTTCGTCGCAGGCATCGGCGGGGTCCTCGTGCCGACCCTGTCGGAGTTCGGCCCCGAGGGGGACGTCGGGGTTCGCGCGGACTGGACCGCCTACGAGGCGGACCCGGTGCCCCGCCACCGGATGGAGATGCTCGACCTGCGCGAGATCGAGCGCGAGCTCATGACCCGCCTGCGCGAGCACACGGCACGGTTCGAGGAGGTCGGCGGGCACCCGTGGGGTGACGAGGCGCGCGCCGAGGCTCGCGCCGACCTCGACACCGCGCTCTGGGGCATCCCGCCGGAGACGTCCGGCCGTGCGTTGCGCCTCATGTCGCTCGCGGCCAACCTGTCCCGGGTCGCGCACCGCAACGCCACCCGGACCTCCCTCGGGTCGGGCGGGCTCGACGCGGCCACGACGGCCAACCGGACGCGGCTGCTGCGCGACCTCGCGGCGGACGCCGACTCGGCCCTGGCCGACGCGACCAACGTCGCCGTCATGTCCATCGCGGGCTGGCGACCGGCCTGACTCAGGCGCTCTGCTCCCCCTCGGCCGAGGCGGCCTCGAGACGGGCGATCAGCGCTCGGGCATAGGCGCGCTCGGCGTCGATGTCGGCGTGGCGCTCGACCGCGCCGTGACGACCACGGGCCGACACGGCATACCCGCCCTCGAGCGGCTCGAGCGCGACGAACGAGTCCCCGAGCAGCTCGCGCAGCTGGTCCTCGCGCGGCAGCCACACGACCTTGTCCTGCTCGACGCTGTCGAGCGCCCACTCGGTCGTGCCGTTGAAGCCGATGACGTCGCCGGTCGTGAAGTGGTGGACGTCGACGGTGATCTCGCTGATGACGAACACGTCGTCCTCCATGCCGCTCACGGGCACGACGAACCGGTCACCGGAGACGGGCTCCCAGCGCAGTCCGGCGTCGGAGAGACGGCGGGCGAGCTCGATGGTCAGCATGCCCTCCATCGTCACATTCCCCCGTGTGATCGCCAAGCAACCCTAGATTTGGTCCATGACCGAGCGACCGGAGCTGGAACCGCTGGACGAGGACACCTTCGAGACCGTCCTGTGCGTCGTCGCCCATCCCGACGACCTCGAGTACGGCACGGCTGCGGCGGTCGACAAGTGGGTGCGGGCGGGCAAGACCGTGACGTACCTGCTGGCGACGCGCGGCGAGGCCGGCATCGACACGATGCCGCCCGAGCAGGCGGGACCGGCACGCGAGCAGGAGGAGCGCGACGGCGCCGCACGGGTCGGCGTCCACGTCGTGGAGTTCCTCGACGGGTTCACCGACGGCGTCGTGGAGTACGGCCTGCCACTGCGCCGGGCGATCGCGCGCGAGATCCGGATCCGCAAGCCCGACCTGCTCGTCACCACGACGTATGCCGACCGCTTCCCCGGCGGCTTCGTCAACCAGGCCGACCACCGCGCCGTGGGCCTCGCCGTCGTCGACGCCAAGGCCGACGCCGGCAACCGCTGGATCTTCCGGGACCTGCTCGACGAGGGACACGAGCCGTGGCAGGTCGCGCGCCTGCTCGTCGTCGCGGACAGCGACCCGACGCACTTCGTCGACGTCTCGGACCACTTCGACGCCGCGGTGGCGTCGCTGTCGGCCCACGACGCGTACCTCACCGCCCTCGGCCCCGACTACCCGACGCCGCCGGACCTGCTCGGCACGATCCTGGGCGGCGCCGCCGAGGTCGTCGGCGTGCCCTACTCGCTGACGGGACGGCTCGTCGGCTGACTGGGGCCAGCCAGGGCTAGCCGCCGAGGACCGACCGGTAGACCTCGAGCGTGCGGTCGCCGATCGAGGCCCACGAGAAGGAGTCGACGGCGCGCTGCCGGCCGGCCCGGCCGAACGCGTGCGCCCGGTCGACGTCGGACACGGCCTCGGTGAGGGCGGCGGCCAGGTCGGCGACGAACCGGTCCGGGTCAACGGGCGTGCCGGTGCCGTCCTGGACCTGCTCGATGGGCACGAGCCACCCGGTCTCGCCGTCGACTACGACCTCCGGGATGCCGCCCGTGGCGGTGGCGACGACGGCGAGCTCGCACGCCATCGCCTCGAGGTTGACGATGCCGAGGGGCTCGTAGACCGACGGGCACGCGAAGACGGTGCCGTGGCTGAGGAGCGCGACGACCTCGTTGCGGGGAAGCATGTCGGGGATCCACACGACGCCCTCGCGCTGGGCGCGGAGGTCGTTCATGAGCCCTTCGACCTCGGCGAGGATCTCCGGGGTGTCGGGGGCGCCGGCGCACAGCACGAGCTGGACGTCGGGCGGCAGCTGGGCGCAGGCCCGCAGCAGGTACGGCAGGCCCTTCTGGCGGGTGATGCGACCGACGAAGACGACCGAGCGCTTGTCGGGGTCGACGCCGTGCTTGCGCACGATCGCGTCGGCCTCGGGTGAGCGGTCGGCCTGCCACAGCTGCGAGTCGATCCCGTTGTGCACCACGTGAACCCGCGCCGGGTCGAGCGTCGGGTAGCTCTTGAGGATGTCCTCGCGCATGCCCGCGCTGACCGCCACGACGGCGGCCGCCGACTCGTAGGCGGTGCGCTCGGCCCACGACGACACGCGGTAGCCGCCGCCGAGCTGCTCGGCCTTCCACGGCCGCATCGGCTCGAGCGAGTGAGCCGTGACGACGTGGGGCATGCCGCCGAGGAGCGACGCGAGGTGGCCCGCCATGTTGGCGTACCACGTGTGCGAGTGAACGAGGTCGGCGCCGACGCAGTCGCCGGCCATGCTGACGTCGACACCCAGGGTCTGCATCGCCGCGTTGCCATCGGCGAGCTCGGTCAGGTCGGCGTACGCCGTCGTGCCCTCCTCGTCGCGCGGGGCGCCGAAGCAGCGCACCTGCACGTCGATGTCGCCGCGCGAGCGCAACGCCCGGACGAGCTCCGCCACGTGAACACCCGCGCCTCCGTAGATGGCCGGCGGGTACTCCTTGCTGAGGATGTCGACGCGCACGTTCCGACCCTAGTGCCGGTCCGATCCCGAGGAGCGGAAAGCTCTGTCCATCTTGCGTGCTGAACCTGCCGAGCGACGGATCGCTGCCCTAGGGTGGCGTGCATGGCCCGACGAAGCCCAGCAGCTGGTCCGAAAGTCCTCGCGATCGTGCTCGCTGGCGGTGAGGGCAAGCGCTTGATGCCGCTCACCGCCGACCGGGCCAAACCCGCCGTACCGTTCGCCGGCATCTACCGGCTCATCGACCTGGCCCTGTCCAACGTCGTCAACTCCGGCTACCTCAAGGTCGTCGTGCTGACGCAGTACAAGTCGCACAGCCTCGACGCGCACGTCACGAAGACGTGGCGCATGTCGACGCTCCTCGGCAACTACGTCACGACGGTGCCGGCGCAGCAGCGCGTCGACAAGAACTGGTACCTCGGCAGCGCGGACGCGATCTACCAGAGCCTCAACCTGATTCACGACGAGCGGCCCGACATCGTCGTCGTCGTCGGGGCCGACCACGTCTACCGCATGGACTTCAGCGCCATGGTCGACCAGCACATCGAGTCGGGCGCCGCGTGCACCGTCGCCGCCATCCGCCAGCCGATCTCGCTCGCCAACCAGTTCGGCGTCATCGAGGTCGACGACACCGACCCGTCCAAGATCGCCGCGTTCCTCGAGAAGCCGAGCGACCCCAAGGGGCTGCCCGACAACCCCGAGGAGGTGCTCGCGTCGATGGGCAACTACGTCTTCACCGCAGCGGCCCTCGAGGAGGCCGTGACGTCCGACCGCGAGACCGACTCGAGCCACGACATGGGCGGCGACATCGTGCCGTACTTCGTCGGTCGCGGTGAGGCCGGCGTCTACGACTTCAAGGACAACGACGTCCCCGGGGCGACCGAGCGCGACCGCGGCTACTGGCGCGACGTCGGCACGATCGAGTCCTACTACGACGCGCACATGGACCTCATCTCGATCCACCCGGTCTTCAACCTCTACAACTACGAGTGGCCGATCTACACCCAGCACAGCCCCTACCCGCCGGCGAAGTTCGTGCACGGCAGCGGTGACCGCATCGGTGAGGCACTCAACTCGGCCGTCTCCCCCGGCGTCGTCGTCTCGGGCGCGCACATCTACGCGTCGGTGCTCTCGCCGCTCGTGCACGTCCACTCCTACGCGAGCATCCAGGGCTCGGTGCTGCTCGACGGGGTCGAGGTCGGCCGGCACGCACAGATCCGCCGCGCGATCATCGACAAGAACGTCGTGATCCCCGAGGGCTGCCAGATCGGCATCGACCACGAGCACGACCGGGCCCGCGGCTTCCACGTGACCGAGACGGGCATCGTCGTGGTCGGCAAGGGCCAGGTCGTCACCCGGTGAGCTCGGGCATCACCGAGGAGCTGGCGTCGCCGGCGAGCGCTGCCGACCCACGGCCCGCGCGGGTCGGCATCCAGATCCCGCCGCAGCACGCGACGTGGGCGCAGATCCGCCGCACCGCAAGCACGCTCGAGGAGATGGGGGTCGATCTGCTGCTGACGTGGGATCACTTCTTCCCTCTGAGCGGCGACAGCGGCGGGATGCACTTCGAGTGCTGGACGATGCTCGGTGCCTGGGCCGAGTCGACCGAGGCCGTCGAGATCGGCGCGCTCGTCACGTGCAACAGCTACCGCAACCCGAACCTGCTCGCCGACATGGCCCGCACCGTCGACCACATGAGCGGTGGGCGACTGGTCCTCGGCATCGGCTCGGGCTGGAAGCAGCTCGACTACGACGAGTACGGCTACGACTTCGGCACCGCCGGGGGTCGCCTCGACGACCTCGCCCGCGACCTGCCGGTCATCCGTGACCGCTGGACGCGCCTCAACCCGCCACCGACCCGCGACATCCCGATCCTCATCGGCGGTGGCGGCGAGAAGAAGACGCTGCGCATCGTGGCCGAGCACGCCGACATCTGGCACGGCTTCGGGGGCCCCGCGGAGATCGCGCACAAGCACCGGGTCCTCGACGACTGGTGCGGCCGCCGCGGCCGCGACCCGCTCGATATCGAGCGGTCGGCGGGTGTCGCCTTCGTGCCCGGCCGCAACCCCGACCAGTCCGGCGACTACGCCGGCAACGCCCAGCAGCTCCACGACATCGGCACGCGCCTCTTCACGGCGAGCGTCGCCGCGGCCGACCCGGACCTGGCGCGGGTGCGGGACCTGCTCCAGTGGCGCGACGACGTGAACTCCTCACGTGGGAACCGCAACCCCGGACCTGCCTGAGGGTACGAACCGGGCATGTTGACCGCGACCTTCTGGGGACTCGTCGGTGGAGCGGCCTTGCTGATTGGGGCCCTGCTCGGCCTCTTCGCGCGTGCCTCGTACCGCACCATCGGGCTCGTCATGGCGTTCGGCGCGGGCGTGCTCATCAGCGCCGTGGCGTTCGAGCTGACCGAGGACGCCTTCCGCTCGGGCGGCACCGCCCCGGTCGTCATCGGGCTCGTCAGCGGCTCGCTCCTCTTCTTCGTCGGCGACTGGCTCATCGACCGCCGTGGCGGGCACCGGCGCAAGAGCCCCACCGGCGGACCGCAGCAGGGGGCGGGCGCCATGGCCCTCGTCCTGGGTGCCCTCCTCGACGGCATACCGGAGTCGGCGGCGATCGGGGTGAGCCTGCTCGGCGGCGGGGAGGTCGGCATCGCGATGGTCGCGGCGGTCTTCCTGTCCAACGTGCCCGAGTCGATGTCGGCCAGCGCCGGCCTCAAGCGGGCCGGGCGCTCAACCGGGCAGATCCTGCGGCTGTGGCTCATCGTCATGGTCGCCTCGGGGCTCGCGGCCGGGGCCGGCTTCGTCCTGCTACAAGGCGCCTCCCCCGCTCTCGTGGCAGGCATCCAGACGTTCGCAGCCGGCGCGATCATCACCATGCTCGCCGACACGATGATGCCCGAGGCGACCGAGCACGCGGGACGGCTCGTCGGCCTCGTGACGATGCTCGGTTTCGCCCTCGCGTTCCTGCTGAGCGCGCTGGGCTGACGAACGGCGCCACCCGGCATACGCCCTCGGACGACCGGCCGCATCCCGGAAGGCAGCGCGGCGAGGCGCGCGGCGTCACTACCCTGACGCGGGTGACCGAAGCGAGCAGCACGGACGGAACGGACATCCACACCCTCAGCGTGACCGTGACGGGGGACGACCGTCCCGGCGTCACCGGAACGCTCCTGGGCGCGCTGTCCGGTGTCGACGCGGAGGTCCTCGACATCCAGCAGGTCGTCGTCAACGGCCATCTGACGCTGACCGTCCTGCTGCGCCCCGGCGCCCACGTCGAGCAGCTGCGCGACGCCGCCGCGGTGGCCGCGCACCGTCTCGGCCTCACGCTGACCGTCGAGGAGGGCACGGGCGTCAACGCGCGGTCCCGTCAGGGTCGAGCGGCCGTCGTCGTGCTCGGCGCCCCGCTGCGCGCGGACGCGGTCTCGCTCGTGACCAGCCGCATCGCCGACCACGGCGCCAACATCGACCGCATCCGCCGGCTGTCGCGCTACCCCGTGACGACCGTCGAGTTCGACATCTCCGGCGCCGACGTGCCCTCGCTGCGCACCGAGCTCGCCCTCGTGGCGACCTCGGAGGGGATCGACATCGCCGTGGCGCCGGGTGGTCTCGCCCGCCGCGGTCGGCGCCTCGTCGTGCTCGACGTCGACTCGACGCTGATCCAGCAGGAGGTCATCGAGCTGCTCGCCGCCCACTGCGGCCGCGAGGCCGAGGTGGCCGAGGTGACGGCCCGCGCCATGGCGGGCGAGCTCGACTTCGAGGAGTCCCTGCGGGCGCGCGTCGCGGCCCTCGCGGGCCTGCCGGCATCGGTGCTCGACGAGGTGCGCGAGGCCGTGGAGCTGACGCCGGGAGCCCGGACGCTGGTGCGCACCCTCAAGCGCCTCGGCTTCACCGTCGGGCTCGTCAGCGGCGGCTTCATCGAGATCGTCGGCGAGCTCGCCGACGACCTCGGGATCGACCACGCCCGCGCCAACCGGCTCGAGATCGTCGACGGGCACCTGACCGGGCAGGTCGTCGGCGAGGTCGTCGACCGCGCCGGCAAGGCCCGCGCCCTGCGCGAGTTCGCCGACGAGGAGGGGCTGCCGCTCAGCCGCACCGTCGCCATCGGGGACGGCGCCAACGACCTCGACATGCTCGACATCGCGGGCCTCGGGGTCGCCTTCAACGCCAAGCCCGTCGTGCAGGAACAGGCCCAGACCGCGGTCAACGTGCCCTACCTCGACTCGGTGCTCTACCTGCTCGGGATCTCGCGCGAGGAGATCGAGGAAGCCGATCTCGACGACGGCACGCCGACCCAGGCTCCGCCCGTCCCACACGCCGGTCACTAGGCTGGCGCGATGCAGTCCGTCGCTCCACCGTCCACACCCCCGAATGCCAGCGGCGTCCGCCGCACGTTGCTCATCATCGGCGGTGCAGAGGACCGGATCGGTCGCTCGGTCGTGCTCAAGCGCTTCATCAAGCTCGCCGGGGGTCGGCGCTCGCACATCGTCGTCATCCCGACGGCCTCGTCGTACGCCGGCGAGGTGTCCGAGGCCTACCGCGACGTCTTCACCCGCCTGCGTGGCGGTGACGTCTCCGTCGTCCACCCCGAGACGCGCCGCGACTCGAACGACCCCGCCATGGTCGAGGCCCTCGACACGGCGACCGGTGTCTTCCTCACCGGAGGCAGCCAGGTCAAGCTCGCCCAGAACATCGTCGGCACCCCCGTCGGCGCCGCCATCCTGCGGGCCTACGAGCGCGGCGCCGTCATCGCCGGCACGTCCGCCGGTGCCTCGATCATGAGCCGGTTCATGATCTCGCTCGGCGACGAGGGCCTGACGCCCAAGCAGCGCGCCAGCCAGATCTCGGCCGGGCTCGGCCTCGTCGAGGATGTCATCATCGACCAGCACTTCGACCAGCGCGGTCGCTACGGGCGGCTCCTGTCGATGGTCGCCGCGTCGCCCAACCTGCTCGGCATGGGCATCGACGAGAACACCGCCGCCGAGATCCGTGACGGCAAGGTCATGTCGGTCATCGGGGCCGGTTCGATCTTCCTCGTCAACGCCCGCAACGCCATCACCGACGCCCCCGACGCGCGTCGCGGGGCGCCCCTGCTCGTTTCGGGCGCGGTCGTGCACTCGCTGCCCACGGGCAGTACGTTCGACCTGGACCACGTCGAGCTGACCGCCTTCGTCGAACGCCACCCGGACATCGAGGGCGCGGTCGTCCCCGCCAAGGTCCGTGCGGCGCGCTCGACAACGAGCAGCGCCGCTCACTGAGTCCCGCCCGCCCCGATCAGCACGTCGCACCAGCACGCCGCACCAACGGTCGGGGGCCTGCCGCACGGCACGCCCCGCACGACCCCCCGTAGGAGGAGACCCATGGCCGTCGAGGTACCCACCCCCACAGGACCGGCCCGACCGGACCTGAAGATCCTCGAGACCCGGATCTACCGCGGACCCAACGTGTGGTCCTACCAGCAGGCGATCCACCTCGTCGTCGATCTCGGCAGCCTCGAGGAGTACCCCACCGTCTCGCTCCCGGGCTTCACCGACCAGCTCGTCGAGCTCGTCCCGGGCCTCGAGCGGCACACCTGCTCGCTCGGCCGACGCGGCGGCTTCATCGAGCGCCTGCACGAGGGCACCTGGCTCGGCCACGTCGCCGAGCACGTCGCGCTGCAGCTGCAGACCCTCGCCGGCCACGACTCGCGCCGGGGCAAGACCCGCGCAGTCAAGGGCAAGCCCGGGCACTACAACGTCGTCTACAGCTACACCGACGAGACGGTGGGGGTGGCTGCCGGCAAGCTCGCGCTGCGCCTCATCAACCACCTCGTCGACGCCGAGGACGGCTTCGACTTCGAGACGGAGTTCAACGCCTTCCTTCGCCAGGCGGAGCGTGTCGCCTTCGGGCCGTCCACCGCGGCCATCCTCGAAGAGGCCGCCTCACGCGACATCCCCTTCATCCGACTGAACGCGGCCTCGCTGGTCCAGCTCGGCCAGGGAGTCCACGCCCAGCGCATCCGCGCCACCATGACCTCGAAGACCGGCGCCCTCGCCGTCGACATCGCGAGCGACAAGGACCTCACGACCAAGCTGCTCGGCTCGGCCGGCCTGCCCGTGCCTAAGCAGGAGGCCGCGCGGACGCTGCGGGGCACGCTCGACGCCGCGCGACGCATCGGGTTCCCCGTCGTCGTCAAGCCGCTCGACGGCAACCACGGGCGCGGTGTGTGCCTCAACCTCATGAGCGACGAGGAGGTCGAGAAGGCATACGACATCGCCAAGGCCGAGTCCCGACGCGGCACGATCATCGTCGAGTCCTTCGTGACCGGCCGCGACTACCGGTGCCTCATCGTCGGCGGACGCATGCAGGCCATCGCCGAGCGCGTGCCCGCCCACGTCGTCGGCGACGGCACCCACACTGTCGCCGAGCTCGTCGACATCACGAACGCCGACCCGCGGCGCGGCGTCGGTCACGAGAAGGTGCTGACGAAGATCAAGGTCGACGCGAACGCGATCGACATCCTCGCCGGCCAGGGGCATACGCTCGAGTCGGTGCCGCCCGAGGGCGAGATGGTCAAGCTCGCCCTGACCGGCAACATGTCCACCGGCGGCATCTCGATCGACCGCACCTTCGACGCGCACCCGGACAACGTGGAGATCGCCGAGGAGGCCGCGCGCATCGTCGGGCTCGACGTCGCCGGCATCGACTTCATCTGCCCCGACATCACCTACCCCGTGCGTGAGACCGGCGGCGCGATCTGCGAGGTCAACGCCGCCCCCGGCTTCCGCATGCACACGCACCCCACCGTGGGCGAGCCGCAGTTCATCGCCAAGCCCGTCGTCGACCTGCTCTTCCCGCCGGGCGCCCAGTCGCGCGTGCCGATCGTCGCCGTCACCGGCACCAACGGCAAGACGACGACCTCGCGCATGATCGCCCACATCTTCAAAGGCCTCGGGCGCAAGGTCGGCATGACCTCGACCGACGGCGTCGTCATCGACGAGCGCCTCGTCATCAAGGCCGACGCGTCCGGTCCCCGCTCGGCCCGCATGGTGCTGCAGAACCCGCGCGTCGACTTCGCCGTCATGGAGGTCGCCCGCGGCGGCATCCTCCGCGAGGGCCTCGGCTACGACCGCAACGACATCGCCGTGGTCACCAACGTCGCCCCGGATCATCTGGGCCTCAAGGGAATTGACACGCTGCGCCAGCTCGCCGACGTCAAGGCCGTCATCGTCGAGGCCGTGCCTCGCGACGGCTTCGCCGTGCTCAACGCCGACGACGTCAACGTGCGCAACATGCGCCGGCGCTGCTCGGGCGGCATCGTCTGGTTCACCATGGCCGAGCCGGGCAGCGAGGTCCGCGAGTTCGTCGACGACTACTGCCGTCGCGGCGGACGCGCAGTCGTGCTCGAGCCGAGCGACCGCGGCGAGATGATCGTCATCAAGCACGGTCGCCGAAGCATGCAGCTCGCGTGGACGCACCTGCTGCCCTCGACGTTCGGCGGCGCGGCGCGCTTCAACGTGGCCAACGCGCTCGCTGCCGCCGGCGCGGCGTTCGCCGCGAGCGCGCCGCTGCACGACATCCGACAGGGACTGCGCACGTTCGCGACGACCTACTACCTCTCCCCCGGACGCCTCAACCTCGTGCAGGTGGGCAACGCCGACGTCTTCGTCGACTACTGCCACAACGCCGCCGGCATGAAGGAGCTCGGCGCGTTCGTCGACCGCTACGCCGCCCAGCGGGAGGGTCAGTCCGACCTCGGCCGCAGCTCACGCATCGGCATGATCGGCGCGGCCGGCGACCGCCGCGACGACGACATGCGCGAGCTCGGCGCGGTGGCCGCCCAGCACTTCGACGTCATCGTGGTGCGGGAGGACGAGCGCCTCCGCGGCCGCAAGCCCGGCGAGACCGCCGCACTCGTGGCCGAGGGAGCCCACGCCGCCATGAAGGACGGCGCCCGCTGCCGTCAGGTCGAGGTGGTGCTCGACGAGCTCGAGGCCGTGCGCCACGTGCTCGCCAGGACCAACCCCGGCGACCTCGTCGTCATGTGCGTCGACCAGCACGCGCTCGTCGTCGCCGAGCTCGAGGAGCGCACCAAGCACGCCCAGGCCGGTGCCCGCATCGGCACGCCGGCTGCTGCGACGAGCGACCCCGACCTCGACCCGACCAGCCTCACCGAGACGGCCGAGGCAGAGGGCGAGGAGGCCGAGGGCGAGGCCCTGGGCGCCGTGCCGACGGACGCGCAGCCCACGCCGGCGGACGACACCGCCATCTGACGCTCGGTCGACGCCCGACCGACCGCCCGAATGGGCACCCCGGGAACTCCGCCTCGGCGGGGCTCCCGGGGTGTCGCGTTCCGGGAAGCAGCTCGACAGCGCCGCCGGTCAGTCGGCGGCGGGAGCCAGCTCGTCGGCGTAGGCCCGCAGGGCGCGGCGGTAGGCCTGCGTGTCGACGTCGGTGGTCGCCTCGAGCGTGGCGCGGATGAGGTCGGCGACGGCTTGGCGCTCCTGGCCGAGGTCTGCCTGCACGAGCGCCCGCAGCATCAGAGCCGCGGGGTTGTGCGGACGGGCCTCGAGCACGTCGGCGACGAGCGGCTGCGCCTCCGAGGCGCGTCCGACGACGCGCAGGCTCGAGGCGAGCTGGAGCTGGGCACGGTGGCGGTGCGGCTCGCGCAGGCCGCCCTCGAGCGCCTCCTCGTAGAGGCCGATCGCGCCCTGCTCGTCGCCCAGCGCGTCCTTGGCGCCGGCGAGCTCGAAGACGAGGCGCGGGTCACCGGGGTGTCCGTCGACGAGCCCCTGGGCCGCGACGAGGCGGGCCTGCTCGTCGGTCATCTCCCAGAGCGCCGAGATCTCGGCCTCGAGCTCGTGCTCTCCACGGGCGGCGACGACCTTGCGACGGATCGAACGCGCGTCGTCGACCTTGCCCCCGTGGGCGCGGATCCACGCGTCGACCTCGGCCCGCTCGGCGTGGCACATGAGCGCGATGACGTCCCCGCCCAGGGCGTGGGGCACGAGGGCCTCGAGGGCCTCGAGCTCGGTGTCGTGTCCCGGCACGTCGAGGACGCCGACCTTGGCGAGCCCCTCGCGGAAGAGACCGAGCAGCTCCTCGGGCTCACGGCCGCGCAGGTAGTGGCGAGCGATCTTCAGCGCCACCTCCTCGGCTCCCCGACCGGCGATCTCACCCATGGCGATGATGGCGTCGTCGGCGCGGTCGCCGGCGCAGCCCAGTCCGAGACGCACGGCGCCACCGGGCGCGGCGAGCCCGCGGGCGACCTCGAGCAGCGCCTCGAGCCCTGCCTCGTTGTGGGCCATGTCCATGATGACCGTGGCCTTGCCACCGCTCGGCAGCGGCAGGGAGTAGGTGTTGAGACGGCCCCAGTTGTGCTCGGGGTCCGGTGCGAAGGTGCGCAGGCCCTCGACGACGGCCGACCGCGGGACGCCGAGGCCGAGCGCCGCGGCAGCACCGGCCAACGCGTTGGCGATGTTGTTGCGGGACAGCCCGCTCAGCGTCATCGGGACGTCGACGATCTTGACGAGCCGGTCGGGGTCGCCGTTGGGCGAGAGCACGACGATCTCGCCATCCAGGACGGTGATGCCGCGACCACCGGAGTTGATCGACTCCCAGAGGGCCGGTGACGCCGGGTCGAGGCTGAAGGCCCACGGCTTGGCCTTGATGCCGAAGCGCATGGCCCACACGCGCGGGTCGTCGCCGTTGAGCACGACCCACCCCTGCGCCTTGGTCACCGTCGTGACGATGGCCTTGACCTCGGCGAGCTGGTCGAGCGTGTCGATGCCCTGCAGGCCGAGGTGGTCGGCGCTGACGTTGGTCACGACGCTGACGTCGTTGGCGGTGACGCCCATCCCCTTGAGGAGCATGCCGCCACGCGCGGTCTCGAGGATGCCGATGTCGAGACCGGGCGTCTCGAGGACCCCGCGCGCGCCGGCAGGCCCGGAGAAGTCGCCCTCCTCCTTGGTCTCGCCCATGACGACGACGCCGTCGGTCGAGCTCCACGCGGTGGTGAGGCCGGCGCTCATGCACATGTGGGCCATGAGCCGCGTCGTCGTCGTCTTGCCGTTGGTGCCGGTCACGGACGCGACGGGCACCGTGGGGGTGATGACGCTCGGCCCCGGACCGTCCGGAGCTTCGAGGATGACGGCGGCGGCCGCCTCGATGACCTCGTCGGCGCGACGTGACGGGTCGAGCAGCCCGGCCATGACGGCGCCGACCTGCTCCCCCGCGACGCGGCCGCGGGTGCGGTGCACCCACGGGAAGGCGAGCACGACGTCGTCGACCGTCTGACCGGCCCGCACGCGTACGCCCAGCCGTCCGGCACCGATTTCCGTGCCCACCCGACGCGTCACCGTGCGGATGACGCGCATGACGAACCGCTGGCGCAGGGCGGTGCCCCGCTTGCCGGGACGGGCCGAGCGCATGCCGAGTCTGCGGGCCAGCGCCTCGGCGTCCGTGCGCTTGAGCGCGAGGTAGCCGGGGACGTGCAGGATGACCTTGATCGTGGGCCGGGCGAAGTAGAGGTTGGGCCCGTCGAGCACCCGCACCTCGTCGACCCGCACGTCGGCCACGGGGGCCGGCACCGCCTCGGGGTGGTTCGTCGTCAGGGGGCTGGACTCGGTCCCGGCGTGAGGCATGGGCAGGACTCTAGCGAGAGCGCCGGAGGGCGGGCGACGTCACTGCCCCATGGCGTGGACGCCGCCGTCGACGTGGACGATCTCGCCGGTCGTCGCGGGGAACCAGTCGGACAGCAGGGCCGCGCAGGCCTTGGCCGCGGGCACCGGATCGTTGACGTCCCAGCCGAGCGGCGCGCGGTCGTCCCAGACCTTCTCGAACTGCTCGAAGCCCGGGATGGACTTCGCGGCCGTCGTGCGGATGGGCCCGGCGGCGACGAGGTTGCAGCGCACGTCCTTGGGGCCGAGGTCGCGGGCGAGGTAGCGGTTGGTGGACTCGAAGGCCGCCTTGGCGACGCCCATCCAGTCGTAGACCGGCCAGGCGAACTTCGCGTCGAAGGTGAGGCCGACGACGCTGCCGCCCTCGGACATCAGGGGCAGGGTGGCGACCGCGAGGGCCTTGAGGCTGTAGGCCGAGATGTGCACGGCCGTCGACACGTCCTCCCAGGTGCCCTCGAGGAAGTTGAAGGCGCCCTGCGGGGCGAAGCCGATCGAGTGCAGCACGCCGTCGAGGCCGTCGACGTGCTCGCGCAGACGCTCGGCGAGGGTGTCGAGGTGCTCCTGGTCGGCCACGTCGAGCTCGATCACGACAGGCGTCTCGGGCAGGCGCTTGGCGATGGTCTGGGTGATCTTCATCGTCCGGCCGAACGAGGTGAGGATGACGGTGGCACCCTCCTGCTGGGCGATCTTCGCGACGTGGAACGCGATCGAGCTGTCCATGAGGACACCGGTGATGAGGAGCTTCTTGCCTTCGAGGATTCCCATGCCTGCGACTTTCTCGTGTGGGTGGGGACGCTTGGTGCGCAACGCTGCTGACGGCATACGTGCGTATGCCGTGTAGTGGGCTCAGTGCCCCATGCCGAGCCCGCCGTCGACCGGGATCACTGCACCGGTGATGTAGGCGGCGTCGTCGCTCGCGACGAACCGCACGACAGCGGCAACCTCCTCGGGCGTCGCGAAACGGCCCGCGGGGATGTTGGCGAGGTAGGCCTTCTTCTGCTCGTCCGGCAGGACGGCCGTCATCTCCGTGTCGATGAAGCCGGGCGCCACGACGTTGGCCGTGATGCCGCGACCCCCGAGCTCGCGCGAGATGGAGCGGGCGAGCCCGACGAGGCCGGACTTGGACGCGGCGTAGTTCGTCTGGCCGGGCGAGCCGTAGAGGCCGACGACGCTGCTGATGAGGACGATGCGGCCGCGGCGCTTGCGGATCATGCCGGTCGCGGCCCGGCGGGCGCAGCGGAAGGCGCCGGCGAGGTTGGTGTCGATGACGGAGTCGAACTCGTCGTCGCTCATCCGCATGAGGAGGGTGTCGCGGGTGATGCCCGCGTTGGCGACGAGCACCTCGACGGGGCCGCCGAAGATCTCCTCGGCGGCTGTGAACGCGGCGTCGACGGAGGCCGAGTCGGTGACCTCGCAGATGACGCCCTGCAGGCCCTCCGGCGGCTCTCCGGAGCGGTGGGTGATGACGACATTGTCGCCGGCGTCGGCGAAGGCCCTGGCGATGGCCAGGCCGATGCCACGGTTGCCTCCGGTGACGAGCACGTTGCGCGCCTCGGTCGTTGACACAGTGCGTTCCTCCATCCGTCCGGCCGCTGCCGGGTCGTTGCCGGGTCGCTGCCCTGCACGGAAACCTAACGGACTACCGAAGGGTAGACAGCACCGCGGCACGCGGCCGGGACAGGCTTATGGTGGAAGGGTGCCAAGAGCCAAGAACGAACCTGTGGTGCACACCGTCACCTCGGCCTCGACGTCCAGCACGGACGACCAGGACCAGCGCGTCCGGCGCTACCTGACGATGATGGGCATCCGCATCGCGTGCTTCGGCCTCGTCTTCGTCACGTCGGGGTGGCTGCGCTGGACCGCCGTCGTCGCCGCCGTGTTCATCCCCTACGTCGCCGTGGTGCTCGCGAACGCCGTGAGCCCCCGCCAGCCCGGCAGCATCCAGTCGGTGGTCCCGCGGGACGACACCCAGCGCCTCGAGCGGTGAGCGCTCCGCCCTCCGCGGCGTCGTCCAGGGTGGACGGCGAGCACGTCTGCAGCGCCAAGGGCTGCCGTGCCACCGCCCGTCACGCCGTCATCTGGAACAACCCCAAGCTGCACACGGCGGACCGTCGCAAGGTCTGGCTGGCCTGCGACGAGCACGAGAAGTCGCTCGCCGACTTCGTGGCGCTGAGGGGCTTCCTCATCGAGGTCGTCCCCGTCGCGCAGCTCACCGACGCCGACGGCTGAGCGACCCCTCGTGCGTCGTGCCGGCCGTCGGCGCCCTCAGCCCCAGAGGCCCAGCTCGTCGGCCCGGGGCCCGGTGACGACGGACGACTCGACGTCGAACGCCATGACGGCCGGGTGCTCGGGCGTCCACCGGGGCCATCCGGCGTCACCGGTCCGACCGAAGTCGACCCAGGCCCGGTGGACCTGGTCGGCGAGGTGCTGGGGAGCATCCTGGCCGACCATGGCCGTCGCGGCCTCGAGGGTGTCGAAGACGAACGGCAGCTCGAGGGCGTGGGACGCGCCGAGCCCGGCCACGTCTGTCGCCCAGTCGAACTCGTAGAGCTGCACCGATCCGCCGGCAGCGTGGTGCGCGGCGGCCAGACGGGTCGTGGGCGCGCGGAAGGCTGCGTCGGTGAGGATCGCGGCCGCGACGTCGCCGGGCGCTGCGGTCGGCCGGTTCGCGGCATACGTCCTGACGGCCTGCTCGGGCCAGCCGTAGCGCTGCCCCAGGAGCGGCAGCACCTCGGCCGTGACACCGGCGGCCACGCCGGTGGGCACGAGGAAGAGTCGGAACTCGTCGCGCGTCGTGCCGATGAGCAGCGGGATGCCGGCCCCGGCGCCCTCGCGGAGACGGTCCTCGGGGACTCCAGGCACGATGTCGCCGTCGACGACGGGGAAGAGGCTCATGATGCCGAGACCCCCGCGGAGCACCGACGCACCCCACCGAGCCGGGTCGGGGTCCGCCTGTATGGCCAGCCCCACGGCCGTCTGCGCGGCGACGACCGCCTCGGGGTCGAGCGCGGCGAAGGCCTCGGCCGTGGCGGGCACACCCAGCCGGGCCGCGATCTCGGCGCTGACCAGACGGGCGTCGTCGAGCGTGCAGACCGCCGTGCCGCCGCCGCTCTGGATGACGGCCCGGCGGAACAGGCCATCGGCGCCCGGGGACGCCATGAGGGTCGCGACACTCATCCCGCCGGCGGACTCGCCGAACACCGTCACGTCGTCGGGCGCCCCGCCGAAGCCAGCGACGTTGTCACGCACCCACTCCAGCGCCGCGATCTGGTCGCGCAGCCCGAGGTTGGTCGGCGCACCGTCGAGGACGCCGAAGCCGGGCACCCCGAGCCGGTAGTTGACGCCGACGACGACGATGCCGTCGCGGGCGAACGCCGCTCCGTCGTAGGTGGGCACCGAGTTGGCGCCGCGCACGAACGCGCCGCCGGGGATCCACACCATGACGGGCAGGCCGTCGGCGCCCTCCGGCGCCCAGACGCTGACGTTGAGGTAGTCGTCGCCGGGCGCCACCGAGCTCGGCAGGACGGCATCGATGGGCGCCGGGTAGGGCGACTGCGCCGCGGTGGGACCGTGCTCGTGAGCCGCGCGCTCCCCCTCCCACGGGACGACAGGCTGCGGGGCGCGATAGCGGTCGGTCCCGACGGCCGGCGCGGCATACGGGATGCCGAGGAAGGAGCTGACGCCGCCGCGGTTCACACCGCGGACCAGGCCACCTGAGACACGCACCACGGGGTCCATGGGCTCATCAAACCAGTCGGTCGTGCCGTGGGCGCCCACCAGGGGTGTGGCGGGCGTGGTGCGGGTGGTGAGCGTGGTGAGCGCGGTGGGGTCGGGCCCGACCGCGTCAGCCGCCGATGGCGGACATCGGGCGGTCGGGCTGGACGAAGTCCGGGTCGCCGATGCCGTGCCCGCGGCGCTTGCGCCACATCTCGCCGCGCATGAGGCCGAGGAGCTCGTCGTCGGTCGCACCCTCGCGCATCGGCCCGCGCAGGTCGGTCTCGGTCGTCGAGAAGAGGCAGTTGCGCACCTGGCCGTCGGCCGTGAGACGCGTGCGGTCGCAGGCGGCGCAGAAGGGCGCGCTGACGCTCGCGATGATGCCGACGGTCTCGGGCCCGCCGTCGACGAGGAAGCGCTCCGCCGGGGCGCTTCCGCGGTCGGCGGCCGGCAGCGGGGTCAGCTCCCAGCGCTGGGACAGCCGCTCACGGATCTCGTCGGCCGAGATCATCCGGTCCCGGTCCCACGCGTGCTGTGCGTCGAGCGGCATCTGCTCGATGAAACGCAGCTCGTAGCCGCGCTCGAGGCACCAGGCGAGGACGTCGGCCACCGAGTCGTCGTTGATGCCGCGCATCGCGACGGCGTTGACCTTGACAGGGGTCAGGCCCGCGTCGGCCGCGGCCTTGAGGCCTGCCTCGACGTCGGCGAGCCGGTCACGACGGGTCAGCTGCGTGAACGTCTCGGAGTCGATCGTGTCGAGGCTGACGTTGACGCGGTCGAGCCCGGCCTCCTTGAGCCCGATGGCGACCCGCTCGAGACCGACGCCGTTGGTCGTCATCGCGATCCTCGGCCGGGGCTCGAGGGCCGCGATGCCTGCGACGAGGTCGACGAGGGAACGCCGCAGCAGTGGCTCGCCGCCCGTGAGGCGCACTTGGGTGACACCGTCGCGGACGAAGAGCCCGATGATGCGCAGCATCTCCTCGTCGGTCAGCATCTCCGCCTTGGGCATCCACGGCAGGCCCTCGGCGGGCATGCAGTAGGTGCAGCGCAGGTTGCAGCGGTCGGTCACCGACACGCGGAGGTCGCGCGCCACCCGACCGAACTGGTCGGCCAGGCCGGCCGGTCGTACGCTCGGGTCGGGAAGGCGGGTCATGGTCCCCACTCTAGGCCGGGTACTGCAGCGACCGGTCTGCTGGTGTCGCCGATGTTGCCCCAAGCCCTCTGACGTGCGGTGACGTTGCCTCGATCAGTTCATCGAGATGAGCGGGCGGGACCGCTTGCTCCTGTCCGCGCGCCGTCTCCGCCATTCGTCCGCCAACGCGCCGCCGCTTCATTCGTCACAAGATCTGTCGCGCAGAGACGTCGAGAACGCTGACCGGCTGCAGCGGGGGGCCGTCCGGCCGTTGGTCCTTGCCACCTCGGTCGGCGATGAAGTCGACCACCTCGCGCCCATAGGAGACGTGCCCCACGACGGAGTACAGCTGGCCTCCCGGTGGGACCTGGAACGTGTCATGCACGATGAAGAACTCTCCGGCTGTCGCGGCCGCGCGATCGCCGCGGGTCAGCCCGACGTCTCCGAGATGGTAGGTGCGGTCGACGGGGACGTTCTCCAGAGGTAGGGAGAACCCGGGATCCGCCGTGCCGCGGCCGGATGGGTCGCCGCACTGCAGAAAGTGCGTCGGAGCCCGCAGCGTCGTCAACCGGCGACACACGCTGTCCCCCCAGTACCCGGCTCGGGCAAGCATCACGAATGACGCGACACTGCGTGGGGCGGCACGTCCATCCAAGTAGATTCGGACGTCGCCGCACGTCGTCGACAGCAAGACGTCCCACGTGCTGCCCTGTGCGGCGCTCCCGGGCGGCGCGGCCGTGAAGGTCGGGTGGTCACTCGGCAGCGCACGGGGCGCTCCGCAGGCAACTGGCCGCGGGGTGAGGTTCGAGGCCCCTCGTTGCTTCTTCGGGCCCGAGTTCACGTACAACACGAGCGCAAAGCAGACGACGACGATGCAGACGAGGACGACCATGGACGCAGCAAACATGAGGCTACGGACTGGACCCCATTTCTCGCTTGACATGCGCTGAACCTAGACGCTGCCCGAGTGACCAGACTGGATATGCGCCGAAGAGGCTCCGCCTACCGATAACCGGACCGGCCGCGTCCTGGCCGTCGCGACGCGAGGTAATGCCGCGACAAGAGCGTTCAAAGCCGTCTCAAGCTGGCGAGGCTCGCGCCTCGCCCGCATCTCTCTCCATCCGCGCTGCTCGATCCTGGGTTAGGTCAGTCCGACCGGCGGTGCTGTCGGTATGCACGTACGGCGGCGTTGATCGTCGCGTAGTTGCGCAGCGTGCCGGTGGGCTCGAGCAGATCAGCACGGCGCAGCCGCGACACCACGTCGTCGTTGGCGCGGGCCACGGCGACGAGTCCGATGCGGATCCGAGCGAGCCGTTCGAGCAACTCGGAGAGGGTGTCCAGGGCGGTGGCGTCGAGCGTGCCGACACCCTCGAAGTCGAGCACCAGCCACTCCTCCACGCCGGGGTTCTCCTCGAGTGCCTCCTCGACACGGGTGCGGAAGCGATCGGCGTTGAGGAAGAACAGCGGGGCGTCGAACCGGTACACCAAGAGGCCTGGCTCGGGCACGGCCTGGGGGTAGGCGTCGACCTCGACCCAGCCGTCGACCGCCGGGTAGTCGCCGAGCACGGCGTCGTGCGGCCGGGCCATCCGTCCCAGGGCGGCGATGATCGAGAGCGACACCGCGACCAGCACCCCGATGAGCACGTTGAACACGAGGACACCGAAAGCGGCGACCACAGCCAGCAATGCCTCCTGCCGGCTCACCTGCCACAGTGACCGGTATCCGGGGATGTCGATGATCGCCAGCGCCGCCGCGATGATCACGGCGGCAAGTGCGGCCCGCGGGATCTGCGCGAGGACCCCGCTGAGGAACAGCAGCGTCGCGACCACGACAGCCGCTGCGACGATCGACACCACCTGGGTCTTGCTGCCCAAGGACGCGGGTACGACCGTGCGGCTCGCGCTGGACGACACCGGGAAACCCTGGGACAAGCCGGAGGTGAGGTTGGTGAGGCCCAGCGCCACCAGCTCCTGGTTGGGCTCGATGCTGTAACCATGGCGCCCGGCGATGGAGCGGGCCGTCAGGACGTTGTCGGTGAATCCGACCAGCACGATGCCGCCGGCAACCGGCAGCAGCCGGCCGACGTCGGCGAGCGAGACGTCTGGCATCCCCAGCGTCGGCAGGCCTTCGGGGACGGTACCGACCACGGGGACGAGCGGTTGGCCCGACGAGAGCGCCCAGACGAGGATGGTCGCGGCGGCCACACCGATGAGGGCGCCGAGCAGCTTGGGTGAGAGCTTGCGCAGCCCGAGCACGACCGCCAGGGTGCCGGCGCCGACCCCGAGGGTGGCGGCGTCGATGCCGCGGAGCTCGTGGACGAATTCGACGAGACGCGGAAAGAAGGTGTCCGCCTCGATCGCGACTCCGGTGAACGCGGCGACCTGGCTGCTCAGCAGGGTGAGCCCGACCCCGGTGATGTAGCCGACCAGCACCGGCTTGGACAGCACCGATGCGATGAACCCGAGCCGGGCGGCCGCCCCGAGCAGACACATGCCTGCGACCACCAGCGCAAGAGCGGCCATCAGCGCCGCATACCGCATCGGGTCGCCGCCGGCGATCGTGGCGACCCCGGTCGCTGCGAGGATCGCGGTGCCCGGCTCCGGCCCGACCCCGAGGTGTCGGCTGGTGCCGGCCAGCGCGTAGACGACCAGCGGACCGAGGACCGCATAGAATCCGTACTCCGGTGGCAGCCCGGCCAGTTCCGCGTACGCCATGGACTGGGGAATGAGCATCGCCCCGACCGTCAGGCCGGCCATCAGGTCAGGACGCCACCAGCCGCGCTCGTAGCGGCGCAGCACCGCGACACCGGGGAACAACGCAGCCGCACGGGACCGCGCTGTCATGGCGCCACCTCCCGGTCCAGAGCGGACCCCGGCTACCGCGGCGGCCACGGGTCAGGGAGCCGGCACTCAGCCGACATCCAGAGGATATCCACCCGCATGAGAACTGAACCGTCCGTCCCACGTCCGACCCAGGTGCGATAGCCCTCCGCGGATACGGCGACTCCCGCGGGACCCCCTTCCCCACTGGGCTCATTCGCGGCTCCCCCGGGCTGCGGTCGATGGCGTAAGGACGCCTCGGCGTCCTAGCGTCGTAGTACGTCGCGCACACTCACGGCGCACCGACCGCACGGCGAGGAACCACCGTGTCCGTCACTCCCGGCAGGCCGTCCGGCGGCGGTGACGCGGTCACCGACGCCGCGACTGTGCACGGGCGCCGTGGCCGGGACCTCGATGACGCGGCAGCGGGCGCGACGGGGCCCCACCCTCGCGACCGGTTCCTCGACCTGCTGCGTGGCGGCAGCATCGTCACAGTCGTCGTCGGCCACTGGCTGGTCGACGACCTCTACTGGAGCGGTGGCGCCGTCCGGCACCGCAGCACACTGGGCGAGGCGCCGGCCCTGTGGCCGCTGACCTGGGTCTTCCAGGTCGTCCCGCTCTTCTTCTTCGTCGGGGGCTATGCGAACCGTCGGAGCTGGCTCGGCGTCACCGAGCGCGGCGAGGCGGTACGCCGCCTTCGTCGACCGCCGGATGCACCGGCTGCTCGCGCCGTCGGCGGTGCTGCTGCTCGCCGTGCTGGGCGGCGGCGCGCTCGTGCTGCTCGCCGCCGGTCCGTACCCGGCCCGCATGGTGGGCGTCCCCGGCGACGAGCTCGTCAACATGAACCCGCCCACGGCCGCCCTCACGGCGCTCGCGGTGGCCCAGGTCGGCGTCGCTGTCCTGGCCCGCCATGTCCTGAACCGGTGGTTGCGGCGACCCAGGGTGTGGACGGTCGTGGTCGCGCTGAACCTGTCGATCATGTCGATCTACCTGTGGCACCAGCCGGTGATGGCCGTGGTGGCCCGCTTGCTGGCTCCCAGCGTTCTGCCCCACCCCGACCCGCCGGGTCTGTCGCGGTGGGGGCTCCGGCTCGTCTGGTTCGCGGCCGCCGGTCTGCTGCTCGCCACCGTGGTGCTGCTCGTGGGCCGCTTCGAGCGCGGTGCGCCACCGGCTCCGGCGCCGCGCAGACGCCCCGCGACGATCGCCGCCGTCACGTCGGTCGTCCTGGCCGAGCTCGGGCTGCTGGGCGTGGCAGGCACGGACGCGGGGAGCCCTTTCGCCGTGAGTCGGGTGCTGGGGGCGATCGACGTGGCACCGGTCGTCGCGATGGTGTGCGTCGGCGTGGCGATGCTGCTCCTGTGGGGCGCCCGTCGAGGCGACCGTGCTGCGAGACGGTCCCTCCTTGCCGGTGCGGCGGCGTTCCTCCCCGTCGGGTGCGCCTACGCCGTGGGCATTGGCGGGCTGACGCCGTCGACGCGGCTGCTCGGCCTGGTCGGCATCCTGTCGATCGGGCTCCTCGCCGCCGAGGCGGCAGCGACCGGCAGCGCGGACACCGACCGGGCCCCACGGGCCGGGAGGTGATCTGTCGATGCGGCCGCAGGTGCAACACTTCGACGGGTCGGGCTGCGTGCGCCGTCGCCGGACGTCTGTCGCAGTCCCGTCGGGGACACTCAGGGGACACTAGGGGGACACCGACCGTAGCTTCGACAAGGAGTCATCAGTGACCGAGGGAACCGTCCGCTGGTTCGATGCCGACCGAGGGTTCGGCTTCATCGACCTCGGGCAGGAGGAAGAGGACCTGTACGTGCATGCGTCCGAGATCGTCAGCGACGACGGGACGAAGCTGCTCCGGGAGGGGCAGGTGGTCGAGTTCGAGATCGGCGAGGGCGACCGCGGCCCGCAGGCACGTCGCGTCCGGGTCACGGCCGACCATTCCGCGGACACACCGCTCGGTGTGCTCGGCACGGTCTCCTGGTACGAGCCTGCCAAGGGGTACGGCTTCATCACGCCCGACGGCGACGGTGCCGAGATCTTCGTGCACAGCTCGGCCATCGTGGGTGGCGGTGTGGTCTCGGAGGGGCAGCGGGTGGCGTTCCTCGTCGTCGACGCCGAGAAGGGACCGCAGGCCGACCACCTGCTGCCGTTGGGAGCCCAGCCCGCCCAGCAGGCCGCGGCGTCCGACGGGGCGGACGGCACCGTGTCCTGGTACGACGCGGACAAGGGCTTCGGGTTCATCACGCCCGAGTCGGGCGGCCCCGATGTGTTCGTCCACGTCCGGGAGCTGGCCGACGGGCTCCCCGAGCTGATCGAGGGAGACCGCGTGACCTACGACGTCGTCGTGAGCGAGAAGGGCCCGCAGGCTCGCGACGTGCGCCTGGCGCGCAGCTCGACACCGCGGCGAGCACCCGCGAGGCCGGCGACCCGCGCGCGGTCGGGACACCGCGAGGCATCCGACGTCCCGGCGCGCGGCGGTGAGGGAGTGGTCGCGCGCTACGACGCGGAAAGGGGGTTCGGCTTCATCGCCCCGGACGCGGGCGGCGCGGACCTGTTCGTGCACGTGTCGGTCCTCAGGGGCGCCGAGGCCCTGCACGACGGCGATCGGGTCCGGTACCAGGTGCGACAGAGCGATCGAGGCCCACAGGCGGACCGCGTCGAACGGCTGTGAGCGGGACGGCGGTCCGGGCGAGGCCGGTGCATAGCCTGTCCCGATCTCGCCGCACGCTCATGCCGGGCCGCGCGTAGTCCTCAGCGGCTCCCCACCGGACTCATGTGTCCGGGTTGAGCGCATCCTCGAGGAGGCGACGGCCCTGGCGGCCCGGTCGTCGGGTGCGCCGTCAGGCCGGGTACCGTCGATGCGTGGTTCGACTCTGGCTGACGCGGCGCTGGCTGCTCTGGACCCTCGTCGCGGTCCTGTTCGGGGTCGCCTGCTTCTACCTCGGTCTGTGGCAGTGGCACCGCCACGTCGAGCAGCGCACCAAGGTCGACGCCATCGCGCGCAACTACGGCGCGGCGCCGGTGCCCTTCGCACCCGCCCTCGTGGAGTCGCCGCTGCCCGCCGAAGCGCAGTGGACGCGGGTCTCCCTGACGGGCACGTATGCCGTGGGCACCGACCTGCTCGTGCGCAACCGGACGCTCGACGCGACGGTCGGCTTCGAGGTGCTGACCCCGATGCAGACCGGCGGGCTGACGCTTCTCGTGGACCGCGGCTGGGTGCCCAACGCCGCCGATGCGGAGACGAGCCCCCCTGTGGACCCCGCCCCGTCGGGCCCCGTGCAGGTCACCGGCTGGCTGCGCACCGGTGAGGTGAGCCTCGGCAGGGACCTGCCGAGGCCGCAGCTCGCGAGCGTCAGCGTCGACGACGCACGGGCTCAGGTGCCCTCGCTGAGCCAGGTGGACGCATACGTCGTCCTCGGTGCGCAGCAGCCTGCGGCGGTCGCGGGCGACCACCCGCTGCGCCTGCTGCCCAAGCCGGAGGAGGACCTCGGACCGCACCAGGCCTACGCGTACCAGTGGTGGCTGTTCATGCCGGGTGGCCTGGCCTTCATCTTCTTCGCGATCCGGCGCGAGGCGGCCGCGGGCCGGGCCGAGACCGCCGGACTCGGTGACGCGCCCGTGCGCGCCAAGAAGGTCCGGATCTGGGACGAGGAGGACGCCTGATCCGCCGGCGCCCGGTGTCGTCCACGTTCGGCCTCGTCCACCGTTCCCCCGGGCGGCCGACCCGCGACTGACCCGCGGCTCACCCGGCTGACAGGCCGACCAGGACCTGCAGCTCGTCGGCCACCGCCGCGACAAGGCTCTCGAAGTCCGGCAGTGCCGCGACGTCCGCGGTGACCGCGATGGTCAGCCTCCCGGCATACGACGTCATGGCGGGTGCACGAGCGCACCTCCTGGGCCGTCGGCACGTACGGCAGCATCGCGAGGACCCGCCGGCCGGCGAGGTACTGCACCCGCCCCGGCCCGGGCACGTTGGATGCCACGACGTTGACTCGTCCCTGCCCCGACCTGCCGTAGCGACGCGCTCCCCAGGGGAAGAGCAGCGCCGGGATGTGGTCGGCCATGCGCACCACCGCAGCCGTGGCTGCCGGGATCCCGCGCGCCTTCTGCTCGGCGGTCCATGCGGCGACCGCCCGGAGGCGCGACGCGGGGTCCGGGAGGTCGACAGGCAGCTCGACGAACATCGCCGACGCCAGGTTGCCCACGTGGGCACGGCCGGTCACCGAGTCCGGGGTCCTGCTCGAGACGGGCACCATGGCCCTCAGCACGACGCCGTCGACCGGGTCGCCACGCTCGGTGAGGAAGCGGCGGTAGGCGCCCGCCAGGGCGGCCAGGTAGACGTCGTTGACCGTGCAGCGAGCGGCTCGTGCAGTGCGTCTCACGTCGGCCAGGTCAGCGCCGGTCCAACCCCAGCGTCGAGCCGCACCCAGCGGGCCCGCGAGCACGCTCGGTGGCAGGTCGGGCCGGAGCACCTGGGTGAGGCCGAGACGCAGCTCGCGGAGGCGACGACCGCTCGCACGACCGCCCGGACGGCGCGCACGGGGAGCATCGCCAGCCAGGTCAGGACGTCGGTCAGCACCGCTGTCGCCGCGGCATCGGGTCGGCTCGCGGCGGCCTGTGCACCTGGTGCTGGGAGCACCGGTACGTCCGTGAGCAGCATCCGCACCAGGTCCGCCCCGGTGCGCCCGTCCACCATCGTGTGGTGCGCCTTGAGCACCAGCGCCCAGCGACCGTCGGAGAGGCCGGCGGCGAGCTGCTCGTCGTCGCCGGGGCTGTCGAGCTCCGCGTCGTGGAGGTGGGCCCCGAGGTCGACCTCGCCGCCGTCCACCCAGACGGGCCGGCCGAGCTCGAGCGGCATCCGCAGCACCCGCCGGCGGTGCAGCTGCACCTGGGCGAGGCTCGCCTCGACCTGCTGCCGCAGCACGGGGGCCTCGGGACAGGGGCCCTCGAGGACCAGGACCGTGCCGACGTGCAGCGTCTGCGTCGCGGTGTCCATCGGCAGGAAGATCGCGTCGAGAGCGCTGAGCCGGTGCACCCGGTCCACGCCTCCAGTTTCGCAGGCACGGTGGCAGGCGTCTGCCGATCCACTGGTACCTGACCCACCTGCTCGCGACCGTGTCGTCGCCCACGGGCGACCGGTAGGTGAGAGGGTCGAGGCGCCGCCCGTCACCGACCCGTCGGGCTGACCTCGATGACGGCACCGCCACCCAGCAAGGAGCCCCCTGCCATGGACATGCGCCTGGAACTCGTCCCCCTCCCCACGACCGACGTCGACGCGAGCTTGGCGTTCTACACCGACGGCATGGGGTTCGGCCTCGACCACGACGTCGAGCCGGGCAACGGCATGCGCGTCGTGCAGCTGACTCCCCCGGGCTCGGGCTGCTCGATCGTCATCGGCGTCGGCATGAGCGCCCCCGACGCCCCTCGCGTGCAGAACCTCCACCTCGTCGTCGACGACATCGACGCGGCGCGGCAGCTGCTCGTCGGCAACGGCGTCGACGTGTCACCGGTGCAGGACATGGGAGGCGTCAAGTACGCCCACCTCAGTGACCCGGACGGCAACACGTGGGCACTCCAGCAGATCCCCCGGTGAGCGCGGGACGGCTGCTCGTGCGTCCGACGCGCGCCGAGGAGCGGGCCGTGCTGCCCGGGGACGAGCTCGTGGACGCGGACGTCGTCATGGACCGGGCCTTCACTCTGAGCGCTCCTCCCGACGGGGTCTGGCCGTGGCTCGTCCAGCTCGGCAAGGAACGGGCCGGGTGGTACCTCCCCATGGCCGTCGAACGGGCCGTCCGCCGCTCGCGCCGCGCCCTACGCCGTCTCGACCCGGCGCTGCAGGGGCTCGGCGTGGGGGACATCATCCCGGACTGGGGCGGGGCGCACGCGACCTTCACCGTCGTGTCGCTGGAGCCTGGGTCCCATCTGCTCTTCGGCTCGACCCGAGGCCGGATGCAGCTGACATGGTGCCTGCGGCTCCAGCCGGTCGGCACGGAACGGACACGCCTGCACCTGCGCCTGCGGCTCGGACCCGTGCGCCACCCGCGGCTGGCCACCGTGGCCGGCGGCTTCGTGGACCTCGTGACGGTGGCTGGTCTCGCCGCAGGCCTCGAGGAGCGCCTGACGCGCTGAGACGGGCCGGCCACCCGGCCACGAGCGAGCCCGCACCCCGCGCGACCCGCACCCCGCGCGACCTCACGGTGCGGGGGTGGCCCCCACGGTGGTCGACTCGAGCTCCGGTCGCTCGGGGCGCGGCGGGCGCTCGGCGGCCTGCTCGTCGAACTGGGTCGCGTGCAGGTCGGCGTAGAGGCCGCCCCGGGCGAGCAGCTCCGAGTGCCGACCCGTCTCGACGACTCGGCCGTGGTCGAGCACGACGATGAGGTCGGCCTGGCGGATCGTCGACAGCCGGTGTGCGATGACGATGGACGTGCGGCCCTCGAGCGCCGCGTCGAGGGCGCGCTGCACGGCGACCTCGGACTCGGAGTCGAGGTGCGCGGTGGCCTCGTCGAGCACGACGACGTCGGGGGCCTTGAGGAGCAGGCGCGCGATGGCGAGCCGCTGCTTCTCACCGCCGCTGAGTCGATGGCCACGGTCGCCGACGACGGTGTCGAGGCCCTCGGGAAGCTCGGCGACCAGGTCGCTGATCTGGGCCGCGCCCAGGGCCGCGTGGATCTGCTCGTCGGTCGCGTCGGGGCGGGCGTAGAGCAGGTTGGCGCGGATCGTGTCGTGGAAGAGGTGCGCCTCCTGCGTCACGACCCCGACGCGGTCGCGCAGCGACGTCATGGTCACGTCGCGCAGGTCACGGCCGCCGATGCGCACCGTGCCCTCGCTCGGGTCGTAGAGCCGGGACACGAGCGAGGTCAACGTCGTCTTGCCCGCACCCGACGGGCCGACGAGGGCGACGAGGTGGCCGGCCGGGGCAGTGACGGTGATGTCGTGGAGCACGACGCCGCTGCCGCGCCGGTCACCCGAGGCGACGGACTCGAGGGAGGCCAGCGAGACCTCGTCGGCCGAGGGGTAGCGGAACGCCACGTGGTCGAGCTCGACACCGAGCGGACCGTCCGGCAGCGGCTCGGCGCCGGGGCGCTCCTTGACGAGGGGCTCGAGGTCGAGCACCTCGAAGACACGCTCGAAGGAGATGAGCGCCGTCATGATGTCGACGCGGACGTTGGACAGCGACGTCAGCGGACCGTAGAGGCGGCCGAGCAGGGCCGCCAGCGCCAGGAGCGTGCCGACCGACAGCGTGCCGCTCACCGCCATGACGCCGCCGAAGCCGTAGACCATCGCCGTGGCGAGCGCCGCGACGAGGGTCAGGGCGGCCATGAAGACCGTGCGGTTGAGCGCGATCTGGATACCGATGTCGCGGACGCGGCCGGCACGCTCGGCGTACTCGGCCTCCTCGCGCGCGGGCGTGCCGAAGAGCTTGACGAGCAGGGCGCCGGCGACGTTGAAGCGCTCGGTCATCCGCGTGCCCATGTCGGCGTTGAGGGTCATCTGCCGGTGCGAGAGGCTCGCGAGTCGCTTGCCCATGACCTTGGCCGGGATGAGGAAGAGCGGGACGAGCAGGAGTGAGCCCAGCGTCAGCTGCCACGACAGGGCGAGCATCGCGCCGACGACGAGCACGACCGACACGACGTTGGAGACGACGTTGGACAGCACCGACGTGAAGGCCTGCTGGGCGCCGACGACGTCGTTGTTGAGGCGCGAGACGAGCGAGCCCGTCTGAGCCCGGGTGAAGAAGGCGATCGGCTGGCGCAGGACGTGCCCGAAGACCTGGGTGCGGAGGTCGTTGATGAGGCCCTCGCCGATGCGCGAGGAGTACCACCGCGAGACCACGGTGAGGCCGGCGTCGACGATCGCGATGGCCGCGACGACGAGAGAGAGGCGCACGACGACGGACGAGTCCTTGGGGATGACGCCGTCGTCGACGAGGCTCTTGAGCAGCAGCGGCACGGTGACGACGAGCACCGAGTCGAGGACCACGACCGCGAGGAAGGCGATGATCGCCTTGCGGTAGGGCCCGGCATACGTCAGGACCCGTCGACGGGTGCCCGGAGCGAGGCTCCGGTCGGCCACCGACGAGTCACGCGACATCGATCGCATCGCCATCCACGGCTGCATGCCCACTGCACAGACCTCCTGTAGTCCCTTGATCCAACCGCGCGGGACCGACAGCGATTCCCCGGGCCGCCGATGTCAGGCTCCGGAGCCCCCGAGCATCGCCTGGAGCAGACCGGTCTGCGCCTCGCGCTCGCGGGCGAGCTGGGCGTCGCGGTCACCGGCCATGGCCCCGCGCAGCAGGGGCTTGAGCGCGCGCAGGGCGGCGTCCGGCGCCGCGAGCAGTGCCTCGACGAGCGACTCGGTCGCCTCCTCCAGGTCTGCCGCGGGCGCGAGCGCGCCGACGAGCCCCATGGCGTGCGCCTCGGGGGCCGAGACCTTGCGACCGGTCGCGCAGATCTCGAGGGCCCGGGCGTAGCCGACGATGTGGACGAGGGGCCCGGTGCCGCCGAGGTCGGGCACGAGCCCGAGGCTCGTCTCGCGCATCGCGAACCATGCGTCGAGCGCCGCGATCCGCAGGTCGGCGGCCAGGGCGAGCTGGAAGCCGGCGCCAATCGCGTAGCCGTGCACCTGGGCGACGACGACGGCCGGGCAGTCGGCCCACGCCGTGAACCCCTCCTGGTAGGCCGCGATGCCCCGCTGGATCGCCTCCGCGCCTCCACCGGCGAGCTCGACGACGCTCTCCTCGCCGGGCACGCCCTCCGGCGTGAACATGCCGGTGTCGATGCCGGCCGAGAACGCGTCACCCGCTCCGCGAAGGACGACGACGCGTACGTCCTCGGGGACGGAGCGCGCCTCGTCGGCCAGCGCGGCCCACAGCGACGGGGTCTGCGCGTTGCGCTTCTCCGGGTGGTCGAGCGTGAGGGTGCGGACGGGCCCGTCGGTCTCGACGAGGAGGTGCGGATGCGTCATGCCCGCAGGCTACCCGCGGGTCACCGAGCCGTCCCGCGGGACTCAGGCTGCCGCGGACACGCCCGCGTGGGTGGGCACGACGACACGCAGAACGCCCCAACCGGTGACGGACGCCGGCTGCACGATCTCCACCCGGAAGACGCGCGCACAGTCCAGGCACGACCAGGCCGCGGTCGGGTCGGGGAACGGCGTCACGTCGTCGCCCGAGCAGAACGGGCAGCTGAGGTGGTGGTCGGCTGGCATGACGACCAGTGTGCTGACGTGCCCCGCCACATACAATAACCGTCCATTATGTGAGTCAACAGCAATGCTTATGCATGCCGGGGCGTCCGTCACTGCCCCATGGCACCGATGGCACGTGCGATCACGAGCAGCGAGGTCAGCAGTGCCGCCGTCGCCTCGAGCCCCATGAGCGCCTTGGCGCGCGCGGTCAGGGGCATCGTGTCGGTCGGGCTGAACGCGCTCGAGTTGGTCAGCGACACGTAGAGGTAGTCGATGAACTCCGGCCGCCAGTTGGTGCGCACGCTCGAGGTGGCCGAGACCTCGAGCACCGCATCCTGGTTCTCGTCCTGGGAGAAGCGCCAGTCGGCCGGGGGCATCCGGTCGCGGGCGACGGTGTGGCGCACGACGGGACCGCCGCGGTCGATCTCCCAGAACAGCAGCCCGAAACCGATGACGTTGGTGAGCCACACCTGCATGCCCGCCAGCAGCAGGGGCATCCCGTCGGGCTTCCCGGAGGTCAGCGCGCGCACGAGCATCGCGAGCGCGACGAGGTTGGTGGCGATGACGAGGCAGGCCAGGACGATCGACACGCCACGCGACCAGCGGGTCTGGCGGACCAGCCGCCGGGGGTTGGTGACGAGCAGCGCCACCAGCAGGACGAGCTCGACGGCCGGGATGGCGAGACGGGGACCGACGAGCAGGCTCTCCGGGAGGACGGCATACGCGAGCGCCGCCACGACGACGGCGAGGGCCGGCCACAGACGGTTCTCCCCCGCGCTCGAACGGGTCTCGTGCCGGCGTCGAATCGTCCTGCTGGCTGCCATGGCGACAACGTACCCACAGCGGCGCCTGCGCGAGGGTCAGGCGAGGGAGATGAGGTCCTTGTAGTCGGGGCCCCACAGGTCCTCGACGCCGTCGGGCAGCAGCAGGATGCGCTCGGGCTCGAGCGCGTCGACGGCTCCCTCGTCATGGGTGACGAGCACGACGGCACCCTCGTAGGTCTTGAGCGCGCCGAGGATCTCCTCGCGCGAGGCCGGGTCGAGGTTGTTGGTGGGCTCGTCGAGGAGCAGCACGTTGGCCGCCGAGACGACGAGCAGCGCCAGCGACAGGCGCGTCTTCTCGCCACCGGACAGCACGCCCGCGGGCTTCAGCACGTCGTCGCCGGAGAAGAGGAACGAGCCGAGCACCTTGCGCACCTCGGTCTCACCGAGCTCGGGCGCGGCCGACTTCATGTTCTCGAGCACCGAGCGCGTGACGTCGAGGTTCTCGTGCTCCTGGGCGTAGTAGCCGAGGCGAAGGCCGTGACCCGGCTCGACCTCTCCCGTGTCAGGGGTGTCGACGCCGGCGAGCATCCGCAGCAGCGTCGTCTTGCCGGCGCCGTTGAGGCCGAGCACTACGACCTTGCTGCCGCGGTCGATGGCGAGGTCGACGTCGGTGAAGACCTCGAGCGAACCGTAGGAGCGGGACAGGCCCGAGGCGCGTAGTGGCGTCTTGCCGCAGGCGGCGGGCTTGGGGAAGCGCAGCTTGGCGACCTTGTCCTGGACGCGCTCGCCCTCGACCCCGGCCAGCAGGCGCTCGGCACGCTTGGCCATGTTCTGCGCAGCCGTCGCCTTGGTGGCCTTGGCGCGCATCTTGTCGGCCTGGGCGAGCAGGGCGCCGGCCTTCTTCTGGGCGTTCTGCAGCTCACGGCGTCGGCGCTTCTCGTCGGTCTCGCGCGACTGGAGGTAGATCTTCCAGTTGACGTTGTAGACGTCGAGCGCCGAGCGGTTGGCGTCGAGGTGGTAGACCTTGTTGACGACTGCGTCGAGCATCTCGGCGTCGTGGCTGATGATGATGAGCCCGCCCTTGTAGGCGCGGAGGTACTCCCTCAGCCAGACGATCGAGTCGGCGTCGAGGTGGTTGGTCGGCTCGTCGAGCAGCAGGGTCTCGTTGCCGGAGAAGAGGATCCGCGAGAGCTCGACGCGACGGCGCTGACCACCGGAGAGCGTCTTGAGCGGTTGGCCGAGGATGCGCTCGTCGAGACCGAGGGCGCTCGCGATCGCCGCGGCCTCGGACTCCGCGGCGTAGCCGCCCTGGGCCTCGAACTCGACCTCGAGCCGGGCGTACTTGCGCATCGCCTTGTCGCGCGTCTTCTCGTCGTCGCTGCCCATCCGGGTCTCGGCCTCGGACCGCTCGCGGACGATGGTGTCGAGGCCGCGCGCCGAGAGAATGCGGTCGCGGGCGAGGATCTCGAGGTCGCCGGTGCGCGGGTCCTGCGGGAGGTAGCCGACGGCGCCGGTGCGTGTCACGGTGCCGGCGGCGGGCTGGCCCTCGCCGGCGAGCACCTTGGTCAGGGTCGTCTTGCCGGCACCGTTGCGGCCGACGAGGCCGATGCGGTCGCCGGAGTCGATCCTGAAGCTGGCGTCCTCGACGAGCAGGCGTGCTCCTGCACGCAGCTCGATCCCGGTGGCGACGATCACGGCATTCCTCCTATCGGTGCCGCACTACGTCAGCGGCCGGACAACCCCACCAGTCTAGGAGCCGCGGAGGGGTGCTCTCGACGCGTCATCGCTTCGGCGCCCTCGTGGCACTGCGCACAGTCGCACGTCCGGGACGCGTGCATCGTGCCCGCGTTGCGCTGGGTGCCCGGCTCCCACAACGGCTCGCGAATGCCGTGTGGCGAGCTGTACGTCGGCAGCAGGGTCGGCGCGGGGTCGGGGTCGGCGCTCCCGGCCCGGCAGCAGCGGCACGAGGTGTAGCCGCCGTTGCCGGCCTCGTGCCAGGCGGACTGGTGACCGCACCCGCGGCAGAGATGGACGAGCACGCTCACGGGCGCACGCCGTCGGGCGCCACGGGCATGAGCACGGAGAAGCCGGCGCCGTCGCCGCGGATGGCGAGGGGCCGGTGGGGCCCGTCGAGCACGAGCGTCGGCCGCGTCCCGGCGACGGCGAGCGCCTCCTGGAGGAACGTCGGGTCGACGAGCACGTCGGCGACGGCGTCGTCGTCCGGCGGGGCGAGCTGCACGCGGCCGTCGAGGACGACGAGGCCCACGGACTCCGTCCCGATCGGCAGCTGTGACCGGAGCCCTCCGGCGTCGGCCGCGCCCCGGTCGGGGCCGCCACCGACGACGGCCCGGTAGTCCGGGAAGGAGCCCGGCACCACGGCGGTCGCGAACAGCTCGCCACCCACGCTCGCACCGACCTGCTCGGCGGTCACGTCGAGGTCCACCTCGGTGTCGTCCTCGCAGTCCCGGCACGCGTCGGCGACGCGGTCGGCCCAGTCGACGGGGACGACGGCCGTGAGCCGGTCGCCCACCGGCACCGAGGACCCGACCACCGAGGACCCGACGACCGGAGCCCAGCCGACCGCGAGCCGGTAGCGGTCCGAGGCGACGCAGCGCACCTCCCCGTCGCCCACCTCGACGAGCATCCCGGTCAGCACGCTGAGGTCGGGTCCGCCCGGCGCACCGGCGACCGGCTCCCCCGGGGCCACCGCGAAGCGGACCGACCCGATCGCGGCCGCGAGCTCTCCGGCCCGCACGGTGACCCGGCGCGACGCGCCGACGGCCCGGTCGCGCTCGGCGAGCAGCGCCAGGGTGCGGCGGATCTCCGCCCGGGCGTCGGCGAGCCCGTCGACGAGCCGCTGCTCGTGGGCGGCGACGACGTCGGCGGCGGCACCCGAGGCACCGCGGGCGTCCTCGTCGAGCACGAGCGCGACCTCGGCGAGCGGCATGCCGACCCGGCGCAGCGACGCGAGGAGGCGGGCGGCGCGGACCTGCGACACGGCATACCTCCGGTAGCCCGTCAGGGCGTCGACGTCGGCGGGCACGAGCACGCCCTCACGGTCGTAGAAGCGCAGGGCGCTCGCGGTCAGCCCGCTGCGGCGGGCGACCTCTCCGATGGTCAGCAGGCGGTCCGGCTCGGACGCGGCGGGGGCGGGCATGAGGAGAACACTGGGCCCTCGACCGGGTCGAAGGTCAAGACCCGTAACGACGTCGACACATCGATGCAGCACCATGTCCCCATGAACAGCCCCCTGCCCCCGGGTGAACCGCTCAGTGCGGAGCACGCGCGGCTCATCGACTCCCCCGGCCACGACGCCCCGTGGCGCCTCTGGGGGCCCTACCTCTCCGGCCGGCAGTGGGGCACGGTCCGGGAGGACTACTCGGCCGAGGGCAACGCGTGGTCCGAGTTCCCCTTCGACCAGGCCGTGTCGCGCGCCTACCGGTGGGGCGAGGACGGGCTGGGCGGCATCAGCGACCGGTTCGGCTTCCTCAACTTCTCGGTGGCCCTGTGGAACGGCAGGGACCCGATCCTCAAGGAGCGCCTCTTCGGGCTGACGAACGAGGAGGGCAACCACGGCGAGGACGCCAAGGAGTACTGGTGGGCCCTCGACGGCACGCCGACCCACTCGTGGATGCAGTGGCTCTACCGCTACCCGCAGGCCGAGTTCCCCTACGAGCAGCTGCGCCGCGAGAACCGCGAGCGCACCCGTGACGAGAGGGAGTTCGAGCTCGGCGACACCGGCATCCTCGACGCGAACGAGTTCTTCGACGTCACGATGACGTATGCCAAGGCCGGGCCAGACGACATGTGCATCCGCATCTCGGCGACCAACCACGGGCCGGCCGCCGCACCGCTGCACGTGCTGCCGACCGTGTGGCTGCGCAACACGTGGAGCTGGGGCGTCGACGACCGCGTCACCGAGCTGCACGAGATCCGCCGCAACGGCAGGCCGCCCCGCGGCTACCGGGCCGCCGAGGTGACGCACGGCTTCCTGGGCCGCTACGTCCTCGCCGCGTCCGGCTCACCGACGGCGCTCTTCTGCGACAACGAGACCAACGCCCGGGCCGTCTTCGGCGAGGCGGCCCACGCGAGCCACTCGCTCTACCCGAAGGACTCGATCAACCAGCGCGTCGTCCACGGCCGCCGGCACGCCGTCAACCCCGGTGGCTACGGCAGCAAGTGCTCGTTCTGGTACCGCTGGGAATCCGTCGAGCCCGGCGAGACCGTGAGCGTCGACCTGCGCCTCGCCCCGGGCGACCCGTCGCTCGAGTGGTTCGGCGAGCCGTTCGAGCAGGTGCTCGGCGCCCGCGCGGCCGA
The DNA here is from genome assembly GCF_014646815.1 of Terrabacter tumescens. Taxonomy (GTDB): domain Bacteria; phylum Actinomycetota; class Actinomycetes; order Actinomycetales; family Dermatophilaceae; genus Terrabacter; species Terrabacter tumescens. The sequence goes on from NZ_BMNZ01000001.1 coordinate 821,578, forward strand.
GGCCGACGAGTTCTACGGCCACGTCATCGACGCCTCCCTCGACGAGGCGGACCGGCACGTCGCCCGCCGGGCGTATGCCGGCCTGCTCTGGGGCAAGCAGCTCTACCGCTACGACGTGCGCCAGTGGATGGAGGGCGACCCGGCGGGGCCTGCCGTCGCCGAGTCGCGCAGGCACGGCCGCAACGAGCACTGGAAGCACCTCGCGCTCGCCGACGTCATCTCGATGCCCGACGAGTGGGAGTACCCGTGGTTCGCCGCCTGGGACCTGGCCTTCCACACCATCCCGCTCGCCCACGTCGACCCCGAGTTCGCCAAGGAGCAGCTGCTCCTCATGTGCCGCGAGTGGGCGATGGCCCCGAACGGCCAGCTGCCCGCCTATGAGTGGGAGTTCGGCGACGTCAACCCGCCGGTTCACGCGTGGGCCGCGTGGCACGTCTACCGGATCGACGGCTACCGCGACCGCGAGTTCCTGACTCGGGTCTTCACCAAGCTGCTGCTCAACTTCGCGTGGTGGGTCAACCGCAAGGACGCCAACGGCTCCAACCTCTTCGAGGGCGGCTTCCTCGGGATGGACAACATCGGCCTGTTCAACCGGTCCGCTCCCCTGCCGCCCGGCTTCCGGCTCGAGCAGTCCGACGCGACGAGCTGGATGGCCTTCTACTGCCAGCAGATGCTCAAGATCGCGCTCGAGCTGTCCCGCACCGACAAGGCGTGGGACGACGTCGCGACGAAGTTCCTCGAGCACTTCCTCTCCATCGCCCAGGCGATGCGCCACTTCGGCTCCAGCGACAAGAGCCTGTGGCACGAGGAGGACGGCTTCTACTACGACGTCCTCGTCCAGCCCGACGGCCGCGCGCCGCACATGCGGGTGCGCTCGATGGTCGGCCTGCTGCCGATCCTCGGCGCCACGGAGATCCCGTCGTGGGTCGTCGACGAGTGCCCCGACGTGACGAGCCGCTTCCACTGGCTCCAGCAGCGCCGGCCCGAGCTCGTCAAGCCGCTCCTGGCCCGCGACGACGGCAAGATGCTGCTGACTCTCGTGCCGCCCAGACGGCTGCGCCGCATCCTCGAGCGGATGTTCGACACCGACGAGTTCCTGTCCGACTACGGCATCCGCTCGCTGTCGGCGTCCACGCGCCAGGCCGTCACGGCCACCGTCGGGCACGAGACCGTCTCGATCGAGTACGAGCCCGGCGAGTCGCGCACCGGCATGTTCGGCGGCAACTCCAACTGGCGCGGGCCGGTCTGGTTCCCCACCAACGTGCTGCTCGCCGACAAGCTGCGCACCTACGGCCGCTACTTCGGCGACGACTTCCGCATCGAGATCCCGACCGGCTCCGGCGACTGGCGCACCCTCGACGAGGCGGCCGACGTCATCGACGGCGGGCTGACGGCGCTCTTCCGTCCCGTCGACGGCCGCCGCCCGTCCGACGGGAAACGCATCGAGTCCTCGCCCGACCCGCTGTGGTCGGCGCACCCGACGTTCTCCGAGTTCTTCGACGGCGACACCGGGGAGGGCCTCGGCGCCACGCACCAGACGGGCTGGACCGCCCTCGTCGCGCACCTGCTCAACCCGCGGCTGCCGCCCGACCCACGCACGATGGGCTGGGCGTGAGCGACACGGCATACGCCCTTGGTGGGGTGCTCGGTGTGGTGCTCGGTGGGGCGCTCACGTCACCCGACGGCGTATGCCGCGTGGCGGGCGAGGCGTGTCGGGCGACCCGTCGCGCTCGGGTAGCGTGAGCCAGCGTGACCGCGCCCATCTCCGTCCGTGACATCACCGCCGCCGAGCACCTCGCCTGGCTGCGCACCCAGCCCTCGGCGAGCTTCCTGCAGACGCCGGCGTGGGCCGACGTCAAGAAGGAGTGGCGCTCCGAGTCGGTCGGTTGGTTCGAGGGCGAGCGGATGGTCGGCGCCGCGCTCGTGCTGCACCGCTCGCTGCCGCGGATCAAGCGTTCGCTCGCCTACGTGCCCGAGGGACCGTGCATCGACTGGTCCTCGCCACGGCTCGTCGAGCTGCTGCGCGCCCTGCGCGACCACCTCAAGTCCAAGGGCGCCTTCGCGCTGCGGATCGGGCCCCCGGTCGCGACCCACCGCTGGCACACCGCGACGATCAAGAGCGCCATCGCCGACCCGGCCGTGCGCCGCTACGACGAGGCGACGCCTGACGTCGTCGAGCCGGTGGGGACGGCCGTCGTCGCCCAGCTGCAGCGGCTCGGCTTCAAGCACCTCAGCCCCGACGACGGCTTCGCCGCCGGGCAGCCCGAGTACGTCTTCCAGGTGCCGCTCGCGGGACGCACCGAGGCCGACGTGCTCGCCGGGATGAACCAGCTGTGGCGGCGCAACATCAAGAAGACCGTCAAGAACGGCGTCACGGTCCGCGTCGGTGACGCCTCGGACCTGCCGGCCTTCCACCGCACCTACGTCGAGACCGCCGAGCGTGACCGCTTCACGCCGCGCGGGCTCGCGTACTTCGAGCAGATGTATGCCGCGCTGTCGGCCGAGGACCCCGAGCGGATCCGCGTCTACCTCGCCGAGCACGAGGGCGACGTCCTCGCGGCAACGGTCTTCATCCGGGTGGGCGAGCACACGTGGTACTCCTACGGCGCCTCGACGGCCGCGAAGCGGGAGCTGCAGGGCTCGACCGCCATCCAGTGGAGGATGATGCGAGACTCGCTGGCTGCGGGCGCGAGCGTCTACGACCTGCGCGGCATCACCAACACCGTCGACGAGGCCAACCCCCACATCGGCCTCATCCGCTTCAAGGTGGGCACCGGCGGTGAGGCCGTGCGGCTCGCCGGCGAGTGGGACCTGCCCCTGAATCGCTTGCTCTACAAGGCTTTCGACCTCTACATGAAGCGGCGGTGACCGATCGTGTCTTTCGTGCTCCACGTCGACGGTGAGCGCTGGCGCGCCGGTCACGACCGGTTCGTCGCCGACCACCCGGGCATCGTGCCCGTCATCAAGGGCAACGGCTACGGCTTCGGTCGTGACCTGCTCTGCGCGGAGGCCGCCCGTCTGGGCGTGCCGATGGTGGCGATCGGCGCCTACGCCGAGCTGCCCTCTGCTCTGGCGACCTTCGGCGGTGACGTGCTCGTCATGGAGCCCTACCGCGCCGCGATCCACGCAGGACTACCCGACCTCGCGAACCGGCGCGTCGTGCACACCGTGACGACCGAGTCCGACCTCTCGAGCCTGCGCGGCGTGCTGTCCGATGCGCGCGTCGTGGTCGAGGGGCTCACGTCGATGAACCGCTACGGGACGCCCGTCACCGACGTGGCTGCGCTCGCCGGAGCCGCGGACGCCGTCGGGGTGACGCTGCACCTGCCCCTCGGGACCGGTCACGTCGAGGAGATCACGCGCTTCATCGCCGCCGTGCCGGGCGAGCTCACGTGGTACGTCTCGCACGTGTCCGCGTCCGAGCTGTCCACTCTCGCAGCGCGATTCCCCGAGCACGAGTTCCGGCCCCGCATCGGCACCGACCTCTGGTACGCCGACAAGGGCTCCTACGAGGTGCGGGCCCACGTCCTCGACGTGCGGCCCGTGGCCAAGGGCACCCGGGTCGGCTACCGCCAGCGCGCCGTCGCGGCCGGCCACATCGTCGTCGTCAGCGGTGGCACGTCCCACGGCGTCGCCATGGAGAGCCCGTCGTCGGCCGCGACCGCCCGCACGCGCGCCATCGCCGTCACCGAGGGCGTGCTCGAGGCGGCGCACCGCGTGCGTTCGCCCTACACCGTCTCGGGCGTCATGCCGCGCTTCGGCGAGCCGCCGCACATGCAGTGCAGCCTGCTCGTGCTGCCCGCCGGCGTCGCTCCCCCGCGGGTGGGCGACGAGGTGCCGGTGCGGATGCGCCTGACCACCACGACGCCCGACGCCGTCGTCGTGGCCTGATCGCCCGGAGCCGCCCCGCGGGGTGCTCTAGGGTCGAGACGACCCGCAACGGCGGCCCACGAGGGGAGCCAGCATGCCGAGTCCCCTCGTCCGGACCAAGCTCTACGTGCCTCGCGCCCGCCACACGGTCGTGCCGCGTGCCCGCCTCCTCGACCGCCTCGTCGACCGCCTGGGCACCGGTGGCCAGCCGCGGCTGACCGTGGTCTCGGCACCGGCCGGCTTCGGCAAGACGACGCTGCTCGCGGCCTGGGCGGCCGCCGCACCCCGCCCTGTCGCGTGGGTCTCGCTCGAGGCGTCGGAGCAGCACCCCGGGACGTTCTGGACCTACGTCGTGACGGCTCTCGACACTGCAGTGCCCGGAGTCGGCGCCGGGGTGCTGCCCCTGCTCCAGGCGACGGCGCCGCACCCCGGCGCGGTCGTCGCCACGCTCCTCAACGCGCTCGAGGCCGTCACCGGCGGGGTCGACCTCGTCCTCGACGACTACCACCTCGCCGACGCGCCCGCGATCGCGGACGACGTCGCCTACCTCGTCGAGCACCTGCCCACGGACGTCCACGTGCTCCTGGGCACGCGAGCCGACCCCGACCTGCCGCTGGCGCGGCTGCGGGCCCGCGGCGAGCTCGTCGAGGTCCGCGCGGCCGACCTCCGCTTCACGCTCGCCGAGGTGACGGCATACCTCAACGACGTCGCGGGCCTCGACCTCGATGCCCGCGAGATCGCGGTGCTGGAGGACCGGACCGAGGGGTGGGTCGCGGCCCTGCAGTTGGCGGCCCTGTCGCTCCGGGGCCGCGAGGACCCCGCCGGTTTCATCGCCGGCTTCGCCGGGGACGACCGCTACGTCGTCGACTACCTCGTCGAGGAGGTCGTGCGCCGCCAGCCCGAGCACGTCAGGAGGTTCCTGCTCGAGACCTCCGTGCTCGACCGGCTCGGCGGCCCGCTCTGCGACGCCGTCACCGGTGCGGGCGACAGCAGGTCGGTGCTCGAGTTCCTGGAGCGCGCCAACCTCTTCGTCATCCCGCTCGACGACAGTCGCCAGTGGTACCGCTACCACCACCTCTTCGCCGACGTGCTGCGCGCCCACCTCGCGCAGGAACGGCCGCTCGAGGTCGCAGGCCTGCACCGGCGGGCGGCGGAGTGGTACGCCGCCGACGGCGAGCCGGAGCCGGCCGTGCGGCACGCGCTCGCCGCCGGTGACGTCGAGCTGGCCGCCGACCTCGTGGAGCGGTCGGCCATCGAGCTGCTGCGCCGGCGGCAGGAGGCGACCGTGCGCGGCTGGATCGACGCGATCCCCGACGCCGTCGTGCGGGTCAGGCCGGTGCTCGCCATCGCGTTCATCGGGGCACTGATGTCGCGGGGTGAGTTCGACACCGTCCCGGACCGCCTGGCCCACCTCGAGGGCCTGCTCGCCGACCCGGCCGCCGAGGTCGTCGTGCTCGACGAGCGAGAGGCGGCCCGCGTCCCCGGCGCCATGGAGACCTACCGCGCTGCCCTCGCCCTCGTCGCCGGCGACCCGGCCGGCACCGTCGAGCACGCCGATCTGGCCATCGAGCGCGCCGCCCCGGGCGACGACCTGACCGTGGCGGCCGCGTCGGCCCTCGCCGGACTGGCGTCCTGGGCGGCCGGGGACCTGGAGTCGGCCCATCGCGCCTACTCGGGAGCGGTCGAAGGCCTCGAGCGGGCCGGAAACATCTCCGACGTGCTGGGGTGCTCCATCACGCTCGGCGACCTGCGGATCACCCAGGGCCGGCTCGACGACGCCCGACGCACGTACGAGCGCGCGCTCCGGCTCGCCGCCGCCCACGAGGCCGACGGCGCGGGTGGGACCGGCGGCCCGCTGCGCGGGGTGGCCGACATGGAGGTCGGCCTGAGCGAGATCGCCCTGGAGCAGGGCCATCTCACCGAGGCCGCCGCGCACCTGGGCCGCGTCGCGGCCCTCGGTGAGCGCCTCGGCCTGCCCCAGCTCCCCTACCGCCGACGGGTCGCGGAGGCACGCCTGCGCGAGGCCGAGGGTGACCTCGCCGGGGCCGTCGCGCTGCTCGAGGAGGCCGAGAAGGTCTACGTCGGGGACTACTCACCCGACGTGCGCCCGCTCCCCGCGCAGCGAGCACGCGTGCTCGTGGCACAGGGCCGCGTCGACGAGGCGCGCCAGTGGGCCCGCACCCGGGGGCTGGCACCCGACGACGAGCTCTCCTACGTCCGCGAGTACGAGCACGTAACCCTCGCCCGCGTGCTCATGCACGGACGGGACACGTCCGGCGCGACGACGCGCACGGCATACGACCTCCTCGAACGCCTCCGGGTGGCCGCGGAGGAGGACGGGAGGACCGGCAGCCTGATCGAGATCCTCTCGCTGCAGGCGCTCGCGACCCTCGCCGGAAGCGAAACCCCTGATGTGTCAGCGGCGCTCGCACCCCTCGAGCGCGCGCTGCGGTTGGCCGAACCCACGGGTCACGTGCGCGTCTTCGTCGGCGAGGGTGCACCGGTGGCGGTGCTGCTGGCCGCGGTCGTCGAGCGAAACCCCTCGTGGGCCTACCCCCGCCGCCTCCTCGACGCCCTCCGCCCCGAGTCGTCCGGCGCGAGCGGTCACGGTCTCGTCGACCCACTCAGCTCACGCGAGCTGGAGGTGCTCCGGCTGCTCGCCACCTCGCTCGACGGGCCGGAGATCGCCCGCCGGCTCTTCATCTCGCTCAACACGCTGCGCACCCACACGAAGAACGTCTACGCCAAGCTCGGCGTCAACCGGCGCCGCGACGCGGTCACCAGAGCCGGCGAGCTCGGGCTGCTCTGAGCCGGCCACCCCGTCCGCCGCGCAGCCCCGTCGAGGAGGCCGTCGAGGATCACCACCTCGCTCACCAGATGGGGTGATCCGGGCTCACCACCTCGCTGCCTAGCGTGCAGAGCATGAACACCGCAGCCAGCAACCCGGACGGGTCCGGTCGCTACGAGATCCGCCTCCGCGGACGGCTCGACCCCCGGTGGTCGACCCGGCTCGACGGCATGACGCTCTCCACCCGGGACGGCCTGACCGTGCTCGTGGGGCCGGTCGCCGACCAGGCGGCGCTCCACGGCCTCCTGCACCGGCTGCGCGACATCGGCCTGCCCCTCGTCTCCGTCCGCCGGCTCGAGAACGACACGGAGCCGCTCCCACCCCATCACCCTCACCACCCTCACCACCCTCGACAAGGAGCCTGACATGACCGTCACCGCACCCGCCGTCACCGCGGCGCACACCGACCCCACCCCCCCGTGGTCGACCCGCGCGAACTCCCGCGCAGCCGGCATCCTCTACCTGCTCACCTTCGCGTCCTCGATCCCGGCGCTCGCTCTCCTCGGACCGGTGCTCAACGACGCGGGCTACGTCACCGGCACCGGCCAGGACACCCGCGTGCTGTGGGGCTGCCTGCTCGACACGGTCAACGCCTTGACCGCGATCGGCACGGCCGTGGCCGTCTACCCGGTGGTCCGGCGCCAGAACGGCTCGCTGGCGCTCGGCTTCGTCACCTCCCGCCTCGTCGAGGCGGCCGTCGTGATGATCGGCGTCGTCAGCCTGCTCGCCGTCGTTACGATGCGCCAGCAGCTCGCCGGCTCCGGCGCCGACGCCGCCTCGGCCACCGTGGCGGCCAACGCCCTCGTCAGCGTCCGCGACTGGACCTTCCTCTTCGGCCCCGGCCTCATGCCGGTCTTCAACGCCCTGCTGTTCGCCACGCTGCTCCACCGCTCACGGCTCGTGCCCCGCATCATCCCGAAGATCGGCCTCATCGGGGCACCACTGCTCTTCGCCGCCTTCGTCGCGAACCTCTTCGGCGGCTTCGCCCAGGTGTCGACGGCCTCCTTGCTCCTCACCCTGCCCATCGCCGCGTGGGAGCTCAGCGTCGGGATCTGGATGACCGTCAAGGGATTCCGTCCGCAAGCTGTCGCGGCGCTGCAGGCTCGCGACGCCGTGTGACCAGTGCGCGACTCGCGGCACGACCCGCGACGCGACGGGACCAGCCCTGCTGGTCCCGTCGCTCGTTCGCGCGTCAGCAGGCGAAAAGCCCATGACCTCGCACGGGCTCGGCGGGCACCATGGCGGGGTGCAGCTCACGACCTCGCGTCTCGCCGACCGACCGGACCTCGCCGACGCCCTGTGGGCGATGCCGAGCTCGTGGCCGGAGTTCATGCGGCACGACCCGATCGGCGGGCTCTACTACGGCAACGTCGAGACGCGCTTCGCCGAGTTCGTCGTCGTCGCGCAGGACGACGCGGGTGAGGTCGTCGCGGTCGCCCACTCGATCCCCTTCGTCCTCGGCGACGACGACCTGCCCGAGAACGGCTGGGACTCCGTCATCCGCAACGGCCTGCTGACGAACCTCCAGGGCCGCGAGCCCGACACGGTCTCGGCGGTCGAGATCGCCGTGCGGCCCGACCACCAGGGACGGGGCCTGTCCGGGCAGATCCTCGCGGCTATGCGCGAGAACGCGGCCCGGCTCGGGTTCGCCACGCTCGTCGCACCCGTGCGCCCCAACGGCAAGGTCGACGCGCAGGAACCGATGAGCACGTATGCCGTTCGGCTGCGTGACGACGGACTGCCCGTCGACCCGTGGCTGAGGGTCCACGTCCGGGCGGGCGGGCGCATCCACGCGGTGGCCTCGCGCTCGATGGTCGTGCCCGGCACCGTCGAGGAGTGGCGCGAGTGGACCGGCCTGCCGTTCGACCGGACCGGACCGGTCGTCGTGCCGCGGGCGCTCGCCCCGGTGCACTGCGACCTCGAGCACGGGGTCGCCGTCTACGTCGAGCCGAACGTCTGGGTCGTGCACGCGACCGGGGCCGATGGTGCCCGCCGGCCCGGGAGCGACTAGACAAGACAGGTGCACAGCGACCCGATCGACCACTTCGTCCACGTCCGCGGCGCCGCGGAGCACAACCTCAAGACGGTGGACGTCGACCTGCCGCGCGACGCCATGGTCGCCTTCACCGGCGTCTCCGGCTCCGGCAAGTCCTCGCTCGCGTTCGGCACCCTGTACGCCGAGGCGCAGCGCCGCTACTTCGAGTCGGTCGCGCCCTACGCCCGCCGCCTGCTCCAGCAGGTCGGTGCGCCGCACGTGCAGGAGGTCACCGGGCTGCCGCCCGCGGTGGCCCTGCAGCAGCGCCGCGGCGCCCCGAGCTCACGCTCGACCGTCGGCACCCTGACGACGCTGTCCAACCTGCTGCGGATGCTCTACTCCCGCGCCGGCCGCTACCCCGAGGGCATGCAGCGGCTCGAGGCGGAGGCCTTCTCCCCCAACACCGCTGCCGGCGCGTGCCCCGAGTGCCACGGCCTCGGCGAGGCGCACGACGTGGCCGAGGACCTGCTCGTGCCCGACCCGTCGCTCACCGTCCGCGAGGGAGCCATCGCGGCGTGGCCGGGCGCGTGGCAGGGCAAGAACCTCGTGCGGGTCACGCGGACGGTCGGCATCGACATCGACGTTCCGTGGCGCGACCTGCCGAAGAAGGACCGTGACTGGCTGCTCTACACCGACGAGCAGCCGCGGGTGCTCATCGACCGCAAGGGCGAGCCCGACGACTCGACGGGCCGCGACTACTACGGCACCTTCTGGAGCGCCCGCAAGCACATCCGCCACACGCTCGCCGACACGAAGAGCCAGATGATGCGCGACAAAGCGCTCCGCTTCGTCCGCAGCGTGCGGTGCCCCGCATGCGGCGGCACCGGACTGCGCGCGGACGCGCTCACGGTGACCTTTCGCGGGCTCAGCATCGCCGAGGCGAACGCGCTGTCGTTCACCGACCTCTCGGCGCACCTGCGGCCAGTGGCCGAGCTCACCGAGGCCGGCGCGGCGACGTCGTCGGCGACCTCTGGCGAGGCCACCGAGGTGGCGGTGCGCCTCAGCGCCGACCTCGTCGAGCGCATCGCCGTGCTGCTCGACCTCGGCCTGGGCTACCTCTCGCTGGGGCGCAGGTCGACGACGCTCTCCCCCGGCGAGGCGCAGCGCCTGCGCATCGCCACGCAGCTGCGCTCCGGACTCTTCGGCGTCGTCTACGTGCTCGACGAGCCGTCGGCGGGGCTGCACCCGGCCGACGCCGAGCCGCTGCTCGACGTCCTCGACGCGCTGAAGCGCTCGGGCAACTCGCTCTTCGTCGTCGAGCACGACCTCGACATCGTGCGCCGCGCCGACTGGGTCGTCGACATCGGTCCGGGCGCCGGCGAGCAGGGCGGCGAGGTGCTCTACTCCGGTCCGGTCGAGGGGCTCGAGCAGGTCACGGAGTCGGTCACGAGCGCACACCTCTTCGGCCGCGCCGACGTCATGCAGTCGCACGGGCGCACGCCGCAGAGCTGGCTGCACCTGCGCGGCGTGAGCCGGCACAACCTCGACGGGCTCGCGGTCGACGTGCCGCTCTGCGTCCTCACCGCCGTCACCGGCGTCTCGGGGTCGGGCAAGTCGACACTCGTGACGCAGGTGCTCGCGGAGCTCGTGCGCCGCCACCTCGGCCAGGCCCCCGACGACGCCGAGGAGACCGAGCTCGAGATCGACGTCGACGACGCGACCGGGCTCGAGTCGTTCGACCGGCTCGTGCGAGTGGACCAGCGCCCGATCGGGCGCACGCCGCGCTCGAACCTCGCGACCTACACCGGCCTCTTCGACGCGGTGCGGAGGTTGTATGCCGCCACGCCCGAGGCGCGCGAGCGCGGTTACGGGCCGGGGCGCTTCTCCTTCAACGTGGCCGAGGGCCGCTGCGAGACGTGCCAGGGCGAGGGGTTCGTCTCGGTCGAGCTGCTCTTCCTGCCGGGCACGTACGCGCCGTGCCCGACGTGCCACGGCGCGCGCTACAACGCCGAGACGCTCGAGATCACCTACGACGGCAAGTCGATCGCGGATGTGCTCGGCCTCACCGTCGACGAGGCTGCCGACTTCCTCGCCGACGTGCCCACCGCTGCGCGCAGCCTGCTGACGCTGCGCGAGGTCGGCCTCGGCTACCTGCGCCTCGGCCAGCCGGCGACCGAGCTGAGCGGCGGCGAGGCACAGCGGATCAAGCTCGCGACGGAGCTGCAACGGGCGCGGCGCGGGCACGCGCTCTACCTCCTCGACGAGCCGACGTCGGGGCTGCACGCGGCCGACGTCGCGCTGCTGCTGCGCCAGCTGCACGCCCTCGTCGACGCCGGCAACACCGTCGTGCTCGTCGAGCACCACCTCGACACCATCGCCAGCGCCGACTGGGTCATCGACCTCGGCCCGGGTGGCGGCGACCAAGGTGGTCACGTCGTCGCGGCAGGCACGCCGGAGCAGGTCGCGGCCGCCGAGGACGGCGTCACGGCGCCGCACCTCGCGCGGCGTCTGGAGGCGCGGGCATCGGCTCAGTGACGGCTCAGTGACGGCTCAGTGACGGCTCAGTCACGGCTCAGTGACGGCTCAGTGACGGCTCAGTGACGGCTCAGTGACGACTCAGTGACGGCTCAGTGACGGCGCGGCGCCGGCACGAGATAGACCGGCACGGGGGCCGAGCGGACGATCTTCGAGGCGCGTGACCCGAGGAAGATCCGCGCTGCGGGGGCCGACGAGCTCGGCCCGACGACGAGCAGGTCGCCGTCGGCCCACTCGACGTCCCAGATGGCGTGGGCCCAAGAGACGCCGTCGCCGACGACGAGCGAGCGCGACAGGCGGTCGGCGAGCCGGCCGGGGTCGAGCTGCTGCACCTGCTTCGTCAGGGCGTCCTTCATCCGCGTCACCCAGCGGTCGATGACGAGCTCGTCGGCCGACTCCTCGACCCCGCCGAAGAAGCGCTTCGGCGGACGCACGGCGAAGGTGACGACCCGCGTCGCGGCGCCGAGCGACTCGGCCAGTCGCGCGCCGGCGACGGCGACGTGGCCGCCGTCCTTCGAGCCGCCGTAGCCGATGCTGACCCGGCGGATCCGCGTGGACGGTCCTGCGCGGAAGCCGAGCGGGGCGAGCACGACGGGCACCGGCGCGGAGTGGACGAGCCGGTCGGTGACGCTGCCGAGCGAGATGCGGCCGAGCGGGCCCTTGCTCGACGAGCCGATGACGAGCGCGGACGCCTTGACGCGAGAGGCGATCTCGAGGAGTCCCCCGGGGATGGACGACGCGCGGTGGACCTCGTACGACGCGACGACGCCGGACGGCATACGTTCTCGGGCGGAGTCGAGCACCGTATCGGCCCACTGCGTCAACGGGGCGAGGTAGTCGCCGTCGACGAACTCGGGCGCCCCGGCGGCGTGCGGGGTCGTGACGACGACGGCGACGACGAGCGGCTCACCGGTGGATCGGGAGAGCACGCTCGCGAGCTCGAGCGCGGAGGTGCCGCTGTCCCCCTCGGTGTAGGCGACGACGATCGGCATGGCTCAGACCGCGCCGACGAGCGAGGCCGCCTCGACGTGCGTCACCGGGAGGCCGAGCTCCGCGGCGCGGTCCACCACCTCGAACCTCTGCCAGATCGACTCTGCCGCAGGGAGGGTCACGATGACGATCTGGTCGGGGTCGAACTCCTGCACGGCGGCACGCAGGGCCCGCAGCGGCCGCTGGTCGCCGACGGTGCCGGTGGCGTCGAGCTGGTGGGCGATCAGTGTCTCGAGCGTGCGCTCGAGCCTGCGTTGCGCGGCCTCGGTCGTCGCGTCCTTGACGGACACGGCTCCGTGGGTCGCGGCGGTGCCGGTCTCGACCGGACTGGCCGGCACGCAGACGTAGTAGGTCGCCGCGCTCTGGGCGTCGATGCGCTGCAGCTCGGAGACGAGCTCGTCGGACTCGAGCGTCTGGTTGGCGAGGACGAGCACGCGGCGGGCCTCACCGGTGTGCTTGGGAGCGACGCGGGCGGGCAGGCGCGCGATGCGGGCCCGGTTGATGAAGAAGAGGATCAGCACGATGCCGAACGAGACGAGGCTCAGCACGAGCTGGATGCGGACGTCGGCCGTCAGGCCCATCTGGATGAGCACGAGCACGATGCCGAGGGTCGTGATGACCGACAGCGTCGGGAAGAGCCACATCTTCACCTTGAGCGTCGAGGGGTCGGCGCGGCGGCGCAGGATGATCTGCGAGATGGCGATGAGCAGGTAGACGAAGAGGATGACGGCGCCGGAGGAGTTGAGCAGGAACGAGAACACCGTGTCGGGCGAGACCGCGGCCATGATGACGGCCAGGAAGCCGACGACCGACGACGCGAGGATCGCGACCATCGGCACGCCACGCGAGTTGACCGACACCATCGAGGCCGGAGCCTCGCGGCGGGCGGCGAGGACGAAGAGCATGCGCGAGGCCGTGTAGAGGCCGGAGTTGAGGCACGAGAGGACGGCCGTCAGCACGACGGCGTTCATGACGTGGTCGGCGTACGGGATCCCCATCTCCTGGAACGCCGCGACGTAGGGCGAGGCTTCGAGCGTCGAGGAGTTCCACGGCAGGATCACCGCGAGCAGGAAGATCGAGCCGACGAAGAAGATCGCGATGCGGGTGATGACCGAGTTGGCGGCCTTGCTCACGGCGCGCTCGGGGTCGTTCGACTCGGCGGCCGCGATCGTCGCGATCTCGGCGCCGACCATGGAGAAGATCACCGTGACCACGCCTGCGGTGACGGCGAGTCCGCCGTTCGGGAAGAACCCGCCGTGTGCCGTGAGGTTGCTGAAGTCGAGGTCGGCGTTGGGCCAGATGCCGAAGACGAAGAGGCCGCCGCAGACGAGGAAGACGATGATCGCCCCGACCTTGATGCCGGCGAACCAGAACTCGAACTCCCCGAACGACGACACCGAGATGAGGTTGGTTCCGGTCATGAGGAGCATGAGCACGAGGCTGAGCACCCACGTCGGCACCCCGGGCAGCCAGAAGTTGAGGACCTTGGCTCCTGCCACCGCCTCGAAGCCGACGACGATGACCCAGAAGTACCAGTAGAGCCAGCCCACTGAGAAGCCGGCCCAGTCACCGAGGGCCTTGCGGGAGTAGTCGGCGAACGAGCCCGTCGACGGGTTGGCCACCGCCATCTCGGCGAGCATCCGCATCACCATGATGATGAGGACGCCACAGAGCGCGTAGGTCAGGAAGGCGCCAGGACCGGTGGCCTTGATGACGGTGCCCGACCCGACGAACAGGCCCGCGCCGATCACACCGCCCATGGCGATCATCGTCAGCTGGCGCTGGTTGAGGGCCTTCTTCAGCTCCGGACCGCCGCCAGACATCTCAGGCCTCCTCGTTGGAGGTGGACGGGCTCTGGATCGGCACTTGACGAGACATGGCGCATCCCTCTCGATCGGCTCGAAAGGGGTGAACTCCCTCCCGACGATCCTCCGAAAGTAGTAGCGGCAGGGTCCGCTGTCCACGCGGACTGCCGGGCCGGCCCGGCCTTCGCGCAGCCTGACAAGCACGGAGCAGAGGTGCGCGCGCACCACGCACCTGGTCGCTCACCGAGCGAAGCGCAACGGGCACATCTCGCCTCGTTCAAGCACGTCACACCGCCCACTATGGGCACGTCATAGGGGACCAAGCGGCGGGCGTGGAGATCCCGCAGGGGATGTGGCGGCGTGCAGTGCCGACAGCCGAGTCTGGACCGCACGGGCGAAGTGCCGCTCCGACGCCTCGTCAAGGACGCGCTTCGGATGCGCCCTTCACGCATCGTCGTCGGCAGGTGGGTCAGGAGAAGTGCCTCGTCCTGCTGATCGCCCTGAAGCGCGGCGTGTCGGAGCGTCTCAGAAACGGTATTTGAATCTGCTGGCACGGACCCGCGGCGTGCCTTCAGGTCGCTGGAAAGACGGCACAATTCGGAAATAGCGGTCACCCACGGCAGAACTGTCCACAGGCGCCCAAAGAAGGGCTGGGGAGTGTCCGCACGCGGAGGTAGGATCCTGCTATCTGACGGTTACTTACAATGATGTAAGACGTCCACGTGTAGTCCCCATTGGGCCTGTGGACGGGCGCCAGAAACGTGATCGCGCAGCGAAGCCCCCAAACGGAGGCTGAGCCAGTGTTCGGGGGCTGGGCTACAAGTTGTCGAGGCTTGTCTGGCCACCATAGCGCACCGCGTTTGTACGTACCCCAGAGGGGGGTGGGTCCGGCGCAGTACGGGGCGTATTGGTTCGCGCGTCTGCCGTCACAGAAAGAAGATCAAGATGGCACACACGCCCGCTAACCATCGAGTGCGCGTGAGGTTCACGTGTCATGGCGGACACGATCATGAGCTCTGCGTGCAGATCCGCCGAGAGGTGCATCCCGATCTGCGCTGCCAGGCGCAACAGTCGGACGGCTACGGTTACTCCAGCGGCGGTACAGGATGCACCCTGCCGGCTGAGTTGCCGGAGTTGGTGGAGCGCGAGCTCCAGGATCACTTCCAGGAGTCACGGCGACGTGGCTGGGTGTTGATAGCGGCCTAACGGCCCCGAGGCGGAAAGCCTCGCCTTCCGGTTGGGAGGCGGGGCTTTCGTCACGGTCAGACCTCGCGGAGGCCGCTGATCCGTAGGTCGCGGGGAGTTGCGACGGTGTGAGTGATGGCGGCCGTAGCACCGCGCGTCGCGGGCGCGCTCGAGGCCGGCGAGCACGGCGGGCGCCCGATCCCGCTGCCGCCGTATCCGTGCGGGGGCAGGCACGTCATTTCGTCCGAGGGGTCCGCCACGAGTGGCAATCCCGCCTTGCTCAAGGTCGCTATGCGCGAACTCGGACAACCCTGCGGCGCGAGGCGGGCCGCATGTGGTGAACTCGTCGCCATGGAGGAATCACTGCTGATCGATCAGCCGGCGGCGTCCACAACAATTTCAGACGAGGAGGTTCAGGCTTGGGCGAGCGGGCGACGCTTCTTCGTATCTAGCCTCATCACCGACATGCCGTCAGAGCGGTCAGCCGTTCGGGCGGCAATCGAGGGGCTTGGTGCCGTCCCGGTGATGTTTGAGGACCTCGGCGCTCAGGACGTTTCTGCGGAACAGGCGTATTTGTCCGGCGTTCGAAGTGCCGACGTGTATATCGGCATGTGGGGTCCACGTTACGGCGTGAGAATGTCAAATGGCTTCTCGGCTACTCATGCAGAGTTCCTGGAAGCTGAGCGTCGTGGCTTGCGCCTGTGCCTGTTCGTTCACGGCGAGGCGTCCGGCGACATGGATGGGGCGCAGCACGACTTGATCCAAGGCGCCCGAAATCTCTACACCACGGGGTCGTGGCATGATCCAGCAGACCTCCAAACTCGTGTGCGTCAGCGCATCAAAGGGCTGGCGGCGGAGGAACTAGCCCCATGGGTGCGCCTCGGCAGAGCGATCTTCCGTGCCCGAGAGATCATGCACAATGGCAGGACCGTCGAGATTGTTTCTCTGGTCAGGAGCAATGCGGTGCACGCTCAGCTTGTGCGGCTCCGCGATCAGCATGCGGCCGGTTTAGCTTTTGCCTCACCGAGCTACGCCAGTACCGTGCAGGTGAGCGAAGTGTCCACGCGTACCGTTTCCACGGTTGCACATGAGGAGCGTATTCTGCTGACCGAACAAGGGCGCCACGCGTCATCAATGCGCGTCGCAATGAACGGCATCTCGGCGGACGAACTTGCCCGACGAGCACTCGCCGATGGCTTGTTCGGAACTGCGACACTCGGTGACGCCTCATGGGGCGCGACGCCGATCAATCCGTTGGCACCCCTGCGTTCCCTGGCCCTCGATGATGTCATTCTGCGCCCGGTTGCGCGGCTCCTCATCGAGGAACACCTGCTCGGGAACGGATTGGCGTCCACGGTCGACTCATTCGCTCTTGGGCCTGACCATCAGGGTGAACGCAGGCTGCGCGCGACCTGGAGCCCACCGGCGGTATACGCAAACGAGCAGGATCCGGCTCCGGTATCGATCGACGGGACAATTAGGGGCCTGTGACCGAACGCCGAACGCGATCTGTGCTTACAACTCGTCCGTCCAGAGAACTCCAAGTCACCCGAAGCAATGATCCCCGCCCGATAAGGATTCAAAGTAGACGGGGATCCCACTGCCCGGCACTATGACGCCCGGCACGAATTTTCTAGGGCAAGGAGGATTTAGTTGCGTACTTCACCTGATGAATACCGTCGACTCGCTCAACATTTCAGCGTACGGGGTGAGGCTCCACCCAGGGCCTTTATGGGAGCTCTAGCCGCCCTCCTTCCCGACAACGCACTGAACGATGACCTCGAGCCAGACCTCCTTATCGCTCATGTGACAGACTGCATTCGTCCAAATACAGGAGGCACAACTTGGGTAACAACAGGCCTGATCGGTGGGGCTATCTTCCACGTACTTGTTGAGGCGGCGGACGGTTGGTGGGCTTGGGACCATCACCGTGACGATCAGATGGAGATCGAATCACTCACTGCATGGATCAGGCCGCTGCGTTCACTTAGCAGCATTTCGCTGGTTTCGGCGAGGCTGGCAACACCGAGAGATCGCGACTTCATACCCCACGCAAAATGGAGTTTGAACTTTGGAGCCGATGCCGTGGAAGTGCCGCACTCAAGCACGCTAGAGGCGCAGGGCCGACTGCATGCGTGGAACCTCATCGAGGCGATCCGCGAGGCAAGGTTTACCGACTGATGGTAGTGAAGTGCGCCCGATCGGTCTCAGAAACCCACCCCGACCACATAGACCTCCGCCAGGCCGAACGGTGGCCGAGAGGGCGCGAAGTACTGGGTCGGCGTGCCGACCGACATCACGGCCAGCCAGGTCGCCGACCTGCGCTAGGAGGTGTCCAGCGCGGTAGCGTCTCGTCGTCCGAACGAGCGCCATCGACGTCAGACAATCACGATCTTCTTCTCTATGTCGTTGGCCGAACCACCGGTAGCCCCGCTGGGGACGATTCGAGTAACGCGACCGGAGCAGCGTCCTGGAGTGCCTCGGCCCTGGGGAGTTAGCATCACTCTCTTGCCGCGGTCCGGACCTCCGCGCAGAATGCGTCTTTTCGCCGCGTGCCGGGGAGCTCTGGGGACATGCCGGGGGGATCGATGTGCTGGCCCCGCGTGCGCGAGCCAACGACGGGTAAGGACCGGGTGCGAACGTGCAGCTTGGGTAGGTGACAGGCACAGCACGCAGTTGTTGTTCGCGCTGAGCAAAGGGGTCATCGACATGACAAAAGACTTGAGTGGCGGCAAGAACCGCAAGAACCTGAAGAAGTCATCCTTCGCGCTGCCGGATCAGGAGAAGTACCCCATCCCGGACCTAGAGCATGCGCGGAATGCCTTGGCTCGGGTGGCACAACACGGCACCGCGGCCGAGCAAAAGAAGGTCCGCGCGGCCGTGGAGAAGAAGTACCGGAGCCTGAAGAAGGACGACTGAACGCAACCCTCCCGGCGTGTACGACCAGCCGTACAACTCCCCGATCAACTTCCGCGAGCACGCTTGTGAACCGTCCAACGGGTTGAGCCGACCGCCATCTCGTCTGGACCGTTCGTCCTCAAGCCGCAGTCAGACAATCGCAAACCTGCCTCTATCCGCCGCTTGTGAGGGCGATCTTCAGTGGCGTCGGGCGACACAGGTTGCCGCCATGAGCGGCTTCCGCAATCTCAAGCGAACCGCTGGCCGAGGGAGTGTTGGCTCACTCTCCGCTTCGCCGAGCACTTGCAGCACGGGCAATCAGTTCAGCCGGGAATCGGGATGCGAACCGAACGTGGGCGGCAGTCCTGACGCCTCGCTCGGTAACCACGAGGCTGTCTCCCAGCGCCCAGTTGCACCATCGATGTGCGGCTCGCAGATTCTCCATCCCGTCGTCTCCCCCAAGTGCGACAGGCGTTATGTGATCTGCTTGGGGATAGAGGTCATCGACCATCGAGGCATCAGGGTCGAGTGGGAGCCAGCAGATCTGGCAGGTCCAGTCGTCCCGCTCGAGCACTGCCTTGCGGTGGCGAAGGTACTCCGGCGAACGGGCGGGGCGTCGCTTGCCGCGGGCTGAGCGCAAGCCAGGAAGTCCTGGATGGTAGCGCTCCCCACGCTCAAGCTGGCACGACTTGCAGCTACATGCACGACGCGCCTCACCCTCCTCACGGTCAACTAGCTCCCTGAGGCAGGCTCGGTGTGTTGGCTCGAAGTCAGAGTGAAGGCGCCAGTACCGCTCAGGCGACAACAGCTCATTGGACTCCGGGTCTCGCCCGCTCAGGCCAGCGCCGCACACGTAACAATGTGGGTCAGACCAACGCAGCTTTGGGCCGAAGATGCGGCAGGTATCGCTGCAATACACAACATTCTTGCGTTGGCTTTGGAACGTAATTCCACAACCTCGGCAGGCGACCTCCCTCACCTCCCGGCCACTCGACATGTATCGAACGTTAGTGTCTCAAGACCAAGGTCTGCCTCCGCCTGACCGTGTCGCCCGTAGCTGCGTAGTCGCCGTCGTTTGTGTAGCCGCTCCGTCGGGTGCGTCAAACCGCCGCGTATCGGGCTCGCCGAACGTCCGGCAAGCCCCTCAGATTGGACATAAGGCGGACATCAAGCTGTTGCGCGATTGGTGCTCGGAGGCCAGGAGCCGTATTCGTCATAAGCGATGTTTGCCGAGTCTGTCTATCTGACGCTGGGCGGCCCCCCTTGGTGTGAGGCCTGCCCGAAGTTCCATCAGGTAGTTGGCGGCTCCTGCTTGCCGGCGGAGACTTCTCCGCCTTTGGGCCTCAGTGGCCAGGGCGGAGCCAACCACAGCGATCGCGGCCAGTGGTGTCGCGAGTACGGGCGTGGTGTTCAAGGCGATGTAGCCGCCCACAGTGCTGGTAAACGGCAACTGAAGAGTTGTAGCGCTGTGTAGAGTGTCAAAACCGAACAGTCGCATTGCCTTTTCGAGGTCGTTGTGCGGCCCAAGAAGGAACTTCTCAGTGGCTTCTGCGACGGCCTGACGCAGTGTCGCCGGGTCTACGTCGGGAGACAACGCCGCGAGATCCGCGCCGGCAGCGGACACGGCCGCTTGAAACGCGCCGAGTTCGCTCTCGTGTTCGAGGCGAAATCGAATGATGTCGCCTACTCCTATTGAACCAAGGGATCTGGGAAGTACCGATTGAATCGCCAGTGTCGCGACTCGCTGCTCGCGTTGAGCCCTGGGGTCGCGCTCCTGCGCGGGTGTGTCTCCGATCAAGGCCGACGCGATAGCGTCGACGCTCAGACCTTCCATTGCGACGTGAGCTACGGGCTCATCTGTTACAGGACTCAGGTTGAAGTGCTCAGCCGTGAACCGGGTCAAGACCGTCATGTACGTGGCGGCCAGGCGACTGTCCATCCCGATCCAGCTGGCTGATCCGTAGTTCAACGAGACGCGGCGACGCCCGTGCATCTCCCCCGATGCGCCGAATGCCATCCCCTGAGCCGCCAGAGCCTCAATGAGATCGCCGGTCAGCTTCTCGGCGAATATGTAGCCGATGGTGCCTCGATTGCTGAGCCCGCCATCCCTGGGCATGTGGAGACTCTCCGACAGATCGAACTCGGATGGCTGGACCCTGAGGCGGGCGCATAACTCGGCTCCTCGATCTCGAAGTAGGTCAAGAAACAAGCGAGACGTATCGAGCGCCGCTTGGCCCGGATGACGGTCTTGAATGAAGCCCAAGCCATCTATCAGCGATCGGGCCGTCAGACTGTCTCGGGTCGGGTATTCCTGTGGGACGATACGGTCGACCCGTTTCCAGTAGAGGGCGGAGGCCTTGAGCCAGCTGTCCTTGCGAATGTGGATGTACGGGTAATAGAGCCCTGATTGTTTGAGCATGGCCTTCCCCTCGCATCGTCCTGAAGACCCTATTCGGTCAGGCGGCACACCAGCATCATTTCAGTACCAGGCTCTTCGGCTGGTCATCGAAGGTGCGTCATAGCGCCGCGTGCCGGGAGCCGAGAGGCGTGGGGTGTACTTACGGACGGGCGGCATCCGCGCGACGACCCGCCGACCGTGTGGCACCGTGGGAGCGTGATCCGCCCACCGCCTCCGCTCCTGGCGATCGCTGCAGCCCTCACCCAGTCAGCGCTCACGAAGGGTGCGCATCGCCCGCACGCCGCCGGTGCCACAGTGGCATTTGCCTCGCCGCCGCTTCCGGGATCCTTGCGGGTTCTGCTGCTGTCCAATTTCGTCGCAGCGGAACGACCCTTGAACCGTTCAACCCGGCGCGGGCCTCCGTCTTAGTGACCAATGGTGCGAACTCCGTGAGCCGGAATCCCATGTATGTCGGCCTGGCGGGGCTGCTCATCGCCAACTCGGGAGACTTGGGTCCTGGAAGGCTCTCCTCCCCGCAGCCGCCTTCACCTTCGCGATCGACCGACTCCAGATCGAAGCCGAGGAGTCAGCGTTGCTGTCCCGGTTTGGAGCCGACTACGAGGCTTACTGTGCCGCTGTGCCTCGATGGCTAGGACGCGGATCGGTGATCCCGCCGCAGTGATGGCGTGCATCCTTTCGGCGCGTGTCATGCGTGCACTACGCCCACGCTTCACCGGCCGCGGAAGCGTGTGACATCGGCCTGCTGAACGGCTAGCGACCGCGGCCCTGCCACTTGCCCACAGCCCACTTGAAACCTTCGATCACGAACGGGGTCATTTCTGCGACGAAGCTCGACGAAGATCGCTCCATCAGGGGGTTTTCCGCGAGGTATTCGACGACATCGTCATTACGGAGGGATGCCTCTTGGGCTATCAGGTCCCAGACTTCTCCGCTCGATATGCCTTGGTCGATGGCGAACGACAGAACGCGCCGATCGGCCTCCTCATATCCCGCGACGAGCTCAGATCGCGCTTCCTCGTACAAGCTCTGGAACGAGGCATCCATCTGCAGGTCCATGGCCAGAGGTTGCCATACATCGCCTCCGTGCCCGGGGATGACCGCGTTCCATCGCGTCTAGCCTCGGTCGCGTGCTGTCCGACATGCCTCCGAGCCGTGAGAGGGGGCGCGTCCATTCGCCGCGAGCCGACCGACGTTTCGGATCAAAGGTGGGTGCCTCCCGATCGCGGCCATAGGTCCCGCGGCCGTTGCGTCAGGGGCGGCCATCGTGGACGAGGTCCCGGGTTCTTGCTGGATGTGGCGACGGGCATCATTGCCATGGGGGCTTGGAACTGTCATCCGTACGCGCTTGCTCTATCTCAAAAGAGCATGGCCGGTTCATCGCGTCACCCAACGATGAGTTTCCGTTCGGCCCTTAAACCCGGATCGCGGGGACAAAACTGACGCATAGCGCTAACTTGGAGGCAACCTGGACGAGCGGGGGCTTCATGACACACTTGGCGCTCCTACCTGGAGCTGGCTCGCTACCTGATGCGGCAAGTGCCTTGCGGCTCGCCGCACCTGCGTCGCCCGACTGGTCGCTGCTGAAAATGTCCAGCCTTTACGCGCTCATCGCGGCGCTAGCTCTTGTATTGGCCATCGTGCTCAGTTCAGCCAAGGGGAGTCAATGGCATTGGTCCGTGAACCCCGGGGACGACTGGAACTTCTCCGACTCTTGGGCGAGTAACGCAACGATTGGAGCGTCCGCCCTGGCGGCAGTGTTCGGGTCGTCAGATGTCGTGACGGCTGTCGGCGGGGAGGACGCGACGGTGGCCCCGCTGATCGTTGTGGCCAGTGCCTTGGCTCTGGCCGCCGTCACGTCGGCACCGTTAGTAGTGAAGGTGTGCACAACCGGAAGCAAGATCTGGAGCGTAGGCATAGCGGTTGCTGCGGCTATTACTTTATGGGCGGCCATGTTCGAAGGGCTGGTGATTCTTCGGCTCGCGGCCACCTTGTCGCTCGGGGGGATCGAGGCTTCCGCCACGTGGCTTGGCATCGTCTTGGGCGCACTGCTCGCGGCCTATGCCTGGAGAAGTCTCCATGCAATCTTCGCCGTGGGCGACTCCGCGCTGGACGATAGGGGCTTCGCCCCCGGAACTCGTCGTCGCGCGGCGATCCTCTAACGGCAACGACGCACCTTCCCGTTCAACACTGCGAGCTTGGCACTCAGGGCAGTGCGTCTATCCGCCGCGAAGCGGCAGTGTCCTTCCGCCGCTGATGCCCTTCACCTGCCGTCGACAGCCAACTTTGACCTCTCGCGCCTGTGTCGCCGCGTCCTTGCACCGGTGACGCGCTTGTCAGCCGGCGTGGCCCTCAGGGTCTTCTTCCGGCTCGAAGGTGCTGCCACCGCCGTCGGTGTTGCCGATCTCCACGCCGACAGCTTCCTCATCCTTCGCTGTATCCGGATCCGGCTGCTCCACGTCCGAGTCGTTCGACTGGTCGCTCATCCTCATCTCCTTGCCTCGGGGTCATCTGCACCCCCACGATGCGGCCAATTCGAGGCGCACACAAGGCCCCGCCGGAGGCGGCTGAGGCACGCTACGACCGTCCAAGGGGTGGCTGCTGCTTCTCGCCGCCACGGGGGACCACACGCTCGTCGCACGCTTTCAATCGAGGTCGGGCATGCCGCCAGGCTCAGGGAGGCCTTCGCCAGCATCGCTCTCGATCTCAAGCGAACTCTCGCCTGCAGCGCGCTCCCGCTCCACGGAGGCTTCCTCCGACCAGTTGTGGGCCCCGGGCTGCACGGCTCGGTAGGTCGCCTCGAGTAGTTGGTGAACGGCCGTGTCAGTCAGGTCCTTGCGACGGAGCCGGACCGCAACAGGGTTGGCACCAGCGTTGTACGTCGTCTGCCAGTTAAGCGTGTACCCCCGTTCAGCGAGTACCTCCCGAAAATGGGCGAAGGCGGGCGACTCGTCACCGCGAGACTGGTCCGGGTCCGGTAAATAAATCTGCGCACCGTCCTTGCGCGGCCGCAAGGGCGCCCAAACCCGTCGTCCGACCCTGATCCCGATGTAGGACTTGGGCGAGTAGTCGACGACAATGGGGCCGAGGTGCTTGCGGGCCCATTCTGCGAGATCCAAGTGGAAGAGCCATGCGTCCTCAGTCAGTGCATCCTTCCAATCAGTCTCGGTACGCGACTGACCGGCGGTCACCGCCAAGGGAGTCCCGCTCACGTCGACACTGTCGTTCGTCACGACAAGGTCTGGGACGATGACGACTTCGCTGGACCCTTGCCAAGAGCGCAGTTCCACCACGAGAAGCGGCACGTGCTCAGCGAGTTCCTCCAACGCAATGCGGAACCTGCCCCCGGTGCTCTCGGCAACCAAGACCGCAACGTGAGTCTTGTTCGGGAACCGACGTCTGTTCCGCGCCCAGTAATCAAAGACGCGGAAGCTGTGGGACGCGTCAACCTCGCCCAATGGCCACCGCCCCGTGCCGGTCACCGGGCCTTGAGCAGGGCGCTCGTCAGGCTCCGCGCGAGCCATCGTTCGTAGCTGGTGTCGGTCCAGCCGCGCTCTAGCACCAACATCCGGTACACCTCCGGTGAGATCAGCGTCCACACGACGTCCCGGGCGCCCTCGACATTGAGGCCGGGGGCGAGCGCGCCGAGGGCGGCGAGGCGGTCAGTGAAAGCGGTCGCACCCCAGAGCCGTTCGCGTCCCAGAGTGTCTGCGATGGCGGTGATGTCGCCGTGCCCGCTGTGCCCCGCAGCCAAGAGGACCGCAGCCAAGGGGCCCATGCGCGACACCAAGTCCCGGCTGATGTCAGCGTAGCGCTGCACCGCCGCGTAGGGGTCGGTCTCGGCGGCGAGTGCCTGGAACGGGGGACGCTCCGCGATGGGCACCGGGTCCAGGTCGCCGGCCATGAGCACGTCGTAAACGCGTTTGACCAGCTTGGGCTTCGGACCGAAAGCCTTGTAGAGCCAGGGAACGGAGACCTGCGCGGCTTCCGCGATGTCCGCCACGGTCGTCGCGGCGTAGCCACGCTCGACCAAAAGCCGCCCGGCGACCTCGACCACCCGAAGCTGTCGTTGCGCGGAAGACCGGAGGCGGCCGGAACCATCGTAGGAGCGGGCTGAACCCTTGACGCCGGAGCTCATTTAGCGAGAACCTCTTTCTACTGAAACTACTCAACAGGAGCATGCCATGTCCCGACGCCCTGACCCGCACGCCACGACGACCGTCGGCCAGACAGCCACACCACCGACTGAAGACGTGCAGCAAGCGCACCAGCTGCTCACCCGCGGCTTCCACCTCATGGAGAGCTGGGACGACGCGGAGGCCTCCGCAATCATCGCCCCGCATTACACCAACGCGGAGGCATCACCCGAACCGCCCCCGGCCCGCCAGCCCGGAATCGCCGGCGTCCGCGCCACGTACGACTGGCTGCACACGGCATACGAGGACCTGCACTGGACCATGGACAAGATCGTCGCCGAAGGCGAATGGGTCGTGGCGCGGACAACCATGTCGGGCCGACACAGCGGCCCGTTCACCACGTACTCGCCCGATGGCCAGGTGGCTTCTGAGATCCCCGCCACCGGACTGCGATTCGCCGTCTCCCAGAGTCACTGGTACCGGATCGCCGACGGGCAGCTGGTCGAGCACGAAGCAGACCGTGACGACCTCGGCCAAGCGATGCAGCTCGGCTGGTTCGCCGCCACCACTCCCTCCGCGGGCAAGGCCGCCGGCTGACAGCCTCCACCAGAAGCGTCGCGCGCCGGTCTGGCACCCGTCAGCAACCCCACGACGCAGACAAGGCCTATGCCGCATTCGGCTTCGGGGGCCGGAGCGGCTCTCGGCGTGGCGAGGAATCGTGGACGGCCGACTTCACGGGGGCCTCCGCGAGTTTGCGCTTACCTTCACCTACGAGCACGACAGCGGGGTGGACGCAGAGTTGGTCGCACGAGCTCGCAAATCGGACTCCGCGCGGGGGGTGAGTTCAGGAAGGCACACCGGGTCTCGTTCAACCTACGTGGCGAATTCCCGCCACTCCATGGAACAACTTGCGAGCCCGTCGACGAGCTTGGGGAAGGGCGTAGCCAGTAAGGCCTGGACAGCCTCCCACCTGGGCAGTCCCATGAGTCATTCCGGCTCCCTTCTGTTGTCAACCGGCCGCGTCGAGGTGGGTCTTCCGCGTGGTGGCTGCGCGGCGTAGCGTCGTTGAGGCGGGTCCGGGAAGTGGCTGATCCGAAGCGCTGGTGAGCGGGTTCGAGCCGGCCGCGCTGGATAACTGAGACGCCCCGTAGTGCCCTCCCGGACCCGCGTCTCGTTCGACCACCTTGACCTC
>NZ_BMNZ01000002.1:0-561441 GCF_014646815.1 Terrabacter tumescens
CGGGACGAGGTAATTGGCATCGATTTTTGACACGCTGTTGAGTTCTCAAGAATCGGACACACACCATCAACCACCTCCGCGAGGAGGCATCCGGGGCAACCCTTCAAACTTACACGCCTCAAGCTTGGGAGTCAAAACCGTGAAACAATCTCAGATTGCCCGATTTGGACCCGCTTGGTGTCAGCGGTTTGTGCTCACCGAACTGTACCGGATCAACCGGAGTGGTTCGGACCGTGCTGGTCAGCCCCGGGACCGGCCAACTTCGCTGGCGATGACTCGCTCCGCGGTGGCGTCCGTTTCGCCCTGTCGGGCTGACGAGGAGAACGTTACATGGAGGCCCCGGAGATCTCAAAACCGGGCGGTGGCCGGCGCTCCTACCAGCCCGAAAGCCCCTGCGGCGTCACCGGATCCGAGCCAGATCGACGGTCCAGACCGGGTTGCCGGGCACGGCCGTCACCCGCTCGCCGCTCGCGAAGCGCGTCGAGGGCTGAAGCAGGGGGACGAACGGGCTGCGCTCGTTCATCGCGAGCTGCCACGCGGCATACGCCCCCGCACGGTTGTCGCCCACGGACGCGCGCGCCGCCTCGGTGAGGTCGTCGATGACCTGGTCAGTGCCACGCTCCCACACGGCCCGTGAGCCGACGAGCTCACCCGGCGCGAAGGCGAGGTAGTTCTCGGGGTCCGGGAAGTCAGGGCTCCAGCTCCACAGGCTGAAGGCACTGCGCCCGGACCGGTAGGCGGCGAGCGCCTCGGCGGCCGGCGCGGGGTTGAGCTGCACCTTGATGCCCACCTGGGCCAGCTCGGAACGCACGGCCACGGCGAGCGCACTCGTCGGGATCCCCTGGATCGGCAGGTCGGCGGCATACGACAGCGGGATCGGCTGCCCCCGGTAGCCCGACCGGCGCAGCGCCGCCTTGGCGGCCGCGAGGTCACGCGCGGACACGAGCGGCAGCGTCACCACGGGAGTCGGCATGCCGTTGGGCCCGGTCGTCACGGCGCCGCCCGGTGTCGCCGTGGAGGCCGACGTGGCGGAGGTGCCGGTCGGCGGGGAGGTCGTGAGCGAGGTCGTCGAGGACGGGGCCGGGGTGCCCGTGCCCGCGTCACCGGTGCCGGAGGTGGTGGGCGCCGGTGAGGGCGCGAGGTCCTCGAGCGCCCCGACGAGGCCTGCGGGGATCAGGCCCGCCGCCGGGGTCGAGCCGGCCGCGACGCGACTCAGCGCCTCACGGTCGAGGCCACGGCGCACCGCCTCGGCGAAGTTCGGGTCGGCCGTCCACCGGTTGAGCGAGGCGTTGCGGTTCAGCGCGAGGTAGACGAGCGATTTCGAGCGCATCGATGTCACGGTGATCGTCGAGGAGGATTCCCCCGTGACGGCCTCGGACTGGCTCGGCGACAGGTCGAGGGCGAGGTCGATGCCACCCGACCGCAGCTCGGAGAGCTGGCGCTTCGGGTCGAGGTTGCGCACGACGATCTCGGGGAAGGCGGGCTTGGTCCCTCGCCACAGCGGGTTGGCCTTGAGCCGCACCTCCGAGCTGCCGCGCGCGCTGTCGATGACGTAGGGGCCCGACCCCACCGAGTGCTGCGAGAGGTAGCCGCCCGCAGTGTCGGCCGGTCCGATGGTGCCACCGTGGGCCTTGACCGCCGAGGAGTTGAGGATGCCGAAGGCGGGGTTGGCGAGGATCGCCGGCAGGGCGAAGTTCGAGCCCGTCGAGCTGAGCGTGAAGGTGCGGTCGTCGACCTTGGTCGTCGAGACCGTGCCGATGATCGAGGCGGCCGGACCCGACAGCCCCTTGGCCCGCTCGAGGGTGAAGATGACGTCGTCGGTGGTGACGGGCGTGCCATCGGAGAAGACGAGCCCCTTGCGCAGGCGCAGCGTGAGCCAGCGTCCCTCGGGGGAGAGGGTGTACTCGGCCATCCCTGGCACGACCTTCGTCGGGTCGTCGGGGTCGAGCGTCGTCAGCGTCTCGTAGAGCGCGTGCGTCAGCATCGAGCCGCTGCGGTCGAACTGCCGCGTCGGGTCGAGGGTCGTGTGGTCGAAGACGGCGCCGACGACGAGCGGCGGGGATGCCGTGGTGGGAGCCTGGGTCGTCGCTCCCGTGCCCGGCGTCACCGCACCGGCGGGCGTGCTGGCCAGCGGCGTCGCATCGGTGGTGGCCGTCGTGCAGGCGGCGGTGCCGAGCGCGAGCACGCCGACCGTCGCCACCATCGCGGGGCGGACGAGACGTCGACGCATGGACTTCCTTCGGGGGCACCCGGCCTGGTGTCGACCGGGCCGGACTCGGGACTGCGGCGGGCACAGGGAGCAACACGGCGAGCGGCACCGACGGCGACCCGGAGCACCCCTGCCCGTGGTCCGGAGTCTAGCCGCCGCCACCCGCCGCGGTGGTCGCCTGCGACGCGCTCGGCGCGAGAACGAGATAGGCCTGCGCGACGAGCACGACCCCGATGGCGACCCACTTGCCCGTCGGCAGCTCCACGCCGTAGCGCCAGCGGTCGATGAGGACGAGCCCCACCTGGAGCATGACGACCCAGCCCATCGTGACGAGGGCGAGCTCGGCGTACCTCAGCGACGACGCATACACCCAGAAGAGGACGAGGAAGACGCCTGCGCCGAGGACGAGCGCGCGGACGCTGCCGTTCTCGGCCCACTCCTTGGCGAAGAGCGCCCCCGTCAGGTCGAGGCCGGCGAGGCAGACCATGGCCATGGTCGCGACGACGGGCACGGGCCACGCCTCGGGCGCCTTGATGAGGGGGAACACGTCGGTCACGCTCATGAGTCGTCCTTCCGGGAAGGGCCCGACCCCACGGACCCTGTCTCCTCAGAGGACGCCGACGGTCGCGGTGATACCCCTCGGCCCCGGGCGAGCCCGCTCAGGCTCCGACGTAGGCGGCGAGGTGCTCCCCGGTCAGCGTCGAGCGACCCGCGACGAGGTCGGCGGGCGTCCCCTCGAAGACGACGGTGCCGCCGTCGTGGCCGGCGCCCGGTCCGAGGTCGATGATCCAGTCGCCGTGGGCCATGACCGCCTGGTGGTGCTCGATGACGACGACCGACTTGCCCGAGTCGACGAGCCGGTCGAGCAGGCCGAGGAGGTTCTCGACGTCGGCGAGGTGCAGTCCGGTCGTCGGCTCGTCGAGGACGTAGACGTCACCCTTCTCGGCCATCTGCGCGGCGAGCTTGAGGCGCTGGCGCTCCCCACCGGACAGCGTCGTCAGCGGCTGGCCGAGCGTGAGGTAGCCGAGGCCGACGTCGGCGAGGCGCGCGAGGACCGTGTGCGCGGCCGGGGTGCGAGCCTCGCCCTCGGCGAAGAAGTCGAGCGCCTCGGTCACAGGCATCGCGAGCACCTCGGCGATGTTGCGGCCACCGAGCTCGTAGTCGAGCACGGCGGCCTGGAAGCGGCGACCCTCGCACTCCTCGCACGTCGACTCGACGGTCGCCATGACGCCGAGCTCGGTGTAGATGACGCCGGCGCCGTTGCAGGCCGGGCAGGCACCCTCCGAGTTGGAGCTGAAGAGGGCAGGCTTGACGCCGTTGGCCTTGGCGAAGGCCTTGCGGATCGGCTCGAGCAGGCCGGTGTAGGTGGCCGGGTTGCTCCGGCGCGAGCCGCGGATCGCGCCCTGGTCGACGACGACGACACCGTCGCGCTTGGCGACCGAGCCGTGGATCAGCGAGCTCTTGCCCGAGCCGGCGACGCCGGTGACGACGCAGAGCACCCCGAGCGGGATGTCGACGTCGACGTCGCGCAGGTTGTGCGTCGAGGCGCCGCGCACCTCCATCGCGCCGGACGCCTCGCGCAGCGACTCCTTGAGGCTCACCCGGTCGTCGAGGTGGTGGCCGGTGACGGTGTCGCTGCCGCGCAGGCCCTCGACGGTCCCCTCGTAGACGACCTCGCCGCCCGCGGTGCCAGCGCCCGGACCGAGGTCGACGACGTGGTCGGCGATGGCGATGGTCTCCGGCTTGTGCTCGACGACGAGGACGGTGTTGCCCTTGTCGCGCAGCTGGAGGAGCAGCTGGTTCATCCGCGCGATGTCGTGCGGGTGCAGGCCGATGGTCGGCTCGTCGAAGACGTAGGTCACGTCGGTGAGCGAGGAGCCGAGGTGGCGGATCATCTTGGTGCGCTGGGCCTCGCCGCCCGAGAGCGTGCCGGCGGGGCGGTCGAGCGAGAGGTAGCCGAGGCCGATGTCGGCGAACGAGTCGAGCAGGTGCTGCAGCCCGCGCAGCAGCGGCGCGACCGACGGCTCGTCGAGGTCGCGCAGCCACACGGCGAGGTCGCTGATCTGCATCGAGCACAGCTCGGCGATGTTCTTGCCCCTGACCTTCGAGGACAGCGCCTCCTTGGACAGGCGGGTGCCGTTGCAGTCCGGGCACGTGGTGAAGGTGACGGCCCGCTCGACGAACCGGCGCACGTGCGGCTGCATCGCGTCGAGGTCCTTGGACAGCATCGACTTCTGCACCTTGGTCAGGACGCCCTCGTAGGTGAGGTTGACGCCCTCGACCTTGATCTTCTCCGGCTCGCCGTAGAGCAGCTTCTGCCGCTGCCTGTCGGTGAACTTCGCGATCGGCTTGTCCAAGGGCAGGCCTGCGCCGCTGAAGATCCGGCCGTACCAGCCGTCCATGCTGTAGCCGGGGACGAGCAGGGCGCCCTCGGCGAGCGACTTGGACTCGTCGTAGATGGCGGTGAGGTCGAAGTCGTTGATCGACCCCATCCCCTCGCAGCGCGGGCACATGCCGCCCTGGTAGACGGCCTCGCGCACGATCGAGGTCTCCGTGCGGTTGCCGCGATCGGTCTTCATGACCCCGCTCGCGACGCGCGTCGGGACGTTGAAGGCGAAGGCGGTGGGCGGACCGATGTGCGGGGTCCCGATGCGGCTGTAGAGGATCCGCAGCATGGCGTTGGCGTCGGTGGCGGTGCCGACGGTCGAGCGCGGGTTGGCGCCCATCCGCTCCTGGTCGACGATGATCGCCGTCGTCAGCCCCTCGAGGCGGTCGACCTCGGGACGGGCCAGCGACGGCATGAAGCCCTGGACGAACGCGCTGTAGGTCTCGTTGATCAACCGCTGCGACTCGGCGGCGATGGTCGCGAAGACGAGCGAACTCTTGCCCGAGCCGGAGACGCCGGTGAAGGCGGTCAGCCGGCGCTTGGGCAGCTCGAGGCTGACGTCCTTGAGGTTGTTCTCGCGAGCGCCGTCGACGCGAATCGTGTCGTGGACGTCGGCCGGATGCGAACCGCCGGTCCCGACCGAGGAGGGGCGGGCGGCGCTGCTCTTCGTCTCCATGCTCGTACGCTACGACGCCGGGCACCCCCGCGGCCCCCTGGTTTGTACATCTTGCGCACGGGCCGTCTGGCGTATCAGGCGAACTCGGCGACGAAGCGGCGCAGGACGTCGTGGGCGGCCGAGACGTCGGCCCGGTGCACGCGCTCGATGATCGCGTCCTGCTCGTCGGGCCGGAAGTAGCCGAGGTGGGCGTAGGCCCGGATGCGCTCGACGAAGGTCTCCGCCTCCAGCTCGGGGTGGAACTGGGTGACCCACGCGCACGGCCCGATCCGGTAGGCCTGCACCGGGCAGGCGTCGCTCGTCGCGACGACGACGGCTCCGGGTGGTGGCTCGGTCGCGGCCTCCTTGTGGCCGACGAAGGCGTCGAACGTGGGAGGAAGCGCGCCGAAGATCGGGTCGTCGCGGCCGCCGTCGGTGACGCGGACGGTCGTCGTGCCGACGGGCTCGCCGTAGGTCCGGTCGACGACGCCGCCGAGCGCGAGGCTCGTCGCGCCGACGCCGTAGCAGAGGCCGAGGTAGGGCACCTCCCGCTCGACGAGCTCGCGCACGAGCTCGGCCAGCTCGTCCTCGACGCGGCGCTCGGTGGGCGACTTCGCCGACTCGGGCTCGCTGACCGTGAAGGGGCTGCCGCCCAGCACGACGCCTGAGTATGCCGTCACGTCCACGGGCAGGACGGGACCCTGCTCGAGGCGCACGTGCACGACCCGCTCGGCGGGGAGGCCGGTCAGCCGCAGGAACGCGGCGCGCTCCTGCTCGGCGAGGGCGTCGTCGACGCGGGAGGTGAGGAGCAGGAAGGGGCGTCCCGTCACGGGAGCAGGTCGTCGAGGTAGAGCGGGAGCATCGCCCACCACGTGGGCCAGTCGTGGTCGTAGGACGGGCCCCAGTCGTCGACGCGGTTGGGGATGCCCTTGCTGCCGAGCACGTCGGCGACGGCGCGCGACTCACCGACGTCCTCCCACCGGCCGCTGCCCGAGGCGAGGACGACCATCCGGGTGCGCAGCTGGTCCAGGGCGGGCCCCTCGAGCCCGGGCAGGAAGCGCAGCGGTGAGCTGAAGTAGAGGTCCTCGTTGACGTGTCCGCCGAGGAACTGCTCGATGGCATACGTCCCGCTCATGCACACCGCGGAGTGCACGAGCTCGGGGTAGCGGCACGTGATGGCGAGGGCGTTGAAGGCCCCGATGGAGGCGCCCGCGACGGTGACCGGGACGTGGTGGCCGCCGAGGTCGGAGTGGATCGCGGGGATGACCTCGCGGGCGATCGTCTCGTGGAAGGCGTTGAAGAGCGAGAGGCGGTAGTCGACGGATCCACGGTGCTGGGCCAGGGCCCGTCCGGCGACGCTGTCGACGGAGTAGACCTTGGCGCGTCCGGCGGAGATGAGCGGCTCGAGGTGGGCGATCATGTGGTGCCGCTCGACCTCCTCCGCATCACCGCCCGCGGTCGGGAAGAGCAGGACGGGCGCGCCGTAGGTGCCCCACCTCGCGACGCTGATGTCCTGGCCCAGACGGTCGGAGTACCACCGGTCGGTCACCTTCATCGGGTTGCCTCTCTGTGTGCCGGCCAACTCAGCCGAGCGGGTCTTCGGGGGAACACGGGGGCGCAGGCCGCTCGCGGCCGGGAGCCCCCGTGCGTTTTCACTCGTAGACGAACTTCTGGGGTCCGGGGAAGAGCCACGACAGCCCGTCGCCGAGACGGTCGCGCCAGTTCTCCCAGTTGTGGCCGTCGCGCGACTCCGTGTAGCGCACGCGCATGCCGGTGTGGCGGAAGACCGGCACCATCGACCGGTTCGGGGTGATGAGCGGCTCGTAGACGCCGCACGACATGAAGATCCGGTCGACGACGGCGGTCGGCTTCTCACGGAACCGGTTGACGAACTTCACGACCGGGTCGAAGGCCGGGCCGCCGCCGTGGTCGAAGCCGATGTCGGTGAAGACGAGCGACGCCGACTGGAGCAGGAGGGAGCCGAAGAAGCCGGGGTAGCGCACTGCGGTCGAAAGGGCGGCGATGCCACCGAACGAGCTACCCATGAGGCAGCGAGCCTCCGGGGTGTCGACGAGCGGCAGCCGCTCGGTGAGCAGCGGCACGAGCTCGCGCGCGATGAACCGGGCGTGCGGCGCGTGGTTCGGATACTCCTTGAGCCGGTCGCGCGGCGGCACGAAGACCGCGACGAGCGGGTCGATGTCGAGGCGGTGGATGAGGTTGTCGAGCACGGTCTTCATCGCCGCGAACTGGAGGTAGTCGGTGCCGTCGTGGACGACGAGCAGCGGGTAGCGCTGGGCCCGGTTGAAGCGGGCCGGCAGGTAGATCTGGACCGGTTGGTCGCGGCGCAGCGCCTTGCTGCGCACCTGCTCCTCGACGAGCGTTCCCTCGCGGGCCTCCGGGTCGAAGACCGCCCATTCCGGCACGCGGTAGCCGATCGCCGCGCACACCGACGAGGAGCCCATCGGGCTGTGGGCGAGCCGGGGGTTGAGCGGGTCGTTGAACCGCTCGTAGTGCTCGCCCTTGCGGATCTCGATCTGGTACTCCACCCGAGAGCCCTCGGGGAGCACCGTCGTGACGGCCCACAGGTCGGAGTCGCCGATCCGCTTGAGCGGCAAGGGGTCCGGCAGACCGATCACCCGGTGCCGCACCCAGACCTCGTCGACGTCGCCGCGGTAGAGGAAGGTCGCGCGCTCGCCCTCGATGATCGGGCAGCCGTAGCGCTCGACGAAGCGGTCGATCGTCGGGCCGTCGAGCGGCAGCCGCTCGCGCAGCCGGTTGACGGCGAGGCGCTCCATGGCGCTCATGCGGCGCCCACCACGGAGACGTGGCCGGCACGGTCGATGACGCGGGCTCCAGCCGGCAGGTCGGTCGCGCCGTCGGGGAAGCGCACGACCGCCCCGTCGTCGAGCAGAAGCAGGCGGTGCTCGGCGAAACGCCTGGCCAGCACCGACATCCGGTCGCGGTCGTCGAGGTGCAGGCGCCGCTTGGCGTGCGGCAGGGCGATGATGCCGGGCAGCCGGCCGAGGCCCCTGTCGTGCACCTCGGCAGCGGTGACGCCCTGCGGGCTGAAGTCGTGGAAGAGGATGACCTCGTCGGTCAGCGCCATCGCCCCGGCCGACCATGCGACCACGGTCTGCTCGGGCCTGAGCGTCACGTCGAAGAAGCGCAGCGTCCACAGCAGCGTGCGCACGTTGCCGCCGGCGATGACGACGGCCTCGACCTCGTCGAGCACCGCCCCGATCTCGCCGCGGTGCCAGCCGATGGTGCCGTTCTCGTCGGGAGCCGCGGTGGCACGGACCGCGCGGTAGAGCTCGTCGAGCTGGGCGGCATACCACCGGTCGACGTCACGGACGGCCTCGATCGCGGCCTCCTCCGCGACAGGACCCACCGCATGGATGGACGTGCGGTGCGAGACCGCCTGCACCGCGTCGATGGCCGCCTGGAGCCGGATGCCGTAGAAGGCGCGCAGCTCGTCCATGCGGTCGCGGAAGGCGAGCGCCGCCGCGGCGACCTGCTCGTCCTTGCCCAGCACGTCGAGCATCCGGTGGTGCAGGCGCAGGTTGACGCCCCGACCGTCGAGGTGGCCGGCGAGCTCGCCGTCGTCGGACTCGCGCTCCTCCCAGCCGGAGTTGACCATCGCGATGCGGCCGTTGATGTCCAGGGAGCGCACCGTGGACCCGACCGTCGTCGTGAACCGTTGGGGCCCAAGGAGAATCGTCGTCGACATGAACTGGTGACTCAGCCGCTCAGCCCGCGTGCATGTGGATCGTGCCACCCACGTCGTCGAGCATGGCGCGCGCCGTGTCGAAGTCGGGGTGGCGCAGACGCACCCACGCGTTGGCCATGTAGCCGGCCTCGACCGCCTGGGTGCCGTGCCCGACCGGCGGGAAGTGGCCGTCGATGATCCACTCGCCGTAGCGCGACCGGATCTCGTCGATGCCGGAGTAGCCGGTCACCGCTCCGTCGCGGTCAGGCCGCAGCGCGACGATGCCCGCGGCATACGACCTCTGCATCTGCTGCTCGGGCGCACCGTGGGTGATGACGTGCGCCCACTCGCGGTAGACGTCGACGTCGTTGGCCGCGGAGTAGACGTCCCACGCGCCGACGCCCGGCGGCCGGGCACCGATCTCGCTGAACTTCAGGCCCTTCGGGCCGAAGAACCACTCCATGTGCGTCGCCGACGTCTCGATGCCGAGCGCCTCGATGACGCGGCGGCCGAGGTCGCGCACCTCGGCGTAGAAGGCGTTGCCCGGCTCGTCGATGCGGTTGGTCGTGATGAACTGCGGCGAGATCCAGCGGTGGCGCATCGCCTCGAGGACGTTGGGGTAGTAGTGCGTCGCCCAGTCGTGCACGACGTGCCCGTCGAGGGTGATGGTGTCGTAGAAGCCCTCGTGGCCCTCGACGAACTCCTCGATGGCGATCGAGCTCTGGCCCTCGCGACCGTAGGCCGCGAGCGCCTGCTCGAGGTCGTGGTCGCTGTCGACGCGGACCGTGCCCTGGGCGCCGGCGCCCGCGCGCGGCTTGAGGATGAGCGGGTAGCCCTCGCGCTCGGCGAACGCGCGCGCCTCGGCGGCCGAGTCGACGGCGGCGCTGGCCGCAGTGGGGACGCCGGCCTGCCGGAGCGCCTCCTTCATCGACGGCTTGTCGCGGCACAGCCACGTCGTGCGCACGCTCGTGCCAGGGATGCCGCACGCCTCGCGCACCTGCGCGGCGGTCATCGTGTGCGACTCGACGACGGCCTCGAGGGCGTCGATCCACACCTTGTCCTGGAAGTAGCGGACCGCCTCGACCATCTGGTCGACGTCGGTGACGTTGCCGACGCGGTAGTAGCCGCGCAGCGCCCCGAGCACCTCGTCGTCGAGGTCGTGCTCATCGGTCTCGCCGATGCCGTAGACGTTGGCGCCCACCGACGCGAGCGCGTGCACGAAGCGGCGCTGGTTCGCCGGGAACGACGGCTCCACGAAGATGATGTTCACCTCGCCGACGCTATCGGTCCTCCGGAGCGGTTGCCATGGACCGACGCCCGCGGCCGTATGCCGCCGGGCGGGTCGCGCGCGAAAAGCGGGCGCCCGCGCGCGTCGGGAGCCAGACTGGAGGCGCCGCACCTCGGGCAGGACCTCACCCCTCAGGAGGAAGCATGTCGAGCACGGTCCCGAACCCCGCGTCACCCGACCCGACCGATCCCGTCGACCCGTCGCCAGCCTCGTCGTCATCGTCGTCATCGGGGTCGGAGCCACGGACCCGCCGAGAGGCCGCGGCCTCGAGCAGCTGGGCCGTCGCCTCGACCTCGTCCGGGTGGTCGGGCGCCCTCATCGCCATGGGCATCCTGTCCGTCGTCCTCGGCGTGCTCGTCCTCGTCTGGCCCAAGGCGACGCTGCTGGTCGTGGCGATCACCTTCGGCCTGCAGCTCATCGTGGCCGGCGCCGTGCGCCTCTCGGTGAGCCGCGACCTGCCGAGCGAGCCGGGCTGGCTGAAGCCCGTCTCGATGGTGCTCGGCGTGCTGTCGATCATCGCCGGCATCATCTGCCTCTTCCGGCCGGGCACCTCGCTCTTCGTCATCGCGATCTTCATCGCCGCCGGCTGGATCGCCGAGGGCATCGCCGCCCTCGCCCAGGGCTTCGGCTCGGACCGCTCGACCGGCGCGCGCGTCTTCCTCATCGTCAGCGGCGTCGTCTCGATCATCGCCGGCTTCGTCGTCGCGGTCTTCCCGGGATCCTCGCTCGTGCTGCTCGCGCGGCTCGCCGGCATCATGCTCATCCTCATCGGCATCGCCGAGCTCGTCACGGCCTTCATGGCCCGCCGTGCCGCCGGCACCGGTGCGGGCACCGGCAGCACGGCGGCACCCGCCCCGGCCTGACGGCATACGCCACGCCCGAGGGCACACGCCGCCACGACGGCGCACGACAGCGTGGAGGTTCGCACCCCCTCAGCGGGGTGCGAACCTCCACGTTCACCTCGGCCGGCCCTTCCGAAGACCGACGATGGCTAGGTTGTCGCGCATGAGCGACGTCGCGGCCCGGCTGGTGGACTACTACGAGCGGGAGATGGCCGAGCGTGCCACCCGGCCGCTCGACGACGAGCGCGAGCAGCGGCTGACGGCGTTCGTCGAGCACCTCCGGGCCGAGGGTCTCGGGTCGGTGGTCGAGGTCGGCTGCGGCGCCGGGCGCGACGGCTTCCGGATCGCAGGGGCCGGCGTCGCCTACAGCGGGGTCGACCTGACCCCGGCCGCCGTCGACCTCTGCCGCGGGCTGGGGCTCGACGCGCACGTCGCGTCGGCGACCGACCTGCCCTTCGCGGACGACTCCTTCGACGCCGGCTGGACCATGAGCACCCTGATGCACCTGCCCGGCGACGAGGTGGTGACGGCGCTCGCCGAGCTGCGCCGGGTCGTGCGGCCCGGGGGTCTGCTCGAGGTCGGGGTGTGGGGCGCCGACACGAGCGGCGAGTGGACCGACGACGGCGGGCGCTACTTCCGCAGCCGCACCGACGAGGAGCTTCGCGGGCTGCTGGGCGGGGTCGGTGAGGTCGTCGCCTTCGACACGTGGACGCACTTCACCGACGGCGGGCACTACCAGTGGGCGCGCGTCGTCGTCTCCTGACGGGTGACCGAGCGGCGGGGGCTCGTCAGAGCCAGCCGCGCTCCTGGGCGACGCGGGCGGCCTCGGCGCGGGTCGACGTGCCCGTCTTGCCGATCGCCGAGCTGAGGTGGTTGCGGACCGTCCCCTGCGACAGGTGCACGACGCCGGCGATGGCCGCCACCGTGCCTCCGCGCAGCGCGACGGCGAGCACCTCACGCTCCCTCGCGGTGAGCGGGTTGACGCCGTCGACGAGCGACTCGGTGGCGAGCGACGGGTCGACGACCCGCAGCCCTGCGTGCACGCGGCGGACCGCCTCGGCGAGCTGGCGCGCCGGGGTGTCCTTGACGACGAAGCCGGACGCGCCCGCCTCGAGCGCGCGCCGCAGGTAGCCGGGCCGTCCGAACGTCGTCACGACGAGCGTGCGCACGGCCGGGAGCGCCGCGCGGACCTGGCCTGCCGCGGCGATGCCGTCGATGCCGGGCATCTCGATGTCGAGCAGGCACACGTCGGCGCCCGAGGCGCGCGCGGCGTCGACGACCTCGTCCCCGCGGCCGACCTCGGCGACGACCTCGAGGTCGGGCTCGAGCGCCAGCAGCGCCGCGAGCGCCCCTCGCACGAGGGCCTGGTCGTCGGCGAGCAGCACCTTGATCGTCCCGCTCACAGCGTCACCTCCAGCACGGTCCCGTGGCCCTCTGGGCCGGTCTCGATCGAGAGTCGACCTCCCGCGGCCCCGACCCTCTCACGCAGACCACGTATGCCGTTGCCCTCGGGCCGCACGCCGAGCCCCCGTCCGTCGTCGCGCACCGTCAGGCGGTTCGTCGCGAGCTCGACCCAGCACTCGTCGGCGTCGCTGTGCCGCACGACGTTGGTCGTCGCCTCGCGCAGCACCCAGGCGAGCACCGTGCGGTGCCGGGGGTCGACGACGGACGGGTCGTCGGGCACGTGCGCCTCGATGCCGGCGCCTGCGAGCGCCGTTCGGGCAGAGGCGAGCTCGTCGGAGAGGCGAGCGACCCGGAGCCCTCCGACGGTGGCCCTGATCTCCGCGAGCGCCTGGCGGCTGAGCGCCTGGATCTCGGCGAGCTCGCCCTTGGCGCGCTCCGGGTCGAGGTCGACGAGCCGCTCGGCCAGCTCGGCCTTGACCGTGACGACGGTGAGCGAGTGGCCGAGCACGTCGTGGACGTCACGGGCCACGCGTTCGCGCTCCTCGACGATGGCGAGGTCGCGCGACATCCGCTCGTACTGCTCGCCCCGGTCGGCGACGACCCGCACGCCCCCGGTCATGACCCCGACCGCGAAGACGATGATGGCGACGCTCCACGTGCCCTCGCCGGGATCGGTGACGACCGCGGCGGCGCCGGCCACGACGGTGGCCACCACGCCCAGGCCGATCGCCGGCAGGATCGGCAGGGCGAACATCCCGAAGGCGACGACGAAGGGCAGGAAGCCGAGGCTGTTGGCCCCGATGATCAGGGCCGAGCCGACGGTGCACGCCAGCAGGAGCGCGAGGTAGGCGACCGCCCCGCGCGTCGTCGACGGCCCGCGGCGGCCCATCCGCTCGAGGTGGCTCGACCCCAGGACGTAGGCCACGGCGAAGACGACGACGAGGACGAGCCCGACGACGACCTGCCACGCCGGGCGCGGCGCCCCGACGAGGGCGATGACGGGGAAGACGAGGAAGACGAGCCACACCCCGCGCACGACCCAGCCGTAGCGCTCCCACGGGTTGCGGCCCGGCGCCCCGGTCGCCAGTGCCCCGTTCGCCGCCGCCCCGCCCGCCGGCTCGGCGGGCGAGGTCTCGGCGCTGACCTGCTCGGTCACTGGCGCTCCCGCCCGCGACGGACGAGGAGCACGGCGGCGGTCCCGAAGATGGCGAGCCAGGCGAGCACGTTGACGATCGGCAGCCACAGCGGGTCCTGCGACCCGTCGGGCAGGTAGCCCTCGGTGAGCGGGTAGCGCGCCAGGGCGGCATACCCGTAGAGCGGCGTGAACTTCGCGAACGCCAGCAGCGTGCCCGACAGGGGGATGAAGAGGTTGCCGAGGAAGGCGAAGATCACCATCGTGCCGCTCGCGGCGCCGACGGCGGCCTCGGAGCGGAATGCCGTGCCCACGAGGAGACCGTAGACGGCGAAGACCGCCGAGCCGACCAGGCACAGGACCGCGCTGAGGGCCCAGGCCCGCATCGACCCGCGGGCACCGGTGATGGCGCCGAGGGTGAAGGTCAGCAGGATCGGCACCGCGGCGACGGTCATCGCGATGAGCGCCTTCATGGCGATGTAGGACGAGTCGGCGAGCGGCGTCAGGCCGAGCTGACGGCCCCAGCCCTGCTGGCGCTCGACGGCCGCGTTGCCGCCGATGCTCGTCGTCGCGGTGACGGCGCCGTAGGCGGCCATGCTGATCATGACGTACATCGCGACGTTGCCGTTGCCGATGCTCGCGTCCTTGGCGTCGACCGTCGCGCCGAAGATGAGGTAGAAGAACGCCGGCAGCACGGCGGTGAAGAACATGCCCGCCCAGTCGCGGGTGATCCGCCGCATCTCGAGCAGCGTGAAGGTGGCGTTCATCGGACGAGCTCGCTCTCGGTGCGGTGGGTGCCGCCGGTGTGGGCAGTGCCGGGAGGGACGGGCCGGTCGTCGCCGGTCAGGGTCATGAACGCCTGCTCGAGGCCGGCGGTGACGATCTCGAGGTCGGTGCCGCCGAGCTCGAGCAGCAGCAGGCGGGCCACGGCGTCGGAGTCGGTCGCGGTGACGACGACGCGCGAGCCGCGCTCCTCGACGTCGCGCACACCGTCGACGCCGCGCAGCCGCGCGACGCTGGTGGCGACCGAGCCGGCCGGCATCGTCGCCGACACGGTGCGGCCGCTCGCCCGGGCCCGGATCTCGGCGGTCGTGCCGTCGGCGACGATGCGGCCGCCGGCGACGAGGACGATGCGGTCGGCGAAGGCGTCGGCCTCCTCGAGGTAGTGCGTCGCGAAGACCACCGTGCGTCCGGTGCCGGCGTCGGCGCGCATCGTGTCCCAGAAGTCGCGCCGCGCCGTGACGTCCATGCCCGCCGTCGGCTCGTCGAGGACGAGCAGCCGCGGGTCGGGCAGCAGCGCCAGGGCGAACCGCAGCCGCTGCTGCTCGCCGCCCGAGCACTTCGACACGCGCCGGTCGGCGAGCGCGGCCAGCCCGGCACGCTCGATCACCTCGTCGACAGGGGTCGTGACGGCATACGTCGACGCGACCATGCGGACCGTCTCGCGCACGGTGAGGTCGCGCAGCAGGCCTCCGGTCTGCAGGACCGCGGACACGTGCCCGCCGATGACCGCCTCACGCGGGCGGCGGCCGAAGACCTCGGCGGTGCCGCTCGTCGGCTCGGTGAGGCCGAGCACCATGTCGAGGGTCGTCGTCTTGCCGGCGCCGTTCGGCCCGAGGAAGGCGACGATCTCGCCGGCCTCGATGCGCAGGTCGATGCCGTCGACGGCGCGGACCTCGGTGTCGTGGGAGCGACGGGCCGGCGCGAACGTCTTGACGAGGCCGCGCAGCTCGACCGCCGAGGCCCCCGAGGCCCCGGCGACGGAGATGGGTGATGTGGTCATGGCCCCACTCTCCCGTGCGGACACCGCCTCGCGGCAGCAGCAGGCGTCACGACGTGGCCATGACAGGTGTCACGGGAGCCGCGACCGGAGAGACTGTCGGCATGGCCGACTTCGAGGTGCACCTCGTCCCACCGCTGACCGCCCCCGAGGCGTGGCGCCGCGTGCTCGACCTGCGCGCGCACACCGCCGTCATCCCACTCACCACCGTGACCGGGGACGCCATGGCGGCGAGCGACCTCGTCGACGGGTCGCGCTTCGTGGCCCGGACGGGACTCGGCCCGGTCGGCTTCGACGACGTCATGGTCGTCGACAGCATCGTCCCTCCGACCCCGACGACGGCGGGGACCGCGCGGATCCGCAAGGAGGGCAAGGTCGTCCGCGGCGCGATCGACCTGTCGGTGACCCCGACCGCGGCGGGGTCGACGGTCGTCTGGAGGCAGCAGATCAACGTGCGGGGCGTGCCGGCCGTGCTCGATCGCGTCGTCGCCACGGTGGCGCGCGCCGCCTACGGCACCGCCCTGCGCAAGCTGCTCGCCCGC
Organism: Terrabacter tumescens; assembly: GCF_014646815.1. Taxonomy (GTDB): domain Bacteria; phylum Actinomycetota; class Actinomycetes; order Actinomycetales; family Dermatophilaceae; genus Terrabacter; species Terrabacter tumescens. Next base: position 15,945 of record NZ_BMNZ01000002.1, read on the forward strand.
GGCTGACGGCGCCCGACCGCGGCGGTCAGCGCCAGCCGAGCTCCGGCGCGACGTGCGTCAGCAGGCTCTCGATGACGTGCGCGTTGTAGTCGACGCCGAGCTGGTTGGGCACCGTGATGAGCAGGGTGTCGGCGGCCGCGACCGCCTCGTCCTCGGCGAGGTCACGGACGAGCTGGTCGGGCTCGCCGGCATACGTCTTGCCGAAGCGCGCCGTGCCGCCGTCGATGATGCCGACCTGGTCCTGGCTGGCCGACTCGCGACCGAAGTACGCCCGGTCGACGTCGCTGACGATGGGGAAGACGCTGCGGCTGACCGACACCCGCGGCTCGCGCTCGTGGCCGGCCGCCTTCCACGCGTCGCGGAAGCGCTGGATCTGCTCGGCCTGCAGGCGGTGGAAGGGCACGCCCGTGTCCTCGGTCAGCAGCGTCGAGCTCATGAGGTTCATGCCCTGCTGCGCCGTCCACTCGGCGGTCGCCCGGCTGCCGGCACCCCACCAGATGCGGTCGCGCAGACCCGGCGAGTGCGGCTCGATGCGGAGCAGGCCCGGCGGGTTGGGGAACATCGGCCGCGGGTTCGGCTCGGCGAAGCCCCGGCCCGACAGGACCTCGAGGAAGACCTCGGTGTGCTGGCGCGCCATCGCGGCGTGGTCGCCGTCGGTGGGCTCGTAGCCGAAGTAGCGGTAGCCGTCGACGACCTGCTCGGGTGACCCACGGCTGATGCCGAGCTGGAGCCTGCCGCCGGAGATGAGGTCCGCGGCGCCGGCGTCCTCGACCATGTAGAGCGGGTTCTCGTAGCGCATGTCGATGACGCCGGTCCCGATCTCGATCCGGCTCGTGCGAGCGCCGACCGCGGCGAGCAGCGGGAACGGCGACGCGAGCTGGCGGGCGAAGTGGTGCACCCGGAAGTAGGCACCGTCGGCGCCCAGCTCCTCGGCCGCGACCGCGAGGTCGATGGACTGGAGCAGGACGTCCTGGGCCGACCGCGCCTGCGACTGCGGCGACGGGTTCCAGTGCCCGAACGAGAGGAATCCGATGTTCTTCACGTGCGGTCAACAACCGCGGTCACGACGCTCTTCCCGCCCTTCGAAGGGCAACCGGACAATCCGGGAACGCCTCCCGCGGCGAACCACCCGGCATGATGCGCCTACGACTTGCCCTCAGCGGGATCCTCGCGGCCGTGGCCGGGATCGCCGCCGGCCACCTCGTCGCGGGCTTCCTCGCTCCAGCGTCGTCGCCGGTGCTCGCCATCGGGTCGACCGTCATCGACCTGACCCCCACCCCTGTCAAGGAGTGGGCCATCGCGACGTTCGGCACCAACGACAAGGCGATCCTGCAGGGGTCGGTCCTCGTCGTGACGCTCGTCCTCGCCGCGGTGGCCGGCCTCCTCGCCCGACGCCGTATGCCGCTGGCCGTCGGTTTCATCGTGCTGCTGACCGGCCTGGCCGGTGCCGCTGCGCTGCTGCGCCCTGCCGCCCGCCCGCTCGACGTCCTGCCCGCGCTGGCCGCCATGGCCGCCGGGGTGGCGACGCTCGTCTGGCTCGTCCGCCTCGCCCGCCGTGCCTCCGACGCGGCCGTGGCGAAGGGTGACGAGGCGACGGTCGACGGTCCTCGTGGCTCGAAGATGACCCCCGCCGCCGACTCCGCGACCCAGCGGGGCACCGGACGACGCGGCTTCATCGGCGGCGCGCTCGGCGTCACCGCGCTGTCCGTCCTCGCCGCCGTCGGGGGTCAGCTGCGCGCCGGCGCCGAGTCGGTCAAGAAGATCGTCCTGCCCGCTGCCGCCGACAAGGCCAAGCCGCTGCCGACCGGGCTGGAGACGCAGGTCTCCGGCATCTCGCCCCTGCGCACGCCCACCTCGAAGTTCTACCGCGTCGACACCAACCTCGTCGTGCCCAAGGTCGACGTCGACAGCTGGACGCTCGAGGTCGACGGCATGGTCGAGAAGCCCTTCACGATGACCTTCGCCGAGCTGTCGGCGATGCCGCTCATCGAGCGCGACATCACGATGACGTGCGTCTCCAACGAGGTCGGCGGCGGCTACATCGGGGCCGCCCGCTGGCTCGGCGTCCGCCTGACCGACGTGCTCGACCGCGCCGGCATCAAGGGCAGCCCCGACCAGGTGCTCAGCACGGCCGTCGACGGCTTCACCATCAGCACACCGCTCGGGGTCGTGCGCGACGGCCGCGACGCGATGATCGCCATCGGCATGAACGGCGCCCAGCTCAGCGACACCCACGGCTTCCCGGCTCGCCTCATCACGCCCGGCCTCTACGGCTTCGTCGGCGCGACCAAGTGGCTGACCAAGCTGACTCTGACGACGTATGCCGCCGACCAGGCCTACTGGACGAAGCGCCAGTGGGCGACGGACGCACCCATCAAGACGAGCGCCCGCATCGACACCCCCGCACCGCTCTCGACGATCAAGGCTGGCACGACCGCCATCGGCGGCGTCGCCTGGGCCCAGCACCGCGGTGTCGGCAAGGTCGAGGTCAAGATCGACGACGGCCCTTGGCAGGCAACGAAGCTCGGTCCCGACGTCGGTGTCGACTACTGGCGCCAGTGGTACCTCCCGTGGGACGCCAAGCCGGGGCTGCACCGGATCTCCGTGCGCGCGACCGACCTCAAGGGGCAGGCCCAGATCACCGAACGTGCCACGCCGTTCCCCAGCGGTTCGAGCGGCATCCAAGAGGTGGTGGTGACCGTCGCGTGAACGCCCACGACGAAGAACCCACGAAAAAACTTGTCCGACAAGCAATCCGGAGCCACAGCGGCACCGAATCCCAGATGACCGTGCACCACACAGCCACAAGGAGTGACTGACATGAAGAGCATGAAGACCCGTACCGGCCTCGTCGCCCTCGCCATCGCCCTGCCCCTGAGCCTCGCGGCCTGTGGCAGCTCGAGCGACAACACTGCTTCCGCCGGCGCCGGCAACACGCCCGCCGCGACGTCCTCCGACGCCATGACGAGCACGCCCTCCGACACGATGACCTCCTCCGAGTCGATGGACGCCTCGTCCGCCGTCTTCGGTGAGGGCTGCGCGGCCGTGCCGAAGGACGGCAAGGGCTCGTTCAACGGCATGGCGACCGACCCCGTCGCGACCGCCGCGAGCAACAACCCGCTGCTCTCGACGCTCGTCACCGCCGTCAAGCAGGCCGGCCTCGTCGACACCCTCAACTCGGCCCCCGAGATCACCGTCTTCGCGCCCGTCAACGACGCGTTCGCCAAGATCCCCGCCGCCGACCTCAAGAAGGTCCTGGCCGACAAGCCGACCCTCACCAAGATCCTCACGAACCACGTCGTGGCCGGCAAGCTCTCGCCGGACCAGCTCGCGGGCGACCACAAGACGCTCGCCGGCACCACGATCACGGTCAAGGGCTCTGGCGAGAACTTCACCGTCGGCAAGGCCGACGCGAAGGTCATCTGCGGCAACGTCCCGACCGCCAACGCCACGGTGTACATCATCGACGGCGTGCTGATGCCCTGATCGTCTGCCGACCAGGCTGACGCAGAGCACGACGACGGGCGACACAATGGACCCCATGTCACGGTTCTCGGTGGTCCCCTCCGGCGATGAGTCGCCGGAGGGGCCCGCCCGCCCAGTCCAGCTGGAGCAGCTGCTCCGCCGAGCAGCGACGGGAGACGAGACGGCGTTCGCAGACCTCTACGACGCCGTCTCCTCCCGGCTCTTGGGTCTCGTCCGTCGCGTCGTGCGCGACCCGGCCCAGTCCGAGGAGGTGACCCAGGAGGTCTTCCTCGAGATCTGGCGTCACAGCGCACGCTTCGACCCGAGCAAGGGTGGTGCGATGTCGTGGATGCTCACGATCGCCCACCGCAAGGCCGTCGACCGGGTCCGCTCGGCCGAGGCGGCCCGGCACCGTGACGAGGGTTACGGCGCCAGCAACCAGGAGGTCACGCACGACTCCACCGCGGAGACCGTCGTCGAACGGCTCGATGCGGAGCGGGTTCATCGGGCGTTGGAGACCTTGACAGCCGTTCAGCGGCAGGCCCTCGAGCTGGCCTACCTCTCGGGATACACGCACACGGAGGTGGCGACCATGCTCGACCTGCCACTCGGGACCGCGAAGACACGCATCCGTGATGGACTCATCAGACTACGAGACACGTTGGGGGTGACCCTGTGAGCGAGGACATCCACGCGCTCTCCGGCGCATATGCCGTCGACGCCCTCGACGACGTCGAGCGGGCCCGGTTCGAGCGCCACCTCAACGGCTGCTCCGCGTGCCGGGCCGAGGTCGAGAGCCTCGTCGCCGCGGCGTCGGAGCTGTCGGTGCTGACCGAGGTCGCCCCGCCGGCCTCGCTCCGGGCCAAGGTGCTCGCCGACATCTCGTCCGTCCGTCCGCTGCCGCCGCTGACGGCTCCGCAGCACGACTCCGCCGACGAGGACGTCACGTCCACGCCGTCGGCGCCCGACCATGCTCCCGCCGCAGGTCCGGCCACTGCTGCCACCCCGGTCGAGCGCCCCGACGAGCTCACCGAGCGCCGCCGGTCCCGCTCCACCCGTGGGCTCGCCCGCGGCTGGCGCATGGTCGTCGCGGCCGCCACGGTGGCCGTGCTCGCCATCGGCGGGTTCACCGTCTGGAAGCAGATCGACAAGGACCCGTCCCGGGCCATCGCCGACCAGGTGCTCGCGGCGCCCGACGCCACGCGCTACGGGGCGCGGCTCGCCGGCGGCGCGACGGCCACTGTCGTCCGCTCCAACTCGCTCCACAAGGCCGTCATCGTCACGTCCGGCATGTCGCAGCCGCCCTCGGGCAAGGTCTTCCAGCTGTGGCTCCAGGACGCGACGGGTCACATGACGTCGGCGGGCCTCATGCCCGGCGGCGGCGACCAGGTGGTCGTGCTGAGCGGCGACGCCAGCCACTCCAAGGGCGCGGGCATCACCGTCGAGCCCGCGGGCGGCTCCGACCAGCCGACCTCCAACCCCGTCGCGTTCGTCGCCTTCGCCTGACCTGCCTGACCCGCACGACCGGTCGCCCGAACGTCGGGCGGTCACGAGCCCGCTCCCGGCTTCCTCGCCAGGGGCTCGTGACCGCCCGACTCCGCCGTGTCCGCACGCGTGTACGTTGACGCACCATGGACTGGACCGAGGTCGCGGGCTTCGTCACGGGGGCGGCCTGCGTGGCCCTCGTGGTGCGCCGCAGCGTGTGGAACTTCCCCGTCGGCATCGCCAACAATCTCCTCTTCCTCGTGCTCTTCACCGGCTCGGGCCTCTACGGCGACGCGGGCCTGCAGGTGCTCTACATCGCGCTCGCGGTGCTCGGCTGGTGGGCGTGGCTGCGCGGCGGACCCGACCGCGGCCCGCTGACGGTGCGCCGCACGCCGCGCTGGTTCTGGCCGGTCGCCGTCGTGCTCGTGGCGGCCGCGACGTGGGCCGTCTGGTCGCTGCTGACCAGGCACACCGACTCGGACGTGCCGACGTGGGACGCCCTGACGACGTCGCTCAGCCTCGTGGCCCAGCTCATGCTGAGCTTCAAGTGGATCGGCAACTGGGTGCTGTGGATCGCCGCCGACCTGCTCTACGTCCCTCTCTACCTGCACAAGGGCCTGACGCTGACGGCGATCCTGTATGCCGGGTTCGTCGTCCTCTGCGCCGTCGGCCTCCTCCAGTGGTGGCGGTTGCGCGACGCACCCGCGGACGTGGCCGGCAACGACGACGCGGTCTTGGCAGCCGTGGGTTCGCGGTGAGCCCGGCACGTCACGGGCACGGGCTCGTCATCGGCAAGTTCTACCCCTTCCACGCCGGGCACCAGGCGCTCGTGCGGGCGGCGACGGGCTCGTGCGACCGGGTCACCGTCGAGGTCATGGCGCACGCCGTCGAGTCGATCCCCGTCGACGTCCGGGTCGGCTGGGTGCAGGCCGAGCACCCGACGGCGAGGGTCGTCGCGGCCCCCGACGACCACGACGTCGACTTCGACTCGCCGGAGGTGTGGGACCTGCACATGGCGGTCATCGAGTCGCACCTCGACGGGCCGGTCGACGCGGTCTTCACCAGCGACGCCTACGGCGAGGAGATGGCCCGGCGGCTCGGCGCGACGTGGGTGCAGGTCGACCCCGGCCGCGCCTCGATCCCGATCTCGGGCACCGCGGTGCGCGCCGATGTCGGCGGCTCGTGGTGGGCGCTGCCGTCGCCGGTGCGGGCCTGGTTCGCCAAGCGGGTCGTCGTCGTGGGCGCCGAGTCGACGGGCACGACGACCCTCGCCGACGCGCTCGGGGCGCACTACGGCACGACCGTCGTGCCCGAGTTCGGACGCGAGTGGACCGAGCGGCGCCCGGGCGGCCTGGCCGCGCCGTGGCACACGGCCGAGTTCGACCTCGTCGCCCGTGAGCAGGCCGCGCAGGAGGACGCGGCTGCCGCCGCGGCCCCGCGACCGCTCGTCGTCTGCGACACCGATGTCTTCGCGACGACGCTGTGGCACGAACGCTACGTCGGGTCACCGTCGCCGACGGTGCGCGCCCTTGCCCGCGCCCGACCCGCGCCGGCGCTCTACGTCCTCACCGGCGACGAGATCCCCTTCGTGCAGGACGGGATGCGCGACGGCGAGCACGTGCGCGAGTGGATGCAGGGGCGCTTCCGTGAGGAGCTCGCCGCCCGCGAGGTGCCGTGGGTCGAGGTGCGTGGCAGCCACGAGGAGCGGCTCGCCGTCGCCACCGCTGCGGTCGACGAGGTCGTCGCCGCGGGCTGGGACCTCGCCGACCCGGTGGGCTGACGACCCGGCCACCACCCGGCTGGCACAATCGCACGGGTGACCACGTCAGGGGAGCAGGCACACACGGGGCTCGGCCACGTCTCGAACGCACCGACGCGCCCGGGCGCCGCCGGGCGGCACACGGACGAGCTCGACCTCACCGACCTCTACGGCACGTCCCGCGAGGCCACGCCCGACGCGGGGCCGCCGCTCGACGAGAAGCTGCGTCAGGCGTACTTCTGGATCACGAACCACGCCATCATCAGCCCGCACTACGACGTCGAGTTCCACGACGGTCCCAGCGAGCGGATCCCGTTGGGGGACAGTCGCGGTGAGCTGACGCTGCCGAGCGGGCAGTCCTACTCCAGCTACGTGCTCATGCCGCTGCTGACCTTCATGGTGCGCGGGCGCTGCCTCATGGTCGGCGGCCCGGGCCGTGGCAAGACCGCGAGCGCCCTGCTCATGGGCGTGCTCGCCGGCTACACACCGACCGAGATGCGTCGCGGCATGCAGCACGGGCACCCGCAGCTGACCGTCGCCGACCTCTTCGGCACGCCTTTGCCGCGCGACCTCGTCGAGGCCGAGAAGCTGTCGGACGTCGACGTCGCGTGGCGCTCGTGGCTGGGCATGCGCGTCAAGATCGTCGACGAGTACAACCGCATCCCGACGCGCACGCAGTCGGCGCTGCTCACCGTGCTCGCCGACGGCTACGTCGAGACCTTCGACCAGGTCTACGAGACCGGGGCGAGCGCGTGGTATCTCACGGCCAACGACGACGCGGGCGGCGGCACCTACCAGGTCATCGACGCGCTCCGGGACCGCATCGACGTCGTCGTCGCGGCGCTGCCCTTCAACAACCGCTTCCTCTCGGCGCTCGTGGCCAGGGCCGAGCGCGGCGTGCGGCCCGAGGACGTCGTGCCCGACTCGATCGTCTTCACCGAGGCCGAGCACGACCGGCTGCACCGGGCCGTCCTCGACGTGCCCATCCCGCGGCCGGTGCTGCGCCGGATCGAGCACTTCGCGGGGCAGTTCGAGTACCTCGAGCGTGCGGGCAGCCAGTTCGAGTACCGCACCAAGGACACCGCGCGACTCGCCGGCGTCGACCCCCACCTCGTGCAGCAGGACGACACCGGCCGCGACGCGCTCAGCGACGTCGGCACCCAGACGACCGCGGGCCTTTCGGTGCGCGCGCTCCAGTCGCTCGTGCTCTACAGCAAGGCGATGGCGCTCTTCCGCGGCGACGACGCCGTCGGGGTCGACCACGTGCGCGCGGTCCTGCCCTTCGTGCTCTTCCAGAAGCTGCCGATGGACACCGAGGCCCGCGTGTTCGAGCAGGACGACACGGCGGCGCTGCGGCTCGACCGGGTGTCGTGGCTGCACGCGATGTTCGACACGACGTGCCGGCAGTTCGACGCCGACGGGCTCGACCACGACGACCCGGTCGGTGACGCACTCGCCCTCTTCGACCGGGGGCTCGACGGGCTCGGCGCCGGCGAGGTGCGCGCCCGGATCACCCACGTCGGGCGGCTGCTCACGTCGATCGCCGCACAGCGCAAGGTCTACGGCCACACCTTCGACGACGCGCTGACGCTGAAGTACCTCCACCAGCGCTACACGAACTACCTCTCCTGGCTGCGCTGGTCGTCATGAGCACGTATGCCGTGGGGCCAGGCGGAGCGGCCGAGCCGGCGCCGCTCTGGGCTGCGGCGCTGCGGCGGGTCTCGGGCACGTTGGCGCGGGACCTCGACGTGGCGCGGGCCGGGGGCGCGGCGGACCGTGCGCTGGCCGAGGGCCTGCGGGCGGTGGGGCCGGGCTTCGACCGGCTCGTCGCGCGCCAGGGCGGCGCAGGACCGGCCGTCGCGCAGCCGGTCGTCGACCGGTGGGCGACGCACTGGGCGCGATCCGTCGTGGCCCTCGTCGGTGCAGGGCGATTCGGCGAGGGGTCGGTCTCCCGCTGGGTGCTCGAGTGGGTCGTGCCGGCGCTGCGCCTGGACCTGCGCACCGTGACACCGCTCGTCATCGACGACCTCGTCACCGCGGCCGCGCAGGTGTCCGGTCGGGCTGACGCCACCCACTGGGCGCGCGGCATCGAAGCGGGACTGGCGGCCTGGCCGTCCGGCGTGCCGCTCACCGACGACCGAGTGCGCGAGGTCGGCGCCGTGTCGGCCTGGCGGGCCGGTCACGTGCGGCTGCGCTCTGCCGCAAGGTCGCTCGTGCCCAACCTGCCCGATGCCGTGGCCGACGCGGTCCTGCGGGTCGAGCCTGGTCAGGACGTCCGCGACCTGCTCGCCCGCAATGCCGAGGTGCCCTGCGCCTGGGGTGGACCGGTGACGGAGCGACCGATCGGCGCCTTCCGGGGCTTCGGCGGCGCCTGGCTGCTGCCGCCGGTCGTCACCGGCGGGGACGGGCACCGCTGGAGCGTCGTGTCGGGCCAGACCCGCTGGACGGTGCTCACCGACGCGTTCGGCGAGGCCGTGCTGCCCGACGAGAGCGAGCCGGACTCCGATGCGGCGGGGCCGGCGCCCCGGCAGGCGTGGTGGGACCGCTACGGCGACGACGTCACCGGGGCCGTGCGCGCCGGTGGGGTCGTCCTCGTCAGCCGACGGTCGAGCCACCGACTGCTGCTCGTCGCCGACGGCGGAGCCACGCCGTGACGGTCGCCGCGCGGCCGCCTGCCGTGGACTGGGTCGCGCTCGAGTCCCGCTGGCGCGCAGCCTGGCCTGCGGCCCTCGAGTGCTGGGGACCGTCCCTGCGGCTCGGCGAGCCGCGCTTCCTGACCCCGGCGGACCCGCCCGGCACCACGAGCTTCGCGTGGTTCGACATGGACGCCGTCGGGGCGACGATCGACCTGCGCGCCGTCGTCCGTCTCGGCATCGAGGACATCCCGGTGCCGGTGCTGGCGCACGAGATCGGCCACCACGTGCTCGCACCGGCCGACGCGACCGGGCGCGCGCGCATCGTCGAGCGCTGCCGTCGCGGGCTCGTCGACCGTGACGCGGACGCCCCGATGGTCTCGAACCTCTGGACCGACCTGCTCATCAACGACCGACTGACACGGCTGTCCGGGCTGGACATGACCGCGCCCTACCGGGCCTCGCGCGGGACCGTCGCCGCCCAGCAGGCCGAGCCTGCGTCCGCAGTGGACACCACCCGGTCAACCAGGCGAGGCAAGCCACCTACGGAGGCGACGTACTTCGACGTCTACCTCAGGGCATACGAGCTCCTGTGGTCGCTGCCCAGGGGCAGCCTCGTGCCACCCCTGGGCGCGGAGGAGGAGGTCGACGCCAGTTTCCTGGCCCGCCACGCGCGGGTCTTCGCGCGCGACGCGGTGGGCGGTGCGGGCGGCTTCGCGGCGCTGATGCGCCGGTGGCTGCCCGAGCCCACCGAGGAGGGGCTGCAGGGTCCGTGCCGGGTGACCGGCGGAGCCGGCACGGCGCCCGACGTCGCCGAGGACGACTCTCTCGCGGAGCTGCCCGTGCACCCGGCACTCGACCCCCGAGTCAACAGCCAGGCGCCCGCGTCCGGTGGCGCCGGCGCGCCGGGGACGGCCGACGGCGAGCCCCAGGGCACCGGCCAGGGGTCGGGCCAGGTCTTCGGGCCAGCCGACCTCGCGACGCTCTACGCCACCCTCGGCACCACCCGCGACGCCGCGGTCGACTGGTACGTCGCCCGAGCCCGGCGCCACCTCGTGCCGTTCCCGGTCGACCACGAGCAGCCCGTGAGCGAGCCCGAGCTGCAGGGGCTCGAGACGTGGGAGCTCGGTGACGACCTGACCGACCTCGACTGGACCGGCACGACCCTGCGCTCGGCCACGGTGCTGCCGGGGATGACGACCCAGCGCCGGGTCGTCGAGGCGGCCGAGGGCCTCGACCCCGTCGAACGTCCCGTCGACCTCGACCTCTACGTCGACTCGAGCGGCTCGATGCCCGACCCGCGTGGGCTCGTGTCGCCCGCCGTCCTCGGCGGAGCGGTGCTCGTGCTCTCCGCCCTGCGCGCCGGGGCCCGGGTGCGCGTGACGAGCTGGTCGAGCCCGGGGCAGGTCACCTCGAGCGGCGACCTCGGCACCGACCGCGACCGGCTGATGACGGCCCTGCTGACCTACCACGGCGGCGGCACGAGCTTCCCGCTCCACGGCCTCGCCGCCGCCCACGACGGGCTGCCCGCGGCGCGGTCGACGCGTCGCCGCTGCCACATCGCCGTCATCTCCGACGACGGGGTCGAGTCCATGTTCGGCCGCGGGCAGGACGCCGGCCTCGAGACCGCCGCCACGCGGGCGCTCGACCACGCCGGCGGGGGCGGCACCCTCGTGCTCCGGGTCGCGCCCCAGGTTGCCGAGCGCACCCGCACGATGGCGGGCGACTACGTCGTGGAGGCCGTCGCCGGACTCGACGACGTCGTGACGCTGGCCCGCCACTTCGCCCGCCGGCACTGGGACACTGGCCCGAGGAGGACCCTCCGATGACCGACCGCACCGCCCCGAACCCGCTCGAGCAGCCGCTCGCCCACTCCGACGAGGGCCCGTGGCTGCGCACCCTCACCGACCGGCTCGTCGCCACGCCCCAGGCGTTCCTGCGACCCGAGGTCGTCACCGAGGCCGTGCTGCGCGACGCCCTGGAGCTCGTGACGGACGCTCCCCTGGAGGCGGACGCCCTGTCCGCCGTGCGCCGTCTCGGCGGCGCCGCCCTGCCGGAGCGCCTCGCGGCCCAGGTCGCCGCCCACCTCGTGACGGAGCCGTCGCTGCGACCCGTGCTCGGCGCGCGCGCCCCCGTCGACACCGCCGCGGGCATCGAGCACTTCACGGCGCTCGTGGGCGTCGTGCCCCTGCGCCAGTGGTTCGGTGACGACCCGGACCGCCACGAGGAGGTCGTGCGAGCCCTGTTGCGCTGCATGGCGATCCGTCCCCGCGGGGAGACGCACGCGCAGTCCGAGGACCGGTGGCAGTCGGTGAGCACAGGCCTGCGGTCCGACGCGCTGCGCCTCGCGGCGCTCGAGCAGCAGCGTGCCGCCGAGCTCGCCAAGGCCCTGGCCGACAAGCGCGCCCAGGAGGCGGCGGCGCAGTACACCCATGTCTGACCCGGTCTCGCGCCCGACCGCCCTCCCGGGCTACGAGCCGATGGGGGCGGCCGTGCGCTCCGACGCCGAGCGCTTCCCCGCCCTCGACCACGGCGGACGCGAGCGCCTCGACGCCCTCCGGCACCACGCATACGCCCCCGCCTGGAGCCACGCGTGCGGGGACCTGCTCACGGCAGCCGACCACGCGGCCATCGCGGAGTGGGCGCGCGACGTGCCCGCGATCGCTGCCGGGGCGACGGACCAGCCACCCGACTGGCTGCTCGCCGAGACCGAGCGGCTCGCCCGCGTCGTGCCGCACCTGCGGCGGCTCGGGATCCGTGACTGGCGCGACGTGCCGACGACGACCCGCGCCGATCTCGCCCGCGGCGTGGCCGACTTCGTGCCTGTCGACCTGCCGCTCGACCGGGTGGTGCAGGGCACGAGCTCGGGCTCGAGCGGCTCGGCGCTGGTCATCCCGTGGCACCCCGTCGACATCGCCAAGGACCTCGCCCTGCTCGACCTGCTCCTCGCGGGCGTCGGGGTGCAGTGGCGCGAGGACCCCTCTCGTATGGGCCTGCTCAGCGTTGTCGACCAGGAGCAGGCCTTCACGTACGCGTCCGCCATGACGTTGCGCGGCGGCCAGTCGATGTCGCGCGTCAGCCTCCACCCGTCGGCATGGCCGGACGACGACGCGCGGCGGGCCTTCCTCACGGGGGCCGACCCTCAGGTCGTCACGGGCTCGGCCCTCACCCTGCAGACGTATGCCGCCCTCGACCTCCCGTGCTCGCCGCTCGCCCTCGTCTCCGGTGCCGTCGACCTCGCGACCCCGGCGCGCGCCCACCTCGAATCGGCGTTCGGCGCGCCCGTGCTCGACCTCTACGGGCTGCGCGAGGTGGGGCCGGTCGCCTGCGAGACCGCTGCCGGGGCCGGGCACGTGCTCGTGCCGCGCCGGATGTGGGTCGAGGTCGTCGACGACGGCGGCCAGCCGGTGCCCGACGGAGTGCCGGGCGACCTCACCGTGTCGTCGCTGGAGAACCCCTACCTGCCGCTCCTGCGCTACCGCACCGGTGACCGCGGCGCGCTCGTCGGGACCGGCGCCGGCCGTCGGGTCGTCGGTCTCGAGGGACGCTCGGCGATCGTCTTCACCGCGGGCGACGGTCGACGTGTGCAGTCCGTCGAGCTGACCCAGCAGCTCCAGCGCTTCGGCGTCAGGGCGTGGTCGGTGCGACAGGACGCGGACGGCGCTGTGACGGCGCGCTGCCTCGGCGGCGACGGCGAAGGCCTGCGCCGGGCCCTCGAGGCGCTGCTCGACCGCCCGGTCGCCGTCGAGCCGGTCGCCGATGCCGCCGACCTCGGTCCCGGCAAGCCCCGTCGCTTCGCGAGCGCGCCGTAGACGCTGTAGACGCGGAAAGGAGTGCGCCGGGGCCGCCGCGGTTCGCTAGGTTCGCCGGGTGGAGATCACGCGCATCGGACCTGACGACTGGGAGCGCTTCCGGGAGGTGCGGCTGGCGTCCCTGGCCGACGCCCCGACGGCCTTCGGCTCGCGCCACGAGGACTGGGTCGACGCGCCCGTCGAGCGCTGGCGGGACCGCCTGACCCAGGTGCCGCTGACCCTGCTGGCGCAGGAGTCCGGCCGCATCGTCGGGGTCGTCAGCGGGCAGCCGGACGGGGACGAGTGGGTCGAGCTCATCTCGATGTGGGTGGCTCCGGAGGCCCGCGGCACCGGGACCGCCGCGCGGCTCATCGAGGCGGTGGTGGACTGGGCCGCCGCCCAGGACCGCAGGACCTGCCTCATGGTCCGCAGCGACAACGTGCGCGCCCGCACGGCCTACGAGCGGGCCGGATTCGTCGACGTGGGCGTCCCGGAGGACTGGCCGGCCGACGAGCCCCCGGAGAACCGGATGGAGCGGCGCGCCTGACGCGACCGGGTGGCGCGGGCGGCTCGCACCGCACGCGCCCTCAGGCGCGCGCGATCGTGAGCGTGCGTGTGCCGTGCAGGTGCAGGTCCGCGCTCCGCAGCAGTCGGTGCGGGCCGGAGTCGTCGAGCAGCCCCGCGAGGGTGCGCTCGTCGCCGGCGTCGAGGCGCCCGTCGAGACCGTGCGCCAGCCGCGCGAACCAGGCGCGGGCGTAGGCGCCGGCGAGCGGGTGCTCCGGCGACCGCTCGTCGATGACGACGTCGTGCTCGTCGACGACGGTCCAGCCGGCCTCGGCGAGCAGCGCGGCCCACGACGCGCCGAGGTGCGGCAGCGCCTCCGCGTGCACCGAGCCGAGCACCTCGAGCGCGCGGCCCTCGAAGCCGGGCCGGCCGATGCCGAGGTCCTCCGGCAGGAAGCGGACCGGCTCGACGAACTCCGAGACGGCGAGCAGCCCACCCGGAGAGGTGATCCGGCGGAGCTCGGCCAGCGAGCGCACCGGGTCGGCGAGGTGGTGCAGCGACATCGACGCCCACGTCAGAGCGACCGGCGCGAGGTCGGGCCAGCCCTGGTCGAGGTCGGCAACCAGGGTGCGCACCCGGTCGCCGAGACCGGCGGCCTGCGCCTTGGCGGCGACGCGCGCGAGCGACGGCTCGGACACGTCGACCGCGACGACCTCCGCGTCGATCCCCGCGTCCGCCAGCCGCGAGGCCAGACCCAGCGCCCCCGTGCCGGTGCCCGCCCCGAGGTCGACGACCCGCGCCCGAGCCCCCGACTGCTGCGCAGTCGCAAGGGCCGGAGTCACTGCAGCCAGCACCCGGTCGAGGGCACGGCCCCAGTAGGCGCCGAGGACCTCACCGTCGAGGTCGAGCAGGTCGGCGCCCTGCGACTCGGAGGTCAGGTCGTCGTGGGAGTGCCCGGCGGGCGCGTGCTCGTGACGCGCGTGCTCGTGACCGGAGTGCTCGTGACGGGGCTGCTCGTGATGGGGGTGCGTCATGACGGCCACGCTACGACGGCCTTGCGCACGCGGCATACGATCTTGCCGATGACGCAAGAACTCGACCTCGACGCCGTGATCCGCGCCCGCGTGCGCGGCCTCCGTCTGGCCCGCGGGTGGTCCCTCGACGCGCTCGCGGCCAGGTGCGGCCTCAGCGCCTCGACGCTGAGCCGGATCGAGACCGGCCACCGACGCATCGCCATCGACCAGCTCAGCCCCATCGCCCGCGCGCTGGGCACGAGCATCGACCAGCTCGTCGAGCTAATGAGCGAGGACGACGTCGTCATCCATCCGCGGCGCAACGCCGCGCACGGCCACACGACGTGGCTGCTCACCCGCGAGGACGAGCCGAACGGCCTCGTCGTCGCGAAGATGCGGATCACCGCCCGGCGTCGCACGAGCACGCCGGGAGTGCACCCGGGCCACGAGTGGTTCACCGTGCTGTCGGGGACCGCGCGGCTGCACCTCGGCGAGCGCGTCCTGCTCGTCGAGGAGGGGCAGTCGGCCCAGTTCTCGACGATGGTGCCGCACGCGATCACGGCGGTGGACGGGCCGGTCGAGGTCATCGTCGTGCTCGACCGGGAGGGCCGGCGCGCCCATCTCGACGCGGGCGAGGGGCACGACCACCCGTAGCGTGAGGACGGCCATGTCGAGGACGTCGCGACGGCTCCGTCCCACGGGCAACAGCGGACGACCGAGCCGCGGCGAACGAGAGGACCCACCATGACCGTCCAGAGCCTGCACCACGTCAGCGTCGTCGTCGACGACCTCGAGGAGGCCACGGCGTTCTTCACCGCCCTCGGACTCGAGCTCGAGGGTCGCGCACCCATCGAGGGCACGTGGGTCGACCGCATCAACGGCCTCGACGGCATCCGGGTGGACATCGCGATGATGCGGACGCCGCGCGGCCAGGGCCGGCTGGAGCTGACGAAGTTCCACTCGCCTGCGGCTGTCGGCGAGGGGTCGGGTCCGGCCCCGAGCAACACGCTGGGGCTGCGGAGCATCATGTTCGAGGTCGACGACGTGGACGCCACCGCCGAGACCGCGGTCGCCCACGGCGGCGAGCTCATGGGAGAGATCGTCGACTACGAGGACGTCTACCGGCTCTGCTACGTCCGCGGTCCCGAGGGGATCATCATCGCGCTGTCGCAGGATCTGCGCTGACGGTAAACGAGACTCGCGAGGTCACCGCGGGGGCCGGTCGCCGGCGTCGGCCCAGATGTCGAGGGGCACCGAGCGGATGCTGCGGCCGTCGAGGTCCAGCTCGCGGCCCATCCGCTTGATCGAGCGCAGCACCATCGAGCGGTCGTGGATCGTCATCTGCGGCACCTCCGCGGCGAGCCTCGCCTCGACCTGGGACAGCTCGTGCAGCGAGTGCGTCGTCAGCGCGAGCATGAGGTTGGGCCCACCCCCGGAGATCCGCCAGCAGACGCGGATGCCGGGCAGGCGGCGCAGCGTCATGGCGACGGCGTCGATGTCCCCGGCGTCGGCCGACGCCCACAGCCAGCTGATGACCGGCCTGCCCGAGTCGGGCAGGGCCATGTCGCAGCGCAGGACGACCCGGCCGTTGCCGACGAGGCCCGCCACACGGCGACGCACGGTGCTCTCGCTGAGGCCGGCGCGCGCGGCCATGGTCGCGACCGGCATACGACCGTCCTCACCGAGCAGCAGGATCAGCTGCCGGTCCACGGCGTCGTAGCCGCGGGCGAGGTCGGCCTGCTCGGACGTCAGCCCGTCGAGGCGTGGCTGCTGCCCGCGCAGCATGACGGCCTGCTGCGCGGGGTCGAGCACGTGCAGCTGCCAGTGGTCGCCCATCGAGTAGACCTTGGTCACCGCGTGGCTGCTCGTCGCGACGACGCCCGGGATCGTCCCGACCGACTCGAGGAGGAAGCGGGAGAGGAAGGCGAGGTCGCGCACCTCGACGAGGATGGTCAGCGAGCGCGGTCCGGACGTGTGCTCGACGCTGAGCACGTGGGGCAGCTCGGTCACGCGCCGCGCGATGGCGAGCGTCTCGGCCGCGCTGCAGCTCAGCTCGACGACGGCGAGGCACGACTCGGGGCGCCCCTGACCGGTCGCCCGACCCGACACCCAGGCGATGCCGGCCGAGGAGAGGCGCTGCCACCGGCGGGCGACCGTGACGGGGTCGATGTCGAGCGCCCGGCCCACGAGCGTCCACGAGGCGCGCGGCTGCAGCTGGAGGCAGTTGACGATGGCCAGGTCCAGCTCGTCGGCGCGGGCGGCGGAATCCTGCGTCATCTCATGACGCGTCGCGTCATCCTGCGTCGAGCGGCCTCTCGGTGGCATGCCTGCCATCCTCGGTCACCAGTGCGGGACACCTCAAGTCCCGGCACGCAGACCACGACCCGGGAGAGATGCATGCCGTCCGTTGGCACCACCCGCGAGACCTCGCGCCCCACCCAGCCGGCCAGCCTGGACTGGACCAGGCGGCTGCTTCAGGTGGACACGACGAGCCGCGAGACCAACCTGCCGCTCATCGACCTCGTCGCGGACGAGCTGCGCGCGCACGGCGTCGAGCCGGTCCTCGTCGCCAACGAGGACGGCACCAAGGCCAACCTCCTCGCGACCTTCCCGGCGGCCGACGGCACGACCACCGGGGGCGTCGTCCTCTCGGGGCACACCGACGTCGTGCCGGTCGACGGGCAGGACTGGTCGAGCGGGCCGTTCGTCCCCGAGATCCGCGACGGCCGCCTCTACGGCCGGGGCACGTGCGACATGAAGGCCTTCATCGGCTCCGTCATGACCGCGGTGCCGCGGCTCAGCACCACGCCGCTCAGCGAGCCGGTGCACCTCGCCTTCTCCTACGACGAGGAGGTCGGCTGCGTCGGCGCCGTCTCGCTCGTGGACGAGATCGTCGAGCGCGGGCTGCGTCCCCGCGCCTGCATCGTGGGCGAGCCGACGAGCATGCGCGTCATCCGCGGTCACAAGTCGCTGACGATGATCGAGGTCGTCTTCCACGGCGTCGCGGCCCACTCGTCGCGAACTCCCCACGGCGTCAACGCGATCGAGTATGCCGCCCAGCTCGTCCGCTTCGTCCGTGGCGTCGCCGACGGGTTCCGTGCCGACGGACCGTTCGACGAGCACTACGACGTGCCGTTCACGACCGCCACCGTCAACCAGATCGCGGGCGGCATCGCCGTCAACACGGTCCCCGCCGAGTGCTCCCTCACGTTCGAGTTCCGGGCGGTCGGGGCCGTCGACGTCGACGCCACCGTCGAGGCGTTCCGCGCCGAGGCACGCCGCATCGAGGCGGCCATGCGGGAGGAGAACCCGGACGCCCGCGTCGAGGTGTCCATCGGCGCGCAGGCACCAGGGCTCGACACGGCCGACGACGAGGACGTCATCGCCTTCGTGACCGGCCTCGGCGCCGCCGCGAGCGAGGAGAAGGTGGCCTACGGCACCGAGGCCGGGCTCTTCCAGCGTGCCGGCATCCCGACCGTCGTCTGCGGCCCGGGCGACATCGCCCAGGCCCACGCTCCGGACGAGTTCGTCGCCCTCGAGCAGATCGAGCGCTGCGACGAGCTGGTCGACCAGCTCATCAGCCACCTCACGGCCTGACCGCCCACCCCACGCCCGCACGCCCGCACGCCCACGCCCACGCTCACGCCCACGCCGGACCGAAGGAGAACCATGACCCTGACCGACACCCCCACGGAGGTGACTCCCGAGCGGCTGGCCGACGCCCGAAAGGCCGTCCTCAGCAGCTCCATCGGTGCCGCCCTCGAGTGGTTCGACATCATCGTCTACGCGTCGTTCGCCATCGTCATCGCGGAGAACTTCTTCCCCGAGGGCGACCAGACGCTGGGCCTGATCCTCACCTTCGCGACGTTCGCCATCTCCTACCTCGTGCGACCGCTCGGCGGAATGATCATCGGCGGCTACGGCGACCGCCACGGGCGCAAGAAGGCTCTGACCCTGACGCTCCTGCTCATGATGGTCGGCACGATCCTCATGGCCGCGGCCCCGACGCACGCCATGGTGGGTGCCTGGGCGGGCGTCATCATCCTGATCTCGCGCCTCGTCCAGGGCTTCTCGGCCGGCGGCGAGTTCGGCTCCGCCACGACGTTCCTCGTCGAGACGGCGCCGCACCGCAAGGCGTACTACGCCTCGTGGCAGGTGGCGAGCCAGGGCATCTCGATGTTCCTCGCCTCGGCCTTCGGCTACGTGCTGTTCAACCAGCTGTCCAAGCAGGACCTCTACTCGTGGGGCTGGCGCATCCCGTTCGTCCTCGGCTGCCTCATCGGCCCGGTGGGCCTCTACATCCGGGCCCGTCTGACGGAGACCAAGGAGTTCACCGACAGCACCCCGCACGAGGCGCCGATCCGCGCGACCTTCACCGAGCACCTGGGCCGCGT
Source organism: Terrabacter tumescens (assembly GCF_014646815.1). Taxonomy (GTDB): domain Bacteria; phylum Actinomycetota; class Actinomycetes; order Actinomycetales; family Dermatophilaceae; genus Terrabacter; species Terrabacter tumescens. Next base: position 34,989 of record NZ_BMNZ01000002.1, read on the forward strand.
GCTCACCGGCTCGGCCTGCGTGGGCGTCGCGACGATCTCGGTCTACCTCATCCTCTTCATGCCGACGTATGCCGTGAAGAACCTCGGGGTCCCGGCGAGCGCCGCCTACCTCGGCGGTGTCGTGGCGGGCATCGTGACGATGGTCGGCGTGCCGCTCGTGGGCCGTCTGGCCGACCGGGTCGGTCCGGCGCGGGTCATGACGTGGGCGGCCGTCGGCGCGCTCGTGCTCGCCTGGCCGCTCTTCGCCGTGGTCATCGCCTCGCCGACCGTGCCGGTCCTCGTCGTCTCGATCGGGATCCTCGGCGTCATCATGGCCTTCTACTTCGGCCCGCTGCCGGCCCTGCTGACGACGCTCTTCCCGCGCGACGTGCGCGCCACGGGCGTCTCGGTCGCCTACAACGTCGGCGTCACGGTGATGGGCGGGATCGCGCCGCTCGTGCTCACCTGGCTCATCAGCCTCACCGGGTCGCTCAACGCGCCCAGCGTCTACTACATGGCCGTCGCCGTCATCTCGCTCGTCGGGCTCGCCGTGGCCCGTCGCCGCTACGACGCCAGCTAGGAGCGCCCACCCGTGCGTGCCCGCCTCACCCGACGAGCTGGTCCCGTCGCCGGGTGAGGTGGGCACGCTCGCCCGGGTTGCCGGTCAGCTCGATGGCGCGGTCGTATGCCGTCCGCGACTCGCCGCTGCGACCGAGCCGACGCAGCAGCTCGGCCCGGGCGACGTGGAACGCGTGGTAGCCCTCGAGCGCGTCGCCCAGGCGGTCGACCTCGGCGAGGCCGACGAGAGGTCCGTCGAGCTCGGCCACCGCCACGGCGCGGTTGAGCCGGACGACCGGTGACGGGTCGAGTCGCGCCATCGCGTCGTAGAGGGCGACGATCCGCGACCAGTCCGTGTCGCGCGCGGTCGGGGCGTCGGTGTGCACGAGGTTGATGGCGGCCAGCAGCTGGTAGCGCCCCGGCCTCTCGCCGCCCGCGGCGACCACCCGCAGCCGCTCCTCGACGAGGGCCCGGCCCTCCGCGAGCAGGTCCCGGTCCCAAGCACCGCGGTCCTGCTCGTCGAGGGTCACCAGCTCGCCGGTGCTCGAGACCCGCGCCGCGCGCCGGGCGTCGGTGAGGAGCATGAGGGCGAGCAGCCCGGCCACCTCGCCGTCGTCGGGGAGCAGGTCGTGAAGCAGCCGGCCGAGGCGGATCGCCTCGTCGGACAGGTCGACCCGGACCGCATCGTCCCCCTCCCCGGCGAGGTAGCCCTCGTTGAAGACGAGGTAGACGACGGCGAGCACGCCGGTGACGCGCTGGCGGAGGTCCTCGGCGGACGGGACACGGTAGGGGATGTGCGCCGCCGCGATCTTGCCCTTGGCGCGCGTGATGCGCCGCGCCATCGCCGTCTCATGGACGAAGAAGGCGCGCGCGATCTCGGCGACGGTGAGCCCGCCGAGCAGGCGCAGCGTCAGGGCGACGCGCGCCTCCATCGAGAGCGCCGGGTGGCAGCAGGTGAAGACGAGCCGGAGCCGGTCGTCCTGGACCGGGCCGGTCGGCTCGGCTGGGGTGTCGTCGTGGACCATGAGGGCCGCCTGGTACTTGGCGTCGCGCAGGGACTCGCGGCGCAGCCGGTCGATCGCCCGTCGGGTCGCCGTCGTCGTCAGCCACCCGCCGGGGTTGGGCGGTATGCCGTCCCGTGGCCATCGCTCGACGGCGACGGCGAACGCCTCGGCCGCGGCCTCCTCGGCGACGTCGAGGTCGCCGAAGCGGCGGGCGAGGCCGGCGACCACCCGCGCCCACTCCTCGTGGTGGACCCGGGTGATCGCCTGCTCGACGGCGGGGTCGGTCACGGCTCCATCAGGGCCTGGACCGACGCGGGCGTCTGGAACGGCCGCACCTCGACCGTGCCGCGGCACGCCTTGGACGCCTCCGCGGCGAGCGCGAGCGCGACGTCGAGGTCGGGGGCCTCGATGACCCAGAAGCCGCCGAGGTGCTCCTTGGTCTCGAGGTAGGGGCCGTCGGTGAAGGCCGGTCGCTCGCCCCGGCCGTCGACGGTCGTGGCGGTCGTGGCCGGCTCGAGGCCGTCGGCGAAGACGAGGCGGCCCTCCCGCTCGAGCCGGTCGTTGAAGGCGCCGGTGTCGGCGAACGCCTCGAGCATCTCCTCGCGCGAGGGGTAGGACCCGAACTCGGTGGGCTCGGCAGGCCCGAAGACGGACAGCAGGTACCTGGCCATCGCTCTCACGCCTTCTCGGCCGGGTCGTGGGCCATCCCGCGCCCCCGGAAGCGATGGACCTCCTGTGGCCACTCGAGTGCGACGGCGAGACGGCCGGCCCAGTAGCGGGCCGTCTCGTCGTCGGGCACGTCGATGGCGCAGAAGCCGCCGAGGTGCTCCTTCGTCTCGACGAAGGGACCGTCGGTGAAGACGGGCTTGCCGTCCTCGGCGACGACACTGAAGATCGCGGTGTCGGCATCGAGCCCGCCGTTGGTGAAGATGAGCACGCCCTGCTCCTGCATCTCACGCACGATCGCCCGGGCGGCCACCCCCTTGGCGGCGCTCTGGTCCTCCGTGTGCTCCCCGACCCACTCGTCGTTGAAGCTGATGAGGTACTCGGTCATGTTCGTCTCCTCGTGGTCGTCGGTGGGGGGCCGTCCCGGCGCCCCGCGTGCGGCGATCGCCGCACACGAGGTCCACGAACGACCGCGTCCCGATACGACACCTTTCCGGAAAAGTCCCGGTCGCGGCGGCATCGGCGCCACGCCGCCCACCGCGGGGTACGTTGTCGCCATGAGCGAGCCCCCCGGTCCGGTCGGGTCCAGCGGGCCACCCCCGCCCGACGAGCAGTTCACGGTGCCGGTGCCCAATGTCCAGCGCGGGCCCGCACCGACGCAGGCCATCCCGGTGTTCGACCCGACGCGTGAGCTGCCCGTCGCCGTCCCGTCCGCGCAGCCCACGGCGTCCTCACCGGCCGTGCCACCCGTCCCCTCTGGGCCTCCGGTCCCGCCGAACCCGTATGCCGGCCAGCCCGTCTGGCCGGGAACGCCCGGCACCAACGCCCGCGTCGCAGGCGAGGACGTCGACCCGCTGCTCGGGCAGATCGGCGTCGCGCTCTTCTGGGTCACCGTCGGCTGGTGGCTCTTCTTCCTCATCCGGGTGCTCGGCTACCTCACCCGCTACGGCCTCACCGACACGATCCTCATCCGCACCATCGACCTCGGGGCCGAGGAGACCGTCGTCGCAGCGGTGCTCTCGGTGCTCGCAGCGCTGCTGCTGCTCCTCGGTCGTGGGCGCGCCGGACGTTCGGCGCTCGGATGGTCCTCCCTGGCCCTCGCGGTCGTCACGGTGGGCGTCGCCGTCTGGCGACTGCTGCCGTGAACGGAACCGACTGAGACGCAAGGGAACCCGGTGCTCAGGGTCACCTCGGCGCAGGAGGTCGCCGACGCATACGACCTCGGTGGCGCAGCCACCCTGACCGGCCCGGTCGCACGCGGACAGCTCGGTCAGGTGTGGCGGCTCGACACCGTGCAGGGCAGCCACGCCGTCAAGGAGTGGTTCGCGACGCCCGACCTCGACGACCTGTCACGCGGCGCCGAGCTCGTCGACGCCGCGCGCGAGGAGGGCGTGCTCACGCCGGCCGTCCGGCGCACCCCGTCCGGCGACGTGGCCACGACCGTCGACGGCACGGCCGTTCGCGTCTTCGAGTGGGTCGACCTCCAGCCCCGGTCGCGCCGGCTCGACCCCGTCGCGGTGGGCGAGGCGCTCGCGGCCCTGCACCGTGCCGGCGGCCCGACCGACGAAGGCGTCGACAACTGGTTCGCGACCGGCTTCGGCGAGCAGCGCTGGCGCGAGGTGCACCAGCGCGTCGTCGACGAGGGCGCCCCGTTCGCAGGTCAGCTCGGCGCGCTCGTCGACGAGCTCGTCGCCGTCGAGTCGGTCATCGAGCCGCACCAGGCGCCGATCCTCTGCCACCGGGACCTCTGGGCCGACAACGTGCTCGCGACCGACGACGGGCGGGTGTGCGTCATCGACTTCGAGAACCTCGGCCCGGCCGACCCCAGCCAGGAGCTCGCCATGGTGCTCTTCGAGTTCGGCGACGACGACCCGGCGAGGGCCCGCCTGCTGCACCGGGCCTACCGCGACGCCGGCGGCCCGGGGCGGGTGACCAGGCGCGGGCACTTCACGATGCTCGTCGCCGAGCAGGCGCACATCGGTCAGCTCGCGTGCTCGCGCTGGGTCGGAGCGAGCAGCGAGTCGGAGCGCGAGCGCCTGGCCCGGTGGTTCCTCGAGATCCCCGAGGACCCGGTGACGCTGCCGCGCATCGACCGGGTGCTCGCCGCGGTCACCTGACGACGGCGCGCCTCACCAGCCGCCGCGCGCGGCGCCGATGAAGCTCGAGGCCTCGCGCATCAGCGGCAGCACCGTGGCCTGGTAGGCGTGGTAGACGTCGGGACGTCCCGACCACACGCGGCTCGACGGCTCGTTGTGCTCGTCGAGCTCGTGGACCCACGAGCCGTCACGCTCGTCGACGAGGTGGCGGACGGCATACGCCCACCAGCGCTCGTAGTCCTCGGCGTAGCCCGCCTCGCCCGTCGCGCGGTGCAGCGTCCACGCGGCGGCGATCGCCTCGGCGACGACCCAGTGCATGCGCTCGCGCACGACCGGCCGGTCCTCGAAGTCGGTCGTGTAGACGAAGCCCGGGGCGCCGTCGACGTCCCAGCCGTGCTGCACCCCGGCCGCGTAGAGGTCGCGAGCGGCGCCGGGGATCCACGCCGGGGCCTCGTTCCCGAGCGCCGTCCGCACGTGCAGCGCGAGTCGCGACCACTCGATGAGGTGGCCGATCGTCACGCCGTAGGGCTGGAACGGGTGACCCGGGTCGTCGACGTTGTGGTCGGGGAGCGGGCGCCACTGCTCGTCGAAGTGCTCAGGCAGGCGCCAGTCGTGCGAGCGCGCGAAGCCGTCGACGACGCGGGTCAGCACACGGGTCGCCCGGTCGAGCCAGAGGCGGTCGCCCGTGACGTCCGCGGCCGCCAGGAAGGACTCGACCGTGTGCATGTTGGCGTTGACGCCACGGTACGGGTCGAGGCGGCTCCACGAGGCGTCCCACTGGTCGACGACGAGCCCCTCGCGGTCGTCCCAGAAGCGCTCGTCCATGACGCCGAGCGCCTCGTCGAGCAGCGCCCGGCCGTCCGGGTGACTCGACCCGGTCGCGGAGGCCGCGGCGAGGACGACGAACGCGTGGGCGTACGCCTCCTTGCCGCCGTCTGGCCGGCCCGCGACGGACATCCAGCCACCGTTCCGGTCGTCGTGCAGGGTCGTGCGCAGGGCGCGGACCCCGTGGTCGACGAGGCCGGCGGCGCGCTCGTCGCCGTGGAGGTGGGCGAGGGCGAAGGTGTGGGTCATCCGGCACGTCACCCACGTCTCGGCGGGACGGCCCGGCGTGATCCGGCCTGCGTCGTCGAGCCAGCCGAAGCCGCCCGCGGGGTCGAGCGAGTGGGTCGCGACGTCGACGAGCCGGGCCGCGGCGTGCTCGAGGCGGCTGGCCTCGGTCTCCGGGAGTCGGGGTGCACTCTCGGGATGGGGCGTCTCGGGCATCGTCGTCCTCGTCAGGTCGGTTCGGGCTGGCAGCCGGCGCGGAACCGCGGCCCCAGCCATCCTCCCGCAACGCCGTGCCGCGCGTCCGGACGTTGGCGGCGGTGCGCGACATATCGTGACCGCGTGACGAACATCGGACGGGTCATGCTGGCGCAGGTCAGGTCGATCGGGTCGCGCAACGCCTGCCTGGCGGCGGGCGAGCTGCCCGGCGGACCGTGGGCCGCACGCGGCGGACGCACCTACCGCACGGGCGCGAGCGGGAGCACGAGCGAGGCCATCACGCGGGCGCGCGCCATCCGCTCCGTGACGAGCGTGCGCGGCTACCAGGAGGTCGGTCGCGCCGACCTCTTCATCCAGGTCATCCCGTTCGCGTCCCCCGAGGACGCGCGCGGGGGGCTGACGGAGCTGCGTGGCCTGCCGCGGACGATGCCGCAGAGCAAGGGGCTCTCGGACGTCGGCGAGCTGCGCACGGTGGCGCCGCCGACGATCGCCGGCACGACGCACGTCGAGGCGGCCGAGCAGGCGTTCCTGCTCGACGGCGAGCACTCGCGCACCCTCACCGTGTGGTGCGTGGCGGGGCAGACCGTCGTCGTCGCGGCGCTCGGCGGCCGGTCCGAGGCGATCCGGTGGCCGCAGCTCGCCGAGATCGTCGAGGCGCAGGTGGCCGCGCTCGGCTGAGCCGGGCTGGGCCCGGCTCGGCTCAGACTTCGCCGCGTGCGACGGGCGTCAGCCGCGACCGAGGAAGCGGCCGAGGAAGCCGGGGCCCGAGGCCTTCTCCGCCGGGGCGTGACCGGGGCAGCGCTGGCCCGAGGGCACGTTGCGCATGACCTGGTCGACGTGCTGACCGCAACCGGCCCACGTCGTCTTGCCGCAGGTCCTGCAGGTGGCAGCTCGGCACATGGTGGTCTCTCCTGAAGTTCGCTCGGCAATACCCATAGGGGTATCGATCTGCGTTCACGATAGCCGACACCGCCGCGGCAGCCAACCGGGAACATCGACGCGAAGTCTGACGTTGGATACCCCGGTGGGTATATTGTCGAACCACAGAGAAGGAGCCCCCATGGCAACCCAGACCCTCACGGCCGCCGACTTCGGCACCACGATCTCCGAGCACCCGATCGTGCTCGTCGACTTCTGGGCGTCCTGGTGCGGCCCGTGCCGCATGTTCGCCCCCGTCTACGAAGCGGCGTCGGAGCAGCACCCCGACATCCTCTTCGGCAAGGTCGACACCGAGGCCGAGCAGCAGCTGGCCGCCGCGGCCCGGATCACCTCGATCCCGACCCTGATGGCCTTCCGGGACGGCATCCTCGTCTTCAGCCAGCCCGGCGCCCTGCCGGCAGCCGGCCTGGAGCAGGTCATCACCGCCGTCCGCGGCCTCGACATGGACGACGTGCGTCGCCAGGTCGCCGCCCAGCAGTCCGACGACGTCACCGCCTGACCCGACGACACCCAGGAGCCCTCATGTCGCACAGCCTCAGCACGACCCTCGAGCTCGGCTTCGACCGCGCCCTCGAGGCCACGCGCGCCCAGCTCACCGAGGTCGGCTTCGGCATCCTCACCGAGATCGACCTCGCAGGCACGCTCAAGGCCAAGCTCGGCGCCGACGTCGCCCCTCAGGTGATCCTCGGCGCCTGCCGCCCGCCGCTCGCGCTCGCCGCGATCGAGGCCGAGCCGTCCATCGGCGTCTTCCTGCCGTGCAACGTCGTCGTCCGCTCGGTCGACGAGACGCATACCGTCGTCGAGGCCATCGACCCCGACGCCATGGTGCGCCTCACCGACAACGAGACGCTCGCCACCGTCGCGGCCGACGCCCGCGAGCGGCTGACGAAGGCCCTCGCGGCCCTCGACTCCGCCCAGTAGGTCGGGCGGCTCAGCCGGGCAGCTCAGCCGGGCAGCTCAGCCGGCGCGCCAGTCGGGTCCGAGGCGCACGACGTCGCCGACGACCACGACGGCCGGCGCCTGGACACACCGCTCGCGGGCCAGCTCGGCGATGGTGGCGACCGTGCCGACGGTCGTGCGCTGGTCGGGCGCGAAGCCGCGCTCCACGACGGCGACGGGACAGTCCGCCGACCGGCCGTGCTGCACGAGCAGCTCGGTGGTGCGAGCGAGCTGGGTGACCCCCATGAGCAGCACGAGCGTGTGGTCGCCGCCGGTCGGCAGCACGGGGATGTCCTCGTGGCCGGTGACGACCGTGAAGCCGCGGGCGACGCCGCGGTGGGTCACCGGGATCCCCGCTGCCGCAGGCACGCTCACGGCGCTCGTCACGCCGGGCACGACCTCGACGCGTATGCCGTGTGCCTCGCACGCGTCGCGCTCCTCGCCGCCGCGGCCGAGCACGTAGGGGTCACCGCCCTTGAGCCGGACCACGCCGAGGCCCCGCTGTGCCTCCTCGACGAGGAGGTCGTTGATCCGTGACTGGGGCACGGGGTGGTGGCCGGGCGTCTTGCCGACGTCGATGACCCGCACAGAGGCCGGCAGCCGGTCGACGACGGCGCGCGGGGCGAGCCGGTCGACGACGACGACGTCCGCCGAGGCGAGCAGCTCGTGGCCGCGGGTGGTCAGCAGCCCGTCGGTCCCGGGACCACCGCCGACGAGCGCGACCCAGCCGCGTCGGCCGTGGGTGCGGGTGCGGCGCAGGTCCAGGGCGCCCGACACGAGCGCCCGCTCGACCCCGTCGCGGACGGTCACGGCCAGACCGGGGTCGCCCGCGGCATACGCAGCCACGGTGACCCGGCCGTCGGGAGTGGTCACGTCGGCTCGCGCGGCGACGCTGGCCGTCGTGCCCGCGGAGTCCGTCGCGTCGACGCACCAGACGCGGAGGGACTCCGCGTCGGCGGCGACCTCGCGGTCGACCGACGGCTCGCCCGTCGCGGTGTGCGCGAACCACGCTCCGTCCAGGTCGGGCGGGCCGGCGTAGTCGCGCTCGACCCAGTCGACCCGGCCGGCAGCCACCAGGTCGCGCAGGTCCTCGCAGACCCAGGGGGCGACGAGGCGCACGACGGCGCCCTCGTCGAGGAAGGCCCGCACCCGTCGGGCCGACACGGGGCCGCCTCCGACGGCCACGACGAGCCGACCCGCCACGTCGATAACTACTGGAAGCGCGGACTTGGAGCCGGCCACGCGGGTCTTCGGGGGGAACTTGGGGGGCGGAGCCCCCCAAGGGCTCAGATCTCCCATTCCTCGTCACCCTCGGGCTCGGTGGGGGCCGCGGCCGCGGTCGGCAGCGTGGCGCCGACCATGCCGGCTGCGACGGTGCGCCCGTCGTGGGCGTCGATGAGCAGGAACGAGCCGCCGCGGCGCGAGACCGAGTAGTTCTCGACGGGGACGGGAGCGGCCAGGCGCAGCGTCACGAGGCCGATGTCGTTGAGCGACAAGGCTTCCGACGGCACGGCGTGGAGGTCGTCGAGGTCGAGCACGCCGTCGAGCGTGCGGACCGCCGTCTGCACCGTGCGCGAGCCGTGCTTGAGCAGCAGACGCTGACCCGGACGCAGCGGCGCGTCGCCGAGCCAGCACACGACGGCCTTGATGTCCTGCGTCGGCTCGGGAGCGTCGACCGCGGCGGCGATGACGTCACCACGCGAGATGTCGATCTCGTCGGCCAGGCGCAGCGTCACCGACTGCGGAGCGAAGGCCTCGTCGAGCGTCCGCTCGCCGAGGTCGATCCCCACGACGGTGGTCCGGCGGCCCGAGGGAAGGGCCACCACGTCGTCACCGACACGGACGACGCCCGTGGCGACCTGGCCGGCATACCCCCGGTAGTCGCGGTGGGCCTCGTCGCGGGCCGCACCCTGCGGACGGATGACGAGCTGGACGGGCAGGCGGAAGGACTCGTGGGCCGGGTCGTCCGAGGGCGGCAGCGCCTCGAGCAGCTCGAGCAGGCTGGGGCCGGAGTACCACGGCGTGCGCGACGAGCGCTCCGCGATGTTGTCGCCGTCGAGGGCGCTGACCGGGATCGCGATGGCGTCGACGACGCCGAGCTCGCGGGCCACGGCCTGCACCTCGGCCTCGACGCGGTCGTAGACCTCCTGCGAGAAGTCGACGAGGTCGATCTTGTTGACGGCGACGACGACGTGCGGCACCCGGAGCAGCGCGGTCACCGCGAGGTGGCGACGGGTCTGCTCGAGCACCCCCTTGCGGGCGTCGACGAGGAGCACGACGACGTCGGCCGTCGAGCTGCCCGTCACGGTGTTGCGGGTGTACTGCACGTGCCCGGGGCAGTCGGCGAGGACGAACGACCGTGTCGCCGTGGCGAAGTAGCGGTAGGCGACGTCGATGGTGATGCCCTGCTCGCGCTCGGCGCGCAGGCCGTCGGTGAGCAGCGCCAGGTCGGCGGCGGTGAGGCCGCGGTCGCGCGACACGCGCTCGACGGCGGCGAGCTGGTCGGACAGCACCGACTTCGTGTCGTGGAGCAGGCGGCCGACGAGGGTCGACTTGCCGTCGTCGACGGAGCCGGCCGTCGCGAGGCGCAGCAGCGTGCCGCGACCGGCGCCGGCAACGGCGGCTGGGTCGAGCACGGGCGTGGTCTGCGTGGAGGCACTCATCTCAGACTGTCCTTGTCTTGGGGCCCCCGCGAAGTATCGGAGCGAGGGACGAGCGGAGAACTTCGTGGGGAGTTCAGAAGTAGCCCTCCTTCTTGCGGTCCTCCATGGCGGCCTCGGAGATCCGGTCGTCGGCGCGGGTCGCCCCGCGTTCGGTCAGGGTCGAGGCGGCCACCTCGAGGACGATCTCGGCGTTGGTGCGCGCCGGGGAGTCGACGGCCCCCGTGCACGACATGTCACCGACGGTGCGGTAGCGCACGAGACGCGTCGAGGTCGGCTCGTCGTCGCGCGGCCGGCTCACCGGGCCGACGGCCAGCCACATGCCGTCGCGGCGGAAGACCTCACGCTCGTGGGCGTAGTAGAGCGGTGCGAGCGGGATGTCCTCGCGGTCGATGTAGCGCCAGATGTCGACCTCGGTCCAGTTGCTGATCGGGAAGACGCGCACGTGCTCGCCGGGGCGGTGCCTGGGGTTGAAGAGGTTCCACAGCTCGGGGCGCTGGTTCTTGGGGTCCCACTGGCCGAACTCGTCACGGAGGGAGACGATCCGCTCCTTGGCGCGCGCCTTCTCCTCGTCGCGCCGGCCGCCGCCGAAGACGCCGTCGAAACGGTTGTCGTTGATGGCGTCGAGCAGCGGCACCGTCTGGAGCGGGTTGCGGGTGCCGTCGGCGCGCTCGCGCAGCCGGCCGTCGTCGATGTAGTCCTGCACGCTCGCGACGACGAGCCGCAGGCCGAGCCGCTCGACGGTCTCGTCGCGGTAGGCGAGGACCTCGGGGAAGTTGTGCCCCGTGTCGACATGGAGCACCGGGAACGGGATCGGCGCCGGCCAGAAGGCCTTGGTCGCGAGGTGCAGCATGACGACGGAGTCCTTGCCGCCGCTGAAGAGCAGCGCCGGGCGCTCGAGCTCGCCGGCCATTTCGCGGATGACGAGGATGGCCTCCGCCTCGAGCGCGTCGAGCTGGCTCAGTCGCCGGTCGGCGGACGTCGAGCCGCCTGCGTACGCGTTCGGCTGGGTCGCGTCCGCGACGGACGTTGCCGCCGCGGCCTGGGTGTCAGGCGTGTTCGTGGTCGTCGTCATGTGTGGAGTCCGCACTCGGTCTTGGCGAAGCCGGCCCAGCGGCCGGCGCGGGGGTCCTCGCCGGGCTCGACCCGGCGCGTGCACGGCTCGCAGCCGATCGACGGGTAGCCGTCGGAGAGGAGGGAGTTGACCTCGACCTGGTGCTCACCGGCATACGCCAGCAGCTCGTCGAAGGTCCACGCGGCGAGCGGGTTGATCTTGACGAGGCCGTTCTTGGCGTCCCACGTCACGAGCGGGGTGTCGGCCCGGGTGGGGCCCTCCTCGCGGCGCACCCCGGTCACCCACGCCTCGTAGAGCGGGAGGGTGCGGGCCAGCGGCTCGACCTTGCGCATCTGGCAGCAGAGAGCCGGGTCGCGCTCGTAGAGGTGCGCGCCGTACTTCTCGTCCTGCTCGGCGACGGTCAGCTCGGGGAGCACGTCGACGAGGGTGATCGGCAGGTCCTCGGCGACGATGTCGCGCGTCACGATCGTGTCGGAGAAGTGGTAGCCGGTGTTGAGGAACAGCACGTCGACGCCGGGCGCGAAGCGCGAGACGACGTGCGGCAGGACGGCATCGGCCATCGAGCAGGCCACGGCGAGCGTGCCGTCGAAGTGGAAGGCGGCCCAGGCGGCGACCTCGTCGGCGGTCGGCTCGCGCTCGGGGTCGGCGGCGAGGGTCGCGTTGAAGTCGTCGACGATCGCCTTGAGCTCGGCCTCGGTCCTCCGCTTGCGCGGCACCGTGGGGGTGGCGAGGGGGACTGCGGTCACTGGAGGGCTCCTTCGTCGGCTCGGTGGCTCCACTGGGCGAACGTCTCGCCGTCGATGCGGCCGGCGACGTAGGAGCGCACGACGCGCTCGACGTAGTCGGGCAGGTCGTCGGCCGTCACCTTGAGGCCGCGGACGGTGCGTCCGAGACCGGCCTCGTCACGGTCGTGGGAGGCGAGGCCGCCGCCGAGGTGCACCTGGAAGCCCGGCACCTGCTGGCCGTCGATGGTGACGAGCTGGCCCTTGAGGCCGATGTCGGCCGTCTGGATGCGGGCGCACGAGTTGGGGCAGCCGTTGACGTTGAGCAGGATCGGCGCGTCGAGCGAGCCGTCGTCGACGAGGTCGGCGAGGCGCGTCTCGAGCTCGGCGATGGCGTCGGTGGCGGTCTGCTTGGTCTCGACGATGGCGAGCTTGCAGTACTCGATGCCGGTGCAGGCCATCGTCGTGCGGCGGAACGGGCTCGGGCGGGCGGTGAGGCCGAGGGCCTCGAGGTCGGTGACGAAGTCCTCGACCCGGTCGGCGGGCACGTCGAGCACGACGAGCTTCTGGTGGGCGGTCAGGCGCACGGCGCTCGCGCCGTAGGACTCGAGGAGGTCGCCGAGCCGGGTGAGCAGGGTGCCGCTGATGCGCCCGACCGTCGGCGTCGCGCCGACGTAGTAGTTGCCGTCCTTCTGCAGGTGCACGCCGACGTGGTCGCCGGGGCCGGTGGCCGGTGCGGGCGGCGGGCCGTCGGGGAGCGGGTGGCCGAGGTACTCGGTCTCGAGCACCTCGCGGAACTTCGCCGGCCCCCACTCCGCGAGCAGGAACTTCAGGCGCGCCTTGTTGCGCAGCCGGCGGTAGCCGTAGTCGCGGAAGATCGAGATGACGCCGTGCCAGACGTCGACGGCCTCCTCCTCGGAGACGAAGACGCCGATGCGCTCGGCCAGGTGCGGGGAGGTCGACAGGCCGCCGCCGACCCAGAGGTCGTAGCCCGGGCCGAGCTCGGGGTGGACGACGCCGACGAGCGAGATGTCGTTGATCTCGTGCACGACGTCGAGGCTCGGGTGTCCGGTGATGGCCGTCTTGAACTTGCGCGGCAGGTTGGACAGGTCGAGGTCGCCGATGTACTTCTCGGTGATCCGCGCGATGAGGGGCGTCGGGTCGATGATCTCGTCGGCGGCGACGCCGGCGACGGGGCTGCCGAGGAAGCCGCGCGGGGTGTCGCCGCACGCCTCGGTCGTCTGCAGTCCGACGGACTCGAGGCGTCGCCAGATCTCGGGCACGTCCTCGATGCCGATCCAGTGGTACTGCAGGTTCTGCCGGTCGGTGATGTCGGCCGTGTCACGGGCGAAGTCGGTCGAGATGCCGCCGAGGACGCGCAGCCGCTCGGGCGAGAGGGCCTGGCCGTCGCTGCGCACGCGGAGCATGAAGTAGCGGTCGCTCAGCTCGTCGTCGCTCAGCTGCGCGGTGCGGCCGCCGTCGATGCCCGGGCGGCGCTGCGTGTAGAGCCCCCACCAGCGGAAACGTCCCGACAGGTCCTGGGTGGGGATGGAGTCGAAGCCCTCGCGCGAGTAGATCTGCTCGATGCGCTCGCGGACGTTGAGCCCGTTGTCCTCGTGCTTCCACGTCTCGTTGCCGTTGAGCGGCTCGGGGCCGTCGACCTTCCACTGCCCGTTGGAGCGGTCGGCCCGCGGCGGACGGGTGCCGGGTCGGGCGGCGCCGGTCGTGGAGTCGGTGACGGTCATGTAATCGAATGTATAACCGACCATTATCTGGACCCATACGGGTCCAGAGTGCGGCCCTTTCCCACCAAGCCGGTGGGAATGCGCCGTCGCGCCGTCACGACGGGCGTATGCCGTGTGCCCGGGTCAGGGACCGGCGAGCTGTCCCGAGTCGACCGCCTGCACGATGCCGAGCACCGTCGAGAGGTAGCGCTGCGAGTGGTTGTAGGACAGCACCGCGGCCTCGAGGTCGGCCTGCCTGGACAGGTCGCGGCCGCCGGCGCAGAGGTAGTCGGCCGCCGCGAGCGCCGCGTCCTCGATGTTCTGCGGGTCGGCGACGCCGTCACCGTTGCCGTCGGCGCCCCAGAGCCGCCACGTGCCGGGGATGAACTGCATGGGGCCGACGGCGCGGTCCCACACGGGGTCGCCGTCGTAGCGGCCGCCGTCGGTGTCGCGGATCGAGGAGTAGGCGCCGCCCGTCAGCGCCGGACCACGCACCGGGGGCACGGCGTCGTGCGAGGCGCTGAGGCTGCGTCCGCGCAGCGACGACGACTCCACCTCGCCGATCGCGGCGAGCAGCATGACCGGGATGTGGCAGCTGCTCTGGCGCTTGGCGGCGGAGACGTAGGCCGCCCAGATGATCTCGTCCTTGCTCAGCGTGGCCTTGGCGGTGCCGGTGGTCTTGCGCGGGGGCGCGGCGACGGGGATCTTGATGACCGCCTTGGGCTTCCACGGGGTCGGGTTGCTGCTCGTCCCTCCGCCGGGCTCGAGGGCCGCGGCGGGCACCGGAGCGACGCCCTCCATCGACAGGGTGGCGGCGACGCGGATCTCGTCGAAGACGGGCAGCACGAGATCGCCTGCGACGGAACCGAACCCGGGACCGACCGGCGACGGCGACCCTGCCGCGCCGGTGCCGCCCGACGGGGACGTCGCTCCCGGGGTCAGGGGCGACAGGAGCGGGGCGGGTGTCGGTGTCGGCGGGGCGGGGCTGTCCGCGGCCGACGCCCCGGCACCCGACCCGAGCAGCACCGCTCCGACCGCGAGCGAGGCGGCCGCAGCGCGTGCGGCAGTCAGCCTCCGCTCGGTCCGGCGTCGCATGTCGCATCCCTTCCCCGGGCGGCGCGTGGCCGCCCTGGTCTCCAGTACAGCGTGGATCTGCCGCCGTCGGCGACGAACGCCGACACCCACAGGGTCGAGGTCATCGTGCCACGCGGTCGCGGAGGGCGGCGGTGCCCGGTTCGTCCGCCGGACGCGGACGACGAGGCGGCGACACCGCTCGCGAGCGGCGGGCCCGCAGCAGCAGGGCGGCTCCCAGCGCGGCGAAGGCTAGCGCGACCGACGACCACGCGAGCAGGCCGGAGACCGGGGCGCGCGAGACCACCGTGACCGGCTCGGAGCTGCTCGGCCCGACGACCCAGTGCACCGTGCTGCGGACGTCGGCGACGCCACGGCGGTGCACGACGACGTCGAGGTCGACGGCCCCGCTCGAGGGCAGCTCGAGCGCCGCCGACCAGCGCGTGCGGGTCACCGGGGTCGCCGTCACCGCCTGGGCCTTCGAGGGCCCTGCGGCGCCTGCCGCCGCGTCTCCCGCGGAGGAGTCACGGACCGTCACGGACACCCCCGTGACCGGTCCCGGGGAGGGGCGCCGCGTGTCGAGGACGTCGACGAGGGCCACGCTGGCACCGGGCCGGTTCGGCCGCAGGGCGACCGTCTGCTGCAGGTCGGCGACCGGTCGGTCGTCGATGACGCTGGGGGCCTGCTCGGTGACGAGCCGCGGCGAGACCGCCGGTTGTCCCGTCGCGAGCAGCCCGGCCAGCGCGACGACGACGAGCAGGCCGACGGCCTCGACCCCGACGAGGGGTCGACGGGTGCCCTGCGCCTGCACCCCCCGAGCGTGCAGGCGGCGGGTCGTCACCAGGGCGACGAGCCCGACGACACCCGCGAGCGCCACCTTGGCGAGCAGGACGCGACCGTACGTCGTGAGCAGGGCGGCGTCGACCGAGACGACGACGTCGCTGGCGAGGTAGAGGCCGGTCACGCCGACGACGACGACCGAGACCGTCGCCGGCACCCGGAAGCCGCGCAGGACCGTGCGGACCTCCGGGCCCGTGAGGCCGAGTCCCGCGGACCGCAGGCCGAGGAGCGCGAGCGCGCCCACCGAGCCCGCCCACAGCAGGGCGGCGAGCAGGTGCGCCGTCGAGGTCAGCACCCACGTCGGGCCGCCCCGCAGCCCGAAGTGGCCGATGCTCACCGTGAGCAGGCCGGCGACGCCGAGCGACGCGGTCGCGGTCCACCGGCACCCCCGCGCGAGTGCCAGCGCGGCACCGAGCAGGGCGACCTCACGCAGCCCCCACCGCACGACGTAGCCCGTCGTGAACGCACCCGCCCCGAACCTGGCCAGGTCGACGAGGGCCACCGCAGCGGCCACGACGGCCGCGACCACGAGCAGACGGGCGGCGAGGCGCCGAAGGTGGGCCCACGGCATACGCCCTCGTTCCGCCGGCAGGCGGTGGAGCAGACGGCCCACGACGACGGCACCGAGGCCGGCGCCGATGCCGGCGAGCACGGCCCAGCGGCCGACCAGCTCGAAGAGGTCGGGGTTCGTCTCGCTCGGCCCGGTCGCCTCGACCTCGCTCTGGACGCCGAAGGCGAACGTGCCCGCCGACTCGTGGAGGTCGTCGCTCGACAGGGTGCGCCACGCGACATGGTAGGCGCCGACGCCCAGCGACGGCAGCGTCGCGACGACGCTCGCCGGCGCCTCCTGGTCCTCGTCGCTCTCCAGGAGGTGCAGCCCCGTGGCGGGCAGCCGGTGGCCGTCCGCCGTCACGACGCTGATCTCCGTCGCCTCGGGGACGACGTGCTCGGTGAAGTGCAGCTCGACCGTGCGCGGCGCAGCAGACAGGCTCGCCCCGTCACCGGGGGTGCTCGAGGCGAGGTAGGCATGGGCGGAGGCCGGCGACGCCCCGAGCCCGACGAGCAGGGCCGTGCCGAGCGCCACGGCCAGGGTCACGAGGACCCGGCGCGCGCCCATCACAGCACCGGGACGTGCTCGAGGCGCAGGCCGGCGTACTCGATCGTCGCGTCCTCACCGGCGCGGAGGGCACCACCGGTGTTCTGGTAGACGAAGTAGTACGTCGCCCCGGCACGGTTGATGTGCCCCTGGCGCATGACCGACACCCGGTTGGTCGACCCGTCGCGGGCCTCGCTGCGCAGGACCGGCGGGTGCTTCGTGTCGGCCTGGAAGCGCGAGGCCTTGTCGACGTCGAGGACGACGTAGCTGACGGTCACGAGGCCACCGTCACCGACGACGGCGACGCGCGAGATCCGCACCCCGAGAGCCGTCTCCATCTCGGCGGACTGCGGGACCGGCCGCCCCGGGTCGTCGTCCCCGGCCCGGAGGGCACGAGCCCCCAGCAGGCCGAGGACGGCGACGACGAGGACGGCCACGACGGCGAGCGCCGTGCGGGACCAGGTCCCGCGCTCCGGGCGGGGCGCGGGAGCGGGGGCGCCTGCCGGCGGACCCGCGGGGATGGTGGTGGTGCTCATTCGGACTGCCCTCCGATGCTGCCGGCCGGGGTCACGGGCAGGTGACCCCGGCACGAGGTGGGACCGGATCAGGGGATGCTGTTCCGGGTCGAGACGAAGCTGTCGAACCAGGCCGTGCCCGCCATGGTCGACGTGGTGGTGGGTCCGGAGGTGATGCCGAGGCGGACCGCCTGGACCTGCATCGCCGAGCCGGTGTTGTTCCCGGTGCGGGTGTCGCGCAGGGTGCCGTCCACGAGCAGGCGGAGCGAGCCGCCCGTCCCCTGGACCCAGTCGACCCGGACGGTGTGCGAGCCCGTGGAGAGGCCGACTGCCGGACCCGTCGTGTTGCCGGTCGTGTTGCGGTTCATGACGATCCGCAGCTGTCCGGCGGTGGCGCCCGTGCCGACGCGGTGGAACTGCACCGCGAAGGCTTGGCCGGTGGCCGTCCGTCCCTCGAAGACCGTCACCCAGGCCGTCGCGCTGGCGCCGGTGGACAGGGTGTTCGGGTGGAAGGCGAACTGGGCGTGGTAGGTCACCTCGTTGGCCGGGCTCTCGTCGACGACGTAGGCGGGGGCGTTGCGCGAGCCCACGGTCGCCGCGAGTCCGACGTTGCCGCCGCCGTTCGGCAGACCCGCTGCCGTCGTGCCGGCGACCGACCCGACCTTCGTCGTCCAGGTCGACAGCGTGCTGTCGAACGAGTCGCTGAAGATCGCGTTGGGCCGCACGACCCTGACCGAGACCGACGAGGCGTTGCTCCAGTTGCCGGCCGCGTCCTGGACGCGGAGGTTGAACTGGACGGTGCCGTTGGCGATGCCTGCGAGCGGGATCGACGCCGTGATGCCGGTGCCCGTGTCGGTGGTCTGCACGCGGGTGGCCTTGCCGGCGCCGGGGTCGGTCGTCCCGGTCCAGTACTCGGCGCCCTGGAAGCGGGGGCCGGTCATGGACGGGATGACGGCCTCGGTGACCGGGGCGGCCACGTCGAGAGCGGCCGCGCCGTTCGTCGGGTTGGGCGACGCCGTCAACGTGCCGAGGACGGGCGCCGTCCTGTCGACGTAGAGTCGCACGAGCGAGTTGGCACCCGTGAGGCTGCCCCAGTTGCCCGCGGCGTCCTTGCCGTGCACGTAGACCTTGTGCTCGCCCGCCGTCATGGCCTTGACCTGCGTCAGCGGGATGAGGCCGTAGACCTGCTCGGTCGGGGAGTCGAAGGCTCCGTCGACGGCGATGAGGCTGAGGCCCTTGCCGAAGGCCGGGGTCGTGCTCGTCGGGTCGATGAACGCCTCGCCGGCGAGGACCTTGCTCTGGAGCCCGCCGCTGGTGTCGCGGTCCTGCAGCTCCGCAGAGATCACGAGGTAGCCGGGGTAGGCCTTCGAGCCGACCACCCCGTTGCTCGGGTTGGGTCCGACGGTCGCGGCGTTGACCGCGGGTGCGGTCAGGTCGACGGTCAGGTCGACGGGCACGGCCGGGCCCCAGATGTGCTGGGAGTTGCGGCTGTGGACCCAGACCTGGGCCGTCCCCTCACCGAGGGCCGTGACCTGCGCGGCCGGGATCGACCCGGTCTCGGCGACCTTGGTGGCCACCCGGTTGAGGGTCATCGGCGTGCCCTGGCCGTCGGTGCCGGCGGCTGCGCCGACGAAGTACTCCGCGTCGGTGATCGTGCCGCCCGCCGCGGTGTCGTCACCGGTCGCGTTGACCGTGACGGCGCCCGTGCCGTTGGCCGGCGACGGGGTCACGCTGAGCGCGACCGTCTGCGGACCGGTCTTGGCCAGGTTGAGGATGACCGACCCGACGACGCCCCAGTTGCCGTCGGAGTCGAGGCCGCGCACGAAGATCGTGTGCTTGGCCGACGTGAGGCAGTGCAGGTCGAGAGGCGGGGCCGGCAGGGCACAGTCGGCGGCGGTCGCCACGGCCGGGATGGTCCCGGTCGCAGTCGCGCTCGTCGTGCCGAACGGGCCGGACATGGCCTGACCGAAGCCCGGCCCGACCGTGACGGCGTCGTCGACGACGAGCTCGGCGCCGCTCACGAGGTGGTTGCCCGTCGTCGCATCGCTGACCGTCGCCGTGACGGTGACCGCACCCGTCCCGTCGGACGGGTTGGGCGTGACCTTGATGGCGGTCGACACCGGCCCGATCTTGTCGAGGCTCGGCGCCGGCGCGTTGGTGTCGAGGAAGGTCAGCATGCCGCCGAAGGCCACCGACAGGGGGTCGCCGGCGTTCTGGCCGGCGTTGTCGAGACGGGCCGCCGACTCGAAGACCGCGATCTTCGACTCGGGACCGGTCGGGACCGTGACGAGGGCGTCGACGGTGACGCCCGGGTCGACCGCCGCGACGACCGACGGCTCGGCGAACGCCAGCCCGTGCCCGTCGTGCGACAGGACCGTCTGCTCGGTGCCCAGCGTGCTCATGGAGTGCAGCTCGGAGCCGACGTTGACGTAGTGCAGCAGCACCGTGTGCCCCTGGTCGGTCGGCACGGGGTCGCTCGACGGGAAGGGCTTGCCGTTGATGAGGCGGTAGGCCGGGTGGAACTCGCGCATGTCGAAGGTCGTCGGGTGCGCGTTGAAGGCCGGGTCGATCTCGCTGAGCACGAGCACCGACTCGTCGTCGAAGGAGTGGCCGTATGCCGTGCCGTCGCCGAGCACGACGAGCGCACCCGCGAGCCCCATGGCGACCTGCCGGGCGCCGCCCGCGGTGTGGCCGGCCTCGTAGAGGAAGGTGCCGGCCCGTCCCGCAGTGAAGGTGTAGCGCGCGCTCGCGCCCGGGGTGATCCCGGTGACCTCGGCCGTGGCCGAGAGCCCCTCGGTGATGGCCGAGGCGGGCTGCCCGGGCAGGGCGAGGGCGGTCGGCTCGGCCAGGCCGTTGTGCACGGTCAGGACGACCCGGTCACCCTGCCGGGCGATGATGACCGGACCGGGTGCCGAGGCCGGCCCGTCCGCGGTCGTCGAGTAGCCCCAGATCGGGATCGGTTGTCCGAGAACCTGGTTGGTCCCCGTCTTGGCCCAGAGGTCGCACGCGACCGTCTCGGGCGTCGTGCCGGCGGCCGGCGTGACCGTGCACCCGGGGGTGTTGGGCGTCAGCTTGCCGACGGGCACCGCGGGAGCGGCCGGTGCTGCGGCGGGAGCCGAAGCGGGAGCCGACGCGGGAGTGGACGCGGACGCCGAGGCCGGCGACCCGGCATACGCCGTCGTGGCGCCGAGGGCCGTGCCCGCGAAGGGGACGGACGCGAGCGTGGCGGCCACGGCGGAGACGCCGAGACGGTGCCGGAGGCTGTGTCGAGAGGTCATCGGATCGTCCTCAGCTCGTCGGGCAGCCGGCGGCCGGGTCGATGCGGAAGACCGTCATCATGCCGCCGAAGGCTGCTCCGTAGTTGGTCGCCTGCTGGAGCGCGTGGCTGTGGGCCACGTGGTAGTACTCGCCGCACTCGTTGTTGACGGTGATGTTGGCCGGGTAGCTGCCCTTCGTGCCGAGGTAGGGGCTCTCGCTGAACCACGTGTCGGCACCGACGAGGAGCTGGTCGGTGATGACGGGCAGCTGCGTCGGGATCGGGTTGGTCGTCGCGTCCCAGTGCTCGACGTCGCGCCAGTCCATCAGCGCGTCGACGGTCTGGCCGGGCATGACGTCGATGTCGTACTTGAGGTACGAGAGGTCTTGCGGCGCAGTCGAACTCGTCCCCTGCAGCGCGTGGCCGTCCTTGTTGACGACCCGCTCGTCGCTGCCGTGCGGGTGGAACGGGTAGCTGACCCGGCCCGCGTTGAGGTAGCGGATGACGGCCGGCAGCGGGTTGGTGGCGGCGTCCCAGGGCTTGATGTGCACCAGGGCGCCGTACGGCTGGCTCGGCAGCCACGAGGCGTTGTTGGGCGCCAGGGTGTCCGGCATGCTGCGGCCGTTGATGAGGTAGTAGCGGGCGTTGTAGGCCGACCAGTCGACCGGCTGGCTGCGCTCGACCGCGAGGTGCACCTCGGGGTCGACCTCCGAGAGGAGGAAGACGTACTCGTGCTGCGGGCTGAAGGCCGAGTCGGTGCGGTCGTTGACCTGGCCGGCGGCGCCGGCAGGACGCACGACGAGCGCGCCGTAGAGGCCCATCTGCTGCTGCTTCGTCACGTCGGTGCCGCTCGAGTAGAGATACGTACCAGGCGAACCCGCGGTGAACGTGTAGGTGACCGAGCCGTCCGTGGCGTCAGCGGCCTGCACCATGGAGGTCAGCGAACCGCCGGTGTCGAGCTGCGGCTGGGCCGGGTTGCCGTTCGCCTTGACCGCCTTCTGGCCGGGGAAGACGATCGAGGTCGGCTCCGTCAGCGTGTTGTGCAGGATGACGGTGACGGGCTGGCCCGACGTCACGCACAGGACCGGGCCGGGCAGCTGGAACTGGCCCGAGCTCATCCCGTAGCCCCACATGTAGATGGAGTTGCCGTCGGGCGTGGAGATGTAGCCGGTCCGCGCCGTGAGCGAGAAGGTCTGGTGGGGGTCGGTCTGGCAGAGCAGCCCCTCGGACGTGGCCGCCTGTGCTCCGGCGGTCGAGCCGATGGCCACCGCGGCCACGAGCGCGCCGACGGCGGCGAGGATGCCGGAGCGCCGGCGGAGGCGCGCGGCTGACGCCGCGTCACGCGTCCGGGCTCGGGTTCGGTTGAGTCGCATGGTCGTCCTCCGTCGGCTCTCAGGTGTTCGGCTGGGTCTGGGGGGCGTACGTGCCGGCCGCGCCGACGCGGAGGACGGTCATCATGCCGCCCCACCCCGGTCCCCCGCCGTTGCCCAGGTAGGCGTAGTTACGGTCGTAGAGCAGGTATTCGCCGGGCTGGCGCGGCGTGACGAGCACGTCCCGGCTCTCCCCGGGCCCCACGTCGACGGTGTTGGTCACCTGGTAGTTCGTGGAGCCGTCGCGGCCCCGGAGCAGGCTGGCGTCCTTGGCGATGACCTGCATGTCGACGTTGTCGAGGGTCAGCGGGTGGTTCTGGTAGCCGAGGTTCGACAGCCGCAGCAGCACGGTCTCGCCCACGTTGCAGGTGATGAGCGACGAGATCGGCTGGTACTGGAGGCGGCCCCCTGCTGTGACCTGCGGGTCGCCGTTGGGGGCGATCGTGTCGGGGTAGCCGCGGCCGTTGAGCAGCCAGAAGCTCGGCGCGTAGTCGGTCCAGTCGCTGACCTGGATGTGGGCGTCGCGGTAGTGCGCCGCCGACCACAGCTCGGTGATCATGAACGCGAACTCCCGGTCGTAGCGCGTGCTGCCGTCGCCGTCGTTGTAGGCGTAGGCCAACCGGACGCCGGTCGGGACGTTCCCGACACGCGTCCCGTTCTGCTTCGGCCGCACGAAGACCATCCCGGTCATGCCCATCTGCACGTGCTCGACGTCCTCGAAGTGGCAGTGGTACATGTACGTCCCGGCGTCGTGCGGACGGTAGAAGTAGGACAGGTCCCGCCCGATCGGCACGGCGAGCGACAGCTCCGGCACCCCGTCGAAGAGCGGGATGGCGTTGACGAAGCCGTGCCAGTGCAGCGTGTGCCCGTCGAAGAGGTCGGGCCGCATGAGGAGGCCGAGGTTCGAGAGCTTGATCGTCACGTCGTCGCCCTCGTCGAAGGCGAGCATCGGCGCCGAGATCTGCGCCTTGCCGCGCACCGCCGCGACCTCCTGCGCCGTCGCCATCGCCGTGACGTCACGGAAGCCGAAGACGTAGGTGTCGAAGGGCGAGGGGGCGAGCGAGTCGGGGAAGAAGGGCAGGTCCGGGGGCGAGCCCGCCGGCATGCTGACCCACCCGTCCGTCCCGGCCAGGTGCACCGACTTCGCGGTGCCCGACGCGGCGGCCTGCACCACGGTGGGCCGCGTCGGCTGGGCGAAGCTGAGGCGCGTGCCGAGCAGGACGCTGCCGACGGCGCCCGCGCCACCCAGCAACATCGCCCGCCGGCCGGGCCCGGTCGTCTCTGAGCGTGTTTCGTCGGTCATCAGGTCTCCTGAGGTCGGTCCGACGGGTCTCGCCGGACGGGTGGAGCGTGGAGCGGGTCGGGAAGGTTCTGGAAGGCGGGCGACCGGGGTCCCCGGGGCCGGGGGGTCCAGTGGGAGTGCCTGGATGGCCCCGGGGGCCGGTCGGTGGGCTACGGCACGTACTGGTCGGAGCCGGAGTCGAACCGCCTGGCCGAGCCGGTCGGCCTGGCCTGCCCGTCGATGTCGAGGCTGGGAGCCCTGACGGTGACGGTCCACGGCGTCGTCCTTCCGAGCAGCGTCTGCGTCCCGTAGGTGACCGTGGTGGTCCCACGTCCCTTGCCGTATGCCGTCGCGGTCGTCCCCGAGAGGTGGTAGTCCGCCCGCAGTCGTGGCGGCAGCAGGGCCGTGACGATGGCCGCCTCACGGAAGGCCGGGTACGTGCGGGCCGCCAGGACGGTGACCGTCAGCTCCGGCGTCGGGTCCTTGAACCCGGCGGTGTCTGAGACGGTGACGAACTCCCCTCCGTCCGTGCCGGTCGTCGTCTGGATGACGCCGCCCACGGGGTGGAGCTGGCCGGGGTCGCCGACGACGCCCATGTCCCACGGGTCGACGGAGTTGTCCGAGCCGTCGGGCAGCGTGCCGCCGATGCCGTAGACGTAGCCGCCGATGTAGGTGCCCGCACGGTTGTCGTTGAAGACGTTGTCGAGCAGCACCGGCCGGCTGAACGTCTGCTGCCCGTCCACCTTCAGCAGGGAGAAGGAGGAGAAGCTGCGGCTGCTGTTCAGGCGGGCCATGAGCGGGACGCTGTTGGGTCCGGTCGAGAGACCCGCGGGCGCCGGGAGGCCGTCCGAGGTGACCGCGGTCGCCGTCGTCAGGTTGCCCGCCACGGTGTTGTCGGCGATGGTGACGAACGGGGCGTCGTCGAGCGCGATGCCGCCGCCCTCGTGGGCCGAGACGTTGTTCGTGATCGTGTTGTTGGTGATCGTGATCGTCTGCGGGTCGTTCTTCGTGACGTGCGTGCCGGCCACCTGGAGCAGTCGGATGCCGCCGCCGTCGTCGCTCGCGAGGTTGGCGTCGATGACGTTGGAGTCGATCGTCGCCTCGCCCGTGCCGGGGCTGAGGCCGGTCGGGTCGGCCGGCAGCTCGCCGGCGAGCATGATCGCGCCGCCCTCGTCGTAGGAGCTGTTGAACCAGACGGTGTTGCCGCTGATGGTGCCGCCGTCGTGGCCGCCGGAGTTGCTCATGTAGCCGAAGGCCGTCAGCGCGCCGCCGTACTCCGCGGAGAAGTTGCCGCAGATGGCGTTGTGCCTGATCGTGTAGCCGTCGCTGCCGGTGAAGAGGCCGATGCCGCCGGCGAGGTTGGTCCCGCCGTTGTTGAGCACCTGGTTGTCGGCGATGAGCGCGTCGTAGTTGTGGTTGTCGCCCGTGTAGGGCGTGCCGACGCGGATGCCTCCGCCGTAGCTGCCGCTGTTGCCGACGATGAGGTCGTCGGTGATGCGGACGCCGCGGTTGTTGTTGTGCAGGTAGATCCCGCCGCCCTGGGTGACGAGCGCGCCGGTGGCGCCGTAGGGCGTCGTGACGCCGCCGGTCAGGACGTTGACGTTGCCCGGGAAGTCGGACTGGGCTCCGCCGGTGACCTGCAGTCCGTCGATCGCGACGGGGTATGCCGTGTCGTCGAGTCGCGCTGCCGAGGCTGCGGGGTCGTCGAGCACGGTCACCGTGGCGGCGTCGGGCACGTCGAGCTCACCGCTGTAACGCAGCCGCGAGAGCAGCGCGATCCAGGCCGTCCCACCGGGCAGGTCCGGGCTGAAGCCGGAGCCGTCGATGATCGAGCCCGCGATCCACTTCTGCGATCCGTCCGCCTGCGGGACGAAGCCGCCGGGGCCGACGCCCTGGATGGCGACGCGGTGGTGGACGATGACGTTCTCGTTGTACTCGCCGCGCGGGTTGAGCGCGGTGGGCGTGCCGGGCCAGACCACGACGAGCCAGTACCTGCGGGCCGAGGTCGGTGCCGCTGCCTCGAGCGCCTTCTGAACGGTGTCGTACTGCGTGCCCGGTCGGACCTCGACGACGTTCGGGTTGTAGGCCGTCGAGGCGTTGGTTCCCGGTGCGGACCCGAGGTTCCAGATCGTGATGCCGTTGTACGTCGAGCGCTTGGCGGCCGTGGTGATCGAGACCTTGAGGGCGCCCCGGGAGGTCGAGGTCGCGGCCGGGACCGTGAAGGTGATGCTCGTGTCGGACCATGTCCCGTAGCTCGTGACGGGCACGTTGGTGCCCGCGCTGTTGGTCAGGGTGACGGAGCCGGTGCCGCGGGTGGACCCGAAGCCCGTGCCGGTCACGGTGACGGTGCGTCCGGTCCCGGTGGGCCGCACGTAGGGGTGGTCGACGGAGAGCAGCTGCGGGTCGGTCGTGCCGAGGTTGCAGCGTGCCGGGTTCGACGCCGTGGTCCCGGGGGCAAGCACCGTCGCGGCGGCCTGGGTGGGCGCCGTGTCGGTCACGGTGTAGAGCCCGGGCCAGCCCTGGAAGTTGGTGCTGATGGTCCGGTAGGCCGGGTCGTAGTCCGGGTTCGGGTCACCCGGCGCGCCGGGGTCGTTGCCGGTGAAGCGGTACATGTTCGGGCACGGACCGGCAGGCACCGGGCAGTTGTACGTCCCGGTCGAGGGCTCGAGGGCCTCGTAGAAGCCGTTGAAGTCGGTGTGCGTGGTGTCGACGAGGCGTCCGCTCCAGTCGTAGAGGCCGACGGGGACGTTGGGCAGGCCCTGGGCCTCGCCGTAGTTGGCGCTCCGCTTGTCGAGGGACAGGCCGAGGTCGTTGATCGTCAGGCCCCAGAAGTGCGTCGGGAGCGGGACGGGCGTGAAGAGGTTGAAGTTGGGTGCCACGGTCTGGCCGCTGCGCACGGTGATGAGCTTCGCGTCGCAGAGCGGACGGTCCTGGCCCTGGAAGGGGCTGCCGCCCCCGGCGAGGAAGGCCGGGTTGGTGACGTCGACCTTGTGGAGCGCACCCGCGCAGCCGGAGATGATGCCGGCTCCCTGCGACGGGGGCTGGGTCGGCGGCAGCGGGTCGTTGCCGGTGCCCGGTCCGTCGGAGGCGGCCTCCGTCGAGCTCGGCGGGAAGTTCTCCTGGGAGAGGTAGGTGTCACCGTCGAAGACGTTGACGTCCTCCTCCTTGGTCACCTGGTACATCGGCTTGCCGTCGACCGGGTCCTTGGGCACCTCGACGGCCACGATGTAGTCGCCGGCCGCGAGGTCGCCGAAGCCGTAGTTGCCGTTGACCGTCTGGCCCGCCGCACCGGGCGTGCTGGTGTCGGACGCGCCTGCCTGGAAGCCCATCATCGGGGCCTCGACGCAGAGGTTGTTCGCGGCGGAGCCGGACTCGGGCAGGGCGAGCTGGTCGGTCAGCTCGGTGCCGTCCCACTGCCGGGCGGTGCAGCCGCGCGGGGCGGCCCACTCCTCGGTCGTGTACTTCGGCTGGAGCTCCGAGCCCTTGACGAGCGCGCCGCGCTCCGGGTCGGGGTTGGCGATGGTCGCCGGGGCGGTCGGGTCCGTCTCGTGGGCCGGGTTGGGCACCGACAGCGGCACGATCTGCTTGCCCTGCCGGCAGGTGTTCGCCTTCTCCTCGGCGGTGGTCGCGGTGCAGGTCACCGGCTCGTAGACGTGGACGTTCACGTCGGGGATGCCGGGCTGGTAGTCCTCGCTGACGGCGTCGGCGGGGTCGAGCTCGTTGCGGGTCGTGTCGTAGGACACCGTCGCGGCGATGCCACCGTTCTCGTTGGTGCCGTAGGGCTCGACGCCCCAGTCGACCCGGCCGGACAGGCCGATGACGGGCAGGAAGTCGAGGTCGACGAGAGCGCCGAGGATCGTCGTCGGCGAGTCCTCGTTGTCGGCCTGGTAGGTCACGCCGGTCGTCCGGTAGCGGGTGTTGAACGCCTCGAGGACGAGCCACTTGCTGAGGGGGTAGCCCTCCTTGATGTCGTAGACGCCCTGGTCGCTCGTGTTGACGAGGTTCGTGTACTGGTCCATGAGCGTGTTGTCGCGCTCGCGCACGGTCAGGGTGAAGCCGGGGACCGGAGCCTCGCCGGGGTCGCGGCGGCCGTTGCCGTTGTCGTCGACGAAGACGGTGCCGCGCACGTGGGTGAACCAGCCGACGAGCATCTTGTTGCCGACGTCGACGAGGTCGCCACCGGACACCTCGACGTTGAAGCTCCAGAGGATGTAGTCCTGGTCGTCGTCCCAGAGGGTCAGCTGGTAGGTGCCGTCGGGGACGTTCTTGATGTCGAAGGAGCCGTTGGCCGCGCCACGTCCGACGTAGACAGCGGCGTCTCCACGGTTCAGGTCGGACAGGGCCACCCACGGCGAGGCGATCGGGCCGGCCGACTTCGCACCGGCCCAGCCGGTCTCGGGCACGACCTGCCCGTTCTGCCCACCGATGTAGGGCAGTCCGGCGATGACGACGCCCTTGACCTCACCGGTCGCGGAGGAGGCGGGCAGCGCCCGGACCCTGACGAACCCGAACTGGGTCGAGGGGACGGGCTCGGCGCCCTTGAGGAACTCGGTGTCGAGGCCGGTGTCGCCCTCCCGCACCCAGATGTCGTGGTCGTGCCCGCCCTCGAGCGTCGTCGTCTGCACCCAGCCGGACGAGCCGGCCGGCGGGGAGACCGTGGCGCCGTAGCGGTTCGGGCCGAGGTTGGGGATCGTGATGACGCCTTGGGCGTCGCTCGTGCACTTGCCGGTGGAGCGGGTCGTGTCGACGACGGGCTTGCCGTCAGCGCCGAAGAGCATGCGCCCGTTGGTCCCGTGCTTGTAGACGGTGCACAGAGCGTTGCCGTAGTAGTCGGTCGAGACCGGGCCGAGCACGTCGGAGAGGTTGCCGGTGAAGCCGGCGAGACCCCGCTCGGCGTCGGCCTCGTAGGTGCCGTCGGCGGGGACGTTGTCGTTGAAGACCTGGATCTTGATCGTCGCGAGCGGGAGGGGCAGCGGCTGCATGCCGACGCTGACGAGGCCCTTCTGGCCGGCCGTCACGATGAAGTGCGCGCCGTCGATCTTGTAGCCGTCCGCGGTCACGGAGATGAGGTACTTGCCGGGCGCGAGACCCTCGAGGACCTTCGTGCCGAGGTCGCTCTCGTCACCCTGGGCCACGATCTTCGAGTGCCCCGACGTCGGCCGCACGGACGGCCAAGGGCAGCTGTCGGCATACGGCTCGGTGGGGTCGCCGGCAGCCGGGCTGGCGGGCTTGGTGCTCCCACCCGGTGCCCGGGACGGGAGGCAGCGGTCGAGGAGCGGCGCGGCGGCCGTCCCCGGGTCGCCCGTGCTGTCCTCGTTGATCATCCAGCTGTATGCCGTGACGGCGTCGCCCTTGTGCGGTGCGTCCGCCGGGCCGACGTCACGAGCGCTCGTGACCGTGAGCGAGATGCAGCCCTTGCCCGCCGCGGTCGTCGACGGGCAGGGACCACCCGTCGGCGTGGCTGCGGCGGGCGCCGCAGCGCGGGTGGCCGCGGGCGCCGCCGCAGCAGGAGCAGCGGGTGCGGCGGCCGGTCTCGGCGCGGCCGCAGCCGCCGCCAGCGGCCCACCCACCTGCGCCACTCCGGCGAGGGCGAGCGCGGTCAGAGTGGCAACGATCGGGACGCAACGCCTGCGCAGCTTCGGCATGTCCACGGCAAACCCCCACGTGATGCTCTGTGACGGCCTCGGTGCGAGGTCGTCGTCCCGCGAAGGTCGCACGCGCGGTCAGGGCACTCCGTCGAGATCGGAGGAGGGCTCAGGCAACTGTCATCGATCCGGTGGCCGTCGGGTCAGGGACGGGTCACCACCCCGAGAGGCCGCTGTCATGTTCCTGTCATGTTGGCGCCCGGATTGCGTCGATAGGTACGACTCCGGAACCCCAATCTGCAGTGCTTCTGACGGTTCTCGGTGCCGGGCCTGTGAGCCGAGATCCATACTGATCTGGCATCTCGGGGATGGGGGTCTGGCATGGCTACTGTCATGGTCGTAGACGACGAGGAGCGCGTCCGCACACTGCTGGCGAAGTCGCTCGCGTCGCAAGGTCACTCGGTGGTGACCGCGGGGACGGCGAGCGCTGCCATCGAGCGGCTGGAGTCGAGGGACGTCGATCTCATCGTCCTGGATCTCGTCATGCCGGGCCTCGGGGGCCTGGCAGTGCTCGACGCGGTCAACGCGCGCAAGAGGTCGACGCCGGTCATCGTGCTGTCCGGCGTCACCGACGTCGGGACCCGGGTCGAGGCGCTCGACCGCGGCGCCGTCGACGTCGTGGCCAAGCCGTTCAGCCTGACCGAGCTGCTCGCGCGCGTCCGGCGCAACGTCGGCGCGGCGCGCGCACCCGCGGACGACCGCTTCCTCGACGTGGGCGGCATACGCCTCGACGTCGGGCGGCGACGGGCGACGTTCGGGTCGGTCAGCGCCTCGCTCACCGAGCGGGAGTTCAGCCTGCTCGCGCACCTCATGCGCCGCTGCGGGGAGGTGTGCCGCAAGGAGGAGCTGCTCCACGACGTGTGGCACCTCGACTTCGACCCGGGCAGCAACGTCGTCGAGGTCTGCATCGGGCGGCTGCGCTCCAAGCTCGGCCAGGACATCCCGATCGAGACGCTGCGCGGCGTCGGCTACGGCCTCTACGAGGACGCCTGACGATGCGCCAGCGGATGGTGGTCGTCTGGACCGTGGTCGCGACGCTGTGCGCGGCCGCCATGCTCGCCCTGCCGGGCAGCGAGACCGTGCCCTACCACGTGGGGTGGGCCGCCTTCGCGCTCTGCTTCGGCCTCGAGCAGTGGAGCCCGCGGGCCACGTGGATCGGCCTCGGTCTCTACACGGTCGTGACGGGCGGGATCCTCGTGACCCGCGTCGCGAGCGGCGTCCTCGACTGGCAGGAGACGACCGAGATCCCGCTCATGCTCCTGCTCATGGCGCTCATGATCTGGCACGTGCGCCGGCGCCAGCAGGCGCTGTCGGACCTCACCGAGAACGCGGCGAGGGAGCGCGCCGAGTCGACGATGCGCGAGCTGCTCACGCTGCGGACCTCGCACGAGATGCGCTCGCCGCTCATGATCTCGCGCGGCTACATCGAGATGCTCATGGACCGCACCCCGGCGGGCGAGGACCTGGCGGACCTGCAGGTCGTCGACGAGGAGCTCGTGCGCCTCACCCGGGTGTGCGAGCGGCTCGTGCGCAGCATGCGCGTCGGGGCCGACCTCGAGATCACGGACATCGACGTCGACGCGGTGCTGCGGCAGACCGCCCAGCGCTGGTCGATGGTGGCGCAGCGGGCGTGGACCGTCGAGTCGTCGGGGATCACCCTGACGTGCTCGGGCGAGCGGCTGCGAGCCTGCCTCGACACCCTCGTCGAGAACGCCCTGCGCTACACCGAGCGCGACGACGACACGGTGCTGCTCTACGCCCGTCCGATGCGCGACGCCATCGCGCTCGGGGTCGCCGACTCGGGACGCGGGTTCTCCACGGAGATGCTGCGCACGGCCGCCGGGCACGGCCTCGTCCACGACCACGGGCCCGGCGAGATCCTCGACGGGGTGCGCGACGACCTCTCGCAGACCGGTCTCGGCCTCTCGCTCGTGCGGGACGTCGCCACCCGGCGCGGCGGCTGGGTGCAGCTGGGCGTGTCCCCGTGGGGTGGCGCCGACGTCGCGATGATCCTGCCGCTCGTGCCTCAGGTCCCGGTGGCGCCGATGCTCCGGCCGGTCCAGACCACGGCACCGGCCGGAACTGCCTGACCGATCCGCTCCGGCGCCCGTGCCGGCCGTGTCCGATGGGCTTGTCCCGATCGGACAGCCGGCCGACAGACCGTTGACTGCCGGTCGTGGGCGGCCGAAGGATCACGCCATGACAACGACCGTCACCTCTCGCCGTCGGTTCCTCGGGCTCCTCGGAGCGGGAGGCGTCGCGACCTGCCTCCCCGTCGCACAGGCATCCCCGGCCTCGGCGCTGGGCCTGGCGACCGGCGAGACAGCACTGCTCTCGCCGCCCTCCGGCTGGCTCGATGGCGACGAGGTGGCACAGACCTACCACCGGGCACTGCTGCGACACACGCGCTGGACGGAGACGCAGTGGGACGCGTCCGCGGGCACCTACCGCAAGGCGGACTTCAACTTCGCCGTCGTCCTCGGCCACGCACTGTTGCTGACCCGGGGCCACTACGACGCCGACGAGGCCGGCATCGACGAGGCCACCCTCCGGCAGCGCACCCTGGCCACGATCACGCACTTCGCCGGCACCAACCGCAACGCCGGCGGCACCGAATGGGGCCGGACCCTCTTCTGGGACAGCACCTTCCAGCTCTACGTCCAGCTCGCCGCACGCCTGCTGTGGGACGAGCTCGACCCACGGACGCGCGCCCGCATGCAGGCCATCGCCGTCGAGCAGGCGGCCTACACGACGTCCCTCGGCACCTCCGACGACCCCGCCTCCGGATCGTGGAGCCCCAACGGCCTCAAGGGCGGCTGGGTCGGTGACACCAAGCTCGAGGAGATGGGTGTCTACACCCAGTCCCTCGCCCCGGGCCTGGCGTGGGGGTCCGACGACCCCCGCTGGGAGAGCTGGATGGCCACCTACGGCCGCTGGAGCCGCAACGAGGCCGGCCTCCCGCAGGCCGACGCGGCCAACCCGGCCCTCGTGGACGGCGTCCCGGTGCTGACCAACACCTCCCACAATGTCTACGACACGTTTGTCGTCGAGAACCACGGGTCGTTCGGCCCGCACTACCAGTCCGAGCTCTGGCGCACCTCGGGGCGCAACTCCGCCCACTTCATCGTCGCCGGCCGGCCGCTGCCCGAGGTGCTGACCCGCCAGCCCAACGGCGAGCCGCTGTGGAACCGCCTTCTCGGCGTCATGAGCGACGCGGGCGAGCCACTCATGCCGCTCGTCGACGACCGCGAGCACCTCTACGGCCGCGACGTCATCCCGATCGCCTTCCTCGCGCAGGTGGCCGGTGACCGGGCCGCTGCCCGTGCCGAGACCGACCTCGCGGAGCGGCTGCTGCCCTACCTCGCCTACCCGCCGGAATACCGCCTGACCAAGTTCTCCGGCGAGCCGAAGTACGAGCCCGAGGCGCGCGCCGAGGTCGCGATCAGCTTCCTGCTCCACGAGTGGCGCGCCGCTCATGGCGACGTGCCTGTGCCCCTGACCTCCGAGGAGCTGTATGCCGCGGGCGCCGGTGCGGTCGACCTGGGCGAGGGTCCCGGCATCGTCTCCCACCAGAGCCGGCGGGCGTGGGCAGGCGCGATCAGCAAGCCGGGCTTCGTCAAGCTCGCGTGGCAGCCCGACCACGACGACTGGTTCTTCAACCTCGGTGGCAGCTCACCGATGTACCTCCCTCGCACGAACCTCGGAGTGACCGGTCGGAACGTGCGCACGTATGCCGCGGCACGCGACGGCTACGACGCGTCGGTCACCGTGCTCACCCTCGGCACGGCCGGGCGGGTCGCGCTGGCAACTCTGCCGGGCGGCGAAGTCGTGATGACGAGCTCGGGTGTCGCCGACCGCGAAGGCACGTTCGGCCTGCACAACCTGACGATGCCGGGGGTGCGGGGCCTCGACGGCACGCGCACCTTCGTCACCGGAGACGGCACTCTCGAGGCCACGGCCGCCGATGCGCAGGGCGACCTGCCGAGCGGGGTCGCCCGCCGCGACGTCCTCGACGTGTCCGGCTCGGTGACAGCGCGTCATGTCCGGATGCTCGGCGTCACCCCCGACCCGACCTACGGCTACTCCATCATCTCCTTCGAGGTGCGCACGGCCGCGGGCGGTGCCGACCTCGCAGCCCGGCGCCCGACCACGGCGTCGTCGAGCGACACGGGGCGCGGGGCTGCTCTCGCCACCGACGCGAGCTCGGCGACGCGATGGGCGGTCTCGCGCGGCGACCGATCCCGCACCGACAGCTGGCTCGTGGTCGACCTCGGCACCCCGACCGCTGTGGGTCAGGTGACGATCGACTGGGAGGCCGCCGCCGGTCGTGCCTACGTCGTGCAGACCTCCGACGACGGCGTCACGTGGACGACGCGCGCGTCCTATCCCCGAGTGCTTCGCAGCTCGCGATGGCTCGGCATCGACGACCGCGTCGGTTTCCTCGTGCGCGGCGGGACGAACCCGATCGAGGTCGGTGACAGCATCGTGACCCTGTCTGCCGGCCCCGCGGCCGGGAGCGCCGGCATGGTCGTCGAAGGCCTTCCGCAGGTGCGGTCCGCCGACCTCGCCCGCCTCGCGGACGATGCCGAGGCCGCAGCCCCCCGGCCCAGTGCGCCGGGCGTCACTGCCTCTCTCGCCGGCGGTCTGCTCAGCATCTTCAACCTGACTGGCGCCGCAGTGGAGAGCGAGGTCGCGATGGCGGTCGACGGCGCGGTGCCCTGCTACCAGGGCACGCAGCGGCTGACCGAGAGGGGCAGCATCCTCCAGACGCGACTCGAAACGGCGGACGGCGCCGTGCTTGCAGCACGGGCCACCATCTCCGCCGTCGGGGGCGGTCGGCCACCGGCGGAGCTCGTCGTCACGGTGGACGATGCGGCCACCCTGCGCCTCAGCGGCATCGACGGTCAGGTCGACGTCGCCTTTGCTGACGGCCGGCGCCGGCGCGCAACGGTGTCGTCCGGGCGGACGACGACAGTTCGCGGAACCGGGAAGCCCTTCCCGCTGGATGATCTCGCCCTCGCCTGCCAGACGTTCCCGACCTCGCCGTTGCCGCCGACGATGACCTCGCCGGCTGCGGCCGTCGATGGGAAGGACTCGACGGCGTGGGAGGTGACGGGGTCGGGTCGCATGGTCGTCGACCTCGGCAAGGCGCATGCTCTCGGCAACGCGGTCGTCGACTGGGGCACCGCTCCCGGATTCGGGACTGTCGAGGTGTCGGACGACGGCATCGACTTCCGTCGCGCCGGCCGCGTCGGTCCGGGCACCCAGCTCGGCTCCGTCGCGCTCGGCACGAACGCCCGCTACGTCGGCCTGTCGGTCGACTCACCAGGCAGTTCGGACCGGAAGGTCACCGTGGTGTCTCTTCGGGTGACGGCCGGATGAGACGGCTGGACTAGCCCAGCGAGGCGTAGAAGTCGGGCAGGCGGCGCTCGTAGGCCGTCACGAGCTGCCGTGCCACGGTGACGGAGTCGACGAGCGGGTGGAGCGCAAACGCTTCCACCGCAAGGGATCTCGACTGCTCGGCGGCCGCGCGGATGACGAGCTCGTCGACGGCCTTGACCTGCTGCACGAGCCCCAGCGCGTGCCCGGGCAGGGGGCTGACGGCCACTGGCACGGGCCCGCGGGCGTCGACCCGGCACGGGACCTCGACGACGGCGTCGTCCGGCAGGCCGGCGACCGCTCCGCCGCCGCGGACGTTGAGGATGAGGCGGGCCGGCTCGTCGCGGGCGATGGCCGCCATGAGCGCGAGTGCGACCCCCTCGTAGCCGCCGCCCTCGACGTCGGCCTCGGCGCGCTCGTGCGCCTCGCCGTCGTCGGTCTCACGGGTCTCCTGCATGTAGGTCGCGTTGCGCTCGCGGCGCACGGCGTCCCAGCGCTGCCAGGCCTCGTCGGGCGCGCCGGCAACCCCGGCGTAGAAGGCGGCCTGCTGGTCGAGGAGGTACTCGCCCCGCGTCTGCGGCGCCGCCGTGATCTGCCCGATCGCGTCGCGCGTGAAGTAGTAGTAGTAGAGGTACTCGTTGGGCAGCGACCCGAGCGTGCGCAGCCAGTCGGGGCCGAAGAGGTGCCCCTCCTCGATCGCCGCGAGCGCCGTCTCGTCGGCGAGCAGGTCCGGCAGCAGGTCGCGCCCGTCGCGCCGCAGGGCCGTGAGCCAGCCGAGGTGGTTGAGGCCGGCGTAGTCGATCTCGAGGTCGTCGAGGTCGTGGCCGAGAGCCCCGGCGGCCCGCTTGGCGAGCCCGAGGGGCGAGTCGCAGATGCCGACGACGCGGTCGCCGAGCACCGACTGCATCGCCTGCGTCACGAGACCGGCCGGGTTGGTGAAGTTGATGACCCACGCGTCGGGCGCCAGCTCGCGTATGCGTGTGGCGACGTCGAGCGCGACCGGGACGGTGCGCAGGCCGTAGCCGACACCACCGGGCCCGGTCGTCTCCTGGCCGAGCAGCCCGAGGTCGAGGGCGATCCGCTCGTCGGCGGTGCGACCCTCGAGACCGCCGACCCGCATGGCGGAGAAGACGAAGTCGGCGCCGGCGAGCGCCGCGTCGAGGTCGGTCGTGGCCGTGACCGTCGGTGGCGCAGCCGGGAGACCGGGGCCGTCGGCCGCCTGGGCGGCCTGCGCGGCGAGGACGCGGCGCATGACGTCGAGGCGCGCGAGGTCCGTGTCGTGCAGCACGACCTCGGTGACGCGGCGGTCGGCCGTGTCGCGCAGCAGCGCACCGTGGACGAGCGGCACGCGGAACCCGCCCCCGCCGAGGATGACCAGCTTCATGGCACCACCACCCTCGGACCGTACCAAGGCGTGACGACGAGACCACGCGACACTCGAGTGCCCACCGACCCACGTCGAGAACTGAGCACTCGACCCCACCCACACGTCGAGTGCCCACGAACGCACGTCCGGAACTGAGCACTCGCCGGGTGGGGGCACACGGCATACCTGCTCGGGAATCCCGGTGAGTCGCGCGCGACGATGCGCGATCATGGGTTCGTGCCCCACCACCACCATTCGTTCGACCCGCTCGCGTCGCTCCGCGGCGCCGACGAGCCATCGCTCGACGTCTTCGTCTGGGGCACCGTCTTCCTCGACATGATCTTCGCGGGGCTGCCGAGCGCGCCCAAGCCGGGCACCGAGGTGTGGGCCGAGGGGCTCGCGTCGTGCCCGGGCGGCATCGCCAACCTCGCCGTCGCGACCCGCCGACTCGGGCTGCGCACGGGTCTCGCGGCGGCGTTCAGCGACGACGACTACGGCGACTTCTGCTGGCGCACGCTCGAGGAGCAGGAGGGCATCGACCTCGCCCGCAGCCGCCGGTTCGCCGACTGGCACAGCCCGGTCACGGTCTCGATGTCGGTCGACCGCGACCGCAGCATGGTCTCGCACGGCCACCCCTCGCCCGTGCCGGCAGCCGAGCTCATCGGGACTCCGCCGCGCTCGCGCGCGGTCATGGTGGACCTGGGTGAGGACGAGGTCTGGGGCGCGACCGGGCCGACGTGGGTCGACCGGGCCCGTGACGCCGGCGCGCTCGTCTTCGCCGACGTCGGCTGGGACCCCAAGGAGCAGTGGTCGCCGCACGTGCTCGAGCGGCTCGACCGGTGCGACGTCTTCATGCCCAACGCCGTCGAGGCCATGGCCTACACCGGCACCGGCTCGCCCGTCGAGGCCGTCTACGCGCTTGCCGACCGCGTGCCCGTCGCCATCGTCACCAACGGCGCCGACGGCGCGCTCGGCATCGACGCCCGCACCGGCGAGGAGGCGCGCGTCCCGTCGCTGCGCGTCCAGGAGGTCGACCCGACCGGGGCCGGCGACGTCTTCGGCGCGGCCCTGCTCGTCGGCACCCTCGCGGAGTGGCCGCTGGAGCAGCGGATGACCTTCGCCAGCCTCTGCGCCGGGCTCGCGCTGCAGCAGTACGGCGGCTCGCTCGCCGCTCCCGGCTGGGGCGACCTCGCCGACTGGTGGACGGCGCTCGTCTCGGACCGCAGCGCGGACGCCTACCACCGCTCGCTCCGGCGCCGGTTCGGCTTCCTCGACGACATCGTGCCGCGCGTGCCCGTCCTCGCCTGCCGCCGCGCGACCGCGACCATCGCCAGGCGCGCCGACGTGCAGGACCTCGACTGACCCCGGCCGCGGCACGGGTTCTCAGGCCTGGCGCCTGCTGACCTCCCTGACGTCGCGGGGAGCGGAGACAACCCCGGAGGGCTGTCGCGTGAGGGCGAGCCCGACGCCCAGCAGCAGCCCCCACACCAGGAACAGGGGATCCCACAGCAGGACGTGCCCGGTCAGCGCCGTCCGGGAGGCGGCATCCGCAGGGCCCTGCACGACGCCCAGCAGGGCCAGGCTCCCGACGACGACGTTTGCCGCGCCGTAGAGCACGAGGACCGTGGCCCCGACCCAGCTCAGGCCTCGCCAGAGGCGAGCTCGTGGCAGGCGTCCTCGAGTGGCGAGCAGCGGCACGATGCCGCCGGCCAGCTTGACGGCGAAGATGCCGACCAGCAGCACGCCGACGAGAACGGGGCTCTCGGCCCGCCATGCCGGCGCCCACGTGCCCAGCGAGTCCATGCCGAGCGTGCCGCCGACAGCCCAGTAGAGGCTGGGCACCGCGTGCAGGAAGGCCACTCCCGCCGCCGCAAGGAGGAGCCGCTCACCGGTCGTGTCGGGAATGTCCACACCTCGACGCTAGACGACGCGCGTCCGAGGGAGGGGGTCGGCGGCGGTGTCGTCCGGGGCGGGCGGGCACGATAGGGGCATGACCGAGCTGCCGGAGGACGTCCGTGACCTCGTCGCCCTCGACCTGCGGGCCGCCCAGGTGCAGGACTGGTCGATCGCCGGCGACTCCTTCACGTGGACGCTGCTCACCGGGGACCCCGACCGGGGCCACGAGCTCGCGACCGTGACCTATGTCGGCGCGGTCGTGCTCCACACCAACCGCCGTGACCTCGACCGGGCCGTCGCTGCCGCCGCGGAGGTCGCGCGCGCCGAGGTCGTGCCCACCGGGGAGGGCGGCTTCGAGCACCGGGTCGTGCTCGCGCCCGACTACCCTCTCGTCGTGCGCTTCTGGAGCGTGGAGGTTCGTCGTATGCCGGCACCCGACCACCTGCGTCGCGTGCGCTGAGCGCGGAGCCGGGTCCACGGCGCCAGAAGTCTGTCCCGCCGCTCGCGCGAGTGCCATGGTGGAGGCATGGAGAAGTCGTCGTTGACCGCGCTCGCCCGCGAGCTGCTCGAGCACGCCACCCACGCCTCGAACGGTCGCAGTGCCGACACCGTCTACGGCGGCCACGAGCACGTGCTGCGCCAGACGGTCGTCG
Source organism: Terrabacter tumescens (assembly GCF_014646815.1). Taxonomy (GTDB): domain Bacteria; phylum Actinomycetota; class Actinomycetes; order Actinomycetales; family Dermatophilaceae; genus Terrabacter; species Terrabacter tumescens. The sequence goes on from NZ_BMNZ01000002.1 coordinate 72,986, forward strand.
CGCTCGCAGCCGGACAGGTCCTCGCCGAGCACGAGAACCCGGGCGAGGCCACGGTCCAGGTGATGCACGGGCGCGTGCGGATCAGCGCGGGCGAGCTCTCGTGGGAGGGCGCCCCGGGGGACCTGCTCGTCATGCCGCAGGCGCGCCACTCGCTCGAGGCGCTCGAGGACTCAGCCATCCTGCTGACCGTCGCCAAGCTGCCCTGACCGGGCCACACGGCATACGTCCTCTGCTCCGAGGACGGGAGTGCGGTGGATCTCCGCCACCAGGCGCCGGCAATCCACCGCGCCGGCGTCATGGCCGTGCGAGGCTGCGGACGAGCGTCCTGCCGTCGCCGAAGAACGGCAGCAGCATGGCGCCGTGCGCGAGGTAGCACCAGCACCACGCCGCCGGCACGCCCAGGGCCCAGAGCGCCACGCCGACGAGGACGCACGCCCCCGGGCCCGCCAAGGCCACTGCAGCTGCACGGCTCGGCGTCATCTCGCCGACCGGCACGACGGATACCCGGAGCAGCGTGCGCTCGACGGCGATGTGCGTCACCCCCGGCGCCCCGCGCAGCGCGACGACGTGGGCGCCCTCGTGCAGCACGAAAGAGCCCACCACGCCGGGACCCGCGAGCAGGAACAGCCCCCACGACAGCTCGAGCGGCACCCCGTCGCCGGACCGCACGGCATAGGTCAGGGAGGCGGCCACGAGAACGCCGAGGAAGGCGAGCAGCGGCCACACCTGACCGACCACCGCCCGGGGGACCACCCACCACGACAGCTCGTGCCGCGCATGGAGGCGTGCCTCAGCTATGGGACCGCTCCGCGATCAGCTCGGCGCGGTACTGCTTGAGCGCGGCGAACGCGAGCTGGACCAGCACCATGAGCACCGCGAAGCCGAGGAAGACGAACACCAGCGGAACGGGGTTCGCGAGACCCATCTCGGCCCCGGTCACGCCCGGCCGGACCTCCTTGGTCTCGAAGAAGACCGAGCCGAAGAGCCCGAGGCGGCGCACCGACTCCTCACCGGTCGACAGCATGAGTGAGAGCAGCGTGGCCGCGGCGCTCACCAAGGTCAGCAGGGCGGCGCCGACCACCGTGTTGACGACCAACAGGGACTTCTTCATGACGTCTCCTCGACTCATCGATGCGAATGCCTTGAACGCTGTACCAGGACAGGAGGGCCAGGCTGGCGACGGCGACGACGCCGAGGACTGCCGGTGGGGCCTGCAGGATGCCGAGGGAGACACCGACCAGCGCCATCACTGCGGCCGTGACCGAGAGGCCGACGAAGACCGAGAAGGGGTTGTCGTTCTCGGCCGGGAAGATGACCCCGATGCCGATCGCGACGACGGCACCGGCAGCCGAACCCACCAGCGCCAGAGGCACGCCCGACAGCTGCTCGGGATCGATCAGCCAGAGCAGTCCCGTCGCCGGCACCCCGCCCGCGACCACGAGGCCGACGGGTCCGCGGACGAGCCTCCCGTAGACGACCCACGCCGAGGACCGCGAGGCGACGAGCGCGCGGAGCGGTCCCGTCGCCGCGAACTGGTAGAGCCCGCCGATCGAGAGCAGGGACAGGGCCCACACCGGGTTAGCCAGACCCGAGAGGGCCAGCGCCGCGTAGAGCGCGGCCGCCACGGCCACGCCGAGCCAGGTCTGGGTGCTCCGCACGAGGCACAGGTCATAGGGGTCGAGGACCGCGCGCAGCCGACTCCCGGTGGGGACGTTGACGAACCGCGAGTGGCGCACGTGCTCGTTCGGGGTCAGCACGACGGCCAGGGCCACCAGCACGAGCAGCGCGGCAACGGCACAGAGCAGGGCCAGCGGCGAGCCGATCTCGCCGGACAGCCACGAGAGTGCGGTCACCCAGACGAAGGAGTCCCGGCCCGCGAGGTAGTTGTCCGACACGACTGCCGTGAGGTGCGAGAGCTGACCGGCATAGGTGAGAAGCAGGGCGAAGACGGCCAGGATCAGCAGGACGTTGCGGATGCGGCGCAGCCCGAGAGCCAGCGCGAGCCGGCCGAGCGCGAGGTACGCGACGGTCATGACGGCATACGTCAGCATCATCGGCAGCACGACGGACTCGAGCAGCCGGGGCACCACGGCCGGTCCCTGGAGCAGCAAGGCGGCACCGATGAGCGAGACGAAGCCGGCCGCCGCGACGACCGAGGCCATGACGGCCTCGTAGACGAGGAAGGCCAGGGTGCGTTCCCGGTTCGTCAGTGGCAGGTGGAAGCTGAGGTCGAGCAGGGCATCCGCGTTGAGGAAGAGCACCTTGACGAGCAGGAACGCCATCTGCGCCCAGAGCACCACCGAGACCGTCGACAGGTCGAAGAGCAGGCCCCACTGGTTCTCGTCGGCGACCATCGGGCGGAAGAACGCATACCCTCCGGCGACGCCCGCGAGCAGCAGCACGCCGAGGGTCACGAGGGCCAGCACACGCACCGTGGCCGAGCGGAGCACCCCGAGCCGCAGCACCTTCCGGCTGAAGAAGCGCAGCAGCATGCCGGCCAGCACGAACGAGTGGCCGAGCCTCACGACGCCCTCGAGTCCGAGTCGAGCCGGTCGAAGACGAGGTCGGCGAGGGAGCCGTGCTCCGCCACGAGGTCGGCCGTGGGCCCCGCCGCGACGACCTCACCGAGGTCGAGGAAGACGATGCGGTCGGCCAGGCGCTCGAGGAGGGTGAAGTCGTGGGTGCACAGCAGGATGGCACGGCCCTCGGCGCGCAGCGCCCGGAGCTCACGCTCGGCGAGGTGCAGGGCCTCGACGTCGATCCCGTTGAGGGTCTCGTCGATGACGGTGAGGGAGCGCCGGAGCACGAGCGCCGAGACGAGCTGGGTCTTCTTGCGCATGCCGTGCGAGTAGTCCTCGATGAGGTCGTCGTAGCGCCCCTCCATCGAGAACCGGGCGAAGAGGGCCCGCGCCGCGTCGTCGTCGACGCGCACGCCGTAGAGCTTCGCGAGCGTCTGGACGTACTCGCGGCCCGTGAGGAACTGGGGCAGGTAGTCGTTGCTCGCGAGGTAGGCCGCCTCGGCCCGGGCGGCAGTGCTCGTATGCGGGTGGCCCCCCAGGGTGACCGTCCCCGACTGGCTGCGGAGCAGGTCGAGGACGTTCTTGATGAGGGTGGACTTGCCGGACCCGTTGGGCCCGATGAGGCCGACGATCGTGCCCGCCTCGACCTGGAGGCTCACGTCGTCGAGCACGGGCGTCACGCCGTCGTAGGAGTACGACAGGCCTGCCACGTCTAGGATGGTCATGCGTGTGGTTCCTTCCTCGCCCTCCGAGCGAACCTGCGGCCGACCCTGCACCGTTGCTGCGGTCGGGCCGGCCACAGGTTCTAGGACGTCGGAGATCGTTGGCCGATCTCCGACGTCACACGCACTCGAAGTAGACGCTGAGTCCGAAGTTGCGGAACGACCAGCGGCCGGTGAAGCGCTTGCCCTGCTTGACGACGCACCAGATCGCCATGCCGGTGATGAGGACGGCGCCGAGCGCCAGGATGACCGCGACGAACACGAGGAACCACGCGTCGTACCGCACGAGCGCGTCGTCGAACTTGGCGCGGGCCGCGGTCATGGCACGGGCCGACGACTCGTAGGTGCGGGTCGAGAGCGTGTCGTTGACGTGGGTCAGGGACATGGGTGCACTTCCTTCCACTGCTGTTCTGTGGCCGGCCACCGGGAGTCCGGGACCGTGTCGCGGTGCTGCGTGGTGCGACATGACCGACCGAACCAGCAGGGGCCGCGGTCGGACAATGGGGAGTCGGCCCCTGCGCCTGTCCCTTTCGTGCCGCGGCCCCTACCTGCCAGCTCAGCGCCAGCAGTCGATGCACGGAACGGCGGCCCGCGCCGTCGCGATGCCCTCCGAGCCCTCCGCGCGCTCCGCGGCGGACGGGAGCGAGATGCCGACGACGACGGCGACGGTGAGAACGATCTTGCGCATGGTGGAGCCTTCCCCTTGACCGGTTGCGCACCCGGGACCCCGGGCGCACCGTCACCCTCGCAGAGCGCCGCCGCGGCGACAGGAGGCATTTGGTGCCATGGCATGAACTAGCCCCGTCGGACCCGTGACGCCTAGGGTGAGGGCGGGGACGAGGGCCCGCGAGGCCCCGTCCCTCGTGTGACGGCCAGGCGCAGGGGGACTCGTGGACGACAGGGTGTGGGGCATCGACGCAACCGGCGAGACCGGGCTCGCCCCGACCTCGCTGGTGTCACCGTTGGAGCTGGCCGCGTACGAGCACCTCGCGTTCACGCCCGACTGGACGCCCGAGACGCTCGCCGGCGCACTCGGCGACTGCGCGGTCGACGAGGTCCCGCCGCTGCTCGAGCGACTGCGGGCGCACGGCCTCGTGCGGCCGTCCCAGCAGGACGCCGACCGCATCGTCGCCGTCTCGCCCGTCGTCGGCCTGGGGCGCCTCGCGGGCGACGCCGAGCAGGGGCTGCTCGAGCAGAGCCAGTACGTGCAGCGGCTGCGGCTGCTCACCAACTCCTTGAGCGAGCGCTACGCCCAGCTGCGGGCGGACCGCGCGCAGGACTCCGAGTCCGAGGTCGTCTCCGGGCGCGATGCCGCCGTCGTGCGGGTGGGCGAGCTCCTCCGCGACTGCACCGAGTCCGTCGACTCCGTCGTCGCCGCGGCACCGACGCCCCAGGCCCTCGAGCAGGCCCGGGTCGGTGACGCCGGGCTGCTCGCCCGCGGCGTGCGGGTGCGGGCGATCTACCAGGAGGGCCATCCGCGCCAGTCACGCGCCCTGCAGGAGCACCTGCGCTGGCTCTCGGAGCACGGCGCCCACGTCCGCCTGGCCGGCATCACACCGGTCCGGCTCATGGTCTTCGACGGCACGGTCGCGGCCGTCGCGCTCGACCCGGGCCAGCCCGGATCCGGAGCGCTGGTGCTGCGCAGCCCGGGCGCCGTCCACGCCATGACGGCCCTCTTCGACCTGCTGTGGGACTCCGCGCGACCGGCCGGCACGGCGCCGACGGCGGGCGCGCAGGAACAGCCGCTCACCGAGCTCGAGACAGCCGTCGTCCGGCTGCTGGCCCGGGGCAACAAGGACGAGGCGATCAGCCGCCGCACCGGGGTCTCGGTGCGGTCGGTCCGCCGCATCATCGCCGGCCTCATGGACACCATGAACGCCGCCAGCCGCTTCGAGCTGGGCCTGCGCTGCCGGGACCGCGGCCTCGTCTGAGACGCGGCCACACGGCATACGCCCTCGGTGGGCTCAGTCGCCGGCGATGCCGGTGCGCTCGACCCCCTCGACGATCCAGCGCTGGAGGAAGAGGAACATCAGCAGCAGCGGCACGATCGCGACGAGCGCGGCCATGAACAGCTGGCTGACCTGCACCGACTGCGCCGTGAGGAAGGTCGACAGCGCGATCTGCACCGTCCACGACTCCTGGTCGCGGCCGATGACGAGCGGCCAGAGGAAGGCGTTCCACGAGCCGATGAAGGTGATCGTGCCGATGGCCGCGACGAAGCCCATCGAGTTCGGCACGACGATCTTCCAGAACGTGCCCCAGTAGCCGAGGCCGTCGATGAAGGCTGCCTCCTCGATCTCCTTGGGGAAGCCGAGGAAGAACTGCCGGAAGAGGAACGTCGCGAGCGCTTGGAAGAGGCCCGGGATGATGAGGCCGCGCAGCGTCGAGATCCAGCCGAGGGTCGAGACGAGCACGAAGCTCGGCACGAACGTCACGGCCGCGGGGATGAGCAACGTGGCGGTGATCGTATAGAAGACGGCGTTGGACCAGCGGTAGGGGATGCGCGCGAGGCCGTAGCCGGCGAGGCCCGAGATGACGAGCACCCCGACCGTCTGGGTGACGGCGATGAGACCCGAGTTGAGCAGGCTGCGCGCCATCGGGATCGCCGGGTTGTCGAAGAGGCCGGTGAGGTTGGAGGTCTCCCAGACCGGCGGCAGCCAGTGGAAGTCCGGTGAGCCGAGGTCCTGCTCGCGCATGAACGCGCTGCGGATGAGCAGGTAGAAGGGGATGAGGAAGAGGAGCGCCGCCACGACGAGGGCGCTGTAGCGGGCCCACCCCGTGACGCGGGACTGGCGCTTGCTGCGCACGATGGCCATCTACTCGCCCCTGTCGCCGAGTCGGAGGATGCGGCCCTGCACCACCGCGACGATCGCGATGATGAGGGTGAGGATGACGGCGCCGGCGGACCCGTGGCCGAAGTCCTGACCCGACCCGAGCGCCGTGTAGTAGAGGTAGACGAGCGGCGGGCGCGCGTAGGGCGGGTAGGTGCCGAACGTCGACAGGATGTTGTAGAACTCGTCGAACGCCTGGAACGCGTTGATGAGCAGGAGCAGCAGCACCGCCGTCGACGTCGCGCGCAGCTGCGGCAGGGTGATGTGGCGGAAGACCTTCCACCCCTCGGCGCCGTCGATCGCGGCCGCCTCGTAGAGCGTCGGGCTGATCCGCTGGATGCCGGCGAGGAACAGGATCATGTAGAAGCCGACCTGCAGCCACAGGCGCGCCGTGACGATGACGAGCCAGTACCACGGCGGGTCGGCGAGGCTCAGCCACGGGATCGAGTCGACGCCGAACCAGCCGAGCACCCCGTTGGCCAGGCCCGAGCGGATGCCGCTGAAGATCGACATCTTCCAGATGAGCGACGCCACGACGTAGGAGCAGGCGGTCGGGAGGAAGAAGACCGACCGGAAGAAGCTCTGCATGACCCGGGTGCGCGCGACGAGCAGCGCTGCGCCGAGCGAGATGACGAACGTCGTCGGCACGATGAAGACGGCGAAGGCGAGGAACGTGACGAGGCTGCTGCGGAACGCCGGGTCGCTCAGCATGTCGAGGTAGTTGCCGACTCCGACGAACTTCGTCGGCGTCACCGTGTTGTAGGACTCGAAGAACGACAGGTAGATCGACCAGGCGATCGGGATGTAGACGAAGACGATGAGCCCGATGACGAACGGCCCGACGAAGACCCAGAACCACAGGTTGCGGTCCTGGCGCCCGCGCAGGCGCCGACCGAGCGACGGCCTCCCGTCCGTGGGAGGCGGCGTCGTCCGGTCGGTCGCCGTCCGCTGCGCGGCGTGGTCGTATGCCGCCGGGTCGGCCTGCGCTGTCAGGCGAGGACCCGCTTCAGCTCGGGATCGGCCACGGCCTTGACCTTGGCGATCTCGCCGGCGGGGTCGGCGCCCTCCTTGACGATGCGGTTCATCGCGTCACCGAAAGCCGTGGCGCACTTGGGAGTCCACAGGATCGGGCTCTGCGCGTGGCCGACGTCGGTCGCGAGCTTGGCCGCGTCGGCGGCCTGCCCGCTCTTGAGCGTGGAGGCCTGGCTGATGAGGCTCGTGCGCGAGGGGATGTGGAAGCCGTAGGAGGTCGCGAAGTCGAGCTGGTCCTGGGTCTGGTCGATCCAGAGCCACTTGACGAACTTCTTGGCCGCCTCGACGTCCTTGCTCTTGGCGCTGACGCACGAGCCGTAGGCACCGACGGGCACCGAGGCCTTGCCGCTGCTGTCGAGGGCCGGCCAGGGCAGCACGCCGAAGTCGTCGCCGAGGCCCTTCTTGATGTCGGGGAAGGTCCACAGGCCGGTGAACTGCATCGCCGTCAGCCCGGAGGTGAGCGCGGACGCGTCGAACCAGTCCTTGGGGGCGCCGAGGAGCAGCACCTTGGCGTCCCACATCTCGCGCAGCTTGCCGAGGGCGGTCGCCGCGCGCGGGTCGTCGAAGCCGAACTGGTTGTCCTTGGTGAGGTAGTCGAGCCCGGCCGACCACAGCATCGGGCCGCCCATGAGGCCGGCGCCGCCGTCGTTGCCGAGGAAGAGGCCCTTGACGTTGCCCTGGGTCAGCTTCTTCGCCGCGGCGATGAGCTCGTCGATGGTCTGCGGCGGCTGGATGCCGGCCTTGTCGAGCATCGACTTGCGGTAGACGAGCAGCTGCATGTCGACGACCTGCGGCACGGCATACGTCTTGCCCTGGTAGGTCATCCGCTCGAGGATGCTCGGGTTGAAGTCGGACTTCGTGTCGCCGATGAGGTCGGTGAGGTCGACGACCTGGCCGCCCTTGATCATGTCGATGGTCGGGCCGTTGCCGTACTCGAAGACGTCGGGGCCGGCGTCGGTGAGCAGCGAGGCGGCCGTGGACTGGTCGTAGTCGCCGGGCTTCCAGCTGACCTTGACGGTGGCGTCCTTGTAGGCGGCGGCGTACTTCTCGACGGCCTGCTGCGTGCCGGCCTCGCCGTACTGGTGGTACCACTGGTTGAGCGTGACCCCGCTGCCGCCGCTGGCACCGCCGCCGGTCGCTGCCGGCTCGCGCCCGGTGTTGCTGCCGCAGGCGGCGAGCGCGCCCGTGACCGCCGCCGCCCCGCCGAGCGCGAAGAGCGAGCGCCGGGTGAGGTTGGCCCCCAGGGCCTGGCCGATCTCGCGGCCGATCTGCTTGTCAGACATAGGTTCCCCTGCGTCCTTCCTGCCCGGGGTGCGGGCACCGTTGACGACGGCGGGCGTCCGGCCAGTCTGCTCGACCTCGCCCACCCTGCGATCGTATGCCCGCAACCTCCGGGTATGCCGGATGGCCCGCTCCGCGACGCCGGCGCGGTTCAGATGGTGGCCGGCGAGTTGAGCGGGTTGTCGCTCAGGGTCTCGGGTGCGGTCTGGAGCAGCTGCTCGACGAGCAGGAGGGTCTGCTCGTCCTCGAGGGTCATGCGCCGCCCGAAGTGGCCGCGGGCCAGGGCGACGCCGGCGCCGACGCGCAGGATGCTCGTTCGGACGTCGGCCCGGGTGTCGGCGTCCATGCGTTCGAGCAGCCGGGTCACGGAGAGCAGGCCCGAGACGACTGGACGGCCGTCGAGCTCGAACTCGTCGAAGAGCCAACGCCTTTCGGCTGCGGCGGTGCCGAGCAGGTCCCGGCCGGGGCCGGTGCTGCGCAGTGCCGCGTCGGTGACGGCGTCCCAGAACGCGCCACGCTCGTCGTCGTCGAAGCGGATGCGGCCGGCAAGCGCGCTCAGCACCCAGACCGGGGCGAGCCGGAGCGTGACCCACTCCTGCTCCGACCACTGCTCTCGCCACTGCGACATGCCCGCGACACCGCCTCTCGTCCGCTGCCGGACCCCACCAGCGTACGACCGGTCCGGTCAGGCCGGTCCGGTCAGGCTCGCCCGGTCAGCGGCACTCGCGGGCGGCGACTACCGGGCGCAGCACGGCGTCGACCTCGGGGGTCGAACCAGCGGCGGAGGTAGTCGTCGGCGAGCACGTTGGCCAAGGACCCGAGCGCCATCGACTGGTCGAGCCACGGGTGACGCCCAGCGTGCCGCCCGGTCCGCGTGCCGACGGCGTCGATGAAGCCTCGGGACCGTAGGGCGCCGAGGTCACGCTAGGTCTGGACGAGTTGTCGGCGGCGGCTCGGCCTTCGCCTCGGCCATGAGCGCCATCGCCGAGCGTGCGGCGTCAGGAAGACCGCGCGGTTGCGCTCACGCGGGTAGCCGTCGGTCTCCCCCGCGATGGGAGGCACCCCGAACGGAGTAACCCTCGGCCGGACAGGACGACGGGCTGAGTCCTCAGTGGCCGTAGCCCGTCTCCTGGAGCGCGTACTCGCGCTGCAGGGGCCACGGTCCATGCCTACGTCGACTCGGGGACCGGTGATCGTCAGCACCGCGGCCTCAATTATCGAGCCGGTCAAGGTCGGCGCGACGTTCCGGCCGCGCTAGTGCCGGGCCCGCCCACCTGTAGCCCATCCCGCCCAGATAGAGCTGGGATTCGGCGCCCAGAATTGCGCGTACCGACAACGCTGTCTGAATCACAGGAGACGCGCGCCAAGAATGGTTCATCGCTTACGTTTGGGCCGCTTCTTCGCCTTTGCCTTCCGCTTGGGCTTGGGCCTGGCCGCTGGAGGCCGAGAAGGTGATGACCTCGCGCGTGAAGGGGCCTTCTTCGCGTTCGGGTGAAGCCGACCATGTAACGCCTCGATCGGCTTCAGAGTTGTCAGTCGGGCACTTTCCTGGGCAGTCAGCTCACCGATATGACCGTTGTAGATCACGTCCTCAAGGGCACCGGTGTCCTCGTCGTAGATGAAGGCCACGCCTCGCGGCACCCCGAGTTGGTACTTCTTGGCGCGGAGGTGTTCCTCGGCCGCTCGCTTGATCTGAACCAGCGTGTGCCCAGTCGGCCTAGTCCACCATACGAGCACCCACCCTTCAGCGGGGTTCACTGTCGAAGTGATGGGCACAGTCAAGTTCCGAGGTGCTCCGGTGGCAGACGGGTTCTTGAGTAGGTCTTTCGAGTTCCCAAGCATCTTGTGCTGGGCTGTGGATGACCCCTCAAGCATGGTGGCTCCGATGCTTAACCATCCGTAGGTGCCGCGCGCCTGGATCTCGTCCACGAGAGCGGCGAGAGGCGAAGGCGTAGAGCTCGGTTTGGGGGCTTTTACTACTCCCGGGTCGGCAGAGTCCTTCGTGTAGAACCACGCGTCGAGCGGGTCGGTGCGGCTCGTGATGTAAGCCGGCATTTGTTCGCGGTAGCGGCGCATTTCCCCGGTCGTGGGGGCCTGCATCCACGGGAATGCGACCCGCACTTGTTCAGGGTCTGGTTCCACCCACAGCCCAGCTTCCAGAAAGTGAAGAAACAGATCGAGTTCATCTGGGGCCGTGAACATCACGGTCGTGTCTGGGTTGCGACGCCTTCGCAGGTACAGGAGGAACTGGGCGGGTCGCTCGACGAGTTCGGCGATGAGGTCGAGATCATGGATGGACACCGTCCAAGGGATGTTGTCTAGATCCAGGAGACCAGCTCGAACGAGGTCTGCGGTGGCGGTCGCTACGCTCGTCAGGTCGTCGAGGCTGACGGCGATGGTGTGAATCTCCCGAATGTGACTGAGATCCACCAGACCCTCGCCGTGGATGCGTACAACGCCGTCTCGTTCGATGAGCTCTCGCAGCCGTCCTGACTGTTCGGCGGCCTTGGTGACCATCCCGGTCAGGTCGTTCTTGATGCGGGCGGTCTTGCCACCCTTCGACAGCGCGCTGAGTGCGACGGCCTTATCTTCCACAATGACCGCGAGGTCGTCGAGGATAACGAGGTGGTCGCCCTCGACCCGCTTGGTGTACTGAAGTGGATCGGCCGAGTTCAACTCCCGCTCGTTTGCGGGAATGTAGTACTGGAGCCCGTCTCGATGGACCGCCCCAGGCAGGAGCCTGTCGAGGACGTCGTGGGTGCGACTCTCCAGCAACGGGAGCGTCAATGGCCCACGTGGCACTAGTACCTCAAGCGGCGACTTGTGCTGCCCACGGGTACCGTGAGCCAAGTCCGGCGGTCCAGTCACGGGTGCTACGTTGCCGCTGCCGATGAAAGGGGAGACTTGTGCTGGTTGGAGCTTATGGCGTCTTCTGGGATGCCAATCTGATCGACTGGAATGCCTACGGTTGGCGCCTGCTCGGTCGTCAGGGAATGAACGCACAAACGCTCAAAATTGCTGACTTTCGTAAAGCACGCGGAGTCTACGTCATGTACTCGGACACTGGCATCTACTACGTGGGTCTGGCCTCTGGGGCCAACGGAATCGGCGGTCGCCTTAAGGACCACCTGTCCGATGTGCACAGCGGGCGTTGGACTCGTTTCTCTTGGTTCGCTTTCGATGGACCGTCCGAAACAGACGTATATCCGGACGGAGTGCTCAAGGATGACGAGTGGGCGGGCATCGAAGAGGCCACCGACAAGTTGGTCATCCGTGAGATGGAGGCCTTACTCCTCGCGGTCACCTCGCCTCCCGGCAACACTCTGAAAACGAACTTTCAGGAAGCGACCGCCTGGCTGCAAGTCGCCGATCACGCGCCGACCGTTCGTACCTTCTCAAGCCTGAAGGAACGGTTACAGCCGTCCGCTGACTGATGCTCCACGTCGTCGGCAAGGCACCGAGAGTTGCCGGCCACGGGTCAGGCTCCCCGCGGAGTTGCGTCACACCGCCGCCTGTGGACGCTCGGGACGCCACCTGCGTTGATCATTCCTCGGCAAAGTAGAATTGCCTCGGACAGCCCGCCGAGTCTGGCTTGGACCTCCAGGTGTCAGCTAAACATAGATCGCCGGCCTGTCACCAAGTCATGGTCGAAGATGTCAGCAGAGTCACATGTCCGTCAGGTACGCGACTGCGGCGGTTCGTCAAGGATGCGCTTGGCGATCGAGAGGCTATTTTGGTCCTTGCCGAGTGCGCCAGAATCGAACTGACTACGCACCGCTTGTTGAATGCGCTTTCGGGGCCATTCTCGGACATCAGGTAGCGCGAGGTATCGCTCTGCAAGGAGTAACGCTTGGTACTGGTCAAACATCTGGTCTGGGCGTATCACCGCCTCCAGAACAGCTCTGACTGTCGCGATCTCCGGTCTCTCTTGAAGAACGCCTAGCGCCCAAACGCGGGCACCCTCCGAGCCCGTCCACAAGAGTCCCAGCACGTGCTCCTCATCCAGATCGGGGTCGTGCGCGTCGGCACGCGCATCCCTGATGATTCGGTCCATCAGAGCAGTACGTTGTGCTCCAGACGGCATATTGGTTCGGACTGCCTGGTAAGAGCGTTGAATTTCCTTTACTCGGCCGCCGATACGATCGGCCGCCATTTGCAGGACCTCGGCGGTCTCCGTTTCGCCCTTCTTGGCCGCTTCTTTAGCCTTGCGGCGCAAGACGACCTCCAGGTCGCCGTACCGCAGGGACTCCAAGCGGTCCCCCATGGCGCCGAGCACAAAGAGGACCCCCCCGAACGAGAGGAGGGCCGCTGAACCGACGTCGTTTGTGGTGCGGAACACCGCCACCACCCCAGCACCGATAAGAGCGATTCCCAGGAAGATCAGGGCGGACGTCACGACCGCTTTACTCTTCGTCGTCGAGCTGGAACTGTCTTTACCAGCGCTTGTCACGCTCTCGGTCATAGGAAGCCCACCACACTCACATCACCCGATGTTGGCCGCTCCAGTATCGCCCAATGTTGACAGAAATCAGAGTGAACAAGCAGTGTCAGGGCATAGCCCTTTTCAGTCGGACCTCCGGAGGCGTATTGCTCCTGCGGCCTCGAGACCTCGAGGAACGCCAGCAGGCTTGGACGCCTTGGCGATTGACGGCCCTCGGGGCGCAGTCGGCGCAGGGCCAGACGCCGGCGGGCCAGCAGTGCCGAAGTGGGTCCATAGTCGCTCCTACTGCTCAGGTGGCGGCCCCCGTGAGCTGCGTCCTATCGCCGCCTGCAGACGCACGCGATGGAGGGGTCTAGTGTCGATGCGGTCCAGGTGCCCGGCCGTGTTGGCGGCGAGCGGGGTCTGGTCCGGTAGCCGGTCGCCGCGTGAGGTGACTGCCATGTCCGCTCCCACGACGCTCCTTCCGTTCCAGCCCGCGACGATTTCGACGGCTCAGCTGGCGGCGGTGTCCTACCTAGCCCGCTACTCCGGCCGCACGCACATCCTGTACTCATTCCAGCTGCGGGAGTGGTTCTCCTGGTGCGACCGCAACAAGCTCGACGCCCTGACCGGGATCCAGCGAGCCCACGTCGAGCTCTACATCCGCCACCTCGGCGACCGGGGGCTAATGGACTCCTCGGTCAACACGATGATGCACGCCGTCCGCGGCTACTTCCGCTTCGCCCACATCGACGGGCTCATCACTGCCGACCCAGCCGTCTACGCCCGCCTGCCCAAGATCCACCGCGACGAGTCCCGTACCCAAGGACTGGATCGGCTCGAGCTGATCCGGTTCCTGCAGGTCGCTCAGAGCATCACCGTCCACCACGGCGCCCTGGCCTACCTGCTCGGCATCAACGCCCTGCGCGCCTCCGAGGCGGCGGCCGTGCGGATCGAGGACTACGCCGATACCCTCCGCGGTCACCGCGTCCTGCACCTAGTCGGCAAAGGCAACAAGCCTGCCACCATGCCCGTGACCGTCCCCGTGCTCCGTGCACTCGAGGCCTGCCGCGGCCAACGAACGGCGGGGCCGCTGGTCCTAGGGCCGGTCTCCGGCAAGCCGGTCGACCAACGCGACGTGTACCGGATGGTCGCCCGGATCGCGAAGAGCGCCGGGATCCCGCGGCACATCAGCCCCCACTCGCTACGGCACGCCGCCATCACCAACGCCCTCGACGCCGGCGTGCCTCTACGCGACGCACAGATTCTCGCCCGGCACGCCGACCCGCGAACCACTGAGCACTACGACCGCGCCCGCGGCAACCTCGACCGACACGGCGTTCACTTCCTCACCGCCTACGTCGCAGGCGTCTGACTTGCGGTGCGACACCAGCGTCAACTCCGCCGCGAGACGGGCGTCGCTCAACTGTGCCGTGCGCGGTCGTTGGTGTCCCGCGGCGACGCGCGGCGCGGTCACTTACGCGATGGGGGTCGGTTTGGTGGTTCCAAGAGGCCCGGACAGCAGCTTCGGGATGTACTCGAGGAGCTGGATGCGACCATCGAAGGTGCGACTCTCGACCAGGTCGAGGGCCACGTCGGGGTAGCCGTCGTAGATCCTGTCCGTCCCGGTGCTGCCCGTGATGACGGGGAAGATGCCCACGCGAAAACGATCCACCAGGCCAGCCTTGAGCAGAGCACGGCAGAGGGTCAGGCTGCCCAAGGTCGTCAACGGCCGGTTGCCCGAGACCTTCATCTCACGAACAGCCACCACCGGGTCGCGGGAAACCAGCTCCGTGTTCGGCCAGGCCAGCGGCTCGGTCAAGGTGGTCGAGAAGACGACCTTCGGCCGTCCCGCGAGGACCTCCGTCCCGGGCTCACCCCCGCTGGCCAGTTCCGACATGAGCCTGTAGGTGGTCGCACCCATGAGCACGATGGAGTCGTCCGACTGCTGCTGCAGCCAAGCGAGGTACTCGGGCCCTTCCAGCCCCCACCAGCCGGGCCAGCCCTCGGCGGCCCCGTAGCCGTCGAGTGAGGCGATGAAGTCGACGAGCAGTTCCTGCATGGTGTCCCCTCTGCCGGGTCAGTGAGTGGCGGTCCGGTGCTCCACCGACTTCCAGAGTGCCAACGCTCACCTCGTGGCGCCAGTGACCGCCGCCGACCTGCCGGGTGCCTGTCACCTACTTGGCCGAGTGAATGCATGCCTGTTCGCGTTGCGCTCCTATTCCAGGCGGGACCGCGGTCGCGACTGAATGTGCCGGCGGCCGGCTCAGAGCGTGCCTTCCTGAGCTACGCACGCCAGCGCGGGTTGTTCGCCGACGCTGATAACGAGGTCGCAATGCAATGGCGTCCGGGATGCCGCCATAGTGTGCGGCTTCGCATCGCCATCCGCGCGCACGTGACGGGGCCCGCTGGGTCAACATTTGCAGGACGAGGCGGGTCGGTCGATGTGGCGAGTGTCCATGAGGGGGACGAACCGTCCCCACGGTCGTCATCGATGGCGTCCCGCACCAAACCCCCGCCAGCTCGTCAAGGCAGCCTTGTCGCATTGAGCTTGGCGGTGGGCAGATCGGACTGCTGTGTCTGCGGACGCCGCCTGGCGTCCCGGCCCGGGAATCGCCGGGGATCAATTGCTCAGGTGAGTGCGGCGGCGGCTGGTTGACGAGCGAATGGGCGTTGGCTCAGCCGCTCGACGGGCCCTTGGTTGCCTCAAGGAACCGTTTTCGCCGCGCTACCCCCGTGCGCGCGCCACGGCGGACGCGACAGTTTCGGGCTCAGCCCAAAACCGATCCCCAGGCACCGTGTCGGGCGATCCCCAGGCACCGTGTCGGGCCAGGGCCAATAGACGACGACTTCGTCGTAGTCTGCCCGGGCGGCGTGCTCCAGCGTGTCCAGATAGGCCTCCTCGCTAGCCAGCGGCTGCATGGACCCATAGCCGACGAGCAGCGACCGGCGTAGCGTCCCGGGGTCTCTCCCGACTCGCTCGCAGGCGCGCGTCACCTGTTGCGACTGCTGGGTGACGAGCGCCCAGAAGTCGCGTTCAGGAAGAGCGGGGGCTGTCACACCGCCATAAGTACTCCAACCATCTCCCAGTCTCGCCACCAGGTCGTAGCCGCGTGGGCCGTGCGCGCTGATCATCAAGTGGGGCGGCGCTTGCCCCGGCACCAAAGGAAGGGGAACCACTCCCTCGACGCGGACACGGCTCCCTGACCACGATGCAGCGCCGCGCCACAAGGCCGTAAGCGCTTCCACGGTCTCCGTGAAGACCTGAAAACGCTCCGCGCTCTGGCTCGCAACCCCCGACACGACCTTCTCATCACCGGGCACACCGGCGCCGATGCCGAGCACGAAGCGGCCCCCGCTGAGATCTTGCAGGGTCGCCGCGACGCGGGCCAGCGGGGCCGGGCCACGGAGCACGGTCGAAGCCACCAAGGTGCCGAGCTCCAAGCGAGTCGTCACTTGAGCCACCGCCATCGCGTGCTCCTCGCGCTGAAGTCGGTAGATGAGCCCAACCAGGATCAGAAGGAAGCACGCAGCGGTGCCCACCCAGTTCCCGAGCATCAGTCCACAGCCGAGGAACGCCGCCAGGAGGCCGGCGTAGCTGGGGTGCCGCAGTATCCGATAGGGGCCGCGTTCGACGACCACCTGATCGGAAGATGTCTTCACCACGGTCGTGAAGTACGTGCCCAAGGTGGCGAACGACCACCATCGCAGCAGCAGGCCGAGCCAACAGATCACTGTGCCCAGTACGAACACCCCGGCACCATCGAGGACGGCTTCGGGCGCGAGGGCCTGGGCGAGCGGCAGCATGAGGATGCCCGCGAAGAAGATCACCCGGAACACCACTTCACCTCGGACGTCCGTGCGCGAGCCACCGCAACGCCATTTCACCACCTGAGAGAACTCGCCTACAGCGAACGCAGCGACGCTGATGCCGAACCCCATCCGAGCCCAGGCTTCCTGTTGAATCAAGGGCGACGCCACGCGAACCAGTCTCCCAGTGATAGCGCGTCCGGGCATGCCACGCGGAGGAGGAGACATCCGTCCATGCGCTGATGCCCGCCTTGACGACCGGGCGTCACACTCCCGCCTGCCGGCCGCACGGTGTTTAGCGAGTTTGCCGCAAAGGGTGAATCGCTCTACTGAGTCACCTCGTCCGGATGGTCAAGCCTCGTCCGGCGTTTGCGTGGACTCTTCCCGAGTGCGTTCAGGGTGCTCGGTGCGCGCCTCTGACTCCGCGAGTATCGCGCGGGCCTGCATCTCGGGGTCGTCGCTGCCGGCCGCCTGTTCCTCCGGCAAGAGCTCAGCACGGCTTTGGATCGGGTCCTTCGCGTGACGTCCTTGGCTCATTGCCCGACGATACCCGCGCAGATGCCGCCAACCGCGGACTTCCCGGTGCGGGCGCGAACCTGCCGCACCGACACAGCACCTGGCCCCTCACGGTCGCGAGAACGTCCACGCGAAGTCGGGTCCGTAGGTTGTGGCGGGCACAGCAAGGGCTGCTTCAGATGGGCGTTGCGCTGCGGGCCGTGCTGGGCCAGCTCAAGCCGGTTGCAGCACGAGCATCCGGCCGCGCACCTCACCGGCAGCAAGCAGCGACCCCATCCGCCTCGACTGCTCCTCCGCCGTGCGCCAACGGGGATCGTCGCCATGGCGGCGCTCGAGCTCGGCCTGGACGGTCGCCATGGCATCCTCCCAGTCGGCTGGGAACTCGGCGAAATGGTCGGTCCAGCCACTGGTGAGCACTCGCAGCGACGCCCGCTCAAGGAGCTCGTCCAGTGCCTCCACGGTGGGAAAGGTGTTGCCCTCCGGCGGCTCGATGCCGAAGTCGCCGGGTTGCGCTGCGCAGTAGACGATCAGACCGAACCGTGCTCCCGGCCGCAGCACCCGTCGCACCTCGGCCAGGTATGCCGGCTGGTCGTCGACGGTGCACAGGACGCCGAGACTCCACCCGACGTCTATCGCCCCAGTCGCGATCGGCAGCTGGCTGCCGGCCTGAAGAGCCGGCAGGTCGAACATCGAGCGAGCGGCTCGACACGCCCCAGACTCAGGATCGGTGAGCAGGGGGCGCACCCCGGTCTCTCCCGCCGCGAACGCGGCCGGGCCTCCCACCCCCGCGCCGCAGTCCAGGAAGATGGCGCCCTTCTCCGGCCGTATGTGGTCAAGCAGCCAGTGCAGCGCACCGGGGCTGCCGCTGCCTCGGCATCCCGCGGGGATCCGGTAGGCCGGGTCGAGCCCGGCCACCACATCGGCCGTCCACGCCGCGACGGTGTCGAACTCGGCGTCCATCGAGTCGGCAGAGCCGCTCATCGTGGATCCCCTTGCGCCGCTCGGATTCGACGTCCTACCTCGGCCTGTATCTCGGCAGCCGCGTGCACGCTGCGGGCCGACGCCAGCCCAGAGAGATTCACCCCAGCCACCCCCTTCACCCTGAGAAGTTGGAGTGCCTCGTCCACGGCCGCTGCGATGCCGGCCTCGACCGGGTCGTGGGCTGTCAGCACCGCCTCCTGACGTTCGGGAGCGATGTCGAGACCGGGCAGCGCAGCCAGCGCAGCCGCCGACTGCTGGTCGGTGAAGACGACAACGGACGCAATCACGGGCATCACCAGCCCCACCTCGTGGGCGGCGTGGAGGAACTCGACGAGCTGGGCAGTGGCGGACACGTGGTTCAGGACACCCACCTGGGCGCCGACCCGCTGCTTGTGCACCAGCCGGCGGGGTCGTAACGCCACCGGACGCGCGGTCGGCGTCTCCGCCACCGCCACGGGCAGTCCGAACGACCCGGCGAGCGCCGCCAGCCGGGTGCCGTCCAGGTCGAAGGCCTGGGTCACGTCGGTGCGGACGTCGTAGGCCCGGCCGTCGCCCGTGACGCACAGGACCGTGGCCAACCGGTCGAGCGCGAGAGCGTGCAGCTCCTGCTCGAGGGTGATCCTGTTCCGATCACGGCAAGCGAGGGTCACCCACGGGACAGCGCCGGCGTCCGCGATCAGCCGGGCCAGCGTGCTGGGTGGGAAGTCGGGCCGGTCCTGGTGGTCGCCGACCAGGACAGCGTCGCAGCTCGGGGCCAGCAGCCGGACGGTCGAGCGGAGCGTGGCCGCGTCGGCCGGCGGGACACTCAGATCGGTCAGGACCATGGGCACCACCGGGATCGGGGTGGACTGCTCCGAGGGGCGGTTGAGGCCCCGTGGGACAGGACCATCGAGGAAGGACTGCGGTTCGATCAGCTCGTCGAAGACACAAGGGGCCGGCACCATCTCGCACTCACCGTCGGCGCGGACCCCTCCGCACGGGCCGTACACCATCCGCTTCGGACAGCCCGGGGCCCGCTGCTCGGACAACAACTGCACACCTCCTCGCGGGGCTGAGATCAGGATTCCCCACCCTCGTCTGCCGGCCCACGTGCCCAACCCGGCAGCTCCTCATGACTGATGCGCAGCCGCCTCAGGTCGTCCTCGTGCTGCTCGAGGTCCACCGGGTCCGGGAGCTCGGCCTGCGCCTTCTGCGCTTGCTCGTGGTCGCCCCTGTTGTTGAGGATCTCGATGATGTGTTGCCTGGGGATCTCCATGGTTCCTCCTCGTCCTCCTGTCGGGCCGTCGTAGCGTCGACTCCCCGTGTCACTACCCGTTCGGACGTTGTCCAAATGACAGCCATCGGATTGGCGAGCACCAGCACGACATGGAGGGTGTGGTGATGGGCTGAGGCAGGCAGGTCTCAGAGGAAGTCGGCCGGGTCGAAGTCCTCGATGGCGATGATCCGTATGCGCGGCAGCGACTCTCGGAAGGCCTGCACGTCGTACTCGAGGTCGAAGGTGGCCAGTCCCTGAGTGGTGAGCTCCAGGAACGCGCTGCTGCGGAACTCCTGGAAGCCGACGACGCCCACTCGCCGCCCGTCGAGCAGGTCACCCATCTGGTCGACGAAGTCGCCGTCGTTGCTGACGAGGAGCACGTCGGCTCGGCGCTGGCGGATCTCGACCAGCGTGCGCTGGATGGCGATGTCGACGACCTTCTCGCCAGCCGCACCGGACAGGGGCACGGGTCGGTAGCCGATGGCCATGAGGGCCTGGACGAACGGCATCGGGAGCTCGTTGTTGGCCGCGAGGAAGAAGAGGCCCACAGCCGGCTGCCTCCACAGCTCCTCCGCGAACTGCAGCAGCCGTTCCCATCGCGGGCGCTCCTCAGGACGGGGACGCCGCCCGAGGATCGAGGTGCCGAGCGTGGCATCGATGTTCTCCCCGTCGACGAGGACGTAGGTGATCCGGGGAGCGTCAGCCATGACCGGAGCCTACGTGCTGAGCAGCTGCGCCTTCAGCGGATGAGGCCGGAAGTGCCGTCCATCGCGACGAAGCGATATCCCCGAGCCTTGTACCAAGCGATGATCCTGCCGAGCGGCTCCCCAGTCCCGCTCCCCAGCGCCCCGCACGTCGACCTTCGACTCCCCGGGCTCATCGCCGCGGACCACTTCCCCGTGGTCGCGCTCTCGGGCGTCGTGGACGGGAGCGAGAACGACTCGGCCGCGGCCTCTGTCACCGCGTCGATCCTCAAGGAGCGTCTGGAGGACGAGCTCCGCGGCCGTCACGGCATCTCGTACGACGTCGGATTCGGCGGGGCATCGATCCGGTTGGGCCAGTCGATGCCCGTGGTCTGGGCCGACGGGCACGACGACAAGTGGCAGGTGGTCGTCGACACCCTCTGGACGGCACTGAAGACGCTCGCCGACGACGGGCCCACCGCCGAGGAGCTCGACCATGCCCTCGCCGTCGCCCGCGCCGAGCTCGAGGATCCCCGGGCCATCGCCGGCTGGCTCGTCTTCCAGGCGGCCCGGACGCTGAACGGGCGAGAGCCCCGCACCCGTCAGGAGCAGGCCGAGCTCGAGCGCACCCTCGACGCCGCGACGATCCAGGCCTGCGCACAGCAGATGCTGGACACGGCACTGCTCCTGGCGCCCGACGCGCGCGTGCACCTCGACGACGTGCCGGACATCACCGAGGACGACCCGCCGACATCCGACCCGATCGACGGCCACCTCTACCGGCGGAAGGTCCTCGCGATCGCGCCTCGCGACCTGGCCGTCCGCGTCAGCGACCAGGGCATCTCCGTGACGGCACGCGGAGTCACCGGCCGCGTCGACTGGTCTGACACCGTGGGCGTGGCCTCGGCTCCCGGAGTGCGCGGCATCATCGCCTCCGACGGCCGACAGCTCTCCCTCATCGCCAAGTGCCTGCGCGACGGTGACGAGATGCTTGCCCAGATCGACGGCTACACGTCCGGCCTGGCCTTCGACGCCGACCCGGACGAGATCCTCGCCTGATCACGTCCTCGTCGGCAGCGCCCATCAACCCTGACGAGCACGTATGCCGTCGAGCCACGCGCGCAGCAGCTGCTGGGCCCCAGCCCGATCGGCTTGCGTCTGCGCGAAGAGCGTCGAGTCGTTCGTCTCGTAGGCGCGGGCGAAGTTCTCGAAGGCGCGGCGGGTGCCCTGCAGCCCGGCGACGAGTGTGGCGTGGAGCTGGACCACGGACTCCTCGGCCGGCGTCACTGCCGCCGCCTGCCTCAAGGCAGCGTCCAGAGGAGCCACGAGGTCGACCCGGATGCGCTGGGCGCGCTCGGTCGGGGACAGCTGGTGATCCGCGTCGATGGCGACAGCCGCCTGGTCGATCCCGGACACCACCGCGGCGACCGTCGGGGCGTACGTCGTGACGTAGTCGTGCGTGGAGAGTCCGGCGGGTGCGCTCGGCTGGAGCGGGCTGATGGTGTCCCGGTTGACGATGGCGGCGGTGGCGGCCAGGCCGCCGAGCAGGGCCGCGACCGCGACGAGGACCACGACCGGTCGACGGCCTCGCGCGTCGCGGATCGGCAGCGCGGCGAGCAGCGAGACGAGCACGAACAGCACGAGGCCCAGCGGCAGTCCGGGACCGACCACACCGCCGACGAAGTCGAGGGTCACGTCCCCTCCGAAGCCGGCGTTGATGACGACGAAGCCCAGCGCCGCGACGCACGAGGCGAGCGCGCCCGCCGTGACTCCGGCCCCCGCACCACGCAGGCCGTGGAGCACGATGAGCGACAGTCCGGCAGCCACCCCGGCGCCAGCGAAGAGCCAGACGTAGGCGTCGAACCGCTGGGTCTGCTCCTCGAACGTCGTGGCCGGTCCTGCGACGAGGCGGAACGCGAGGATGGAGAGCGCGGCGGCCACCCCGGAGACGAGCCCGACGACGCTCACCTCACGCAGGCCCACCGAGTGTCGATCCAGCACGGGCACCACAGGCGCCTCACCCTCGAACGCCCACGCCGGAGCCATCTCGGCCGGCCGGATCGCCACCAGCGCGAGGACGACCGCGGCGAGGACCGCGACGACGGCGACGGCCGCCGGTTGGGTCAGGAGGGTGACGCTGGTGAGCGCCGCCAGCCGCCCACCGCCGAGGTCGAGAGTGCTGCTCAGCATCGTCGCGGCCCACAGCACGAACGCGAAGACAATCGCGGACAGGGCGATGGCGAGCGTGGTGTAGCCACGCGCAGACAGGTGCCTCGACCGGTCTGCAGCGATCCTTCCGAGGCCCGCGACCACGACGGTGGTGCCGCCGAGGGCCAGCGCACCGAGCAGGGGCAGCAATGGCGACCGGGTCCCGGTCAACGTGTCAGAGCCGACGGCGGCCAGCGAAGCCACCTGTCCCACAAGGAAGCCCGCAAACACTCCAGCAGCCACGCGACGCGCCGCGCCGCCGAGTCCAGACGTCGCTTGAGCCAGGTCGACCACCGCGAGACGCCACAGCGACAGACCCACGGTCACCCCCATCAAGGGACCCACGAGAGCCGCCGGGACGGCATACGCCCAGCTGGTGAGCGAGGGCACCGTGGCGAAGACGGAGACCAACAGCGGAAGGGTCACTGCCGCAAGGAAGCCCGCGATCGCCGCGTCGACCGCGGAGGCGCGGGCCAGGCGGGCGGGGTCGCCGAGCATCCGCACGCGCTCTAAGGGGTCCGGGTGCAGCGCGACGACGCGCCGCCAGCCCGTGCTGGCCGCACGGCCCGACGTGCCGAGCAGCGTGCTCAGGGCGTCTCGCCGAGCGGCCGTGCGGGCGGAGCCGAGATCCGCGTCGAACTCGCGCGACCGAAGGATGCCGGCTGACGCGAGCATCGCGGCCACCAGGAGCAGCGCCGCCCGCCAGACGTAGGACGGCAGGATGCTGAGGTCCGCCCGCGCGAGCGCCACGACGACGGGGAGGGCCAGCAGGGCGATCAGGACGTACCAGAGGGCACGGGCCGACCAGGCGATGAGCACGTCCCGGCGCGCCACGTGAGCCAGCTCGTGCCGCACGAGCGACTCGAAGGCGACACCGGTGCTGCGGACCGCCACGGCGGGCGGCAGCGCGACCGCGTAGTGCCCGGGGAGTCCGAAGCTGAAGGCGTCGTGGAGCTTCGACGTCCCGACCATCGTGTCGGGTGAGCGACGCAGGCCGCCCTCCTCGGCGAGAGCAGCCACGCGCTCCGACGCGGCTGCGAGCTTCGGGCCGGCGAGGCGCAGCGCCCGTCGGCGGACGATGAACCGCGGCACGACGGCCAGCACCACACCGGCCGCGACGAGCGTCAGGGCGACGCCGCCGAGGGCGAACCATGCCAGCCTCTGCTGCGCCCCCTCGACGCACTGCAGCACGGACTGCTGCGCGGCGAGGATCGCGTCGCCACCGGCCCCGCTCGGCACGGAGGGTCGCTGGCGCTCGCACTCGGCGACCCTCGCCAGCCAGTCGTCACCGACGGCCGTCTGGTTGTGCACCCACGTCCCGACGAACAACCCCGAGCTGAGCAGCGCGCCGAGGAGCAGGACGAACCTCGCGACGGTCGGCGACGGCAGCGCGAGCACGTCGAGGCGCACGTCGACGGGCGCGGGTGGAGCAGGCGCGTCGCTGACGAGTGGGCCAGCCATGGTGCTCGCCTGCCTCTCAGCTCGAGGGTGCCACCGAGATGCCGCCCGCGATGGCGTCGGCGAGCAGCTCCGCGCGATCGGCCTTGAGGCCGATCAGCCGGCCCCTCTCGACCGCGACCTTGCGCACGAGGGCCAGCTGGTCGGGAGTCAACGTCTCCGGAGCCGACGGACCCTGCTCGCGGCGGCCGAAGAGGCGCCGGATGAAACTGTTGACCGACGGCTGCCCCTCCTTCTTGACCGCGTCGCCGACCATCGAGGCCAGCAGCTGGACCACCGTCTTGGCCACCGCGAGGATGTAGGGCGTGAGCAGCGCCAGCTCCACGCCGAAGCCCACGGCCTCGTCACGGCTCTTCGCGTCGAGCACGCCCTGCGGATCGGCGAAGTACTCGTCCGCCGTCTCGTCGAAGACGGCGAGCTCCTCCGGCGCCGTGGTCTCCAGCACCTGCTGGGCCAGCTCACGCACGAGGGCGTCCTCGTCGTGCTGCGTCAGGCTCTCGGGATGGCTGGACATGGCATCCTCCTCCACCAGTTCCCTCATTTCAGCGTAGGCACCGGGGGGTGGGGCCGCAGGTTTTCAACGCAAAGAGGGACTTTTGCCTCTGTCGGCCTCATCACGGACCTCGGGACACTCGTCGGGAGAGGCGAATTCAGCCACCGACACAGGAGGCGACGGGATGGGCAGGAGCGCGTGGTCACGCCGACGGGGGGCATCGGTCGTCTCGATCCTGGGTCTCGCGCTCAGCCCGCTCGTCGCCGGGTGCGCCGGCGGGCCGGGCCCGGCTCCGCCGACCACGACGACGGTCACCTCCGAGGTCACGCAGACCCTGCCGCAGGCTGAGATCTGGCAGTGGGCGCTCGGCCGGAACGCCTGGGCGGACCCCACCCTCACGGGGCTCGCCTCGTCGCTGGGGCGCTCCTCGAAGACGAACATCCTCGCTCACGCCAACGGCTTCGAGCTCGACCTCGACGACGCGGGCACGGTCGTGGCGGTGGTGCTCTACAACGACGAGGACTCCTTGGGGCTCCCGTCGTCCGACACGAGCTTCAGGGCGTATGCCGGCACCTTGCCTGCCGGACTCACGTGGCGGGACACGTACGGCTCGGTCGTCACCCGGTACGGCCCGGGCGACCAGCAGACCGGTGGATGGGGGACTGAGCACACCGTCTCGTACGTGACCACGGACGGTCGCCGACTCGAGGTGACGTATGCGGCCAGGCACTCGGCCGAGCTGCCCACCTCAGCGATCCACACGATCACCGTGCGGCTCACCGCCCAGGGCTGAGTCAGGCCGTGAAGCCCGTGGGCCGGATGGCTCGGGCTGGGACTCCTGCCGCGACGGTGTCTGCCGGGACGTCCTTCGTGACGACGGCTCCGGCACCGATCACCGCGCCGTCGCCGATGGTCACTCCCGGCACGACGGTGACACCGGCTCCCAGCCACACGTTGCGGCCGATCACCACCGGAGCCGGCTCCATGTCGGCACGGCGAGCCGGGTCCATCGAGTGGTTCAGGGTCGTCAGCGTGCTTCCGTGGCCGATGAGCGTGCCGTCGCCGATGGTGATGCCGCCGGTGTCCTGGAAGCGGCAGCCCATGTTGATGAAGACGCCCTCGCCGACGGTGAGGTTCTTGCCGAACTCCGAGTAGAACGGCGGGAAGACGGTCACCGACCCAGGCACCTCCCGACCGGTCAGCCGGGACAGGAGCGCCCGCACCTCGTCCGGCGTGCGGTAGGCGCCGTTCAGCTCGGCGAGCGTCCGCATCGCCTCCTGCGACGCCGCGTGCATGAACTCGTGCGCCTCCGACCCGCCCTCGATGAGGCGTCCGCGGTTCACGTGGTCGAGGAACTCCTCCAGCGTCACCGCGCTCACCGGGCCTCGACGGTCACCGTGACGGGACCGTCCTGCTCGCGGACCTGTCGCGCCGCGTCGTCGTCGAGCCGGCCGAGGACGACGATGCCGGCGAAGTACGACTGGTCGCCGTAGTAGAGGACGAGGTCGTTGCCGGGGGCGTAGTAGCCCACGTCCCCGACGTCCGGGTCCGCTCCCTCCGGTTGCCCGTCCAGCGACAGCGGTGACGGCAGCGGTCCGGTCTTCTCGACGCCGCCGTGGTCGACCATGTCGACGGTCACGGGCAGCTGCCGCAGCAGGTCACGCGAGGCGGCACTGTCGTCGAGCACGGCGCCGAAACGCTTGTCTCCCAATCTGATCACGATTTTCATCTCGTCCTTCACCGGGTTCGATTGTGTATGCCGTGTGGTCGCGGTCGCCGTGCCGTGCGCCCGGTGGGGCGTGGGCTGGGCATCCACGGCCTTGGGCGCCGTGCCGCAGCCCGCAGCCAGGACCGCTGCCAGCCCAAGCCCCGCCACGGCACCGGGCGTCCTGGCCGACGACGTCACGTTTCCCATCACCACACGAGTCAAGCCGCCGCCGACACCCGGTGGAAGTCCCTGTCGAGGCACGTACTGACAGGGCACCTCTCACGGCTCCGCCACCGCCCCGACCCGGCCTAGTCTCGACAGCGTGGACAACCGCCGAGAGGTGCGCGAGTTCCTGACGACCCGGCGCGCCCGCATCACCCCCGACCAGGTCGGCCTGCCCGTCGGCAGCGGCAGACGCGTGCCCGGCCTGCGCCGCAGCGAGGTCGCGACGATCGCCGGGCTCAGCGTCGAGTACTACGCCCGGCTCGAGCGCGGCCAGATCGCCGGAGCCTCGGCCGGGGTGCTCGACGCCCTCGCTCGCGCGCTGCAGCTCGACGACACCGAACGCGCCCACCTGCTCGACCTCGCAAGGGCAGCGGACGGCATACCAACGTCCGGACGCCCGCGTCGCCGCGCGGCCGGCAAGCCGGCCTCACGACCCAGCCTGCAGTGGGCGCTCGAGTCGATCCGCGACGCGGTGGCCTTCGTCCGCGACCCGCACCAGAACCTGCTCGCCACCAACTCCCTCGGCCGCGCCTTCTACTCGCCCGTCATCGGCGAGGGCGGCCGGATGCCGAACCTCGCGCGCTTCCAGTTCCTCGACCCGGCCTCGCGCGACTTCTACCCCGACTGGGAGCTCTTCGCCGGGATGTGTGTCGGCATCATGCGCACCGAGGCCGGCCGCGACCCGCACGACCGCGGCCTGCAGGACCTCGTCGGCGAGCTCTCGACGCGCAGCGAGGTTTTCCGCCGCCTGTGGAGCGCCCACGACGTGCGCACCCACGGCACCGGCACCAAGCGCTTCAACCACCCCGTCGTCGGCGAGCTGACCCTCGCCTACGAGGAGCTCGCGATCACCGCCGAGCCCGGCCTCGTCCTCATGGTCTACACCGCCGAGCCCGGCTCGCCGTCGGCCGAGCGCCTCCAGATGCTCGCCTCCTGGGCGGCCGACACCCCGAGCCCCACCGCCACCACCGACACCCCGATCCCGAACAACGAGAAGGAAACCCATGCAGATCACCCGTAGCTCCCTCGACACGGCCAAGGGCCCGAGCGACTGGTTCACCGGCGACGTCTACATCGACGCCATGGCCGCCGCGCCCGCCCCCTCGCGCGTCTCCGCCAACCTCGTGCACTTCATGCCCGGCGCCCGCACCCACTGGCACCGCCACCCGCTCGGCCAGACCGTCTTCGTCACCGAAGGCGTCGGCCTGTGCCAGCGCCGCGGCGGGCCGATCGAGGTCATCCGCCCCGGCGACCGCGTCCTCTTCGAGGCCGACGAGGAGCACTGGCACGGCGCCGCGCCCAGCCGGCTCATGGTGCACGTGGCCATCAACGAGGGCGACGCCGACCATGACGTCGTGCACTGGCTGACCGCCGTCACCGACGAGGAGTATGCCGCCGCACCCTCGGTCACCGACGCCTGAGTCGCCAGGTCGCCGTCAGTTCTCGGGGTCGCCACCTCGCGCGCGATGAGGATCCTCGCGGCGGCGAGTGTTCGGGAGCAGTGCACGGGCACGGCGGAAGCACCGAATAGCATCCGTGGACTTCACCCAGGGAGGCTCAAGAGCGACGCCGACACCACTGTCGTGCCCTTCTGGACGCTGTCGAAGGCCGACACCCCGGCACTACCGGTACCGTCCTTCAACGAAGCGCTCACCCCTGCTCGTCTGGGGGAGCTGCGCACAGCACTGGCCAACTTTGCCTCCGCACCACTGGTCACGCGGGAAGCTCACCCGCTGCCGAAGAAGAGGGACCGCTCCGCGGGCCTCCCGCTCGATGCCGTGAGCCCACTCGCCCAGGAGCTGTCTCGTGACTGGACCCTGTTGGCGGGGCATGGGTACCGCGCCACTACTCTCCTCACGATGTATCGGTGAGTGACAAGTCGATTGGGGCCGGGAGCCAGGTGGCTGAGGACGCGCAGTACGAGCACAACGAGGTGCGGGCAATCAGGGGGACCGAAGCAAGCAACATTGCAAAGTGGGAGAAGGACGGCTGGGAGCTCCTCAGCCAAAACCCCGGGCTGTTGTGGACGGAGCTGACCTTCCGCCGCCCCAAGCCGAAGACGGCTGGCACCTACCTCAAGGCGTTCGCCCTTCAGAGCTATGCGGCATTCCGCCGCCTGGAGCCGCTGACCCAGAAGCGCGCGATGGCAGTGTGCGGGAGCTTGGTCCTGCTCCTGGTGATCGCAGGCGTCGCCGTCGGGATCCACAGTGACAGTGGCAGCTCCACACCGATCGCAGCTCCAAACAAGGCGGTGGTGTCGGCGAGCGAAACGCAGTTGGAGGAGCCGAGCCAGACCGCGACATCGACCGCGCCCGTAGCCGAGGCGTACACCTACCACGGGCCGAAGTACGAGATCGTCGCGCGCGACGAAGAGCAGACCGTGGCCAAGCTGGACCAGTACTGGATCTACACGAGCAAGCTCGACCGCTCGACGGCCGCATACAAGGACCAGGTCAAGCTGATCATCGCCGACATCGCGCGCGACCAGGCCACTGACAAGTTCTTGCTTGAGGTCGTCACCAACAAGGAGATCGCCCTGGCGGAGTCCCCTTCCACGATGGAGAGCTTCATTGCGGAACACGGGATTGATTACTTCCAGAAGACCATCCCCAAGAAGGAGAAGACCGAGTGGGTCGCGTCCTACACAGGTGGGTTTGACTCCAACGCCGTGGAACCGAGCGACACTGCTTTCGAGATCGTCTGGGTGCCCGCCGGGCACCCGACATTCGAGAAGTGGCGACCCGAAACCGCGGACTGACGCCGCACGGCGCCCGTTTCCCACCTGTCGGGCTGGGATGCGGTCTTCAGGTCGTCCGGGTATCAAGGATCAGTAGGGTCACCCCGACCCTGTGGTTCCCCGTCCCGAGAGCGACACGACCATGACGACGCAGACCCAGGCACCCGCCCCCACGCGGGCACGCCTGCTGCCCTCCGCGCCGCCGCGCCGCTACCTCGTCCCCGCCACCCTCGCCGTCGCGTTCCTCGTGACCCAGGCCGTCGCGCAGGCCGTCACACCGTTCATCCGCCAGGACGACTGGCCCTTCCTGCTCCCCGACGGCACGAAGGGCGTGCTCCCGCCGGCGTACTACAACAGCAGCGAGGGCCGCTGGCTCAACACCCTCTGGTGGCAGGTCGTCGGCCAGCACGGCACCCCCACGACCGCCTCGATGACGTATGCCGTGGGCTACCTCGCGCTCGTCGCCGGCCTCTGGCGCCTGCTGCACCTCTCAGGCATCCGGCCGCGTCCCGTCGCCGACGTGCTCCTCGGCCTGGCGCTCTACGCCTCGGCCGTGTGGGTGCAGCTGCTCTACTGGCCCGGCGCGCTGACGCCGTCGGTGCTCGTCGCCGCGGCCGCCGCGTGGCTGCTGCCGTGGGCCGCTCGCTCGCGGGTCCGGCTGGGCCTATGGCTCCTCGTCGCCGAGGCCGCAGCCGTCATGACCTACCCGCCCGTCGGGGTGGTGCTGCTCGTCTTCACGGTGGTCCACCTCCGCGAATCCCCCTGGCGGCGTGTGCTGTCCGTCATCGCTGCCTGGGTCGCTGCGTTCGCCGTCGGGGTTGCCATCAGCTACACCCTCAACTGGCTCGTCTACGGGCACTTCGGCCTCGACCTCCCGGCCTGGCGCCAGTCCAACCCGATGACCTCCGTCGACGCGTTCGTCACCAACGCGGGCCGCTGGCTCTCCGCGACCGGCGCTATGTGGGCCGCCCAGTGGTGGGTCGCCGCCGTGGGTCTCGTCGCCGTCGTCCTCGGCTGGCGCGACCGCGCGGTGCGCCCCCGCCTGCAGCGCCTCCTCGTCGTCCTCGCCGTCGCCTGCGGCCTCGACGCCGCCCAGACCCTCGCGACCGGCATCGTCACCGAGGCCCGCGGACAGCTGTGGACGTGGCTCGTGGCGCTGCTGCCGGTCGCGCTGCTCCTGCTCGACCGACCCCGCGACGAGGGGGACGCACCCGAGGGGGCACACGGCATACGCCATCCCCGCATCGGGCACGTCGCGACCGCGCTGCTCGCAGTGCTCGCCGTTGCGGGAGTGCTCTCCTGGCGCGCGGACATCGGCGCCCACCAGGCCACCCGCATGGAGTTCGCCGCCATCGCCGAGCAGGCGACCGCCCACGCCCCGGGGACCACGGTGCCGACGATCGTCCTGTGGCAGGACCCCGCCGCCCGGAACTCGCGCGACGGGCGGCTCATCGCGAGCACCATGGTCATGGCGGTGCGCGAGCAGACCGGCGGCATCCTGCCCCGCATGTGTCGCGGCCAGGA
This sequence comes from Terrabacter tumescens, assembly GCF_014646815.1. Lineage (GTDB taxonomy): Bacteria > Actinomycetota > Actinomycetes > Actinomycetales > Dermatophilaceae > Terrabacter > Terrabacter tumescens. Next base: position 103,389 of record NZ_BMNZ01000002.1, read on the forward strand.
GTGCATCGACCTGTCCCAGCTCGCGGCAGCCGGCCCGGTCGTCCGGCTAGACGTCCCGGGCGGCTCCGGCCACGTCGTCGCGATCATCATGCCGCCCACGCCCGGCTGGGTCTGAGCCCCTAGAGCAGCACGAGAGCAGCACGAGACCCGCCCCGACACGCGGCACCCGCGGCTAGCCTTGCTGGAGAGGGAAGGTCAGACGCGGAGCAGGAGGTTGGTCATGGCATACGACGTGGACTTCGCCGAGGTCTCGACGGTCGGGCTCGAGTCGTCACCGCACGCCGAGGCGCTGGCGGGTCTGCGCGCCAACGAGGCCCGCTACTTCAAGAACAAGTACGACCACACCTTCAGCACGCAGCCGGCGCACGAGGCGGACGACGTCGTCGACCACGTCGCCCGCATCCTCAAGGAGGAGCGCGACATCGTCATCGGCTCGCCCGCGCTCGAGGCGACGCAGTTCGAGGTCGACGGCGTGCGCTGGTCCTACGTCTTCTACGCGTCCGGGCTGTCGATCAACGTGCTCTGGACGATCGCCGACGGCGGCAAGCGCGCCGTCGGCTTCAAGCTCTGCGACGGGATGGACGTCCCCGACGAGCTCGCGGCCTTCAAGTTCGCGCGGCAGAGGTCCAAGCTCGCCGGGACGATCCGCGGCTCCTACTTCGTCATCAAGGGCGACTACTGAGGTCGGCCGCCCGGCTCGACCGACCTACTTGACCGAGCCCGCCGTCAGGCCGCCGACGAGGTGCTTCTCGATGACGGCGAAGAGGATGACGACCGGCACGACCGCGATGACCGACGCCGCGAAGAGCTGGTCCCAGTGCTGCTCGTAGCCGGTGATGTAGGCGCGCATGCCCACGGTGAGCGGCTTCTTGTCGTCGTCGATCATCAGCGTCAGCGCCACGACGTACTCGTTCCACGCCGCGATGAACGTGAAGATCGTCGCCGTGACGAGCCCCGGCAGCGTCAGCGGCAGCATGACCCGGCGCAGGATCCCGAAGCGGCTCGCGCCGTCGAGCGCCGCGGCCTCCTCGACCTCGAGCGGGATCGATGAGAAGAAGCCGTGCAGGATCCAGATCGCGAAGGCGAGGTTGAACGCCGCGTTGGTGAGGATCAGCGCCCCGTAGGTGTTGATCATGTTGAGCTCGAAGAACTGCCGGTAGAGGCCCACGACGAGCGAGGTCGGCGCGAACATCTGCGTCACGAGGACGAGCAGCAGGAAGGCGCCGCGCCCCGGGAAGCGATGCCGGGCCGTCATGAAGGCGGCCGGGATCGCGACGAGGATGACGATGACCGTCGAGCCGGCCGCGACGATGAGCGAGGTCTTGAGCCAGTTGAGGAAGCGCTCGTCGCCGAGGATCTGGGCGTAGGTGTCCCACTGCCACACCTTCGGCAGGAAGGACGGCGGCGTGCTCTTGACGTCGCTGCTCGTGCGCAGCGAGTCGAGCACCATGACGACATAGGGGGCGACGAAGGCGAACGCGACGAGCACGCCGCCGATCGCCATGAGCGTGCGCTTGCGCCGCCGCGGGTCGGTGGTGTGCCGGTTGCCCTGCGGCTCAGGGCCGTCGGGCCTCACGGGCGCGGCGGCCGTGGTCGTGCTCATCGGCTCGTCTCCTCGCGCCAGTTGATGATCTTGAGGTAGATCCCCACGACGACGAGGATCAGCACGACGTTGAAGATGCCCGCCGCGGCCGACATGCCGACGTCGTGCTCCTGGCTCTTGAAGGCCAGCTTGTACATGAATGTGATCGTCGTGTCGTGGGCGTAGCCCGGGTTGCGGTCGTTGAGGGTGTAGATGATCGGGAAGCTGTTGAAGACGTAGATGACGTTGAGCACCGTCGCGATCATCAGCGCCGGGCGCATGAGCGGCAGCGTGATGTTCCAGTAGCGCTGCCACGGGCTCGCGCCGTCCACGGTCGCCGCCTCCATGACGTCGTCGGGGATCGCGCCGAGTCCGGCGATGAACACGAAGATCGTGAACGGCAGCGACACGAAGACACCGACGACCACCATCGAGAACATCGTCCAGCTGTCGTTGCCGAGGAAGTCGATGGGCTGGTCGATGAGCCCGAGCCCCTGCAGGACGTGGTTGATGATCCCGTAGTTGTAGTCGTAGAGCAGGACGAAGAGCTGGCTCGTGATGACGAGCGACGCGGCCCACGGGATGATGACCGCCCACCGCACGAAGCGCCGGCCAGGGAAGCTCTTGCTGAGGAACTGCGCCAGCGCCAGGCTGAGCACGATCGTGATCGCCACAACCGCGACGACCCAGATGACGGTGTTGCGCAGGACCGTGCCGAGGTCCGGGTGCTCGAGCACCTTGACGTAGTTGCCCCAGCCGGCGTCACCCTTGCGCAGCCCGGTGATCGAGTACTCCCCGCGCGAGGCGTCGAAGAGCTTGATCGCCGGGTAGAGCACGACCCCGAGGATGAGCGCGAGTGCCGGCGCGAGCCAGAGCAGCGCCACGACGGGGTGGACCTGGCCGATGCGGCCCGCACCTCGGCGACGGCCCGCGCGTGACGGCATACGGGAACGGGGGTGCCCCGACCCCGCCGAGGTGGCGGGGTCGGGGGTCACCGTGGAGCTCTCGGTCATCGGGGCGTATGCCTCAGCCGCCGTTTTCGGCAGTCTGCTGCAGCTTGTCGAGGGTGGCCTTGGGGGAGCCGTTGATGCCGCCGCCGAGGTTCTGCTGGACGGCGAGCTTGACCTTGTCCCACGTCGGGTCGTCGGTCGGCGTCAGCTGCGCGTTGGGCAGCGTGTCGAGGTAGACCTTGAGCTTCGGGTCGCTCTGGAACTGCTGGACACCCGTCTTCGTGACCGGCAGGAAGCCCTCGGCCTTGATGAAGGTGTTGACCTGGTCGGGCTGGTAGTAGAGGTCGTAGAAGGCCTTGACCGCCTTCTCGTTGCCCGGCTTCTTGAAGGCCATGAGGTAGTCGGTGACGCCGAACGTCTTGCTCTCGGAGCCGTCGTTGGTCGGGAACGGCGCGACGCCGTAGTCGACCTTCTTGTCCTGGTCGAGCGCGCCGGCCAGCGGGCTGAAGCCGATGACCATGCCGGCCTTGCCCGACTTGAACAGGTCGAACGCGTCGGCGCGGTTGGTGCGGGCCGGGTTGTTCTGCGTCAGCTTCTCGTCAGCGAGCTTCTTGAGGAAGGTCAGCGTCTCGACGTTCTTGTCGGAGTTGATCGTCCACTTGTCGCCGTCCTTCCACGTGCCGCCGTTGTTGAACAGCCACATGGAGAACTCACCCTGCGACTCCTCGGGACCGAGGGGGAGGGCGTAGCCGACGTTGCCGTTGCCGAGCGCGGTGATCTTCTTCGCGTCGGCCTCGAGCTCGGTCCACGTCTTCGGCGGCTCGTTGATGCCGGCCTGCTTGAAGAGCGTCTTGTTGTAGAAGAAGGCGCGCGCCGAGGACAGGTCCGGGAAGCCGTAGAACTTGCCCTGGTAGGTGCCGTACTTGACGAACGTGTCGAGGATGTCGCTCTTGACGGCCGCGGGCAGCACCGCGTCGGAGTCGTAGAGCAGCCCGTCCTTGGCGTAGCTGGCGTACGCGTTGAGGTTGAGGATGTCGGGCGCCTGGTTGTTCTGGATCATCGTCGAGGACTGCTGGTCGATGTTGTCCCAGCTGACGACCTGCACCTCGAGGGTGTAGCCCGTCTTGTCCTTGTACGTCTTGGCGAACGCGTCCCAGAACGCCTTGGTGTGGTCCTTGGAGTACTCGGCCGCGACGAGCTTGATCGTCTTGACCTCCTGGCCGCTGCCCCCGCTCGCGCCCGCGGTCGTGCCGGCCCCGGTGCCCCCACCGCACGCGCCGAGGGCGAGGCCCGCGATGGCCAGGCCCGCGACGACCGCAGACTTCTTCGTCGACGTCATGTCTCTCCCTTGGTTCGGTGCCGGGGTGCTGGCGGCGCGTGCACACGCCGACCCGGCCACGTGACGCCCAACCTAGAGCGGCGTCTGGGCCTCCGCAAGAGCAATGATGACCGAAACTTCGTCGATCCGATCACAATCACGCAAAGGCGTGCGCGCTCAGACCTCGTGGACCTCGACGCCCGCCTCGCGCAGCGCGTCCACCTCTTCGCGGTCTGCGCCCACGCTAGTGACGAGATGGTCGATGCGCTCGGCGGGACAGATCGAGGCGAAGGTGCGCAGGCCGAGCTTCTCACCGGTGGCCACGCAGATGACCTGCTTGGAGCGCTCGATCATCGTGCGGATGATGGCGGCCTCCTCCTCGTGCCGGCACGTCGCGCCCTCGCGGGCCGAGAGGGCGTTGACGCCGACGATCGCGACGTCGAGCCAGAGCTGCTGGAGCACGAGGGTCGCGAGGGGGCCGGTGACCTCGTAGGACTCCGGCCGGGCGACGCCGCCGAGCGAGACGCACTGCACGTGCGAGCGCAGCACCGCCTCGGTCGCGATGTTGAGGGCGTTGGTGACGATGGTGATCTCGCCGTCGGCGGCGAGGTCCTCGCGGGCCGTGATGGCGCGCGCGGTCGCCGTGGTCGTCGTGCCGCCGTTGAGACCGATGACCTGGCCGGGCTGCACGAGCGCGGCAGCCGCCTCGGCGACGCGGGTGCGGTCGTCGTCGGCCATGCTGCTGCGGTAGCGGTAGGGCAGCTCGTAGGCGACGCTCGTGGCGACGACGCCGCCGTGGTTGCGTGCGACGAGCTGGCGCTTGGCGAGCTCGGAGAAGTCGCGCCGGATCGTGGCCTCGCTGACGCCGAGCAGCTCGGCAGCCTCGCCGACCCCGAGCCGGCCCGTCGTCGCGAGCCGGTCGAGCATGACCGACCAGCGGCTGGCGCGGTTGCGGGCGGGATCGATCTCTTCGGTCACGCGCTGACGATACCGCGCACTTCGAGCAATGGACATGTGCATCTCTGCGCGTTTAGGGTTGGTTTCGCGCACACACAAGCACCATCGTCGGGCGACCTCCGCCCGCCACCACTCGCGGGAGAGCCCATGTCGCAGTCCACCCACCTCGCCCAGGAGATCGCCACCCAGCCGGACGACTGGGAGCGCGTCGCCGGTCGCCTCGACGAGCTCTCGCCCCACCTCCCGCGCCCCGGCGAGCGGGTCGCGACGATCGGGTGCGGCACGTCGTGGTTCATGGGCCAGGCGTATGCCGCCCGCCGCGAGTCGCTGGGGCAGGGCGCCACCGACGCGTACGCCGCCTCCGAGCACCGTCTGGCCCGTGGCTACGACCGCGTGGTGCTGATCTCGCGGTCGGGCACCACGACCGAGGTCATGGCGGTCGTCGAGGAGCTGCGTGCTGCCGGCACACCGCACGTGTCGTTCGTCGCGACGCCCGGCACGCCGGTCGCTGAGCGGTCCGAGGCCCTGGTGCTGCTCGACGACGTCGACGAGCAGAGCGTCGTGCAGACCCGGTTCGCCACGACCACCCTTGCGCTGCTTCGCGCCTCGCTCGGTGAGGACCTCGCCCCCGTCGCCGAGCAGGCGCGCGCGGTGCTCGCGGAGGACGCCGACACGGCATACGGCCCCCTGCTCGACACCGAGCAGGTCACCTTCCTCGGGCGCGGGTGGAGCAACGGCATCGCCAACGAGGCCGCGCTCAAGCTGCGCGAGTCGGCGCAGTTCTGGTCCGAGTCCTACCCGGCGATGGAGTACCGCCATGGCCCGATCAGCATCGCCGCGCCCGGGCGCGCCGTGTGGGCGTTCGGCGAGGTGCCGGAGGGGTTGCGCGAGCAGGTGGAGGCGACGGGCGCGCGGTTCGAGCACCGGGACCTCGACCCGCTCGCCGACCTCGTCCGGCTGCACCGGCTGTGCCTCGGCAAGGCCGACGCCGCGGGCCTCGACCCCGACGCCCCCCGCAACCTGACGAGGAGCATCGTCCTCACCTGACCCACCCTCAACCGCCCGACCCTGAACCGTCGAAAGGCCAAACTTCGCGGGTGTCGAGCGGTCGAGAGGCCAGAGTTCGTGAATCAGTCTGACGAACGCTGGCCTCTCGATGTGCGGGCACCCACGAACATTGGCCACTCGACGTGGAAAGACCCGCAAACATTGGCCTCTCGACGGTTGGGGTTCAGGGGTGGGCTAGGAGGTGCATCAGGCGGGCGGCCTCGTCGGTGACGGCGTCGCGGGCGGCGCCGAGGTACTTCCTCGTGTCGACGGTCGGTGACGCCTCGAGCCGGGCCGTCATCGCGCGGGTGAACACCTGGTTGAGGTGCGTGGCGATGTTGACCTTCGTCATGCCGGCGCGCACCGCGGCCACGAGCCCGGCGTCCGGCACCCCGGACGAGCCATGAAGCACGAGCGGCACGGGCACCGAGTCCCTCAGCGCCGCAATGAGATCCGTGTCGAGCTCGGCCGTGCGGTCGGTCATCGCGTGGCTGCTGCCGACGGCGACGGCGAGCGCGTCGACGCCGGTGTCGGCGACGAAGCGTGCCGCGTCAGCAGGGTCGGTGCGCACCCCGGGCGCGTGCACGCCGTCCTTGCCGCCGACCTCACCGAGCTCGGCCTCGACCGACACACCTGCTGCACGGCACAGCTCGACGACCCGCCTTGTCTCCGAACGGTTCTCGTCGTCAGGGAGCGTCGAGCCGTCGAACATCACCGACGTCAGCCCGAGCCGGACGGCCTCCTCGACGAGACCGACGTCCTCGGCGTGGTCGAGGTGCACGACGACCGGCTGGCTGCACGCGTCGGCGATGGCGAGTGTCGCGGCCGCGATCGGCGCGAGCGACCCGTGGTAGCGCACGCAGTTCTCCGAGATCTGCATGACGACAGGCAGACTCACGCGCTCGGCCGCAGCGGCATACGCCTCGGCGTGCTCGAGCTGGATGACGTTGAAGGCGGCGACGGCACGACCGGCGGCGAGCGCCTCGGCGAGGACGGGCGTCAGGGCGGAGCGGGTCACGAGCGGAGCTCCTCGATTTCGACGGCGGGGAGCAGCCGCTCGACGTCGGCCTCGTCGACGGTCCCGGCGACGGGCTGCAGCACGGCGGCGGCCGCCCAGGCGACACCTCGACGCAGCACGGCAGCCCACGCCTCCGCACCCTGCGGCAGGTCGGCGATGCCGTCGAGGTCGGCCGCGAGCGCCGCCGTCAGGGCGTCGCCCGCGCCGGTCGGGTTGCCGGAGAGCGGGCGTGGCAGGTGGGCGCGGAGCGCGACGTCGCCGTGCACGAGGACGAGGCCGTTGGTGCCGTCGCTGACGATGGCCGACCGGGCGCCCGCCGCGACGAGCGCTCGGGCCGCTCCGGGCACCGACGGCACCTCACCGCGGCCGAGCCCGGTCAGCGTCTGTGCCGCCTCGACCCGGTTGGGCTTGACGAGGTCGGGACCGAGCGCGAGCACGCGCGACAGGTGCACGCCGCTGACGTCGAGCACGACCCGCAGCCCGGCCTCGTGCGCGAGCCGGGTCAGCGTCCGCACGAGGTCGGCGTCGGCCCCGGGCGGGAAGCTGCCCGAGACGGTCAGCACCGAGGCCGTCGGCGCGAGCGTCGCCACCTCGTCGACGACGCGGTCCCAGACCCGCTGCGACTGACCGATGCCGGGCTCGTTGAAGAGCGTCGCGCGACCGCTCGCCTCGACGACGGCGACGGAGCGCCGGGTCGGGCACGGGGAGGGCACGAGGCGGTGCAGCACGCGACGTGCGCCGAGGTCCGAGCGGAAGAGGTCGATGTCGGTCTCGCCGACGGGGGCCACGGCGACCGCGCCGTGCCCCATCGTCGCGAGGACCGAGGCGACGTTGAGGCCCTTGCCGCCGGCGCGTTCGCTGACCGAGGCGACGCGGTGGGACTCGCCGAGCGCGACGACGGGCACGGCATACGTGATGTCGAGCGCGGGGTTCGGGGTGACGGTGACGATCATCGACCGACGAGGTCCAGCGCGATCGTCGCGGCGCCCAGCGAGCCGGCGCGCGAGCCCAGGGCGGCGGCCTCGACGGTGACGTCGTCGCGTCCGCCGAGGCGTCCCCTCAGGGCGGTGCGCAGCGGCTCGAGGAGCGTGTCGCCGGCGTGCACGAGCCCGCCGCCGATGAGGACGAGCTCGGTGCCGGCGGCCGCCACGACGGGCGCCACCATGATGGCGAGCGCGTCGATGGCCTCCTGCCAGATGCGGCGGGCCACCTCCTCACCGGCCTCGGCACGGCGGGCCACCTCCTCGGCGTCGCCGACGAGCCCCGTCGCCTCGGACCAGCGGCGGCCGATCGCCCCGGCGCTCGAGAGCGCCTCGAGGCAGCCGCGCTGACCACAGCCGCACAGCGGACCGTCGGGCACGACGACGATGTGGCCGATCTCGCCGGTCCACAACGAGCCGGTGACGAGCTGGCCACGGCAGAGGATCGCGCTCGCGAGGCCGGTGCCGAGCGGCACGAAGAGCACGTTGTCGGCGTCACGCGCGGCGCCGAGACGGTGCTCGGCGAGCAGGCCGGAGCGCACGTCGTGACCGACGGCGACCGGGACGTCGACGTGGGCGGCGACCGTGCCACGCAGGTCGAGGTCGCGCCAGCCGAGGTTGGCCGACCAGACGCCGACCCCGCGCACCTCGTCGACGAGCCCGGGGACCGCGACGCCGACGGCGAGCAGGTCGATGGCGTCGCCGGCCCGCGCCGTCAGCTCGACGACCTCCTTGGCGGCCACCTCGCCGAGGTGGTCACCGACGCGGTCGGGGGTGGGGCGCGCCGTCTCGGCGAGCACCTGGCCGTCGGGGGTCACGAGGGCCGACTTGATCCGGGTGCCCCCGACGTCGATCCCGACCACTGCTTCGCGCATCACGGTGCGCAGTCTATGAGCAATCGTGCACGGTTGAACACCCGATCAATCACATTCGGACAGGCACTCGTACCTGCTGGGGCCCAGCCTGCCACCGGTCGCCGCACACCGCTCGCGGAGCGAGGCCGCCGCGCCGTCAGCGCAAGTAGAGCGCCCGGGCGGGGCACAGCCGCACGGCCAGGTCGACGAGCTCGCGCCCGTCCTCCCCGCCGGCGGTGGCTCGGTCGTCGCCGACGACGGGGTAGCCCCACTCGTCGAGCGTCACTCCGGCCAGCAGCTGCGCGCACACGCCGTGCCCGGTGCAGGCGATCCGATCGACGGCCAGGCGGGGCTCGTGGGCGAGCCCGAGCCGGCGTCGGGTGTGGTCGTCGACGTCGCTCGGAACCTCAACGGTTCGGTCACTGGGCGTGGACATCGGTCCTCCTCGGGGTGGTGCGCAGGTCGGCGGCGTCGCACCGGCCGGCGCGGTGCTGCTCGAGGTGCTCGGCGAAGACGCGCAGGGCCGACCCTGCGAAGCCGGCCACGCCGTCGGGGAAGCGGCACGCGCCGCGTCCCGGGAGCAGGCCCACCCGTGCACGCACGCGGTCGTATGCCGCGTGGTCACCTCCCGCGGCCAGGGCGCGCCAGTCGGTGGCCAGGGCGGGCAGCCCGAACATGCACGGTCCGCACTGGCCGGCGGACTCGCCCGCGGCCCAGGTGAGGCAGCGGTCGACGAAGCCGAGCGGGCAGTCCCGCGGGTCGAGGGCCTCGAGCACGCCGGGCCCGGTGCGGGCACCGACCCGAGCGAGGTCGGCGTCGGACCACCGCAGCCCCGGCACGTCGGCCGCGCGGACGAAGCTGCCGCCGAGCCCGCCGACGAGCACGGCTCCGGAGTCGCCCGAGTCGCCGGGCAGACCGCCGGCGAGGTCGAGCAGGTCGGTGACGCGAGCCCCGGCGGCCGTCTCGACGACGACGCCACGAGCCGACGGCGTGCTGACGGCGACGAGCCTCGGCCCCGGCTGCTCGGGCGTGCCGTACGAGCGGAACCACGTCGCGCCGTGCCGCGAGACCTGCGCGGCGCGCCAGACCGTCTCGGCGTTGAGCACGACCATCGGGCGGATCCGGCGGCCGTCGGAGTCGCGGCCGCCGCGGACGAAGGGCTGGCGCTTCGTCATCGGTCGCGCGAGGCCGCCCTGCGCGAGCGAGACGATCGCCGACTCCTCCGACGAGACGTAGCGCGGCGGCACCACGAGCAGGCGCAGCCCGGCCGAGCGCAGCAGGTGCGCGGTCTCGGAGCCGCGGTGGGCGGCATACGTCACCCTGGCGCCGTCGGCGATCTCGCTGGCGCCGTCGATGAGCTCGCCGAGGCGGTTGGCCACGACCCAGGCGTCCTTGGTCGCACCGAGCTCGCCGTCGCAGGCGTTGACGACGAGCTCGGCGTCGTGGGCGTGGGCGGCGGCGACCTTCGTCGCGGTGCTGAAGCCGGCGCCGCCGCGGCCGGTCAGGCCGGCCTCGGCGAGCAGGGACACGATGGTCATGACCACTCCTGTGCTGCGACGGCGACCCGTCGCCGTTCGTCGTGATGGGTGGAGGTGTAGCGCCAGGCGATGGCGCCGACGCCGACGACCGCGCACGCGATCGTCGTGCCGCGCAGCAGCAGCTCGCCGCTCGTGCCGAGGGCCAGGCCGTGGACGATCGCCATCGGCCACAGGGCGTGCGAGAGCAGGTGCACCCGGCGCCACGTGCGCTCGGCGAGGCGGTGCCGGAGCAGCGAGGTCACGACGACGGCGAGCAGGACGTCGAAGGCGAGGGTCCCGAGGCCCACCCAGAGCGCCTCGTAGCCCGACGTGAAGGGCAGGACCGCCGAGACGAGGTCGATCGACACGTACGTCTCGGCGACTGCCGTCGCGATGTGCGCGAGGAGGAAGACGCTCGTGCCGAGGGAGAGCCAGCGGTGCAGCGCCATGACGACCGTCGCGGAGTCACCGGTCGGTCGACGGCGGCCCGCGGTGACGAGGCCGAGCACGACGACGACGGTGAGCAGCACGATGCTGACGACGCCGGTGGCGCGCGAGACGTACCAGAGCAGCTCGTTCATCAGGCGGCCCTGCGTGCCTCGTCGGGCCACCCCGGCGTCGTGAGGACCCGGCCGTCGCGGGTCTCGAGCCGGGCCGGAACGCCCTGCTGGGCAAGCCATTCCGGTGCATCAGCGCCGAGCACGATGGCTGCCGTGGAGGCGGCGTTGGCCTCGAGGCACGTCGCCGCGGCGCAGGAGACCTGAGCCCAGACCGCGGGCGCGGTGTGGCCGGTGCGGGGGTCGACGATGTGGTGGCGCGGGCCGTCGTCGGTGTCCCAGACCCGCAGCTGCGTCGACGACGTGGCGATCGCCTGGCCGGTGCTCGTCACGACCTGCCGGACGGCGCCAACGGCGTCCTCGACACCGATGGCCCAGCCGTGCTCGGGGAGGTCGCCGGACACGGCGACGTCGCCGCCGAGGTTGACGGCGAAGCCGCCCGGCAGCGACTCGGCGAGGAGGTCGGCGATGCAGTCGGCGGCATACGCCTTCGCGGAGGCGCCGAGGTCGAGGAGCGTGCCGCGGGCGACCGAGACGCGGCGGGCCGAGACGTTGAGGTGCACGGTGTGCCAGCGCGGCACGCCGGCGACGCGCACCTGGTGGAAGCCGGCCCGGCTGCGCACGAGGTCGAGGTCGCCGTCGTAGCCCTCGGCGACGAGCGCCGAGCCCACGGTGGGGTCGACGAGCCCGCCGGTCAGCCGGGCGACGCGCAGCGCCGCCTGGAGGTATGCCGTGAAGACCGGTGACGCGAACGCCTCCGCGGGTGCCCGGCTGGCCCGCGCCGCAAGGAGACTCACCTCGGAGTCGGGCCGGAAGCGGCTGACCGCGCGGTCCACCTCGCGCAGGTGGCGCTGGGCGATCTCGACCGCCTCGGGGAGCACCTCGGGACGCGTGACGAGGACGGCGTTCGACGTGCCGATGGCCCGGAACGTGCCGGTCGCGACCGGCGCTGGCGTCAGGGTGTCCATCACGAGCCGCCCGAGCTCGTCTGTGCCTGGGCGTTGCTGCCGCTCACCGGGGCCACAGCGCTGAAGCCCGAGCTCGAGGCCGAGTCGTCCGAGGAGCCGCTGTCATCCGAGCCCGAGGAGCCGGACGAGCTGGAGGAGCTCGACGTGCTGTCGCTCGACCCGGACGACGTCTGGGTCGCGACGGTCTGGGCGGCGGTGGTCTGCGCGTCGGCGAGGTGGATGCCGATGGCGCCGACGAGGACGGTGGAGGCGGTCATCAGGCCGGCGGTCCAGAGTCGGGCTCGGCGCAGGGCGCGGGGGACGGTGCTCATCGGGACTCCTTCGGTGGGGATGACTCCACCGTCGCGAGCGCCGCTGTGGGGCCGCTGTGCCGGCCCGATGACCTCGGCATGCATCGCCCGGAGCGCGGGTCAGCCGCCGGGACAGTCGATCTCGTGGCCCCTTGGCCACACGGGGTCGACGCCCGAGCCGGACACCTCGAGGTAGCCGCGCTCACCGGTCCAGGTGAGGGAGAACGACCCCGCATCGACGGGTCGGTAGCCGTCGTCCATGCTGTAGCGGCTCACGCGTGGGGCCACGAGACCGTCCGCGGGCAGGGCGAAGACGGCGCCCCGGCCGCCCATGAGGAACGAGTGCTCCTGCACCACGACCCGGCACCCGGCGGCACTCGCCGGCTCGAGCACGACCGCGACCGACGTGCTGTCGAGCGCCCAGGCGAAAGCCGCGACAGCGCCTGCGCCGACGACGAGCAGCCCCACGCCCAACCCTCGGCCCGGACTCCGGCGATGTCCGCCCTCTCCGAGCGGGGAGGCGCCTCGCCGCCGCTCGACGCGGCCGAGCACCCGCGCGAGGACCAGGAGGCCGAGGCCACCCCCGACGAGGCCGGTCGCGGCGTCGCCCACGCTGGTCACGCCGTCGCCGAGGACGAGCACGGCCGGCCGGACGACCGTGCCCACGACGAGCACCAGCGTCGCCGCCAGTAGCGCGATGCCGCCTCGTCGTGCGATGGCCTGCGCCCTGCCCACGCCGAACCCCCCCGTGTCCTCGTCTGATGGTCGAGCCCGAACCTAACCGCCGCGGCGGTGCCGTGACGCCGGCCGCGTGTGCAGATCTCGGGGTCCTGACCCCACGCGATGCACACATTCCGCCGCAGGTCAGAAGGCGGTGACGTCCTCACTGCGCGGATCGCCCGCAACCCGGCTGGACGCATACAGGCCGTCCTTCGCGCGGCGGCGCACGACCGGAATCCGCTTGCCCCGCACCAGGGCGGGCAGGACGCTTGCCACCATGACGCTGCACATCCACAACGTGACCTTCGACTGCACCGACGCCCGCGCCCTCGGCACCTTCTGGGCCGAGCTGCTCGGCTGGAACGTCTACTACGACGACGACCCCGAGGTCGTCGTCGCCGCGTCGTTCCCGAGCACGAGCCTGGGCCTGCTCTTCATCCCCGTGCCCGAGGGCAAGACGGCCAAGAACCGCCAGCACCTCGACCTCACCCCCGATGCAGGCACCCGCGACGAGTGGGTCGAGCGCGCGCTCGCCCTGGGCGCGACCGTCGTCGGCGACCACCGCACGCCCGAGGGCACCGGCTGGGTCACGTTGGCCGACCCCGAGGGCAACGAGTTCTGCATCGAGCGTGGCGCAGCCGAGACGGGGCCGCGACACTCGCGCGCCTTCCGCATCACCACGTGAGCTCAGCCGTCGGCGCTGTGCGCGAGCGCGACGGTCTTGGGCACGACGAGCCGCCAGGCGTCGACGACGATCTCGCGCATCCGGTCCTCGTCGATCGCGTCGAGCCGCACCTCGACCCAGTTGAACCGCAGGTCGGACCGTCGCGGCATGAGGAAGACCTCGGGCTCGCTCGCGACGAGGACGTCGCGCTCCTCCTTGGGGAAGGCGAAGCCCATCTGCGTCTCGTCCGCGGAGAAGGCGAGCCACACGATCCTGCCGACGCGGAACTTCACGCGGTCACGGACGAGCACCTCGTAGGAGCGGGGCAGCTGCTCGGCCACGCGCCGCACGTCCTCGATGGTCACGGGCACCCCTCCAGCCTGCCACGTGCCCGCCTGCGACACACCATCCGAAGCCTCTGGATCCGAGGCAGTGCCGACGTCCGCGGACCCGACCCGGCACCCGCCGAACCCCTTCCGCCCACCCACGTGACGGCATACCCTGCCTCTGTCGCGACCCCGACGGACGTGTGCCGGGCGGGCTGAAACGTCGACTCCACCACGACAAGGAGACGACGTATGCCGTCAGCACCCACCCAGCCCACCATCCCTCAGCGCCTGCTCGCCTTCCTCGACCGCCTCGGCGCCGAGCTCGACCGTCGCGGCGACGCCGTCGCGCTGCTCGGCCTCGGCTCCGTCGGCCGGGACCTGCACCGGCTCGACGAGCACTCCGACGCGGACTTCTTCGTCGTCGTAGACGACGCAGCCGCGCGCGACCGCTACCTCGCCGACATCGACTGGCTCGAGGCCGCGCAGCCGGTCGTGTGGTCGTTCGAGAACAGCGACGCCGGCCGCAAGGCGCTGCTCGAGGACGGCCTTTTCGCCGAGTACGCCGTCTTCTCGCTCGCCGAGATGGAGACCGCTGGCTACCCGCCGGGCCGCCTGCACTGGAGCCGCGCCGACGCGCCCTCCGGCCTCGAGGTGCCGAAAGTGCCTGTGCCGCAACCGCTCCCGATCGAGCACCACGTCGGCGAGGCGATCACGAACCTCTACGTCGGGCTGCACCGCGACCTGCGCGGCGAGCGCCTCACGGCCTCGCGCTTCATCCAGGGGTATGCCGTCGACCGCTGGATCACGATCCTCGGCCACCTCGGGCTCGGTCGCGGCGCGCAGCAGGACGTCTTCATCATCGACCGGGGTGCGGAGCGGCGGTTCGGCCCCGAGCTGCTCCCGCTCGCCGACCTCGTGCCGGGCTACGAGCGCAACGCGCACGCGGCGGCCACCCTGCTCGCCCTGCTCGAGGCGCACGTCGACCTCGACCCGACGATCGTCGCCGCCGTGCGCGACCTCATCGGACGCGCGGCCGCAGACGCTCAGTCGCGGACAGCCGCGTCGGGGGACAGCTCGAGCTCGTAGACGAGCAGCGTGAGGGTGTCGATGGGTGACCAGTCGCGCTCGGGGGCGCGGGTGAAGCCGAACCGCTCGTAGACGCGGTGCGCGGCGTGCATCATCGGCTGCGTCGAGAGCACGACGCGCTTGCGCCCGAGAGCTCTCGCGCGGTCGATGCACTCGCGGACGAGCGCCGTGCCGACGCCACGACCGCGGCCGTCGGGCGCGACGGCGAGCGTGCGGAACTCCGCCTCACCCTCGCGGGCGACGTCGGCGAACGGCCCCGGGCCGGGCACGAAGGCGACCCCGCCGAGCACCGTGCCGGACGCGTCGGCAGCGACGAGCACCTCGGCATGCTCGGCCCGACGCGCGACGTCCCGCAGCACCTCGAGGTAGGGGTCGTCGGCGCCGAAGTCGAGCAGCCCGTCGTCGAGGTAGGCGGCTGCCGTCAGCTCACCGAGCCGCTCGTGGTCCTCCGGCCGCGCCGGGCGGATCGTGAAACCGTCCATGCGCGCAGTCTCCCGCACCGTCGCGGCGTCTCCCGCCGCCTCGCCCCCGGCGTCACCTCCCATGGGATCGGCAGGCGACGTTCAGGCGGTTCGCAGACACCGTACCTACGTTCCGAGACGGCCCGAGTGGGTCGTCTCGGGGCGAACAGGGAGAGGGGCACCATGCGTACACATTCCAGACGCAGGCGGACATCGGTAGGGATCGGCCTCACGGCGACGGCCCTCGCGCTCGGGACGAGCCTCGTCGCCGGCTCGGCCACGGCGACCGCCGCCGGGACCGACAAGAGCGACATCGTCTACACCGTCCACCCGCTGACGAAGCAGTACTCGACCGGCACCCACCCGGGCGCCCTGCCGGCGCCGTCGCAGTGCATCGCGCGCATCGGACTCGCCTGCTACACACCGGCGCTCATCCGCAAGGCGTACGACATCCCGGCCGGCTGGACCGGCAAGGGCCAGCGCATCGTCATCGTCGACGCCTACGGCAGCCCGACGGTGCGCCAGGACCTCGACGTCTTCAGCCAGACCTTCGGCCTGCCCAAGGCCGACCTCAACGTGTACTACCCCGGAGGCGCACCCCAGACGAGCACGGCCCACAAGGGCCAGCCGCTCGGCTGGGCCGGTGAGACGAGCCTCGACGTCCAGTGGGCGCACGCCATCGCGCCGGACGCGACGATCAACCTCGTCGTGGCACCGAACAACTACGGCAACGCCCTCAACGTGGCCGTGAAGTACGCCGTCGACCACGACCTCGGCGACGTCCTGTCGATGAGCTACGGCGCCGACGAGGCCGCGATCAAGGGCAAGGGCAACAACCTGCAGCTGCAGCAGTCGCACGCGAACTTCGCGGCGGCGGCGGCCAAGGGGATCTCGCTCTTCGCTTCGTCCGGTGACGACGGCGCCTCGAACGGCGGCCCGGCCCTCGCGGCCGGCTACCCGGCGTCCGACCCGCTCGTCACGGCGGTCGGCGGCACCAACCTCTTCGCGAGCGACACCGGCGCCTACGAGGGCGAGACGGTGTGGGGCGACCAGGCGTCGTGCGCCGTGCACGAGCCGTTCGGCTGCACCCTCGGCCCGATCGGTGCGACGGGTGGCGCCCCGAGCACGATCTTCCCGGCGCCCGCCTACCAGGCAGCCGTCAACGGCAACCCGATGCGCACGACGTCGGACGTGTCCTACAACGCGTCGGTCTACACCTCGGTCTTCGTCTACGTCGGCTTCAACGCCAACCCCGACGACAACGGCTTCTACTTCTACGGCGGCACGAGCTCGGGCTCGCCGCAGTGGGCTGCGATCGGCGCCCTCGCCGACCAGCAGGCGGGCCACCGCCTCGGCCAGCTCAACCCGGCGCTCTACGCGATCGGGGCGGGTGCCACGCACGCACTCGCCTTCCACGACGTCACCTCGGGCAACAACGCCTGGGACGGACCGGGCCTCGACGCCAAGGCCGGCTACGACGACCCGACGGGCCTCGGCTCACCGGACGTCTCCAACCTCGTGGGCCAGCTCGTCCACTGACGCCCATCACCGACGGCGTATGCCGTGACGTGGCCACCCAGCACCTCGCTGGGTGGCCACGCCGTCGTCCACAAGCAGTGAGCACCGGTATGCGGCTTGTGCCGGTCTTGCGGAGTTCTTGCCGCTCTGCGCCCCGGTCCCTTGCACGGCGCCGGGCAGAGTTCACGACATGAACTCGGTGACCCTCGACGACGCGGCCTCGCTGCTGGCCGCCTGGCCCCTCGTGCTCCTCGCGCTCGTCATCGGCTCGCTCGTCGGCACGGCCTTCGTGCGGGCCGGGCGTCCGACCGCCGTCGCCGGTGCCGGGCGGGCTGCGGCCGAGGCCGGCCGCTCCTGCCGGTCGGCGGGGCACCACTACCTCAAGGACGCCGCCGGCTGGTGCTGCTCGCACTGCGGTGACGAGATCGTCCACCCCGGCCACTCGGCCCACTCGGCCCACCCGAACCGCAGCCGCGAGGCCGTCGCCGTCTGACGTGCCGTCTGGCTCGTCGCTCGACCCGTCGCGCCGGCCCGAGGGACGGCGTAGCGTCGGAGACGTGACCGAGCAGCAGCGCTACGAGGTGGTGCGGCGCCACCCGCAGTTCGAGCTGCGGCGCTACGCCCCGCACCTCGTGGCCGAGGTCGTCGTGACCGGCTCCTTCGAGGACGCGGGCAACCGGGCCTTCCGCACCCTCCTCGGCTACATCACCGGGCAGAACCGCTCCGCGACGAAGGTCGCCATGACCGCGCCCGTCATCCAGAGCGACTCGACGACGATGGCGATGACCGAGCCCGTGCAGCAGACCCGCACGCCCGAGGGGTCGTATGCCGTGGCATTCGTCCTGCCCGCGTCGATCACGCTCGAGGACGCCCCCGTGCCGACGAGTCCGGAGGTCCGGCTGCGCGAGCGACCCGCCACCCTCGGTGCGGCGCGGCGCTACGGCGGCCGGTGGACGGAGTCCTCCTTCGAGGAGCACCGCAAGGCGTTGGACGCGGCGGTCCGGGAGGCGGGACTGACCCCGGTGGGCGCGCCGCGGTGGGCCCGCTTCGACCCGCCCTTCATGCCGTGGTTCCTGCGCCGCAACGAAGTCGTGCAGGACGTCGTCGACCCGACGGTCCCGGAGACCGACGACTAGCAAGGTCGAGCCGAGCGAAAGGACGCCCAAGGCGAGCCGGGCGAGCCGGCCGAACCGGGCGAGCCCGACGAGGAGCGTCAGGCGGCGAGACGCCAGGCCAGCACGCCGAAGAGGACGCCGAGCGCGTTGGTCGCCCAGTGCATGCCGACGCTGGCGAAGAGGCTGCCGCTGCGGCGGCGCAGCTCGCCCGCGAGGACGCCACCGAGGGCTGTGAACAGCACGGTGCCGCCGACGACGGCGACCTTGGCGAAGGGGCCGAGGCCCGCGACCGCCGAGCCGATGGCGGCGTTGCCGGTGGCGGAGGCCATGGCCGGGAAGACGTGCCACAGTCCGAAGAGGAGCGAGGACCCGACGAGGACCTGCCACATGCGGGCGTGCCGGGACAGGAAGCCCCACAGCACGGAGCGGAAGGCGACCTCCTCGAGCAGGATCGTGCCGATGGGGATCATCACGAACGCCGTGAGCAGGGCGCCGGCCGGCGGCAGGTGGTAGCGCACGTCGAGGAAGGCGGTGCGCGTCGAGGGCAGCAGGATGCCTACGAGGTAGACGGCCCCGACGACCGCGATGACGCCGAGGCCCCACCGGATGCCGCGTGCGTGCGTGTGCCGGGCGAGACCGAGCTGGTGCCAGGTCAGGCCCTGCCACCGCGCGAAGGCGAGGAGGGTGACGGCCCCGAGCGGGCCGAGCCACATGGTGTCCCAGCCGAGCACGTGGTTGGCGACGTTGAGCCCGACGAGCGCGAAGACGACTGCCACCGTGGCCGCCAGTCGAGCGCGTCGACCGCGGGCGATGAGGGCCAGACGGTGTCGCCGCACCGGGTCGTGCAGCGTGTCGTGCGGGTCGGCGGCCGGCACGGGGACGCCGCCGGGTGTTGGCTCGACGGCGACGGCAGCAGGGCGCAGGACAGGGAGGCTCATCCCCTCCATTTTCACAGGTCAACCTGTGGAACGACTGTGCTCCGGGCGCAACGTGACCACGTTCACCACGCCGGTCACTCGGGTCACAGGAGTCAGCGGCGACGCTCGACGAGGCCCCTGACGTACTCCGCCTGGCCGAGGTGCTTGGCCGCGTCGTCGAGCACCGACACGATGCGGACCGCAACGGTGACGGGCGGGTCCCAGTGCGCGTCGATCACCCGGTCGTAGCCCTCGGTGTCGAGGCCCTGCACGAGCGCGGCCGTGCGGTCGTGGACGGCCGCGTGGTAGTCGCCGAAGAGGCCGGGATCGGCGACGGTGAACCGGCCGACGTCCTTCGAGGTCATGCTCCAGCCGTGCGCGTCGGGCGGGTAGGGCAGCCCGAAGCGGTCCACCCAGCCGTCGCCGAGCCATGCGGACTGCTCACCGGCCAGGTGCGCCACCTGGTCGTCCTGCTGGCGGGCGAGGTGCCAGACGAGCCAGGCGATGTGGTTCGCGTCGGCGTCGGGTCGCCACAGCAGCTCGTCGACGGAGAGCCCGTCGACGACCTCCGGCACCCCGTCCCGGATGCGCCCGAAGCCGTCGAGCAGAAGGTCCCGTGCCGTGTCCGTCATCGCGTCGTCCATCTGCCCAGCATGCACCTCGGGCCTGGCCCACGGCGGCGAAGCACCCGGCCGGCTGATGACACGGCACTCGAATCCGATTCGTGCACAAGCGTCCCCGGACGAAACGGACGTTTCGCGCGGCATGTATCTGAGCGCCGCCACAGCGCTCTTACCCCTCGCGCCCACCACACACACGCAATGACGCAGGGTGCCTTGACCCAGGAGAAGCGCATGACCCTCAACCTCACCCCCACCGCCCGACGGGCCACGAGCCTCGCCGGACTCTGCGACGGTGCGGTCCACCTCCCCGGCGACCCCGGCTACGACGCGGCACGCCTGCCGTGGAACGTCGCGCTCGACCAGCGCCCCGCCGCCGTCGCCCTGCCCACCACCGTGGCGCACGTCCAGGAGGTCGTCCGCGCCGCCGCGGCCGCCGGCCTGCGCGTCGCGCCCCAGAGCACCGGGCACAACGCCGGTCCGCTCGTCGACCACGGCCTCGACGACGTCGTCCTCGTGCGCACCGAGCGGATGCGCGGCGTCACCGTCGACGCGACCCGCCGCATCGCCCGCGTCGAGGGCGGCGCGCTCTGGATCGACGCGACCGAGCCTGCCGCGGACCACGGTCTCGCGGCGCTGCACGGCAGCTCGCCCGACGTCGGCATCGCCGGCTACAGCCTCGGCGGCGGGATCGGCTGGTACGCCCGCAAGCTCGGGCTCGCCTCCAACAGCCTCACGGCCGTCGAGCTCGTCACCGCCGACGGCGAGCACGCGCGCGCCGACGCGACGCAGAACGTCGAGCTCTTCTGGGCGCTGCGCGGTGGCGGTGGCAACTTCGGGGTCGTCACGGCCCTCGAGTTCCGCCTCTACCCGATCGAGACGGCGTATGCCGGCATGCTCGTCTGGGACCGCGACCAGGCCGAGCGCGTGCTGCGCCGCTGGGCCGACTGGGCTCCGGAGGCCCCGGACTCCGTCACGACGGCGTTCCGCTTCCTCAACCTGCCGCCGCTGCCGATGATCCCCGAGCCGTTGCGCGGCCGGTCGCTCGTCGTCATCGACGGGGCGGTGCTCGGCTGCGACGCCGAGGCGCGCGGGGTCCTCAGCCTGCTGCGCGGCCTCGGGCCCGAGATCGACACGTTCGACCGCGTGCCCGCCCGCACCCTGACCCGTCTGCACATGGACCCGGAGGGCCCCTCGCCCGCCGTCTCGGACGGGACCCTGCTCGGCGAGCTCGGTGACGCGGCCATCGACACGATCCTCGAGCAGGTCGGGCCCGGCTCCACCTCGTCGCTGCTCTCGGCCGAGCTGCGGCAGCTCGGGGGCGCGCTCGGCCGGGCACCCGAGGGCCACGGTGCCCTCGCGACGATCGACGCGGCATACGCAGGCTTCGCTGTCGCGATCGCGGCCACCCCGGAGATGGCGATGCAGGGGCAGCTCGACGCCCACCAGTTCACGGCGGCGCTCGAGCCGTGGTCGACGGGCCGCAGCTACCTCAACTTCGCCGAGAACGCGGTCGACGCCCGCACGGGCTACACCGAGTCGGCGTGGCTGCAGCTCAAGGGCATCCGGTCGGCCTACGACCCGGACGACCGCTTCCTCGCCAACCACCGCGTGCCGCGCCTCTTCGAGGACGGCAAGGTCACCGCCTGACCCGGCGGACCCTGTTCGAGGTGATCCCGGCACCGACGACGGTGCCGGGATCACCTCGATCCCGAGGCGTGGGTGAGAATCAGGGCATGACACATCCCGGCTACGACGTCGACCGGATCCGGTGGCACTTCCCGGCCCTGCGCGAGGGCGCCGCGCACTTCGACGGACCCGGCGGGTCCCAGGTGCCCGACACCGTCGCGACCGCCGTCGTCGAGACCCTGACCTCGGCCATCTCGAACCGCGGCACGGTGACACCGGCCGAGCGTCGCGCCGACCGCATCGTCGTCGAGGCCCGAGCGGCGATGGGCGACCTGCTCGCCATGGACCCGCGCGGCATCGTCTTCGGGCGGTCCGCGACCGAGCTGACCTTCCACCTGGCCCGCACCCTGTCCAAGGACTGGGGCCCGGGCGACGAGGTCGTCGTCAGCCGCCTCGACCACGACGCCAACATCCGCCCCTGGGTGCTGGCGGCCGAGGCCGTCGGCGCCACCGTGCGCGGGGCCGACTTCGACCCGGCGACCGGCGAGCTGGCCCCGGAGGCGTTCGCGGCCGTCGTCACGGACCACACCCGGCTCGTCGCCGTGACCGCCGCCAGCAACCTCATCGGCACGCGCCCCGACCTCCCGGCCATCGCCGAGATCGCCCACGCCGCAGGGGCGCTCGTCTGGGTCGACGGCGTGCATGCGACGGCCCACGTGCTCACCGACGTGCCGGCGAGCGGCGCCGACTTCTGGGTGTGCTCGCCCTACAAGTTTCTCGGCCCCCACCTCGGCGTGCTCGCGGCCTCACCCGAGCTGCTCGAGTCGCTGCACCCCGACAAGCTCGTCCCGTCGTCCGACGCCGTCCCCGAGCGGTATGAGCTCGGGACGCTGCCCTACGAGCTGCTCGCGGGCACGACCGCAGCCGTCGACTTCCTCGCCGACCTCGCCCTGACCGACCCCTCGCTCCCACGCCGCGAGCGCCTCGTCGCCTCCTTCGCCGCGCTCGAGGAGCACGAGGACGGCCTGCTCGCCACGCTGGAGGAGCGGCTGCGCGCGATCCCCGGCCTCACGGCATACAGCACCGCGAAGCACCGGACGCCGACCCTGCTCGTCACCGTCGAGGGACGCGACCCGCAGGAGCTGCGCGCGGCCCTCGCGGAGCGCGGCGTCAACGCGCCGGCCGGCCACTTCTACGCCTGGGACTGCAGCCACCATCTCGGGCTGGGCGCTACCGGCGGTCTGCGGATGGGCCTCGCGCCCTACACGAACGCCGACGACATCGACCGGCTGGCCACCGGCCTCGAGGAGATCTGCGGGGGCGAGCGGTGAGCCGCCCGGTGCCGCTGCCGGCCGGTCCCGGCCAGGAGTCCGTCTGGGACTACCCGCGGCCGCCCGCCGTCGACCCGAGCGGCGAGCTCGTCGAGGTCCACCTCGGCGGGGAGGTCGTGGCGCGCACCCGGTCGGCGCTGCGGGTGCTGGAGACGAGCCACCCGCCGACGTACTACCTGCCCCTCGACGCCTTCGTCGACGGCGCGCTCGTGCCCGTCGAGGGCAGCACCGTGTGCGAGTGGAAGGGTCGCGCGGCCTACTACGACCTCGTCGGTGGCGGCCGGCGCGCGGCCCGCGCCGCGTGGACCTATCCCGAGCCCGTGCCGACGTATGCCGTCCTGGCCGGTCACGTCGCCGTCATGCCCGGGCTCGTCGACGGCTGCTTCGTCGACGGCGAGCAGGTGCGCGCGCAGGACGGCGGCTTCTACGGCGGGTGGATCACCGACCGGGTGGTCGGGCCGTTCAAGGGCGGGCCCGGCTCCTGGGGCTGGTGACGCCAACCCCGAATCGAGTGCCCACTTGCCGACGCCGACCCCTGGTCGAGTGCCCACTTCGCGACACCCACGTCTCAACGAGTGCCCATTCCGACGCCATTCGGCGCCCCGTTTGGTCGAATGCCGTCTTTCCGACGTCGGGAACTGAGCACCGATGTGCAGGGCGCGTCGGGAACTGAGCACTCGACGAGGTAGGACCGTCGAGAAGTGGGCACTCGACGAGGCAGGGGCTTGAGCGGGTCAGCGCGGGACCGGCTCGATGCGCGCCTCGACGACCTCGCCGTCGCGCAGGTCGAGCAGCGCGACGGTGCCGACCGGCTGTCGCCGCTTGTCGGTCGGCGACCCCGGGTTGAGGATGCGCAGCCCGTCGCCGGTCTGATCGAGCGGGATGTGCGAGTGGCCGAAGACGACGAGGTCGGCGGTCGGGAAGCGCCGTCGCAGGCGTGCGGTGCGCCCCTGCTTGGCCCCGCTGTCGTGGACCATCCCGATGCGCACGCCCTCGAGCTCGATCTCGAGCGTCTCCAGGGCACCCCAGGCAGCGACCTCGGGCACGTCGTTGTTGCCCATCACCACGTGCACGGGCGCGTGGCCGGCGAGCAGGTCGAGCACGTCGGGCGTGCACACGTCGCCGGCGTGCAGGATGACGTCGGCCGCGTCGAGGTGCGGCAGCAGCGCGGGCGGGCAGGCCTTCCAGTGCCGCGGCGCGTGGGTGTCCGACAGGACGAGGACCCTCACGACGTCGCCTCGACGGCTGCGGCCGACGCGGCCGATGGGACCGATGGGACCGCCGGCCACGGCGGCAGCAACGGCTCGAGCGCGCGCAGCTGGTCGCGTGTCACGAACGAGGGGTTGGCCATGAACGGCTGTCGCTGCACCTCGAGGCTGTCGATGCCGACGGACCGCAGCTCGGCGTCCTCCACGGGCTCTTCGAGCAGCTCGACGTCGACCCGGACGCGCACCCGCACGGTGCCGGCGTCGGCGGCGGTGCGCCAGTGCACCTGCGACGACTCCGTCCAGGGCTCGACCTCGGACACCGTGTGCCCGAGTCCCCAGATCCCGCGATAGAGGCCCTCACGGCCGTCGCCCGAGACCCAGAAGAGCGCCTTGTCCCCAGGGGCGAGCAGACGAGTCCGGTAGCTGGGGTGGACGGCCCACGACGTCAGCCTCCGCTCACCCGTGTCGAGCAGGCCTCTCAGGTCCCACAGCGCCGGGTTGCACTTGAGCACCCACGCCCCGAGACGCTCCCGGTCGACGGCCCTGCCGTTGCGCACGCCTGTTGCCATGCCCGCTCCCTACCCGCTCCCTACCCGCGGACGCGCTCGAGCACCTCGCGGACGGTGGCCTCGACGAGCGCCACCTTGTAGCCCGTCTCGGGCAGCGGGTTGGCGCCCTGCGCGGCCGACGCCGCGGCCCGCGCCACCGTGTCGTCGTCCAGCGTCGACCCGGTGAGCAGGGCCTCGACCGCGGCGAGCCGCAGGGGGACCGGGGCCACCCCGCCGATCGCCACGCCGCACGACGTGACCGTGCCGGCGTCGTCACGGACCACCCGGACGACCGCCTCGACCAGCGGCCACTCGGCCTCGAAGCGGCTGATCGAGCGGAAGTAGGCCGCCTGCTCGCCCGGCGCCGGCGGTGGCAGCACGACCCGGGTCAGCACCTCGTCGTCGGCGAGCAGGTGGTCGCGGGTCGGGTCGGAGCCGTCTCCGAGGACCTCACCCACCGCGAGACCGTCACGCTGCGTCGTGTCGACGGTGGCGGCATACGTCAGCAGGGCCATCGCGAGGGACGACGGGTGCGGGTGCACGCACGGCGCCGTGTCGAAGACGTTGCCGTAGAGGTGCCGACCGTCGCGCGCCGGGCAGGAGTCGCCGCCGGACTTGAAGCACGACGTGTGCGGGTGGCGGAAGTACCAGCAGCGGGTGCGCTGGAGCAGGTTGCCGCCGATGGTCGCCGCGGTGCGGACCTGGGGCGTCGCGAGGCCACCTGCCGTGAGGGCGAGCGCCGGGTAGTCGCCGGCAAGGTCGCGCGCCAGGGCCGCGACGGTCACGCCGGCGCCGAGGGTGGTGCCGTCGTCGGTGCGCTCGACCGCGGCGAAGCCGGGCACACCCGTGAGGTCGAGGATGTGGGGCGTGGCACCGGTGGTGCGCAGGCGCTCCTGGAGGTCGGTGCCGCCGGCGCGGTAGGCGAACTCGCCCGTACCGTCGGGCCCGTCGAGCCCGTCGAGCCCGTCGGGCCGCTGGTCGTATGCCGTGAGGATCGTGACGCTCATCGCGCACCCCCTGCCCGCAGCCCCTCGAGCAGCCGGTCGGGTCGCACGGGAAGGGTGAGCGGGCGCCAGCCGGTGGCGTTGAAGATGGCGTTGCCGACCGACGCAGCGGGGCTGATCGTCGCGACCTCGCCGAGCCCGACGCCACCGCCGGGCACGCGGTCCCAGCCGTCCTCGTGGAAGTGGATGTCGATCTCCGGGGTGTCGCCGAGCTGCGGGATGCGGTAGTCCTCGAGGTTGGCCGTCAGGGTCAGTCCGGTGTGCGGGTCGAGCACCTGGTTCTCGTAGAGCGCGAGGCCGATGCCCTGGATGACCGAGCCCTCGCACTGGCTGCGGGCGAGGACGGGGGCGTGGATGCGGCCGACGGCGATGCCGCCGTGGACGCGGAGCACTCGGGTCTTCCCGGTGCGGGTGTCGACCTCGACCTCGCTGACGTGCACGGCTGCCGAGAAGCCGCGGCCGACCTGGATGCCGCCCATCGTCACGGGCACGGCGCGCATGCCGCGGTCGCCGCCGCGCTTGGCCGTGGCCGAGACCCCGTCGGGGGCGCCGGCGAGATCGGTGCCGATGCGGGCGCGCAGGCTCGTGGCGGCGTCGACGGCGGTCGACCACAGCGAGACCGTCGTGCGGCTGCCACCCGAGGCTGGCCCGTGGGTCGCGCCGCTGTTCGCGAGCCCGAGCCGCACGTCCACCGCGGTCGGCTCGACGTCGAACACGCCGGCGACGGCCCGTGCGAGCACCGTGCGGCTGCCGGTCCCCATGTCCTGGACCGCGGTCGACACGACGAGGCGCCCCGCCTCGACCCGGACGACGACCTCGCAGTCGGGGTCGACGAAGTACATCCAGTTGCCCGCCGCGACACCGACGCCGCGACGGTAGCGGCCGGTCTGGCTGCCCGTCGCCGGGCGGCCCTGCCACGTCGGGAGCGCCGACGCCCAGCGGTAGAGCGCCTGCCGCTTGGGGTTGCCGTCCCACTGCGCGCGCAGCTCGATGGGGTCGCGGCCGAAGCGGTGCGCGGTCTCGTCGACGGTCTGCTCGAGCGCCCACGCGATGGTCGGGCCGCCGGGGCCGCGGAACGGCGCACCGGGCGGGGCGTTCGTGACGACGTCGACGTCACGGGCCAGGCGCGGCGTGCGGTCGTAGAGGAACATCGCGAGCGCCGCGACGCTGTTGCCGACGGCGATGCCGGCGTGGCTGTCGGTGTCGACGGTGAGCGCCCGCACGGCCTGGGTGTCGTCGTCGACGAGCAGGGACACCCGGGAGCGGCTGCCGGGGCGGTTGCCCGTGCCGGTCAGCTCCTCGTGCCGGTCGAGGACGAGTCGCACGGGACGACGGCTCAGACGGCTCAGCGAGATGGCGGCGACGGCCTCCATCGTCAGGCCGAGCTTGGCGCCGAAGCCGCCGCCGACGTGCTCGGCCACGACCTCGACGTGCGTCGGGTCGAGGTCGAAGTGGTCGGCGATCTCGAGGCGCATCGCTGCGACGCCCTGGGTGCTGAGCCACACCCGGAGGTACTGCGGGTCGCTCCAGTCGGCGACGCACGCGTGCGGCTCGAAGGCGGTGTGCAGCTGCGCCGCCGTGTGGAACTCGAGCTCGACCAGGCCCTTGCGCCCCTCGGAGCGCGCCGACCGGATGCGGCGCTTGGCGAGGGTGCCGAGGAACGGGGCGCGCGACGGCCCGTGGACGTTGCCGTCCCACGGCGCCGGCATCGGCGCGCCCTCGCTCGCCGTCGGCGCCTCCTTGCGGTCGGCCTTGGTGGCGTAGACGAGCGGCGCCCCGGGACGCGCGGCCTCGTCGGGGTCGATGACGAACGGCTCCGGCGTGAACGGCACCGCCAGCTCACGGGCGAGACGTCGCGCCTCGGCCTGCGTCTCGGCGGCCACGACGGCGATCGGCTGCCCGGCCCACCGGACGCGGCGGTCCTCGCCCAGCACGTCGATGCCGAGGACGCCGTCCGGGAAGGTGATCGGACCGACGACCCCCGCAGCGTGGTCCGACCGGCGGATCGCGGCGTGGAGCATCCCCGGCCGCACGACGTCGGTCGTGTAGACCGCGGCGCCCGTGACCTTGGCCGGCGCCTCCACGCGCTCGACGCGCTCGACGTGCTCGCCGCTGCCCCCGGCAGCGTCGTGCTCGCCCCGGCACGCGGCGGCCACCGCCCGGTAGATCCCCTCGTAGGCGCCGCACCGGCACAGGTGCCCCGCGAGCGCCTCGGCGACGGCCTGCCGGTCGGGCTCGTCGGTGCCGTGCTCGGCGCGCCACCGGTCGTGGAAGGCGACGGCGTCGACGACGAAGCCCGGCGTGCAGTAGCCGCACTGGAGCCCGTCGTGGTGGGCGAACGCGCGCTGCACCGGGTGCAGGTCGTCCCCGCCACCATCATCGCCACCACGACGCGCGATGCCCTCGACCGTCGTGACGCTCGCGTCGCGCAACCGCGTCGCCGGCGTCAGGCAGCCGAGCACCGGCTCGCCGTCGACGAGCATCGTGCAGGCGCCGCAGACCCCGCTGCCGCAGACGAGCTTCGTGCCGGTCAGGCCGAGCCCGTCGCGCACGAGGTCCACCGCCGACTCCGTGCCGTCGACCTCGACGACCCGCGTCTCGTCGTTGACCGTGGTGGTGAGCTCCATGAGGACTCCTGCGGTTGCGTCTGGGTCTCGACGAGACGGTGCTCACGACGCTACCTCCGCGACCACCTCCGGCGCGATGATGGTGTCGAGGGCTCGACGACTCGACACGAGGAGACGGTCATGCGCATCGCGGTGCTCGGCACGGGCGGGATCGGCGGCTACTTCGGCGGGAGGCTCGCTGCGGCAGGGCACGACGTCACGTTCCTGGCCCGCGGCGCGCACCTCGAGGCGATCCGCGCCCACGGCCTCGTCGTCACGAGCGTGGCCGGCGACTTCACGGTGCAGCCGGCGCAGGCCACCGACGACATCGCCTCGATCGGCGGGGCGGGTCCCGTCGACGTCGTGCTGCTCGCGGTCAAGACGTGGCAGCTCCCCCCGGTGCTGGCGGCGCTGCCGGCCCTCGTCGGCCCGGGCACGGCGGTGATCACGACGCAGAACGGCGTCGAGGCGCCCGACCAGGTCGCCGACGCCGTCGGGCGCGCGGCCGTGCTGCCCGGCATCGCCAAGCTCTTCGTCCACATCGAGGACCCCGGCCGCATCACCCACGTGGGCGGGCCCGGGTCGCTCGTGGTCGACGAGTGGTCGGCCACGCCGGGCGCTCCCTCCGACCGGGTCACCCGGTTGCGCCAGGCGATCGTCGACTCCGGAGCCGCGTCGCCGGTGCCCGAGGACATCTGGGCCGAGCTGTGGTCGAAGATGCTCTTCGTCGTGCCGTTCGGCAGCCTCGGAGCCGCCCTCGACGCCACGATCGGCGAGCTGCGGTCCAAGCCGTCCAGCCGTGCGCTCCTCGAGGACGCGATGCGCGAGGTGGAGGCACTGGCCCGGGCACGCGGCATACGCCTGCCGGATCGCGTCGTCGCGGGCACGATGGCGTTCGTCGACGACCAGCCCGCCGACGGGACGACCACCCTGCAGCGCGACCTGCTCGAGGGCCGGCCCTCCGAGCTCGACGCGTGGACGGGCGCGGTCGTGCGCCTCGCGAGCGAGTCGCGCGTGGACGTGCCGCTGCACCGGCTGCTCCTCGAGGTGCTCACCGCGCGCCACCCCGGGGCCCTGCTGGGCTGAGCACACCGACGGCGTATGCCGCGTGCCCGCCTCCGCGTCGACGCGTCGGTCAGAGGTCGGGCCGGCACACCCCGCGGCCGAGGATCGCGAGCCCGCGACGGTCACCGTCGGAGGGGCCGGCGCCCGTGCCACCCGTCTCGGACATCAGCTGCGTCGCGTCGGAGACGTGGTTGAGGCCGAGCACGTGGCCGATCTCGTGCTCGACGACGGCCCGGGCGGAGTCACGACGGCCCGCCGCGAGCAGGTCGTCCATGGCGGCGCGGTCGAGCCAGACCGACCCGGTGACGTAGACGAGCACGCCGTCGCCCGCTGCGCGCGGTGTGCTGCCGCCGAGCCCGACGGTGCCGCCCGCGAGCCGGGGGATCTGCTCCGGCGTCGCGAAGGAGACGTAGACCGGCGCCCACCGGTCGCCGTAGCGGTCCGGCTGGTAGGGGTCACGCTCGGGCGTCGGGGGCTCGTCGGTGAGCCCGTCGTCGACGAACCGCAGGCCGCTGGCCGCCGACATCGTCGCGACCGCCTCGCGCACGAGGGCGTCGCCGCCGGGAGGCAGCCCGACCGTGCTCGTCGTGAAGTGGATCGGGCGGCACGGGTCGTAGGCCACCGGGTCGGCGCCGTTGCCCTGCATCCGCATGAACGTGTAGCCCCCGTGGCCGCCCGGCATCGACGGCGGCGCACCGAGCGGCGCACGGGCCGCGCCGATGCCGGCCGGCGGCGCGTCGGCGCCGAGACCGTGCCGCGAGTCGAAGGGCCGCACCTGCCACAGCCAGACCGAGACCGCCACGACGACGGCGAGGACCGCCACGGCCCGCCCCAGGGACAGACCCGCCCACGAGAGAGGCGCACGGGTGGCCCGGTGCCGGCCGGGTACGCGAACGAGGGACCCCTGACGCATGTCCTGCATCGTGCCGTGAACCGCCTGTCCTGTCGCATCGAGTCCGTCGCCCGTGCGGGACCGACCCGTGACGTACCCAGCGCGCGTGCGTCGCCCACACGGTCGTCGGCTAGGTTCAGCGTCCGTGGACTGGTTCGAGGCGGTACGCGACCGGGTGGTCCCGGCGACCGGCGACGTCGCGCTGACGGCGCCTCGCCTGCTCATCGTCCTGGGCGTCGCCCTGGTCCTCGTCGCCGTCGAGCCGCTGTGGCGGGTCGTGCGCCTCGCCGTAACCCTCGTGCACGAGCTCGGACACGCCGTCGTCGGCGTCCTCGTCGGTCGACAGTTCACCGGCTTCGTCCTGCGCGGCGACATGTCCGGTCACGCCGTGACGCGCGGCCCCGTCCGTGGGGCCGGCCGCGTCGCCTCGACGTGGGCGGGCTACCCGATGCCGGCCCTGCTCGGCGCCGCCGTGGTGTGGGCCGCCGGACGCGGCTGGGCCGCTCCCGTCATCACGGCCGGGCTCGCCGTCCTGCTCTTCGCCCTCGTCCGGGTGCGGTCGGCGCTGACCGTCGTCGTCATGGTCGTCTCGATCGCCGCCTCGGCCGCCCTGTGGTGGTGGCGCGACGACGCGCTTCAGACGCAGGTGCTCGTCGGCTTCGGGGTCGTGCTGCTCGTCGGGGCGTGGCGCCACCTGTCCGCGGTGCTCCGCGACCGCAGCCGCGGGAGCGACCCCGGTGTCCTCGCCTCACTGACCCGCGTGCCGCGCGGGCTGTGGAACCTCTCCTTCTTCGTCGTCTGCGCGCTCGCGACCTGGGTGGTCGGCGCCGAGGTCGTCGCGACCCTCCGCTGAACGCCGGGCCGGCCTCGGCCCGGCGGGTTCAGTTGAGGCTGAACGGCGGCAACGGGGCGCGAGCCACGGCGCCGAGCGCGGAGGCGAACTCACGCTCGCGCCGGACGAGCTGCAGGCCCAGGCGCAGACGCGACTCCGTGTCGCTGCTCGAGAGGAGGCGCTGGCGATCGGCCACGTCGAGGCTCACGGTGTCGGGCACGGCATACGCCAGCGAGCGGTCGTCGGCAGGGAACTCGGGCACCTGGCCCGTGGCGTCGGCGAACGCGGTCAGCTCGGCGCGCAGCCGGGCGGCGAGGTCGAGGACCGTCGCCGGGTCACCGTCGGGCTCGGTCAGCCACGTGACGCGCGCCGTCGTGTAGGGCGTGTCGGCCGACTCGTCGATGGCGTCGAGGCGGAAGCGGTCGGTGCCCTCGGAGACGACGAGGAAGCGCTCACCCTCGAGGGCGGCGGCCTGGGTCAGCAGCGCGCCACAGCCGACCGGGTGGAGGGCGCGCACGCCGTCCTCGCCGACCTCGAAACCCTCACGGATGGCGACGACGCCGAAGACCGGCGAGCGCTCGTCCTGGCCGTCGAGCAGGTCTCTCAGCAGCTGGACGTAGCGCGGCTCGAAGATCTGCAGCGGCAGCCGCCCACCGGGCATGAGCACGGTGCCGAGCGGGAACAGCGGCAGGATCGCCATACGACCAGCCTAGGTCGCAACCGCGACAGCGCCAGTGGCGCTGTCGAACCCTGAGGACCTCAGTCCGAGACCCCGGACGTCATCGCCTGCGTGGCGGGCAGGTCCTCCGGGTCGACGACCGCGGGACGCGAGCCGGTGATCGAGCCCTCGCGGACCTCGCCGTGCAGCTCCTCGACCTCGTCGAGCATCTCCGCAGGCGAGCCGTTGATGGCCGTGGCCAGCCCGAGCGCCAGCCCACGCAGCTCCTGATCGCCGAGGCCGAGCCGGACCGCCACCGCGGCCGCGTTGACGGGCCGCTTCTCGGGATCCTTCTCGAGGCACTCCGCGATGAGGTCGCGCAGGTCCTCGGGGATCTCGTCGGGCAGCGGCGGGGGCGGCTCGTTGACGTGGCTGAGCGCCGTCGCGATGGGGGTGCCCCGGTCGAAGGGGCGCTGTCCCACGAGCATCTCGTGCGCCACGACGCCCAGGGCGTAGAGGTCGCTCGCGCCGGTCGCCGCGTGCCCGAGGGCCTGCTCCGGGCTGATGTAGTTGGGGGTGCCGAGCATCTCGCCGTGCTGCGTGTGGCCCGAGGCGTCGAGGGCACGGGCGATGCCGAAGTCGGTGAGCTTCACGAGGCCGTCGTCGCGGACCATGATGTTGGCCGGCTTGATGTCGCGGTGCACGACCCGGGCCTCGTGCGCCACGCCGAGGGCGAGCGCCGCCTGACCCATGATCGAGCGGACCTCGCTCGCCGGGAGCGGCCCGCGCTCCCTGAGCACCGCGGAGAGCGGCTCGCCGGACACGAGCTCCATGACGAGGAAGGCGAGGCCCTGGTCCTCGCCGTAGTCGAAGACCGTCGCGATGTTGGTGTGCATGAGGGCCGCCGAGTGCACGGCCTCGTCGCGGAAGCGCAGGGCGAAGAGCCGCTCGTGGTCGGCGTCGGGACGCATGATCTTGACGGCGACCTCGCGCTGCAGCACCGAGTCGGTGCCGGCCCAGACGTCAGCCATCCCCCCGGAGGCGATGCGCTGGTCCAGGCGGTAGCGCTCGCCCAGCACGAACCCTTCTTCCAGACGGTTCATGTCAGGGGCACCTGCGGCTTTCGGACTGAAGGTGCGCGTCAGTTGACATCTCAAGGGGCCTTCGTCAGCGGTCATGGTACGTGAGGACGTGGAGGTTGGTGAACTTCCCGTCCCGGACTGATTCGAGCCGTCCCCCCGGGTGCACGGCTCCCGCCTACATACCCCTGTCCGTACCGCCTCGAACAGGTGATTTCGTCGCGTCCTCGGGTGCGCGAGGGGGGAGCCGTCCTCCCTCGCTGGCGCTCGGTCGTCCTCCCAAATCCCGGCGGCGCACGCGATGACGAAGGGCCCCTCCGACATGACGAAGGGCCCCAGTTCCATGAACTGGGGCCCTTCGTCATCGCGTGCGCGAGGGGGGATTTGAACCCCCACGCCCTTTCGGACACTGGCACCTGAAGCCAGCGCGTCTGCCGTTCCGCCACTCGCGCGTGACAAGGAGACAGTGTGCTGTATCAGGCCCACTATCGCCAAACCGGGCACGCCCGGAGGCCGTCAAGGCCGATCGCGTATGCCGTGTGGCTGGCTACGTGACCACCGGTGCGTCCGCGTCGGGGACCTCGCCCGCCACCACCTGAGGTCGCTCGGCCGAGGAGCCCGAGCCCCCGGCATACCCCTCCCGGTGGCGTCCGCGAGGGGTCCGGCGCGGGTCGCCGAGCGACAGGGTGGCGAGCAGGCCGAGGACGAGGAAGCCGGCGGCGGTGAACGCGGCGAACCTCGTCGCGTCGGAGAAGGCCTGCTCGGCGACGGGCGCGGCAGCCGCGGTGCGCGGGTCCTTGGCCAGGGCGGGGATGGCCCCGCCCGCGCTCTCGACGACGGCGTTGACGATGCCGGTCCGGGCGGCCTCGGGCACCCCGAGGTCGGTCAGGCCCGAGTCGAGGCGGGCGCCGGCGGTCGTGAACAGGACCGTGCCGAGGATCGCGATGCCGAGCGCCGAGCCGACCTGGCGGGCCGTCGACTGCAGGCCCGAGCCCTCGCCGCTGCGCTCGACCGGCACGTCGACGAGGACGACCCCGGTCAGCTGCGCGGTCGCGAGCCCGACGCCGAAGCCGTAGACGAAGAGGCATGGCGTGACCGCGAGCCA
This sequence comes from Terrabacter tumescens, assembly GCF_014646815.1. Taxonomy (GTDB): domain Bacteria; phylum Actinomycetota; class Actinomycetes; order Actinomycetales; family Dermatophilaceae; genus Terrabacter; species Terrabacter tumescens. The sequence continues at coordinate 136,814 of NZ_BMNZ01000002.1, forward strand.
CGACGTCGAGGGGCCGATGGCCAGGCCGAGGCCGGCGACGCCGACGATCTCGGCGACGATGCCGATCCGCACGATGGCGGCCGCGGTGAGGCGGGCGCTGAGCACGGTGACGAGGCCACTCGCCGTGAACGAGCCGATGGCGAGCGCCAGGAGCACCAGGCCGGTCTGGAAGGCGGTGTAGCCGAGGACGTTCTGCAGCCACAGCGGCAGGGACAGCACGATGCCGAACTCGCCGAGACTGACGATCATCGCGGCGATGTTGCCGTTGCGGAACGACCGGATCCCGAAGAGGTCGAAGCGGAAGAGCGTCGGCAGCCCGGCCGCCGTGCGCCGCAGCGTCCGCACGACGAAGATCGTCCCGGCGAGCACCGTCACCGCGAAGGCCACCGCGACCGGCGACAGACCGCTCGACCACGTCCACGTGCCGAGCTGGAACGGCTTGGTCACGGCCCACCAGCCGTAGGTGCGGCCCTCGATGAGCCCGAAGGCGAGAGTCGCGAAGGTGACGGCCGACAGCAGCGCGCCGACGACGTCGATGCGCCCCGCTCGCGGCGAGCGCGACTCGTCGACGAAGAGCAGGACGCCCGCGACGATGAGCAGGCCGATGGGCAGGTTGATGCCGAAGGCCCAGCGCCACGAGAACGACGTCGTGAGCCAGCCGCCGAGGAGGGGGCCCACGGCGACCATACCGCCGATGGTCGAGCCCCAGACGGCGAAGGCGATGCCGCGCTCGCGCCCGGTGAAGCCGGCGTTGATGAGCGAGAGCGTCGTCGGCAGGATCATGGCGCCGCCGAAGCCCTGGATGATCCGGGCCCCGATGAGCGCCTCGCCCGAGCCGACGACGGCCGCGAGCACCGAGGCGGCGACGAAGACGACGACGCCGATGAGGAGCATCCGGCGTCGCCCGATGCGGTCTGCGATCGTGCCCCAGATGAGCAGCGTCGCCGCGAAGACGAGCGTGTAGGACTCCTGCACCCACTGGACCTGCGACGAGCTGAGCCCCAGGTCGTCGACGATGTAGGGCACCGCGACGTTGACGATGGTCGAGTCGACGATGATCAGCGCCACCGCGACGCTGATCGCGACGAGGCCGAACCAGCGCCGACGGTCGCCACCGCGGGCCACTGCGCCCGGCTGAGCCGCTTCTTGACTCATGCTTCCTCCAAGGATGTTTAGATCGTCTAAACATATGGAAGCAGTACCATCGCCCCATGGCAATCCCGCTCCCGGACGGCACCCCGCCGCGCGCCCACGAGCCCGAGACGTGGGCGCTTCGAGCCCTCGGGACGGCCTCGGCCGAGGCCTCCGGCGCACTGGCCCGGCGGATGCGGATGCACCCGACCGACCTGTCGGCGATGAGCCACGTCGCCGCCTCGGACGGCCACCTCGGCCCGCGCGAGCTGAGCACGCGGCTCGGCATCACCCCGGCCGCGATGACCGACGTCGTCGACCGGCTCGAGGCCGCCGGGCACCTGCTCCGCGAGCGCGACACCGCCGACCGTCGCCGGGTGCGGCTCGTGCCCACCGAGTCCGCCGCCACCGAGGTCCGCGGCCAGCTGCGCAGCCTCCTCGACCGGCTCGACGCCCTGACCGACGACTTCACCGACGCCGAGCGCGACGCGATCCACCGCTACCTGCAGGCCGCGACCGAGGCCTACCACCGGTTCGCCGTCGACGAGGGCTGACGCCCGTCGCGCGGGGGTCGCGCGAATTCGGCTCAGGACTCGGTCAGGGGGCCGGCCGGGTGCCGCCGTGCGGCACACCGAGCAGGTATGCCGCGTCGGCGAACGCGCCCCCGAGCACCCCGGGCGGGCGGCTGGGGTCACGACGCTCCACCCCCGACGCGTGGACCTCGGCGTCGTCCTGGGGGTCGAAGCCGATCGCCAGACCGGGGGCCAGGTCGACCCTGCGCCTCGTGTTGCGCGAGACGCCCCACACGACGTGGTGGCCGACCGCACCGGTCGTCAGCGTCGCGAGCACGAGCCGCGTCATGTCGTCGGGCGACAGCCACGACTGCAGCGAGCGCGGCCCGCCGGGAGCGTCGTCGAAGGTCATGATGCGGGCGCTGACGACCGTCATCCCGAAACGGCCGGCATACAACCCCCCGAGCGCCTCGAGGGCCGCCTTGCTGACGCCGTAGTACGTGTCGGGCGCCGGCAGCGGCATCCCCTCGCGGACGAGCGGTGCGTCCACCGGCACGAACCCCGCGGCGTGGACCGAGCTGGCGAGCAGCAGCCGAGGGACGCCGGCCAACCGCGCCGCCTCGCACACGGCGTGGGTGCCGTCGATGTTGACGGCGAGGATGTCGGCCCAGGCCCGCTCGTCGGAGTGCGCGCCGAGGTGCACGACGAGGTCGGCGCCGGCGAAGGCCTCCGCCTGGGTGTCGACGTCGCGCAGGTCGGACTCGACCGCGCGCTCGGTCGCCGGGTCGACGTCGCGCAGCGGCACGCCGGGGCCGTCGACCAGGACGAGATGGTGCCCCGCCGCGCGCAGGCGTGGTCGCAACGCCGTGGCGATTCGACCGGAGGCGCCGGTCAGGGCGAGGAGCGCCACGTCAGCGACCGACCCGACGAGCCACCCGCACCCGGCTCAGAGGCCGTCGACGACGACGGCAGCCATCTCCATGCACGACTCGTGCGTCTTGCGGCTGATCTTCAGCGGGTCGAGGTGCAGGCCCGGCGCGAGCATCGGGTCGTAGGGGATGTCGACGACCGCGCGCACCCACTGCTCGAAGTGCTCGCGCGTGTGCACGCCGGCGCCGACGTCGTTGCCCTTGGCCGAGGTGTGCGAGATGACGCAGACGGCGTTGCGCACGAGGTCGCCCCGGCCCATCGCGACGAGCGCGTCGAGGTTCTTGGCGGCGACGACCGACGTGTCGTCCTTGAGCGACGTCGCGAAGACGAGCATGTCGGCGCGGGCGGCGGCCGCGAGCCAGTTGGGTGACAGGCGGTTGTTGCCCGTGTCGACGACGATCATCCGGTAGAAGCGCGACAGCTGCGTGTGGAGGTCCTCGAACTCCTGCTCGCCGATGATGCGCATCGCCTCGTCGTCGTCAGCCGAGGCCAGCACGTCGAAGGACAGCCCCCGCTGCTCGCGCACCCAGTGCTCGAGCTCGGACGTGCCGGCGTTGGGGTCCTCGGCGATCGTCGGCAGGGCACCGAGCAGGTCGACGACCGTGCGGTGGTGGCTCTGCGACGGCGCGCGCATGCCGAGCGTGCCCTCGGTCTCGTTGTTGTCCCACGCGAGGACGGAGCCGGACCGGTAGCGGCCGAGGTAGCTGGCCAGCATGAGCGTGACGAGCGTCTTGCCGCCGCCGCCCTTGGTGTTGATGACCATGATCGTCTTGCGGCCGCCCAGGGGCCGGGCGATGCGGTCGATGCGGTCGCGCTCGAGCATCTCCTTGACGCTCGGCCCCATGCCGAAGGCCTTGCGCAGGCCCGAGTTGGCCTTGGTCTTCTGGCGCTCACCCTTGGAGCGGGCCGTGATGAGGTCCTCGGCGCTGGGCCGGTCGGAGTTGCCGGCGCGCGCGGCGGGGGTCAGGTCGTACTCCGCCGGGTCGTAGCCGCGCTCGGCGGCCATGGCGGCCACGTCGGGGTCGACGGCCGGCCGGGCGGCATACGCCCGCTGTGCCGCGGTGTGGTCGGTCGTCCCGGGGGCCGCGGACGTCGACGCGGCACCCGAGTCGTAGGCGTCGGAGGCGGACCCGGCGGGCGTCCAGCCGCTTGAGGTCTGCTCGGGCTCCTCGGTGGCGGACGCCGACCAGTCGGCGGTGCCGGGGTCGGAGGGCTCCCAGTCGGTCCACGTGTTGGTCGAGCCGGACGTGCTCGCCGGGCCGGCGTCCTCGGCGTCGTCGCTGCCGAGCGAGCCGCCGTTCTGCGAGTAGCCGTTCAGGCGGCCCAGCTCGGAGGTGTCGTAGGCGGCGGTGTCGTCGGAGACCTCGCCGGACTGCCAGGAGGTGTCGTCCCACGTCGAGCTCCATGGGTCGGCCGGGGCCGCCTCGGGCTCGGTGGCGCCGGCACCCGCTACGGGGATGGGGAGAGCGAAGCCACCCGGGATGGTGTTGTTCGCCGAGAAGCCGGGGATGCCCTGGCTCTCGGTGCTACCGGTCTCGTCCTTGCTCATCGAGCACTCCTTGCTGGCCTGACGCGGCGGGAACCTGGTGCGCGACCCCGCCACGGGATCCGTGTGATCGTCCCACGACTGCGCCACACATCAAACCCGCCGACCACCACCCTGTGGGCCCGAACGGGCGTTTTGCCCGGGCCTCCACAGACTGTCGGTTGGGGGCTGTAGGGGGTGACCCGGTTACGATGAAGCGCCCAGCACGAGCGCTCAACACGGAGGAGGAGACGGCGTGGGACTCATCAACCGTGTCGAGCACGGTCTCGCCAAGGCTGTCCACGGCGCCTTCGCGAAGGCGTTCAAGTCGGAGGTGCAGCCCGTCGAGATCGCGTCGGCGATCCGCCGGGCCATGGACGACCGCGCCGCACTGCTGGGCCACGGCCGCGCCATGGTGCCCAACCTCTACACGATCGAGCTGAGCCAGACCGACTACGACCGCCTCGGCGACTACGAGGAGGACCTGTCCGACGACCTCGTCGCCGCGGCGCAGGAGCACGCGGACTCGCAGGGCTACCAGCCCGGCGGCCCGCTCGAGGTGCAGCTCGTCGAGGGTGAGGGGCTCGAGACCGGCGTCTTCCGCGTCCGCCCCGCCACCGCCAAGCAGGCCGGCCGCGAGCCGGCCCGCGAGCAGGCGAGCCCCGCCCCCCGCCCGCAGACCAACGCCGGCACCGTCATCGACGAGGCCCCGGTCCACCGGCCCGCCCCGCGCTCCAACCCGTCAGCCCGTCCGTGGCTCGACATCGGCGGCGACCGCTACCCGCTCCTCGGCAGCCTGACCACGCTCGGCCGCGACGAGACCGCCGACATCGTCATCGACGACCCCGGGGTCTCGCGGCGGCACAGCGAGATCCGGGTCACGACCGACGGTCCGCACCTCGTCACCTCGATCCGGGACCTCAACTCGACCAACGGCACCTTCGTCAACGGCGACCGGGTCTCGAGCCAGCGACTCCAGGACGGCGACCGCCTCACCATCGGCCGCACCTCGGCCACGTTCCGCGCGGGACGCCGGTGAGCCCGATGACCCCCGTGCACGTCCTTCCGGCGATGACGACTGGTGACGCATGAGTGAACTCACCCTGACCCTGCTGCGGCTGGGTCTGCTGGCGCTGCTGTGGATCTTCATCTTCAGCGTCGTCGGCGTGCTCCGCACCGACATCTACGGCACGGCGGTGAGCCGTCGCGGACAGCGCAAGGCGCTCAAGCAGGCCGAGAAGCAGGACCGCCAGCGCAGCGCACCGCGCACGCCTGTCCCGGCAGCCGCGGGAGCGGGTGCCGCCGGTGCGGCCGGTGCGGCCGGTGCCGCCGGTGCCGCCGGCGCGCCCCAGCCGGTCGGGCGCAAGGGTCGCGGCCGGGGCAAGGGCACCCCGACGACGCTCGTCGTCACCGAGGGCCCCCTCGCGGGCACGTCGCTGCCGCTGCGCAGCGGCGGCATCCTCATCGGCCGCAACCCCGAGTGCGCGCTCGTCCTCGACGACGACTACGCCTCGGGCCGGCACTGCCGCATCTATCCCGACCCGTCGGGCCGCGACGGCTGGGCCGTCGAGGACCTCGGCTCCACCAACGGCACCTTCATCGGCCGTGACCGCCTGACCGGGTCACGACCCGTCGAGGTGGGCACGACCCTGAGGATCGGCAAGACCGTCCTCGAACTGCGAGGCTGACCCGGTGGCCATCGCCCTGCGCTATGCCGCGCGCTCCGACCTCGGGCTGGGACCTAAGTCCCGCAACGAGGACTCGGGGTATGCCGGCCCCAACCTGCTCGTCCTCGCCGACGGGATGGGCGGGCACGCCGCGGGCGACGTCGCGAGCTCGATGATCGTCGGCGAGCTCGCCCCCCTCGACGAGGAGGACGTGACCGCCGACCAGGCGATCCCGCTCCTCGAGGAGGCCCTGCACTCCGCCAACGCCAAGCTCACCAAGGCGATGCGCGAGAACTCCGAGCTCGCCGGGATGGGCAGCACGACCATCGTCATGCTCCGCACCGGCAACAAGCTCGCCATGGCCCACATCGGCGACTCCCGCGCCTTCATGCTGCGCGGCGACACGTTCTCGCAGATCACCAAGGACCACTCCTTCGTCCAGCAGCTCATCGACGAGGGGCGCATCTCCAAGGAGGACGCCGGGCACCACCCGCAGCGCTCGGTCGTGACCCGGGTCATGACGGGCCAGCCCGACGACGAGCCGGACACCTCGCTCCGCGAGGCGAAGATCGGCGACCGCTTCCTCATGTGCTCCGACGGCCTGTCCGACTTCGTCGGCGCCGACGTCATCGAGGAGATCCTCCGCGAGGCCCGCACCCCCGACGAGGCCGCCGACCGCTGCATCGAGATCGCCCTCAAGGCGAGCACGCGCGACAACGTCACCGTCATCGTCGCCGAGGTCGTCGACGCGGACGGCGACGACCTGCCGACCACCGTGCCGCAGGTCGTCGGCGCCGCCGGCAAGCGGATGCGCGGACGCACCCGGGCGATCCCGACGAGCCCGGCCGAGAAGGCCGCGGCGCTCTCGCGCGAGGCCACCGGCCGCGCCGAGCCCGACGACGACGCCCCCGAGCTCGCCGAGGACGGCAAGCGCTCGCGCCGGTCCAAGATCGTGCTGCGCACCATCGGCGTGCTCGTCGTCGCTGCCATCCTCGGCGGCGGCGGCTATGCCGCGTGGGCCTGGTCGCAGAAGCAGTTCTTCGTCGCCGCCGACGCGGGCCACATCGCGATCTTCCGCGGGGTCTCGCAGGACCTCGGCCCGATCAAGCTCTCGCACGTCGAGTCCCCCGTCCGACGTACTCGTCTCCGACCTGCCGACCGACGTCCAGGCCTCCGTCGCCAACACGATCCCGGCCCGCGACATCGCCGACGCCGAGATCAAGGTGTCGGCCCTGCGCGGCGAGGCCCTGCGCTGCCAACACCTCGCCGCGACCGGCACGCCGTGCGGCACGTCGCCGGCGCCCACGCCGATCCCGACGACGCCCCCCACCTCGCCGTCCCCGACGTCACCCACCCCGTCGCCGTCGCCGTCGACGCCCGGCCCGAGCACCTCGAGCACGAAGCCGCCCGCCGCCGCCGGGTCCGCCGACCGCCTCGTGGGGGTGGTGGCGTGACGACGACCGTCGAGCCGCTGACCCCCCGGACGCGCCGCGGCGCGGAGCTGCTCCTGCTCGTCCTCGCGATCGCCATCGTGCTGCTGGCGTGGGTCACCACCGACCTCAACCGCAACGGCACCGTGCCGGCCAACATCATCCCGGTCGCCGGCGGCTTCACGCTCCTGACGCTGGGCGTCCACCTCGTCCTGCGGTGGAAGGCGGCCTACGCCGACCCGGTGCTGCTGCCCATCACGACGGTGCTCAACGGCCTCGGCCTGGTCATGATCCACCGCCTCGACCTCGCGCGCGGCAAGCTCGGCACCGACGGCGACGCCTACCGCCAGCTCATCTGGACCACGCTCGCCGTCGTGCTCGCCGTGGCCGTGCTCTTCGTGCTCCGTGACCACCGCCTGCTGCGCCGCTACACCTTCGTGACGATGGCCGCCGGCTTCGTGCTCCTGCTGCTGCCGCTCGTGCCCGGCATCGGCCGCACCATCAACGGCTCGCAGATCTGGATCTCCATCGGCCCGCTCAACTTCCAGCCCGGCGAGTTCGCCAAGATCGCCCTCGCCATCTTCTTCGCCGGCTACTTGGTCCAGACCCGCGACGTGCTCTCGCTCGCCGGCAAGAAGGTCCTCGGCTTCACCTTCCCGCGCGGTCGCGACCTCGGGCCGATCCTCGTGGCCTGGGTGCTCGCGCTGCTCGTGCTCGTCTTCCAGAAGGACCTCGGCTCGGCCCTGCTCTTCTTCGGCCTCTTCGTCGCGATGCTCTACGTCGCGACCGAGCGCGTCTCGTGGATCGCGATCGGCCTGCTGCTCTTCGCGGTCGCCGTCACCTTCGCGCTCTCGGCCTTCACGCACTTCCAGAAGCGCGTCGACCTCTGGCTCGACCCCTTCTCGGCGGACAACCTCGAGCGGTCCAACCAGCTGGCCAACGGCCTCTGGGGCATGGCCTCCGGCGGCCTCACCGGCACCGGGCTCGGCGCGGGCCGGCCCTACCTGACGTCCTTCGCCGAGAGCGACTTCATCTTCCCGGCCCTCGGTGAGGAGCTCGGGCTCTTCGGCTCGGTCGCGATCATCGTGCTCTACCTGCTCTTCTGCGAGCGCGGCATCCGCACCGCCCTCGGCGTGCGCGACGGCTTCGGCAAGCTGCTCGCGATCGGCCTCGCCTTCTCCGTCGCCTTCCAGCTCTTCATCGTCATCGGCGGCGTCACCCGGGTCATCCCGCTGACCGGCCTGACGACCCCGTTCATGTCGCTCGGCGGCTCGTCCCTGCTCGCGAACTGGGTCATCATGGCGCTGCTGCTGCGCATCTCCGACCAGGCTCGCAGGCCGATGCCCGAGATCCCCGTGGGCGTCGCCGCCGACGACCCGTCGCCGGCCGAGGTCACCCAGGTGGTGAGGCTCCCGTGAACACCCCGATCCGCCGCCTCTCGGTCCTCATCGCCGTGCTCTTCACGACCCTGCTCGTGGCCTCGACGATCGTGCAGTTCACCCAGGCCAAGACGCTCAACGCGATGTCGACCAACAAGCGCACGCTGCTCGACACCTACTCGCGCGAGCGCGGGTCGATCGTCGTCGGCGGCCAGGCCGTCGCGAAGTCGGTGTCCGTCGAGGACCAGTACCGCTTCCTGCGCACCTACCCCCAGGACAAGCTCTACGCGCAGCTGACCGGCTTCTACTCCTACTCCGTCGGCGCCCCGTACGGCCTCGAGCACGCCGCTGACGACCTGCTCTCCGGCGACGCCGACACGCTCTTCGTCCGCCGGGTCACCGACCTCATCACCGGCCGCAAGACGTCGGGCGCCACGATCGAGCTGACGATCGACCCCAAGGCGCAGGCCGCCGCCGACAAGGCGCTCGGCGAGAGCAAGGGCGCGGTCGTGGCCCTCGACCCCAAGACCGGCGCCATCCTCGCCATGGTCAGCCACCCGACCTACGACCCCAACCCGCTCTCGAGCCACGACCTCTCCAAGGCGGCCAAGGCCTGGCAGAGCCTGTCGACCGACCAGGACAAGCCCTACCTCAACCGCGCCATCAGCGGCGTCTACCCGCCCGGGTCGACCTTCAAGGTCGTGACGGCCGCGGCCGCGCTCGAGAACGGCGTCGTCAGCGACGAGAACTCCACCGTGCCGGGACCGGCCGAGCTCGACCTGCCGCTGACGAGCACCAACCTGCCCAACGAGGACGGCCGCGCCTGCGGACCCAACAACGAGACGACGCTCATCCACGCGCTCGAGATCTCGTGCAACACCACCTTCGGCTCGCTCGGCCTCGACCTCGGCGGCGAGAAGCTGCGCGCGCAAGCCGCGAAGTTCGGCTTCGGTGACTCGCTCCAGATCCCGATGCGCGTCGCGACGAGCTCGGTGCCCGCCGACCTGAACGCCCCCCAAGCCGCCCAGGCCGCCATCGGCCAGTACGACGTGCGCTCGACCCCGCTGCAGATGGCGATGGTCGCGGCCGGCATCGGCAACCAGGGCCGGGTCATGACGCCCTACCTCATCGACTCGGTGCGCAGCGCCAACCTCGACATCATCGAGTCGACGCCCGACCCGGTCGAGCTCTCGCAGGCCGTCTCGGAGCAGACCGCCAGCACGCTGACCAAGATGATGGTCTCCGTCGTCGACAACGGCAGCGGCGCCCGCGCCCGGATCGCCGGCGTCGACGTCGCCGGCAAGACCGGCACCGCGCAGCACGACCCCGGCAAGCCGCCGCACGCGTGGTTCATCTCCTTCGCCCCGGCCGTCAACCCGAAGGTCGCCGTGGCCGTCGTCGTCGAGGACGGCGGTGTCACCGGCAGCGAGATCGGCGGTGGCCGCGTCGCCGCACCGATCGCGCGGGCAGTCATGGAGGCGGTGCTGAGCCGATGACCCACCCGACGACGCCCCTGTCGAACCACCCGACGACCCAGCTGTCGACCCCCCTGTCGACCCCGCCGAGCCTCCGGACGGGCTCGACCCTCGGCGGCCGCTACACGCTCGGCGCCGCCATCGCCTCCGGCGGGATGGGCGACGTGTGGGAGGCCACCGACGACGTGCTCCAGCGCCCGGTCGCCGTCAAGGTGATGCGGCCCCAGGGCCCCGACGACGTCGCCTTCCTCGACCGCTTCCGTGACGAGGCCCGGGGCAGCGCGTCGCTGCACCACCCCAACATCGCGGCCGTCTTCGACTACGGCGAGGAGGACGGCACGGCATACCTCGTCATGGAGCTCGTGCCGGGACGCACGCTGGGCGAGATCATCCGCGAGAGCGACGGCGGCATGCCGGCCGACGAGGTGCGCTCGGTGCTCGGCCAGGCCGCCCTGGCCCTGTCGGCGGCCCACGAGGCCGGTGTCGTGCACCGCGACGTCAAGCCCGCCAACATCATCGTGACGCCGGAGGGGCAGGCCAAGCTGACCGACTTCGGCATCGCCCGGGTCGGCGACGGCTCAGGGCACACCCTGACCGGCGAGGTGCTCGGCACCCCCGACTACATCAGCCCGGAGCAGGCCCTCGGCGAGCAGGCGACCGCCTCGAGCGACCTCTACTCCCTGGGCGTCGTGGCGCACGAGATGATCACCGGCCGCAAGCCGTTCGACATGGGCACGCCCGTCGCGACGGCGATCGCCCAGGTCACCGACCCGCCGCCCGAGCTGCCCGGCACGGTGCCGCTCGACCTGCGTGAGGTCGTCGACGCGTGCCTCGCCAAGTCGGCTGCCGACCGCCCCGCCGACGCGCGCGCCGTGGCCGAGGCCGCGGGCGTGCCGCTCGGGTCGCTGCCCGGCGTGACGCCCACACCTCCCACGACGCCCTCCACCACCCGGCTGCTGCCGGTCGCCGCCGGCGCCCCTGGCGCTTCGGGCGTCACGTCCCGGGCCGCGTCCCGCGCGTCGTCCCGCCGTTCTCGCCTCGCGTCGTCGAGGCCGTCGTCGGGATCGTCGTCCGGAGCCGGTTCGCGGGACAGCAGCCGCCGCAGTCGCCTGGCCTGGCTCGCCGTCCCGGCCGTCGCGGTCGTCGCACTGGGGGCCTTCGCCCTCGGCAGCGTCATGAACGGTCCGGCCGCGAGCCCCGACGCACGGCCGGCCGCCGCCACGACGCCCGCGGCCACGGTCCCGACTGCGACCACCCCCAGCACGGCCAGCACGCCCCGCGCGACGAGCACCCCGAAGCCGACCACCGCGAGCCCGAAGCAGACGTCGAGCCGGACCACGACGACGACCACGACGAAGGCCACGACGACGAAGACCTCCCCGAAGCCCGCCCACCCCGGCAGGAACAAGGGGAAGGGCGGCAAGGCGAAGTGACATGCCCGAGCAGCCCCACCAGCCCGACCCACCCGAGCAGCCCGAACAGCGCGACGCAGGCGCACGACGAGCGGACCAGGATGACCCAGCACCCGAACGAGCAGAGGCCAACGACGTGAGCACCGCACCCCGTGTCCTCGGCGGACGCTACGAGGTCGGCGAGCTGATCGGTCGTGGCGGGATGGCCGACGTGCACCTCGGCCACGACACCCGTCTCGGACGCCAGGTCGCCATCAAGATGCTGCGCTCGGACCTCGCGCGCGACGCGAACTTCCTCATGCGCTTCCGCCGCGAGGCCCAGTCGGCGGCCGGGCTCAACCACCCGGCGATCGTCGCCATCTTCGACTCGGGCGAGGACGACAGCGTCGTCGAGGGCCCCAACGGCACGCGCACGACGCTGCCCTACATCGTCATGGAGTACGTCGACGGCCAGACCCTGCGCCAGCAGCTGACCGAGCACGAGCAGTTCGAGCCCGCCGAGGCCATCCGGGTCACCGAGGGCATCCTCGACGCGCTGGCCTACAGCCACCGGATGGGCATCGTCCACCGTGACATCAAGCCGGCCAACGTCATGATCACGAGCAACGGGCACGTCAAGGTCATGGACTTCGGCATCGCGCGCGCGATCGCCGACACGGCCGCGACGATGACCCAGACCCAGTCGGTCGTCGGCACCGCGCAGTACCTCTCGCCGGAGCAGGCGCAGGGCCAGACGGTCGACGCGCGCTCCGACCTCTACTCGACGGGCTGCCTGCTCTTCGAGCTGCTCGCCGGGCGCCCACCGTTCACCGGTGACTCGCCCGTCGCCATCGCCTACCAGCACGTCGGCGAGCCGCCGCAGCCCCCGAGCGTCTTCAACGACGCCGTCGGCGGCGACCTCGACGCCGTGACGCTCCACGCCCTCGCCAAGGACCGCGAGGCCCGATACCAGAACGCCGGCGCCTTCCGGGCGGACCTCGAGAACGTCCGGCTCGGGCGCCAGATCAGCGCGGCCGCGCTCGGCACGGCCGCTTCCGTCGGCGCCGCAGCCACGCAGACCCTTCCGCAGGCGTATGCCGTCGCCGGCACCCCCACCGCCGTGCAGGCGCCGGTCACCGCCCGCCGGGACCGCTACGAGAACACCGCCGGGCTCCCGGCCGTCGGCCACGAGGAGGACGACGAGCAGGGCAAGGGCGGCAAGGGCAAGGCCGCCCTCATCACGCTGCTCGTCATCGCCGTGCTCGCGCTCGTCGGCTGGGGCGCCGTGTCGTGGTTCGGCAACCAGACGCCCGCCGTGACGATGGTCTCGGTGCCCGCCATCGAGGGCATGAACGAGGAGACCGCGGCCCGCACCCTCGCGACCAACAACCTGCGGGGCGAGAAGTCGCCCGCGGCGAGCACCACCGTGCCCGAGGGCGACGTCATCAGCCAGGACCCGAAGTCGGGCACGAAGATCGCCGAGCAGTCGGTCGTCAAGTACGTCGTCTCGACCGGGCCGGACAACCTCACGGTCCCCAACGTCACCGGCTTCGACAAGGACGAGGCGCGGGCGGAGCTGGAGAAGCAGGGCTTCGTCGTGTCCGGCTTCCAGGAGGAGAACACTCCCGACCAGTCCAAGGACAAGGTGACCAAGACCGAGCCGGCGGCCCAGTCGGTCGTCGCCAAGGGCTCGAAGATCAAGATCTTCTACGCCACCGGCAACGTCAAGGTCCCCGACAACCTCGTCGGGCAGGACTGGGCGCTGGCCGCCGTCGCCCTCCAGAAGGCGGGTCTCGACCCGCGCAAGGAGACCGTCGACTCCGACAAGAACCCCGACGAGGTCCTCTCGGTCGACCGGGCCGGCGACGTCGTCAAGGCGGGCACGCAGATCACCGTCAAGGTGGCCCGCACCCCGACCCCGACCCCGTCGACGGTCACCGTCACCCCGACGCAGACGCCGACGACGACGAGCACCGACACCGGCACGCCGACCACGCCGCCCGGTCAGTAGCGCGCCAGCAGCTCCACACGGCATACGAGAGGGCCCTTCCCAAGCGGGAGGGCCCTTTCGTTGTCGATGGCGTATGCCGGGTGGCCGGCGCCCGTCAGACCGCGGCGGTCACGAGCGGGCTGAGCCCGACGGAGCGCTCGACGGCGTGCGCGTCGCCGCACATCGCGAGGAAGTTCGCGAGCATCCGGTGGCCGCCCTCGGTCAGGACGCTCTCCGGGTGGAACTGGACGCCGTGCAGCGGCAGGTCGCGGTGCCGCACCGCCATGACGAGGCCGGAGTCGGTGTGGCCGGTGGCGACGAGCTCGGCGGGCAACGTCGCCGGGTCGATCGTCAGCGAGTGGTAGCGCGTCGCGGTGAACGGGCTCGGCAGGCCCTCGAGGACGCCGGTCCCGTCGTGGTGCACGAGCGAGGTCTTGCCGTGGAGCAGCTCGGGAGCCCGGTCGACGGTCGCGCCCATGACGGCGCCGAGCGCCTGGTGCCCGAGGCAGACGCCGAACATCGGCGTGCCGGTGCGGGCGCACTCACGGATGACGTCCATCGACACGCCGGCGCCCTCGGGGGTGCCGGGCCCGGGCGAGACGAGGACGCCGTCGTGGTCGGCGGCGGCGCGCGCCTCGACGGCGTCGTTGCGGACCACGGTGCACTCGGCGCCGAGCTGCTCGAGGTAGCCGACGATCGTGTAGACGAAGCTGTCGTAGTTGTCGATGACGAGGATGCGGGTCATGCGGGCCTCAGGGATGGTGGGGGCGCTCAGCGGATCGGCGTCGCGTACTGGAAGTCGACCGAGCCGGAGTAGGCCGGGAACTCGATCGAGCTGATGGTGTGCAGCCCGTAGCCGAGGCCGACGGCGTCGACGTACTGCTTGTAGATCGTGACGGACGGGTCGGCGTCGAGGCCGCGCTCCATCCGGTCGATGTCGCCGATGGCGGTGATGCGGTAGGGCGGCGCGTAGACCCGACCCTGCAGGATCAGGGTGTTGCCGACGCAGCGGACGGCGCTCGTGGAGATGACCCGCTGGTCCTGGATCATCATCGCCTCGGCGCCGGAGGTCCACAGCGCGTTGACGACGGCCTGCACGTCCTGCTGGTGCACGACGATGTCGTCGGCGGTGAAGCCGTCGGGGAGCGAGTCGGCGCTGCGCTTCGCGTCGTCGAGCGAGACCTCGAGCGCCGCGCCGCGGACCTTGGTCGTGGCGGCGGTCGCGGCGAGCTCGTCGGCGGCGCGGGTCAGGCTCGAGAGGTGGTCGTCGGTCGGCGCGTTCGTCTTGGTCAGCGCCTCGACCTCCTTCTGGAGCTCGTCGAGGACCCCGGCCTTCTCGGCGACGCGGGAGTCCCCCTCCATGATGAGCTGCGGGAGGTCACGGTCGGCGCGCAGGTCCCGGCCTTGGGCGGCCTGGAAGCTCATGGCGAACATCAGGCCCGCTGCACCCATGACGACGGGGACGAGCAGGCCCCACGTGAGCCGTCGTCGCGGGCGAGGTTCCGCGGCGGGAGGCTCGGTCGAGGGCTGGGTCGAGGACACGGCAGAGGACACGGCAGAGGTGTCGGCGGCTGAGTCCGACACCTCGGTCGGCTCCGGGGCCTGGGGCTGCCCGGGCGCCTCGGGGTGCTCGCTGTCCTGCTTCACGGGTGACCTCGCTCGCGCGGACCGTCCGCGCAGCCTCCATTGTGCCCCGTCACGGCAGGTGGGGGCTCACCACCGTGCTGGCGGCTGCGCCCGTCACCGTTCGCCGGCCGCCCGGAGGTAGGGCGCCATCGAGGCTGTGTCGCCCTGCTGCGTGCCACCGCGCAGCGCGAGGGTGGCCGCCGCACGGTTGCTCGCGCCGAGCTGGGCCACGAGGTGGGAGATCTCGGCGGCCACGGTGCGCAGCGAGACGCCGAGCTCGCGCGCGATGGCCGCGTCCTTGGTGCCGACGACGAGACGCCGGGCCACGAGGCACTGCCGCGCGGTGAAGGTCGGGGCCGTGCCGGCAGGGACGGCGGGGCGCGACCGCGCCCAGGTCTCGTGCCAGAGGCGTATCACGTGCTCCACGACGTCGGACCGCGTGGCGAGCCACGCCGTCGGGAAGCCCTGGGGGCTGAGCGGACCACCGACGACAGCCGTGGACTCGTCGACGAGGATGCACTGGAAGAGCGCGGGGCCGATGCGGAGGCCGGGGTCCTCGGACGAGGCGAGCGGGTTGATGCGCAACGTGCGCTCAGTGGTCATCGTGCGCATGTCGAGTCCGCGCGCGCTCGACCGGGCGTTGGTCCTGCGCACACCGTCGCTGGGATCGAAGTGGATGAGCGGCTGCATCGACCACGCCGAGCGGCGGGTCAGGGGCTCGACGGCCTCGGCGAGGTTGCGCTCGATCTCCTCGCTGCCGGTGCCGAGCCGCCGGAAGCCGGGCGTCGGGCCACCGCCGAGGTGGGTCACGGCCAGGGAGTTGACGACGCCAGACAGCTCCACGGCCGACGCGGCGAGGTCGGTGTCGCCCGGCACTGGGCTGGTCTTCAACGTCATCCCCTGTTCTCGCGTGCTTGCTGCCAGCATGCCGGGTTCGTCGCCCGGGTCAACTCGAGCGCGGACCCGTGGGTACCGAGGTCACAGCGACGCAGACACCTGCCGGGGCAGGCTCACCTGCTCGGGCAGGGACGCGGCGTGCGTCATTGGTTACCCTTGCCTCAACTCAGAGCAAGGAGAACGCAGTGCCCGAGTCCAAAGGCCGCGACCACAAGGCGGCGGCATACACCCCGCCCCGCACCAGCAAGGCCGCCGAGCCCAACCCCACCTGGTGGGCGCCCGTCTTCATCACGCTGCTCGTCCTCGGGCTGCTGTGGATCGTCGTCTACTACGTGACCGAGTACAAGTACCCCATCGGCTCGATCGGGGTCTGGAACCTCGGCGTGGGCTTCGTGCTGCTCATGGGCGGTTTCATCATGACGATGCGGTGGCGCTGACCACGCGCTCTCCCCACAGGCGAGTCGACGCCGGCTGTCCACACACTGTGGACGGCCGGCGTCCTGCTTTTCGGTCCACAGCTGTGGATGACGGCCGTGCACAACCTCCAGCGCAGGACCCCCGAGTTATCCACACAGTTGTCCCCAGCTGGGGATGAATGACACGTGTGTAACTACATCCACAGGCTTGTCCACACCCGGTGGACAACTTCTCCCGCGCCTGTGGGAACCGCTCGTCAGAGGTGCGGCAGGCCGAGCTCGGTGATGATGCGCTCGGCCGTCAGGGCGGGGTCCCCGTGGGCGTTGTCGAGGCGCAGGTGCCGGTGCCCCGGCACCAGTCGGTCGCCGTCCCGCTCGGGGTCGGTGGTGAACCTCGCGCGCGACTCGAGGTCGACGACGTGGGAGCGGGCCCACTGGACGTCGCGCTTGCTCCGCTTGTGGTCCATCCGGTCGGGGCCACCCTCACGGGCGAGGCGGACCTCCTGCGGCGCGAGCAGCTCGACGACGTCGATGGGGGCGCCGGCTCGCTCGACGGGCCCGATGAGCTCGTGCAGCTGAGCGAGTTCACCCGGGCGGTCGAGGTCGATGGCGAAGGTGAAGACGAGGCCGGGCAGGTCGGCCACCACCGACTCGGCGATGACCTCGCGGCGGATCATCGCGTTGATCCGCTGGAAGGACGGCGTGCCGAAGTCGTAGACGCCGAGCAACGGCTCGATCGACATGTGGTTGTGGAAGAGCCGGAAGCCGGTGCGGTCGCACACGGCGCGTCCCACCGTCATCTTGCCGACGGCCGGCGGCCCGGTGAGGCAGAGGAGGTGCACGGGGCCTCAGCCGAAGATGCTCAGATCGCGGATGGCCTGGGGCACGGTGAGGTACTTGGCCACCGCGACGACGACGAGCAGGGCGAGCACGGCGGTCAGGGCGGCCCAGACGAGGTGGCGCACGCCCTGGCGCCGGAACACCACGATGGCCAGAGCACAGATGACGCCGGTGACGAGGCCGCCGAGGTGGGCCTGCCACGAGATGCCGGGGTAGAGGAAGCCGAAGGCGGCGTTGATCGCGATCGTCGCGTACATCGCCGTCGAGGACCGGCCGAGGTGACGGTTGAGCACGAGCAGGGCGCCGAAGAGGCCGAAGATCGCGCCGGAGGCACCGACGACGGCGCCGAACCAGGCGCCACCGATGCCGGCGCGGAGGTTCTCGAGCGTCGGCGCGGCGGCGAGCAGGGTGACGGCGACCTGGCCACCGATGCCGCTGATGAGGTAGAGCGCGGCGAACCGGGCCCGGCCGAGCATCGGCTCGAGGTACTGACCGAGCGACCACAGCGCGAACATGTTGAGCAGGATGTGGAAGAAGGTCGTCGGCGAGTGCAGGAACGCCGCCGTGACGAAGCGCCACGGCTCGGTCCACCCGAGGTAGGGCGCGAAGGCGTAGTTCTGGGTGACGGTGTCGCTCGCGCGCTGCGCGAGGTAGACGACGGCGCAGATGGCGATGATCGTGTAGGTGACGACGGGAGTGCCGTCGGTCGCCCGGCCACCGAAGACGGTGCGCGCGCTCGGCGCGGTCTGGGCGGCTTCGCGGACGCAGTCGACGCACTGGATGCCGACGGCGGCGGGACGCTGGCACTCGGGGCATGCGGGACGGCCGCAGCGCTGGCAGCGGACGTAGGCCTCGCGGTCGGGGTGGCGCGGGCACACGGACGGACCGGCAGCGGGCTGCGGCACTCCCGGCTCTGCAGAGTCGTGGCCGGGCTGGCCACTGATCGGGTTGTCAGACAACGGGATTCCCCCTGCCGGTCGCGTCCGTGGGCGGTGGAGCAGTTGAAGCGGTGGAGCGGTGGTGCGTCAGTCCTCGATGGTGACCGAGTTGATGACGACGTCCTCGAGCGGCTTGTCGTTGGCGCCGGTGGCGACGGCACCGATCTTGTCGACGACGTCGCGCGAGGCCTGGTCGGCGACCTCACCGAAGATCGTGTGCTTGCCCTGCAGCCACGTCGTGGCCGCGGTCGTGATGAAGAACTGCGAGCCGTTGGTGCCCTTGCCCATGCGCTTGCCGGCGTTGGCCATGGCGAGGATGTAGGGCTTGGTGAAGTCCTTGTCGGGGCTGATCTCGTCGTCGAACGCATAGCCCGGGCCACCGAAGCCCTGACCGATCGGGCAGCCGCCCTGGATCATGAAGTTCGGGATGATGCGGTGGAAGATCAGGCCGTCGTAGAACGGGGTCGGGTTGGTGCGCCCGGCGTCGTCCTTGTACTCCTTCTCGCCCTTGGCGAGACCGACGAAGTTCTCCACCGTCTTCGGGGCCTGGTGCTCGAAGAGGTCGATGACGATGTCACCGTGGTTCGTGTGCAGGGTTGCCTTCATGGGCCCAATCCTCGCATGACCGAGCACGTATGCCGTCCGGCCGGGTATGCGCCCCCGTGAGGCGGAACGCTGGGGCTGGACCCACCGTTGGCCAAGGAGAAGGATCGACCTCACAGCAGTTGGGGACGCGACGCGATGAGCAGCCGGCCACCGGCCGGCGCAGGACGGAGTGCCGATGTCGTTCATGGACAAGCTGAAGAAGAAGGCCGAGGAGCTCGACCTCGAGGCCAAGGCCAAGCACCTGCAGGAGCAGGCCGCCGCCGCCGCCAAGCAGGCGCGCGAGAAGGCGGGTGACTACGCCGTCCAGAACCGCGAGAAGATCGACGGCTACGTCGAGTCGGCGACGGCCAAGATCGACGAGAAGACCGAGGGCAAGTACGCCGACAAGGTGGCCAAGGTCAGGGAGCAGGTCGACCGCGGTGTCGACAAGGTCGCCGAGGGCCACACTTCGGGTCCGACGACCGCGACCGGCGCGGCAGCGGCAGCCGGGGCGACCGACGTGACCGGCGGCGAGCCGTTCCCCGCCGACCCCGAGGCGCCGGCGCCCGTGTCGGCGAGCCCGCTCGACGCGCCGTCCCCGATCGACCCGCCGACCCCGGTGCACGAGAGCGGGTTCGGCGCAGCCGCCGGCGACGTCCCCGTCCCGACGCGCGAGGCGCTCGAGGACACGACCCTCGAGGACACCGTCCTCGGGCTCGACCACCCGCCCGCTCCGACGGCCCCGCACCCGGACGCCCCGGCGCCCGAGGACGCGGACGCGGCACCCCGGGGGACCCAGCCCCCGCACGACGCCACGAGCTGACCGGGGCACCACACGGCATACGCGATCCGTGCGGGCATGACGTCGGGCACGCCCGACCCCGTGTCCGTGCGGCGCGTGGCCGAAGTTGGCAGGATGGGTACGGACGACAGGACCTAGGAGGACGTATGTTCCGAACCAAGCAGTCCCGCACGGAGGCTGCCGTAGACCAGGCTCAGGCTGCGGCAGCCGACCTCAGGGCAAGCGCCGCAGCCGCGGCAGCAGAGGCCGCCGCGCTCGCCAAGGAGCGCACCCTCGCTGCGCGTGAGGGCGCCACGCCCATGCTGCAGCACGTCGCTGACAGCGCCCGTGAGCGCCTCAACAGCGCCAAGGAGGCAGCCTCACCGGCCCTCGTCGCGACGGCCACCCAGGCCCGCGAGGCCGCGGAGGAGGCGTTGCACGACGCCGCCGACCGCGCGAGGCCACGGGTTGAGGCCGCGCAGTCCACGTTGACCGAGTCCGTGCTGCCTAAGGTCGGCGCCGCCATCGCGACCGCCGCCGCCGCGCTCGCGGCCGGCGCCGAGCAGGCTCGGGAGGCGGCTGCTCCGCACCTCGAGCAGGCCGCCGCGCAGGCCCGCGAGACCGCGGCCGTCGGTGGGCACCGCGCCCAGGACGCCTACTCCGTCCTCAAGGGCGACGCGGTCGCCAAGAAGCGCGCCGGCAAGGGCAAGTGGCTCATCGCCATCGGTCTGACCGCTGCCGCCGTGGCTGCCGTGGCCGCCTTCCGCAAGCAGCAGCAGGCCGACGACCCGTGGGCCACGCCGCTCGACTCGCGCTCCGGCACGGGCACCCTCGGCACCGACACGACGTTCAAGGACAAGGCGGCCGAGCAGGTCGGCCACGCCAAGGATGCCGTCGCCGACGCCGCGAGCAAGGCCAGGGAGAAGGGCGCCGAGATCGCCGACGCGGCCAAGGACAAGGCCGGCGACCTCGCCGCCAAGGGCCAGTCCGCGATCGCCGACGCCAAGGACCGCTCCGGCGAGTCCGTCGAGTCGATCGAGTCCGTCGCCGACGAGGCCGGCACCTCCGCCGGCGAGGTCACCGCCGTCGACCCGGCGCCCGACTCCGACGCGATCACGTCCGAGGCGGTCGAGGGCGGCACGATCAACGGCGCCTCCACCAAGGCGTCCCCGCGTGGCTCGGCCAAGGCGAAGCTCGCCGAGGAGAACGGCGACAGCCCGAGCTGACCGTTTCCGCTGCGTGCTCCACGAGCACGCAGCGGACCGCAGGGCAGCAAGAGAGCACAAAGAGAAGGACCCGGATGCCAAGGGCATCCGGGTCCTTCTCTGCTTGAGCTGGCTCGCACCGACAGGGGGACAGCGCGAGCCAGCACATGCAGAAGGGCTGGGCGCGGTTCGTGCGTGCCCAACCCTTCGCTTCCACCAGTCTAGACCCAGTCCAGCCGGTTGCGCGAGGGGCTCGATGAAGTTTCCATCACATCAAGCGCGTCAGTTTCGGTTCCTTCCACGCAGGACACCCGTGACCCGAGCCGGTGAGGGCGCGGATGAGGTGCTCCCTCGAGCATGGCACCACTGCGGCGGTTGCGCCAGAGGAAGATGCCGTGGATCGGCTGGGCGTGCTGTCGCCTCCGTGGCTCGGGCGCCGCTGTGAAGCACCAGCGTCAGGTGACAGCCCGTGGGACGAGCAGCCGGTAGCGGTGCGTCGGCGCGTCGACGACGAGGAGCCGTCCCCCGAAGGACTCCGCGGTGCCCACGGTCTCGGCCAGGTGCACCGGTGCCGTCCGCGCGTGGACGAGGTCGGGCGGGGTGCGGCGCGGGCCCTCGTCCGAGACGACGAGCTCCACGTGGGTCGCCTCCTGACGCACTGAGGCGCGGACCAGGCCGGCGCCCGAGGAGAGACAGTCCATCACCAGGGCCGCGACGACGGCGGTGAAGGCGTCGGCCGGTGCGTCGACGAGGATGGCTCCCGACGCGGGTGCCAGCTCGACCCGTCGCCGAGCCCGATGGGACGGCACCCGCTCGACGGCCTCGACGAGCAGCTGCGCGGCGTCGACGCCGTGCACGCTCCGGTCATCGCGGGCCGTCGCCAGGACCTCGAGCACCACGGCGGAGAGCCGCTCGAGTCCCCGCTGCAGCTCCTCGACCTCGTGCCGGGCGTCGGCCGGCAGGTCGGGGTGCAGTCCCAGGCCCTCGACGCGCAGCCGCAGTGCCGTGATCGGGGTGCGGAGTTCGTGCGAGGCCGTGACGGCGAACTCGTGCTCGCGCTCGCGGAGGTCGTCGATCCGCGCCAGACCCTCACGCAGGGCTTCGCCGATCGCCTCCGCCTCCGGCGCTCCGTAGTGCGGCACGCGCGCACCGGTGCGGCCGTGGGCCAACGCGCCGGCAGCGAATGCGAGCTCCTGGAACGGACGGGAGAGCCGCCGGGCGAGGAACCAGCCGACCAGGACTGCAGCGAACATCAGACCGAGTGCGAGCAGCACGAGGGGCAGGAGGGCGTCGGTGACCCGGCGGCCGATGTCGTCCGCGGGGCGCACCACGGTGAGCTCGCTGCCGTCCGACCGCAGGGTGCTGGCGGCGAACTCGCGGTCCGAGGCCGTCACGGGAGGTCCACCACTCACGGGTGCCCCGGACGGTGGCCGGTAGCTGAGGTTGACGACACCGGCGGAGAGGGCCGTCAGGAAGCCGCGCGTGACCCGGCCCCCGCCAGAGAGCCGCTCGTCGATCGCGACGTTCGCCATGACGAGCGACCGTTCGACCGTGGCGTGCGCCGACCGCTCGACCTCACCTGCAGTGGCGTACGCGCGCACCACTCCCATGACCGCCACCACGACGACCACCGTCCCGACGAGGGCCGCGACGATCCGTTCACGCATCCGGCGGCTCGTCCTCGAGCCGGAAGCCGACACCGCGGACGGTGCTGATGCGCGCGGGGCTCGCACTCGTCTCGAGCTTCTGGCGGAGCCGCCCGATGGTGGCGTCGAGCGTCTTGGTAGAGCCGAACCAGTTCTCGTCCCACACCTGGTTCATCAGCTGCTCGCGGGTGATGGCGGCGCCTCGCTCGGCGTCGAGGAGGGCGAGCACGTCGAACTCCTTGGCCGTCAGGCCGAGCTCGGCACCGCCGACGAACGCGCGCCGCGAGCGTGTGTCGACCGTGAGTGCGCCGGGGAGGGCTGTGGTCGGGGAGGGGCCCGGGGCCTCCTGCGCCGTGGCCGAGGCGACGGGTGCGGGTGTGGCGGGCGCCGCCGACGGGTCGGTCGGGCGCGGTGTCGTGGCCCAGCCGCGGCGCAACGTCGCCCGGATCCGGGCGAGCAGCTCCGAGAGCGAGAACGGCTTGGAGAGGTAGTCGTCGGCGCCGACGTCGAGTCCCACCACACGATCGAGCTCACCGTCGCGGGCGGTGAGGATCAGCACGACGCCCTCGTAGCCGCCGGCACGGATGCGTCGGCACACCTCGAGTCCGTCGATGTCGGGGAGGCCGAGGTCGAGCAGGACGACCTCGGTCTCGCCTCCGGCGACGTGCTCGACCGCCGCATGGCCCGTGGGCGTGTGCGTGACCACATGACCTTCCCTCTCGAGGGCCATGATGAGCGTCGGCGCGATGTCGGGGTCGTCCTCGACGAGTAGAACCTGAGGTGCCATCTGCCCAAATTATCCGCATCTGCCGTCTCCGGCCCGATAGCGGCCTGTCGCCTTCGCGGGCGCCCATCCGCCACGAGCGACAGGAGCACGACAGAGGCGAGCCCGAGCGCCGACCACACGGCTGGTCCGGCAGGCACGGGCGCCGCGCCCGGAGCGCCGACCGTCACGAGCAGGCCCATGGCAGCAACGGTGGCCGCAGCGACGACGGCGGCCGCCGTCCGCGACAGCACGCTGCGGCGTCGCGCCAGACCGGCAGCGGTGGTCGCGCTCACCGTCGCGCCGACGCCGAGCATGACCGCCACGTATGCCGCATCGTCGCCGCGGGCGACCACGGTGACCAGCTGCAGACCGCTGAGCGCGAGCGATGCCGACGCGGCGGCGTACGACCAGCCCATGGGGCGGGAGGCCCGGGGCACGCGTTGGCTCATCAGAAGTCCCGGTCCATGGTGCCGAGCTCGGTGACGGGCGCGCCGGAGGACGTGGTGCCGAAGGTGTCGGTGGCACCGGTCGAGGGCGACCACACGAGGTTCTGAGCGGTGGAGACCGTGCGGAGGGCCCCACCGCTCGACACGGCACCGAGCTTGAGCGTGATCACCGTGCGGTTGCTGGCTCCGACGACGGAGGTGCTCGCCGTCATCGTCGCGTTGAAGACGCTCGTCTTGCCGGTCCGGACGAAGTCCTCCTTGAGGTTGACCGAGCCGAGGTTGACGACGTTGCCGCCGACGAGCACGTCGAGGGTGTCGTCCTTGGTCGTCAGTCCCAGCACGCCGCCGTCCCGGATGCGGACCTGGACCGCAAGGGACGCGCCGGTGAAGGTCGACGTGATCGAGGCGGGCTTGACCGTGTCGGTGTAGGTCAGGGTGAGGATGTCGTTGGCCTCGACCTTGCCGACGGTCGCGCCGCCGTTGGTCGCTTGCACGTCGTAGCCGCGAAGGGCCGTGTTGTCGACGCGGCGGGCGATGACGACGCTCGAGGTCGTCACGGCGCCACCGGTCTCGGTGAGCACCGCACGGAAGTCGTAGAGCCCGTCCGGAGTGGTCGTCGAGCTCCACGCGCAGGAGTACGGGGACGTGCCGCCGGCCAAGCTGCACACGGTCGTCCACGTGGCAGCGCCACTCGATGAGCGCTGGATGGCGACCGAAGCCACGCCGGTGCGCGCCGTCGCCGTGGCGCTGAGGGTGACGGTGCCGGTGAGGTAGGCGCCGGGGTCCTCCATGGCGACCGAGGACACCGTGTTGTCCACGGTGCGGCCCGTCACGGCCACGGACGTGGCCGAGTTGCCCGCGGTGTCGGCCGAGACCGCCCGGAAGTCGTAGCTGGCGTTGGTGAGCTTCGTCGTGTCGAAGCGACAGCTGAAGGGTGCCGAGCCGATCGTGCACGCCGTGGCCCACGTGGACGTTCCGGCGGGGGCGTACTGGAGGACAACCTGGTTGACGCCCGAGTCGACGTCGGTCGAGGTGGCCGCGAGGGTGACGGTGCCGCTCAGCGTCGCGCCGGGGTCGCTCATCGTCACGGCCGGGGCCGCGTTGTCGACGACGACATCGGTGACGGAGGCAGAGATGCCGCTCGTCCTGCCCGACGTCGCCGTGGCCCGCAGGTCGTAGGCGCCGTTCGCCAGGGTGCCCGTCGGCCAGGCGCAGCCGAAGCTCATCGTGACGACGGCACCGGTCGTGCAGGCGGTCCGCCAGGTGGTGGTGCCGCTCACGGCGTACTCGACCGTGACCGAGTACGTCAGCGAGCCTCCGCCGTAGATCGCCCCAGAGAGGGTGGGGGTGCCGCGGAGGTAGCTGCCCGGATCGGACAGCACGACGGTGAAGTTGTTGGCGACCGTGGTCGACACCGGGTCGGACACCGTCACGTTGGCAGCCTTGTCGGTTGCCGTGGCCCGCAGGGCGTAGGACCCGTCGGCGCCAGCCGTGGTGTTCCAGCTGCACGACCACGGGCTCGCGGTCGCAGTGCAGATGCTCGTCCACGAGCCCGTGGGGCCGAGGTACTCGACGAGCACGGAGGCGACGCCGCTGTTCGCGTCGGAGGCGGTCGCGGAGACGGTGATCGTCCCGCCGACCGCGCTTCCCGGGCTGTTCATCGTCACCGTGGGTGGCGTCCAGTCGGCAGCCGCCGCGAAGACCGCCGGCTGGTTGGTCGACTGCGAGGTGAACGCAGCGGTCGAGAACGAGGACGTCATGCCGAGCACGGTCGCCAGGGCGGCGATCGTCAGCAGCAGCACTCGGGTCCTCGGCATGGTCCCCACGCTACGGAGACGGCCGCCACGGGAGACGTGCCGGAGCACACGGCCCGGATGCGGGACTTCCACAACTTGGAACTGGCTCGCCGTGCCCTCGCAGGGGTCGACCGGCCCGGACGTGCCAACAGACCCGTCCCCAGGGGGAGGACGGGCCTGCTGGAGCGTGGGGGCCGCCGCAGGGGCGGGCATCGGCCGGGATCGACCGGCATCGCCCGGGCATCGGCCGGGACGGGCTGGGCAACGCCCGAGCATCGGCCGGGCCGTCAGTGGGTCGATCAGGGCGCGGTCGTCACCCCGGTCGGGCGCGAGGCGGTCTCGTCACCCGGTCGGCCGGTGCCCTTCTCGCGGCGGGCGTTGCGGAGCGCCTCGAGCACGCTGAGCAGGGCGATCAGCCCGGCCGGGATGCCGATGAGCAGCTTGCGGTGCCCGGGATCGGCGAGGTAGAGCAGGACCCACCCGATGTGGGGGACGGCGAAGTCGACGACCGCCTGCTCACCCCGGTCGAGGGTGAACGTCCACGGATCGATGCTCGGGTTGGCGTCGCCCTTGGTCTGGTAGACCGTGCCGGCGCTGCCGGGCTCGGCCGAGACGATCCGGTGGGTCACGAGGTTGGTGACACCGCTGCTCGCCGGCGGGACGTAGGTGATCACGTCACCGACGCGCAGCTCACCGACCGGCACGACCTTGTCGAAGACGACCGATCCCTTGTCGTAGGTGCCGGTCATGGAGCCGCCGGTGATGACGTAGCGCTGGAAGCCCAGCAGGGACGGCAGCACGTACGCGACCGTCATGAGCAGGAGCGCGATGACACCCAGGTTGCCGAGCAGGGCGGCTCCGCGCAGGCTCCGGCGCCGGGCCGTCGGGGCGCTGGCGCCGACGGCGTGGCCGGGGCGCTGGTCGGCGGTGCCGGCAGCGGCGCCGGCGTGGACGGCGGTGCTCATGGCGGTTCCTCTCGACGGCGACGGCAGGTTTTGGGGCGGAGGTGAGGCGGAGGTGGAGCCGAGACCCGGCGCCGACGACCTCCCATCGTCGGCGCCGGTGCCCGGAGGGCCGGCCCGGTGGATCAGGGAGCGGCCGTGACGGCGCCTGTGTCGGCGTTCGTGACGGTGGCGGAGGCCTGCGTGCCGTTCCAGGCGAAGGAGGCGGAAGCGGTCTTGCCCTGCTCGGTGTTCGTGGCGCTCGACAGGAGGGTGACCGTGACGCGGTAGGTGCGCGCCTCGCCGGCCGCCCACGAGCCGAGGGCCTTGGTGCCGGCGCTGCCGAACGCGCCGCTGTAGACGGTGACGGGCGAGGCGGAGTTCGTGACGTCCTCGATCTTCTCGGTCAGGACGCCGCTGCTGAAGCTCGAGGTGTCGGTCTCCGTGACGGAGAAGACGGAGCCGAGTGAGCCGGTGTTGGTGATGACGACCTGGCCGTAGACGGAGTCACCGGGCTTCATGTTGTTGAGGCTGAGGATCGACGCGCCCGCCTTGCTGTTGGACTGCGTCAGCGTGCCGGCGGTGACCGAGCTCGCGGTGTTGCCGGACGTCGACGAGAAGTCGGCTCCGGAGCCCACGGCCAGCGAGCCGGCGATGGCGGCGGTGGCGAGGGGGATGAGGACCTTCTTGCTGGTGAGAACGCTCATGGTGGTGCTCCTGGTGTCCGGGCCGGGCGCGGCCCGGAGGTTCTGGGGGGATCGAGTCGATCCCGTTGACCAGAAACCTACGGAGGCCCACGCCACACGCTCTCCCCGCGAAGGCCACACGCTCTCCACGGTTGGGCACGGTTCGCGCGCAGTCTCGAACAGGCGCCCTGATCCGGCTCAGGGCGCGCAGTCACTGTCGCCAGGGCGCACTCGCCGCAGTCGCACGCCGACCGGTCGGGACCGCCACCTCGAGTGAGCACCGCGGTACGGACACGACAGAGCCCCCTCCCGGAGACCGGGAAGGGGCTCTGACCTGTGGTGGAGCCAAGGGGACTCGAACCCCTAACCCCCTGCTTGCAAAGCAGGTGCGCTACCAATTGCGCCATGGCCCCGAGTGGGGAGAGCGGCCTCAGGCCGAGGTCGGAGCCTCGTCGTTCGCCGCGGGAGCCGGTGCCGGGACGGGCGTCGCCACGGGGGCGTGCACGTCGTCGGTGGCCTGGGTCCACAGGTCCTGCTCAGCCTGCTGCTGCTTCGCCTTCTTGCGCACGAGCACGAGGCCGGCGACAGCGCCACCGATGAGGGCGAGACGCTTCAGCATGCGAGGGATCCTCTCCGTGGTGGCGGTGATGGTGGGCCTAGGAGGACTTGAACCTCCGACCTCTTCCTTATCAGGGAAGCGCTCTAACCGTCTGAGCTATAGGCCCATCGTCACCTTCGCGCACCCGATCCACCCCGTCAGAGATGACGACCGGACGCGAGGGGAAACGTTACCCGATGCCCCCGCGAACCTACAAAACGGCCCCCACCCATGAGGGCGAGGGCCGTCCTGCGTATGCCGTGTGGCCGGGTCGGCCGGACCGGCTCAGTCGTCGGTGAGCGTGAGCTGCACGCCGCCGACGAGGGCCGAGCAGATGTTGTAGAGGAAGGCCATGACGGTCGCGATCGCCGTCATGAGGATGACGTCGATGACGCCGATGACGATCGAGAGGGACACGACCCGGCCGAAGCCGACGTAGTCCTTGATCGAGAACGGGTCAGACGTCGTCGTCTGCAGCGACTGGAGCACGCCCTCGATGTCGGTGAAGACGTTCATCGTCGACAGGATCATCCACAGCACGGCGGTGAGGATGACGCCGGCGATGCCGAGCGCGACGGAGAGCAGGAAGCTCATCTTCATGACCGACCACGGGTCGACGCGCGCGACGGCGAGCCGGACGCGGCGCGGGCCCTTGTGCTTGCGGGGGGCGGTCGTCGTGCGTGCACCGGCGCCGGTCGCGGCAGCAGCCTGCCCGGACGAGCCGGACGAGCCGGACGAGCCGGACTGGCCCGACGTGCCGGAGCCGACGCGCTGGGTCGGGGCGGTGCGGTTGGTGACCGCACCCCGCGAGAGCGCGGTGCCCTGGTCGGCCGTGGACGCACCCGAGGCGCCGGACGTGCTGCCCGAGGCACCGTTGGAGGCGCCGGTGGAGGCGTAGTAGGAGCCGTTCTGGCCGCTGCCGTCCGAGCCCGAACCGCTGCCCGTCCGGGTGGACGTGCCAGTCCTGCTCACAGAGCCCTCAGGGCTGGTCGCGCTCATTCGTCACCTCCGTTGTCGGCGTCCGACGAGCTCGCCTCGTCACCCGACGTCTGGTCCGACGGTACGCCATCGGGGCCGGGAACCGTAGCCGGCGCTCCCGTGCCGGACGGCTGGTCGACGGGGTTGCCGTCCTCGATCTCGGCGACGGCGATCTCGGACTCGGCGTTGCGGGCGACGGCCACGATCGAGTCGCCCTTGTCGGGGGTCGCGAACTTCACGCCCTGCGACGAACGGCCGGTGTGGCGGACCTCGTCGACGCGCGAGCGCACGATCTTGCCCTTCTCCATGACGACCATGACCTCGTCGGTCTCGATGACCGTCAGGGCCCCGACGAGGTCGCCGCCCTTCTCGGAGAGCTTGGCGACCTTGATGCCGAGGCCGCCGCGACCCTGGAGGCGGTACTCCGAGATCGGGGTGCGCTTGGCGAGGCCGTTCTCGAAGACGACGAAGACGTCGGGGCTCTCGCCCTCCTCGACGACGGACATGGCGAGCAGGTCGTCGCCGTCGCGGAACTTCATGCCGGTGACGCCGGAGGTCGAGCGGCCCATGGGGCGCAGGGCCTCGTCGGTCGCGGTGAAGCGCACCGACTGGCCCTTGCGGGAGACGAGCAGCAGGTCGTCGCGGTTGGAGGCGAGGCCGGCCCCGACGAGCTCGTCGCCCTCGCGCAGGTTGACCGCGATGAGGCCGCCGGAGCGGTTGGAGTCGTAGTCGGCCAGGCGGGTCTTCTTGACGAGGCCACCCCGGGTCGCGAGCACGAGGTAGTCGGCCTTGGCGTAGTCGCGGACCGCGAGCACCTGGGCGATCTGCTCACCGGGCTGGAAGGCGAGCAGGTTGGCCACGTGCTGGCCCTTGCTGTCGCGCGAGCCCTCGGGCAGCTCGTAGGCCTTGGCGCGGTAGACCCGGCCGAGGTTGGTGAAGAAGAGCAGCCAGTGGTGGGTCGTCGTGGTGATGAAGTGCTCGACGACGTCCTCGCCACGCAGGCTCGCGCCGCGCACGCCCTTGCCGCCGCGCTTCTGCGAGCGGTACTGGTCCACGCGGGTGCGCTTGGCGTAGCCACCACGGGTGATCGTGACGACGACGTCCTCCTCGGGGATGAGGTCCTCCATCGACATGTCACCGTCGAACGGGAAGATCTCGGTGCGCCGGTCGTCGCCGTACTTGTCGACGATCGCCTGCAGCTCCTCGGAGACGATGTCGCGCTGGCGCTGCGGCGAGGCGAGGATCGCGCGGTACTCGTCGATCATCTCCTGCAGGGCGTCGTGGTCCTGCTGGATCTTCTCGCGCTCGAGGGCGGCGAGGCGGCGCAGCTGCATGTTGAGGATGGCGCCGGCCTGCAGCTCGTCGATGCCGAGCAGCTCGATGAGGCCGTCGCGGGCGATCTCGACGGTGCGCGAGGCGCGGATGAGCGCGATGACCTCGTCGAGCATGTCGAGGGCCTTGAGGTAGCCGCGCAACAGGTGGATGTCGGCCTCGGCCTTGTTGAGGCGGAAGGTCGTGCGCCGGACGATGACCTCGATCTGGTGGTCGACCCAGTGCCGGATGAAGCCGTCCAGCGGCAGGGTGCGCGGCACCTCGTCGACGAGCGCGAGCATGTTGGCGCCGAAGGTCGTCTGCAGCTGCGTGTGCTTGTAGAGGTTGTTGAGCACGACCTTGGCGACGGCGTCACGCTTGAGCGTGATGACGAGGCGCTGGCCGGTGCGGCCCGACGTCTCGTCGTTGATGTCGGCGATGCCGGAGATCTTGCCGTCCTTGACGAGGTCGGCGATCTTCATCGCGAGCATGTCGGGGTTGACCTGGTAGGGCAGCTCGGTGACGACGAGGGCCTGGCGGTTGCCGACCTCCTCGACGTTGACGACGGCGCGCATGATGATCGAGCCGCGACCGGTCCGGTAGGCGTCCTCGATGCCGCGGTGGCCCATGATGAGCGCGCCGGTCGGGAAGTCCGGGCCCTTGATGATCGTCAGGAGGTGCTCGAGCAGCTCCTCGCGGCCGATGTCGGGGTGCTTGAGGTAGTACTCGGCGCCGGCCGCGACCTCACGCAGGTTGTGCGGCGGGATCTGCGTCGCCATGCCGACGGCGATGCCGGCGGAGCCGTTGACGAGCAGGTTGGGGAAGCGGCTCGGCAGCACCGAGGGCTGAAGCGTCTTGCCGTCGTAGTTCGGCACGAAGTCGACGGTGTTCTGCTCGATGTCCCGGACCATCTCCATGGCGATCGGGGCCATCCGGCACTCGGTGTATCGCGGGGCGGCCGCACCGTCGTTGCCGCGCGAGCCGAAGTTGCCCTGGCCGTCGACGAGCGGGTAGCGCAGCGACCAGTCCTGCACGAGGCGCACGAGGGCGTCGTAGATCGCCGAGTCGCCGTGCGGGTGGTAGTGACCCATGACGTCACCGACGACGCGCGCGCACTTGTTGTAACCGCGATCGGGTCGGTAGCCGCCGTCGTACATCGCGTAGACGATGCGCCGGTGCACGGGCTTGAGGCCGTCGCGCACGTCGGGCAGCGCACGGGACACGATGACCGACATGGCGTACTCGATGTAGCTGCGCTGCATCTCGTTGTTGAGGTCGACGGCCTCGACGCGGTCGGTCTCGTCGTCGTCACGCTCGATCGGGGCGGTGCCCTGCTCGTGCGCCGTGTCGACGACCTCGCCGTCCGGCTCGGTCGTCTCGTCGGGCGTCTCGTTGACGTCGTCTCCGTCGATGGGAGGCAGGTCGTCGCTCACGTCAGATCCCTTTGTCTCTCAGTCAGATTCAGGCAAGTAGAGGAGGTATGCCGGGTGGTGACGTTTCACGTGGAACGTGCCGGACGGCATACGGCCGGGTCAGATGTCGAGGAAGCGCACGTCGCGCGCGTTCTTCTGGATGAAGGAGCGCCGTGACTCGACGTCCTCGCCCATGAGGACGGCGAAGACCTCGTCGGACTTCGCGGCGTCCTCGAGCGTCACCTGGAGCAGCGTGCGCGTCTTGACGTCCATCGTCGTCTCGCCGAGCTCGGCGTAGTTCATCTCGCCGAGGCCCTTGTAGCGCTGGACCGGGTTGTCCTTGGGCAGGCGCCAGCCCTTGCCCTCACCGATCTGCTGCAGGCCGTCGCGCTCACGGTCGCTGTAGGCGAACTGGTGCGGGGCGTTGCTCCAGCGCAGGCGGTAGAGCGGCGGCTGCGCGAGGTAGACGTAGCCGGCCTCGATGAGCGGACGCATGAAGCGGAAGAGCAGCGTCAGCAGCAGCGTGCGGATGTGCATGCCGTCGACGTCGGCATCGGCCATCAGCACGATCTTGTGGTAGCGCGCCTTGTCGATGTCGAAGTCCTCACCGATGCCGGTGCCGAAGGCGGAGATGAGCGCCTGGACCTCGTTGTTGGCGAGGATCTTGTCGATGCGCGCCTTCTCGACGTTGAGGATCTTGCCGCGGATCGGCAGGATCGCCTGGGTGTGCGGGTTGCGGGCCTGCGTGGCCGAGCCGCCGGCACTGTCGCCCTCGACGATGAAGACCTCAGAGATGCGCGGGTCCTTGCTCTGGCAGTCCTTGAGCTTGCCCGGCAGGCCGCCCGACTCGAGCAGGCCCTTGCGGCGCGTGGCCTCTCGGGCCTTGCGGGCGGCCATGCGCGCGGCCGCGGCCTGGACCGACTTGCGGACGATGTCCTTGCCCTCGTTGGGGTGCGCGCCGAGCCAGTGGCCGAACTCGTCGGTCATGGCGCGCTGGACGAAGCCCTTGACCTCGGAGTTGCCGAGCTTGGTCTTGGTCTGGCCCTCGAACTGCGGCTCGCCGAGCTTGACCGAGATGACCGCGGTCAGGCCCTCGCGGATGTCGTCGCCCGTGAGGTTCTCGTCCTTCTCCTTGAGGAGGTTCTGGCGGCGCGCGAAGTCGTTGATGAGCTTGGTCATCGCCGCGCGGAAGCCCTCCTCGTGCGTGCCGCCCTCGTGGGTGTTGATCGCGTTGGCGTAGGTGTGGACCGACTCGCTGTAGGCGTTGGTCCACTGCATGGCGAGCTCGAGGCTGAGCGATCGGGCCTCGTCCTCGACCTCGATGGAGATCACCTCGGGGTGCACCGGCTCGCTGCGCTTGGAGCCGTTGAGGTGGTGGACGTAGTCGATGAGGCCGTTGTCGTAGCGGTAGCTGACCTTCTTGGCCGTGACCTTCTTCTTCTCGCCGGCATCGGCGCTGCCGTCGGCCTGCTCGTCCTCCTCGTCGTGCTCGACCTCGGTGAGGTCGGACTCCATGTCGTCGAGGTCGACGTCGTCGCCGGCCGTCTCGGCGGGCGCCACGCGCTCGTCGACGAGGTTGATCGTCAGGCCCTTGTTGAGGAAGGCCATCTGCTGCATGCGGGCGCGGATGGTCTCGAAGTCGTAGTCGACGGTCTCGAAGATGTCGGCGTTGGCCCAGAACGTGATGGTCGTGCCGGTCTCGTCGGTCGCCTCCTGCTGCTCGAGGGGGCCGTCGGGCACGCCGTCGGTGAAGCTCATCCGGAAGACGTGGCCCTTCTGGCGGACCGCGGCCTTGAGGCGCGTCGACAGGGCGTTGACGACCGAGCTGCCGACACCGTGCAGGCCACCGGACACCTTGTAGCCACCGCCGCCGAACTTCCCGCCGGCGTGCAGCTGGGTCAGGACGAGCTCGACGGCGCTGATCTTCTCGACCGGGTGGATGTCGGTGGGGATGCCGCGACCGTTGTCCTTGACCCGCACGCCGCCGTCGGCGAGGAGGGTGACGTCGATGGTGTCGGCGTAGCCGGCCAGCGACTCGTCCACGGCATTGTCGACGATCTCGTAGACGAGGTGGTGCAGGCCGCGCGGACCCGTCGAGCCGATGTACATGCCCGGGCGCTTGCGCACGGCCTCGAGGCCCTCGAGGACGGTGATGGCGCTGGCGTCGTAGTCGACGCCGTTGGGGCGGACGTCAGCGGGGACGGCAGGGGCCGCCGGCACTGCGGGCGCAGCGGGCTCTGCGGGAGCCTCGGTGTCGGTCGCTGTCACGGAGTCGGGTCCGGTGGAGCTGGGGGCGGTGCTGGGGGTGGTCGGCTCGTCGGCGTCGGACACGTCTCTCCTCGGTGGTCTGACCTCATGCGGGCGGCCCGACGTGGACGTCGAGCCGCAACCTCTCCAGTCTAACGGTCCCGCGCCCCGAACCGTGCCCTCAGACGCGCGAAACGGCCATTTTCCCGGCCGAACACCCCTCGATCCGAGGGGAGGATCACGCCTGGGGGCCTCAGCGCCTTTCAGGCGCCTTCACCCGCCGCATCACCGCCGCATCACCGCCGACCTCGCGCGTCGCCTCGCACACCGGCCGCGGACTCCCATTCTCCCGCTGCTCGCCCCGGCTCCGCGACCCGCGTCCACAGCGTCCCGCAGCCCTCGACGACTGTGGACGACGGCTGTGGACAGGAGCCGCGCACTGGGCTCTCAACGGCGGCGTGCGGGAGGCCGGGTCCCGAACGGAACCCGGCCTCCCGGCATACGACCTTCGGTGTGGTGGCCCCGCGGTCAGAGGATCCCGCGGGCGTGGAAGGCGGCCTGGACCGTGGCGGCGTCGGTCGCGCCGTAGAGCGCCTTCGCGGCGTCGACGGTCTTCTGCGCGGCAGCGGCCCACGTCGTCGACGGGGCGTAGGAGAACTGCGCCTCGAGGATGATGCGGGTCGCCTTGTCCCGGCCGAAGGCCTTGTTGACGTCCCAGAGGGCGTGGCTCCAGATCTCACCGTCGTCGTGGACCTCGCCCGTGCGGTTCGCGACGGTCTTGGCCGTGTCGAGCCGGCGGATGCAGTGCGGGGTCGTGGAGGTGTAGCTCGTCGAGTCCCAGTCCATGAGGCAGGCCCACGGCGTCGTCGCGGTGTCCGGCGCGCTCGCCTGCGACATGGTGCCCGCGAGGTAGTCGCCGAAGCCCTCGCCGATGGCGCCGGCGTCGGAGCCGCTGCCGAAGCCCGGCACCTGGTCGTCCTGGACCGCGTGGCCGTACTCGTGCCACACGACCTCCTGGTCCTCGCCGTCGTCGACGCCGCCCGTGCCGATGGTGATGGTGTCCTGACTCGGGGTGTACCAGGAGTTGTCCTGGGTCGTCGTGTCGACGCTGAGGTCCTGCGCCTCGTGGTTGACGTCCGCGAAGCCGAGGCTCTGGATGTAGGTCTGGACCCGGTCGACGGCGTAGTAGCTGTTGACCTGCTCGAAGCGGTTGTCGCTGCGGGTGTAGAGGAAGGACAGCGACGACGAGAAGGCGGCGGGAGTCTTGCCCTTCTTGGCGTTCGTGACGTTGGCCCAGCTGCCCTTGAGGTAGCCGGAGCCGTCGAGGTTGGCGAGCGTGACCGTCTTGTACGCGCTGGCCGGGACCGCGCTGTCGGCGTTGTTGCCGTCCTTGAGGGACTCGTTCTGCAGCGCGACGACGGGGTTGGGGTCGAAGACCTTGCCGGAGCCGTTGGCGAGCCGGCGCTCGTCGGTGACCTTCGTGACCTTGCCGCTGCGGGCGTCGACGAGCACCTGCTTGTCCTGGTCGGTCGAGACCTGCCACGCGAGGGTCGCGGCCCCGCCGGCACCAGCCGGCACGACGACGAGGCGGCTGGCGCGTGCGTTGCCGTGGGCCTTCGCCGCCGTGACGGCGGCGGATCGGGCGACGCCCGGTGCGACGGAGGCGAGCCCCGTGACCACCTGGCGGCCGTCGTCGACCGAGGCCGTGGCCCCGGTGGCGTGCACGGCGTACCAGCCGCCGAGCACCGGGACGCCCCGGTAGGTCTGGGCGTACCAGCTGTGCGAGCCGAGCAGGCTCCGGCGCACCTGCACCAGCGTGACGTCGGCGGGCACGGCGGCTGCTGCGGCTCCGGGGGTCCCGGCGACGGCCGGCAGGGGAGCGGCGGCCGAGCCGGAGGCGGCCGTCGACAGCAGGGCACCGACCGCGGCGACGACCGCGCCGGTGGCGAGAAGAGGCGTACGACGCATGTCGAACCTTTCGGGAGATGGAGGCCAACGACTCAGGCAACCACGCCTCCGGCTCCCGCGTCCGGAAAGGATCCGTAAAGACTTCCCCCGGTTTCGTGGCGGCGCCCCGCGATACCGGGAGCCGTCGGACAACCTTTGACGCGCACCGACGGTCCTGATGGGTGCCGGCACCCGCCGGACCGTGCCGGAACGAGCCAGACCGAGCCGGGCAGAGGATCGAACAGGGGACACACGTCATGGACGACGCCGAGCGCAGGGCCGACTTCACGGCCTACGTCAGGGCGCGCGAGCAGGCCCTCGCGCGCCTCGCGTACCTGCTCACCGGGGACCGCGACGCTGCCGAGGACGTGCTCCAGAACGCGCTGGCCAAGGTCTACCGCCACTGGGAGCGCGTCCGCGCGGCCGAGCTGCCCGACGCGTACGTCCGCCGGATCATGGTCAACGAGAGCAACTCCCGCTGGCGCGGCCTGCTGCGTCGCCACGAGTCGCCGAGCAGCCACGTCCTCGAGGTCATCGACCCACCGGGCGTCGTCGGGCTCGACCCCACCGCGTCGATCGACCTGTGGCGCCACGTCCAGGGCCTGCCCACGCAGCAGCGGGCGGCCGTCGTGCTGCGCTACTACGAGGACCTGACCGAAGCGCAGACCGCCGAGGTGCTCGGCTGCTCCGTCGGCACCGTCAAGAGCCACACGAGCCGCGCGATCTCCGCGCTGCGCACGAGGATGAGCGAGGCCACGGCATGAGCGACATGGACCAGCGGCTCAAGCGGGCGCTCGGCGAGCACACCGAGGGCGTACGCGTCGTGGCCGACCTCGCGGAGCGCGCCATCGCCCGCGACCGTTCCAACAAGCGCCGCGAGCTCGGGGTCGCAGCCCTGGCGGCCGGGCTCGTGCTGGCGGTTGCCGTGCCCATGGGCTGGGGAGCCCTGCGCGCCAGCAGCGTCCGGCCGCTTCCCGTCGGCCCGTCCCAGTCGACGACCGCGCCCACCGGCAGCCCTTCGGCGCCGACGAACACACCGCCGAGCGCCCCGACGCCGACCGCGATCCCGACCCTCACCGCAGACGGGTCGCCCGCCCCGGTGAACCTGCGGTTCGCCACCGGCGAGCCGACCGGCACGACCAAGGTGCCGTACCTGATCGGCGACGTCATCCACGACCAGTCACGCACGATCCGCATCCAGGCGGAAGGCCGCTGGGGCTCGCTGTCACGCCTGTCCAACGACGGCTGGCTCGTCACCGATGGGGACACCCTCGTCTCCACCGTCCTCGACAGCACGGGGCTGCCGCTCACCGAGATCACCGGAACGACACGCGTGTCCGCTTCCGGGCTGCTCATCGCCGCGTCCGACGTCCGGGGCAGCCTGCGTGCCTACGACAACCTCGGCGCACCGGTGGCCTCGCTCGACGTCAAGACCTGCGGCTGCTCGAGCGGCGGCAGCAGCGGTTACGAGGTGGCGGGGGTCGTCAACACGACCGTCTATGCCAACCGCGGCGACCTCGAGGCGTCGGTGGCCTGGGACGTGTCGACCGGCAAGACACGTCGGCTGCCCTTCCGCCTGTCCGTGGTCGACCCTGCGACGGAGACCGCGGCCGTCCTCACCCCCGGTGCCAAGGCGCGGACCAGCTGCCTCGAGCTCAGGGACCTGCTCACGCTCCGGACGCGGTGGAGGCTCTGTGGTCCCCTCCTGCCGCGGACCTTCTCCTCCAACGGCCTCTACCTGATGGCGACGGGATACATCGACGGCCTCGACGATTCGCAGCTGAACCCCGACGGGACGTTCCGCTACGGCGGGCTCGTCGTGGTCCGCACCAGCGACGGGTCGCTCGTGCTCGAGGGCGGCGGAGCCACAGGCGCTGGAGGCTCGCCCGTGTCGTACCG
Organism: Terrabacter tumescens; assembly: GCF_014646815.1. Lineage (GTDB taxonomy): Bacteria > Actinomycetota > Actinomycetes > Actinomycetales > Dermatophilaceae > Terrabacter > Terrabacter tumescens. The sequence goes on from NZ_BMNZ01000002.1 coordinate 174,205, forward strand.
GATGGGTGACGACTCGAAGCTCGTCGTGCAGGTCGGCTCGGCCACCGGCCTCCGGGGCCTCCAGCGGTGCACGCTCGAGGGCGTCTGCGAGGTCGTCGCGCCCGACAGCCCGCGCGCCGTCGACATCCCGGAGGGCGAGGACCCCTACACGCTCTCAGACAACTGAGCCTCGCTCGCAGGCCCTCGGGTCGAGGCCGGCTCAGTCGTCGGCGAGGGTGCGCTCGAAGAGGGAGTGGATCGCCTCGGGGAGGTGCGGCTCCTGGATCGTGATGTCGCACCCCACCTCGTCGCAGACGACCGAGTAGACGAACGCGTCGGGGTGGGTGCGCTCGGTCGAGGCGGCGATGCGCTGGAGCGTGGACGCGGCGAGCAGGTGCTGCCAGTCCTTGGCGTCGCGCTCGGGCAGCTCGCCGATGGCGACCCGCCGCTCGCGGACCTGCCCGGCGAAGCCCCCGGTGCGCCGCAGCAGCACCTGGGCCTCGGAGCTCGGGGTCGGCCCGGCCGGGGCGGGGGCGGGAGCCGTCGACCGCCCACCGGACTTCTTCGTCCTCTTCGCGCCGTGGGAACCATCGCCGGCCGCAGCGGTGAGCACGCCGACCGTCTCCCACGCCGAGCGCACGGCCTTCTGCTCCGCCGAGCCGTCACCGTGGGCACTGCCTGCGGCGGCCACCGTGAGGCCGGCGAAGGTCTCGAAGTCGCAGTCCGCATTGATCCCGTCACCCGAGAGCACGGCATACCAGATCGCGCCGGCGCCCTCCCAGGCGTTGCCGCCGATCGCCTCGGCCGCGAGCACGAAGGCGCGGTTGGGGATGCCGGAGTTGATGTGGACCCCGCCGTTGTCGTCCTGGGTGTCGACGTAGTGCGCCATGTCGGCCGGCTGCGGGTCCGTGCCGAGGCGCGGGTCGTCGTAGGCGGTGCCGGGGTTGCGCATGTCGCGCAGCGCGCGGCCCTCGACGGAGGGATTGAGCAGGTCGGCGCCGACGAGCCAGTCGGCCTCGGCCGCGCTCTGCCCCAGCGCCTTCTGCTTGACGAGGACCCCGAAGACGTCGGAGACCGACTCGTTGAGCGCGCCCGACTGGCCTTGGTAGAGCAGGCCGGCCGTGTGCTCGGTGACGCCGTGCGCGAGCTCGTGGCCGATGACGTCGACGCTGCGGGTGAATCGCTCGAAGACGACGCCGTCACCGTCGCCGAACACCATCTGCGAGCCGTCCCAGAACGCGTTGTCGTAGTTGCGGCCGTAGTGCACGGTCGCGAGCAGCGGCATCCCCTTGCCGTCGAGCGAGTCGCGGGAGTAGGCCGTCGACCACAGGTCCCACGTCGCGCCGAGTCCGTCGTAGGCCTCGTTGACCGCGGCGTCGGAGCTGGGCGCGCCGCCCTCGGCGCGCACCTGCGTGCCCGGGGCGGTCTGCGTGCCCTTCGCGTCGTAGATGGTGCGGTGCGGCCCCTCGCCGTGGGCCGTGGTCACGTCGCCCCGACGCGGTGCGCGCCGGCCGGTGGGACGCGCCGTCGGGGTGCGCCGCGCCGCGCGGAGCTCCTGGTCGTGGCGCAGTGCCTCACGGGCGTGCGTGGCCAGCGCCGGCTCGTCGCTCGCCGCCAGCGCCTCGAGGATGTAGGGCGGCACGATCGTGCAGCGCGGAGTCGGGCCGGCAGCCGGGGAGTGCGTCGAGGTCGTCGAGGTCATGGCATCAGTCTGCGTCGGAACACCGACACCCGCCCTGCGAGCGGTCGTACAGTTCGCCCGTGATCACCATCCTCGTCGGGGGCCGCGAGTACGACTCGTGGGACGCGCTGCCCGAGCCGGTGCGCGCGCAGCTGCTCGCCGCCGGTGTCGACCCCGGCCCGGACGGGCAGCTCGACTCCCTCGACCTGTCCCGGGCGGGCGGCGCGGTGAGCCGGCACACCCTCGTGACCGGTCCCGACGGGAAGCCCTTGCCTCCGTGGGTCGCCCGCCTGCTCGAGGCGGTCGTCGAGGCGCTCGGCCCGCCACCGCCGGCGGCATCCGCGTCGGCGCCTCCCACCACCGATTCCGGCGATGCACCCAATGCGCCCGATGCGCCCCAGTCGCCAACGGCGCCCGAGCCGCCGGACGCCCTGGCGGACGGAGAGGACACCACCGACGGTGCGACAGCGGGGACGCCCCGCCGCGTGCCGCTGCTCTTCGGCTGGATCGTCATCGGCGCGACGGTGCTGCTCGTCGCCACCGTGGTCGTCATCGGACTCTCCGGGGTCTGAGCGGCCCAGGGTCTGAGCCGCCGGCTGGCTCAGCCGTAGGTGTCGCGGGGACCTCGGGAGTCGGGGGAGCGCCGGAGGCCGCGGTTCCACGACGGTGCGCTGGGGCCGAGCACCTTGAGCTCGCTCACCGCGCCCGCGCCGATCTCCTCGTCGATCCGCGACAGGAGCGACGAGGCGAGCAGGCGCATCTGGGTGGCCCACGCCGTCGAGTCGGCGCGCACCGTGAGCACGCCGTCGACGAACGTCATGGGCTCGACGTGCCCGGCGATGTCGGGTCCGACGATCTCGGGCCAGCGGCCCATGACCGAGCCGACCGCGACGTCGACCTTCCAGCCGCGGTCGAGCAGGAGGCGGTCGAGCTGGTCGCCGAGCAGGGCCGGGTCGCGGCCGTCGCGCGCAGACCCCGACAGCACCGGCGCGTGGCCGATCGGCCGGCGCCGCTTCTTCGGCTTCATGCCGGGCCGCAGGCCCTTCTCGGCCGCGCCGGCCCGGGCGCGCGCGAGGGCGGAGGCCGCTGCGTCGGCGATGCGGGTGTCCTCGTCGGTCGGCTCGGGAGGGTCGGCTGCGCCGTCCGACGGCCCGTCGACCGGCCCGTCGACCGGCTCGTCACTCATCGTCGTGCCCGTCGCTGTCGGGGCCGTCGCTGTCGGGGCCGTCGCTGTCGGGGCCGTCGATGTCGGGGCCGTCGATGTCGGGGCCGTCCCCGTCAGGGACCGCACCGTCAGTGACCTCACCGTCGGCTCCACCGCTCTCGGAGGGGACCACCGGTGACCCGGCGGGGTGCACCTGGCCCAGCTCGACGGCATACGTCGTCCCGCTCTCGCGGAGCACGTCGGGCACGTCCGCGCCCACGGCAGCCGTGATGAGCACCTGCTCGCAGTCCGCGACGAGCGTCGCGAGCCGCTCGCGGCGCCCGGAGTCGAGCTCGGCGAAGACGTCGTCGAGGACGAGCACGGGGTCGTCGCCGAGGTCGCGTCGCAGGAGCCGGTATGCCGCGAGCTTGAGGCCCAGCGCGAAGCTCCACGACTCGCCGTGGCTGGCGTAGCCCTTGGCCGGCAGCTCGCCGAGGGACAGCACGAGGTCGTCACGGTGCGGGCCGACGAGCGAGATGCCGCGCTCGATCTCGTTGGACCGCAGCTGATCGAGCGTCTCGAGCATGCCGGCGCGCAGCTCGTCGATCTCGGGCACCTCGCCCGTGGCCAGGCGCTTGGCGAGGTCCTCGTGGAGCGAGCTCTTGTAGGTGGCCCGGGCGTTGGACGCCGCTGCGCTCACGGCGTCGTAGCACTCGGACAGGTCCGGCGCGAGGTCACGCAGCAGGCGCAGTCGGGCGTAGAGCAGCTGCGCCCCGACCGTCGCGAGGTGGTCGTTCCACACGTCGAGGGTGTGCAGCGCCGACTCGCGGGCCTCGTCGAGCGGCACGTCACCGTCGCGTGGCGGTCGCGGCGGCCGGCGGGACCCCTTGCGCAGCACGGGCGCCGCCGACTTCAGCAGCGCGTTGCGCTGCTTGAGGATCTTGTCGTAGTCCGAGCGCACCCCCGACCAGCGCGGCTGGCGCTGGACGAGCAGGTCGTCGAGGAAGCGGCGTCGCTCCGACGGATCGCCCTTGACGAGGGCGAGGTCCTCGGGTGCGAAGAGCACCGTGCGCACCGTGCCGAGCACGTCGCGCGGCCGCGAGACGGGGGAGCGGCCGAGCCGCGCCCGGTTGGCCCGCCCCGGGGTGATCTCGAGCTCGACCATCGTCTCGCGGTCGTCGCGCATGATCGCGCCGCGCACGATCGCCTGGGCCGCCCCGAACCGCACGAGCGGCTGGTCGGTCGCGACCCGGTGCGAGCCGAGCGTCGCGAGGTAGCCGACGGCCTCGACGAGGTTCGTCTTGCCCTGACCGTTGAGGCCGACGAGCGTCGTGACACCCGGCGTCAGCGCGAGCTCGGCGCTCGGATAGCTCCGGAAGTCCTTCAGGGTCAGGTGGCGGACGTGCACGTCAGGTCGGCTGGTTCTCTGCTCGGGTCGGACGGGGAGCCGGCCGGCAGCGACCCGCCGACCGGGGCATCGGCATTAGGAGGTGGAGCCGGTGCCCGACGAGGGGCCGGCGTCGGCGGCGTCGCCGGCAGCCGGGCTGGGGTGCTCGCTGGCCGGGGCCGGGTGGGTCGAGCCCTCGGCGCCGGCGCCGCTGCGCAGCTGCTCGCCCTCGGCGATCGACATCACCTGGTGGCCGCCGAACTGGCCGCGCAGCGCCGCGACGGCCTGCATCGTCGGCGAGCTCTGCTGACGCGAGGCGAACCGGGCGAAGAGCGAGGCGGAGATGACCGGCATCGGCACTCCGAGCGCGATGGCCTCCTCGACCGTCCACCGGCCCTCACCGGAGTCGTTGGTGTAGTCGGACACGTCGTCGAGGTGGGGGTTCTCCTCGAGCGCCTTGACCATGAGGTCGAGCAGCCAGGAGCGCACGACGGTGCCACGGCTCCAGGCCTTGAAGGCGCCCGGGACGTCCTTGACGATGTCCTTCTTCTCGAGCAGCTCGTAGCCCTCGGCGTAGGCGTGCATCAGGCCGTACTCGATGCCGTTGTGGACCATCTTCGTGTAGTGCCCGGCGCCCACCTCGCCCGCGTGCACGAAGCCCTCCTCGCGGGGCCCCTCGGGACGCAGCGCGTCAAAGATGGGCATGGCCCGGTCGACCCACTGCTCCTCGCCGCCGCACATGAGGCCGTAGCCGTTGTCGAGGCCCCAGATGCCGCCGCTCACACCGCAGTCGACGTAGCCGATCTGCTTCTCGCCGAGCAGCTTGGCGTTCTCGAAGTCGTCGGTGAAGCGGGAGTTGCCGCCGTCGATGACGAGGTCTCCCGGCTCGAGCAGGTCACCGAGCGCAGCCACGGTCTCGCGCGTCGGGTCACCGGCGGGGACCATGACCCACACGACGCGGGGGGCCTCGAGGGACTTCACCAGGTCGGGCAGGGACGCGACGTCCGCGACGTCGGGGTTGCGGTCGAAGCCGACGACCTCGTGGCCCGCGCGACGCAACCGCTCGCGCATGTTGCCGCCCATCTTGCCGAGACCGATGAGACCGAGCTGCATGTCGCGAGCCTTTCTGCGGGGGAGCGTGCGTGGTGGTGCTGATGGAGCGCTTCGAGGCTACGCCTACCCACCGGCGGCTCGCGCCGGACGGGTGGGACGTGGACGTCAGCTGGCGAAGCGCACCGGCATGAGGACGTAGCGGTAGCCGGTGTCGGGCTCGGAGTCCACCTCGGCCTGGCCGGTCAGGACCGCCGGGCGGCTCGGCTGCGTGAACGACAGTCGGCTGTAGGCCGTCCCGACCGCGTGCAGGCCGTCGAGCAGGAACTGGGGGTTGAACGCGATCTGGATCTCGGGGCCGTCGAGGGTGGCCTCGACCGCCTCGGAGGCCTGGGCGTCGTCGCCGGTGCCGGCCTCGATGGCGACCTGGCCGTCGGTGAACTTCAGCAGCACCGGAGTGTTGCGCTCGGCGACGAGGGCCACGCGCTTGACGGCCTCCTCGAGAGCGGCCGTCTCGATGACCGCGGTGGTGTCGACCGAGGTCGGGAAGATCGAGGTGACCTTGGGGTACTCGCCGTCGAGCAGGCGGGTGGTCGCACGGCGCTGGCCGGCCTCGAAGCCGATGAGGCCGTCGCCGCCCTGGCCGAGGGCGAGCTCGACGGACCCGGACGCGCCCAGGGCGCGGGCGGTGTCGGAGAGCTGGCGGGCAGGGATGAGCGCGACGTGGCTGGCGTCGGTGACCGACGGGCTCCAAGTCAGCTCACGCATCGCGAGACGGTAGCGGTCGGTGGCGAGGAGGGTCACCTTGTCGCCGTCGATCTCCATGCGTACGCCCGTGAGGATCGGCAGGGTGTCGCCCTTGTCGGCGGCGATGGACACCTGCGCGACCGCCTGCGTGAAGACGTCGCCGGCGATGGTGCCGCTCGTCTCGGGCGAGGCCGGCAGCGTCGGGTAGTCCGAGACCGGCATCTCGCGCAGCGCGAAGCGCGAGGACCCGCACGCCACGTTGACCTTGGTGCCGTCGGTGCTCACGTCGATCGGCTTGTTGGGCAGGTTGCGCGAGATGTCGGCGAGCAGTCGACCGAGCACGAGCACCTGTCCGGCCTCGGCGACGTCGGCCGGCACGGTGATGCGCGCGGACACCTCGTAGTCGAAGGCCGACAGCGTCAGCGTGCCGTCCTCGTTCGCGTCGACGAGCACGCCAGCGAGCACGGGTACCGGCGGGCGGGCCGGGAGCCCGCGGGCCACCCAGGTCACGGCCTCGGCCAGGACGTCTCGCTCAACCCGAAACTTCACGGTGCACTCACTTCGACGGGGAAGGACATTGGGGCTCAGACACTAGTGCCTGCGGGTGACTGGCACCACAGACACTCCCCCAATCGTCCTCCGGACCGATTCACGTGGTTTTTCCGGTCGCCCGAGGCCGCCCGGGTCGTCGTGGGGAGACCCTCGTTGTCGGGGCTTCCCCCTTTGACTGGGATCTCGTCATAGTCATAGGTGCTGTGGACGCTGTGGACAACTCGCGTCGGCGCTGGTCAGCGCGTCGATGGGGGTGTGCACGGCGTGTGGGGCCACGACCGGGCGGACAGTTGCCGGCTGTGGACGGATTTCGGCCGTGCACATCGTCCTCACAGGTCGAGGGCCGGTTGTCCGCAGGCTCGGGAGCGTCATCCACACGTTTCCACAGAGTCATGTGGAACAGCCGTCGGCATATGTCCGGTTTGCCGCGCTTCGGGACTAGTCCCCTGTGCATGGAGAGCGCCTCCACTTCCACAGACTTTTCCACAGACGGTGGACAACTTTCGGGACGGATTCCCCGCGACGCCCTCCTGACGCTCGGACAGGCCTCGTCCCGCCGCAGGTCACAACGAGGTCACGCTGTGCACACAGGTGTGGACAACTCTGTGGATGAATGTGGACGTATGCCGTGTGGCCGGGCAGGTGCGAAGGCGTCAGGCCGTGTTGACTAGTCACCGGCGGGCTCGATGACGCACCGGCGCGAGACCGACAGCAGGCAGTCGAAGAGCGCCTCACCGTCCGGAAGCGGGCCCAGCTGGGCGAACACCTCGCTCGTCACCGCACCGAGCAGGAGGGTCCAGGCGGCGATCCCCTGGGCGAGCTCGACGGCGTGGAGCCCGGTCGAGGCGAACAGCGGCGACTCGAGCAGCTCGCCCACACCGCCGTCGGCGCGTGCCGCGACCAGACCCAGGCGGTCCGGGTCGGGGAGGCGGCCGGCGCGGCGCACGTCCTCCAGCAGGCCGACGAGCAGCGCGATGACGGCGGTCCCCGCCTCCTCGGTGCGCTCGGCCGGGGCCTCGTAGTCCGGGACCGGGGAGCCGTAGATGAGCGCGAAGTCGTGCGGGTGCTCGAGCGCCCAGGCTCGCAGGGCGCGTCCCAGGGCGTCCCACCGGGCGTCGAACTCGTCGACGGGGACAGCGTCGTGGGCGGCCCGCACCGCCGAGGCCAGCGACCAGTAGGAGTCGATGATGAGCCGGGTGAGCAGCTCGTCGCGGCTCTCGACGTAGCGGTAGATGCCCGACGAGACCATGCCGAGGTCCCGCGCGACGGCCCGCAGGCTCAGGGCTGCCGCGCCGTCCGTCGCCAGGTGCTCGCGGGCCACGCGCAGGATGTCGGCCTCGACGGCGAGCCGCTTGGTGGCGCGCTTGCCGAGCGGGCGCCCTGCCTCGCCGCCGATCGTGCTCGCCTGCGTGCTCGCCTGCGTGCTCGGCTGGGTGCTCGCCTCCTGCTCCATGTCGCCAGCGTGCCACAGCCTGACGATAAATGTGAGCACCGCTCTTGATTTTTGGCGCGGGACGCGTCATCCTCAAAGTGTGAGCGATGCTCACACTTCACGTCCCAAGGAGTAGACCATGTCGCACCACCTCGTCCTCGGCGCCGGAGGCGTCGGCCGCTCGACCACCACCGAGCTCGTCGCCCTCGGCCACACCGTCACCCTCGCCTCACGCTCCGGACGCGTCACCGAGCGGCCGTGGGAGACCACGCGCGCCGGCGCCGCCGACGCGGTGGAGGTCGTCAGCGTCGACGCCGGTGACGCAGACGCCGTGACGGCCCTGGCCCGCGGCGCCGCGAGCATCGTCAACGCGGTCAACCCGCCCAGCTACATGACGTGGGACACCGACTGGCCACCGATCGCCGCCGCCACGCTCGCGGCCGCCGAGGGCTCGGGTGCCGGGCTCGTCATCATCGGCAACCTCTACGGCTACGGCCAGGTTGACCGGCCCATGCGAGAGGACGACCCCATGCGTCCCGCCGGCCACAAGGGCGGACTCCGCGCCGACATGTGGCACGAGGCGCTCGCCCGCCACGAGGCCGGCCACCTGCGCGTCACCGAGCTGCGCTCGAGCGACTACTTCGGCCCGGGCACGACGCCACGCACCAGCTACCTGAACGACATCGTCATCGACGCGCTCCTCGCCGGGCGTGCACCCTTCGTGCCCGTCGGGCGACCGGATGCGCCGCACTCGTGGACCTACGTCCCCGACGTCGGCCGGCTCGGCGCCCGCGTCGCGACCGGCGACGACGGGTGGGGCCGTGCCTGGCACGTGCCCACGGCGCCGGCCCGCACGTTCGAGCAGGCCGCCGAGGACGTCGCCCGCCTCGCGAACGTGAAGGCCCGCCGCGTGCGCGTGCTGCCGAGGTCCCTCGGCACCGCAGCCGGCCTCGTCGTGCCGTTCATGCGCGAGGTCCGCGAGACCCGGCACCAGTTCGAGCGCCCCTTCGTGCTCGACTCGGACCTCACCCAGCGCACCTTCGGACTCGCGCCGACCCCGTGGGACGAGGCACTCACGGTGACCATCGCCGCCCGGCGCGAGGCGAAGGCCACCCGAGCGGCGGCCGCGGCATGACGCGGGCCCGGCTCCACGGCATACGCCATCGGGTCGGGCCCACGGGAGCGAGCGTCAGTGCGACTGCTGGCGGATCCGGTTGGTCAGCTCGGTGACCTGGTTGTAGATGGCCCGGCGCTCACCCATGAGCTCGCGGATCTTGCGGTCCGCGTGCATGACCGTCGTGTGGTCGCGGCCGCCGAAGTGCTGGCCGATCTTGGGCAGGGACAGGTCGGTCATCTCGCGGCAGAGGTACATCGCGATCTGGCGGGCCGTGACGAGCTGGCGCGAACGGCTCGAGCCGCAGAGGTCCTCGAGCGTCACCGCGTAGTACGCCGCCGTCACCGCCATGATCGTCGCCGCCGTCACCTGGTTGGGCGTCTCGTTGGGCAGGACGTCCTTGAGCACGATGACGGCGAGCGGCAGGTCGACCTCCTGCCGGTTGAGGTTGCTGAACGCCGTGACGCGGATCAGGGCGCCCTCGAGCTCGCGGATGTTGGTGCTGAAGTTCGTCGCGATGTACTCGAGGACGTCGTCCGGCACCTTCATCCGGTCCTGGATCGCCTTCTTGCGCAGGATCGCGATGCGGGTCTCGAGGTCGGGCGGCTGCACGTCGGTCAGCAGCCCCGACTCGAAGCGCGTGCGCATGCGGTCCTCGAAGCCGGACAGCTCGCGCGGCGGCAGGTCGCTGGTGATGACGATCTGCTTGTTCGCGTTGTGCAGCGTGTTGAAGGTGTGGAAGAACTCCTCCTGCGTCTGCAGCTTGCCCTGGAGGAACTGGATGTCGTCGATGAGCAGCACGTCGACGCTGCGGTAGCGGTTCTGGAACGCGCTCGCCTTGTCGTCACGGATGCTGTTGATGAAGTCGTTGGTGAACTCCTCGGAGTTCACGTAGCGCACCCGCACGTTGGGGAACATCGTCCGCGCGTAGTGCCCGATCGCGTGGAGCAGGTGCGTCTTGCCCAGCCCGGACTCGCCGTAGACGAAGAGCGGGTTGTACGCCTTGGCCGGGGCCTCGGCGACCGCGACCGCCGCCGCGTGGGCGAAGCGGTTGCTCGCACCGATGACGAAGGTGTCGAAGGTGTACTTCGGGTTCAGCCGGGTGTCGCCGGGCGAGCTGGGCTCGGGACGCTGCTGCAGGCGCAGCGGCCCGCTCTCGCCGCCGCTCAGCGGGTCGGGGCCGAGCTCCATCCGCGTCTGACCGCCCGGGTATGCCGGTTGGCGGGGCTCGTCGAGGTCGGCGCCGTTGAGCGCGGGCGCGCTCTCGGCCAGGTCGCGCAGCGGGTTGTGGGCGGTGCTCTGCGCGGGCACGCCGTAGCCGTTGGCCCCGTTCGCGCCGTAGCCGACGGTGCCGGCATGGGCGCCGTTCGAGGGACCGGAGTGGGAGCCGTTGTGGTGCCCGCCGCCGTGGACCGAGGCCTGGCCACTCGGCTCGTCGGTGATCATCCCGAGGTCGGTCTCGAGGCTCTCGTCGACGGAGACGGCGAGCTGGACCGGACGGCCGAGCTGGCTGGCGAGGGCCTCGTGGATCTGCTCACGGACCCGGGTCTCGAGGAAGTCCTTGGTGAACGTGTTGGGAGCGCGCACCAGCGCGGTCTCCTCGAGCACGCCGACGAGGCGGCAGAGCCGGACGAAGGCGCGCTCCTGGTTCGACAGGCCCACCGAGTCCAGGGTGCTCAGCGTCTGCTGCCAGATCTGCGCGTAATCGACGCCTGTCTCGGCCACCTGATATCCACCTACCCCTGAGTCAATTCTGTTGCACCTGCTGCGATCCCGGCTCGGAAGGGTCCGAGCGGGAGCTCGACCCCGGGCGGGTCGGACGTCCTTGGGCACGTCTGTGTCTGGGTGAACGATGCCTGTTGTCCACACGTTTGTCCACAGCCTGTGCATGGAGGGGTGAGGATCGTGAGAGACGAAAACCTACAGGGGTAGGCGCGCCGAGGACAATCGAGTCGTCCACAGATTGTCGGGTCGGTCGGCGTGTCGCCTTGCAATCGCCGCACGACCTTCGAAGATCGTGGGTTTCGGTCGTCGCCGGCCCGTGCCCGTCGCCGGTTTGACCCTCGTTCCGCGGCTCCCGTATCGTTGACCGAGCGTGTCTGCGACCTCTTTCGCATGCCCATGGCCCCGAGCCCGGCCCAGCCGGACCCCCTCGGTGCTCCACGGGCTTGCCGATTGCGGTCGCATCGGCCACCGACAGCCCCACCACGGGAGCACGGCCGACGTCGTCATGGCGTCGAACGGGCCCCTGCAACCTACGGAGAACCTCGTGAGCAAGCGCACCTTCCAGCCGAACAACCGTCGCCGCGCCAAGACGCACGGCTTCCGCCTGCGCATGCGCACCCGTGCGGGTCGCGCCATCCTCGCCGGCCGCCGTCGCAAGGGCCGCGCCGAGCTCTCGGCCTGAGCCGCCGGAGGCCTCGGCGTGCTGCCGGCACGTCACCGACTGCGTGAGCGGACGGACTTCACCTCGGCAGTACGCGGGCCCGGCGCCAGCAGAGCAGGCGGGCGACTCATCGTCGTGCATGCCAACCGGACCGATGCGCGTGCGGATCTTCCGCCGCGCGTCGGTTTTGTTGTGTCCAAGGCCGTCGGCAACGCGGTGGTGCGCAACCGGACCAAGCGCCGGCTGCGCGCGAGCGTCGCAACCCGGCTGAACGGCATACCTGCAGGTCTCTACGTCGTCGTGCGGGCCAACCCCGCTGCCGCAGACGCCACCTGGGACGAGCTCGACCTCGCCCTCGGCCGCCAGCTCGAGAAGGCGTGCCGACGATGAGCGTCACGCTCAACCAGGTGCTGGCCTCGCCCCTGCTGCTGGCGGTCCGCTTCTACCAGCGGTTCATCTCCCCGCTCTCCGCGCCGAGCTGCCGCTTCTACCCGAGCTGCTCGGCGTATGCCGTCACCGCGCTCACCCGGTTCGGTCCCCTGCGCGGGGGCTGGCTCGCGATCCGGCGCATCGGCCGCTGCAACCCGTGGAACCCCGGCGGGGTCGACCCCGTTCCGATGACGTGGGCCACCCGCAACGACGTGCGCCCCGAGGACTTCCGTCCCAACCCCTGACCAAGCGGCATATGGTTGCCGATCAGTGGTGAGTGGCCCAACACCTCGAACCCGAGCTGAACCGGCCGGCCCACCAGACCACAGAGGAAACACGTGATCGACTTCTTCAACACCCTGCTCTATCCGATCAAGCTCGGTGAAGCCTGGGTCATGTACGCCTGGCACTGGCTCTTCGACAGCCTCGGCATGTCGACCGGCTGGGCGTGGGCCATGTCGATCGTCGGCCTCACGGTCGTCGTCCGCCTCCTGCTCATCCCGCTCTTCGTCCGCCAGATCCACTCCTCGCGCCGGATGCAGCTCATCCAGCCCGAGATGCAGAAGATCCAGAAGAAGTACAAGGGCAAGCGCGACCCCGAGTCCCAGAAGGCCCAGCAGGCGGAGATCATGGATCTCTACCGCCGGACCGGGACCAACCCGTTCAGCAGCTGCCTGCCGATCCTCATCCAGAGCCCGTTCTTCTTCGCGCTCTTCCAGCTGCTCAACAACCTCAAGGCCCAGGCCGAGGGCGTGCCCGGCCACGACGCGATCGGCCCGATCACCCGCGAGGTCGCGGCGCAGATCGAGAGCTCGACGATCTTCGGCTCGAAGCTGTCGGACCACTTCCTCGGCGCCGACGTGCCGCTCAACACCAAGATCCTCACGGCCGTGCTCATCGTGCTGATGTCGGCGACGACCTTCACGACGCAGTACCAGCTGATGCGCAAGAACATGCCGGCCGCTGCGCTGGACAACCCCTTCGCCAAGCAGCAGAAGGTCCTTCTCTACCTGATGCCGATCTTCTTCGCGATCTCCGGCGTCAACTTCCCCATCGGTGTCCTGCTCTACTGGCTGACCACCAACCTCTGGACCATGGGCCAGCAGTTCTACGTCATCCGCAACATGCCGGCTCCCGGCTCCGAGGCCGAGCGTGCCCGCCGTGAGCGGATGAAGCGCAAGGGCAAGGACATGCAGGAGCTCACGGTGCCCGGCCTCGAGCAGAGCGACGCCGTCCCCGACGACGCCCCCAAGTCGGGCCAGCGTCAGCAGCCGAAGGGCAAGAAGCGGGCGCGCACCCAGCCGAAGAGCCAGCCGACGAAGAACAGCCGCTGAGGCTCGTCCACACACTTGTCCACACTGCTTCGGGCCTCTGAACTGCGGAAACGCGAGTTGTCCACAGATCGGCCCGGGCGAGCGAAGGAGTATCCATGAGCGACACCCAGGCCACCGACCTCGAGACCCCGACGGACGCGCCCGACCTGCAGGCGAGCGAGGCCACCGAGCCCACCGAGGCCTCCGACAGCACCGAGACGGCCGCGACTGACTCCGCAGCATCCGCGGACGCCGAGGCTGAGCCGGCCGAGAAGACCGAGCCGGCCGAGAAGACCGAGCCGGCCGAGAAGGGCGAGAAGGGCGACAAGAAGTCGCGCGTCCGCCAGCTCGAGCGCGAGGGTGAGGTGGCGGCCGACTTCCTCGAGACGCTGCTCGACATCGCCGACCTCGACGGGGACATCGACGTCGACGTCGACGGGGACCGCGCTGCCATCGCCATCGTCGACTCCGAGGAGGGCCGCGTGCCGCGCCGGCTCGTCGGCACCGACGGCAAGGTGCTCGAGGCGCTGCAGGAGCTGACCCGCCTCGCCGTCCAGGCCGAGACGGGCGAGCGCAGCCGGCTGATGCTCGACGTCGCCGGGTACCGCGCCCAGCGCCGGGCCGCCCTCGTCGAGCTCGCCCAGGCGGCGATCTCCGAGGTGAAGGACTCCGGCACGAAGCGTGCCCTGGAGCCGATGTCGGCCTTCGAGCGCAAGGTGGTCCATGACGAGGTCGCCGCCTCCGGTCTGGTGTCCGAGTCCGAGGGCGTCGACCCCCACCGTCACGTCGTCATCCTGCCGGAATGACGGACCCCCGTTTCACGTGAAACGGGTACCGCTCACCGGCACCATCCAGCCGTACCGATCGAGGAGTGAGGGCACGTGACCCAGCGCGCTCCCGGAGCCGGCCGGCCCGAGCCTGACCAGCCCCACGACCAACCACGCGACCTCTTCGGAGCGGACGGCGCCGCAGAGTCGGGTGCAGCCGCGCAGGGGCTGGCGGGCGGGCTCGTCGAGGGGCTGCCGGCGACGCCACCGGCAGCCACGGCCGTCTTCGGGGAGCGGCTCGCACTCGCCGAGCACTTCGTGGCGATCCTCGCCGACACGGGGATCAGCCACGGCTTGATCGGGCCCCGTGAGACACCCCGCCTGTGGGACCGGCACGTGCTCAACTGCGCCGTGGTCCATGAGGCGATCCCGCGCCTCGATGCGACCCAGCAGGTCATCGACGTGGGCTCGGGGGCCGGCCTGCCCGGCCTGACCCTGGCCATCGCCCGCCCGGACCTCCACCTGCACCTCGTCGAGCCACTGGCGCGACGCACCGGATGGCTCACGGGGACGGTGGCCCAGCTCGGCCTCACCAACGTCACGGTCCACACTGCACGCGCCGAAGCCATGTGGGACCGGCTGCACGCCCCGTGGGTGACGGCGCGAGCCGTGTCGCGGATCGTGCAGCTCGCCGAGTGGACGCTGCCCCTGCTCGACGCCGGCGGCAGCCTGCTCGCCCTCAAGGGCAGCCGCGCCGTCACCGAGCTGGCCGAGAGCCGTACTGCCCTGACACGTCTCGGGGTCGTGGACGCCGGCGTCGACGAGTACGGCGCCGACCTGCTGGACGAGCCGACCATCGTGCTGCGCTGCACCATCGGAGAGGTCGTGGACCGTCGGCGCTTCCGTTCTCGACAGCCCTCGAGCGCCGGGTCGGCCCGTCGGAGGGCAGATCGTCCACGGGCATCACGACGCTCCGGCCCGGGAGTCAGCAAGCAGCCGCCCCATCAGCCATGATCGTGACCAGACCATTTCGACGGACGCCTCGCGCACCCCTTGCGAGACGCCCCTCAACCCCGGAGGTGCTCTCCCTGTGACGATGTCGACCAACTTGGGCTGGCCGAGCGAACCGGAGCCAGCGCCGGAGCACCGCCGGCTCGGTTGGCTCGCACGGATGCTGGGCGTTTCACGTGAAACTGGCGGCGCCACCGCGGTGACGGATGGCAGGCCCGACCAGGACGCCGTCGATACGGCGCAAGGCTCTCCTGAGACGGCCGAGGGCGGCGCACCCGTCACGACGCAGCGGGAGGCTGAGGCTCCGACGGAGCACGTCGTCGCCACTGAAGCGCCGACGGGCTCCACGATCGTCACCACGACCGACACCGGGACCGGCACCGGGACCGACAGCACGAGCGGCTCCACGAAGGGGCCGCAGGACGAGTCGAAGGACGAGTCCGGGAGTGCGGCGCCCGAGGTCGAGGGCGACGTGGAGGCAGCGGTCGGCCAGGCCGACGCTCCTCGCATCGAGGAGGGCGAGCCGCGTGACCTCGAAAAGGCCACGGATGGCGGGCAGCACCTTCGACCGGCCTCCCCGAGTGACGACGATGGCGCGCAGGCCGGGGAAGACCCGGTCGTGGAGGCTCCCCTCACACCGGCCGACGACATGATCTCCGCAGCCGTGGCGGACCCGACTTCAGCCGATCTCGGTGACGCCGACCTGAACACAGAGATGGCGGCAGGAATGGACTCGGATGTCGACCCAGCCATGAAGCCGCCTACGGCCATGGAGCAGAACGTGGCCACGCACGGTGTCGAGGCAACGGCGCCACACGCCGAGGAGCCCGCTTCGGGAGCCGCCTCGATGCCGGTCCACAACCAGCCCGCTGGCCCTCAGGAGGGCCCGGGTGGGGACCTCCCCACGCCTTCCGGGCCTGTGGACAACGCGGTGGACGAAACTGCGAAAGATCCGCGCACTGAGCAGGAAATTGCGGCAAATCGGGCTGGGGACAACACTGTGGACGGCGCAGAGGCGCGAACCCGTTACGACAACGATCACGCCGACCGCGAGGCCTTGGCCGCAGCCCTGCCCACCCCAGGCACAGACACTCCTCTGGCCATGGAGCTCGCCGACAATGCGCGCCGTCGGATCCAGCTGACGGGTCGTCAGTTCCCCCGTCCCGTCTCGCCCCGCGTTCTCACCGTCGCCAACCAGAAGGGTGGGGTCGGCAAGACCACGACGACGGTCAACGTCGCCGCGGCACTGGCCCAGGCAGGGCTCAAGGTGCTCGTCATCGACCTCGACCCGCAGGGCAACGCCAGCACCGCCCTCGGCATCGACCACCATGCCGAGGTGCCGTCGATCTACGACGTCCTCGTCGATGGCACCCCGATGCTCGACGTGGTGCAGCCCTGCACGACGGTCGAGAACCTCCACTGCGCTCCGGCCACCATCGACCTGGCCGGCGCCGAGATCGAGCTCGTGTCGCTCGTGGCGCGAGAGTCGCGACTGCAGAAGGCGATCGCCGCCGCTGCCGAGGCCGGCCACGAGTTCGACTACATCCTCATCGACTGCCCGCCGAGCCTGGGCCTGCTCACGGTCAACGCCATGGTCGCCGCCAGCGAGGTCTTCATCCCGATCCAGTGCGAGTACTACGCCCTCGAGGGGCTCTCGCAGCTGCTCAAGAACATCGACCTGATCAAGCGCCACCTCAACCCGACCCTGCACGTGTCGACCATCCTGCTCACGATGTACGACGGTCGCACCCGACTGTCGGCACAGGTGGCCGACGAGGTGCGGGAGCACTTCCCCAAGGAGGTCCTCCGCACGACGGTGCCTCGTTCGGTCCGGGTCTCGGAGGCGCCGAGCTTCGGCGAGACGGTCATGACGTACGACCCGGCGAGCAGTGGTGCCCTCGCGTACCTCGAGGCAGCGGGGGAGATCGCCGACCGCGGTGCCGCCGGCAACACCTGAGGTCTTCATCCAGGGCGGGGCCGTCACCGACCGGTGGCGGCCCTGTTCCACGTGAAACAGCCCTACCAACAGATGGAGTTTCACGTGAAACGACAGAGGCGCGCGCTTCCCGCCGCGAGGCCCGGCCCCGGCCGCGGCGGCTGCCCGGCGTTCCACGTGAAACCGGGCCTCTGGTAGCGCAACGGCTCACACCCCGACATCGTGCTGCGGTGCCAGAGGTGAGCGCGCTCAGCACCTAGACTGACCCGGGACGCGACGGACGCGTCAGGAACGTTGTGAAGGGTTGTCGGATGGCGGAGAAGCGACGCGCACTGGGTCGAGGCCTCGGAGCGCTCATCCCGAGCGCACCGAGTGGGGGCGCTGGTCGACCTGTCGACGTCTTCTTCACCGAGCAGAAGCAGCCTGAGGTCACCAAGACCGCGGACACCGCCGAAGCCAATGGTTCGTCGGGCACCAATGTCGACGCCACGCCGGCCGACGGTGCAAATGGGTCCGCAGGCGCCGCCGCCACGTCGGTCGGCCAGACCGACTCCACGTCCGACGCCACTGCCGCAGGGGCGGCGCGTGAGTCCGGACAGGCGAACGAGGGGAGCGGGCTGGCCGCCGTCCCGGGCGCCGAGTTCGCGGAGCTCGACATCGACTCGATCCGGCCCAACCCCAAGCAGCCGCGCACGGTCTTCGACGAGGACCACATGGCCGAGCTCGTCCACTCCATCCGTGAGATCGGCGTGCTCCAGCCGATCGTCGTGCGACGCATCCCGGCCGACCAGCTCGACGAGGCCGAGGGGCGCACGTTCGAGCTCATCATGGGTGAGCGTCGATGGCGCGCGTCGCAAGCGGCCGAGCTGGGAGTCATCCCGGCGATCATCAAGGAGACGAGCGACGACGACCTCCTGCGCGACGCCCTCCTGGAGAACCTCCACCGCAGCCAGCTCAACCCGCTCGAGGAAGCCGCTGCCTACCAGCAGCTGCTCGACGACTTCGGTTGCTCGCACGACCAGCTCGCGACCCGCATCGGTCGCTCGCGCCCGCAGATCTCCAACACGCTGCGTCTGCTCAAGCTGCCGCCCCTCGTGCAGCGACGCGTCGCAGCAGGGGTCCTCAGCGCCGGTCACGCCCGCGCCCTGCTCGGGATGGCCGACGCCGCCGCCATGGAGCGGATGGCTCAGCGGATCGTGGCCGAGGGGCTCTCGGTGCGCAACGTCGAGGAGCTCGTCGCCCTGGGGGAGGGCAATGACGCGCCCCGCGCGCGGCGCCCGCGCGCAGGCAGCCGTCACCCGCAGCTCGACGACTTCACCTCCGGCCTCTCGGACCACCTGGAGACGCGCGTCGCGATCGCCCTGGGTCAGCGCAAGGGCAAGATCACCGTGGAGTTCGCCTCCGTGGAGGACCTGCGACGCATCCTCGGGCTGATGGGCGTTCCCGAGCCGACCCGAGACTGACCCGGGACCGACGAGCGCGCTCGTGAGCGGCAGCCGCTCGAGTGCCTGTGCCCCTGACCGCCGAGCAGCCCGTCACACGTCCGTTCAGGATGGTCCTGCGGGTACGGGGATCGTGACCGTTGCGGTCCGGTTGATCGCCCGACGCCACCACGGACGGCACGGAGAGGACGACGATGCCTGAGGGTCACACGATCCATGCGCTGGCTGACCGCCTCGAGCGGGCCTTCCGCGGACACGTGGTCGAGGCGACGAGTCCGCAGGGGCGGTTCGCGGCTGACGCCGAGCGTCTGGACGGACGTGTGCTCGAACGGGCGCAGGCCTGGGGCAAGCACCTGTTCGTCGACATCGGCGACGCCACGCTGCACGTGCACCTCGGCCTGATCGGCATGTTTCCCGTGAAACATCTCGCCGGCAGCACCCCACCCGCAGCTGTGGGAGCGGTGAGGCTCCGTCTGGTCGGCCCCGAGCACTTCGCCGACCTGCGTGGGCCGATGATCTGCACCCTCGTCGACCGGGCCAGGCAGCGTGAGATCGTGAGGACGCTCGGGCCGGACCCGCTCCGGCGGGGGCAGCGACCCGATGCGGGCTGGGAGCGGGTCCACCGCAGCCGTCGCACGGTGGCCGAGCTGCTCATGGACCAGTCCGTGGTCGCTGGGGTCGGCAACGTCTACCGCTGCGAGGTGCTGCACCGTCTGGCCGTCGACCCGCTCACCCGGGGCGTCGACCTGTCCGAGGAGGTCTGGCGGGAGATCTGGGACGACCTCGTCCTGCTCATGCCCCTGGGGCGCAAGTTCTCCCAGATCATCACGATGCCCGACCAGGTCGAGGACGCAGCGCGAGCGAGACGGTCCGGGCGGGGGCGCGCCATCTCCCGGCGACTCACGGGAGAGCGGCTCGGTGACACCTTCGAGCGCCGGTTTCTCGTCTACAAGCGGACGGGCCAGCCGTGCCCGCGCTGCGCTAACACGTTGCAGGAGAAGGAGATTGCGGGTCGCCGCCTGTACTGGTGTCCGGTCTGCCAGCACCGGCACTGACGGGACAGCTCCCACGTGGAGCTGTCTCGGTCACCACCCGGTGAAGGGCTCTCGGGACAGCACCGGGATCTCGACGTACTCGTGACAACCGAGGACCGGCAGCATCGCCCGAGGCGGTTGCGGCATCCGCGCGTGCCCCGCGGCCTCGGACAGGCTCGCCGGCGCCCCGAGCAGAGCAGCTCGTCCCGAGCGTGCATGCGGCCACCCCCTGCCGAGCGCAGGTTGGCGAGCCAGTCGACGCCCGACCCGTAGGTCAGGGCGACGGTCACGGCGTCTCCCCGGTCGAAGGCCATGATCGGCACCCGGTAGGTGCGACCCGAACGACGCCCCACGTGCTCGAGCTCCACGAACCACCCGTGACCGGCCAGGTGCACGAGGACCTTGTTGACGTACTTCTTGTTCAGCCGGGCGACGGCTCGGGGCATCGGCATCGGGACCTCCACCCCCAGCGTCGCACCCCATGACCGGGTCTGCACCTGGGACACGGTGGGCGCCCGCGCGCCTAGGCTGACGCCATGGCCCTCACTGGTTCGCGGCAGGCGCCGTCCCATGTCATCGCCCACCTCTCCGACCCCCATCTCATCGGCAACGGTGGCCTGCTCGCGGGGCGCATCGACACCGAGACCCAGCTGCGCAACGCACTGGCCCGGGTCGAGAACGCCGGTGAGCTCTTCGACGCCCTCGTCATCTCCGGTGACCTGGCGGACAGCGGCGACCCAGCGGCCTACGAGCTGCTCCTGACGATCGTGCGGCCCGTCGTCGAACGCCTGGCCTGCGCGCTCGTGCTCACCGGGGGCAACCACGACGAGCGCCGGCCGATGGCTCAGGCGCTCTACGGCGTGGACAGCGACGACCCGCAGGACACCGTCACGAAGGTCCGAGGCCTCCGGATCATCGCCATCGACTCCGCCGTACCGGGATACCACCACGGCGGCTTCTCGGATGCCCAATACGCTTGGCTCACAAAGAAACTCGAGGATCCGGCGGAGCACGGCACGATCCTCGTCATCCACCACGCACCCATCACCTACCGTTCGCCGGTGATGCAGCTGCTGGACTTCGACGACGTCGAGCGGCTGCGCGACGTGCTGGCCGGCAGCGACGTCCGGGCGATCCTCAGCGGTCACCTGCACGTGACGAGCTTCGGCACGCTGGGTGCGATCCCCGTCCTCGTGGCCGGCGGCGTCAGCTACGTCGACGACGTGGGAGCGCCGCGTGAACTGCTCATGGGGGTCGACGGACCGCAGTCGTGGAACCTCGTGGAGATCCACCACGACCAGGTCGTCGGCACCGTCGTGCCGATCGAGCAGCACGAGACGTGGCCGGCATTGTCGGAAGCCGTCATGGAGTTCATGGAGTCGGTGCCCGAGGAGGACCAACGCGAGGTCTTCTCCCGCAAACGCACCTGAGAAGGCACAACTTCCGACGATCGACCTGTCGAGATGCGGCACCGCCGATCGACGCAGTGATGAAGGCTCGACCTGCGAGCCGCACACCTCGAGGAGTCAGACATGAGCACGGTGGAGCAAGCCACGTCGGCGGATGGCACCCCGATCGCCTACGAGGCCTACGGATCGGGGCCGGTGGCGGTCGTCGTCGGAGGAGCCTTCTGCGACAGGGGAGCCTTCCGCGACGTCGCGCAGGTGCTGGGCGAGCTCGGCCTGACCGGCGTGACGTACGACCGGAGGGGCCGCGGGGAGAGCGGTGACACCCAGCCCTACGCCGTCGCGCGAGAGGTCGATGACCTGACCGCGGTCATCAGCGCCGCTGGTGAAAGCGGTTCTGCCGCATACGCTTTCGGCACCTCGTCCGGTGGCGCACTGGTCATCGAGGCATCCGCAGCGGGTGCGCCACTGACGAAGGCGTCGGTCCTAGAGGTCCCGTACCGGACCGCTACCTGGCCACCGCCCCCGGCGGACTACATCGAGCGGCTCGAGGCGTTCGAAGCTGCCGGAGACCGCGAGGGTATCCTGCGCTTCTTCAACCGGGAGGCCGTCGGCATGCCGGACGAGATGGTCGACGGTCTCAAGGGCTCGCCCATGTGGGAGCCGATGCTCTCGATGACCTACACCGTCAAGTACGACGGGCTCTGTCTCGGCGGGGACGAGCAGGACATTCCGACGGAAACCTTTGCACGAGTGATGATTCCGGTCCTGACGGTGTGCAGCAGTGGGACGGCTATGCCGTGGCTGCACGACTCCGCCCAGGTCATCGCCGACGCCCTGCCCAATGCCACCGCCGTCGAGCTGCCTGGAGAGTTCCACCACGTCCCCGCCTCGACGCTGGCTCCCGCCTTGGCCGAGTTCTTCACTGGCTGAACGGCTTTCGAGCAATGCCGAGCGGATTCCTCTGCGGGACAGAGGAATCCGCTCGGCAAATAGTCAGTTCTCAAGCAGGGCAAGCACCGGGTTGTGCTCCGGCGGGACGACCTCGCGCGGCGGTCCAGGGGGAGTGCCGTCACCGAACGGCGATCCACCGAGCGACTCGCGACCGTGCGGCGTCGCCCAGTTCTCCAGGGACGGCCCGAGCGGGACGACGCCTGTGGGGTTCACGTCGGTGTGCACGACGTAGTAGTGCCGCTTGATGTGCGTGAAGTCGACCGTGTCACCGAACCCGGGCGTCTGGAACAGGTCACGCGCGTAGCCCCACAGCGCCGGCATCTCGATGAGCTTGCTGCGGTTGCACTTGAAGTGACCGTGGTAGACGGGGTCGAAGCGCACGAGCGTCGTGAAGAGTCGCACGTCGGCCTCCGTGATGTGGTCGCCGACGAGGTAGCGACGCGTGGACAGCCGCTGCTCGAGCAGGTCGAGGTTGTCCCAGAGCTTCCGGTAGGCCTTGTCGTAGGCCTCCTGGGTGCCGGCGAAGCCGCAGCGGTAGACGCCGTTGTTGACGTAGCGGTAGATCGGCTCGCTCACCGCCTCGATCTCGTCGGCCAGCGCGTCGGGGTAGAGGTCCGGCGCACCCTCGCGATGGAACTCGCGCCACTGCGTCTCGAGGTCGACCGTGATCTGCTTGAAGTCGTTCGTGACGACGGCACCGGTCGGAACGTCCACGATCGCGGGCACCGTTATGCCACGAGGGTATTCGGGGTCGCGCTTGAAGTAGGCGTCTTGGATGCGCGGTATCTGCAGCACCGGGTCGACGCCGCCGGGGTCGAGGTCGAACGTCCAGCTGCGCTTGTCGTGGGTGGGTCCGCAGATGCCCATCGACAGGGCGTCCTCGAGGCCCAGCAGCCGCCGGACGATGATGGCGCGGTTGGCCCACGGGCACGCCCGCGCGACGACGAGCCGGTAGCGACCGGCCTCGACGGGGAAGCCGTCGCGCCCGTCGGCGGTGATGCGGGTGGTGATGTAGTTCGTGTCGCGCTTGAAGCTCTTCTCGACGTACGTGCCCGGCTCGCTCATGCGCCCCAGCCTAATTCGGTATGCCGTGTCGTCGAGGGGCGCCGTGCCGTTCGTAGAGGGGTGGTGCCTCCCCGGCGGGGGTCATGGTGCTGCGGCACCCCCTCGGGTCAGAATGGGGAGCATGACGGGCTGCGAGGAGACACGATGCGTGAGCTCCGGCCCCTGACGCCCGACCGGGTCGCCGATCTCGTCGGGACGTGCGCCCCGTGCACGTTCTGGCAGACCGTGCCCCGCAACGGGCACTCCGACCCGCGCACTCCGCTCGAGCTGCTGACTGACTGGGTCGAGACGGTCACGGCCGACTGGGGGCCACCCGGTCGCATCGCCTACGTCGACGGCGAGCCGGCGGGCCACGTGCTCCTGGCACCGGCGCGGCACGTGCCGCGCCTCGCGGCCTTCCCGACCTCCCCGGCGGACCCCTCGACGCTCATGCTGGTCACGGCGATGACCACAGCCGGCCACGCCGACCGCGGGTTGCGCAAGGCCCTGGTGCAGGTGGCGGCCAAGGACGCCCTGCACCACCGGAGCCGCTCCCTCGAGGCGGTGGCGGCTCGTCCGCTCGCCGTCTCCCGGCACACGTGCGTGCTCGACGTCGCGTTCCTCGAGAAGGTCGGTTTCCACGTGGAGCGCGACCACCCGGCATACCCACGCCTGCGCATCGACCTGCGCACCGTGGTCACGCTGCGCGACGAGGCGGCGGCAGCGCTGGCCCGCGCCCTCGCCTGGGTGCCGGGGGCGCGTCCTGTCCCGGAGACCCACCCCAACGGCCACAGCCACGCGCACGTCAGGGACTGAGCGCGACCCGCCCGCCGAAGGCTGCAGGAGTCCGCTCAGCCGACCGTGCGGTCGGCAGGGACGGCAGGGACGGCAGGGACCTGCTGCGCGCGCATCGTCTCGAGGTGGCGACGGAGGTCGTCGAGCCGCAGGACGCCGGTGCGGGAGGTGTCGGCCTCGCCGAGGTAGACCCGCTGCAGGGCCACGACGACCGCCTCGGCGACGTGGTCGAGGATCTGGGCGTTGGCGAGCGAGGCGGCGTCGCCCTCGTGGCTGAGGTAGCCGAAGTCGAGCCGCACCGCAGGCATGCGCGTGCGGCGCAGCAGCGGCCAGGTGCGGGCGTGCGACCGGCAGTCGGTGAGGCCGGTGCGGGCCACGACCTCGCGCAGGAGCAGGTCGGCGAAGCTCTCGCCGATGACCGACCAGTCGGCGTGACCCGGGTTGTCGGGGTGACCGTAGAAGTAGGTCGACGCCCCGTGGGCCGAGCCGGACGCCGTGTGGTCGGTGTGCAGGGAGAGCACGAGGTCGGCGTCGCACGAGTTGGCGAAGGCCGCCCGCTCCTCGTCGGTGCCCCCGTCGGTGGCCTCGGTGTGGGTGAAGACGACGCTGACGCCGTGGGCCGACAGGCGCCCCTCGATGCGGCGGGCGAGGTCGAGGGCCAGGCGGGCCTCGACGAGCCCACGGTGGCCGTGGGCACCGGAGTCGCCGCCGCCGTGGCCCGGGTCGAGGACGATGGTGCGCCCGCTCAGGCTGTAGCCGCCGCGCCGGATGTGCTCGCGCTCGCGCAGGGCGTTGGCGGACCCGCCGCTGACCGAGCGTCGCAGGCCGGCGAAGGCACGCATCGTCTCGGGACCGACCGTGCCGTCGGGCACGAGCCCCACGGCGGCCTGGAAGGCGCGTAAGGCCGAGTCGGTGCTGGGACCGTGTAGGCCGTCGACCTTGCCGGGGGTGAAGCCGAGCTCGGCGAGGCGCGCCTGCAGGGCCACGACGTCGTCACCCTCGATGAAGTGCTCGGGCAGGTAGCGCAGCACCCGGTCACCGAGCGCCCAGCGCGCGCCGTCGAGGACGGCATACGTGGACCGTCCGACGACGCCGTCGACGATGAGCCCGCGGCGCTGCTGGAAGGACTTGACGGCCTGCTCGACGCGCTCGTCGAAGATGGGCTCGCCGAAGCGGTCGCTGTGCCCCGGACCGCCGGGCAGGTCGCCCGAGAGGACGAGACGTTCGCACACGGCGGCCACGGCGGGGCCTGAGTCGCCGCGCCGGAGGACGACTGACTGCTGGGGGGTCATCTCGGCTCCTTTCCTCGGAGGGCTCCGAACGGGTCGCGGTGGGCTGTGCGTCTGTCGGGAGTGGTCGGGCGCCGTCTGCAGCGTAGTACGCCGAAGGGGTGGCACCGTGACGGTGGACCACCCCTTCGTGACCGGAGCCGGTCAGCCGATGAACTCCTCGAGCTCACGGAGCAGCTTGGGCTTCGGGTGCGCGCCGACGATGGTCTTGACGACCTCGCCCTTGACGTAGACGTTCAGCGTGGGGATCGAGACGACGCCGTAGCGGGCGGCGGTGTCGACGTTGGCGTCGGTGTCGAGCTTGACGACCTCGATCTTGTCGCCGTACTGCTCGTTGATCTCCTCGAGGATGGGGGCGACCTTGCGGCACGGGCCGCACCACGTCGCCCAGAAGTCGACGAGCACGGGCTTGTCGCTCATGAGGACGTCGTCGGCGAAGGTGGCGTCGGTCGTGTTCTTCAGTGCCATGGAGATTCCTTCTCGGTGGTGCGGCGGGGTTCTGGGAGGTTCTGGGCGTGGGCCCGAGGTTAGGCGTCGGCGCCGACGGTGGCGCGCGGGTTGGGGATCTCGCCCGAGTCGGTCTCGTCGATGACGGCGGCCTCGGCGGCGGCCTCGGCCGGGGTGGAGGTGTCCTCGAGGGCTGCGAGGTAGTGCTCGGCGTCGAGGGCGGCGGCGCAGCCGGAGCCGGCGGCGGTGATGGCCTGGCGGTAGGTGTGGTCGACGAGGTCGCCGCAGGCGAAGACGCCGGGGACGTTGGTGCGGGTCGAGCGGCCGTCGACGAGGACGTAGCCCGCGTCGTCGGTGTCCACGACATCCGTGACGAGCTCGTTGCGGGGGTCGTGGCCGATGGCGACGAACAGGCCGGTGATCTCGAGGTCGCGGGTCTCGCCGGTGACGGTGTCGCGCAGGGTGACGCCGGTGAGCTTGCCCTCGCCGTGGATCTCGGCGACCCCGGAGTTCAAGGCGAAGCGGATCTTGTCGTTGGCGTGGGCGCGGTCGGCCATGATCTTGCTGGCGCGCAGGGCATCGCGGCGGTGGATGATGGTGACGGTGCGGGCGAACTTCGTCAGGAAGGTCGCCTCCTCGATGGCCGAGTCGCCGCCGCCGACGACGGCGATGTCCTGGTCGCGGAAGAAGAACCCGTCGCAGGTGGCGCACCAGGAGACGCCGTGGCCGGAGAGCTCCTTCTCGCGGGGCAGGCCGAGCTCGCGGTAGGCCGAGCCCATCGCGAGGATGACCGAGCGGGCCCGGTGGACGGTGCCCTCGCCGTCGGTGACGGTCTTGACCTCACCGGTGAGGTCGACGGCGGTGACGTCGTCGGTGATCAGCTGCGCGCCGAAGCGTTCGGCCTGGGCGCGCATGCCGTCCATGAGGTCCGGGCCCATGATGCCGTCCTTGAACCCGGGGAAGTTCTCGACCTCGGTGGTGTTCATCAGCGCGCCACCGGCGGTCACGGCGCCCTCGAAGACGAGGGGCTCGAGGTTGGCGCGGGCGGCGTAGACGGCGGCGGTGTAGCCCGCGGGGCCGGAGCCGATGATGATGACGTTGCGGACGGTGTCCGTAGTGGACATGTGTGCTGCTCCTCGTGACGCTCTCGTGTCGCTCTCGGGACCCGCTCTGCCTCCCGTCCGCGCACCGGCACGAGCCGGGACGGCGGGAGCGGCGAGCCGCATAGGCCTCAACCGATCCTAGGCGGTCGTTGTTCCCGCGCCCGTCAGCGGCGGAGCGGCCCGGCGCGTGGCGCCCGGTGTCGCGGGTCGGCCGTGCCGAGAGGGCCGAGAGGGCCGAGAGGGCCGAGAGGGCCGAGAGGGCCGAGAGGGCCGAGAGGGGCCTGTGGGGCTCAGGGGACCGGCGTGGCGCTGGCCAGCACGCCGGGAGCACCGGTCGTGCAGCTGCGCTCGACGGCCCAGACCGTGCTCGCTCCGGCCCGCGTCACGACGACGACGACCGCGGGGCGCCCGTCGAACGTCGCGACGTCGGCCGACACGGCGTCGGGCGCCGGGTCGGTGCCGTCGAGCGCCCCGATCTCCTCGAGGCAGGCCTCGAGACCGATGGGGGTGGCGATGGGACCGATGCCCGGCGACTCGGCGGCGAGGTCGCGGATCTGCTCACCGGGGTGGTCGAGCAGCGTCCGTGCCTGGGCGGCGAGCGTGCCGGCGGAGTATGCCGTCGTGCTGAGCTGGATGTGCAGCCCGGTCGTCGTGGGCGGCGGGCTCGACGGCGTCGCGCCGGCCACCGAGCTGTACGTGTCGCCGACGACCGCGGCGCCGTTGGGCCGCTTGGTCACGTGCAGGGCCGAGGCCCCCACGGCGACGACAGCGGCTGCCGCGGCCACCGCAGCGGCGAGGTAGATCGGCTTGGGCCGCTCGGCGCGTGAGGGCATCGCAAGGACCGTGCCGCCCCCCGTCGGGTGTCCCGTCCTCCCGGTCGCGTCGGAGCCCGCCGCAGACCTGGTGGCGAGGAGCGGCCCGGGGTCGACGCGCAGGCGGGCGGCCTCGAGCAGCGCCGCCTCGATGCGGTCGGACACCGCGTCGGGCATCGGGCCGGGGTCGGACGCGTCGGCGAGCAGGGAGCGCACGCGGGACTCGGTGGCCGGGTCGAGGCGCGGCTCGGGCGCGTCGTCCTCGATCTCGTGGTCGATCTCGTGGTCGGGCTCGTGGTCGGGCTCGTGGTCGGGCTCAGGGGGGTTCGCGGACTCGTCCACCGATGTGGTCCTTCGGGCAGAGCGTGCAGTGGTCGTACGGGCAGGCAGGGGTATGCCGGTCGCCGTGGTTTCGACGGCCCCCTGTGGCCGTCGGGTTCCACCGGATTCAACCATTGTTCGGCGGGATCATCGTTCGGCGGGATCGCGGCGCCGGCCTGCTGGTGCTGCGCCGAGCTGCGGTCAGTCCGCCTCGACCGGCCGGACCCCGGGGGTCAGGCCGAGGTGCTGGGCCAGTGCTGCCCGTCCGCGCGCGCAGCGGGACTTGATGGTGCCCTCGGCGACACCGAGGATGACGGCGGCTTCGGCGACGGGCACGGCGTGCATGTCGACGAGGACGAGCGCCGCCCGCTGTCCCTCGGGCAGCTTGGCGAGGGCCTCCTGGATGTCGAGGCGCACCTCGGTGGAGGCGTGGTGGTCGTGCCGGTCGGCGAGCTCGTACTCGGGCAGCTCGGCCGTCGGCTTGCGCCGTCGCAGCCGGTCGAGGCAGGCGTTGACGATGATGCGGTGCAGCCAGGTCGTGACGGCCGCCTCGCCGCGGAACGAGTCGGCACGGCGGAAGGCGGCGATGAAGCCGTCCTGCACGCAGTCGGCGGCCAGCTCCGGGTCGCGCACGGTGCGCAGCGCGACGGCCCACATCCGGTCCTTGTGCCGACGGAAGAGCTCGGCGAAGGCATGGTCGTCGCCGTCGACGTGCAGTGCCAGCAGCTCCCGGTCGCTGAGGTCGGCGACCGGGGCGGCGTCCCCCGAGCTCACGGTCAGCGCACCGTCACTTCGCTGATCTGTGCTCGGTAGTGGTTCGCGGCCTCGGCGGGCGCGGCCTTGGTCACGAAGACGAGGACCTTGCTGGCCGGCTTGAGATCGCCGCCGGCCTTGATGACGACGGTGCCCTGGGCGCCCTTCTTGGAGCCGACCTCCTGCGCACCGTCCAGCGAGTCGGTGGACCCGGAGTCGGTGACGTAGACGGTGACGTCCTGCTCGGCGCCGAGCACCAGCTCGACCTCCTTGACGACCGTGGGGGCGCTGAGGTCGAGCAGGACCCCGACGCCGTCCTTCTTGCCGTTGAAGGTGGCGGAGCCGTACCAGCGGGAGCGCCACTCGGTGCTGAGGTCGCCGTCGTAGGTGAGCTTCACGTTCTGGTCGGCCTCGTTGCCGTCCTCAGGGTCGAAGCTCTTGCCGCCGACGACGGAGACGGGTGCGGCGGGGGGTGCCTCGGTGGTGGTCGGCGGTGCCTGCGTGGTCTGGGTGGGCGCGGCGGTCGAGCTCGGCGTGCGCGTCTTGGTGACTGTGACCGCCGGGGCGGCCGAGCCGTCGTGCTGCCCGATCTTCATGACGTTGCTGACGCCGATGACGAGCGCCACGATGACGAGCACGCCCACGATGGCCAGGGCGATGCGGGACTGGGTGCCGCTGGGGGCCTCGGGCGCGTCGCGGCCGAAGACCGGGACGGGGGGCTCGAGGCGGGTGGTGGGGGCCTCGTCGAGGGCGTCGACGAGGCCGATGTCCTCGCCGTCGAAGTCGTCGAGGTCGCCGTCGCGCGAGGCGCGACGCTCGGCGGCGCGCGCGGCCGCCTTGTCGGCCGCGGCCCGGGCGAACGAGCCGACCCGGTCGCCGATGGCGCCGGCCACTCCGGCCGCCGCGGCTCCGGCAGCGGCGATGCCGCCCGGGAGCCGTTCGCCCGACGCCTGCGTGGTGGTCACCGACCGGTCGGCGCCTTCGTCGCTAACGCGGTCGAAGAAGACCGTGTCGTGCTGGCCGCCGTCGCCCGCGCCGCCCACCCCGGACCCACCGTCGCCGCCTGCAGCGCCTGCTGCCGCGGCTCCGGCGATGCCGGCCGCGCCCACGCCGGCACCGATCGAGGGCATGACCCGCGTCGGCTCGAGCGACTCGCGGTCGTCACGGGCCCGCAGTCGCATGCCGGTGGCGCCGTCGGACGTGGCCATCTCGGCGGGCCACGGGGCGATCTGCAGGGCGAGGTCGCCGGGGGAGACCGGGCCGCGTCGCCCGCTGCCCAGCGTCATGCGGCAGATGAGGTCGAGGTCGTTGGGCACGCCGACGGCGATCTCGGACGGCGCGGCGACCCCGCCGACGATGGTCGGCGCGGGCTCGAGACCGACGGGGGAGCCCGCCGGGATCAGCCCGTCGTCGACGGCCACCATCGGCCAGCGACCGGTGAGGCCGGCATACGCGATCTTGACGAGGCCGACGGCGTCGGCGCGGGACGCCCGCTCGTCGGAGAGCCGGTCGGCGTCGGTGAGGGCGGCCTCGGTGGCGAGGCCACGCACCTTGACGGCGCCGTCGGGCATGCGCAGCACGGAGCTGGGTGAGAGCGCGAGGTGGTGCAGGCCGCGGTGGGTGGCCTTGTCGAGGGCCGTGGCGGCCTCTCCCGTGAGCCGGCGCACCTCGTCGGCGGCGAGGCCGCCGCTCTGCAGGAGGTGCGACAGGGGCACGGCGCCGGTCAGCGGCTCCTCGACGATGAAGCCGACACCCTGGTCGGTGCCGACGTCGAGGACGCGCACGAGGCGAGGGTCCTCGATGCCGGCGGCGCGCCGGGCCGCGTCGAGCGCGGCGGCCGCGACCGAGGCCGCTGCGGGGAAGCATACGAGCACGACCTCACGCTCGAGGGTGTGGTCGTTGGCACGCCACCGCTCGTGGTGGGCGCCCTCGGAAGTGCGAAGTGTGACGGCATAGCGGCCGCCGAGGACCGATCCGGGTCCGACTCCCTGCACGTGCGTCATCCTCCCCTCGTCCGGCCGTGCGTGCATGCGTGGCTCGGCCCCCATCCTAGGCGGGTCAGGCGCCATCCCGTTCGTCCGCACCGCCGAGAGACTCGTGTGCCGCGGTGACCGCCTCGATGTCGGCGATCTCGTCGACGCGCGAGGTTCCCTTGACGACGGCGCGGATGACACCGGCCAGCAGGACGAGGCCGACGAGGACCCCTCCGACCCAGTAGATGGTGCTGTCGAGCGGGTTGGCGGCGACCGGGATGGAGGCCGGCGAGCCGATCTGGGTGCCGTCGGCCGTGGTGAGGAACGCGCGGATCTCGGCGCGTCCGGCGGCCACCGCGGCGACCTCGACGGGCACGTTGGTGCGTGAGGACGGACCGATCGTCACGGGCGCCGGCTGCTCCACGATCCGGATGCGCGGGTTGTCGGGCACGAGGCGCAGCCGGATGTCCTCCACCGTGTAGTCGAGGCCGTTCTCGACGGTGATGCGCAGCGTGCCGTTCTCGGCGAGCAGGTTGATCGTGCTCGTGCGCGGCACGACGCGGATCGCCCGCGTCGCGGCCTTGATGTCGTTGGCGACGGAGGCGGACAGCTTGACCCACGACGCCGGCTGCCACCGCCAGCGGGCGCTGCCGAGCTCGTCGAGGACCTCGCGGTAGGTGCGCTCGAACTCGGCGCCGTCGCGCAGCACCGACGAGACGCTGAGGAGGGTGTCGCGCTGCTCGGCCAGCTGGGTGAGGCGGCTCGCCGTGAGCACCGGGCGCGGGGCGGCGGACGCGACGGGCGTGGTGGGCTTCGTCTGGGGGACGGCCTTGTCGGTGCCGTCGTCGGACAGCAGCGAGGCCGCGCCCACGGTCTCGAGCCACGGCGCGCTCGCGGTGGCGGTGAGGAAGGTCGAGAGGGCGGCGGCGTCCGGGTCGTAGGTGCGCGGGGCGGCGACGAGGACGGAGCGGGGGGTGCCGGCCCGCTCGCCGAGCAGCACGAGCGTCTCGGCGAGGTAGCGCTGCACGGACAGGACCGGGCTGGGGTCGCTGCGCTTGGGCAGCAGCGCCGACAGGCGGGGGTCGTACGCGAGCAGCCGGGTCCCGGCGCTCGTGACCCGCCGCGCGGTGGGGGTGTATGCCGTCCCCTTCGTCACGGCGGGAGCGCTGACGACGATCCCGGCGGGCTTCTTGACGGAGGTGCCGGACAGGAGCTTCTTGATGCCCTGCTCGCGTCCGGTCGGCAGGAGGCCGTCGACCGGCCACACGATGTCGGCGCGGGCCGGCTGGCCGAGTCGAGCGGCGAGGGTGGTGGCACGGCTGACGAGGTCGCGCACGAGGGTGTTGGCGGGGTCGATGCCGACGGTGGCCGCGATGTCGGCGTCCGCGTAGGGCAGCGCCCACACGCTGCGACCGTGCAGCTGCGTCACGAGCCCGTCACCGAGGCGGGCGATCGCGGCGGCGGCCCCGGACGGCTGGCCGCCCGTGCCCGTCGGGGCGGGCGTCGCCTGGCCGGACGTCGTCGGCGCCGGGGTGCCCGAGGTGCCAGACGTGCCAGAGCCGCCGGGGGTCGTCGTGCCGGGGGTCGTCGTGCTGGGGGTCGTCGGTGTGGTCGACGTCGTGCCGCTCGGGGTCGGGGTCGGAGTGCTCCCGCCGGGAGTGGCGTCGGTGCCGGTGTCGGGTCCGAGCACGGACGGGTCGACCGCGAGGTCGACCCGGGACTCCCGGGTGCCCTCGACGATGCGCTCCACCCGGGAGTCGGGTCCGATGGCCCGCTGCCAGGCGGCCTCCCGTGCGGCGTCGTCGCGGGCGAAGAGGTCGACGTCGGGATCGAGCGTCACCGGCATGACGGTCGCCACCTTGAGCGGGACGTACTCCTTGCGCCCGTTCCACGCGATGAAGGTGCGCGTCCGGCCGGTCGGCTCGCTCGCCCCCTCCTGGACGACCTCGACCGAGATCGGCAGCGCGGCGAAGGCCTCGTCGGAGCGCAGCTGCTGCCACGGCACGGTGGCTTTGAACGCCCGACTCTGCCCGGCGGCCACAGTCGGCAGCGTCGTCGTCTCGACGGTGCGGCCGGCGGTCGGTGTGCGTCCCGACGCCCAGGCGTCGAGAGCCGCGCGCTCGTTGACCGTCACGTCGCCCCGCACGACCCGCAGCTCGGGGCTCGACAGCGGACCCGTCAGCGGGGCCGTGACGGTACCGGTGATCGTCACGTCCTTGCCCGGACCCACCACCGCGGGCGACAGGGTGGCGAGGACGATGACGGCGACGTCCTTGGCGGGGGTGACCGCGGGCCCGTGCGCGGCTGCCGTGGCCTGCGCGACCGGCGTGACGGCATACGTCATCGGGACGGCGACGGCGGGCGCGGCGCCGGCCACGCTGCCACCCACCGAGAGACCGACCGAGAGACCGACCGAGAGGCCTGCGGCGGCGAGTGTCGTCACGGTGGTGGTCAGGCTGCGCACGAGGCGGGTCACGCGACGCCCGCTCGTGTCCGGACGCCGCGACCCTCGAAGGATCACGCCGTCCCCGCCAGCCGGTTCCACGCCGCCTGTGCGATGCGGCGCTCGTTGGGGAAGGTGAGGCTGCGGTGCACCTCGTCGAGCCGCATCCAGGCGACGTCGATGGCCTCGTGGTCCGGGTCGTTCTCGATGGAGAGCTCACCACCCGTGGCCTCGAGGAGGTAGTGGTGCACGAACTTGTGGACCCGCTTGTTCGACGTCGCGAACCAGTAGTCGATGGTGCCGAGCTCGATGAGCACCCGACCGACGATGCCGGTCTCCTCGGCGACCTCGCGCGCGGCCGTCTCGACGAGCGTCTCGCCGGGCTCGACGTGTCCCTTCGGCAGGCACCACTCGATGCGGCCGGCCCGGTTGCGACGGGCGATCACGGCGATGAGGGCCAGGCCCTCGCGCACGTCCACGACGATGCCCCCGGCAGAGCGCTCCTCGACCGCGGGCAGGCGCCTGCCCGGCACGGGGCTCGGGACGGGCAGGGCGCTCACATCGCCACCATAACGGGCGGGGCCATGGGCGATCCTGTCGTCGCGACGGCAACACGGGGCGCCCGCCGGTGCGGTCGGGGCCGCGCCCACCGCTCACTAGGCTGGGCGCGTGCCTGACCGACCCGACACGCCCGCCCCCGACGGCGAGCAGCCCGCCGACGCCGGCCTGCCGCTGCTGCGCGCCGCCGTCGCCCGACTCGCCCCCGTCCTGCCGATGCTGACCGAGCTCGGCGAGCGGTTCGCGGGCGCCGGGCACGAGCTCGCCCTCGTCGGCGGACCGGTCCGCGACGCCTTCCTCGGACGCGTCTCGCCCGACCTCGACCTCACCACCGACGCGCGCCCCGACGACATCCTCGCGGTGGTCCGCGGTTGGGCCGACGCCCACTGGGACATCGGCCGCGAGTTCGGCACCATCGGCCTGCGCAAGGGCGAGCACGTCATCGAGATCACGACCTACCGCGCCGACACCTACGACCGCTCGTCCCGCAAGCCGGAGGTCATGTTCGGCGACACCCTCGAGGGCGACCTGGTGCGCCGCGACTTCACCGTCAACGCCATGGCGATCCGGCTGCCCGGCCTCGAGTTCGTCGACGTCCACGGGGGCCTGCCCGACCTCGTGCAGCAGCGGCTCACCACGCCGGCGGCCGCCGAGGAGTCCTTCGCCGACGACCCGCTGCGGATGATGCGGGCCGCCCGCTTCGCCTCGCAGCTCGGGTTCGACGTCGCGCCCGAGGTGCGCACGGCCATGACCGAGCGTGCCGGCACGCTCTCGATCATCTCGGCCGAACGCGTACGCGACGAGTTCACCAAGCTGCTCCTGTCACCCCGTCCGCGGCTCGGGCTCACGCTCCTCGTCGACACGGGCCTCGCCGACGTGTTCCTCCCCGAGCTGCCCGCCCTGCGCCTCGAGCTCGACGAGCACCACCGCCACAAGGACGTCTACGACCACTCGCTCATCGTGCTCGAGCAGGCCATCGCCCTCGAGGGTCCTGCCGGCGGACCGCCCGAGTCCGTGCCCGGGCCCGACCTCGTGCTGCGCCTCGCCGCCCTGCTCCACGACATCGGCAAGCCGGCGACCCGGCGCTTCGAGGACGGTGGCGGTGTCTCCTTCCACCACCACGAGCTCGTCGGCGCCAAGCTGACGAGCAAGCGGATGAAGGCGATGCGCTTCGACAAGGACACGACCAAGCAGGTCGCCCGCCTCGTCGAGCTGCACCTGCGCTTCCACGGCTACGGCGACGGCCAGTGGACCGACTCGGCGGTGCGCCGCTACGTCAACGACGCCGGGCCCCTGCTGACCCGCCTCCACCGGCTCACCCGGTCCGACTGCACGACCCGCAACGTCCGCAAGGCGCAGCGGCTCTCGCGTGCCTACGACGACCTCGAGCAGCGCATCGAGCGGCTCGCCGCGGAGGAGGAGCTCGCCAGCGTGCGCCCCGAGCTCAACGGCAACGAGATCGCCGAGGCGCTCGCCATCCGGCCGGGTCCCGTGCTCGGCGAGGCCTACGACTTCCTCCTGTCGGTCCGCCTCGACGACGGTCCCATCGGCAAGGACGCCGCGCGCGAGCGGCTGCTCGCCTGGTGGGCGGCTCGGTCCTCCGACTGAGCGCGGACTGAGCGCGTGCTGAGCGCGGACCGAGCGCTGCCGGTCGGCGTCCGCGGGTGGGGAGTTCTCCCCATCGCGAGGGTGCCGCCGTCGTCGTACGCTCGGCACCACCTCGTTCCCATGCCGCCACCGTCCCGAGACGGCGCCTCGGCCGATCTGACACGGCATCTCGTGAATGATTGACTGACCGCGCCGTCCCCGACCCCTGCGGGAACGACCGAAAGGAACGAGCCCATGAGCACCCTCGCCTATCCGAGCGCCGACTTCCCGGGCCAGCCGTCGGTGGCCCTCGAGGTTCCGGACGGATGGGAGCCCGCGCACGCGCCGGGCACGACGATGGCCGCCCGGCTGCCGCGCGAGGGCGGCTTCGCGCCCAACGTCCTCGTCACGATCTCGTCGTGCGGACCCGAGTTCGACGTGCAGGAGTCGCTCGAGCAGATCGCCTCGCTGGCCACCTCCCGGGGCGGCACGGTCTCCGAGCCGTATGCCGCCGACCTGGGCGGCGCGCAGTTCGTCGGGTGCGACGCGACCTGGCCCGACGCCGACGTCGAGACGGTGCTGCAGGCCAACCTCTTCCACCTCGTGCGCTCGGGGTCGCCCGACGCCGGTGCCCACGTCGTCCAGCTGACGGGCGCGGTCGGCGGACCGGATGCCGTGGACGACTACGAGCTCATCCGGCAGGTCCTGACGACGGTCCGGGTCACCCCCTGGAGCGACGACGCGGCTGACTCCTCGAGCGACCCCCCCGCGCCGGCCACGGCGGACGCTGCGGACACGGCTGCAGGCACGGCTTCGGGAACGGACGCATGAGCGGCGCTCTTCCGGCGATCTCCGTCGGCCTCGCGACCGACGTGGGCCGGGTCCGCCAGCACAACGAGGACACCGCCATCACCCAGGGCACCGTCTACGCCGTCGCCGACGGGATGGGCGGACACGCCGCCGGCGAGGTGGCGAGCCGCATCGCCGCAGAGACCGTGGCGGAGCTCGCC
This sequence comes from Terrabacter tumescens, assembly GCF_014646815.1. Classification (GTDB taxonomy): domain Bacteria; phylum Actinomycetota; class Actinomycetes; order Actinomycetales; family Dermatophilaceae; genus Terrabacter; species Terrabacter tumescens. The sequence continues at coordinate 210,104 of NZ_BMNZ01000002.1, forward strand.
GACCGTCCCGTCATCCAGGTGCGCGACATCGTCGCCCAGGTCGAGGAGGCCAACCGGCGCATCCTCGGCTCCGCCGCACGCCACCCCGAGCAGACCGGGATGGGCACGACCATCGCCGGGCTGGCCCTGGTCTCGGTGGGCGGCTCGCGGCACTGGGCCGTCTTCAACATCGGAGACTCGCGGGTCTACCGTTGCATCGACGGACGCCTGTCCCAGGTGACCGTCGACCACTCGGAGGTGTGGGAGCTCGTCGAGCGCGGGCTCATCACCCCCGAGCAGGCCCACCGGCACCCCGGGCGCAACGTCGTCACGCGCTCGCTCGGCCGCGACCCCATGGGCGTCGTCGACACGTGGGTCTTCCCGCCCTACCCGGGCGAGGTCTTCGTCATCTGCTCCGACGGCCTGTCCAACGAGCTGACGCGTGAGGAGATGGAGGCCGTCCTGGCCGACCACCCCGACGCCGAGGCCGCCGCGGAGGCGCTCGTGCGACGCGGTGTCGAGGCCGGGGGCCGCGACAACGTCACTGCTATCGTCGTCGCCGTGCAGGGGCAGGACGCCGACTCCGACGTCGACGAGGACACCACCCCGCGCGAGAACGTGAACGGCTCATCAGGGGAGAGCAGGTCGTAGACGTGAGTGGCCCGTCCGTTGTTGTCGACCGGGCCCCCGACGGGTGGACGCACATCGGGGGCCCCGGCATGCACCTGCTCATCGGCCTCGACGAGGACGACGAGCGCACGATCGCCGCGAGCGACGCGGCCGACGGCGGCGACATCGACGACGTCGTCGAGGTGCTGACGGCCGGCGGCATGCGCAAGGCCCACCACTTCGTCGGCGTGCACTGGCAGCCCCAGACCCGCATCGTGGCCTTCGGCCCGGTGTCGGCCCTCGTGACCCTCACCGACGGCACCGAGCACGACGTCCGGGCCACGAGCAGCAAGGTCTGGACCGACCTCGACCTGCCCGAGCACCCCGAGCGCGTCGTCCTGCGCGTGCTCGACGAGTCCGAGCGCTCCCAGCCGGTGCCGGCCCAGGGGCTCGCGGGAGGTCCTGCGGGCTCCGATGCCGTGCAGCAGGGCTCAGGAGGCGCGGCCTCCGCTGCGTCCACCGACCGTGCGGGCGACCTTGCCGGCCAGCCGGACGCCGTCGCGCCGACGGACCAGCACGACCAGCACGACCCGCTCGACCAACCGGCCGACGTGGTCGCTGGCCCGGCCTCGTCCGCCCCCGGCTCGTCGGTGGAACCGGGCACGGCGCCCCCGTCCCAGCCGCCTGCCGGCTCGTCTGAAGACTCCACCGACAACTCCACCGCAGACTCCTCGAACGGGGCCTCGGACGAGGTGCCGGACGCCCGCCCCGTCGGTGCCGGCATCCCGACCTTCGGGGACGTCTCGAGATCGGCCGGGGCCGCCGCAGTGTCTGGTGCCGCGGGCGCCGACGAGCCCAGCGCGTCCGGCGCGTCCGGCGACCCTGCCGGCTCGAACGACTCAGGCCGTTCGCCGTGGGACCGCAGCTGGGCCCGCCGCGACACCCCGGCGGCACCCCCCGAGGCCGGCACCACGTCTCAGCCGCCGAGCACTGACGAGCCTCCGCCGACCGTCCCCGCCGCCCAGCCGGCTCCTGCTGCTCCCGCTGCTCCTGCGGCTGCGGCTGCGCCGGCGCTGCGCGCGTGGACCGCCGCCGCGCCACCGGCGCCCGTGCGCGCCACGCCGAAGACGACGCCGCTGCACCCGCAGACGAGCGGACCTTCCGCTGCCGCGCCGTTGACGACGCCCCAGGGGCAGGCTCCGCAGCCCGAGACAGGTCAGCCCGAGGCACCTCAGCCCGATGAGCTCGAGGCAGCGGCACCTCCGGCGGCCGCCCCCCAGCCCGTCGCCGCGCCGTCCTCTCCCGCGCCCGCCGCGCCGTCCTCTCCCGCGCCCGCCGCGCCGTCCTCTCCCGCGCCGTCCGCGACGACGCCCGTGCAGCAGCAGGTACCCGAGCCGGCTCGGTCCGAGCCGGCTCCGTCCTCTCCCGCGCCCGCCGCGCCCGCCGTGCCTGCCGTGCCTGCCGTGCCCGCCGTGCCCGTCGTGCCCGCCGTGCCCGCCGTGCCGGTGGCCGGCGACCTGCCTGCGGCCGAGCCGCGCGACGTCGACTCGACCTGGGCCGCCCGACCCCTGCTCGAGCAGGACGCAGCCCCGGCCGCCGCGCCCGCGCAGGCCGCGCCGGCATCCGCCACGTCACTGTCACCCGCCCCGGGCCCGCCGGGCGTCGCCGGCACGGATGACCAGTCGGACGACGAGCCGGCGGCAGCGCTGCCCAGCTACGACTACCTCTTCGGTCACACCACGACGGCCGACGAGCATCGCAAGGCCCTCGCCCAGCTGACCCAGCCGGACGACGAGGACTCCGCCCACGACGACGAGCACCTGTCGGTCCCGAGCGTCACCGACGTGCCCGACGTGCCTGTGACGAATGCCGCGCCCGTCCCCGAGGTGCCCGAGCGCCCCCTTCCGTCGGCACCGCTGCTCCCCGAGACGTCCGAGGGCGGCCTCATCTCGTCCGTCCCGTGGGCGAGCCCCGCTCCGGCTGCGGCGCCCCGGCCCGAGGTGACTCCCGAGGTGCCGACCTTCTCGGGGCGGCACACACCGCCCCCGGCCCCGAGCCTGCTGCCACCGATGAACACCCCGCCGCCCGGCGCCCGGGCGCCCGAGGCCACTCCGCTCATCTCCATGGGCCCGCCGCCTGCCTCGCCTGCGCCTGCCTCACCTGCGCCGCCGACCGGCCAGGCTGCCCAGGGACCCGCCGCGCCATCGGCACCCGCGCAGCCCGCGGCATACGCCCCGTCGGTGCAGTCGCCCACGGAGCCGAGCTTCGACGTGCCCATCTCGCTGCCCACGGCACCGCCGGCCCCGCCGGTCTCGGCAACCACGGCGCCCGCGGCGACCCCGGCTGCTCCCGTGGTCGACGCCGCTCCCGCAGCGGACGACGACGAGACGGAGCTGACCGTCGACCGCAGCGCGCTGCTCGAGGCGCGCAACGCCGCGCAGAACCAGACGTTCTCGGGCCCCAGCGTGCTGGCCGTGCTGTGCTCGGCGGGTCACCCGACGCCGCCGCACGGCGACCGCTGCCGGGTGTGCGGCTCGAGCATCCCGCCGCAGGAGCCGTTCACGATGCCGCGGCCGCCGCTCGGCGTGCTGCGCCTGTCGACGGGCGACGTCGTCACCCTCGACCGCAGCGTCCTGCTCGGCCGCGCGCCACGGCTCGGTGACGGCCTCGCAGCCCACGACCGGCCGCACGTCGTCAAGGTGCCGAGCCCCGAGCGCGACATCTCGCGCAACCACGTCGAGGTCATCCTCGAGGGATGGCACGTGCTGATCCGCGACCTCGGCACGACCAACGGCACCACCGTGACGCTGCCGGGCGAGAGTCCGATGCGCCTGCGCGCCAACGACCAGCAGGTCCTCGAGGCCGGGTCGCGCGTGTCCATGGCCGACGAGGTCTCCTTCACCTTCGAGGCGGCCCTGTGACCCGCACGCCCGTCCACCCCCGACCCGCGGCCGGAGGTGCGTCGTGAAGAAGGGTGCGCCCCCGAAGATCCCGGGCCTCGTCTTCGTCCAGCCGCTCGGGTCGGGCGGCTACGCCGACGTCTTCCTCTACGAGCAGCAGAGCCCTCGCATGCCGGTCGCGGTGAAGGTGCTCAAGCCCGAGGGCCTGACCGACGCGCTGCGCCAGCAGTTCGTCGAGGAGGCCGACACGATGGCCGCCCTCGGCGACCACCCCTACATCGTGCAGGTGTTCCGTTCGGGCACTTCCGACGACGGTCGTCCGTACCTCGTCATGAAGTATTACCCGCCGCCCAACCTCGCGATGCGGGCGCGCGCCGAGCGCTTCTCGGTCGAGGACGTGCTGCGCACCGGCATCCAGCTCTCGAGTGCCGTCGAGACCGCGCACCGGGCCCACATCACGCATCGCGACATCAAGCCGGCCAACGTGCTCATCAGCGCCTACGGCGCCCCGGGCCTGACCGACTTCGGCATCGCCGGCCGTGGCGCGCGCGACGGCGACGTCGAGCCGGAGGCCACCGACGACGTCGGCGTCTCGGTGCCGTGGGCGCCGCCGGAGGTGCTCTACGGCCAGAGCAACGGCGACGAGCGCTCCGACGTCTACTCCCTCGCGGCCACGCTGTGGCAGCTCCTCGTCGGGCGTTCCCCTTTCGAGGTGCCGGGGGGCGACAACTCCGCGTATGCGTTGATGCCGCGGATCCGCAGCACCGCACCGCCCGCGACCGGGCGCCCGGACGTGCCGGCCGGCCTCGAGCGCCTGCTGGCGCAGGCGATGGCCAAGGACCCGTCGCACCGTCCCGCGTCGGCGCTGGAGTTCGCGCGCGCCCTCCAGGCCGTCGAGCAGCAGCAGCGCCTCAACCGCACGCCGATCGTCGTGCTCGACGAGCAGGGCCACACGACCCTGGTGAGCCAGACGCAGGGCTCGCCGACGGGCCGCGGCGGTGACGACGAGGACCGCACGCGCATCAAGGCGCCGCAGACGGTCGTCGCGCAGCCGCTCGGGCCGTCGCCGACCATGCCCGACGGCGAGACCCGTCGCCGGTCCGACGCCGGTGGGCAGCGGTGGTCACCGGCCCCGGTGCCGAGCGCCGGACCGGCACCCTCGGCGGCGCCGGTGCGCCCAGCCGCCGCGACCGACCCGGTGACGAGCCAGACGGCGCCCCTGGGGTCGGACTCCTCGGAGGAGGCGACCGTCCGTCGCGCCGCCGGCGCCGCCGGGGCGCAGGAGGCTCCGGCTCCGGCGCAGCCGCCGGTCTCGCCGCTGTCCAAGCCCCCCGTGCTGTGGGGCCTGGCCGCCGGGGTCGTGGTGCTCGTCGGTCTCGTCGTGTTCCTCCTGCTGCGTGGAGGTTGGGGGGACGCGCCCGAACCCGCCCTGCCGTCGCCGAGCGCGACCGTCTCGATGCCGGGCGACGACAGCGCCATCGGCGACGGCGTCTTCGACAAGCCGACCGTCACCGCGAGGTCGGGCGCCGGGAGCGTCGGTTTCACGTGGAACTACCCGCAACCGGACAAGAAGGACACCTTCCGGCTGTCCTACGCGCCGACCGCCTCCGACGCCGGGAACCCCGAGCGCTCCAAGCTCGTCTCGGTCACGACCCGGAGCTACACGGTCAAGGCGGCCAAGGGCACGAAGGTGTGCGCCACGGTCCGCGTGTCCCGGTCGGGCCAGGTCTCGCCGGGCTCCGACGTCCAGTGCGAGACCGCGCAGTGAGGCGTGGCGCCGAACGTCTGAGTATGCCGGCGGGTGGACATCGCGCGGTCGTCGCGGCAGCCTCGACCCCGAAACCACCAAACCACCACAAGACTCCGTAACAACGCACGACTGGACATCGTTGACCGCGAAGTGCCAGTAGCGGGCGTGTCGACAGGGATTAGGGGACCTGATCGTGATCCACAGCAAGGTGACCGTCGTGTTCTGCGGCGAGGAGTACTCCGTGTCACCCGACACCGGGCTGACCATCGGTCGCACCGGCGACGTCGAGGTGGACGACAACCCCTACCTGCACCGCACCTTCCTCGTCGTCTCGTTCGAGAACGGCTTCTGGTGGATCAGCAACACCGGTTCGACCCTGACCGCGACGGTCGCCGACGAGCAGGGCCTCTTCCAGGCCTGGCTCAACCCGGGCGCGAAGATCCCGCTCGCGATGAAGAAGCTCATCGTCTGGTTCACCGCCGGCCCCACCACCTACGACTTCGAGATCCACGTGGCGAGCCCGGCCTTCCGGTCCGTCACGGCCGACCCCGCCGCAGGGTTCGACGACGAGGCCGACGACGAGGTCGGCGCAGCCACCGTCGGGCGCGTGTCGTTCACCCCCGACCAGAAGCTGCTCGTCGTCGCGCTCTGCGAGCCGTTCCTCCTGCGCCGGGAAGCGGGTACGAGCCAGATACCCTCCTCGGCCGCTGCCGCCGACCGCCTCGGCTGGACTCTCACCCGCTTCAACCGCAAGCTCGACAACGTCTGCCAGAAGCTCGCCGACGCCGGCACGCGCGGCCTGCACGGCGGCGTCGGCAAGCTCGCGACCAACCGCAAGGCGCGTCTCGTCGAGCACGCGCTCTCGACCAAGCTCGTCACCGAGGGCGACCTCGCCCTCCTCGACGAGCGGCTCGGCGCCCAGGGCGCCGACACCCACACCAGCACCGCCGATGAGAAGAGGGTCGACGGCCGCAAGGTCGTCGCCGAACAGGGGAACGCATGAGCACCGCCGCCACCAAGCGACGGATAGGGGTCATCTCCACCGTCGTCGTCGCCCTCGTCGCGAGCCTGCTCGTCTGGCTCGCGACCCGCAGCGAGGGTGAGATGGTCCGCAAGGCCGACCTCAACGACGGCGGCATCTGGGTGACCAACTCGGAGCAGTCCCGCTTCGGGCGCATCAACAAGGCCGCGGGCCAGCTCGACGCCGGCGTCTACGCCGACGTGGGTGCCAGCTCGGGGCTCGACATGTTTCAGGACGGCGCGGCCGTCGTCGGCTACACCCGGGCCAGCAACCAGGTCGTCCCGATCAGCCCGTCGGAGGGCACCCTGCGGTCCGAGCAGGCCGTCCTGCTGCCCAAGGCCAGCACGGCCACCGGCAACCGCGTCTTCACGACGCCGCCCCTCGACCTCCGCGGCGGCAGCATCGCGATGATCGACCCCGCCACCGGGGAGCTGCGCGCCCAGCGCGTCGACGAGCGCTCGGGGGTCAGCGGACTGGACGGACTGCAGACCCAGGCCAAGCCGGTCGCCAAGGTGGGCGCCAACGCGGCCGTGGCGGTGGGTGTCGACGGCACCGTCTACGCCCTCTCGGCCGCGAAGGGCACGCTCACCGTCCTGCGGCAGAAGGGCAAGACGGAGTTCGACAAGCCGGTCACGACCGACCTGAAGTTCTCCTCGAAGTCGGCGCAGGTCACGGCCGTCGGCAGCCACTGGGTCGTCTGGGACTCCGGCACCGGCAAGCTCTACTCCGACGCCCTGTCCGAGCCGCAGCAGCTGTCGATCGGCGGCGCCGAGCCCGGCAACCCCGCGTTCGCGGCGCTGCAGCAGCCGGGCCCCGACGCCGCCTCGGTCCTCATCCAGGACGAGTCGCAGCTCGCCCAGGTGTCGCTGACCGGTGACGGCCCGACCACGGGTGGCGTCAAGCTGGGCCAGGGCGCACCCGGCCAGCAGCTGCTCCTCTCGGCACCCGTCCGCCTCGCGAGCTGCATCCACGCAGCGTGGGCCGGGCCGTCCAACGTCTACTACGGCCGTAACTGCGGCTCGCCGACCGACGCCGACACCGTCGACCTCGGCGCGATGAAGAAGGGCGTGCGCACCGACGGCGTCAAGCTGCGCGTCAACCGCGGCCTCATCGTGCTCAACGACCTCGACTCCGGCGACGTCTGGGACATCGACCGCGACAAGGTCAAGATCGACAACTGGAACTCGGTCATCCCGCCGCCGCAGACCGACGACAAGAACAAGAAGAAGGACGAGAACCTCCTCGACGACCAGCAGAACCGGACGCCGCCCAAGGCGCAGCCGGACGTCATGCAGGTGCGACCGGGCCGGACCTCGACCCTCCACGTGCTCGACAACGACTCCGACAGCCAGGGCTCGATCCTCGCGATCTCGCCCGGCGACGTGACACAGCCCGACGTCGCCGGCATCACCGCCGCCCCGTCGGCCGACGGCCAGACGGTCCAGGTGACGGTGCCCGACGAGGTCCGCTCCGAGGGCTTCTCCTTCAGCTACACCGTCAACAACGGGACGACGGCCAAGAACGGCCGTGCCACCGCCAAGGTGACCGTCAAGATCGTCACCGACGACGTCAACTCCGCTCCCAAGCTGCGGGCCGGGCAGGCCCGTCTCGCGCAGTCGTCCTACCCCGTCGTCGCGAACGGCTCGGTGAGGGTCGGCGTCGTCGCCGACTGGCGCGACGCCGAGAACGACCCGATCCAGGTGACGCCGGTCGACGTCGAGACGACGGGCGTCGACGGCTCCGGCGCTCTGACGATCAAGGCCCAGGGCCAGAAGGGCGACCAGATCGCCAAGTACGTCGTCGACGACGGTCGCGGCGGCACCGCCCAGGCCTCGGTCGGCCTCGACGTGCTGAGCGAGGACGACACCAAGCCCGTGCGTCCCCGCACCCAGCCCGACGTCGTGCGCGCCGTCGTCGGCAAGCCGGTCCAGCTCCAGCCGCTCGGCAACGACATCGCCGGCGCCGACCCCACCGACCCCGAGGCGCGCATGCGTCTCGCGCAAGCGGTCCGCGGTCCGGGCCAGCTGCAGCTCGACTCCAACCTCGACACCGGCGTCGTCACCGTGACGGGCCAGACGCCCGGGACCTCTGTCGTGACGTACACCGCCCAGGTGGGTGCTGGCGTCGCCACCGGACGGATCCGCGTCGACATCCTGCCCGACAAGAACAACGACGCCCCGCCGGTCGCGACCCCCGACGCCGCCGTCGTGCGGGGTCAGACGCCGGTCATCGCCGACGTCCTGTCCAACGACTACAGCCCCCGCAGCGACGTCCTCGTCGTCCAGCGCGTCGAGACCTCGCAGGCGTGGCTGCGCGTGTCGATCGTCCAGGGCCGCTGGGTCCGGGTGCAGGCGACGTCCCCGGTGAGCGGCAGCCAGACCCGTCAGGGATCGGTGCGCTACACGATCTCCGACGGCACGAAGACCGCCGTCGGCCAGCTGTCCGTCGTGCAGAAGCCCGAGCCCAAGGACAAGGTGGTGCCGACCGTCGTCGACGACCTCGCCACGGTCCGCGTCGGCGACGCCGTGACGATCCCGGCGCTCGACAACGACTCGATGAGCGAGGGCATCCCGCTCAAGCTCGCGCCGCAGGTCCGCGTGCTCTCCGGCGGTGGCCAGGCCTTCGCGTCGGGCACCGTCGTGCGCTACGTCCCCGAGGTCGGCCCCATGACCGGGCCCAAGACGGCCATCCTCGAGTACACGACCTACCCCGAGGGCCTTCGCTCGCGGGGTCAGACCGGTCGCATCACGGTGACCGTCAACCCGCTGCCCGACTCGGTGAAGTACCCCAACCAGCCGCCGCAGGCGCGCAGCTTCAGTGCCAGCGTCACGGCCGGCGACACCCTGTCGATCACGGTGCCGACGAGCGGGGTCGACCCCGACGGCGACCTGACCTTCGTCAGCGGCATCGTCGGCGGCGACAGCGGCACGGTCGACCTCAAGTTCGGCCGCGTCGTCGGCTTCGGTGCGGCGACCATCCGCTACGAGGCCTACCCGCGCAGCGCCGGCACCGAGGTGATCCGCTACCAGCTGCGCGACCGGTTCGGCGGGACGAGCGACGGCTTCGTGCGCGTCGGTGTCGTCCAGCCGGGTGACCCGCAGCCGCCGGTCGCCGTCGAGGACGACGTCGTGGCCGCTCCCGGCCGCACGGTCCGCGCCGACGTCCTGTCCAACGACCTCATCGCCGCCGGTGACTCGGTCTCGTTCGTCGACCTCTCGACCCTCAACGACGCCGACGTCCTCAAGCAGTTCTCGCGCCAGAAGGACGACTCCTTCAAGGTCGTCGTGCCCGAGGTCGGTCCGGCCAAGGTCCTGACCTACGGCATCACGAACGGCCTGTTCGACCCGTCGAAGTCGACCCTGACCGTCCGCGGGCAGAAGGACTTCAACAACCCGCCGACGGCGGTCGACGACACGGGCTCCGCCAAGCCCGGCGAGACCTCGATCGTCGTCGACGCGCTCGCCAACGACCGCGACCTCGACGGCGACCAGTCCCAGCTGAAGATCGTGAAGTTCTACGGCGACGGCGTGACCCGTGAGGGCCGCAAGCTGCGCATCGCCCTGCGTCCGCAGGCGCGCGTCGTGCCCTACGTCATCGAGGACGCCGACGGCGCCCAGGCGATGGCCCTCATCTACGTCCCGGCCGGCAACAACGGCCAGCCCTACGTCGTGTCGGGCAAGACGGTGAAGATGGGTGCGGACTCGACGGTCAAGGTGCCGCTCGGCGACTACGTCATCGACCCGCGCGGCGGCAAGGTGTCGGTCACCTCGCCCGACACCGTGTCCACCTCGCCCGACGAGAACCTCCAGTCCGCCGTCACGTCCGGGACCGAGCTGACGCTCACCTCGACGAACGGCTACGTCGGCCCGGCCGCGCTCATGCTCGAGGTGACCAACTCGACGGGACCCAGCGACAAGGCCGCGCAGAAGACGTACGTCACGATCCCGGTCCAGATCGGACCCGACGTGCCCGTGCTGCGCTGCCCCGACCACGAGGTCCTCCTCGCGGCCGACGGCCCCTCGCGCACCTTCGACATCCCGCGCCTGTGCCACGCATGGCTGCCCGACGGCCTCGATGCCGGCGCCGCCGCCTACGAGGCGACGTGGGACCCGGCCGCCGACCGCGTCGACCTCTCGCAGGTCGGGCAGGGCGGCCGCCAGGTCATCCTCAAGGCGCAGGCCGCCGCGCAGGCCGGCACGACCGGTGCGGTCGCCATCAAGGCCAAGGGCGGCGCCGACACGTTCAAGATCAAGGTCCGCGTCACGAGCGCGCCCCCGATCGCGACGCTGCGCCCCATCACCGTCGAGGGCCTCATCGCCGGCACGAGCCGCACCGTCAACATCGCCCAGTACCTCGACAGCCCGCTGACCGCGCCCCAGTGCTCGGTGCAGGAGTCGAGCGTCGTCTCGGGCGTGGGGGTCACGGCGTCGGTGAGCGGCTGCCAGCTGACGGTCTCGGCGTCCGACAAGGCCCGCAACGACACGAAGATCTCGCTGCGCGTCCTCGACGCCCCGGGTCGCCCGGCTGCCATCGGACAGGTCACGGTCACGGTCCGCAGCAAGCCGGACCCGACGGACGCCCCGGTGGCCGTCGCCGACCGCATCCTCGGCAGCACCGCCCGCGTCGACTGGCGCCCGCCGGCCTACGACGGCGGTCTGCCGATCTCGCAGTACGAGGTCATCGCCAACGGCGGCGAGGTGCGCCAGATCTGCACGAGCTCGCCGTGCACGATCACCGGCCTGACCAACGGCAAGGACTACTCCTTCACCGTCCGCTCGCAGAACGCGGTCGGCTGGTCCGACGAGAGCCCGCGGAGCAACACGGTCCGCCCCGACACCAAGCCCAAGGCGACGGTCATCACCAACGTCGTGCCGGGTGACCGCAAGCTCACCGTCAACTGGACGATGCCGCCCAACGAGGGCAGCGACGTCACCGACTACCGCGTCCAGTACACCGACATCGGCGCCAGCGCCGGCTCGGGCGGCACGGTGCCGGTCAAGGCGCCGGCACTGACGAAGGTGCTCTCGGGCCTGATCAACGACGACGCGTACAACATCCGCGTCCAGGCCAAGAACGGCGCCGGGTGGGGACCCTTCGGTCCGACGGTCAAGGCGCAGTCGTTCGGCAAGCCGGCCAACGTGCCGGCGCCGGCGCTCTCACCGCGCACCCCGGTGCCCGGCGAGACCAATGCGCAGGTGTCGGTCTCCTGGCCGGCCACCGACCCCAACGGTCCGCCGATCACGCGGTACGACGTCTACCGGCGCACCGGTGGCGGCGCCTGGAACCTCATCGCGACCCGCTCGGGCGGCGAGTCCCGCACGGCGAGCGACACGATCCCCTACGAGGGGCAGAAGGTCGAGTACACCGTCACGGCGACGAACGGCGGCCCGGCGACGTCCGACAAGGCGAACTTCGCGTCCTACGTCGCCAACGGCTACCCCGACACGCCGACCCTGCTCACGGCGTCGACGCCGCGGGCCGACCAGACGATCGACGTCACGTTCCGGGTCGGCAGCGCGCACGCCGCGTCCTACGACCGGATCCACTGGACGACCGACGGCGTCACCGGCTCGTTCCCGTGCTCCGGCGGCAGCTGCCCGTCGGCGGGGACGACGAGGCCGCTGGACACGACGTCGAGGACCATCGCGATCCGGGCCTGCAACTCGGCGGGCTACTGCTCGCCGATGTCCAACGCCATCCGGGTGCACCCGTACGGTCCGACGCAGGGCGTGCCGAACCTGCGCGAGAGCCACGACAACAACAGCATCACGTTCTCGTGGGGCACCGCCGCCAACAACGGCCGCCCGATCACCGGCTACGAGATCGACGGTGACCGCAACCAGACCGTCGACGCCGGCACGCACTCGACGACGTTCGGCGGCCTGGGCTACTCCACGACGCGCAAGATCCGCGTCCGGGCCATCGCCCAGGACTCGGGCCCCGGCCCGTGGACCGCCTACGTGTCCGGCACGACCGACCCGAAGCCGAACCCGAAGGTCGTCAGCGTCTACCACGGCACCCGGTGCGGCACGACGGGCTGCTTCGACCCCTACCAGGGCAAGGAGTGCGGCACGAACTGCTACCACATCGGCTACGAGCTGCAGAACTTCGAGGGAGCCATCAGCTGCTCGGTGAGCGGCTGGTCCCAGCCCGACGACGGCACCGCCGGCACGCACCGGCCGACGAACGGCGGCAACAACTCCGGCAAGTTCCTCGGCTATCCGGACCAAGGGGTGACCGTGACCTGCACCGGCGCGAACGGCCGGGACTCGGCGACCAAGAACCCATGGCAATGACGCCGCGGACCCGGCGCACGCCGCGCACCCCGCGGCGCCACCCCGACCCGGCCCACACGGCATACCCCCACTTCGATGAAACACCTGACAGGAGAACGACACTCATGACGGCCACGCCCACCACCGGTCGCATCACCCAGGAGCAGGTCACCTGGTTCGCGCACACCTTCGACCAGCTCGTCGGCAACATCGAGAAGGCCGTCCTCGGCAAGCAGCACGTGACGCGCCTCGCGCTGACCTGCCTGCTCTCCGAGGGCCACATGCTCCTCGAGGACTTCCCGGGCACCGGCAAGACCCAGCTGGCGCGCGCCCTGAGCGCGACGGTGCAGGGCACGCACAGCCGCATCCAGTTCACGCCCGACCTGCTCCCGAGCGACGTCACCGGCGTGACGATCTACGAGCCGACGAAGCAGAGCTTCGAGTTCCACCCCGGCCCGATCTTCGCGACCATCGTGCTGGCCGACGAGATCAACCGCGCCTCTCCGAAGACGCAGTCGGCGCTGCTCGAGGTCATGGAGGAGGGCCGCGTCACCATCGACGGCAAGCCGCACTCGGTCGGCGAGCCGTTCATGGTCATCGCGACGCAGAACCCCATCGAGCAGGCCGGAACGTACCGCCTGCCCGAGGCGCAGCTCGACCGCTTCCTCATGAAGGCGAGTGTGGGCTACCCCGACCACGAGGCCACCATCGCCGTGCTCGCCGACGCCAAGACGCGTGACCGCGCCAAGACCCTCAGCCCGCTCATCGCGAGCAACGTCATCGTCGAGATGAGCAAGCTCGCCGACGAGGTGCACGTCGACCCGGCGATCCTCGGCTACGTCAGCCGCATCGCCGAGGAGTCGCGCCGCCACCCGAGCCTCAAGCTCGGCCTGTCGGTCCGTGGCTGCCTCGCGTACGTGCGCTGCGCCAAGACGTGGGCGGCCAGCCAGGGTCGCACCTACGTCGTCCCGGACGACATCAAGGTGCTCGCCGAGCCGGTGCTGAGCCACCGCCTCCTGCTCGGTGCGGAGGCGCAGTTCGCCGGCACGACGGTCGAGCAGTGCATCGACCAGATCCTCGGCGACATCGCTCCGCCGGCCGAGCGCGCCTCGGCCTGAGCGCGCCGGACCGCAGCAGGATCGCAGAAGCAAGCAAGGGGACCGCATGACCCAGCAGGACCAGGGGGCCGCACCGTCGCGTCGCGGCGGCCGCTTCCGTATGCCGTCACGCAAGGGCGCGTCGGCCGGTGCCGTCGCGCCCGTGGCGGAGGCACCCGCCGGCGCGACCGGTGGGCGTGCGCGGGCCGTCAGCGGCACGACGAGCCGCGGCATCCGCCAGATCACCCAGCCGATCACCCGCTCGATCGAGCAGGTGGCGGGCCAGACCGAGGGCGTGTGGCGCCCGGTCGCCGGGATCCTGCGCTGGATCTCGCCGCTCGGCTGGACGATCCTCGCTCTCGGTGTCGTCTGCTGGGTCGTCGGCGCGCGCTGGGGCTGGACCGAGCTGCTCATGGTGGCCGCGGCCGCCCTCGTGCTCTTCCTCGTCTGCTTCGTGCTCGCCCTCGGCCGCACCAAGGTCCGCATCCTCGCCGAGGTCGACCCGCGTCGTGTCGTCGTCGGTGAGCCCGCGACGGGTCGGATCCTCGTGACCAACGAGGCGCGCACCCCGATGCTGCCGATCCTCGTCGAGCTGCCCGTCGGCCTGTCGGCGGCGCGGTTCGTCCTGCCGGCGCTGACCCCGGGCAACGCCCACGAGGAGCTCTTCGTCGTCCCGACCTCGCGCCGAGGCGTCATCCAGGTCGGCCCGGCGACGACGGTCCAGGGCGACCCGCTGGGCCTCATGCGCCGCACCCTGACGTGGACCGAGCGCACCGAGCTCTTCGTCCACCCGCGCACCGTCGCCCTCGAGTCGCTCGGCGCCGGCCTGCTGCGCGACCTCGAGGGGAGCACGACCGAGGACGTCTCGATGAGCGACCTCGCCTTCCACGCGCTGCGCGAGTACCAGCCGGGCGACGACCGCCGCTACATCCACTGGCGCAGCTCGGCCAAGGCCGGCCGTCTGCTCGTGCGCCAGTTCCTCGACACGCGGCGCTCGCACGTGACCGTCATCGTCGACCCCGACCCGGAGCAGTACCGCTCGGGCCACGGCAAGACCGGCCGGACCGACCGCGACGTCGAGCGCGACGTCATGGCGGCCAACGCCCCGACGGCCATCCAGGCCGACGTCGAGACGGCGATCTCGGTCGGCTCCTCGATCATGGTCCGCGTCATGCTCGACGAGCAGGACTGCACCATGGTCTGCGGCGACCAGAAGGTGAGCCGCGCGGTGCCGCAGGTCGGGCTCGACGCGATGTCGCGCGTCGACCCGGGACCGGTCGACCTCTTCGCGGTGAGCCTCGACGCCACCGACCTCGCCCCCGACACCTCGACCGTCTTCTTCGTCACCGGCCCGCACCGCCCGTTCATCGAGCTGCAGCGCGCGGCAGGACAGTTCCCGCCCGAGGTGACGCGCGTCATCATCGTCGTCGACCCGCTCGCCGACCACGGCCTGCGCCGCGGCGGTGGCCTGACGATCCTCACCCTGAGCGCCCTCGAGGACCTCCGTCCCCTCCTGTTCACCGGAGTCGCACGATGAGCCAGACCGGTATCTCCGCCCCGCCGCCGAGCGCGCTCGTGCAGCCCCCGAGCGCGCGCGAACGCCTCGGCACCCAGCTGGCCAAGCTGCGCCCGACGGTGCCGCAGCTCGTCGACGCCGGCTTCACCGTCGTGCTCGTCGGGATCGCCCTCGTCGGCTTCCGCACGACCTTCTTCGGCCTCGGTTGGCTGTGGGTCGGTCTGGCGGGTCTGCTCGTCGGCCTGCTCGTCAGCCACGTCGGCGCCGCCTTCCGCGCCCTCGGCGTCGTGACCCTGCTCGGCGCCGCGGCGGCCTACCTGCTCCTCGGCGGTCCCATCGCCGTGCGCGAGGACCTCATCGCGGGGTTCCTGCCCTCGGGCTCGACCTTCTCGACTCTCGTGCACATGGCGGTCCCCGGCTGGAAGGAGCTGCTGACGGCGCTGCCGCCGGTCGACTCCGAGGGCCCGTACATGGCGCTGCCGTTCCTCTTCGGTCTCGTCGGGGCCGCGCTGACCTACGGCGTGGCC
The DNA here is from genome assembly GCF_014646815.1 of Terrabacter tumescens. Classification (GTDB taxonomy): domain Bacteria; phylum Actinomycetota; class Actinomycetes; order Actinomycetales; family Dermatophilaceae; genus Terrabacter; species Terrabacter tumescens. The sequence continues at coordinate 225,778 of NZ_BMNZ01000002.1, forward strand.
CGTCGCTGGCCCGGCGCGGTGCTCGCCCTCGTCTCGCCGGTCGCGCTGCTCGTCGCCTCCATCGTGCTCGGCACGCAGACGCCGGCGGCCGTCCTCGTCCAGGGCGCGGTGTTCGCGCTCGTGGCCATCGGCTGGACCGCGCTGCGCAGCAACCGCAACCGACCGGCCCTGCAGAACGGTGCCGGCCGCACGACCCGCGCGGTCACGACCGCGGGCCTGCTCGCCGTCGCGACCGTCGGCGGCTTCTTCGTCGGGCCGATGCTGCCGGGCGCCGACCAGAGCCGCACGGTCCTGCGTCCTTCGCTCGTGCCGCCGTTCGACGTCAGCCGCTACGCCTCGCCGCTCGCCGGCTTCCGCCAGTACACCGAGCCCAACAGCGCGAAGCAGTTCGACAAGACGCTCCTCACCGTCAAGGGCCTGCCGGCGAACGTGCCGCTCCGGTTCGCGGCGCTCGACTCCTACGACGGGTTCGTCTGGGGCGCGGGCAACTTCGCCAACCTCGGCGACGGCCCCGACCCGCAGGGCACGAGCTTCCGCAAGGTCGGCACCCACATCGCCGCGGAGGGTCCGGGGCGGGAGGTCACGGCCACCGTGTCGGTCCCCGCGGGCGGCTACAGCGACGTGTGGCTGCCGACCTTCGGCACGGTCACCGGACTCGACTTCGGCGGCAGCCGCAGCGACCAGCTCTCCGACGACCTGCGCTTCAACGTCGACACCAACACCGGCGTGCTCCCCGAGAAGCTCGCCACGGGCGACCAGTACACCGTGACGGCCTACGTCCAGGACCCGCCGAAGGAGCTGCCGAAGTCGCTCGACGTCGCCGACGGCTCGACGGTCGACGTGTCGGCCCTGTCGTTCCTCGACGACAAGGTGACGCCGTGGACCGACCGCGTCGACGGGCAGTGGGAGAAGGTCGCGGCCGTGGCCAAGGCCCTCCAGGACGGCGCTTACACCGACGGCGGCACGCCCGGCGACTACCAGAACGTCTTCCTGCCGGGCCACAGCCTGCTGCGCATGAGCCAGTTCATGAAGTCGACGCAGCTGGCCGGCAACGACGAGCAGTACGCCGCGGCCTACGCGCTCGTCGCCAACCGGCTCGGTGTCCCGGCGCGCGTCGTCCTTGGTGCCGTCCCCGAGGCCGGTGGCGTCGTCAAGGGCAAGGACGTCCGGGCGTGGGTCGAGGTCAAGCTCGCCGACGACACGTGGATGCCCATCCTCGCCACGCAGTTCGTCCCGGACCGCAACAAGAAGCCGCAGCAGCTCATCCGCAAGTCGGAGGAGAAGAAGACCGGCGCCCAGGTGCCGCCGCCGGCGGCCAACAACCCGCCGAGCGTGCTGCAGGGCCCCGACCAGGCGCAGAACGCGACGCAGCTGCGCAACCCGCCGAAGGACGACAACCCGCTCAACCCCGACAACTGGCCGGACTGGCTGCGCTGGCTCATCTTCTACGTGCTCGTGCCGCTGGCCGTCCTGCTCCTCGTCTACGGCGCGATCCGCGGAGCCAAGTGGCTTCGTCGCCGGCGTCGGCGCACGACCGGTGGCATGGCCACGCGGGTCACGGGTGGCTGGCGCGAGATCATCGACACCGCGCGCGACCTGCGGATGCCCGTGCCCGCCAAGGGGACCCGCATCGAGCAGGCCCGGGCGCTCGAGCTGCACGTCGACGGTCCGCCGCCGCCGAAGCCCAGCGTCGTCGTCGACGGCGCCCTCATGGGTGCCCCCAGGTCGAGTGCTCACTTTCCCCCCGACCCGGCAACGGCCACCCCATCCCCTGACGGGGGGAAGGTGAGCACTCGACCTCTGGCGCTCGTGCCGGTCGCGGCCGCCGCCAACGGGCACGTCTTCGACGTCGACGAGCCGACCTCGGAGGAGGTCGACGCGTTCTGGGCCGACGTCGAGACTGCCCGCAAGCGGATCCGGGGCGAGCAGTCGTTCTGGCAGAAGCTGCGCGGCGACGTGTCGCTGCGCACCTTCCGCGACCACCTGCCCACCGGGTCGGGTCTCGGGCCGGCGCTGGCGCGCACCTCCCGCCGCCAGGGCAAGGCGGAGCCGGCCCGTCGGGGCCGGGCCGCCACCACCAAGGCCGGCGTCGGCACGTCCGCGCCGGGTGACACGAGGGCGAGCCGGCGCGCCGGCGCAGGCCGCAGCAGCTCCGGCACGGGTGTCGGCAAGAAGGGTGACGCGTGAAGCTGAAGTTCGTCCTCCGGTCCGGCGACCGTGAGACCGACCTCGTCGCGACGACGGACTCCGCCACCACGGTCGGGGACCTCGCCGCCTACCTCGCCGCGGCTGACCCGCACCGCTCGAGCGTGCTCGGCGTCGACGCACCGATGACGCTCGCCCTCGTCGACCAGGACATGCGGGGCCTCGACCCGCGCGCCACGGTCGCCGAGAGCGGGCTCCAGTCCGGCATGCGGGTCTCCACGACGCGCGCCGGCGAGGGCTTCGTCGACCGCGGTCGACCCGCGGCCGTCGCCTACATCCGCTCGGGACCCGACGCGGGGCGCGAGTTCCCGCTCGCCCGCGGCACGGCATACGTCGGCCGCGGACGCGGCTGCGAGGTGCAGCTGTCCGACGAGTCGGTCTCGCGCAAGCACGCCAAGCTCGTCATCCAGGAGGTCGTCGAGGTCGTCGACCTCGGCTCGGCCAACGGCATCACCGCGGGCGGGCAGCAGGTCACGCGCGCGCACCTCAAGAGCGGCGACGTCGTGCGCGTCGGCGACAGCGAGCTCGAGGTGCACCTGCAGGGCGACGGCGTCGTCAGCCGACCCGGCAGCGGCGTCCTCTCGGGTGACGCGGGCACGGTCGCCTTCTCGCGCTCGCCGCGGGTGGCGCCGCTCTTCTCGGGCCAGGAGTTCCAGGTCCCCGACCTGCCCGAGCGCGCCAAGCTCAACCCGATGCCGCTCGTCGCGATGATCGTGCCGCTGCTCATGGGCATCGTCATGTACCTCATCACCCGCAGCGCCTTCTCGATCATCTTCATGCTGATGATGCCGATGATGATGGCCGGCACGTACTACGAGGCCCGTCGCCAGCAGAAGAAGGAGTTCGCGCAGGCGATGCAGGACTTCCGCGAGGACCTCGAGCTGCTCTCGCAGCGCATCCGCGGGTCGCTCGAGGTCGAGGGGCGGACCCGGCGCGGCGAGCACCCGAGCGGCGTCGACTGCCTCACCGCCGTCCGTGACCGCAGCGCCCTGCTCTGGACCCGCCGCCGCGACGGCCACGGCTACGGCGAGCTCCGGCTCGGCCTCGGCACCCGCCCGTCCCGCTCCGCGATCAAGATGCCGGCCGTCGGCCGCTCCAAGGCCGAGGCGTGGCTCGCGGTCTCCGAGGAGCTGAGCGGTCTCGAGGTCGTCCACGACGTCCCGGTCGTCGCCACGCCGCTGACCGACGGCGCCGTCGGCATCGCCGGCCAGCGTGCCGCCGCCCTGGGCGCGGCCCGCTCCTTCGTGCTCCAGACCGCGTCGCTGCACTCGCCGGCCGAGCTCGCCGTCTGCTCCTTCGCCTCGGGCAGCTCCGCCCGCGACTGGGACTTCCTCAAGTGGCTCCCGCACACGACCTCGCCGCACAGCCCGATCGGGGTCGACCACCTCGCCGCCAGCGCCCCCGGGTGCTCGGCGCTCGCGGACGCGCTCGAGGACATCGTCGAGGCCAAGGGCACCGGCAAGGAGCAGGAGCAGGCCGTCGCCGAGCGGCCCACGGTCCTCGTGCTCGTCGAGAGCGACGCCCCCATCGACCGCAGCCGCCTCGTCGCGATCGCCGAGCGCGGCCACCGGCACGGCATCGTCGTCCTCTGGGTCGCCGAGACGCAGCAGCTGCTCCCGGCCGCGTGCCAGACCTTCCTCGTCGTGGCCGACGACCAGAGCTCGCTCGCCGGCTACGTCCACGCCGGCGAGGAGGTGCAGCCCGTCGCCGTCGACGCCATCTCCTACGACGAGGCGATGGCCTGCGCCCGCCAGCTCGCGCCCGTCGTCGACGCCGGTGTGCCCGTCGACGACGCCAGCGACCTGCCCCGCGCCGTCTCGCTGCTCACGCTCGCCGGCACCGACCTCGCCAGCTCCGAGCAGGCGGTCATCGAGAAGTGGGGCGAGTCGCGCTCCATTCTCACCGGTCCGTACGCGCCGGCGGTCCTGCCGCGCAAACCCGGCAACCTGCGCGCCATCGTCGGCCAGTCGAGCCAGGGCACCTTCTCGGTCGACATCCGCAGCGACGGCCCGCACGCGCTCGTCGGCGGCACGACCGGCGCCGGCAAGTCCGAGCTGCTCCAGGCCTGGATCCTCGGCATGGCCGCGGCCCACTCGCCGCAGCGCGTCACCTTCCTGCTCGTCGACTACAAGGGTGGCTCGGCCTTCCGCGACTGCGTCAAGCTGCCGCACACCGTCGGCCTCGTCACCGACCTCTCGCCCCACCTCGTGCGCCGTGCGCTCGCCTCGCTCGCGGCCGAGCTGCACTACCGCGAGCACCTGCTCGCGCGGCACAAGGCCAAGGACCTGCTCGAGCTCGAGCGCCGCGGTGAGGTGGAGGCCCCGCCCTCGCTCATCCTCGTCGTCGACGAGTTCGCCGCGCTCGTGCAGGAGGTGCCGGAGTTCGTCGACGGCGTCGTCAACGTCGCCCAGCGCGGACGGTCCCTCGGGCTGCACCTCATCCTCGCGACGCAGCGTCCCGCCGGCGTCATCAAGGACAACCTCCGCGCCAACACCAACCTCCGCATGGCGCTGCGCATGGCCGACGAGAACGACTCCGAGGACGTCCTCGGCTCCAAGGAGGCCGCGTTCTTCGACCCCGCCCTCCCGGGTCGTGCCGTCTCCAAGACGGGTCCCGGCCGGCTCGTGCCCTTCCAGACGGGGTATGCCGGTGGGTGGACCTCCGACGTCCCGCCGCCTCCCGACATGAAGGTCGAGACGCTCACCTTCGGGCGCGGCACCGAGTGGGAGCCCCCGCGCGTCGAGGGCGCCGACGACTCCGCCGACCTCGGCCCGACCGACATCCAGCGCCTCGTGTCGACGCTGGGACGCGCGGCGCGCGTGGCCGAGCTGCCCAAGCCGCGCAAGCCGTGGCTGCCCGACATGCGCGCGGTCTACGACCTCGCGACCCTGCCGACGCAGCGCCGCGACGACGAGCTCGTCTTCGGCATCGCCGACGACCCCGACAACCAGGCCCAGCCGGAGATCGCCTTCCGCCCCGACAAGGAGGGCAACATCGCGATCTACGGCACGTCCGGCTCGGGCAAGTCCGTCTTCCTGCGCTCGATGGCGGTCGCGGCCGGCTACACGGTGCGCGGCGGGCCCTGCCACGTCTACGGCCTCGACTTCGGCAACCGCGGTCTCGCGATGCTCGAGGCGCTGCCGCACGTCGGCTCGATCATCCCCGGCGGTGACCACGAGCGCGTCGTCCGGCTCATCCGCACCCTGAGGGCCACGATCGACGAGCGCGCCTCGCGCTACTCGGCCGTCAGTGCCGCGACGATCACCGACTACCGCCGCCTCGCCGGCCACCCCGACGAGCCGCGCATCATCGTGCTCATCGACAACATGACGGCCTTCCGCCAGGCCTACGAGGTGGGCGGCCGCTTCCAGTGGCTCGACGCGCTCGCCGGTCTCGCCGCCGACGGCCGTCCCGTCGGGGTCCACTTCATCATCGCGTCCGACCAGCGCACCGGCCTGCCGACCAACCTCGCGGCCGCTGTCCAGGGCCGGATCATCCTGCGCATGAGCAACGTCGACGACTACTCCGTCTTCGGCGTCCCCGGCGACGTGCTGACGATGGCCTCGCCCCCCGGACGTGGCCTGATGTCCGGGTCCGAGGTGCAGGTCGCGGTGCTCGGCGGCTCGTCCGACGTCACGGTCCAGGCCGCCGCCATCGAGGCCTTCGCCGACGCGACGCGCAAGGCCGGCGTCAGCCAGGCGCCGCCGATCGAGAGCCTCGCCGAGGTCATCCCCCTCGGCGACCTCCCGTCGGAGTTCCACGGCCGCCCCGTCGTCGGCGTCGCCTCCTCGAGCCTCGAGCCGCACGGCTTCGACCCGAAGGGCACGTTCATCATCACGGGCCCGTCGGGGTCCGGCCGGACGACGGCGGTCGCCGCCACGGCCGCCGGCCTCTTCCGGTTCAGCTCGGCGTCGGCGCTCTACCTCATGACGCCGCGACGCAGCTCCGAGCTGCTCGACCTCGGCATCTGGGCCGAGACGGCCGTCGGCAGCGGTCCCACGTCGGCACTGGCGAGCCGGCTCGCGGCCGAGATCGAGGAGGGGCGCGTCACGAGGCCGATCGCGGTCTTCGTCGAGCGCATCGACGACCTCGCCCCGTCCGGCGCCGAGAACGCCCTGACCACCCTGGCCAAGGCCTGCGTCGACAACGACCAGCTCGTCGTCGCCGAGGGCGAGGCCGCCTTCTTCAGCAGCAACTTCGGGCTCCAGGCGCTGCTCAAGACCTCACGCTCGGGGCTGGCCCTGCACCCGGACGGCAACGAGGGGCTCTCGGTCTTCAAGGCCAACCTGCCCGCGCTCAACCGCGCGGAGCTCCCCCCGGGCCGTGGCTTCCTCATCGAGAAGGGCAAGTTCGAGCTCGTCCAGGTGGCCCTGCCGTGACGTCTGAGAGTGCGCGAAAAGCGTTGGGTCACAAGGGAGCCCGAGGGTGCACGCGGCATACGCCAGCGGTGCCCGCAAGGGTGGGGAGGTCATGGGGAGTGCTCCCCATCGACACCCCCCGAGGGCTGACATAGGTTTCTGCATGTCGACGAAAGCCGCTCTTCGGACGAAGGGTGCGGACGTCGAGAAGTTTCGCATGGCGCGGGCCTGAACGGTTGGTCCGGAAGAGAACTTCCCGAATCAGTCGGGGGAACACAGGCAAAGGAGAAGGTCATGGCTTGGCTCGGTATGAACGACGATGAGGTCAACGCCCAGGGCAACGTCCTGCAGCAGCAGGCGGAGGCCATCCAGAAGCTCATCACGAAGGTCGACCAGGAGGTCGAGTCCCTGAAGCAGAACTGGCAGGGTGACGACTCCAAGCAGTTCGAGCAGGAGTGGACCGGCACGCACCGTCCCGAGCTCCAGAAGGCCCAGAAGCTGCTCACCGAGATGAAGTCGACGATCGACCACGAGGTCCAGCAGCAGCGCAGCACCTCGTCGCAGTACTGATCGACCTCAGCTCACACATCGACCTACACACGCTTCACTTCTGAAGGGGAACTGACATGGCTGTTTACAAGAAGGGCATGAACGCCGACGCGGTGTCCGCGTCGGGCGACAAGCTCGTCGGCTACAAGGGCGAGCTTGACGGCATCGTCGAGGCCGTCAACGGCGCCGTCTCCACGATCAAGGGCAACTGGGGCGGCACGGACGCCGACCGCTTCCAGAGCGACTGGCACGGCCAGCGCCAGGTCGTGTCGGCCGCGGGCGACAAGCTCGACGCCATGGGCAAGAAGTGCAAGACCAACGCCGAGACGCAGAAGCAGACGTCGTCCAAGTGAGCCCGGCTGCTGCGTGAGCCCGGATCGGTCCGAGGCTCCGCGGCATCCGCAAGGCGCGAAGGGTGGTCGCTCCCGACAGGGGAGGAGCGGCCACCCTTTCGTGTGCCCCGGCGCACGAGGGCGCCCCACCCTGCCGGAGTGTGGGCGACGTCACGCATGCGCGAGACGAATTGGCGTCGGCGCGTCAGGAGCCCGTAGATTCTTCATCAGCAAGGCATCAACGCCGAAGTATCTCCGGACAGGAGGCCCCTCGTGAGCCTGTTTCCCCTCGTGGCCGTCACCGCCGACCGACCCGGTCTGGCCGACGCGCTGACCCGTCGCGGCGCTGTGCCCACCCCCGCCGACGCAGCCGACGTGCTCGTCGTGGACGCCGCTGTTGCCGCTGACCCGACCACGGCCGTGTCCATGGCCACGCAGGTGCGTGACGCGCTCGCCACCGGCCGCGGCGTCGTCGTCCTCGGCGCCCCGAGTGTCGAGCTGGCCGGCATCGCTCCGGCCGGTGATGCCGGAGAGCTGCCCACCGGGGCCCTGCGTCCTGCCGTGCGCGTCGAGCGCGACACCGAGATCGGCGAGGACCTGCTCGCCCGCGTCGACCTCGGCGCCCTGGGCGCCACCGGCTCGCTGAGCGTCCAGGCTCCGGCCCGCGCACTGCTCGCCGCGGGCCCGGCCACCGTGGCGGCGATGGCAGCCACCCCCGAGAGCGGCCGGCTCGTCGTGCTCGCCGTGACGCCCGAGGCCGGCACGCCCGCCGGTGAGCAGTCCCTCGCCGAGCTCGTGCACAACGCCGTCTGCTTCGTCGCGCCCCGCCCCGTGCGCCGTGCCGAGAACGCCAGCACGCACCCGCTCGTCGCCTCGGAGGCGTGGCTCGGTCTCAAGTCCGCGGTCAGCGACCTGCGCCTGCTGCAGGCCGCCGACGGCTCCGTGCCCGAGGCCGGCGACCACGAGGCGGCGGCCCGCCACGTCGGACGGCTCACGGCCGGCATCGAGGCGCTCGCGCCGCAGCTGTCGCACGACGCCGACTACCTCGAGGCCCTCGTCAAGGACTTCGGCCGCTGGGCCGACGGCGGCTTCGGCGTGCCCGACTTCTACGACTCGCTCGTGGCCTTCGCGCCGGCGCAGCACCGCGTCGACGGGCAGCTCCACCTCGTCGTCTTCCCGATGTACACCCAGAACGGCAACCCGAACCGCCAGGTCGAGGCCGTGCTGCTCGAGGTGATCTGGCCCGACTTCGTCGCCGAGCTCGAGGGTGGCGACTACTCCAACAAGCTCTTCCTGCCGATCCGCTTCCTCGACTTCACTGCGGGCTACGACACCAACTCCGCGGTGCTCTTCCCCGAGACCGTCGCGATGCGCGAGATCCCGACCTTCACGTGGGGCGGCATCTTCGCCGACCGCGAGGCCGCGCGCTTCCGCCGGGTCGTGTCGGAGGCCTCGGCAGTGACGCGCCTGTCGCTGCCGCCGGACGCCGCGCGCCTCATCGCGGACCAGGAGCTCGCCGAGCGAGCCTTCGTCATGTGGGACCTCATCCACGACCGCACCCACATGCACGGCGACCTGCCGTTCGACCCGTTCATGATCAAGCAGCGGATGCCGTACTTCCTCTACTCGCTGGAGGAGCTGCGCTGCGACCTCACGGCCTTCCGTGAGGCGGTCAAGCTCGAGGGCGAGGGCCACCCGTACGCCCGGTCGGTGCAGTATGCCGTCCTCTTCGACCGCATCTTCCGCTTCGCGATCACCGGTGACCGCACCCGCAACTACGACGGCCTCGGTGGCCAGCTGCTCTTCGCCTGGCTGCACCAGAAGGGCGTGCTGCACTGGACCGACAACCGCCTCACCATCGAGTGGGAGCGCGTGGCTGAGCCGGTGCTCGAGCTCGGCCGGATGGTCGAGGACCTCTACTGGCGCTCCATCGACCGGCCCAAGACCGCGCACTGGCTCGCGGCCTACGACCTCGTCGCGTCGGTGCTGACGCCGCACCCACTCTCGGCGTGGGCGCGTCACCGCGAGGGCGACCTCGCCGCCCTGCCGCTCGACGGGCCGCCCAAGGGTCTGACCGACGCGGTCCTGCCAGACGAGTTCCCGCTGTCGATGTTCTACGAAGCCCTGTCCAAGAAGATGAAGGGCGTCATCGAGTCGACGTCCGGCATCACCGGGGCCAGCGCGTGACGGCCTCGGGAACCGGTCCGGCCGACGCCTCGGCTGACGGCGCGCGCGTCGTCGTCGTCACCGGGGCGACCGGGGCGACGGGCCGCGCCACCTGCGCGGCCCTGCTCGCCCACGGCGAGCGCGTCGTCGCCGTCGGCCGGGACGAGGCGACGCTCGCGGCCCTTCGGGACGAGCTCTCGGGCGCCGGTGACGACCGCCTCGACACCCACCTCCAGACCCGTGTCTGCGACCTGCTCGACGGCGACGCCGTGCAGGAGCTCGCCCGCGAGGTCATCGCCGAGCACGGCCACGTCGACGCGCTCTTCCACCTCGTCGGTGGCTGGCGCGGCGGCAAGCACTTCGCCCAGTCCACCGACGACGACTGGCGCTGGCTCTCGGGCAACCTCGTCGACACGCTGCGGCACACGACGCTCTCGCTGCACGACGCCCTGCTCGCCTCGGGCCGCGGGCGGGTGGCGATCATCAGCGCGGCGGCGGCGCAGGCACCCACGGCCGGCAACGCGGCATACGCCAGCGCGAAGGCCGCGGCCGAGACGTGGCTCGCGGCGCTCGCGGACTCCTTCGGGTCCGAGGACGCGACCCCCGGTTCGGCTGCGGTCGTCGGTGTGGTGAAGTGGATCGGGACCGGTCGCACGGCGACCAGCCCGGCGAGGATCGCCGAGTGGCTCACCGAGCTGCTCGACGGCGACGCCTCGGCTCTCAACGGCACGCGCGTCGAGTTGTAGTCGGCCCGGGCGGGCGGCCGGCCGAGAGCCGCATCGTCTCCGCACGATCTGCACTGCACGACCAGCACCCCACGACCCGAGTGAGGATCCCGTGACGACCCTGCACGACCCCGACCGCCGCGGCTTCGCGTCCGACAACTACGCCGGCCTGCACCCCGAGGTGCTCGCCGCCATCGCCGACGCCAACGGCGGCCACGAGATCTCCTACGGCGAGGACGCCTACACGGCCCGGCTGCAGGAGGTCGTCGCCGGGCACGTCGGCGCCGGCGCCGTCACGTGGCCGGTCTTCAACGGCACGGGCGCCAACGTCGTCGCGCTGCAGGCGCTGCTCCCGCGCTGGGGCGCCGTCGTCTGCGCCGAGACGGCACACATCAACACCGACGAGGGCGGCGCGCCCGAGCGGATGGGCAGCATCAAGCTGCTCACCGTCCCGACGCCCGACGGCAAGCTGACCCCCGAGCTCGTCGACCGGCAGGCCTGGGGCTTCGGCGACGAGCACCGCGCGCAGCCGCTCGTCGTCTCGATCACCCAGACCACCGAGCTCGGCACCTGCTACACGCCGGCCGAGGTCAAGGCGATCGCCGACCACGCCCACTCGCTCGGCATGCGCGTGCACCTCGACGGCGCCCGCATCTCCAACGCCGCGGCCACCCTCGGCACCGACCTGTCCGCCTTCACCGGCGAGGCCGGCGTCGACGTCGTCAGCCTGGGCGGCACGAAGAACGGCGCCATGGCCGCCGAGGCGGTCGTCGTCGTGGACCCCGAGCTCGCCGCCGACCCGTCCCTGGGCCTCATCCACGTGCGCAAGCTCTCGATGCAGCTCGCCTCGAAGATGCGCTTCGTGTCGGCGCAGCTCGTCGCGCTCTACGGCAGCGACCTGTGGCTGCGGTCGGCCACGCACGCCAACGCGATGGCCGCCCGGCTGGCCGCCGGCGTCGAGCCGCTCGACGGCGTGACGGTCCAGCGCCCCGTCGAGGCCAACGCTGTCTTCGCCGTGCTCGACCGCGACGTGGCCAACGCGCTGCGCGAGAAGTTCCGCTTCTACGACTGGGACCCGGCCACCCGCGAGGTGCGCTGGATGTGCTCGTGGGACACGACCGAGGCTGACGTCGACGCGTTCCTGGCCGAGCTCCGGCGCCTCCTCGGCGCCTGAGCCCGGTCACGAGCCCGGTCACGAGCCCGGTCACGAGCCCGGACACGAGCACGCACGAGCACGCCACGAGCACGCCCGAGCACGGCACGACAACGGAGCCCGCACCTCGTCGAGGTGCGGGCTCCGTGCTGCGTCAGACCGATGCGTCAGACCGATGCGTCAGACCGATGCGTCAGACCTTCGGGTCGGACCGGTCAGGCGGGAGCGTTGGTGAAGCGCAGGTAGGGCTTGACCTCGTCGACGGCGTCGTCGCCGAAGCGCTCGCGCGCGTCGGCGGTCGAGACGGTCGGGGCGACGATGACCTTCTCGCCCTCGCGCCAGTCGGCCGGCGTCGAGAACGGGCCGCGGTCGGTGAGCTGCAGGGCGTCGACGGCGCGCAGGATCTCGTCGAAGTTGCGACCGACGCTCTTGGGGTAGGTCAGCGAGAGCCGGACCTTGTTGGACGGGTCGATGACGAAGACCGAGCGGACGCCCGACGTGTCGCCCTCGCCGGGGTGGATCATGTCGTAGAGCTCGGAGACCTGGCGGGAGTCGTCGGCGATGATCGGGTAGCTGACCGGGGCGCCGCCGACCTCCTCGATGTCGCCCTTCCACTCCTCGTGCTGCTCGATCGGGTCGACCGACACGGCGAGCACCTTGACGTCGCGGCGGGCCCACTCGTCCTCGAGGGCGGCGACGCGGCCGAGCTCGGTCGTGCAGACGGGGGTGAAGTCAGCGGGGTGGCTGAAGAGGACCGCCCAGCTGGCGTCCTTCCAGTCGTGGAAGCGGATCGGGCCCTCGGTGGTCGTGGCCTCGAAGTCGGGGGCGATCTCGCCCAGTCGCGGTGTTGCCATGGGTGGTCCTCTCGCGGTCGGGCGCCCGGCGCGCCCCGTCTGCTTCATTCTCACCACAAGACCATGCATCGCATTATGGGTGTCCAAATGTCGTGACGTGCATTCAGCCAACGTCCAGCCTGGCGACGAACACTGGGAGGCCTTGTCGCCGTCCCGAGGAGCCGACGTGACCGCCCTGCTCGACACCATCACGACCCAGGTGCTGCATGCACCGGTCTGGCTCGTGCTCCTCGTCGTGGGCGGCGTCGTCTTCGTGGAGGACGCGATCTTCGTCGGCTTCGTCGTCCCCGGCGAGACCGTAGCGATCCTCGGCGGCGTGGCCGCCTCGCTCGGTCACGTCCCGCTCGCAGCGGTGCTCGTCGTCGTCGTGGTGGCCGCCATCGTCGGTGACAGCGTCGGCTTCGAGGTCGGCCAACACCTCGGCGGCCGGGTCGTGCAGCTGCGGGCCTTCGACCGGCACCGCGACCGCATCGACCGCGCGCAGGGCTTCCTCGGTCGTCGCGGCGGGGCCGCGGTCTTCCTCGGCCGGTGGACCGCGTTCCTGCGGGCCGTCATGCCGGCGCTCGCCGGGATGTCGAAGATGCACTACCCGACCTTCCTCGCCTGGAACGCCGCCGGCGGCATCGCGTGGGGGAGCGTCGTCGTCACGGCGGGCTACCTCGCCGGCCAGTCCTACGCCCGCGTCGAGACGTGGCTCGGTCGCGGCGCCGCCGTCGCCGTGGGGCTCGTCGTCGTCGCGGCGCTCGTCGTGTGGCAGGTCCGCCGCCACCGCGGCGAGGGCGACTCGACGGGTGGCAACGCCGGCTCCGCGGAGCGCAGCGAGGCCCCTTCGCGTATGCCGTCCGCCGGCTGACCGAGGCAGGGGCCCTTCCGCTCCCGTCCTCCACTTCTGACCGGTGTGCGGTGGTGCGTCACGATCCGGCCGCGAGGGTCCCGTTCTGCCCTTCCCGCGCGTTCTGCGTGCCATGCTCCACCGCGTGACGATCGACCTCCCTCCCCCGAGTGGCGCGCCGCACCCCGTGCCCAACCCGCGGTCCACCGACGCGGTGCCGCCGCCGTATGCCGTCCAGCCGGGTCACCCCGACCACCCGGGCTTCCCGGGTCAGCCGGGGTTCACCGGCCAGCCGGGGTTCCCCGGTCAGCCGGCGTTCACCGGCCAGCCCGGCAAGCCGGGACTGCCGTGGATGCCGCCGGGACCGGTCGGTCGCAACGGCCTGGCGGTGGCCGCCCTGTGCTGCGGGCTCGGTGCGTTCCTGCCGCTCGTCGGCGTAGTCGCCGTCGTGCTCGGCATCGTCGCCCTCAACCAGCTGCGCAGCGGCTTCCAGCGCGGTCGGGGCATGGCCGTCACGGGCATCGTCCTCGGCGTCCTCGGCACGCTCGCCTGGGCCTTCTTCATCGTCGCCGTGGTCACCGGGGTCGATGACGAGCCGGTGCGCTCGGCGTCCGGACAGGTCGCCGGCCAGTCGAAGGTCTTCGTCGACAAGCTCCGGGCCGGGGACTGCTTCTCGGGCGGCCGCACCGACCAGATCGACCTCGTCACCTCCATTCCGTGCTCGTCCCCGCACGAGAGCCAAGTCATCGTGATCTTCGACCTGCCGGACGGCCCCTACCCCGGGGAGGGCAAGGTCACCGACGCCGCCGAGAAGGGCTGCGCCGACAAGATGGACCCGCTCATCACCGACAAGGCCTACGCCGACCTGGACCCGTCGTTCATCTACCCCGACGCGGACACCTGGCGCGGTGACCGATCGGTCTTCTGCCTCGTCGAGGCCCCGTCCGGCACCACGACCGGCTCCGCCCTCCGGTAGTCCACCCCACCCAGGCGCCGAGGGGCCGACGACGCGTGAGGCCCCCCTTCTCGAAGGGGGGCCTCACGGCATGTTCAGGCAGTGCAGCGCTGTCCTCGGTGGAGACCGAGGCTCAGGGCAGCGGACCCTTGGGCCCGTGCTCCTTCTGGTACTGCACGGCCTCCTCGATGCGGGCGTCCGCATCATCGCTCGTCGAGTGCGAGGTGACCTTGTCGGTCGCGGTCCGGGCGGCATCTGCCACCTTCTCGGCCACGACCGGCGCCTGCTCGCGCACCAGCTGGACACCCTGCTGCGCCTTCTCCTGCACGCGGGGGTCGTCCTTGAGCTGGCCGATCGTGCGCATGAACTGCTCGTAGGGCTGGCGGCCGGCCCGCGAGCCGAGCAGGAAGCCGACGGCGCCGGCGGTGACGATGAGCAGTCTCTTCATGGGAGCCTCCGTAATTCGGGTCGGCGGCCCTGGACTGGCCGCCGACGGTCTCCCTGCAGCCATACCCACCGCCGCCCGCACCCGCCCGCACCCGCCCGCCCCGCCCGCTCCGGCCGGCCAGGTCCACCGAACCCACGCATGCGTGAGGCCCCCTCCCGGCTGGAAGGGGGCCTCACGGCATTCAGGATCACGTGACCGGAAGGTCAGCGCTCCTCGGTGCCCGCGATGAAGGCCTCGAGCTTGGCGCGACCGAGGTCGTCCGGGCGCTGCTCCGGCGGGGACTTCATGAGGTAGGACGAGGCGGACAGCAGGGCGCCGCCGATGCCACGGTCCTTGGCGATCTTCGCCGCACGGATGGCGTCGATGATGATGCCGGCCGAGTTGGGGGAGTCCCACACCTCGAGCTTGTACTCGAGGTTCAGCGGCACGTCGCCGAAGGCGCGGCCCTCGAGGCGCACGTAGGCCCACTTGCGGTCGTCGAGCCACGCGACGTAGTCGGACGGGCCGATGTGGACGTTCTTGCTGTCGACGAGACCCGAGAGCGGACCGGTGAGGTTGCTCGTGACGGCCTGCGTCTTGGAGACCTTCTTGGACTCGAGGCGCTCGCGCTCGAGCATGTTCTTGAAGTCCATGTTGCCGCCGACGTTGAGCTGGTACGTCCGGTCGAGCACGACGCCGCGGTCCTCGAAGAGCTTGGCCATGACGCGGTGCGTGATCGTCGCGCCGACCTGGCTCTTGATGTCGTCACCGATGATCGGCACGCCGGCGGCCTCGAACTTCGCGGCCCACTCGGGGTCGGAGGCGATGAAGACGGGCAGGGCGTTGACGAAGGCGACCTTCGCGTCGATGGCGCACTGCGCGTAGAACTTGTCGGCCTCCTCGGAGCCCACCGGGAGGTAGGAGACGAGGACGTCGACCTTGCGGTCCTTGAGCACCTGGACGACGTCGACCGGCTCGGCGGACGACTCGTCGATCGTCAGCTTGTAGTACTTGCCGAGGCCGTCGAGCGTGTGGCCGCGCTGGACCTCCACGCCCGTGGTGGGGACGTCGGCGATCTTGATGGTGTTGTTCTCCGAGGCGTTGATGGCCTCGGACAGGTCCTTGCCGACCTTCTTGTCGTCGACGTCGAACGCGGCGACGAACTCGACGTCAGAGACGTGGTACTCGCCGAACTTGACGTGCATGAGGCCGGGGACACCGGCGGTCGGGTCGGCGTCCTTGTAGTACTCGACGCCCTGCACGAGCGAGCTCGCGCAGTTGCCGACGCCGACGATGGCGACGCGTACGGATCCCATGGATCACTCCTTGTTGTTGGTGGTCGTGCTCTGGGGGGTGGAGATGTCTGCGGTGGTGTCGTCGTATGCCGTGGGGCCCGGGTCGAGGGCCGCGCGGCGTTCGGCGACGATGAGCTCCTCGAGCCAGCGCACCTCGCGCTCGGCGCGCTCCTCGCCGTGCTGCTGGAGGGCCAGGGTGTAGCTGTCCATGCGCTCGCGGCGCGCGTGCGAGGCGTCGCGGATGTTGGCGAGGCGCTCCTCGAGGCGGGAGCGGCGGCCCTCGAGGATGCGCAGGCGCACCTGGGCCTCGGTGCGGGAGAAGAAGGCGAAGCGGACGTCGAAGTCGTCGTCGTCCCAGGCGTCGGGCCCGCTGGCCGCGACGAGGTCCTGGAAGTGCTCCTTGCCATCCGCGGTCAGCTCGTAGGTGATGCGCGGGCGCTTGCTGCTCGCGGTGGCCACCTCGGTGGTCTCGTGGATCCAGCCGGAGTCGACGAGGTGCTTCAGGGCCGGGTAGAGCGAGCCGTAGGACAGGGCGCGGAAGATGCCGAGCGCCGTGGTGAGCCGCTTGCGCAGCTCGTAGCCGTGCAGCGGGCCGTCGTGGAGCAGGCCGAGGACCGAGAACTCGAGCAGCGCGGCGCGGCGGCTCTGAGGACGAGGGGAGGACGGCACCGCTCCAGAGTACACCCAGATATATCGCTGCGATACATCACGACGTCACACCGGGTTGCTCGGCCGAAGGGAACCCCGGTTGCGGCGCGGACCCGCCGACACCGGCGTTCGTTCCGGCCGCTCGACCCCCCGGTCCCGCCCGGGGGTATGTCACGGACGGCGTGTGCAGGAAGTCTGTGGGGTGCTTGTGCCGCAGGTGTGAGCCGCCTCCTTCGTTTCGTCGTCGAGGCGCCGGTCAGGTCATACTGAGTGGCGGCTCGGGACGGTTCCTCGGGCCTGATCACTGAATGGAGCAGGTTGTGACGCAGAGCAGGCGCGACATCCGCGCTGCCCAGCTGGCGGCCGACAAGGCCCGTGCCCAGCGCGCCGGCGGCGGCAACGGCAACGGCCGGCCCACGCGGGGCGCGAGCTTCGACGACGGTGACGGCGAGGGCCGCACCGGCTGGAAGAAGTGGGTCCTCGGCACGCTCAAGTGGGGTTCGATCGCCGCGGCGGTCCTGCTCGTGATCGGCGTCATCGGCGTCGTCATCGCCTACAACCAGACCGCGATCCCGCAGCCCAACGAGCTGGCCAACAAGCAGGTCTCGATCGTCTACTACAGCGACGGCAAGACCGAGCTCGACCGCATCGCCGTCCAGGACGGCAACCGCGAGTCCGTGGCGCTCTCGAAGGTCCCGAAGTTCGTCCAGGACGCGCACATCGCCGCCGAGGACCGCACGTTCTACCAGAACAACGGCATCTCGGTCGGCGGCATCCTGCGCGCCGTCAAGACGAGCGTCACCGGCGAGGCCCAGGTCGGTGGCTCCACGATCACCCAGCAGTACGTCAAGAACTACTTCCTCACCCAGGACCGGACGATCTCCCGCAAGGCCAAGGAGATCCTCATCGCCATCAAGATCGACGGCCAGCTCTCCAAGTCCGAGATCCTCGAGAAGTACCTCAACACCATCTACTACGGCCGCGGCGCCTACGGCATCCAGAGCGCGGCCAAGGCCTACTTCGGCAAGGACGTCTCCAAGCTCACCGTCGGTGAGGGCGCGGTCCTCGCCTCGGTCATCAACGCCCCCTCGCTCTACGACCCGGCCAACGGCGACAACGCCAAGGCCAACCTGACCAAGCGCTACGCATACGTGCTCGACGGCATGGTCTCGGAGGGCTGGCTCAGCAAGGCCGACCGGGCCAAGTACGACGAGCTGCCGAAGATCCAGCCCTACAGGGGCAACAAGTTCTCGTCCGGCCCCAACGGCTACATCACGGCCCAGGTCAAGCGCGAGCTGCTCGGCACCGGTCTGACGGAGCAGGACATCGACAACGGCGGCCTGCGCATCGTCACGACGATCGACAAGAAGGCCCAGACCGCAGCGGTCGCGGCGATGAAGGACAACCTGCCCAAGAAGGTCACGGGCGGCCTCGTCGCCATCAAGCCCGGGGACGGCGCCGTCGTGGCGATGTACGGCGGTCCGGACTACTCGAAGGACCAGTACAACACCTCGACGCAGGCGATCATGCAGGGCGGATCCAACTTCAAGCCCTTCGGTGTGCTGGCCGCCGTCCGCGACGGCGTCTCGACGAAGACGAAGTTCGACGGCGACACCCCGCAGACCATCAGCGGGACGAAGATCAACAACTACGAGGACACCTCGTACGGCATGGTCGACATGCGCCGGATGATCGGGCGCTCGATCAACACGGCCTTCGTCAACCTCAACGAGCAGATCACTCCGGCCCTGACGCGACAGGCCGCGATCGACGCCGGCATCCCGGAGAAGACGCCCGGCCTGAAGACCGACCTCACCAACATCCTCGGCACGGCGTCCCCGCACGTCATCGACATGGCCTCGGCGTACTCGACGATCGCGTCGCAGGGCGTCCGGTCCAAGCCGTACTTCGTCAAGAAGGTCACCTCGACGACCGGCGACTTCACCTTCGACGCCAAGCCCCAGACGCGGCGCGCGTTCGACAAGGACGTCACGGCCGACACCACCGACGCCATGACCTACACGGTCAAGCCGGGCGGCACTGCGACGAAGATCGGCCGGACGCTCAACCGTCCCGTCGCCGGCAAGACCGGCACGTCCGAGGAGAACCGGTCGAAGTGGTTCTCGGGGTTCATCCCCCAGCTCGCCGTCTCGGTGGGCATGTACAAGCCCTCGGCCGACGGCAAGACCAACCTGAAGCTGAGCCCGGAGGAGTCGTCCCTCTACGACGGGTCGACGATCCCGGCGAACATCTGGCTCGACTTCATGAAGGTCGTCACCGACAACATGGAGGTTCAGGACTTCCCGACCCGGGCTGGCGTCGGCGACGACAAGATCCCGACCCCGACGACGACGTTCACGCCGCCGCCGACCACGACGACGACCCAGGCACCGACCACGACGACCCAGGCGCCGACCACGACGACCCAGGCGCCGACGACCACCACGCAGCCGACGAAGACCAACGGGACGGGCAAGCCCCAGCCGACGACGACCCAGCCGTCGATCACCATCCCACTGCCCGGAGGCGGGCCGTCGCCCACGTCGACGAAGGCAGGCAACGGGCCATGACCCACGCGGTCAGGGGCTGCGGTGACCGGGTGACGGCTCGGTGACCGAGAAGGTCGACGATCCCGTCGTGCGGGCCGCCTCCGAGGTCATCGGAGGCCCCCGCGGACGGTATGCCGCGGCCCGTGAGCTCCCGTGGGTGCTCACGGCCGCGCTGCTCTCCGCCCTGACGGCCGTGACGGCCGGGCTCGCGATCCTGCTGCGGGTGCCCTGCCTGCGCACCGGCTTCAGCGGCGACACCCAGTTCTGGAGCGCCTGCTACGCCGACCTGCCGACCGCCTACCGAGACTCGAACGTCAAGGCCGGCGTCGCGGCATACCTCCAGGGTGGCGACGGCGCCCCCGCCACGGGGCAGCCGCCCCTGACCGGCCTCGTGCTGACCGCCGTCGCGAGCATCGGGCCCGACGACGGGTCGCTCAAGACGCGCGCGGCGTGGTACTTCGCGCTGTGGTCGGTGCTGCTGACGCTGCTGCTGCTCGCCATCGTGTGGCTCGTCGCGTCGTCCGCGGCACGGCCGTTCTCCGCGGCGCACGTCGCGCTCTCGCCGGTCGTGGTGCTCTCGGCCTTCATCTCGGCGGACCTGCTCGGGGTGGCGCTCGCCAGCGCCGGCATGTGGGCCTGGTCGCGGCGCAACCCGACGCTCGCGGGCGTGCTGCTCGGCCTTGCGATCGGGGCCCGGAGCTACCCGGTGCTGATCCTCGTCGCCATCGCGCTGCTCTGCGTGCGGTCCGGGAGGCTGCGCGAGATGGGCCGCGTCGTCGGCTACGCGCTGCTGACGTTCGGGGCGCTGCTGTCCGGGCTCTGGCTGCTCAACCGTGAGGCGGCCGTGTCGCCCTACCAGGGCTGGGCGTCCGCCGGGGCGGGCTACGGCTCGCCGTGGCTGCTGCCGCAGCTCGCCGGACACGCGCTGCCCAACGGGGCCGTCACGGCGCTCGCGGTCGCCGGCTGGCTCGTCGCGCTGCTCGCCGGGGCGGTGCTCGCACTGTCGTCGGCGCGGCGCCCCACGGTCGCCGAGGTCTCGCTCGTCATGGTCGGCCTCGTCCTCGTCACCGGCAAGTCGTTCACGGTGCAGAGCTCGGTGTGGCTGCTGCCGCTCGTCGCCTGGTGCGCGCTCCAGTGGCGCGACCACCTCATCTGGGCGGGCGCCGAGGCGCTCAACTTCGTCGCCGTGTGGCTGACGATCGCCGCGACGACCGTGCCCGACCGGGGCCTGCCGGCGCCGTGGTACGCGTTCTTCTCGATGCTGCGCGTCGTGGCCGTGCTGTGGCTGGTGGCCGTCGTGTGGCTGCGGGCGCGGGAGCGCTGGGGTCGTGGGACCGTCGAGACCGACGACCTCGCCGGCCCGATGAGCGGGGCCGAGGACCGGCTCATCGTCCGCTTCTCCTGAGGGTTCGCCTGAGGGCGCACGCGGCGGGATCCGCCGATTTCGGGGTATGCCGTCCGGCCCGGTAGTCTTGCCCAGTTCGCCGTGTGCCCGGTGGCCTGTGGATCAAAGCGACTCGATGTCGGTGAGGTCTGCGAGGCTGACCCCGGCTGGAAGATCAGGCCGGGCCCCGTGCCCGCGGCGGGACGAATGCAACCCTCCTGTCACGAGAGAGACTCGTGACCGCCGAGACCAGAGGAGGTGGGTTAGAAGCATGCGTCAGTACGAACTCATGGTCATCCTCGACCCGGAGACCGAAGAGCGCACCGTCGACAAGACGATGGACAAGTTCCTCACCGTCGTGAAGAACGATGGCGGCACCGTCGACAACGTCGACATCTGGGGCCGTCGCCGCCTCGCCTACGACATCAAGAAGAAGTCCGAGGGCATCTACGTCGTCGTCACCATGACGGCGGAGCCGGCCACCGCACAGGAGCTCGATCGTCAGCTGAACCTCAGCGAGTCGATCATGCGCACCAAGCTGCTGCGCCCCGGCGCCTGATTCAGTAACAGTCACTGAACCCGCTCGATCACCCGACGAAGGACTGAACGGAGCCCACGCATGGCAGGCGACACCGTCATCACGATCATCGGCAACCTGACCGCCGACCCCGAGCTGCGTTTCACGCCGTCCGGTGCCGCGGTCGCGAACTTCACCGTGGCCTCGACGCCGCGGCAGTTCGACCGCCAGAGCAATGAGTGGAAGGACGGCGAGACGCTGTTCATGCGCTGCTCGGTGTGGCGCGACGCGGCGGAGAACGTCGCCGAGTCCTGCCAGCGGGGCATGCGCGTGATCGTGTCCGGCCGCCTGAAGTCTCGTTCCTACGAGACCAAGGAAGGCGAGAAGCGCACCGTCGTGGAGATGGACGTCGACGAGATCGGCCCGTCCCTGCGCAGTGCCACCGCGAAGGTCAACAAGACCCAGCGCGGCGGCGGCGGTGGCGGCTTCGGCGGCGGCCAGGGTGGCCAGGGCGGCGGCTGGAGCGGTGGCTCCGGTGGCGGCCAGGCCGAGGACCCGTGGGCGACCGGCGGCAGCGCCGGTGGCCAGTCGGCCCCGGCCGGCGGCGGCGGCCAGGGTGGTTGGAACAACCAGCCCTCCGGCGGCCAGCAGTCCGGTGGTCAGCAGGGCGGCCAGCAGGGTGGCGGTTGGGGCGCAGCCCCGAGCTACGACGAGCCCCCCTTCTGATCGGTCCGTCGATCTCCGTCGACCTCGGTCGAGCAGGTCAGCACCGTCGTCCGGCGCACTGAGCCGGACGGCATACCAAGAAGTTCATTTCCATCCCGGGGCACCAACCCCGGGCTCTCATCAAGAAGGAGAGCACCACGATGGCAAAGCCCGTTGTGCGCAAGCCCAAGAAGAAGGCCAACCCGCTGAAGGCGGCGAAGGTCGAGAACATCGACTACAAGGACACTGCGCTCCTGCGCAAGTTCATCTCCGACCGCGGCAAGATCCGCGCGCGTCGCGTGACCGGTGTGTCCGTCCAGGAGCAGCGTCTCATCGCCACGGCCGTCAAGAACGCCCGTGAGATGGCCCTGCTGCCCTACTCGAGCTCGGCTCGCTGAGCTAGTTCGGGAACGAGGAGAACACCATGAAGCTCATTCTCACGCACGAGGTCTCCGGCCTCGGTGCCGCTGGTGACGTCGTCGAGGTCAAGGACGGCTACGGCCGCAACTTCCTGATGCCGCGCGGTCTCGCGACCCCGTGGACCAAGGGTGGCCAGAAGCAGGTCGACGCCCTGACCAAGGGTCGCGAGGTCCGCGAGATCAAGGACCTCGACCAGGCCAAGGGCATCAAGGGCCAGCTCGAGGCCACCTCGGTCAAGGTCCCGGCCAAGTCCGGCCAGTCCGGTCGCCTCTTCGGCGCCGTCAGCAACGGTGACATCGCCGCAGCCGTCAAGGCTGCCGGTGGCCCCGAGCTCGACAAGCGCAAGATCGAGGTCAAGCAGGCCATCAAGACGCTCGGCTCCTACGAGGCGACCGTCCGTCTGCACCCCGAGGTCGCGGCGACCCTGACCTTCGAGGTCGTCCCCGCCTGACCATCGAGGTCTGATCGGCCGAAGGGCCGGGCTCCGCACACGCGGAGCCCGGCCCTTCGTCATGCCCACCGGCCGGGCAGCCGCACACCCCCGGGCCAGCCGTACGCCGTGCACGGTGTGGCGTCGACCCGAGGGTGTGCGGCTGGCACGCGGCCGAGGGCCGAGGGCCGCGAGTCAGCGGCGGCCGACGACCGTGACGGTTGCGTCGAAGAGGTTCCACGGCGTGTTGCCGGCGGCGTCCGGCACCTCGAGGTGGCCGTGCACCCAGACCCGCCCCTGCCGCAGTGCGCCCGCCGGGGCGGTGACCGTCCAGGACCGCGTCGTCCCGTCGCACGTGACCGCGACCTGGCCCGAGGTGGACGCGCCCGAGCGTGCGACGAGCTCGATGCCGATGGTGCCGGGGCCCGAAGCCACCGCGGCGTCCGGGACGGTGCACGTGTAGGTGCCGCCGAGGCTCACTCGGTCGGCGGTGAGACGAGCCTGGTGGTCGACGGTGACGATTCCGAGGTCAGGAGCCCCACCGGCGTGAGCGGGTGCGACGGCGAGGGCCGTCGTCGTGAGCGCCGCGGTGGCGGCGAGGGTGAGGGCGGTCAGGGTGCGGGTGACGGACATGTGTGGATCCCCTTGTCGGTTGGGCTCGTTCATCGAGCCGTGCCCATCAAGACCGTCACGTCGGCGAGAAGGTTGTCACGAGGTGCCGACGTGGACACTCGGGTGCGGGGAGGGACAGGAAGGCTCAGGTGGAGTCGCGGATGACGAGGTGGGTGTCGAGGGTCGTCACGCGGGGCGGGGACTCGCCGGCGAGCAGCCGCAGCAGGGTGTCGGCCATGACGACGCCCATCTCCTGGGCCGGCTGCGCGACCGTGGTGAGGCCGACCTTGCCGCGCGTGGCGTACTTGCTGTTGTCGAAACCGACGATCGCGACGTCCTCGGGCACCCGCAGGCCGCGCTCCGCGAGGGCGACGAGCGCGCCGCTCGCCATGAGGTCGCTCGCCACGAAGATCGCGTCGACGTCGGGGTAGGTGTCGACGAGGGTCAGCGCGGCCCGGATGCCGCCGGCCTCGGTGAAGTCGCCGTGGGCGATGCGGTGGTCCGACAGCCCGGCCGCGGCCAGGGCGTCGTGCCAACCCTGCTCGCGGTCGACGGAGGCCGGCATGTCCGCCGGTCCGGTGATGGTCGCGATCGCCGTGTGGCCACGGTCGATGAGGTGCTGAGTGCCGGTGACGGCGCCGAGACGGTTGTCGACGTCGATGTAGTAGTCGCTGTCCTTGGCCCCGTCGCCGATGGGCCGGCCACCGAACACGACGGGCAGCGACCGGCTGAGCGAGGTGAGGAAATGGTCGCCGGAGTGGTGCGAGACGACGATGGCGCCGTCGACGTTGCCGCCGAGCAGGTAGCGGCGGGTCTTCTCCGACGGGCTGCTCGGGTGGGTCAGCTGAAGGTTGAGCACGTACTCGCTGTCGTCGAGCCGGTCGCTGATGCCCTGGACGACATCGGCGAAGTACGGGTCACCGAAGAAGCGGTGCGCGTCCTCGGGCACGACGAGCGCGATCGACATCGTGGCCCGCGCGACGAGCGAGCGGGCGGCCCGGTTGGGCACGTAGTTCAGCTCGGCGATCGCCTTCTCCACGACGGCGAGCACGTCCGGGCTGACCCGGGGCGAGCCGTTGATGACGCGCGAGACCGTGGCCCGGGACACGCCGGCCACCCGGGCGACCTCCTCGAGGGTGGGTCGCCCGACGTGGGTGGCCAGCGTCCCGTCGGTCATGGGCTCGATTCTCCTGCGGATTCGTCGCCCGCAGCGCTGGCGTCCGGCTCGGCCCACGGGGCGGGCAGCCGGCGGGTCGCGATGATCCGGGCGAGGTCGAGTGCGCTGGCCTTGGGGGTGCGCACCTGGGTGTCGTAGTCGACTCGGACGATACCGAAGCGCTTGGCGTATCCCCACGCCCATTCGAAGTTGTCGAGCAGCGACCAGTAGAAGTAGCCGCGCACCGGCACGCCCGCGTCGACCGCGTCGAGGATCGCACCGAGGTGCGAGCGGACGTATGCCGTGCGGCCGCGGTCGTCGACGAAGCCGTCCTCGTCGGGGACGTCGTCGAAGGCGGCGCCGTTCTCGGTCACGTGCAGGGTGACACCGGCCGGACCGGCATACTCCTCGTGCAGTCGGACGAGCAGGCGGGTCAGGCCCTCGGGCTGGATCTCCCAGTCCATCGCAGTGACGGGCAGGCCGCGTGGGTGGCGGTGGGAGTTGTCCGCAGCGGGGAACGGCGAGCGGGTGAGCCGACCGCCGTTGACGCTGTCGGAGAGGGCGGCCGCGGGCGGCTCGTGGCCGATGGCCTCGCCGTTGTAGTAGTTGACGCCGAGCACGTCGATGGGCGTGGAGGTGACCTCGAGGTCGCCGTCCATGATGTGGTCCTCGAGTCCCAGGTGGCGGACGTCGTCGAGGAGGTCTGCCGGGTAGGCGCCGCGGAAGATCGGGTCGAGGAAGATCCGGTTCATCTGGGCGTCGACACGTCGCGCGGCGTCGACGTCGCGGGGGTCGGACGGGTCGAGCGGGTCGGCGACGGTGAAGTTGAGCGTCAGGCCGAGCTCGAGCGACGCGTCCCGGGCGCGCAGCTCCTGCACGACGCGGCCGTGCGCGAGCATCAGGTGGTGCGCGGCGGCCAGGCCGTCCTCCGGTGAGGTGCGTCCCGGCGCGTGCATGCCGCCGGTGTAGCCGAGGAAGGCGGCGCAGAACGGCTCGTTGAGCGTCGTCCACGTGCGCACCCTGTCGCCGAGCCGGTCGTGCACGGCGAGCGAGTAGTCGACGAACCGGTCGACGGTCTCGCGCGAGGTCCAGCCGCCGCGGTCCTCGAGGGCCTGGGGCAGGTCCCAGTGGTAGAGCGTCAGCCACGGCGCGACGCCGGCCTCGAGGAGCGAGTCGACGAGCCGCTCGTAGAAGTCGAGGCCCTTGGCGTTGACGGGCCCGCCGTCGGGACACACCCGGTCCCACGACGTCGAGAAGCGGTAGGACTGCATCCCGAGCGACTTCATGAGAGCCACGTCGGCGGCATACCGGTGGTAGTGCTCGCACGCGACGTCGCCGGTGTCGCCGTCGACGACGGCGCCCGGGGTGTGGCTGAAGGTGTCCCAGATCGAGTCGGTGCGGCCGTCCTCGTGACGGGCCCCCTCGATCTGGTAGGCGGCGGTCGCGACACCGAGGACGAAGTCCGCGGGCACCGGACGGCTCTGTGCCACCACGAGATCCGGGGTGGGGACGATGAGGGGCTGGGGGCTACGCGTCTGCGCGGTCATCCCTTGACTGCTCCTTGCATGATGCCGGAGACGAGCTGCTTCCCGGCGAAGACGAACAGGACGATGAGGGGCAGTGCCATGAGCACGACCCCGTTGAGCACGAGGGAGTAGTCGACGAAGTACGCCGCCTGCAGCTGCTGCAGGGCGACGGGCAGCGTCGGGTTGCCCGGGTCGAGGATGATGAAGGGCCAGAAGAAGTTGGTCCACGTCGCGATGAAGGTGAAGAGGCCGAGCATCGCCGCGCCCGGACGGGCGGCCGGCAGGGCCACCGACCAGAAGGTCCGCAGGGTCGAGGCGCCGTCGACGCGCGAGGCCTCGATGAGCTCGTCGGGGAGCGCCTCGTGGAGGTACTGCGTCATCCAGAAGACGCCGAAGGCGCTGACCGCGCTCGGCAGGATGACCGCCCACAGGCTGCCGATCCAGCCGAGCTTGCTCATGACGATGAAGAGCGGCACGATCCCGAGCTGCGTCGGCACGGCCATCGTCGCGATGACGAAGACGAGCAGCCCGCTCCGGCCGCGGAAGCGCAGCTTGGCGAAGGCGAAGCCGGCCATCGCCGAGAACAGCACGACGAGCACGGACACGGTGCCGCTGACGAGGATGCTGTTGCCGAGGGCCTTCCAGAACGGGATCGTCGTGATGACGGTGCTGGCGTTCTGCACGAAGTGCCCGCCCGGGATGAACGAGTACGGGTCCTGCACGATCGCCGCGGAGTCCTTGCTGCCGATGACGTAGGACCACCAGAGCGGGAACGCCGAGCCGACGAGCACGATCGCGAGGAAGACGTATGCCGTGGGGCTGGCCTGGGTGCGCCGGACGAGGCCTGCGCCGCGGCGGGTCTTGACCGCGGGCTTCACGGCGGGGCCGGGGGTCAGGGTCGGGGCGGTCATCGCTGTCCCTTCGAGGCGATCCGGCGGGTGACGAGGAAGTTGACGACCGCAAAGATGACGACGATGAGGAAGAGCATCCAGGCGACCGCGGCCGCGCGGCCGAAGTTCTTCTGCGTCCAGCCGAGCTGGTAGAGGTAGAGGGTCAGCGTCTGCCACTGGCGGTCGGCGCCGCCGAGGCCGTACTGGTCGTACATCCGCGGCTCGTCGAAGATCTGCAGGCCGCCGATGGTCGAGGTGATGACGACGAAGATGATGGTCGCCCGCAGCTGCGGGACGGTGATCGAGAAGAAGGTCCGCACGCGGCCGGCGCCGTCGATCATCGCGGCCTCGTAGTAGTCGCGCGGGATGGCCTGCATCGCGGCGAGGAAGATGAGCGCGTTGTAGCCGGTCCACCGGAAGTTGACCATCGTCGCGATGGCGACGTGGCTCGGCAGGACCTCCTTGTGCCACTGGATCGGGTCGATGCCGACGAGGCCGAGCAGGTGGTTGACGAGGCCGAACTTGTCGCCGAACAGGTCGCTGAAGATGAGGGCGACGGCGACCGGGGCGACGACGTAGGGCAGCAGCACGCCCATCCGCCACAACGTCCGGGCCCGCAGGCCGCTGTCGAGCGCGGCGGCGATGAGCAGGGCCGCGATGACCTGGGGCACGCTCGAGAGCAGGAAGATGCTGATGGTGTTCTTCAGCGCGTTCCAGAAGTAGGGCTGAGCCAGCACGTCGGTGTAGTTCTTCAGTCCGACGAAGTTGCCCTGGCCCCCGATGAGGCTCCACTTGTGGAGCGAGACCCACGCCGTGTAGAGCAGCGGGAAGAGCCCGACGACGCCGAAGAGGATGAAGAACGGCGAGATGTATGCGTACGGCGCGCCCTTCTCGTCGAGCTTCGTCAGGCGCCGGCGCCACCCCGAACGGGGCTTCATCGGCGAGCGCTGCACGAACGCGGGGGAGCCCGGCGAGTCGGGGTGCGTCGTGCGGGAGGGGGACTGAACGGTCATGGCGGTTCCGATGGTCGGGAGGACGGCCCGGTGCCCGGGTCAGCGGTGCGTGTCGCACCGGGCCGTCCTTGGTCGGCTGTTCGGTCAGCTGGTCAGCGGTTCGGCCGGCTCAGCTGGTCGGCTGGCGGCTGGGGTCAGCCGAGCGCCTTGACGTCGCCGAGCCACTTGTCCCAGGACTCCTGCGGGGAGGTGCCCTGCTCGACGCGGGTCAGGGCCTGCTGCATCGCGTCGTTGATCGCGAAGTAGTGGGTGCCCTTGTACGGCGTGACCGTGACGGCCTTGGCCCGGTCGGCGAAGATCTGGCCGGTCGGTGCCTCGTTGAACGAGGCGACCTTGAAGGAGAGCAGGTCCTGGCTCTCGAGGGCCTGCTTCTGGCTCGGGAAGGCGCCGACCTTCTTGAAGGCCTTGACCTGCTGCTCGGGCGCGGTCAGCCACGAGGCGAGGATCTGGGCCTCCTTCGGGTGCGCGCTCTGCTTGGGCACGGTCAGGTAGCTGCCGCCCCAGTTGCCACCGCCACCGGGGAAGGTGTTGGCGACGTCCCAGCCCTTGACGCCCTTGGCGTTGCCCTCGATGACGCCGACCATCCAGCCGGGGCAGAGCATCGTCGCGAAGCCGTCCTTCTGGAAGCTCGCCGTCCAGTCGTCGCCCCACTGCTGCAGCTTGGCCGACAGGCCGTCGGTGATGCCGGCCTGGATGACCTGGTCGTAGACCTTCTTGACGTCGGCGTTGTCGGTCGCCGTGATGCTGTCGTCGCTCGGGTTCTCGTAGGCGGCCGGGATCTGGTTGACCATGCCCTGGTAGGTCGCGCCGATGCTGTCGAAGAACGGCACCTTGGACTTGGCCTTGAACTGCTTGCCGGCGGCGAAGTAGCTCTCCCACGTGTTGCCGAAGAGCTTGGCGACCGACTCGCGGTCGCTCGGCAGGCCGGCCTTCTTGAAGAGGTCGCTGCGGTAGCAGATGGCCTCGGGGCCGGAGTCCGTGCCGTAGCCGATGAGGTGGCCGTCGGCGTCGGTGGCGGCCTTGGCCTTCCAGTCGAGCCAGCGTCCGGCGACGTCGGGGCTGTTGAGGTCGTTGAACTTGTCGGAGTACTGGAGCATCTCCGGGAGCCAGTCGACCTCGACGGCCTCGACGTCGGCCATGCCGCTGCCGGCCGAGAGGCGGGTGAAGAAGTTGTCGCGGGCCTCGTTGGAGGTCGCGGCCTTCTTGTGGGTGACCTTGATGTTCGGGTGCGACTTCTCGAACTCGGGGATGAGCTCCTCGTAGCCGAACTGGTTGAACGTCGCGAGGGTCAGGGTGACGGGACCGCCGGCGCCGCCGGTGCTCCCGGCCTGGGTGGCGGCACCGTCGCCGCTCGAGCCGGAGCTGCAGGCGGTCAGGGCCATGAGGCCGACGGTGAGGGTGGCGAGTACGGCATGGCGAGAGCGCACGGAAGGCGCGCCGATCCGGGTGGAACGGGATGTCATGGAGAGCTCCTTTGGTCTCATCCCCAGTGTGGGTGTGGGAGCGCTCTCCGTGCGTGAAACGCGGCCGTGAGAGCGCTCTCACGAGGAGAATGGAGGTGCTGGGGGCGATCGGTCAAGGGCCGTGACCATTCCGTGACCTGAACGAGCGGCCGGATCGCGGCTAGCGTGGAGGTCCCGGCACTCGTCCGGGCCCCGGGATCCGAGGGAGGCACCATGACCGTCGCGGCAATCGTGTACGACCTCGTTGCGATCGGTCGGGTGGGCGTCGACCTCTATCCCCTCCAGCACGGCGTGACCCTCGACGAGGTGCGCACCTTCGAGAAGTTCCTCGGTGGCAGCGCGGCCAACGTCACGGTCGCGGCGGCCCGGCACGGCCGGCGCGCGGCGCTCATCAGCGCGACCGCCGACGACGCCTTCGGGCGGTTCGTCCACCGGGAGCTGCTGCAGCTCGGCGTCGACGACGTCTACGTCCAGACGGTCACGGGTGGACCGCCCACGCCGGTCACCTTCTGCGAGATCTTCCCGCCCGACTACTTCCCGCGGTGGTTCTACCGCTACCCGACGGCACCGGACCTGCTCATCACCCCGGATTCCCTTCCCCTGCAAGCGATCCGCGAGGCGCGTGTCTACTGGTCGAGCCTCACCGGCCTCAGCCAGGAGCCGAGCCGGGCCGCCCACCTCGCAGCCCTCGAGGAGCGCGCCCGAGCGCCCTTCACGGTGCTCGACCTGGACTACCAGGAGGCCTTCTGGCGCGACCGGGTCGGCGCCGCCGAGGACCCCCGCGACGACGCCCGCACCCAGGCGCGCGAGGCGTTGCGCCAGGCGACCGTCGCGGTCGGCAACCTCGACGAGTGCACCGTCGTCACCGGTGAGACCGACCCCGAGCGTGCGGCCCGCGCCCTGCTGGCCTCGGGTCTCGAGCTCGCGGTCGTCACGCAGGACGGTCGCGGCGTGCTGGCCATGACCCCCACGGAGCAGGTGCGCGTCTACGCCTTCCCGGTCACGGTAGTCAACGGCCTCGGCGGCGGGGACGCGTTCGGCGGCGCGCTCGTGCACGGCCTGCTCGCGGGCTGGGACCTCGAGCGCACCCTCCACTTCGCCGCCGTGGCCGGCGCGCTCGTCGTCGGCCGGCTCGCCTGCTCGACGGCCATGCCGACGACGGCCGAGGTGCAGGCCATGCTGGCGGACGTCGAGGTGGCCGACGGGGCCATGTGACTCGCCGTCAGTGTCCGTGCGTCATGCCCGACGAGTGCGCCGAGTGCCGGGAAAGAGAAAACCCGCTCCTGCTGGTCACGTCGCCGAACTCGACCAGCAGGAGCGGGTGCCCTTGACCCGGTGATCCGACAGGGGAGGAGATCACCGAGTCGCACAGGAGCAACTCACGAGTACGACTATGGGCGCCGGACCTTAAAGAACGCTGGGAAACCCGTAGCAGTTGGCCCTGACTCCGCTCCCACCCGACCGTGGGATGCCCGGCGGGATCAGTGGCCGCTCGGTGAGGCAGCACCCGCTCCTTGGCGCGAGGGTCGGACGGGTCTCGTGGCGCCGCCGGCCGTCGACGCCGCCCGGAAGGCCCGTGGTGACAGCCCGTGCTCGCGCTTGAATGCCGCGCTGAACGCGAAGGCGTTGGCGTAGCCGACCGCGTGCGCCACCTGCTCGACCGTCGCCGTCCCGTCGCGCAGCAGGTCGGCCGCGCGCGCGAGCCGCCACTGCGCGAGGTAGGCCATCGGCGGGCGGCCGACGAGGTCGGCGAACCGCCTCGACAGCGTGGCCCGCGACACGTGCACGGCTGCCGCCAGTCGCTCCAGCGTCCACGGGTGGGCGGGGTTGCCGTGGAGCAGGCCGAGGGCGCGCCCGACGACGGGGTCGGTGCTCGCGGCCCACCAGGCGGGGGCGGCGGCGCGGTCGCGGTCGAACCAGGCCCGCACCGCCCCGACGAGCACGAGGTCGACGAGTCGGTCGAGCACCACCTCCTGGCCCGGCAGGTCGCGCTGGACCTCGCGGGCGAGCAGGTCGACCAGCGCCGGGTCGAGCTGTTCGGCGGGCACGACGGCCACGTCGGGCAGCGCGTCGACGAGACGTCCGGTGAGCTGTCCGGGCAGCTCCCACGACGCCGTGAGGAAGGTCGTGGTCCGCTGACCGTCGGGCTGGCCGTCGGCGCCGGCGGGGCGGGGCTCGCCCGCGTTGCCCCAGGTCCGGGTGCCTAGGCCGTAGGTGGTCGCCAGCGCCTCGCCGGTGAGCGAGCGACACACGTTGCCGGGCTCGACCACGGCCATCGGGGCGGTCGACGGGTCGTCACCGAAGACGTAGGGGCGCAGACCGCGGACGAGCGCGAGGTCACCCTCACCCAGCACGACGGCGTCGCCCTGCTCCGGCGCGAGGCAGGCAGAGCCGCGCACGAGGACGACGAGACCGAGCACCGCCTCGTCCTGGATCCGCAGGGCCCACGGCGCCTGCATCTCGCAGCGCAGGAGCGAGGCGCCTCGGGCGCGGTGGCCGTCGAGGACCGAGCTCAGCGTGTCCATGCGGCGAGCGTACGCTGGTGAGACGATCGCTGAGGTGGCTGAGCAGAGAGCGCATTCAGATGCTCATCCGCCCGCGGTCCCATGGACCCATGACCACTCTGATGCGCACCGTCACCCTCGCCACCGCCCTCGGGGCCGGTGTGCTCGGTGGCGTCTTCGTCGGCTTCTCGACCTTCGTCATGCCGGCCCTCGACCGGCTTGCCGCGGGTGAGGCTGTCCGGGCCATGCAGTCGATGAACGTCACCGCTCCGCGGGGTCTCGCGGTGCCTCTCGCGGTCTCGGCCCTCGGTTCGCTCGCCGTCGGCGGGTCGGCGCTGCTGCACACCGACGGCAGCACGCGCTCCCTGCTCGCCTCCGGCGCCGTGACCGGCCTGGCGGCGCTCGCCGTCACCGCGGCCTACCACGTGCCACGCAACGAGGCCCTCGGCCGGGTCGATGCGGGCTCGGCCGTCGCGGCTCAGGCATGGCAGGGGTATGCGCCGGGCTGGGTCGCCCTGAACGGCGTCCGCGCCGCGCTCTCCCTCGTGTCGGCGGGGCTGCTGGTCGCCGGTGCCGTGCGGTCCGGGTGACGACGCTCGGGTGATGCGGGTACGGCCACTCCAGTGTCGGCATCGGGCCGGCATCGGGCCGGCCGTGGGTCGGCAGCGTGTCGGGCTCGTCTGGAGGGGTGCTCGTGCAGACTTTCGTGCCGTACGCGGACTTCGCCCGGACCGCCGCCGTGCTTGACACGAAGCGCCTGGGCAAGCAGCGCGTCGAGGTCATCCAGATCGTGCGGGCGCTCACCGTCCCCGGCTACGCGTGGGCATCCCACCCGGCGGTCCTGATGTGGAAGGGCCACGAGGAGGCGTTGGGCCGCTACGGGCTCGACATGTGTGACGAGTGGGTGCGACGCGGCTACGACGACACGTGCGCCGGGACGATCACGGCAGACCTCGCTGCGGCCGGCGTCGGGCCGCTCCGGACCTACGACGAGCTGCTCGCCGCCGGAGCGCTGCCCGCCTGGCTCTTCGAGGAGCCCGTGCAGGCCAGCCACCGCTCCGCCCTCGTGCGCAAGGACGCGGCGCACTACGCGTCAGCCTTCCCGGATGCCGACCCGGACGTGCCCTACGTCTGGCCGGTGCGTTCCGAGGCGGTCCTCGAGCGTGAACGTCGCCGCGAGGAGGCGGCGGCGAAGCGCGCCGTCAGGGAGCAGGAGGCACGCCGCCGACGCCGGAGCGCCGCCGCAAAGAAGGCCTGGCAGACACGACGAGCCACGTCAGGCCCTCCGACGCAGCCGTGAGCACCTGACGAGCCGCCGTGTACGGGAGCGTCCGCCGTGCCGCGCCCGCCTGACCCAGCCCTGATCCCGCCCTGAACCGCCGGGGTAGGCGATCAGCGCGCTCCCACGACCATCCAGTCGTCGCGGCGCGCCCGCCAGCCGAGCACGATGGCGCGGATGACCATGAACGCCGTGAAGGCGAGCCAGAGCACGACGACGTCGCGGGTCGCGGAGCCGCTCGGCCCGGCCGCGCGCACGGCGAGGATGAACGGGAGGTAGGCGACGAGGGTGATGACCATCCCGAGGGCGAGCCACCTGCCGTCGCCGGCGCCGATGAGGACGCCGTCGAGGACGAAGACGTAGCCGGCGACGGCCTGCCCCAGGCCGACGACGACGAGAGCCGCGCCCAGCGCCTGCTGCACGGCGGGGTCGGACGTGAAGAGCGGCGGGATGACGGAGTGCAGGGCGGCGAGGACGAGCCCGAGCGCCAGTCCGCCCCAGACGCCCCAGCGCACCATCGTGCCCATCGCGAGCCGCACGCCCTCGCGGTCGCCCGCACCGAGCGCGCGGCCCGTGATCGCCTGCGCAGCGATCGCCAGCGCGTCGAGGGCGAAGGCGAGGAACGACCAGACGGTCAGCGCGACCTGGTGGGCCGCGAGCGGGACGTCGCCGAGCGAGGCTGCGACCCACGTCGTGACGAGCAGCGTGGCACGCAGGGCGAGCGTGCGCACGAACAGGGGTATGCCGGTGCGCGCGGATGCGAGGACGCGCGCGGGATGGGGCCGCAGCCTCGCCTGCCGGGCCCGCGCCTTGACGAGCAGCACGGTGACGAGGGCGAGCCCCATGCCGGTCTGCGCGATGACGGTGCCCCATGCGGATCCGGCGATGCCCCAGTGCAACCCGTAGACGAACAGCAGGTTGAGCGCGATGTTGGCGCCGAAGCCGACGACCGAGGCGACGAGCGGTGTCGTCGTGTCCTGCAGCCCGCGGAGCACTCCCGTGACGGCGAGGATGACGAGCATCGCCGGGATGCCGAGGGCCGAGATCCGCAGGTAGGTCGTGGCCTGCTCGAGTGCTGCGGGCGACGCGCCGAAGACCGCGCTGATCGGTCCGGCCCACACCGCGACGGCGGCTGCCGTGACCGCCCCGAGGCCGACGGCCAGCCACAGCCCGTCGATGCCGGCGCTGATCGCGGAGCTCTCGTCGCCCGCTCCGAGGTGGCGGGCGACGACGCTCGTCGTGCCGTAGGCGAGGAAGACGAAGATGCCGGCGGCCGTCACGAGGGCGGCGCTCGCGACGCCCAGCCCGGCGAGCTCGGCCGTGCCGAGGTGGCCGACGATCGCCGAGTCGGCGAGCAGGAAGAGCGGCTCGGCGATGAGAGCGAGGAACGCCGGGACGGCGAGGCGGACGATCTCGCGCCGGTGGCCCACCGGCGGCGTGGCGGCGCCGCTCACGCCAGGGGTCCGAGGTGCTTGCGCGCCTCGCGCCGCGACAGCCCCGACAGGTCGGGGTGCGCGGCGACGAAGGCCCGCACCCACTCGGGGTCGACGCGGGCGTGGTCGCGCAGGGCCCAGCCGATCGCCTTGCGGCCGAAGAAGTCCGGGTCTTCGATGTTGGGCTCGATGACGTCGGCGAGCAGCGACTGGTCGAGACGGACGCCCGCCCCGACCTGGCAGATGATCGCCGCGCGCCGCACCCAGAGCGAGTCCGACCCGGCCCAGTCGCGCATCCGCAGGCCCTCGACCGTCGGGTGGGCGAGCACCGTGTCACGCACGAGGTGGGTCGCGATGTCGTCGACGACGTCCCACCACGCGCCGGTGCGGATCAGGCTCTCCCACAACAGCATCGCGTCGCTGTCGACCCACGCACGATAGGGGCGGTGACGCGCGAGGGCGATGGCGGCATACCACTCCTCGCGGTGCGTGGCGTCGTCCCAGAGCTCGCGGATCGTCGCCTCCCACTGCGCGCGCGACTCCATGGCCAGGCCCGGGTCGCGCAGCAGCGGCGTGAGGACGGCCTTGAGCGCCGGGGACGTGAGGCCGACGTAGGGCATCGCCGACTTCATGTAGCGCTGCTGCCCCGCCGCCCGCTCGGGATCGGCGCGAGCCGCGAGTGCTGCCCGCACCTGCGACGCGAGGTCGGGGTGGGGGCCGCTCGTCATGCGCCCACGGTAGCCGGGGGCGGTGACCGCGTCTCAGACCGGTCGCACGGCGCGGCCGAGGTAGCCGAACACCCACGGCCGCATCATCTTCGGCATCGGCGCGTAGGCACGCTCGATCGTCTCGATGACGAGACCCGACTCCTCGATGAGCCGGTCGATCGGCCGGGTGAGGTGGCAGCCGTCGAAGACCTTCTTCTGCACCGGCTCGAGGATGCGCTGCCAGCGCTGCACGCCCTCCTCGGGGGCGATCCCGTGCTCGAGGAAGTGCAGGGCGGCGCCCGGACGCAGCACCCGTCGCACCTCGGCCAGGGCGCGCCCGATGTCGGGGATGGTGCACAGCGTGAACGTCGACAGCACGGCGTCGGCGCTCGCGTCCGGCAGGCTGAGCCACTGCCCGTCGAGGTCGCCGCGGACGATGGGGATCGGGCTGCTTGCCCGCCGCAGGGCGCCGAGCTCCCAGGCGACGTCGGACGGCTCGACCGCGACGACGCGCGTCACGGCGGCCGGGTAGAGCCCGATGTTGTGCCCGCTGCCGAAGCCGAGCTCGACGACCTCACCGTGCAGGCCCTCGCAGGCGCGGGCGCGCAGGGCGCGGATCTTCTCGTCCTCGCTGCCGGCCGCGACGAGCCGCGGCGTGACCTGGGTCGCCCAGATGCCCATGCCGGTCAGCCTAGGGTGCGCCCGCGCCCGCGTGCAGGGTGATGACCGGGATCTGCGGCGGGGCGAGGACGCGCACGGGCGGTCCCCAGGCGCCGGCGCCCCGGCTCGTCAGGACGGGCACGTCACCGACCGCGTCGAGACCGTCGACGACCGGCTGCTGGAGCAGCACGGCGTACCGGAACGGCCAGAGCTGGCCGCCGTGGGTGTGCCCGGAGAGCTGGAGGTCGACCCCGCGGCCCTGCCCCGACTCGGCGGCCTTGGGCTGGTGCGCGGCGAGCAGGGTGAAGGCGTCGGCCGGGACGCCCGACAGGGCCTGCTCGAGGTTGGGCGCGTCGACGCCCGTGCCGGTCTCGTCGTGGATGCCGGCGAGCCGGATCGAGGCGGAACCCCTGGTCAGGGTGACGTTCTCGTTGCGCAGCATGTCGACGACGCGCCGCGTGAACGTGACGTCACGGACCGGGCCGACGTGCAGGTCGGTGACGAGGGCGACCCGAAGGCCGTCGAAGTCGGCCGGCAGGTCGGGGTCCGTCACGGTGACCGGGGTGACCGAGGGAGCCGCCGCCTCGTGGAGGTCTGGAGCCGGGGATGTGGCGCTACGAGCGTGCGAGTTGCGCCACATCATTCCGGAATGCCGTCGTGCCGAGTGCCAGGAGCACGACGAGGGGGGTGCCGGTGCGCAGGACAGCCCGTCGGGCCTGCGGGCGGCCGGCGAGTCTCGTTGCGAGAGCGATGATCCCGAGGACGAGGACTCCGAGCAGGAGGTACCAGCTGAGGGCCAGCCACGTCATCCCGGCCCAGGCGAGCCACCGTGAGCCACGGGGGTCGATGACGCCGGCCTGGACGGCGAAGGCCGCTAGCGTCGCGGCCCACCCGATGGTGAGGACGACCGCGACGGAGCGCCTGGCGGGTGTGGGCCAGCCGGGTGCGACGGCGAGGCGCCGGTGGAGCAGGACGGTGAGCAGGGCGAGCAGGGCCGCGACGGCGACGACGAAGAACGACAAGGAGATCGGCCGGTTCCTGGGGTAGGCGGTCGGAAGGGCGTTGCGAGTCAGGCGGGGGTGCCGAAGCGGACGGCGTTGCGCTCGCGCGCCTTCTGGCGCTCGACCTCGCGGTCCTTGGGCGGTGCGGACGTCGTTAGGTGCTCGAGCAGGTGGGCCGTCGCGTGGGCGATCGCTTCGACCGCCTCGTCGAAGGCGGCCTGGTTGGCCTGGCTGGGCTTGGTGCTCCCGCTGACCTTGCGGACGTACTGCAGCGCGGCGGCGTGGACCTCGTCGCTCGTCGCGGCCGGCTCGAAGTTGTGGAGCTGTCGGATGTTGCGGCACATGCCTCGACTGTAGGTCGCGCCCGGCCGTTTCGTGGGTCGAGGTGATCGCGCGACCGGCGTCGGTGTCGGGATCACCTCGACCGGGAGCAAGGGGCGGGCGGTGAATTTCTCGGAAACCCTTGCCAAGGTGAGAGTTAGTAAACTTTACTAACTCTCGTGACCACCGCTCTTCCCCGTGCCCGCCGGGTCTCGCCCCGCTCCGCCGTCCTGCCTGCCCACGGCCGTCGGCACAACCTCTCGCTCGTGCTCCAGATGCTCTACTCCGTCGGCGCGATGAGCCGGGCCGACCTCGCCCGCCGGCTCGGGATGAGCAAGGTGACGGTCTCGGACCTCGTCTCCGAGCTCATGGACAGTGGTCACGCGGTCGAGCTCGGTCCCTCCGAGGTCGTGCGTCCCGGCAAGCCGGGCACCCTCGTCGACGTCAATCGCACCGGCCTGCAGGCCATCGGCGTCGACCTCGCCGAGCACGAGGTGCTGCGCGCCGCCGTGCTCGACCTCGACGGCAACATCCTCGTCCGCGCCGAGCGGCCCATCGGCGACGATTCCGGACAGGCCGTCGTCGACAAGGTGCTCGACCTCGTGCACGAGGTCATCGGCGCCGCCACCGCGCCCCTGCTCGGCATCGGCGTCGGCACGCCCGGCATCGTCGGGCCCGGTGGCGTCGTCGACACCGCCCCCAACCTCGGCTGGACCGACGTGCCGCTGCGCGACATCGTCGCGAACGCCACGGGACTGCCCGTCTTCGTCGTCAACGACGCCGACGCCGCCGTGCACGCCGACTACACGCTCGGTGACGGCGGCGACGACCTCGTCCTGGTCAAGATCGGCCGCGGTGTCGGTGGCGGCCTCATCGTCGGCGGGCAGCGCGTCCGCGGCGCCCACTTCGCCTCGGGCGAGATCGGCCACGTCACCGTCGGCACCGACGGTGGCGCGACCTGCCGCTGCGGCAAGGTCGGCTGCCTCGAGACCTGGGTGTCGGCCCCGAACCTAGAGAAGGCGCTCGCCGCAGCATCGGGTGACGCCCCCCTCGAGCCGCTGCGCGAGGCCGGTGAGCGCCTCGGCATCGCCCTCGCACCCGTCGTCGCCGCCCTCGACCTCTCCGAGGTCGTGCTCAGCGGACCCGAGCACCTCCTCGGCGGCGTCCTGCGCGACGCCCTCGACGAGACGCTCCGGGCCCGCCTCCTCGCCCGCACCACCACCGACCTCACGGTGCGTCTCGCGCACCGCCCCGACGACATCGTCCTGCGGGGGGCGGCCGTCCTCGTCCTCTGGGACCAGCTCGGCGTCGCCTGACCGCCCGACCCGGCGGGACGGCATACGCCATCCCTCGACCACAGCGCCACGACAGCACCACAGCACCACCCCTCGACCTCCCCTCCACAGGGACACCCCTCCACTCGCGTCCAGCGAACAACCGGTCCGCACCGCGGCCCTTCGAAAGGAAGACAGGTATGAAGAAGACCCTGGGTCTGGCCGTCGCCACGACCACCGCGGCCCTCGTGCTCACCGCGTGCGGCGGCGGCGCGACCGGCTCCACCTCCGACCCCTCGCCGAGCGCGTCGGGCACCGCCGGCAACGCCGGCAAGACGATCACCCTCTGGCTCGCGGGCTCCGACACCCCGAAGGAGCTGCGCACCTACCTGCAGGACACCTTCAAGGCCAAGACGGGCGCCACCCTCGCCATCGAGGAGCAGACCTGGCCCGACCTCGTCACCAAGCTGACGACGGCCCTTCCCGACCCGAAGAACACGCCCGACGTCACCGAGCTCGGCAACACCCAGAGCCCGACCTTCACCAACGTCGGCGCCTTCAGCGACGTCTCCGACCTCTACCAGGAGCTCGGCGGCAGCAAGCTGCTCCAGTCGTTCGTCGACGTGGGCACGGTCGACGGCAAGCAGTATGCGTTGCCCTACTACTTCGGGTCGCGCTACCTCTTCGCCCGCAAGGACCTCTGGAAGGAGGCCGGCGTCGCGCAGCCGAAGACGCTCGACGAGTTCGACACGGCGGTCAAGACGATCACCGCCAAGAACCCCCGGGGCATCAAAAACTTCTCGGGCTTCTTCCTCGGCGGCCAGGACTGGCGCAACGGCATCTCGTGGATCTTCGCCAACGGCGGCGAGCTCGCCAAGCAGGAGAACGGCCAGTGGGTCTCGACGCTCTCGGACCCCAACACGGTCAAGGGCCTGACCCAGCTGCAGGACCTCTACCGCGACGCCTCGAAGGCGCCGGCCGACGCCAAGGACCAGACGCCGTGGCTCTACGTCAACGACGCCGACGAGATCCTCGACGCGAACCAGAAGGTCACGGGCAAGACGTCGCTCGCGGCCGCCACGATCATGGCGCCGGGCTGGGCGCACTGGTCGATCGGTGACCTCAAGGAGAAGGACGGCAAGAAGGTCCGCGAGTGGAACGACGCGACGTTCGGCGCGTTCGTGCTTCCGGGCAACGACGGCAAGCCGGCCCCGGTCTTCGCCGGTGGCTCGAACATCGCCATCTCCAAGGCCAGCCAGAACCAGGCCCTGTCGCGCGAGCTGCTCAAGATCATCTTCTCCGCGGACTACCAGAAGAAGCTCGGCGGAGCCGGCCTCGGCCCGGCCAACAGCGACTACGTCAGCTCGCTCGGTGACGACCAGTTCGCCAAGGCCCTCATCGAGTCCGCGTCGAACTCCAAGCTCACCCCGGCCGCTCCGGGCTGGGCGACGGTCGAGTCGAAGATGATCATGGAGGAGTTCTTCTCCAAGATCCGCG
This sequence comes from Terrabacter tumescens, assembly GCF_014646815.1. Lineage (GTDB taxonomy): Bacteria > Actinomycetota > Actinomycetes > Actinomycetales > Dermatophilaceae > Terrabacter > Terrabacter tumescens. The sequence continues at coordinate 265,618 of NZ_BMNZ01000002.1, forward strand.
ACGCCTCGGACCTCACGGCGCTCGCCAAGGAGTACGACGCCAAGATCACGCCGCTGCTCAACCTCAAGTGACCTGACGCCCGCGTGACACCGCGTCCGGCGGCCGGGAACCCCTCCCAGCCGGCCGCCGGACCCCGGTCCGAAAGGCCCCTGCCCATGACCTCCACGGCCACCGCACCCCCGGAGACCGCCTCCGCGCCTCCGGAGGCGCCTCCCGCTCCCCGCCCGCGCCGCCACCTGCCCGCCCTGCTCGTCGTGCCCGCGGTCGTGCTGCTCGTCGCCGCCCTCGGCTACCCCGTCGGGTGGCAGGTCGTCACGAGCTTCCAGCACTTCGGGATGATGCAGCAGTTCGGCCAGCCGCCCGAGTGGGTCGGCCTGGCGAACTACACGGCCCTGCTCAGCGACCCGAACCTCTGGGTCATCGTCGGGCGCTCCCTCGCCTTCTGCCTCGTGTGCGCGCTGCTGACCGTCGCCATCGGTCTCGCCCTGGCGCTGCTCATGGGAGCGGTCGGTCGCGTCGGTCGGCTGACCCTGCAGGTCGCGCTGCTCCTCGCGTGGGCCATGCCGGTGGTCGCCTCGATGACGGTGTGGACGTGGATCGTCAACTGGCGCAACGGACTGCTCAACTGGGCCCTCGACCGCGTCGGCGTCGACGCGCAGGGGCACAACTGGCTCGTCGAACCGTTGTCGTTCTTCGTCGTCGCGGCCGTCATCGTCGTGTGGATGAGCGTGCCCTTCGTGGCGCTGTCGATCTACGCCGGACTGACCCAGCTGTCGCCGGAGGTGCTCGAGGCCGCCGAGATCGACGGTGCCGGCGGGTGGAAACGCCTGCGGCTCATCATCCTTCCGCTCGTGGCGCCGGTCATCTCGATCGTCCTGCTGCTCCAGCTGATCTGGGACCTGCGCGTCTTCACCCAGATCAAGCTGCTCCAGGACGCCGGCGGCGTCGCCAACGAGACCCACCTGCTCGGCACGTACATCTACCAGCTCGGCACGGGCGCAGGCGATTTCGGGATGGCCAGCGCCGTCTCGATCCTCATGCTGCTGCTCACCGTGGCCGTCAGCTGGTACTACGTCCGCTCCCTCATGAAGGAGGAGTCGTGAGTCGCACTCTCGGCCCCGCCCGGTCGCGACGCTCGACGCGGCGCACGGTGCTCACGGTCGTCGCCGTGGCCGTCGCCCTCGTCTGGGCGTTCCCCGTCTACTGGATGCTCAACTCGGCGTTCCTCGACAAGGTGACGCTCCAGTCGAGCACCCCGACGTTCCTGCCCTTCGGTGGCTCGCTCGACAACTTCGCGACCGTTTTCGGTGACGCGGGCTTCGTTCGGGCGCTGGGGATCTCGCTCGCCGTCACCCTCATCACCGTCGCGGCCGCCATTGTCGTCGCCTTCCTCGGGGCACTCGCGATCAGCCGCTTCCGGTTCCGCGGCCGCCGCTCGTTCGTCCTCGCACTGCTGCTCATCCAGATGCTGCCGGCCGAGGGACTGTTCATCGCGCAGTACAAGATGATGAGCTCGATCGGCCTGCTCAACAACATCCTCGGGCTCGCGCTGCTCTACACCGCGGCCGTCGTGCCCTTCACGGTGTGGATGCTGCGCGGCTTCGTGGCCGGGGTGCCGGTGGAGCTCGAGGAGGCCGCCATGGTCGACGGGCTCTCGCGCACCAAGGCCTTCCTGCGGATCACGTTCCCGCTGCTGGCTCCCGGGCTCGTCGCGTCCGGCGTCTACGCGTTCCTCCAGGCGTGGAACGAGTTCACCGTGGCCCTGGTCGTCATGACCGAGGAGCAGTCCCGCACCCTGCCTCTGTGGCTGCGGGGCTTCGTCCAGGCGAGCGCGACCCGCGAGACCGACTGGGGCCAGGTCATGGCCGCGTCGACCGTCGTGGCCGTGCCCGTCATCATCTTCTTCCTCGTCGTCCAGGGGCGCATGAGCAACGGCCTTGTCGGCGGGGCGGTGAAGGGCTGACATGACCACCTCACGAGAGGCGCTGCGGCGCCTCGCAGTCGGCACGCTCATGCCCGGATTCGTCGGCACCACCGTCCCCGCGTGGGTCGAGCGGGAGTATGCCGCGGGCCTGGCCTCCGTGTGCCTCTACGGCGCCAACGTGGTGGGTCCCGACCAGCTCGCGCAGCTGTGCGCGTCGCTGCGGTCGGCCGCGCCGGGCCTGCTCGTCGCCGTCGACGAGGAGGGCGGCGACGTGACCCGGCTGCACTACCCGACCGGCTCGACCCAGCCCGGCAACGCGCTGCTCGGCCGCCTGGACGACACCGCGCTGACCCGGGACTCCGCCTCGGCCATCGGACGCGAGCTCGCGGCATACGGGATCAACCTCGACCTGGCGCCCGTCGTCGACGTCAACTCGGCCGACGAGAACCCGGTCATCGGCGCGCGCAGCTTCGGCGCGGACGCCTCGCACGTGGCGCGTCACTCGGCGGCCTACGTCACGGGTGTGCAGTCGGTCGGGGTCGCGGCCTGCGCCAAGCACTTCCCCGGGCACGGTGACACCGTGACCGACTCGCACCACGCCCTGCCGCGCGTGCACGTCGAGGCGCACGTGCTCGACGCGCGCGAGCTCGAGCCGTTCCGGGCGGCGATCGAGGCGGGTGTCGCGTGCATCATGACCTCGCACGTCGTCGTCAGCGCCATCGACGCCGAGCGTCCGGCGACGTTCTCGCCGGCGGTGCTCCGAGACGTGCTGCGCGGACGGCTCGGCTTCGACGGGGTCATCGTGTCCGACGCCCTCGACATGGCCGGGGCCTCCGCCGAGACCGGCATCCCGGAGGCGGCGGTGCGCGCCCTCGTCGCGGGGTGCGACCTGCTCTGCCTGGGGTCCGAGACGACGGAGGAGTGCTACCTCGCGGTCGTCGAGGCGGTCGTCGAGGCAACAGCGTCGGGGCGGCTGCCGGTGGCGCGGCTCGAGGATGCGGTGGCGCGAGTCGCGTTGCTGTCCAAGTATTTTGGGGTCAAGGCGGAATTTGGGAGCGAGGGCAAGCGTGAAGCGCGTGGCTGGCTCAACGGCGCGCTCGTCGAGGGCTTCGAGGTCGGTGACGCGGTGCGGGCGTGGCTCGACGCGCCCGGGCAGCCGGTCATCGTGCAGGTGGCGTCGGACCCGAACCTCGCGGTCGGCCGCGTCGCCTGGGGACCGCGGGCCGTGGGGCTGACGACGGAGGAGGCCGACGTGCCCGCCGGCGCCAAGGTCGCGGTGGCCGGACGAGGGCTGTCGGCCGGTCACCCACTGTGGGTTGTTGCGGACCGGCTTCGCGCGCAGGGACATCCGACGATCGTCGTGGACTGCGGGTGGCCCCGTGGCGGCGCCGACCTCGTGACCTTCGGCGGCTCCGTCGTCGTCGCCGAGGCGCTCGGACGCTATCTCGGGGTGCCGCCGCGATGACGGCCGGGCTCAGGCTCGGCATCGACATCGGTGGGACCAAGACCGCAGTGGCCCTCGTGTCCGACGACGGCACGGTGCACGCGCTGCACTCGGCTCCGTCGGGCCGGGGACCGGTCGACGTCGTCGACGTGGCGGTGCGCCTGGCCCGGGAGGTGCTCGAAGGGAGTGCCGCGGGACCGGCGGTCGACGTCGTGTCGGTCGGCGCGTGCATGCCGGGGCTCGTCGACCCGGTGACCGGGCTCGCGCGGCACGCCGTCAACCTCGAGGTCGAGTCGCTCGACCTCGGCGGTGAGCTGTCGAGGCGCCTCGGCGTGCCGGTGTCGGTGGAGAACGACGTCAAGGCGGCCGCGCTCGGGGCGTGGCGCCTGCGGACCTCAGCCGAAGGGCCTGTGCCGCGGGGCGATTCGTCGCCGGCGCTGGCCTACCTCAACCTCGGCACGGGGCTCGCGTCCGCCGTCGTCCGCGACGGAGTCGTCGTCCGTGGCATCGACGGTGCCGCAGGCGAGATCGGCCACCTCCCGGTGGGCGGCGACGCACCGTGCTCGTGCGGACAGGTCGGCTGCCTCGAGACGGTCGCATCCGGATCGGCCCTCGCACGGCTGTGGCCCGAGCCTCGACGACGGGCCCGTGACCCGTTCGCGGCGGCGGCCGCCGGCGACCTGCTCGCCGCGGCTGCCGTCGACGTGCTGTGCACGGGCGTGGGACTCGCCGTCCAGGTGCTCGCGCTCGCGTCCGGCGCCGAGCGCGTCGTCGTGGGTGGCGGTCTCGCGGGCCTCGGTGAACCGCTGCTGCGTGGCGTCCGGGCCGACCTCGAGCGTCGCGGGCGCTCCTCACGGATCGTCGAGACCCTCGGGCTGCCCGAGCGGGTCGAGCTGCTGGCGGCGGACGTGCCGGTGGCCGCCCTCGGGGCTGCCTGGCTCGGGAGCGTGCGACCCGGGACCGTGCGGCCGGCCGCCGGACATCGCGTTGCGGGGACTGCGGGGACTGCGGGGACGGCCGGGGCGGCTGGGACGACTCAGTCTACTGCGGACGCCGCCCGTACGGTCGTCCCGACCGGTGAGAGGGTGGGCTGATGGAGGTCCTCGTCCTGCCCACGCCCGCCGACGTCGCCCGCCGGGCCGCCGAGGTCGTCATCGACGGCCTCACTGTCGCAGGGCCCCCCGAGCCGGCCCTCGGTCTCGCCACCGGGTCGTCGCCGCTCGGGCTCTACGCCGAGCTCGCGGCCGCCGTGCGGACGGGCCGGCTCGACCTGAGCCGGGCCCGCGGCTTCGCCCTCGACGAGTACGTCGGGCTGCCGGTCGGACACCCGCAGTCCTACCGCGAGGTGCTGCTGCGCGAGGTCTGCGGCCCGCTGGGGCTGCCGGCCGACCGCCTGCACGTGCCGGACGGCTCGGGGCGGACCGAGGCCGAGCTCGACGCCGGAGCCGCCGAGTACGAGCGTCGCATCGCCGCCGCGGGCGGGGTCGACGTCCAGATCCTCGGCATCGGCGCCAACGGCCACCTCGGCTTCAACGAGCCGGGCTCGGCCCTGTCATCGCGGACCCGGGTCAAGCGACTGTCGGACCGGACCCGGCACGACAACGCGCGCTTCTTCGCCGGGATCGACGACGTGCCGACCCACTGCGTGACGCAGGGACTCGGCACCGTGCTCGACGCGCGGCGCCTCGTCCTCGTCGCGTCCGGGCCGGGCAAGGCCGACGCCGTGGCCGCCGCGCTCGAGGGCCCGCTCTCGGCGTCGTGCCCGGCTTCCGTGCTCCAGTGGCACGCTGATGCCACGGCCGTCCTCGACGAGTCAGCCGCCGCCGGCCTGCGCAACCGGGACTACTACGACGCCTCGGCCGCAGGACTGTGAGCACGGCGCGCACGTCCCAGCCACACGGCATACCCCACGCTCGGGCGTGTCGCACACGTCTGTGGACAACGCACAGGGGTGCGGAACTTGTTCTCCACACCCCGTGGACGGGCATCCGCGCAGGTCAGCGAGCACGCGAGGGTGTGACCGCCGCCACATGCCCACAGTTGTGCACACACGTTGTCCACACCTGTTGACGGCGTGTCGAGGGTGGCCGTCCACCGGTTGTCCACAGGCGTCGGGGAGTGAGGGGCTCCTGAGGTTGTTGTCGGCCGAGTCGCGCACCTACGGTGGGGCGGGTGCCCCACGGGAGGGCGGACGGACGGCCGGGAGGGCTACGTCCCGCCCCGGATCGGGCACTGTCAGGGCTGCGTTGTCTACTGGTGTGGACCGGGTTGGGCCGAGGTCATTCACCGTTCAGGGGAAGGGGAGCACGTGTCGCTCGACGAGCTGAGCACCAGTGCGTTTGCGTCGTCGTCGACCCGTGACGGGGGGCCTCCGGACGACCGGCTCCCGCCCCAGGACGTCGGCGCCGAGCAGTCGGTCCTCGGCGGCATGCTGCTGTCCAAGGACGCCATCGCCGACTGCGTCGAGCAGCTCAAGGGCACCGACTTCTACCGGCCCGCGCACGAGCTCATCTACGACGCCGTGCTCGACCTCTATGGCCGCGGCGAGCCCGCCGACGCCATCACCGTCAGCGACGAGCTGACCAAGCGCGGCGACCTCGGACGCGTCGGCGGCCAGGCCTACCTCCACCAGCTCATCGCCTCGGTCCCCACCGCGGCCAACGCCGGCTACTACGCCCAGATCGTCGCCGAGCGCGCCGTGCTGCGCCGCCTCGTCGAGGCCGGCACCCGCATCGTCCAGCTCGGCTACGCCCAGGGCGGTGGCGACGTCGAGGACATCGTCAACGCCGCCCAGGCCGAGGTCTACGCCGTCGCCGACAAGCGCGGCGGCGAGGACTACCACGCCATCGGCGACATCATCGAGGCCACGGTCGACGAGATCGAGGTCGCGTCGGGCCGCTCCGGCGAGATGACCGGTGTGCCCACGGGCTTCACCGACTTCGACGCCCTGACCAACGGCCTGCACCCCGGCCAGATGATCGTCATCGCCGCCCGCCCCGCGATGGGCAAGGCGCTTGCTCTCGACACGCCTCTCGCGACCCCGGGCGGCTGGACCACCATGGGCGAGGTCTCCGTCGGTGACTTCGTCATCGGGTCGGACGGACTGCCCACTCGCGTCGTGGCCGCCACTGAGGTCATGGTCGACCGCCCGTGCTACGAGGTCGAGTTCTCCGACGGGTCGGTGCTCGTCGCCGACGAGCAGCACCAGTGGTTCGTCGCGATCGACGGTGGTCCCGGTCGAGTGGTGACGACCGCCGAGGTTCTGGGGGCCATTGAGCGCAGTGGTGTCGTAACGGTCGAGCGGCGCCCGGCGACCGGCGTCACTGCCATCGACGCTACGGCGTGGAAGATCTCTGCGATCCGTCCGGTCGAGTCGGTACCGGTCCGCTGCATCGAGGTCGCGGCGGCCGACCACCTGTACCTCGCCGGCGAGGCGATGATCCCGACTCACAACTCGACGATCGGGCTCGACATCGTCCGGTCGGCCGCGATCAAGCACAAGATGGCCGCCGTCGTCTTCTCGCTCGAGATGAGCCGCACCGAGATCACGATGCGTCTGCTCTCGGCCGAGGCCGGCATCCAGCTGCAGCACATGCGCAAGGGCACGATGCGCGAGGAGGACTGGACCCGCCTCGCCTCGACGATGGGCCGCGTCTCCGACGCCCCGCTCTTCATCGACGACTCGCCCAACATGTCGCTCATGGAGATCCGCGCCAAGTGCCGCCGGCTCAAGCAGCGCGAGAACCTCAAGCTCGTCGTCATCGACTACCTCCAGCTGATGAGCTCGGGCAAGCGCGTCGAGTCGCGCCAGCAGGAGGTCTCGGAGTTCTCGCGTGCGCTCAAGCTGCTCGCCAAGGAGCTCGAGGTGCCGGTCATCGCGATCTCGCAGCTGAACCGTGGTCCCGAGCAGCGCACCGACAAGAAGCCCGCGATGAGCGACCTGCGTGAGTCGGGCTGCCTCACGGCCGAGACCCGGATCCTGCGCGCCGACACCGGCGCCACGATGTCGATCGCCGAGCTCGTCGACGAGTATGCCCGCCACCCGGACCTCGAGGTCCCGGTCTGGGGACTCGACGAGTCGCTGCGCTACGTCAAGCGCCCGATGACCAAGGTCTTCTCCACCGGCGTGCGTCCGGTGTTCCGGCTGACCCTGGCGTCCGGCAAGACGGTCCGCGCCACCGAGAACCACCCGTTCCTCACGACGTCCGGATGGACCCAGCTCGGCGACCTGCGCACCGGCAGCCGCGTCGCGGTGCCGAGGCACGTCCCCGCCCCGGAGATGTTCGACGAGGTCCTCGACGACGCCGACATCCGGCTCGGCGCGCTGATCCTGTCGTCGAAGACTCCCGAGGACTCCCGTGGCCGCCTCGCGGCGCGTGGGTGCTCGATCGGCTTCGACGTCGCCGAGATGAGTGCGCGCGCCCTCATGCCCGACATCTCGCACTTCCCGAAGCGCCAGATCGGGCTGCTCGTCGACGGACTCTTCGCCCTCGACGGTGAGATCACCGTCGACGAGGACGCGCGCGAGGGGCGCATCGTCCTGCGCCATGCCTCACGGCGACTCCTCGACGACGTGGCCCACCTGATGCTCCGCTTCGGGATCTCGACCGCCGTCGCGCCGCGCGACGACATGTGGGAGCTCGACGTGCGCGGTGTCGACGACCAGCGCCGCTTCCTCCAGGAGATCGCGGTCCACACCGAGAAGTCCGAGGCCGCCGAGCTGCTGCTGCAGATCGTGCGCGAACGCTCCGGAGCCGCCGTCCCCGAGGACGCTGCCGTGGCGACCCGCTCGTCCCGCCGCGTCGGCTTCCGGGCCGAGGACATCGCCGACGGCGTGCTCAACGACAACGGGATGAGCCTCGAGCGCCTCGAGGAGGTCTTCCACAGCCTCGATCTCGACCTCGAGGCGGCCAACGACGTCCTGTGGGACGACGTTGTGACCATCGAGCCCGACGGGGTCGAGGAGGTCTTCGACGCCACGGTCATCGGCACGCACAACTTCATCGCCAACGGCATCGCCGTGCACAACTCGATCGAGCAGGACGCCGACATGGTCATCCTGCTCCACCGAGAGGCCGCCTACGAGAAGGACTCTCCCCGTGAGGGCGAGGCCGACCTCATCGTGGCCAAGCACCGAAACGGCCCGACCGACACGATCGTCGTCGCCTTCCAGGGTCACTTCAGCCGCTTCACCAACATGGCCAACAACTTCTGACACCGGCGGACTGACACCGACGGTGAGGGCGACCGGCGTCGCCCTCATCGTCACTCTCCGAACGACCTAGAGCCGGTCGAGGGCCTCGAGATATCGGCGCGTCGTACGGTCCTGCGCGGTGCGACCGAGCGGCCCGCCCAGTCGCGCCAGGAGCGAGGCCGGCCGGGAGAAGCCGGTCACCGTGAACCGGATGACGCCGTCGGTGTCGCGGTCGAGGACGAAGAGCTCCTCGCCGGACTCCGGGTGCCCGGGGAGAGTGCCGTAGGCGAAGCCCTGGCGGCTCGGCTCGTCGATGACCTCGACGACACGGCACGGGACCCGCAACGAGAGCGGGCCGAGACCCAGCCGCATGACGACGACGGTGCCCACTCCGGCCTGCGCGTCGGAGGCCTGGATCCGCAGGCGGGCCTGCTCGTGCATCCGCCAGCCCAACAGGTCACGGGCGGCGCCGTCGAAGTCGCGTCGCCGCAGCCGCGTGGTGATGGCGAAGTGTCGGTAGCCCGGTGGAGGCCGGTCAGCCGGTGCCTGTCCGCTCGGGTACGTCAGGGGGGCGGCTTCCAGGATGACCGCGGCCTCGTGACCGAGCAGCTGGACTGGCATGGCTCCATGATCTCCGACCCGGGGCGCGGGACGGGCACGCGCCCTGATCGACGACATCCAGAAGTGGCAACGGCTCGCCGCCATCGGACGGCGATCGCGGATATGGTCCCCGCGTATGGACATGCTGACAGGGGACGCGATCGCCCAGGCCCGGCTCGCCGACTGGCGCAAGCTGGCCCAGGGACTGCACGCGCGCTACGTGGTCGCGGACTTCGCCGCCGGCATACGCTTCCTCGCCGCGGTGGGTGAGGCAGGCGACGCGGTCGGGCACCACCCGATGGTGTCCATGGGGCGTGGGTACGTCGACCTCGAGCTGGTCAGCGACGACGCCGTCTACCGCGACGACGAGGGCACCGAGCACGTCGTCCAGTGGGTGACCCAGCAGGACGTCGACCTCGCCCGCCGGATCACCGAGATCGCCGCCGACCACGACCTCACCGCAGACCCGGCGTCCGTCAGCGTCATCGAGCTCGGACTCGACACGGCGAGCTCCGCGACCATCGCCCCGGTGTGGGCCGCGCTGCTGACCGGGAGCGCCGAGTCCCAGGGCCACGGGTCACCCAGCGACGAGATCCGCGACGCCACCGGACGCATACCGAATCTGTGGTTCGGCGACGCGGACGAGCACGAGAGCCCGCGTCAGCGGTTCCACGTCGAGGTCTACGTGGCGCCCGAGGTCGCCGAGCAGCGAGTCGCCGCAGCCCTCGCCGCGGGTGGCACCGTCGTCGACGACAGCGAGGCGCCGTCGCTCGTCGTCGTCGCCGACCAGGAGGGCAACCGGGGAGTCGTGTGCGTCGCCGCCCCTCCGGCAGCGCAGGACTGAGCTCCCGGTCGGCGGCCACCGGCCTCAGGCCGGCTCGACGACCTTGACCATGACGCAGTTCTTCAGGCCCTTGGGCCGGTCGTAGGTGAAGCCGAGCCGCTCGTAGAGCCGTCGGGTGCCGTTGTAGAGGAACGACGACGACATCTTCTTGGTCTGGTCGGTCAGGTCGTGCGGGTAGCTCTCCACCGTCCCGCCGCCGGCCCGGGCGATCAGGTCGAGCGCACCGGTGATCGCCAGCTCCGTCACGCCCTGGCGCCGGTGCCGCTTGTCGACGAAGACGCAGGTGATCCGGTAGTCGGGGTCCGCCGTCTTGGTGGCGTCGTACTCCTTGCGGTGGTGCAGGCTCGGCAGCTCGACCGGCGTGCCGTACTCGGCCCAGGCGATGGCCTCGTCGCCGTCCATCACGAGAGCGGCGTGCGCCTTGCCCTGCTCGACGTAGGACTTCTTCAGCGCCCGGTTGGCCTCCGCGCCCTGGCCGCGCTCGGGGCCGTCGGGGTGGAACCAGATGCACCAGCAGCCGCCGAAGATGCCGTTGTGCCGCTGCACCAGCGCATCGAACGCGGGCCAGGTCTCGAGGCTGAGCGGCGCGATGGAGTAGGACGACTCGGTGGCCATTCCGCACGATAACCCCGCTCGACCCGTGGCGAGTCCCGTAGGCGGTGACCGGTCCCGACCGCGACGACGGCCGTGACCCCGAGGGCGCGGTGCGTTTCAGGCGCCTCCCTGGAAGAAGCCGAGCAGTGCCGGAGCCGGGTGCAGGGCCGTGCTGAGGTTCGCGGCCGTAATGACGGCGAAGGCGCTCGCCGACAGCAGCGCGACCGCGGCTCCGGCCGAGCGGACCTGTTGTGAGGGTGCCGCCGCTGCGCCCCGCGCGCGCCGCCACCAGCGCGCGGCCACCACGACGAGGCACACGGTCACGCTCGCTCCCAGCCACACCATGACGACGTGGTATGCCGTGAAGTCCTCCACGAGCCGCGTCAGTGCGGGCGTTGCCGTCCTTCCCGACGGGTTCTCGAGGCCGTCCTTGATCTCGCGGAGGGTCGTCGCGACCGCGGGGTCGGTCGGGTGGACGTCGAGCAGACCGAGGGCCGAGGACAGCGGAGCGAGAGCGCCCTGCACGTTGGCGACGACGAGGAGGGCGGCGAGCAGGACGAGGGGTGCCTCGACCAGACCGGCGACGGTGAACCAGGCGCGGCGTCGTCCGCTGCGCGCGTTGACGCACTCGCTCCAGATCCGCCTCCCGAGCATGATGCCGAGCACGAGCAGCGGCAGCGCGAGAGCGGCCTTGACGGCGTGGAACCGCGCCCAGAAGGCAACGGGCGCCGCAGGGCTCGGGTCCGGCTCCGGGCTGGCGCCCTGCCAGAAGTGCACCAGTCCGTCCGCGACGGCGGCCCCGAGCGTCGACACGTCCGCGTAGCCGCCGCCCGGACCGAGCCCGGCCACGGGGAACGGCAGCACGGCAACAGCGGCGAGCGCGACCGCGGTGCCGACCGTGAGTCCTGCCCAGGCGCGGCCGCCCGGGCCGGTGCCGGGCAGGTCGGGACGGGCGAGTCGGTGACTGGGCCGGCGGGTCTGTTGCGGGGGACGGGCTGCATGTCGGATCTCCGGGACGGTGGTGGCGGGCGTCTGCAGCCGCAACGCTAGGCACGCGTCCCGCCGGAGGCGTCTGACCGTGGAGCGATGTTCCGGGCTCTGTGGTCCGCCCCGGGTCGCAGGTGCGTACGACGACGGGTGGAGGCTCGGCCCGTCCGGTCTCGCCTGCTGCGTGCCCGGCTGCGTAACCTCGATGGATGCAGTCCGTAGAGGTGGCGGGAGGCCGCGCGTGATCCTGCCCGCGACCCCTGACCCGCGCCTCGTGACGATCCGTCGCGGCGGGACCCTGACGGACGCCGACCACCACCTGCTCGCCCTCTGGGCGGCGACGTGTGCGGAGCACGTGCTCGCACTCTTCGAGTCCGAGCGCCCCGACGACCCACGGCCGCGGGACGCCATCGAGCACGCCCGCGCCTGGACGCGCGGCGACGTGGCGATGATGACGGCCCGCGCCGCAGGTGGTCACGCCATGGGTGCGGCCCGCGACCTGCGCGGCGCACCCCGCTTCGCGGCATACGCAGCAGGGCAGGCCGCGTGCGTCGCGCACGTGGCCGCCCATGACCTCGGGGCGGCGGCCTATGCCATCAAGGCCGTTCGTGCCGCCGCGCCCACCCCAGCCGAGGGCGAGGTGGCCGGCCGGCGCGAGTGCCGCTGGCAGCGCGACCAGCTGCCGTCCGCGGTCCGTGAGCTCGTCCTCGACGACCAGCGGGCGCGCAACGACATCTGCTGGTCGGTCTTCGACGACTGAGAGCAGTCGCCCTGCGCATCCCCGGGCGACGCGCCGCTCAGGACCCGTCGATGCGCTCGGCGAGCGACACGATGATGCCCTCGGGGCCGCGGACGTAGGCCATGCGCCAGACGCCTTCGTACTCACCCACACCGCCGACGAGTCCGAAGCCGTCGGCAGCGAGACGCTCGACGGTGGACCGCAGGTCGTCGACCTCGAAGGCGACGTTGCGCAGGCCCAGCTCGTTGGCCATCGCGGCCGGCGAGCCCGGCTCGTGGTCGGGTCGGACGAAGCTCGACAGCTCGAGGCACGTGTCGCCGCCCGGCGGGCGCAGCATGACGATCTCGGTGCGGGCGCCCGGGATCCCGATGACGGTGTCGAGGAAGTCGCCCTCGACCGTCATGCGGGGACCGGTCGGCTCCAGCCCGAGCCCGACGAAGAAGGCCGTCACCGCGTCGAGGTCGGCGACGGTGATGCCGACGTGGTCGAAGCGACGCACCGTGGTCATGGGCCCATCCTCACACCGCGGCCGTGCGACGGATGTCGGTCCACCCGGTCCAGCCGCGCTCCTCGAGCAGCTCGAGCAGGCGACCGGCGCACGCGAAGGACTCGAGGAACGCCGCGTCGAGCAGCTCGACGAGCTCGGCGCTGACAGGGTGCTCGTCCTCGATACCCTCGCCGTGGGCTGCGGCGGCCTCGATGAAGGCGGCCACCCGGTCGGCCAGCACCGGCAGCCGCGGGTCGTCGGGACCGCAGTCGACGAGGTCGCCGATGTCGAGGTAGAGACGCCGCAGCGGCTCGTCGTCGATCTGGGTCTGCTTGATCGCCATGAGGGCGGCGACCGCGTCGGGCATCTGCGCGGAGATGAGGATCCAGCTGTCGCGCTCGACCTCGATGAGCCGCTCGGGGAAGCCGAGCTCGCGCATGCGGTCGACGTAGGCCACGACCTCGGGCGGCAGCGCCAGGCTTTCACCAGCGGCGAGCTGGGCGATCCGCTCCCGGTGCCGCTGCAGGTCTCGGATCTCCGCGCGCAGTCGACGGTCGATCTGCTCGACCGCCGCCGCGAACTCCTCGTCACCGGCCGCCAGCAGCTCCTGGACCCGCGAGAGCGGCACGCCCGCGTCGGCGAGGACGCGGATCCGCACGAGCTGCACGACCGCGGCCGCGTCGTAGCGCCGGTAGCCGGAGTGGTCGCGCTCGGGCTCGGGCAGCAGCCCTTTGGCGTGGTAATGCCGCACCGCACGCACGGTCACGCCTGCGTATGCCGCGAGCTGGCTGATGGTCAGCATGTGCCCATTCTCCTGTGGTGACGGTGTTCCCGCGCCTCGTCAGCGCCTCGTCAGTGCCGCGTCGAAGGCTCGGTCAGCCGAGCTTGCGGCGGTAGGTGCGCATCGCGAGGGCGTAGGCGAGCACGAGCAGGCCGACGCACCAGGCGAGGGCGACCCAGACGCCGGTGCCGAGCGGCTGGCCGGCGAAGAGGTTGCGGATGGTGTCGACGATGGAGGTGACCGGCTGGTGCTCGGCGAACCACCGCACCGGTCCCGGCATGCCCTCGGTCGGCACGAACGCCGAGCTGATGAAGGGCAGGAAGATGAGCGGGTAGGAGAAGCCGCTGACGCCGTCGACCGACGTGGCCGTGAGGCCCGGGATGACGGCGAGCCAGGTCAGGGCCAGCGTGAAGAGCACGAGGATCCCGAGGACCGCCAGCCATGCGAGCACCCCTGCGCCCGAACGGAATCCCATCGCCAGGGCGACGAGCACCACGAGGGCGAGCGAGACGAGGTTGGCGACGAGCGAGGTGATCACGTGCCCCCACAGCACGGCGGACCGCGCGATGGGCATGGACTGGAACCGCTCGAAGATGCCGCTCGAGACGTCGGTGAACAGCCGGAACGCGGTGTAGGCGATGCCCGAGGCGACGGTGATGAGCAGGATGCCGGGCAGCAGGTAGTCGACGTAGCTGTCGCCGCCGACGCGGATCGCGCTGCCGAAGACGTAGACGAAGAGCAGCAGCATGGCGATCGGGGTGATGGCGGTCGTGATGATCGTGTCGGGGCTGCGCAGGATGTGGCGCAGGGAGCGCTTGAGCAGGACCGTCGTGTCGCCGGCGACGTGCCCGGCGTGCCCTACGTGCCCGGCGTGTTCGAGGCGGGTGGTGGTCATCGCGGCTCTCCCTGGGTGACGGCGTGCTCGGCGTTGCGGGCGGCAGTGTGGCCGGCGTCGTCGTGGCCGACGATCGCGAGGAAGACCTCCTCGAGCGTCGGCTGCTTCTCGACGTACTCGACGACGGTCGGGGGGAAGAGCTGCCGGAGCTCGGCGAGGGTGCCCTCGGCGATGATCCGGCCCTCGTGGAGGATGGCGATCCGGTCGGCGAGCTGCTCGGCCTCCTCGAGGTACTGCGTCGTGAGCAGCACCGTGGTGCCGTGGCCGGCGAGCTCGCGCACGGTCTGCCACACCTCGTTGCGGGACTGCGGGTCGAGGCCCGTCGTCGGCTCGTCGAGGAAGAGCACGGGCGGGTCGCCGATGAGGCTCATGGCGATGTCGAGGCGCCGGCGCATGCCGCCGGAGTAGGTGGCGGTCCGGCGCCCGGCCGCGTCGCTGAGCGCGAACCGCTCGAGGAGCTCGTCGGCGATGCGCTGGGGGTGCTCGAGCCGTCGCAGCTGCGCGACGAGCACGAGGTTCTCCCGCCCCGTGAGGATCTCGTCGACGGCGGCGAACTGCCCGGTGAGGCTGATCGACTCGCGCACCCGGGCCGCTTCGGCGGCGACGTCGAAGCCATCGACGGTGGCGGACCCGCCGTCGGCCCGGAGCAGCGTCGAGAGGATGCGGACGACGGTCGTCTTGCCGGCGCCGTTGGAGCCGAGCAGGGCGAGGACGGTGCCGCGGGGGACGGCCAGGTCGACCCCCCGGAGCACCACCTGGTCGCCGTAGGACTTGGTGAGTCCGGCGATCTCGATGGCGTGTGAAGTGGTCATGGACCAAGGCTGCAACCCTGACCCAGCGTCAAGGTCAAGCCTTCGTCGTGACCGTCTTTCCCACCGCGCTCCGGGACGGTCAGCGGGCCTCGTCGAGGATGCGTTGCCGGACCGCGCGCACGGCCGCGGCGGTGGACGCGGACACCCGCTCGGGGTCGGTGAGCCAGTCCACGAGCGAGCTGTCGTCGCGCGTCACCCCGGCCCGCTCGTCGGCGATGGCGGCCGCGAGCAGGGCGCCGGTGTGCGGCACCGGGAGCGCGTCGCCGAGGGCGGCGTCGGCCCAGAGGTCGGCCGAGCGCATGAGGTCGTCGTCGACGTGCTGCCGCCGCGTCCCGGCGAGGGCCGCCGCGCCCACCGGGAGGGAGCCCACGGCGTGCTCGCCCGCCACCGACTGCACCTCCGACACGAGGGCGTCGAGGTGGATCTCGAGCAGCCAGGTCGGCATGCCGCGGGCGGCGAGCACGCGGGAGAGCCACTCCACCTGCTGGATGGCGCGCTCCGCGGACAGGCCGGCGAGGGAGAGCAGCCACGCCGAGTCCGTCGTGGCGAAGCGCGAGCCCCGCGCTCCGTAGCGGGCGCCGTAGTAGGGCATCGCGTTGATCGACCCCTGGGCGGCGCGCACCGCCGCACGAAGCAGGGTCGCATCGGTCGTGATCTCGTAGCCGCCCGAGGCCGGGTTGACCACGCCGGCGTCGACGGCCTGACCGGTCGCGCGACGGATGAGCCCCGCCGCCACGTGGCTGCGTCCCTCGGCGAGGAGCTCGGCCACCTGCGCCTCGTCGGACCCCGGGACCGGCCGGCCGAGGAGCGCGTCGCGCAGGACGTGCGCGTCGGTCGATCCCGTTGCCACGACGAGGCGTTCGACGGCCACGACGGCGGCGACGACGGCCGGGTCCGTGAGCGCGCCCGTCGTGGCCCGGTCGGTCTGGGCGAGGAGGAGCTCGTGCACGTCGTCGGTGTGCTCAGGCGGGGTCATGCGCGCATTCTTGCGTGAGCGGGACGTCCCGATCCAGCGTGTCGCCCACTGCGGGGAATAGCGCGGGGGCTCCCCTCGTTGTCCGACCGTAAAGCATACCCATAGGGGGTATGCAGCATGCTGACCACAGCGGGCCGGGAACGTCCCCGCCCCCGACGACGGAGAGGCCGAGACCATGACCGACGCAGCCCACGCCCAGGCCGCCGAACAGGCGACCGCCCACCAGCACGACCAGCACGACCAGCACGACCAGCACGACCAGCACGACCAGCACAGCTCGCACGCGGGCCACGGTGGTGGCCTCGCGTCGATGGCGGCCAGCGCCACCCTGCACTGTCTCACCGGCTGCGCCATCGGTGAGATCCTCGGCCTGCTCATCGGCACCGCCGCCGGACTCGGCAACGGCGCGACGATCGCGCTGTCGATCGGGCTCGCCTTCCTCTTCGGCTACACCCTCTCGAGCCTGCCCCTGCTGCGCGGTGGCCTGGCCCTCGGCACGGCGCTCCGGCTCGTCCTGGCAGCCGACACCGTCTCGATCCTCACGATGGAGGTCGTCGACAACCTCGTCATGGCCGTCATCCCCGGCGCGATGAACGCAGGTCTCGTCAACACGGTCTTCTGGGTCGGCATGGCGATCTCGCTCGTCGCCGCCTTCGCCGCCGCCTACCCCGTCAACCGCTACCTGCTCTCCCGCGGCAAGGGGCACGCCCTGACGCACGAGCACCACGGCGGGAGCGGGCCGGTCACCGGCGCGCGCCGGTTCATCCCGGTGCTGCCCACCGGTGCGCTCGCGGCCGCGATCGCCACCTTCATGCTCGGTGGGTTCGTCGTGGCCCTCGCGGACAGCCTGACGTGACGCGCCTCTCGCGGGGGACCGACGGCGATCGGTCCCCCGCTAGGCATGCCCATGATAAAAGTTGGGTATGCCGAACTCTGCGTCCCGACGCCTCCTGACCGGGGTGGCCACGACGGCCCTGTTCGTCGGGTGCTTCGTGCTCATCGCCACGCTGCTCCCGTAGTCTCTGGCGGTGGCCAAGACCGAGAACCGCACCGCGATCGAGGACTACCTCAAGGTCATCTTCAGTCTCGGTGAGTGGCAGGACGAGACGGTCAGCAACGCCGCCGTCGCCGCCCGGCTCGGGGTGTCCACCTCGTCCGTCTCCGAGATGGCCCGCAAGCTCGCCGACAACGGCCTCGTGGCGCACAAGCGCTACGGCGGGATGCGTCTGACCGACGAGGGGCTCGAGCAGGCGCTGCAGATGGTGCGCCGTCACCGGCTCGTCGAGACCTTCCTCGTGACGTCGCTCGGCTACGCCTGGGACGAGGTGCACGACGACGCCGAGGTGCTCGAGCACGCGGTCTCGACCCTCATGGTCGAGCGCATGGACACCCAGCTCGGCCACCCGTGGCGCGACCCGCACGGCGACCCGATCCCGACGGCCGACGGGGTGCTGCACCAGCCCACGGCCGAGCCGCTCGCGACGACCCCGGTGGGCGAGCGCCGTTTCGTGGCGCGCATCGACGACGACGACCCGGCCCTGCTGCGCTGGCTCGCCGAGACCGGGATCGCCGTCGACGCCGAGGTCGTGGTGCGCGAGCGCAAGCCGTTCGGGGGTGCGACCCGGCTCGACGTCAGGGCTCCCGGCGCCGCGGTCGACGGGCACCTCGTTGCCGAGCTCGGCGACCAGGCGGTGGCCGCGCTCCTCGTCAGCGTCGAACGGGCCTCGCCAAAACCGTTGAACGCCAAGGGTTGCCACTACTCCGACTGTCGACACATCAGCGCCCCAAGGGTTTCCGAGAAGAATCGCTAGGCGCACCGAGACGTTGCACCGACGGCAGAGCTGCACCTACGGTCGTCACATCGAAAGGGAGTAGTCCCAACGACCGCATCGACACACTGGCTCCGGCCCGGTGCGGCCGGCCCCGATCGCGACGCCGTCCCCGGCAGGCGCGGCCCGCGGCGGACGAGACTTTCGACCTCGTGCCGACCCACCGACGGGCGCGCCAGGTCGAGGCTCCCCGGGTGCTTCGAGCGTGCGCGCCGAGGAGACCCCAACCGTGTCCGCCTTTCTGATCAGCGCCGCCGTCATCTTCGTCGCCGAGCTCGGCGACAAGAGCCAGCTCATGGCGATGACGTTCGCCACCCGCTTCAAGATGCTCCACGTCCTCGTCGGCATCACCATCGCGACGGCCGTCGTCCACCTCGGCTCGGTCGCCATCGGCGCGGCCATCGGCGACAACCTCCCGCGCGACGCCATCTCCGTCACCGCGGGCGTCGCCTTCCTCTTCTTCGCCGCGTGGACGCTGCGGGGCGACTCGCTCTCCGACGAGGAGGCAGCCGTCGCCCGCACGACCCGGCGCACGGCGATCATCGCCGTCACCGTCGCGTTCTTCCTCGCCGAGCTCGGTGACAAGACCATGCTCGCCACCATCACGCTCGCGACGCAGCACGGCTGGTTCGGCACGTGGCTCGGCAGCACGGTCGGCATGGTCGCCGCCGACGCGCTGGCCATCGTCGTCGGGGCCGCCCTCGGCAAGCGGCTCCCGGAGCACGTCATCAAGTGGGGAGCGGCGGCGGCCTTCGTCGTCTTCGGCGTGCTGCTCATCGTCGAGGGCCTGCGCTGACCGGACGCCGATCGTCCGGGTCGAGCCCTACGCTGCCTCTGACGCGATGGCCGCGAGGCGAGGGAGACCGGGATGAGCGACGCCACGTACGAGGACCGGACCGGGGCACGGTTCGAGCGGGTCCGCCTGACCGGGGCGAGCTTCGAGGACGTCCACCTCGACGGGGCACGGCTGCACGACGTCGACCTGCGCAACGCCTCGCTTCGGATGGTCGACCTGCGGGGCCTGCGGGCCCGCGACGTCTGGCTCGAGGACGTCGACATCACCGGCGACGTCGAGAACCTCGTCATCAACGGCGTCGACGTCGCCCCGCTCATCGACGCCGAGCTCGACCGACGCGACCCCGACCGCCCGAAGATGCGGCCCCCCGACGCTGCCGGCTACCGCGAGGCCTGGGACGTCGTCGAGCGACGGTGGGCCGAGACGGTCGAGAGGGCCCGCACCTTCACGCCCGAGCAGCTCCATGAGCGGGTCGACGGCGAGTGGTCTTTCATCGAGACCCTGCGCCACCTCGTCTTCGCCACCGACGCCTGGGTCAACCGGGCGCTGCTCGGTGACCCGGAGCCGTGGGACGCCCTCGACCTGCCCCACGACGACATGCCCGACAGCCCGCCCGTGCCCCGCGACCGCGACGCCCGCCCCACGCTCGAGCAGGTACTGGCCCTGCGCGCCGACCGCATGGCCACCGTGCGCCGCGTCGTCGACGGCCTGACCGACGAGGCGCTCGCCGGCACGACGCAGCCCGTCCTCGAGCCGGGCTACCCGGAGCCCGAGCCGTATGCCGTCACCCGCATCCTGCGCTCGATCCTCAACGAGGAGTACCTCCACCGGCTCTACGCCGAGCGTGACCTCGCCGCTCTCGCGGCGCGCGCGGCGCGGGCGGCCGGCTGAACCGGTGAACGGCCGTGCCGGAGCGGAAGGGTGGGCACGTGACGACGGCTGACGACCCCGGCACCAACCGCGAGCCGGTCGTGCTCGACCTCCCCTTCCGTGGCAGGTGGCTGGCGCGCAACAGTCCTGCCCGCCGCGTGCCCAGCCACGGCACGGACCTGCTCGGCACGACCTACGCGATCGACTTCGTCGCCGTGGACGAGCGCGGCCTGCCCGCGCCGCGGACCTGGCGCACGGCCTTCGCGGTGGAGGCGCCCGAGCTCTTCCGCGGCTTCGGGCAGCCGGTGCTCGCACCGGCTGCCGGTCGGGTGGCCGCCGTCCACGACGGCGAGGGCGACCACGTGGCGCGGCGCTCGCAGCTCACCCTCCTGGCGTATGCCGTGGGGCAGGCGGGGCGCGTGCGTGGCGGTGCGCCCGCCGTCGCCGGCAACCACGTCGTGGTCGCGCTCGGCGCGGCCGGACCCTACGTCCTGCTCGCCCACCTGCGCCGCGGCTCGCTGCACGTGGCCGTGGGCGACGTCGTGTCGCCCGGTGACCTGGTGGGCGAGTGCGGCAACTCGGGCAACAGCACCCAGCCGCACGTCCACGTGCAGGTGACCGACTCGATGGAGTGGCCGTCGGCGCGCGGCCTGCCGATGCTCTTCCGCCGCCCCGGCCGCAGTGGTGCCTGGATGCCGGCGGAGTCGGAGATCCTCGATGTGCCTTGACGCACCCGGAGATCACAGGTGGCTCCCGACCGACTCCCAGACGGCGGGCCTAACGTGCGCTCACATCGAGTGTCGCGGGCGCCCGGCTCGGTCGACCCGCCGATCCCAGGAGGGTGCCATGGCCGATCTCGGGTGGCCGGAGCTCACCATCATCGCCATCGCCGTCGTGCTCCTCTTCGGCTGGAAGCGCATGCCCGACATGGCTCGCAGCCTCGGGCGCTCGGCCCGCATCTTCAAGTCCGAGGTGGACCAGATGCGGCCCTCGTCCGAGTCGTCGGGCACCCCGTCGCGTGACAGCGTCCCCGACGCGGCCCCTCGCGCGGGGTTCGACGAGGACCGCGACGCGGCCCACGAGGCCGTGGCCCGCGCGGACGACCGCGTGGCCGAGGCCGACGCCGAGGTCGCCCGCCTGCGGGCCGAGCTCGTGCGGCGTCGCAACGTCAGCGGCAGCTAGCCCTCGTCACGGAGCGCGCCGGGCGGCATACGCCATCGGGCGCGCTCAGGCGACCCTCAGGCGACCCTCACGCGACGGTGTGGATCGGGTCGTTCGGCAGCTTGCGCACCTTGGCGCGCCGGCGGCGTCGCTCGGGGATCATCGAGCGCATCTCCTCGAGGCGGCCGAAGCACAGCAGCCGGTCCTCGGCCTCGAGCACGACGCGGCGGCGCGGGTTGGGTATGACGCTCGTGCCGCGGTGCAGCGTCAGCACCTGCAGGTCGCGCTCCTCGAGGCCCGAGTCGCCGATCGTCTTGCCGATGATGTCGGCGCCGGCGTGCACGACGAGCTCGGCGACGCCGTAGCCCGTCGAGACCGTGAGGCGCTGGCGCACGTCGATCTCGGGGAAGGCGACCTGGCCGGCGATGTGGTCGATGATCGCGCCGGCGACGTCGAGGTTCGTCGCGGTCTCGATGCCCTCGAGGCCGGGGGAGGAGTTGACCTCCATGACGAGCGGGCCGTCGTTGCCCTCGAGCATGTCGACGCCGGCGACGCGAAGTCCCATGATCTGCGCCGAGCGCACGGCGGCCTGCTCGTACTCCGGCGTCAGCTCGACCGGCTCGACGGTGCCGCCACGGTGGACGTTGGAGCGGAACTCGTCGCCGCTGGCCCGGCGGCGCATCGCGGCCACGACGCGGTCGCCCACGACGAGGGCTCGGATGTCGCGGCCCCGGCTCTCGGTGATGAAGCTCTGGATGAGGACGTTCTGCTTGGTGCTGTGCAGCGTCTCGATGATCGCCTCGGCGATCTTGATGTCGGGCGCGAGGATGACGCCGATGCCCTGCGTGCCCTCGAGCAGCTTGATGACGACGGGGGCGCCGCCGACGCGCTCGATGGCCGGCATGACGTCGGCGCGGTTGCGCACGAACGTCGTCGCGGGCATGCCGATCTGGTGGCGCGAGAGGATCTGCGCGGCGCGGAGCTTGTCGCGCGCGTTGGCGATGCCGTTGGCCGTGTTGGGCGTGTAGACGTCCATCTGCTCGAACTGCCGCACGACGGCCGTGCCGAAGTAGGTGATCGAGCTGCCGATGCGCGGCAGGATCGCGTCGTAGTCCGACAGCGGGCGGCCGCGGAACTGCAGGTCCGGCTCGGGCCCCGACAGGTCGATGGCGAAGCGGAGCGTGTTGAGCACCCGCACCTGGTGTCCGCGGTCGAGCGCCGCCGTGCGCAGGCGCTGCGTCGAGTAGGCACGCGGCGCGCGCGAGAGGATCGCGAGTTTCATGCTGGGTCCTGCCAAGATGGGCGGGTGTCTGGGCCGGCCTATTCAAGCACTCCCGTCGGGTGGCGGGAGTGGGTCTCCCTACCCGACGCGGGACTGCCGTGGGTCAAGGCCAAGATCGACACCGGTGCCCGCACGTCGTCGCTGCACGCCGAGGACGTCGAGGAGTTCGAGCGCGACGGCGAGCCGTGGGTGCGCTTCACCGTCCACCCGTGGCAGGACACCAGCGACGACGCGCACACCGTCGAGTGCCGGGTGCGCGACCGCCGCAGCGTGCGCAGCTCGTCGGGCCACGTGACCAAGCGCTACGTCGTGCGCCTCGACCTCTCGCTCGCCGGCCGCACGGTGCCCGCCGAGGTCACGCTGAGCAAGCGCGACCGGATGGGCTTCCGCATGCTCGTCGGCCGTGAGGCGCTGCGCCAGGGATACCTCGTGGACCCCTCGCGGTCGTATGCCGGCGGCCGCCCCCCGAAGGACGTCCGCCGCCGCAACCGCGGCCGCTGACCGAGTCACCCACCCGACCGAGGGCGTATGCCGTGCGGCCGGGTCCTTCACCTGTCCTCAGTGGGCGCCGGTGAGGTGACCGGCGAGCCGCTCGTGGCGCTCGCGGCTGGGTTCGTTGAGGCCAGTGATCGTGACGGTCTTGCCCCGGGCGGCGTACTTCTGCGTGATCGCGTCGAGGGTGGCGACGCTCGAGGCGTCCCAGACATGTGACCGGGACAGGTCGATGACGACGTGGGCGGGGTCGCCGACGTAGTCGAACTGGGTCACGAGGTCGTTGCTCGAGGCGAAGAAGAGCGCGCCCTCGACGGCATACAGCCGCGTGTCCGCGTCGGGGTGCGCCACGTCGACGACGCGCGTCAGGTGCGCCACGCGGCGGGCGAAGAGCACCATCGCGACGAGGACGCCGACGACGACGCCGATCGCGAGGTTGGACGTGGCGACGACGACGATGACGGTGCCGACCATGACGAGCGTCTCGCTGCGCGGCATCCGGCGCAGCGTGCTGGGGCGCACGCTGTGCCAGTCCATCGTGCCGACCGACACCATGACCATGACGGCGACGAGCGCGGCCATGGGGATGATCGCGACGATGTCGCCGAGGCCGACGACGAGGACGAGCAGGAAGACGCCGGCGAGGAACGTCGAGATCCGGGTGCGGGCGCCGGAGGCCTTGACGTTGATCATGGTCTGGCCGATCATCGCGCAGCCGCCCATGCCGCCGAAGAAGCCGGTGACGATGTTGGCGACGCCCTGCCCCCACGACTCGCGGGTCTTGGACGAGTGGGTGTCGGTGACGTCGTCGACGAGCTTGGCCGTCATGAGCGACTCCATGAGCCCGACGAGAGCCATCGCCAGCGCGTAGGGCGCGATCGTCGTCAGCGTGTCGAGCGTGAAGGGGACGTCGGGCACGAGGAGGCTCGGGAGCGACTCGGGCAGCTTGCCCTCGTCACCGACGGTCGGGACGGCGATCGAGGCCGCGACGGTCAGGACGGTGAGCACGACGATCGCGACGAGCGGGGCCGGGACGGCGGTGGTGACCCGGGGCAGCAGCACGATGAGGGCGATGCCGACGGCGACGAGGGGGTAGACCATCCACGGCACCCCGAGCAGGTGCGGCACCTGGGCGAGGAAGATCAGGATCGCGAGCGCGTTGACGAAGCCGACCATGACCGAGCGCGGGACGAAGCGCATCAGCTTGGCCACGCCGAGCAGGCCGAGGACGACCTGGATGACGCCGCCGAGGATGACGGTGGCGATGAGGTGGTCGAGGCCGTGGTCGCGCACGACCGGTGCGACGACGAGCGCGACCGCCCCGGTCGCGGCGGAGATCATCGCGGGCCGGCCACCGACGAACGCGATGGTGACCGCCATCGTGAAGGACGCGAAGAGCCCGACCCGGGGGTCGACGCCGGCGATGATCGAGAACGAGATGGCCTCGGGGATCAGGGCGAGGGCGACGACGAGGCCGCCGAGGACCTCGACGCGCAGGCGGCGGGGCGAGCGCAGGGCGGCGCGCACGGACGTCACGTCGGCCTCGTGGGCGAACGGTGGGGTCACCGCGCTGGTCGGGGAAGTGGTGGGGTCGGGCATGGTCGGCTCCTGGTGCGTGGGGGCGACACGGCACACCTCCTCGTCGGCTCTCGCCGGGGAGGGACGGTCGCGGGTGTCCGGGACGACGGTGTCCGGGCTGCTGTCAACTGCTGTGGCTTTGAAAGGGTCTGTGGCTCAGTCGATCTCGTCGCCGAGCTGGCGCGCGAAGGCCTCGGCGCTCTCGACGCGCTCGCGCAGGCGTCCGAGCTGGTGCTCGACGAGGGCGTGGTAGGCGCGCAGGCGCTCGGTCAGCTCGCTGCGCCGCGCCCTGCCGAGGCGCGGGCGGGCCAGCTCGTCACGGATGTCGATGAGGTCGCGCATCTGCTCGAGCGTGAAGTCGAGCGGCTTCATCCGCTTGATGAGCAGCAGGCGCTCGACGGCCTGCTCGGAGTAGAGGCGGAAGCCGCCGGGGCTGCGCTGCGGCTCGGGCAGCAGCTCGACCTCCTCGTAGTGCCGGATCGTGCGGAGGCTGAGGCCCGTGCGGTCCGCGACGTCGCCGATCTGCAGCAGGTCGGTGGACACTCGAGACTCTGGCACGACGAGGAACCCTACCCTCACGTGAGGGTAGGGTCCAAACGTGGCCGGCCGTGAGGGCGCGCAGCACCGCCGACGCGAGGAGCACGAGCGCCGCGGCGCGGAAGGGCGCTCCGGGGCCGTAGGCCGTGCCGAGCGTCGTGAGGACGACCGGTGCGACCGAGGTGGCGAGTCCCCACGTCAGTCCCAGCACGGCGAGGTAGGTGCCGCGCGCGTGGTCGGGAGCGAGGGTGCCGGCGCGCGCCATCGTCGTGGCGATGACGAGCAGGCTGCCGATGTCGAAGGCGATGAGGCCGGCGGTCAGCCCGAGCGGGTGGGTGGCGAGCGCGATCGTGCCGAGACCTGCCGCGGCGACGACCTCGCCGAGGAGGAGGACTCCCCGCTCGTCGGCGCGACGGCGCAGCGCGGCCGCGATCCACGCGCCGGGGACGCTCGCGGCAGCACCGGCGGCGAGGATCCATCCGGTCGTCGCCGGGGTGAGCCCGCGCTGCTCGACGAGGAGCGGCACGCCGAGGACGACGAGCATCGTCACGGTGGCGACGACGGTGCCGAACGCGACGACCTGGCGCAGTCGCGGGTCCGTGAGGGCGCCGACCCACCGGGCCCGGGACGACGTCGGGCTCGCCGGCGAGTCGTCCGTGCGCCTGGTCGCCTTCGCCCCGGCGGTCCCTGCGGGGATCCGCGTCGCCACGAGCAGCGCCGCGGTCACGCAGGTGACGGCGTCGACGACGAAGAGCCACCGGAGCCCGAAGCCCGAGACGGCGGCGGCGACGAGACCGGCCAGCACGCCGGCGACGGCGAGCGAGGCGCCCAGGGCGGAGTAGGCGAAGGCGCGGTCGCGCGCGGGGACGAGGTCCGAGACCAGGGCCTGGGTGGGTGGCTCGACGATCTCGTAGGCGAGACCGAGCAGCATGGCGCCGACGAGCGTCCAGGTGACCGTCGGCGCCGCTGCGACGACGAGCTGGGCGACGGCACAGCCGAGCAGGCCGAGGACCATCGTCGACCGGTGGCCCCAGCCGTCGGCGAGGTGTCCCCCGAGGAGCCGCGACGGGATCGTCGCGACGCCGAAGCAGGTGAGCGCGAGGGCGGTCTCGCCGGGGCCGGCGCCGAGCTCGCGCACCAGAAGCACGCCGAGGAAGGCCATCGAGAAGCCGCCGAGCCGGTTGACGCAGCGCGCGGCGATGAGCACCCACAGCCGGGCCGGCAGGGAGGGCCGTCGGCAGGGTCGTCGGGCGTGCAGGGCTCGTGGGGTGGCGCTCACGGGAGGTCATCCTGACTGTCGAACTACACTTTGGCAGTCATGAACCTACGATCGAACGGGTAACTGGTCAAATGAAGTTCGACAGTCACGTCGAGCGGCTCCTCGACGTCACGGTGGCGCTCGTCAACCTCGCGAGCCCCGGCGAGGCCCGCGGGACGGCATACGCCCCTCCGGTGGGGACGGACCTCGTGCGGGCGGTGGCCGACGCGACGTCGACCCCCGACCGGCGCTCGCGACCCACGGCGGCGCAGGCCGGGGCCCTCCTCGAGGTGGTGCCGCGGGCGCGCGCCGTCTTCGAGGCGGCGGCCAGCGACGACCTCGCCACGGCCGCCGGCATCGTCAACGACCTGCTCGAGTCCACCGCCGCGCGTCCGAGGCTCGACCCCGATGCGGAAGGGCGTTTCCAGCTGCACTTCCACGGGCCCGACGACGGCTACGTCCGCGGGTGGCAGGCCGGTCTGGCCTCGGGTCTCGCCGTGGCGCTCGGCAGCGACCTCGGCGGGCGGCTCGGCGTGTGCAGCGCGCCGGCGTGCGACCGCGTCTACGTCGACGGGTCGAAGAACGGGACCCGGCGCTTCTGCTCGACCCAGTGCCAGAGCCGCGTCAAGGCCGCCGCCCATCGCGCCCGCACCCGCTGACGCTGCAACCCACGCGTGCCTCACCCGCCGTCGAGTGGCCCGTCGTCACACCGGTGCGTGGGAACGGTCTCGCAGGTGTCGTGTCGCGTGTGTCGACGGGGCCACTCGATTGGTGGTGGCGTCGGGGTGGGTCAGGTGGCGGTGCGAGCCGCGTGGGCTGCCCAGAGGCGGGCCTCGGCAGCAGCGTCCATGGGCGCGCTGCCGCGGTTGGTCGGCCGCTCGGGAAGGCCCTCGCGCTGGAGCCACGCCCACGTGTCGGCCACCGTCTCGGGCATCGGCCGGCAGCGCAGTCCGGCCGCCGCGGCAGCCGACGTGTCGAGCGCGTGCAGCCCCGCCAGCTCGCCGGTGGGTGGCACCCAGATGGGCAGCTCGGTCCACGGCTCGACCCCCGCGGCCTCGACGGTCTCCGGGTCGAGCCAGACGAGCTCGGCGTCGCCGCCCGTCACGGAGCGGACCTGCTCGAGCAGGGCGCCGATCGTCGTGTGGCCCGGCGTGCTCACCGTGTTGAAGGTGCCGACCGGCCGTGACCCGAGCACCCAGTCCGCGATGTCTCGGGCGTCGACGAGCTGCAGGGGCCGGTCCGGTGGCCCCGGCGCCGGCACGCGACCTCCTGCGGCGATCCGCCTGAGCCAGAAGGGCAGTCGCCCTACCATCTCGTACGGGCCGAGGATGAGCCCGGCCCGGGCGACCGCGACGTCGCCGTCGAACTCGGCGAGGACCGCGAGCTCCCCTCCCCGCTTGGCGGCGGCGTAGTCGGATGCGTCCCGCGAGCCGGCGTCCCCGTCGACGACGGGTGCGCCCTCGTCGGACCCCGGCGCGATCGGCCAGGTGTAGACCGAGCACGACGAGATGTACGTGTAGTGCGAGGCGCGTCCGCGCAATAGGCGCGCCGAGGTCTGGACCGCGACCGGCGCCGCCGACCACGTGTCGACGACGGCGTCCCACTCGTCGTCGCCCAGTGCCGCGCTCAGGACGTCGGGGTCGAGCCGGTCGGCGTGGCGGGCCTCGGCGCCCTCGACCGGCGTGCCGCTGACGCCGCGGGTGACCGTCGTGACGTCGTCGCCGCGGGCGACGGCGGCCTCGACGAACGCGCGACCGACGTGGTGGGTGCCTCCGAGCACGAGAAGTCTCATGGGCCCGATCCTCGCCGGGAGCCGGCGTCCCGCCAAGGACCCTTCGCTCTCGGCGTGAGCGGCTAGGACCAGTCGGCGATGCGAGCCGTCGGCGCCCGGCCCTCGGTCAGGTCGGCGACGTGCTGCGAGAAGCGCGGGCACGCGACGATGTCGTGGGCCCGGCAGCGCAGCGCGTGCTCGGTCATCTCGCGCGACCGCTCGATCGAGCGCGCCCGCTCGGCCAGGTCCCGCAGGTGCGCCTCGAGCACCTCGTGCCGGCCCTGCGCCTCGCCGTCGAGGAGCACGCCGATCTGCTCGAGGGACATGCCGGCGGCCTTGTTGCGCAGGATGACTGCGACACGGACGAGGTCGCCGCGCCCGTAGCGGCGGTAGCCGGACGCGTCGCGCTCCGGCGTCAGCAGCCCGAGCGTCTCCCAGTGCCGCAGCACGTGGGTCGGCAGGTCGAAGCGGGCCGCCAGCTCGCCGACGGTCCAGGTCTCCTCGCGCGTGCTTGCCTTCATGTCGACCTGAAGGTACACGCTGGGCTCGACCAGCACCCGACCTCGCCCGAGGAGACCCCATGGACTCAGACCCGAACACCGACCCGAACGCCGACGCGCCCACACACCTTCACACCGAGGTCGCCGTCGTCGGCGGAGGCCCGGCCGGCCTCCAGGCCGCCCTCAGCCTCGGCCGGATCCACCGCGACGCCGTCCTCTTCGACGACGGCACCTACCGCAACGCGACGGTCAGCCACATGCACAACGTCGTCGCGCACGACGGCACCCCGCCGGCGGAGTTCCGCGCCGACGCGCGCAGGCAGCTCACGGCATACGACACCGTCACGGTGCGGGAGGAGCGCGTCGAGACGATCGAGGAGGTCGACGGGGCGTTCCACCTACGCGGGGCCGACGGCACCACGCTGACTGCGCGGGCCGTCGTCCTCGCGACGGGCGTGCGCGACGAGCTGCCGCCGGTGCCCGGCCTCGAGCAGCTCTGGGGCGACCTCGTGGCGCACTGCCCGTTCTGCCACGGCCACGAGCTGAGCGGCGGGCGGGACGGCGTCCTCGGCGCCTCCGTGGCCCCGCACCTGTCGGCGATGCTCGGCCGCATCGCCTCGGAGGTCGTCGTCCTCACCGACGGAGAGGAGCTGCCGGCGGACTGGCAGGAGCGGCCGACGGTGCGCACCGAGCGGGTCGTCGCGGTCGAGCGGCACGACGGGGGAGTACGCGTGGTGCTCGCGGGTCCCGACGGCGAGCAGGTGCACGAGCAGGTCGCCGGTCTGTTCGTCAGGCCTGCGCTGCACCAGTCGGCGCCGTTCGCGGAGCAGCTCGGGCTCGAGCTGAACCCGTCGGGAGGCGTGCGCATCGACGAGCTCGCGCGGACGAGCCGCGAGCGTGTCTTCTGCGCGGGGGACATGGCCCATCTCGCGGTCTACCCCATGCCGATGGCCTCGGTCGTCTCCGCGGCCGCGGCGGGCCAGCTGGCCGCCTCGGCGGCGATCATGTCGCTGCTGTCCCATTGACCGCCGCGCTGACGGGCAGGCTGACGGGCAGCTCCTACAGACGGGCCGAGGGTCGACGCAGGCGCCGGTGCACCGCCCGGGCGATGTCCCAGAGCCACCACGCGATGAAGGCGCCCGCCACGACGAGGAAGACGGCGATCAGGACCCACAGGTCGGACCCCGGCACGTGCACCTGTGCCGGGCTCGACTCGCCCAGGTAGACGACGGAGACGCGGTCCCCGACCGCTCCGTCGCCGTCGAGGTGCGCGTCGGGGAGCGTCACGCTCCCGTCGGTGCTGACGTAGCGGCCGAACGGCTGGCAGCCACCCTTGCCGCACTGCTCGCGGGTGACCGTGACGGTGCCCGGCAGGCCCTCACCCCGCGAGGCGGCCAGGGCGGGTCCTAGGGCGCCGGCTCCGACCACGAGGGCCGTGAGCGCCATGATCGGGATGAGGATGCGGAGCACGCCGACACGACCCACCCAGCTCAAGACCGACACCGCGGCAACGTAGCACCGCCTCTGATGTGTGGGATCGGTGGGGAGCGGACGTCAGGCGCCGTCCTGGCCCGTCGTCGCGTCGTGCTTCTGGCTCATGACGTAGACGAGGAGCGTGTAGCTGGCGAGGGCGACCCCGGCGGCGAGTGCCGTCACGTAGAGCGCGGCCTGGAGATAGACCACGTCGTGCACGTCGGTGACGTGCGTGCTCCGAAGGCTGATGAGGGCGCCGGACCCGACGAAGACGCCGGCGATCTCGGCGAAGTGCACGAACAGCTCGGTCTCCACGGTGCGTCCACCTCCAGGCGGCCCGAGCCGCCGCGACGTCTCTCCCCTACGAAGCTAGGCGCGTGAGACCTCGTCTGCGGACGGACGGAGAGGGCTGTGACGAGGCGCTCACTCGACGGGAGGTGGGGCAGGGACGTGCCGGCTCAGGACGGATCGTCGACCTGCGGACCGGAGCGCCCAATCGGCCGCGACCCCCGGCATACGATGCAAGGATCCCGAGAAGCTCGAAGGAGTGGCCCATGCCGCACGACCTCGCCCCCGACCTCGTCGAGCGCCTCACGAAGGCGTTCGAGGCCGACCCCACCGCCCGCATGCTGCAGAACGCCGTCACGACGACCTCGGTCGACGACATCGCCCTCGACCGCCGCGTCGTGACGGGCATCGACCACTCGGTGTCGCACCTGCTCGACGACTGGGCCGCGACGTCGCAGGAGAAGAGCGGCCGCTGCTGGCTCTTCGCCGGCACCAACCTGCTCCGCGCCGGTGCGCGCGCCAAGCTCGGGGTCAAGGACTTCGAGTTCTCGCAGAACCACCTGCTCTTCTGGGACAAGTTCGAGAAGGCCAACCACTGGCTCGAGTCGATCATCGCCACGGCCGACGGGGCCGTCGACGACCGCACGGTCGCCCACCTGCTCGCGACGCCGGCCGAGGACGGCGGCCAGTGGAACATGTTCGTCGCGCTCGTCGTCAAGCACGGACTCGTGCCCAAGGTCGCGATGCCCGAGACGAAGAGCTCGAGCAACACGCGCCTGATGAACCGCGACATCTCCACGATCCTGCGCCAGGCGGCGCGCGACCTGCGCGCCCAGGCCGCTGACGGCGCGTCCGAGGCGGACCTGCTCGAGGCCAAGGAGCAGGTGCTCGCCTCGATCCACCGGCTGCTGTGCATCCACCTCGGCACGCCGCCCGAGTCGTTCGTCTGGCAGTGGAAGGACACCGAGGGTGGCTTCCACCGCGACGGCGCCATGACCCCGCTCGAGTTCGCCGAGCGCTACGTCACCGTGCCGCTCGAGGACTACGTCTGCCTCGTCAACGACCCGCGCGCCACCAGCCCCTACGGCCGCACGTTCACCGTCGAGCACCTCGGCAACGTCGTCGGTGCGCCGCCCGTCACCTACCTCAACGTCGAGCCCGACCTCATGAAGTCCCTTGCCGCACAGGCGATCGTCGGCGGCGAGCCGGTGTGGTTCGGCTGCGACACGGGCCAGATGTCGCACGCCGACCTCGGCGTCTGGGACGCCGCCCTCTTCGACCACGCCGCGCTCTACGGCACCGACCCGAGCCTTGGCAAGGCCGACCGGCTGCTCCACCACGAGTCGCTCATGACGCACGCCATGCTCTTCACCGGCATCGACCTGCACGACGACGTGCCGCGGCGCTGGCGCGTCGAGAACAGCTGGGGCACCGAGAAGGGCGACAAGGGCTTCATGACGATGAACGACTCGTGGTTCGCCGAGTTCGTCTTCGAGGTGGCCGTCCGGCGCGACGCGCTGCCGGCCGAGCTGCAGGAGGCGCTGGACCAGGACCCGATCGTGCTGCCCGCGTGGGACCCGATGGGCGCCCTCGCCGGCTGAGCCCACACGACGTCGTCGAAAACTGGGCACTCGACTCGAGCTTCTCGTCGAGTGCCCAGTTCCCGACGTCGGTTCGTGGGCACTCGACTGGGGCTTCTCGTCGAGTGCCCAGTTCCCGACGTCGGTTCGTGGGCACTCGACTGGGGCTTCTCGTCGAGTGCCCAGTTCCCGACTCGCCTACGCTGCGAGTCGTGACGACGGCTGACGCGACCACGACGACGCCGGGCCCCGCGACGGATGCCGAGGTGCCGGCCTACCTGCGCTTTCTCGGGCTGCCGGGGCTCGCGGACATCCACGTGCACTTCCTGCCCGACTCGATGCAGCGCAAGGTTTGGGGCTACTTCGACGAGGCCGAGAAGCACTACGGCGCGCCGTGGCCGGTCACCTACCGAGACGACGAAGCGCAACGACTGGAGACGCTGCGCACCCTGGGGCTCAAGGCGATCCCGGCGTTGGCCTACCCGCACAAGCCGGGCATGGCGCAGTGGCTGAACGACTGGTGCGCCGACTTCGCGCGGCGCGTGCCCGATGCCGTGCACTGCGCGACCTTCTACCCGGAGCCCGGCGTCGGCGACTACGTGGCCACAGCGCTCGACGACGGTGCACGCCTGTTCAAGATGCACGTCCAGGTCGGTGACTTCACCCCCGACGACGAGCGGCTCGAGCCGGCATGGGCGCGCCTCGAGGCGGCCCGCGTGCCCGTCGTCGTCCACGCCGGCTCGGCGCCCTTGCAGGGCACCCACACCGGCCCGGCGGGGGTGCGCGAGGTGCTGCGCCGGCACCCCGACCTCGTCCTCGTCGTGGCACACCTCGGCATGCCGGAGTACCACGAGTTCGCCGACCTCGCAGACGAGTTCGCGGGGGTGCACCTCGACACGACGATGAACGGCACCGACTTCACCAACCGCTTCGCGCCCTTCCCCGACGGGTACGTCGAGCGGCTCGCCGGCCTGCGTGACCGGGTCGTGCTCGGCTCGGACTTCCCGAGCATCCCGTATGCCTACGCTCACCAGCTCGAGGCGCTCGCCCGGTTGGGTCTCGGTGACGACTGGATGCGGGCGGTGCTGTGGCACAACGGTGCTCGCCTGCTGGGGCTGTCCGAGAGCTGAGCGGCCCTCTCAGTTCAGGTGCTTGGCGAGGAAGGCCTCGGTGCGCCGGATCGAGGTGTCCCACTGGGGTGAGGTCAGCGTGTGCCGACCGCCGGGATAGACGTCGAGCTCGACCGACTTGCCCTGGGCCCGCAGCGCCGCGACCGACTCGCGCGACCACGCGATGGGGCAGTCCTCGTCGGCCGTGCCATGGTGGATGAGCAGCGGCTCGGTGATGCGCGCGAAGTACGTCCGGGGGCTCGTGGCGGCCCAGGCGGCCGGGTTCGCCTCCGGCGTGCCGAGCCGCCCCATGAGGGCACGGGCCGCACCCGCCCGAGAGGTGTCGCGCCGCACCCACTTGTCGAAGTTGTCGACGGTGTCGGAGCTCACCGGTGCGTAGGCCACTGCGGCGCGGAAGAGTCCGGGGCGCACGACGAGCACGTTGTAGACGACGCCGCCGCCCATCGACCTCCCGACGAGCGCGACCCGGTCGGGGTCGACGTAGCCGGCCTTCTTCAGCGCGAGACCGGCGTTGATCGCGTCGACGGTGTAGCCGGCCCGGAGGTTCGCGTCGTTGCGCGGGTCCTTGTCGGACTGCGCGTGGTTGCGGTAGTCGATGTGCAGCGTCACGTAGCCCTGGCGGGCGAGACGGTCACGCTCGCGGAGCATCGTCTCGCCGTTGGTGTAGACCGCCGGGTCGACGTAGCCGTGGGCGAGGACGACGGCCGGGAACGGGCCGTTGCCCCGCGGGATGTTGATGCGCCCGGAGATGCGCAGGCCGTTGCTCTCGTAGGTGACGAAGTACTGCCGGTAGGCGCTCGTGCTGCCGCGCTCGCGCCCGAGCCTCAGGGTGCCAGCGTTGTAGCGGGTCGCGATGAGCGCCGCGACCGAGGCCGGGTCGGGCGCCGGCTTCGTCTCCGAGGGTGCGGGGGTGCTCGTCGTGGGAGGCGGTGTGGTCTTCGTGGGGCTGGCCGATGTGCTGGCGTATGCCGTGGGGCGCGGCCCCGGGGTCCCGGCGCCGCGGTCGTCGGTCGGCCCCGTGGTGGAGCAGGCGCCGAGCAGCAGGCCGGCGGTCAGGCCGGCGACGGCGGTGACGGCAGCGGTGCCGGTTCGGCGGGTGCGCACCCTTCGAGTCTCACCCGGGAGCGGCGCGATTCCCAGCCCGCCCCCAGCCTTCGTGCCCGAAGCGAGACCTGCGCAGCCGCCCGACGACCGCTGTTGCAGCCCGCCCGGCGACGCACCGCGCGACACGCGGAGAACGGGTCTGCCGGCATACCAACGGTCGTCCGTCGGCTCACGGGAGCGCTCAGGAGAGCGCGGCGGCGGCCTCGAGGACGGTCCACGCCTGCAGCTGCGGCGACAGCTCGAGCGGCGACGCCGGCGGGCGCCCGCCCGGCTCGACGGGGAAGACCGACGGGTCACGGGCACCCGCGACGGGCAGGCTGCCCCGACCGCGCCACAGCGCGTCGGCCGTGCCGGAGACGAGCCGCCCGGCGGTCTCCCGCGCCGCCGCGTCGAGGGCCGGGGCGTCGGCCGCGAGCGCCAGGTGGCGCACGAGGATGCCGGTGAAGAGGCCACCGTCACCGCCGCCGTGCGTGCGCAGCACCAGCACGCCGTCGACCTCGACGGTCAGTCGCGCGTCGACCGCCGCGACGAGCGCCGCGGCCCGGGCGAGGCTCTCGGGGTCGCCGAGGGTCACGAGCGCGCCGAGCACCGTGCCTTGGTTGTAGGACCACACGTCGGGGACGAGCACCTCGGTGCCGCCCTGCAACCGGATGCCGTCGAGCACGAGCCCGCTGTCCGGGGACCACAGGCGTGCGTAGAGCCAGCCGACGAGCCGACGTGCCTCGTCCGTCTCGCCGAGTCGCGCGAGGTGGAGGGCGGCCGGGCCCGTCGCGGGGCTGTTCTTGAAGTCGCGGTCGCGGCTCCAGAAGAGGCCGCCGCCGAGGTCGTCGGTGTGCGCCGAGCGGAGCTGCTCGGTGAGGTGCCGGTCGGCCGACCGGAGGCGACGGCGCCGGGCCGTGCGGCCGATCGCGTCGTGCAGGAGCCGGAGCCGGCCGGCGGCCAGGGCGAGCCACGCCATGTCGTCGTAGAAGTCGTTGGTCCAGCGCACCCGGTTGCGCAGCCGGATCGTGCTCAGCAGCCGGTCTCCCCGAGCCGCACGCTGGGCCGCCCCGGCCAGGTCGCCGGTCCGGAGCGCACGCAGGCCCGCGTCGACGACGGCGTCGAGGTAGTGCGCCTGCCACCAGTAGTGCCACGTCCCGCGCAGGCCGCCGAGCGTGCGCGACCCGGGTGCGGGGTGCACGATCCGGGCGAGGTGCGTCAGCGGCACTCGGCCCAGGGAGCCGGCGAAGAGCGCCGTCACGGACCGTTCGGCCTCGGCGGCGCGGTCGTCGAGGGCGGTCGGGCGGTGCGGAGGGACGTCGCCGGCGGACACGCAGCGACGCTACCGCGAGCCGATCCGGACACCGGTGTGGAAGGGTCGGCAACGGTGTCGAGATCGCGCCGCCCGCTCCGACGTCCCGGACGACAGAGCGATGGCAAGGCCGTGCGACGGCGTGACGAGGGAGTCGAGATGAAGTACCTGCTGATGATCTGGAGCAACCCGCAGACGTGGGGGCACCCGATCTTCCTGCGCACGCCGGAGGCTGCGGCGATGACCGACGACGAGCGTGCCGGGATGCTGCGCGACTTCGAGGAGCTCATGGCCGAGATTAGCGAGTCAGGTGAGCTCGTGACCGCGCAGGCGCTCGCCGACCCGTTGACCGCGCGCAGCGTCCGGGTGCGCGACGGCGAGAGCCTCGTCACCGACGGGCCCATCGCCTCGTCGAAGGAGCAGATGGCGGGCTACTTCGTCGTCGACTGCGCGACGCCGGAGCGGGCCGAGGAGATCGCGGGGCGCTTCCCCGACGCCCGCTTCGCCGCCGTCGAGGTGCGACCGCTCATGGGCGGATCGGCCGAGGACCTCTGAGAAGGCCTGTGGCGTGGGCGCATCCGTGGTGACCGACGAGCTGTGGCGCAGCGTGCTGCCGCAGGTCATCGGTGCGCTCGTGCGCCGCTACCGCGACTTCGACCGCGCCGAGGAGGCCGCGCAGGAGGCGCTGCTCGCGGCGGCGGCCCAGTGGCCCGAGGAGGGCGTGCCGGACGACCCCAAGGCATGGCTCATCCGCGTCGGCTCGCGGCGCCTCATCGACGGGCTGCGCAGCGACGAGGCGCGCGAGCGTCGTGAGCTCGCCGACGCGACGAGGGCGCCTGCCGACTCCCTGGTCGCCCCGCCTGCGTATGCCGTGGGGTCGGCCGACCGCGACGACACCCTGACGCTGCTCCTCCTCTGCTGCCACCCGGCGCTGGCCCCGGCGGCGCGGATCGCCCTGACGCTCAGGGCCGTCGGCGGCCTGACGACGGCCCAGATCGCGCACGCGTTCCTCGTGCCCGAGGCGACGATGGGCCAGCGGATCAGCCGCGCCAAGAAGCAGATCCGCGACGCGGGGGCAGAGTTCCGCATGCCGCCGCCGGACGACGCGGCGGCCCGGCTGCGGGAGGTCCTGCACGTCCTCTACCTCGTCTTCACCGAGGGCCACACCGCGAGCAGCGGTGGTGAGCTGCACCGGGTCGACCTGACGGCAGAGGCGATCCGGCTCGCCCGCCAGGTGCACGCCCTGCTCCCCGACGACGGTGAGGTCACCGGCCTGCTCGCCCTCATGCTGCTGACCGAGGCGCGCCGCCCGGCCCGCACGAACGTCGCCGGTGAGCTCGTCCCGCTCGCCGAGCAGGACCGCTCCCGGTGGGACGCGGCATACGTCAGCGAGGGCGTCGCCCTCATCAGCGACGCGCTGACCCGGACCAGGCTCGGGCCCTACCAGGTGCAGGCGGCCATCGCGGCCGTGCACGACGAGGCGCCGTCGGCGGCCGAGACCGACTGGGCGCAGGTGCTGGCGCTCTACGGGCTGCTCGAGCAGCTCGCCCCGGGACCGGTCGTGAGCCTCAACCGGGCCGTGGCGCTCGCCATGGTCGAGGGCCCGGCGGCCGGGCTCGCCGTGCTCGACGACCTCGAGCAGGACAAGCGCCTGGCCCGGCACCACCGGCTGCACGCGGTGCGCGCGCACCTGCTCGAGATGACCGGTGACACCGAACAGGCCCGTGAGAGCTACCTGCTCGCGTCACGCCTGACGACGAGCATCCCCGAGCAGGACCACCTCCGACGAAAGGCCGAAGGACTGTGACCGACACCCCGAGCACCCCGAGCACCTCGAGCACCCCGACCACTCCGGTGACCGTGACCGTGACCGAGAGCGACGTCGACCTCGGCGACGGGCACGTGCTGCACGTCTACGACACGGGGGACCCGGGAACCACGGGCGTCGAGCCACTCGTCGTCGTCTGGCACCACGGCACGCCCAACATCGGCGCGCCACCCCGCCCTCTCTTCGACGCCGCCGCGCGGCTGGGCATCCGGTGGGTGTCCTACGACCGGCCCGGCTACGGCGGGTCGACCGCTCGCCCCGGTCGTGACGTCGCCTCGGCGGCGCGCGACGTGGCTGCGGTCGCCGACCACCTCGGCGTGGGCTCCATTGCGGTGATGGGCCACTCGGGCGGCGGCACGCACGCGCTCGCTCCTGCCGCGTTGCTCGGCGACCGGGTCCGTGGCGTCGTCAGCGTCTCGCCGGTGGCGCCGTTCGGCGCCTTCGGGCTCGACTGGTTCGCCGGGATGGCGCCGGGCGGCGAGGCCTCGCTACGGGCCGCCGCGGCAGGGCGGGAGGCCAAGGAGACGCACGAGGCCGCCGCCGCGCAGGTGCCGGAGGGCGAGGTCGACTTCGGGTTCGTGCCCGCCGACCAGGAGGCCTTCTCCGGGCCGTGGGGCTGGTTCGGGTCGGTCGTCGGCCCGGCCCTGGCTGCCGGTCCGGCCGCGCTCATCGACGACGACCTCGCCTACGTCTCCGACTGGGGCTTCGACCTGGCGGACGTCACTGCACCCACCCTCGTCGTCCACGGCGCCGCCGACCGCATGGTGCCGGCGTCCCACGGCGAGTGGCTCGCCCGGGCCATCCCGGGCGCCGAGCTCTGGCTCCAGCCCGGCGACGGCCACATCTCGGTGCTGCGCACGGCCGAGGACGCCCTGACCTGGCTCGCCCGAGCGGCCCGCGCCGCCCGCCCCTGACCTCTCACCCCGTTCGAGGTGATGCCGGGAGCTTGGTGGGTGACGGCATGACCTCCAACGTGCGGTGGGGTTGAAGGCCCAGAGGGTGTAGTCGTCGAGCCACCGGACGATCGATCTGAGGTGGTTCATGGCTTCTCCTTCGCGGGATCACGACAGACGGCCCCGCGGCGGCCTCATCGCATGCACTCCGCGATCCCCCGCGAAGCCGTCACCACCCACGCTGCACCCACGACGTTGCGTCTCGGTGAGATCGGCGTGACATCCGTGTTTCACATCGACCGCGGCCGACCGCGCGGCTTGCGTTGGAGCGCACTCGAAGTCATAGCGTCGAGCGCATGACGAAAACGTGGCTCATCACCGGAACGTCCCGTGGGTTCGGTCGCGAGTGGGCGGCCGCCGCCCTCGAGCGGGGCGACAACGTCGCCGCGACGGCCCGCGACACCAGCACCCTCGACGACCTCGCCCAGATCTACGGCGACCGGCTGCTGCCGATCGCCCTCGACGTCACCGACCGCGACGCCGACATCGCCGCCGTGAAGCAGGCGCACGAGCGCTTCGGCCGCCTCGACGTCGTCGTCAACAACGCCGGCTACGGCCACTTCGGCTTCGTCGAGGAGCTGAGCGAGGACGACGTCCGCGCCCAGATGGAGACCAACTTCTTCGGTGCCCTCTGGGTGACCCAGGCCGCGCTGCCGATCATGCGCGAGCAGGGCTCGGGTCACATCATCCAGGTCAGCTCGATCGGCGGCATCTCCGCCTTCCCGATCGTCGGCGCGTACCACGCGTCGAAGTGGGCGCTCGAGGGCCTGAGCCAGTCGCTCGCCCAGGAGGTCGCGCCCTTCGGCATCAAGGTCACCCTCATCGAGCCGGGCGGGTTCTCCACCGACTGGGCCGGCCCGTCGGCGAAGCACTCCGAGCCGCTGTCGACGTACGACGCCATCCGCGAGCGCACCCACCGCGAGCGCGCAGCCCGCAACACGAGCGGTCCCGGCGACCCCAAGGCCTCGGCCGCCGCCGTCCTCAAGGTCGTCGACGCCGACGAGCCGCCGCTGCGCGTCTTCTTCGGCGCGGCCCCGCTCTCGATCGCCAAGGCGGACTACGCCTCGCGGATCGAGACGTGGGAGAAGTGGGACGACGTGTCCCAGCTCGCGCAGGGCTGAGCCCCGCCGCACGCAGAGGAGGTATGCCGTCACGACCGTCGTGACGGCATACCTCCTATCGCTTCGCCTGCGTCCACGGCTGCACCTGCGGGACTCCTCGCGTGACCTCGGCGGTGCCGGCCTCGTTCTCCCCACGAGACCGACACCGGACGAAGGAGTCCTGCCGTGCCCCGAACCTCGCTCACCACCCGTCTCGCACGCACGGCGGTCGCGACCGCCCTGACCGTGGCCGCGGGCCTCGGCGCGACCGTGGCGCTGACCGCCCCCACGGCCCGGGCGGCGACGACGCGCCACGTGGTCCAGCTCGGCGACTCCTACTCGGCCGGCAACGGCACGGGGACCTACGAGGAGCGCAGCTGCTACCGCTCGCCCGACAACTACGGCTCGCAGGTCGCGGCCTCGATCGGTGCGACCTACACCGACGTGGCGTGCAGCGGCGGGGTGGTCGCCGACCTCCTGCACCCCCGCGACCTCGGCAACGCCTTCACGAAGTCCGCGACCTACTCGATCGACCCGGTCGCCTACCCCGACCAGAAGAGCGAGTGGCTGAAGCGGGCCCAGGCCGAGCGGCTGTGCGGCGTGCCGGCGCAGCCCGACTTCTCCTACCGCTACACGTTCGTCGCCGGCGCGGGTGTGAACGACCTCTACACCGGCACCGTCTCGTGCCAGCTCGTCACGCGGGCGCAGATCGACGCGGTCACGCCGGACACCGACTACGTCTTCGTCACCATCGGGGGCAACGACATCGGCTTCTCGACCATCGTCGTCAACTGCCTGACCCTTCGCGACCCGTCCAGCTGCAAGCAGGCGCTGGACGCGGCCACGGCGAAGGCGCCCCAGATGGTCGAGAGCACGAAGGACGCCCTGCGCGCCGTCGAGCAGAAGTCAGGCGGCCACGCGCAGGTCTACCTGCTGAGCTACCCGTTCCTCGTCAACTCCGAGAGCTACGGCATCCCCGAGGTCGCCCCGGTCTACGACGCCGGCAAGGCCCTCAACGACCTCCAGCGCCTCGGCGACCAGCTCCAGGCCCAGGGCGTCGCCGAGCTCAACGCGGAGCCCGGCGCCGACAACTACCACTTCGTCGACACGGTGAAGCAGGCCTGGGGCGGCCGCGTGCACGGGCTCGACCCGCACGTCGTCGCCGACAACTCCAAGGCGTGGCTCGTGCCCGTCGGCACCCCCGGTCGCGACACGGCCGAGTTCGTCCACCCGACCCAGCCCGGCTGGGACGCGACCGCCGGAGCCCTGCGGACCGCCGTCGGCCGCTGACGCCCACCTCGCGGCTGACGTCTGCGTCGTCAGTCGCGAGGTCGGAGCTCGAGGGTCATGAAGGTGCTGAGCGGGTCGGGGCGGTAGGCGCCGAACGGCACGCACTCGGTGAAGCCGTGCGCGGCATAGAGGGCACGGGCCGGCGCGAAGAAGTCGTCGGAGCCGGTCTCGAGGCTGACCCGTGCCAGTCCACGGCGGCGGGCCTCGGCGAGGATCTCGCCCAGCACTGCGCGAGCGACCCCACGGCGTTGCGCGTCCGGGGCGGTGCGCATCGACTTCACCTCGCCGTGGCCGGGCTCGATCTCGGCCAGGGCCCCGCAGCCGAGCACCGCGTCGTCGGCGCGCGCCACCCAGAGCGTGACGCCCGGCGCTCGCAGCCCGTCGAGGTCGAGGGCGTGCGTGCTCTCCGGCGGCGACATCGACCGCAGCTGCGAGACGTGCCCGTCGAGCAGGTCGATGACGGCCGGGTCCGTCAGGTCGTCCACGGTGATCCGCATGGCACCCATGGTCGGGCACGCGCGTCGGTGGCCGGCGCTCAGGCCCAGATGGCGGCCGGGATGCCGTCGGAGAACACCTCGGGCGGGTCGGGGAGCGGCCGTGCCAGACCGGCTGCGTGCCGGGCGGCCGACCACGCGACCGCACAGGCGTCGAGGACGTCGTCGGCGGCATACCCCGAGCCCCGGAGCACGGACGGGCGCGCGATGCCCGCGGCGGCCAGGGCCTCGAGGCGCCGGTCGCGACCCTCGTCGGTCTTCTTGCTCGCGGCGATCGGGGCGCCCGCCATGGCCGCGAAGGACACCTCTGGGTGGATCTCGAGCACCGTGACGGTCGGTCGGGTGCGCAGCCACGCGTCCACCTCGACGATCTTGTCGCGCAGCGCGAAGGCCTGCGCGCCGACGCCCTGACCGACGAGCCCACGATTGACGATGTCGGCCTCGAGCCGCGTCGCCGCGGCATACGCCGAGCGCGTCAGGGTCGAGAAGATCGAGGACACCTTGCCGGGGAGCGCCCGCCGCGCGAGCTGGTCGGCCTGGCGAATCGTGCTGTCGGGCAAGCCGATCGGGATGTCGATGCCGACGACCCGGATGCCGGTCGACTCCCGAACCATCGCGACGAGCTCGCCGATGGTCGGCGCCACGACGATGCGCGGCCGGGGCGCACCGGGCTCGAGCAGCGCGCCCACCCAGCCGGCCTTGCAGCCGTCGACGCCGAGCACCGGCGCGACGACGTCGACGGGAGCCGGTCGGCCCGCCGCGGCCGCGTCCGAGGCCCGCTCGAGCACGTCCGCCAGCCGCCGCAGCGACGCGACGCCGTCGGCGAGGGCCTCGCGGACGCCCGGGTCGGCGTCCGCGGGCAGGCCCGACAGCTCGCCGGCCAGCTCGTCACCCAGCTCCACGACCCGCCGCTGCACTCCCGCGTCCATGGGTCCACCCAACCCCATCGCCGGGCGGGTGGGCAGGGGTGGTGGCAGGGGTGGTGCGTGCCGAGGGGTGGACGGCCTGGAATGCGCCGGTCGCCGAGGAGGTTGCCGCCCTCATGGAGACACGCGCAACGATCGGCGTCACCGGCCTCGCCACGATGGGCCGCAACCTCGCCCGCAACATCGCCCGACACGGGCACACGGTGGCGGTCCACAACCGCACGACCTCGCGCATGACGAGCCTCGTGGAGCAGTTCGGTGACGAGGGTGACTTCGTCGGCGCCGAGACGATCGAGGACTTCGTCGCAGCGATCCAGAAGCCGCGGGCCATCATCGTCATGGTCAAGGCCGGCGCCCCGACCGACGCCGTCATCGACGAGCTCGTGCCGCTGCTCGACGAGGGCGACATCGTCGTCGACGCCGGCAACGCGTACTTCGCCGACACCCGCCGTCGCGAGAAGGCCCTGTCCGACAAGGGGATCCACTTCGTCGGCATGGGCGTCTCGGGCGGCGAGGAGGGTGCGCTCAACGGCCCCTCGATCATGGTCGGTGGCTCGGACCACGCCTACGAGCGCCTCGCGCCCGTCGTCGAGTCCATCGCCGCGCAGGTCGACGGCACGCCCTGCGCCGCGCACCTCGGCCCGGACGCCGCCGGACACTTCGTCAAGATGGTCCACAACGGCATCGAGTACGCCGACATGCAGCTCATCGCCGAGTCCTTCGACCTGCTGCGCAGCGTCCTCGGGCTCGAGCCGGCGCAGATCGCCGACGTCTTCCGCGAGTGGAACGAGGGCGATCTCGAGTCCTTCCTCATCGAGATGACCGCCGACGTCCTCGCCCACACCGACTCCTCGACCGGCAAGCCGTTCGTCGACGTCGTCGGCGACGCGGCCGAGCAGAAGGGCACCGGCCGCTGGACCGTGCAGAGCGCTCTCGACCTCGGCGTGCCCGTCACCGGCATCGCCGAGGCGACCTTCGCCCGCAGCCTGTCGGGCCACACGAGCCAGCGCGCCGCAGTGCGCGAGACCTTCGCGGACCTCGCCGAGCTCGACCCGGCCACGCAGCGTGACGTCGACCGCGACGCCTTCGTCGACGACGTCCGCGCCGCGCTCTACGCGTCCAAGATCGTCGCCTACGCGCAGGGCTTCGACCAGCTCGCCGCCGGGTCGAAGGAGCACGGGTGGGACCTCGACCTCGGTGAGGTCGCGACGATCTGGCGCGGCGGCTGCATCATCCGCGCCCGCTTCCTCGACCGCATCAAGGAGGCGTATGCCGCCGAGCCCGGTCTCGAGACCCTCCTGACCGCGCCGTGGTTCGCCGACGCGATCGGCAACGGGGTGCAGGCCTGGCGCCGCGTCGTCGCCGTGTCCGCCGAGCGTGGTGTGCCGGCCCCGGCCTTCGCGTCGTCGCTCGCCTACTTCGACGGACTGCGCCGCGACCGCCTGCCGGCCGCGCTCATCCAGGCGCTGCGCGACAACTTCGGTGCGCACACCTACACGCGCACCGACCGCGAGGGCACCTTCCACACCGACTGGGCCGGCGACCGCGCCGAGTCCTCGCCGGCCTGACCAGCAGACGACGGAGATCCGGAGACTCGGGCACGCGGCATACGCACCCTTCGACACTGTCGGGAGTCGGACGTAGCGTGAAGCAATGACCCACCCCGACACCGGTGCCACCACCCTCGGCGAGCTGCGTGCCTCCGGCCACGTCCACCGCAGCGTCAAGAGCGAGATCCGCGAGAACCTCCTGGCCCGGCTGCGGGCCGGTGAGGACGCCTTCCCGGGGATGGTCGGCTTCGACGAGACGGTGCTGCCCGAGCTCGAGACGGCGCTGCTCGCCGGTCACGACCTCGTGCTGCTCGGCGAGCGCGGACAGGGCAAGACGCGCCTCATGCGCACGCTCGCGGGCCTGCTCGACGAGTGGAGCCCCGTCGTCGAGGGCTGCGAGATCGGCGACGACCCGCACCAGCCGTCGTGCGTGCGCTGCCGGCGGATGACCGCCGAGCTCGGCGAGGACCTGCCCGTCGTGTGGCGCCACCGCAGCGAGCGCTACACCGAGAAGCTCGCGACCCCTGACACGAGCGTCGGTGACCTCGTCGGCGACGTCGACCCGGTCAAGGTCGCGCAGGGTCGCACGCTCGGTGACCCCGAGACGGTGCACTACGGCCTCGTGCCGCGCAGCAACCGCGGCATCTTCGGCCTCAACGAGCTGCCCGACCTCGCCGAGCGCATCCAGGTCGCGCTCTTCAACGTGCTCGAGGAGCGCGACATCCAGATCCGCGGCTACTCGCTGCGGCTGCCCCTCGACCTGCTGCTCGTCGCCACGGCCAACCCCGAGGACTACACCAACCGCGGCCGCATCATCACGCCGCTCAAGGACCGCTTCGGCGCCGAGATCCGCACCCACTACCCGACCGAGGTCAGCGACGAGGTCGCCCTCATCGCGCAGGAGTCCAACCTCGTCGCCGACGTGCCCGAGCACCTCCTCGAGGTCGTGGCGCGTTTCACCCGCGGGCTGCGCGAGTCCTCCGCCGTCGACCAGCGCTCGGGGGT
This sequence comes from Terrabacter tumescens, assembly GCF_014646815.1. Taxonomy (GTDB): domain Bacteria; phylum Actinomycetota; class Actinomycetes; order Actinomycetales; family Dermatophilaceae; genus Terrabacter; species Terrabacter tumescens. Next base: position 309,981 of record NZ_BMNZ01000002.1, read on the forward strand.
GTCGGCGCGCTTCGCGATCGCCGGGGCCGAGGGGGTGGCCGGCTCCGCACTGCGTCGTGCGGCCCGTACCGGTGAGGCGTATGCCGTCGCGCGCGTCTGCGACGTCCCCACCGTCGTGCCCACGCTCCTCGGCAAGGTCGAGTTCGAGATGGGCGAGGAGGGTCGTGAGCGCGACGTGCTGACGCACCTGCTGCGCCTCGCGGTCGCCGAGACCTACCGAGCGCGCCTGTCAGGCCTCGACCTGACCGGCTTCACCGACCTCTTCGCCGAGGGTGCCGTCGTCGAGACCGGAGAGCTCGTGCCCGGCGCCGACCTGCTCGCCCAGGTGGGCCCGATCTCGGGGCTGTCCAAGGTGCTCGACCGGCTCGGCCACGGCGACGACGCGACGCCGGGACAGGTCGCGGCGGCCATCGAGTTCGTCCTCGAGGGCCTGCACCTGACCCGACGCATCGACAAGGACTCCGTCGCCGGCCGCACGGTCTACGGGGCGTAGGTCGTGCCGATGACACCGCCGATGCCACCCAGAGGTCCGGGCGAGGGCGGTGACGTGCACGGGCGCTTCCGCTACACGCCGTGGCACGGCGGGCCCGACCCGCTCGCGCCGCCGTTCGACGTGCGCTCCGCCCTCGACGAGGTGGGCCAGGACGTCCTGGCCGGTGGCTCGCTGCGCGAGGCGCTGCGCGAGCTCATGCGACGCGGCATGGATGGGCGCCGCGGCCTCGACGACCTCGCCGACCGCGTCCGCCGGCTGCGGGAGGCCGCGCGCCGCCGTGGCGACCTCGGCGGCACGCTCGACCAGGTGCGCGCGATGCTCGACCAGGCCCTCGCCGAGGAGCGCGACACCCTCGCCGGCGAGTCCGGCGACGACGCCCGCCTCGCGGAGATGGACCTCGCGACGATCCCCGACGACGTCGCCGGCGCCGTGCGCGCGCTCGGGGACTACGCGTGGCACTCGCCCGAGGCGCAGCAGACCTTCGAGCAGATCCAGCAGATGCTCCAGCGCGAGGTCGTCGGCGCGCAGTTCGAGGGCCTCAAGCAGGCGCTGTCGGGCAACGACCCGCAGGCCATGCAGGCGGTCAAGGACATGCTCGCCGACCTCAACCAGCTGCTCGCCGCGCACGCCCGCGGGGAGGACACCGAGGACCAGTTCCGCGACTTCATGGACAAGCACGGCGACCTCTTCCCGGAGCAGCCCGGATCCGTCGACGAGCTCATCGACGCCCTCGCCCGGCGCCAGGCCGCGGCCGACCGGCTGATGGCCTCGCTGACCCCCGAGCAGCGCGAGCAGCTCGGCCAGCTCATGTCCGACGCCCTCGGCGACCCCGACCTCGCCTCGCAGATGGCGCAGCTCTCGGACAACCTCCGGGCGCTCCGGCCGGGCCTCGACCGCCGCAGCCCGGTGCAGCAGGGGCAGGGCGAGCCGATGGGCTACGGGGACGCCGTCGGCGCGGTGGCCGAGCTCGCCGACCTCGAGCAGCTCGGCGAGCAGCTCGGACAGGGCTACTTCGGCGCCACCCTCGACGACGTCGACGTCGAGCGCCTCGAGCAGTACCTCGGCGCCGACGCCGCCCGCGACATGGAGGCGCTGCGCCAGCTCGAGCGCGAGCTCGAGCGGCAGGGCTACGTCTCGCGCGGCGACGACGGCCTGCGCCTCACGCCGCGGGCCGTGCGGCGGCTGGGGGAGACGGCGCTCAAGCGGGTCTTCGAGCGCGTCGAGGCAGCGGGACGCGGTGACCACGACGACCGCGCCGCCGGTCAGGCCGACGAGCTGACGGGCCTCAGCCGGCAGTGGGAGTTCGGCGACGAGCTGCCCATCGACACGGTCCGCACCGTCTCCAACGCATTGCAGCGCAACGCCCGAGGGCGTGGAACTGGGCACTCCACCACGAGCGGGTTGCCCCCCACCCCGTCGAGTGCCCATTTCCTGACGGGTCCGGGCGACCCGGCATTCCGGCGCAGAGCGCCGGCTCCAGGGAGCGGCGGGGTGGAGCTGCTCGTCGAGGACTTCGAGGTCGCCGAGACGGAGCGGCGGGCCGTCGCCGCGGTCGCTCTGTGCGTCGACATGTCCTTCTCGATGATGCAGGAAGGGCGGTGGGGGCCGATGAAGCAGACGGCGCTCGCGCTCTCGCACCTCGTGCAGACCCGCTTCCGGCACGACGCGCTGCAGATCATCGGCTTCAACCTCACGGCGCGGAAGCTGACGCCCACCGAGCTCACCGAGGCCGAGCCCGAGTGGGTGCAGGGCACCAACCTCCAGCACGCCCTGATGCTCGCGTCGCGGCACCTGCGCCGGCACCCCGACGCCGAGCCGGTCGTCCTCGTCGTCACCGACGGTGAGCCGACGGCGCACATCGAGATCGACGGGCGGCCGACCTTCCACTGGCCCGCGACGCAGCAGACCGTGCGTGCGACGGTCGCCCAGGTCGACGAGCTGCGACGTTCCGGCGCCCAGCTCAACATCTTCATGCTCGGCGACGACCCCGGGCTCGCACGGTTCGTCGACGCCGTGGCGCGCCGGGCGGGTGGTCGGGTCTTCACGCCCGACATCGCGCGGCTCGGTGAGTACGTCGTCGCCGACTACCTCCGCACCCGTCGCGGGCGGCGCTGAGGGGTGCCGAACGGCGCTGGGGGCGCGTCAATTCGGTCGCTCGAGGGTGGCGGTCCCTGTCATCGTGACGGCATGGCACGAGGTCACGACGCGCGGCTGGACCGCATCGAGGCGTACTACGACTGCGTGCCGCGCGCCGTCGCCTCTGCCGAGGAGGTCGGGCCCTTCACGCTCTTCGTCGCCGACGAGGGCACGGGGTGGCAGTTCTACGCGCGGCCGCGCCTGGGTGGCCGGGGCGTCTTCACGCCCGAGGACGTATGCCGTGTGCTCGCGCGCCAGCAGCAGCTCGGGGTGCCGCGGGCCATCGAGTGGGTCGACGAGGTCACCCCGTCGCTGCTGCCCGCGGTGCGCGCGGCCGGTCACGAGCCGCACCTCTACCCGTTGCTCGTGATGCCGGCCGACGTGGTCGTGGCGCCGGACCCGCGGGCCCGGGCGCTGCAGCCTGCCGAGCCGCACCTCTCGCTCGCCCTGGGCTCGGTGTCGGCGGGGTTCGCCGGGCACGACGAGGTGAAGCCGAAGGACCCGGGGCGGCGCCCCGAGCTCATGGAGCGCGGCGACCTCGTGGTCGTCGCCTCGTTCGAGGACCACCGTCTGTGCGGCGCGGGGTCGGCGGCTCCCCGCGGCGACGTCGCCGAGCTGATGGGGATCGCGGTGCCGCCCGGTCACCGGGGACACGGTCACGGGACGGCGATCACGAGCACGCTCGTCGCCTCGTGCCGCGAGCGCGGCGTCGACACCGTCTTCCTGTCGGCAGGGTCCGACGCCGCGGCCGACATCTACCGCCGCGTGGGCTTCGTCGACGTCGGCACGGCCTGCATCCTCGGCCTCGACGACTGAGGTCAGCCGACCTCGGCGAGCGCCTCCGCGAGGTAGGGGCGGAAGGCATCGGCCCACGGCGCGCTGGTGGCCGGCAGGGTCGGCAGACTCTGCGGTGCCGGCTCGGTCGACCTCGACACGAACGACATCGCCGCGGCGGCGGCGAGGGCGAGCAGGTCCGCCGAGTCCCGGTCGCGCAGGATGGGGTCAGCGTTTGCCAGCTCGGCCGTGGACGTCTCTCTGCCGCTCATGGAGCAGTCGAGCGCGAGCATTGCGTGGTCCATCCACGCGGCACCCCGCCCTGCCTGGCCCCAGTCGACGAGGACGGTCCGGTCCGGCGTCAGCACGACGTTGTCGGCACGGATGTTCCAGTGCACGAGGGCATCCCCGTCGATGAGGCCGGCGGCGCGCTCGGCATGGTGGGCCAGCGCGTCGTGGTGCGCCGCCCACCACGGGTCGACGAGGTGGAGCTGGTCAGCCAGCGCTCGCCACCGGGTCAGGAAGATGGGTGAGGACTCCACCGCCGCGGCCACGTCGCCGGCGTCGACGGCGTCCAGCACCGACCGCGCTTCGGCGAGTGCGTCGCTCACCCGGACCAGGTCGGCGTGGCGCCACGGAGCCGGGGGTGGCGAGCCAGGCAGGTCCCCGATGAGCAGCACGACCCAGTCGGCGACATGCCGCCGACGCAGTCGATGACCTGCGCGAGGTCGCCGCCGAGCCGGTCCTCGACCCAGCGCTGCACGTGGCCTGGGGCCTGTGCGTAGGGGATCCGGACTCCGACGCGTGACCACTCATCGGGCGAGCATGCCGACTCGGTGGAGCGGGCTCAACCGGTGATGCGGGTGGTCATTCATGGGCGGGACGGGGCGGGACGGGACGGGACGGGACGCCAGTGATGCTCAGACCTTGGCGGGGCGGAAGCCGGCGGCCTCGGCGTCGGCCATCGTCGCGAAGCACTGCTCGGGCTTGGTGACGTTGTAGTAGCGGTCGGTCGGCTCGTGGGCGATCATCGAGCCCTCGTTGCCCTTGACCGGTCGCGACTGCGGGCAGGGGTACTTGTCGCCAGCCTGGGGCCAGGTGCCGGCGAGGCCGTTGCCACTCGTGCCGCCCGACGTGCTGCCGGCGTTCGGGTCGGCACAGGCGGCCTTCGGGCTCGCGGCGTCGGCGCGCACGTAGGCACCCTCGCGCGGATGGGACCCGTAGCCGTCCCGCGAGTCGTAGCGGGCGACGGCATACCCCTGCTTGATGAGGCGCAGCCCGGCGTCGACACCGTTGACGTCGACGTAGCGCAGCGCTCGGCCATAGCGGTCGACGTCGGTCCGGGCACCCGGCGTCAGGGTGACCCGCTGGCCGCCGATGATGCCGCGCAGGGCGTTGCGGGCCTCGGTGAAGCCGCACTGACCCGTCTCCGGGGTGTCGATGCCGATGACGCGGACTTTCTCGGTCACGCCGCCACGTGAGGCCCAGATCGTGTCGCCGTCGACGACCTTGGTCACGACCCACGTCGTGGCGGCAGAGGTGGCTTTCGTGGTGCTCTTCGTCGCGGCCTTCGACGTCGTCCCGGTCGTCGCCGGCACTGTCGCCGGGGCCTTCGCGGTCGGCGTCGTCGAGGTGGTCGCGGGCGCGGGAGGGGCTGTCGCCCGGGACGCTTGCGGCGCCGTGGTGCGGGTGACCGTGACGAGCGGCTCGGGCCCCGACCCGGCGAGGGCCACGTCGCCGGACCCCCGCGTCGCGTTGCCGCCGATCGCGGCCAACGCCACGAGGGCGGCGATCGTGACGAGTCCCTTGGTCCTGCGCATGGTGCTCCCTGGTCCCCTGGTGGTCGGCTCACGCTAGGCGATCGCCGCACCGGTGTCCGGCGAATCGACCATGGCCGCAGGGGACGCCGTCCGTCACACTGGCGAGGGTCAGGGTGGTGAGGACGAGGGGGACCGATGGCCGAGGCAGAGACGACACCCGCGATGGCGCCCGCGACGAAGGCCACGGCGGCGCCGACGTCGGTGACGGCATACCTCGACGGGTTTCCGGCCGAGCAGCGCGAGGTGCTCGAGCAGGTGCGCGCAGCGATCCTGCGGGGCGTGCCGGGTGGCGAGGAGAAGATCCGCTACGGCATGCCGGCCGTGATGTTCGCCGACCGCTACGGCCTCCACTTCGCGGGATGGAAGAAGCACGTCGGCCTCTACCCCGTCGGCGAGCTCGACCCGGACCTGGAGGCCGAGGTCGCGCCGCACCGGACAACCAAGGACACGGTGCGGTTCTTCTACAAGGACCCGGTGCCCTACGACCTCGTCGAACGGATCGCCCGCGCGCTCGCGGCCCGCCACTCCAGGTGACGGAGCCGCGACTGCGCGGACGAGTCCTCAGTCGGTGACGGTGACGCCGCGCCAGAAGGCGACGCGGTCCTGGATCTGCGCGGCGGCGCTCTTCGGCGTCGGGTAGAACCAGGCGGCGTCGCGGTTGGTGTCGCCGTCGACGGCGATCGAGAAGTAGGAGGCCTGGCCCTTCCAGGGGCACGTCGTCTGCGTGCTGCTGGCGACGAGCACACTGTCGTCGACGGACTCGCGGGGGAAGTAGTGGTTGCCCTCGACGACCACGGTGTCGTCACTCTCGGCGATGACCTTGCCGTTCCAGATCGCGCGCACGCTCAGCTCCTCGTCGTTCGGTCCCCGGGGTGGGGGCGTCTGAGACGACAACGGAGAGGCCTGGCGATTCCTTCCGAACGTTGGACAAGCGGGCGGGTCGGTGACGTGGAGCGGACCGGTCACGCGCCGGCCGCGATGAGGCCGAGCGTGTGGGCGACGACGGCGTTGGCGTGGCCGTGCCCGAGGCCGTGCCCGGTCTTGAGCCACGTCACGAGCTCTCCGTGCCCGACCGTGCCGGCGGCGTGCTGCACGCGGACGAGGCCGATCCAGTGGTCGATCGGCTGGCCGTAGGTGCGCTCGATCGACGGGAAGTACGAGGCCGGGCCCTTGGCCGGCTTGGCTGGCGGCGTGGCGGCGCTGTCGGACTTCGTGCTCATGGCTCCTCCTGAAGTGGTCTTCATGCCATCACGTCGACCGGCGCGCGCGCATCTCGACACCCCGGCAGCTCCGGCGTCAGGCGGTGCGGACGCCTAAGCGGTGCGGACCTCGGCGAGGTCGGCGTCGGCGGGTGCGGTGGTCGGAGCGGTGCGGCCGCGTGCCGCGTGGCGGGCGAGGTCCGCCACGACCTGGGCGGCCTTGCGCCGGCTCGGCATGAACCGCAGGAAGAACGTCAGCCGCAGCACCCACGCGACCCAGCCGGTGAACGGAATGCCGTAGAGCTCGGAGATCGATCGGCCGAAGCCGAAGGACGCCGCTTGGCCGAGGCCGCGGTACGCGAACGGCCGGGTCGGGCGACCACGCAGCGTCCGCGCGAGGTTGCGGCCGACGTGCTCGCCGCCCTTGATCGCCCACAGCGCGTTGGCCGGCACGGGCTCGCCGCTCGTCGGGTGGACGACGCACGCGGCGTCACCGGCGGCCCAGACGCCGTCGACGACCGACAGGTCGGGCCGTGTCACGAGCCGGCCCCGGGGGTCGCGGTGCGCGTCGAGGCCGGGGACGTGGACGGGCCGCTGGCCGATCGTCGCGATGACGGTGCTCGCCGGGAGGGCCGTGCCGTCGGAGAGGTATGCGTGGTCCTCGGTCACCGAGGCGAGGCGCACTCCCAGCCGGACGCGGACACCGAGCCGCTTCAGCTCCCGCTCGGCCCGGCGTGCCAGACGGGGCTGGTCGTCGCGCAGCTCGGGAAGGATGCCGTCGCCCGAGTGGACGAGCTCGACACGGACCCGCGCGCCGCCGAGGTCGGCGGCCGCCGCAGCCATCTCGACGCCGGCCATGCCGCCTCCGGCGACGAGCACCGTGTGCCGGCGCAGCCCGCGGTGGGCGGCTGCCGCGCGGACGCGCTCGGCCAGCACGGCGATGTCTCCGGGGGCGCGCAGCGTGAAGCCGTGCTCGGCCAGTCCCGGCACCGTGGTCGCTGGCTCGCGGCCGCCGGTGCCGACGACGAGCGCGTCGTAGTCGAGGACCCGTTCCGTGCTCGACGCGCCGGACTCGCCGGACTCGCCGGACTCGCCGGACCCGCTGGTCCCGCCGTCAGCGCCGGACGCGGCGGCGAGCCGATAGCGGACGACACGGCGCTCGGCGTCGATCGAGGTCACCCGCCCGAGGACGACGTGCGCGTGCGGCATCGCCTCGACGAGGGGAGTCCGGGTGCGGTCGTAGGGCAGCAGGCCCGCGAGCACCTCGCCCGTGAAGCCATGGAAGCTGTGGGCGTCGTCGGTGCTGATGACGACGACCTGGAAGTCGCCGCGGCGGATGGCACGTCCGGCGTGACGCATCAGACCGGCATACGCGTGGAGGGTGACGTAGCCGCCGCCGAGGAGGACGACGCGGTGGCTGGCGCGGTGGCCAACTCCGTCGCCACCGCGGGCGAGGGTCGTCACGACGCCACCGCCAGGGTCGTCGTGGCGCGGCGTACGGGGACCGGCCGGCCGAAGCTCGTCGGCTCCGCGGCCCGGAAGCCGAGGTGGGCGAGGTCGGCCGCCATGCCGCGGGTGGCGTCGACGAGCTCGAGCGTCGGCACGCCGATGGAGAAGTGGCCGCGGTGGCCCGAGAGGGCGAGCAACGCGGTCTCGGCGAAGCACGCGTAGGAGCGGCCGTCGGGCAGCCCGATGTCGCCGCCGACGAGGCGAAGGCTCGGGATGTCGACGACCCCGCCGTCCACGACTATGACGTCGGGCCGTTCGTCGACGAGCGAGGGCGAGGTGTTGCGCGGCTGCGTGGCGTCGAGCACGACCGCTCCGGGCGCGAGGTGCTGCGGCCCGAGCAGGGCGTCAGCCGAGGCGGTGAGGAGGATGACGAGGTCGGCGGTGGCGACGGCGTCCATGGTCGTGGCGGTGCTGGTCGGGACCTGCCGGCCGACATCGGCGGCGAGTGCGTCGAGCCGTCCGGCCGAGCGGGCGACGAGGGTGAGGCGGGCGACGGCCCGGTCGCGGGCGAGTAGCCGGGTGACGGCCGCCCCGACGCTGCCGGTGGCGCCGACGACCGCGACGTGCGGGTCGGACGCGTGGCCGACGGCGTCGCGCAGGAGCTGTCGGGCCTGGTCGTCGACGATCGCTGCCGTGAACGCGTTGCCGTTCGTGACGCCGATGTCGGTGCGGCTGCGCAGCGAGACCCCGCCCGCGGTCACCGTGGCGGTCAGCGCTCCGAGCCCCACGACGTCGCAGCCGAGGGCGCGGGCCTTGTCGACCGCACGGTGAACGCGGGCTCGGCCTTCGCCGGGCGAGGTGAGCAGGTGGCGCGCCCCGAACGGGACGAGCACGACGTGGCCGACGGGGGCCCCACCGATGTGGATCCCGGCCATGGCGACCGGGCGCAGCGGGAGACGGCGCAGCGCCGCGTCGTAGACAGGGTCCGGCACGCGGCCGAGCGGCGACCAGACGCGGGCGAGGTCCTCGCCGAGGCGGGCCCGCGGGTGGACGGTGAAGGCGAACGTGCTGCTCACGTGGTGCTCCTGAGGGGTCTGCGTGTGCCGGGTGGCGCGGGTCCGCCGCATCGTGGTGCGTGGGGTCGGCGCCGTTGCAGGAGAGGAGGAGCGGACGGAAGGGGTGATACCTCGCGAAGGGCAGCGGACGGCATACGTCCTCGGATCTGGGTACGCGTGCCTAGGCTGGGCGCATGCCGAGGTCGCGCACGGGGAAGTGGTCGATCGCGTCGCGGGACTCGTTCCTGTCGATCGGGTCGACGGGGTCGGTGCTCTCGATCGGGAGCGTGGGCTCGGTGCTGTCGATCGGCGGCGTCGGCTCGTTCGCGTCGTTCCTGTCGATCGGGTCGTCGATGAGCGCGGTGTCGCTGCTGTCGAACATGTCCCGGCTGTCGGTGCTCTCGCACCAGAGCGACGCGTCAGTGATGTCGGCGCAGTCGAAGCGGGCGGTGCGCGGCTATCGCGTCAACGGGCAGCTGGGGCGGCGTCCCTAGGGCGGTAGACGAGCCAGAGCGCCCCGGTGGGCGTCGGCGTGGCGCTGACCAGCGTCAGCCGCTGCAGGTCGGTGGCCCGCTCGAAGAGCCGACGGCCCTCGGGGTCGACGACCGGCGCGACGGCGAGGTGCAGCTCGTCGACGAGGCCCTCGGCGATCAGTGACTGGGCGAGCTCGATGCTGCCGTGCACGCCGATGTCGTTGCCCGGCAGGGCTTTCAGGTCGCGGACGGTGTCGGCGAGCGTGCCGTGGAGTGCCTCTGCATCGCCCCACTCGGTGGTGAGCGGTGTCGAGGTGACGACGTACTTCTTGACGCCGTTGATGAAGTCGGCGAAGGGCTGGACGTCGGAGGTCGGCCAGTAGCGTGACCACGCGTCGTACATGTGACGGCCGAGGAGCACGGCGTCCTGCTGCTCGATGAGGGCGGTCTCGCGGGCGATGAGCTCGTCGTCGAAGGTGGGCGGCTCGGGGTGCTCTGGGTCGATGTCGGCCGGGAAGAGGCGGTTCGGGTCGTCGACGGCGCCGTCGAGCGAGGTGATGACGTAGGCGACGATGCGACGCACGGGGGCTCCTGGTGTCGGGGTCTAGGGCGCGGCGGGACCACTGAGGGTGAGGCCGAGCCACGCAGCGAGGTCGGCGATCTCGCGGTGGACGGCCGTCGTGATCGCCTTGGTGAAGCGGACGTCCTCGTGGATGGCGTTGACGACGAGGGTGCCGGCCTTGCGGTCGGCCTGGGCGTCGAGCTTCCCGACGAGCCGGTCGTGGTGCAGGATCGGCAGCGCGAAGTAGCCCCAGCGGCGCTGGGGCTTGGGCTTGTACATCTCGAGGATGTACTCGAATCCCCACAGCTGCTCGGCGCGGGCCCGGTCGTGGATCAGCCGGTCGAAGGGGCTCAGCAGGGCGGTGCGCCCACGGAAGTCGTCGACGACGTCGAGGTATGCCGGGTGGACGCGCCACGTGCCCGGCACCCCTTCGACCTCGGCGGGCTCACCCGCCTCGCCGACGAAGGGACCCTCGCCCGGCATGACGGTGCCGCTCGAGCGGGCGATGCCGAGGGCGGCGAGGCGGCGCTCGTTGCGGTGGGCGATGGCCTGCTCGAGGGTGAGCCGCGGCAGGTCGGGCGGGTAGACGCGCCCGGGGAGGTCGAAGTAGCGCTGACGCCCCTTGCGGCCCGCGATGGCGACCTCGCCGCGCAGGGCCAGGGCCAGGGCATCTTGGTGATGTTGCGGTTGTTGGTCCAGCCGGTCGAGGGCCACGGGACGACGCTGGTGTCGGGGATGTCGCGCGAGAGCAGCGGCCCGTCGGCCTCGAGCGTGTCGAGGATGTCGCGGCGGAAGGAGTCGTTGGCCTCGAGCCAGTCGGCCATGAAGCGGTAGGGCTCGGCCTCGCGGACCTCGGCGAGCACGGCCGGGACGTCCTTGGGGCTGCGCACGTAGGCGACGGTCTCGACGAGGGAGCGGTCCTGCTCGATGGCCGCGGTGAGGTGGGCGGGGTCGTAGGTGCGGCCGAGCCGGCTCCAGAGCACGAGGTCGGCGCTGGGGGCGATGGCCGCGGTCGGGTCGATCTGCAGGATGGTCAGCCGCTCGACCGTCGCGACGAGGTCGGTGGGGCGCGGCCGGTCGAGCAGCTGCGCGTGCACCGCGATGCGGCGTGCGCGCTCGACCGTGAGCTGGTGGGCCACCATGCCGCCGACCCTAGCCACCCCCACCGACACGTGCCGGTCGGAGCGCCGGGCGCGGCCGGACGCGGGCTCCGGTCCCCACCCGCGAGCCTGCGAACCCCTTCCGGAGACACCTGAGACACCCGAGCGGCTCGGGGGACCGGAGCCCCCAGATCCCCCGAGCCCCCGAGCCCCCGAGCCCGACGCGGTGCGCTCGCGCTCAGCCGCGGGTGAGCTCGAGGTCGACGTCGAGCTCGACATCGCGTCCGACGATGAAGGTCGGCACCCGCATACCGAGGCCGGTGCGGTCGAGGCGTCCGGTCACGTGCACCCGCACGCGCTCGTCGTCGAGGGTCGTCGGCGTGACCTCGAGATCGAGGGGACAGGAGGCGCCGCGAGCCGACAGGTGCGCGTGGACGGTCCATCCGCCGTCGCCCGTCGTGGTCGTCCCGGCCTCGACGACGATGCGGGGGTGGGCCTCGGCGTCGAGGAAGTGGCGGCCCAGCAGGTCGCGGTCGCGGCGGCCGTTGCCGGTCATGATGCCGGCCGTGTCGAGCTCGACCCTGGCGCTGACGACCTGCCCGGCGGCATCCGTCACGACGGCACCGGTGGTGACGGGCAGGCTGCCTCGGACGGTGTGGACGAGCTTGTCCTTGATGGCGAAGCGCGCCGTGCTGGCGGGTCCGTCGACGGTCCAGGTCCCGGCCGGGACGGCTGCCGGTCGCAGGGCCCTGTCGGCCTGGCTGCTCATCGCGCACCCGCCGTCTCCGCGACGAACGCCTCGGCCACGGTGTAGCGCTCGGCCCGGGACGCCCCCGGAAGCAGCGCCGGGTCCTCCCCGGGGACGAGGTCGGACGTCATGATGAGCTCCGTCATCGCGTCGAGGGTGGCCTCGGACCCGGTGACGATGAGCATGGCGCGACCGCCGTCGGGCTGGCGCAGGTCGTAGCGCGCGACGATGTCGTCGCGGATGCGCGCATTGGCCTCGACGAGCGGCCTGATGCGTTGCGAGTCGGCGAGCTCGGCGGCCGCGAGCAGCTCGGGCGACTGCGGTCCGTCGAAGATGATGAGCTGGGCGTGCATGGTGTCTCCTTGGGTTGGCTGTCCTGGTCCTGGCTGTCCCGGACGGGCGATTCGGTGATCCGGTCGGGCGATGCGACCACCGTCCCGCTCGGGGGGCAGGTCGCGCCTCAGTGGAGCCACGGAGGTCGCCACTGAAAACGCGGGCGACGCGCGACCGTGGCGAGCGGGATACTCGCCTCGTGGTCGCGATCGTCGGTCGCTCGGAACAGCTCGCCGTCATCGACGGGGCGCTCGCCGCCGCGGCGGCGGGCCGGGGTGGTCTCGTGCTCGTGACGGGTGAGAGCGGCATCGGCAAGACATCGCTGGCCGACGCGGCCCGGCAGCGGGCGGCGGCCCTGGGCCTGCAAGCCGCTCACGGGTATGCCGTCGACGACCCGGGTGCGCCCGTGCTGTGGCCGTGGCGCCGGGTCGGCACGCGGATCCCGGAGCTGGAGGAGGTCCTCGGGGCCGTGACCGTGCCGGACCTCGACGACGACGTGGTGCGTTTCGGCGTCAGCGAGGCCGTGGCCGACGGGCTGCGACGGGCAGCGGGCGCGGCGGGGCTGCTCATCCTCCTCGAGGACCTGCACTGGGCCGACTCGCTGTCGGTGGCGCTCCTGCGACACGTCGCGCTCGACATCGCGGCGTCCCCGGTGCTCGTCGTGGCGACGGCCCGCGACGACCCCTCGACGCCGTTCGGTCGCACGCTGCCCGACCTGTTGCGGGGGAGCGCTGCCGAGTCGCTCCCGCTGCGGGGGCTGAGCCCGGGCGAGGTGGTGCAGTGGCTGGCGAGCGACGAGGCGACGGCGGCATGGTGCCCGCTCGCCGACGAGCTCGTGGCCCGGACCGATGGCAACCCCTTCTACATCCGCGTCCTCACCTCGGAGGCGCCGCCGCCGTCGGGCAGCCTCCACGACGTGCTGGCCGAGCGGAGCGGGATGCGGGGACTGCTCGTCGCGCCGCTCCTCCGGCTGACCGACGAGGCCCGGCACACCATCGCCACCGCCGCGCTGATGTCCGAGCGGCTCTCGCCGACTCTGCTGGCAGCGGCCACGGGCCGGACGGTCCCGGTCGTCAGCGACCACATCGCGGCGGCCACGCGGGCAGGCCTGCTGGAGCACGGCGTGACGGGCCTGTCGTTCGTGCACGCCCTCGTGCGGGACGCGGTCGTCGCCCACACGGACCCGCAGGAGCGGTCGAGCGCCGAGGCCGCCATCGCCGCAGCGATGGAGGGGACCGGCGACACGCTGCTCGTCGGCGCCGCTGCCGCGCACTGGGACCGGGCCGGCACCCCGGAGGCATCGGTGCGCTGTCGGGAGGGCGCGCGCACCGCGGCCGCCCAAGCGGCCGCCGCACGCGCCCACGAGGAGGCGGTGGCCTTCGCCCGGATGAGCCTGCGCCACGCGCGTCGACTGGGTGCGGAGGGAGCGGACCTCGCCGAGCGCCTGGTCGAGCTGGCGCGCTACGAGTGGCTGGCCAACCTCGTGCCCGACGGGGTCGCCTCGTGCGTCGAGGCCGTCGACGTGGCCGAGGCTGCGGGGCGCCCGGACCTCATGGCGCGGGCAGCCCTGGTGCCGCAGGGGATCGGGTCCGTCGAGACCGCGCAGGTCGCCGGCCGGCTGTGCCGCCGGGCGCTGGCCCTCATCCCGGAGGATCAGCTGGCCGAGCGGTCCGGGCTCATGTGCCTCATGGCCGTGGCTGCTGCGGACGAGGCCGTCGACGAGAGCGCCGGCCCCCTGTCGGCCAGTGCTCTGGACCTCGCTCGCCGGTCCGGCTCTGCCCAGGCCGAACTCGAAGCCATCGCCGCGCGGCACTACGTCCTGTCGTATCCGCAGGCCATCGAGGAGCGCACCGTGCTCGCCGACCGCGCGGTCGAGCTTGGGCGCACCTCCACCACGGCCATGGGCGGCCTCTGGGGACACCTGTGGCAGTGCGAGATCGCCCTGCAGCAGGGTGACCTCGGTTCGCTCAACCGGTCGATCGAGGAGGTCGACCGCGTTGCGGCCCAACGGTCCTCGCCCGTCGGCCGCTGGCACACGCACCGCCTCCGCGCAGCCCAGGCGGCCGTGACCGGTGCGTTCGACGAAGCACGGCGCGAGTCCGACGCCGGCCTACAGATCGCCGAGCGCGTCGGTGACATCTCGATGGTGGGCATGTGTCACGCCCTCAGCATCCAGCTGGCCATCCTGCGCGGGGACCCGGGCGACGTGCCCGAGGGCGCACTTCCGCTGATGGAGAGGGGCGCACCGCCGATCCCGCTCCTGCACGCCTCGATCGCCCAGACCCTCGTGCTCGTGGGCCAACCGGAGCGGGCCGTGGCCGTCCTCGAGCCGTTGCGCGACCTGCCGGGACGCCTGCCGCTGGGCCCCCGGTGGATGGGCACCATCGGCCAGGTCGGCCTCGCCGGAGCAGCGGTCGGTGACGCAGAGCTGGCAGGCCGATGCCACGCGCTGCTGGCGCCGATCGCGCACTGGGGTTCCGCGGACGGGGGCGGGAGCCCCTTCACCTACGGCTCGAACGAGTACCTCGTCGGCACGCTGGCGCTCGCCGTCGGCGACCTCGACGTGGCCGCCGGCCACTTCCGGCGAGCGGTGGACGCCGACCTGCGGCTGGGCGCCCGTCCGTTCGTCGCGCTGTCGCGGCTCCGCTGGGCGCAGTGCCTGTCGCGCTCGACGGGCTCGACGGGCTCGACGGGCTCGACGGGCGCGACGGGCTCGACGAGCCCCACGAACACGACGGACGCGGCCAGGACGCCCTCGTCGCCGTCGGTCCGTGCGCTGGCCGAGTCGGCGGCGGAGGAGCTCCGCGTCCTCGACATGCCGGGGCCTCTCGACGAGGCCCGACGCCTCCTCGCCGACCTCGCGCCGGACAGCGAGGCCGGCCCGCTCACGGCCCGCGAGCTCGAGGTGGCGCGGCTCGTCGCCGACGCCTGCACCAACCAGCAGATCGCCGAACGTCTCGTCCTGTCGGTGCGCACGGTCGAGTCCCACGTCCGCAGCGCCCTGGCCAAGCTGGGCTTCAGCACGCGGACCGAGCTGGCCCTCTGGGTGCGCCACCACTCCCGCGGCTGAGACCCGCCCGGTCGGCCCGGGCGTCGCCGGGACGCCACTACTGTGGCGGCATGGCTGGTGAGGTGCAGGCGCCCTTCTGGGCCAAGGTCATCGCGACGTTCACCGGGTGCGCGTCGATCGGGGCGCTCGTCGGGCTCCTGGCCGGCGCGCTGACGAAGGACGTCGGTCGCGGGCTCGTGGTCGGCATCGTCGCCGGGATCGTCGTCGCGGCGGCGCTCGTCGTGCTCAAGCCGGAGCGCATCCGGGGGGAGTGACGGGGCGGCCACGCGGCACGGACCCCGCCCGTCACGGCATACGCCCGCCGGTGGTCAGGGGAGCGGTCCCGAGGTGCTGCACTGCCACGATCCCCGGTGAGCCCACCGCCCGTGAAGGTCAGACGGGCGGCAGCTCCACGCCGTCGCGCTCGTCGTCCCACGCGGCCGCGCTGATGCGCCAGCCGCCGGCGGTGCGGACGAGCTGGATCGTCTTCATCCCGCGCCCGGTGAACGGCTCGCCGTCCTGCGTGCCCGCCTTGGCGTAGCTGCCGAACCAGTGCGCGATGTCGCCGAAGACCTCGACGCGTCCCTCGACCGGCCACTCGCGGAAGTGCTCGAGGGTCCCCCCGGTCAGCAGCGCCTCGCGCGGGGCGATGAAGTCCTCGACGCCCATGACCGCCGGCTCCAGACCGCACGTCCGCACGACGACGGCCTGCGGGAGCAGCAGCGCGCGCAGCCCGTCCATGCGCTCGCCGCAGCCCGGTCCGGAGACGAACGCGCCGAAGAACGCGTCGACGATCTTGAGGACCTCTGCCCGGTCGCTCGCCGTGGTGGTCGTCGCCGTGGTGGTCGCCGTCGCGTCGCTCGTCACGGCGCACACGCTAGCCGCGCCACCCCCACCGATGGCGTATGCCGTGTGGCCGGGTCGGTGGGTGGGTCGACGCGCGCGACCGTCAGGAGGTCTTGCGCGTGAAGGTGAAGTGCGTGACGCCGCTCGGGGAGGCGACGGTCTCGACGTCGAAGGCCTCCTCGACGCCCTCGAGCCCGTCCCAGAGGCGGACGCCGCGACCGAGCACGATCGGGACCTGGACCAGGTGCATATGGTCGACCAGGCCGGCCGCCAGGAAGTCGCGGACCACCGTGGCGCCACCGCCGATCCGCACGTCCTTCCCGTCCGCGGCCGCCCGTGCCGTCTCGAGCGCCTCCGCGGGGGAGGCCTCGAGGAAGTGGAAGACGTTGCCGCCCTCCATCTCGAGCGGGGGACGGGTGTGGTGGGTGAGGACGAAGACCGGGGTGTGGAACGGCGGGTTGGGGCCCCACCAGCCCTTCCAGTCCGGGTCCTCGTGCCAGCCGGGTGGGCCGAACTTGTTGGCGCCCATGATCTCCGCGCCGATGCCGGGACCGTGGCGTTCGGCGTAGGCGTTGTCGACCCCGTCGCTCCCGTCTGGGTCCCAGGACTGCGTGCGCATCATCCAGGTGTGCAGGCGCTGGCCGGCATGGCCGAAGGGAGCCTCGAGCGACTGCGGCTCTCCGGTGGCGAAGCCGTCGAGGGAGATCGAGAAGTTGTGGATCCGGGTGCGTGACATCGGTGTCCTCCGTGGTGGTCCAGGGCGCTAACCGGTCGTGGTGGCCGTCGAGGTGCTCGGCGACCGAGCCCGACTCTAGTGCGGTCAAAGAAATCTCGAAGTGCATGTCGAAGAGCGCCACAGCCGCTCGACGAGGGAGTACGAAGGACACTCGAAAGCAACCAGAGGAGAGATCGACATGCCGCGTTTCATGGGATTCGTGAGGATGGAAGAGGGAATCGGGACGCCTCCGCAGGCGCTCTTCGACGCGATGGACGTCTTCATCGGCGAGCGGGCCGCCTCCGGCGTGTTCCTCGACGGCGGGGGCCTCTACGGGACGGAGGACGCCGTGAACTTCGTCGCCAGCAACGGTGAGGTCACCCAGCACGACGGGCCGTACGCCGAGTCCAAGGAGGTCGTCGGAGGGTGGTCGATCATGCAGTACGACAGCCTCGAGGAGGCCGTGGCCGACCAGCGGAAGTTCGCCGAGCTGCACGCCGAGTACTGGCCCGAGGTCACCGTGGTCGCGACCATGCGCCAGATCTCGGACGGCCCGGACGCCCCCGACGCTGCGGACGCCCCCGGCGAGCATGACTGAGTCACGGACGGTGACGGGCGAGGTGCCCGAGGGCAGCTCGACGGCGGTGACGGTCACGCCCGTCCTCGTCGCCGAGCTGCTCGCCGACGGTGAGCGGATGCCGGTCTACGTCCATGTCATCGACCACCCCGACGGGCGGGTGCTGGTCGACACCGGCCTGACGCAGCTGCACCCTGCGGTCGAGGACATGGATCCGCGGCTCATGCCACTGAGCACGCAGGAGGGCTTCGACGTGGCCGGGATCGACGTCGTGGTCAACACCCACCTGCACTTCGACCACTGCGGCGGCAACCACCTCTTCGCCGGCAAGCCGGTCTACGTCCAGGGCGTGGAGCTCGAGGAGGCTCGGAGCCGGGACGACTACACGATCCGCGCGTGGGTCGATGCGCCGGGAGTGGACTACGTGGCCGTCGACGGCGGCCACGAGCTGCTGCCCGGGGTCCGGCTCGTCCCGACTCCCGGCCACACGCAGGGGTCGCAGGTCGTCGTGGTGCAGGCCGGGGGCCGGTCGGTCGTCGTCGCCGGTGACACGGCGGTCTTCTACGACGAGCTCGACCGTCCACGGACCGAGGGCCAGCGACTGATCCGGGAACTGGCCCCCGACGAGGTCTGGCTCTCGCACCAGCACGAGCCCTGGCGCCCCGCGAACGCGTCACGGGCCGTGCTCGCGGACTAGCCTCGCGACGTGCCCGAGTTCAGCTGGAGACCGGCCAACGAGGCGACGACCGCGGACGTCGAGGCGGTGTTCGACGCCGGTGGCGCGCGCAAGTGCCGCTGCCAGGCGCTCAAGGTCCCGGGCTGGATCTGGCGCGACACGACCCAGGACGAGCGCGACGCTGCCCTCGTCGAGCAGACCGGCTGCGGCACGAGCGGTCCCACGTCCGGTCTCATCGGCTACGTCGACGGCGAGCCGGCCGGCTGGGTCGCGGTCGAGCCGCGGGAGAACTACCCGAGGATCTGGGCCCGGCAGAAGCCGTGGATGCGTCAGGATCCCGAGGCCGAGGGCGTCTGGTCGGTCACCTGCTTCGTCGTGCGCAAGGGCTTCCGTCGCCAGGGACTCATGTACGAGCTCGCCGCCGCCACCGTCGAGTACGGCAGGCAGGTCGGCGCCCGCGTCCTCGAGGGCTACCCGACCGAGCCGACGCCGGGGAAGACCGTGATCTGGGACGAGGCGTCGGTCGGGCTGCTCCAGGTCTTCCTCGACGCCGGCTACGAGGTCGAGGCGTCCCCGACCCTGCGGCGGAGGGTGGTGCGGCACCGGCTCGGCGCCTCGTCCTGACGGCCGGTGCCGTCCCAGCCGGACGTCAGCGACCCAGTCGCTGCCTCAGCATGCGGGGCGCGCAGAACCGGTAGCTCTCGGTCACGAGCTCGGCGACCTCGTCCCAGTGGGTGTCGTCGTCGAGCACCATGCCGACGACGGTGGGCGACCACGGCGGCCGGTAGAACGGTGGCCCCGCGTTGACCAGGGCCGACAGCTCGTCGCCGGACGCCCGGAAGGTCAGCACCGTGGTCGGCTCGGTCACCCCGGTCACGTCCCGGTACGCCGAGGTGTAACCCTCCTGGGCGACCAGGACGTGGGCGAAGGTCTTGCTCCGCACCCGCCACCGGACGCCGGTCCAGGCGTCCTCCTCGTATGCGTCGGGCAGGCTCAGCGCGATGGAGCCGATGCGCTCGACGACGTCGCCGGAGGGCTCGATGCGCGGCGGCCTGGACACACCGCGAGTCTGCCAGCGCCCACCGACGCCGGGGTGCCCTGGACGACTCCCTTGTCTCCCCTCCCGGAGTGTGGTTGCGTGGCGAGACCGTCCCCGCCACTCGGCGAGGCACCACGACGAGGTGGTATCGATGGGCTCGACGTACGACTACGTGATCGTTGGCGCGGGATCGGCGGGCGCCGTGGTCGCTGCCCGGCTGAGCGAGGACCCGGACGCCACGGTGTGCCTGCTCGAAGCCGGTGGTCCGCCGCCCCCCGCGGAGCTCGTGCCGGCCGCCGTGGCGAGCCTGCAGAACAATCCCGCGACCGACTGGATGTTCAACGCCGACCCCGGTGGGGTCGGCAAGGGCCTGGTCGGCGGTCAGATGATGGTGCCCCGCGGCAAGATGCTCGGCGGCTCGTCCGGTCTCAACTACATGGCCTACGTGCGCGGGCACCCCGGCGACTTCGACTCGTGGGCCGCCGGTGGCGCGGAGGGCTGGTCCTATGCGGACGTGCTGCCCTACTTCCTCAAGGCGGAGGGCTTCGTGGACAGCCCCGAGCTGCAGCCCGACCGCGACAGGCACGGCCATGACGGACCCGTGGGGGTGTCGGTGCGCCAGCCGATCCTGCGTGCCTCGAACCAGTTCGTCGAGGCCGCGGGCGCCACGGGTCTGAAGCAGGGCGACTACAACGGCCGCGACCGCCTCGACCCCGAGGGGGTGGCCTCGCTCTTCCAGACGACGACGAAGGACGGCCGACGCAGCTCGACCTTCCACGCCTACCTCGAACCGGCGATGGACCGCGCGAACCTCACCGTGGTCACCGGCGCGCTCGTCGAGCGGATCCTGCTCGAGGTGGATGAGGAGGCGGACGGCGAGGTGGTTCGGGCCACCGGGGTCGCCTACCGCGCCGAGGACGGCGCCCACGAGGAGGTGGCCGCCGGTACCGAGGTGGTGCTGTGCGCGGGTGCCATCGGGTCGCCGCACATCCTGCTGCTCTCCGGGGTCGGGGCGCGCGACGAGCTCGCCGCCGTCGGGGTGGACTGCGTCGTCGACCTCCCGGACGTCGGTCGGCACCTCAAGGACCACCTCCACACACCCCTGATGTTCGCCGCCGACGGCATCGGCGAGACGATGACCGAGGTGGCCATGTCCCTCGGCCCGGACGCGTTGCGGGCCCCGGCCGGACCGCTCCCGGCCGATCCCGCCGACGACGTCGACCTCCCCGAGCCGCTCGCCGCGGCGAAGGCCGAGGCCGAGCGCCGCATCGCCGAGTGGTTCACGACCGGTCGTGGCCTCGCGTCGTCCTCCCTCTACGACGCGGTCGCCTTCTTCTCGACCGGGCTGGGCGACGAGCACACCCACGACGCGCAGATCGGCTTCCTCGCGACCGGCTACACGCCGCCGATCTGGGAGGCCGTCTTCCGGCTCCCGCCGTCAGCGTTCTTCGAGGACCCGGAGTCCTTCCTCGACCCGACCCGTGGCCAGGTCGTCGTGCTGCCCAATCCCGTGCAGCCACACTCCGAGGGCTCGGTGACGTTGGCGAGTTCGGACCCCGCCGTCCCGCCACGCATCGAGCTCAACTACTTCGACGACCCGCACGACGTCAGGGTCATGGTCGCCGTGATGCGCAGGGCCCTCGAGATCGCGAAGGCCTGGCCGGGCGGTGGTCTGGGTGACCCGGTCATCCCGCCGCACCTGGCGCGGGCGCACGGCCATCAGGCCGGCTCCGAGCCGAGCGACGCGCTGCTGGAGGACATGGCCCGCCACTACGCGCTGACCGTCTACCACGAGACGTCGACGTGCCGGATCGGTGAGGTCGTCGACCCACGTCTGCGGGTGCACGGCATCGAGGCCCTGCGAGTGGCCGACGCGAGCGTCATGCCGAACGTCGTCAGCGGCAACACCAACGCTGCGGCGATCATGATCGGTGAGAAGGCCGCCGAGCTGATCGCCACGGACCACGGCGTCCACCTCCACGAGATGGTCGGCTGACGAGGACCCACCTTGGTGGGCGGATTCGCCCCGTTGGGCGCGGTGGTCGGCTGCCATGGCCGCTCGGCGGGGTGTCCTGGAGACGAGAACTGCGCACATCCGGCACAGTGACGACATGTCACTGATGGACAAGCTGGGGCGACGGTGGGAAGCGCGGCAGAGGGGCACCGAACCCATCCGGGTCGACACCGACGTCGTCATATCGGCGACGAGGGAGCGCGTCTGGTCGTTCGTCATGCACCCGGACAGCGCCCGGCTGCTCGACCCGGAGGTGGTCAACGCCTTCCGGGTCCCCGGTTCTCCTGAGATGGCGGTCGGCGAGCAGCACTGCACGGTGCTACGGCACGGAGCGGTGCTGGCGGCTCACATCACCGAGGTCGTCGGGATGGACGCACCCCGGTCGGTGTCGTTCCGCTCGTTGACCGTTCCCGGGGCTTTCGTCGCGAGCTACCTGTTCGAGGAGCTCGGGAGCAAGACTCGCTTGACCTATCGGGTGGAGGGCCAGGTGGCGGCCGGGGCCAAGGCACAGGCCGAAGAGTCGGCCCGAACCAGCGCCGCTCATGCCCTGAACCAGATGCGTGCCGTGGTGGAGAGCGGTGCCAGTCTCTCCTCGGACCCCTGACCCACGGGCGGGTGACGTGCTTGCGTCCCGGCCTGTCACGCGTCGTCCCTCGGGGCTCGAACCGGGTCAGGACGTCGAGCGGCGAAGTGCCACGCCCAGTCCTGCGAGCAGCACTGCGGCGGCCACAATGCCGACGGTGGCGCTGAGGTCGACGTCCTGCTCGGCGACGGTGACGTGCTTGGGCAGGTCGGCGAGGACCTTGGTCAGGCCTTCGGCATCGGTCGCGGCGAAGTACTCGCCACCGGTCGTCCGAGCGACGTTCTTCAACGCCGGCTCGTCGACGACGAGGAAGTTGCGGCCGCCGATCGTTCCGCCTCCGGCGCCGCCGAAGTCGCGCATCCGCGGAGTGAACCCGCCGTACTGCTCGCGCGTGCATGCCATCTGGGTCGGGTTCGTCGTGCCGAAGCCGATCGGGTAGACGCGCACCCCGCGCGCGGCGGCCTGCTCGGCCGCCTGGGCGGGGGTCACGCCGCGCGTGTTGGCGCCGTCGGTCAGGAGGACGACGATCTCCGGCGCCACGTCGGCTGTCGCGCCCGCGCCCGCGCCACCACTCCCACCAACGGACGGGCTCGGGGCGGGTGCAAGGTCGCCGAGGCCGGGACCGTCCGTCGACGGCTCGTCGACCGGGTCCGACGGGGGCACGTTCGGGTCGAGCTCGGCGATCGCGTCGATGGACCGGAGGATCGCCGCGCCGATCGTCGTCCCGCGTCCCGTCGTCACGGCATCGAGGGCGGCGAGCAGCTCGTCCCGGTCAGCGGTGGGCGCCACCGCCAGCTGCGCGAACCCGGAGAAGACGACGAGCCCGATCCTCGTCTCGTCGTCCCGCCCCTCGACGAACGACCGCACCGCAGCCTGGGCTGCGCTGAGCCGGTTGGGCGCCACGTCCGTCGCGCACATCGAACCCGACACATCGAGGGCGAGGATCACCGTCGCGCTCGAGGTCGGCACGCTCGCCCGCACGGTCGGTCGGGCGCTCGCCAGGCCCAGCAGCGCCAGCGCCCCGAGCACCAGCGCGATCGGAACGTGCCGCCGCCACGACGCCGAACCGGCGCCGGCCGCCCGCAGCAGCGCCACGTTCGAGTAGCGCACCGCCTGACGCCTCCGCCGCCGCAGCTGCCAGACGTAGATCCCGAGCAGCACCGGCACGAAGACCAGCGTTGCGAGCAGCAGCGGCACACCGAAGCTCACCTCAGATCACCCGCCCCTGCCGCAGCACCGACACCGTGGCGCCGCCGAGCAGCAGGACCGCCGCCAGAGCCGCGACCCAGGACGTCACCTCGTGCGGCACCGTCCTCGTCGTCCACTGCAGCTCGATCGCGTCGTAGACCGCGGCCAGCGACGCCGCGTCGGACGCCCGCCGGTACGTCCCGCCCGTCGTCTCCGCGACGGCTCGCAACGCCGACTCGTCGAGCGCCGTCGCGAGGGTGAAGCCGTCCACCGTGATCGTCGTCCCGGTCGTCGTCCCGAGCCCGATCGGCTCGATCTTCACCCCGGCTGCCGACGCGAGCTCCGCTGCGCCCGAAGGGCTTTCGTCGGTCGTGTCCTCACCGTCGGTCAGCAGCACGATCGCGGTCCCGCCGTGGTAGCCGACCGGCGACTCCTCGGCCGCGCCTGTCCCCGCGCCCTGCTCGGTGTCGCTCGGGGGCTTCACCGGCTTGCCGACGATCGCGCTCAGCCCGCCCAGGATCCCGTCGGTGAGCGAGGTGTCGCCCGCCGGCCGGAGCCGCGCCACGGCCGCCAGCACCGCGGCCCGGTCGTCCGTCGGCCGCTGCGTCACCAGGCCGGTGCCACCGAACGCGACGACCGCGATCCGCACCGACGCCGGCTGCTTCGCCACGAAACCCCGAGCCGCCGCCTTGGCCGCCTCGAGCCGCGACGGCTTCACATCCGTCGCCGCCATGCTGTTGGACACGTCGAACGCGAGCACGACGGTCCCCTCCCGGTGCGGCTCCGCGACCGACGCCATCGGCCGTGTCAGCGCCAGCACCATGACGCCGAGCGCCCCGATGAGCAGCGCCGGGCCGAGGTGCCGCCACCGTGACCGAGCCGGCGCGGGGACGACGAGCCCGTCGGCCGCCAACGCGGCACGACGTGCCTCCTGCATCCGCAGCCCGCGACGGTAGCCGACGACGAGCAGCGGCACGACGAGCAGCCCCGTCAGCGCCCACGGCCACGTCAGCGACAGCTCGCTCATCGCTGCCACCTCATCGCGCCCACCTCATGGCTGCCACCTCATCGCGCCCACCTCATCGCCGCCGCCTCCGCCGCAGCTCGGAGATCCGCAACAGGGACCGAACGAGGTCGTCGTCCGTCTGCACCGGATAGAGGTCGACCCCGGCCTTGCGTGCCCGGGCCTCGAGGTCCGCCTGCCGCGCCCCCGCCACCTCGGCCAGTCGGGCCCGGAACCCGGCGTCGCTCGTGTCGACGAAGATCTGCTCGCCCGTCTCCGCGTCCTCGACGTAGATGCCACCCGCGTCGGGCAGCTCGCTCTCGCGCGGGTCGACGACCTGGAGCGCGACCACCTCGTGCCGCTGCGCCAGCCGCGCCAGCGGCGCCTCCCACCCGTCCGCCGTGATGAAGTCGGACACGACGAGCACGAGCGAGCGCCGCTTCACGATCCCGTATGCCGCCGCGAGCAGGACCCCGAGGTCCGTGACCGTCCCCGACGGGGCTGGGACTCCGGCGGACGCCCCGCGACCCAGCACCCGGCGTACGCCACGACGCAGCGATGACGCGACTCCCCGGTGTGTGGCCTTTCGACGGTCAGAGGGGGTGGGGGTGGGGGCGGAGCGGGACTCGCGGCGGTCGAGGAGCGTCTTGGCGATCCGCAGCACCTGGTTGCGTCCCGACGCCGGCGGGATGACGAGGTCGACCCCCGTGTCCATGACGATCGCCCCGACCCGGCTGCCCCCGCGGGTCAGCACGTGCGCGAGCGTCGTCGCCACCTCGGCGAGCACGAGGTCCTTCTGCCGGTCGACGGGACCGAAGCCCATCGACGCCGAGTGGTCGAGCAACAGCCATGCCGTCAGCTCCCGGTCCTCGACGAACTCGCGCACGTAGGGCTCGTCGAGGCGCGCCGTGACGTTCCACTCGATGTGCCGCAGGTCGTCGCCCGGCACGTACTCGCGCAGGTCGGTGAAGTCGAGCCCTGCCCCGCGGAAGAGGGTGCGGTAGTCGCCCTGGAGTCGCCCGTCGAGCCGCCGCACCACCCGCCACTCGAGACGGCGCAGCAGGCTCTCGGCGCTCAGCGGGGTGGTCGCGCCCATGTCGAGTCACCCGGTCCTGCCGTGCCACCCGCCGGGATCCCGCCCGACTCGACGCCGTACGCCCCGCCGTTCGACCCGCCGTTCGACCCGCCGTACGTCCCGCCGTTCGACCCGCCGTTCGACCCGGCCGCCGTCCCACCGGGGCCGGCCCGCATGGCCTGCCGCTCCTGCTCTCGCAGCGGAGCCGTCGGCGCCGGCACCGCCTCGAGGATCGGCGTGAGCAGGTCGTCGGCCGTCAGGTCCTCGGCGAGCGCCTCGTAGGACAGCACGATCCGGTGGCGCAGCACGTCCCGCGCGAGATCGCGCACGTCGCCCGGCAGCGCGAAGTCCCGTCCGCGCAGGAAGGCCAGCGCCCGCGCCGCGAGCACGAGGTTGATCGACGCGCGGGGGCTCGCGCCGTACGTCAGCAGCCGGGCGAGGTCGTCCCGGCCGACGCCCGCCGGCTCGCGGGTCGCGGTGGCCAGCCGGACGGCATACTCGATGACCGCCGGGTCGACGTAGACGGCGTCCGCCTCGCGCTGGAAGCCGCGCAGCATCTCCGGGTCGAGCACCTGCACCGTCGCCGCGGCGGCCGAGATCTGGCGCTCGACGACGACGAACTCCTCAGCGGCAGAAGGATATCCGATGAGCACCTTGAGCATGAAGCGGTCGACCTGCGCCTCGGGCAGCGCATACGTCCCCTCCGACTCGATGGGGTTCTGCGTCGCCATGACGAGGAACGGGTCGGGCGCAGGGTAGGTCTCGCGCCCGATGGTCACCTGCCGCTCCTGCATGACCTCGAGCAGCGCGCTCTGCACCTTCGCCGGTGCCCGGTTGATCTCGTCGGCGAGCACGAGGTTGGCGAAGACCGGCCCGAGCGAGACCTGGAACTCACCGTCCTTCTGGTTGTAGATCCGCGTCCCGACGAGGTCGGCCGGCACGAGGTCGGGCGTGAACTGGATGCGCTGGAAGTCTCCGCCGATCGCCTGCGCGAGCGTCTTGACCGCCATCGTCTTGGCCAGGCCCGGCACGCCCTCGACGAGCAGGTGCCCGCGCGCGAGCAGGGCGACGAGCATCCGCTCGACGAGCAGGTCCTGCCCGACGATCGTCCGCTTCACCTCGTAGAGCGCCTGCTCGAGCGCGTGCCGCGCGTGCGGGCCCGTCGATGTGTCGCCGTCCATGCCGTGCTCCTGCCGTTCGGGAGTGCTGTTCGCGTATGCCGTGTGCTCGCCTCCGCGCGGAGGCGTGGTCTCAGCGGGGCGGGCTGCCCGCGGCCCCTCCCGCCGTCGCGATGGGCACCGCGAAGCCGATGCCGACGAAGAGGGCCTGGTCGGTGGGGTTGGCGAGGCCCGTGACGATGCCGACGACCTGACCGGCCCGGTTGAGCAGCGGGCCGCCGGAGTTGCCGGGGTTGACCGCCGCGTCGATCTGGATGAGGTGCTCGAGCTTGCGGTTGCCCTCGACCCGGACCGTCCGGTCGAGCGCCGAGACGACCCCGGCCGAGAGCGAGTCGGTGAGGCCGAGCGGGTGGCCGACGGCGAAGACGGGCGCACCGACCGGCACCGCGCCGCCGAGGACGGCCGGCACGACGGTCTGCGGCAGCCGCGTCGGCGTGAGGGTGGCGATGTCGCTCTCGGGCTTCGCGCTCCCGACCTTCGCCGGCGAGGTCGTGCCGTCGGCGAAGGTGACCGTGATCGCCGTGGAGTCCTGGACGACGTGCAGCGCGGTCAGCACGGTGCCGTCGGCGTTGACGACGACGCCGGCGCCGCTGCCCTCGGCCGGGCGGCCGCGGATGGTGTCGCGCGTCTGGATGAGCACGAGGGACGGAGCGATCGCGGCGTGCGCGACGGTGCCGTCCGCCGGGGCGGCCGCCTGCGCCTCGGCCTGCTTCTCGATCCCGCGCTGGACGCTCGTGTCGACGTCGCGCTGGGTCAGGACGGGCGGGCCGGGAGGCCGGGTGACGGCATACCCGATGACGAGCGCGACGATGACGACGAACGCGACGAGGCCCCACCACGCGGCACGCGGCACGCGGGACAGACCGCCCAGCCGGTCGCGGATCCGGTCCCAGCGGCCTGGCGGGGGAGGCTCCTCGGGCTGCGGGTCGGGCGCGCCGAGCAGAGGCCGGGCGCCAGGGGCGACGGCGGCGTCGATCGCAGGGGGAGCGGTGACCCGTGCCACCTTTTCGACTGTACGTTTGTCGCGACGCGAGCGGCAGAGCCTTGTTGACACTTCACAGGATCCGGCGAAGCGAGGACGGGCGCCATGCGCTCCGGGTATAGAGAGGTATGCCGACCGTCGGGACCCTCGTGCGACAGCGCCTCGCCGACCAGCGCGACGCCCTGCGCGCGGCCGAGGCCGCCGTCCGCGCCGGCGAAGCCACGGGGCTGCACGACCTGCGCGTCGCCATGCGCCGCATCCGCTCGCTGCTCGCGACCTTCCGCCCGGTCTTCGACCGGTCCGTCACCGAGCCGCTCCGCGCCGAGCTCAAGGACGCGTCGGGCCGGCTCGGGTCGTCCCGCGACGCGGAGGTCGCCACCGACAACACCGACCGCCTACTCGAGGACGTCGAGCTCGCCGGGGTCGACGAGGACGCCGTGGCCGGCCTGCGCGCCCGGCTGCGCCTCGACGCCGTGGCCGCCGGTGACGTCGTCGAGGAGACGCTCGACTCGACGAGGTATGCCGCGTTGACCCTCCTGCTCGACGAGCTCGTCACGCACCCGCCCCTCGTGGACGCCAAGGCGCAGCGCGACGCCGTCAAGGTCGCGCGCAAACGGGTGCGCCACGAGGCCCGCCGCTTCGCCGACGTCGCGGCCACCGCCCGGGCGGACGCGGGTGCCGGTGGGGACGGTGCAGAGCGAGGGGGGCAGGACCCCGGGTCGTCGGCGCACCGCGCCCTCGACCATCCGGCCCAGCTCCACGAGGTGCGCAAGGCGGCCAAGCGCCTGCGCTACGCCGCCGAGACCGCCCGCCCGGTCGACGAGGAGGCGATGAAGCCCGTCGTGAAGAAGGCCAAGGCCGTGCAGTCGGCGCTCGGCGAGCACCACGACGCCGTCATGACGCGCGCGATCCTGCGCCACCTCGCGCTCGACGAGGCGGTCGGCGAGGCAGCTGCGTTCCTCCTCGGCCACCTCGACGCCGACGAGCAGCGCGCCATGGTCGAGCTCGAGCAGCGGGCCTGGGCGTCGGTCGACGACCTCCAGGACACCCTCGACGCGACCCTCTGACCGGTCCGCGCTGTCGGTCAGCGGTAACGGTCAGCGGTTGCCGGCTGAGACGAGGCGCGGCACGGGCTGGTCCGGATGGGGGTCGTCGCCGACCTCCTTCTGGGCCAGCCACATCCGCGCCTCGAGCTCGTCGCGCACCTGCGCGTAGGCGGGGTCGTCGGCGACGTTGACGAGCTCCTCCGGGTCGGCCTCGAGGTCGTAGAGCTCCCACTCCTGGGCGAAGCGGCGGTCGGAGCAGCCCGGCAGCCCGAGCCCGTCGTTGTAGAAGAAGATCAGCGTGTAGCGGTGAGTGCGGTAGCCGTAGTGCGCCCCGACCTGGTGGCTGCGGTCGTCGTGCATCCAGTAGCGGTAGTAGAAGCCCTCGGCTTCGCGGTCTCGGTTCGACTGTCCCGCAACAGGATCGGTCAGGTCAGGCCAGAACGACCGGCCCTGCATGCGCGCCGGCACCTCGACCCCGGCCGCCTCGAGCAGCGTCGGCGCGATGTCGACGTTGGTGACGATCCGGTCGAGGGCCTGCCCCGGTGCGATGCCCCGTGGGTAGGACAGCACGAACGGCATCCGGATGGACTCCTCGTACATGAACCGCTTGTCGAACCAGCCGTGGTCGCCGAGGAAGAAGCCCTGGTCGGAGGAGTAGATGACGATCGTGTCGTCCAGCTCGCCCCGGTCACGCAGCCAGTCCGTGAGGCGCCCGACGTTGTCGTCGACGGACGCCACGCACGCGAGGTAGTCCTCCATGTAGCGCTGGTACTTCCACAGCGCCTCCTCGTCGTGGCTCAAGCCCTCGGGCACCGGCTGCTTGAGGTCCTCGGCCGTCAGGTGGTCGGCCACGCGCATAGCGGCGCGGCGAGCGGTGTCCGAGCGACCGGCGAGGTCGTCGGTGAACGTCGGGGGCACCGGGATCGGCGCGCCCCCGAGAGCCCCGCCCTCGGCATACAACCCCTCGTGGGCCGCGTCGGGCTCCCACGGCCGGTGCGGCGCCTTGTGCCACACGAGCACGCACCACGGCTGCTCATCTGCGAGCGACTCGACCCAGTCGATCGCGAGGTCGGTGATGAGCTCGGTGGCATAGCCCCGCTCGACCCGCAGCCCGTCGGGGGAGAGGAAGCGCGGGTCGTGGTACTCGCCCTGGTCGATGAGCGCGTCCCAGCGGTCGAAGCCCTGCGGGTCGTGCTCGACCCCGCCGCTCGATCCCTGTCCCATGTGCCACTTGCCGACGAACGCCGTGCGGTAGCCGGCCTCGCGCAGGGCCGTGACGAACGTCGGCTGCGACGCGTCGATGAACGTGTCGAGCGTCGTGACGCCGTTGACGTGGCTGTAGGTGCCGGTGAGGATCGAAGCCCGGCTCGGCGCGCACAGCGAGTTCGTCGCGAAGAGGTTGTCGAGCCGCACACCCGCGCCGGCAACCCCGTCGATGTGCGGGGTGCGGTTGACGACCGAGCCGTAGGTGCCGATGGCGTGCGCGGCGTGGTCGTCGCTCAGCACGAAGACGATGTTGGGCCGGCGCGGGCTCACGACCCGGCCTCCCCGCCGGACGGTGTCTCACGGTGCGCGTCGGCGGCGGCCTGGATGCGGGCGAGGTGGGCGGTCCACCACTCCTCGCCGCCCATCTCGTCGTGGTCCCGCCCGCCGCGTCCGTCGATGGACTCGCGCAGCACGTCGGCGTGCCCGGCGTGCTGAGACACCTCCGCGACGCACCGCACGAGCAGCGAGCCGAGCGTCGTGCGGCGACGCTCCTCCGGCCACCACTCGACGCTCGCCGGGGCGTCGAGCCCGAGCTCGCGCACGGCGGCGTCGCAGTGCGCCCACGCCTGCTGGTAGAGCCTGACGAGGTCGTCGCCGGACTCCTCGGCGGTCGCCCACATGTCGGCGGAGTCCCAGATCGAGCCGTCCTCGACCCACGACAGCCGCTCGCCCGACGGCCGCCCCACCGAGTCGGCGAGGTAGGCGAGCTCGACCCCGGCCACGTGCTTGACGAGCCCGAGCAGGTTGGTGCCGCTGGGCGTGAGCGGCCGCCGCACGTCGTAGTCACCGAGCCCGTCGAGCGACCGGAGCAGCGCGTCGCGCCCCTGTTGGAGGTAGCGCAGCAGCTCCTCGGTCAGGGACGGCTGGGCCAGGGTCGTGCTCGTCTCTGAGGTCACCTCGTCCACGCTAGACGCCACCTCTGACGTCCGCGAGGGCATGGCGTATGCCGTGTGGCCGGCCCCTCAGGAGCCCGCACCTTCCAGCGCCGTGGCCTCCCGACGCGCCGCAGCCGGCGAGCCCGGCGTCGGCGCGAACCGCCAGATCAGGCCCTGCTGGGCGAACGTCCACGCGTTGTTGAAGAACCAGTAGACGACCAGGCCGGCCGGCACGAAGACGGCCGCCGCGAGCACGCCGACGGCGCCGAGCCACGGCATGAGCCGCTGGACCGTCGCCATGCCCTCGGGCAGGTCGGCCACGTCGACCATCGGCAGCACGAACCAGCGCTGCGTCAGCAGGCTGAGCGCGGCCGCCCCGAGAGCGACGGCGACGAGCGCGAGCCCGGCCACGGGGTTCGACGCGGCCGTCGCGCCGAGGTGGCTCGTCAGGTGCAGGCCCGCGACCGAGGCCGCCGACGCGGAGGCGACGAGCCCGGCATCGAGCGCGCCGACCGCATGACCGACCGACTGGCCGGCCGTGAGGTCGGAGACGACGCGGTAGAGCGCGTAGAAGAGCGGCAGCTGGAGCAGGGCCGGTGCGAGGCTCCACCCCGAGACGCCGTGCTCGGCGTGGATCGCCTTCTGCTCGGCGCGCATCGCGGTCAGCTGGTCGAGGTCCCGGTTGCCGGCATACCTCTGCCGCAGCTGGCGCAGCTGGGGCGCGGCGTGGGCGCGGGCGTGCGACGAGCGGACGCCGTGGACGGTGACGGGCAGCAGGACGGTGCGCACGGCGACGACGAGCAGCAGGATCGCGAGCAGCCATGCCCCGGCGGAGCCGGGACTCAGGCCGATCGCGCCGGCGACGTCGTGGGTGGCCGCGAGGACAGCGGCGACAGCATGGGTGACGGGGGACAGCAGGGCAGGAAGAATGTCGGACATCTGGGCAGGCATGGGTGAGCTCCTCGGCTCGGCCCGCTCGTGACGGTGCGGGCCAGTTCTCGAACTGGGTCAGGGCAGTGGCCCGACCGCCGCGGGTGCGGCGGGCGGGGTCAGGGCCGACCCGGAGCCCGAGGTCGCTGCGGACAGCTCGGCGCGTCGAGGGCGCACCAGTAGGCCGTCGACGCGGGCACGGCGCCCGGGACCCCCGAGGACTGCACACGCACGGGGACCGGCGGCGCGGCCTGCCGGCCGGCCGACGCCATGACGGCGGTGAGCAGGCCGACGGCTGCGGCGGTGAGGAGCACCTGGCCGGCGCTCGCGTCGGTGACCGAGCCGGTGACCGAACTGGTGAGCGACCCGAAGAGGACGACGACCGTCGCGGCCAGGCTCGCCACGAGAGCGGGCATCGCGGCTGCGGCGGAGGAGGCGCGCTCGCGCACGTCGCTCATGCGTCGTCTCCTCCCACTCGTCACGGACTCACCTCGAGCGTACGTCAGTGAACGTGCCATACCGCCTCGACCGGCGCAGAGAGCCCGTCGGGGTCGAGGTCAGCCGTGTCGAGCACGTGGTCGGCGGCGAGGTCGACGGCGAGGTCGACGGACGCGTCGGTCGCATGGAGGGCGTCGAACTCCTCGTCGTTCAGCCACACCGGGCGCGTCGCCGCTCGCCGACGCGCCTGCTCGATCGGTACCCGTAGGTGCACGACGAGGCAGTCCGGCAGCAGGTCTCGGTAGAGCGCGACCGTCTCGGGGGTCAGCGCGTCGGCGACGACGACGTCGACGCCTGCTGCCGAGAAGTTGCCGGCCAGGGCGCACGCTGCGCGAGGGCGCCGGGGGTGGCCCACTGGTTGTGGCGCCGGCTCGAAGGCGCGGGCGGCGTGCTCCAGCCAACCGATGTCGGTGTTCTCCGGGAAAGTGGTCATCCAACCCTACGATTCAGGAGCATGTAACCGATGAGCACCGCCGCCACGAATCTCTTCAAGTACGGCCCCCTGAAGGACGACCTCAAGGATCACCTCGCGATGGTGCAGCGGGAGATTCATCGACTGGAGGCGTCCGCCGTTGCGCCGAGCGGTGAGGCTGCTCTGGTAGAGCGCTTCGAGTACAAGCCAGTCATCCTGTTGCGGGAGCGCGCCGAGCTAGTTCCGGAAGAGTCTGGGGGCAAAGTCCGAGTGCGCCTGAAGATCCCACTCGAAGGAAACAGCCGAGCCTTCTCCTTCGCGCCCGGACCTCTAGATCGGTCGTGATACGGAGAAATCCGAGATGGCAGAAACTGGACCGGGGGCAGCGACGAGGCATCCGTAACGTTCGCTGAACACTTTCCATCTGGGGTCACTCCCGGACAGATTCGAGAGTGGGCCAAAGAGCTGGTGGATGACCTCCAGACGATCCTCGGCCGAGGACAGATGGAGATCGACAAGTTCAACCAGGCGCTGCCGGCCCATGTGGCCAAGTTCGCGCGTGAACGACGCGAAGTGCTCGGCAACATCGCGTCCCTGAGCGATGAGTTGAAGGGTGGCATCTGAGGCTCGCCCGTGTGTGGTGGCCGGTGTGCGTCCGGGCGCCGGCCTTGCCCATCCGTCTGGGCAGCGCCGGTCCCCTAGTCGACGACCCGTCCTCGCCGAGCCGCCCCGCGGTTCACCCGAATATTGAGACGGTCCGGTCAGATCACGCGGAATCGACAATTTGCTCAGCGCGGAAACTACGGTCGACCCATGGTCGCATCCGCAGCAGGCTCCGGGAGCGCCCAAGCGCAAGCACCTGCACCGTCGAGCGGCAAGAAGGAAAGATCTTGGGCCACGGTTTGGACGGCGGTCGCGTCCCTGCTTGGCGTGTTGGCGTTCGCGTGGAACGTCGCCCTCGCCTTCAACCCGGATATTCCCGAGGCCGTTGGCTCGCTGGTCAGGCGACTGCAGTTGCAAAAAGTCGAAGACCTCGCGGTCGGCGATTGCGTGAACGTCGAAGACATCGACCCTCCGGTCCCCAACGGGTCACGATCGCCGGAATTGGGGTTTCGAGTCGTGTCATGCAACGCGCGACATTTGGTCGAGGTCATCGGCGTAGCAGTGGTGCCGTCGCGGGCCGATGACCCATGGGAGGGGCAAGACCGGGCGGTCGAGCTGCTCTTTCCAGTCTGCAGTTCCGCAGCCAAAGCAGTGGTCGCGAAGCCGCTTCAAGGCAAAGTGAGAGTGGCGATGTACGGACCCTCGGAGAAGAGCTGGGATGAGGGTGACCGAATGGTGGTCTGCATTGTGTACGAGGACCGCATTGGATCCGTCGTCGAGCGACCCGTTGGAGTAAGCACCCCAAAGCCGGGAAAGGTCTGAGCGGCAGCGTCCGTTGGCCGGTGTGGCGCGTCCGTCTCCTGGCCAACCTCACCGCCCAGGGCGTGGTGCAGCGAGGCTGCCGGTCCCGTAGTCGACGACCCGACCGGCGAGGTTTGGGGGCTCTTCCCAGTTGAGGGTGTAGAAGGCGGTCGGCTGGAGCGCGGAGGGGTCGGCGCGTCGGTGCCCGGGTAGGGGTCGAGGCCTCCCGAGGATGGGAGCTCAGACACTGCCCACCTAGCTAGGCCGGCTTGCGGACGAGGGCCTCAAGTACGCTCAAACGGCCCTCGTCCGCACTCCGGGCCGCGTTGATCTGATATTCCCCGATCCGCTCGCCCATGAGCGTCTGCAGCCCCAGCGGCGGCAGCCCGTGTTCCTCCAACCGCCGGCGGTTCTCCCGCAAGTCCGGCAGGACCTCCTCCGTCTTGTCCCGGAAGATCACGATCTCGAACCCCGCGGTGAGAACTTGCTCCCGTGTCTCCTCGGGCGAACACAAAAAGCTCGTGCCCGGCCCTGCCGCCCAGGTCAGCGGGTAGTCGGGCTCGCCTTTCGGCCCGGCTCCGTAGTGGGAGAATGCGAACACCGCGCCGGGGCGAAGCACACGAAGCGCCTCGGCAAAGAAGCGCCGCTTGTCGTCGATGTTCATCGCCACGTTCTCGGAATAGGCTCGGTCGAACCCATCGTCCTCGAAGGGCAGATCGGTCGCGCTGCCCTCCACCACGCGCACGCGATCCGAGAGGCCGGTCGCGGCATTCAGCTCCTCCGCCGCGCGGCAGAACTCCGGCGTCAGGTCGAGCGAGGTCACGTGGCAACCGAAGTGCGTCGCGGTCCACCGCGCCGGTCCGCCGATCCCGCCGCCGATGTCGAGGATGCGCTCGCCGGAGAGGGGTTCGAGGAGCGCTACCGTCTCCTTTGTCGCCTTCAGCCCCCGGCCGTGGAAGTGGTCGAGTGGGGCGAGCGCGTCGGGCGTAATCGGGCCCGCCTCGCTGCCTCCTGCCGCCCTAAGCGCAGCGAGGATGCGGGCTGCGATGCCCTCGATGGCGTAGTGGTCTTGGACCTTGTTACCGGCTGCGGTCATGTTTCGTTCTCCTCCCGAGCCGCCCGAGGTCGAGGGCTTGCGAGGTTTCGTATGACAAATCCCTGAGAGGCTCAAGGCTAGCTAGGAAGACCTCGACGTGCCTGACGCTACCTTCGCGACCCCTGATGTGACGACGTTTTGCCGCCTCGACGAGCTGGGTCTGGTGGTGGTCGGCCACCACCACCAACCGGATCGAGCGGTGCTGGCCTGCCGGGTCGCCGACGACGCGGTCGAGGAGGCGGACCGCTGGTGCCGGCGCTGCGGCTGCGAGGGTCGCCCGCGGGACACCGTCACCCGTCGCCTGGCGCACGAGCCGGTGGGCTGGCGGCCGACGACGCTGCTGCTGTCGATCCGCCGCTACCGGTGCGCTGGCTGCGGGCATGTGTGGCGCGAGGACACCAGCCGCGCCGCGGAGCCGCGGGCGAAGCTGACCCGCACCGCGCTGCGGTGGGCGGTCGGGCTGGTCTGTCGGCACCTCACCGTCGCGCGTCTCGCCGAGGCCCTCGGGGTGTCGTGGAGCACCGCCAACACCGCCGTGCTCGCCGAGGGGCAGCGCGTCCTGCTCGAGGACCCGACTCGCTTCGACGGGGTCCGGGTGATCGGCGTCGATGAGCACGTGTGGCGGCACACCCGCCGCGGCGACAAGTTCGTCACCGTCGTCATCGACCTCACGCCGGTCCGGGACGAGACGGGCCCGTCGCGGTTGCTGGGCGCGCGGGCCGTCGTGGACTTGCCGACCGCGGGCGGCCGGTGAGCACGAGGACGCGGCGGGACGGCATACGACCCATGCTCTCGTACGGCCTGCTCTCGTATGCCGTGTGGCGGGCTCCGTCCGCTGCCGGGCCGCGCGTGACGACCTGCCCGCGCGGACGGGCCCGCCGCCCTATCCTCGGTCTCGGGGCGTCGCCTCACGAGCGAGAGGAGGCGCGGATGGCCACAGCCAGCACGCCGCCGCCCTCCCGGGGCGACCTCATCGCCGGCAACCGGCTGCTCGACCGCTTCGACCTCGTGCTGCTGCTCGTCCTCGCCGTCATCGTCAGCCAGACGCTCGTCGACACGCGCGGCTCGGTGTGGGGCTCGCTCGTCACGCACTCGGTCACCGGGCTCGCGCTCGTCGTCGCGACCCGGGCGTCGGGGGCCCGGCGGCGGGTCCGGCGGATCCTCGACGTGCTCGTCGTCCTGACACTCGTCAGCAACGTCGCGCTGCTCCTGCCGTCCGGCGGCGCGCCGATCCCGCCCGACTCCCTGCAGCCCGAGGGCGTGTGGCTGCTGCCGGCGCTCGTCCTGCCCGTCATCATCGGCCGCCGGCTGCTCCAGCACCAGGTGGTCCGCGTGCAGACCGTGCTCGGCGCCGTCGCCGCCTACCTGCAGATCGCCGTCGCCTACGCCACGCTCTTCCAGAACATCGACGGCCTCACCGCCGCGCACTTCTTCGGCACGCAGGTCTCGACGACCGTCTACACCTACTTCAGCCTCACGACGATCTCGACGGTCGGCTACGGGGACTTCACGGCGACGACCGACCTGGCCCGGCTCGCGGCGACGAGCGAGGCCGTCATCGGGCAGGTCTTCCTCGTCACCTTCGTCGCCCTGATCGTGTCGCGCTTCGCGGCCGGACCGGGACGCGGCGCCGCGACCGAGGTTCCATCGGAGAGCGCCACGGGCGACGCCGCGAGCTGAGCTCAGGTCGTCGAGCCGAGGTCGATGCTCTCGCCGACCGACCTCTCGAGCACGACGGGTATGCCGGTCGGCAGCTTTGCGCTGAGCTCGCTCATGAGCGTCGTGGTCGGGGGCAGGTCGTCGGGTGCTCGGACGTGGACGACGAGGGTGAAGCCCTGGTTCGTGATGTCGACGACCTCCGCACCGGGCGTCGACGCGAGCCAGGTGCGCGTCGTCTCGCGCCCGATCTCGGTCAGCTTCGCGACGGCCAGGCTGATGACCGAGTTGAGGGCGACGGGTACGAGGACGAGCAGCACGAGCAGCCCGAACGTCACGCGCACCCTCCTCCGGGAGGGGCCTCCCTGCTCGCGGATCGCGCTCGTGTAGCCCAGCGTCGTGAAGACGAGGCTGCCGGCGAAGACGAGCGCGAGGAAGTTCGAGAGGAAGAGCACGAGCGCCCCGAACGCGAGGCTCGGGCTGCCCTCGGCGAGGCAGATGCCGACGACGCAGAGCGGCGGCACGAGCGAGATCGAGATGGCGACGCCCGGCAGGATCGCGGCGACGTCCCGCCGGGCCAGGGCGATGGCGCCCGCGAACCCGGTGGCGAGGGCGCCGACGAGGTCGACGAGGCGGGGGCTCGTGCGCGCCGCGACCTGAGCGTTGCCGAGCAGGTCGTAGGGGCTCGGCAGCATGAGCGAGAAGAGCGCCCCGACCGCCATGACCATGAGGCCGCCGAGCACGACGAACTTGACGCCCCCGGTGCGCTCCCGCTTCACGAGCGCGAGGGCGGTCCCCATGATCGGCGTCGAGAGCGGCGCGATGATCATGGCCCCGATGACGGTCGCGGTCGAGTCCGCGATGACTCCCGCGCTCGCGATGCAGGCGGCGAGGAAGAGCATCGTCCAGTACGCCGACCGCTTCGCCCGCAGGTCGCCCTCGTTGAGGTCGAGGTCCGAGGTGAGCTCCTCGAAGGTCCGGCGCTGGTTCTCGGGCAGCACGCGGGCCCGGATCGCGGTGAGCATGGCTCAGTCTGTCCGAGCAGCGGTCGCGCCGTCCGTCGTTCGTGCCGCGTCCTTGGGTGCTGCGTGGGTGCTGCGTGGGTGCTGCGTGGGTGCTCCGCGCGTGCCCCGGCCCGGGCCCTAGCATCGGCGACATGTCCGAGCTGCTCGTGCGTGACGCCACCGCCGACGACGCCGAGGCGTGTGCGGCGATCTACGCGCCCTACGTCATGGGGACGACGATCACCTTCGAGACCGAGCCGCCCGACGCGCCGGAGATGGCCCGGCGGATCGCCAAGGCGCAGGCGAGGCACGCCTTCCTCGTGCTCGAGCAGGACGGCGCCGTCGTCGGCTACGCGTATGCCGGGCCGTTCAAGGAGCGCGCCGCCTACCGCTGGTCGTGCGAGGTGTCGGTCTACCTCGCGACCGACCGGCAGGGACGGGGTGGTGGCCGCCGGCTCTACGAAGCGCTGCTCGAGCGGCTGGCCGCACGCGGCTACCGGATGGCCGCCGCCGGGATGACCCAGCCCAACGAGGCGAGCGGCCGCCTGCACGCGGCGATGGGGTTCGAGCCCGTGGGCACCTACCGCGCCATCGGCTGGAAGCTCGGCGCCCCGCGCGACGTCCTCTGGGTGCAGCGCGCGCTCGGCGACCCCCTCGCCCCGGGCGAGACACCGCCCGAGCCCACCTGACCCGCGCGCGAAAGTGCCCACTCGACGTGAGACGTCGAGTGGGCACTTCGTCACCAGGCCGTATGCCGCGTGGCCGGGCCGTGTCAGGCCGTGTCAGGCCGTGTCAGGCCGGCATCAGGGGAGGGCGGGGTAGTCCGTGTAGCCCTCGGCGCCGCCACCGTAGAAGGTCTGCGGGTTCGGCTCGTTGAGCGTGGCACCCTCGCGCCAGCGACGGACGAGGTCCGGGTTGGCGAGGAACTCGCGGCCGACGGCGACGGCGTCACCGAGGTCGCGCTCGAGGATGTCCTCGACGTCGGCGAGCTCGGTCACCTTGCCGAAGCCGGTGTTGAGGATGACCGGACCCCCGAAGCGCTTGCGCAGGTCGCGCACGATGTCGGACTCCGGGTCGCCGAGGATGCTGAGGTAGGCCAGGCCGAGCGGCGCGATGCCCTCGACGAGCGACTCGTAGGTCGCTGCGGTGTCGGCCTCGTCCTCCTCGAGCACGCCCTGGATGTTGTGCGCGGGGGAGATGCGGATGCCGACGCGGTCGGCGCCGATCGCCTCGGCCACGGCCTTGGTGATCTCGACGGTGAGGCGCGCGCGGTTCTCGGGCGAGCCGCCGTAGGCGTCGGTGCGCTGGTTGCTGCTCGGGGCGAGGAACTGGTGCGGCAGGTAGCCGTTGGCGGCGTGGACCTCGACGCCGTCGAGCCCGGCCGCGACGGCCTGACGCGCAGCGTGGACGAACTCGGCCACGAGCGCGGGGATCTCGTCGGTCTCGAGGGCGCGCGGGACGGCATACGCCTGCTGACCCTTCGGGGTCACGATCTCGCCCGGCGCGGCGATGGCGCTCGGGGCGACGCTCTCGAGGCCACCCTTGTTGTCGGGGTGGGCCACACGGCCGGCGTGCATGAGCTGGACGACGACGTGGCCGCCGCCCTGGTGCACGGCGTCGGCGACGAGGCGCCAGCCGGCGACCTGCTCGTCGGAGTGCATGCCGGGGGTGTCGAGGTAGCCCTGGCCGACGGCGCTCGGCTGGGTGCCCTCGGTGATGATGAGGCCGGCGCTGGCGCGCTGGCCGTAGTACTCGGCGTTGAGCTCGGTCGGCGCCTGGCCCTCGCCCGCGCGGTTGCGCGTCAGCGGTGCCATGACGAAGCGCTGGGGGAGGTCCCAGCGGCCGATGCGGATGCTCTCGAAGGCCGTGGACACAGGCCTGCTCCTCACGTGTAGGGGGCTGTCGGTGACGGTTGGCGGCGCCACCGTGGTCGATGGAGCCTTCAACTACCTAGGCGACAAGGCGTGCGGGTCGGCGATCATTCCCGCGTGTCCAGGGTTGGCCGTGTGGGCGATCCCACCCGACTGCGGCGTTCGTGGGGGCATGACGAAGGGGAGGATGCCGCAGCATCCTCCCCTTCGCGTGCGCTCAGTTCGCGTGGAACTCCGCGGTCATCGACGGACCGTCACGGCGCGTAGATGTACTTCATGCCCGGACCGTCGGTCAGCGTGCGCGTGTTGTAGTTGTACGCGCCGGCGAGGGCGTTCATCTCGATGATGGTGACCTGGTTGCCGTTGACCGCGGTCACCCAGGCGACGTGGCCGACGCTCGAGGAGCCGTGGACGCCGGGCTCCATGACGAGGATCGAGCGCGTGCGGGGCGTGCCGCTCACGGTGTAGCCCGCGGAGGCTGCGCCGGTGTCCCAGACCATCGCGTTGCCGGTCCAGCCGCCGGGGTAGTAGCCCTCCGACTTGTACCACTGGGCGAGAGCGCCCCAGGTGCACTGGCCGGCGGTGGCCCAGTTGTGCGAGGAACGCATGCCGGACGAGGCGCTCGGCACGGAGGTGTTGACGCTGACCTTGGCCGACGAGGTGGTCTTCGTCAGGGTCTTGCGGGTCAGGTCACGCGAGGCGCGCTGGGCGGCGAGCTTGCGCTCGGCAGCAGCCTTCTTCGCGGCGGCACGCTCGGTCTTGACCTGGACGTCCTCGATGACCTGCGGCTTCGGCTTGGCGACGCGTCCGGCGACGGCCTGCTGCACCGCGGGGGCGTAGCCGATCTTCGACAGGGCGGTCGACACGGCGGGAGCCGCGGCGGTCGCGGGGCCGACAGCAGCCGGGGCCGCGGCCTCGGAGCCTGCCGCAGCGACGTTGCCCGAGTTGGGCGACAGGGTGTCGGCGCTCGCCGGGTTGGCGAAGGTGGCGACGAGGCCACCCGTTGCGGCGACAACGGCCCCGGCCTTCATGGCCGGCTGAGCCGACTCACGGGCGAGGAGCTTGAGTTCGTTGAGGGGGTTGTGGCGGCCAGGTGCACGGTGGCGACCGCGGATGTTCTCTGAGTTCACGCTTGATGCCTCTCCGCGCCTACGAAGTTAGCTGTCGGGTTCGGGCGGAAAGGTGCCCGGCCTCGGACCCGAGAGACGTGACTTCGTCGCGCGGGGGCCAAGGCTTAACCCCAAGGACGTCCGGAGTCGTTGCGCCGGACGCCCGGAGAAACGTGTGGTTCCTCCGCTCCTGTCACAAGGTTTGATCTCTCTCGTCAGGCGGTGACAGGACTAGGCGGTCCACCTCACGAGAGCCCGACCTGGTGGCCGGACTTGGGAAGAGTAAACGAGTCAACTGGCAAATGTCACGCCACGGTAACGACGACGCGCGGGGAACGCCCCTGAATGTCCGGAGTGCGTGCCTATACCCGCGCTTTACCTTGCGTTGGCTGAGACGTGGATCACAGTGGGTCGTCGTATCCCGAGAT
The DNA here is from genome assembly GCF_014646815.1 of Terrabacter tumescens. GTDB lineage: Bacteria > Actinomycetota > Actinomycetes > Actinomycetales > Dermatophilaceae > Terrabacter > Terrabacter tumescens. Next base: position 350,643 of record NZ_BMNZ01000002.1, read on the forward strand.
CCTCTCCCGGGTAGGCCGCCGGTCCCGTCAGCCGGCGCTGGGAGGGGCCCGACGGCATACCTCGCAGTGAGCGGGCGCGTGGCCTCAGCTCGTGCCGGTGAGGTGACCGAAGACCACGACGTTGTCGCGGTACTCGTTGCGGCTGTCGGTCGGGCCGCCGCACGTCACGAGGCGAATCTCCGCCTTGGTGAAGTCGCCCCGGTAGACGGCCTCGGTCGGGAACTGCGTCTTCTTGTAGGCCGCGACCGTGTCGACGGTGAAGCGCAGGTGCGAGCCGTCCCGGCGCGACACCTTGACGACGTCGCCGGCGCGGACCCTGCCGAGCTCGTAGAAGATGCCCGGCACCCCGGAGGGGGTGTCGACGTGCGCGGCGAGGACCGCGGGGCCGAGCTGTCCCGGGGTGGGGCCGGCGTCGTAGAGGCCGACCTCCTGGGCCGTGCCCGGCACCGAGATCGTGCCGTCACGCTGGATGCTGAGCGGCACGAAGTGGGACGAGCGCACCCCGATCGACGGGATCTCGATCGACGTCGGCTCGGACGCCTCGAGGAAGTCCCCGAAGCCGTTGTCGTCGCTCGTGCCCGGCTCGGCGCTCGGCCTGGTGCCTGCCGAGGTGCTCGGAGATGGGCCGGTTGTCGGTGTCCCGCCCTGACCGGGGGAGGCCGTCGGGCCCGCCGGGGACGTGCTGGCCGAGGGCACCCCGGCCGCCGCGGGTTGCGGCGGGCCGGGGGTCCCTGACGTCCCTCGGAGGCCGAGGACGAGCGCGATGACCCCGACGACGACCAGGGCGGCCGTGACCGCGACGGCTGCCCTGACACCCGCGCCACTCACGCCACTGCGGCGAGCGGGGCGGGTGGGGCGGTCACCGTCGGGGGACTGGGTGCGCTCGCTCACGGGAGGAGTCCCGTCGCTCAGGCGCGCGAGCGCGCGCGACGGGCGGCGAAGGCGCCGGACCCGGCCGCGGCGAGCAGGGCGCCGCCACCGACGAGCATCAGGGCCTCGTTCTGGCCGCCGGTCTTGAGGTTGTCGGCGGCGAGGCCGCCACCGGTGTGCATGCCACCGGCGGGCGCGACGCGAAGAGCGCCACAGAGGGCCGGGTCGGTCGCCTCGGTGGGCAGCGACGGCATGAGGTCGCTCTTGGTGTCGCCGGAGTACTTGCCGTCCTTGTTGTAGTCGACACCGTGGATGACGACGACGGACTCGCCGGCCGAGATCGCCTTGGCGACGGCGCTCGAGACCTTGATGCTGCCGCGCTGGTAGGCGATCTTGCCGCCGGGGGCGGTGCTGAAGCGGTCGATGGCGAGGCCGGACTTCGGGCTCGTGTCACCGGTCTTGGTCAGCGAGACGACGATGTCGCCGTAGGCCGGTCCGCCCTCGGTCGTGTTGAGGTGGCCGTCGCCGTTCTTGTCGTCGGACAGGACCGGGCACTCGTGGCGGGCCTCGGCGCCGAAGTGGATGTGCGCGGCGTGCGGGTTGTCGGGGAGCAGGCCGTTGGCGGCCATGGTGACGGTGATCTTGTTGCCCTGGACGTCGACCATGGCGGTGCCGCTGCCGTCGACGCCGTTGCCGGCGACGGGCTTGAGGTTGGCGCTGACCCAGGTGTCCGCGGCGAAGGCCGGTCCGACGCTGAGGGCCATGGCTGCTGCCGCGGCGAGGCTGGCGCCGGCGATCCGAGTGGTGGTGGTGCGCATCTGTGTTCCTCCTTGACGAGGAGACAAACCGTCCATCCTGCTCTGCTTCAGACGGGGGGTCGTCGTCGACCGTCTCCGCGCGGGGGTTCGCCGCGCAGGGCGCGACTGGATTGGGGTTCCAGCGAAATTTCTCGATGGGAACCCCGCCACGACCGGCGGCCGAGGTCTTGACTGGGTGGAGCGGGCGCACCCCGTGCCCCGGAGAGAGGACCGACCGTGCTCCAGGACTCCCACGCGTTCAGCGGCTTCTCCGTCGACGACATCTCCGCGGCCAAGGCGTTCTATGCCGACACCCTCGGCCGGCGCGTCACCGAGGAGAACGGCATGCTGACGCTCCACCTCGCCGGCGACGGCGGCGACCGCCCGACACTCGTCTACCCCAAGCCGAACCACGAACCGGCGTCGTTCACGATCCTCAACTTCCCGGTCGACGACGTCGAGGCCGCCGTCGACGACCTGACCGCGAGGGGTGTCACCTTCGAGACCTACGCGGGCACGCCGATGGAGACCGACGCCAAGGGCGTCTTCCGCCAGGGCGGCCCGCTCATCGCCTGGTTCACCGACCCCGCCGGCAACGTCCTGTCGGTCGTCGAGCGCTGACCTGGCCGCGCCACACCGGGACCCTCGTCAGGTCTCGGAGCTCTCCGCGGCCGCCCGCCGCTCGAGGCACAGCGCCGTGATCTGGGAGATCAGCTCGAGCGGCACCGGAGCGTTCATCGGGAAGCGCACCGTGTCCTTGGCGCGCCGGTAGGGGGCGATGGCCCGCTCGAACACCGCGTCGCCCGTGGGCACGGGGTAGAGCCCGACGTGGTTCTTCCAGCCGGCGTAGTAGATGAGGGGCTTGCCGTCGACCGTGAAGGTCGCCATGCCGTAGCTGATCTTCTCCCCGGCGTGGGGCGCCGCGTCGTGGATCGTGCGCCGAACCTCCGCAAGCTGGGTCCGCGTCTCCTCGGGGTAGGAGGCGATGTAGTCGTCGACGGACGCAAATCTCGGGGCCAAGCCAGGTCCTCACCTAGTTCCGGACCGGTCGTTGGAGGGGATGCCCCCGACTGTATTGGCCCAATGGGGCGTCTGCAAAGGAAGTTCGCATTGCAGGACCTAATGGTCACTCATTCCCAAAAGGGGCATCCGGCCGGGGTGAGCCTCTCGGCCTCAGACGTCGACCCACTCCTCGCCGGCGAGGATGCGGCCGACGACGCCGCCGGGGTGGCGTCCGAGCAGGGTCGCGGCGGCGAAGTCGGCAGCGAGCTGGTCGAAGACCTGGCCTCGGCGCAGCATCGCGTGCTTGCCGCCCTCGACGGTGACGTAGCCGACCAGGTCGGCGGTACGGCCGAGGTCCCGGGCGACCGCAGCGGAGTTCGTCGGTCGGGCGATGCGGTCGTCGTCGCCGTGGACGACGAGCACCCGGCGACCGGCGAGGTCGAGTCGTCCCTCCGTGGGGTAGACCCACGGGTTGAGGGCCACGGCGCTGACGACGCGATCCTCGCCGGCGGCGAGCAGCGCAGCGCGCCCGCCGAGCGAGTGGCCCACGAGCCCCACGGGCAGGTCGGGGCCGAAACGCTCGGCGACCTGCCCGAGCGCCCACCGCACGTCGTCGACGGGGGTGTGGTGCGCGTCCCAGCCGCGGGTCGAGTTGAGCAGCCGCAGCACGGCGAGCTCACCCTTGGCGGCGCGCGCGATCCGACCGGCGATCGGCACCATCCGCAGCACCGACAGCTGGGTCGGGCTGACCCGCATCGGACGCCGCCGCGCGGCGCCACCGTGGAGCACGAGCGCGACGCCGCGGGGCGCGCTCGGCGCCGCCGTGTCGATGAGCCGCGCGTGCGTCATGTGGTCCTCCGCCTTCCGGGCCAGGGCCGCCGTGGGGCCATCGATGGGGTATGCCGTGTGCTCGGGTTCGCGGGTCACGTCCGGACTTCGGAGCGCGAGCGTCCACGGCTTGGTGCGCACACGGCATACCCGATCGGTGTCGCCGGGCGGCGGCTGTCGAAGGTTGGCGGCGCTGCTCAGGGACGCAGGAGGACCTTGATGGCGCGGCGCTCATCCATGGCCTTGTAGCCCTCGGCGACGTCGGCGAGCGGGAGGGACAGGTCGAAGACCTTGCCCGGGTCGATGCGGCCGTCGAGGACGCGCTCGAGCAGGTCGGGCAGGTAGGTGCGCACGGGTGCCATGCCGCCGGCGAGCCCGACGTTGCGCACGAACATCTGGCGCACCGGGAGCTCGACCCCGTGCGGGGCGCCGACGAAGCCGACCGTCGAGCCCGGGCGGCCGATGCGGAAGGCGGTCTTCATCGACTGGTCGGTGCCGACGCACTCGAGCACCGAGTCGGCGCCGATGCCGCCGGTCAGCTCCATGACGGCCTCGACGCCGGCGTCGTCGCGCTCGGCGATGACGTGGGTGGCGCCGAACTCGCGGGCGAGGGCCTGGCGCGGCTCGTGGCGCGACATGGCGACGATGCGCTCGGCGCCGAGCTCCTTGGCGGCGATGACCCCGCACAGGCCGACGGCGCCGTCACCGATGACGACGGCGGTGCCACCGGGCTTGACGCGCGAGCTGACGGCGGCGTGCCAGCCGGTCGCCATGACATCGGCGAGGGTCAGCAGCGACGGGATGAGCGCGTCGTCGGGCATGCCGTCGGTCTTGACGAGGCTGCCGTCGGCCTGGTTGACGCGGACGAGCTCGGCCTGGCCGCTCTCGGTCCAGCCCTGGTGGTCGCAGACCGAGGTCATGCCGGCGAGGCAGTGCGGGCACGTGTTGTCGCAGTGGACGAACGGGATGACGACGAAGTCACCCTTGGCGACGTGGCTGACGTCGGAGCCGATCTCCTCGACGACGCCGACGGCCTCGTGGCCGATGGTCGAGCCGGCCGTGATCGGGTTGGCGCCGCGGTAGGGCCAGAGGTCCGAGCCGCAGATGCAGCCCGCCACGACGCGCACAATGGCGTCGGTGGGCTCCTCGATCTTCGGGTCGGGAACGTCGGTCAGGCGGATGTCGCCGGGGGCATGGATCGTCGTCGCGCGCATGCGGCCATCCTCCCCCACTCACCCGACTGCCCCACTCGGTCGAGTGCCCAGTTCCCGGCGTCGGGAACTGGGCACTCGACCAGAAACTCTCGTCGAGTGCCCAGTTCCCCGCGTCGGGAAGTGGGCACTCGACGGGTGTCTGGCGTCGAGTGCGCGGTTGCCGACGGGTCAGCCGCGGGAGCGGAGGCGCAGGTTGGGCAGTCCCGGGGCGGGGAGGGTGTGGTCCCAGACGTCGGGGAAGGTGCCGTAGGCCTCGGAGCCGCCCGTCTCGCGGGCCTGCTGCCACGCCTCGCGGAAGCCGACGACCTCGTCGTGGCTGCGGCCGATGAAGTTCCACCACATGACGATCTGCTCGCCGAACGGCGCTCCGCCGAGCACGAGGAAGCGCGCCGGCTCGTCGGGGCCGGCCTCGACGGTGATCCGCTCGGTGCCGACGGCGTGGAAGGCGATCTCGCCCGGCTTGGCCGTGGCCTGCCCGACCGTGAGCAGGCCGGTGTCACAGAGGAGCCCGTGCTCGTGCCCGGGGTCCACGTCGAACGTCAGCGAGGCGCCGGGCTCGAGCGTCACCTCGGCGCCCACCAGGTCGGAGAACATCGTCACCGGTGAGGTCTGCCCGAAGAGCGTGCCGAGGAAGACGTGGACCCGCGCGCCGTCGACCTCGGTGACCGGCGGCGCGTAGTGCTCGAAGCCCGGCTCCGTGGAGCGGTCGGCGTCGGGGAGGGCGACCCACAGCTGCGCCCCGTGGAGCACCGTCGTGGCCGGGGTGGAGTACTCCGAGTGGGCGATGCCGCGGCCCGCGGTCATGATGTTGAGCTCGCCGGGCCGGACGAACGCGTGGACGCCGGTCGTGTCGCGGTGCTCGACCTCGCCGGTGAAGAGCCATGACACCGTCTGCAGCCCGGTGTGCGGGTGGCCGGGGACGACCATGCCGCCGGTCTGCGACACGTCGTCGGGGCCGTAGTGGTCGACGAAGCACCAGGCCCCGATGAGCGAGCGCTCGCGCTGCGGCAGGCTCCGGCGCACCGGCATCGCGCGCGGACCGCCGAGCGGCACCTCGCGGTAGGGGAGCACGACGGCCTCGGGCTGCTGCTCCGACTCTGGCTGCGACGACGGGGGCGCGTCCTCTCCGCAGACGATCTCGGTGGGGTGGCGGTCGGGGTTGCTCACCTGATCAGGCTAGGCCCGCTGGCAGGTCCGGTTGCTAGGTTGCCGCGCATGACCGACGCGACCGCCGCTCCTGCCGACGCCGGAAGCCCGGGCCGCTGGTCGGCTTGGCGCGTCGTGTGGTGGTTCGGCTTCGTCAGCCTCGCCGCGGACATGGTCTACGAGGGTGCGCGCTCGATGTACGGCCCGCTGCTCGCCTCGCTCGGGGCGACCGCGCTCGTCGTCGGCCTCGTGACCGGCGCCGGCGAGGCGATGGCGCTCGTGCTGCGCCTCGTCTTCGGGCCGCTCGCCGACCGGACGGGTCGCTACTGGGGCCTGACGATCGCCGGCTACGGCCTCACCGCCGTCTGCGTGCCGCTGCTCGCCGTGACGCCCTTCATCGGCGGCGCGGGCCTCGTCGTGGCCGCCGTCCTCATCCTGCTCGAGCGCTCCGGCAAGGCCGTGCGCAGCCCCTCGAAGTCGGCCCTGCTCGCGCACGTCGCCTCGGCCGTCGGCCGCGGCCGGGGCTTCGGCGTGCACAAGGCGCTCGACCAGGTCGGAGCCTTCGCCGGGCCGCTCCTCGTGGCCGCCGTCATCGCCGCGGCCGGCGCCATCTGGCCGGGCATGGCCGTGCTCGCGATCCCCGGGGTGGCAGCCATGCTGCTCCTCGCCGTCATCCGCTCGCGCGTGCCCGACCCGTCCGTCTACGACGTGGAGCCCGTCGCCGCGAACGACCCTGCGGCACAGCCGGTTGCGGACGCGTCGCCACCCCGCGGCGGGCTGCGTGGCTGGTTCGCCGATGCCGTCGGGTCAGGTCTGCCGCGCGAGTTCTTCGGCTACGCCTTCGCCGCCGGGCTCATGACCGGCGGGCTCGTCACCTTCGGCATCATCGGCTACCACCTGACGGTCGGCGGGCTCGTCCCCGTCGCCACCGTCCCGGTCGTGTACGCCGGTGCCATGGCCGTCGAGGCGCTCGCGGCCCTCGGAGTGGGTCTCGTCTACGACCGCCGCGGCGGCGCCGTGCTGTATGCCGTGCCGATCCTCGTCGCGCTCGTGCCCCCGCTCGCACTGGCCGGGTCCGTGTGGCTCTCGCTCGTCGGGGTCGCGGTCTGGGGCTTGGCCTACGGCGTCCAGGACTCGACGGTGAAGGCGCTCGTCGCGGAGGTCGTCGAGGCACCGAGGCGCGCGACGGCATACGGCGTCTTCGCAGGGGTGCAGGGAGCGTTCGCGATCATCGGCGGGCTCGTGGCCGGGTGGCTCTACGACCGGTCGCTGCCCGCGCTCGTGATCGTCGTCGCGGCGACCCAGCTCGTCGCGCTCGTCCTCCTCGCGCGCACCGTCCGCTCCCTCCACCACCGGACCGTGTGACGACGAGGCCACTCGAGTTGGCGCCCCGACCGTCGAGTGAGCGCCCCGCCCCACACGAGTGAGCGCCCCGCCCCATAGAAGCGTGGGACGGGGCGCTCACTCGAGGTGTTGAACGTCAGCTCACGGCGTCGAGGGCGTCGATGATGCCCTCGCCGTAGTAGCTGTTGTCAGCAGCCGGTCCCGTGCAGGCCGGGCCGTAGTTGAGCTCGGCGGGTGCACACGCGTGGTCGTCGGCCTGCGCGCGGAGCTTGTCGACCATCTGCGCGGGCGTCCACGTCGGGTGCACCGACTTCATGAGGGCGAGCACGCCGGCGACGTGCGGCGACGCCATGGACGTGCCGCTCTTGTTCCCGTAGCCGTTGTTGGCGACGACGGTCGAGAGGATCGTGCGACCCGGAGCGGCCACATCGATCTTGCCGAGGCCACGGTTCGAGAAGTACGCGAGCGCGCCGGTGCGGGTGACAGCCGAGACCGTCACGACGCCGGGGAGCTCGGTCGGGATGTCCTCGCAGCCGCTGTTGAGCGTGCGCGAGACCTGGCCCGAGGCCGGCTGGTCGTCCGGGCTGCCGGTGTCCTTGAACGACGACTTGTCGCTCAGGTCGTGGGCGGAGTTGCCGGCCGCGGCGGCGTGGACGACACCCTGCTTCGTCGACCAGGCGACGGCGCGGCGCACGGCCTCCTTGGCGGCGTACTGGTCGGGCTGGTCCTCGCAGTAGAACTCGAACGGGTCGACGTAGTAGCTGTTGTTCGTCACGTCCATGTGCTTCATGCCGGCCCAGATGAACCCGCACACGGCGTACTCCGGGTAGATGAAGCCGTCGTCGTTGACGACCTTGACGGCGGCCATCCGCACGTTCGGGGCGACGCCGACGATGCCGACACCGTTGCGGGCCGCGGCGATCGTGCCGGCCACGTGGGGTGCCGTGGTCGCTCGTCGTCGGGTACCAGCCGGTGGCGGAGAGGTCGGGGCGGCCGGCGTCGGAGCAGTTGACCGAGTCGGCGACGTCGATGTTCTTGACGAGGTCGGGGTGGTCGGGGTCGATGCCGCTGTCGAGCACGCCGACGAGGACGTTGCGCGAGCCGTCGGTGATCTTGTGGGCCTGGTCGGCCTTGATCATCGTCATGTCCCACTGCTCGGTCTCGCGCGGGTCGGTCGTGGCGGCCGGCGAGGCGTCGGACTCGACGTCGCCATTGAATGCCTTCTTGGCGCCCTTCATGTAGCCGGAGGCGCCGCGCCCCCAGGACGCCCCGACGGCCTCGGGGGTGCCCTCGGTGACGGCGACCGTGCGGCTGGCCCCGACCGAGTCGACGGCGTTGCCGCCCTTGGCGACGACGTCGGCGCGGAAGGTCGAGACCTTCGAGTGCGCGACGACGACACCGATCTGCGGCCACGACTGGACGACGACGCCGCCGGCGGCACGGACGGCCGACTCGACGAGACGGGTCTGGCCGGGGTTGGCGATGCGCGCGTTGACGATGTAGCTCATGAGCTGCCCGTCCGGCGCGCTGATGGTGACGGGCGTCGAGACCGGTTCGGCGTCGGTCGAGGCGACGGCGACCCCACCGACGGCTGCGGTGGAGGCGAGGGCGAGTGACGCGACGGCGACGGCGCCGCGTCTGGTCAGGCTGAGGTGTCGCATGTGGTGAGCTCCCAGGGTGTGAGTGGGACTGTGCTGGCGCCCGGATCGGGCGCACCGTCACATCCTCGGGGGCTACTCGCCGGTTCGGGGCCGAGAGGCCGGGGCAATTTCGGGCGACTCTGGAAAGCCTGATCGGGCGGCTTCAGACCGTCTCGGCGGACTCGGGCCGAGTGAGCGGCGCGAGCGCGATGAGCAGCACGAGGGAGCCGAGCGGCCCCAGCCCCCAAGGGAGCACGAGCAACAGCGCGCCGATGGCTGCGAGTGCGAGTGCGCCCACCGGCATACGACCCTCGAGCGCCAGCGCGACGAGAACGGCCGCGAGTGCCAGACCGGTGAGCACGGCACCGCCCGACGCGAGGACCGACGGGATCGTGTCGTCGAGCAGCCCGGTGAGCCGGCCCAGCCAGACCGCGCCCGTGGCGCCGGCGCCGAAGGCCGCGAGCAGCGCCGTCGGCACGGCGAGCGGCAGGTGGCGCAGCCGGACGCCGAGGCTCGTCGTGAGCCACGCGAACCCGGCGACGGACAGCACGAGCAGCACCCCCGCGGCGACGGACAGCGCGCCGTCGGCGTGCGCGGCGGCCAGGCCTCCGAGCCCACCGAGGTTGCCGAGGCCGCCTGCGTCGTCGAGCGTGTCGAGGCCGTCGACCCACTCGACGATCCCGTGGGCGAAGAGCAGCAGGGGCGCCAGCAGCGCGAGCAGCGGCACCCGGTCGGACGACACCTGGCCCGCCGTCGCCGCAGTCGCGCTCGGGTGGGACGTCGTCGGCCGGGAGGTGGTCGTATGCGTGTTCGCCGGTCGCGTCGTCACCGTGGCCGTCTGCATCGGCACCCGTGCGGGGGCCAGCGTGCTCGTCGTCATGCGTCCAGCGTGGCCGTCGGCGGCGGTGGTGCCCATCGGGGTCGACCCCGAGCCGTCCCCCAGCGTCCCCTGAGAGGAGGGAGGTGCAGCCGGGTGTTTTTGTGCATTTCGGAGACTTTGACCGCCTTTGGTCGTAGCGTGCGGCTGAGGGGTCGAGGTCAGGGTCGGCCCTCAGGCTCTGGTCAAAGGGGTAGACATGTCGGTGCGCTTCAACGCTCCTCCGGGATGGCCGGTTCCGTCGTCGTCGTGGGCTCCGGGTGACGACTGGATGCCCGATCCCAGCTGGCCCACGCCGCCGCGCGGATGGACCTTCTGGATCGTCGACCGTCCGGCCGCGTCCGCCCCCGGTGATGCCGGGCTGTCCCGCTTCGGCACGCCGCCCCGCTCGACGGCCGCCACCGCTGCGCCCACTGCCGTCAGGTCCGGCGCCTACGGCACCGACCGCGGCAGCTGGCTCGCGAACCTCCGGGCCCGGGCTGCGTCCAAGTCCCTCGTGACAGCAACCTCGTCGGGGCCGGCCGCCGAGCCGGTGCGCCAGCGGAAGGTCGCCGACAGCGCCTGGGAGCTGGACGGCCTGCTCGCGTCTGCGGGCCGGCTGGACCTCTGAGGTGGATCTGCTGCTCAGGGTCGCACCCGAGGTGCGACTCAGCTCCTCGACGTCCGGACTGCGTGCCTCGCTCGAAGGCGCCACCGTCCGGGTCGGCACCGGCGTCGGGTCCCGGACCCTGTCGCCCGGCACGGCCGACGGCAACGCGGTGCACCACAGCCTGACCGAGCTCGAGACGCAGGCCCGGCAGGCCCAGGAGTCCGGCGACCTGCACGCGCTCGGCTCGATCGAGGAGGCCTTCGGCTCGCTCCACCTCGAGCATCACCCGCCGCGTCGCCGCCCCGAGCCGCCGGAGCCCGCGACGATCTCCGCCAAGGAGCGGAGCCTGCTCCAGCGCAAGGCGTTCCGCGCCGCCCTCCCGCAGGTGTCGGTGTTCCGGCGCGTGGCGCGCACCAAGGCCCGGGCCATCGCCGAGACCGAGGCCGACAGCTTCAGCCACACCCTCGACCTCGCGCACACCGTCATCGCCCAGCACCGCGCCGCGGCCCTTGACGACCAGTGGAGCGACCTCGCCGACCACGACCGCTGCGCCGTCATCGCCGAGCTCGAGGCCGAGTTCGAGTCGGCGGCGTGCGGCTGCACGTGCGTCGACGCCGGGTGGGAGCCCGACACCTCGCGCGGCTACGTCACCATCGTCTCGCGCTATCCCGGCTTCGACATCGTCGCCGAGCGCGGGCCCGGCGTCTCGTCGAGCGGCCGCCGGATGCTGCGCCGCCGCACCCGCGCCGAGCGCAACGCCCTCTACCTCAGCGGTCTCGCGTCGTTCGCCCTCGCTGCGGCGCGCCGGGCCATCATCGTCGCCGTCGCCGCCGACGACGTGCACCTCGTGATCGTCCGCCCGACCGAGGCCGGCGAGGGCCTCGAGCCGATCTACGTCGGCACCCTCAGCCGTGAGGCCGTGACCCTGCGGCCGTCGCTCGCCGACCCCGTGCCGCTGCTGCTCGGCTCCGCCGTGCGGCCACTGCAGTTCGAGGGGCCGGCACACGACCTGGTGGCCGTCGCGCCGGACGGCGACGTCATGGACATCGTCCGGCTCTGTGTCGAGGCCATCGGTGAGGCGGTCGGTGTCGAGGGCATCGGTAAGGACATCGGTGACGCGAACGTCGCCGCGGACGGCGAGGTGGTTCAGGCGGGGAGCCTGCACGACGCCGACTGACCCTTGGCCGCCACGGCCTGGTAGCCGGGCAGCGTGGCCAGCCCCTTCTTCCACAGCACCCGCCACGCCGCCTCGGCTGCGGCTGGGGTCATGCCGCCCGCCTTGAAGTGCGACTGGTCCTTGAGGTGCGTCTCCCACGGCGCGATCGCCACGCGGGCCTGGGTGAGCATGCCATCGACCGTCTTCATGGACGCCGCGCAGCCGCGGACCGCGTCAGCCGCGCTGCCGGTGGCCGAGGCGTCCACCGCGCAGCTGTCCTTGGAGGCCGCCAGAGCCCTGTCGGCGGCGCGGAACGCGGCGACGTTCTCGGGAGCCTTCTCCGTCGTCGCCGGCCACGCGGCCTTGGCCTGGGCGAGCGTGAGCTTGCCGGCCTGCAGGTTGTTCATGATGTCGAGGTGGCGGTCCCACTGGGACGGAGCGGTTGGCGTCGGCGCGGGCCGCCGACTGCAGCCCCCACTTGGCCCGGCACGAGGCGACGGCCCGGGCGACCGGGTCGGCGGTGGGGGTGGGCGTCGGCGTCTGTGTCTCCGTCGTCTGTTTCTCCGTCGTGGTCTCCGACGGTGTGGCTGTCGTCGGCGTTGCCGTCGCCTCCGACGTCGTTGCCGACGTCGTCGTCGGGTCGGGCGTCCCCGTCAGTGGCGCGGCGAGACCGGGGATCGCCGACGGTGAGCCGTCCGGGGACGACGAGGCGAACAGGCCCTTCCCGACCCACACGGCTGCGCCGAGGACGACCACGGCCAGCACCCCGATCACGACGGGCACGACTCCCCGTCGTCGCTCGCGATCCCGGATCGCCCGTCTCGTCTGTGGCTGCTCATCCATCGCATCCCCCTCGACCACCCGCGCAGCTGCCCGATCCCCCCGAGACACCTGCGACCTCGTTTGCACCATAACTGCTACCCATGCGTACTGGCCCCGAAACCCATTGGGATCTGGTCGAATACGGCATACCGTCGGAGGTGCGCTCTTGTGGACGAGGTTGTCCGGGCGGCGGTCGAGGGTGAGGCGCCGAACCACCTGACGCTGCCGTCCGAACGAATCCTGTTGTGTCATAGTGCATTTGAAGCCACTCGGGGGTGTGGGACGGGGGTGGTGGCGTGGCTGGGTCCAGGCCTGACGTGAGTCCTGATGTCGGTGATCTGTGCCATCGAATGCGAAAAAGCGTCCTGCACAGTGCATTTCACCCCAAAGTGGGTGAAAGATCCGTAGCCATCAGCGCCGGGTCGGCGACATGAGCCAGCCCCCAGCCACCTCCCGGGCGATCGGCACCACTCTCGGGCCGGCGTTCACTCCGGTGCTCGCCGTCCTCGCTGGTCTCGTCGCGTGCGTCGTCGCGGCCAGCTCGACCGGCGCGATGGACCCGCTCGTCTTCGTCGAGGACGCCGGGCCGCTCGTGCGGTGGTCGGTGCCGCTCGTCCGCGTCGGGCACGACGTCGCTGCGGCCGTCACGCTCGCCTCCCTGGTCTTCGCCGCGTCCCTCGTGCCCGCCCCCGCCCGGTCGGGCCCGAGGATCCGCGCTCTCGCGCCGTCGGTGCCGATGCACCTCGCGGCGGGCGCCGCCTTCGTCTGGGCCGCTCTCGCGCTCGTCGGGGTCGTGCTCACCTTCGCCGACGCGGCGGGGCTGTCGCTGTCGAGCCCGGCGCTGGGGCCGCAGCTGCAGGCGCTCGTGTGGCAGATCGACGCGACCCGGATCGGCCTGCTCACCTCCGGGGGCGCGCTCGTCGTCGCGACGGGCGCGGCCCTGGCCCGCAGCCGCGTCGCAGCCGTGTGGCTGGCCGTGCTCGCGGCCCTCGGCGTCACGGTCCTCGGGCTCTCGGGGTCGGTGGCCTGTGGGCGGCGGCGATGCTCGGGACCGGCGATGGCACCAGTTCAGCAACAATCCCAGCCGCAAGCCCAGCAGCTACGGCAGCCACGCCCGGCTCACGGACCGGCACGGGGCAGGGTTCGCGCACCGTCCTGGCGTGTCTCGGGGCCGTCGTGCTGTGCGCGTTCGCCGCTGCGGTGTGGCTCGCGCGGACCTCGACCGTCCTCGTCGCCGATGCACTCAGCGGCCTCGACCTGCCGTGGCTGCGGGATCTCGCTGCCGACCAGGTGCGGGCCGGGGCCGTGGTGCTCTTCGTCGTCGTGCCGGTCTGCGTGCTGCTCGTCGCCGTCACCACCGTCCGGGTGCAGCGCGCCGGCACGCGACAGGCCTGACTGCCCGCGCTCGCCCTGGGTTGCCGGCGACGGCGAGGGTGCACACGGCATACGCCCTCCTGAAACAGCTCGTCACGTGCCTTCGACGCGAGCCGACCACGGGCGCGAATCCGGCGCTACGCTGCGACGACGGGCTCGCGGACTTCCGGACCATCCCTCCGCCGCGTGCCCGCGAGCGCGACGTTGCCCGGCGGGGAGGGCCATGAGGGGTGGCCGAGGGGGGCCGTGCTGTGACCATTCGCTTCAACCCGCCGCCGGGGTGGCCGATGCCACCTGCGACGTGGGTGCCGCACGACGAGTGGCTGCCCGACCCCGACTGGCCCGAGCCCCCTGCTGACTGGACGTTCTGGTCCGCGACCGCGCCCCGGCCAATCGCTGGTGCGGATCATGGCGGTGATGACGGGGGACGCGACGGCGGGCGCGGTGGCCGCGGTGGCAACCGGCTCGGCCGCGTGTCGTTCCCGATCGCGACGGTGGCCGCGCAGTCGACGGTGTCGCTCGCTGCGCTCTTCCCCGAGCGCGGCCGCTCGGGCGGCACGACGAACGGCTACGGCACCTACGCCGGCGCGGTCGCCGGAGCCGGCGGGGCGACCGGCCCGACCGGCCCGACCAAGGCGGGGCGGGAGTACTACCAGCCGGCAAGCGCGCGCTCGGGCTCAGCCACCCACGTCCTCGCCGGGGGCTCGCCGGGCCAGGGGGGTGGGCCCAACGGCTTCGGCCCCGGCGGGTCGGTGCTCGACGGCGCCGGAAGCGTGCTCGCCGACGTCGTCGACGTCGCCGACGGCCTTGGGGCCTGGGGCATCAGGACCGAGAGCACTGGGACCCAGACCACTGGGACCGGGCGCCCAGGGACCGGAACCTCAGCGACCGATGCCGAGGAGACGGCGAAGACGCCGGGCATCCGGCTCTCACCGATCCTGCGACTCGTGGCCCACCCGTCCGGCCTCCGGGCCCAGTTCCGCGTCGGCGGCCCGGTCGCGGCCGCCCTCGCCGACGTCATGACGCCGGCCATCGAGGCAGCGACCCCCGGCCTCGCCGATCGCAGCGGTGACGAACGCGCGTCGGCCGAGCGAGCAGGCGGCCACGGACGGGGCCGGCGCGGGGGCGGGCTTCGGCGGCTGTTCGGGGCGCGCCGGGGCGCGAGCGGGAGCCCCGCTGAACTCGGCGCTGGTGTCGGAGACGCGGTCGCGGGTCCCGCCGGCCTGCGAGCCGCAGCCGGTGCGCTCTCGATCCACGAGCTCGCGCGCCGGGCGCTCGCCGCGCGCCGGGACGGCGACCGGGACGAGGCGCTCGCCGTCGACCGTGACCTCTGCAGCCTGCACCGCCATACCTTCACCGCGATCCATCCGCCCGCGGTGGAGCCGTTCGTGCCGGTCACGCCGGCGGAGGAGTCGGCTATCCGCGGCAAGCTGCTCTCGGCGACGGGCGCCACGGCGAAGGGCCTTTCACGCGCCGACAGCGCTGAGCTCAAGGCGCTCGCCGCCGAGCGTGCCGCGGCCGTCGTCCGCGCGAGCAACGTCGCGCGCCACGTCTTCGCCGACCGCCGGGCAGCCCTCGCCACCGGCGCCTGGCAGCTGCTCGAGGCGCACGACCCGGCGGCTGTCGTCGCGGTCGTCGACGAGGCGTTGCGCCGGTCGGGCAGCGACGTCACGTGCCTCGACGCCGGCACCGACCCGGTCACCCACCGCGGCTACGTCACCGTGCTCGTCCGCTTCCCGACCATCGGGATCGTCGCCGAGGAGCAGCGTGCGGCCGGTCCCTCCGGTCGCGCCGCGTGGCGCCCGCGGACGGCGGGGGAGCGCAACACCGTGTATGCCGCGGGCCTGGCCTCCACGGTCCTCGCCGCGGCCAAGCACGTCGTCACCATCGCCCCCGCCACCGACGACGTCAACGTCGTCGTCGTCCGTCCGACCCGCAACGGTCGAGGGGTCGTGCCGGTCTACGTCGGCCGGCTCGACCGTGAGGACGTGACGTTGCGGCATCCCGACGCCGACCCGGGGCCGCTCGTGACGAGCTCGGCGGTGCCACACGGCATACGCGTCCACGGGCCCGACCGTGAGGTCACCGCGCTCGAGCACGTGGCCGACGTCGACGGCGCGCTGCGCGAGATCGTCGACGCGTGCCGGGCGGCCGACGCTAGAGGTCGGACCGGACCAGGCGCCTGAGCGCGAGGGCGGCGAGCGGGCGGTAGCCGATGACGGCGAAGGCCGGCGCGTCGATGACGAGCTCGGTGCTGCAGCCGCCCGGCGCGGGACGCACGGCGTGGTCGAGCGTCGCGTCGACCGGGCCGAGGCGCACGTGCCAGCTCCACTGCATCGCCTCGGCGTCGACCGACAGCACCTCGAACGGCACGCGGATCCCGAGTGGCCCGACCACGAGCCCGTTGAGTCCGGGCGCGATGCGCGGGGTGGCGGCGATGACCTCCTGGATCTGCGGCGACCACGTCGGCCACAGGGCGAGGTTCTCGTAGCGGCTCCACGCCACCGCCGGGTCGGCGCCGCCGGTCTCGGTGATCGTCGTGCGCATCGCGGGACTCCTTGTCGCCGAGGGCTCAGTGGCCGTGGGACGTGTTGCCCGACGTGTTGCCCGACGTGCTGCCCGAGGTGCTGCCCGAGGTGCTGGCTGGTGCCGGGCCGTCGACGTTGACCGTCGGGGTGCCCGACCCGCAGCGCACGATGACGGCGCGTGACGCGTCGTCGCCGGGGTTCGACTCACGGTGCACCGCGCCCGCGGGCACGCGCAGGAAGTCGCCCGGGCCGGCCTCGACGACGACCTCGCCGCCCGGGCCCGACTCGAGGCGCATGCGCCCGGAGACGACGTAGAGGGTCGTGTCGTGGTCGCCGTGGTGGTGCCACCCGGAGACGGCGCCGGCCTCGGTGTCGACCGTGCCCGACCACATCGACTCGGTGTGCAGCGCCACCTGACGGCTCATCCCCGGCGTCGGGTCGGCGGGGCTGAGTGCGTCGCCGGCGACGTGGGTGCACGGCTGGGCCGCGATGCCCAGCTCGTCGGCGTGCGCGTCGGGTTGCGCGTCGGATTGCGCGTCGAGGTGCTCGGTCATGCCCCCATCAAACCCCCATCAGCCCCACATCGACCCGCCGGAGTCCTAGCCTTGTCGTGTCCGTCGGCGAGATGAGGTGGCCTATGACGGGTGGACGCAAGGGTCGGGTCGTCGTCGTGGGCGGCAGCATGGCCGGACTGCTCGCGGCCCGCGCGCTGGCCGACCACGCCGAGTCGGTCGTCGTGCTCGAGCGCGATCACCTGCCTGACGACGTAGCGCCGAGGGCGCGCGTGCCGCAGGGCCGGCACCTGCACGCGCTGCTGTCGGCCGGACTGGACCTGTTGCGCGACTGGTTCCCCGGCATCGAGGAGGAGCTCGAGGGCCATGGCGCGGTCCGGATCGACGGCGAGTCCTCGTGGGTCCACCAGGGTGGCGCCTACCGGGCGCGCGGCTACTGGGGGCGCCCGGGTCTCGGGATGACTCGGCCCCTGCTCGAGCACGTCGTCCGGAGCCGGGTGGCTGCGCTGCCCGAGGTCACGCTCGAGGACGGCGTCACCGTGGAGCGCGTGTCCCTGAACGGGCGCCGCGTCACGGGCGTGGTGGTCGCCGGGCAGACACGCCCCGCGGACCTCGTCGTCGACTGCTCGGGACGCAGCTCGCGCATCGCCCACGAGCTCGCGGCATCCGGAGTCCTCGACCCGCCGACGACGCGTGTCGGCATCGACATCGGCTACACCTCCTTCTTCCTGCGCCGCTCGCCCGGCGACTTCGAGGGGCTGCTCCTGCTCAGCATCGAGAACCCGGGCTCCTTCCGCGGCGGAGCCGTCGTGCCGGTCGAGGGCGATCGCTGGCAGGTGACGCTCTCGGGCGTCCACGGTGACGTGCCGCCCGCGACCGACCCCGAGATCCGGGACTACGCCGCGACCCTGTCCTCGCCGGCGATCGCCCAGCTCATCGCGCACTGCGAGCGGGTCTCCGACATCGAGGTCTACCGCTTCCCGTCGAGCCAGCGTCGCCACCACGAGAAGGTGGCCGCCCTGCCGGCCGGTCTCGTCACGCTCGGCGACGCCGCCAGCAGCTTCGACCCGATCTACGGGCAGGGGATGACGTCCGCGGCGTTGCAGGCCGCCGCGCTGGGGGACGTCGCGGGTAGGGAGGGCGTGCTCTCTGACGATCTGCCGAAACGCTTCCACCGCAGGGCTGCTCGCATCATCGACGCGCCGTGGCGCATCGCCGTGGGTGGCGACTTCGGGCACCCTGCGACGGTGGGCGAGCGGCCCTTCGGCACCGGGTGGCTCAACGGCTACACGGAGCGGGTCATCCACGCGGCGCACACGTCCCTGCCGGTCGCGCGCACCTTCAACCGCGTGCTCCAGCTGGCCGACCCGCCGCCGATCCTTGTGCGGCCCGACGTCGTCGCGCGGGTGCTCCTGGCGTCCCGGCGCTCTCCGGTCGCGACCGGCGCCGAGGTGCGCCACCCCCGCGTCGGCGCCTGACCCGCAGCCTGACACGCAGCCTCACGCCGGCCCGACATCGGCGGCCGCCTGTCGTCAGCGGGCCCGGTCTTTGACAGGGTGGTCGCATGAGGACCGACCACTTCATCCGATTCGAGCGCGTCGACTCCGTCGAGGAGGCCGAGCACGGGCTGCTGGCGCGGTTGCACGGTGAGCTGCTGCGCATCGACGCGGTGCGCCCCGACGTCGTGCGCCTCCAGCTGAGCCGGGGCGGGTCGTTCGACCCCAAGCCGACGTATGCCGTGTGCGTCGACCCGCTCGCGACCCACCCCGACGAGCCGGTGACCTGGCGGGCCGAGCGTGAGGACGTGGACGGTGAGGACGTGTGGCGGCTCGTGACGGACGAGCTCGTCGTGACGCTGTGGCTCGACCCGTTCCGGATCGACGTGCACCGCGCCGACGGCTCAGTCGTGCTCGAGTCGGTCCCGGACGCCGAGGGCCGCTACTGGACCTACGCGACGCTCAACGACGCGTGGACGACGCGGCGCCGGATCGGGCGTGACGACGCGATCTACGGCCTCGGCGAGAAGGGCGGTCACCACAACCGCCGCGGCCGCGACTTCACGATGTGGAACACCGACGTGCTCAACGAGCACGCGACGGCCGAGTTCCGGGCCGGCCTGGCGGCAGACGACCCGCGCGCCGACATGTCGAGCACCGAGTTCGACCCGTACTACGTGACGATCCCCTTCTTCTACCAGCGCGACGCCGAGACCGGTTCTGCCGTGGGCTCGTTCGTCGACAACGGCTACCGGGGGGAGTACGAGTTCAGCCGCGACGACGAGTACCGCGTCACCTTCCACGGTGGGCAGTGGACCGAGTACGTCTTCGGCGGTCCGTCGATGGCGAGCATCCTGGAGCGCTACACGTGGCTGACGGGCAGGGCGTCGCTGCCGCCGATCTGGGCGCTGGGCTACCACCACTGCCGGTGGCACGCCTACAAGCAGCAGGACATCGAGGTCATCGCGAGGCGCTACCGCGACGACGAGTTCCCCTGTGACGCCATCTGGCTCGACATCGACTACATGGACGGCTATCGCGTCTTCACGTGGGACTCCGAACGCTACCCGGACCCGGCCGGCATGCTCAAGGGCCTGGCCAACCAGGGCTACCGCGCGATCTCGATCGTCGACCCCGGCGTCAAGCACGACCCCGGCTACGCCGTCTACGACGACGGTCTCGAGCAGGACGTCTTCTGCCGCACCGAGGGTGGCGACACCTACGTCGGGCAGGTCTGGCCGGGCAACACCGTCTTCCCCGACTTCGCGACGCCTGAGGCGCGCTCGTGGTGGGGTGCGCTCAACGCCAAGCACGTCGAGTCGGGCCTGGCCGGCATCTGGAACGACATGAACGAGCCCGCGACCGGCGAGATCCCCTCTCACACCATGCTGTTCGACAAGGGTCGCGCGTCGCACGACCGCTTCCACAACCAGTACGCGCTGCTCATGGCGATGGGCACCATCGAGGGGCTCAAGGCCGCCCGCCCGCAGGACCGCACCTTCATCCTGTCCCGCGCCGGCTTCGCCGGCATCCAGCGCTACGCCGCGAACTGGATGGGTGACAACCAGGCCCGCTGGGACCACCTGTGGGTCAGCATGCCGATGGCGTGCGGCTTCGGCCTGTCGGGCCAGCCCTTCGTCGGCGCCGACATCGGCGGCTTCCAGGGCGACACGAACCCCGAGCTGTTCCTGCGCTGGATGCAGATGGGGGCGCTGACTCCCTTCTGCCGCAACCACTCCGAGACCAACAACATCGACCAGTACCCGTGGTCGTTCGGTCCCGAGATCCACGACCTGGCCCGTGAGGCGGTGCGCCTGCGCTACCGGCTGCTGCCCTACATCTACTCCGCCTTCGTCCGGGCGAGCGAGACGGGCGAGCCCGTGCAGCGCCCGCTCGTCCTCGACCACCAGAGCGACCCGCAGGTCGTGGACATCGACGACCAGTACCTCTTCGGCCGCGACCTGCTCGTCGCGCCGGTCACCGAGCAGGGCCAGACCTCGCGCAGCGTCTACCTCCCCGAGGGCGACTGGTACGACTGGCACACCGGCGAGCTGCACCCCGGCGGCCAGCGGATCACCGTCGAGACGCCGCTCGAGCGGATCCCGCTCTACGCCCGCGCCGGCGCCGCGATCCCGATGTGGGCCGAGGCGCCCGCCTCGACCGACGGCCACCACCCCGAGACCGTCGAGCTGCACGTCTTCGACCCCGTCGTCGACGGCCGCTGGGAGTCGCTCCTCGTCGAGGACGACGGACTCACGGTGGCGGCCGAGGGCTGGGGTTCGGGTATCGGCGCCGCCGAGCCCGAGCGCCTGACCACCACCGTCGTCGTCACCCGCGCCGGCGGCGAGGTCACCGTCGAGCACGAGACCACCGGGCGGGGGTATGCCGGCCACGCGCGGACCCGCTTCGACGTCGTGCGCCACGCCCCGGCGTGACGGCAGCGGCCGCTGGGACGGGCCGAACGGCATACGCCCCCATCGGGTATGCCGTTCGGGATGTCCCGCTCGAGCGCCCACCCGGCGACCCTTGAGCGGGTGACCCCCGGACGGAAGACTGACGAGCATGGCTGAAACGGCGCAGCAGGAGCAGGGCCAGAAGAGCGAGAGCCTCACCACCGTCCTCATCGCGCTGGCGGCCAACACGCTCATCGCGATCGCGAAGTCGATCGTCGCCGTCATCACCGGCTCGGCCTCGATGGTCGCCGAGGCGGCGCACTCGTGGGCCGACGCCGGCAACGAGATCTTCCTGCTCACTGCCGAGCGTCGCGCGGCCAAGCCGCGCGACGCCACGCACCCGTTCGGCTACGGGCGCGAGGCGTACGTCTGGTCGATGTTCGCGGCCTTCGGCCTCTTCGGCGCCGGCGCGGTCGTGTCGGTGTGGCACGGCATCTCGGTGCTCGGGCACGAGGAGCCGGAGACGTCGTACACGTGGGCGTATGCCGTGCTCGCCATCGCCTTCGTGCTCGAGAGCGTCTCGTTCGTGCAGGCCACGCGACAGACCCGGTCCGAGGCCAAAGCGCGCGGGCTGCGGCCGCTGAAGTTCATCGCCAACACCTCGAACCCGACGCTGCGCGCGGTCTTCGCCGAGGACGCGGCGGCGCTCATCGGCCTGCTCATCGCCGGCATCGGGATCTTCCTGCACCAGGTCACCGGCAACGCCGTGTGGGACGCGGTCGGCTCGATCCTCGTCGGCCTGCTGCTCGGCGTCGTCGCGATCTTCCTCATCGGGCGCAACCGCGACTACCTCGTCGGCCAGGCCGTGCGGCCCGAGCTGTGGCGCCAGGCCTACGACGAGCTCAACGGCAGCGACGAGGTGGAGCGGGTGACGTTCCTGCACCTCGAGTTCGTCGGGCCGGGGCGCGTCTTCCTCGTCGCCGCCGTCGACCTGACCGGCGACGACACCGAGTCGCGCGTGGCCGGCCGGCTGGCCGAGCTGGGCCGCCTGATCGAGGAACGCGAGCTCGTCGAGCGCGCCATGATCACGCTGTCGCGCAGCGACGCCCCGACGCTCGACCCCGACGAGTCCGCGACGCCGGCGACCCGCCCGGCCGGCGGGCGCATGTCCTGAGCTGACCCGCTGGCTCGCACCTGAGCAGCGCTCGGCCGGGGTCACTCGCAGGGACGCACGACACCGCTGACCCGGAAATGCGCATTGGGTGCGCAACAACGCGCATTTTCGATCACTGATGTGTCACTGTGCTTGAGTGCGCTACGCGCGGCATCGGGCCATCACCGACGAGCTACGAGACGGGGCCGTCTCCGTGCAGGACCTCGTCGCGCGCCTGGGCGTCTCGGCCGCGACCATCCGTCGCGACCTTGCCGAGCTCTCCGACGCCGGCCTCGTACGTCGCGTGCACGGGGGCGCTGCGCCGCTGACCGTCGCCGACGTGCCCGCCGAGGTCGACCGCCCCTACGAGGAGGTCGCCGACGACGCCGCGGCGGACAAGCAGGCCATCGCGCGGCGGGCAGCCGAGCTCGTGCGCGACGGCGACACGATCCTGCTCGACATCGGCACGACCACGGGAGCGCTGGCCCACGAGCTCAAGGGCCGCTCCATCACCGTCATCACGCCCAGCCTCGCCGTGCTCGACGCGTTGAGAGGCGACCCGGCCGTCGACATCGTGCTGCTCGGTGGTGCGCTGCGCCGCTCGTACCACTCGCTCGTCGGGCCACTCACCGAGGAGGCGCTGCGCCGGGTGCGCGCGTCGACCGTCTTCCTCGGCACGAGCGGGGTCGACGCGCAGGGCTGGGTGCTCGACACGACCTCCGTCGAGGTGCCCACCAAGCGCCTCCTGCTCGAGGCCGGCGGACAGGTGGTCATGCTCGCCGACCGCACGAAGTTTCCCGGCCAGGGCTCCATCCGCGTCTGCGACTTCGGCGCGGTGTCGACCCTCATCACCAACGCCGACGCCCAGCACCCGACCCTCGTGCTCGCCAGAGCCCACGGTACGGACGTCCTCCTCGCCTGACCCGACCCACAGCTTCGACCACCTTCCACCACCCCAGAGAAGGAGCTCACCCGATGAAACCCACCACGACCCACGGTGTTCGAACCGGTGTCCGCAAACGCGTGCTGGCCGTCGTCGCGACGTCGCTCGCCCTCGTCGGGGCCGCGGCCTGCGACCGCAGCTCCTCCACCGGGACCAGTCCCTCCCAGAATGCCGGCGCCAAGGACGTGACTCTGACGATCACCTCCAACTCCATCGCCGGCGGCAAGAACGCCGACGAGGCCGACTGGTACGCCAAGTACGTCATCCAGACCTTCACCAAGCAGCAGAAGGCCAAGGGCGTCAACGTCACGCTGACCTTTCAGCCCTCCGGTGTCGACGACGAGCAGTACAAGACCAAGGTCGCGCTCGACCTCAAGAGCAAGGCCGGCGCCGACGTCATGGCGCTCGACGGGATCTGGGTCGGCGAGTTCGCGCAGGCCGGCTACCTCAAGCCGCTCAGCGACGTCGCCGGCGCGGGCGTGACCTCGTGGGAGGGCTGGTCGCAGATCCCCAAGGCCGTGCAGGCCAACGTCTCCTTCGAGGACAAGACGTACGGCATCCCGGCCGGCACCGACGGCCGCGTCCTCTACTTCAACAAGAAGCTCTTCGCCCAGGCGGGCCTGCCGGCCGACTGGCAGCCGAAGTCGTGGCAGGACATCATCGACGCCGGCACGAAGCTCAATTCGATCTCGGGCGTGGACCCCATCCAGATCAACGCCGGCACGGCCATGGGCGAGGCGACGACCATGCAGGGCGTGCTGCCGCTGCTCGTCGGCGCCGGCTCGGAGATCTACGCGGACGGCAAGTGGCAGGGCGACACCAAGGCCGTGCGCGACGTGCTGACCTTCTACAAGCAGCTGCTCGACCAGGGGCTGGAGAACAAGAACTTCCAGCAGGCGGCCAAGGGCCGCGACCAGTCCTTCGCCGCGTTCGCTGAAGGCAAGGTGGGCATCCTGCTCGAGGGTGACTACTTCTGGCGCTCGGTCATCAACCCCGACAACGGCGACGCCCCGATGGCCTCGCGCAACACCGACGTCGGCTGGGCGTTCATCCCCGCCCGCGAGCCGGGCAGCGGCGTCGGCGGCAGCAACGAGGTCTCGATGTCGGGCGGTGGCGGCTACTTCCTCAACCCGAACACGAAGTACCCGCAGCAGGCGTGGGAGCTGCTCCAGTTCATCGGCTCCCCGGACGCCATCAACGCCCTGCTCCACGGCTCGGCGAAGATCACCGCGCGCCAGGACGTCAACGCGCAGGTCCTCTCCAAGGACCCGTTCCTGTCGTTCGTGTCGCAGAAGGTGCTGCCGGTGACGCACTACCGCCCGGGCCTCGCCGTCTACCCGCAGGTCTCGCAGGCCCTGCAGCAGGCCACCGCCGACATCGTGTCGGGCAAGAGCGTCGAGGAGGCAGCAAAGGCCTACGGGGCCGCGGTCGAGAAGGCCGTCGGCGGCGCCGACAAGGTGTCGTCATCGTGAAGACGTCCGGGCACCTGCCCCTGCAGGGGGAGGCAGGTGCCCGGTGACCGTCACGTCCGTGGACGCGGCGGGACTGGGTCGCCGGCGCGCCGTGGGGCTCGTCGCGCCGGCGCTCATCCTCGTCACGGCCTTCCTCGTCGTGCCGGCGGTGTGGACGGTCTACCTCGGCATGACCGACTACCGGCTGACCGGCATCCAGGCGGCCAACCCGCAGTTCGTCGGGCTCGAGAACTTCCGGGCGGCCATCGTCGACCCGGACTTCCGCAACTCGCTGTGGCTGACGCTGCTCTTCGTGCTCGGCTCGGCGATCATCGGCCAGACGGTCGCCGGCTTCGCACTGGCCTGGACCCTGCGCAGCGTGCCCCGGCTCGTGCGCGGCGGGGTCGAGGCCCTCGTGCTGCTGGCGTGGATCCTGCCGAGCTCGATCGTCGCCTTCCTCTGGGTGGCCTACCTCTCCGGTGACGGCGGCACGCTCAACGCGGTGCTCCAGACCACCGGCACCGAGTGGCTGCTCGAGCACCCGATGGCCTCGATCATCGTCTTCAACACCTGGCGCGGCACGGCGTTCTCGATGCTGCTCTTCTCCGCAGCGCTGGGCGCCGTGCCACCGTCGCAGCTCGAGTCGGCTCGCCTCGCCGGGGCCGGCACGTTCGCCCAGCTGCGGGACGTCGTGCTGCCGCACATCCGGGGACACGTGCTGACCAACACGCTGCTCATCAGCCTCTGGACCTTCAACGACTTCTCGCCCTACCTGCTGACCGCGGGCGGCCCGAACCACGCGAGCGAGACGCTGCCGGTCTTCATCTACAACAAGGCGCTCTACGGCGGCCAGCTCGGCTACGGCTCGGCCATCTCGTTCATCATGCTGCTCATCAACCTGATCATCGCGCTCTTCTACGTCCGCCTGCTCCGGGAGCGCCGATGAGCGCGCGGATGAGGGCGAGCGTGAAGACGCCGATCCGGGCGCGATCGGTCGTCGGCCGCCTCGCGATCGTCGCGTTCGTCGCGGCGGCCGTCGCGTTCTGGGCGCTGCCGATGCTCTGGCTCGTGACGGCGCCCTTCGACGCCCACCCGGGCCTCGACGTCAGCTGGCCGGACTGGACGCTCGACAACTTCCGCAAGCTCTCGGAGAACCCGTATGCGTTCTCCTCCCTCAAGAACTCCGTCTACCTCGCAGTCGGCACGATGGTCGGCGTGACCGCGATGGCGGCGCTCGCGGCATACTCCCTCTCCCGCGTGCGCATCCCGGGACGCAACACGATCCTCTACGGGCTGCTGCTGCTCAGCTCGATCGTCACGGGCACGGCTGCGATGGTGCCGATCTTTCAGCTGATGTTCGCGCTCAACCTCATCGACGACCGCTCCGGCGTCATCCTCGTGCTGACGGGCGGCCTTCTGCCAGCAGCGATCTTCATTCTCAAGGACTTCATGGACGCCACGCCCAAGTCCTACGAGGAGAGCGCCCGCGTCTTCGGCGCGACGCCGCTGCAGGTGCTGCGCCACGTCGTGCTGCCCATCGTCCGGCCGGGGCTGGCGACGATCGCCGTGTGGGCGCTCGTCAACGTGTGGAGCGACTTTCTCACCTCCTACATCCTGCTGCGCGACCCGACCAAGCTGCCGGCCGGCGTCGTCATGTACACCTTCTACTCCGAGGGTGGGCAGGCGAATCTGCCTCTCATCTCGGCGTTCTCGCTCGTCTATGCGCTGCCGGTCGTGGCGCTCTACCTGTTCGTCAACCGGCGGTACGGGTTCCGTTTCCATGGAGGCATCAAGAGCTGATGGCCAGCATCCACATCGACGGACTGACCAAGGTCTACCCGGGTGACGTCACCGCCATCGACGGCCTCGACCTCACCATCGAGGACGGCTCGTTCTTCGCCCTGCTCGGGCCGTCGGGCTGCGGCAAGACGACGCTGCTGCGCACCATCGCGGGTCTCGAGGAGGCGACGGGCGGCTCGATCCGCATCGGCGACCGGGACGTCACGACGCTGTCGCCGGGGGAGCGCAACGTCGCCATGGTCTTCCAGGACTACGCGCTCTTCCCGCACATGAGCGTCACCGACAACATCGCCTACCCGTTGCGCATCAAGAAGGTCGGCCGCGCCGAGCGCGCCGCCAAGGCCGCCGAGACGGGTGAGGGGCTCGGGCTGTCGGCGCTCATGGACCGCCGGCCCGGCGAGCTCTCCGGCGGGCAGCAGCAGCGCGTGGCGCTCGCGCGAGCCATGGCGTGCCAGCCCGACGTCTTCCTCCTCGACGAGCCGCTCTCCAACCTCGACGCCCGGCTGCGGCTCGAGGCGCGCACCTTCCTCAAGCGGCTGCAGCGCGACCTCGACGTGACGACGGTCTTCGTCACGCACGACCAGAGCGAGGCGCTCGCCATGGCCGACCACATCGCCGTCATGGAGGCCGGGCGCATCCGCCAGCTCGGCACGCCGTCGGAGATCTTCCGCCGCCCCGCCAACACGTTCGTCGCGAACTTCATCGGCTCCACGCCGATGAACATGCTGCCGGGCGAGCTGCGCGGCGGGAAGCTGAGGGTCGGCGACCGGGAGCCGGTCGACGCCGTCGACGCGGGCTGGGCGGCCCGCGACGCTCGTGACGGCGCCGTGACCGTGGCCTTCCGGCCGGAGTATGCGCGGGTCGACGAGGCCGGGTCGCTCGCCTTCGAGGGCGAGGTCGAGACGAGCGAGAACCTCGGCGCGAGCGTGCTCGTCACCGCGCGCACTCACGACGACCACCGCGTGCAGGCTGTCGTGCCAGAGGGCTCCGAGCCCGAGCCGGGCACCGCGGTCCGCATCACCCCCGTGCCCGGCCGGGTGCTCGTCTACGACGAGGACGGCGAGCTGCTCGCGTCATGACCTCGCCGACGCTCCTGCACCTGCGCCACGTCTGGCGGCCCGACGACCGCGCCGAGCAGCAGATCCGCGAGGTCGCCTTCGACGTGCCGAGCGAGGTCGGCGCGGTGGAGATCGAGATGACGTATGCCGCGAGGCCGGGCGCCGTGCTCGACCTCGGTCTCGTGGGTCCTCGGGGCTACGTCGGGTGGTCGGGTGGGGCACGTAGCCGTGTCGTCGTCTCACAGGGGTGGGCGACGCCGGGCTACGTGCCCCAGCCGGTGGAGGCGGGGACGTGGGCAGTTCTCGTCGGGCTGCACCGCGTGCCTGCGGACGGCGTGGAGATGGAGCTCACGGTGCGGGTGGTCGACGGCGTGGTGGTGAACGCGCACCGCGCGGCCGAGCCGGGCGATCCTCCCGCGGTCGAGGCTCCGAACCGTTCGGGACGCCCGAGCCGTCAGGGCCGGCTGCCGGACGTCGACGGGATGCGCTGGATCGCCGGCGACTTCCACTCGCACACCGTGCACTCCGACGGCGCCTTGTCGGTCGGTGGGCTGGCGGCTCTGGCGGCATCGCGGGGCCTGGACTTCCTCGCGGTCACCGACCACAACACGACGAGTCATCACGCCCATCTGCAGCACGCAGCACACGCGTACGGCATCGTGCTCGTGCCCGGGCAGGAGGTGACCCGGGACGTCGGGCACGCCAACGTGCTCGGCGACATCGGACTCGTCGACTTCCGTAGCCCGCCGGAGACGTGGGCGTCGCAGGCCGAGAGCCGTGGCGGCGTGCTGTCGGTCAATCACCCGCTCGCGGCCGACTGTGCGTGGCTGCTGCCGGTCGGCGGCTCGCCTGCCCGTCCGGCCGTCGCGGAGGTGTGGCACTCGTCGTGGGCGCAGGTGCCGACGTGGGGCGCGCCGCTCGCGTGGTGGCTCATGACTCCCGGCACGGTGCCCATCGCTGGCAGCGACTTCCACCAGCACGGCCACGACGGACTGCCGGGGTCGCCGACGACGTGGGTGCTCGCCGAGGACGATGACATCCTCGGTGCGGTGCGAGCCGGACGGACGGCGGTCAGTGCGTCGGTCGACGGGCCGCTCGTGGTCCGCGACGGCGACGAGCTCGTCGCCGTCGACGCGGAGGGGCTGCTGCTGACCGGCTCCGGACGGGCGCGCCGTCGGGTGCTCGGCGACCGCTTCAGGCTGCCGGGCTGGGATGGTCCGTGCTGGCTCGAGGACGAGGACCGGGTGGTCCACGCCCTCTGCGGCTGACCGGCCGACGGCTGATCGGTCCGCGGTTGATCGACGCCCAGCACCGCACCCCTCACCGTCGAGTGCACAGTTCCCGACGCGTCTTCGAACGGATCATGGCGTCGGGAAGTGGGCACTCGACGAGGTGGGGTGCGAGAAGTCTCAGGTCGAGACGGGTGCGCCGATCTCGACCTTCACGGTGGCGATCTGCCACGGGCGCAGCGGCAGCCGCGCGCGACCGTCCGCGACCTCGAGCTGGTCGCCCGCGTCGTCGGGCTCGATGGGCCGGCCGAAGCCGTCGACGGCGTGGCCTGCGGTCACCGGCACGGCGTCCGACCCGAACACGGCGACGGTCGGCTGGTCCGAGGTGTTGACGACCCGCACCTCGACAGCGGTTTCGGTGTCTGCGCGGCGCCGGAGCGACACGAGCTGGACGCCGGCGCCCAGCAGGGTCAGGCCCTCGACCGACGGCAGCGGCCCGCCCGCGGGACCGGCGCCGCCTGCCACGACGACGGGGTGGAGGTAGGCCTCGGTTGCCTCCGCCACCTCCGCCGCTGCCCACGAGCCCCGGTGCGGCATGACCGCGAGCGACAGGTGGCAGGGTCCGAGCGCCTGCGCCTCGGGGGTCGGCAGCTGGGGGCCGGCGGGCTCGCTGCGGTAGGGGTGCACGTTGCGGCTGAGATAGCCGATGGACCGCAGCACGGTCACGGCGATCTCGGTGCCGCCCTCGCCAGGGTCAGTGTCCACGACCTCGTACTCCACCGTGCGGCCGAGGAGGACCGCCACGCCTCCCGCGTCGACGAAGCGCTCGGCCGGGAAGGTCGGCAGCGGGTGCTCGCCCACCGGACCTGCCTCGGCGGTGCGGCCGCGCTCGACGACGGCGAGCTGGCCCTGGGCGTGCGACACCGTCGCCGGCTCGGCGGTCGGGACGTGTAGGCGCAGCCGGTGGTCGCGGGTGACGTTCTGCCAGTCGAGGCGGAGTCGGACGAAGGGCTCGCCGGCGCGCAGCTCGACGTGCATCGCCACCGTGGTGGGTTCGGTCGAGTCAGACCGCCCGGCAAGGTCGCTCGTGACGGGCAGGTCGTAGCGGCGGTCGACGCGGAGGCTCCCGACCACTGGCCCCTCGCTGCCCAGGGGCGTCACCGCCACCTGGGTCGGCTCGCTGACGAGCACGTCGTGCGCCGGTGGTGCGGAGTTGTAGGAGTCGCCGGGGTCGCCTCCGTCGACGAGCCGGCCGACTCCGCACAGGGTGACGCCGTCCGCGGTGACCGTCAGGGTGCCGTCGGCGTCGACACGGACCTGGACGAGGCCGTTGTCGAGCATGCGCTCACCCTGTCGTATGTGGTGTTGCCCGATCGCGCCCTCCGGCCCAGTCGGCGTCAGCTCGGCCACGCGGATGGCCGTCCGGCCGAGGGCTGGGGTCGGGATGACCGCGGCCAGGCGGCGTCGCGGCTCGTCGGCGGTGACGACGTCCCAGACTGCGTCGGGCCCGGACTCGGCTGCAGCAGTGCGCAGCTGGGCCTCGGCGGCAATCGCGTCGAAGTCGGGATCGCCGTGGTCGGCCAGGTGGAACGTCAGGCGGTGCTCGCTGGGGTCGAGCTCGATGCGGCTGATCTGCAGGCCGAACAGCTCGCGGTCGTGCACGCGGTGCATGAGCCGCGGCAGGTCCGCTGAGGCGACCGTCTCTCGCGCCAGCTCGACCGGTGGACGCGACACCTCCTGCGCCGGTACCAGGCGGCCCCCGGGCAGCTCGAAGCCGACCGCATCCCACTGCTCCGGCACCGGGAGGGTCAGCTCGATGACGTCGTCCCGTTGCGCGGCAAGCGGATTCGCGACGACGACGGATCCAGCCGGGCTCAACGCCTGGGCCGAGGCCAGGGCGCTGTCGCGCACGGCCTGCGCCGCGTGCTCGCCCTCCTGGAGCCGGGCCAGCACCTGGACGGCGGTCTCGTCGACGCCGCAGCCGGTCACGGAGTCGTGGCACGAGGAGTCCACGACTCGCCGCCACGCCATCGCCAAATAGTGCGCCGGCAGCGACGGCAGGTGCAGCGCCGCGAAGGGCTCGGCGTAGCGGGTCAGCAGCCGCTCGGTGCGCGCCATGGCCTCCTTGAGCTGCCACCTCACCGAGAGGACGCCGGGGAGGATGTTGGCGCGGGCGTGGCTGCGCAGCTCGCCGTCGACGACGCGCAAGGCCTCGCTCGGGTGTCGCGGCTCGGCGAGGTAGTCGGTCAGCGTCGCGACCCGGACGCGTGGGCCGTCCGGGTCGCTGTCGACCTCCGCGACCTCGGTCATCAGGGACGGGAGCGGGGCGGCGTGGTCGGTGCCGTACATCGCGAGGAAGTCCCCGGCATACCAGTGCGACTGGGTGGCGAGGCGGGCAGCGAGCCGTTCGGAGGCTGCTCCGCTGCCGAAGACGTCGGCGGCGTTGCCGTAGCTGTTGGCGAGGAACTCGGTGCGGATGCCGGTGCCGTCGGGGGAGCGCCACCAGAACTCGTGGCTGTCGACCTCGGCCGGGACGCCGCGGTAGACGACGGCCTGCTCGATGCCGACGTGCCGGAGCAGCTGCGGCATCTGCGCGCAGTGGCCGAACATGTCGGGGAGGTAGCCGATCGGCATGACCGGCCCGAGACGCGAGGCGTCGGCCCAGCCGATCTCGAGGTTGCGGATCATCGTCTCGCCCGAGCACAGGAACTCGTCCATGAGGACGCGCCACGGCCCGATCGCGAGCTGGCCGCGGGCGACGAGGGCGCGCACGGCCTCGGTCTGCTCGGGCCGCACCTCGAGGTAGTCGTCGACCGCCGCCATCTGGCCGTCCATAGTGAAACGGAAGTCCGGCTCGCGCTCGGCCCGGGCCACGACATCGTCCATGAGGTCGACGAGCCGCAGACGGAAGCGTTGGAACGGCTCGTACCACTCACGGTCCCAGTGCGTGTGAGGGACGAGCCACACCGTTGCGGTCATGGCTCACGATCATGTCAGCCGCAGTGCCCGTCGTCGTGGCGAGCGAGGGCCCGATCCGGAGCGGGTTCCGGAGCTCAGGTCGGGCTCGGGTCAGCGCCCGTGCTGAGCTCCGGTCAGAGGTCGCCCTCGAGGAACTGGGCGCGACCGAGCCCGAACGACCAGTCGGCGGGGGTGTTCTCGACGACGGAGATGACGAGGTCGGTCGGCGCGAGGCCACAGCGTGCCGCGAGCTGCTCGGCCAGCGCGGCGTAGACGGCCTTCTTCTGCTGCTCGTCGCGTCCCTGCTGGGTGATCTGGATGACGACGACGTCGTCGGTGCGCTCGAAGCCGAGCCCGGTGTCGAGGGCGATGATGCGGCCGGGACGGTGCTCGTGGATGACCTGGTAGCGGTCGCGCTCCGGCGCCGCGAAGTGCTCGACGAGGACGTCCTGGACGGTGTCGGCGAGGCGGCGGAGGTCGTCGTCGGACCGTCCTTCGATGACGTCGATGCGAACGAGAGGCATGGCAGCTCCTGGGTTGGTGGCGCGCGTGGTGGGCACGTGGAGGTCGGAACACCTTCGTACCCGACGGTCCTGCGAGCGGCTCCCGGCGTCCAGTCCCAGCGCCGAAGGGAGTGGCCAGTCCTGGCGTCCCGTCCCAGAGCCTGACCCCGGCGCCCGAGGGGCAGCGCGAAGCCCCCGCCCGAGTGGGCGGGTGCGGGGCTCGCCGGTCAGGTGTGCCAGGTGACGCCGAGAGGCGTGACCGTGGCCGTGAGCTCGCGGTCGTGGACCTCGGTGTGGTGCTTGGGGCACAACAGCGCCGCGTTGAGCAGGGAGGTGCGACCGCCGTGTCGCCAGTGGACCACGTGGTGGGCGTCGCACCAGCCGGCGGGCACCGTGCAGCCGGTCCAGCTGCAGCCCTTGTCGCGCGCGCCGAGGGCGAGCCGCTGGCCCCGGGTGAAGAGGCGCCGACGGCGGCCGACGTCGAGCGGCTCACCGTCGCTCCCCAGCACCATCGGGATGATCTCGGCGTCGCAGGCCATCCGGCGCACGACCGCCGGCGACAGCACGTCGCCCGTCAGCGTGGTGCAGCTCCCGTTGCCAGAGCCCTTCCCGGCGGAACGCTTGCGCCGGAACGCTTCGGGGATGTCGCCGTTCACGTCCGCGAGGAGGTCATCGAGTTCGATGAGGACGACGATCTTGGCCTTGTCGGTCGTGGCCACGCCGGCGGCAGAGGCGACTCCGCGCTGGACCATCTCGAGCAGTGCGTCCATGCGGCGCCGGGCCGGCGTGCGCTCGTCCGGAGCGATGGTGCGGCCCCTGTCGTCCTTCTCGGGACGCGGGATCGACAGTGGGTCGATGGCTGACTTGAGGATGGCGGCGCCCTCGGGGTCGAGCACCCCTCGAAGCCCGACCATCCCGGTGGCGTTGGGCTGGGTGAACCACAGCCCGCGTGCGTCGCGCCGGCCTCGGTCGAGGGCGTCCTCGTCGCGGGGCGGTCGCACCTGCTCGGTGTGGTGGCGCACGAGCCGGCTCAGCTCCTCGGGCCGCAGCTGCCGGGCCTGGTCGGTGAGGTCGTCGATGGCGGTGCGCAGGTCGTCCACGTCGGCGACCGGCGAGGTGCGCGTGTCGAAGTCGACGATCTGCGCGGCGTTCGCGACGGCGACCTGCTGGGTCGTGACGAGCAGCCGCAGCCGGGACCAGCGCGGGTCGGCGAGCGCGGTGCCGACGGCCACGAGGGACTTGGCCTGACCGGCTGTCAGCGAGGCGTCGTGGCTGCGCAGCCAGTCGGCGCGTGAGAGCCCGTCAGGTGCCTCGACGCCCCGGGCGACGAGTTCGGAGACGACGGTGACGAGCATGACCTCGTGGTTGCGGCGCTGGCGCGCGATGAGCTCGGCGGCCGCGGTGAGGTCGGCGCTCGCGTGCCGGTCGAGGGCATAGCCGACCAGCGCGTCCAGGGCGACCGCGTCGACCCGGTCACTCTGTCCGCACGCACCGCCGTGGACGTCACCGCAGGCGCCGACGCGTGAGCCGTCCACGTCGTCTGAACCGTGTGCGGCGTCGTGTGCGGCGTGGGCCTCCGCCTGCTCCTCGACGGCCTCGATCCAGGCGGGGTCGTCGATCATCTCGCGCCACTCCGCCTCGGTGAGCGGCCGCATGGTGTCGGGGTCGAGCGCCTCGAGCCTCTCGAGGCTCTCGACCGACCACCCCGCCCACGGACCGTGCGCCGCAGTGACCGGACGCGACTCGGGCGCGACGCGACGGGCACGCCCGCGACCCTTCCCCGCGCCTGCCCCGGCCGTGGCGCAGGACTCGTCCGCTGACGACGCCGAGGACCCGGTGAAGCGCTCCCAGAAGTCGCGCGCAGACGTGCCGCCGGTGGTGCGCTGTCGCGCCTCCAGGTCGGCGAGCCGGCTCCTCAGGAGCTCGAGCACGTCTGCGTCCTCTGCCATGCAACGACACTACGGGCGACCACCGACAGTCCCTTGATGCAGCGTTCGTAGGGCACTCCGGTGCAGAGGAGGTGCCCTGTGGAGAACGGTCACGGCGCCAACCCGAGGTCCGCTTGTCTGGCACCACCGACCGACGACGGGAGATGACGGCATGGGATTCAGCACGAGGTTCTTGGGACGACTCGACATCGAGCCACCCCTCAACCCGTCCGAGGTCGCGTGGCTCACGGCCTACGCCGAGCTCGACCGGCGACATTTCACGGACCCGTACGAGGTGCCGGTGAACCCGCGTGCCTTTCGCCTCGAGCAGGAGCGGCAGCGTGCCGAAGAGTTCCGGCAACCACCGGCCCGCTCCGGCACGTCGGGTCGCCGGGCAGTGACGAGAGATGCCTTCACGACCCTCACCCCGGGCGACGGCACGCCCTATCCACACCTCGACTGGATCCCCTGCCGGTCCGGGTGCTGCCTGATCTGGGACAGCGCGACGGAGAAGTCCCGCATGGCCGAGGCCTGGTTGACGTTCCTCATCGACCACTTCCTGCGTCCCGGCGCCATGGCCAGGCACAGCGCGAAGCCGGACTTCGCTGAGTTCACCTTCGACCACGTCCTCAACGGCGTCATCGCTGCGGAGCGCGACGACACGCGAGAGCTGTGGCTCATCCGCTGCCGAGACAACGAGATCTCGACGCAGCAGCTCGTCCCGCCGGACGTCATGCCGTGGGACGTCGTGCCGTGGGACCTTCAGCCGTGAGCCGTGAGCCGTGAGCCGTGAGCCGTGAGCCGTGAGACGTGAGCCGAGCCGTCGCCTCGAGTCGGGCGCTTGGTCGACACGCGGCAACGCTGTCAGGCCCACAGCCCGTCGACGGCGGCGACGACCCGGTCGAAGGCGACGCGCTCCTGCTCGAGCCGGACCGAGGTGCCGAGCTCGTGGTCGCGCAGCGTGCGGTAGGTCTCCGCCTCGCCCGGCGTGAGCCGCTCGAGCTCGGCGCGTGACGGGCTCGTGTCCGTCGTCCACTGGCTCTCGTGCGCGGTGAGGGTCTCGAGATCCATCAGGACGCTCCGCACGTGCGGCAGCAGGCTGCGAAGCCGATCGAGGATGACAAACCCGTGCGTGTCGAGGTCACCCCAGTAGACGATGTCGCAGTCCCGCAGCCAGGGGAGGCGCCCGAGCCGCAGCACGTCGAAGCCCGCCCCGAAGAAGGCGACGGCGTCAGTCGCCGGCGGCAGCGCCAAGTAGGTGATCTCGTTCTCAACGACGAGGACCCGTCGCGCCGCCGGCTCGAGCCGTGCCAGCTCGTCGACCCGCACGACGGCGTCGGTGAATCCGCCCACGATCGGAGCGCCGTCGAGCGACCGCACGCGCGTCATGGGCGGTTTGTCGCTGAAGCCGTATCGTCGTGCGAAGTCCTTTCCCGCAGAACGGGTCTCGTCGGCGACGCCGGGCGCCAGCGCGTCGAGCAGCTCTGCCAGCAGTGCCCGATGGCTCTCGATGAACTTCGTGTCGACGCGGGGCACGTCGATCTCGCGGAGGTATGCCGCGGTCCCCACCTTGTCGCGCAGCCACAGCGCCGTCGCTGTCACCTCGCGCCAGCGGTCTGCGTGCGCCAGGACGCGCAGGGGATGCTCAGCCACCCAGGTGGCGATGGACGGGTCGGCAACGCGCGACACGGCATACGCGCTCGTGAAGGCAGCGACGTCCGAGGTCACGTGGAGCAGGCGCCACGCCTGCTCCGGCTCGTCGACCCAGACGGCGACGGGCACGGCGTTGGCGCCAACGAGGCGCCCGCCGACGGTGCGCGTCTCGAGGCGGAAGGCCGCCCGTCGCTCCGGGCCGGCATCGCGGTGGAGCTGCGTGGCCCAGTCCTGCACGGCTCCGAAGTCGGTCGCCATCTCGCGCGAGGTCGGTGCCCTGAGCGGGACCCGGATCGGCTCCCAGCCCTCACCACCGACGAGGACCGAGAGCAGCTCTCCGCGGTCCCATCGTCGGCGCAGCGCCACGCGGACGTCGGCGACGGTCGACCAGCGTCGTGCCGCTGGCCCACTGCGTGCGGAGGCTGCCGTCATGGCGCATCGACCCCCCGGCGGAGCAGCGCCGCGCCCGCTCGCTGCTGCTGGTACTCCTCGATCGTCAGGTTGTGCAGCCGCGACGAGCGTCCGCTCGGGTTGTCGACGAAGCCGACGCGTTGCACGAAAGGCTCGATCGTGTGGACCTTCTGCAGCGGCGTCACGACGAGCAGCTGGAGCCCGAGCCGGGCGAAGAGCCTCAGCGCGAAGCGGGTCGACTCGTCGGACCCCCGCCCGAAGGCCTCGTCGATGACGGCGAACCGGAAGGTGCGCGCCGACCCGCCGGGCGAGTCGAGCCGGAACTGGTAGGCGAGCGAGGCAGCGAGGATGGTGTAGGCGAGCTTCTCCTTCTGCCCGCCCGACTTGCCGTCGGAGTCGGCGTAGGTCTCGTGCTCCTGGTCGGTCTCGCGCCACCGCTCGGAGGCGTTGAAGACGAACCAGTTGCGCACGTCGGTGACGCGCAGGGTCCACTGCCGGTCGTGCTCGGTCATCCCCTCGCGGCCCTTGAACCGGGCGATGAGGGCTCGGACCTGCTCGAACTTGTCCTCGGAGTAGAGGTCGTCGTCGCCGCCGAGCAGCGCACCCTCGGTGCAGGTGCGCAGCTGGGTGCGGAACTCGCGGATCTCGGTCATCGGGGTCGGCACCGCGTCGAGGCGGATGAAACGGCCCGGGTTGTAGTCGATGTCGCGGAGCGAGGTGTTGATCGTCGTGATGCGCTCGGTGATCTGCCCGGCCTGCTGCGTCAGGCGGGTCTGGAAGCCGGCGATCTCGCGGATGGTGTTCTGGTTGAGGAAGCGCTTGAAGTCGGCTTCGAAGCGAGGCAGGTCGTCACGGGCGACGCGGTCGCGGAACTCGCGGTACTCGGCTGCCGCCTCGATGCTCGCATCGAGGTCGGTGGTCTCGGCCGGGTGGTCGCGACGGAAGGCGTCCATGGCGCGCTCGGTGCGTGAGGTGGTCAGGCGTAGCCGGTTGGAGACCGCTTCGCTGCGGGTGATCAGCTCGCCGCGCAGGGACTCGACAACCTCGTGCACGGCGTCGAGTCGCTCGACCCTCCGGGCCCGCAGGGCAGAGGCCGCGCCCTCGACCGCCGGCAGCTCCTCGGCGCTGACCTGCTCGAGGACCTGCGTGCTGCGCCCGCGCTGGGCCTCGAGCTCGCGCCGGCGCCCCTCGAGGGCCCCGATGGCGCGGTCGTGCTCGCTGCGCCGGTGCTCGGCCGCGGCCAGCTCGGAGTCGATGAGCTGCAGCCTGCCGTCGATCTCTGCCAGCTCGCGCGAGGCCTCGATGAGCTGCGCCAGCTCGCGCTCGACCTGCTCGAGGGCGAGGGCCGAGGCCCACCAGTCGACGTCGCGGACGTCGTCGACGACGAGCGCCCGGGTCAGGGCGTCCCGGCGGTAGGTCAGGTCTCGCAGGGCGGCGTCGGTGTGGCGGATCGCGTCGTCGACGGCGCGCAGCTGGTCCTGCACCCGGGTGCCGCGCGCGAGGAGGGCGTCCTGCTTGGCCTTGTTGTCCCAGCCGAGGACGTAGCCGGACCGGTCGTCGACGGCTCGACGGTCGTCCTTCTCGTGGCGGTCGCCCGCCTTGACCTGGCCGCGCACCGTCACCGCGCGGCTCGCGCGTCGCAGGTCCTCGGTGCTCTCGACGCACTCGTGCGCGGCGCGTGCGCCGAGCTCGGCAGCGAGCCACGCCGCATACGGGCCCTGCTTGAGGTCGAGCTTCGCGGCGAGCGTGCCGCGGACCGGGTCGCTGGGCTGGTGGCGGTCGCCGAGGCGGACGCGGTGGTAGACGAGGCGGGTGCCGAGGTGGTGGCTGTCGACCCAGCCGGCGACCCGGGCGTAGTCGTCGTCGGCGACGATGAGGGACAGGGCGAAGCCGCGCAGCACGCGCTCGGCCGCGCCTCGCCAGCGCTCCTCCTCGGGCCGGATGTCGACGAGCTCGCCGACGAACGGGACGCGGCCCTCGTCGACACCGGCCTCGCGGCAGAGGCGGTCGCGCAGCGCCAGCAGGTCCCGCGGGATGCTCGACCGGCGCTCGCGGAGGCTGACCAGCTCGTCGCGGATCTCGTCGGACTCGGCGCGCAACCGGTGCTGCTGCACGGCGTGCGCGGTGCGTTCGGCGTCGAGCCTCGCCCTCTCGTCGTCGACGGTCGCGTGGGCGGCCAATGCCTCGCCACGCACGCGGGCGAACTCCTCGGGCGCGGCCAGGGGCTCGAGCCCGGCTGCGCGGAGGTCGTCGTCCCACTCGCGGTGACGTCGGCGACGAGCGTCCCGGTCGGAGGTATGCCGTGTCCGGGCCTCCTCGAGGGCCCCGACCCTGCCGCCGGCGTGACCGGCTCGGGCGTCGCGCAGGCCCTGCTGCTCCTGCCGTAGCGACTCGATGGCCGTCAGGGCCCGCTCGTGGGCCTGCCGCTCGGTCGTGAGGTCGGCGTCGTTGCCGGCCAGCTCGGTCGCGAGCAGCTCGAGCGTGACGGTCGCCGCGGCATACCTCAGCGCCTGTTGGGCGCTCGTGGCCTCGTCGAGCTCGGCGCGCAGGCGGTCGACCTCGTCGAGGCCGGCGACGATCGGGGTGAGGGTCTCGAGCTGGGTGCGCGCCTTGGTCACGGCGTCGTGGGCGGCCGTGAGGTCCTCGAAGTGGTCGATGAGCTTGCGCACGTCGGCGGCGGCATCGAACGGCTCGAGCATGTGGGCGCGCACGAAGTCGGTGAGGTTGCCGACGGACTTCATCGACACGGTCTGGTGGAAGAGCTCCATCGCCTGGCTGGACGGGATGCCGAGGGCTCGGCGGTAAGCACGCTCGTAGTCGGTGAACGTCGTGTGCGGCGTGATGCCCGACGAGCGGAGGCGCTTCTTCAGGGCCGTGATGTCGGAGCCGAAGTCGCTGAGGTCGGCGGCGACCCCGAGCTCGCGGTCGGCCACGACGTAGAAGCGGTGGGGCTGGCCCGCGTGGTCGTCGGGGCTCCAGAAGACCTGGGCCAAGGTGACGGAGGACCCGAGCCGCTCGTTGCGGAAGACGGCGAGGATGGCCGAGTGGCTCGTGTGGTCGCGGAGCCCGACGGGACGCGAGGCCCCCGTGGTCTCGTTGCGCTCGGACTTCCAGTAGCCGAGGACGTAGGAGCGGAGGCTGCGCTCGCGGGTGTCGGCGCCGGCGGCCTTGTTGTAGGAGATGCGGTTGGCGGGGAGCAGGAGGGTCGTGATGGCGTCGACGAGAGTGGACTTGCCCGAACCGATGTCGCCGGTCAGCAGGGAGGTGTGGCCGTCGAGGTCGAAGCGCCAGACCGAGCGGTCGAAGGTGCCCCAGCCGAGGACCTCGACGTGGGCGAGGCGGTAGCCGGCGGCGCCGAGCAGGCCGTCGAGGGGCAGCTCATCCATCGGTGGGCTCCTCGTCGTCAGTGGGTGCGTCGGGGCGAGCGTCGACGGGCTGGTCGGCAGGTGCCACGGAGGCGAGGTACTCGCGGAGGCGAGCGTCGAACTCGGCGAGCCACTGCGCGTCGACGTAGGCCTTGAGGATGCGGCGCACCTCGTAGGTGCGCTCCTGCCCGCTGACCTGGCGCAGGAAGCCGAGGGCCACGACCTTGGTGAGCAGGGCGTCGACGTCGCTGGTGAGCCGCACCTCGTTGGTGCTCTGGGGCAGGTGGACCCGGAGCAGCTCGGCGACCTGGTCGCGGGTGAGGATGAGCCGCGGGTCGCTGCTGCTGGCGTCGAACTCGGCGAGCCGCTTGCGCAGCAGGGCGAGCAGCAGGCTGACGGGGAAGGACAGGCGGTGGCGTGGCACGAGGCGCGGGATGTCGAGCTCGTCGTAGTCCATCTGCCGCAGGTGTGCGTAGCCCTCGGCCTCGTCGACGATGAGGTCGAGGCCCATCACCGCCATGTGGTCGCGCACCCGGGCCTGCTGGCGCCGGAGCAGGGCCCAGAGGGCGGCGTTGTCGGCCTGGTAGACGACGCCGCGCAGGAGCGGCACGACCACGCGGGAGAGGTCGAGCACGTCGTCGGTGAGCGAGGGGGCGGACGCGGCGTCGGAGATCGGGGTCATGACGACCTTCCGGGGTGGGCATCGTCGGAGGCGGGGTCGTGCGCACCGGCCGCGCCGGTCACGCCAGCCGCGCCGCGCACGCCGTCGCCACCGTGGCGGACGTAGAGGACGGTGGGCAGGTCGGCCAGCCGCGTGGTGCCGTCGTCGGCGGTCCACGACACCTGCTGACGGGAGTCGTCGTCGAACACGATGTCGATGCCGTCGGCACCGATCGCGAGCCACGCCATCAGCTCGGCCAGTCCGTGCTCGGGAGGATGCTCCTCGACGAGCTCGCCGAGGCTGACCTGCGACCGGTCGCGCAGCATGGCCCGGACCTGGCTGATCAGGCGCTGCTGGTCCACGTGGTCAACCGTGAAGAGGGCTGTCGTCTCGGCCCGCTCCTCGGCGGCCTCGACAGTGCTGTCGATCCGGGCCTCGGCCGGGGGCGCATAGAGCGGCCGCTCGAAGGGGAGGGCGATCTCGGGACGGATCGCGTCGAGCTGCATCGTCAGCTCGGGGCGGGCGTCGCGCAGCGCCACCGACGTGCCCTCGATACCGCGGAGCAGCTCGACGACGCGGCGGTTCTCGAGCCAGACGGAGTCGTCGAGGAAGCGGCGCAGCTGGTCGGACAGCGTGCGCACCGTGGACTGGGTGCGGTCGGCCGCGAGCAGCCAGTCGCGGTCGATGCGGCGGACGCGGTCGTCGGCGACGATCGACTCGAGGTGGTGGACCTCGTCGAGCAGCTGTCCGAGCTCCTCCTGCCGCTCGGCGGACAGGAGGAAGTCGTAGAAGGCCTGGAAGCTGCGCCCCTG
This sequence comes from Terrabacter tumescens, assembly GCF_014646815.1. Lineage (GTDB taxonomy): Bacteria > Actinomycetota > Actinomycetes > Actinomycetales > Dermatophilaceae > Terrabacter > Terrabacter tumescens. The sequence goes on from NZ_BMNZ01000002.1 coordinate 391,156, forward strand.
GTCGGAGTCGGCGATGGCGTTGCGGTCACCGAGCAGCTGGTCGAGCAGGGCTCCCTTGGACCCGTCCCAGCCGGCGATGGTCTCGCGCATCTGGCGGTCGAGGGCGCGGAACTTGACCTCGACCTCGCGGAAATCCGAGAGCAGCTCGCGCGCGGTGGCGGCGAACTGCTGGTAGCGGTCGCGCTGCGCCGTCGGGTCGAGCACGTCGATCTGGCCGGACTCGGCTCGCGCGATCTCGGCGTCGAGCCGGTCGCGCTCGGCGCGCAGGTGCTCGAGCCGGTGCTCGGGGTCGGTGTCGCTGCCGCGGGCGATCTGCCGGAGCAGCCCGACGAGGGTGTGCAGGCGCGACTCGGTGCCGACGAACGCACGGTCCTGCAGGCTCGCGACCCAAGCGACGGCCTTCTCGAGCGCGGGGGTCGCATCGACGTGCGGCTCGTCGCTGCCCTCGACGTAGTGCAGCCGCAGCCAGCCGGCGTCGGCGCCGGCCCAGTCAGTGACGTAGGCCGCGGCGCTCTTGGGGTAGGCGCCCTCGCCGAGCTGCTCGCGCAGGGCGTAGAGCTCGTCGTCGAGCTGGCTGACCAGATCGGCCCGGGAGATGACGCGGACGTTGTCGTCGACGAAGACACGACCGAGGAAGCCGATGACGAGCGCGGCGTTGTCGGCGCGCAGCAGGCGCCAGGCCGGGTGCCGCTCACGCAGCAGGCTGAGCTCGTCGTGCGACACCATGGCGGCCCCTTTCTGATGCGGGCGAGCATAGGCGCTGCCGGTGACGCCGTTGCTTGTTCCGCGGTGGCCGGTGGTCGATGGCCACCAGCCGTTCGGTCAAGGTCGTCGCGTCGCACTGAACTCCCGTCCCTTGAGGGGTGCTGGCGTTTCGCCTCGGGGCCGCAGGGACGGTGGGATCGTGGATGGATGAGGGTGCTCTTCGCGGCGCTGCCCGCTCATGGACACACCTATCCGCTCGTGCCGCTCGCGATGGCGTTCCAGGGTCAGGGCGCGGACGTGCTCTTCGCGACGGGTTCGCAGTTCGAGGGGCGGCTGCCGGTGTCGACCGTGCTCGGTGCTGATCCCGGCTGGCGGTTCGCGGACGCGCATGCCGAGGCCTTCGCGAAGGTGCCTCCGGGTCGGCCGCCGACCGACGACTTCGCCCGGGTGCTCTTCGTCGACGTCGCGGCGCCGCACCTCGTCGAGCCGACGTGCGCGGTGGCCGAGCGGTGGCGCCCGGACCTCGTCGTCGTCGAGCAGACCGACGTGGCCGGCGTCGTCGCCGCGCGGCGGATCGGGGCGCCGACGGCGGTCTTCAGCGTCGTCGGGTGGGGGCCGCGCTGGGACGGCGTGTATGCCGCGGCGCTGGAGCGGTGGGGCGCCGAGCTGCGCGGCACGGACGGCTCACCGGTCAGCTCGGTCGGCGAGGCGGCGGACGTCTATCTCGAAGCGCACCCGGAGTTCCTGCGCGTGGCTGGGGAGGGCTCGGACGACGCGGCGTTCGGCTCGCACCCGCCCTTCCCGACGCTCGAGCTCGCGCCGCACGCGTGGTCGGAGCCCGGTCCGCCGGTGCCGGACTGGCTGACGAGAGAGCGGCGCCCGGATGATGCGCCGCGCGTCCTGCTGACGCTCGGGACGATCTTCGGCAACAGCGAGAAGCTGCTCGCGATCGCGGACGAGGTGGTGGCCGCCGGCTGCGAGGTGCTCGTCGTCACCGGCCGGCCGGTGTCGGCTGACGAGGTCGGTCACGAGCACCCCTCGGTGCACGTCGAGTCGTTCATCGACCAGGTGTCAGTGCTGGCTCACGTCGACCTCGTCGTCCACCACGGTGGTTCCGGCACGGTGCTCGGCGCCGTCCAGCACGGTCTGCCTCAGGTTGTCGTGCCGCAGGGCGCCGACCAGTTCTGGAACGGCAACCGCCTCGTCGAGCAGGGCGCGGCGCGCGTCGTCCTGCCCGGCGCAGCTGCCGGCAGCGTCCGTGACGCGGTCACCGCTCTCCTCGATCCTGCCGCGCCGGAACGGGCTGCGGCACAACGACTTCGGTCGCAACTGGACCAACTGCCTCACCCCGACGAGGTGGCGGCCGACCTCATGCGTCGCTGGGCGCCCGCCGCCCGGGCAGGCGACTGACGCCCGGCCCTCACCCGTCGGACGTGGGTGAGGGCAGCCACGAAGGACGAACCGCAGGTGCCCGACGGGGCAGGTGTGATCAGGCGAGCGGGCGGATGGAGCCGCGCACCTGGAGCGGCATCTCCACCAGGTGCTCGCCCGGGGACTCCTCGGGCCGCAGCAGCAGCTCGAGGGCCTGCCGCCCCATCTGCTCGTAGGGCAGCCGCGCGGTCGTCAGCGCGGGCCGCATGTAGGAGGCGATCTCGTCGTCGTCGAACGAGGCGATGGACACGTCGTCGGGCACCCGCAGGCCCCGCTCCGTCATCGCCTGCTGGGCGCCGAACGAGACACGGTCGTTGAGGCAGAGGAGCGCCGTGACGGGAGCGTCGGACTCGAGGACCCGTTTCGTGGCGTCGTAGCCGTTCCACGGCTCCCAGAACTCGATGTCCTCGACAGCGACTGGGGTCACGCCGGATTCGTCGAGGGCACGTTGGATCCCCTTGAACCGGCGGTTGATCGTGACCGAGACCCGCGGATCCGACCGGGCGACAGGGGCATTGCCGATGACGGCTAGCCCCGCGGCATGGCCCGCGTCGAGGAGCTGGCGGGTGACGGCATACCCGGCCTGCTCCTCGTCGGGGAGGACCGCGACGGGCACTTCGGGGTTGACGCAGTTGACGGTGACCGCGCGCATGCCGGCGGGCAGTGGCGGGAGGTCGACGAGCCGAGCCGAGAGGGCGCCGAAGATGAGGCCGTCGACCTGGCGGTCGACCATGGCCTCCATCGCCTTGCGCAGCTGCTTGGGGTGCTTGAAGGTCTCGGCGATGAGGACGCCCCGGTCCTGCTCGTCGGCGGCGTCGAGCAGCCCGCGGATCATGGGTGAGGCGAAGCGGGTGACTGTGACGTCGTCGGAGATGAAGCCGACGGTCCCGGTGGTGCCGAGTCGAAGCGACCGGGCCTGCGCGTTGGGCCGGTAGTCCAGCTCGCGCGCGGCCTCGTGGATGCGGGCGACGGCGTCGTCGGACAGCCGGGAGCCGGGGCGGTTGTTGAGCACGAGGCTCACCGCGGTCTTGGACATGCCCGCTCGCGCGGCGACGTCGGCGAGCGTCGGTCGCTTGTTCACTGTGATCGGTCCCTTCGCGTCGCGTCGTCGCGACAGTGCGTATGCCGTGTGGCCCCTGCCCGCGGCACCCGGCGTCAGCCTACCCCACGGTAGCCAGGCTGATTCCGCATCACCGCTGGTGAAAAGGATTTAGCAACCCCTTGCGCGACCGGCTGCCGAGGCCCTACCGTCTCGTGCTGAAAGGTTTTAGCACTGGCGCTGACCTTCCCACCACGGAGGACCCGATGAAGCTCACCACCACCAAGCGCGTCGCCGTCGGCCTGCTCGCCGCGGCGCTGCCCCTCTCGATGGCCGCCTGCACCAAGGGCGGCAGCTCCAGCTCCGGCGGCGCCGGTGGCGAGCTGACGATGTGGACGCACAACGCCGGCAACAAGGCCGAGCTCGCGGCGATCACGAACATCGTGAACGACTACAACAAGAGCCAGACCAAGTACAAGGTCAAGATCCAGGCCTTCCCGCAGGACTCCTACAACCAGTCCGTCGTCGCGGCAGCGGCGTCCAAGAAGCTCCCCTGCATCCTCGACATCGACGGCCCCAACGTGCCGAACTGGGCCTGGGCCGGCTACCTCGCGCCGCTCGACGGGCTCGACGCCGCCCTCTCGAAGTACCTGCCGACGGTCCTCGGCAAGTGGGACAACAAGACGTACTCCTACGGCTACTACGACGTCGCGCTCGTCATGGTCACGCGCAAGACGATCCTCGACAAGTACGGCATCCGCGTCCCGACCGTCGACCAGCCGTGGACCAAGGACGAGTTCACCGCGGCCCTGAAGAAGATCAAGGCCTCCGGCGACTTCGCGAACCCGCTCGACATCGCGACGAGCTTCACCGGCGAGTGGTGGCCCTACGCGTACTCCCCGATGCTCCAGAGCTTCGGCGGCGACCTCATCAACCGCGACGGCTACAAGACCGCGGAGGGCTCGCTCAACGGGCCCAAGGCCGTCGAGTGGGCGACATGGTTCCGCAGCCTCGTCACCGACGGGCTCGTCCCGCTCAAGTCCGGCGCCGACCCGGCCAAGGACTTCATCAACGGCAAGTCCGCGATCCTCTACAACGGCACGTGGACGGCCGTCGACACCCGCAAGGCCTTCGGCAAGGACACGCTCTTCCTCCCGCCGCCGGACCTGGGCAACGGCCCGAAGATCGGTGGCGGCTCGTGGCAGTGGGGCATCTCGCAGAACTGCTCCGACCAGGCCGGTGCCCTCGACTACATGAAGTTCGCCGCGCAGGACAAGTACGTCGCGAGCGTCGCCCGCGACACGAACAACATCCCGGCCACCGACGCCGCCGCGGCCCAGGTCAAGGGCTACGAGAAGGGCGGGGAGAACCAGGTCTTCCTCGACTACGCGAAGAAGTTCGCGGTGCTGCGCCCCGTGACGCCCGGCTACCCCTTCATCGCGACGGAGTTCACGAAGACGGCGCAGGACATCCTCAACGGCGCGGACCCCAAGACGGCGCTCGACCAGGCCGTCAAGGACATCGACGCCAACCAGAAGTCCAACGGCTACTTCCAGTGAGTGACTGACATGACGACCATCACTGCGGCCGAGAACGCCTCGGCGGTCACCGGGCGCAAGCGGGAGCCCGTCAAGGGCTCCCGCTCGTCGACCACGACGGCGCTGCTCATGCTCCTGCCGGCGGGGATCCTGCTCATCACGTTCCTGCTCATCCCGATCGGGCTGACGTTCGGGCTCGCGTTCACCAACGCGCGCCTCATCAGCCCGCGGCCGGCGGAGTTCATCGGCGTCGACAACTTCGTGCGCCTCTTCGCGGACGACACGTTCTGGGCGTCGCTGCGCAACACGATCATCTTCGCGGCGGTCATCGTGCCGGTGCAGTCGGCGTGCGCGCTCGGCCTGGCCCTGCTCGTCAACGTCAAGATGCGCGGGACGAACTTCTTCCGCACCGTCTACTTCCTGCCGGTCGTCACCTCGATGGTCGTCGTGTCGATGCTGTGGCTGTTCATGTACCAGAAGAACGGGCTCATCAACCAGGTGCTGCTGAAGTTCGGCATCGACGGGCCGGACTGGCTCGGCGACCCGCACACGGCGCTGCTCGCGATTATCCTCATGTCGGCGTGGCAGGCGATGGGCTTCCACATGGTCATCTGGCTCTCGGGGCTGCAGACGATCCCGGGCGAGCTCTACGAGGCGGCCGAGCTCGACGGCGCCGGCAACTGGGAGAAGTTCCGCTACGTCACGTGGCCGGGGCTGCGGGCGACGCGGACGTTCATCCTCATCACCATCACGATCTCGGCGTTCGCCCTCTTCACCCAGGTCAACATCATGACCCAGGGCGGTCCGCTCGACTCGACGTCGACGGTCGTGCTCATGGCGGTGCGCACGGGCTTCCAGCAGCAGCAGACCGGCTACGCCTCGGCGATCAGCCTCGTCTTCTTCGTGCTCGTGCTCGCCGTCACCCTCGTCAACCGCTACGTCACCCGAGACAAGGACGCCCGATGAGCACCGCGACCGCACCCGTCGGACCCGGCGTCGGCTCCGACCACCTCGCCCACGTCGCCGACCCGACCACGGCGGCACCGCGCCGCGGCGAGTCCGGGCGACACGGCATACGCAAGCCTCTCGGCGTGCTCGCCCGCATCGTGCTGTGCCTCGTCTTCGGGCTGCCGCTGCTGTTCATGTTCGTCAGCAGCTTCAAGCCCGACCTGCAGATCTTCGGCGACCTCGGCAGCTGGAAGGCGTTCCTGCCCGTCGGTGACATCTCGACCGACAACTACACGGGCGTCTTCGGGCGAGTTCCCTTCGCGCAGTTCATGACCAACTCGGTCATCATCACCGTGGTCACCGTGGTGCTGGGGATCGTCGTCAACTCGATGGCGGCGTTTGCCCTGTCGCGCATCGGGTTCCGGGGTGCAGGGGCGGTGCTCGGCATCATCCTCGCGACGCTCATCGTGCCGTTCGAGACGCTCGCACTGCCGCTGCTGTGGTGGTCCAACAAGCTGCCGTTCCTCGGGCCGGACGGCTTCACCGAGGGCTGGCTCGACACCTACCAGGTGCAGATCGTGCCGTTCATCGCGAACGCCTTCTCGATCTTCCTCTTCTACCAGTACTTCGACTCCATCCCGAAGGAGCTCGACGAGGCGGCGAAGGTCGACGGCGCGGGCTGGTGGCGGATCTACCGCAACATCGTCATGCCGCTCTCGGGGCCGGCGGTCGCGACGGTCGCGATCCTGACCTTCCTGCCGATGTGGAACCAGTACCTCTGGCCGCTCATGGCGGTGCAGACCGAGGAGCTGCGGCCGGTCATGGTCGGCATCGACTACTTCAAGCAGCTCAACACCTCGTGGGGGCAGATCATGGCGTACGCGTCGATGATCACCGCGCCCGTGCTCATCCTGTTCGTCGCCTTCCAGCGATCGTTCATCAACTCCATCGCCTCCTCCGGCGTGAAAGGCTGACCCGTGTTCAAGCTCCCCGAGGCGTGGGTGTGGGACTTCTGGACCGTCGACGACGGCGAGCAGTACCACCTGTTCTTCCTCTACGCGTCGCGCGCGCTGCGCGACCCCCATGCCCGTCACTACCGGGCCTCGGTCGGGCACGCGGTCTCGCGTGACCTGGTCAAGTGGGAACGGGTCGTCGACGCGCTCGTGCGCTCGGACGCGCCGGCCTTCGACGACTGCGCGACGTGGACCGGGTCGGTCGTGCGGCACCCGGACGGGCGGTGGTTCATGTTCTACACGGGGGCCTCGCTCAACGACGCGGGCGCGAACGTGCAGTCCATCGGGTATGCCGTGTCCTCTGACCTCTACGTGTGGGACAAGGCGCCGGGGCCGGTGCTGTCAGCCGACCCGCGGTGGTACGAGACGTTCGCCGACGGGAACTGGCACGACGAGGCGTTCCGCGACCCGTGGGTGCTGGAGGACCCGGACGGGGACGGCTGGCACATGCTCATCACGGCGCGCGCCAACCACGGCGACGTCGTCGACCGTGGCGTCGTCGGGCACGCGTGGTCTGCCGACCTGGAGACGTGGGAGCTGCGCGAGCCGCTGTCGTCACCGGGCCAGGGCTTCGGGCAGCTCGAGGTGCTCCAGCCGTTCGTCGTCGAGGGGCGTCAGGTGCTGCTCTTCAACTGCCTCGTCGGGGACATGCCGGAGGCTGCTCGGGCCAAGGGGGTGACAGGTGGGGTGTGGATCGCGGACGCGAAGTCGCCGCTCGGGCCCTACGACATCGCCGGCGCCCAGGTGATCGACGACCCGTCGCTCTACGTGGGCAAGTTCGTCACCGAGCGCGACACGGGCGACACGAAGCTGCTCGCGTTCGTGCACGACCGTGACGGCGCCTTCATCGGCGAGATCACCGACCCGTACGCCGTCACCTGGGACGGCGACCGCCTAGTCCTCGCGCCTGCTCCTTGACGGACACAGTACGCGCCAACCACGTCGCTAGACTCACGGCTAGTCTTCGCAAGCGACACCACTGCGGTCGAGGCCGTGTCGGTAACCGGGGTCACCTCGCCCACGAGACGGGCCTCTACCAGGTGTCGGGTGGCCCGTCCGACGAACTGCGCGAGCTCGAGTGCCCGTCGCTGTATGCGTGCGTCGTGGCCGGATAGGTCAAGGTCGCGATATCGCACTGGCAAAGGCGCTGGCCGACGGAACTTCAGAGGTGCGGGGCGGACCGGCCTGTGTGTCCGGGCTGAGGCGCCGTGTGCCTGGGCCGTGGGTCTGGGGCTCCTGGACCGCCGACGACGGCGCCAGTACCACCTGCTCTTCCTCTACGCATCGCGCGTTCTCGAGGACACGCAGGCTCCTCACTACCGCGGGGCGGTCGGTCACGCGGCGTCGAAGGACCTGGTGTCACGGGACAGCATGGTGGGAACACGACTTTGGTGACCTGGCACGTTCTTCACTGACGGTGCCACGACTCTGGCCCGACAGCAGATGTTTCGTGCAACGGCCATAGGAGCCGAGCAGTTGTCTGTTGCGACTCGGGCGGCACCGCTTTGAGTTCGTCGGTCTCCGTGCCGCGCCTGAGCTTTGGCGACGGGCGACCGAACTGAGGCGGAGCCGAGGTCATCACCCTCTGATCAGTTCGACCTTCTGACGCGGAAGAATTGTCTACCGCGGCAGCCGCCGAAGAGTGCACCTGGTGTTGGCCGCTGCGGCCCCAAGGGGATTCATACGTAAGTGACACTCGTATCGCGGCGAAGAATGCGCCGTGTTGAGACCCATGACGGGGTTGTCACCTATAGCATCCAGGTGCCCGGCTAGAGCCGCCTAGCGACGCAGGTTTCTCCGGAGCTTCAACGCTGTTGAGATTCGTGCCACACCATGGTGCAGTCTTGGGCTGGTCCTGAACTTAAGGAGAATGCGAAGTGACATCCAACCCTGGCCACTGGGAGCCCGACTCCTCGCTCACCCGGGAGTTGGAAGACCAGTTCAGGCGAACAATTGAGTCCTATCGGGCCCAGCCCGCATTGATCACCGAACATGCGAACCACGAGGAGTCGATTCGCACGGGCGGCTACGCCAATCGGACGCTATTGGAGCTCATCCAGAACGCTGCCGATGCCCTGGCCGGTGTGGCTGACGACGGGGGTGAGCGCCCAGGCAGGGTCGAGATAGTGCTCGACCCTGATCGACGCGTTCTCTACTGTGCGAACGCTGGCAGGCCCTTCTCTGCCAGCGGCCTGCAAGCGGTGACCATGGCGTACCTCAGCGGCAAGCGGGGCGACGAGATCGGCCGATTCGGTCTAGGCTTCAAGTCGGTCCTGGCGGTGTCCGAGTCCCCCCACGTTTTCAGTCGCTCAGTGTCCTTCCGATTCAACGCGGACCAGGCGAATGAAGAGCTTAGGAGCGTGAAAAGCGTTCCCAGGTACCCCATCCTTCGAACCGCGACAGCCCTGGGGGCGGCGGAAGAGTTCGAGAAGGATCGGGTTCTCGCTGGCCTTGCTCATTGGGCGACGACGATCGTCAAACTTCCCGATGCGACCAACCTGGAGCGACTGAGACACGAGATCACGTCGTTCAAGTCTGAGTTCCTCTTGTTCGTGGGTGCTGTTCGCGAGGTGAGGATGCGGATTCTGGGGTCAGAACCTTACGAGACGAGCCACGTCTCGCGAGACCTGGGCGACGGCCGCTTCGCGATTGCGCGACCAGATGGTCAGGACGACGAGTGGCTCGTGGCCAGCCGGATGCACGCACCGTCGCCGGAAGCGCGCCACGAGGTCGGGGAAGCAGTCTCGCGCGACAAGATCAAGGTCACGGTGGCGGTTCCTGTGCAACGGAGCCGAATAACCTCTGGAGAGTTCTGGTCGTACTTCCCGCTTCAGGACAAGAGCTCGGTGGGAGCACTGCTCAACGCACCCTGGAGCGTGAACGACGACCGGACCAACCTGCTGGACAATCGCTATAACCAGGAAATCATCCGTACGCTTGCGGACCTCTTTGTTTCGCTGCTCACGCGAGTGCGTTCGGACGACGAGCCGGCGGCCCATCTGGATTACCTGCCGGCCCGAGAGAGGGACCAGGAAAGTCGTGGCTTCGCGAGCGATATCCTGCGCGCCCACATCCTGCGATCTGCTGGCACAGGCCAGTACATCCCTGACGCAGCGGGCGATCTGCGGAACGGCTCTGAGCTGCGTCCACTCGATACGTCGATCCGCTTGGACGCTACGGTGCACCAAGCATGGATCAGATCGCCGAATACGACTAATGACGTGCCACATTGGCACTGCTACAAGACCCCGCAGCGGGCCACGCGTCTTAGAGACCTCTTCGTCGCAGCGCAGGAGATCGAGCTCGACCCCAGCGCTCGCGACGTCCGGGCAGCGCTCGAGCGGATGCCCAAACGCGGCTTGTTGACCTGGCTGCGCGAGTGGGCGGACGGAGACGATCCGCAGTCGGCTGCCAATGCCTTCAGGACCGTGGTGAACAATGCCTCTCTTGAGGACATCTCCTCGGCCAAGGTGATCCCGACTTCGGACGGCATGAGGTCACTCGACGATCGCAGTGTGGTCTTTCTCCACCAGGAAGAGGGCCTGGTCGTCGACGGCGCCGTCTTCGTGAACCCCGACTTTCTGGCAGAGGACCGGGTCGAAGCCTTACTTCGCGACCGTGGCTTCCGGGACCTTGATCCTGAGGCAATCCTCAACGCACGCTTGGCCATGTTGCCGGTGGATCCGACCGATGAGGACCTCGAGACGCTTTGGGACGCAGTGCTCTCTGTCAGCATTCCCGTTGCAGTCAAGACCATGACGAAGTCGACGGCGTCGATCAAAGTACCCACGCGTGACGGTGCCTGGGCGTGGCCCCAGCAAGTCGTCGATCTGGATGTATCGCTACCCGAATTCTTTGGGCGGCTTCTCGACCGCAGCCGTTGCCTGCCGGATGTCGCACACCGGCTGGGGGTCGTCCGAAGTCCGGTGAAGGACTTCTCGGTCGAGGACGAGTGGCACTACACAGACTACGTGCACGCCGTCTTAGGAGACCTGAATGGCCGACGGGGGTCCGGGGAACGTCCGACGGAACGTTTCGAGTTCAACCCAGGAGCAGGTCCTGGGCCGTTCTCTGCCCTGATGATGTTGCGCGACGCAGATGCATCGAAGGAGTTGCGTGCGTCATGGACGACGGCGCTGCTGTCTCTGCCCGACAGCGACTGGGCCGTAGACGATCTCGACACCGGACGGCAATTCGACGTTCAGTCGCCCACCCGGTGGGCCGTGGCGAACGCAGGACTGCTGCCGACCTCGCGCGGGTATCGAGCGCCTGACGCGGTAGTTGCGTCGTCGCTGCTCAAGTTCGGGTCGCTGCTTCCCTTGTACAAGGGGCCGCTTCAGGTCCAACACGCACTTGACCTGCCGGACGAGCTCGACGCCGTGCCACGATGCGTGCTTCGCGAGATGCTCGAGGCGGACATTTTCCCGTCGGTGGAAAACGCCGTGTTGGCGGAGTTCGTTCTCACGGCGACCAGAGTCGGGTTCGACGGCGAAAAGCCGGCGACTATTCCTGCAAGAGTCAAACGAGCGGTTGAGGCGCATCCTCCGTCGGCCGTGTTCCTGGCGTCGACGGAGGACGAGGAGGAGTTACTCCGCAATCGTCAGCGCCCGTATCTCAGAGTGGAACCGTCCCAGGTGGAGGAACTGGTCGAGATCGTCGGCTGCCGTCGCTTCGCCGACAGCTTCTCGTTCGCCATGGTTGTTGAGGGGCAACAAGAGTCCCAGCGGATTCTCGATGTCTACACGGGCCTTCGGACGTTCTACGGTGCTGCGCTCGGTTCGGCGAAGATCACGCGGGCGCTGCTCATAGCGAAGCGCGTTGTGACGGAGGATGGTGTCGAGGACCAGCCGCTCGATTGGCATCTAGACGGCCAGGACCTAATCGTCGGAAGTGACGCCGATGAGCGCCGTGCATTGGAGTTCGTCAACGAAGCGTTCGGCCTCGGGTTGGACAACGCACGTCTGTCGTCGGTGCTCAGGGCGGGCCTTGATCACAAGCTCGAGTTGCTTCGTCAGCAAGCACAGTCCATCGAAAGCGATGCGGACCGTTTGGACCTCTACATCGGTCCGGACGATCTCAAGGAGGCGCTGCCTACCGGCCTTTGGAGCGCGCTCGAAGGCCAGGGGTTGGTTGACCACCACACCTCGGTGGCTGAGTTGTTCTTGGTTGTCTACGGCTCCGACTCATTGCGCATGCTCGAGAGCCTCTTTCGTGAGGCCGGGTTCACAGACGTGCCGGAGCGGTGGGCGGGCCTTCCCGCGGCCATCTCCTGGGTTCGAAAAATGGGCTTCGGCACCGAGTATGCCGGCCAGCGCAATCAGCCTCGCCCGGAGGAATTCGTCGTCGCGGGGGCGGTTCGGCTCAACAAGCTGCACAGCTACCAGAAGAGAATCAGCGAAGACCTGCGGACGGTTCTCACGCAGCCGTCGGCCAACGGTCCTGCGCAGAAGGGCATGGTTGAGCTCCCGACGGGCGCGGGCAAGACGCGAGTCGCGACCGAGACCGTTCTGAGGCTGTTCATGGACGAGGTCCTCTCCGGCGTTGTCCTCTGGATCGCGCAGTCGGCTGAGCTGTGCGAGCAGGCCGTGCAGACCTTCCAGACAGTTTGGCGGTATCTCGGCGACGAACGTCCGCTGACCATCGGTCGTCTGTGGGACACCAACACCGTGCACGAGCCCGACACCGAACTTGCAGTCGTCGTCGCGACCGACGCGAAGATCCGTTCGATAAAGGATCGACCCGAGTACGGCTGGCTCAGCACTCCTCAAGCCGTGTTCATCGATGAGGCGCACCGAGCGGGCGGCTCAGCCCAATACACGTCCATCTTGCGCTGGCTGGGTGTCGACGGCCGTAGTTGGGAACGCCCGCTCGTGGGCCTGTCGGCGACTCCCTTCAAGGGTCGGGCGGGGGAGCACAGCGGAACGGAGGAGTTGGCGAGGCGATTCGGCAAGAACCGGCTGGCACTGCCGGGCGAAGATCCCTACAAGCAACTGGTCGAGCTCGGGGTGCTCGCGAGGGTGAAGCACGAGGTGCTGCCCTCGGGAGTCGAGATCGACCTCACGGGGCGGGAGCGCACAGCGCTGCAGTCGAACAAGCTGATCGACCGCAACGTGTACGAGCGCATCGGACGGAACGAGCAGCGCATGCGTGTCCTCATCGGCCACATTCTGCAGACCCTCGAGAAGCACCCCGACTGGCCCATCCTGGTCTTCACACCGAGTGTGCTTTCAGCGCAGGTGCTCGCCGCGTCACTGCGGTACCGGAAGGTCGCAGCGGAATCGGTGAGCGGACAAACGGGCCGGCAGCAGCGTCGCAAGGTGATACACGAATTCCAGGAAGGCAAGGTTCAGGTTCTCGCCAATTGCGACCTCCTCGTTCAAGGATTCGATGCCCCGGGTGTCAGGGCTCTTTACATCGCTCGTCCGACATTCAGCCCCGGCGCCTACATTCAGATGGCAGGCCGCGGACTACGTGGCAGCGAGAACGGAGGAAAGGATGAGTGCCTCATCGTTGACATGGCCGACAACTGGGGCGCTCTGAACGGCTCGCTGGGCTACCGTGAGTACGAGGAGCTATGGACGGAGCAGGGCGAATGATGCTTGTCCCGTCCCTGGCGGACATCGAGGCGACAGCGCGCAGCGGGGCCGAGCGACGGGTAGCGAGGCTGCTCCGAGACGTGGAAGGCGATCCCGATGCCGTCGCCTTCTACTCGGTCGGACTCCGCTCGCACGGGTACAAGCAACAGGCCGAGGCCGATTTCGTCATTCTCTGGCGCGGCAAGGTGATCGTCGTCGAGGTCAAGGGTGGCGGCGTGCGCAAGCACGACGGAATTTGGTACACCATCGACCGCCGGTCGGACTGGCACAAGCTGCAGTCCTCGCCGATGGAGCAGGCACGATCTGCAGCGTTCGCGCTGAGAGACATTCTCAGACAGCAGGGGGTCGGCTGGTACTGGCACGAGGCGGTGGTCGTTACCCCTGACATCGACGCGCCACCCGGCGCCGTCGACTGGAAGCCGTCACATTGGCTGGCGCGTGATGCGATGACGGCTGGCGCACTCCCAGCGTGCCTGGACGCAGTGGTCTCCGATGCGCGCCCAGCACCGGCTTCGGAGAAGATCGCGGGCCTCCGCGACCTGCGTACCCGCCTCTTCGGGGAGTTCACCCGGATGCCGGTCATCGACGCACAACGGGGCGCGGTGATTGAGGAACAGAACCGGGCAACGGCCGGTCAGGCACGTGTGCTGGCCGCGCTCGCTCGCAACGAGCGGGTGCTCGTCGTCGGTGGGGCCGGGACCGGAAAGTCGTTGGTACTCGTCGAGGCGGCCAAGCAGGAGGCGGAGCGCGGACGGTCGGTCCTGGTCACCTTCCGCTCACCCTCTCTGTCACAGTACTTCACTCCACACCTCGACAACCACGCCGTGGACGTGGTCCCTTTCGACGACTTGGACGCGTCACAGGCGTATGACGTCGTCCTCGTCGACGAGGCTCAGGACATGATGTCGGCCGACGCCATGGACAGACTCGACACCGTCATCGCGCGGGGCAGAGCGGCCGGCCGCTGGCGGATGTTCCTGGACCCGAACAACCAGGCGCACGTCGACGGCCGGTTCGACAGTGACGTGGCGGAACTCGTCGCGCAGGAGGCGATCACCGTCGACCTGTCCCTGAACGTGAGGAACACGCGGGCGATCGTGCACGTCGTCCAGGAGTATCTGGGCGCCGACGTCGGTGATCCCGGGGTCGTCAGTGGCGAGCGCGTGCAATGGCACACGACCGAGAGCGCCGTCGACCTGAATGACGGTCTGAAGGTCGCGGCGGATCTTGTCGCGGAGGGGGCGCGGGGAGCTGACGTCTGGGTGATCGATCCTCGATCCGTTGCCCCGAGAACCACGGTCAACGACGTCGTCGTCATCAGCCCTCGCTTCGCGAAGGGGCTTGAAGCCGAGCACGTCGTCGTCTGTGGCCTACCCGACGAGCTCGACTCTTCAGGGCTGGCGGCCTTCTACGTAGCGGTGACGCGCGCACGCGTGTCCCTGCACATCGTGCTCTCCCGGGACGACAGGCGCCGGCTGCAGCGCGTCGTCCGACGACGAACGGCTGAAGGATGACGCTCACACCCGCCCAGAAGCTGGTTCTCCAGCACCTGCAATCCGCCTACATCGGACCGGAGAGCGGCGAGACGGAGGTGATTCACAACCCGCCGAACAGGCAGTACGCAGTGGGGATGCTGTTCCCGCGGGACGCTGCGCCCGGTCTCGACGACGGCCGAGCCGATCCCGAGGGTGGTGAGGCGGACGTCGACGGGATGACGGGGTTCGACGGTGACGTCGAGGAGAACGGAGCAGTCGTTCCCATCGCCGAGGACTGGCGACCGTCGTCCGTTGCGATCTCCTTCATCACCGACGCCGAGGCAGTCTTCTCTGACGTCGCCGGCGCGACGTACACCGCTGTCGAGGGTGACGGCCCGCCGAGCTGGCGTCGCGTACCGTTCGCCATCAGTGCGCTTCGACTGAGTCAGGATCAGCGGATCCAGGAACACACCGTGGGCGAGGTGCCGATCGAGATCGGTTCCCGCTGGCGCACCCTGGGTGACGCCTATCTTGTGACCGTTCACCTGCGCGTGCTGCGTGCTTCCAGCGGCGACGACCGCCTTGACGCGACGAACATGCTCTATCAGGTGTCCCTCGCAGTGTCTCCTGACTCGGCTGGGACCATCCGTGAGTACGACACCCGTCGTCAGTTCGCTGTCGACGACGAATCCGCAGAACTACGCCTGCGGTTCAGGAACAAGAAGGTGTATGCCGTCGGCCACGGGATGGCTGCCGACTGGACGGTTGTCGGTGGTGCCTGCACACAGGTGCGCCTTGAGTCGGTCCCCTACTTCGTCGTTCCGGACGTGGAGACCAAAGGGTTCCCCCACTCGACGATGGAAGCTGATGCGCTGCGCCTGGAACATCTTGCTTCACTCGACTCGAATACCCACCCGGTGCTCACATCGCTCAACGCGTTCGTTAAGGCGTTCGGCACGTGGGTCGGTGAGCAGAAGGAGCGGATCGCCGAATTCGGGTCGGACGCTGCCGTGGCGGCGCGGATTGTCGAGCGCTCCGACGTCGCCCTGTCACGTATGACGCGCTCGGTGGAACTACTCGCCGACGAGCGGAACAGCGAGCTCCGGCTCGCGTTCTCGCTCGCGATGTCCGCGATGCGCTTGCAGATGCGCCAGGCATCGATCAACCGTGACGGCTCGGACCCCGAGCCGCGCTGGCGTCCCTTCCAGCTCGGTTTCCTTCTGGTCGCGCTCTCATCGACCGTTGACGAAACGCATGATGATCGAGGGCTTGTCGACCTCATCTGGTTCCCGACGGGAGGCGGCAAGACCGAGGCGTATCTGGGCCTCGCAGCGATCGAGATCTTCCGGAGACGACTGCACGACGGGCCGGCCGGTGGGGGAACCGCGGTGCTCACGCGGTACACGCTCCGCCTTCTCACGTCCCAGCAGTTCCAGCGTGCCGCCTCCCTCGTCTGCGCAATGGAGTTGCTACGGCGTGCAGACCGGATCGCGGACTCACGGGCCGAAGGCATGGCACCTTTCTCGATCGGCCTGTGGGTCGGCAACGAGGTGACCCCGGGCACACGACGCGATGCCAAGGTGGCCCTGGAACGACTGCACAGGGCGGCTCGTCCTGACGAGGCGAACCAGTTCCAAGTCGAGAGCTGCCCGTGGTGCGCTACGTCGCTCCTGCCAGGCATCCGCTCGTCGAGCACGGACGAGTACGGCATCCGTATGGTCGGACACGACATCGTCATTCACTGCGTGAATCCGTCGTGCGAGTTCTTCGATGAGATTCCTGTCCGCGTCGTGGACGAGATGTTGTACGAAAGCCCGCCCACAATCCTCCTCGCGACCGTCGACAAGTTCGCGCGTCTGCAATTCCGGCCGGATGCGGGTCGCCTGCTCGGTCTCAACACGCCGTTCAGGCAGCCGTCGATGATCATTCAGGACGAGCTCCATCTGCTCTCGGGGCCTCTCGGGACGACGGTCGCGGCTTTCGACGCCGTCGTACAGATGCTGCTGTCCGCGGGAGGCTCGGCACCCAAGATCGTCGCCTCCACCGCGACCATCCGGGCGTCGGACGAGCAGGTCAAGGGGCTGTACGGCAGGCCGGTCGCCCTCTATCCGCCCTCGGGTCTGGACGACGACGAGACGTTCTTCTCCCGTCCTGTCCCCAGTGGTGAAGGACGCCTCTATCTGGGGCTGATGCCTCAAGCCCTGTCCCAGATGTCAGCAACGGTGTCCGCGTCAGCGCCCCTGATCGAGATACCGCAGGTCCTCGCGGGCCGTCTGGGCCCAAGCGCAGGTCTCGATGCGTACTGGACAGCAGTCATGTACCACAACAGCCTGCGCGAACTCGGGAGGACGGGCACGCTCGTCGTCGACGACGTCAACGGGCGCCTCGAGCCTCGAGCCGAACGTTCGGGTTTGGAGCTCCGTACCGTACGCGCGGGACGTGTGCTCGAGCTCACGAGCAGGCGCGGGCCGGAGGAATTACCGAACGACCTGCGCGAACTTCGCCGAAGCGCGGACGAGTCGGATCAAGCCGTCGACGTCGTCCTTTCGTCGAACATGCTCTCGGTCGGGATCGACATCCCGCGGCTGGCGCTGATGCTGATGGTGGGACAGCCCAAGACGACATCGGAATACATCCAGGCGACGAGCCGGGTCGGACGAGGCGCAGTTCGAGGTGTCGTTGTCACCCTGTTCCGCTCCAATCGAGCGCGCGATCGCTCCCACTTCGAGACGTTCCGCTCCTACCATGAGGCGCTGTACCGAAGTGTGGAGCCGACCAGCGTGACTCCATGGTCGCTCGCGTCACGAGACCGGTCTCTCGCGGGCGCTCTGGTCGCGCTGGTGCGTCATCTGGGGCCCGGTTTGGCCGCGAACGACCGTGCCAAGGATCTGGATCTCGACTCGCCGGCGCAGTTCGCATCCATCCAGGGCCTGGTGGAGGGGTTCCTCGACCTGGTGGCAAAGGCCGACCCGGCCGAGGCGTCGGACACTCGGGAACGGGTCAACGCCCTGCTGAGCCAGTGGGACCGCCGGGCCCAGGACGCCCGAACCTCAGGGCAGGGCCTGCTTTACGACAGAACACGAACTGAGGACGACGCGTTGTTGAAGAGGTTCGGGCAACCGGGCGTTGGTTGGCTCGTTGCCGACTCCATGCGTTCGGTCGAGCCGAACGTGGCCGTGGATGTCCGCGAACCATTCGAGGAGGGGTCCCGTGCAGCGGATCAGACATGACTTGCGACTCTCGGAGACCGTCACACCCTTCGGCGTGGGTGCCGTGGTGGACATCCGTGGCGAGTCGCTGATCGCCCCCGACACCTCCTGGTGGGACAAAAGGTTTGCGCCGGAGGTTCACTGCGAGAGGCTGGTCGAGCGGCTCGGTCCGTGCGTGTTACGCGAAGCGCCGACTCACTCAGGTCGCGCCGGCAAGGACACCGCGGGCCTCCTCTATTGGCGCTTTCCCACCTGGCGGTTCTGCGAGCGTTGTTCCGCGCTGTCCCAGCGCTCCGGCAAGGACAGGGGGAAGTGGACCAACAAGTGTGAGTGCGGGGGAATGCTCATCCCCATGCGGTACGTGGCAGTCTGCGAGAAAGGTAGCCACCTCCAGGACGTCCCGTGGTTCATGTGGGCACACCGTGGACACGACGCCGGCGTCACCGAAGCAGTGCGTTTCTGCCGGGCGTACAAGGAACTTCGCTTCGTCCGCGCATCGAAAGCCGGGGAAGGCCTGCGGTCGCTTCGTGTGGAGTGCGGTGGGTGCAGGCGATCCCGTCCGTTGTCCGAACTGGTCATGAAGGAAGCGCTGACCCGCGACGGCATCAAGTGTCGGGGAGTTCAACCCTGGCAAGAGCCGCTCCCGGGCAACATCTGCGAGCACCACCTCGTCGGCGTGCAGCGCGGCGCAACCGGGAACTACATCGCGGAGAGGATCTCTGCGCTCGACATACCTGAGGAAAAGCCGATGGCTGTGGCGCTCGCTGACGCGGTGCGGGCACACAGCGACTTCAGTCGAGTGGTCGCCGACAACGGGGGTCCGAAGGCCGAGATGATCGCCGGGTGGATTGCGGACGAGCTCGGAGCGTCCGTCGACTACGTCCTGAGTCTGGCGGCTTCCGTGGACGAGCAGTCGCACGACGACGTGCTGGCCGATCTCAAGGACGGTGAGTGGGCGGCTTTCCAGAGCAAGCTCAAGGAGCCCGGTCGAGACCTGAGCGAGGGCGACTTCGTCGTGGATGCGTGGTCGACGGCCGAGCAGCCTCATGTGCCGGCGACCTTGGCGGCACGGCTGACCGCGGTGGGACAGGTGAGAAGGGTTCGGGAAGTGCGAGCGCTGAAGGGTTTTCGCCGGTACTCCGCCGACGCGGACCTGATCCCCGCCGACCTCTCGATCGAAGGCAGACGCAAGCCGACGTTTCCGGCGATCGAAATGTTCGGGGAGGGGATCTTCCTCCAGTTCGACGAACAGTTCCTCGAGAGTTGGGAGCAACACGTCGAAGTCCGCAGGCGTGCCGGGATCCTGGTACAACGTCGGACGGAGACGCCGTGGGGAGATCGACTCGATGTACCGGAGGCGCGCTACGTGGCGTTGCACACCATTGCTCACCTGCTGATTCGGCGTCTGGCGTACGCCTCGGGCTACTCGTCGGCATCGCTTCAGGAGCGAATCTATGCGCGCACCGACCGTTCCGATCCCACAGCGGGGATCCTGGTGTACACCGCCGCAGGAGACGCGCAAGGCACCTTGGGAGGGCTGGTCCGGCTGGGAGATCCGGAGCGGCTCGTCCCGCTAGTGCTGGCCGCGCTCGACGACGCCGACGTCTGCTCCAACGATCCGGTCTGCATCGAGAGTGACCGGCAAGGCGCCTCGAGCCTGAACCTGTCGGCGTGCCACGGCTGTTCTCTCGTGAGTGAGACGTCGTGCGAGACGGCCAACCGGCTACTGGACCGTCAGCTGGTTCTCGGCGGGCGAGACGTGCCGGGGCTGCTCGAAGGGGTCCTCACCGAGATCAGAGGCGGCACGTCTTGCTGAACCGTTCGCCCGCCACGCCACTTACGAGAGATGGGCCAGGCGAGCGGCGGCGTCAGGCGAAGGCCACGTTCTCGGGCCGCCGTTCCGTCACGAGGTGCGGTCCTCCCGTGCGGTTGACTGCAGCAGTTCATCGAGGACGCCGCCGTGATCGGCTTCCGCGATCCGGCGCACCGTCGAGGCGAGCGTTCTCCCTGAGATGAGCACCATCGGGTACTGGCCGTCGATCATCTCTGCGTGCGCTTGCCGGGAGAAGGTCCCGGCCGTCACAAAGACGCCGATCCAGCCCGGTCGCAGTCGCGCCGCCACGCGCGCGAGTTGATCGGGTGAAATGGACGAGCCCGGGTGAACGCCTCCGGCGCGTCCCAAGACAATAAGAGGCGTGCTGGCGCCCTCGGGGCCGATGTCCAGGCGACCGGTGAAGCTGACGCCACTGTCTCCCGGGAATTGACAGAGCCAGCCTTCCGTGTACCGCGCTCCCGACTGGCGAAGCGCTTCAGAAGCAACCTGGGAGGCCAGGGACGCGAACGCTTCCTCGCGGGAGTCGTAGAACGACGATATGCGGCCAAGAATGTCGGCCTCGGGTGAGCACGGGTGTGGCTGCTGATCCTGTGTCTCTCGGACCGTGGTCGCCAGTGCCTCACGGCGTACGGCCGGAACGGCGCGATGACCCTCGCGCGTCCATCGGGCCCAGGACGGAGGTGCGAACCGGAGAGACTCGAGAGCGGACAACCGAGGATTCCTCCGGTCGTCGATCCAGCGCAGGTCGATGCCGTCGGTTTCAGCGTCCGTGACAACGGCGAGATCGAAGCGCACATTGGGAAAGCTCAGCCCCGTCAGGGGGTCGCGCTGTACGACGTACTCGGTCTTCTCGATGATGGCGGCGCCACAGAACTCGACGTGACCCTTGTGGACGGCCTGGCCGTCGCGATGGACGGTGATCCCCCTGAAGACGAGCAGCGGCGGCGCCAGCAGTCGCTCGTCGACCGTGGTCCCTGAGTGCAAACGGGCGGCTTCCAACAGGATGCGGTTACCTTTGGTCGCACCCGGGAGCCCCGGTGCCCCGGGCTTGTGGTCCCCGAAATACCTGATGTGGCCGTGCACCAGATCGAACTCGTCATGCCACGGAGTGCCCTCCTGGCCCGCTTTCCAGGGGCTGGACCTGATCGCGATGACAGGGCGGCGGACCGCATCCGGGCCCTCCACTTCCGCAGTGGCGTTGATGCCGGCCTCCAACATGACACGTGGGAGGCCGAGCGGGGCCGGGCTGAGCATCCAGTGGCAGTTGACGAAGCCGTCTACCCTCGGGTCGCTCTGATTAGCGCGTTTGGAGTAGCGCAGGGTGTCTCGCATGACAAGATGCCGCGGCGTCTCGACGACGATCTCGACGCGAGGGTGGACAAAGTCCGCCTTGGGCTCGTCCACGTGCGCTCCTGTCGACCGTTTTCAAAGCCTCCTCACCCAGATTGCTGGCCCTGGCTCAGGAGTCGTCCGAAAGCGACTGTAGCCGCGGCTGCGGCGTGCCTTGCCGGGAGAGCTGCGATTAGTTCAGCTTTTGGGCGAGATGGGCGCCTAGTGCGGCCCCGAGGGGAATCGGCACGGCGTTACCGATCTGTCGGGCGATGGAGGTCTTGGACCCCACGAATCGGAAATCATCGGGGAAACCTTGCAGTCGTGCCGCTTCGAAATGGGTGATAGCTCGGTGCTGTGTCGGGTGCAGGTAGCGGCCCTTCTCAGGCTTGAAGAACTCGGTGCGAATCGTCACCGACGGCTTCTCCCACACCAGGCGCCCCATGACGTCACCGGAGCCGGTGGTGTGTTTCTTCCAGCACGGCGTCTTGAGGCCTTCTGGGAGGTCGAAGCGGCCACCGCCGTACGGAATGGATCGGAATCGCTCAAGTGAGGTGTCGGCGTAGTGTCGGCCGATGTGCAGCTCGGAACTCTTGAAAGACCCCTTCAGTAAGCGGCTTCGGAATTCCAGCTGCCGTGGAGGCAGCTCTCGCTGACCGGTGAACGGCGTGATTCCCTCGAACGCATCGCGAACGGTCCGATAGCCTTCTGCAACGCTGGACTGAGGGAAATCGGGAGCGTCGAGATCCTTGTGCGCACCCATGACCACGACGCGCTTGCGCACTTGGGCCGCGCCGAATTCGGCCGAGTTCAGCACCTGCGGGAGGAAGCGGTAGTCGCTGAGCGGGCCCGACTCATCGAAGGACGCCGCGAAGATGTCGAACTGTGGCGACTTGAGGAAGGCCGGGACGTTTTCCATGAGGAACATCTGCGGCTTCGCCCGCCTGATCGTCTCCACGTAGTGGCGCCAGAGAGTGTTGCGCTCGTCGTTCGCGTCCTGTTTGCCAAGGGGAGAAAAACCTTGGCACGGCGGGCCGCCGACCACGATGTCGACGTCCGGAACGTCCTCCTCGTGCAGCCACTGCTCGATGCCTCCGGCGTACACCACGTCGGTGAAATTCTCGGCGTAGCTGGCGGCGGCCTCCACATCCATTTCCACGGCGCGTACGGTGCGGAAGCGGCTGCTGCCTTCGTGGAGTCCCGCCGTCAGGCCGCCGGCTCCTGCGAACAGGTCCAGCACGGTCAATTCTCGGTACGGCCGGGCGTCGGAGGCTTCCGACGATGGCGACGAGCCGTGGCGGGGCGAGGTCGTCGGGAGCATGAAAGGGACTGTAGCGGCATCCCCGGACAGGCCGTGGGACGTGACACCGAGCGCCGGCATGGGGTCCGTGGTTCGGGCACGGCCGACTCCGAGTTCATGATCGGGGTGCAGATCGGATGCCCGGTGCGCGGTCGCGCGCAGTCACCTGCGGACGGGTGCCACTATTGGGTCGTGGGTCTCATCGGACTGTCGACAACGCCGCAGGTCAGTGCCCGCATGAGTCGTCAGCGTCGACGCGACACGGCGCCGGAGCTCGCCCTGCGCAAGGTGCTCCATGCCCGTGGCCGGCGTTTCAGGGTCGACTGCCTCGTACCGGGACTGCCGAGACGTCGAGTGGACGTGCTTTTCACCCGAGCAAAGGTGGCGGTGTTCGTGGACGGCTGCTTCTGGCACATGTGCCCGGAGCACTCGTCCCTGCCCGCGAGCAACAGCGAGTGGTGGGCCTCCAAACTGCGGATGAACCAAGAACGCGACGTGCAGACGACCAGTCGTCTCGAGCAGCTCGGTTGGACGGTGGTGCGCGTCTGGGAGCACGTTTCTGCCGAGGAGGCCGCGGATTGTGTGGACGTCGCACTGGGCTTTCTCAGGGCCCAGTCGTCGGGATGAGCGAGCACTGGCACAGGTCTCATTCCGCGAATTGCATCAACCGTCGATTTGGCCAGCTTGTAGGCGTCCACGAGGGGGCGGCAGATCACGACCGATATGAGACCGATGAGGGCCGCCGTCGGGCCGATCTGGACGAGGGCGGCGGCACACCCGATGAGCGTCAGCACCACCGGCCACCGCTGCCGCCAGGCCACGGCGACCATGAGCGCCATCCCCAGCAGCGCGATGAACGTGCCGACACCGCTCGCAGTGTCGGACATCGCCACCGGCAGCCCCCAGGCAGCCCGGCGACGACCGTCGAAGCCGCCCGACGCATAGACCGCGTCCACGAGAAGAAGTGAGCCGAGTCCGACCGTGCGCAGCCGGCGCAGCCAGAGGTCGCGGCGCGAGAGGTCACGCACCCACGGGGGCAGGCTGGACGGCATCCCCCGAAAGGTAGGGCACGGCGCCGACCACGGCCTCCACCGACCGGGCAGTTCGCCCGTCACGATCTCATCCTTTCGGGCAGCCCGCTCGGTCCACTCGGCCGAGGCGGCAGCCGGCGTGCACGCGAGACGGTCTCCCCGGCATACAGCACACCGATCCAGGGAGACCCGCCATGAGCACCAACCAGCCGCACGACCCGACCACCTGGCAGCCGCCGATGGTGCCCGCGCCGCCCGTCCCGGCACCGCCGCGCAAGAGCTGGTTCGCCCGGCACAAGATCATCACGGGGCTGCTCGCCCTCGTCCTCCTCGGCATCGTCGTCAGTGTCGTCAACGGGGGAGGCGCGGGCTCGCCCACGACCACCTCGTCCGGAGCCGCCGGGGGACAGGGCGGCGACGCGCCCGCCGAGGACGCACCCGCCAGTGCGAAGGTCGGCCAGAAGGTCCGCGACGGCCAGTTCGAGTTCACCGTCACCAAGGTGCAGAAGGGCGTGAAGTCGGTCGGTGACCAGTACCTCAACGAGAAGGCGCAGGGCCAGTTCGTCCTTGTCAGCGTCACGGTCAGCAACATCGGCGACTCCGCGCAGACGCTCTCGGACTCCTCGCAGAAGGTGCGCGACGCGAAGGGGCGCGAGTTCTCCAGCGACACGGCGGCCGCGATCTACGTCAAGGACAACAAGGTCTTCCTCGAGGGGATCAACCCCGGCAACACGGTCAAGGGCACCCTCGTCTTCGACATGCCCAAGGGCACCGAGCCGGCCAGCATCGAGCTGCACGACTCGCCCTTCTCCGACGGCGTCACCGTCCAGCTGCGCTGAGCTGGCGTATGCCGTGTGGTGGGCGCCGCGTGGTGAGGGGGCGCGGCGCCCGCCATGGCACGGCAGTTTCGCCAAAACAGGTCCAGCGGTCCCCCTTGACGTCCAAGATGAGCCTTTTGCGACAATGAGAAAGCGATTCCACGTGAACGACCAAGGCCAACCCACACCCGCCCCGACCGAGCCGACCATCCAGCTGCCGCCGCCGGCACTCGGTCAGCCCCACGCGTGGGCCGCTCGGGCACAGCAGCCCCAGCCGCAGAAGCGCAGCAGGAAGCACCTGATCGGCTACCCCGTGACGGCCCTCCTGGCTCTGGGCATCGGAGCAGCAGGAGGCGGCAACGCAGACGCCACCGCCCCGGCTGCGGCGTCGCCGACCGTGGTGGTCACGCAGACGGCTCCCGCGCCGGCACCGGCGACCGTGACGCAGACAGTTCGGGCCACGGTGACCGTGGCTGCTCCCGTGGCCGCAGCAGACGCTGGCGCCAAGGCTGTCGCGAAGCCGGCAAGCAAGATCACCGTGCCGGACGGGGTCGGCCTGAACTACCAGGACGCGCAGGACCTCTGGAGGGCGGCGGGACTGGTCGTCGCGCCGGCCGAGGACGCAACGGGCGCCAACCGGCTGCCTGTCCTCGACTCGAACTGGGTCGTGCTGGCCCAGGATCTGAAGGCCGGAAGCAAGGTGCCGGCGGATTCCATGATCACCGCCACCGTCAAGAAGTACACGGACGGCTGACGTCGGGCCCGGGGTCTTTCGTCTGAGACCGCGACCCGCGCGATCGAGTCGCGGTGTTGCATGGTCCGGCCCGGTGCGCAACACCCGCATCCTCCAGGTGTCGTCGGCTGCATCATGACCTGACGTGGTCTTGGGACGGAGGCACCATGCGAGCACGCCATCTGGTGGTGGCAGGAGTCGTTGCCCTCTGTGGCTCAACGGCGGCCTGCTCAGCGAAACTGCCTGAGGCCCCGGCGGGGACGCCGCGAGATGGGGGTGCCTCGAGCCAGGCCCAGCCCGCGACCGTCACCGTGACGGCATCCGCCCCGCCCACGTCGACGGCCGAGTCGCCCAGCCCGACGCCGACCTCGACGGCGAGCCCAGCCAGCTGGGCAGAGGTGGCCAAGCAGGCCAAGCCGGCCGTCGTCCGCATCGACGTCGTCACGTGCGACGCGAGATGGATGGGCTCCGGCTTCGTCGTCGGCGACCACCTCGTCATGACGGCCAATCACGTTGCCGCGGGCGCATCGGCCATCACCCTGCAGTTCGCCGACGGAGTCACGCGAGCGCGCATCGTGGGTCTCGACCCGACGACCGACTCGGCCCTGCTGCGGACGGACGACGCGATCACCGACAAGGCACTGCCGCTCGCCCGCGCACTTCCCGACCTCGGCGAGTCCGTCGGCGTGCTGGGGTTCCCTCTGCAGACCTACGAGCTTCGTTTCACCGAGGGCTCGGTCAGCGGACTCCACGAGCCGGTCAGCTACGACGGCGGCCCGGAGATCGACGCCATGGTCACCGACTCGGCCATCAACGGCGGCAACTCCGGCGGACCCGTGCTGGACTCGAGCGGAAAGGTCATCGGTCTCGTCTCGGGTCACCGGCTCTGGGTGACCGGAGACCGCTCTCCCGAGCCTGCGCAGGGTCAGGGGTATCTCATCCCGGGCACCGATCTCGCGACCAACCTCGACCGGTGGCGTTCGTTGCCGGAACAGCCGCTGGCGGACTGCGGCGACCCCTACGACGCAGCCGGGGCGGAGCGCACCATCGAGGTCAACGTCGCTTCCGACGACGCGGTGGCATCGGACATCGCTCGTTCCCTGCTGGTGCACGGAGAGGCGATCAACACCGGCAACTACGACGCGGCCTGGCAGGTGTTCACGCGCCGTATGCAGCGCAAGCTCCAGAGCGTGGACTCGTGGTCCGCAGGGCTCGGCACGTCGTACTGGAAGGGAATCTCGATCCAGCGAGTCACGGGATCCGCCGCTGCCAAGGTCGTCAGGACGATCCTGCGGACCGAGCAGTCTGCCGAGAACGGGCACGACGGCCAGACGTGCAGCGTCTGGGTCATCGACTACGGCATGATCCGCGTGGCAGGCGCCTGGCTGATCAACAGCGCCAAGAGCCCGAGCGGTCCACCGACCGCCTGCTGACACAGCTCGCGTTCTGGCCCGTGTCGATCATCCCCAGCGACCAAATCGGTGATTCGACTGACCGATATCAATGCATTTGCCATCATGAGGGCGCCGCGACGTCGACCGCTCTCGGCTTCTTCCACCCGCACTCTCACGGGCAGTACTTGCGCTGTCCGCGCCTTAATAGAAGAGACGAGTCATGTCAGACGAGCTCCAGTCCCCCTACCCACCGGCTTGGCCCGCGCCGACGCCTCGGTGTCCCGGGCAGTCGGTCAGCCGGTGGTGGTGAACGTTTCGAGTCGACCGGAAGGCGGTTTCCAGTTCGATGGAGGGGCCGGTTCGTACCTCCTTGTCGGAATTGGCGCGACCCTGCTCACGATGGTCACCCTTGGCCTGGCGCTGCCGTGGGCCATCTGCATGCAGTACCGCTGGCGCACCCAGCACACCATCATCAACGGGCGACGCCTGCGCTTCACGGGCTCGGGCGGCGGCCTCTTCGGCAACTGGATCAAGTGGTGGGCGCTGACGATCGTCACGGTGGGGATCTACAGCTTCTGGGTCGTGCCACGACTCACGCGCTGGACGGTGGAGCACCAAGACTTCTCATGACGCAGTGGTTCGGCGCAGTCGGTGCCGGGGCCCAATGTCCAGATCCGACAACAGGGGAGGCCGGTGATGGCTGAGAACGACTGGGCGCAGCCTGCGCCCGAGATGCTGGCGACCGCGAGGAAGCGCGCCCTCGGCGCGCTTCAGTCGCAAGATGCGGCGCGGAAGCTGGCTCGCTTCTACGACACGAAGACGGACTATGCCGGGGCGACCATCGCGACCATCGGCCACAACGCGCCGGACTCGATCGGTGCTGACGACCTTTTCGCCACGACGCTACTGAGCGTCGATGTACCCGCAAAGGCCGCACGGCTCCTGACTGGAAACGGCGACACGAAGGCTGCGGTCTCATCGGCGTTGCGTGCACTGCCCCTGGGACCGCTCGAGGCGGTCGACGCGGATGGCTTCGCCGCCATGGAGGTCCTCTACCTTCACGTGAAGCGGAGCCTGGCGAAGGCCAGCGCGAAGAGTTCGAACCCTTGGGTGGTCGCCAGCAAGCTCTGCGCTCGCAAGCGACCCGATCTCTTCCCGGTGCGCGACAACGTCGTGTGCCGTTTGCTCGACGTCCAGCGGGCGCGCAACTTCCGCATCGACTGGCTCGTCTTTCAGGCTCTGATGAACGACGCTGAGGTCAGCAAGGCGCTCTCGTCGGTCCGGTCGGCGGTCGAGGCACAAGCTGATGACTCCGTCGTCCTCGACACCCAGCCGTTGCGCGTACTCGACGCCGCTCTATGGACCAGTGTGCACATGTCATGAGTAGTCCGCCGGGACCTGAGCGCGCAGCTTCGCGCGCCTGCGACCCGACTGCCTTGAAGCCTGATATCAATTCGGGGCTCAAGCGGCATCAACTCTTGCTTGTCATCGCTGAACCACCGGCCGTGACGGCTGCCATCGACAGGGGAACCGGCGCATGCCCAGAACGTTCACGCGGATCATCGTGCCTTCGCTGGTCGGCCTCTTGCTCACAGGGCTCGCCGCTGTCGGCGTGGCCGGACTGCTCGACATCAAGCTTCCGTTCCAGACGCGGACGGTCGATCGAAGCCAGCCCGTCCTGCTCAAGTCCATCGAGGAACTCAGCGAGTACCACGCGGCTGTTGGCAACTTCGAAGTCGTGATCGACGATGCGAAAGACGTGGACTTCCTGCCTGACTTCGTCGCCGGCGAGCGGTCGCTCTTCGTCGCGGCGGGCACAGTCGATGCTTACGTGGACTTCTCGGGCCTCGCCCACGGCGACCTGACCGTCTCAGAGGACGGCAAGTCGGCGACGATCCGACTGCCCAAGGCGAAGCTCGCGAAGCCGAACCTGGACCAGAAGCGCACCTATCTCTTCTCCAAAGAGCGTGGCGTCATCAACCGTTTGGGCGACGCGATGTCCACCGACAGTCAGCAGGCCCTCTACGTCAAGGCCGAGGACAAGCTGTCCGCGGCAGCCAAGGAATCGGGACTGACCGAGCAGGCCGACAAGAACACCCGAGCGATTCTCGCCAGGATGTTCCAAGCCATGGGAATGACCCTGACGTTCATCGAGGGAGACCCCGAGTAACTTCGCTGGCTATCGCGGCGGACCCTGCGGCGTGCTCGGCTCGCGTCGGAAGCTCGTCAGTCGCAGTTGGCGCAGACGCCTGAGACCGGCATCTCCATGAAGCAGGTCGGGCAGACGGCGCCTCGTCGGGGCTCGACGGCAGCGACGCGGGGGCGGCGCTCGCGCACCTCGCGCGCCCGCGTGCTCAGCGTCGGCTTCGCGTCGGCGGGCACGTCGGCGCCCCAGTGCCGGTAGCACTCGAGTCGCGAGACTGCGGCGTGGGTCTCGCGCTCGATCGGGTCCTGGATGGGGGACTCCCCGTAGACGCGCAGCACCTCGTCGTAGCCGGTGCCGACCTGGCCGTCGTCCTTGTGCACGACGAGCGAGGTCAGCGGCGGCTCGCTGCGCACGTGGTTGACCTTGACGAGGTCCGCGAGCAGGCCGCCGATCCAGTTGCGCATCGCGGACTTCGTGTGGAGCGACGAGCGGCGCTGCACCTCCTCCGCCAGCTCGGAGTAGGTGATGACCGCGTTGTAGCGACCCGCCGTCTCGACCAGCACCTCGTAGGCGTGCTTGGCCCAGTAGGGCTGCGCCACCTTCGGCGTCACGTAGGTCTCGTGGTCACTCACGGCAGATCGATCCATTCCTCGGGTTCACGCGGACACCCACCAGTCTCCACCCGCCCCCGTCGCGGTCTCCAGCCGGTCAGCGGTCGAGGTGCCTGACCTGCTCCCAGAAGTGGTCGCGCAGCAGGAAGCGCAGGTGGTCCTCCACGTCGTAGCGGTCGAGTCGCGCCGAGAGGTCGAGCAGCAGGGCGCGGTCGAGGTCGCCCGGGATGAAAGGCTTCTGGCTGACCAGGCGGGTGCGGTCGGTGGCGCTCGCGGTGATGGACCACGTCGCGAGCACGCCACGGCATACGTCATCGATGAGGTCGAGCTCGCGCTGCCCGACCACGGGGGTGGCCGCGCGCTCGCCCCCGCTGATCCCGTCGCTCGCGCTCGACCACACGACCCGGCCGGGCGCAGCACTGGCCGACGCGGCAACGGGTGGCACCTTGTTGCCCGCAAGCACCGCCGGCGTGGGGCGGGGCGCCGCGGCCGCCGGCTTCGACACAGCCGCCGCGGCCTCTGCGCCCACGACCTCCGACGGAGCCGCGCGACCCGCGACGCGCGGACCCGGCAGCGGCACGTCCACCGCCGCGGCAGCCGCCGCGGCCGACAAAGGCGCCTCGGTCTCGGGCTGGAGCTGGCGCACGTGCACCGTGTCGTCGACGACGGCGCCGTCGAGCACGATGAGGTCGTCGGCCTCACGGATCAGGTGGCGCGACACGGCATGCGGCTTGCCCGACCGGTCCGGCACCGCCATGAGCACCACCTGCATGCCGTGGCTCTGCGCCTCCTCGACCGCCTCGCTCAGGTCGTCGTCGCCGGACAGGAGGTAGATGACGTCGACCGACCGGTTGCGCCCGTGCGCCGCGAGGTCGAGGCCGATGCGCAGGTCGACGCCCTTCTGCTCACCCTGCGGCGACGTGCGCCCGAGCCGCAGCTTGACCCGCGGCAGCATGCCGATGGCCTCCTGCGTCGAGTCGGGGTTGCCGCCGGGACGGTTGCCCGAGTCGTACCAGTGCAGCCGCAGCAGCGGCAGCCCGCTCGCGGCCTCGGCGTCCTTGATGAGCCGCGCGACGAGGTCGGGATAGCTGACGACGATCCCCTTGCGCAGCGACGTGCCCGTCACCCGCGTCGCCGCAGCCGCGAGCAGGTAGCCGACGTCGACGTAGAGCGCGCAGTAGGACCGCATGAGGCAGGCTCCCACACCAAGCGGCGACTCACCCGGCGGCGGGAGGACCCGAGCCGCGAAGCCGGCCGGACTGCGGTCAGTGCGCGGCGCGGTACGCGTCCCAGATCTCCGGGCGCAGCCGTCCGCGGTCACTGACCGCCAGCCCCTCGGCCAGCGCCCAGGCGCGCACGACCGCCGTGCTCGGCGCGGGCTCGGACACCGGACCCGCCGGCGCGAGGCCGGCCATCCGCGACTCGGCGTGGGCCTCGGCGGCCGTCTCCCGCAACGCCGCCGCGAGGAAGCGGTAGGTCCACTCCTGCGCCAGCGCCCGCGTCTCGGCGAAGACGATCGGCACCGCGGGGTAGCGCGCCTGGCACTCCGCGATCGCGTCGGCGACGACCGCCGGCCGCACGTGCGTCAGGGCGAAGACGCGCGAGTAGCGCTCCTCCACCACGACGGCCGCCCGGGGTAGGCCGCTGAGCTCGGCGAGCGCATACCTCAGCTTCCCGTTGAGCAGGGAGGAGGTGAGGTCCTCGAGGCTCTTGCGCTCGACCGCGGCGACGACCTGCCCGTCGGCCTCGACGGCGTAGTCGCCCGCGTCGAGGCGCTGCTTGCGCGTGCTCACCTGTTGCTGGCTGAAGCGCCAGGCGTAGCGCTCATGTGCGTCGACGACGATCTCGAGGGGGCCTGCTGCGTCGGCCTCGCCGGGTGCGCCGGCCGCGCCGGCCGCGCCTGCCGCTCGAGCCGTCGGGATCCGCACCGCGGGCCTGGCCTGCTTCGCCGTTCGGGCGCTCTGCCAGAAGATCGCCTCGCGCCCCTTGACGTGCGTCAGCACGAACTGCGACCGGCTCTCCCTGCCGCGGTCGAGGACGAGCTCGATGGCCGCGCCACGGCGCACGCACACCCGCGTGGGGACCCGCACGACGACGTCCGCGTCATCGGGCCAGCCATCAGCCCGATGGCAGTAGACCTTGCTCGTGCGCGGCCAGGTGTCCTTGCTCTTGAGCACGATCCCATGCTCGCCCAGCGGGATTCGCACGAGGTAGGGCAGGGTGCTCGCCTCGTCCGGGTTGCGGGCGATGAGGAAGTCGTCAGGCACGCCACCATCGTGGCGCACACCTCGGCCCACGGCAGGGGAGGCGAAGCTGCTCCGTCTTCGGGAGCGGCTTCCGAGCGAGCGGCCACGGCTCCGGGGAGAGGTCAGTCCAGTGGGTCGCGGGTCGCCGCCCACAGGCCGGCGATGCTGGCGGTGGCCACGAGCGCCCAGAGCGCCAGCGAGCCCGCCCAGCGTTGACCGGCCTCGGACGGGAAGACGTCGACCCACCGGTCCAGCGGGTGTGCCAGCGCGATGACGAGCACAGCGGCGAGGACACCTCCGGCGACCACCTCACCGGGCTCGGCCACACGACGACGCATCGCGGCAGCTACCGCGACCGCAACCGAGCAGAGACCTGCCAGCTGCACGACGGCGCCGGCCCTCGCCCCACTCCCACTGCGCAGCGCCACCACGGCCAGTGCCAGCGAGCCGACCACCAGGACCGCGGCCGCGACGACCAGGCGCGCCTGGGTGCGCGCCCGCAGGGACGTCGGAACGGCTCCCACCGCCTCGCTCGCCGCCTCGTCGAGCACGTATGCCGTGGCGCCGGCCAGCAGCGGGACGCCCACTGTCACAGACGCGCCCGACACGGAGGTCCCGGACCAGACCGCAGCAGCGACGAGCAGGGTGACACCGCCGGTCGTCAGCAGGGCGACGGGCCGCCACGGGACTCCCGTGGCGGGCCCGAGGACCCGGGTCGGGTTCACTTGACCATCATCACGATGCTGTGACCGTCCGGGAAGGTGCGGATCTGGTGGTTCAGACCGCCACTCGCCGCCAGGGCGTAGGTCACCGCCGAGAGGACGAGGGCGAGCACGCCGGCGCGCACGACCCGGCGACGGGTGTCTCCCTCGGCGCGCCAGACGAGTGCGCCGACGACGGCGAGGGCGCACAGCGTCATCAGCCAGGCGAGATACCACCAGGGCGACCCCGTCAGGGTCATGACGAAGGTGCTGTGCGCCGAGGGTGAGCTGAAGTAGCCCACCGGCGCGAACAGGCGCACCCACCGCGTCCATTCGGCCGGCGCCTCGTCACCGCTGCTGAAGGTTCCCAACATGACCATGGTCCACAGCCCCACGCCCAGGACCAGCACGGCGGAGGCGCCGCGGAAGCGCCACCACCGGCCCGCGCACACGCCCAGCAGGGCGCCTCCGACGGCGGCGACGACCGAGTTGCCGACGAGCACCGCGGCAAGATCCGCGTGCGACATCGTGCCGTACATCCACTCGGGCACGTGCAGCGTCGCCGGCGCGAAACCGTAGTAGAACACCAGCCACAGTGCCGCGATCAGCGCGGGCATGGCCGCGGTCAGACAGAGCGCTGCCGTCCGCGCCGACCTCGGGGTCGGTGAGGCCTCGAGCAGCTCGTCCGCCCGGTGGAACGACCGCGTCAGGTGGAAGGCGGACAACATCGCAGTCAGCCCGACCGTGAGCGCCACGACGGGCATGCCCAGGGCATTAGCGGCCACCTCGTCCGGGGCCTCGGTGAGGGCGGAGGCGGTCGAGGCGATCCCGACAGCGGTGCCGACCAGGAGGGCCGGGTGCCGGACCAGGCGCTTGGACTCCAGCCGGGCGAGTGCAGCGAAAGAGCTGCGGTAGCCGCCACGCGGCGCGAACGTAGTCGTCAGGACCAAGGCGTCCTGCGGGGTGCTGGTCATCACGCCACCTCCGCCGAGCGCGCACTGACGGTGGACCCGGCAGGCGCCAGGCCCGCGGCGCCGCGAAGCAGCAGGTAGGCGTCCTCGAGGCTGGGCTCGACGAGAGCCGCGCCCGGGGGGACGCGCTCACCGACGTTACGGTAGCCGCCGGAGGCCGTGCGCCACGACGCCTGCGCGCCCGCGTCGGGCCCCGCCGCCATCCACACCCTGCCCGTCGCGAACGAGACGAGCTCCGGCACGGTCCCGTCGAAGTGGACGTGCCCCGCATCGAGCACGATGACGCGGTTGCACAGTGCCGCGACGTCCTCGGTCTGGTGCGTCGAGATCACCATGGTCGAGGTCGCCGCGATGTCGGCGAGGACGCCGCGCAGCGAGGCCCGCTGCTCGGGATCGAGGCCGGTCGTCGGTTCGTCGAGCACGAGCAGCTCCGGCTTCCCGAGCAGGGCCTGGGCCAGGGCGACCCGTCGGCGCTGACCGCCGGAGAGACGGCTGATGCGCTGGGTCGCGACGTCGCCGAGCCCGACGAGGTCGAGCACCCGCCTCACCTCTACCGTGCGGACCCGGCGATCGGCCCACTCCTTGAGCACGGCCATGTAGTTGACGAACGCCATCGAGGAGAAGCCACGGGGGAAGCCGAGCTCCTGGGGTTGGTAGCCCAGTCGTCGCCTGATCTCGGTGCGTGCGTTCGGCTCGCCCGGGTCGCGCCCCAGGAGGCGGACCTGCCCCTCCTCCGGCCGCAGCACCGTCGCGATGACGCGCAGCATCGTCGTCTTCCCGGCGCCGTTGGGCCCGAGCAGGCCGGTGATGCCGGGGGCGAGATCGAGGTCGATCCCGTCGAGGGCGGAGACGGAGCGGTAGCGCTTCGTCACGCCGCGCAGGGAGACCGTGGTGGAGCTGGGTGCGGTCATGACGCGATCCTTCCGATGGTGCCGAGCCGCCGCGCCCGCAGCACGAGGACGGGCGGCCCGACGAGGAGCATGACGAGGTAGAGCACGACACAGCGCGGGTCGAAGACGGCCCAGATGGTGTCGAGCCGATTGGCCGCGGCGGTACCGACGACCCACAGGGCGGTGATGGTCGTGGTCGGCCACCACGGGCCGAACCACGTCGACAGCGCGAGCACCGCGGCGGTGAAGCCGAGGGCTGGGAGCAGCCACACCCAGGCGGCCGCCTCCGGGAAGAGCAGCTGCCCGACGAGCACGACTGGCAGGGCGGTGAGCAGCACGGCGCCCGTCCGGAGCAGGACGAGACGCACGAGCGGGTAGGGCGCGGCGCTCTCCTGCTCCAGGGCCGCGCCCACCTCGGGACCGAAGGCCGTCGCCACACCGAGCACCGGCACGATCGGCGCGACGGTGAGGAACACCGTGGCGTTGCCCGTTCGAGCCGCCATCGCGCCCCCGACGGCGAACGCGACGGCGAGCGCGACCGCGCACAGCCACGACCCACGCAGGGCCGGCGCCGCAGCCACGACCATCGCCTCTCCCGGTGGCAGCCCGAGCCTGACGAGGACCCGCTCGAGGAGCGAGGCACGAGGCAGCTCGATCTCGTCGCGCACCGAGTCCCAGATCGTGTCGAGGTCCGGCAACGCGGCGCCCTGCGAAACGTCAGCGGCGCCGTCGCCCGGCGAGACGGCATACGCAGTCGGTGCGGGCACGCGACCGACCAGGTCGGCCACAGCGGCCTGGCAGCGCGGGCAGGCGACGACGTGCTGCTCGACGGACAGCGACACCAACCCGTCGGCCTCCCCCAGCACCCACGCCTCGAGGTCCACGGGTCGCACGTGACGAGGGCTCATGATCGGTGTCCTTCCATGAGGCTGGCTCTCAGGTGCGCCCTGGCGCGGTGGGCCCGCGTCTTGACGGTGCCCTGCGGGATGTCGAGCAGCTGGGCGGTCTCCCGGGTGGTGAGACCGTCGAGCACAGTGGCCTGGATGACCGCGCGCATCTCCGGCGACAGGGCCGCCATGGCCCGCCCCAGGTCGCCGTACTCCACTCCCTGGAGGAGCTCGTCCTCGACGGCCACGGAGGTTCCGCCCCGAGCCGTCGGGTCGGACATGAGCACGACACTGCGGCGGGTGCGGAGGCGACTGACGAGCCGCCGGACCGCGATGCCCCACATCCAGGCGCCGACCTCGCCCGTGCCCTGGTAGCGCCGGGCGCTCTGCCACACGGCGACGAAGGTGTCCTGCAGGACGTCCGCGACGACCTCCCGGTCGTTGCACCGGCGCATCAGCCGCACGGACAGCCAAGGGGCGTGCCGGTCGTAGAGCGGCCTCAGGGCTCCGAGGTCGCCGTCGGCCAGAGCCTCGAGGAGGTTCCGGTCGTCGGGGACGACGGGTGGTGCCATACCTCCACTGTCGACCTGCCGGGGCCAAACGGTTCCCGGATCGATGCCGATCCGCTGACGCCAAGGAGTTGGCGCGTGACGATGGGGTCTCGGGACGCCGACCGTCGAGGAGCGCTGATGGAGCCCATCACTGAACCGAGCAGGGTCAACTACTTCTACGGCCGTCTGCTCACGGCCGAGGACTTCGAGCAGGAGCAGCAGGCCATCCGCGAGCGGCACTGGCTGCACAACCGCCTGCTGCACGGCTTCGGCGTCGTCACGGGTCTCGACGTCACCGTCGACGGCGACCGCGTCGAGGTGTCGGCGGGTGTCGCCATCGACGCGCTTGGTCGGGAGGTCCTCCTCCTCGAGCCGCGCTGTCTCCGTGCCGATTCCGAGGTCCTCGGGAACGACGGGGCGGCGGTCGATGTGGTCGTGGCGTGGGGAGAGCAGCCCGACGGCGAGGTGCCGGGGCCTGACGGCCCGGTGCCTGCCCGCTTCGTCGAGCGTCCCGTCGTGGCGCTCGCGAGCGACGCGGCGGCCGGGGTGCCGGAGCATGCGCTGCCGCTCGCCCGGCTGGTGCGGCGCGGCGACGAGGTGGTCGCGGACCGCTCCCCGCGCCAGCCCTTCGTCCCTGTCTTGGCGTACAGCTGACGAGCAGCCGACCACGTACTTCACGGGGTGGGTGTCGATCTCCTCGGCGGTCGCGGAGCTCGAAAAGGTGCGTCACAGCACATCGGGCCCCGTCTCCAGGTGGAGGCGGGGCCCGAGGCGGTCAGATCAGGAGTACCAGTCCTTCGAGTACGCCCGGTAGTTCTGGAAGATCACATAGACATAGCCGCCGCTCGTGTTCGCCCAGCGGTACGACGTGTAGACGGTCCCATTGGAGTCAGAGAAGTAGGTGCGAGTTCCGTTGGACCCGAAGATGGAGCGGACTCGCGTGAGCGAGTCTCCACCGGCCCAGGGGGCGCTGATCGTCTTGTACTCGTTCCACGTCACCGACGCGTAGTTGATCACCTTGACGACCTTGGCCGTCCTCAGCCGGTAGCGGGTCGCGTAGGTGTACTTGTACGCCGTGTATGACACCGTCTTCGAGAACGTGCTCGGGAGGCTGACTTCATAGTTGTAGATGTCGGTGGTCTGCTGACCGACGTACGGGTCGTCGAGGCCGTAGTAGTCGCCAGTCACCGGCAGCGTCTTGGTGGCGCTGTTGCCGTTGTAGTCCGACAACGTGACGCTGCAGCTCGCCGTGACGGGCCCACTGCCATACGTGACACCCGAAACGTCCGTGAGTGTGCAGGAGTTGAGGTTGCTGTAGTTGACGCCGTAGGTCACTGTCTTCGTGGCGGTGTACGGCCATGCCTTGCGGTACTTGAAGGTCGAGTACACGGTGTACGTGCCCGGTGACGTCCACCGCGAGGTGACGTTGCTCGCGAGCGTCGTCCCGGACGAGTTCTTCACACTGATGCGCTTGTCGTACACCGCGTAGCCACTCACCGCTGGCGCTGCCGACGGTCCCACCTTGGCCTTGTAGCCGTTCCACGAGTACGCGTTCTGACTCGTCGCAGTGGTCCGCGTCCACGTCACGGCCTGGGCCTCGCTCGAGGCAGTGGACACCAGCCCCAGAGAGCCGACAGCGAGCGCGACGAGACCTCGCGCCAAGAACTTGTGCATGCATTCCCAATCGCTTGCACCGAGCCCCGGCTCGGTGATGGTTGTGTGGCGGGCGCGATCGTCGGCCGATGACACCTGCAAAAGCCACCAAGCCGACGCGGCGTGGTGACGTGCGACCTTCCCGACCGAGACCACGCGAGAATCGCGACTGTTGCAGAGGTTATCGACGCATAACGCACCGCGTGAGGCATTTGTCAGATTCAGTAAAGAAGCGGTCAAGGCGGGTCAACTGCCGTACGGCAGTCCTCCGGCCTCGCGACGTCAACACCGTCACGTAGCCGCCAGCGCCCCGAGCCGGTGGCGGTCGGTCTCCCCGGAGGCGCGTCCCGGACGGTCACATGTCCTGGTCGGGGGGCTCCTCGGTCGCGATGACGTGCAGGACGGCGTTGATGAGGGCCAGGTGGGTGAAGGCCTGCGGGAAGTTGCCGAGGTGTCGGCCGTTGTGGGTGTCGATCTCCTCGGCGTAGAGCTCGAGCGGCCCCGCGAACGACAGCAGCTTGGCGCACAGCTCGTGCGCTCGCTTCGTCTCGCCGATCTCCGACAGGGCCGACACGAGCCAGAACGAGCAGATCGTGAAGGTGCCCTCCTCGCCGGTGAAGCCGTCGTCGGTCTCCTCGACGCGGTAGCGCAGCACGAGCCCGTCGACGGTCAGCTCGTCGGCGATCGCGAGCACCGTCGCCCGGATGACCGGGTGGTCCGGCGGCAGGAAGCGCAGGAGGGGAGCCAGCAGCAGCGAGGCGTCCAGCGCGTCCGTGCCGTAGTACTGCGTCAGCACGCCACGCTCGTCGACGCCGTGCTCGAGGATGTCGGCCTTGATGTCCTCGGCGGCCAGCTGCCACTCCGCGGCCTGCGAGTCCTGCCCGATCATCGAGGCCAGTCGGGCGCCGCGGTCGACGGCGACCCAGCACATGATCTTCGAGGAGGTGAAGTGCTGCAGCTCGCCGCGGACCTCCCAGATGCCGGCGTCGGGCTCCCGCCAGTGCTTGAGGGCCGCCTCGACCTGCTTGCCGAGGATCGGCCAGATCCGTCCGTCGAGGTGGTCGGCCACCTTCGAGTGGAGGTAGACGGAGTCGAGCAGCGCGCCCCACACATCGTGCTGGACCTGGCTGTGCGCGGCGTTGCCGATGCGCACGGGGCGCGACGCGGCATACCCCTGCAGGTGGTCGAGCGTCGACTCCGGGAGGTCCCGCTCCCCGCCGATGCCGTACATGATCTGCAGGTCGTCGTCCCGCTCGGCCACGTCGGCGATGAACGAGAAGAAGTCGACTGCCTCCCAGTCGAACCCGAGGGAGTACATGCCCCACAGCGCGAACGTCGCGTCGCGGATCCACGTGTAGCGGTAGTCGTAGTTGCGCTGGCCGCCGATGCTCTCCGGCAGCGACGTCGTCGCCGCCGCCGCGATCGCACCGGTCGGCGCATACGTCAAACCCTTGAGCGTCAAGGCACTTCGCTGGAGGTAGCTGCGCCACGGGTGGTCCGGGAAGCGTCCGCGCGCGAGCCAGTGCTGCCAGTGGTGGGCCGTCCACTCGAGCCGGTCGTGCGCCTCGGCGCTCGTCGTCGGCGGCGGCACCGCACCCCACGACAACGCGATGAACCGCTCATCGCCCTCCTTGAGCAGCGTTCTGGCAGAGGCCTGACCGCCCTCGAAGCCGAGCCTCAGGTCCGTCGTCAGCGTCAGCGACACGTCGAAACCCTCGGCGGTCGCCGTCCCCTGGTGGTAGCCGTGGTCGGCATACGTCCAGGTCGCCGCCCGGCGGCCGTAGTCGAGCACCGGCTCGCACTCCATGACCGTCTGCACCTCGCCCGACACGCACCGGATCGTCCGCAGCAGCGTGTGCTCCGCGTCGTAGTCCGCCGGTGTGCGGCGGTGCTTGCGGGACACCCCGTCGTCGTGGTGCCACGGCCCGATGAGCAGCACGTCACGCACGATGATCCACCCCGTCGGCGTGCCCCAGCTCGTCTCGAGCACCATGGTGCCCGGCAGGTAGCGCCGCGCCGTCGGCACGCTGACGTCCGACGGGCCCAGCCGGAAGCGCCCCGCGTGCCGACCGAGCAGCGCGCCGAAGACGCTGGGGGAGTCCATCCGCGGCAGGCACATCCAGTCGACATCGCCGCCCGGCGCGACGAGGGCCGTCACCTCCCCGTCGGCGAGGAAGCCGTAGTCCGCGATCGGGACGGCCTTGGTGTGGGTCATCGGGGTCGTGACGTCGCCGGTTCCCTGCATGACCACAGCGTGCGCGTGGCTCGCGGCCCCCGCAAGATTTCGCGCAAGGCGAGTGTCGGCCGGGACGTCGCAGAGGTGCGAGCCGCGGACACGAAGCCGCCGCGGCCCCGGCGCACGGCTGCGTCCAGCCAGGGAGGGTGCGGCCGGCGCCGCGACGACGATGTGTGCCCGAGTGGAGGGCGGTTCTGTGGTCACGACACCCGTGGGTTCGTGTGCGCCCCTGTCCATACATTCTCCCCCGGGCGGCCGGCCGCCGCCGCTGTTTGACGTTTCCCGCCGCGCCTCGCGCCTCGGTGCGCTCCACC
Source organism: Terrabacter tumescens (assembly GCF_014646815.1). Classification (GTDB taxonomy): domain Bacteria; phylum Actinomycetota; class Actinomycetes; order Actinomycetales; family Dermatophilaceae; genus Terrabacter; species Terrabacter tumescens. The sequence goes on from NZ_BMNZ01000002.1 coordinate 430,755, forward strand.
GTCCGGGACCGCAAGGACTCTGCAAGGTTTGCGCAAGCAATGCCGAATCGGGACGTATCACCTCGTCGCGTGGGCTCCACTGATAGGAGTCGTCACACCGACGACGAAGACTTTGACGGTTGGCCCGTTGTGGTACGTGAACCGTCTCGGGGTCCGAGCTCGCATCGCGAGGCGGGCCCCATTGTCGTTCTCGGGCCGCCGTCGCCGCCGGGGCGCCGCCGTCAGGCGACAGCGATGTCGACGAGCAGCTCGGTCGCGAGGCGCTCGAGGTCGGCGCGCAGCGCGGCCGTGTCGGAGCCGCCCGGCACCCGCACGACGACGTGCGCCTCGAAGAGCAGGCCGCCGGCCATCGGGGCCTCGCGCGTCTCCGTCGTCATCGTCTCGATCGACAGCTCGTGACGGCTCAGCACCGACGACACCTCGCGCACGATGCCGGGGGAGTCGTTGCCGAGCAGGTCGACCCGGAGGCGCTGGGCGTCGGCGTCGTCCGCCACCCCACCGGCGCCCTCGACGCCGGGGTGCGAGGTCACCTCGAGCAGCCCGTCGAGCTCGCGCAGCGCGCCCGTCAGCTCCTCGACGCGCTCGGCCGCCACGCCGACGACGACGATGCCGGCGAACTTGCCGGCCAGCTCGGCGAGCTGGCTGTCCTCCCAGTTGCCGTCGTGCGCGGTGACGACGTCCGCGAGGGCACTGACGAGGCCGGCGCGGTCGTCGCCGATGACGGTGAGCACGAGTCTGGGCACGTGGTCAGCCTACTGACCCGACGCGTCCCGGGGTCGAGAGCGGGGCCGATGGGACATGAGAGCGACGGGCGGCGCCCGGCATCCTCTCGTTCTTCGTCACACGCGGGATCGCGGCGCTGTCGAAGTAAGGTGGCAACCGGGACCATGCGCGCACGGTCGACTGCCGTGGCGGCGGGCCCTGATCGGAGGTCGCGATGTCGCGCGCCAGCGCCAGGTCGAGTGGTGTCGCCTGGCTGCGCCCGTTGCACCCGCTGACCCTCGGGCGCCCGCTCCACCGTGTCGCCGCGGCGTGCACGCTGCTCCTCGTCGCCGCGGTCCTCGGGCCTGCAGGCTCGGCCGCTGCCGGCCCCTCCGTCCCATCCAGTGCCTCCGCGCCCTCCGCTCCCTCCGCTCCCTCCGTCCCGACGAGCGGGGAGCTGACCTCGGCGTGCGCCGCCAAGAGCAGCGGCCTGCTGCGCGCTGTCACCTCCCCGAGCGAGTGCCGGAGCGACGAGGCCACGGTGACGGTCAAGCCGGCGCGGGCGACCGTCTGCGTCCAGCCGTCCGGTTGGATGCGGCTGGCCGCGAGGCCCGCCGACTGTGCGGCGCCCGCGGTCACGCTGGCCCTGCCGCCGCGGAGCGGCACCGTCTACTTCTGTGCCGCGCTGCCGGCAGGCACGCTCCGCACCACCACGATCCCCGGCAGCTGCCTCGACGGCGAGGCCCAGCTCGAGGTGACCCCCGACGACGCTGCACCGGTCGTCGACGCGACCTCCCCGACCAACGGCGCCACCCGGGTCGGCACGGGTGTGAGCCCCACCGTCACCTTCAGCGAGCCCGTGACCGCCACGAGCTCCGCCTTCGACCTCGCCTGCGACAACACGCCGATCCCCTTCACGCCCAGAGGACTTGGCGGGACCACCGTGACCCTCGACCCCAGCGGCGTCCTGCCCGGCGGGGCCGCCTGCACGGTGACCGTCTTCGCCGCGGGCATCAGTGACGTCGACACCCTCGACCCGCCGGACAACCCCGCCGCGGACCGCACGTTCACCTTCAGGACCGACGCAGCCCCCTCCCTCGTCTCGTCCATGCCGGACGCCGACAGCGCCGGCTTCGTCACGGGAAGCGACCTCGTGCTCGCCTTCAGCGAGTCCGTCGACGTGGCCGCCGGCGCCTTCACGCTGAGCTGTGGTGGCACGAAGGTGCCGTATGCCGTCACCGGCTCGCGCAGTGCCGTGGTCCAACTCGACCCGGACGTCGACCTCCCGCAGACCGCGACGTGCACCTTGTCGGCGCCCGCCACCGCGATCACCGATGTCGACACGCGCGCCGCGATCACCGCCCCCGTCAGCATCACCTTCACGACCTTCGACGCCGCCCCTTCCGTCATCGCGACGACGCCGCGCGACGGTGCGACCGACGCCGCGACGTCCGCCGACGTCACCGTGACCTTCTCCGAGCCCGTCACCCTCGACGCGGGAGCCCTCGGCCTCGTGTGCGGAGGTGCCCCGGTGGCGACGGCGCCACCACGGACGACAGACGACACCACCTTCACCTTCTCGCCGACCTCGGCCTTGGTCGCCGGTGACGCCTGCACGGGCACGATCGACCGGACGAAGGTCGACGACGACGACGCCGTCGACCCCCCCGACCACCCCTACCTCGACCACACGTTCTCCTTCACCGTCGACGGTCCGCCGGCTGTCCTCTCCACAGACCCGAGCGACCAGGCGACCGGCGTGCAGCCGGGACGGCCGCTCACCGTCACCTTCTCCGAGCCCGTCAGCGTCACCCCCGACTCGTTCGCGCTCACCTGCGACGGCGCCGCGGTCCCCGTCACGCCGGGTGGCGGCGACACGGTCGTGACCCTGACCCCCACGGGCGACGTGCCCGGGACCGCCACCTGCCGCCTCCGGGTCGTCGCGAGCGCGGTGCACGACAAGGACCTCGGCGACCCGCCTGACGCGATGACGGCCGACGTCAACGTCGGCTTCACCACGGCGGCCGCCGCCAACGGAGCCCCCACCGACCTCGCGCTCCGCACCCCGAGCGTCGCCGAGAACCTGCCCGTCGGCTCCCTCGTCGGCACCTTCTCGAGCACCGACCCCGACCCGGGCGACACCTTCACCTACGCCCTCGTGACCGGCGCCGGCGACACCGACAACGGGTCGTTCACCCTCGTCGGCGACGAGCTGCGCACCGCCGCCGTCTTCGACCAGGAGACGAAGTCCTCCTACGCGATCCGCGTCCGCTCGACCGACTCGGCGGGCAGCGTCCTCGACAAGGCCCTCACGGTCTCGGTGCTCGACGTCAACGAGCCCCCCACCGGCATCACCCTCTCCGCGTCGTCGGTCCCCGAGAACCAGCCGTCGGGGACGACCGTGGGCACGCTCGGGGCGCTCGACCCGGACGCCGGCCAGACGCATACCTTCGCTGTGGTGTCGGACGGCTGCGGCGGCACCTACGCCGACGGCTCCGCCGCCTTCACGGTCAGCGGCGATGCGCTCGTCACAAGGGCGCCGCTGGACTTCGAGACGAGGTCGTCCTACAGCGTGTGCGTGCGGGTCACCGACAGCGGCGCACCGGCCCAGTCGTTCGACGCGCTCCTCACCGTCACGGTGGGCGACGTCAAGGAGGCTGCCCCGGGCGGCGGCAGCCCGACGCCACCGGCGACACGCTCGCCCGTGAGGTGACGACCGGCGCCGCCGACAGGACGCCGGCAGCGCGTATCAAGGACCGACCATGAGGCGGCACACGGAGGGAGGTCCGTGTGCCGCCTCGTGGCGGAGCCTCTAGCTGTCCAGGGTCGCGTCGACGACGGTGAGGGCCCAGGCCTGTCCCGAGGCGGCCTGGACGGTGAGGGAGTCCGCGTGCCCGTCGGTGAGGTAGCGCAGCCGGGAGGCGTAGCCCGTGCACGGCACCGGAGTGTCGGACTTCGAGGCGGTGGAGACGACGACGACCTCCTCACCGCCGCGGCACACGAGGTAGGCGGTGTAGCTGCCGTCGGTCGTGATGTCGCGGGCGCTCCGCGAGCTCCCCTGTCCCGTGAGGCTGGCGATGACCGACTCACCGGCCGGTGCCGCGGGCGGCGTGACCGAGATGCCCGCCGAGATGCCCGCCTGGATGCCCGCCTGGGTGGCAGGTGTGGAGGGCGCGGTCGCCGAGGTCGGTGACGAGCCCCCGGCGCAGCCGGTCAGGAGGGCGGCGCACGTGGCCACGAGGACGGAGGAGATCACGGGGCGCATCGGGCTGACCTCAGCGCAGACGCCAGGCGAGGACCGCCGGGGCGGTGACGTAGAAGGTGTAGTTGGGGAGCTGGTTCATGCCGCTCGCACCGGTCCGCAGCACCGTGCCCTTGTAGAGGTAGCTGCCGCGGTCGCAGTAGCGGGTCGTGTTGGGCGGCACCGCGACGGTCGTCGACGAGCCGATGGACGTCGTCACGGAGTTGGTCACGGTCGCCGAGACCGAGGCGTCGACCGAGGCGACGAGGAAGGCCTTGACGGAGGCGCTGACGGAGGCCGTGGCGCTCGACGTGTAGGTGCTCGAGCTGTCGACCCTGCAGGTCAGGCTCGCGGTGCTGCTCGTCGTGTTGATGACCATGTCAGTGAACAGGGTCTTGAAGCCGGAGCCGGCGGTGCTCGTGACCTGGTAGCAGTAGGTCGTCGTGCCGCTGGACTCGCACTTGGCGGTGGCGGCGCTCGCGGGGGCTGCGGCTCCGGCGCCGATGGCGGCGACGGTGACGGCGACAGCGGCGCCCTTGGTGAGCAGCTTCGAGAACGACATGGTGGATCTCCTTCTGTGAGGGGGTGGCCGAGATGGCCGAGTGAGGTGGTGCAGGAAACTCGGGTGGTGCGGATCAGGTGGATCGAGCGCGTCTCAGGGTCGGCCGGCCGGGTCGGGGACCCACCACGGAGGGTCGCCACCCAGGGCGTCCACCGCTGAGTGCAGCGCGACCAGCCGGGCGAGGGCGTGGGCCGGGTCCTTGGCCGTGACGAAGACACCGATGTCGATGCGGTCGGCGCGGGCCTGGGCCCTCGCGTGCTCGACGAACGGCATCCTTGTGATGGCTGCGGTCAGCAGCTCGCCGGCCTCCGCCGCGGACGTCTCCGGCGAGGCGAGCGGCCCCGGTCGGAGCGTCAGGGGCAGGAGGTACATCTCATCGGCTCCGGTTCGAGCCCCACTCGAAGCCGCCGGCGACGACGACCCCCGAGCCCTGGTCGGCGGAGGCGGTGAGGGCCGCGTGGGTGGACGAGACGTGGGCCGGGCCCGCGATGGGAGCAGTGGCGCCGAGGGCCGCGGCGAGGCAGAGGCCGGCGGCGACGGCCAGGCCGGTGAAGGCGGTGGAGACAGTGGCGGAGAGGGAGGTGGTGGTGGTCGGAGCGGGCGACTTCTTCATGGTCTGCGTTCCCATCCTCGGGGGGTCTTCTGCTGAGGTGAACGTTGCTCCTGAGCGGGAACGCCGGGAAGGGATATGCTCTGGCCGCAACGGGCCTGTCCGCTTGCGGACACGACCGGGCGGGGCGGCCGAACGGGGGTCCGCAACCGTCGCGGTCACGGCCCAGACAGGGGTGGGGCATGGACCTCGACGACGATGCGGCCGCGGTCTACCGCGCCATGCTCGACGACCACACGCAGACCGTTGCAGATCTGGCAATTGCCTTGTCGCTCAGTCGTCCTCGGGTGCGTAAGGCGCTCGACACGCTCGCCGACACTGCCCTGCTCCAGCCAGCCGGCTCCGACCCGCTGGTCCTCGTCCCGTCGCCGCCGCGCGTCGGCATGGCGAGGCTCGTCGCCGAGGCCGAGGTGGCGCTGGCTGCCCAGGCCCGACGCGTCGCGGCCGTGCGCGCGCTCATGGAGACGATGGCGGCCGATCACGACGCCCACCTGCACCGCGAGGCGCTCGTGCACCACCGCACCGTCGAGGGCGTGCGCGACCGGCTCCAGGAGCTGGCGCTCGAGGCCCGCACCGAGTGCGTCTCGCTCAACCCGGGCCGCGCGCACAAGCCCGACGCGATGGCCGCGAGCAAGCCGCTCAACCAGCTCGCCCTCGAGCGCGGCGTCGCGATCCGCGCCGTCTACCAGGACAGCTTCCGCCACGACCCGGCCACGCTCGACTACGCCCGGTGGCTCACCGACATGGGTGGGCAGGCGCGGACCATGCCCGAGTGCCGATGCTCCTCGTCGTCGTCCGCGAGGTCGCGCTGCTGCCGCGCGTCGTCGGCGACCCGTCGCAGGGCGCGATCGAGGTGCGGTCACCGGCGCTCGTCGCGGCCCTCGTGGACCACGTCGAGATGGTGTGGCTGCTGGCCGAGCCCTTCGGCGAGGCGCGCCGGCGCGAGGCGCCGCTGACGAGCGCCACGAGCCGGCAGCTGCTGCAGATGCTCGCCTCGGGCGCCACCGACGAGTCCGCGGCGCGGCGCCTCGGCCTGTCCACCCGGACGGTCCGGCGGCTGATGAGCGACTTCATGGCGCAGACGGGGGCGACGAGCCGATTCCAGGCCGGGGTCGAGGCGGCCCGCCGCGGCCTGCTCGATGCCCGAGACTGACGAGGGCGGCTCCGGCGCCGGCCCAGGGGGCGCGCCACACGGCATACGCGATCATCGCGCGGGAGGGGACGGAGGCGCCGGGCCGGGGGCACCCGCTTCTTGAGCGCCTCCCGGCCCGGTCAAAGATGGCCGCTCAGCTGGCGGCCTGGACCCCGACGAGTTCATCCGGCTCGTCGGGGGGTCTGTGGGTGTCGTCCGGCGGGACGTCGGACGGTCGGCGCTCGGCGAGGCCGGCCATGCCCCAGCGCACCGCGGCCGTGCCGAGGTGGCCGAGCGGACGCGCCACGAGACTCGAGACGACCCCGGGCAGCGGGATGCCGAGCATCTCGCGCGCCCACCCGGGTAGCAGCGAGACACCGCCGGAAGCGAGGGTGCCGTAGCCGGGGCGGGCGTAGTAGGGCAGCGGCGGGTCGAGCAGGAGGAAGCGCGCGGCCTCGCGGGCAGCGGGGCTCGTCTCGAGCTCGGGGCGGTAGGACTGCAGGACCGCTCGCAGCTCGGCCACCGACGTCGGCGGGTCGATGACCCCGAGCCGTGCGGCGGGGATGCCGGCCTGCGCGACGTAGACGTCGGCCTCGTCGTCGGTCAGGGGCGTGTCGCCGAAGGTCTGGTAGCCGCGCAGGAACGAGTCGATCTCGGCGACGTGCACCCACCTGAGCAGGTGCGGGTCGCCAGCGCGGTACGGCCGGCCGAGGTGGTCCTTGCCGCGGACCCGCTCGTGGATCGAGCGGACCATGGCGATGGCCTCCTCGGCGTGCTCGATCGTGCCGAAGGTCGTCGTGGCGAGGTAGTGGCTGGTGCGCTGGAGCCGGCCCCACGGGTCGCTCTTGTAGCCGCTGTGGCCCGCAACCCCCGCCATTGCCATGGGGTGGAGCATCTGGAGCAGGAGCGAGGTGACGCCGGCGGGGAACATCGAGGCGTCGGCATGGACTCGCCACACCGGGTCGTCCGGCGTGAACCACCGCTCTCCCTGGGCACCCCAGATCCGCTGCGCACGGGCCGGCGCGTCGTCGCCCGCGACCTTGCTGCGCAGCATCTTGCCGAGCTGGCGCTGGACCAGCCGGGTGCCTGCGGTGGGACTCATGACTGCCAACATAACCGCAGGTCAGGGGATGGGCGAAACGGTCTGTCCAAGCTTTGTCCGAACTTACGAACACGTGTCCGAACTGCGCCGTCGCGCGGGTGCTCGGTCGCGCCCGGGCCGACGCTCAGCCGAGGGTGATCCTGATGCCCGCCCGCGGCGTACGGGGGCGGATGCGGTCGGTGACGACGGCGAGCGCGTCACCGAGCCGCGCCATGACGTACTTGCGGCCCAGGGCTCGCTTGACGGCGGCGACGCCCTCGGGCGTGCGGTCGACGACGGCCGTGCCGGCATACGTCGGCGCCCCCTCGGGCACCCGGCCGCGGAGGTCGCACGGACGCAGCTCGACCCGCGAGGTGTGCGCGAGCCGCTTGAGCTTGCCGCTCGGGTCGACGGTGACGACGACGAGCTCGCCGCCGTCGAGCGCGACCCACACCGGCGTCGACACCGGCTCGCCCGACCGGCGGAAGGTCGTCAGCGACACGTAGCGGTTGGCGTTGACGACGTCGAGGTCGCTCGGCATGGGGCTCACCGGGCCAAGCGTAGGCGTCGCCGGCGTGACCACAATGGGCCATGGCGCTCGCGCTGTGTCTGCTGCTCGACCCCCGGTCCGACCGGCTCGTCCGCACGCTGTGGCGGGCGCTCGAGGACGAGGGCGTCCCGACGCTGCTCACGCACACCCACGGCCGCCACGTGCCCCACCTGTCGTATGCCGTCCTGCTGGCCTGCGACCCCGGCGCGGTGCGTGCCGCCGTGGACGGGTTGCGCGACGCCGGTCCCGTCGAGGTCGCCGTGCAGGGGACCGTGGTCTTCCCGCGTGGCCGGGCGGCGCTCGCCGGCTCGACGTCGGCCGGGCTCGCCGTCCGTCAGGCCACGGCCGTCGAGGCGTTGCGTGCGACCGGTGCCACGATCCACCGCCACTACGAGCCCGGGCACTGGCTGCCGCACGTGTCGGCCACGACCGGTGTCGCCGGGTCGCGGATGCCGGCCGTCGTCGAGGCCGTCTCGGACCGGCTGCCGCTCACCCTCCGGTGCGACCGGGCCGCCCTCATCGACACGACCGACGGGACCACGTGGCTGCTGCCGGTCGTGCCGTGATCCGACTCTGACTAGTCACCGATGGTCCGTTTGTGTCATCTTGCGTCATTTCCAGGAACTGCGCCGGGACCGGCGTGTCACTCTGGCGTGGTCGTCCTGGAGCGGGACACTCGTTCCCAGGAAGACCAAGACTTCGGCGGTTGGCCCGTTGTGGTACGTGAACCGTCACTGGTGGCCCGGACTCGCGAGCGCGAGCCGGGCTCCATCTTCTTCAGGGGCGCCCCGTCCGCTTCCGGCGGATCTTGTCTCTGGCGGATCGCCCCGTGCGGCAACGGGATCCGGACTACCGTGGTGAGCATGAGGCGAGTCCTCGCACCGCTGGTCGTGGGCGGCGCCGCGCTGTCCGTCGTGACGCTGCGGTGGTCCGCGCTGCACTGGGGCGCCACCACCGAGGAGACCCGCGAGCTGCTCCCCGGTGACGAGATCCTGCGCGATCCCGGCCTCGTCGCCACGCGCGCCATCACGATCGAGGCGCCGCCGGAGGAGGTCTGGCGCTGGGTCGTGCAGATGGGGTCCGACCGAGGCGGCTTCTACAGCTACGACGGGCTCGAGAACCGCGCCGGCTGCCACCTGCACAGCGCCGACACCGTCGTCGACGCCTGGCAGCACCTCGAGCCCGGCGACCTCGTGCGCCTCCACCCGAGGGTCGCGCTCACGGTCGCAGCCGTCGATCCCGGCCACTCCCTTGTGCTGCACGCGGCCCCAGCCATGGCCGTAGCAGGCGCCGGCGTGCCGGACGCCGCCCCCTACGACTTCACGTGGTCGTTCGTGCTGCGCCGACACCCGCACCGCGCGACCCGGCTCATCACGCGCGAGCGTTTCTCCTACACCCACCGCTGGTCGCCGCTGCTCGTCGAACCAGTCTCTGCCGCAAGCTCGCTCATGAGCCAGAAGATGCTGCGCGGCATCCGTGACCGGGCCGAGCGGGCAGACCGGACGTAGGCCTGCGCGCTCGGCCCGGTGGGCGGCCGAGCGACGTGGTTCAGCTCGGTTCAGGTCACCGTGCTGGTGCCGGAGGCCGTGCGTACGTTCCAGGTGGCGCTGATGGTCTGACCGGGACCGCCGGTGTCGGACTGCAGGAAGATCGTGTACCTGATGCTCGCGAAGGCGAGGGAGAAGGAGTCCGTGGGCAGCCCACCGCCATCGGAGGCTGCCGACTGGTAGGACGCTACGGCGACGTCCTTCAGCTCGATCTCGACGAACTTCCTCGGGTCGGTCCCGGCCGTCATGCCTTCGAGCAACGCAGTGCTCAGGTGCTTGCCGTTCATGGCACGGAGGAACAGCAGTGGGCTGGCGGACCCGAAGCTCGACACGAAGGACAGGTTGCTGAGGCTGGGCTTGCTGGAGGACCATCCGGAGCCGGACACCGTCGAGGAGTTCGAGGCGCCCCAGGAGTAGCTCAGCGTCTCGATCCACCCCGCATGTCGCGCATCGGTGCTGTCGCCCGGGATCGAGTCGAGCTGGAGGAAGTAGCGGCCGGCCGTGATCCCGGCCAGGGCCGCAACCGTGGCCATGGACGGCGGCTCGGCGGCCGAGGCGTGTCCGCTGCCGAGCGCCATGGCGCCGGTGAGCCCGCCGAGGCCGAGCGCCCCGGTCTTCAGGGCCCCGCGCCGGGTGGTGGTGGGTGTTTCGCTTCCGTCGACCATGTGTGACCCCTCAGGGCTGTGGTGGCTGGAGCTGCCACGGGATCTCATCGTGGCGCGAAACACTCTGTGGCGTCGGGGGATCCGTCAAGACTGACACGATGACAAGAGGCGCTTGTCAAGCTATCTGGGGCGATGTCAGGACAATGTCAGGACGCTCTCAGGACAGGGGCTGCTCCGGTGCGATCCGTCGTCCCCGGGTGAAGTAGGCGATCGGCCCGACCCAGTTGATCGCGATGATCGCCGCCCACTTGGCTTTGCTCCCGGCCACCTCCTCAGCCGGACGACGGGCCAGGTCGGTCCACGCCGCCGCGGCGAGCGACAGTTGCACGCAGCCGACCACGATGACCGCGGTCCGCTGGCCGCTCGTCAGGTCCGACCACTTCTTCTTCTTCTGTGCCATGACCCCTCCTCCGGGGTGTGGAGATCTCGGTGCACGTGCACGAGCGCTGCATCCACGATCAGTGCAGGATCGCGGCGAAGGCGTCGAGCAGGATCTGGATCTCGACCTCGCCGACGACGAGCGGCGGAGCAAGGCGCACCGTCGAGCCGTGCGTGTCCTTGACGAGGACGCCGCGCTCGAGCAGCCGGTGCGAGGCCTCGCGCCCGGTCATGAGCCGCGGGTCGAGGTCGACGCCGGCCCACAGGCCACGGCAGCGGACCGCGTCGACACCGTGCCCGACGAGCTCGCGCAGCCCGCTGTCGAGCAGCGCCCCCAGCTGCCGCGCGCGCTGCTGGAACTCGCCGGTGGCGAGCAGCCCGACGACCGCCTGGCCGACGGCGGCGGCGAGCGGGTTGCCCCCGAAGGTCGACCCGTGGCTGCCCGGCGTGATGACGCCGAGCACGTCGCGGTCGGCGACGATCGCCGACACCGGGACGATGCCGCCTCCGAGCGCCTTGCCGAGCACGTAGACGTCGGGCACGACGCCGTCGAGGTCGCACGCGAAGGTCGTGCCGGTGCGGCCGAGGCCCGACTGGATCTCGTCGGCGACCATGAGCACGCCCCGCCTCCGGGTCAGCTCGCGCACGTCGCGCAGCCAGCCGTCGGGGGGCAGGATGACGCCGCCCTCGCCCTGGATCGGCTCGAGCAGCACGGCGACGGTGTCGTCGGTGATGGCCGCCTCGAGCGCCTCGATGTCACCGAAGGGCACGGTGTCGAAACCGGGCGTGTAGGGGCCGTAGTGGTCGTGCGCGACGGGGTCGTCCGAGAAGCTGATGATCGTCGTCGTACGGCCGTGGAAGTTGCCGGCCATGACGACGATGCGCGCCCGGCCGTCCGGCACGCCCTTGACCTCGTAGCCCCAGCGCCGCACCGTCTTGATCGCCGTCTCGACGGCCTCGGCGCCGGTGTTCATCGGCAGCACGAGCTCCTTGCCGGCGAGCGCCGCGAGGTCCCGGCAGAACGGCCCGAGCCGGTCGCTGTGGAAGGCGCGGCTCGTCAGGGTCAGCCGCTCGAGCTGCGCCCTCGCCACCCCGACGAGACCTGGGTGCAGGTGCCCGAAGTTGAGGGCGGAGTAGCCGGCCAGCGCGTCGAGGTAGCGCCGCCCCTCGACGTCCGTGACCCAGGCCCCCTCGGCGTGCGAGATGACGACGGGCAGCGGGCTGTAGTTGCTCGCCACCCAGTCCTCGGCGAGGGAGACGTGCTCGTGCGTGGGGGTGCCGGGGATCGGGCCGCGGTGCTCGCGGGCCCCGGGTCGTGCGGCCGTGTCGCTCACCCCTCGATCGTGGCACCGTGCCTCGTCGTCGTCGCTGGAAAGTGACGGGAAACGTGGGGTGATCCCGCTCTCGGACGGGCGCCGCCCGGACGCCCCGGTGGGACAGTTGAAGAGGCGGGTCCCGCAGCCAGGACTACCCGCAAGAGGGTGTGTCGGTCACGTCGGCGTCCCAGCCGCGGAGATGGCCATGAGCACGTCCACGACCAGCACGACGAGCACGAGCACCGCCCCCGTCCATCGCACCCGCGTCGTCATCCTCGGCGCGGCCGGACGCGACTTCCACGACTTCAACGTCGTGTTCCGCGACGACCCGACCTACGAGGTCGTCGCCTTCACCGCGACCCAGATCCCCGACATCGAGGGCCGTCGCTACCCGCCCGAGCTCGCGGGATCGCTGTATCCGCAGGGCATCCCGATCGTGGCCGAGTCGGAGCTGACCGACGTCGTCGAGCGCGAGGGCGTCGACGTCGTCGTCTTCGCCTACTCCGACGTGCGGCACGAGCACGTCATGCACCTGGCCGAGCGCTGCGTCGCCGCCGGCGCCGACTTCCGGCTGCACTCTGCGCGACACACGATGGTGCGCAGCAGCCGCCCTGTCGTCGCCGTGACCGCGGTGCGCACGGGCGTCGGCAAGAGCCAGACGACCCGCTACCTCGCCCGGATGCTCCTCGACCTCGGCCTGCGCGTCGTCGCGATCCGGCACCCCATGCCCTACGGCGACCTCGCCGCGCAGGCGTGCCAGCGATTCGCGACGTATGCCGACCTCGACCGGCACGACTGCACCATCGAGGAGCGCGAGGAGTACGAGCCGCACCTCGACGCGGGCGTCGTCGTCTACGCCGGCGTCGACTACGAGCGGATCCTGCGCGAGGCCGAGCAGGAGGCCGACGTCATCCTCTGGGACGGCGGCAACAACGACCTGCCCTTCTACGTCCCCGACCTGCACGTCGTGCTCGCGGACCCGCTGCGCCCGGGCGACGAGACGGCATACCACCCCGGCGAGGCAAACGTCCGGATGGCCGACGTCGTCGTCATCGCCAAGTGCGACTCGGCGCGCACGGCCGACGTCGAGGCCGTCGAGGCGTCGGTGCGCGTGCTCAACCCGCGCGCGACGGTGCTCCGCGCGGACAGCCCTGTCACCGTTGACGATCCGAGCGCCGTCGAGGGACGCCGCGTCATCGTCGTCGAGGACGGGCCGACCCTGACCCACGGCTCGATGACCTACGGTGCCGGCGTCGTCGGCGCCCGCGCGGCCGGTGCCGCGCAGATCGTCGACCCGACCCCGTATGCCGTGGGGTCGATCGCCGCGACCTACGCGAAGTACCCGAACGCGCGAGGTGTCCTGCCCGCCATGGGCTACGGCGCCGAGCAGGTGCGCGACCTCGAGGCGACGATGCGCGCCGCCGTCGAGGCGGGGGAGTGCGAGGCCGTCGTCAGCGGCACCCCCATCGACCTGACTCGTGTCCTCTCCGTGCCCGCGCCCCTCGTGCGGGCCCGCTACGAGCTGCGCGAGGTCGTGCCCGGCGGCCTGGCTGCCGCGGTGCGGTCCGCGCTGCCCCTCCCGATCCTCGGCGCCCACTCCGGCGCCACGTCAGTTGGAAGTGCATCATGATGTCCATTCCGGGTCAGTACCCGACCCACCTCCCGACCGAGGAGCCCCCCGAGCGCCTGACCGAGCCGCTGAGCGAGCACCGTCTCTCCGACTCGCGTGACCACCGTTCCGGGCAACCCCTCGAGCCCGACGACCGACCCGCGCCCCCGAGCCGGCGCGGCGGCTACGTCGGGTCCATCCTCGTCAACCTCGTCCTGCTCTGGCTCATCAACGGCTGGCCGGGGTGGGAGGCGGTGCCGTTCCTGACGGGCCGCACCGCTCTCGTCATCGGCATCGTCAACGCCTCGATCATCGCTCGAGTCGTCGCCGACGCCGTCAACGTCGTCCTCGACCTGCCTCGACCGCGGGCCCTCGGCGACCTCGTCTCCATCGGCTTCGGCCTCGCTGCCCTGATCGAGATCTGGCAGGTCTTCCCGCTCGACGTCATCGGCACCGCATGGGAGGTCGTCGCACGCGTGCTGCTCGTGCTCGGCTTCGTCGGCGGCGGCGTCGGGATCCTCGACTCGCTCGGCCGGCTCGTCCGCGGCCGCTTCCCCAGGACGTGATCACATGACATCCACGAACGACCCCTTCAGCGACGTCAGCTTCACCAGCAACCCCTCGCCGGTGCCGGCGACCACCGCTCCACCGGGGACGGGGACGTCGCATCCCGGCGGCGGTCATCTCGCCGCGCTCATCATCGGCTGCCTGCTCATCCTCCCGGGGTTGGGCCTGCTCCTCGGCGGGGCGGGCCTCGGCATCACGTATGCCGTCGCCCGCGACAGCGCGGGCTACCTGACCTTCTCGATGCCCGACCTGTCGAGCTCGTCGCCCGCGCTGACGACGGCGGACGCCGTCGTCGCCACGAGCTCCGACGTGCCCTCGTGGGTGCTCGACCGGCTCGAGTTCGACGTGCGCCTGACCGCCCGGCCGGTCGAGCCGGGCAAGACGGTCTTCCTCGGCATCGCGCCCGCGGGCAGCCTGTCGACCTACCTGACCGGGGTCGCCCACGACCAGGTCGTCGGCATCACCGACCCACGCTCCGGCGGGCAGCGCAGCGCCGTGCTGCGGGCCACCCCGGGCGCCGCCACCGCTCCGGCACCGACGAGCCAGACCTTCTGGGCCGCCTCGGCGACCGGCCCCGGGCAGCAGCAGCTGACCTGGCGGGTCACCGGTGGACAGTGGGCCGCGGTGATCATGAACGCCGACGGCAGCAGCGGCGTCGCCGTCGCGTCGTCGATCGGCGTGCGTGCCGGCTTCCTGCTGCCGATGGCCTTCATCATGCTCGGCCTCGGGCTCGTCGTCTCCGGCGTGGCGGTGGCGCTCATCATCGCCGGCGCGTCCGGCAGCCGACCGTCCAGCTACACCCGGCCGCCGGGGGTACCCACCCCGGCGTCCGCTGCTGCCGGAGGTCCGGGCCAGCCGGTGACGATGTCGATGGCGACGCCGACCGGCGCCCCGATGCAGGCACCGCCCCCGACCGGTCAGCCGGTCGCGTGGTCCTCGCACCCGCGCGCGATGAGCCCGGTGGCGCTGGACGCCCGGCTCGACGAGCCGCTGTCGCGCTGGCTGTGGCTCGTCAAGTGGTTCCTCGCGATCCCGCACTTCATCGTGCTCGGATTCCTGTGGATCGCCTTCTCGGTGGTCAGCGTCGTCGCCTTCTTCGCGATCCTCTTCACGGGCAGCTACCCGCGGGGCCTGTTCGCCTTCAACGTCGGCGTCCTGCAGTGGTCCTGGCGCGTGTCGTACTACTGCGGCAACGGCGGACTCGGCACCGACCGGTACCCGCCGTTCAGCCTGGGCCCTGAGCCCGACTACCCGGCCCGGCTCGACATCGCCTACCCCGAGCGGCTCTCGCGCGGCCTCGTGCTCGTGAAGTGGTGGCTGCTGGCCATCCCGCACTACATCATCCTCGGCCTGCTCCTCGGCGGCGGCGGATGGGTGTGGGGCCGCACGACCAACAGCGGCGCCCGGGTCGAGACCTGGGGCTGGGGCGTCCTCGGGCTGCTCGTGGCGATCGCAGGGTTCTCGCTCCTGTTCACCGGGCGCTACCCGCGGGCGCTGTTCGACCTCGTCATCGGCCTCAACCGCTGGGTCTACCGCGTCGTCGCGTATGCCGCCCTGATGACCGACGTCTACCCGCCGTTCCAGCTCGACGAGGGAGGCTCGGAGGTCCCGCTCGCCCCGCTCGCCCCGCCGTCGCAGCTGGCACCGGTGGTGCCGGCCGACCGGATCGAGCCGCCGCGGCAGGTGGACGGCTGACCGCGGGCGCTCGGCTCGCCGGACCCGGCGTCGGCCTCAGGGACGACGTCGGGTTCCGGAGAGCGCGAGCGCCACACCGGCGACGGCCACGACCGGGCCGATGATCGCCCACAGGGTGACGCCCGACATCACGCTCCCGCCGACGTAGCCGAGACCCTGCAGCAGCCACAGCACCCCGACGAGGACGAGCAGGACGCCGACGATGACGCGGACGGGGTGGGTCATGACGGGCCACGCAGCCGGGTGCTCATGTCCCGACGCTACGTCAGGGACCCTCGTCGCGGGAGGTGTCGCGGGGCAGGTGTCGTGGGAGACGGCGCCGACCACGGGAGGTCACCCAGTCGCCGGA
The DNA here is from genome assembly GCF_014646815.1 of Terrabacter tumescens. GTDB lineage: Bacteria > Actinomycetota > Actinomycetes > Actinomycetales > Dermatophilaceae > Terrabacter > Terrabacter tumescens. The sequence continues at coordinate 446,759 of NZ_BMNZ01000002.1, forward strand.
CGTCCGTCCACGCATACGCCACCTGAGCGTCACCGCGCGGGCATAGCCTCGCGACCATGACAACGCCGTCCCTCGACCGGCGCACCCTCCTCAAAGGTGTCGCCGCGGCCACCGCCGCACTCGCCGTCCCTCGCGTCTTCGACCCGGCCGCCGCTGCGGCGCCGGCCGGCAAGGGCATCTTCGGCTACGGGATCGCCAGTGGCGACCCGACCGCCGACTCCGTCATCATCTGGACCCGCGCGACGCCGCCGGCCCGCCCCGGCGAGCCTCTCGCCACCCCGGGCAGCGGCCTCGGCCGCCCGATCCCGGTGCGGTGGCAGGTCGCTCGCGACAGCCGGTTCACGCGCGTCGCCGCGCACGGCACCGTGATGACCTCGCCCGACAGCGACCACACGGTCAAGGTCGACGTCACCGGGCTCGACCCCTACACGCGCTACTACTACCGCTTCTCGTCGCTCGGCGAGTTCAGCGACGTCGGGCGCACGCAGACTGCCGGCGACATCGCGGGCGAGACGCACGCGCTCCGGCTGGCCCTCGTCAGCTGCAGCAACTACACCGGCGGCTACTTCACGGCCTATCGCGCCATTGCCGCCTGCGACGACCTCGACTTCGTGCTCCACGTCGGCGACTACATCTACGAGTACGGCAACGGCGCCGACCGCTACGGCCCCGCCGCCCTCGCCGGTGTCCGCGACAACCAGCCGCCGACCGAGACCATCGACCTGCTCGGCTACCGCCTGCGGCACGCCCTGCACAAGGCCGACCCGGACTGCCGGGCCGCGCACCAGGCGCTGCCGTGGATCACGATCTTCGACGACCACGAGGTCGCCAACAACGCCTGGGCCGGAGGCGCGCAGAACCACCAGGCCGACGAGGGTCCCTACCTCGAGCGCCGCGCGCAGGCCATGCAGGCCTACCTCGAGTGGATGCCGTTCCGCATGCCCGACCAGACGGTGCCGCACCAGGGCACGCGCTTCTTCAAGCGGTTCACCTTCGGTGACCTCGGCGACCTGTCGATCCTCGAGACGCGGCAGAACCGCAGCGCCCAGGTCACGGCGCCCGGCGTGCCCTTCGACGGCTTCGTCCCGATCGGGGTCAGCCCGCTCATCGACGGCGCGATCGCCTCGCCGGCCCGCCACCTGCCCGAGCCCGAGCAGCTGGCCTGGCTCAAGGACGGCCTCGCCCAGCAGGGGCGGCAGTGGCACCTGCTCGGCAACCAGGTCATGGTCGCGCCCGTGCTCTACCCGGGCGCGGCGCTCGGGGCGCCCGGCTACACCTTCGTCAACGCCGACCAGTGGGACGGCTACACCGCTGATCGCACGAGCCTGCTCACGCACCTCGCGGCGCAGCCCGCAGCGGCCGGCGACGCCGTGGTGCTGACCGGCGACATCCACGCCTCCTTCTCCTGCGACCTGCCGGTCTCCTCGTCGCCCGGGCAGTCGTCCTACGCCTCGGCCGGTGTCGAGTTCGTCTGCCCGTCGGTGACGAGCGACGGCTTCTACGAGGTGCTCGGCACTACGGCGCAGCTCAAGGGGCAGCCGCCCGAGGTCGTCGTCGGCGCCACCCGCCAGGCCATCGGCGCCGCTCAGCAGCTCAACCCGTGGCTGCGCTACATCGACGGCGTCAGCCACGGCTTCGTCGTCATCGACGTGACGCCCGAGCGTGTGCAGGCGGACTACCACCACACGCCCGTGCCGACGAGTGCGCAGCCTGACCCACGCGTCGTCCCGACGGTGCTGCCGGGCTACACCCGCAGCCTCCAGACGCTGGCCGGCACCCGCCGACTCTCGCCCGCGACCGGACCCGTCGGGCCCCGCTCCGACGAGCCACGCGGCGGCTGACGGTCCGACGGGATGGGCACTCGACGAGGTGAACGTCGAGTGCCCAGCTCCCGACGTGAATGGACCCGTCGAGTGCTCAGTTCTCGACGGGACTGACTCGTCGAGTGCTCAGTTCCCGACGGCGTCCGCGGGGGTGAGGTGGGCGTCGAGCCAGTCGACGATCTCGACCTCGACCTCGTCGCGGTTGGTCTCGTTGAGGATCTCGTGCCGCGCGTCGGGCCACAGCGTCATCGTCACGTCGCGCACCCCGAGCCGGCGCAGCTGGTCGGCGACCCGGCGCACACCCTTGCCGTTGGCCCCGACCGGGTCCTTGTCGCCCGAGGCGAGGTGGACCGGCAGGTCCTTGGGCACGCGGGCGGCGGACGCATCGGTGTTGACGGTCTCGAGCCCGCGGAGCAGGTCGGCGAACCCGCCTGCGCTGAAGACGAACCCGCAGTCGGGGTCGTTGATGTACTTGTCGACCTCGGCCGGGTCGCGCGAGAGCCAGTCGAAGTCGGTGCGGGTCGGCTTGAAGGCCTTGTTGTACTGCCCGAAGCTCAGCGTGTTCATCAGGCCGCTCGTGTGGGCGTGGCCGCGGAGCCGGGCCTGGGTCGAGGCGAGGAAGATGCCCACCTTGCCGATCGCGCCGGCCCCACCCGCGGTGCCCGAGAGCACGAGGCCGGCGAGCTCGGAACCGTACGACGCGGCATACCCCCTCGAGATGAACGAGCCCATGCTGTGGCCGAGGAGGAAGACGGGCAGGCCGGGCTGCTCCTCACGTGCCCGTTCGGTCACGGCGTGCAGGTCGTCGATGACGGTCTGCCAGCCGTTGCGATCCGCGAAGAAGCCGCGGGCGCTCGACGTCTTGCCGTGGCCGCGATGGTCGGAGGCGTAGACGGCGTAGCCGTGGTCGGTGAGGCGCTGGGCGAAACGGGCGTAGCGGCTGGAGTGCTCGGCGAGCCCGTGCGCGATCTGCACGACGGCCTTGGGCGCCCCGTCGGGGAGCCAACGGTTGACGAAGACCTCGGTGCCGTCGGGCGTGGTGAGGCTGAAGGTGGCGCTCTGCATGGCCGAACTGTATGCCGCGGGGTCGCCGCCGCGCGGGCGTCCGGGCGCCAATCTCGGTGTCCGTTTGAGTCCAGTGCTGCCCGATCCCACAAAAACGGGTGACCGAATCTATTTACATGGGACCGATCCAGTGGTTTCCTAGATCCACCGGCCCGATGGGGGACCGGGTGACGACGGTCAAGACACGAGGACGAGGGAGTCCGATGTACGCAGCGGAGCGGCAGCAGCGGATCATCGCGGAGGCACGTCGTGCCGGCCGCGTCGAGGTCACCGCGCTCGCCGACTCCCTCGGGGTCGCCGCCGAGACCGTCCGCCGCGACCTCACCGCCCTCGAGCGCCGCGGCTCCCTGCGCCGGGTCCACGGCGGCGCGATCCCCGTCGAGCGCCTCGAGGTCGAGCCCACCCTCGCCACCCGCTCCGGCCGGCTCGCCGACGTCAAGCGCCGCATCGCCGCCCGCGCCCTCGACGAGCTCCCGAGCGGCGGCAGCATCATCCTCGACGCCGGCTCGACCACCCTGGCCGTCGCCGAGATGCTCCCGCCCGACCTCGACCTCACGGTCCTGACCAACAGCCTCGCGGCCGCGACCGTCCTGTCGACGCACCCGGGCATCAAGCTCTACCTCCTCGGCGGACGCGTCCGCGGGACGACCGGCGCCGCCGTCGGCGACTGGGCCACGGGCGCCCTCGCCGACGTCGTCGTCGACGTGGCGATCATCGGCACCAACGGCCTCTCCGTCGCCCGCGGCCTGACGACGCCCGACCAGTCCGAGTCCCTCGTCAAGCGCGCCATGGTCGGCGCCGCCCGCAAGTGCGTGGTCCTCACCGACTCGAGCAAGGCCGGTGACGACCACCTCCACCGATTCGCCCAGCTCGCCGACGTCGACGTCGTCATCACCGACACCGACCTCGACGACGACGTCGCCGCCGAGATCCGTGCGGCCGGACCGGAAGTGGTGACCGCATGATCGTGACGCTCACGCCCAACCCGAGCATCGACCGAGCCGTCCTCATCGACGCGCTGCGCCGGGGCGAGGTTCACCGGGCCAGCAGCAGCCGGATCGACCCGGGCGGCAAGGGGGTCAACGTCTCCCGGGCCCTCGCGGCCCAAGGTGCGGCGACCACCGCCGTCCTGCCGAGCGGGGGACCCGAGGGCCACCTGCTCGAGGAGCTCCTCGACGCGGCCGGTGTCTCCTACGCCTCCGTCCCGGTCCGCGGCTCCGTGCGGATGAACATCAGCGTCCTCGAGCCCGATGGCACGACGACCAAGCTCAACGAGCCCGGCCCCGACCTGTCGCCGGACGAGGTCGAGGCGCTCGTCGCCACCACGCTCGAGCGTGCCGAGGGCGCCCAGTGGGTCGTCGGCTGCGGCAGCCTCCCGCCCGGCGCGCCGACCGACCTGTATGCCGTCCTCGTCACGAGGGTTCGCGAGCGCGGCGGACGCATCGCCATCGACTCCTCCGGCGCACCGTTCGCGGCCGCAGTCGCCGCCCGCCCGCACCTCATCAAGCCCAACCACGAGGAGCTCGCCGAGCTCGTCGGCCACGACCTGCCGACGCTCGGGCACGTGCGTGACGCCGCCGAGGAACTCGTCGCCGCCGGCATCGACGTCGTGGCTGTCAGCCTCGGCGGTGACGGCGCCCTGCTCGTGACGGGCGACGGGTGCTCGCACGCCCGCGCCACGATCACGGCCCCCCTGTCCACCGTGGGCGCCGGCGACTGCATGCTCGCCGGCCTGCTCCACGGCCTGTCCACCGGCCTCGACCCGGCGGACGCGCTCCTCACCGGGGTGACGTGGGGCGCGGCGGCGGTCACCCTCCCGGGGAGCCGAGTGCCCTCACCCGACGACCTCGACGGCATACGCGCAGTGCTGACCCGCGAGCCCGACTTCGACCGCGTCCTCTCGTGACGCGGCCCCAGACGCCGAACACCTCGATCGTCTCGATCCTCCGAAAGGAAATGTCATGTCCCTGATCACCGAAGACCAGGTCGTCCTCGACCTCACCGGTGCCGATCGCCACGAGGCGACCCGGAGGCTCGGCGAGCGACTCGTCGCCACGGGCCGCTGCACCGATCTCGACCAGTTCCTCGCCGACGTGCGCAAGCGCGAGGAGACGATGGCGACCGGCCTGCCCGGCGGCATCGGCATCCCGCACGCCCGCAGCACCGCGATCACCGAGCCGTCGCTCGTCTTCGGGCGCACCGATGGCATCGACTGGGGCGCCAAGGACGGCCCGGCCACCCTCGTCTTCCTCATCGCGGCCCCCGAGGGCGGCGGCGACGCGCACATGCAGATGCTCCCCAAGCTCGCCCGCGCACTCATGAAGAAGGACTTCAAGGCGGCGCTCGCCGCGGCCACGACCGAGGCCGAGGTCGTCCGGATCGTCAGCGCCGAGGTCGAGCTCGACCAGCCCGCCGGTGCTGCTGCTGGCGCTGCTGCCGGTGCCGGTGCTGCTGCCGCCGACAGGACCGGCGCCGCGGCCCCGGCCGCGAAGCGCGTGCTCAACCTCGTCGGCGTCACCTCGTGCCCGACCGGCATCGCCCACACCTACATGGCGGCCGAAGGCCTCGAGAACGCCGCCAAGGCCGCCGGCCACACGATGCTCGTCGAGACTCAGGGCTCGGCCGGCTCCAAGCCGCTCAGCGCGGCCCAGATCGCCGCCGCCGACGCCGTCATCTTCGCCCACGACCTGCCCGTCAAGGACGCCCGCCGCTTCGCCGGCAAGCCCCTCGTCGACGTCGGCGTCAAGAAGGGCATCTCCGACGGCCCCGCGCTCGTCTCCCAGGCGGAGCAGCTCGTCGCCGAGTGGGACGCCGACCCGAGCAAGCGCGAGGCGGCCGCCGCCGCTGCCGCTGCCGCGGGCCCGGCCGGTGGCCTCGTCTCGAAGGTCGAGGACGGCGCGAGCACCGGCACCAAGATCCGCCAGTGGCTCATGACCGGCGTGTCCTACATGATCCCGTTCGTCGCGGCCGGCGGCATCCTCATCGCCCTGTCCTTCATGCTGGCCCAGGTCGCGCTCGGCAAGACGGGCGCCATCGAGATCGTGAAGTACAACCTCACGTCGGCCGACCAGTACAACATCGCCCAGAACTTCAGCGCCGGGAGCCTCACCTCGTGGGCCGCCCTGCTGTTCGTCATCGGCGGCGCGTCGTTCGGCTTCCTCGTGCCGATCCTCTCCGGCTTCATCGCCTTCGCCATCGCCGACCGCCCAGGCCTCGTCCCCGGCATCGTCGGCGGCTCGGTCGCCGCGACGATGGGTGCCGGCTTCCTCGGCGGTCTCGTCACCGGTCTGCTCGGTGGCTTCGTCGCCCGGTGGGTCTCCGGCTGGAACGTCGCCAAGGGTGTCCGGGGCGTCATGCCCGTGGTCGTCATCCCGCTGCTCAGCTCGCTCATCACGGTCGGCCTGTTCATCACCGTCCTGGGCCGCCCGATCAAGGGCCTCACCGACGGCCTCAACAGCTGGCTCACCGGCATGAACGGTGCGAGCGCCGTCATCCTCGGCGTCATCCTCGGCGCCATGATGGGCTTCGACCTCGGTGGCCCGATCAACAAGGTCGCCTACGCGTTCGCCACGACCGGTCTCGCCGCCGCTGGTGCAGCCACCGACGCGCCGCAGCTGAAGATCATGGCCGCCGTCATGGCCGCCGGCATGGTCGCCCCGCTCGCCATGGCCCTCGCCACGACCGTCCGCCCGCACCTCTTCTCCGAGCCCGAGCGCGAGAACGGCAAGGCGGCCTGGCTGCTCGGCCTGTCGTTCATCTCGGAGGGCGCGATCCCGTTCGCGGCGGCCGACCCGGTGCGCGTCATCGCCAGCTCGGTCGTCGGCTCGGCCGCCACCGGTGCCTTCGCGATGGCCTTCGGCACGACGCTGCGCGCCCCGCACGGAGGCATCTGGGTGCTGCCGCTCATCGGCAACTTCCTGCTCTTCATCGTGGCACTCGCCATCGGCGTCGCCATCACGACGACACTCGTCGTCTTCCTGAAGTCCCGTGAGCGCAACCTTGCGGAGATCGACGCGACCGCTACGGTCTGAAGCAGGGCGTGATCGCGATCGCCGTCTGATCCTCACCGTCAGAACGACCACCCGTTTCCACACAAAGGAGCACGTCCATGGCAACCCGCACCGTCACCATCGCCTCCTCGGTGGGCCTGCACGCCCGCCCGGCAGCCCTCTTCGTCGAGGCGGCCAGCGCCTCGGGCCTCGACGTCGAGATCGCCAAGCCGGGGGAGGACCCGGTCGACGCGACGAGCATCCTCGGTGTCATGGCCCTCGGGGCCAGGCACGGCGAGGAGGTCGTCCTGACCGCGGACGGCGACGGCGCCGACGAGACGCTCGACTCGCTCGTCGCGCTCCTCTCGCGCGACCTCGACGCGGAGTAACGAGCATGGCCGACTCGGAGACCCAGCCGCAGACCCAGCCGCAGACCCACCCGCAGACCCAGCCGGAGACCCAGCCGGAGACCCAGGCGGAGACGCGGCACGGCATCGGCGTGAGCCCGGGCACGGCATACGGACCGGTGGTGCAGGTCGCACCACCGGTCCGGCCGCCGGCCGGCGAGGGCGCGGTCGAAGACCAGGAGGCGGCGCTCGCCGACGTGCGCGCGGCCTTCGAGTCGGTCGCCGTCTCGCTCGAGGAGCGGGCCACGCGGGTCGACGACACGGCCCAGCAGATCCTCAAGGCGACGGCCCTCATCGCGCGCGACAAGGGCCTCGTCAAGGCGGCCGCCAAGGAGCTCGCCGCCGGGCACGGGCGGGCCCACTCCATCGACAACGCGGTGGAGACGTATGCCGCGCAGTTCGAGGCGCTCGGCGGCTACTTCGCCGAGCGGGTGGCCGACCTGCGTGACGTCGGATCCCGCGCTGTCGCAGCGGTGCTCGGGGTCCCGGCCCCCGGCGTGCCCTCCTTCTCCGAGCCGAGCGTCATCGTCGCCGAGGACCTCGCGCCCGCCGAGACGGCCACGCTCGACCGGCGCCTCGTCGTCGGGATCGTCACCGAGGCCGGCGGCCGCACCAGCCACACCGCGATCCTTGCCGCCCAGATGGGCATCCCGGCGGTCGTGCAGCTCGCCGGCGCGACCGAGATCCCGGCCGGCACCCCGGTCGCGCTCGACGGCGACACCGGCGAGGTGACGATCGCCCCCGACCCGGAGCTCGTCGCCGCCCAGCGCGAGCGCGCCGCTCGTCGGGCCGACGCGCTCGCCCACCTCTCAGGCCCCGGGCGCACGTCCGACGGCGCCGAGATCGCCCTGCTCGCCAACATCGGCGGCGTCGAGGACGCGGTCGCGGCCGGGGCCCAGGACCTCGAGGGGGTCGGGCTCTTCCGCACCGAGTTCGTCTACCTGTCGGCGACGAAGGCGCCGACGGTCGAGGAGCAGACCGAGATCTACCGCGGCGTCTTCGCGCCCTTCGAGGGCCGCCGCGTCGTCGTGCGCACCCTCGACGCCGGCGCCGACAAGCCGCTGAAGTTCGCCGACCTCGGGCCGGAGGAGAACCCGGCCCTCGGGCGCCGCGGCCTGCGCCTGTCGGCCGAGCGGCCCGACCTGCTCGACGCCCAGCTCGAGGCGCTCGCCATCGCGGCCCGCGAGACCGGCGCCGACGTGCGCGTCATGGCGCCGATGGTCGCGACCGCCGAGGAGGCGGCCTGGTTCGCGCGGCGCGTCCGCGAGAACGGCCTGCCCAAGGCGGGCGTCATGATCGAGGTGCCCGGTGCGGCCCTCCGGGCGCACGACGTGCTCGGCGAGGTCGACTTCGGCTCGCTCGGCACCAACGACCTCGCGCAGTACACGATGGCCGCCGACCGCATGCAGGGCGCGCTGTCCGACCTGCTCGACCCGTGGCAGCCCGGCGTGCTCGACGTCGTCGGCCTCGCCTGCGAGGGCGCCGCCCGGGCCGACCGGCCGATCGGGGTCTGCGGCGAGTCGGCGGGCGACCCGCTGCTCGCGCTCGTCCTCGTCGGGCTCGGCGTCTCGTCGCTCTCGATGGCGCCGAGCAAGGTGCCGGTCGTGCGGCTCGCCCTCTCGCTGCACTCCGTGGCCGAGTGCCAGGCGATCGCCGAGGCCGCCCGAGGCTCGCGCACCGCCGTCGACGCCCTGCATGCCGTCCGTGAGGCAGCCCGCTCGGAACTCACCGACCTGCTCTGACGGGCCGGACGGCATACGTCGTCCGGCGAAGCCGCGCACGGCGTGAGCACTCTCATAGGTGCCAAGGACGTTGCTCGGCAGGGCTGCTCGATAGACTCGAAACGGACGTCGAGAGAACGGCGCCCACGCGGCAAAGGAGCTCGACATGAGCACAGCCAGCCTCTACATGGACCGGGTCCGACTCGAGGACGGGTACCACGAGGACGACCTCCCCTTCATCGAGCACGCGCTGACGCAGCTGTTCAACCAGCTCGAGCGCTTCGACCCCTCGATGGTCCACATCGGGCTGCGGGTCAAGGACCGCGGGCAACCGGGCATGCACACCTCCGTCGAGGTCTGCATCAGCGGTCTGCCGACCGTCATCGGCGTGTCGAGCCTGACCGACACCAAGGACGCGCTCAAGGACGCGGAGGCCAAGGTCGTCGCGCAGCTGCGCGAGGCCGCCGACCGCCATCACGACCGCCGGCCCCGCCAGGCCCGCCACTGAGCGTCAGCCGGGCTGACGCGACTGCGCCGACAGCACGTCGGCGAGGTCGTAGCTGACCGGCTCGTCGAGCTGCTCGTAGGTGCACGACTCGGGCGTGCGGTCCTCGCGCCACCGGACGAACTGGGCCGTGTGCCGGAACCGGGCGCCCTCCATGTGGTCGTAACGCACCTCGACGACCCGCTCGGGTCGCAGCGGCACGAAGGACAGGTCCTTGCCGTTGTTCCATCGGGAGTACTCCGACGAGCGCGGCGTGCGCAGGCTGCCGTCGTCGGTGGGCTGGCCCCAGTTCCAAGGGTGCTCGTCCCACTCGGCGACGAGCGGCTGGAGCTCCTCGAAGAGCTCCTTGCGGCGGGCCATCGGGAAGGCGCCGATGACGCCGACCGAGGCGAGCTGCCCGTCGTCGCCGTAGAGCCCGAGCAGGAGCGAGCCGATCGCGTCGGGCCCGCTCTTGTGCACGCGGTAGCCGGCCACGACGCAGTCGGCGGTGCGCTCGTGCTTGATCTTGAACATCAGACGCTTGTCGGGCTCGTAGGCGAGCTCGACCGGCTTGGCGATGACGCCGTCGAGCCCGGCGCCCTCGAACTGGGTGAACCAGCCCTTGGCGACGTCGCGGTCGGCGGTGGCCGCAGTCAGGTGGATCGGGGCCTCGGCGCCGGCCAGCGCCTTCTCGAGGGCGGCCCGTCGCTCGGCGAACGGCTTGTCCAGGTAGGACTCCTCGCCCAGGGCGAGCAGGTCGAAGGCGACGAACGAGGCGGGCGTCTCGGCGGCGAGCTTCTTGACGCGCGAGGCCGCCGGGTGGATGCGCTGCTGGAGCAGGTCGAAGTCGAGCCGGTCGCCGGACGACGGTGACACGAGGACGATCTCGCCGTCGATGACGCACTTCTCCGGGAAGTTCGCGAGGACGGCCTGGACGACGTCGGGGAAGTAGCGCGTCATCGGCTTCTCGTTGCGCGACCCGATCTCCACGAGGTCGCCGGACCGGAAGATGATCGAGCGGAACCCGTCCCACTTCGGCTCGTAGAGCACGTCGACCTTGACGGCCGAGAAGTCCTTGACCGGCTTGGCGAGCATCGGTGACACGGGCGGCACGACCGGCATGCCCCACGTCGTGCGCAGGTCGGCGTCGCGCTCGGCCTTGGGCGCCATGTACTCGCCGTCGGCCTTGTCGGTGCGCCGCTTGCTCGGCTGTACGCGCGGCGGCTCTCCCGGCATCTTCGGGTAGTCGGGCGGGAAGTTGAGCTCGCCGAGGCCTCGCTCGTGGACGTCTTTGTCCCACAACCCGATTGCGGCTGCGACGTCGCCGACCTCGTCGTCGATACCGGCCCACGCGTCACCGCGGTCGGCGACGAGAGTCGGCACGGTGCGTACGGTCAGCTCCGTGGGGTCGACCGAGCCGAGCTCGTCCCACGTGACCGGGGTCGAGACCGGCGCCCACGCGAGCGGGCGGGGAGAGTAGGCCGACGCGATGGTGCGGTCGCGGCAGGCCTGGTTGAAGTCGACGAAGACCTTCTCGCCGCGCTCCTCCTTCCACCACGAGGTCGTGACGAGGTCGGGGAGTCGGCGCTCGAGCTCGCGGGCGATGCCGATGACGCCGTGGCGCACGTCGAGGAACTCGTGCGTCGGCGCGACGCGCGCATAGACGTGGACGCCGCGGTTCCCGGACGTCTTGGCCCACGCGGTGAGCCCGATCTCGGCCATCACCTCACGGAGGGCGTATGCCGCCTCGACCGCGTCCGTGAAGCCGCGGCCGGGTTGTGGGTCGAGGTCGATGCGCAGCTCGTCGGGCTTGTCGACGTCGGCGGTGCGCACCGGCCACGGGTGGAAGGTGATGGTGTTCATCTGCGCCGCCCACACGGCATCGGCGATCTCGTCGATGACGAGCTGCGGGTGCCGCCGCCCTGACGGATAGGTGCACATGACGGTGCGCGTGTGCTCGGGCACGCCCTTGGGCGGGTTCTTGGAGAAGAACTCCTCGCCCTCGATGCCCTCGGGGAAGCGCTGGAGCGTCACCGGTCGGTCGCCGAGCGCCCGCAGCATGGGGTCGGCGACGGCGACGAGGTACTCGGCGAGGTCGAGCTTCGTGACCGGCCGGCCGTCGGCCATCCCGGCCGCGGGCCACAGCACCCGGTCGGGGCTCGAGACGCGCACCTCCCGCACCCCGTCAGGGCTCGACGAACTGGGCGCTGCGACGACGGCGGGCTTGGCGCTCACCCGCCGATCGTAGCCACGGGGTCCGACGGCGGCGCCGAAGCGAGGTCGATGAACGGTCAACGGGTATGTCTCCGCCGTGACCCAGGCGCCCACGCTCCACAACCTCGGCGGCGAACGCTTCGTGCTGCTGACGACCTACCGCCGCTCCGGCGAGCCGGTCCCGACCCCCGTGTGGGTGCTCCCCGACGCCGGGGCCGCGATCGTGAGCACGCCCGAGGGCGCCGGCAAGCTCAAGCGTCTGCGCAACGACCCGCGCGTCACGATCCAGCCGTGCGACCGCCGCGGCAACGTCGAGGAGGGCGCCCCGGTCGTCGAGGGCCGCGCCGAGATCATCACCGACTCCGCCGCGTCTGACGCCGTGAACCGCCGGCTCTCGCGCAAGTACGGCGTCGAGTTCCGCATCTTCATGGCCATCGAGTGGGTCGTGCGCCGCGGCAACAGCAACCGCGTCGTCGTGCGGATCACCCCGACCGCCTGACCGCACCGACGAGGGCTCGTAGGCCTTTCTGCGCGATCCCGACCGGGCGGGTGGTTGCGCTGGTTTCATGGGGGAATGCGGCCCTCCGGCGTCGCCGAATCGCCTGACCCCTCGCTCAACCCCGCGGACGCGATCGTCGTCCGGGGACGCGACCCCGCGCTCCTGGCCGCCGCGGTGCGCCGCCTGCTGCCGTCCACGACTCTGTCAGGGCGGGCGGTCGTCCTCGCTCGGCTCTCACCTCCGACGCCGGCGTCCGCATCGGTGGTGCACGTCGTCGTCGACGCGCTCGTCGAGGCCGGGTGCGAGGTGTCCGTCGCGGGCCAGCTCGCAAGTCGGGACCGCGACCGCGGGCACCGCTCCGTCGGGGCGCTCGCGCACGCGGCGGGGCTCACCGACCGCACGGAACGGGGGAGGCCGTATGCCGTCCTCGACCTCGCCGACGACCTCGTGCCCTCCCCGGGCCCCGCGACGAGCGTCCTCGCCGGGCTGCCGGTGCCGCGGGCGTGGCTCACGGCGGACACCCGCGTCGTCGTGGGGCGTGCCGTCACCGACCTCGTCGAGACGTATGCCGGGTGCCTCGACACGCTGCTCCGGGCCGTCCCGGAGGTGGCGGGGTGTGAGCCCGCGGACCTCGCCGCCGAGGTGGCGCGGCACCTCGGCCCGCACCTCGTGGTGCTCGACGCCCTCGACACGAGCGGTGGCGCCGACGGTGGGCGGCTCCCGCAGGTCACCGAGACGGACACCGTCGTCGTCGCGAGAGACCCCGTGCTCGCGGACGTCACGCTCGCCGGTCTGCTCGGCGTGGACCGGTCGAGCTCGTCGCTGGTCGAGCGAGCCGTGATGCTCCTCGGGGAGCCTGTCGGCCGCGTCGAGGGCGATCTGCAGCCCTTCGCCCCAGTCGCCCACGCCCATCCCCTCGCGGTGAGAGCCGCCCGTCGGTGTGCCCGCGACGTCCGCCTGGCGCGGGTCCTCAGCGCCGCGACCGGCGGCCCCGACGCCGGATCGGTCACCGCAGACCCCGTGCTCGCCGCCCTGCGACCGCTCGTGACCGAGGCCGTCCGGGCCGCCGCCGACCCCGTCGGACAGGCGGGACTCGTGGCCTTGCTCGGGCTGGCGTCGACGCTCTCGGCCGGCGGGGAGGCCTGGGCCGCGACGATGGACAAGTCCAAGGTCGACCGACGGGTGGTCTCCCTGGGCTTCGACCCCGGCGACCACCCGGACGCCGACTACGACGCGCTCCCCGCCCAGCTCGCCGCCATCGACGCGGTCGTCGACCGGCTGCCGAGGACCAACGACCCGGACGCCCTGCGGTGGTGTCTCGTCGACGGCGCGACCGTCTTCGAGGTCCGTCGGGTCGTCGCGGCCGACTTCGACGCGTGGGTCGAGCGCGTCGACGTCGCCGAGGGCATCAGCGTCATGGCCGACTACATCGGCGGCCGGAGGGTGCTCGTCGGCGAGCCCAGTCCCAGTGAGAACCCGGGCGGCTCACGGCAGCGGCAGGCCGAGCGCAACCTCTACCTGCCCCAGCCGAACTACCTGGCCGCGTGGGGCGGCGAGCCGATCGACGTCTGCAAGATCGAGCTCGTCGAGCGCGGGCCGGACCGCCACCGGCTGCTCTGGCGCACCGTCTCGAGCCCCAACGGCTCCGCCACCCACGACGACGGCACCCTCACCTTCGAGCGGACCGGTGACGGTGCCACGCTCGTGACGATCCGCGGCCGTCAGCTGTTCACGCTGCCCCCGGTGCTCGACGCGGCCGACCTGCCGTCGGTGCCGGAGCTGCACGGCCCCCTCCTGGAGGAGGCCTACCGGCGCTTCTTCACCGCCACCTTCGACAACCTCGAGGCCTGTTTCGAGGGCCGCGAGCACCGCATCGGCCGTCCTCCGCCGGACCCGTCGGAGCCGCTGCTCACCGAGTCGGTGCGGATGCTCGTCGACGCCCTCACCTCTCGCCTCGGGGTGGGGGACCAGCAACGTGAGCACGGGACGCCGGCCGCACGGGATGGCGCGCCCGACCCGGCCCTCGACGTGCACGGGTTCCGGCACGTCCCCGGCCCGCGCAGCCGTGACACCGGCCCGGCAGCTGCGCGTGCCGACGCTGGCTCGATCGACGAGGGGGCGACCTCATGAGGGTCGCGGTCACCGGATCGACGGGGCTGGTCGGCCACCACGTCGTCGCGGCAGCCCTGACCGGCGGCCACGAGGTGGTCGCCGTGACCCGCCCCGGACGCCGGCTGCCCCAGCGGCTGCTCGCGCTGGGTGAGGTCGGTCAGGCGCGCGCGAGCCTGACCGACCGGGTCTCCCTCGCGCGCGCCTTCGAGGGGGTCGACGCACTGGTGCACTGCGCGGCCGTCTACTCCTACGACGCCGCGGCCACCGCGGAGCTCGCCGACGTCAACGTCGCCGGGACCCGCGCCGTGCTCGAGGCGGTTGCCGCAGCCGGCGTCACCCGCGCCGTCGTCACGAGCTCGGCGGTGACCCGCGGCTCGAGCCTGCAGCCGCTGCCGCGCGACGAGCGCCACCACCTCGGCACCGAGCCCGCACCGGCGTACTACGCGAGCAAGGTGCGCCAGGAGCAGGCGGCCCTCGACGTCGCCGAGAGCACCGGGCTCGAGGTCGTGCTCGCGCTGCCGACCGTCGTGCTCGGAGGACCCTACGACCGACTGGGCCCGAGCAACGCCATCGTGCTGCGATACCTCCTCGACCCCACCCGCAGCACGTACCCCGGAGGCTGCAACGTCGTCGACGCCCGCGACGTGGGTGCGGGTCACGTCACCCTCCTCGAGCGCGGCGAGCCGGGGGAGCGCTACCTCCTCGGCGGCGAGGACGTCTCGTGGCGCACGCTGCACGGCCTCGTCGCCGACCTGGCCGGCGTCGGTCAGCCGGTGCTCGAGCTCCCGGCAGGGGCAGCGTGGCTGGCCGCCGGCGCGGCGGAGGCGTGGGCGCGACTGACGTCGTCATCGCCCTTGTCGACCCGCGAGGAGGCCTCGACCGTCGGGCGCTACTACTGGTACGCCTCCGACCGTGCCCTCGGGATCGGGTATGCCGCCCGCCCGGCCCGCGAGGCCGTGGCCGCCTCTCTCGCGTGGCTGGCCATCGGGCCGGACCTGCCGCGGTTCGTGCGCGAGTCGCTGCGCCTCGCCCCGGCGGTGCGGGCCGCCCGTCCGCTCGAGCCCCGGGCCCTCCCCGGTCCCGTGGGTGGCGGGACGGGTTCGGCACCGGGTTCCGAGACCGGGGCCGAGGGTGGTGACCCGAGCTCCGGCCGGCCGCTCACTCCTCGACGACGACCGCCACGTCCAGCTCCGCCTCGACGCCGCCCGTCACGAGGATGACCCCCTCGTAGCGCTCACCGGGACGCACCACGTCGGACTTGAGGTCCACCTCGAGCAGGACGTCGTGCTCGGAGCCGGCCGGGATGGTGACGCCGTCGGGGTCCAGCCGCAGCTCGAGCTCGACATGACGCCCCGAGTCGGGTTGCAGCCGTCCGGCCGAGAGCAGCACCTTGCGGGCGCGCGGGTGGGCGTTCGACAGCGTGACCCGGCCCGTCGCCGTGTCTCCCGGACGCCCGTGCAGGGTCACGGCTGCTCTGCCCGCGACGGCGCCGGTGTCCGCGTGCGCTTCGGCTGCGCCCGATTCCGCTGCAGGCCTGGTGATGACGACGTCCGACTGCTCGTCGGCATCGCCAGGATCACCGAGGTCGCCGGCATCGCCGGCACCGTGACGGTCACCGTCCCGGTGTGCAGCGTGCGATGGCGGCCCAGGTGCAGGCCCGCGCCCCGTCCCGGCTCGCGTCCCGGTCCGAGTTTCGGCGCGAGTCCCGGCTTGCGTCCCTGCCCGGGCCCCGGACCGCGTCGCAGAACGGGTGTCTGCGATGACCCGGGCCATGCTGCGGCTGCCGATGGCGACGAGGCTGCCGGCCACGTCGAGCCCGAGCTCACCGACGTCCTTCCAGTAGCGGGCGCCCTCGCGGCTGACCGCCTCGACCCAGGCCCGCCCCGCCGTGGTCGGGTCCACCTCGGAGGTCAGCGTGGCCCGACCCAGCTCGATCGACTGCCGCGCGAAGTCCGCCTGCGCCGACCAGGCGTCGCGCGCCAGCTCGGTGATGCGGGCGAGCATCTCGTCCTGGCCCCTCGCGTTCGACGACATCACATGCCTCCTCAGCAGCAGCCGCAGTCGCAGCCGGCCTGCACCGGGTCGCACCGCGACGGACTCACGACGACAGCCACGCGCAGCGGCCGCGAGCACCCCTCGAAGCGCACGTCGGCGTAGGCGCACGCGCACGCGTCGAGGTCGCCCGGCAGACGGCCCTGACCCATCCCCACATGGGTGTCGAGCGCGACGTCGGAGCCCTCCTTCTCGTCCGGACCGGCGGCATCGGATCCCTTGCCGCCACCTTGGCCACCTTCGCCACCTTGCCCGTCTCCGCCGTCACCGCCCTGGCCGGCGGTGGTCGTGACGCCGATGACGAGCCGCACGATGCGGTCCTCGCACGGCGCGAGGGTGACTTGCTCCTCCTCGAGCACCGCGACGACGGCGAGGTCGGTGTCGGTGCCCACGTGCCAGGGGCCCACCGCCAGCGTGACCGGGCGCTCGCGGCGCCAGGCGTTGTGCAGGGCCAGCGGGATGATCCGCCGCTCGCCGACGCGCGTGCGGACGACGACGTCCGCGTCGGGCACGCAGCAGTCGCAGGCGTCCCGGCAGCCGCACGCCGAGCCGTGGTGGCCGTGGCGCTCGTGATCGTGATGGTCGTGACCTTCATGCTCGTGAGCGTGGTCGTGGTGGTCGTGATGGTCGTGTCCCTGGTCGCCGCACCCGCACCCGCACCCGCATCCGCCACCACAGCCACCGTCACAGCCGTGCCGGTCGGCCCCGCAGCCACAGTCGTCAGGTCCGGTGTGGCGGCCGTGGTCATGGTGTTCGTGGTGGTGTTCGTGGTCGTGGTGATGGTCGTGGTGATGGGCTCCGTGGTCGTGGGCGGGGCGGGAGCGCTGCTGCCCCCACGCCGGCCACGGGGAACTGGGGCCCGCGCTGCTGCCGCCCATGAAGGGCGCGGTCATCTCGTCCCAGAGCGACTGCGAGGCGTCGGTCCACTGCTGGACGGCGTCGACCCAGCCGGTCCGCAACGAGGTGAACAGGTCTGGCGTGGAGGTGCTCATGACTTCGACTCCGATCGGTCTCGCGGAAGGATGACGACGTCCAGGTCGGCGACGCCGACGGGGACGGACGCGGTGTGTCGCCGGGCGGGGTCGAGGCCGGGCGGGACCTCGAGCCGGGCGGCGAGGGTGACGGTCTGGCCGGGCTCGACGACCCCGGGGGCGTCGAGCGCGAGGACGACGTCGGGGCCGGGATCCGGGCCACCGTCGTCGGTGCGGGCCTTCGTGAGTGCAGCAAGCGGCATACGCACGTTGCCCGTGTTGGTGACGACGAGGGTCACGTCCTGGCTGCCCTCGACGGCGAGGACGCGGCGGGGGCTCAGGTCGAGCGCGAGGTGGGGTGCCACGTCGACGACGACGGGTCGGCGCACCCCGCCGAGCTCCATCTCGGCCTCATGCCGACCCGGTGGGGTGCGGGCGGGGAGGGGCACGACGACCGGGACCTCGACCGTGTGGCCCCGCGGGATGATGGCGCTCGCCGCGCCCGTGACCACCTCACCGCCGAGGTGCAGGGTCGGGCGTCGGACGACGAGCCGGTCCGCCGAGACGTTCTCGACGGTCACGGTGGTCGTGAGCCGCCCCGGAGGCCCTGCGAGCACGATCGCGTCGTCCGGCTCCGCCGCGGGTGGTCGCCGGCGGGAGGGGCGGGACGGGCGGGCGGGTGACGAGGCGGCCTTCGTGGTGGCCGGCTTGCGTCGTGGGGTCGGCATGGCGGCGTCCTCTACAGGTCGATGACGACGGGGCCGCTGGGGACGGGGCGCACGTGAGTCGACGTGCGGCCGCGTACCGTGACGGCGAAGACCTCGAGGCCGAGCACCGACCAGCTCCACTGCTGCTCGTAGGGCGTCGACACCTCCGTCGGCGGCGGTGGGGCGAGCTCGAGACGCACGCACGAGTCGAGGGCGACGGGTCTCAGGTCGACGACCGACGCCGAGTCGATCTTCGAGGTAGTGTCGACGGCCGAGGTCGAGTCCAGCTTGGCGGTCGAGTCGAGCTTCGAGGTCGAGTCGACGGTCGTCGTCACCGGCGCGAGCGCGACCTTCGAGTCGGTGTGCACCGTGTTGTCGCCAGCGAGGGTCAGCTTCATGTCGTCGAGACCGGCGAGCTGGCTCGTGACGTCGGCCGTGACGTCGCTGTTGACGCTGCCGCTCAGCGCGGTGTCGATCGAGTAGGTGGCCATCAGTGCTCTCCTGACTGGGCGGTGCGCGGTGGGTCGGGCGGTGGGCCGGGCGGTGTTGCGAGAGGTGCCTCGGGGCTGACGAGGTAGGAGTGGTGGAAGCCGAGCCGGGGGTCGGCCCAGTCCGACAGGCCGGGGTCGATCTCCCCGAGCTCCGGCATGACGATGCGGTCGCGCAGCTCCAGCGACGGGTAGTCGTAGACGCTGATGTGGTTCTGCCCCCGGTTGGCCGTGAAGAGCAGCGTCTGGTCGGCCGAGAGCTGGCACGCGTAGATGCCGTCGATGAGCGAGCCGCGGCTCACCCGGAACGACTCGGCGAAGAGGTTGGCGTTGCCGACGACGTTGGCCCGCATGAAGGACTCGGCAAGCGTGTTGAGCGACTGTCGCGGGTAGGCCCACGACTCGAGGGCTCCCGGGTGCTCGTCGACGAGACGGTGGTGGGTCATCGTCTCGAGGTCGACGAGGACGACCGTGTGGCTGCCCCCGGTGCAGAAGATGAGCTCGCTGTCCGAGATCGTCACGTCCGAGTTGATGTGCGCGGGCACGTCGCGGTCGGCGACCCAGTGGCGCAGGACCTGGCCGTGCTCGGCGTCGATCTCGAACGCATACTGCCTCAGCCACGCCATGCCCCAGTGCGCGTAGTCCGTCCGGTCGGCGGGGTGCACCCGGAAGGACACGGCATAGAAGACGTCGAGCACCGGGTGGCACACGACGTGCCAGCACGTCGTCGGCAGCGTCACCGTGCGCACCTCGCCCGAGACGGTGTCGAGGATGCCGACCTCGCGGGCCTCGCTGCGCGATGGGTGGTCCATGCCCCCGTAGACGACGTAGCGGCCCGACGCGGTGCGCTTCATCGCGTGCGGCACCTTGAGCCCGTGCGGGGCCAGGACCTCGGCCTTGGTGAGGCGGTTGACGTCGAAGCTCCACAGGTGCTCGCCGATCGCGGTGACGAACGTCGTGTCGTCGAGCCACACGAGGTGGGTGCTGCCCTTGATGGTCGTGTCGGGCACCTCGAAGCGCAGCGTCGAGACCCGGTCGACCTCCTCGAGGGTGGCGAGGTCGTAGAAGAGCAGATGCTGACCGGTGTTGCCCAGGAAGCCGATCCGCCGGCTCGGGTCGACGCTCGGGGCGTGGCCGCCGGACGCACCGTGGAAGTAGCTGACCTTGTAGGAGTGGTCGCCGGTCACGGGGTCGTAGCGGAACAGGCACACGCCGGCCCTACCCTCGAGGCCGTTCAGCCCGTTCCCGTCGAGGGCGACGTGGAACGCGTAGGGGTAGTCACGCATCGGCAGCCCCGACTGCTTCGGTTCCGCGGATCCGGCGCACGGTCGTCACGCCGACTCCTCAGGCTAGCGCCGGGCCGTAGGGGCCTGTCGGGAAACGGGGGATCCGCGCCGTAGGCTCGGCGCGTGCCGGTCGGGCGAGGGAGAGCGACGCTGCAGGGTCTGGCGCTCGCGTGCCATCCCGGCCCCACCGTCGCCGTCACCGTCCTCACGGGGCTGCTCGCGGCGTCGACCGGGCACACAGCTGCACGCGGGCTGCTCGTGACCGCAGCGGTGCTCACGGGCCAGCTGTCCATCGGCTGGAGCAACGACCTGCTCGACGCCTCCCGGGACCGGGCCGTCGGGCGCGCCGACAAGCCGATCGCGCGGGGCGCCGTGCCCGAGCGGACGGTGCGGGCCGCCACGGCGGCTGCCCTCGTCGCCACCACCGTCCTGTCGCTGGCGTGCGGCCTGGCCTCCGGCCTCGTCCACCTCCTGCTCGGCGTCGCGTCGGGCTGGGCCTACAACGTGTGGTTCAAGCGGTCCGTGCTCTCCCCGCTGCCGTATGCCGTCGCCTTCGCCGCGCTGCCCGCGGTCGTCACGCTCGCGCTGCCGGAGCCGGTGTGGCCAGCACCCTGGGTCATGGTGACCGGGGCGCTCCTCGGGGTCGGCGCCCACCTGCTCAACGCCCTGCCCGACCTCGCCGACGACGAGGCCACCGGCGTCCACGGCCTGCCGCAGCGGCTGGGTGGCCGGACCGTGCGGTGGCTCGCGCCCGCCGTGCTGCTCGCCGGGACCGTTGTGGCCGCGACCGGGCCCGGCATCGACGCGGCGGGGGTGCTGCTCCTCGGGGCCTGCACGGTGCTGGCCGCCGTGGCGGTGCTGGAGCGGGGACGGCTCCCGTTCGTGGCGGCGGTCGGCATCGCGCTCGTCAACGTCGTGGCCCTCGTCGTCCGCCGCTGAGCCGAGCGACGGCCGTGACAGGTGGCGAAGGGTGTCCAGCGTCATGACGTCACCCCGCCACGATCGGCCTAGGGTGGGCAGGGTGAGCCACCTTGCGGCCGTCCGGGGAGTCCTCCCAGAGCACACCTACGCCCAGGCCGACGTCACGGCGGCCTTCGCCGACGTGCTCGGCTCGGTCGGGTCCGACCGCGCGCTGCTCGAGCGCTTCCACGCCAACGCCGGCGTCAGCCAGCGACACCTCGCCCTCCCGCTCGAGCGCTACTGGCAGCTCGAGGACTTCGGCGCTGCCAACGACGAGTTCATCCGCGTCGCCACCGAGCTCGGCTCGCACGCCGTCACCAAGGCGCTCGCGGCCGCGGGTCTCACTCCGCGGGACGTCGATCTCATCATGTCGACGACGATCACCGGGCTCGCCGTCCCCTCGATCGAGGCGCGGGTCGCGGCCGAGATCGGGCTGCGCGACGACGTGAAGCGCATCCCGCTCGTCGGGCTGGGCTGCGTCGCGGGTGCTGCCGGCGTCGCGCGGGTCCACGACTACCTGCTCGGCCACCCCGACGACGTCGCCGTGCTGCTCTCGGTCGAGCTGTGCAGCCTCACCGTCCAGCGCGACGACCGGTCGGTCGCCAACCTCGTGGCCAGCGGGCTCTTCGGCGACGGCGCCGCGGCCGTCGTCATGGTCGGCGCCGACCGCGCCGCAGCCCTCGCGCCAGGCCAGCCCCGCGTCGTCGCCACCCGCAGCCGCCTCTACCCGGAGACCGAGCGCGCCATGGGCTGGGACGTCGGCGCCACCGGCCTGCGGATCGTCCTCGGCGCCGAGGTGCCCGACCTCGTGCGCGCCAACGTGCGCGGCGACGTCGACGGCTTTCTCGCCGACCAGGGCCTGACCCGGGCCGACATCGGCTGGTGGGTCGCCCACCCCGGGGGTCCCAAGGTGCTCGAAGCCATGGAGGAGGCCCTCGAGGTCGACCGCGAGGCGCTCGGTGTCACGTGGCGCTCGCTCGACCGCATCGGCAACCTCAGCTCCGCGTCGGTGCTCCACGTGCTCGCCGACACCCTCGCCGACCACACGCCCGAGCCCGGCTCGTGGGGCGTGCTCATGGCGATGGGCCCCGGCTTCTGCCTCGAGCTCGTCCTGCTCCGCGCGGCCGACTGAGGCGCCCATGCTCTCCCAGTGGCTCTTCACCGGACTCGTCCTGCTCGTCGGTCTCGAGCGCGTCGCCGAGCTCGTCGTGTCCAAACGTCATGCGGCGTGGGCTTTCTCGCGCGGCGGGGTGGAGCGAGGGCAGTCGCACTACCCCGTCATGGTCGTGCTCCACACGGGGCTGCTCGTCGGCGCCGTCGCGGAGGTGTGGCTGGCCGACCGACCCTTCGTGCCCGCAGTCGGCTGGCTCATGCTCGCGCTCGTCGTCGCCAGCCAGGCGCTGCGCTGGTGGTGCATCACGACCCTCGGCAACCAGTGGAACACCCGCGTCATCGTCGTGCCCGGCATCTCCCTCGTGCGCCGCGGCCCCTACGGCGTCATCCCGCACCCGAACTACGTCGCCGTCGTCGTCGAGGGCCTCGCCCTGCCGCTCGTGCACGACGCGTGGGTGACGGCGCTCGTCTTCACCGTCGCCAACGCCGTGCTGCTCACCGTGCGCATCCGGGTCGAGAACGCCGCTCTTCGCGAGATCGCTTCTCCCGCAGGCACGCCCATCCAGGCAGCCTCGTGAGCACCGACGTCATCGTCATCGGCGGAGGTCCCGTGGGGCTCGCCACGGCGTTGTATGCCGTGCGCTCGGGCCTGTCTCCCGTCGTCCTCGAGCCGCGGGCCGGGACGATCGACAAGGCGTGCGGCGAGGGGCTCATGCCCGGTGGCCTCCTGGCGCTCACCGACCTCGGAATCGACCCGCCCGGCCACGACCTGCGCGGCATCCGCTACCTCGCCCGGGGACGCCAGGCCGAGGCGGACTTCACCGGCGGGCCGGGGCGGGGTGTCCGGCGGACGACCCTCCACGACGCCCTGGCCCGAGCCGTGGGCGACGCCGGCGTCGAGGTGGTGCCGTTCGGTGCGTCCGAGGTCACGCAGGACGACGACGGCGTCACGGTGCGCACCGGCGGACCGGCCGGCGCCGGACCGACACTGACAGCTCCCTGGGTGGTCGCCGCCGACGGGCTCCACTCGCCGACGCGCACGTCGCTGGGGCTCGACCGCGACCACGCCGCCACCACGCGCCCGCTGCGCCGCTACGGACTGCGCCAGCACTACGGCATACGCCCGTGGAGCGACCACGTCGAGGTGCACTGGGCCGCCCACGGGGAGGCCTACGTGACACCCGTGGCCGACGACCTCGTCGGCGTCGCCGTGCTGAGCAAGCAGCGGATCCCGTTGTCGGAGAGCCTCGCCGAGTTCCCGCAGCTGAGGGAGCGGCTCGACGGGGCACCCGTCGTCACGTCGGTGCGCGGCGCGGGGCCGCTGCGGCAGCGGACGACGCACCGCGTCGCGGGGCGGGTCCTGCTCGCCGGCGACGCGAGCGGCTACGTCGATGCGCTGACGGGGGAGGGCATCTCCCTCGGGCTCGCCCACGCCCGGGCGGCGGTCACGGCCGTCGCAGCCGACGACCCGCAGTCCTACGAGCGGTCGTGGCGCGCCGCCACCCGGCGCTACTCGCTGCTGACGCACGGGCTCGTCCAGGTCACACGCCCGGCGTGGTCCCGTCGGCTGCTCGTCCCGGCCGCGGCCACACTCCCGCCGGTCTTCCGCAGCGCCGTCAACGAGCTCGCGAGGCCCGGGCGATGACCGGCGGTGCGGAGGCGGGTGCGGAGGTGGCTCTGGGCGCCGACACCGGCGCTGGCACCGGGCAGGACGAGGAGCTCGTCGTCCTCGTCTCGGCAGACGGAGAGGCCGTGGGCACGGCGCCCAAGGCGACGGTGCACGGCCCCGACACCCCGCTCCACCTCGCCTTCTCCGTCTACCTCTTCGACGACGAGGGATCCCTGCTCGTGACCCAGCGTGCCCTCGGCAAGGCCACCTTCCCGGGAGTGTGGACCAACTCGGCGTGCGGGCACCCGGCGCCCGGCGAGGCGGTCGAGGACGCGGTACGCCGTCGGGCCCGTGACGAGCTCGGCCTGGACGTGCACGACCTGCGGCTCGTCCTGCCCCGCTTCTCCTACCGGGCCGAGATGGACGGCGTCGTCGAGTGGGAGCTGTGCCCCGTGCTCACGGGCCGGGTCACGGGGTCCGCGCCGGCGCCCGGCCCCGACCCGACCGAGGTCGAGGACGCCCGGTGGTTGCCGTGGGAGCCGTTCGCCGCCGACGTGCTCGCGGGACGGCGACAGGTGTCGACGTGGTGCCGCGAGCAGGTGGCCGAGCTGACCGCGCTCGGCGCCGACCCGGCACGCTGGCCGGCCGCCGACCCCGCCGACCTCCCGGCCGCCATGACCACCGAGTCGAGTGGGCGCCCCGCCCCGGTCGACTGAGCGCCCCGCCCCAGTCGAGTGAGCGCCCCGCCCCACGCCGGTCGACCGAGGAAAGCATCCCGGCGGGCCGCCCTCGACGAGTGCTGGTTCCGCCGTCCGATGGGTAGGTGGGAGGGGTGACCAGCTCTTCCACCGCGCGTCCGGCCGCTGCCCGTCCGGCCGCCCCGCATCTGCCCCTCCCGCCGGCCCGGGTTGCCGGCGTCGCGCTCGCGTCGGGGCTCGGGCTCGTCGCCTGGCTGACCGGACGCAAACCGCTCCATGCCGTCGGGCGCACCTGGTCCGCAGACCTGCGCATCGACGCCCCGCACCCCGGCCTCGGGGTACCGCTCCTGCATGACCGGGGCGTCCACGCGTGCACGGTCCGCGTGTCCCGCGCCGTGGGCACGCCGACCGGCTGGTGGGACATCGGTGGACTGGCCCTCCGCCTGCCCGGCGCCGGCAACCAGGGTCGGCCCGCCGACCTGCTCTTCGCGACCACCGGCACGGGTCGGGTCACCCGTCACCTGCTGCGCCCGGTGCGCCGGTCTGCAGGACGGTCCCTGACCACCTTGCTGCCGACGAGGGCCGGGGCGCACACCCTCGCGCTGCTCGTGCGACCGGTCGACGACGAACCCGAGCCGCAGGAGTTCGAGCTGGCCGTGGCCGTGGACCACGGCGGCTGGGACGTCGTGGGCCTGCTGCAGCTGCGCCAGGAGCGGTTCGACGCCGCGATGCGGTTCGACCCGATCGTCGACGAGCTCGACGGCACCACCGCGCCCGCCTGGGTCGTGGCGCTGCGTGAGCCCGCCTACCGCTGGTCACGCCGGCTGACGCGCCTCACGCGCCACTCCGACCAGCGCGAACCGACCACGGCGGAGCCGCAGAGGGCTGCAGCCGGCTGACCTGCCGCGGTGGTCAGAAGATCTGGTCGGCGAGCTCCTCGAGAGTCCTGCCGTCGCAGCCGGCCGCCAAGGCCTCGTACGTCGCGCCACGCGCCGCATCGCGCGCGTCCGGTGACAGCGCCGCGATGACAGCGGCGACGGCCCTGGCCTCGACGCACTCCGAGGGCTGCTGCAGGTTCTCGAGCGACGGTGCGTACAGGTCCGAGGAGGCGGCTTCGAGCTCGCGCTCGCAGGCGGCGTCGAGCTCCCGCTCGAGGTCCCACAGCTGCACGAGCTCGTCGATCTCGGGATAGCGCTGCAGGCCACCGCGGGCCACCTCGAGGGCGTTGGCATCCTGGACGTTCGTCACGGCGCACGCGAGACGCGCGGCGCGGAAGGCGAACGTGCGGGCACGACCCGGCTCGGCACCCGCGATCCGCGCGGCGAGCCCGGGCGCCACCGCCTCGACCGGGTGCAGCTCCACGGGCTCTCCTCATGATCAAACGGTCGGCACTGCAAGAACAGCCCACGGAGCCATACCCGTTGCGCCTCGCGCCCTCCCGGTGACCGGGCGTGTCGTGTGGCCCGGACACACCCGGACACACCCGGACCGCCACGAACCCGCCGAAATCGGCGGGCCTCCGGCTCACTCCTCCTGCAGCGCTCGCACCTCGACCGGCCCGTGGCAGGCGGCCGAGCCCTCGTGGGCCAGGGCGAGCGCGGCGTCGAGGTCGGCCGCCTCGATGATCCAGAAGCCGCCGAGCCACTCGCGGGCCTCGCTGAACGGCCCGTCCGTGACCGCGCCGGCCGACGCGTCCACGACCTTGGCCTGGCTGACGTCGGTGAGGCCGCCGGCGAGGACCCACGCGCCGGTCTGCTGGAGCTTGGTGTTGAAGGCGTCGACGGAGGTGTACATCTGCTGCATCTCGTCGACCGACGGCATCGCGTCGCCCTCGCGGTGGTGGACGGAGAGAAGGAACTGCGTCATGGGAGTGCTCCTGGTTCGAGAGGGTGTCGGGCCCGGCGTGGTGCCGTTCCACCCCCACGTCGATCGGTCCGGGGCCGGCTCGACAGGGACGGGTGAAGAACCTTCGAAAGCTCAGGCGACGGGCAGCCGCTCGCGCAGGAACTGGGCGGTCGTCGACCAGGCGAGGGTCGAGGAGGCCGGGTCGTGCCACGGCATGTCGTCGTTGTCGAACGCGTGGTCGGCGCCGGCATACGTCTCCACGACGGTCGCCGGCTGCCGGGTCAGCGACGCCTCGATCCGGCGCACCGTCTCGGTGTCGATGAAGGAGTCGGCGAGCCCGAAGTGGTGCAGGCTCGGGGCGGTCACGGTGAGGTCCTCGTGGAGGCCGGGCAGCGCCGAGCCGTAGTAGCTGACGAGCGCGTCGAGTGGCGCGGTGTCGTCAGCGTCGCCTGACTCGAGGTGGGCCGCGACGGCGTAGCCGAGGCCACCGCCGAAGCAGAAGCCCAGGACGCCGACGCCCGCCGTCACCTCGTCGCGATCGCGGAGCCACTGCACGGTCGCGGCGGCGTCGCCGACGGCGGCGTCCCAGTCGAGGCGCTGGACCAGGCCCATGCCCTGCTGGAGCGCGTCGTCGCCCTCGACCGGCGAGGTGACCCCGAGGCGCCAGAAGATCTCGGGCGCGACGACGACGTAGCCCTGCTCGGCGAGCTGGGCGGCGCGGCGCTGGACGTAGTCGCTGACCCCGAAGATCTCCTGCAGCACGACGATCCCCGGCCCGTGACCGGTCGGAGGGAGCCAGAGGTGGGCGGGCATCTCGCCGGCGTCGGTCGTGATCGTCACGTGTTGGGTCATGTCGCCAGTATGTCGAGACGGCCGGGACCGCGACCGCGTGAGCGCGGCGTGTCCCGGCCGTCGTCGACCGATGGCGTATGCCGTGTGCCCGGGGTGGGTGCCGGTGCAACGGCCCTGCGTGGTCAGCGTCGCGGACGCAGCTCGAGCAGGCGCGCGTCGTACATCCGCACCCGCTCGGCGAGGACGTCGTGCTCGCGCTCGTGGCTGCGCAGCACCGCGACGAGGGAGACGATCGCGACGACGGCCAGGGCGCCGAGGGTGGCGAGCGTGACGACCCCCGACCGGGTGTCGGCGCGGCCCGTGGCGAGGAGGAAGAGGGCGGCGGCGAAGAGCAGTGCGACGACGGCGCCGAGCCCCCCGATGCGGCGCGTGGCGGTCCGGTCGACAGCGTCGAGCGCGTCCTGGGCGAGGGCCCGCTCCTCGCGGGCGACGCTGCGGCACAGGTAGGTTGCGGCTGGGAAGCGGTGCGGCTCGCCGCGGCGGCCCCGGACGTGCGGCCGGTAGTCGGTCGGGACGTCGACGAGGTGCGGGCCCGGCGCGATCGGCCGGACGGTCAGCGTGGTCATCGGCTGACTCCTTCTCTTGCTCGGTCTGGGTGGTGAGGTGACCGGACGGACAGCGCCGCTGGGTGCCCCGTCACTCTCAGGGTGCACCCAGCGGCGCTCGCCGGGAGGTGTTTGCTCAGTCGTCGGAGCCGGTGTGCAGCCGGGCGCCGAGGGCGTAGGCGGCGACGACCAGGGCCGACGCGGCGAGGACGATGTCCTTGAGGACGTACTGGCCCATCAGGGTCGGGCCGTGCGGGAAGAGCTCGGCCGTGAAGAGCGCGAGCGGCGACATGATCCCGATGAGGGCGCCGCCGAGGACGACGATGCCGACGCGCAGGAACTTGCCGGTGACGAGCGTCAGGCCGATGACGGTCTCGGTGACGGCCGTGAGCAGCACCGCCGTGTGACCCGAGACGAGCCCGAAGGTGAGCCGGTCGATGGTCGCGGAGGCGATGGCCTCGGCCGGGCTGAGGCCCGGGACGAACTTGATGACGCCGAAGCCGAGGAAGACGAGGCCGAGGCAGACCCGCAGGACCTGGAGGCTGTAGGCGACGAGGAACGCCTGGAGGCGGTCGACGGCGCCGGTGAGCGACCGGGTCGCGGTGTGGCGCAGACCCGTGGTGCCGCCGGTCGAGGACTGACGGTCGGTCTGCTGGCCGGGGTGGTCGATGACGAGCTGGGACATGGTGGTTGCTCCTTGAGGTCGAACTGTCGAGACCTCAGAAGCAGGATGACCCCCGGAAATACCCCTGGCTACCGAGTTTGAGTCGTCCTACCTAGACCAAACGCCGACCTACGTGGGCAAATCCGGCATGATTGCTCAGTCCATCAATTCGCTTGACAGGAAAGCTGATTCACGAGACGGACAGGTCGTGACATTGCGAGTGCGGGGCAGCGGGCGACCCGGGCCCGGGCAGCCGTATGCCGCCGAGGGGGGTCGGCGGCATACGGTCCTCGAGGGTGCCGGCTCAGGTGGGGTTGCCGGCGGGGGATTCCTCGTCGAAGGCACTGTGCTTGTCGTCGGGCACGGCAGAGGCGGCGGAGGTGGGAGGAGCCGCCTTGCTGCTGCTGTTCTGCTCGACGAGCTTGTCGATGCCCTTGTCGACCGAGGAACGAACCTTGGTCACGGTGTCGGCGTGCTTGCCGCCGGTCTTCTCCTCGATCTTGGCCTCGGCCTTGTCGAGAGCGCCGTCGACCTTGCCCCGGTTCTCCTGGGCGTAGCCGGCAGCGGCGGACATGACGGTCTTGGCCATCTCGACGACGGCGTCACCGAAGTCCTTGGCCTTCTCCTGGAAGTGGACCTCGTCCGCCTTGTGCTTCAGCTGCTCACCGAATGACACGGTGTCTCCTCGTCTCGCACTGGCCCGACCCATGTCGGGCTCACTGCTTCCACAGTCATACCCGGTGCCTTCTTGCCGCAACCGGGGTCGACCCCGATATCGACCCCGAACGACCCTGAGCAGAGGCCTTGCACGGCCGCCGTGAGCCGAGATGTCCAGGATGTCCCGGGGTGCGTGCGGGTCGTGTCGCGGCCGTGTCTGGTGCGTCACGTCGGGCTCACTGTGACCTGAAGGACTGCGGTGGAGGTGCGATCGGACCAGACTGGAGGTGGATGCAAAAGCGCTGGCCCACAACTGAACTGGAGTGATCACCATGAAGCGGCTCGAAGGACGGGTGGCGCTCGTGACGGGCGCGGCGAGTGGCATCGGCAAGGCCACGGCACGCCGGCTCGCCGAGGAGGGGGCGGCGGTACTGCTGACCGACGTCAACGAGTCGCTGGGGGCGACGACGACCGAGGAGCTGCGGGCCGCGGACGCCCGCGTCGACTTCCTCCGGCACGACGTGACGAGCGAGGCGGACTGGGAGGCGGCGGTCGCCAAGGCGGTCGAGGAGTTCGGCTCGCTCGACATCCTCGTCAACAACGCCGGCATGGGTGACCTCGCCCCGATCGAGGACACGAGCCTCGCCGACTGGGAGCGCACCGTCGCGATCGACCAGACCGGTGTCTTCCTCGGCATGAAGACCGCTGCGGTGCACCTCAAGGCCTCGGGCCACGGCGCGGTCGTCAACATCAGCTCGATCTTCGGCACGAGCGGCGGCTTCGGCACCTCGCCCGCCTACCACGCGGCCAAGGGCGCGGTCCGGACCCTGACGAAGAACGTCGCCCTGCACTGGGCGACCGACGGCGTGCGGGTCAACTCGGTCCACCCCGGGTTCATCGACACCCCCATCCTCGACGGGGCCCGTGGCACGCCGTTCGAGCAGACGATGATCGACCTCACCCCGATGGGGCGCCTGGGCCGCCCCGAGGAGATCGCGGCGGGCGTCGCCTACCTCGTGAGCGACGACGCGGCCTTCGTCACCGGTCTCGAGCTCTACATCGACGGTGGCTACATCGCGCGCTGACCCTGGGCGCCCCCGCCCGGTCGCGGCGGTGTGACGTGACCGGGCCCGGGGAAGGACCGCCTGCGGCTACCGGCCGCGGGCGGTCGACCACACCCAGTCGAGGACCGACCGGTGACGGGCCCACGTCGGGTCGCCGACCGACGGCGCCTGCGGGTCGCCGTCGAGCGCCGCGCCGTCCGGGGCCCCGTCGCCGGCCCGGGTCGTGGCGAGCGAGCGCGACACGGCCTCGCCCACCGCGAGCCGCCCGCCCGGGGGCTCCCCGAGCACGTCGGCCGCGTCGCGGTCGCCGACCATGTCATGGCCCAGGCTCGGGATCAGCGACTGCACCGTGCCGCTCGGCACGTCGACGAGTGCGCCGGCCACGCGCGCGACCGTCTCGACGGGCGCCAGCCACACGGGCAGCTGCACGCGCAGCAGGCGGGCGCGGGCGGCATACGTCCTCAGCAGCGAGACGTAGCTGAGCCGGTCCGGTCCCACGACGTCGAGGTGTCCCGTCACGTCGGGCCGCTCGAGCGCCTCGGCGAGGAACCACACGGCGTCGGCGACGGCGACCGGCTGGATGACCGAGCTGCCCATCCACGCCGGGACCGTCTGCACGACGCCGAGGCGCGTGGACATCTGGCGCATCACCTCGAAGCTCGTCGACCCGGCGCCGACGACCATCGACGCGCGCAGCGTCAGCACCGAGCAGTCCGCCGTCGCGAGGATCTCCTCGACCTCGAGCCGGGAGAGCAGGTGGTCCGACAGCTCGTCGTCGGGAAGGTCGGGCACGATGCCCGAGAAGTAGACGAGCCGCGACGCGCCCACGATGCCCGCGGCATACGCGACGTTGTCGGCCGCCTGGCGGTCGAGCCGCATGAAGTCCGCGTCGTCGAGCCCGTGCACGAGGTAGCAGATCGCGTCGACGCCCTGCAGCGCCTCGAGGACGCGCTCCTCGTCCTGCACGTCGACGCGTCGCCACTCGACGTCGCCGGACCAGGGGTATGCCGTCGACGGGCTCCGATGGTGGGTGGCCACGACCTCGTGGCCGCGTCGGAGCAGCTCCGGCACGAGCCGCGACCCGACGTAGCCGCTCGCACCGACGACTGCGACCCTCATCGTCGTTTGCGCTCGCGGCGGTCGCGCCGGAAGGAGCCGAACAGGTCGGTGGCGGACCGGATGAGGTCGAGCGAGCCGTCGTCGTCCGCCGCCGCGTCCGGGACCGGCCCCGGCACGGCCATCAGCGTGAGGAAGCGCTCGATGAGCGGGTCGGAGGCGCGCTGGACGAGGCCCGTGCCGAAGTCCATCGGGAAGCCGAGGAAGACGAGGTCGGTCACGAGGTGGGCGCGGGTGCGCTCGTCCTTCGCGACCGGGTGCAGCGTCAGGGTGATGTCGATGGTGGCCCGGCCGAGGCCGTGACGCTCCTGGCCCGTGGCCGTGAGGCGCGCCCGGCCCCGGTCCTGGTCGCGCTCGACCATCGAGCCGGTGCCGTCGAAGTACATCGACAGCGGCCCGAGCTTGGCCTTGATCTCGCCGACGAAGTCGTCACCGTGGACCTCGGTCACCTTGGCCCCGGGGAAGGAGCGGCCGATCCGGTGCAGGTCCATGAAGTTGGCCCAGACCACGCCCTGCGGTGCGTCGAGCTCCTGCTCGTGACCGAGTCTCATCGCGTGTCCTTCCGTCGGCGCGCCGCCCGGTCGGTGACGGGCGGCGCCTGGTTCAACGGTGGCATACCCGGACGGGTGCCGACAGGGGCGCCCCGGCCGGTCGCGTCGGCCGCGTCAGTCGGTCGCGCCCGGCGGCAGGAGCTCCCAATGCAGGCCGTCGCCCCAGCCACCACCGGGCAGGCGGTCGACGGCGTGCTCGCGCCCGAACGAGGTGAAGCCGACCGAGCGCAGCACGGCGTTGCTCGCCTCGTTGTCGGCCGCGGTCTCCGCGACGAGGCGCCGCACCCCGAGGCCGCCCTCGGCCACCGGCGCCAGCGCGTGGGCGACGGCGAGGCGGGCCGCCTCCTTGGCGGCCCCGCGGCCACGAGCGCTCGGGAAGAACTGGTAGCCCAGCTCCGCCGCGTCGCCGATGGGGCCACCCCGGCTGAAGAGGGTCACGCTGCCGAGGGCGCGGTCGGTCCCGAGGTCGGCCACGCACCAGTCGAGGGCCGTCCCCTCCGACATCCGCTCCTGCCGCGTCAGCAGCCAGGCCGGGAAGGTCTCGCGGCGCAGGATGGAGCGCGCCGGCATCCAGTTGTCCGGGTCGTCGCGCGGCTCGATGGCGTCGACGTCGTCGGGTCGCCACGGCCGCAGGCGCACCTGCTCGCCGATGATCTCGGTCGGCGCGAGCCACGGCGTCCGCGCCGTCAGCGGGTCGCCCGGCGTGATGCTGCCGGTCCACGTGTCGAGGGCCTGGGGACCGCCCTCCGGGTCGGGGTGGCTGCCCGGGACCGTGCCGTGGAAGGTGAAGCCGGCCGCCCACACCGCCCGGCGCGAGCCCCAGTTGCCGACGACGGCGCGCCAGTGGACGCGGCCGACGGGCGCGCCCCAGACGGTGTTGGCGAAGGCGTAACCGACGACGAGCCGGACGGCGCGCGACATCAGGCCGCGGCCGCGGGCGTCCGGGTGCAGCCCGAAGCCGAGCTCGCCGACCGACGGCGCTGCGCCGGGGCGCAGGTCGATGGTGCCGCCGTAGCGGGAGGCGCCCGTGTCGTCCGTCCACTCGATGGCCCACGAGCGCGTGGCGCCTGGCTCGCCCCAGGCGGCGAGGTTGTGCTCGACCCAGCCCAGCGCGTCGTCGCGGCCGTAGGGCCGCGGGACCGTCGTCCAGCGCAGGCTGTCCGGGTCGGTGCTCTGCTCGACGATCGCGTCGGCGTCCTCGACCGAGTGCGCCCGGAGGGTCACGACCCCGTCGGTAAGCACGGGCACGTCGGGCTTCACGTCGGGCTTCACGGCGGGTGCGACATCGGGTGTCACGGCGGGCGGCTGGGAGGTGGCGGTCACGGCGTCAGCCTGCCAGCCGGCATACGCCCTCGTCACCGCGGTTTGTCCGCTCCGGCGCGGCCAGAAGGGGCCTGCGCAAAGGAGAAGGACCGGGAGCCAACATGTGGCTCCCGGTCCTTTTGGCCCGCTTCCCCTCCACAGGCTGCGTTCCGAGCCCTACCGTACCCAATGGGTCGACGCGACGAACATCTGTTGCGCACCGGCTCGACGGACGCAACTCGGGGGAGGGTGCGGACCGCGCGGCAGACGCCGCCGGCCGCGTGAAGGGGGCTGCGGTGAGGTCGCTGACAGGGGTCGCACAGGCGTGCGAGCGGGCCTGGAGCACAGGGCTGCCAGAGCGGGACGGGAGCCTCCCCCTGGCGCCGGCTCCCGTCCCTGAGCATCGGGCTCGGAGCCACCCTATGAAGGTCGTATGCCGTGTCTGCCCCGGGTTGCGCACCTTCGTTCCGCGCGCAACACGTCGCCGGACATCCCGCGCGCTCGCTCTCTGCAACCGGGGGAGCGCGTCGTGCTGAGCGACGAGGTGCAGTGGGTGCTGCGCAACGCCCGGCTGCACGCCGCCGACCCGGCCCTGCGCAGCGCGGCGGGCTTCGCGCAGGGTGCGGGGCGGGCCGCACCGGTGCACCGCGCGCAGGTCGGCCGCTGGGAGAACGGCGGCGTCGAGGTGACCCGCGCGCTCGTGCGTCGCTACGAGTCGGTGCTCGAGCTGCCCGAGGGCCAGCTGCTCGCGGCCGTCGACTTCTTCGCCCGGTCGCGGCACCCGGTCCGGCCCGCGGCCGCGCTGCCGCCGCGGACCGACCCGGACGTCGACGCGACCCTGGCGCTGCTCGAGCGGGCCCTCGGCGACGAGCGGATGTCCGGCCTCGACTGGGACCGCCTCTCCGACAGCCTCGGCCGGATGCCGCACGTCCTCGTCCGCACGTCCGACTGGGAGCGGCTCTTCCGGCGGCTGCTCCAGGAGCTCGGCCTCGGCCTCCAGCTCGACTACGCCCAGCGCGCCGAGGCCCTCGCCCGCCTCGCGGGGCACCCCCGCAGCGGCGCCGTCGTCGCCCGCCTGGCTGCCGAGGTCGTGGCCCGTCCGGACGCGCAGTTCTACAACGACACCCTCAGCCTGCTGCAGTTCACCCGGGACCCGGAGGCGCTCTCGGTCCTCTTCGACCAGCTGCGCGCCCCGACCAACGCGAGCTCGCTCCGGGCCTGCCTCATCGTCCTGACGACTCTCGTGCGCGGTGCCCGCCTCGAGCCCGAGACGAGGCTCGAGGCCATCCGTCTCGCCGTGCAGCACCTGCGCGACCCGGACCAGCCCTACCTCGTGCACCGCGGCGCCGCGAACCTCGTGCGCACCCTCGGCCCGGCCGGCAGCCACCGGGTCGCGGCCGTCCTCACCGCGGAGGACCGGCGCGTCGCGGCCTCGATCATCCGCGACGGACGGGCCATCACCTCGCAGGCGATCCGCGAGGCCCACCAGCGCATCCGGGCGGTGCTCGAGGCGGGCGAGGGACGGGCCGCCGCTGGTGAGCCCGTGCTCGGTGGCCTCCTCCAGACGGCGCTCGGTGAGACGAACGAGGAGGACCGCTCCAACGCCCTCTGCATCCTCATGCTGTCGCCGCAGGCCTCGATCATCGGCACCGTGCACGCCTCCGCCTTCGCCGACGCGATGGCCCGGGGCGACCACGTCGCCGCCCACGAGAGCGCGACCGTCCTGACCTGGATGGGGCAGCTCGAGGACCTCGACCTCTTCGAGCGGGTCGCGCTGTCCCCGGCCACCCCGCCCACGGTCGCCATGGAGGCCGGCTACGTCGTCGGCAACGTCGTCGAGCCGCCGGGCCGTCGGCGTGACGAGCGCGAGGCGTCCTTCGCCCGGCGCGTCGCCGAGGTCATCGCGACCGGTGCCGGCGACCCGCACGCCGAGCTGCTGCGCGGGCTCGTCTACGTCCTCGGCATGCGGCGACGGCGCGACCTGCTGACGGCCCTCGCCGATGCGCTGCCGGAGCCCGGGCCGGACCCGCGGGCCATGCCGGAGATCGCGCGCGGCGTCCTCGGCTGGTGGCTCGCCGTCCCCGAGCACCTGCACCCGGAGCGGTGAGCCCGAGTCGCTAGGTTGGAGCCCGTGCAGACGGACGAGGTGCTGAGCCTCCTGAAGGACGTGGCCGAGCAGGTCATCAACCCCCGCTTCCGGGCGCTCGCCGACGGCGAGATCCACGAGAAGCGGCCGGGCGACCTCGTCACCGACGCCGACCGCGAGGCCGAGGTGCTCATCACCGCCGCCCTCGTCGCCGCCTACCCCCACGCCGTCGTGCTCGGCGAGGAGACCTTCGCGGGGGACCCGGCGCTCATGGAGCGCTATGCCGCCGCCGACCACGCGTTCACCGTCGACCCCGTCGACGGCACGAAGAACTTCGTCCACGGCTCCAAGGACCACGCCGTCATGGTGAGCGAGACGGTGGACGGCGAGGCCGTGCGGGCCTGGATCTGGCAGCCGCAGCACGAGGTCGGCTACGTCGCCGAGCGCGGCAGCGGCACGTGGCGTCACGACGCCGCCGGGTCGGCGCGCCTGACGGTGCCCGAACGTTCGGACGAGACGCTGCGTGGCCGCACGTCGCGTCGGGCCTGGATCGGGCAGGCCCTCGCCGGCCTCCAGCCGATGACGCTGACGTGGGTGTCGTGCGGAATCGACTACCCCAAGCTCGTCGAGGGCGAGGCCGACTACATCCTCTACGCGTCCGCCGCGCCGTGGGACCACGTGCCCGGCTCGCTCCTGCTCGCCGAGGCCGGTGGCCTGCTCGGCACGACCGAGGGCGTCACGTACTCACCGCGCGACACCGCGCCCCCGGGCCTGGTCGCCGCCGGCAGCCCCACGGCATACGACCACGTATGCCGTGCGCTCGCCTCGAGCGCCCACCTGCCCTGAGGTCCCGGTGACCTCACGTTCCGGTTCCACGGGCTCGAGGGGCTCGACCGGGCACGCCGTGCTGGCGGGCGTCGTGTGCGGGCTCGTCGGCTTCACGAGCTCGTTCGCCGTCGTCCTGACCGGGCTGCGGGCGGTCGGCGCGAGTCCGGAGCAGGCTGCGTCGGGCCTGCT
Source organism: Terrabacter tumescens (assembly GCF_014646815.1). GTDB lineage: Bacteria > Actinomycetota > Actinomycetes > Actinomycetales > Dermatophilaceae > Terrabacter > Terrabacter tumescens. Next base: position 482,656 of record NZ_BMNZ01000002.1, read on the forward strand.
CGTGCTGTGCGTGACGATGGGCCTGGGCTGCGTGCTCTTCTCGTGGCGGCTGCGCATGCCGATCACGATGGCGTGGTCGACGCCGGGCGCCGCGCTGCTCGCTGCGGCGACGGTTCCGGCCGGTGGGTTCGCCTCTGCCGTGGGCGCTTTCGTCGTGTGTGGGGTGCTGCTCGCGCTGTGCGGGCTGGTGCGCCCGCTCGAGCGGCTCGTTGAGCGCATCCCGACCCCGCTCGCGAGCGCGATGCTCGCGGGCGTGCTGCTGACGCTGTGCGTCGCGCCCTTCCGGGCGGTCGTCGCCTCACCGGCGGCGATCGCACCGGTCATGCTGACGTGGCTCGTCCTCGTCGCGGTCGCGCGGCGCTGGGCCGTCATCGGCGCCCTCGTCGCGGCGCTCGTCGTCATGGCGGTTCAGGGCGTCTTCGGCCGGCTCGACCTCGCCACGGCCGCCCCGTCGCTCGTCGTCGTCGCGCCGACCTGGGACGCGACCACCCTTCTCGCCGTGGCGGTCCCGCTCTTCATCGTCACGATGACGAGCCAGAACATCCCCGGCACCGCGGTGCTCGCCTCGTTCGGCTACCGCCCGGGCATGCGCGGGCCGCTGCTCTACACCGGTGGCGCGACCGCGGTCGGCGCCCTCGGCGGCGCGCACGCCATCAACCTCGCCGCCATCTCGGCGGCCCTCGCGGCCGGACCCGAGGCGCACCCGGACCGCAGCCGCCGGTGGGTCGCAGGCGTCGCCTGCGGCTTCACCTACCTCGCCTTCGGACCGCTCGCGGGAATCGTCACGGCCGCAGCGCGATCCGCGCCGACGGGGCTGATCGAGACGATCGCCGGGCTCGCGCTGCTCGGCACCTTCGCGGGCGCCGCGGCCTCCGCACTCGGGGACGCGTCGTCGCGGGAGGCGGGCGCCGTGACGCTCGTCGTCGCGGCATCAGGCGTCACGATCGCCGGGATCGGAGCGGCGTTCTGGGGCCTCGTCACCGGGGTGCTCGTCCTCGTCGCCCTGCGCCTCGACCACCGCCGCCGCGCCTGACCTCGCCATCGAGTGCTCACGACTCGCGTAGGGAACTGGGCACTCGAGGTGACCGTCCAGTCGAGTGCTCACGAACTCGCGTCGGGAACTGGGCACTCGACGTGTCCCCGAAGTCGAGTGCCCACGAACTCGCGTCGGGAACTGGGCACTCGACGTGTCCCCGGGCCCGCTCGACGGTCGAGTGGGCACTTCGGCGGGCTACTCCTCGGAGGCGCCGGCGGAGGCCTTCTTGGACTTCGCCGCCCGCGCGGGAGCCGTCTTCGCGGCCTGCTTCGCGTCGCGGGCCGCCTTCTTGGCGGTGGCCGAGGGCTTGCTCGTCTTCTTCGCCGCCACGTAGCGCTCGGGGTCCTTGTCCTTCGGCGTGATCCCCTCGGCCCAGCGCACCGCCTCGTAGCGCAGGAACTGGACCGCGATCTCGTGGCGCAGCTCGAGGCTGGCGCGCTGCCGGAAGTCGGCGAGGTCCTGGCGCTCCTCCTCACCCATGTGGTCGCTGTTGTGCACGTTGGCGTCGACGACGGCGGTCCACCACGCGTCCGACCCGGTGCGGCAGCGCCCGACCTTGCGCACCGACGTGCGGATGTCGTTGTGGTCCTTGACGGCGTCCTCGACCTCCTCGTCGACGGACTCGGCGTCGGCGCCACCCGTGCCGATGCGCAGCAGCTCCGGGTAGAAGTAGAGCTCCTCGGCCTCGGCGTGGGTCTCGAGGAGGATCTCGAGGCGCTTCCAGATCGCGGCGAGGCCCTCGTGGTCGTCGCGCGGCCACTCCTCGAGCATGGCGAACATCCGTCGCTGCTCGTCGTGCTGGCGGAGGATGACGTCGGTGATGTCCACGAAGGGGGCCTTTCTGTCGTCCGGAGGCTTCCGGATCCACTGTGCCGCATCCATACCCGATGTACGCGTAGGGCCGGGTTGCGCCCGGCTTCGTCGTTTCGCGTATCACCGCGCCCCGGTGGTGCCACCGTTGGTCGGGAGAGTTCACCGACACGTCACCAACGCAGGATGGGTGGTTCGCGATGACGAGCAACGACCTGGTCGTGGTGCTTCCGGGCATCACCGGCAGCACCCTCGGGGTCCGCGGCGACGACGGATCACCCGCGAGCGAGAACCTCATCTGGGCCCCGAGCGCTGGAGCGGTCTGGAAGCTGCTGATCGGCGGCCGGTCGATCCTCAAGAAGGCGTTGCCCGAGGGCATCGGTGACGGGCACCCCGACGACGGCGTCGAGCCGGTCGGGCTGATGCCGGACGTCCACGTGCTGCCGGGCATCTGGACGCCGATCCGCGGCTACGACGTGCTCGTCGACGCGCTGGAGCAACAGGGCTACCAGCGCGGGACCGGCGGCAAGCCGGCCACGCTCATCCCGTTCGCCTACGACTGGCGCCTGTCCAACCGCTACAACGGCGAGCGGCTGGGGACCGTCGTCGAGCCCGCGCTCGAGCGGCTGCGGGCGCAGGGCGGGGCGTATGCCGACGCCAAGGTCGTCTTCATCTGCCACTCCATGGGTGGCCTCGTCGCCCGCTGGTACATCGAGAAGTGCGGTGGCGCCGAGGTGACGCGCAAGCTGATCACCCTCGGCACGCCCTGGCGCGGCGCGACCGATGCGCTGGAGCAGCTCGTCAACGGCGTCAAGAAGGGGATCGGCCCGCTGTCGATCGACCTGACCGCGTTCTCCCGGAGCATGCCCTCGCTCTTCCAGCTCCTCCCGGAGTACGCGTGCATCTCCGACGGGGCCGGGGGCTGGTCCAAGACGACCGAGGTGTCGGTGCCCAACGTGAGCACCGCGATGGTCACCGACGCGATGACCTTCCACACCGACCTGCAGGCCGCCGAGGTGGCGCGACCGGCGAGCCGCACGATGACCCACATGGTCGTGGGGATCCGCCAGCCGAGCCAGACCACGGTCACCTTCCAGGACGGTCACGCGGTGACGTCGCAGACCTTCGGGAGCGACAACGACTACGGCGACGGCACGGTCTCGCTCACCGGGGCCGTCGGGCTGGGGGAGGCGCTGGACACCAACCTCGCGGTGCGCGTGCCCGAGCAGCACACCAACCTCCAGTGCAACCAGTTCGTCCTCGACCAGGTGCAGGAGATCCTCACGGCCCAGCCGGTGCGCCGCCGCGAGATCGCCGACACGAGCGTGCGCGCCGTCGTGCCCGACCTCGTCACGGCCGGGCAGCCGCTCAAGGTGGCCTTCGACCTCGAGTCGGACGACCCAGGCGCCGACCCGCCGCACAAGGCCGTGGCCGTGACGGTGCGCAACGCCAAGGGGAAGGTGCTGGCCACGGCGGAGCCGACGCTGCGCCACGGGCACGGCGTCGCGACCTTCGCCGACCTGCCCGCCGGCACGCACTCGGTCACCCTCGCCGGGTCGGGACCCACCTCGACGGTCCGCCCCGTCACCTCGACGACCCTCGTGTGGCCCGAGCCGCCCCGCTGAACCCGGTCCGCGCCCGGCCATCGCGCTCGTGATCCTGCGCCGGATCACGCGTCCGCTGCGCCACAGCGACACCTCTGGCGCGATCTCCCGCGCGATCTCCGGCGCGATCTCCGGCGCGACGCCCCGCTCGTGATCCTGCGCCGGATCGCGCGCCTGCTGCGCCACAGCGACACCTCCGGCGCGATCTCCCGCACAATCTGCCGCTTGACGTGGTGTCTGCGGCTGGTGGTTGGGTCGGAGCATGACTACTGAGACCTCTGCACCGAAGATCGGCTGGGACTGTGTCGCGCTCGACTGCGCCGACGCGGCCGGCGTCGCGCAGTTCTACGCCGACCTGCTCGGCGGCACGGTCGACGCAGACCCCGACGGCGACTGGTTCAACGTGCTGTGGGACGGCCCGCGCATCGCCACGCAGGTCGCGCCCGACCAGACGTCGCCCGACTGGCCCCGGGGCCAGCAGCAGGCGCACCTCGACTTCGTCGTCACCGACATCGCGGCGGCGCACGAGCGGGTGCTCGCCCTCGGCGGCACGGCGCTCGACCCGGTCGACCCGCCGGAGCCCGGCCCCGAGCGCGGTTTCCGCGTCTATGCCGACCCGGCCGGTCACCCCTTCTGCCTGTGTCGCCCGACGAAGGACGCGTGGGGCTGAGGTCTCAGCGCAGGACGAGGCCGAAGTGCTCGGCCAGCGCGGCCGTGACCGCGTCCTCGCCGGCGAGCACGGTCTCCTCGCGGCGGCCGTGGGTCGTCGTGATGAGCCGGTCGCCGCTCAGGGTGATGCGCCCCGTCGGCGTCAGCATCGAGGCCAGTCGCGAGCGTGTGAAGTGGCTCCCCGGCGACGTCTGCTGCCAGACGTTGCGCTCCTCGAAGTCCGCGAGCGGGTGCGGGGTGGCCGTGAAGACGAACCGGTCGCGCCAGCCCTCGCCCGCCTCGCGCTCGCGGTAGGCCCACGCACCCGCACGCTGCTCGAGCCCCACCTCGTGGTCGCGCTCGCGCCGCCCGAGGTCCTCGCGCAGCGGCAGCGGCTCGATGAACCCGGCGCCGAAGCCGACGTCGGCGAGCACGGACTCGTCCAGGCTGCCGCCTGACACGACGAGCGCGACGTGGTCGAACTCGTCGGTGAGCCCGCCGTCCACGGTGGCCACGCGCGCCGAGACGAGGTCGACGGCATACCCGAGGCTGCGCAGCAGCAGGGCGAAGAGACCGTTGAGCTCGTAGCAGTAGCCGCCGCGCCGCGCACCGACGACCTTGTCCAGCAACGAGATCCGGTCGAGACGGATCGGTCGACCGATCGTCACGTCGAGGTTCTCGAACGGCACGCTCAGCAGGTGCGCGCGGTGCAGCGACGCCAGCGCCGCGAGGGTCGGTGCCTCCGGGGCCGTCACGCCGATCCGGGCGAGGTAGGCGCCGGCCTCGGTGGTGGTCAGGGCGTCCGTCGTGGGAGTCACGCCCTCATGCTGCGACCTCGAGCCCCCTTGAGGTCAAGCGGGAGCGGGGAGCGACAGCGTCACCCCGACCAGGGTCACGCCGCGCCCGTCGCTCTCGTATGCCGTCCGCTCCAGCAGGTGCCCGGCCGCGGCCCGCAGGGTGGCGGGGTCGAGGGTCGGGTCCTCGAGCGGTCCGCGCTCGAGCACCTGGGCGCCGTCGTCGTAGCGGACGAGCACCTCGAGCCGGCTCGGCAGCCGAGGCGGGTCGTCGAGACCGTGCACGCGGGTGACGGCACGGTCGACGCACTCGTCGAGGACGGCGACCACCTTGGAGCGGGTCCGGGTGGCGGCGAAGGACCGGCTCGTGCTCACCGACCGTCGTGGCTGCGGCAGGCGGATCGTGGCGTCGTCGGTGCCGCGCGCGATGGAGACGAGGCGCCGGGCCATCGCTGTGGTGACGATGCGCTTGAGGTCGTCCTCGTCGAGACCGTCGAGGTCCGAGACGACGAAAAGGCCTGCGGCGTGGAGCTTCTCGTAGGTGGCCGCCCCGACGCCCCAGAGCTCGTCGAGGCGCAGCCGGGGTCGCACGCGCGCCTCGAGCTCGGCGTCGACGACGACGAGACCGTCGGGCTTGGCGCGGCGGCTCGCGAGCTTGGCCATGAGCTTGGTGCGCCCGACCCCGACCGACACGGGCAGCCCCACCTCGGCGCGGGCGGCCGCGCGCAGGGCGACCGCCAGCCCGCGCGGGTCGCCGCGGTCGCGTCCCGTGACGTCGAGGAAGGCCTCCTCGACCGAGCCGGGCTCGACGAGCGGGGTGAAGCGGCGGAAGATCTCGAACAGCCGTGCCGAGGCCTCCTCGTAGGCCTCGGTGCGGTAGCCGGTCACCAGCACGTGCGGCCACCGGCGCTGGACCTGGCGCACCGGCATACCGGCGTGGATGCCGAGGGCACGGGCCTCGTAGGACGGGCAGGCGACGACCTCGTGGGCGACGACGATCGGCCGACCGCGCAACGTCGGGTCGTCGCGCTGCTCGACGGAGGCGAGGAAGGCGTCGGCGTCGGCGTGCAGGAGGACCACGCGTCCAGTCTCGGCCCCGGCACCGACAGCCGGCCAGCGCGGATCTGCCGTTCCGCGGGTCTCGGGGGCGTGCCCGGAGCACACTGGGGCGAGATCGTGCGGGTCTGCTGCTGGTGCGGGAACGGACGGAGGTGGGGACGTGGAGGTCTCACGGCGAGGGGCGGCTCTGGTCACCGTGTGCCTGGTGGCGCTGACGCCCACTGCGTGCGGGGCGGTCGACGACGTCGGTCGGGTCCTGGCACAGCACGCCGAGGACCTGACGGTGCTGGCCCGGACGAGGTGGGCGGCATCCTCGACCCTGCCGAGGGTGGTGACCGTCAGCCGAGAAGCGGTCGAGGCCAAGGCTGCTGCTCTGGCCGCGGCGGTGCGCGACGTGCCGGCCGAGGACCGGTGGGAGGTCGTGTCGGCCGGATGCGAGCTCTGGTCGCTCCAAGAGGTGGGCAACGACCCCGACAAGGCCGTGAGCTACGTCCGGGACAAGTTCCGCAACGCCTGGGTCTACGAGCAGCAGGTGAGGGATCTCGCGGAAGAGCTTCGAAAGACGCACGGCACCCGGGACCAGAGCGTCATCCTCGGTCGGGCGCTGGTCTGCACCGCGGCGGATGCGCAGAACACCTGAGCGTCAGTAGCCGGCGTGGTCGAGGGCCTCGGTCGTCAGCTGCCGCCCGAGCTCGATCATCTCCGCGGCGCGGTGGAAGTCGAGCGTGCGCACGGCGTTGGACGGCACGGTGACGAGGACGTCCGGCGGGTTGCTCGCCATCCGGTAGCGCGAGATGAGCGCCGACATCGTGTCGAACGACATGTTGAGCAGGTCGAGCAGCCCGACGTCGGCGGACCGGACGACGAGCGCGTCGGCCGGCGCCTGCGGGAGCTCGTCGAGGGCCTCGGGTGGCAGGGCCGGGGCCTGCGCAGGCTCGGGTTCGAGGTCGCGGGAGTGCCCGCCGAACCGGCTCGTGATGGACCGGAAGCGTTCGGACTCGAGCACGTCGGCGGCGCTGCGGCGCAGCCGGGTCGTCCACTCCTGGCGCGGGACCGGCTCGGACGACTCCTTGACCGGCGTCGTCGGGCCGCCCGGGGCGCGCATGCCCGACAGGGAGACGGCGATCGTCAGGTCCGCCGAGGTGGCCGCGGTCGGCTCGATGGGGATGGGGTTGATGAGGCCGCCGTCGACGAGCACCCGCCCGTTGATGACCGCCGGAGTGATGACGCCGGGGATCGCGATCGACGCCCGGATCGCGTGCTCGACCGGTCCACGCTGGAACCACACCTCGCGCCGCGCGTTGATGTCCGTCGCGACGGCCGTGTAGGGGATCGGCAGGCCCTCGATCGTCGCGCCGTCGAGGATCTCGCCGACCTTGGCGATGATCCGCTCGGCCCGGATCGCGCCGTTCGGCGAGGTGATGCTGAGGTCGAGCAGGCGCCACACCTCGCGCTGGGTCAGGCTCCGCGCCCACTCCGTGTAGGGCTCGAGCTTGCCCGCCGCGGCGACCCCGCCGACGAGGGCGCCCATCGACGTGCCGGCGATCGACACGACCTCGAACCCCCGCTCGTCGAGCACCTCGAGCGCCCCGATGTGGGCGTAGCCACGGGCCCCGCCCGATCCGAGCACGACCGCCGCACGCATACCCTCTGCCACACCCCGACGATACGACCCCCCGCAACGGCCCGCGCACGGGTCGGCGAGGTCGAGCCGGTCACGTCGGTCAGGCCGGCAGGTAGTAGATCTCCATGGTGCGCAGCCTGGCCCGGTCGGCGACCATCTCGATGCCGGTGACGACGTCGCCCTCGACGGTGAAGCAGAACGCCACCTGCGGCTCGCCGTGCAGCGTCCACACGGCGCCGACCCCGCCGTCGAAGGCCGCGAGCCGCGCCGACTTCGCGCCGCCGTTGAAGCGCTGGGCCACGGCGTCCGGGCCGCGCAGCTGCGCCGGGGCGCCCATCGCCGTGGCGGCCTCGTCGGCCGTGAGCACGACGTCGGGGTCGAGCATCTCGAGCAGCGCCGCGAAGTCCCCACCGCGCGCCGCGGCGAGGAAGGCGCTGACCACCTCGCGCTGACGCGTGCGGGCCGGGCTCGTCTCGGCGGCGTCGGCGGACCGGACGCGTCGCCGCGCGCGGCTCGCGAGCTGGCGGGTGGCGGCGGGGGAGCGGTCGACGATGTCGGCGATCTGCTCGAACGGCATGCCGAAGAGGTCGTGGAGCACGAAGGCGAGCCGCTCGGCGGGGGCCAGGGTGTCGAGGACGACGAGCAGGGCCAGTCCGATGCTGTCGGCGAGCTCGGCCTCGCTCGCCGGGTCGGGCGCGTGGTGGGCCGTGGGGCCGGCCTCGACGCGGGCCTCGCCCGTCCCGACGAGGTCGGCCAGGCCGGCGTCCCAGCTGTCCTCGCGCCGGGAGCCGCGGGACCGCAGCATGTCGAGGCTGATCCGCCCGACGACGGTCGTGAGCCACCCGGCGAGGTTGTCCACCTCACTCGTGTCGCTGCGGCTCAGGCGCAGCCACGCCTCCTGTACGGCGTCGTCCGCGTCGGCCGTCGAGCCCAGCACCCGGTAGGCGACGGCGCGCAGCCGCGGTCGCTGCTGCTCGAAGTCGCGGGCCAGCCACTGCTCGCGGGGGCTGTCGTCCATCGTCGTCACATCCTCGGGTCGTGGTCCGTCATAGCACTGACGAGCCGGTGCCACCCGATGTGACACCGCGATCACCACCACGATGCAAGGAGAGACCGATGTCCGCCGCAAACACCCTCATCTACCCCGTCGCCGACCTCGACGCCGCCAAGAAGGTCTTCGGGATCCTGCTCGGTGCTCAGCCGCACACCGACCAGCCCTACTACGTCGGCTACAACGTCGACGGCCAGGAGATCGCCCTCGACCCCAACGGCCACCGCAAGGGCCTGACGGGCGGCACGCCGTACTGGTCGGTCGACGACCTCGGGGCGACCGTGACGTCCCTCGTCGAGGTCGGCGCCACGGTCAAGCAGAAGGCCACCGACGTCGGTGGTGGCCGCACCGTCGCGGTCCTCGCCGACGCCGACGGCAACATGATCGGCCTGATGCAGGGATGACCTCCGGGGCCGTCCCGAGCCCACCGATGGCGTATGCCGTCTGCCCGCCGAGGTGCCCGCGTCCCCTGCTCCGCCGCGACCGACGTTGTCGCGCCCAGATCGGCGAGTTCGACTGTGCAGCAAAGGGTTAGGCGGCAGCGAGTGCAACGGGGCTGACCTGTGGGACGTGCCTGACGGCATACGCCATTGGGTATCGAGTGGGGCGCATGGGGAGGGGCCGGGCGGGGCGTCGACGACACCCCGCCCGGCCCCTCACCGCTGTCTGTCGACGGCAGACAGGCCTTGCGCGTCGCGTCCGACCTGTGCACTATGGGAGGGCAGATGTAAGCGCTTACACGTTTCTCGGAGCCCCACTCCAGGAGCCGGCGCGACACATCACTCAACGACGAGACGCGAGAGGCGGGACCCGTGGCGACAGCACGCAAGCACGGCGGTGGATCCTCACCCGCCCCCGTCCAGGCCGCGTCCGTCGGCGCCACGATCTACTCCGTCGCCGAGCGCGCAGGCGTCTCGATCGCCACCGTGTCGCGGGTGCTCCAGGGCGCCGGAACGGTCTCGGCGAAGACGACCCAGAAGGTGCTCGACGCCGTCGAGGAGCTCAACTACGTGCCCCTCGGCGCGGCCCGCAGCCTGGCCGTGCGCCACCACGAGGCCCACGGGCTCGTGCTCCCCGAGCTCACCGGCCCCTACTACTCCGAGCTGCTCATGGGCTTCGAGTCGCGCGCCGCCGAGCTCGGCCAGAGCGTCACGCTCATGCTCACCGACGGCAAGGCCGACCTCGCCCGCGCCGTCCGCCAGCTCGCCACGCACGTCGACGCCATCGCGGTGCTCGGCTCGGCCGCCATGCCGCCTGCCGTCGCCCGCGCCCTCCACGGCCAGAAGCCCGTCGTCATCATCGCCGGCGCGCCGCAGGAGGGCATCGAGAGCGTCCGCGCCGAGAACGCCCACAGCGCAGAGCAGCTCACCGAGCACGTGCTCGCGCACGGCCGCACCCGACTGGTCTTCGTCGGTGACCCCGAGGGCGCCCCCGACATCACCGAGCGCCACGCCGGCTTCGTCGCCGCGCACCGCGCCCGCGGGCTCGAGCCCGCCCCGCCGGTCCGCGTCCCGTTCCGCGAGGGGGAGGGCGAGGCCGTCGCCGAGCGCATCCTCGCCGGAGAGATCGACGCCGACGCCCTCGTCTGCGCCAACGACGAGCTCGCCCTCGCGATCATGACCCACCTGCAGGACGCCGGCCGTGACGTCCCCGGCGACATCGCCGTCGTCGGCTGGGACGACGTCATGACCTCCCGCTACGTCCGCCCCGGCCTGACGACGGTGCGCCAGCCCGTCCACGAGCTCGGCGTCATCGCCGCCGAGCGCCTCCACCAGCGCGTCTCGGGCGGCCAGCCCGTGCTCGAGCCGCAGATCCTGCCGACCCAGGTCGTCATCCGCGGCTCCTGCGGCTGCGGCCACCGCTGACCCGCGCCCACCCAGCCCACGCCCACTCCCGGCGCCCACCATCCCACCCACACCCCCCCCACACCCCCCCACACCCCCCGACACAGCCGTCGGAGAACACCCGAGAAAGCGAGACACCGATGAGACGCACCACAGCCATCACGGTCGCGTGCATGACTGCCGCGGCCCTCACCGTGACCGCGTGCGGTCGCACCGCCGAGAACGGAGGCTCCACCGCGGGCCAGACCGGCGCGGCCGTCAGCACCGGCAAGGCGACCGGCACCATCACCGTCTGGGCCATGGGTGCCGAGGGTGACAACCTCTCCAAGCTCACCAAGGACTTCGAGACCGCCAACCCCGGCGTCAAGGTCCAGGTCACGGCCATCCCGTGGGACGCCGCGCACGACAAGTTCACGACCGCCATCACCGCCGGCAAGACGCCGGACGTCGCGATGGTCGGCACGACGTGGATGGGCGAGTTCGCGAGCAGCGACGCGCTCGACCCGACGCCGGCCCAGATCGACAAGTCCGCCTTCTTCGAGGGCGCGCAGAAGACGACCGAGGTGAACGGCACCTCCTACGGCATCCCCTGGTACGTCGAGACCCGCGTCCTCTTCTACCGCACCGACCTGGCCAAGAAGGCCGGCTACGACGCCGCGCCCACCGACTGGCAGGGCCTGCACGACATGGCCAAGGCCATGCAGACCAAGGCCGGCGCGCAGTACGGCATCGGCCTGCAGGCCGGCGGCGAGGGTTCGTGGCAGACGGTCATGCCGTTCGCGTGGAGCGACGGCGCCGACCTGACCAAGGACGGCGGCAAGGCGTACAACTTCGACAGCCCGCAGCTGCTCAAGGCCACGCAGTACTACCAGTCGTTCTTCACCGACGGCATCTCCAACAAGAGCGCTCCGGCGACCCCGACGACCGAGCCCGACTTCGCGAGCGGCAAGGTCCCGATGTTCATCTCCGGCCCGTGGATGATGTCCGCGGTCGAGAAGGTCGGCGGCGCCGGCTTCAAGGACAAGTACAACGTCGCGCCGATCCCCGCCGGCACGGCCGGGTCGTCCTCGTTCGTCGGTGGATCGAACTTCGTCGTCTTCAAGAACACGAAGAACCGCGACACCGCGTGGAAGTTCGTCAGCTGGCTCGCCGACCCCAAGGTCCAGGCCAAGTGGTACACCATCTCGACCGACCTTCCCTCGGTCAAGAGCGCGTGGCAGGACCCGGCCCTCGCCTCGGACAAGAAGCTCGCCGTCTTCGGCAAGCAGCTCGAGACGGCCAAGGCGCCGCCGTCGTTCCCGACGTGGGAGCAGGCCGTCAAGGGTCTCGACACCGAGATGGAGAAGATCACCAAGACCGGTGAGGACCCGGCCACCGGGCTCAAGACGGCCCAGCAGCAGGCCGACTCCATCGGGACGGGTCTGTAGTCCGATGACCGCCCAGACCGGCACGACCGGGTCCCCCACCGGACCCGTGACGCCACCTCCGGTCACCGCCCCGGGACGGCCCGACGACGGGTCGTCCCGGGGGGCGGGCGACGGAGGGTCCCGCGGGCAGGCCGGCACGGCCCGCCGGCGGGAGGGGCGGGCGGCCTGGATCCTCGCGATCCCCTTCTGCCTGCTCTTCCTCGCCTTCACGGCGTGGCCGGTGATCCAGTCGCTCTTCATGAGCATCACCGACACCAAGGCGCGCGACCTACGACACCCCTTCAGCGTCAACGTGATCGGGCTGGACAACTTCACCAAGGCGCTGTCGGACCCGACCTTCCGCAAGGCAGCCGGCAACACCGCATACTTCGTGCTCGTCGGTATGCCGCTGACGCTCGTCGTCGCGCTCGCCGCGGCGGTCGCGCTCGACAAGGGGATCACCCGCTTCCGCGCGATCTTCCGGCTCGGCTTCTACATGCCGGTCATCACCTCGATCGTCGCGGTGGCCGTCGTGTGGCGCTTCCTCCTGCAGGACCCGGGTGGCCTCATCAACACCGCGCTCGGCTGGGTCGGCATCACCGGCCCCAACTGGCTCGGTGACCCGAGCTGGTCGATGCCGTCGCTCATCCTCATGGCGTCCTGGCGCAACTTCGGCACGGCGATGATCATCTTCCTCGCCGGCCTGCAGGCCGTGCCCGCCGAGCTGCACGAGGCCGCGGCCATCGACGGCGCCGGCGCGTGGAAGCGGTTCCGCTTCGTCACGATGCCGTTGCTGCGCCCGACCCTGCTCTTCGTCATGGTCACGACCGCCATCGGCTACCTGCAGTTCTTCGAGGAGCCGTTCGTCATGACCAAGGGTGGTCCCCTCAACAGCACGATCTCGCTGTCGATGTACACCTACCAGCAGTTCGGCTTCGGCAACTACGGCCTCGCGTCGGCGATGAGCTACCTCATCTTCGTCGTCATCGCGATCGTCACGGCCCTCCAGTTCCGCCTGCTCCGAGAGAGGACCTGACCATGTCCGTCGACACCGCACCGCGGCCCACCGGCCCTGCGCCGGCGCCGAAGGCGAGCCCGACCGGACGCACCGGGTCCGGCATGGTCGGCTCGAGCCAGGGCGGCCGCTGGTGGCTCTACCTCGTGCTGACCGTCGCGCTCGTCGCCGTCATCGCCCCGTTCGTCTGGATGGTGCTCGGCAGCTTCAAGGGCGAGGGCGAGCTGCGCCAGGTCCCGCCGACGTGGCTGCCCGAGAGCGCCTCGCTCGACAACTACACGCAGCTGTTCAGCAAGCTGAACTTCGGGCAGTACTTCACCAACTCGATCGTCGTGGCCGTCGTCGTGACGGCGGGCAACCTGATCTTCTGCTCGATGCTCGGCTATGCGCTCGCGATGCTCGACTTCCGCGGCAAGAAGGTCATCTTCACCGCCGTCATGGGCACGCTCATGATCCCCGGCGTCGTGACGTTCGTGCCGCTCTTCGTCCTCGTCGCCAACGCCGGCCTCATCGACACGATCCCGGGCCTGTTCCTGCCGTTCCTCGTCAGCCCGTTCGGCGTCTTCCTCATGCGCCAGTTCATCCTCGGGCTGCCCAAGGACCTGCTCGACGCGGGCCGCGTCGACGGTGCGGGCGAGCTGCGCATCTTCTTCCGGATCATCCTGCCGCTGTGCGGTCCCGCCCTCGCGACGCTCGGAATCCTCACGTTCCTCGGCAGCTGGAACAACTTCCTCTGGCCCCTCGTCGTCGCGCAGTCCGAGGACAGGTACACCCTGCCGGTGGCTCTCGCCCTCTACTCGACCGGCCAGAACAGCACGAACTACGGGCTGCTGCTCGCCGGCGCGACCGTCGTCATCATCCCGATCCTCGTCGTCTTCCTCATCTTCCAGAAGCGGTTCATCGAGGGCATCGCCACCACCGGCCTGAAGTAGGCCTCCCCACCCGGAAACAGGAGCACTGCACCATGTCCGAGAAGAAGCTCTACACCCCCAGCCGCCGCTCGATGCTCGTCGGCGGGGCGGCCTCGATCGCCGCCTTCGCCCTCGCGCCCTCGGCCTCCGCCTCGACCACCGGCGCGGCCCGGGCGCCCGCCTTCCTGCGCACGGGTGCGTCCGCCGTCCGCCCCCTCGAGGCCGCCACGGTGCGCACCTGGGCGGCCGACACGTGGCGCAGCCTCGTCGCGATGACCGACCCGAGGACCGGCCTGCCCGCCGACAACATCCCCGAGTCGCTCGCCGCCGGCGACCGCTCCGGCTACACCTCGCCGACGAACATCGGCGGCTACCTCTGGTCCACGATCGCCGCCCGCGAGCTCGGCATCATCACCCGCGGTGAGGCCTCGGCCCGCCTCATCCGCACGCTCAAGACGGTCGAGCGCATGGAGCACCACACGCCGAGCGGCATGTACTACAACTGGTACGACGAGGCCACGGCCACGGCGCTGCACACGTGGCCCGACTCCGGCGACAAGGTCGTCCCGTTCTGCTCGAGCGTCGACAACGGCTGGCTCGGTGCGGCGCTGCTCGTCGTGCAGAGCTCCGACCGGGCGGCCGCGCCGTGGGCGAAGCGGATCTTCGAGCGCATGCGCTGGGACGCCTTCTACAACGACAACAGCGACCCCGCCCACCAGGTCCGCGCCGGCGGCCTCATCCACGGCGGCTTCTACCCCTACGAGGACGGCCGCCCCGGCGGCACCTACCAGGGCACCCACATCGGCGGCGACCCCGTCTGGCTCACGACGCACCACTACGACACGACCGTGTCCGAGACCCGCATCACGAGCTACCTCGGCATCATCACCGGCCAGATCCCGGCCAAGCAGTACTTCGCGATGTGGCGCACCTTCCCGGCGACGTGCGACTGGTCCTGGCACGAGATGCAGCCGGTCGGCGAGAACCGCACGTACTACGGCCTCGACGTCTACGAGGGCGCCTACACCTACCGCGGCATGCACATCGTGCCCGGCTGGGGCGGCTCGATGTTCGAGGAGCTCATGCCCGACGTCTTCGTCGACGAGGCCGCCTGGGCGCCCCGGTCGTGGGGGCGGAACCACCCGCTCCACGTCCGGGCCCAGCGCGAGCACGGCCTGCTCGACGCCGGCTACGGCTACTGGGGCTTCAGCCCGTCGAGCAACCCGGCCGGCGGCTACCGCGAGTACGGCGTCGACGCGCTCGGGCTCAACCCGACGGGCTACATGTCCGACCAGGAGAGCACGAACTACGACCCCGGTTTCGGCGACTGCCGAGCGGCGACCAACCCGAACCCGACCTACGGCGACGGCGTCGTCACCCCGCACGCCGCGTTCCTCGCGATGATGCACGAGCCGGACGAGGCGTTCACCAACCTCGCCAACCTCAAGGCCGACTTCGACTCCTACGACCGTGGCGGCTTCTTCGATGCCGTGGCCGTGCGGTCGGGGACCGTCGCCCGCCGCTACCTCTCGCTCGACCAGGCCATGGTCATGGGCGCCGCGGGCAACGTGCTCGGCAACGACGTGCTCCGTCGGGCCTTCAGCACCAAGGCCGTCGAGCGCGCCCTGCGTCCGGTCATCGGTGCCGAGGAGTTCGGCGCCGACCCGGTCGCCTGACCCCGAGGCCCCACCCCTCGAGCCCCACACCCTCGAGCCCCACACCCCGTGGCCGCCCGTCCGGACCGGTCGGGCGGCCACGGCCCCCTCACGACGAAAGGCACCACACCGTGCGCCCCGAGCTCTCCACCTCCGAGGACGGCGTCGCCTACCGCGACCTCAACGGCAACGGCCGCATGGATCCCTACGAGGACCCCCGGCTGCCGGTGGAGGAGCGGGTGGAGGACCTCCTCGCCCGGCTCTCGCTCGCGGAGAAGGTCGGCCTGATGTTCCAGACCGTCATCGAGGCGGGCTCGGACGGCACGGTGCTCGAGCACCCCGGCAACATCAGCAAGTCCCCGACGAGCACGGTCGTGCTCGAGAAGCACCTCAACCATTTCAACGTCCATGCCCTCGACGACCCGCGCATGGCGGCCCGGTGGAGCAACGCCCTGCAGGCGCTCGCGGAGCGCACGCCACACGGCATACCCGTGACCGTCTCGACCGACCCGCGGCACGCGTTCATCGAGAACGTCGGCGTCTCCTTCTCCGCCGGAGCCTTTTCGCAGTGGCCCGAGCCGCTCGGGCTCGCGGCGCTGCGTGACGCGGACGCCGTTCGGCGCTTCGCCGACATCGCCCGCCAGGAGTACGTCGCCGTCGGCATCCGCGCGGCCCTGCACCCGACGCTCGACCTCGCGACCGAGCCGCGGTGGGCGCGCCAGGCCGGCACGTTCGGCCAGGACCCCGACCTCGTGACCGAACTCGGAGTCGCGTATCTCAAGGGCTTCCAAGGGGATTCGCTCGGGTCGGACAGTGTGGCCTGCACGAGCAAGCACTTCCCCGGAGGTGGCCCGCAGATGGACGGCGAGGACGCGCACTTCCCCTACGGGCGCGAGCAGGTCTATCCCGGTGGGCGGTTCGCCGACCACCTCAAGCCGTTCCCGCCGATCATCGAGGCCGGCACCGCGGGGATCATGCCCTACTACGGCATGCCGGTCGACCTCGTCGTCGACGGCGTCGAGATCGAGCCGATCGGCTTCGGCTACAACAAGCAGGTCGTCACCGGGCTGCTCCGCGACAAGCTCGGCTACGACGGCGTCGTCGTCACCGACTGGGAGCTCGTCAACGACAACCACGTCGGCGACCAGGTGCTCCCCGCGCGCGCGTGGGGCGTCGAGCACCTCGACCCGCACGGCCGGATGGAGCTCATACTCGAGGCCGGCGCCGACCAGTTCGGCGGCGAGGAGTGCGTCGAGATCCTCCTCGACCTCGTCGCCCAGGGCCGTGTCACCGAGGCGCGCATCGTCGCGTCCGCCCGGCGCATCCTCGCCGTGAAGTTCCGCCTCGGCCTCTTCGAGGACCCCTACGTCGACGAGGACGCCGCCGCGGCGATCGTCGGTCGCGACGACTTCCGGGAGGAGGGGTATGCCGCGCAGGCCCGTTCGGTGACCGTGCTGCAGAACGGCGCCCCGGCCGGCGTGCGCTCCCCGGCTGCCACGGTCACGTGCGCCGAGGCGACCCTCCCGCTCCGCGACGGGCTGTCCGTCTACGTCGAGAACGTGTCACCCGAGGCGGCCGCCCGCCTCGGGACGGTCGTCGAGCGCCCCGAGGACGCCGACGTCGCCGTCGTGCGCCTGACCGCTCCGTTCGACCCGCGCTCGGACCTCTTCCTCGAGTCGTGGTTCCACCAGGGCTCGCTCGACTTCCCACCGGGACTCGTGGCCCGCCTCGCCCGGATCGCCGCGCAGTGCCCGCTCGTCCTCGACGTCGTGCTCGACCGGCCGGCGGTGCTCACCCCGCTGCTGCCCGTCGCGACGACCGTCGTGGCGAGCTACGGCACGAGCGACGCCGCCCTCGTCGACGCGCTGCGGGGCGTGCACGCACCGGTCGGCCGGCTGCCCTTCGACCTGCCGCGCTCGATGGACCAGGTCCGCGGGCACGGCGAGGACGTGCCGGGCTACGACGACCCGCTCTTCGCCTTCGGCCACGGCCTGCACCTCGCCATCGACTGATCCACGGCCTGGCCGCGCGGGTCGAGGTGATGCCGGACGGCATACGTCGGCGTTTTCACCTCGACCGGCGTGGGAGTCAGCGGGGGGTCGAGGTGATGGCGGGCGGCATGCAGCCGGCGCTCTCACCTCGAACCGGAGTGAGCTGACGCTGCTAGCTGCGCCAGCCGAGGGCCCACAGGTCGTGGGCGTCCAGACCGTCGGCAGCCTGCGCGAACCGGCCCAACGCGCTCACGAGGGTGCGACGGTCCTCCGGCGTCATCCGGGCCAGGATCGGGCGGACCTGCTCGGCCCGATCCCGCATGACCTCCTCGACGACCTCGTGCCCGGCGGGGGTGAGCCGCAGCACGAGCTGGCGGCGGTTGCCGGGGTCGTCGGCGCGGTCGACGAGGCCGCGGGTCACGAGGCGGTCGCACACCCGGCTCGCGCGGGTGAGGTGGATGCCAACCGCGTCGGCGAGGGCGCCCAGGGAGAGGGGCGGGCCGCTCGAGAGGACCACCAGGATGCGGAGGTGGAGCAGGTCGGTCACCTCGGACGCGGCCGCCATGGACCGGGCGGTCACCGCCACGAGGACACGACAGGCAGCGAGAACTGCGTCGACCTCGTCCTCTCCGGGTAGGCGACTGTCGGCAGGCTCGATGCGGGGACGGGATGGCACCGCACCAGTCTCTCGCGCAACACTTGCAATCTGCAACAGTTGCGCGTAGGAAGGAATTGAGATCTTCGTCGGGCGCCGCTGGCGGGGGACTCGCAGGACGTGAGCCGCGGATCGGCTCCACCGAGTGCGAGGCGGCCCACGCGGTCGTCGCCCGAATCCGGTCCACGGCTCGTCGACGACGACGAAGGAGATCGAGATGGCCCAGCAGGTTGCCGACGTGGTTCTCTCCCGGCTGCGCGACTGGGGTGTGCGTCAGGTGTTCGGCTTCCCCGGTGACGGGATCAACGGACTGCTCGCCGCCTGGGGGCGGGCCGACGACGACCCGCAGTTCGTCCAGGCCCGCCACGAGGAGATGGCCGCCTTCGAGGCCGTGGGCTACGCGAAGTTCTCCGGTGAGGTCGGGGTCTGCGCCGCGACGAGCGGCCCGGGCGCGATCCACCTGCTCAACGGGCTCTACGACGCCAAGCTCGACCACGTGCCGGTCGTGGCCATCGTCGGCCAGACGGCCCGCAGCGCGATGGGTGGGTCGTACCAGCAGGAGGTCGACCTGATGACGCTCTTCAAGGACGTCTGCTCCGACTACGTGCAGATGTGCACCGTCCCCGAGCAGCTGCCCAACCTCATCGACCGCGCCATCCGGATCGCGCAGGCCCGCAGCGCGCCGACCTGCATCATCTTCCCGTCCGACGTGCTCGAGCTCGAGTACACCCCGCCCGGCCACGCCTTCAAGATGGTGCCCTCGAGCGTCGGCACCGCTCGGGCCACCGCCTGCCCCGACGACGAGGCCGTGCGCCGCACCGCGGACCTGCTCAACGCGGGCCAGAAGGTGGCCATGCTCGTCGGGCAAGGGGCCCGCGGCTGCGAGGCGGAGCTGACCGAGGTGGCCGACCTCCTGGGAGCCGGCGCGGCCAAGGCGCTGCTCGGCAAGGACGTGCTGCCCGACACCCTGCCCTGGGTCACCGGCTCCATCGGCCTGCTCGGCACCACCGCCTCGTACGACCTCATGATGGGCTGCGACACGCTGCTCACCGTCGGGTCCAACTTCCCCTACACCCAGTTCATGCCGCCGCTCGACCAGGCCCGGGCTGTGCAGATCGACCGCTCCGAGGCCTGGATCGGCATGCGCTACCCGTACGAGCTCAACCTCGTCGGCGACGCCAAGGCCACGCTCCGGGCCCTCATCCCGCTCCTGCACCGCAAGGAGGACCGCTCCTGGCGCGAGGAGATCGAGGGCAACGTCGACGACTGGTGGCAGACCGTCGACACCTGGGCGATGAACGACGCCGACCCGGTCAACCCGATGCGGATCTTCTCCGAGCTCTCGAGCCGCCTGCCCGGGAACGCCATGGTCGCCGCCGACTCCGGCAGCGCTGCGAACTGGTACGCCCGCAACCTGCGCTTCCACGGCGACATCCTCGGCTCCCTCTCCGGGACGCTCGCCACGATGGGGCCGGGCGTCCCCTACGCCATTGGAGCGAAGTGGGCCCACCCGGACCGCCCGGCGATCGCCCTCGTCGGCGACGGCGCGATGCAGATGAACGGCATGGCCGAGCTCATCACCGTCGCCCACTACTGGGAGCAGTGGGCCGACCCTCGGCTCGTCGTCGCGGTCCTGCACAACAACGACCTCAACCAGGTGACGTGGGAGATGCGCGCCATGGAGGGCTCGCCGAAGTTCGCCGAGTCCCAGACGCTCCCCGACGTGGACTACGCCGGCTTCGCCCGCAGCCTCGGGCTCGTCGGGGTCAACATCGACCACCCCGACCAGCTCGGGCCGGCCTGGGACGCCGCCCTGGCGGCCGACCGCCCCACGGTGCTCGACGTGCGCTGCGACCCCGACGTGCCGCCGATCCCGCCGCACGCCACGATGGAGCAGGCCAAGGCCACCGCCGCCGCAGTGCTCCATGGCGACGAGGACCGTTGGGGGTTCATCAAGCAGGGCGTCAAGATGAAGGCCCAGCAGGTCGTGCCCGGGCTCAAGGGGGGTGAATGACGTGGCACGGCACGCGTCCCGGAGCGACACCTGGCTCGAGCGCGCCGTCTCCGACGTGCGGACCGGGCGATTCGAGCAGACCCTCGCGGGCCTCACGGCTGCCGGCGCGGGCATCACGACCGCCGAGATCTACCTGGCCCACGACGGTGCCAGCTTCGGCAACAAGCTGATGTGGTGGCCGGTCGTGATCCTCCCGGCAGCCGTGCCGGCGGGCATGGCCGGCGTCTTCTCCAAGCGCGCCGCCCACACGGTGCTGCCCGTCGCCTCCGCGCTCATCGTGGCCAACGGGCTGCAGGGCACGTGGCTGCACTGGCGCGGCGTCGCCCAGCGCCCCGGTGGCGTCACGCGCTACAACCTCGAGGCCGGCCCACCGCTCTTCGCCCCGCTGCTCGCCACCGTCGTCGGTGGCATGGGCCTGCTCGCCGCCGTGCTGCGGCGCGAGGACGAGACCCCGCGCCGCGCCACGGCACGCGCGTCCCGCACCCTCCGCTGGGGGAGGCGCCGCTGATGCCGTTCCGGCCCCCGCACCGCCATGGCGTCACGCCGCAGGGCCGCGGCCGGTTCCCCGGCTTCGACGTGCTCGACTCGGTCGACGCCTGGGACGACGTGACGGCCGGGGTCGTCCTCCGCCGCCTCGCGCACCCCGCCGACCTCGCGTTCTTCACGCCGCACGAGGTCTCCGTCGCGGCGCCCCTGCTCGACCTGCTCCTCGACCAGGACGAGGAGCCCCGCGTTCCGGTGCTCGAGCTGCTCGACGAGCGCCTGGCCGTGGGGGAGACCGACGGCTGGCACTACGACGACCTGCCCGAGGACGGGGAGGCGTGGCGGCGCACCCTCGCATGGCTCGACGACGACGCGGCGGAGCGCTTCGACGGCGCCCGCTTCGCCGAGCTCGACGCCGGCCGGCAGGCCGCGCTCGCGCAGGACGTGCAGACCCGCTCCTCGGAGGGGCAGAAGTGGCACGGCGTGTCCGCCGAGCGAGTGTGGAGCCTGTGGACGCGGTATGCGTGCACGGCCTTCTACTCCCACCCGTGGGCCTGGAACGAGATCGGCTTCCCAGGCCCCGCCTACCCCCGCGGCTACCTCAACGTCGGCGTGGGCGCCCGGGACCACTGGGAGGTGGCCGACTCCGTCGACCGGCGCCCCACCCCCTTCGCTGAGCGCGTCGAGTCGGCGCGACGTGAGCACGCCGCCCTGGTCGAGCGCCACCACCGAGCCCACCTCCGGGCCCACCACCGAGAAGGAGGTACGCGTTGAGCCGGCTCCAGAGTCCCCGGAGCGAGCGCGAGCTGCGCGCCCGCAACGACTCCGCCTGGCTGCTGCCGACGGACGGCAGCCGCACGAACCACCGCCTCCGCGACGACATGCGCCGGTTCGACGACGCCGACGAGGTGGACCTCGTCGTCGTGGGTGCCGGCGCGGGCGGCAGCGTCCTGACCCAGCGCCTCGCCCGGGCCGGCTGGCGCGTGGTGTGCCTCGACGCCGGCCCCTTCTGGGACCCCGATGCCGACTGGGTCTCGGACGAGCGGGGCTCGCACACCCTCTACTGGACCGACCCGCGACAGATCGGCGGCAGCGACCCGGTGCCGATGGGCTCGAACAACTCCGGCCGCGGCGTCGGCGGGTCGATGGTCCACTACGCCGGCTACACCCCGCGCTTCCACCCGAGCGACTTCTCGGTGCTCAGCGACGACGGCGTCGGCGCCGACTGGCCGATCGCGTACACCGACCTGCGTCCCTTCTACGAGGCGATCGAGCAGGAGCTTCCGGTCGCCGGGCAGGACTGGCCCTGGGGCGACCCGCACTCCTACCCGCACTCGCCGCACCCGGTGGGCGGCAACGGTGAGATCTTCCAGCGGGGAGCGCTCGCCGCCGGCATCGAGACCCGCGTCGGCCCGGTGGCCATCGCCAACGGACGCTTCGGGCACCGCTCGCACTGCATCTACCGCGGCTTCTGCCTGCAGGGCTGCAAGGTGAACGCCAAGGCGAGCCCGCTCATCACGCACGTGCCGGACGCCCTCGCCCATGGCGCCGAGATCCGCCCCGACAGCATGGTCACGCGGGTCGTCGTCGATGACGAGTCCGGTCGCGCGACCGGGGTCACCTACCTGCGCCGCGGGCGCGAGCACTTCCAGCGGGCCCGGGCCGTCGCGGTCGCCGGCTACTCCATCGAGACCCCGCGCCTGCTCCTGCTGTCGCCCACCGAGCGGTATGCCGCTGGGCTGGGCAACGACACCGACCAGCTCGGGCGCTACCTCATGGTCCAGGGCGCGCCGCAGACCTCGGGCCGGTTCGAGGACGAGATCCGCGCCTACAAGGCCCCGCCGCCGGAGGTCTCCTCCGAGCAGTTCTACGAGACCGACCCGACAAAGCCCTACCGTCGCGGCTGGTCGATCCAGAACGTCAGCCCGCTACCCATCACGTGGGCCGAACACGTTGTGGCACAAGGCCACTGGGGCGCCCCGCTGCGGGAGTACCTCCGCGACTTCGTGCACTGGGCGACCATCGGCGCGCTCTGCGAGTTCCTGCCGCAGCCGGCCAACCGCGTCACCCTCGCGGACGAGAAGGACCGGCACGGGCTGCCGATCGCGCACTTCTCCTACTCCCAGTGCGACAACGACCGCATGCTCACCCAGGCTGCGACCGAGTCGATGGAGGCGATCCTCAAGGCGGCCGGCGCCAGCGAGGTCATGACGATCGACCGCTACGCCCACCTCGTCGGCGGCGCCCGGATGGCAGCCCGCGCCGAGGACGGCGTCGTCGACGCCGACCACCGCGTCTTCGGGATCCCCAACCTCTACGTCGTCGACGGCAGCGTGCTGCCCACGCAGGGGTCGGCCAACCCCGCCCTGACGATCATGGCACTCGCCGCCCGGGCCGCCGACCGCCTTGCGGCGCAAGCGCGCCGCGGGTTGACCGAGCAGCAGGCGGTGCGGGCATGAGCGCGCAACGGAACGACACGGCATACGCTCGCGACGACAGCGCCATCACGGGGGTCGAGACGGCCGTCTATCGCTTCCCGACCCCCGAGCCGGAGGCCGACGGCACGTTCGAGTGGCACGCGACGACCGCCGTCACCGTCACGCTCGAGGCGGGCGGACAGAGCGGCGTCGGCTGGAGCTACTCGAGCCGCGCCGCCGCCGCGGTCGTCGAGGACGAGCTGGCGCCGCACGTCCTCGGCCGCAGCGCCCTCGACGTCACGGACGGGTGGTCAGCGATGCGCCGGGCCGTCCGCAACCTCAGCGGCACCGGCCTGGCCATGCAGGCGATCAGCGCCGTGGACGTCGCGTGGTGGGATCTCAAGGCGCGACTGCTCGACGTGTCGCTCAGCGAGCTGCTCGGCAGCTGTCGCGACGACGTACCCGTCTACGGCTCAGGCGGATTCACGACTCTGGACGACGCGCAGCTCGCCGCCCAGATCGAGGGCTGGGCCGAGGCCGGCTGCACGGCGATGAAGATCAAGATCGGCGAGAGCTGGGGCGCCGACCCCGACCGCGACCTGCAGCGCACGCGGCAGCTGCGCCGCCTGGCCCCAGAGGGCACTCGGCTCATGGTCGATGCCAACGGCGGCTACACCGTCGGCGAGGCGATCCGCGTCGGAGACCGGCTCGATGACGTCGGCGTCGTGTGGTTCGAGGAGCCGGTCTCCAGCGACGACACTGCCGGTTTGGCCTCCGTCCGCGAGGCGCTCGCGTGCGACGTGGCCGCGGGGGAGTACGCCGCGACCCCCGACGACGTCACGGCGCTGCTCCCCGTCGTCGACTGCCTCCAGCTCGACGCCACCCGCTGCGGCGGCTACACCGGCTGGCTGCGCGGCGCGACCCAGGCCGAGGCGGCCCACCTGCAGGTGTCGGCCCACTGCGCCCCCTCGCTGCACGCGGTCGTCGCGGCCGGGGTGCCCAACCTGCGGCACGTCGAGTGGTTCGTCGACCACGCCCGGCTCGAGCCCCAGCTGCTCGACGGCGTCCCCGAGGTGAGCGACGGCGCCCTGCACCCGCGGCACGACGCGTCGGGGCACGGCATGACAGTGAGCGGGGGTGCGGACCAGTGGCGGGTCGCGTGAAGCTGCCGGCAGGGCTGCCGCTGCACGTCCTGCGGGAGTATGCCGTCCTGGCCGACGGGGAGCGCGCCGCCCTCGTCGGGCCGCGCGGTGAGATCGCCTGGCTGTGCGCGCCGCAGTGGCACGACGACCCCGTCTTCGGCTCGCTCATCGGCGGCCACGGGACGTATGCCGTCACCCCGCTCGACGAGCGCTACGTCTGGGGCGGCTACTACGAGCCGGGCAGCCTCGTCTGGCGCGGTCGGTGGACCGCCGACGACCGGGCCATGGAGTGCCGCCAGGCGCTCGCCTTCCCCGGCGACAAGGACCACCTCGTGCTGCTGCACCGGATCGAGGCGGTCCAGGGCGACGCGCACTTCGCCGCGATCCTCTCGCTGGCCGCAGGCTTCGGCGCCGACCCGATGGTCGACGTGCACCGCTCGGGCGGCGTCTGGACCGCGCGCGCCGGGCAGCACGTCGCCCGGTGGACCGGCGCCGGCGACGCCCACTGGGTGACCTCCGAGAACCGCCTCGAGCTGGTCATCGAGCTGCGCGAGGGCGAGACCCACGACCTCGTCCTCGAGGTCGCCCGCGACCGCCTGCCCGAGCAGCCACCGGACCCCAACGCGACGTGGTCGGCGACGCTGAGCTCGTGGGCCGACGCGGTGCCGAGCTTCGAGCAGACCATCGCGCCCACCGACGCCCGCCAGTCGTATGCCGTGCTCCGTGGCCTGACGAGCGCCGCTGGTGGCATGGTGGCGGCCGCCACGATGTCGCTGCCCGAGCACGGTGGACGCAGCCGCAACTACGACTACCGCTACGCGTGGATCCGCGACCAGTGCTACGCCGGCCAGGCTGTCGCCGCCTGCGGCCCCCACCCGCTCCTCGGGTCCGCGGTCAGCTTCGTGTCGGGCGCCCTGCTCGAGCACGGGAACGACCTGCGCCCGGCCTACACCGTCGACGGCGGGCTCGTCCCGGACGAGCGGCAGCTCGACCTGCCGGGCTACCCCGGCGGCAAGGACGTCGTCGGCAACTGGGTCAACGAGCAGTTCCAGCTCGACACGCTCGGTGAGTCGCTCCTGCTCTTCGCCGCCGCCGAGCGCCACGACATGCTCGACCTCGACGGGTGGCGAGCCGTGGAGACGTGCATCGACGTCATGCGGAAGCGATGGAAGAAGCCGGACGCCGGCATCTGGGAGCTCGACGACCGCCGGTGGGCGCACTCGCGTCTCATCTGCGCCGCCGGCCTGCGGGCGGTCGCTGCGGTGGCGCCGACCGCGCAGGCCGCCGAGTGGGCCGGCTTCGCCGACACCATCGTGGCCGACGCGACGTCCGACTGCCTGCACCCGAGCGGTCGCTGGCAGCAGAGCCCGCAGGACGAGCGGGTCGACGCCTCGCTGCTGCTCGCAGCCGTTCGGGGTGCGGTGCCGCCGGAGGACCCGCGCAGCATCGCGACCCTCACGGCGGTCCGCGACGAGCTGGCCGACGAGGGCTACCTCTACCGGTTCCGGCACGACGAGCGACCCCTCGCCGAGGCCGAGGGGGTCTTCCTGCTCTGCGGCTTCCACATGGCGCTCGCCACGCACCAGCAGGGCCACCGGGCCGAGGCGCTGCGCTGGTTCGAGCGCGGCCGCGCGGCCTGCACCACCCCGGGCCTGTTCACCGAGGAGTTCGACGTCCGCCAGCGCCAGCTGCGCGGCAACCTCCCGCAGGCCTTCGTCCACGCCGGGCTGCTCGAGGCGAGCGCCCGGCTCGCCGACGGCCCCGGCACCCACCTGCACACCTGACCGTCCCAGACGGGTACGGAAGCCACCAGTCCGTCCCGATCCCCATCGAGGAGAGGAAACTCCATGAACGACGCACGGACGCACCAGAACCAGGTCGTGGCCGTCACGGGCGCCAGCGGCGGCATCGGTCGCGCGACCGCCGTCGCCTTCGGGCAGCGCGGTGCCAGGGTGGCGCTGCTCGCCCGCGGCGCTGCGGGACTGGAGGCGGCCGCCGACGAGGTGCGCGCGGCCGGGGGCCAGCCGCTGGTCGTCGAGGTGGACGTGGCCGACGCCGACGCCGTGACCGCCGCCGTCGACACCGTCGAGCGCGAGCTCGGTCCGGTCGACGTGTGGGTCAACGTGGCCTTCACCTCGGTCTTCGCACCGTTCGAGCAGATCGAGCCCGAGGAGTACCGCCGTGTCACCGAGGTCTCCTACCTCGGCTACGTCTACGCGACGATGGCGATCCTGCCCCGGATGAAGGAGCGCGGCCACGGCACGATCGTACAGGTCGGCTCGGCGCTCGCCTATCGCGGCATCCCGCTGCAGACCGCCTACTGCGGCGCCAAGCACGCCATCCAGGGCTTCCACGAGGCGCTGCGGTGCGAGCTGCTCCATGAGAAGAGCCCCGTGCACGTGACGATGGTGCAGATGCCGGCCGTCAACACGCCGCAGTTCCAGTGGGTGCGTTCACGCCTGCCGAAGAAACCGCAGCCCGTGCCGCCGATCTACGAGCCGCACGTGGCCGCGAGCGCGATCGTGCATGCGGCCGACCATCCGAAGCGTCGGGAGTACTGGGTGGGCGGCAGCACGGTGGGCACGCTCGCGGCCAATGCCATCGCCCCGGGGTTGCTCGACCGCTACCTGGCCCGCACCGGCTTCTCCTCGCAGCAGACCGACGAGCCGAGCGACCCGGACCGTCCCGACAACCTCGACAGCCCCGCCGACGAGCACCGCGACTACGGCACGCGCGGCCCCTTCGCCGAGCGGTCCACCGACCGGGCCCCCCAGCTCTGGGCCTCCCAGCACCACGGGCTGCTCGGAGCGGTGGGCGGCCTGGCTGTCGCCGCCCTCGCCGCCGGCGTCGGCGCCCGGCGCTCGCGGTGACTCGGCGGCACCTGACGCTGACGGCGCCCATCGCCCTCGAGGTCGGGAGGGCGGCATACGGCCTCGTCGGTCTCGTGGCGCCGGCGCGGATCGCCGCGCTGGAGCTGGGACGGGTCCCCGGCCGGGGGACCGTCACGGTGGCGCGGATCCTCGGCGCCCGGCACCTGGCGCAGGCGGTCGCGGTGCTCGCCACCGGTGGCCCCGAGGCGCACCGCCTCGGCGGCGGCGTCGACGCCCTGCACGCGGCGAGCATGGTGCCGTGGGCGGCGGCCGCACGCTCCGAACGGCGCTACTACGTCACGAGTGGTGTCGTCGCCGCGGCGCTGGCGCTGCTCGAGTGGCGGGCGTCGCGTCAGCCCGTGTAGCCCTCGACGGTGCGCTCGGAGCGGACCTCGGCGTCGTCCGGGTTCTGGCCGAACTCGCGCTTGGCCCGCCGCTGGCGCAGCAGGTCCCAGCACTGGTCGAGCTCGACCTCGACGGTGCGCAGTCGCGCGTGCTCCTCGTCGACGCTGATCTCGCCGGCCTGGAGCGAGGAGCGCAGCCGGTGCTCCTCGTCGATGAGCGAGGTGATGCGGTCCGAGATGGTGGTGTCGTCAGCCATGCGGTCACCTTCGCACGGGACCGCGGCGGCGTCGAGGGCTATGATGTGGACAGTGACCACATTCGCTCTCGTCCCCGGCGCCGGTGGCGCTGCCTGGTACTGGCACCGTGTCCTCCCCCTCCTGGAGCAGGAAGGCCACGAGGCCGTCGCGGTCGACCTGCCGGGCGACGACCCGGACGCCGGCCTGCCGGAGTATGCCGGTCTCGTCGTCGACGCGGTCGCCGGCCGTCACGACGTGGTGGTCGTCGCGCAGTCGATGGGCGGCTTCACGGCGCCCATGGTGGCGGCCCGGCGCCCGGTCTCCGCGATCGTGCTGCTCAACGCCATGGTCCCGCTGCCGGGGGAGACGGCCGGCCACTGGTGGGGCGCCGTGGGCTCGGAGGAGGTGCGGCTGGCGGCGGCCCGGGCAGGTGGCTACACCGAGGAGGTCGACCTCGACACGTACTTCCTCCACGACGTCGACCCTGCTGTCGCCGCGACAGGGGAGGCGCACCAGCGCCCCGAGGTCGACCGCGCCTTCGAGACGCCCTGCGACATCAGTGCCTGGCCCGAGGTGCCCACCCGCGCCGTCGCGGGCGCGGACGACCGCTTCTTCCCCGTGGCGCTGCAGCGCCGCGTCGCCCGCGAGCGTCTCGGGCTCGGCCTCGACGTCGTCCCCGGCGGGCACCTCGCTGCGCTGTCGCACCCGGCCGAGCTCACGGCATACCTCTGCAAGGCGTTGCCACCGTCGGCGGCCGTGCGAGACGAGCAGCCCACGTGACCGCGGACGCCCGACCACTGGGCTCCGAGCCGGACCGCGTCGCGACCTGGTCCGAGGACGACGAGATCGTCTTCGAGCGCTTCACCGTCGTCTGGCCGCCGAAGCGCGCCGACCTCCAGGACCGGCGCTTGCGCAGACCTTGCGCGATTCCTGCGGGCCTCCCGCGCCCTTCCCTCGGCTGACCTTTCGACGGGCTGGACACACTGGGGGAGCACCCTGCCGGTGCCGTCACGCAGTCGCCGCACCCGAGGACCGCCCATGCCCACCCGCGCCCCGTCCGGCACCGTCCAGCTCGGCGTCGCTGCCGTCGTCCTCGCCGGGACCGTCACCGTGGGGCTCGGTGCGTATGTCGTCACCTCCGGACCCGACGCCGCGCAGCCGGTGCGTGTGGCCGCTTCCGTGGCCGCCCCGCCCTCGTCGGCCTCGTCGGCATCGTCGGTCCCGGCGCTGCCGTCCGGCGTGCTTGTCGGCGACTCCGTCTCGACCGGCCTGCGCCCGCTGACCCGGGAGCTGTCCGGCGTCGTGGCGGGCAGGCAGTCGTGGGTGCGCATCCCGTGGACGACCGACGTCCCGGTCTGCTCGGTGGCCGTCACGGTGTCCTCGGCCGGCGCGGCGGTGGGCTACCCCAACATCAGCGGGTCCTCCTCGTTCTACCGGCAGGACCGTCTCGCGGCTTCGGGGCGTGACTTCACGGCGGTGCGCTTCTACGTGCCGGCGTGGTCGTCCGCGTCGTCCGTCACCGCCGACGTGACTGCCAGCTACGTCTTGACCGCGAAGGGCTCGGGTGCCGCGTTGCCGAAGGCGTGCACGGGGACGCCCGTGACGCGCACCTACCGGGTCACGCTGCCCGTGGGGTCGGCGGCGACAGCGGCCTCGCCCGCTGCGGGTTCGACGGGTGCCGCCGAGACGCTGGCCGCGCGAGGTGACGTGGACGCCCGCTCCGCCGGCTCGCTCTGACCCCGCTCCCGAAACGCTCCCCGGGAGGCGGGAGGGCGCGACACTGTGGCATGGGCACCAATCCGGGCTGGATGTCCGACGAGCTGCCGGACCCCGCCGACCCCGAGCTGTCGGGCTCGGCGGTGTGGGCGGCGTACCGCGACCAGTTCGCCTCCTACAGCAGCGGGGCGACGACGAATCGCCTGTCGTACCAGGTGGCCCGGATCGTCAGCCTCGCGGCCGCGGCAGCCGTGACCGTGTCGGCCGGGCTGTCCGCGACCGCCTGGGTCACCGCCTCGCTCGGCGCCCTCATCGTCGTGCTCGAGGGGCTCCAGCAGCTGTTCCAGTGGCACGAGAACTGGATCGCCTACCGCACGGCGACGGAGACGATGCGACAGCACGCGATCGACTTCGTGGCCGGCGTCGCGCCCTACGACTCCGCGGAGGCGCGTGACCGGCTCGCGCACCTCGCCGTGCTCCGTCGTGACGTCGCCCTCCGCGAGTCCGGAGTTTGGGCAGGTCGTATGCGTTCAGCGGGTGGGCGTGGTGGTGGCGCCTGAGCGCGGGGCGCGTCGTCGCGAGCGGCCCGGCGGCACGCCGAGGGTGGTCTCGCGGGCCTCGAGGGTCCAGGCCACCTCGACCTCCTCGGCCGGCCCGTCGTCGCCGTCGATCCGGCGCGAGAGCAGCTCGAGCGCCGCACGGGCCAGGCCCGTCAGGTCGGGGGAGATCGTCGTGACCGTCGGGTTGGAGTAGCGCGTCTCGGCGATGTCGTCGAAGCCGACGATGGCGACCTCCTCGGGCACCTGCACCCCGGCCTCGACGCAGGCGCGCAGGGCGCCGATCGCCATGAGGTCGTTGAAGCAGAAGACGGCGTCGGGCGGCTCCGGCAGGGCGAGCAGCTGCTGCATCGCGGCGTGGCCGTCGGCGCGTTCGAAGTGCGGGACCCCGATCACGAGGTCGGTGTCGTAGGGCAGGCCCGCTGCCTTGAGGGCCTGCCGGTAGCCGCGCAGACGGGCCGACGCGGTGCCCTTGGTCGTCTCACGACCGACGGCCGCGATGCGTCGCCGGCCTTGCGCGACAAGGTGTTCGGTGGCGGCGCGCGCGGCCGCGACCGAGTCGACGGCGATGTGGTCGAAGCCCGTGGGCACGGGGCGCTCGCCGAGCAGAACCATCGGCAGGCTGTCGGCGCGGCGCCCGATCTCGTCGGCCGAGAGGGCGAGCGGCGAGAAGATGACGCCGTCGATGACGTGCGAGCGCATGCCCTCGAGGACGACGCGCTCGGCGTCGGCGTCGCCGCCGGTCACGTCGAGCAGGACGATGAAGCCGAGCGCCGCGGCCTCCTCGGTGATGCGGGCCGCGAGCTCGGCGAAGTAGGGGGAGTCCATGGCGGGCACGGCCAGGGCGAGGAAGCCGGCGCGGCCGTGCTTGAGGCTGCGCGCCGAGAGGTTGGGCCGGTAGTGCAGCTCGGCCATCGCGGCCTCGACGCGCTCGCGCGTGCTGGCCTTCACGTGTGGGTGGTGGTTGAGCACGTTCGAGGCCGTCTTGACCGACACTCCCGCACGTTCCGCCACGTCCCTGAGCCGCGCCGCCAACCGTGCCTCCGTCCGTCCGGGCCTCCTGCGTGCCCTCCCTCGTGGACAGGCTAGCGCCCGCCGACGCCCGACGTGATGACCTCGGGCGACCTCTGGACAGTCTTCGGTAACCGTTGTAATTTTCAGGGCAACGCAGATTGGGTAACCGTTGCAACAAGACGGTGCGCCCGCACGCCGACGGTCAAGGAGGACCGCATGGGAGCAGCGACGGTACGACTGGACCCCGCCTTCGCGGTGGGTCCGGTGCGCCCGAGGATCTTCGGGTCCTTCGTCGAGCACATGGGCCGGTGCGTCTACACCGGCATCTACGAGCCGGGTCACCCCGAGGCGGACGAGCTCGGCTTCCGCGAGGACGTCGCGCGGTTCGTCCGCGAGCTCGGCGTCACGGTCGTGCGCTACCCCGGCGGCAACTTCGTCTCCAACTACAAGTGGGAGGACGGCGTCGGGCCCAAGGCCGACCGGCCCACCCAGCTCGACCTCGCCTGGCGCTCCGTCGAGACCAACCAGGTCGGCACCGACGACTTCATGGACTGGGCCCGCGGCGTCGGCGTCGAGCCGATGATGGCGGTCAACCTCGGCACCCGCGGCGTCCAGGAGGCCATCGACCTGCTCCTCTACTGCAACGCCGAGACCGGGACCTCGTGGCCCGACCGCCGCGCCAAGAACGGCCATGTCGAGCCCCACGACGTCCGCGTCTGGTGCCTCGGCAACGAGATGGACGGCCCCTGGCAGATGGGCCACAAGACCGCCGAGGAGTACGCCCGCGTCGCCGAGGAGACCGCGCGCGCCATGCGCCGCGTCGACGACACGCTCGAGCTCGTCGCATGCGGCTCCTCCAACCGCGGCATGCCGACCTTCGGCACGTGGGAGCGCGTCGTGCTCGAGCGGTGCTTCGACCTCGTCGACCACATCTCCGCGCACGCCTACTACGAGCCCGTCGACGGCGACGTCGACTCCTTCCTCGCGAGCGGCGAGGACATGCACCGCTTCATCGAGTCCGTCGTCGCGACCGCCGACCACGTCGCCGCCGTCAAGGGCTCCGACAAGCGGATCATGGTCAGCTTCGACGAGTGGAACGTGTGGTTCCAGGGCCGCTTCCACGGCGAGAGCTCCCTCGCCATCCGCGAGGCCCCCGAGCTCATCGAGGACGTCTACGACGTGACCGACGCCGTCGTCGTCGGCAGCCTGCTCATCACCCTGCTCCAGCACACCGACCGCGTCTCGATGGCGTGCCAGGCGCAGCTCGTCAACGTCATCGCCCCCATCGCCACGAAGCCCGGCGGCGCGTCGTGGAAGCAGACGATCTTCCACCCGTTCGCCCTCACCGCGCAGCACGCCCGGGGCACCGTGCTGCGCCCTGCTGTCGCCTGCGACACGGTGGAGACCAAGGCCTTCGGGCCCGTCGACCAGCTCGTCGTCACCGCGACGCACGACCCCGAGACCGGCGACCTCGCCGTCTTCGTGGTCAACCGGAGCCGCACAGAGACGGCCGAGCTGACGCTCGACGTCGCGGCGGCCGTGGGGGGCGACCCCACGGCATACACCCTCGTCGAGCACCTCCAGGTGCACGACGACGACACCTCGGCGACCAACACCGAGGCACAGCCCGACCGAGTCGTCCCGCGTGCGGGGGACGCGGCGGTCGACGGCACCCACGGCACGACCCTCACGGCAACCCTGCCGGCCACCTCCTGGCACTGCATCCGACTCACCGAAGGGACCGTTCAATGACGAACTCCACCTCACCGGCCTCGCCGCTCACCCGGCGCACCATCCTCTCGGGGGCCCTCGGCATCGCCGGGGTCGCCGGCCTGGCCGCGTGCGGCTCCGGCTCGAGCGCGGTCCCCGGCCAGGCCCCCGCGGTGTCGGCCGGCGGCGGCGCCACCGGCTACACCGGTCCCAAGGTCGCCCTGCAGTTCTGGAACGGCTTCACCGGCGGCGACGGTCCCTTCATGAAGCGGCTCGTCGACCAGTTCAACTCTGAGCACCAGAACATCGCCGTCAGCATGAACACGATGCAGTGGGCCGACTACTACGCCAAGCTGCCCGCTGCCGTCACGGCCGGCAAGGGGCCCGACATCGGCATCATGCACGTCGACTCGGTCGCGACGAACGCCGCCCGCAACGTCATCCAGCCCCTCGACGACGTGGCGACGGCGCTCAAGCTCAGCGAGGCCGACTTCGCGCCGGTGCCGTGGAAGGCCGGCATCTACAACGGCAAGCGCTACTCCATCCCGCTCGACGTGCACCCGCTCGGCTTCTTCTACAACAAGGACGTCATGGAGAAGGGCGGCCTCGACCCCGAGAAGCCGCCGATGACGGCCGACGAGTACATGGCGGCGCTCGAGAAGATGAAGAGCAAGGGCATCCAGGGCCACTGGGCCACGCCGTTCCCGTTCACGGGCAGCATGTCGGTGCAGTCGCTCATCTGGCAGTTCGGCGGCTCGCTCTTCTCCGACGACGCCAAGCAGGTGCTCTGGGCCGACGACGCCGGCGTCAAGGCGCTCACCTGGTTCCAGGACCTCGTCACGAAGGGCTACTCGGCGGCCAAGATCGCCCAGGACGCCGACCTCATCGCCCTCCAGAACGGCAAGACCGCCTTCAACTGGAACGGCATCTGGACGATCAACACCCTCAAGGAGAAGGCCGACCTCAAGTGGGGCGTCGCGCCGATCCCCAACATCGGCGGCACCAAGGCCGCCTGGGCCGGGTCGCACCAGTTCATCCTGCCGACCTCGCGGACGCCCGACCAGAACAAGCAGACGGCAGCCCGCGTCTTCCTCAACTGGATCAGCACGAAGAGCATCGAGTGGGCCAAGGGCGGCCAGGTGCCGGCCCGCAACTCGGTGCGCGACTCGGCCGAGTTCAAGGCCCTCACGGACCAGGCCACCCTGGCGACGCAGATCGACGACCTGCACTTCCCGCCCGCCGTCGCCGGCATCGGCGACGCCATGCCCGAGTTCGAGAAGGCTCTCAACGCAGCCGTTCTCGGCGGTCAGGACCCCAAGACGGTCCTGTCCGACGCGGCCGGTCGCGCGACGAAGATCCTCGAGGCCAACGCCAAGAAGTACGGCGGCTGACCCCATGGCTGTGACCACGGCACAGCCCACGAGACCGCCCTCGGGAGCGACGCCCACGCCGGGTGGGCGCCGCTCCCGGGGAGCGACATCCGGCATCCACGGTTCGAGGTGGACGCCCTACCTCTTCCTGTCGCCGTTCCTGCTCCTCTTCATCACCTTCGTCGCCGTCCCGGGCGTCCTCGGCATCTGGATCTCCCTGCACGACTGGGACTTCCTGCTGCCCAACAAGCCGTTCGTCGGCATGCAGAACTACGCCGACCTGCTCGACAGCGGCTCGCCGCAGTTCCAGCCGTTCTGGAACGGCATGAAGGCGACAGCGATCTTTGTCGTCATCAGCGTGCCGTTCCTCGTCGTGCTGCCCCTGCTGCTCGCGATCCTCCTCAACCGCAAGTTCCCGGGCCGCACCTTCTTCCGCGCCGTCTTCTTCGCGCCGTTCGTGCTCGGCGTCGCGGTCGTCGGGCTCATGTGGCGCTACCTGCTCGACCCGTCGTTCGGCATGGTCAACGGCCTGCTCGGCGCCCTCGGGCTGCCGTCGGACACCGCGTGGACCACGGAGCAGCCGTGGGCGTGGATCTCGCTGGCCGCCGTCACCGTGTGGTGGACCATCGGCTTCAACGCCGTCATCTACCTCGCGGGCCTGGCCGACATCCCGGCCGAGCACTACGAGGCCGCCGAGATCGACGGAGCGACCTCGTGGCAGAAGCTGCGCTACATCACGATCCCCGGCCTGCGACCCGTGCTGATCTTCGTCGTCGTCACGACCGTCCTCGCCAGCGCCAACATGTTCGGCCAGAGCTACCTCATCACCAAGGGCGGCCCCGGCGACTCGACGCGCACGGCGATCATGGAGATCACCGACCTCGGCCTGTCGCAGTACCGCATGGGCCAGGCGTCGGCCATGAGCTACGTGCTCGCCGTCTTCCTCGCCCTCGTCTCGCTCGTCAACTTCTGGGCCCTGAGGGAGAAGAAGTCGTGAAACGTCGCAACGGACCGCTCTTCTGGATCGGCATGGGGGCGCTCAGCCTCATCTTCATCGGGCCGCTGCTGCTCGTGCTGCTGACGGCGTTCAAGTCGGCGAGCGAGTCGCGCACGGTGCCGCCGACCTACTTCCCGTCCCAGCCCAGCCTGCGCGCCTTCGACGTCCTCTTCTTCCAGGACGCCGCGAGCCCCGTGCTGCGCTGGTTCCTCAACTCCATGTTGGCGGCGACGATGCACGCGGCGCTCGTCCTCGTCGTGTGCTCCTTGGCCGGCTATGCCTTGGCGCGCATGGAGTTCCGCTTCAAGAACGCGATCTTCACCGCGATCATCCTGACGCTCTTCGTGCCGGGCTTCATCTTCCTCATGCCCAACTTCCTGCTCCTCGACAAGCTCGGCTGGCTCGACCAGATCTGGGCGCTCGTGGTGCCGGGAGCGGCGGGTGCGTTCGGGGTGTTCTTCATGCGGCAGTTCTTCCTCGGACTGCCGAAGGAGCTCGAGGAGAGCGCCAGGCTCGACGGTGCCAGCCCGTTCCGCACGTGGCGGTCGATCGTCCTGCCCAACGCGAAGCCGGCCCTCGTCACGCTCGGCGTGCTCAGCTACCTCGCCAACTGGAACGACTTCATCTGGCCGATCTACGTCCTCTTCTCCCCGGAGCGACTCACGCTGCCCGCCGGCCTCAGCCGGCTCCAGGGCGCCTACACGATCGACTACCCCGTGGTCATGGCCGGCGCCATGCTCGCGGCGATCCCCGTCCTCGCGCTCTACGTCTTCGTGCAGCGCTACGTCATCGAGGGCGTCGCCAGCAGCGGCGTCAAGGGCTGAGGAGTCCGCCATGCGTCCATCCGCCTCCCCGAGGTCCCGCGCGCTCACGCGCGGAACCGCCTGTCTCGCATCAGTCCTCGCCGCCGTCGGCCTGACGGCAGCAGCCCCCGCCTTCGGATCGCGTATGCCGTCCGGCCCGGTCCCAGCGGCAGGTGCCGTTGTCTCGGGGCCGGGCCACACGGCATACGACAACGCCGTCTCCGACTCGTTCTCGGACACCTTCGCCGACCCGTCGGTGATCCGCGGGCGCGACGGCTGGTGGTACGCCTACGCGACGTCCGACCCGCTCAAGGCCGGTGACCCGCCCGGCGCGATGCACATGGCGCGCACCCGCGACTGGTCGAGCTGGGAGTACCTCGGCACGGTCTTCGACTCGGGCAACCGGCCGGCGTGGGCCACGCCGACCGCGGGGCTGTGGGCGCCCGACATCCGTTACGTCGCAGGGCGATACGTCCTCTACTTCACCGTGACGGACACGACGCTCAACCCCGGCGACGACTCCGCGATCGGCGCTGCGACGGCGCCCTCGCCGTCGGGTCCCTGGACTCCCGCCCCCGCGCCCGCCGTCCCACCCCGGCCGGCGTCGGGTGGCGGGTTCCTCTGGACCTTCGACCCGGCCGGCTTCACCGACGTCGACGGGCAGCGCTACCTCTACTACGGCAGCTACTTCGGCGGCCTCTGGGCGACGAAGATGTCGGCGGACGGCCTGAGCCCCGTCGGCACGGCGACCCAGGTCGCCGTGGACAACCGCTACGAGGGCTCCTACGTCGTGCGCCACGGCGACTTCTACTACCTCATGGGCTCGGCGGCGAACTGCTGTGCCGGTCCGACGACGGGCTACTCCGTCTTCGCCGGCCGGTCACGGTCGCCGCTCGGCCCGTTCGTCGACGCCGAGGGCACGCCGCTGCTGACCTCCCGGGTCGGCGGCACGACGGTGCTGACGCAGAACGGCAACCGCTTCGTCGGCGCGGGCCACCACGCCGTCGTCACGGACGCCGAGGGCCGCGACTTCATCGCCTACCACGCCATCGACCGCACCAACCCGTGGCTGACGACCACCTTCGGGATCAACCGGCGGCCCATGCTGCTCGACCGCCTCGACTGGATCGACGGCTGGCCACGCACGCGGGCCGGGGCCGGCCCGTCCGACACCCCGCAGCCGGCGCCGACCCTCGCGTCGGGGCTCGGGATCACGCCCACCGACCCCTCGGCGAGCGGCTTCAAGGGGCTGGCCGCCGGGCCGGCGGACCCCGTCACCGGTGACACCGCGCTCGTGCACGGCACCGCCTCGACGACCGCCTCGGCCCCGTCCGGCCCGCTCCACGTCCGCCTCGACCACCGCGGCACCGAGCCGCTGCGCGTGCTGCTCGGCCGCGACCCCTCGGTCAAGGTCACGCTCGACCCCAAGGGCTCGCGCCTGACCGCCCAGGTCGACCGTGACGGCACGGTCCGGTCGTCCACGACGGCGCTCCCGCCGCTGCCGGCCGGGGCGTGGCGCACGCTGACCGTCGAGGCCACGGCCGACGGGCTGACCGCCGAGGTGACCGAGAGCGACCTGGCCGACGTCGTGGCGCGCGTGGCGGTGAGCGGCGACGCCCGTCCCGCCGCTGCCCCGGTGCGGCTCAGCAGCAGTCGCGCCGTCGTCGACAACGTCGTCGTCAACCCGGCGGCGGCCGACGCGGCTGCGCTCGTGCCGGTCCCGCAGGCCGGCGCCCTGCTCGAGTCCGAGGAGTTCGACGACCCGACCCTGTCCGGCTTCACCTGGGTGCGACGCAACCCGGCCGTCACCGTCTCGGGCGGTAGCCTGCGCTGGCCCGTCGAGGGCACCGACCTCGTCGGCGGCGGCAACACCGCGAGCGTCCTGCTCCACGACACCCCGGGTGACGGCGACTGGATCGCCGAGGCCAGGACGACCCTCGACCTCGGCGTCGATACGGTCCGCAACTACCAGCAGGTGGGCCTCCTCGCCTACGAGAACGACGACGACTTCGCCCGCCTCTCCAAGGTCGCCATCTGGAACACGCGCCAGACCGAGTTCGGTCGCGAGACCGCCGCCGACCCGGCCGACCCCAGCGGGCCGACGAGCTACGGCGGAGCCATCATCGGCACGGCCGCACCGACGCTCTGGCTGCGTCTCGCCCACCACCGCAACGCCGCCGGCGAGCACCTCTACCGCGCCGGCACGAGCCGGGACGGCGTGCACTGGACGTGGGGTGCGACGTGGACCTTCCGCGCCGGCACCGACCCGCGCATCGGGCTCGTCGCCCACGGCGGCGCCAGCCCGGCGGCCACGGCCGAGATCGACCACCTCCGGTTCTACGCGTCCACCTGGCCGGCCGACCCGGCGGCAGGATGAGCCGCACCCGTCCCGCCCTCACCCTCGCTCTCGCAGCCGCGCTCCTCGCCGGCTGCGGGAGCGGGGCCACCACCCCTGGAGATCCCGTGAACCCCTCCGCCTCGCAGGCCGGCTCCGGCACCGCCGCGCCCAGCGCGGCCGCGACCAACCCGGTGTGGCCGAGCAACTTCCCCGACCCGCAGATCCTGCCCGACGGGGACGGCTGGGTCGCGATCGCGACCAACGGCAACGGCATGAACGTCCAGACCCTCGTCAGCGACGACCTCGCAACGTGGAGCCAGGGCAGCGACGCCCTGCCGAAGGTCGCCTCGTGGAGCACGCCCGGCAAGGTCTGGGCCCCCGAGGCGCACCGCTTCGGCGACCGGTGGGTCATGTACTACACGACGATGGCGCCCGATCCGGCCATCCAGTGCATCGGGCTCGCCGTCGCCGACGACCCCAAGGGCCCCTACCGCGACACGAGCAGCAAGCCCCTCGTCTGCGAGCAGGACCAGGGCGGCTCGATCGACGCGTCACCCTTCGTCGCGAAGGACGGCACGGCATACCTCTACTGGAAGAACGACGGCAACGCCGTCGGCGCGGACACCTGGATCTCGGTCCAGCGGCTCTCCGACGACGGGCTCCGCCTCGAAGGAGAGCCGAAACGCCTGATCCGACAGGACCTCCCGTGGGAGGGGCAGCTCGTCGAGGCGCCCTTCGTCTGGGAGCGCGACGGCGTCTTCCACCTCTTCTACTCCGCGAACGACTACGGCAGCGACAAGTACGCCGTGGGCCACGCGACGGCGTCGTCGCCGACCGGGCCGTTCACCAAGGACCCCGAGCCGATCCTGACGAGCACCGACGTCGCCGCCGGGCCGGGTCACTGCGCGCTCCTGGAGACCAAGGACGGTCGGGTGCTCATGGTCTACCACGCCTGGGCCCCCGACTCGATCGGCTCGGAGGTGCCCGGCCGCACGATGTGGCTCAGCGAGGTCACCTTCGACGGACGCAAGGTCAGCGTCACGCCGCCGAGGACCCAGCTGACAACCGGGCTCTGAGAGCCGCTGACGTCAGGCCTGCTCACGTCTTGGCGGAGGCGAGCACCTTCCCGGTCTCGGTGCGCACCTCGAGCGACTGGATCTCGTTGGGGCGCAACGCCGTCGCGCCGGTCACCTTGGAGTAGCCCGTCGCCGTCGCGCGCCACGACGCGGCCGTCGTGGCATGGCCCTTGCCGTCGATGACCCAGAGCGCCAGGGCGCCGGTCTTGGGCATGTCCTCGCAGTCGATGTCGAGCTGGGTGCCCCAGCCGCGCGTCACGAGCGCGATGTCGACGCGGACCGCGCTGCCCGGCACCGCGGCCGCCGCGACGTGCGTCGTCGGTGGCGTCGGCGTGGTCCCCTCGGTCAGCTTCGGCCCGAGCCATGCGCCGCCGGCGAAGAAGACGGCGGCCGCCGCGGCCGCGAGGCCCGAGAGCCAGGTGCGCCGGCGGCGGCGACGGCGGGCGACCTCGCCGAGCAGGCTCGTGACCCGCGCGTCGTCGGGCTCGGTCATGAGCGGCAGCGGCACGGCAGCGGGACCGTCGGCCAGGTGCGGGCCGCCGGCGGGACCGGCGAGGTCGAGCAGCCGGGGGAGCCCCGAGACCTGGCCGAGCTCGGTCTGGCACTGGGCACACGTGCGCAGGTGCTCGCTGTAGGCACGGTGGTCCTCGTCGGACAGGCCACCGAGCACGTACGCGCCGAGCAGCACGTGCAGGTCGTCCGATCCGGGGTTCATCGGGTCACTCCCATCTCGTCGAGGATGACGCGCAGGTTGCGCACGGCGTAGTAGGCGCGGGACTTCACGGTGCCCTCGGGCACCCCGACCCGCACGGAGGTCTCGGCGACGGTCAGCCGCTCGTAGTAGAGGCAGCGCACGATCTCACGGTGGTTGGCCTGCAGCCGGCCGAGGGCCTCCTCGACGAGCACCTGGTCGAGCGCCCGGTCGAGGGCCGAGTCCTGCTCGGCGACCTCGACGAGCTGCGCCTGCTGGGGTCGGCGTCCGGCGGCGCGGTACTGGTCCACGATGAGGTGGCGCGCGGTCGTGATGAGGTAGGCACGGAGGTTCTCCGCCTCGGGGGCCTGCTTCCAGACCCGCAGGATGACCTCCTGGACGATGTCCTCGACGCGGTTGGCGTCACTGGTGGCGCGCCACACGACGCGGCGCAGCATCGGCCCGTGCTCGCGGTAGATCTCCGCGACCGCATCGTCGTCGAGCGGCATCCTGCCGCCACCTCCTCACTGGTGCTCCCAGTCCGAAGACGCCTGTGCGGCCCCTCCGGTTCAGCGTCGCCCTCCCAGCACGGTCTCACGACACCCCCGAGCACGTATGCCGTCTGCTGCGGTCCCGGCCTAGCGTGGGGCCATGTGCCCTGCCGCCATGCCCAACCCGGCCCAGCACCCCGTGACGGGCGGCCTCTTCCTGTCCCCGGTACCTCCCGGCACCGGTTGGCCCGGCGACCCCGCGACGGCCGAGACGCCGGTGGCCGCAACCCCGGCGCAGGTGCGCCGGCTCGCGAAGGGGGCGGACGGCATACGCGAGCTCGATGCCCGCATCAGCGTGTGCCGCGCGTGCCCACGGCTCGTCGGCTGGCGCGAGTCGGTGGCGACGGAGGGACGCCGCGCGGCGTTCGCCGACCAG
Organism: Terrabacter tumescens; assembly: GCF_014646815.1. GTDB lineage: Bacteria > Actinomycetota > Actinomycetes > Actinomycetales > Dermatophilaceae > Terrabacter > Terrabacter tumescens. The sequence goes on from NZ_BMNZ01000002.1 coordinate 523,465, forward strand.
CCCTACTGGGGGCGGCCCGGCCCGTCGTTCGGCGACCCGGACGCGGAGGTGCTCATCGTCGGGCTGGCGCCGGCGGCCAACGGCACCAACCGGACCGGGCGCATGTTCACCGGCGACCGCTCGGGCGACTGGCTCTATGCAGCGCTCCACCGCGCGGGCTACGCGAGCCAGCCGACGTCGGTCGCGTCGGGCGACGGCCTCGTGCTGACGGGACTGCGCATCGTCGCGACCGTCCGGTGCGCGCCGCCGGCCAACAAGCCCACGACGGAGGAGAAGGCGACGTGCGCGCCCTGGCTCGACCGCGACCTCGAGCTGTCGGAGCCGCGGCTGCGCTCGATGCTCGCGCTCGGCTCGATCGCCTGGGACGCGGCGCTCGGGGCGGCGCGTCGGCGCGGGTGGCTCGTGCCCCGGCCCAAGCCGAAGTTCGGCCACGGCGCCGAGGCTGTGCTGAGGACGGCGGCCGGCCACCCGGTGCGCCTCGTCGGCAGCTACCACGTGAGCCAGCAGAACACCTTCACGGGCAAGCTCACCGAGGCGATGCTCGACGACGTCATCGGCCGGCTGTAGGCCGACCGGGAACGCTCGTCAGGCGCTCGGGGCTCCCGACGTCTCGTCCGGCCCGAAGGCCATGAGGGCCTCGCCGGAGGCGGTGACGGCGTAGAGCACCGACTTGCCCGACCGGGCACTGCGCACGAGCCCGGCGCGACGCAGCTCGTGCAGCTGCTGGTTGACGGCCGAGGCGGTCTTGCCCAGCATCGCCGCCAGCTCGGTCGTGGTGCGTGGCTCGGCGAGCGCGCGCATGACCTCGGTCCTGGCCGGTCCGAGCAGAGCGACCGCGGTCGTCGACGAGGCCGGCGGCAGCTCCTGGCGCTGGCCCCGCGCCGGGTAGATGACCATGGGCGGCACGGCGTCGCTGCTCGGGTGCGAGGCGGCCAGGGTGAACAGCGACGGCACGAAGACGAGCCGGCGGCCGCGCACCGGGGCCGAGTACGACGGTCCGACCCGGCTGCGGGCACTCAGCGTGATGTCGTCGACGGTGATGCTCGGGTGCAGCTCGGAGAGCGCGTGCAGGAGCCCGTAGCCCGCGGACCGCGACGCCCGATGACGGACATCGGCCTCGAGGATGCTGCGGTGCCTGGTCCAGAAGGCCGCGAAGGCCCAGGTCCAGTAGGCCTCGAGGGCGCCGAGGACACGAGCCATCACGACCGCGGGCGACCCCTGCACCGCCTGGGGCGCGCCGTCCGCCCAGAGCCCGTCGAGCTCCTGGCGCAGCACCGTCGCCGGCACGGACGCGACGCGCTGCATCTCCGCCGAGAGCCTGGGTGACGGCGACTCCGGTCGCGGGTTGATGACGTCGGGAGTCGAGAACTCGTCGTTGACGAGAGCCAGCAGCGTCTCGCGGTGGTCCCGGGACTCGGGCATCGCCAGGAAGGTCCACGCGACCCGCGGGACGTAGGCGTCCGGGGCGCGGAGACTGCGCAGCGAGAGGCACATCTCGTTGAGGGGCGAGATGCCGAACCGGCAGGTGCCCACGTCGGTGGGCGTCATCTCGTAGCGCAGCACGACCACTCCTCGCTGATGGCGACAGTCAGGTCAGGGGGTGCTCTCACAGTTGCACGCGCCCACGGGGGTCGCCACTCGAGTGAGGGGCAGGGGCGCCGGCACGCGCACGGTGCACGGTGCACGGTGCACGGTGCACGCAGGTCGATCAAGCCGCCGGCTTGAAGGATTGCCGCGGCCGGGGCGGCTGGCTGGACTGGGCACGCAGCTCGACGCACTCCGCGGACGCACTCCCCGGACGCACCACCGCACGTGCCACACCACCCACCGAGAGACCCATCGAGAGGACGACTCACATGATCGGAAACACCACCGTCGCCGGCGCCGGACGCAGGCGGAAGGGGCTGACCCGCCGGATCGGCGTGCTCGTCAGCGCCGTGACGCTCGCGGCAACGACAGCCTTCACCGGAGCCACCTCCGCCACGGCGGCCGGCTACTTCGAGGCGCCCTACCCCGCCGGGGAGAGCTACCAGGTCAGCCAGGGCAACGGTGGCGGCTACTCGCACACCGACGCCTACAACCGCTACGCGTGGGATCTCGCGCTGCCGGCCAACTACGAGGTCTCGGCCACGCAGGGCGGCACGATCGTCATCTCGAACTGGTCGCCCTACTGGCAGAACGGCATCGAGGTCATCATCCGCCACCCCAACGGCCAGTGCACGCAGTACGCCCACCTCAACCAGTCCTTCTACGAGCCCGGCGACTGGGTGCCGCAGGGCCGGATCGTCGGCTACACCGGCATGACGGGTGCCGCCAGCGCCCCGCACCTGCACTACTCGGTCATCGACTGCAACACGCGGGTCTCGCTGCCCTCGACCATCGAGGGGTGGGTGCCACCCACCGGCGCGTGGCTCGCGAGCTCGAACACCCGCGGCTGAGCGAGCGGGACGCAGCACCACGAGGGGCGCGCGGTCGTCCATGACCGCGCGCCCCGGCACACGCCCGCTCCCGTGGCGACGGACCGCGGCACCCGACGGCCTCCGGTCACCGCCTGACAGGATCGACCGGTGACCGATGCGACTGGATTCCGTTCCGTGGTCGGCGAGGCCGACACCGCCCTCGACCAGCGACTGTCCGACGAGCTCGACGCCGTCAACTCCGCCGCGACCGTGGGCACGCCCGCGGCGCGCGAGCTGACAGTCCGGGTCGTCGACGAGGCGGACGAGCTGGTGGCCGGGGTCAGCGGCTGGACGTGGGGCGTCGCGGCCGGCATCGGCATGACGTGGGTCCGGGAGGACGCCCGGGGGACCGGGCTCGGCGAGCGGCTGCTCGCGGACTTCGAGACCGAGGCGCGCGCACGGGGCTGCACGCACGTCTTCGTCACCTCGTTCACCTTCCAGGCGCCCGGCTTCTACGAGAAGCAGGGCTACCGCGAGATCTTCCGCTGGCAGGGCGTGCCGACCGCCGACGCCGACGACGTGCACCTGCGCAAGGAGCTGTGACGCCCCGGCCCGGCCTGACCCCGCCAGGCCCGGCCTGAGTAGACGCGCGGATGCGTCGGGGGCGGAGGGGAGCGAGGCTGGCAGGGTGCACCGACGCCGCGTCAGCCCCTACCTCGTCGCCCTCGGGCTGCTCTGGGGTCTCCCGCTGGTCCTCGTGCTCGTGCTGCACGTCGTGCTCCCGGACCACAACGCCTCCGGTCAGTGCACGGGACTCGGCTTCGGCTGCACGCCCGCGCCCTCGGACGCGGTGCTCTTCCTCGGGTACTTCGCGGCCCTGCCGCTGCTCGTGCTCGGGCTCGTCGCATGCCTCGTCATCGCGATCGTCCAGCACCGTCGCGACCGGTCCGACCCGCCGGACCAGCCCGGCCGGCCCGACCAGCCCGACCAGCCCGGCCGGCCTGACGACGGCGCCCCGGGTCAGCCCCCTGCAGAGGACAGCGAGAGCTCGTAGGTCAGCAGCTCGGGACGCGGCGGGAACGAGCTCCGGCTGCGCTCGCCGGTCGGGGTCCAGCCCAGCTTCTCGTAGAAGCACCGCCCGCGGACGTTGCCGGTGAAGACGCGCAACCGGGCGCGCTCGACCCCGCTCGCCCGCATCGAGTCGAGCACCGCGTCGTGCGCCGCCCGGGCGAGGCCGTCGCCCCAGTGCTCGGGGGCGACCCCGAAGTGGAGGAACTCGTCGTCGCGGGTCGCGGCGAAGCCCGCGACGGCTTCGTGGTGCAGCACCACGAAGCACTCGGTGCCGTCCAGCTCGATCTCGCGCAGCCCACGCTCGGCGATCGCCTCCCGCGGGAACGGGTGCTCGTCCTGCGGGAAGACCTCGGCCAGCCCGAGCACCGCACCCGGCTCCTGGACGGCGAGCACCGCCGGCACGTCGGCGGGAGTCATGGCGCGCAGGACCCCGGCCATGCCGGTCACCCTAGAGGACGTCGAGCGGGTTGATGCCGAGCACGAGCAGCAGGGCGCTCGCACCCGTCGCGCCACCGACGACGGCTGCGAGGAGCGCGGTCACCCACGCCGGCCACTGCCGCGCGACCGTGCGGCCGAGCTGCCACAGCAGCGCGGCGGTGACGGCGGCGTCGACCGCCACACCGACCGCCAGCGCAAAGCCGTAGCGGTCGGTGTCGGGAGGGTCCACCTGCGCCATCCCGAGCACCTCGGTCATCCCGTAGGTGAGCGCGTGCATCATGAGCACCGCCCAGGCGAGCGCGACGAGCCCGACCACCGTCACCGTGACGAAGGCGATGGCCCACCACGACCTCGGCGGCTGCGCTGCGTCCATGCACCGACGATGCCTGCGGCAGGCTGCACCGCGCGTGCGTATGCGTACTCGACCTTGCCGGCGGCCGCCCCCGGCTACCGTGTCGGAATGGCTGACAACGAGGTCGCAGGCACGTCGTGGGTGGTCGAGGAGCTCGGTGGCGCGGCCACCGCCCCGCCGAAGCCGCAGCTGTCCTTCGGTGACGACGGTCGGGTCTCCGGCAGCACCGGCGTCAACCGCCTCATGGGCCGCTACGAGGTGACCGGCGGCCTGCTCACCGTGGCGGACGCCGCGACGACCCGCATGGCCGGCCCACCCGCCGCGATGGAGCAGGAGCAGCGCCTGCTCGCCCTCCTCGAGACGCCGCAGGCGTTCGTCGTGTCGGACGACCGGCTCGAGGTCGGCGACGGCGAGACCCTCGCGGTCCTCGTGCGCGCCGACGCCCAGACCACCACCCCGACGGACGCGCCGACGGACGCCCCGACGGACGCTCCGACGGACTGAGCGGCCGCCTCAGCCGATCGTCGACAGGCGCTGCGGCCCGCGGTCGGTGCCCGTGTTGGGGATCGCGTCGACCGGGATCACCGGCGAGACGAACCAGCCCCACAGGCAGTCCTCCTTCTTGGCGCAGCTCTGCGTCGAGGTCCCCGAGGGGTCGGTCGGCTCGAAGCCGTCCTCGTCGGTGCTCGGGAACGAGTAGCCGGCCAGGTAGAAGGCGGACACCCCGTCGACCGCGTAGGTCGTGTTGGAGCCCTTCCCGTCGACGCTCGTGAAGATCGGGATGTAGACGACGGTGCCGATGAGGCTGGGCAGCAGGTCCTTGCAGCCCTTCGACGCGGCCGCGCCGGGCTTGCCGTCGGCGGTGATGGTGCCCTTGTCGGTGGCGAGGTCGGCCGAGCACCCGGAGTTCTTGTCGATCGGGTCGAGCCAGCCGAAGTTGCCGGGCGTGAAGAGGCCGGGACCCTTGGCGCCGCACTTGGCGGTGCCGTCGAGGGATCCGCTCTTGTGCAAGAGGATCTTCGTGACGTACTTCGAGGCCACCGGCACCCGGGGCACGGGGTTGAGGCGCGGCACGCCCGACCCGGTCAACGCATACGGCGGTGCAGCCGGGAAGTCCGTCCCCTTCGTCGTCGCGTCGTCCCAGGCACACTGCGCCTGGACGACCGGCAGGACGGTCGCCGGATGACCGCCGGACCAGCCGACGCGCGAGCAGGCCGCGATCGTCGCGCCGTCCCAGCCCATGGCCTGGGCGAAGAAGGGCTTGAGGATCGTCCCGGTGTCGGCAGAGTTCGTCGACGTCCGGGTCCGGACCTCGACGTACGGTCCGGTCGCCCCGGCCGGCGTGGGCAGGCAGTCGGTGAGTGCCCCGGTCGTGGCCGTGCAGCCGGTGAACTTGTCCGCACCGACGAACGTGCCGACCGCGCAGACGCGTTGGATGCCGCCGAACCCGTCCGCGGCGTTGGCGTCGGCGAGCTGCTTGAGCCCCGGCGTGGCCGGGTCGCACGTGGCGCGCTTGCTCGCGCAGTCCTGGGCCAGCGCGAGCGTCGCCGCGTCGGCGCCGTTCTGCAGCTGACGCCGCTCCCACATCATCGAGCCGACGTCGACGACGAGCGCCAGCATCGCGATGATGACGCCCGTCGAGAAGAGGATCGCGACGAGGGCCGTGACGGCGCCGCGATCCCGTGCAGCCCGAAGGCGCCGCACCCGTTGCCGGGCACAGCGCAGTGTGGGCCCCCGAAACCCATTCATGGATCCCCCGATCCCCATGGATGTCCCCGAGCCCTTCTCGGGGCTGCTGCGGACAACCTAGAACATGTCGCCCGCCTCCCGTGCGGGCATCCCGCACTTTCGCGGCAGGAGGGACACCGAGGCCGCCGGGGTTGCCCGGGATGGTCCGGAATGTCTTGTCCCACATCGGTTACCGTGAAGGACATGACGGGTCAGCCGTACTGGGAGAGCGCCGTGGAGAAGCAGATCCGCGAGGCGCAGGAGCGTGGCGAGTTCGACAACCTGCCGGGTGCCGGCAAGCCGCTCGACCTCAGCGACTCGGGTGACCCGGACTGGTGGGTCAAGCGCTTCGCGGCGCGCGAGAACCTCGACCTCGGCGGCGCGCTGCCCGGCGCGCTGGCGCTGCGCAAAGAGGCCGCGGGCTACCCCGAGTCCCTCGCCGACGTCCGCACCGAGGCCCAGGTGCGCGAGATCGTCGAGGACTACAACAAGCGCGTCCTCGCCGACCGGCTCCGGCCCGCCGTCGGCAACCTGCCGCCGCTCATCGCCAAGACCCTCGACGTCGACGAGATCGTCGAGGGCTGGCGACCGCTGCGGGCCGAGCTGGAGGAGCAGCAGCGACGCGCCCGCGAGGAGCGCGCCGCCGCCACGGCGGCCGAGCTCGGGAGCCGGCGCCCGTGGTGGCGCCGGGTGCTCGGCCGGGACTGACGGGGCTGGACGGCACCGGACCGGACGGGGCTCGACACCCCTACCCAAGCCGCCCGCTGCGTGTCACCATCACGGGAAGCCGTGACCCCACGCGTACCTCGCGCCGGGGCCACCCGTCGCAAAGGTGCGCATGTCCACAGTCCCCGGTCTCGAGGCCGCCCTGACGGCCTTCGAGGACCCCGCGGCCAAGGCACGGGACCTGCTGCGCCTGCACCGCACGTGGGCGCACACGCACGAGGTGCCGCCCGGCGCCCGCGGCGTCGTCGCCCGGTCGTGGCTGCGGCAGACCCCCGAGGGCGACAAGACCTCCACCCCGATCTCCGACGACGCGCTGATGGCCCGCCGGGAGCGCTCGCGGCTGCTCGGCTCGGTCGTGCCGGTCCTCAAGGAGCGCCTCCTGCCGCTCGCGCACGAGGCCGGCAACGAGCTCGTCATCAGCGACGACGAGGGCTACCCGCTCTGGATGTTCGGCCCGTCGCCGATCCGGCGGCGCAGCGACGGCCTCGGCTTCGTCGAGGGCGCCCGCTGGCGCGAGGGCGACGTCGGCACCAACTCGCTCGGCACCGCGATGGAGGAGCGCCGCCCGGTCCAGATCTTCGGTCCGGAGCACGCGCGCGAGGACCAGCACGCGTGGGTGTGCACGAGCGCGCCGATCCTCGACCGCCGGGCGCGCACGCCGCTCGGTGTGGTCACCCTGAGCGGCGCCTTCCGCACCGCGCACCCGCACACCCTGATGCTCGTGACCATGGCCGTGCGCGAGGCCGTCGACACCCTCGCCGGACAGCACGAGCGTGACCTCCGCCGGGTCGCCCGCACCAGCGAGTCGTATGCCGGGTCGGGGCGTTTCGTCGTCGTCGACCGTCACGGGTGGGTGGCCCGGGCCGAGGGCTACGGCGTCGGCGAGCGCGTCTGGGTGCCGGGCAGCCTGCGGGCCGGCACCGTGTGGGTGCCCGAGATCGGTCAGGTCCGCGCCGAGGAGATCGCCGGCGGATGGGTGCTGCACGAGGCGGTCAGAGCCCCGGCGACGGTCGAGGTGGTGCGGCGCCCGAGCCCGCGCGTGCTCGTCACGACGGCCGGCTCGAGCGTCGAGATCGCCCTCAGCGAGCGGCACGCCGAGATCGTCGCCCTGCTCGCGGAGCACCCCGGCGGCCTCGACACCGCTGCCCTGATGGGCCTGCTCGACGGCGCCACCACCCCGGTCACGATCCGCGCCGAGATGTCGCGTCTGCGCAAGCGGCTCGGTGGCCTCATCGAGAGCCGGCCCTACCGGCTCACCGCGCGCGCGACGGTGCGACCCGACGCGGGCTGAGCATCCGGCATACGCCACCGGTCGACGTGCAACGTTCTGCAACCCTGTCCGGCGACCCCGCGCGCTCCTACCGTCGGCTCCACGACCCCACCACGTGGACAAAGGAGTTGGCGATGGGTGAGCAGCTGACGGCGAGCGAGTGGCTCGGACGGTTCTCGGAGGCGCTGGCCTCCGGCGAGGCGGAGCGGGTGACCGGCCTCTTCGGTGACGAGTGCTACTGGCGCGACCTGACGAGCATGACGTGGAACCTGCACACGGCCGAGGGTCGGGAGCAGATCGGCGACATGCTGGCCGGCGTCGAGCCGGGCGCCTGGCCGACCGACATCGAGCCGACGAGCGAGTCCGAGGCCGACGGCGTCCACGAGGCGTGGTTCACCTTCGGCAACGCCACGTTCACCGGCAAGGGGCTCGTGCGCGTCCGCGACGGCAGGGCGTGGACGCTGCTGACGAGCGCGCAGGCGCTCAAGGACCACCCGGAGCCCTCCGGAGCGCGCCGCCCGCGCGGCGCCGAGCACGGCGTCAACGTCTCGACCGAGAACTGGCTCGACAAGCGGCAGCAGCAGGTCGAGTCCTACGGCGTCGACGCCGAGCCCTACGTCCTCGTCGTCGGCGGCGGCCAGGGCGGCATCGGCCTCGCGGCCCGGTTGAAGCGCCTCGGCGTGCCGACGCTCGTCATCGACAAGTACCCGCGACCCGGCGACCAGTGGCGCAGCCGCTACCACTCGCTCTGCCTGCACGACCCGGTCTGGTACGACCATATGCCCTACCTGCCCTTCCCCGACCACTGGCCGGTCTTCACGCCCAAGGACAAGATGGGTGACTGGCTCGAGAGCTACACCACGATCATGGAGCTCGACTACTGGAGCAACAGCGAGGCGACGTCGGCGAACTTCGACGAGGCCACCGGAGCATGGACGGTCCACGTGACCCGCGAGGGCCGTGAGATCGTGCTCCACCCCGCGCAGCTCGTCCTCGCCACCGGCATGAGCGGCATCGCCAACGTGCCGACGCTGCCCGGGCAGGACGTCTTCCAGGGCGACCAGCACCACAGCAGCAAGCACCCGGGCGGTGCGCGCTACGCCGGCAAGAAGGTCGTCGTCATCGGGTCGAACAACTCGGCCCACGACATCTGTGCCGACCTGTGGCAGAACGGTGCCGAGCCGATCATGCTCCAGCGGTCGAGCACCCACATCGTCCGGTCCGACTCGCTCATGGACACGGTCCTCGGCCCGCTCTACTCCGAGGAGGCCGTCGCCAACGGGATCGACCACGACACAGCGGATCTCGTCTTCGCCTCGATCCCCTACAAGATCCTCGCCGACTTCCAGCGGCCCGCCTTCGACGCGATCCGCGAGCAGGACAAGGACTTCTACGCCGCGCTCGAGGCGGCCGGCTTCGACCTCGACTTCGGCGACGACGACTCGGGCCTCTTCCTCAAGTACCTCCGGCGCGGCTCGGGCTACTACATCGACATCGGCGCGTCCGAGCTCGTCGCCAAGGGTGCGATCCGGCTCGTGCGCGGGCAGGTCGACCACCTGACCGAGCACGCCGTCGTGCTCGCGGACGGCACGGAGCTCGAGGCCGACGCCGTCGTCTACGCCACCGGCTACGGCTCGATGAACGGCTGGGCGGCCCGGCTCATCAGCCAGGACGTCGCCGACGCGGTCGGCAGGTGCTGGGGCCTGGGCTCCGACACGACGAAGGACCCCGGGCCGTGGGAGGGCGAACTGCGCAACATGTGGAAGCCCACCCGCCAGGACAACCTGTGGTTCCACGGCGGCAACCTGCACCAGTCGCGGCACTACTCGCGCTACCTCGCCCTGCAGCTCAAGGCGCGCCTGGAGGGCATCGACACCCCGGTCTACGCCCTCGCCGAGACCCACCACCTCGCCTGACCACCCGGGCTGACCATTGGGTCAAGCGCGCGGCAGCGGCGTCGGGAAGTGAGCACTCGACGGACTCTTGTCGAGTGCTCACTTCCCGGAGGCTTCCTGAGTGAAGTCTGTGAGGTTCATGCCAGTTGCCGGGGAACGCAGAAGTGCCGGGTGCTGCGGCACCCGTAGGGGGGTGGGCGGGACTAGCGTCGTGCCGCCCACCCCGCACTCCTGACGCAACCCCGAGGTGAAACCCATGAGGCGTCCCACCCTCCGAAGCGCCGGACTCGCCGTCACGGCCGCCGGCTCGATCATCGGCTCGCTGGTCGTGGCCGGCGCTGCCCCCGCGCTCGCCGACGGCGACGCCGGTGGCCGGCACGACCAGACCCTGGCCCCGCGCACGCAGTTCGTCATGGCGGCCGACGGCTCGAGCGGCGCACGCCCCGACGGCGGCGGCATCCCCAACATCGACTCGGTCAAGAAGACGATCTACAGCTACTACGGCGACCCCGGCACGGGCCACGCCGACCGCACGAGCTCGCCCTACATCTCGGAGATGCGCTCGATCACCACCGGGCTGCGCACGTCGCTCGCCCGCACGTATGCCGCGGCCGAGCGGCAGGGCAAGAAGCCGGCCATCGTGCTCGATGCCGACGACACCACGCTCTGGACCTACGACATGGAGGTCGCGGACATGAAGTTCGTCTTCGACCCGGTCCGCCAGGACTACTGGGTGCAGAACAAGCTCTTCCCGGCCACCCCGAGCATGGTCGCCCTCGTCAACGAGGCCGACGCGATGGGCTTCACGATCTTCGGCCTGACCGGTCGCGGCGCCTCCCAGAAGGACGCGACGATCGGCAACCTCAAGGACGTCGGCTACAACGCCTTCACGCCCGACCACTACTTCACCAAGTGGGCCGGGTCGACGCCTCCCGCCTACATCACGTGCGCCACGGTGAAGTGCACGACGGTGGAGTACAAGGCCGGCACGCGCAAGCACATCGAGCAGGACCTCGGCTACGACATCGTCCTCAACATCGGCGACCAGTGGTCCGACCTCCAGGGCGGCCACGCCGACCGCAACGTCAAGCTGCCCAACCCGACCTACTACCTTCCCTCGCCCGACCTGCCCGGGATGAAGGAGCCGTCGCTGACGCCGCGGACCCACTTCACGATGAAGCCCGACGGCTCGAGCGGCCTGACGCAGAGCGGTGAGGGCATCCCCAACATCGACTCGGTCAAGAAGACGATCGCCACCTACTACGGCGACCCCGGCACCGGCATCGCCGACAAGTCGAGCTCGCCCTACATCACCGAGCTCGCCGCGCTCGAGCGGCGCAACACCCAGCGCCTCACGAGCGAGTGCCGGCAGGGCGTCGCCCGGGGCACGAAGCCGGCGGTGGTCTTCGACGCCGACGACACGACCCTGTGGACCTACGACATGGAGGTCGCGGACATGAAGTTCGTCTTCAACCCGACCCGCCAGGACTACTGGGTGCAGAACAAGCTCTTCCCGGCGACCCCCGGGATGCCATCTCTCGTCAAGGCGGTCGCGGACTCGGGCTGCACCGTCATCGGCCTCACCGGCCGCAACAACGGCCAGAAGGACGCGACGCTCGCCAACCTCCACGAGCAGGGCTACCCGCAGTTCACGAGCGACCTCTACTTCACGAAGTGGCGCTCGAGCGAGCAGCCGCCGGTCTGGATGCAGGGCCAGTGCAAGGCCTACCCGACGTGCACGACGATCGAGTACAAGTCGGCGACCCGCGCGCACGTCGAGAAGGACCTCGGCTACGACGTCGTCGCCAACCTCGGCGACCAGTACAGCGATCTCATCGGCGGCCACGCCGACCGTGCGGTCAAGCTGCCGAACCCGACGTACTACCTGCCCTGACGCACACCACCACGTCGTATGCCGTCACTCCCGTCGCGGACGGGGGTGGCGGCATACGTCATGCTGGGTGTGCGAACCGCCTTGTGACGCAGTGACTCTCAGCGCTCTTCGTCGTGCGCGACGAGCGGGACGAGGTCGGCGACGGAGTCGACGATGCGGCTCGGACGGTAGGGGAAGTGCTCGACCTGCTGGCGGCTCGTCGACCCGGTGAGGACGAGGACGGTGCGCAGGCCGGCCTCGAGGCCGCTGATGATGTCGGTGTCCATGCGGTCGCCGACCATGATCGTCGTCTCGGAGTGCGCGTCGAGGCGGTTGAGCGCGCTGCGCATCATGAGCGGGTTGGGCTTGCCGATGTAGTACGGCTGGCGCCCGGTCGCGGTCGAGATGAGTGCCGCGACCGAACCGGTGGCCGGCAGCGTGCCGGCAGGGCTCGGCCCGCTCGGGTCGGGGTTGGTCGCGATGAAGCGGGCGCCCTTCTCGATCAAGCGGATCGCCCGGGTGATGGCCTCGAAGGAGTAGGTGCGCGTCTCACCGAGCACGACGTAGTCGGGGTCGCGGTCGGTCATGACGTAGCCGACGTCGTGCATCGCCGTCGTCAGGCCGGCCTCGCCGACGACGTAGGCCGAGCCGCCGGGGCGCTGCTCGGCGAGGAACTGTGCCGTGGCGAGGGCCGAGGTCCAGATGGCCCGCTCCGGCACGTCGATCCCACTCATCAGCAGGCGCGCCCGCAGGTCGCGGGGCGTGAAGATCGAGTTGTTCGTCAGGACGAGGAAGGCCCTGCCGGACTGTTCGAGCGCGGTGATGAACTCGGCGGCTCCGGGGATCGCGTCCTCCTCGTGCACGAGGACGCCGTCCATGTCGGTGAGCCAGGTCTCGACGGGCCGGTGATCGGTCATGGACCCCATTGTGGTGGGTCGGACAGTGGCCGTGCTGACCCCAGCTCCGCTCGGTGGCTCCGGAGCGCTCCGGCGCCACTGACCGGGCGCCCCTCCGACGAGCCGTTCCGGCGCTACCGTCGGGGCATGGGACTCGTCCAGATCGCCCAGCACGCCGACGACCTCGGCCGGGCCACCGCCTTCTACCGTGACCTGCTCGGCGCCGAGCCACTCGCGACCTACGACCCGCCGGGCCTCGTCTTCTTCGACCTCGGCGGCGTCCGGCTGCTGCTCGAGCAGGGCGCGCCGAGTGCCCTGCACTACCTCGGGGTCGACGACCTCGACGCCACCGTCGAGCGGCTGCGCGCCGCCGGCGTCGAGGTGCGCAGCGAGCCGCACGTCATCTTCGGGCACGACGACGACACCCTGGGGCCGGCCGGCACCGACGAGTGGATGGCCTTCGCCGTCGACTCCGAGGGCAACCTCGTCGGGCTCGTCGAGCAGCGTCCCCGCAGCTAGACGAAGAGGCGTCGACCGGGCTGTCGATCCGGCGGGTCGGCGTTCGTGTAGACGGTGAAGGGCGCACGCAGGGTGTGCCCCGACCAGCCGGTGACCGCTGGCAGGAGGAGACCACCATGAAGACCTACCTCATCAGCCTGTTCTCGCCCGACGGCCCGCCACCCGCAGAGGTCGACCTCGGCCGCATCATGGCCGACCTTGAGGTCGTCAACGCCGAGATCCGCGCGGCCGGCAGCTGGGTGTTCGCGGGCGGCCTGGCTGACCAGGCCAGCGCGACGACGATCCGCAGGAGCGACAATGTCGCCGACGCCGTGCTCACCGACGGGCCGTTCATCGAGGCCAAGGAGCACCTGGGCGGGCTCACCGTCGTGCGGTCCGACGACTACGACGTCGTGCTCGGCTGGGCCGAGCGGATCGCCGGGGCCACCGGCCTGCCCGTCGAGGTGCGGCCCTTCGTCGACCAGGACGACCCGGGCCAGGTCCCGACCGACCGCTGACCGATGACCGTCACGAGCGCGGACATCGCGCGCGTCTTCCGGGCCGAGCACGGGCGCGCGGTGTCCGTGCTCATCCGGGCGCTCGGCGACATCGACCTCGCCGAGGATGCCGTGCAGGACGCCTTCACCGTGGCCGTCGAGCGCTGGCCCCGGGACGGTATGCCGCCCAGCCCCGCCGGCTGGATCATCACGACCGCTCGTCGCCGGGCCATCGACCGCCTGCGGCGGGAGTCCACCCGGGAGGCCCGCCAGGCGGAGTCGGTGGCGCTCCACGCAGCTGACCCCGTCGACCCCGCCGACGGGCGGGACGAGGAGGGACCCGTGAAGGACGAACGTCTGCGGCTCGTCTTCACCTGCTGCCACCCCGCCCTCTCCCGGGAGGCGCAGGTGGCGCTGACGCTGCGGCTGCTCGGCGGCCTCACCACCGCGGAGATCGCCCACGCCTATCTCGTGCCGGAGCCCACGATGGCGCAGCGGATCGTGCGTGCCAAGAGCAAGATCCGCACGGCCGGCATCCCCTACCGGGTGCCGCGCGACGAGGACCTCCCGGCCCGTCTGGCGTCGGTGCTGTCGGTGCTCTATCTCGTGTTCACCGAGGGCCACACGGCCTCCGTCGGCGACGACCTCGACCGCCCCGACCTCGCGGCCGAGGCGATCCGGCTCGCCCGTCAGCTCGTGGAGCTCATGCCCGACGAGCCGGAGGCCGTGGGGCTGCTCGCCCTCATGCTGCTCACCCAGGCCCGGCGCCCTGCCCGCACCGACGCGGTCGGCGACCTCGTCCTCCTGGCCGACCAGGACCGGTCGCTCTGGGACCCCACCCTCCTCGCCGAGGGGCATGCCCTCGTGCGGGCGTGCTTGCGCCGCAACGCCCCCGGGCCCTACCAGCTGCAGGCCGCGATCAACGCCGTGCACACCGACGCCACCGACGCGGCTCACACGGACTGGTCGCAGGTCGTCGCGCTCTACGACCAGCTGCTGGGCCTCGCGCCGACCGACGTCGTGCGGCTGAACCGGGCCGTCGCCGTGGCCGAGCTCGACGGGCCCGACGTGGCACTGGGCCTGCTCGACGGCCTCGACCTCACGGCATACGCCCCCTTCCACGTGGTGCGGGCGGAGCTGCTCGAGCGGCTGGGACGGCGGGCGGAGTCGACGACCGCGTGGGAGCGTGCAGCGCAGCTCAGCGACAACGCGGCCCAGGCCCGCCACCTGCGCGCCCGCGCCGCGGCCGCCGATGAGGGACAGCAGGACCCGGGCCGAGCGACCTGACCTTCGGCCCTCAACCGAAGCGGATCTCCCTGCCGCGCAACGACTGCATGCGCTCCTGGGCGGCGCCCTCGCGCGGGCTGAGCGGCTCGCCGTTGGCGTCGTTGCCGATGAGCCACACCAGGCCCCGGTGCGACCGGCCGTCGGCGGGGGAGTGCTCGTCCCGGACGAGGGCGACGGCGTAGAGACCCGAGTCCCCGACCTCGTGCTGCGCCCACTGGGCCACCTCGAGGAGGTCCGCGTCGTGGACGTCGTAGGTCCACGTCGTCCACGAGCTCTCGGGGAGCTCGCCGCCCCTGAAGAGGTAGACCCGGTAGACGGGCTCGTTGTCCTCCCACGAGCTGTCCCGCTCGTCGACCTCGTGCACGCGCATGGTGCACGCTACCTAGGCGGCAGGCAACGGGAACACGTCGGAGATGCGGCACGCGCCGCCGCCACCCGTGATGGGCGGCGTCGAGCGGCTGCCGCTGCAGATCGTGACCGGCCGGGCGCCGCCGCCCACGGGCGAGCAGTCGCAGCGGTAGCGGACGTAGGTCACGCAGACCTCGCCGTTGGCGCTCGTGCCGCTGGCCGCGCCGTCGGTGTAGAGCAGGACGCGCTGGGTGCCCGCGCTGGCGGCCGTGCACCACTGGTGGTTCGAGGGGGCGCTGCCGCACGACGAGCACGAGCACGCGCCGCTCTTGACCGACACGGCGAAGTGGGGCTCGGGGGTGCCGTTCACCGTCACCCCGGTGATCACCGTGACGGTGTCCTCCGAACCCCCGGGGCTGCTCACCGCCATCTCGAAGACGTAGCCCTTGTAGTTGTCCGACGAGCCGCCGGGCAGCTTGCAGGCGGAGCCGGTGAACGTCAGGGCCTCGGTGGACGCGGCGACGGCCGGGGCCGGAGCAGCGACGATCACGGCGGGCATGGCCCAGGCGGCGCCGCGCACCAAGGTGCGACGGCTGGGCGCGTGCTCCTCGTGCCCGTCGTGCCTCTCGCGGGCATCGCTGTGGGTCATGGATCCTCCGAGGATTGGGGCCAGGGTGGCCAGAGTCAGGCAATGAGCGCTATGACCCATATGGATGGTCTGCGCGTTTTGTAGCACCTTTCCCGCTCGCCCGAGAGCCAAACGGGGAAGCCCGAGGCGCCGGTCCGGTGCAGGGCCTCCGGCTCGGGTGGTCGCGTGAGGAGCTCCCAGGTGACCGGCGGTAACCTGCGTTCATGACGACGCTGCCGTCCACGGCGCCCCTCGACCTCGCATCACCCTGGGGCGGTGCCAGCCGCACCATCGACCTCGAGGGGCCGCTCCACTGGGTCGACTTCGGTGGCCCCGAGGCTCCCGCCGACGGCCCCGAGCCGCCGCCCGTCGTGCTCGTCCACGGCCTCGGCGGGTCGCACCTCAACTGGGTGGGCATCGCGCCGGCGCTCGCCGAGCGGCGTCGGGTGGTCGCGCTCGACCTGCCCGGCTTCGGGCTCACGCCGGCGCTCGGGCGCGACACGAGCGTCAACCACAACGCCGCGCTGCTGAGCCGCTTCGCCCACGCGGTCCTCGGTCGGCCGGTCGTCCTCGTCGGCAACTCGATGGGCGGCATGGTGAGCCTGCTGCTCGCCGACCGTCGCCCCGAGCAGGTCGTCGGGCTGGGGCTCGTCGACCCCGCGCTCCCCAACCCGGGCGCTCGCCCGGACCCGCAGGTCGCCGCGACCTTCGCGATGTATGCCGTCCCGCGCGTCGGCGAGATGGTGCTGACCCGCTACAACACCCGTTTCAGCGACCGCCAGCGCGTGCTCGGCACGGTCGCGCTGTGCTTCGCCGACCCGTCGCGCGCCGACGACGCCGTCGTCGAGGCCGGGGTCGAGCTCGCCGCCTGGCGGCGGTCGCTGCCCGACCCCGAGGGCGAGTTCCTCGGTGCGGCCCGCTCGTTGCTGCGTGTGCTGCGCGGGCGCCGCGAGTACGACCGGATCATGCGTGAGCTCAAGGTGCCCGTACTGCTCATCCACGGCACCCGGGACCGTCTCGTGCCGATCTCGGCCGCCCGACGGGCCGCGCGGCTCAACCCCGGGTGGGCCACGGCCTACCTCGACGGGATGGGTCACACGCCGCAGCTCGAGGCGCCCGAGGACGTGCTCGGCCACCTCGAGCCCTGGCTGGACTCGCTCGACGCCTCTCGGCCCGGTCGGCCCCCTCAGCCCACCGACTGAGTCAGCCGACGCCGTGCGAGACGCGGGTGGCGAGCGTCGTGCCCCACTCCCTGGCGCGGTCGAGCTCGCCGGCCTCGAGCGGGCCGGACGTGCCCTGCACCCAGAAGGTCTCGCCGCGCTCGGCGCGGTCGAAGCCGCGGTGTCGCAGGGCCTTGGCGGCGGCGCTCGCGGCCGAGCCCGGGAGCATCTTGACGTGGATCCTCGTGTCGAAGGTCACGACCGGCAGGTCGGTGCGTGGGGTCACGACGTCGATCCACTCGCGGATGCCGTCGCGCGGCGCGGCGGCGCCCTTCGTCGCGGCATCCTGACGCGTCTGCGGGCGGGTCATGCTGAAGGCGTGCGTGGGGCCCCCGACGAGCAGCAGGTCGACGTCGTCACCGATGACCGTGGGCGCGTCGGCGACGTGGACGAGGCGGACATCACCGGCATCAGGCGCTCTACCCTCGCGCAGCCCCTCGGCGATGGCCGAGGCGATCTCGTGGGTGTTGCCGAACAGGGACTCGTGGACGATGAGGACGTTCATGATGCGTACCTTTCCGCCATCCACGCTACGCCCGGCCAGGTCAACGGTGGCTGGATCGTGACGCACGAGACGGACCATGGCACAGTCGAATTCAGGACAATGGGACCCGAGCCGTCGCGAAACCGCGGACGAGCAGCCGAGGACGAGGAGAGCCATCGTGGACGCGAGCGACTGGGACGAGAGGTATGCCGCGCGCGACCTCGTGTGGTCGGTCGAGCCGAACCGCTTCGTCGCCGAGACCATCGGACCGCTGACGCCGGGTCACGCCATCGACCTCGCCGCGGGCGAGGGACGCAACGCGATCTGGATGGTCGAGCAGGGGTGGACGGTCGTGGCGGCCGACTACTCGCCCGTGGCGGTCGAGCGCATGCAGTCGCTGGCGGCCGACCGGCTCGGTGACGACTCGGGCCACCTGACCGCGCTCGTCGCCGACGCGACGCAGGAGGCTCCCGGCGGCCAGGCGGCCTACGACCTCGCGCTGCTCTGCTACCTCCAGCTCCCGGCGGACGAGTGGCGGCAGGCGCTCCGGTCCGCGGTCGAGGCGGTGCGGCCCGGCGGCCGCGTCGTCGTCGTCGGCCACGCGGGGCACAACCTCGCGGACGGGTGGGGCGGCCCGAGCGATCGATCGGTCCTCTATGACCCCGAGGAGGTGCTCGAGCGCGCCGACGGGCTGCCCGTCACCGTCGAGCAGTCCGGCATCCGCGAGCGTCCTGTCGACACCGACGAGGGCCTGCGCGTCGCGCTCGACACCGTCGTGGTGCTGCGCCGGGAGGGCTAGCGCCGGCCGTACTTCTTGTGCACGGCCTGCCGGCTGACCCCGAGCTGCTCGGCGATCTCGGCCCAGGCGAGTCCCTGGAGGCGGGCCCGCCGCACGACGGCGGCCTCGGTGCGGTCCGCCGTGCGCCGCAGCTCGCGCGCCGCGGCGAGGGCGGCGCGCGGGTCGTCGTCACCCGTGGCCCGAGCCAGCGTGAGCATGTCGTCGACCTCCTTGGTCACCTGCGGCACCTCTCGATGATGTCAACTCCTGTTGACACGGTATGCCGGGTGGTGGCGTTCGTCAACCGCGGTTGACACCCGGGTCGGTGGCGAAGCGTCGCTGCACCTCGGCGTAGGGCAGTGCGCCGTCGAGGAAGCCGAGCGTGCCGGACTCGAGCAGCTCGTGGCCGGCACGCTCGACGAGGGCCAGTGCCGCGCGGGCGATGCTGCCGCCCAGGCTGACCCGCGTGACACCGAGCGAGAAGAGCGTCCGGGCGTCGACGAGGTTGGACAGCCCCGCCACGATGTTGAGCGGACCCGGGACGGCCTCGGCCAGGCGCCGGATGGTGTCCTCCCCGACGACCCCGGGCACGAAGACGCAGTCGGCGCCCGCCTCGAGGTAGCGCACCGCCCGGTCGACCGTCTCGGCGAACGGGTCGCCGCCGCCGGCGGCCGCGAAGTACGTGTCGGTGCGGGCGTTGAGCACGAAGCCGCCCCTCGGCGCCGCGGCGCGGGCGGCGGCCAGGCGCTCGACGGCGACGTCGACCGGGAACAGCCCCTCGGGCCCCACGTCCTCGAGGTTGCACCCGACCGCACCGACCTCCGCCGCCAGCCCCACGGTGCGACCGACCTCGTCGGCGGTGTGGCCGTAGCCGGCCTCCAGATCGGCGGTCACGGGCACCCCGACTGCCGCCACGATGCGGCCGACCTGCTCGAGGATGGTGTCGCGGTCGAGGCCCTCGCCGTCCGGGATCCCGAACGACCAGGCGATGCCGGCGCTCGTCGTGGCGATCGCCGGGAAGCCGACCTGTTCGAGGATCCGGGCCGACCCCGCGTCCCAGGCGTTCGGCAGCACGAAGCCGGGCCCCGCGTGCAGTGCGAGGAGCGCAGCCGCCTTGTCCGTCAACGGATCTCCGGTCATGAGTGGTCTCCGATCGCTCGCGTGCACCTCCGGACGCCGACGGCGGGCGTCGGTCCCGATGACACCATCGCACGCCGAACCGGCCGGCCGCAGCGGGTCAAAGCAGTGGCCCGCGCCGTCACGGGTCAGGAAGATGTCGGCATGGCACTCGCGCTCTCGCACACGACCGTCAACGCCCTCGACGCCCACGCCCAGTCCGTCTGGTGGGCCGACCTGCTCGGCTACCACGAGGACCCGGCCGACCCCAACGAGCCCGGGCACGAGGAGTGCATGATCTTCTCGCCCGACGAGTCCCACCGGTTGCTCTTCATCGAGGTCGAGGACGCGAAGCAGGTGCGCAACCGGGTCCACCTCGACCTGAGACCCACCGACCGCCCGCGCGACGAGGAGGTCGCCCGCGTCGTGGCTCTCGGCGCCACCGTGGTGCAGGACTGCCGCACCGAGGACGGTCGTGGGTGGGTCGTCATGGGCGACCCCGAGGGCAACGAGTTCTGCATCCTGCGCAGCGACGACGAGCGGCGCGCGGCGGGCGACCTCTGAGGTGCGGGCCGGCGGCGGTGCGACGATGACCCCGTGACCGTCACCCGCTCGATCCTGCTCTTCGTGCTCGCCGCAATCGCCGAGATCGGCGGGGCGTGGCTCATCTGGCAGGGGGTGCGCGAGCACCGGGGCTGGCTCTGGGCCGGCGCCGGGGTCGTCGCCCTCGGGCTCTACGGCTTCGTCGCGACCCTGCAGCCCGACGCGAACTTCGGCCGCATCCTCGCGGCCTACGGCGGCGTCTTCGTCGCGGGATCGCTCGTGTGGGGGATGGTGGCCGACGGCTTCCGGCCCGACCGCTGGGACGTCGCCGGCGCCGCCGTGTGCCTCGTCGGCGTCGCGCTCATCATGTACGCACCCCGCTCGGGCTGAGCCCGGCGCGCCCGACGCTCGTGACGGCATACACCGCGGGGTATCATGGAGCCTTCCGGTCACGACCCCAGGAGGATGCCGTGGAGCTCGACCTCGACGAGATGCAGTCTGTCATCCGTCGCCTCAACCGCGCCCGCGGCCAGATCGGCGGCATCGTCAAGATGATCGAGGAGGGGCGCGACTGCAAGGACATCGTCACGCAGCTCGCCGCCGTCTCCAAGGCGCTCGACCGGGCCGGCTTCGCCGTCATCGCCACGGGCCTGCGCGAGTGCATCACCAACCCCGAGGGCGAGACCATGGACGTCGCCCAGATGGAGAAGCTCTTCCTCTCGCTGGCCTGAGCCGGCGTCCCGCGCTCGTCCTTCGAGCGAGACCGGGTGCCCCGAGGTCTGGACGAACCGCCCACACGGGGGCGACCATGGAGGGCACGGAGGTCCGCCATGAACGTCGAGCCAGAGGTCATCCAGGTCGACAGCGGGGCCGACCTCGCCCTCCACCTCGACCGGGTGCGTCGGCACCGCTCGGAGCTGCGCGAGTCCGTCGCAGCCGTGGACCTCGCGCTCGAGGCGCCCATCGCGCGCGGCGGGATGTGGCGCGAGCGGGTGCGGGCCGCCCTCGCCGAGCTGGCCCACGACTTCGACGACCACGTCGCCCTGACCGAGAGCCCGGGCGGCATCTACGACCGCGCCCGGCACACGGCGCCCCGACTCTCGGGCCGCGTCGACCGCCTGCTCGGGGAGCACCGCGACCTCCGCGAGGCGATCCACGGCTACCTCGCCGTCCTCGAGCACGGCGGCACGATGGCCGACCTCCCGGTCTTCCGCGAGGAGCTCACCGTGCTCGTGGGCCGGCTCGTGCGACACCGGCAGAAGGGCGGCGACCTCGTCTACGAGGCCTACGACGTCGACCTCGGCGGGCAGGGCTGACCCACCACCCCAGCAGGCCACCTCAGCCGTCGGCGGGCTCGAACCGCGGTCGCAGCGCGAAGCCCGACACCCCCTCCGTGCTCGTCCGTGACGCGAGGACCTGGTGCAGCTGGATCTCGCCCCGCTCGAAGCCCAGTCGCGACCCGGCGAGGTAGAGCCCCCACACCCGGGCGGTGCCGAGGCCGGCGAGCTCGACGCAGTCGTCCCAGTGCTTCGCGAGGTTGGCGTTCCACGCCGCGCACGTGCGGGCGTAGTGCTCGCGGAGGTTCTCGTGGTGGCGCACCTCGAAGCCCTCGTCCTCCATGACGCGCACGATGTCGCCGCTGCCGGTCAGCTCGCCGTCGGGGAAGACGTAGCGGTTGATGAAGCCGCGCGGCGGCAGGCCGGCGTGCTTGTTGTCGGGCCGGGTGATGCAGTGGTTGAGCAGGCGGCCCTCGTCGCGCAGCCGCTCGCGCAGGAAGCGGAAGTAGGCCGGGTAGTTGCCGACGCCGATGTGTTCCGTCAGCCCGATCGAGCTGATCGCGTCGAAGCCTCGCTCGGTGACGTCGCGGTAGTCGCCGTGCCGCACCTCGGCGCGGTCGCCGATCCCGTCGGCCTCGATCGCGGCCTGGGCCCACGAGGCCTGCTCGCGCGAGAGCGTGACGCCGAGGGCCGTGACGCCGTAGTGCTTGACGGCGTGGCGCACCATGCCGCCCCACCCGCAGCCGACGTCGAGCAGGCGCATGCCGGGCCGGAGCCCGAGCTTCTTCGCGACGAGGTCGTACTTGTAGGCCTGCGCCTGCTCGAGCGAGGCCTCGTCGGTCGGGAAGCAGGCGCACGTGTAGGTCATCGACGGACCGAGTACGAGCTCGTAGAAGGCGTTGGACACGTCGTAGTGGTGGCTGATCGCGGCGGCGTCACGGGCCTTGCCGTGGCGCAGGCCCTGGGCCATCCGCCGCAGCTGCCCCGGTGTCTCCTCGGGCGGCAGGGTCGGCGGGTGCGGCGGGTGGTGGGCCAGGAAGCGGGCCAGCTCCACCGCGTCGTGACCCGTCGGCCGGTGCGGCGTCAGGCCGTCCCCGATGACGCGGAGCACCTCGTAGGGGTCGGCCTCGTCGATCCCGTCGATGACGAGGTCGCCGAGCAGGTAGGCGCGGGCGAGCCCGAGGTCTCCGGGCGCGGTGAGGATGTGGTTGAGCGCGTCGGGGTTGGTCAGGCGCAGCACGAGCCCGCCGGGGCTCCCGCCCTCGGAGCCGTCCCACGCGACGACCCGCACGGGGGCGTCGGAGCCGAACACGCGGTCGAATGCCTGTCCTACGGTCAATGTCATCGAGCCTGCACCGCCTTCTCGTAGAGCGTCGGGAACCGTCCCCTCGGGTCGTACCTGCGTTTGACGGGGCCGTATGCCGTGCCGCCGTAGAGCGCGGCAAAGGTGGCCTCGTCGTAGTACGCGTCGGAGTAGAGCGACTTGTGGCCGCCGAGCCGGGTCACCTCGGCCTCGATGCGGCGGTTGACGTCGCCGTCGCGCGCCCCGGGCTCGATGGCGACGGTCGACCAGAAGCCGACGTTGACGTAGCGCTCGTCGCGCCGCATCGGGTAGAGCGGCCACGGCGTCTCGTCCGGGGGCGCGCCCGGGGCCGGGCGCAGCTGGATCGGGCACAGCCAGACCGGCTCGATGGGGACCTCGCGCAGGAACCAGTCGACGAACTCGGCCGTGCGGACGAGGGGGATCTCGACGTCCTGGACGACGCGCTCGCGCTCGGGCAGGCCTCGGAGCCGGTCGATCCGGCTCATGACCCGGTGCCGGTTCTCGAAGGCCACGATCTTCCAGTAGACGTCGCTGCGGAGCAGGTGGCTGGGCCACAGGCGGCGCACCGTCGGGTTCTGCGCGCCGAACGCCCTGCTGCACCAGAACCAGTCGGTGTCCCAGCGCCAGAGGTAGTCGTGGGCCGTCAGCACGTCGGTGCGGCGCTGCTGGATCGAGCGGTAGAAGACGTGCTCGCCGGTGTAGTCACTCGGTCGCGCCTGCCCCTCGAGGTGGTCGCTCCAGCGGCCGAGGCTGAGGTAGGCCTCGGTCGGACCGAAGACGACGCCGTCGACGAAGTCGACGCGGTCGCCGTCCCAGGAGAGGGAGCCCATGATCGCGCCGACGGCGTCGGCGAGCGCCGTGACCGAGTCGAAGCGCACGTGGCGCAGCGCGACGTAGGGCCGGGCCGGCTCGAGCTCGATGACGAGGTCGAGCGCGTAGCCGAGCGAGCCGTAGGAGTTGGGGAAGGTCCGGAAGAGGTCGGCGTGCTCACCGTCGGGGGTCGCCGTCACGACGGACCCGTCACCGGTGAGGATGCGCATCCGGAGCACCGACTCGTGCGGCAGCCCGTTGCGGAACGACGACGCCTCGATGCCGAGCCCGGTCACGGCGCCGCCGATCGTGATGGTCCGCAGCTGCGGCACGACGAGCGGGACGTAGCCGTGCGGCAGCAGCTCGTCGACGAGCTGCTCGTAGGTGGTCAGCCCTCCGACGAGCGCCGTCGCCGGGCGGCCGTCGACGCCGGGTCGCACCTCGACGACGCCGCGGAACGCCGAGAGGTCGAGTCCGGGGGAGTCGTGGGCGGTCCGGTCGCGGAACAGGTTGGAGGTGCGCTTGGCCAGGCGGACGGGCTGGTCGGGCGGCAGGGCGGCATACGCCGTCCTCACCTGCTCGAGCGCGCGCTCGTGGTCGCGGACCCGCTGGTGGGCGTCGGGTCGATCCGCAGGAGACATGACCTGAGGGGTTGCCACCTTCGCAGTCAAACAGATCTCCCTGAGAAGTGGGGACTACTCGCTCGCGAGCATCGCGGCGCCGAGACCGACCATCATGACGCCGCCCGTCGCGCCGAGCTTGTCGAGACGGGCGGGCTTGCGCGCGAACCACTCCCGTGCCCGCGCGGCGAGCAGCGCCCACATGCTGTCGCTGCAGACCGCCATGGCGCCGAAGACCGCGCCGAGCACCGCCATCTGCACGCCGACGTGCCCGGCGGCGGGGTCGGTGAACTGCGGGAGGAAGGCGACGAAGAAGATGATCGTCTTGGGGTTGGTCAGGCCCACGACGGTGCCGATGCGCAGCGCATGGCCGCGCTTGGCCGACACCTGCGCCTCCTGCTTCTCCAGGGCCTCGCGCCCCTCGCGCCGGTGGCGGATCGCCTGGATGCCGAGCCAGATGACGTAGGCGGCTCCCGCGACCTTGATGACGGTGTAGGCGGTGACGCTCGCGGCGACGACGGCGCCGAGGCCGACGGCGACGAGCAGCGCCTGGGCCGTGACGCCGATGGCGTTGCCGACGACCGACAGCAGCGCCTCGCGGCGCCCGACGGTCAGCGCGCGGCCGATGGTGAAGAGCAGGCTGGGGCCCGGGACCTGGATGAAGAGGATCGACGCGACGAGGAACGCGACCCATTGACTCGATGACGGCACCGGACCAGTGTGCTCGCGTCGGCCCGAAATCGGCAGGCGGTTTTCGAGGCTCGGACACTAGCGTCGGTCGCCATGACGACCTCCCCGCAGACCGGACGCACCGACCCGCCCCTGACGGCCGACGAGGCCACGACCCTCGTCGCCTTCCTCGACTACCACCGCGACACCCTGCGGATGAAGACCGAGGGCCTCACCGCCGAGCAGCTCGCCCAGCCGCTGCCGCCCTCGACGCTCACCCTGGGGGCCCTGCTCAAGCACGTGGCCCTCAACGAGGCGAGCTGGTTCGGCGAGGTGCTGCACGGCCGACCGATGCCCGAGCCGTGGGCCGGCGCCGACTGGGACGCGGACCGCGACTGGGAGATGACCTCGGCGCGCGACGACAGCCCCGAGGAGCTGCGCCGGCTCATGGACACCTCGGTCGAGCAGGCCCGGCGCGACATCGACGCGGCGCTCGCCGAGGGTGGGCTCGACTTCCGCTCGGTGAAGCTGAGCCGCAAGGAGGACCAGCAGTTCTCGCTGCGCTGGATCCTGCTGCACATGATCGAGGAGTACGCCCGGCACAACGGCCACGCGGACTTCCTGCGTGAGGCCGTCGACGGGGTCACGGGGGAGTGACGCCCGCCCGTCGCAGGCAGAAGCGCCGCAGCGGTTCGGCGGCCATCACCTCGGCCAGGTCGCGGTAGCGCGCGGCCGCCTGCCCCCGCCGTCCCGTGCGCCACTCGAGGTCGGCGAGCGCGAGGCTCGCGTCACGGCTGGCGTATGCCGGAGCGTCCCTCTCGAGCAAGGCGAGCTGGCGCTCCACGACGTCCAGAGCCTCCCCGATCGAGGTGATGTCGGCAGGGGCCCGGGCGCCGGGATCACCTCGAACCGGGTCTGCGACGAGGAGGGACTGGGCCGTGGCGACGAGCCGCGCGACCCGGACCGACGGCGACGGCCAGCGGTCCTCGAGCGCCCCGTAGAGCGCGACGATGCGGGGCCAGTCGGTGCGCTCGAACGAGGTTGCGCTGGAGTGCAGCCCGGCGATCGCGGCCTCGATGGCGAAGCGGCCGTCGCCCCGGGCCGCGAGGGTCGCGTCGTCGAGCCCGGCCCGGATGAGGTCGCGGTCCCACCGGGAGCGGTCCACCTCGTCGAGGGCGAGGCCGGTGCCGGTGTCGTCGACGCGTCCGGGCCGCCGGGCCAGGCCGAGGCGGATGACGGCGCGCAGGCCCCGCACCTCGGTGTCGTCGGGGTGGACCGCCACGAGGGCATCGGCGATGGAGAGTGCCTGGCGTCCGGTGTCGGCCAGGGCATCGGCGGGGTCGAGCACGGTGCGGTGCGCGACCGTGAACATGCCTGCCACACAGGCGATCACGACGGGCAGGCGGCGCTCGCGCTCGACGGGCTCGGGCACGTGGAAGGATCCGCGCGCCTCGGCCAGCGCACGCTTCGCGCGGGTGAGCCGAGCCGCGGCGGCCGTCTCCTGGACGCCGAGGTGGCCGGCGATCTCGGGGATCGTCAGGCCGCACACGACGCGCAGGGCCAGGACCATGCGGGACGCGGGCGAGATGGCCTCGTCGCACGCGACGAAGAGCAGGGCGAGGCGGTCGTCGAGCCCGTCGAGTCCGTCGGGCCCGTGCGGGGGCAGGTCGGTGTCCATGGCGGCGTGCTCCGCCTCGGGGCGGGTGAGCGCACCGACGATGTCCGGGGCGAGCCGGCGCTCCACCGAGCGCCGGCGGGCGTCGTCGAGCCAGGCCCGCTTGGCCACCGAGGTGCACCACGCGGCATACGACTCGATGGGACGCCCGCCGGAGCGCTCGTGGGCGGCGGCCCGCGCGACGGCCTCGGCGGCATACTCCTCCGCGTCGTCGAGGCTCCCGGTGAAGGAGGCGAGGGCGCGCACGATGCGCGGCCACGCCTCCTCGAACTCACCCGTCCCGAGCGGCACTCACATTCCTGTCGGGAAGACCTTGCGCCACTCGATGTGGCCGCCTGTCGGCACGAGCGCGGCGACCCGGCGGGCCGTGTCCTCGTCGTCGGTCTCGACGAGGTAGAAGCCGGTGATCACCTCGGAGGTGTCGGTGAACGGCCCGTCGGTGTAGACGGCGTCCTCGACGAGCCGGCCCTTGGCGCCCGGCGTCACCGTGCCGCCGTGCCGCGAGCTCTGCAGGGCGGCGCCCCCGACGACGCGGGCGCCGAGGTCCGCGACGGCCTGCTGGAAGGCCTTGTGCTCGGGGAACAAGGCGTCCATGTCGGCGTTGATGTCGGCGGCGGCCCCGGGTGCGGCGGGGTCGCGCCCCTCCGGGCTCGCGTCGGTGCGGCCTCCGAGGTAGGCGTCGGAGTCCCAGTCGCCCTCGTGGATCAGGTAGACGTACGTGTCGGCCATGGCCGGCTCCTTCTCGTTCGGGTGCGCGCAGCCGTGGGAGCTGCGCAGGTGGCGACCCTCGCCACATCATCCTGACGAACTCGGCCGTCCCGGATCGACACGATCGCGGAGGTTTCTCCGGTCAGCTCGAGGCGAGGCGGTCGAGGCGGGCCTCGAGCGAGGCACGCCGGTGGGCGTTGCCCTCGAGGTCGAGGTAGCGCGTGCCGAAGGTCGCGAGCAGGGCGTCGTCGAGGCGGCGGACCGCTCCGGGTGGGTACTTGTAGCCCATCCGCTCGATGAGGTCGGCGCTGTCGACCGGCTCGATGACGTCCGCGAGGGCCTCGACCGAGGTGATGCCGAGCTCGAGCAGCAGCCCCGAGACCCACGTGTAGTGGTCGGTGCGGGCCCAGCCGGCGCCGGCGTACTTCGAGGCGAGGAACTTGGCGAGGTCCGGTGAGCTGATCCGCTGGTCCTGCTCGTCCGGGCCGGGGGCCGCAGCAGGCAGGGCCATCTGGAGCCGGTCGCGGATCGCCGAGAACTCCCGGTCGGCGAGCTCGATGAGCCCGGCGGCGAGGGTGAAGCGGCGGTCGAGCTCGTGCGCGTGCTCCTCGGGGACGGTGCCCTTGTAGCGGATGTCGTGCTCGAACTCGGCCCATGCGTGCTGCAGCACCGTGCGGATCTGCACGGAGGCGCTGCGCCGGCGCAGCGACTCGTAGGCCGGCGGCACGGTGCGGCTCGCGTCGACCGAGACGAGCTGGTGGCGGCTCGCGTAGCCGAAGCGCCCCGCGCGCGCCGTCTCGAGGCCCATGTCGCGGTCGTCGAGGACGGCGAGCTCCTCGGACAGCAGCTCGGCGACGGCCGCGACGTCGTCGTGGACGTAGGTGATGACGCGGACGCCGATCTGGTCGGTGATGTCGGTCAGCGGGTCGGGGTAGAGCAGCCCGCGGCTGTCGCGTCGCTCCGCCTTGGACGCGAACGACGCGACGGACTTCGTGCGCCCGCTGACGCTGAGGTAGTTGATGCCGGCGTCGTCGAGCAGACCGGTCACCATGTCGACGAAGAGCGCCGTCGCGGCCTCGACCTCCGGTCGCACGGCGGCATAGGCCGCCGCGGCCTCGCTGGTCTCGGCGGGCTGGGTGCTCGCCCCCGCTCGCGCCCCTGCGTCGTGCCGCGCGTCGTCCCCTGCTTGATCCCTGTCGGACATGCGGCCATCCTGCCGTGCCGCGAGCACTCGCGGCGACCGGTGTTCACCCGCAATCGCGTGGACGTGACGCGCGGCGAGGTGCGAGCGTGGCGCCATGCACCTCGAGACCGCTCGCCTCACCATCCGCCCCTGGAGCCACGACGAGGCCGACCGCCTGCTCGACATCCAGAGCCGCCTCGAGGTCGTGAAGTGGCTCGGCGACGGCGAGCCGGTCCTCATGAAGGACCTCGACGAGGCGCACGCCCGCATCGACCGCTACACCGAGCGCAGCGCGACCCCGCCGCTCGGCTTCTGGGCCGTGGAGGTCCGCGAGAGCGGCGTGGTCGCCGGCTCGGTCATCCTGCTGACGCTCCCGAACGCCGACGACGGCGAGGTCGAGGTCGGCTGGCACCTTCACCCCGACTCGTGGGGCCACGGCTACGCCACCGAGGCCGCGACCGCCGTCATCCAGCACGGCTTCGACGCCGGGCTCCCCGAGGTCTACGCCATCACCCACACGACCAACGAGCGCTCCCAGGCCGTGTGCCGTCGCCTCGGTTTCGACGACCTCGGCGTCATGGAGAAGTGGTACGAGGAGGAGTCCCGCGTCTACCGCACCACCCCGGAGCGCTGGGCCGACCGAGCGTAGGTATGCCGTGTGGCCGGGCGGGTGCCCTCAGCCGCCGACGTGCACCTGCGGTCGCCGGTCGGCGTCCGGCTCGGCCCGCCGGATGATCTCGTGCGTCAGCGGCGGGATGTCGCCCTCGCCGGCGAGCAGGAAGCGCAGCACGTTCTGCCCCGGCGCCTTCTCGCTCCACTCGAAGTAGATGTGCGGCGGCTTGCTCACCCGGTCGCGCACGTCGAGCAGCACGGCGGCGAGGACGTTCGGCACCGACGGGCCGGTCGCGCGCAGGATGTAGTGGCCGCCGACGACGGCCGAGCCGACGTGCACGGTCGTCGCGAAGTCGCTCGCGTCGCTGATCTCGACCTCGAGGAAGATCGCGCCCTGGCGGGCGTTGAGGTGGTTGTGCATGCGGACGTCGAGGGACTTCGCGCGGTACTCGTCGCGGTCGCCGGCGTTGATCTTGTTGGCGATGAAGCGCAGCGGCTGCGGGCCGAGCGCCGCGTCGTCGAGGATCGCCTGCGCGCTGTCGTCGTAGACGACCCGCTGCACGCGCAGCTCGGTCGAGCGGACGATGCGCGACCAGACGCTGATCACGACGATCAGGGCGATGAAGACCAGCGCGATGACGAGGCCCTCGGGACGCTGCTCGATGGTGATGGTGATCGTGTAGACGAAGATCGCGCTGACGACTGCGAAGAAGGCAGCCGCTGCCCGGTGACCCCGCCGCAGCTCGGTGAGGAAGACGGCGATCGCGGCTGAGGTCATGAGCGCGAGCACGCCCGTGGCATACGCCCCTGCCTGCTCGTCGACGTTGGCGCGGAAGGCCAGGGTGACGACGGCGGCGATGAACGACAGCACGAGCACGAGCGGTCGCGTCGAGCGCGCCCAGTCCGGCGCCATCCCGTAGCGGGGGAGGTAGCGCGGCACGATGTTGAGCAGGCCGGCCATGGCCGAGGCGCCGGCGAACCAGAGGATGCCGATCGTCGAGATGTCGTAGACCGTGCCGAAGCCCTCGCCGAGCAGGTCGTGCGCGAGGTAGGCCAGGGCGCGGCCGTTGGCCTCGCCGCCCGGCTGGAACGCCGCGGCCGGGATGAGCAGGGTCGTGACGAGCGAGGAGCCGATGAGCAGCACGCTCATGATGAGCGCGGCGGTCGTGAGCAGCTTGCGGGCGTTGCGGATGCGGCCCTCGGGCTGCTCGTCGGTGTCGGTCGGGTCGCCCTTGACGAGGGGCATCACGACGACGCCGGTCTCGAAGCCGGACAGGCCGAGCGCCAGCGCGGGAAAGACGAGCAGGGACGCCCCGATGATCCCGAACGGCGCCGAGTGCGCCGAGGTCATGGCCGTGATCCAGTCGCTGAACGCCGTCGGGTGGTCGCCGATCTCGAGGATGCCCCGCACGAGCACGACCGAGCTGAGCCCGAGGTAGGCGACGACGAGGACGACGGCGATGCCGATGGCCTCCTTGAAGCCCTTGAGGAAGATGCCTGCGAGCAGCACGAGCAGGGTCAGCGTGACGCCGACCTGGCGGCCCGTCAGGGACGACTTGAGGTACGGGTTCTCGATGAGGTGGGCGCTGGCATCGGCGGCCGAGAGGGTGATGGTGATGACGAAGCCGGTGGCCACGAAGCCGATGAGGCACAGGACGAGGATCTTGCTCGGCCAGTAGGACAGCAGCCGCTCGAGCATCGACAGGCTGCCGTCGCCGTGCGGGCTCTCGGCCGCGACCCGGCGGTACATCGGCAGCGCGCCGAAGAGGGTGATGAGCACGAGGACGAGGGTGGCCACCGGTGACAGCGCCCCGGCGGCGAGGGCGGCGATGCCGGGCTGGTAGCCGAGCGTGGAGAAGTAGTCGACGCCCGTGAGGCACATGACGCGCCACCAGGGCTGCACGTGCTGCTGCGCCTTGGCCTCGCTCTCGCGCTCGTAGTAGCCGCCCGGGTCGGCCTCCTCGGCGTCGAGGAACCACCGCTTGAGGGGTGTGCGCTCCGCGCGCTGTGTCGTCACGGCGGCGAAGTCTAGGGCTGCGCGCTGGGACCGCCGACCTAACTCCGCGCCGACCTCCGCGCGCGCGACTGGTAGGCGAGGGAGAGCAGCGCCACGCCGACCGCCCACAGTGCGTGCACGCCGTTGACGACGAGGAGCGCGGCGACCGACCCGAAGGCCACCACCGCCGTCCACCAGCCGAGGGTGCCCCGGGGCAGCAGCCGCAGGGCCGAGGCCGTGCCGAGCACGTAGACGAGCGTGAAGCAGCCGGTCGCGAGCAGCATGAGCGGGGTGAGCCCGAGGTCGAGCACGACCGCGGCCCCGAGCGAGAGCAGCGAGGAGACGGTGACAAGCACGATGCTGCGGCGCGGCACCTGGCCCGCCTCGCCGCCCCGGGCCAGCCACCCGGGCAGGGCGCCGTCGCGCGCCAGGGCCGCACCGAGCCGTGAGGCCCCCGCGTAGTAGGCGTTCATCGCGCCGATGGTGAGCAGCACCGCCACGACGGCCGTCACGACCCGGGCCTGCGGGCCGAGCGCGATGGCCATGAGGTCGGACAGCGGCGCCTGGCTGCTGCCGGCCGCGGGGCCGAGCACGAGCACGCTCGTCGTGGCCAGCCCGAGGTAGAGCACGCCGACGACCACGACCGCGATGCCGGTCGCGCGCGGCACGTCGCGGCGCGGGTCCCGGTAGTCACCGGCGAGCGAGGCCACCGCCTCCCAGCCGGCGAAGCCCCACACGAGCACGGCTGCGGCGGTGCCGACGGCGGTCCACCCGTGCGGGGCGAAGGGCGTCAGCGAGGCGCTGCTGCCGTGCGGGAGGGCGACGGCCATGGTGGCGGTCATGAGCGCGGCCAGCACGCTGGCGAGGACGAGCTGCACGCGCCCGGAGAAGCGGAGTCCGGCGAGGTTCATCGCTCCGGTCCCGAGCACGAGTGCCGCCGCGACCACGACGCTCGTGGTGCGCCCCCCGCCGACGACGTCCGCGACGTAGCCGCCCGCCATCATCGACGCCGGCGGCGCGCCGACCGGGATCGCGAAGTAGAAGCACCAGCCGACCGCCCCCGCGGCCCGGTCGCCGAAGGCGCGTCGGACGTAGGTGGAGACCCCGCCGCCGTCGGGGTGGCGCGCCCCGAGCGCGGCGAACGTGCTCGCGAGCGGCACCGAGAGGAGCACGAGCGCGGCCCACGCGACGAGCGAGGCCGGCCCGGCGACGGCCGCCGCGAGCGCGGGCAGGGTGATGACCCCGGTGCCGAGCACCGCCCCGACCGACAGCGCCGCGCCCTGGGCGACGCTGAGCGAGCCGTGGGTCGCGGTGGGCGGGGTCGTCGTCAGGGCTGCGGGCGTCGCCATGGCCCCAGACTCCCGTCCGAGTGGACCGGTCGGAAGTGCCACATCTTGTCAGGTCATTTGGGCCACTCCAGACTGTGGGAGTGGACCTCCACGTCACCCTCTCCGGCAGCGGCGACCTCACCGCCCAGATCTACGCGCAGGTGCGGGCCGCCGTCCTCGACGGCCGCCTCGCCGGTGGCGACCGCGTGCCCGCCTCGCGGGACCTCGCGGCGAGCCTCGGCGTCTCGCGCGGCACGGTGACCGCCGCCTACGACCGGCTGCTCGCCGAGGAGCTGCTCGAGAGCCGTCGCGGCTCCGGCACCTTCGTCGCGGGCGGCTGCGTCCCGCCCGCCCAGACGCCGCGCCGGGCCCGCGCCGGCGCCGTCACGCCCACGTCGCTGTGGGCGGTCCCGGTCGCGCCGGCACCCGGCCCGTCCGGCGTCGCCTTCGACTTCTCGGTGGGGGCCCCGGACGCCTCGCTCTTCCCGCTCGCGACGTGGCGCCGCCTCGTCAGCGCCACCCTGCGCCGGGGCCGCCTGTCGGCGGGCACCTACGACGGGCCAGGTGCGGGTGCGGCCGGGAGTCGCCTCGAGGCCGAGATCGCGAGGTATGCCGGCCTGTCGCGGTCCGTCGTCGCCTCGGGGGCCGACGTGGTGGCGGCCGCAGGCGCGCAGCAGGCACTCGACCTCGTCGCGCGGGTGCTCGTCGAGCCGGGTGACGTCGTCGCCGTCGAGGACCCGGGCTACACGGCCGCGGTCCGGCTCCTGACCACCCACCGCGCCGTCGTCCGCGGGGTGCCCGTCGACGGCGAGGGGATCGTCGTCGACGCGCTGCCCGACGACGCGCGCCTGGTCCACGTCACGCCGTCGCACCAGCACCCCACCGGTGTGGCGATGTCTCGAGCCCGGCGGATCGCCCTGCTGGAGTGGGCGGTCCGGCGGGGAGCCGTCATCGTCGAGGACGACTACGACAGCGAGTTCCGCTTCGCCGACCGACCGCTCGAGCCGTTGCAGAGCCTCGACCGGGACGGCCGCGTCGTCTACATCGGGTCGTTCTCGAAGTCGCTGCTGCCGGCGCTGCGGGTCGGTTACGCCATCGCGCCCGCCACGCTGACGGCCGCCCTGCGCGAGGCCAAGCGGGTCACGGTGTGGGACGGCGACGCCGTGACGCAGGGGGCCCTGGCCGCCTTCCTCGCCGAGGGCCACCACGCCGCGCACGTCCGGCGCGCGACGAAGGTCTACCGCGCCCGGCGCGAGGCGCTGCTGCAGGGTCTCACCGGCGACGGCGGCCTCGGCGACCGGCTCGACGTCATCCCGTCCGCCGCCGGGCTGCACGTGTGCGCGCTGCTCCGCGACCCGGACCTGGACGACGTCACCGTCGCCGAGCAGGCTCTCGCCGCAGGGGTGTTCATCGAGCCGCTGTCGGTCCGGCACCTCGAGCAGCCGGCCCGCCACGGGCTCGTCTTCGGCGTCGGCGGCATACCCCTCGAGCGCATCGCCCCAGCGCTCACCGCGCTGCGGGGAGTCCTCAGTGCGAGCCCGCCGCGACGCCTCGGCGGCGGATGATCGCGAACTGGGCCGCCAGCGGGATGATCCCGAGGATCAGGATCATCGGCACGGCGAAGCCGAGGCGCAGGTTGTCCGAGCCGACCGCACCGGTCAGCACGGCGCCGAGCAGCGCGCCGACGTAGTTGAACTGGTTGAAGCGGGCGACGACCTGGTCGATCTTGTCGATGCGCTCGCCTGCCGTGTCGGCGTCCTCGCCCCCGGCGATGGCGCCCGCGGCCGAGAAGCTGAGTGGCGCGATCGTCGCGACCGCGCCACCGAGGACGGTGAAGCCGACGACGGCCACGACCCACGACGGGGCGAAGACGATGACGGCGAGCGACAGGGCGGCGACGACCCCGCTGATCCGGAGCAGCCACACGGCGCCGTGCCGGTCGACGAGGCGGTCGCCGACGGCACGGGCCAGCAGCGTCGCGACGAGGTAGGGGAGCGTGGCGAGCGCGGTGAGGCCGCTCGGGGCGTCGAGCGTGCCGCCGAGGTAGACCGGTCCCCACGTCGTCGCGGCCGTGTCGACCATGTAGAAGAGCACCATCGCGATGCCGAGCAGCGCGATCTTGCGCCACGGCACGTCGACCGTGGCGTCCGACTCGGCCAGGCGGTCGCGGCGGACGAAGGGCGCGGCCAGCGCGGCGAGGGGCAGGACGAGGAGCGGCAGCAGGGCAGGCCCGAGCTCGACGCTCGACGTCGCCAGCGTGACGAGCGTGCCGAGGATGCCGCCGGCGGTCCAGAACGCGTGGAAGGACGGCAGGATCGGTCGCCGGTAGAGGTGCTCGACCGTCACCGCCTGCATGTTCGACGACGCGTCGACGAGCCCGAGCGCGAGCCCGTACGCCGCCAGACCGGCGACGAAGACGCCGAAGGCGGGCGCGACGAGCAGCACCGCGAAGCCCACGGCCGCGACGACGAGCCCGACGCGTACGACCACGGCGCTCGACGAGCGGGCCGCCACGACCTCGGCGACGACGGAGCCGACGCCCGCGAGCAGCACGACCATGAGGAGCAGGCCGCTGACGGCGAGCTCGTCGAGCGACCACTTCTCCTGCACCTGCGGCAGGCGCGTCGTCAGGGAGATGAAGAGCAGGCCCTGGACGAAGAAAGCGGTGCCGGCGGCGAGCCGCGACCGCAGCAGGGAGGAGGACTCGGCCCGAACTGTCACGGTGGGTCACACTGTCGGTCGCCGATCCCGGCGTCAAGGGACACGGGCTGTGAAGGGGCGCGGGGCCCAGACCGGGGCGGCAGACTGTCGGCCATGCTGAGACTGACGGTCACGATCCCCGGCGAGCTGACCGAACAGGTCACGAAGGTGCTCGCCGACTCGACCGCGGTGAGCACGCTGTCCGTCCTGCGCGGTGCGGCGGTGCGACCCCTCGGTGACGTCATCCACGCCGACGTCGCCCGCGAGGGAGCCAACGTCCTCGTCGACCGGCTCCGCGAGCTCGGCGTGCACGAGGGCGGCACGCTCCAGATCGAGCCGGTCACGACGTGGATCTCACGGGCCGGCTTCGAGGCGGACGAGGAGACGCCGGGCAGCAGCGCCGACGCCGTCGTCTGGGCGCAGGTGGCGCAGCGGTCCTACGACGACAGCGAGCTCAACTGGACCTACCTGTCGTTCATGTCCCTCGCGACCCTCATCGCCGGCGTCGCCATCGTGCTCGACTCGCAGATCCTCGTCATCGGCGCCATGGTGCTCGGGCCGGAGTTCGGGGCCATCGCGGCGCTCGGCGTCGCGCTCGTGCGGCGGCGCACGCTCCTGCTGGCCGTCGCGGCCCGTGCGCTCGTCGTCGGGTTCGTCGTCGCCATCCTCGTCACGTGCCTGGCGGGTCTCGTCGGCCGGGGCCTCGGCTGGGTGACGCTCGACGACATCAGCGGGCGGCGGCCGGCGACCGACTTCATCTACGCGCCCGACAAGTGGTCTTTCATCGTCGCGGTGCTCGCGGCCGCGGCCGGGGTGCTGTCCCTGACCTCGGCCAAGCTCGGCGGCCTGAGCGGCGTCTTCATCTCCGTCACGACGATCCCCGCTGCCGGCAACGTCGCGCTGGGGCTCGCCTTCGGCGCGTGGGACGAGGTGCGCGGCAGCGGGCTGCAGCTCGTCGTCAACCTCGTCGGGATGGCACTCGCGGGCTGGCTGACCCTCGCGCTGCAGGCCGCTGTGTGGTCGCGGGTGCCCGCGCCGCGGTCGCACTCACGCCTGAGCCGGCACGTCCACGCCGAGCCACCGCCGCCTCGCTGAGGACGCTGCTCGGACGAGGGGTTGACACCGTTTCGTCCCCTCCCTATGTTAACGCTAACATCGCGGGCATCGACGCCTGACCGGGGACGGTTGACGGGCTCGTGGTGACACCCGGACGCTCTGCACCCGCTCACGGCTGCCCTGCTGTGCGCCCGACAAGGAAGTCACCGGCATGTCCGAATCGTCGACGCCGCGCCTGCGCGCCCGGCGTCCGCTCGCGGCCCTCACCAGCCTCGCCGTGGCGCTCACCACGGCCCTCACCTCGCTCGCCCTCACGGCGACGCCGTCCGCAGCGGCATCGCTCGACGACGGGCTCGTCCTGCGCTACGCCCTCGACCAGACCGCGGGCACGACCGTGACCGATGCGTCGGGCCACGGTCGTGACGCCACGATCAGCGGCGACACCACCTGGACCGGGGCCGACGGCCTCCGCCTCGGCGGCACGAACGGCCACCTGCGTCTGCCGAACGACGTCTTGAAGGGCCTGACCGACATCACGGTGTCGACGCAGGTGCGCATCGACGCCGCCCAGGCCACGCCCTACTTCGTCTGGGGCCTCGGCAACACGACGAACGGCGCCGGCAACGGCTACCTCTTCACGACCGGGAACGGCTACCGCACCTCGATCGCCAGCGGGAACTGGTCGACCGAGCAGACCGTGAGCTCCGGCCGCAACGTCGACCGTGGCCAGTGGCGCACCCTGACCTACACCCTCACGGGCGGCACCGGCATCCTCTACGAGGACGGCGTCGAGGTGGGCCGCAAGACCGGCATCACCATCACGCCCGGCTCGATCGGCGGCGGCACGACGACGGCCAACTACCTCGGCCGCTCCGTCTACACCGGCGACAGGTACCTCAAGGGCGACGTCCGCGACTTCCGCGTCTACGACCGCGCGCTGGCGCCCGACGAGGCGAAGCAGCTCGGCGCGCAGACCGCCGCCCTGCGGGTCGCCTCCGACGCCGCGGCCCTCGACCTCGGCGACACGTCCGCCGTCACCGACGACCTCGCGCTCTCGCCCAGGGGCGCCGGCGGCTCCACCATCACGTGGGCCTCGAGCGACGAGTCCGTCGTCGCCACCGACGGCGCCGTCACCCGGCCGGCGCCGGGCGCGGGCAACGCGACGGTGACCCTCACCGCGACGATCTCGTATGCCGCCGCCTCCGCCACCAAGACCTTCACCGTGACGGTCCTTCAGGACACGACGGACCGGGCCAAGGTCGACGCCGCGCTGGCCGCGGTGTCGATCCCCGACGCGGACGCGGTCCGGGGCAACCTCACGCTGCCGACCACCGGCGCGCGAGGGGTCACCCTGGCGTGGTCGAGCAAGGACCCCGAGGTCGTCACGGCGACCGGTGAGGTGAAGCGGCCGGCATACGGAAGCACCGCTGCACGGGCGCGCCTCGTCGTCACGGCCACCCTCGGCGACGCCACGGCGAAGCGGAACGTCACGCTGACCGTCCTCCCACTGCCGAAGAAGGAGGCGCTCGAGGGCTACGCCTTCGCCTACTTCACCGGCGAGGGCAGCGCCGACGGCGAGCAGATCTACATGGCCGGCAGCCGCGGCAACGACCCGCTGCACTGGGACGAGCTCAACGGCGGACGGCCCGTCCTCACCTCGAGCGAGGGCGAGCAGGGTGTGCGCGACCCGTTCATCATGCGCAGCCCGGAGGGCGACAAGTTCTACCTCATCGCCACCGACCTCAAGATCTACGGCAACGGGGACTGGGACCGCAGCCAGCGCACCGGCAGCCGCGCCATCGAGGTCTGGGAGTCCACCGACCTCGTCAACTGGGGCCAGCAGCGCCACGTCGTCGTCTCGCCGAAGGAGGCCGGCAACACCTGGGCGCCCGAGGCGTACTACGACGACTCCATCGGCGCCTACGTCGTGTTCTGGGCGTCCAAGCTCTACGCGGCCAACGACCCGCAGCAC
>NZ_BMNZ01000002.1:561468-726640 GCF_014646815.1 Terrabacter tumescens
ACCGGCAGCACCTACAACAAGATGATGTACGCGACGACCCGCGACTTCCGCACCTTCAGTGCGCCCAAGGTCTGGGTCGACCCCGGCTACTCGGTCATCGACTCGACGGTGGTCAAGCACGGCGACACCTACTATCGCTTCACCAAGGACGAGCGGAACAACACCTCGTCGACGCCGTGCAGCAAGTTCATCCTCGAGCAGAAGTCGACCTCGCTCCGCTCCACCGACTGGGGCTTCGTCAAGGACTGCATCGGCAAGGCCACGGCGACCGAGCCCGGCATCAACCAGGGCGAGGGGCCGACGGTGTTCAAGTCGAACACCGAGGAGAAGTGGTACGTCTTCATCGACGAGTTCGGCGGGCGTGGCTACGTCCCGTTCGAGACGACCGACCTCGACGCCGGCACCTTCACGATGTCGAAGGACTACCAGCTGCCGGGCCGACCGCGCCACGGCACGGTGCTGCCCGTGACCAAGGCCGAGCTCGAGCGCCTCAAGGCCGGATCCACCAAGGCCCCGACCGACGCCCAGGGCGTCATCGCCGACTACCGCTTCGGCACGTCGGCCGGTGGCACGGGGACGAGCGTCCCCGACGCGTCGGGCCACCAGCCGGCCGCGACGGTCCGGGGTGGCGCGACCCGCACGGCCGACGCCGTCGAGCTCGATGGCACGGACGGCTACGTCGACCTGCCCGACAACCTGCTCGCCGGACTCGACGCCGCGACCGTCTCGACGCAGGTCTGGATCGACCCGTCACAGCCGACGCCCTACTTCCTGTGGGGGCTCGGCAACAGTCTCGACGGGTCCGGCAACGGCTACCTCTTCACCACGGGCAACGCCTACCGCACCGCGATCGCGGCGGGGAACTACTCGACCGAGCAGAACACCGCCGCCGGCCGCGACCTCCGGCGCGGTTCGTGGCACACCCTGACCTACACGCTCTCGGGCGGCACCGCGGTGCTCTACGACAACGGCGTCGAGGTGGCGCGCAACACGAACGTCACGACGACGCCGGGCCAGCTCGGCGGCGGCACGACGACCTCGAACTGGATCGGCCGCTCGCTCTACACCGGCGACCGCTTCCTCAAGGGGAAGGTCCGCTCCTTCACCCTGTGGGACCACGGCCTCTCGGCGAGCGAGGTGCTGGGCCTGCCCGGCAACGAGACCGCGATCGGCTCGGTCGCCCTCGACGAGCTCAAGGTGCCGGCGATCATCGACCCCGCGAGCTCGACCGTCACCCTCCCCGTCAAGCCGGGCACCGACGTCTCGCACCTCAAGCCGTCGTTCGGCATCTCGGCCGACGCGCGCATGACGCCGGGCAGCTCGTCGACCCAGGACTTCACCACCCCGTTCACCTACCGGGTCACCGGCGCCGACGGCAGCTCGCGCGAGTGGACCGTGCGGGCGGTCGTCATGAACAGTCCCGTCCTGCCCGGCTACAACGCGGACCCGAACATCGTCCGCTTCGGCGACACGTACTGGATCTACGCGACGACCGACGGCTTCGACGGCTGGAGCGGGACGACGTTCAAGACGTGGTCGAGCACCGACCTCGTCCACTGGACCGAGCACCCCGTCATCCTCGACCTCGGTCCGGACGTCACGTGGGCCGACGGTCGGGCGTGGGCGCCCGCGGCGATCGAGAAGAACGGGAAGTACTACCTGTACTTCTGCGCTGACGCGAAGATCGGTGTCGCAGTGGCCGACTCGCCGACGGGCCCGTTCAAGGACGCCATCGGCAAGCCACTCGTCGCCGCCAACCCCGACGGCGGGCAGGCCATCGACCCGGCCGTCTTCACCGACGACGACGGCCAGACCT
Source organism: Terrabacter tumescens (assembly GCF_014646815.1). Taxonomy (GTDB): domain Bacteria; phylum Actinomycetota; class Actinomycetes; order Actinomycetales; family Dermatophilaceae; genus Terrabacter; species Terrabacter tumescens. The sequence continues at coordinate 563,285 of NZ_BMNZ01000002.1, forward strand.
ACCTCTACTGGGGCAACGGCAACGCCTACGTCGTGCCACTCAACGCCGACCTGACCTCGTTCGACCCGGCGAAGGTCGAGCGGCTCACCGGGCTCACTGACTTCCGCGAGGGTCTGTTCATGCACCAGCGACAGGGCACCTACTACCTGTCGTGGTCCATCGACGACACACGGAGCGAGAACTACCGGGTCGGCTACGCCACGATGACGAGCCCGCTCGGCGCCGGCCTCGTGAACCGAGGTGAGATCCTCTCCAAGGACCCCTCGCTCGGCATCCTCGGCACCGGTCACCACTCGGTGGTCCAGGTTCCCGGCACCGACGACTGGTACATCGCCTACCACCGGTTCGCGATCCTCGGCGGTGACGGCACCCACCGCGAGGTGACCATCGACCGCCTGCGCTACAACGCGGACGGCACCATCGCGAAGGTCGTCCCGACGCTCGAGAGCGTGCCACCGCTCGGCTGACCGGCCGAGCACGTATGCCGTCGGGCCGAGAGCGCGGCCCTGTCGCCTCCCGGCCCGAACGGCGTACGTCCGCCGGGTTCCGTCACGGAGTGGTGGTCGTCGGCTTCGGTGGGGGAGTCGGCAGCGCGAAGGTCGTCTTCAACGCGCCGTTGACGAGGGTCAGCAGGACGCCGGTCTCCTGGCGGATGACGGCGTAGCGGCTCTGTGCCACGGGCGAGTTCGCCTGGGCCTCGTTCGAGGCCGCGGCGGCGAACAGCCCGAGCGAGCCCAGCCGTCCGTAGTAGCTCGGGGCGTCGAGCCCCGGCGGCGGTCCGTTGGCCCCCAGCCGCGCGAGGTGCTGGGAGAGCAGGTCGAGCTGGAGCGCGGCAGCGTTGCCGGACAACGACATCCGGTCGAGCAGCTGCACGTCGGAGACGAGGTTCGTGTAGTCGGCGAGGGCGACGGGACGGTTGAAGACCGTGCTCGACGTGAGGCTCGGACGCGGCAGCGCGGTCACGGTGACCGCCGGGGTCGCAGTGACGGTGGCCGTCGTCACGACCGTCGTCGTGGCCGTGACGGTCCGGGTCTCGACCTCCGTGACCGTCACCGTCTGGGTCGGCACCGGCGTGCCGGTGCCTCCGGGCACCTGGCTCAGCTCGATGGCGGGCTTGCCCGACGAGCACGCCCCGAGCGCGGCGGCAGCCGACAGCGCGAGTGCGGCTGCAACCCTGGCGCGGTGCACGGACGGCTCCGATGCTCGACGTGGACGGTGCGTCGATTGTCATCGCTGGAGGGCCGCAGCGGGAGGGAATGCGCCAATCGTCTGGTCACGTGCGCGCGGCGGCGAGCTGCGGCCTCGTCAGGAAGAGCGCCCCGTCGAGCCGCGCGCCCCGCAGGTCGGCGTCCCGGAGGTCGGCTCCGAGCAGGTCCGCCCACCGCAGGTCGGCGTCCCGGAGGTCGGCCGCGATGAGCAGCGAGCCGCGCAGGTCCGCGGCCCGCAGGTCGCGTCCGCGCAGGTCGACGCCCACGAGGTCGGCGCCCGCCCGCACCCGACGGGGCGGCTTCGGTATGCCGTGTCGCCGCCGCTGCCGGTCGCGCTCGGTCGCGCTGACGGTCCGGAGCAGGCCTCCGACGCAGGAGCGCACGGCGACGAGGTCGACGGCGAGCACCTCGTCCGGCGATCCGGCCGTCGCCGCCGTGACGTCGTCGGCCGCGGCCGCGAGCTCGGCGCGCGTCACCTCGTCCGGCGCGAGCGCGAGGGCGTCGCGCAGGTGGGCGAGCATTTCGTGCAGCTGGCGCATGACGGGCAGGACGGCATACATCCTCGACGCGGTGCCGGGCGCGTCGCGCCAGGACACCCCGCCGAAGGTCACCTGCGAGACCTGCTGCCCGGCACCGAAGCAGTCGAAGGTGACGCAGCCGCGCCAGCCGCCCTCGACGAGGCGGTCGTGGATGCCGCACCGGTGGTCGGCGAGCAGGTTGCGGCACGGCTCACCAGCCGGCTTGTCGACGGGGAAGTCCGCCGACCGCGCGAACGGGAGCGCGACGCAGCACAGGCCGAAGCACCGGGAGCAGTCGGCCTCGAGGCCACTCACAGCAGCGAGCTCGGGTCGTCGGGGACGTCGGCGGCATACGACTGGAGCAGCTGCAGGGGCACGACCTCGAGGGCACGCTCGTGCGTCGCCGCGAGGAAGACCGGCGCGGCGGCGCCGTCCTGGTGCGCCTCGAGCCAGCGGCTCGCGACGACGCACCACCGGTCGCCCGGGGTCAGCCCCGGGAAGCGCCACTCCGGGCGCGGCGTCACGAGGTCGTAGCCGACGCTGCGCTGGTGCTCGAGGAACTCGGTGGTGACGACGACGCAGATGGTGTGGCTGCCCCGGTCCTCGGGTCCGGTCGTGCAGTAGCCGTCGCGGTAGAAGCCGGTCACCGGGTCGGTGCCGCACGCCTCGAGCTCGGTGCCGAGCACGTTCCGTTCCCGCGCTGCCATGCCCCAAACCTAGTGCTCGACCGGGCCGCGAAGGCTCGCTCGACCAGGCGTGCATCGACGGGCGGATGGCTAGGCTGGCGTCATGCTGGGGATGAAGGAGTACGAGCAGGACTACATCGACGCCTGCCGCTCGCGCATCGAGTCCCAGGTCGCGGTGTTCCACGAGGTCGCCCAGGCCGCGCGCGACCACGGCGACGCCGACGTCTCCGGCCTCGAGGGCGCCCTCGAGTCGCTCGAGTACGAGTACTTCAACAACATGCTCATCGTCCTCGACGGCTACTTCGTCGACCGGCTCCGGGGCGTCGAGGGCAAGGACGGCAACGCCCTCAACGAGGTCCGCGTGCTCGTCCGGTCGCTCATGGAGAACGGCGGCACGGTCATGGCGGACCCGACGATCGGGCTCGACCCGTCCCGCAGCGTCCTCCGGCTCGAGGTGGGCGCTCCCGTGACGCTGACGCTGCAGCAGTACCGCCGGATCTCCGACGCCTTCCTGCGGGAGATCGAGAGCAGGTTCTCCCGCGCGGAGGACTGACGCCTGCACCACCATCGAACACCCGAGAAGCACTGAGGTCGAAGGAGATCCGCAATGCCCCGCGCGCCGATGCCCGCCCACGTGGTGGAGTTCCTGACCCACCCGAACCACGCCACGATCAGCTGCCTGCGCCCCGACGGCTCGCCGGTCTCGGTGCCGACGTGGTACCTCGTCGAGGACGGCCAGGTCGTCGTCAACATGGACGCGGGACGCAAGCGCCTCGAGTGGCTCCGGGCCGACCCGCGCGTCAGCCTCAGCGCCATGGACCCGGTCGACTGGATCACCCACGTCAGCCTCCAGGGGCGTGTCGTCGAGATCGTCGAGGACGCCGACCTCGTCGACATCGACCGCATCGCCACGCACTACACGGGCCGGCCCTACCGCGTGCGCGACCGTCCGCGCGTGACGGCGCGCATCGACGTCGACCGGTGGCACGGCTGGGGCCGGCTGCAGGACGCCAGGTGAGCTCGGAGGTGCGGCGCGACGCCGTCGGCGTCCCGCACCTGCGCGCCGACGACGTCATGGAGCTCGCCCGGCTCCAGGGCCGCATCACCGCCCTCGACCGGGGCTGGCAGGTCGAGCACCACCGCTGGCGCATGGAGGGCCGCACCGCCGAGTACGTCGGACCCGACGGACTCCCCTGGGACCGGTTCGCCCGCCAGGTGCGTCTCGAGCCGACCGTGCAGCGCTGCTTCGAGCGGCTCGACCGCGAGACGCGGACGTGGCTCACGGCATACGTCGACGGGGTCAACGACACCCTGGCCGAAGGGCTCGCCGGCACTCCCGAGGTCGCCCGGCTCGACCTCGGGGCGTATGCAGCGTCGCCGCGCCCGTGGGAGCCGTGGACGCCGCTCGGCATCTTCTGGGGGATCCACCTGCTCTTCGGGACCTTCCCGGCGAAGCTGTTCAACGCGCACGTCGCCGAGCGCCTCGGAGCCCCGGCGCTCGAGCTGCTGAACGCCGAAGGGGTGGAGCGCGCGGCGACCTCGGGCAGCAACGCCTGGGTCGTCGGGGGAGCGCGCACCGCGAGCGGGCTGCCGCTCGTCGCCGGCGACCCGCACCGCACGATCGAGCTGCCCGGCTGCTACCAGCAGGTGGGTCTGGCCTGCCCCGAGTTCGACGTCGTCGGCTTCACCTTCCCCGGCGTGCCCGGGGTGCAGCACTTCGCGCAGACCGGCACCGTCGCGTGGGGCATCACCAACGCGATGGCCGACTACCAGGACCTGACCGTCGAGTCGCTCGGCCACGTCGGCCACGCGGAGGACGGCTCTCCGCTGCTCAAGGCCAGGGGCATCGACGGGTGGGAGCCCGTGCGGTCGTCGACGGAGACGGTGCGGGTCCGCGGCGGCGACGACGTGACGGTGCCCGTCGTCGTGACCGCGCGCGGTCCCGTCGTCACCGGGCTCGAGGCCGAGATCGAGCGCCTCGCCGCCGAGGCGGAGGCGCCCCCGCAGTGGACCGACGAGAGCGTGCAGCCGCGGCGCGCGCACCCTGCCGCACACAGCCTGCGCACGCCGACGCACGTCGAGGAGGACCTCGGCTTCGGCGCGCTCCTGCCGCTCCTGCGCTCGCGGACCGTCGCCGACGTCGAGGAGGCGCTCTCGCGGTGGGTCGAGCCGGTCAACAGCGTCCTCGTCGCCGACGTCTCGGGGCGCATGCGCCACCTCGTCGTCGGCCGGGTGCCGGAGCGCGACGAGATCGGTGGGGTCCTCCCGGTCGACGCGTGGGACCCCCGGCACGAGTGGCACGGCTACCGGCGCGGACCGGCACGCGACGTCGACGACGTCATGGTGAGCGCGAACGACCGGGACAGCGGGGGCGGGCTGGGCGTCGAGTACGCGACGCCGTTCCGCGCCGACCGCATCCGGTCGCTCATCGAGTCGCTGAGCAGCTCGGGCCGTGCTCTCACGGTCGACGACTGCGCGGCCATCCACGTCGACACCCTCAACGGGCAGGCCGACCTCATGCGCGAGCTCGTCGAGGCGGCGGACGTGACGGGGCCCGCGGCCGAGGTCCGGGCGCAGCTGCTCGCGTGGGACGCGCGCAGCGACGCGGGCAGCACCGGTGCCGCGCTCTTCGCCGCGTGGCGGACCGCGCTCGTGCGATGGTTCTCCGAGCACCCGCGGCTCGCGGTGCTGCACGAGCCGAGCGGCCACTCACGACTGTTCACCGCGTGGACCGACGTCACGACGCAGATCGGGGCCGGCTGGCACTCGATGGCGCTGCTCGGTCCGCGGCACGGCATCGACGTGCACGAGGGCGTATGCGTGGCGCTCGATCGCGTTGCCGCGCAGGCGGACTCGCCCACCCCGTGGGGTGAGCGGCACTGGCTCGATCCCGTCCACGCCCTGTCCGTGTCGGGTCGTGCGCCGCGCGTGCCTCGTGACCCGGTGAGCGGTGACAAGGGCTGCGTGCACGCCGCCGCGAGCGCGCCCGGCGTCACCGACCACTGCTACGGCGGCGCTGCGGCCCGCTACGTCTGGGACCTCGCCGACCGCGACGCCAGCCGGTGGGTGGTGCCGTTCGGCGCGAGCGGCGACGCCCGGGACCCGCACTTCGCCGACCAGACCAGTGCCTGGCTGGAGGGGACGCTGCACCCGGTGCGGCCGCTCGCGTCCGAGGGGTCGGACCGCAAGAGGTAGCCGTCTGCGTCGAGGGCGTCACCGGGCGTCCGGTCGCCGAGCTGCAGCATGGAGGACGTCTGTCGCCCCGCCGAAGCGGGACGGAACACGAATTTTGCCCTTCTTTTACTATTTACGGTACAAAACGTGACTTTGACCCCTACTGTCTCCCTGTAAGGGCACCACCTCGGCCGGTGCCTCGCGTGATCGCAGGAGTAGTGAGTCTGGTGACGACGAGCATGACGCCCACGCACGGCGACCCGCGCACCCCGGTTCCACGTGCTGCGCGCGGCGCCGACGCCGACGCCGAGCGCTGGCTCCCGGACCCGTCCTGGCCCGTGCCCCCGCGCGGCTGGCAGCTGTGGGCGGCCGCCGGCTCCGCCTCGGGCCCCGGGCGAGCGCGCCGCGAGATCGCGCGCGACTCCAGCGTGCACTCGGGCGCCCCGATGCACCACACTGACGACGTGCTGTCCGAAATGCCGAGATTGGTCGCAATCGAGGATGCCTCGTTCACGCTGCCGACCCGCCCCAGTGCCCTCGTCGACGAGGCCTGGCCGAGCGAGGAGCGGGTCGACCTCCTCGCCGACCGACAGGCGTCCCGCCGCCTGCCCGAGGGGACCCTCGGTGGCTTCGCGGCCCTCGCCACGCTCCTGATCATCAGCGTCCTCGTCGGCGGCCCCATCGGCGGCCTCGTCGTCCTCGGCGTCTCCACCCTGCTCGCTGCGAGCGCGGCCCTGGTGCGCGGTGGACTCTCGCTCGCCCGGGTCGGCGGCCAGCGGGGCGCCGGTCTGCTCCTCGGCGCGGCCGTCATGGCCCTGATCGCCGGCTCGGTCGCCGCGCACGACCGGCCCGGCGGCACCCGTGGCGTCGAGGCCGCGCTCGTCCCGGTCAGCACGCTCAGCTCCACCGGCTCGGCCGACCCGAGCGGTCAGCCCGGCTCGGACTCCGACACCGAGACGGCCTATGCCGCCGTCCCCCCGTCCGCGGCCACGACCCGCCCGTCCCAGGCGTCGTCGACCGCACGCGCGCACGACGCGACGAAGGGCGGTGCCCCCGCGGCGCCGACGACTCCGGCTCCCGCCAGACCTGTCACCGCGGCGACCCCCGCGGTGCCGGCCAAGGCTGCCGTGCCCGGCGGCGCGGGCACGCCCGCGACCCCTGCGGTCCCCGCCACTCCGGCCACTCCGGCGAAGCCCGGCGTCAAGGCCAGCGCCTCCGTCGCGCTCCCGGGTCTCACGCTCGGTGGGATCCTCACCCTGTCGCCCGACGCGCTGAGCCCGAGGCCCGCCCCGACGCAGACCACGGCCCCGACGCCTCCCAAGGCCCCGAAGACGCCCAAGGCTCCCAAAACCATGAAGGCGACCAAGGCGACCAAGGCGACCTCGTCCACGAAGGCGTCCACGGCCGCGAAGGCAGCGAAGGCCGCGAAGGCAACGAAGGCAACGAAGGCAACGAAGGCAACGACGACGGCCAAGGGCGCGAAGGCGTCGAAGGCGGCGAAGGCCGCCACGGCGTCCGCAGTCGCAGCTGCGCGGTCCGTCCTGGTATCGGCGCTGGGCTGAGACCTGCCGCGTCGGTCGCGGCTGCTCTCGGTCGCTGGGGACCTGTGCCACAGTGACCTCGTGGGTAAAACTATGACGCGGGCCACGATGATCTGGTTCGTCGGAGCGGCGATCGTGGGGGTCGTCGCCGGGGGCCTGCATCTGCTCCGTTCCGCCATCGGCGGCTCGCACACGGGACTGCCGCTCGCGGTCGCCGCCTTCGCCCTGACCGCTCTCGCGGCCCTCATGCTCTTCCACGGCGTCATGCTCGCCGCCCGCGAGCAGGACGCCGCGGCCGCACGCTCGCCTCGGGCTGTCAGCCCGCGCGAGCGCGTCGACCCGTACGTCCGTCCCGACGAGGACGACTACGCCGACGACGACTACGCCGACGAAGACGACCAGCGCTGGGCGCCGGCCGCCCGGCCGGCCGAGCAGCGGGACGAGCCTTTCGACAGATCCGACGACGGGTCTCACGACAGAACTCATGACCAGGGCCCGGACGTCTACACCTTCCGCGGCGGCAAGCCGGTCGTCGAGCGGGGCGCCCGTCCCGCGCGGCGGGACCGGCCCTCGAGAGGCTGACGTCGCGCTGACGTCGCGCTGACGTCGCGCTCACGTCGCGCTCACGTCGGGCTGAGATCGGGCCGACGTCGCACCTGCCGGGCACAATGACGGGATGAGCGCCGGCCGCACCGCGTGGGTGCTGCACGTCGACCTCGACCAGTTCATCGCTGCCGTCGAGGTGCTGCGCCGTCCCGAGCTGGCGGGCCTGCCCGTCATCGTCGGCGGTCGTGGTGACCCGACCGAGCGCGCGGTCGTCTCCACGGCGAGCTACGAGGCCCGGCAGTTCGGCGTCGGCTCCGGCATGCCGTTGCGCATCGCCGCCCGCAAGGTGCCCGACGCGGTGATCCTGCCCGTCGACGCCCCTGCCTACACCGAGGCGTCCGAGCGGGTCATGGAGGCGTTGCGCGGGCTCGGGGTCGTCGTCGAGGTGCTCGGCTGGGACGAGGCCTTCCTCGGGGTCGAGACCGACGACCCCGAGGCCTTCGCCGAGCGGGCGCGGGCCGCCGTGCTCGACGCGACCGAGCTGCACTGCTCGGTCGGCATCGGCGACAACAAGGTCCGCGCCAAGATCGCAACGGGCTTCGGCAAGCCGCGCGGCGTGTTCCGCCTGACCCGCGACAACTGGTTCGAGGTCATGGGCTCCCGGCCCACCATCGACCTCTGGGGCGTCGGCTCCAAGGTGTCCAAGCGCCTGGCCGCGCACGCGATCAACACGGTGCGCGAGCTGGCCGATGCCGACGAGTCCGTGCTCGTCGGCGAGTTCGGTCCGCGGATGGGCGTCTGGTACTCCCAGCTCGGCCGCGGCATCGGCTCCGCCGTGGTCGACGACTCGCCCTGGGTCGCGCGCGGGCACAGCCGTGAGACCACCTACCAGCGCAACCTCACGACGTCGGACGAGGTGCGTGACGCCGTGCGCGAGCTCGCCTCGCAGGTCTTCGACGACACGGTCAAGGAGGGGCGGCCGGTCTTCCGGGTCACCCTCAAGGTGCGTTACGCGCCGTTCTTCACGGCGACGAAGGCGCGCAAGCTGCCGGCGCCGACGACCGAGCGGGCCGACGTCGTCAAGGCCGCCGTCGCCCTCGCCGAGTCGCTCGACTCCGGGCGCGAGGTCCGGCTGCTCGGCGTCCGTGCCGAGATGGTGATGCCCGAGGAGGGCGACCCCGTCGAGCGCACGCCGGTGCGCGGGCGGCTCTGACGGGTTCGTGGCGGGTCCGGAACGGGGCTCTCATCTTCGTGACCTACGGTCGTGCGCATGTCCTCTCGAGATGACGGTGCGGTGGACGTCCGGCGACGTTTCGGCGGCGGTCCGGTGACGGGCGCCCTGTCGGTGGTCGTGGTCGTCGCGGTCGTCGTCGTCCTGCTCTTCGTCGTGCGTGACGCCGCCTACCGGGCGACCGCCTCAGGCGCCGTGGCGCTGCCCTCCGTCGTCGGTGGGCTGCTCGAGGTCATCGGTGAGCTGGGGCTCGTCGTCCTCGCCGGGGTAGCCGTCCTGCTCACCTGGCGCGCTCGTTCGCAGGGCCTCGAGCACCTCGCCGTCGCCGCCGTGGCCGCGGTCTCGACGGTCGCGGCCTACGTGCTCAGCGAGGTCGTCAAGGGCTTCGTGCGTGAGGAGCGGCCGTGCCGCACGCTGTCGGTGCACACCGTCGCGGCGTGCCCGGCGTCCGGGGACTGGTCCTGGCCCAGCAACCACGCCACGATCGCGGGCTCCCTCGCGACGGCGATCGTCGTGCTGGCCCCGATGTGGTGGCGCCTGGCCGTCCCGCTCGCCCTCGCCGTCGGCGCGTCCCGGGTGCTGACCGGCGCGCACTACTGGCACGACGTCGTCGCCGGCCTCGCCGTCGGGGTTCTCGTCGTGTGGTTCGGCACGTGGGCCCTGGCCCCGACCGCGCACCGGCTGCTCCAGCGGTCGGTCGCGTCCGGGTCGCCGCGCTGGCGTCGTGCCGTCGGCCAGGGCTACGAGCCGAGGTATGCCGCCAGCGACCTCCCCGACGAGGGCGCGGACGGCGGGACGGCCGACCCGAGCTGACCGAGCCGGGCCGACCGAGCCGGGCCGACCGAGCCGGGCCGACCGAGCCGGGCCGACCGAGCCGGGCCGACCGAGCCGGGCCGACCGAGCCGGGCCGACCGAGCCGGGCCGACCGAGCCGGGCAGACCGAGCCGGGCCGACCGAGCCGAGCTGACCGAGCCGGGCCGGCCGGGCGGGCCGCTCAGACCCGAGCCGGCTGGGCCTGGTGGAGGAAGCCGACGAGGGGGGCGAGCTCGGGCACGTCGCCGGCGCTCTGGAGCGACTCCTCGAGCACCTCGTCGTGGGTGGGGGCGGCCTCGCGGTAGAGCGCCCAGCCACGGTCGGTGAGCTCGGTGTAGATGCCCCGGCGGTCGTCGGCGCACAGCACCCGGGTCAGCAGGCCGCGGTCCTCGAGGCGGTTGACCAGTCGCGTCGTCGCCGACGACGAGAGGGCGGCGGCGCGGGCGAGCTGGCTCATCCGCATGTGCCAGCCGTCCTGACGCGAGAGGGCGTCGAGCACGGTGAACTCGACGACCGAGAGCTCGTGGCGACGCACGAGCTCTCGCTCGAGAGCGCTCTCGATGTGTCCGTGCAGGGCGGCCAGGGTGCGCCACCCGGAGGCGCGCACCTCGACGGCGGAGTCAGCGATTCCCATGCGGACCATCATAACGCGCGTTTGCAATATGCCGCGCATGCAACTAACGTCGCTCGTCATCGCTTAGTTGCACACGCGGCATACCGGCGAAAGCAGAGAGGCTCGGACCGGCGCCCACCTCCTCAACGGAAGGACTCGGAACCCAATGCCACTCGGTCTCATCGCCCTCGCTCTCGGGGGCTTCGGCATCGGCCTGACGGAGTTCGTCATCGCCGGTCTCATCAGCACGGTCGCCACCGACATGGGGGTCTCCATCCCCGTCGCGGGCTACCTCATCAGCGGCTACGCGCTCGCCGTCGTCGTCGGCGCGCTGGGCCTCACGCCGGTGCTCGGCGCCTGGCGCCCCAAGCGCGCGCTGCTCGCCCTCATGGTCCTCTTCATCGTCGGCAACACCCTGTCGGCCGTCGCCACCGGCTACGGCATGCTCCTCGCCGGTCGGGTCGTCGCGGCGCTCGCGCACGGCGCGTTCTTCGGCATCGGCTCGGTGCTGGCCGCCTCGCTCGTGCCGGCCGACCGCAAGGCCGGCGCCATCTCGATCATGTTCGGTGGGCTCACGCTCGCCAACGTCCTCGGCGTCCCGCTCGGGACCTTCGTCGGCCAGCAGTGGGGCTGGCGGGCGACCTTCGCCGTCATCGCCGTCGTCGGGGTCGTCGCCGCGGCCGGCATCGCTGCGCTCGTCCCGGACGCCACCGCCGAGACGCAGTCCGGTGGGTCGGCGCAGTCGCCGCAGTCGGCGGGACGGGCCGCCGGCCTGCGCGCCGAGCTCGCCGCCTTCCGCACCGGCCAGGTCTGGTTCTCGCTCGCGATGACCGTCCTCGTCTTCGGCGGCATGTTCGGCGCCTTCATGTACGTCGAGCCGCTCCTGACCCGCGTCACCGGCTTCGACGGGTCTGCGGTGCCGTGGCTGCTCGTCCTCTTCGGTGTCGGCCTCTTCGCCGGCAACCTGCTCGGCGGTCGCTGGGCCGACCGCGCCCTGGCCCGCACGCTCGTCGTGCTGACGCTCGCGCTCGCCGTCTCGCTCGTCGCCTTCGCGCTGCTCTCCGGCAGCCAGGTCGGCTCGGCGGCCATGCTGCTGGCCATGGGCTTCTTCGGCTTCGCCGCCGTGCCCGGCCTGCAGATGCGGGTGCTCGGCCACGCTGCCGGAGCGCCGACGATGGCCTCCTCGGCCAACATCGCGGCCTTCAACGTCGGCAACTTCCTCGGCGTCTGGATCTCGGGCCTGGCCATCAGCGCCGGCCTCGGTTGGACCTCGCCGCTGTGGGTCGGCGCGGGCTTCGCGTCGCTGGGACTCGTCGTGCTCCTCGCCGCCACGGCAGCCGAGCGCCGGACGGCACCGGGGCCGACGGAGGCTGCTGGCGCCGAGCACCCCGAGCCGCTGGACGCCCCCGCCCCGTCGCCTGACACGGGTTCGAGGTGGTTCGAGGTGATCCCGGCAGGCACGCGCCTGCCGGGATCACCTCGAACCGAGGGGGATCAGAGGGCGGCGGCGACCGAGCGTCCGGCCGTGCGGCCGCTGAAGAGGCAGCCACCGAGGAAGGTGCCCTCGAGCGAGTTGTAGCCGTGCATGCCACCGCCGCCGAAGCCGCTCACCTCGCCCGCGGCATACACCCCGGGCAGGGGGTCGCCACCCGGCCGCAGGACCCGCCCGGCGAGGTCGGTCTCGAGCCCGCCGAGGGTCTTGCGGGTCAGGATGTTGAGCCGGACGGCGATGAGCGGGCCGGCCTTGGGGTCGAGCAGCTTGTGCGGGCTCGCCACGCGAATCAGCTTGTCCCCGCGGTAGTTCCGGGCTCCGCGGATCGCCGTGACCTGGGCGTCCTTGCTGAAGTCGTTGTCCATCTCGTTGTCACGCGCGACGACGGTGCGCCGCAGCGACTCGACGTCGATGAGGTCGTCGCCGGTCAGCGCGTTCATGCCTCGGACGAGCTCGTCGAGAGTGTCGGCCACGACGAAGTCCTCGCCGTGGGTCTTGAACGCCTCGACGGGCCCCGGCGCCCCCTTGCGGGCCCGGCCGAGCACCTGCTTGACGTCCTTGCCGGTGAGGTCGGGGTTCTGCTCGGAGCCCGAGAGGGCGAACTCCTTCTCGATGATGCGCTGGGTCAGCACGAACCAGGAGTAGTCGTGGCCGCTGCGCATGATGTGGCCGAGCGTGCCGAGAGTGTCGAAGCCCGGGAAGTACGGCGCCGGGAACCGGCGGCCGCGCGCGTCGAGCCACAGCGACGAGGGCCCAGGCAGGATGCGGATGCCGTGGTTGTCCCACACGGGGTCCCAGTTGCGCAGGCCCTCGGTGTAGTGCCACATCCGGTCGGGGTTGATGACGTGGCCCCCGGCCGCCTGCGTGATGCCGAGCATGCGGCCGTCGACGTGGGCAGGCACGCCGGCCACCATGCGCGCCGGGGGAGTCCCGAGCCGCTCGGGCCAGGCCCGGCGCACGAGGTCGTGGTCGCCGCCGATGCCCCCGCTCGTGACGACGACGGCCTGCGCGGTGATCTCGAAGTCGCCGACCTCCTCACGGCTGCTCGGCCGGCCGCGCTCGACGCCGTCGGGCGCGAGGAGGCGACCGCGTACGCCCGTGGTCGCCCCGGCGGTCAGGACGAGCTCGTCGACGCGGTGTCGGAAGGCGAGGGTGACGCGGCCGCTCGCCACGGCGGCGCGCACACGCCGCTCGAACGGCTCGACGATGCCGGGGCCCGTGCCCCACGTGATGTGGAAGCGCGGCACGGAGTTGCCGTGGCCGTCCGCGCGGCCGTCGCCCCGCTCGGCCCAGCCGACGACGGGGAAGAGGCGGTGGCCCTGCTCGTGCAGCCACGCGCGCTTCTCGCCGGCCGCGAAGTGCAGGTAGGCCTCGGCCCACTTGCGCGGCCAGAAGTCCTCGTCGCGGTCGAACTGCGCCGAGCCCATCCAGTCCTGCGTCGCGAGCTCGAGGCTGTCCTTGATCCCCATCCGGCGCTGCTCGGGGCTGTCGACGAGGAAGAGGCCGCCGAAGCTCCAGAAGGCCTGGCCTCCGAGCGACTGCTCGCCCTCCTGGTCGACGAGCACGACCCGCTTCCCGCGGTCGGCCAGCTCTGCGGTGGCGACGAGCCCGGCAAGGCCCGCACCCACGACGACGACGTCGGCTTCCATGGGTCCGATCATGTCACCCGTGGGTCACTGGCCGGTGGCGCCGTCGACGCACTCGCGCAGCAGGTCCGCGTGGCCGCAGTGCCTGGCGTACTCCTCGATCATGTGGACGAGGACCTCGCGCAGGTTGATGCGTGTGTGCGGGTCGAGGCTGACGAGGTCGAGCGACTCGGCCGCGTCGACGAAGGCCTCGGCGTGGGTGACCTCCTCGCGCCACCGCGCCCAGGCCTCCTCGACGACGGCGTCGTCGCCGACCGCACCGTTGAAGTCGGCGTCGCGGTCGTCCGGGGTGCGGTAGAGCCGCGGGACGTCCTCGCCCGCCATGGTCCGGCGGAACCAGTTGCGCTCGACCGCGGCCATGTGACGCACGAGCCCGAGGAGCGAGAGCGTCGAGGGCGGGACCGACCGCGTCGCCAGCTGCTCGGCGGTGAGCCCCGAGCACTTCAGCTCGAGGGTCAGACGGTAGCTGCGCAGGTAGTCGAGCAGGGTGGCCCGCTCGTCGCCGAGCACCGCCTCCTGCGATCGGGGGTCGTCCTCGGGGTCGACCCACATGTCGGGGTGCTTCTGTCCGGCCATGCGTGCCATGGTGGTGCAGTGTCGGCCCGTGCGCCACGCGATATCAGCCGGACGGCATACGCTGTCGGCGAATCTGCCCGTGGCAGAGCGGGATTCCTGCCGGTGGAGTGCACACGCATGCTGGATGGATGACCGACTCACCCATGCCAGCCGCGCTCGACGACCAGCTCTCGATGCAGCTGCTCCACCAGCGGATCATCGTCCTAGGGGCCGAGGTCGACGACCCGATCGCCAACCGGATCACGGCCCAGCTGCTGCTGCTCTCGGCCCGTGACCCGCGCTCCGACATCAGCCTCTACGTCAACAGCCCCGGCGGATCCGTCACCGCGGGCCTGGCCATCTACGACACGATGCGCGTCATCCCCAACGACGTGTCCACTCTCGCAGTGGGATTCGCGGCATCGATGGGACAGTTCCTGCTCGGCGCCGGGACCCCCGGCAAGCGCTTCGCCCTGCCCAACGCGAGGATCATGATGCACCAGCCGTCCGCCGGCATCCAGGGCACCGCGGCCGACGTCGAGGTCCAGGCCGCCAACCTCAAGGCCGTCAAGCGCCGCGTCAACGAGCTGCAGGCAGAGCACACCGGCCAGACCGTCGAGCAGATCACCCACGACAGCGAGCGCGACCGATGGTTCAGCGCCGAGGAGGCCGCGGCATACGGCATCGTCGACCACGTGGTCAGCTCGCTGACCGACGTGCGTCCCGTCGGCGTCGAGCGCAAGGTGGGACTGCGGTGAGCAGCTACACGATCCCCTACGTCATCGAGCGCACGCCCGCGGGGGAGCGCAGCTTCGACATCTACAGCCGGCTGCTCCAGGAGCGGATCATCTTCGTGGGCACCGAGGTCGACGACGGCGTCGCGAACGTCGTCATGGCGCAGCTGCTCCACCTCGCCGACGTCGCGCCCGACCGGGAGGTCTCGCTCTACGTCAACAGCCCCGGCGGCTCGTTCACGGCGCTCATGGCGATCTACGACACCATGCAGTTCGTCCCGGCGCCGGTCGCGACCTACTGCCTCGGGCAGGCGGCGTCCGCGGCCGCCGTGCTCCTCGCCGCGGGCGAGTCGGGGCGCCGCTTCGCGCTCCGGCACTCGCGCGTGCTGCTGCACCAGCCGTCCGCCGGAGGGCAGGGCACCGTGAGCGACCTCGCGCTCCAGGCGGACGAGCTGCTGCGGGTCCGCGCGCAGGTCGAGGAGGTGCTGAGCCACCACACCGGGCGCTCGGTCGAGCAGCTGCGCCGTGACACCGACCGCGACAAGGTGCTGACGGCGCAGCAGGCCGTGGAGTTCGGCCTCGTCGACCATGTCATCGAGCGCGCGACGGAGGCGCAGCTCGGACAGGGCTGAGTAGAGTTGTCGGCGAACCCGCGCCCCAGCCGCTCGAACGGCCCTCGGCGCGGATCAGCCGGGTGACGCCCTGCGGCGTCCCGGGGAGGGGGTGGCGGTGGCGCAGGGAGGCGTCATCGCCACCGTTCTGCGTGCGCGCGACGCCGCCACCCGGGAGCACCCGGGCAGTTCTCCCCATGCGCTCGACGCGCGATATCCGGACACATCGGACACTCTCGGTCTGTAGCCACAGACAGCTCACGAGAGGAAACCCGCATGCGCAGGAACCGACTCACCCACGCTTTCGCCGCCGTCGCCCTCGTCCTCGGAGGCCTCGGCGTCGCGACCGCCACCGTCACGGCGACGGCACCGACGGCCCACGCCGACGAGTGCTACTCGTGGGGTCGCACCCTCGGCTCCGGCGCGTCCGGTGCCGACGTCACCCAGCTCCAGATCCGCGTCGCCGGCTGGGTGCCGCGCGGTCAGGTGATGGGCATCGACGGCTCCTACGGGCCGCAGACGCAGACGGCCGTGGCGAACTTCCAGCGCGCGTACGGCCTCACCGCCGACGGGGTGGCCGGCCCCGCGACCTTCTCGAAGATCTACGAGCTGCAGGACCCCGACTGCTCACCGGCCCACTTCACCTACGCCGAGGCGAGCTACAACTGCGGGCGCGGCTTCACGGGCGGCGCGACCGAGAAGGAGAACATGAAGCGAGCGCTGTGGCGTGCCGAGGCGCTGCGCCACCAGCTCGGCGACCACCCGCTCAAGGTCACCTCCGGCTACCGCGACTCGACGTGCAACGCCTCGGTCGGCGGCGCGAGCAACAGCGTCCACCTGACCGGCGGCGCCCTCGACCTCGTGCCCGGCGACAGCGCCACCTCCATCTGCAGCATCGCCAAGCAGGCCCGCTACGCCGGCTTCGGCGGCATCTTCGGCCCCGGCTACCCGGCCCACGACGACCACGCGCACGTCGACATCCGCACCAGCATCGCCTGGGACGCCGACGCGTGCGCCGGCTGGTGACGGTGAACCCCTCGCCCGGGCTCGCCCGTCGCTCCCTCCTCGTCGGCGCCCTCGGCGTCGGCGCGGCGGGAGCGCTCGGGGTGGCCAAGGCAGCCCCCTCCAACGCGGCCGTCACCGCCGTCGCCCGCCCGACGATCGCGTCGTGCGCCACGTGGGGAGCCCAGCCCGCGACGGGCGCGGTCAGCATGACCGGACCACCGCAGAAGATCCTCGTCCACCACACGGCCTCGGCCAACACGACCGACTACTCGCAGGCGGCGGCATACGCCCTCGCCCGCAACATCCAGCAGTGGCACTTCGCCCGCGGCTGGATCGACTCGGGGCAGCAGTTCACGATCAGCCGTGGTGGCTACACGATGGAGGGCCGGCACCGGTCGATCGAGGGTCTCGGCTCGGGTGCGAGCACCGTCTTCCCGCTCGGCGCGCACTGCACGGGCCAGAACTCGACGTCGATCGGCATCGAGAACGAGGGCACCTACATGACCTCGCTGCCCACCACCGGGCAGTGGAACGCGCTCGTCACGCTCTGCGCCTACCTGTGCCAGACCTACGGCCTCGGGCCCGAGGACATCTACGGCCACCGCGACTTCCTCGACACCGACTGCCCGGGAGGCGCCTTGTACGCCAAGCTCCCCCAGCTGCGCTCGGACGTGGCGACCCGGCTCGGCACGAGCAACCCGACGCCCGCGCCGACGCGCACCTGGCCGACGCTCCAGCAGGGCAGCAGCGGCTTCCGCGTCACCGCGGCGCAGTACCTGCTGCGGCACTCGGGTCGCACCCTGACGGTCGACGGCGCCTTCGGTGCGGGTACCAAGGCCGTGGTCGTCTCCTTCCAGCAGTCCAAGGGCCTGACTGCCGACGGCGTCATCGGCGCCGGGACGTGGGAGTCGCCGCTCGCGGTGACGTGCAGCCAGGGCCAGACCTCCGACGCCGTGCGGGGCGTCCAGACCGCCCTCACCGCGCAGGGGTATGCCGTCACGGTCGACGGCGTGTTCGGCTCGGGCACCGCCTCGGCCGTGAAGTCCTTCCAGACCGCCCATGCCCTCGACGCCGATGCGGTCGTGGGTCCCAACACGTGGAGCAGGCTGCTCGCGTAGATCGGAGGAACCATGAGGACCAGCACCACCCGTCGAGGACTTGCAGGCCTCCTCGCCGCCGCAGCCGCCGCCGTTCTCGGCGTCGTCGCGGCGCCGAGCGCCCTGGCCGCCTCGAACGACGAGATCGCCTTCGACTACTTCGTCGGCAAGGGACTGACCGAGCGTCAGTCCGCCGGCATCGTCGGCAACCTCATCCAGGAGTCGGGCAGCCCGATCAACCCGTACGCCAACCAGCCGAGTGGCCCCGGCATGGGCATCGCGCAGTGGAGCGAGGGCGGCCGCTGGGACACCGACTCCCGCGACAACATGGTCTGGTACGCCGGGCTCTCGGGGCGCAGCCGCTACGCGTTGGCTGCCCAGCTCGACTTCACGTGGTACGAGCTGTCGACATTCTCCGGCTACGGCCTCGCGGACCTCAGGGCGTCGACGTCGGTCAGCACCGCGACGACCGTCTTCATGCAGAAGTTCGAGCGGTGCGGCACGTGCGCGACGACCCAGCGCATCGCGTACGCCAACGACGTGCTCGCCAAGTACGGCACCGGCGGCACGGGCGGCAGCACGACGGAGACCAGCCTGCCGGTGCTGCGCAGCGGCAGCAGCGGCGCTGCGGTGCGCACCCTGCAGTACCTGCTGCGGGCCTCGGGCCGCAGCGTGACCGCCGCCGGGTCCTTCGGTCCCGCAACGGATTCCGCGGTGCGCAGCTACCAGTCGGCCCACGGCCTGACCGTTGACGGGGTCGTCGGCAACAACACGTGGTACTCGATCCTGCCGGTGCTGCGCGAGGGCAGCACCGGGGAGGCGGTCAAGGGCCTGCAGCGCGAGCTCGTCGACGCCGGCTACTCGCTGACCGTCGACGGGTCGTTCGGGCCCGCGACGACCAGCGCGGTGCGGTCCTACCAGTCGAAGGTGGGTCTTGTCGTCGACGGGGTGGTCGGCAACAACACGTGGGGCAGCCTCGTCGACTGACGGGACGGAACGCCATCGACGGGGTCGGCGCTGCTCACGCGACGAGCAGCACCGGCCCCGTCGACGCGTCGGCGGGTGCCGCGGCGCTCGACCCGATGCCCGACCCGATGCTCGAGCCGACGCGAGAGGTGAGGTCGAGCACTCGGCCGGCAGCCGCGGGTGTGTCGGAGGTGAGCTCGCGGTGGGCCGCGCCGACGAGGCCGGTGATGCTCGACCCGAGCGCGACGCAGACCGCCTCGAGCACCTCGGAGGAGGGCTCCTTGAGGCCGCGCTCGACCTCGGAGAGGTAGGCGACCGAGATGCCGGCGCAGGCAGCGACCTCGGCGAGCGTGCGCCCCTGCCGGGTGCGCAGGCCGCGGAGCAGCCGGCCGTAGACCTCGCGCAGCAGCGGGGTGGGGACGCCGGGGCGCGGACGCGGGGCGAGCTGGGTCATGGCCGTCTCCGATCTGGGTGCGTTCGTCCAGCGTCGCACGCGAGTGCGCGGATGGTGTCCCGAGAGGTCACCGATGGCGTACGCCGTGGGCGAACTCGTGGGCCCGGGCGCCCCCTGATGGGTGGTTGAGAAGAAAAATGTTGACGGCGTGCACTTCGTCGCCGACGCTTGTCGGTGGTGGCGCCTACCGTCGGGCGCACCCGCACGTCACGACTCACGCACGATCCTCCGGGGGAGCCCACATGACCATCACCACCGACGCGCGCGCCGTGCGCGAACGGTTCACGGGCCCGGCCATCGAGGCCGAGCACCTCGTCAAGCGCTTCGGCGACATGACCGCCGTCGACGACGTCAGCTTCTCCGTGCCGCAGGGCACGGTCCTCGGTCTGCTCGGCCCCAACGGCGCCGGCAAGACCACCACCGTCCGCATGATGACGACCCTCACCGTCCCGACGAGCGGCACCGCCCGCGTCGCCGGGCACGACGCGGTCCGCGACCCCGAGGCCGTCCGGCGCAGCATGGGCCTGACCGGTCAGGCGGCGACGGTCGACGAGATGCTGACCGGCCGCGAGAACCTCCGGCTCATCGGGTCGCTCTACGGCCTGCCCAGGGCGGAGGTCCGCCGCCTGTCCTCCGAGCTGCTCGAGCGGTTCTCGCTCGCCGAGTCCGGCGACAAGGTCGCCAAGGAGTACAGCGGCGGCATGCGGCGCCGGCTCGACCTCGCCGTCAGCCTCATCGCCGCACCTCCCGTCCTGTTCCTCGACGAGCCGACCACGGGTCTCGACCCGCGCAGCCGCGTCGAGCTCTGGGAGGTCCTGTCCGGACTCGTCCGCGACGGCACGACGCTGCTGCTGACGACGCAGTACCTCGAGGAGGCCGACCAGCTGGCCGACCGCATCGTCGTCATCGACCACGGCCGGGTCATCGCCGAGGGCACGGCACTCGAGCTCAAGGACCAGTCGGGGCAGGCCGCCATCGTGCTCACCGTGTCGCACGCCGACCAGCTCGAGGAGGCACGCGCCCTGCTGGCCTCGCACGTCAGCGAGGTGCACGTCGACGAGTCGGCCCGCCAGCTCACGGCTCCGGCCGACGGCCTGTCCGACATGACCCGCGTCGCCGCGGTGTTCGACCGCTCCGAGATCGTGCTCGACGACCTCGGGCTCAAGCGCCCCAGCCTCGACGACGTCTTCCTCAGCCTGACCGGGCACCGCGCCGAGCAGGACGCCGGCGGGCAGACCGAGGCGCCCGCCGAGCAGACCACTCACCAGGGGGAGTCCCGATGAGCCAGCCCACCACCGACACCGACACCGACATCGACACCGCCACGCGCACCGCGGTCGCGGCCCCGGCCGTCGACCACCGGCCGCCGGGCCTCGCCCGCCAGGTGCAGATGATGGTCTGGCGCAACCTCAAGCACACCCGCCGCCAGCCCGAGATGCTCACCGACGTCACCATCCAGCCGGTCATGTTCGTCGTGCTCTTCGCCTTCGTCTTCGGCGGCTCGATCCAGACCGACAGCAGCTCCTACCGCGAGTGGCTGCTGCCGGGGATCATGGCCCAGACCATGGCGTTCGCGTCGTTCATCGTGGCCAACGGGCTCAACATGGACCTCGAGAAGGGCATCATCGACCGGTTCCGGTCGCTGCCGATCTCGCGCGGCTCGGTCCTCATCGGGCGCAGCGTCTACGGCATCATCCACTCGAGCATCGGCATCTTCGTCATGTCGATCACCGGGCTCGTCATCGGCTGGCGCATCCGCAACGGCTTCGTCGACGGCGTGCTCGCCTTCTTGCTGCTGCTCCTCTTCGGCTTCGCGATGATCTGGGTCGGCATCCTCGTCGGCTCGGCCATGCGCTCACCCGAGGCCGTCAACGGGCTGATGTTCACGACGATCTTCCCCGTCACGTTCCTCGCCAACACCTTCGCCCCGACCGAGGCGATGGCCCCGGTGCTGCGCACCATCGCGGAGTGGAACCCCATCAGCTCGCTCGTGCAGGCGATGCGCGAGCTGTGGGGCAACGTTCCGCCGGCGCCGGCCGACGCGGCCCTGCCGTTGCAGCACCCCGTCGTGACGAGCATCGCCTGGTCGGTGCTCATCACCGCCGTGATCGCGCCGCTCGCGGTGCGCGCCTACGTCCGCCGCACGACCGACTGACCAGCGGGGAGGCAGTCGGCTCAGACCGACGGCATGCAGCGGATGACCGTCAGCTCGCCCTCGACCCGGACGTCGCCGGCGCCGTGGGGCACGAGCAGCACGTCGCCCCGTGCCACCTCGGTGGTGCGGGGCGCGTCGCTGCCGGTCGTCAGGAGCCCCTGACCGTCGACCGCGACGACGACGGCGAACGCCGCAGCCCCGCTGACCGGCGACCCGGTCGTCGAGCTCAGCACCTCGGCCCGGAAGAACTCAGCCGCCTGCTCGGGCAGCGCGTGGCCCGAGCCCGAGACGTCGGTCCACCGGCGCCGCAGGGCCGCCAGGCCGTCGGCGGTCAGGGGGCCGCGGTCGACGCTCTCGAGGGCGCGGGGGACCGTGAGCCCGAGGAAGGCGTGCGCCTCCTCCAGGCCGAAGCGGCGGTGCTCGAGCATGACCGACAGGTCGGTCGGCTCCTGCAGCTCGAGCACGAAGACTCCCTCCCCGATGGCATGGGGCTGACCGCCGGGCACGAGCAGGGCGTCACCGGGTGACACCTCGATGCGGTTGAGCGCCTCGAGGAGCCGGTCGTCCTGGGCCTCGACGAGCTCGGCCAGCTCGTCCGCCGGGAGCTCGTCGCGGAAGCCCAGCCAGACGCAGGCGCCGGGCTCGGCGTCGAGGACGATCCACGCCTCGGTCTTGCCGTGGTCGCAGTCCAGGTGGGCGGCCGCGAAGGCGCGGTCGGGGTGCGAGTGGACCGGCAGGCGCTCACCCGCGTCGAGCAGCTTGGTCAGCAGGCCGGGCTCGACGCCGTGCGCGGCGACGTGGTCCGGGCCGAGCCAGTGGTCGGGGTCGGCGGCGAGGGCGTCCGGCAGCGTCGTGCCGTCGTCGAGGACCGTGACACCGCCGCCGCCCTCGGCGAAGAGCCGGGTGGTCGAGGCCAGCCAGTCCTCCGGGCGGTGGTCGTCGAAGTCCGCCGGGACGTCGAGCCCGCGGAAGTCGAGGATCCGCGTGCCGCCGCGGTAGAAGCGGTGCGGCGTGTTGAGCGGCAGGCGGCTCGGGCGGGTCAGGTCGGACACGGTCGTCTCGGACACGGGGTGGTGCTCCTTGGGTGGGGGAGGGCTCGGGGACTATCGGTTCAGGGCCGCACGTCGCAGGCCTGAAGCGCGCACGATGAGCCGGGTCGGCATGACGACGGTCTGCGCCGGCGACTCGTCACCCAGCAGGCGGGCGAAGAGCTGCTGGGCGGCCTTCTGCCCCATGGCCGCCGGGTCCTGGTGCACGACGGTCACCGGCGGGTCGATGAGTGCCGCGAGCTCGAAGTCGTCGAAGCCGACGAGCGAGAGCGGCAACCGCTGCTCGCGCAGGGCGAGCAGCACGGCGAGGGTGATCCGGTTGTTGCCGGTGATGACGGCGGTGATGGGCTCCGGCCCCCTGGACCAGGGGACGAGGGTCTCCTGCACCGAGCCGGAGCTGTGCGGGCCCATCGAGACGCGGGGGCTGCCAGGGAGGCCGAGCCCCTCGTGCGTCGCGACGAACGCGTCGCGCCGCTGGCGTGCCGTCCAGAAGGCGGGGTCGTCACCGTAGAAGGCGATGTTGCGGTGGCCGTGGGCCACGAGGTGCTCGACGGCGCTGCGGATGCCGCCGTGGTTGTCGCTGAGGATGGTGTCCCGCGGTGTGCCGCGCACCGGCCGGTCCATGTAGACGATCGGGGTGTGGCTCGCCTCGAGGACGGCGTCGGACGACGCGCTCTCGTCGGCGGGCACCACGACGATGCCGTCGACCCGCCGGTTGACGAGGGCCTCGATGACGGCGCGCTCGCGGGAGGGTGAGCCTTCCGCGGAGGCGGTGATGAGCTGGTGCTGCCGGATGCGCGCCTCGCGCTCGACGGCCGCCCCGACCTGCGAGTAGAAGGGGTTGGCGAGGTCCTCGACGACGAGCGCGATGGTGAAGGTGCGGCCCTGACGCATGAGGCGGGCGCCGTCGTGGCGCCGGAAGCCGAGTCGCTCGATGACGGCGCGGACGCGCTCGGCCGTGTCGGGTCGCACGCCCGGCTCGTGGTTGACCACGCGCGAGACGGTCTTGACGGAGACGTGGGCCTCGGCGGCCACGTCGGCCATGGTCGGGCGGACCACTGTCCGGTGGTCAGACAACGCTGTCATGCCGGCAGTCTGACCACTGCGCGCTCCGGTTGGCAACGCGAGAGGGGTCCACCCCCGGTCCGGACGCCCCGTTCTGTCCGATCCGATGTCCTGACCGGACAGGATCGGTTCGGGGTGTTGACGCCCTTTGTCCCGTGCGGCAAGTCTCGCCGGGTCGGAGGCGGCTCGGGGTCGTCGGCGCCGACCTCACATTCAGCACGGCTCAACGACGAGCACGGAGGAACTCATGCCCAAGAGATCCGGGATCCACAGAGGCGTCATCGCCCTGGCAGTCCTGGCCACGTCGACCGCAGGTGCGGTCGCCGGTCCCGCCCAGGCGGACGCCCTCGGCAGCTCTGCCACGGCGCCGCTCTCGGCACCTGCCGCCGCTGACGGGGCGGGTGACTTCTCGACCTCGTTCGAGGCCGGTCAGCCGCAGCCGGAGCTGTCCACCGTCGAGGTGGGCGGCAGCGGCCCGCGCCAGCAGAACGTCTCCGGCACCGCGAGCGCCGACGGCAGCCTCCTGGGCTCGGTCGTCGGTGTCACCGCGAGCGCGGAGAACACCCCGGGCGAGGTGGCGGCCAACCTCGCCGACGCCAACCCCGACAGCAAGTGGCTCGCCTTCGCCTCGAGCGCGTGGGTGCGCTACCAGCTCGGCACCCCGGCCAAGGCGGTGCGCTACTCGCTGACCTCGGCCAACGACGCACCCGAGCGCGACCCCAAGGACTTCACCCTCCAGGGCTCGACCGACGGCACGACGTGGACCGACCTCGACCGCCAGACCGGCATCGACTTCTCGGGCCGCTTCGCCAAGCGCACGTTCGACGTCACGACGCCGGGGACGTATGCGTACTACCGGCTCAACGTGACCGCGGTCCATTCCGGTGGCATCGTTCAGCTCGCCGACTGGGACCTCTCCGACGGCAGCACCGGCTCGGGCCCCGCCACGCCCATGCGGACGGTCGTCGGCTCCGGCCCGATCTCCGGCTTCAACATCAAGCCGCTCGTCGGCTGGACCGGCGTCAAGGCGCTGCGCTACTCCGGCGGCCACACGGCCGACGGCCGCGGCTACGCCTGGAACCGGCTCTTCGACGTCGACCTGCCGGTCACCGCGCAGACCCGGCTCAGCTACAAGATCTTCCCCGACATGATCGCCGGGGACCTGAAGTACCCGTCGACGTATGCGGCCCTCGACGTCCGCTTCACCGACGGGACCTACCTGTCCGACCTCGGCGCCGACGACCAGCACGGTGTCGCCGCGAGCCCGAGCGGCCAGGGCAAGGGCAAGATCCTCTACGCCAACCAGTGGAACGCCGTCTCGCTCGACGTCGGCAAGGTCGCCGCCGGCAAGACGATCGACCGCGTCCTCGTCGGCTACGACAACACCGGCGGCGCGACGAAGGACACCCGCTTCGGCGGCTGGATCGACGACGTCTCCGTGCAGGCGAACCCCGCGGTCATCGACGGCGCCGACCTCACCAACTACGTCGACGTGCGGCGCGGCACCAACGCGTCGGGCGGCTTCTCGCGCGGCAACAACCTGCCGATCAGCGCAGTGCCCAACGGCTTCACCTTCTTCACGCCGGTGACCAACGCCAACTCGCAGTCGTGGGAGTACTACTACCAGTCGGCCAACAACGCGGCGAACCTCCCTGTGCTGCAAGGACTTGCCGTCTCGCACGAGCCGAGCCCGTGGATGGGTGACCGCAACCAGATGTCGGTCATGCCGTCCGTCGCGACCGGCACGCCGACGGGCAGCGCGTCCGGGCGTGGGCTCGCCTTCGACCACGCGACCGAGGTGGCCCACCCCGACTACTACAAGGTGGCCCTCGCCGGCGGCCTCACCGCCGAGACGGCCCCGGCCGACCACGGCGGCGTCTACCGGTTCACCTTCCCGGCCTCGGCCGCCAAGGGGCACCTCGTCGTCGACACCATCGACGACAACGGCACCTTCACCGTCGACGCGGCCACCGGCACGATGACCGGCTGGGTCGACAACGGCAGCGGCCTGTCCGCCGGCCGGAGCCGGATGTTCGTCTACGGCACGTTCGACCGTGCGGCCACGGCCGTCGGCACCGCTCCGAACGGTCACACGGGCACCCGCTACGCGACCTTCGACACGAGCACCGACAAGCAGGTCACGCTCAAGCTCTCGACGTCGTTCATCTCGCTCGACCAGGCGAAGAAGAACCACGCGCTCGAGCTCGCGAGCCGCGACTTCGACGCGGTGCGCGCCGCGGCCAAGCAGGCCTGGAACGCCCGCCTGGGCGTCGTCAGCGTCAAGGGCGCCAACGACTCCGAGCGGACGACGCTCTACTCCAACCTCTACCGCCTCAACCTCTACCCGAACAGCCAGTTCGAGAACACCGGCACGGCTGCGGCTCCGCGCTACCAGTACGCGAGCCCCGTTGCGGCCAAGAGCGGTTCGGCCACCGCGACGACGACGAACGCCGCCGTCAAGGACGGCAAGATCTACGTCAACAACGGCTTCTGGGACACCTACCGAACCGTGTGGCCGGCCTACAGCCTGCTCTACCCGGAGGTGGCGGCCGAGATCGCGGACGGCTTCGTGCAGCAGTACCGCGACGGCGGCTGGGTCGCTCGGTGGAGCTCGCCCGGCTACGCCGACCTCATGACGGGCACGAGCTCGGACGTGGCGTTCGCCGACGCGTACGCGAAGGGCGTCAAGCTGCCCGACCCGCTCGCGGCATACGACGCGGCCGTGAAGAACGCCACGGTGCTCCCGACGTCGAGCGCGGTCGGTCGCAAGGGCCTCGACACCTCCACCTTCCTCGGTTACACGAGCACCAACACCGGTGAGAGCGTGTCGTGGGGACTCGAGGGGCTCGTCAACGACTTCGGCATCGGGACCATGGCGGCCAAGCTCGCCAAGGACCCGGCCACGCCGGAGGCGCGCCGCGCCCAGCTCACGGAGGAGTCGAAGTACTTCCTCGAGCGGGCGACGCACTACGGCAACCTCTTCAACCCGAAGGTCGGCTTCTTCCAGGGCCGCGCGCCTGACGGCACGTTCCCGACGAGCTTCGACCCCGAGGACTGGGGCGGCGACTACACCGAGACGAACGCCTGGAACTTCGCCTTCCACGCCCCGTTCGACGGCAACGGCCTCGCCAACCTGTACGGCGGCCGCGACGCGCTCGCGAAGAAGCTCGACACGTTCTTCGCGACGCCCGAGACGGCGACGAAGCCCGGCGGCTACGGCGGCGTCATCCACGAGATGCTCGAGGCACGTGACGTCCGCATGGGGCAGCTCGGCCAGAGCAACCAGGTGAGCCACCACATCGCGTACATGTACGACTGGACCGGCCAGCAGTGGAAGACGGCCGAGAAGGTCCGCGAGATCATGCGCCGCCTCTACGTCGGTGGCGAGATCGGCCAGGGCTACCCGGGTGACGAGGACAACGGCGAGATGTCCGCGTGGTACGTCCTGTCCTCGCTCGGCATCTACCCGCTCCAGGTCGGCTCGGCCAACTGGGCCGTCGGCTCGCCGAAGTTCGAGCAGGTCCGGGTCAAGCGCACGCAGGGTGACCTCGTCGTCAACGCGCCGGGCAACTCCGAGACGAACATCTACGTGCAGGGCCTGACCGTCAACGGCTCCAAGCACAAGAGCGTCTCGATCAGCCAGGACGAGCTGACCGGCCCGACCACGGTCGACTTCGCGATGGGTGGCAAGCCCTCGGACTTCGGGTCCCGCGCCCAGGACGCCCCGCCGTCGCTGACGCAGGGCACCGAGGCGCCGAAGCCGCTCAAGGACGCGACCGGCCCCGGCCGCGGCACCGCGACGGCGACCGACCTCGCGTCGGGCGACGACGCCAAGGCGCTCTTCGACAACACCTCGCGCACCTCGGTGGACTTCACCTCGGCCACGCCGTCGGTGACCTTCGCCCTCTCGGGCGTCGGCCAGCGGGCGACCTGGTACACCGTCACCTCGGGCCCGAAGGCCGGCGACCCGTCGGCCTGGCGCCTCGAGGGCAGCAAGGACGACGGCAAGACGTGGCAGACGCTCGACACGCGGACGGCGCAGACCTTCCCGTGGCGGGTGCAGACGCGCCCGTTCGAGATGGCACACACGGGCACGTTCACGACCTACCGCCTCGTGGTCACGGCCACGGCCGGTGGTGCGGCGCCCAACCTGTCCGAGCTCGAGCTGCTCACCGACGGCTCCAAGGCGCAGAACACCGGCATCAAGGTCTCGGCTGCCGAGCCGTTCGAGGTCGCCGAGGACACCGCGTGGTCGGGCACCGTCGCGACCTTCTCCGGAGGCGTCGGCCAGGGCCAGGACCCGTCCGCCACGGCCAAGGCGACGATCGCCTGGGGCGACGGCACGACCTCGGCCGGCACCATCACGGCCGGTGACCTCGGGTCGTTCACGATCCGCGGCAGCCACACGTGGGCCGAGCCGGGGCCGTACCAGCCCAAGGTGACCGTCACGACGGCCAACGACAGCGGGTCGGCACTCACCGACGCCACGGTGCACCAGGCGTCCAAACCTGCGTATGCCGCGGGGTTCGACTCCGTGTGCTTCGGCAACGTGGGTGACTCGGTCCCGTGCGACGGCGACCGGGCGGGCCTGTCCCGTGAGGCGCTCGTCGCCGCGGGCGGCATCCCCGGCAAGCTGCTGACCGTGCCGGGCACCGACCTGCGCTACTCGATGCCGGGCATCCCGGTCGGGGACAAGGACAACGCCACCGGTGCGGGGCAGACCCTCCCGGTGACGCTGGCCCCCGGGGCGACGAAGCTGTCGCTCATCGGCACGGCGACGCAGAAGAACCAGGACACCACCGCCACCGTCAACTTCACCGACGGCTCGAGCACGAGCTACAAGGTGCAGTACGGCGACTGGTGCGGCTCGCCGCAGTTCGGCAACACCGTCGCCATCCAGATGGCCTACCGCCTCAACGGGACGGGCACCGACGGCTGCCAGGTCAAGCTCTTCGCCACGGCGCCGCTCACCGTGCCGACGGGCAAGACGGTCGAGTCGGTGACGCTGCCGACACAGACCGGTGACCCGAAGACGGCGGGTCGGATCCACGTCTTCGCGGTCGCCGACAACGGCTCGGCGCTCGAGGTCGCGGCCGGCGCTGACGCCACGGCCAAGGCCGGTGCCGACACCGACGTCACGCTGGGCACGGCGAAGGGCGGCGTCCCGGCGTCGACCGGCTACACGGCCCGCGTCCAGTGGGGCGACGGCACCGTGACGGAGGACGCCACCGTCACGACCGCGTCGGACGGCACGGCGACCGTCAAGGGCGGCCACGCCTGGGCCGCCGCCGGCACCTACACGGTGCGGGTGCTCGTGTCCGACTCCCGGTCCGACGTGCTCGCCTTGCTGAAGGTCACCGTCGGGTAGCCGAGACACCGGTGCCGGGGACACGCCCCCTGCGCACCGACCCACGACGGGCCACGGGCCGGGTTGCGACACCCGGTCCGTGGCCCGTCGGCCGTGTCAGCCGAGGTTGCCGAGGTTGTGGTCGAAGTCCATCCGGTGCGTACCGTCGTCGTCGATGCGCAGGAGCACGGTGCCCTCGATGCCGACGAGCTCGTCGGTGCCGCTGCCCGGCACGATGAGGCCGTACTCGTGGGCCCGGTCCGTGCCGCTCGTCGACGCGGCGTGCACGAAGTTGAAGGCGCCGCGGCGCCCGTCGACGGTGCCCTCGAAGGACTCCATCGCGACGTACGTGCCGACGCCGGAGTCCTGGTCGAAGGCCGACGTGAACTGGGTGACGCTGCGCCCGGCCACGTCGCCGGCATACGTCTTGCGCATCCGCAGGTGCCCCGTCGGCAGCGCCGTCGTGACGTCGGGGACGTAGTCGGTGACGTCGAAGTCGGACGTCGTGAAGGTCGAGGTGCTGAGCATGGGCCCGAACCTAGCGACGCGGGTCCGACCGGGCTAGAACGTTCCCGACCTCGCGGTCGTCGTCAGGACGGCGTCAAGATCGCATCAGGATGGGACCGACGCGCGGACGGCGCGCCCCCCGCGGGTGTTGCGTGGAGTCATGACCACCGACTGGCTCACCACCCACCGCAGGGCGACACGGTGGGGCGCCCTGCTCCTGCCGATCGTCGTGGGCGCGGTCCTCGGCCTCCTGCGCGACGCGCTCGACCCGAGCACCGCCGCGATGGTGCTCGTGCTCCCGGTGGTGGCCGCGGCCGCCACCGGCGACCGGCTCGCGGGAGTCATCGCGGCCCTCGCCGCCGCCGGCAGCTTCGACTTCTTCCTCACCGCCGTACTACTCGCTCTCGATCCACCGGCAGGCCGACCTGGAGCTCGCCGTCGCGCTCGTCGTGGTAGGGCTCGCCGTCACCGAGATCGCCCTCTGGGGGGCGGCGCCAGCAGGCCGCGGCGCAGCGGCGGGAGGGCTACATCTCGGGCCTCACTCACCTGCTCGACCTTCCGCCCGACACGACCGACCAGGCCCGCGCCACCGCGATCGCGACCGCCATCACGAGGTCCTCGGCGCCGACCGGTGCGAGTGGGACCCGGGCCACCCGCGCTGGAACGACGCCGTCGTCGACGCGGACGGCCAGGTGAGGTCCGGGGGACGGCGCCTGCCCGTCGAGCGGGTCGGGCTGCCGACCGACGGCTACGCAGCCGTCGTCGTGCGCCCGACCGCGGAGCAGCTGCGCGTCGCGGTGCTCCTGGCCGACCGGATGGCCGACCGGGTGGCCGACCGGGTCCCGGACGCAGAAACGCCGCGGCCCGCCACCGAGGAGGGGATGGCGGGACGCGGCGTACGTGAGCGGGTGCGTCGGAACGGCATCGTCGACGACCCGACCGCAACCCCTGAGTAACCTAGGTGCCAGCGGGGGCCCGTTGGGTAAAGAGTCGGTCAGGAAATCCTGAGACCGGGCTGGGAACGACGGAATCAGTCGATCTGAGACCTCAGCCATGCGATGTCGGCGGTCTGCCCCTCGAGTCCGCCGGGTGTTTCGCACACGACGGGCGCTCCTGCGGCACGGATCACACCGGCGAGCGCGTCGCCGGCGATGTGCCCCGAGCCGAAGTTCGTGTGCCGGTCGGCGCCGGAGTCGAACTCGTCGCGCGAGTCGTTGGCGTGCACGAGGTCGATGCGGCCGGTGATGGCACGCACCTCGTCGACGACGGTGCCGAGGTCGTTGCCGCCCGCGTGTGCGTGGCAGGTGTCGAGGCAGAAGCCGACCCGGTCGGCGCCCGACGCCGTGCCGATGGCGTCCCAGAGCCGGGCGATCGCCTCGAGCCGGCGGGCCATGGCGTTGTCGCCGCCCGCGGTGTTCTCGATGAGGAGCGGCACGGGCAGGTCGAGCCCGTCGATGCACTTGCGCCAGTTGTCGAAGCCCTTGGCCGCGTCCTCGTCGACGCCGAGGTGGCCACCGTGGACGATGACGCCCTTGGCGCCGATCTCGGCGGCGGCGGTCAGGTGCTGCTGGAGCAGCTTGCGGCCGGGGATGCGGATGCGGTTGTTGAGGCTCGCGACGTTGATCGGGTAGGGCGCGTGGACGTAGAGGTCGATGCCCTCGGCCTCGGCGTCGGCCTTGAGCGCGGCCGCGCCACCGGCATACCGGATGACCGGGCCCTTGTAGCTCTGCGGGTCGCCGAGGAAGAGCTGGGAGAGCGAGGCGCCCCGCGCCTTCGCCTCGGCGATGGGGTCCTCCTGGTCGACGTGCGCACCGATGTGTAGAGCCATGCCGTCAGCGTATGCCGGCTGGCCGACACCGATTCTGCGTGGCGTGTCGAGGTGGATCCGTCCCGTTCGACGTGTGGGCATGACGACACCCATCGAGACCCGGTCCGCATCCGCCTCTGCCTCCATCTCGACCGCCCCCGAACTGCCGACCCGGCGCCGGTGGCTCGCCCTCGCGGTGCTGGCCCTGACGGCGTTGCTGCTGTCGCTCGACGTCAGCGTGCTCTACCTGGCGTTGCCCGAGCTCTCCGCCGACCTCGGCGCGAGCACGACGCAGCAGCTGTGGATGCTCGACATCTACTCCTTCGTCCTGGCCGGGTTCCTCGTGACCATGGGCGCGGTCGGCGACCGCATCGGCCGCAAGCGGCTGCTCCTCGTCGGCGCGGTGGGCTTCGGTCTCGCGAGCGCCGCAGCGGCCTACGCGAGCAGCCCCGGCCAGCTCATCGTCTGGCGGGCGGTGCTCGGCATCGCCGGGGCCACACTGATGCCGTCGACGATGGGCCTCATCCGCACGATCTTCACCGACGAGAAGCAGATGATGGCGGCGATCGGGGTCTGGTACTCGTGCTTCATGGGTGGCATGGCCGTCGGCCCGCTCGTGGGCGGCCTCCTGCTCCAGCACTTCTGGTGGGGGTCCGCGTTCCTGCTCGGGGTGCCCTTCATGGTGCTGCTCGTCGTCGTCGGCCGTCGGGTGCTGCCGGAGTCGGAGCGGCAGGCCGGGTCGCGGGTCGACGTCCTCAGCTCGGTGCTGTCGCTCGCCACGATCCTGCCGGTCATCTACGGCTTCAAGGAGATCGCGCGCGGTGGGAGCACCTCGACGGCACTGCTGACGATGACGGCCGGCACCGTCCTGGGCATCGCCTTCGTCCGCCGCCAGCGCCGCATCGCCAACCCCCTCGTCGACCTGGCGCTCTTCCGCAGCCGTGCCTTCGGGGCCGCGCTCGCCGTGATGCTCGTGGGAGGGGTCGTCATGGCGGGGGTGTCGTTCCTCAGCTCCCAGTGGCTCCAGCTCGTCGCGGGCCTCGACCCACTCGGCGCCGGCCTGTGGATGCTCCCGGCCAACGTGGCCCTGCTCGTCGGGTCGGCGTCGTCGGCGCGGATCGCGCAGCGCCTCGGCACCGGCCGCACCATGGCGACGGGCCTGCTCGTCTGCGCCGCCGGACTCGTGCTCTACACGCAGGTCGGCCCGGCTCACGGTCTCGGACTGCTCGTCCTCGGGATGTGCCTGACGTCCTTCGGGATCATGCTCCCGTCGACGTTGACGATGGGAGTCATGATGCAGTCCGCACCGCCGGAGCGCGCCGGCTCGGTCGCGTCGATGTCCGAGACGTCGGGGGAGTTCGGGATCGCCGTCGGCATCGCCGGTCTCGGGTCGCTCGCGACGTTCGTCTACCGAGCGCAGCTGGGGCCGTATGCCGCCGCCCACGCCGGGGACGCGACGACCGCTGCGCTCGACTCCCTCGCGGGCGCCGTCCGCGCGGCGACGTCCCTGCCGGCAGCGGCAGGGCACGACCTCGTGACCGCAGCGCAGGCCGCGTTCACGACGAGCCTGGGCGTCGTGGCCGGCGTCGGCGCCGGCCTCTTCGTGGTGTGCGCGGCCGTGGCGGTGCGGGTGCTCCGCGCCCGCTGAGGGGCCGCGAATGCGTCACATCGCGAGACGACTTGCATAACCAGACCTTATGTCGTCAATAATGTGTGGATGAGTTCCTCGCGCTTCCCCGCTGTCGTCGACGACGTGACCGTCCGGCTCATCGCGGCCGTCGTCCTCGTCGTCGGTGTCATCGCCCTCGCGACCTCGCAGTGGTGGCTCTATGCCGTCCTCGCCGTCGACTTCACCCTGCGGGCAGCGCTCGGACCCTCGGCCAGCCCGGTGGCCCGGCTCGTGCAGCGGTGGATCCGACCCTCCGTCTCCGCGGCCAAGCGACCCACGGCCGGCCCGCCCAAGCGGTTCGCGGCGACCATCGGGGCGGTCATGACGGTCGCCGCGACCGTGCTCTGGGTGCTCAGCCTCGTAACGGGCTCGACCGGGCCGATCGTCGCCGTGGTCGTCATCGGCGTCGTCATGGTGGTCTTCCCGGCCCTCGAGTCGGTCTTCGGCATCTGCGTGGGCTGCATCGCCTTCGCCGGCCTCATGCGCCTCGGCGTCATCCCCGAGGAGGTCTGCCTCGAGTGCGCGGACATCACGAAGCGCCGCGAGCGGATCCTCGCCGAGCGTGCGGAGCGCCAGGCCGCCTGAGACGCTCGCGCCGCCTCAGCCGGCGGCCGCGCGCAACTTCTGCAGCAGCGGGCCGGCGGCCTCGTCGAGGAAGCGCTCCTGGGCGTCGCCGCCGACCTGCACGAGGGCGATGTCGGTGAAGCCGGCCTCCCAGTAGGCGCGGACGGACTCGACGATCCTGTCGAGGTCGGGGCCGCACGGGATCGACTCGGCGACGTCCTCCGGGCGCACGAACTGCGTCGCCCCGGAGAAGCCGGCGGGTGTCGGCAGGTCCGAGTTGACCTTCCAGCCGCCGGCGAACCAGCGGAACTGTTCGTGCGCCCGCTCGACCGCCGCGTCCTCGTCGGGGTCCCAGCAGATCGGGATCTGGCCGATGGCGCGGGCTCCCGCGCCGATGCGCTCGGCGCCCTCGGTGCGGTTCCACGTGTCGACGAGCTCGGCCTCGGGCTGCACGGCGATCATGTGGTCGGCCAGCGGCGCGAGCCGCTCGATCGACAGGTCGCCGCTCACCGCGACCGCGACCGGCACGAGGATGTCGGGCAGGTCCCAGACGCGGGCGGAGTCGACGTCGAAGTACTCGCCGTGGTGCGTGATGAGCTCGCCGGAGTGGAGCTTGCGGATGATCTCGATGGCCTCGACGAGCATGTCCTGACGCGTCACGACGCCCGGCCAGCCCTGGCCGACGACGTGCTCGTTGAGGCTCTCGCCGCTGCCGAGGCCGAGGGTGAAGCGCCCGTCGGCGAGCAGCTGCATCGTCGCGGCCTTCTGGGCGATGACGGCTGGGTGGTAGCGCATCGTCGGGCAGGTCACGTAGGTCATGAGCTCGACGCGCTCGGTGGCCTGGGCGACGGCGCCGAGCACCGACCACGCGTACGGGGCGTGGCCCTGCTCGGTGAGCCACGGCGAGTAGTGGTCGCTCGAGACCTCGAAGTCGAAGCCCGCCGCCTCGGCGCCCACGGCCCATCGGACGAGGTCCTTGGGGCCGCTCTGCTCGGTCATCAGGGTGTATCCGAAGTTCGTCACACCTGCCCCTTACCCACTCCGCAGCACGGGGTGTCCAAGGTCTGTCCACAGTTGTGGATGAGCCTGTGGACCAGTCTCGCGCGTCAGCCGTCCGCTGTCGCGCGGTGCGCGGAGAGGAAGCGGCGGATCGCCTCACGCGGCCGGTCGCGCAGCTCGGTGCCGTGGGTGAAGGCGGCGACGTCGTAGTCGAGCTCGCCGAGCTCGTGCGCGGTGCGCTGCGTCATCCGGAAGTCGGTGCAGAACGCCTTGACGGGCCAGCGCAGCCCCATGACGTTGAAGATCGCGTCACCCGTGATGAGCGTGCGCGACTCCTCGTGGAGCAGCGACACGTGCCCGGGGGAGTGGCCCGGCGTGTGCACGACGCGCAGGCCGCCCGCCACGGGCAGCACCTCGCCGTCGACCATCTCGCGCTCGACCGTCAGCGGCTCGAAGTCGCGGCCCGGCCGGGAGAAGCGATCGAAGAGGCGTCCCAGCAGGAAGCTGCGGTCTCGCGGTGGCGAGGACCCCTCCATGGCGTATGCCGCGTCGTCGTGGTGGATCGTGAAGCCGCGGCCCGTCTCGCGGGCCACGTGCGCCGCCCCGCCGGCGTGGTCGGGATGCGCGTGGGTGAGCACCAGTCGCGTCACGTCGGACGGCCCGGCCCCGATGGCGCCGAGGGCCGCGACGACCTTGGGACCCGAGCTCGAGACCCCCATGTCGACGAGCGTCACCTGGCCGTCGTCGTCGCGCAGGATGAAGCCGTTGACGAGGTCGCGCACGAGAGGGATGCGCCAGACGTTCGGCGCGAGCGGAACCACGAGGTCCTTGGCCATGCGCCGACAGTAGCCGCGACCGGCCTCACGCGCCCGGGCTGTCGAACCTCGGTGACACTCGCCGGTCGGGCGGGTAGGAGCCGAAGGTGGCGGTCGACGCCACAGCACCACCGAACGCCCCGCTCGTCGGGGCGAGCAAAGGAGGGCCACATGGCCAAGCGAGTCGCATTCCTCGTCGCGAGCGAGGGCATCGAGCAGGTCGAGCTGACCGAGCCGTGGAAGGCCGTCACCGACGCCGGGCACGAGGCCGTCGTCGTCAGTCCCGAGTCCGGCGAGGTGCAGATGTTCAACCACCTCGACAAGGGCGACACGAAGAAGGTCGACGTCACCGTCGCCGACGCGAAGGTCGAGGACTTCGACGCGCTCGTGCTGCCGGGCGGCGTCGCCAACCCCGATGCCCTGCGCACGGACGAGGCCGCCGTCGCCCTCGTGCGCGAGTTCGTCGCGTCGGGCCGGCCCGTGGCTGCGATCTGCCACGCACCCTGGACCCTCATCGAGGCCGACGTCCTCAAGGGCCGTCGGCTCGCCTCGTGGCCCAGCCTGCAGACCGACATCCGCAACGCGGGCGGCGAGTGGGTCGACGAGTCGCTCGTCGTCGACGGCAACCTCATCACGAGCCGAAACCCCGACGACCTGCCGGACTTCTGCGGCGCCGTCGTCGAGGCGCTCGAGCACGGCGCGGCTGCCAGCCCGGCCTGAACCGCTTGTCGCTCAGCCGAACCCGTGCCTGGCCAGTGGGTGCAGCAGCTCGCGCTCCTCGTACGCCAGGTGTGACAGCAGGGTGTCGGTGAGCAGGTCGAGGGCGCGCTGGATCTCCTCCAGCGCGCCCTCGCCCGTCTGCCCGTAGCCGTCGGTGCCGACGAGCCCGACGAGGGCGTCGTCGACCTGTTCGAGCACGTCGGCGATGACGTGGTGCTCCTCCTCGAGCCGGTCGATGACGGCCCCGAGGTCGGGCTGGGCGGTGCGGAGGTGGACGAAGATGCTGCGGTCCTCGAGCGTGTGGTGCCCCGTGACGAGCCGGCAGTACGTCTCGCAGTAGGCGCCGAGCGTCCAGTTGTTCTGCCGCATCGCCATCGTGTTGATGACCGAGCGCGCCGCGCCCGTCGACAGGGCCCCACGTCGCACCTGGCCGACGATGTCGCGCAGCTGGGCGAGCTCGCCGCGGAGGTGGTCGTGCACGTCGACGAGGTGCTGGGGCACCGCCTGCTCGGCGGGGGAGTATGCCGCGTCGTCGGGCTTCGCGGTCACCGGACGGTCGTCCTCGCGCCAGGGCAGCGATGCGCTGAGGCGGGTGCCGTCATCGGGTGTCGGACGGACCGTGAGCGGGGAGCTGTCGACGGGCGCGGGCGAAGCGGCGGCGGGTGGCTCGGCACCGCCGGCACCGCCGGCGCGGCCGGCGCGTCCGGACCGTTCGGCGTCGACGAGGTCACGCACGGCTGGGGCGACCTCCGCGGCATACCGGCGCAGCACGTCGGGGTCGTCGGTGCCGAGGACGTAGGTGCTCATCCCATGGGTGAGGGTGAGCTCGGCGAGCTGCTCGGCCCAGTCGTCGGCCGTGCCGCGCAGGAAGCCGCTACCCGTGCCGAACTGGCCGAAGACGTTGTACATCCGCCGGATCGCCTGCGGCCCGCGTCCGGCCCGGTCGGCCGCCTCGTCGATGACGGCGTTCATCCCGGCGAGGGCGTCGGGGTCGGCGTAGCCCAGGCTCGGCAGCCAGCCGTCGGCGAGCCGTGCGGTCACGCGCAGCATCCGCGGCTTGTAGGCGCCGAGCCAGATCTCGACCCGGTGCACGGGGAACGGCCCGGCGTGCATGCCGGCGACGGCGTAGTGCTCGCCCCGGACGGTCACCGACCGGGCGCCGGGGTCGTCCGGGTCCTGGCCCCAGACACCGCGGATGACGCGGATCGCCTCGACGAGCGCGTCGACCGCCTCCTTGGGCGAGCGGCGCTCGCCGCCGGCGGCGACGATGGCGTCCCAGAAGGCCCCGGTCCCCAGCCCGAGCTCGGCACGGCCGCCGCTGACGATGTCGAGCGTTGCGACCTGCTTGGCCAGGCCCACGGGGGGTCGCAGCGGCAGGTTGGCGACGTTGGCCGCGACCCGGATCGCGCTGGTGCGGGCGGCGGCCGCCGTGAGCAGCGTCGAGGTGTCGAGGTGCTTCGCGTTGTAGGGATGGTCCTGGACGGTGAAGAGGTCGAACCCCACGACGTCCGCGAGCTGCGCCAGCTCGAGCGTCTCGTGCACTCGTGAGGCGTCGGGGCTCGCGAACACCCCGAACTGCAGCTCGTGCCCGTAGTCCATGCGGTCAGCGTGGCATACGCTCCGGGCCATGAACGGGGACGACGCCGCCGTCGAGGCGCTACGGGCACTGATCCGCATCCCCACGGTCTCCGACTGGGACCCCACCAAGGAGGACCGGACGGCGTTCGAGGCGCTCCTCGCCGAACTGCGCGAGCGCTTCCCCCGACTGCACGCCGCGTGCGAGGTCGAGCGGATCAGCGGCGACGCCCTGCTTGTCCGGTGGCCCGGGCGCACGCGTGAGGCCCCGGTCGTGCTCATGGCGCACCTCGACGTCGTGCCGGTCGACGACCCGTCGGCGTGGACCCACCCGCCCTTCGCTGCGGAGCTCGCCGACGGGCACGTCTGGGGCCGTGGGGCGCTCGACTGCAAGGGCTCGCTCGTCGCGACCTGCCAGGCGGTCGAGGAGCTCGTGGCCGACGGGGTGACGCCGGGTCGTGACGTGTGGCTCTCGTTCGGCTGCAACGAGGAGGTGTCGGGTCGCGCCGCCAAGGATGCCGTCTCGATCCTGCGCGAGCGCGGCGTCGAGCCGTGGTTCGTCATCGACGAGGGCGGCGCCATCGTCCAGGGAGCCCTGCCCGGCGTCGACGCACCGATGGCCGTCATCGGCGTCTCCGAGAAGGGCACCGTCGACGTCGAGCTCACCGCGCGCGGGGACGGCGGCCACGCCTCCGCGCCCCGCCGGATGGGCGCCACGACCCGGCTCGCGAGGGCGATCCTGCGCCTCGAGCGCAAGCCCTTCCCGAGCCACCTGCCGGACGCCACCGTCGACATGCTCGAGCGCGCCGGCGCCCACGCGCGGATGCCGTATGCCGCGGTCTTCGGTCACGCGCGCCGGCTGCGCCCCGTGCTCTCCCGGGTCCTTCCGCGGCTCGGCCACGAGACGGCCGCGCTGACGAGGACGACCGTCGCGGTCACCCAGCTCTCGGGGTCGCCGGGGGCGAACGTCATCGCCGCGACGGCCCGGGCCCACGTCAACATGCGCGTCATGGTGGGGGAGACGGTCGACGGGGCGATCGAGCGGATCCGCAGCACGGTCAAGGACCCCCACGTGGAGGTGTCGTTGGTCAGCGGCGACGAACCGAGCCCGGTGTCGCCGACGGACGACACGGCATACGCCCTCCTCGAGTCGACACTGGCGGACGTGTTTCCGGGGACGGTCGCCGTGCCCTACGTCATGCTCGCGGCCACGGACTCACGGCACTTCCACCGCGTGTGGCCACGGGTCTACCGCTTCACGCCGTTTCGGATGACCGATGCCCAGCGCGCGTCGATCCACGGCGTCGACGAGCGCATCGGGGTCGACGACCTGCGGGACGGCGTCACGTGGTACCGCCGTCTCATCGAACAGCTCTGACACCCAGCACCACTCCGCGAGAACAGGATCCGCATGTCAGACAGCACGGCCGTCTCCGACGCCGCCCGGGCCGTGGCCCGCAGCCCGATCACCAAGGTCGTCGGCTTCCTCATCTGCGTCGAGCTCGCGAGCGGGGTGCTGCAGGGCTACTACACGCCGATCTTCACCGACATCGCGCGGCACCTGTCGATCAAGGACGCCGACG
Organism: Terrabacter tumescens; assembly: GCF_014646815.1. Taxonomy (GTDB): domain Bacteria; phylum Actinomycetota; class Actinomycetes; order Actinomycetales; family Dermatophilaceae; genus Terrabacter; species Terrabacter tumescens. The sequence goes on from NZ_BMNZ01000002.1 coordinate 602,030, forward strand.
TCAACTGGTTCGAGGCCGCGCAGCTCATCGTGTCGGCGCTCGTCGTGCCGCTGCTCGCGCGCCTCGGTGACCTCATCGGCCACCGCAAGGTGCTGCTCCTCTCGACGGTCGTCACGGCGCTCGCGTCATGGGGTGTGGCCTTCGCGCCGAGCTTCGGGCTCTTCCTCGTGGCGTGGGCGGTCCAGGGCTTCTACGTCGTGTGGCTGCCGATGGAGGTGGCGATCATCCACCGCCGGACCGGCGGAGCGGAACGGCGCGTGCGCGGGGCGGCTGGCCTGCTCGTCGCGGGGCTCGAGCTGGGCGTCATCGCGGGAGCCCTGACGAGCGGTGCGCTCGCCGAGTCGCTCGGCATGACAGCGCTGCTCGCGCTGCCGGCGGTCGTCGTGACGCTCGCCCTCGTCGCGATCTGGTTCGGGATCGAGGAGTCGCCGGTACTTGCCCACGGGTCCATCGACTGGCGCGGCTTCTGGCTCGTCACGGCCGCGCTCGGCCTCGTCATGGGTGGACTCGTCATGCTGCGCGTCCTCGGCCCGGGCAGCCCGTGGCCGTGGGTGCTCGTCGTGGCCGGCCTCGCGGCGTTCGTGCCGTTCGCGCGGGTCGAGCTCGCCCACCCGGAGCCGCTCGTCGACCTCCGGATCCTCGGCGCCCGCGGCCAGTGGCCCGTGCAGGCGACGGCGTTCCTCTTCGGCGTCTCGGTGCTCGGCGCCCAGATCCCGCTGTCGACGTTCGCGCGCACCGACCCGGCCGTCACGGGCTACGGCCTCGGGGCCTCCGCCGGCAAGGTCTCGATCATCATCGGCGGCTACGTGCTCTCGCTCGCCGTCGGGGCGCTGCTGCTCCACCTGCTCGCCCATCGCACCGGCACGCGGGTGGCGATGGTCGTGGCGGCGGTGCTCGTCGCCGTCGGCTACCTGCTCTTCCTGCCGTTCCACGACACGCTCGCCCAGACGATGACGAACATGGTCATCGCCGGTCTGGGCTCGGGCGCGCTCGTGGCGGGTCTGCCGACCGCGGCGGCGGCCCAGGCGCCCCCGACCCACACCGGCCTGACGACGGGGATGACCAACACGACCAAGACCATCGGCGGCGCCTTCGCCTCGAGCGTCTTCGCCATCGCGCTCGCCTCGACCGGGACGGTGGACGCCGAGGCCACGGCTCACGCGTCGTTGTCCGGCTACCTCACCGTGTGGGCGATCTGCGGCGTCACTGCGCTGGTGGCTGCGGCCTTCCTCGCCGTCGTCCGGGCCTCGACCCCAGCCGAAGCGCCCCTTCTGGTGGTGTGATGGATCCATGCAGCTGCCGAAGCACACCGACGAGGCCAAGGAGCACTTCCGCTCGCTCGTGACGCCCGGCCCCGGGGTCGAGGTCAAGCCGATGTTCGGCAGCCTCGGCGCCTTCGTCAACGGCAACATGTTCGCTGGGCTCTTCGGCCCCAACGTCGGCGTCAAGCTTGACGAGGCCGGGCTCGAGGAGCTGCGGGCGGTGCCGGGGAGCGGCCCCTTCGGGCCGGAGGGGCGACCGATGGGTGGCTACCTGTCGCTGCCGTCCGACCTCGACGACGCCGAGCAGTCCGCATGGCTCGACCGCGCCCGCGACCACGTCGCGACCCTGCCCCCCAAGGTCAAGAAGCCGAAGCGGTAGGGGCGGGCTTTCGTCGGTCTCGCCGGGCCGGGCGGGTCAGGCCTGGACGCCTCGAGCCGTGCCGAGGTGCGCCCGGTCGGCGGCCGACCTGCCGTGGTGCCAGCCCTCTGCGTCGCGCGCCGCGCTGACCCTCGTCTGACGGACCTCCGGGAACCAGGAGTCCAGCTGCTCGTCGACCTCCTCCGCGCGGGCGGCGAGCAGCGGCACCAGCTCACGACCGTGGGTGCTCTCCGCCACGGCGGCCTCCTCCTCCTGGGCGGTCGCCTCGTGCAGCCGCTCACCGATGCGGTCGGCGAACGCGGAGAGGAAGGACTGCCGGAACGACCGGGTGCGGCTGCCGCCGTGCTGGTCGCTGCGCGAGCCCGCCGCGGCCAGCGTGCGCGTCGCCTGGACGAGCAGCGAGGTGAAGAGCAGCTCGACCGCTTCGAGGTCGGCCTCGAAGCCGACGACGGTGGCGAAGCCCAGCTCGCGCGACCACACCATCCGGCACCGGTTGGCCGACGCGACGGCCTGCAGCAGGACGGCCTTGGGTCCCTCGTAGGGGTTGTCGACGCCGATGCGCCGCCCTTGGGGACCCGTCCCGCCATGGCCGTCTCGGGAGTCGCGGGACAGCAGGGCGGCATCGATGCTGTGTCGCGCCATAAGCGCCTGGGCTCCTGCCGTGAAGGTCTCGGCCTCGGCCTCGAAGGTCGTCGACTCGGCCTTGGCGAGCAGCATGCGCACGCGGCTGAGGATGCGCTCGTCGGCGGGCGTTGCCGGATCGGCGCCTCCGGTCTGCGACGTGCCTGCCTCGGGGAGAGCCTGACCCGGCAGCGGCGTCAGCACCTCGAGCCGAGGCAGTCGGGCCAGCAGGTGGAGGACGATGACCGACCGCGACACGAGCGTGAACCAGTCCGTGCCGGCGGCGCGCAACGCCTCCATCCAGGTGACCGAGCGCGGGCGGGGCGAGCCGCCGCCGAGCTCGCGCAGCTGGGCGACCCAGAGCCGGTCGATCGTCGCCGGTGCGTACTGGCCGAGCTCGTCGGTCATGACGTGCACGGCGATCTGTTGCTCCGGTGGGCCGAGACGCCGACCGACGATGCGGTGGATGTCGGCGGGCTGCCAGCCGAGCTCCCAGGCGTGCGTGGCCGCGCGGGTCATAGCGTCGAGCAGGGACAGCACGGCGACGCGGTGCGTGCTCGGCGAGGCGCACATCGCTGCGACGCCTGCGACGACGTCGTCGAGCGAGTGCGCATCTGCCCGGTCGAGGGCCGCGAAGGCCTGACCCAGCAGGTCACGCAGGACCACGCGCGCCTGCTCGTCGGCCGGCAGGCCATGGTTCGTCGTGGCATCCGGTGCGTCTTGCGCGGATGCGGCGGCCGCACCTCCGAACGGCCGCGCGGTGCGGCCCTGACGGGCGCTTCCCTGACGCGCACTGCCGGGAGCGCCGGCTGCTCCCGGTGTGCCGTGCGCACCCCGCCGCCGGCTGCGACTCGCCTTGCCCATGTGACCTCCTCGCGATGTCGTCCTCATGCTGTCATCTGGCCCACCGGTGGTCCGCACCGCAGGCAGGTGCCTGTGGACGACAGGGCGACCGCGCGGAGGGGTGTGGACGGCTTCCGTCACGGCGGCCGCGACGGTGGGCGTGCCGGGGTGGCTGACGCGAGGGCAGGCAAAACCATTGGCGCCCAGTCCTGCCGGCGCGTCATCCTTGGACCGCACGGGGCGGGCAAGCAGCCGAGGTGGCGTGCCACCGGAGGTCCTGTGTGTCGGACCCGCCCTCGGATGCAGCGCTCTGTCCAAGCGCCCACTCCAGGTAACGGTGCCCAGCACCAGAGGTTCAAATCCTCAGGGTGTCGTCGACCGTGTCCCGACGGGTGTCGCCCTGCGGGCCGGGACTCGAGCCCGGTCCCCGCGGCACGCGCTGCACGGCCGGCGGCACCCGCTCGCGTCTGCGTCATCGTTCCCCACTGCTGCCCTGCCCGACGAAGTCTGGGAACGAGGCCTGTCCCACGAAGCCTGTCCCACCGAACGACCTGAAGGAGGTCGCCCGAATGTCCCTGATCCGCTTCACGATCCAGCCGCGCCACTGCGCGCTGCGCTACCGCCACGGCGTCCTCGAGCAGGTCCTTCCGGCCGGTCGGCACCGTCGTCGTGCCGGGCAGCGGCTCGTGGTCCTCGACCTGCGCGAGCGCCTGACCCAGGTCTCGCCCCAGGAGGTCCTGACCTCCGACGGTGTCTCGGTCCGTGTGTCCGCCGTCGTGCGCTGGGCAGTGGCCGACCCGGTGGCATTCGTGGAGGTCTCCGAGGAGCCGGCCGCGACGGTCTACCTCGCGGCCCAGGTCGCCCTCCGTGACGCGCTGGCGACGCTGACGGCCGAGGAGCTCGTCGGTCGCGGTGCAGCCCTGCCGACGGAGCGCATCACCGCCGCCACGGCGGAGGTCGCGCGACGGGTCGGCGCCGACGTGATCGAGGTCGTCGTCAAGGACGTGATCGTGCCGGTGGAGCTGCGGTCTGCAGCGGCCGAGCTGGCCACGGCCCGGCGTCGTGGTGAGGCGCAGCTCGAGGCGGCCCGTGCCGAGACGGCCGCCCTGCGCTCGCTCGCGAACGGCGCCAAGCTGCTCGATGCGCACCCTGCGCTCGCCCGGCTGCGACTGGTGCAGGCCGCGCCCCCCGGCACGCGCATCGTCCTCGCGGTGTCGGAAGCGGTGCCCGGTGCGGTGTCCGACGCGGTGGTCGTCGACGCGGTCCAGGACCGGCCGACCGACTAGCGCCCGACAAGCGCGCCGACGGTCGCCGGCGTGTCTGCCTTCTGGGCCCGAACGCCCGGGCTCAGAAGGCGGGCAGCTCGCCCTCGCCCGGGGTGACGCGTCGCTCGGACTCCTCGATGGCCACGTCGTTGATGCTCGCCTCGCGGCGGCGCATGTAGCCGAGGTCGTCGAACTCCCAGAGCTCGTTGCCGTAGGACCGCCACCACTGCCCGGAGGCGTCGCGCGACTCGTACTGGAAGCGGACGGCGATGCGGTTGTCGGAGAAGGCCCACAGGTTCTTGCGCAGGCGGTAGTCCAGCTCGCGCTCCCACTTGCGGGTCAGGAACGCGACGACCGCGGCCCGCCCGACGACGTGCTCGCCCCGGTTGCGCCACTCGGTGTCCTCCGAGTACGCCCCGGCGACGCGCTCCGGGTCGCGGGTGTTCCAGGCGTCCTCGGCTGCCTGCACCTTGCGGCGCGCGGACTCCTCGGTGAACGGCGGGAGGGGAGGTCGTGGATCCATCGTCGGCTCCTCGGGGCGCTGCGGCAGTCAGCTCAGAGTACGGCTCAGAACGGAGGCGGTGGCACGTCGACCGCAGAACCGTCGGACGTCTTGGGCGTCGTGGGCGTCGTGGACGTCGTGGACGTCGTGGACGTCGTGGACGTCGCAGGCGTCGTGGGACGCGTGGCTGTCGGAGGCGGGTCGACTCCCTCACGCCAGTCCTTCGGGTGGGTGACGTAGGTGCGCCCCGTGAGGGTCGTCCACTCCAGACCCCCGTCGCCGACCGGTGTCGAGGTCCAGATGCCGTCGGTCTTGAGGTTGTGGTGCAGCCGGTGCTTGGAGCGGAGGTTGGCGACCGACGTCTCACCTCGAGGCCACGGTGTCTCGTGGTCGAGGTCGCAGCGGGTCGCGACCACCTCGCAGCCTGGTCCGCGACACCGGCCGTCGACGCCCTGCACGTGCTCGACCATCGCCGCGGTCGGCCGGTAGGCGCGCGTGGGTCGGCTCAGTGCCTCGCCGGTGCGCAGGTCGACCGGCAGGGTGCGCCAGACCGACCCTGGACGCGTCATGATCTCGCGGGCGTGAGCGGCGGTGACCCAGCCATGGCCGGGCAGCTCGCACGCGGCGTCGGACGACCCTGTCGCGACCTCGAAGGGGACGATGAGCCAGACCGAGGCGGCCGGCCGACCCGTCGCCGACGTGCCCGGGACGGGCGGCTCGGAACGAGCGTGGGCGGCGCTCGCGGCCGCAGAGGTAGCGGTATCAGACGTTGGGGGCGTACCGCGGCGCCGCTCGGGTGTGGGCGCCACGTTCGCTGGCGCGGAGCTCCCGCCGTCCGGGCCGTCCGGGCCGTCCGGGCTGCCGTCCGGGCTGCCGTCCGGGCTGCTGGTCGGGCTGCTGGTCGGGCCACCCGTCGGGCCACCCGTCGGGGTGTCGGTCGATGGGTGCGCCTCGATGCCGGCCTGCAGGACGTCGAGGTGGCTGCGCAGCAGCGCCTCGGTGGCGAGGTCGCAGCGGAGCTGGTCGAGCGTGCGGGGGTCCCCGGCGCCGCGGGCCGCCCTGGCGTCGGTGTCGAGGCGGTCCATGACCGCCGCGACCGCGTCGGCGTCGGTGACGAGGGTGAGGCAGCCCATGCCGTCGGCGGTGAGACGGCCGAACACGCCGCGCCTCGACCGGGCGTGCGCCCGCCGCTCGTCGGACCCGCGCTCGTCGACGGAGGCGATGGCTCGACGCAGCCGGGTCACGAACGTGCGCTGCGCCACCGGCTGCCCGTCCCGGGACGGCGCGAGCACGGCCTCCTCGACGGCGGCCACGTCGGCGTCGGACAGCGCTGCCGTCTCCGAGGCGACCTGGAGGGCCCGGTGCAGCGACGTGGCGCCGGACCGGAGGGCGTCCAGCACCCGCCGGTGCCGGCGCGGGGCCGTCGCGAGCGACATCCGGCGGGAGACCTCGCCCAGACCGACCCCGGTCGCGAGTGCGATCTCCTCGGACGCGACCCGGTCGGCGGATGCGTGCAGCGACCCACGGCTCAGCGCCAGGGTCTCGAGCTGCTGGGACTCGATCGTGTGGAGCCCGCCGTAGGCCGCGAGCAGCCGAGCCTCGAGGCGAGCCTTCTCCCGCTCGAGCGAGGCGATGGTGCCCATCATCCGCTCGCCCATCGCCGTCAGGCTGCCCTGGACGTCGGCCATGGCCGCGCTGCGCACCTGGTCGTCCTCGACGGCGAGCAGGCCCGAGCGGGTGGATGCGACGTATGGCACGGCACTGCTCCTCTCGCTTCGGGACTGCCTCAATGAGAACACGTGTTCGAATCAGGATCAAGGGGTCGAGCGCACCTGTGGACAGCGAATTCGCCTCGCGCACAGCCACATCCGCCGCTCGAACACCTGCGGCCGGACCGGCGCTCGCGATCGTGTCCCCGGTCGCGCATAGGGTCTGGACATGGCGCGGACGAGGCTCACGGTCACCGGCACGCCGGTCGGCGACGTCGAGCTCTCCGTCGTCTCACCGGTGGGCACCCGGCGTGCGCATCCGCTCCCGCTCCTCGTCGCGCACGACGGCCCGGAGTACTCCCGCCGGGCGCACCTGCTCTCGCGGCTGCGCACCGCGACGGCCGAAGGCAGGGTCCCGCCCACCCGGGTCGTCCTGCTCGAGCCCGGCCCTCGCAACGAGCGGTATGCCGCCAATCCCGACTGGGCCGACACGCTCGCTCGGCACGTGCTCCCGACGGTGCGCACGGCATACGCCCTCGACGGCAGGCCGACCCTCATGGGAGCGAGCCTCGGAGCGCTCGCGTCGCTGCAGGCCGAGTGGCGCCACCCGGGGACGTTCGGCGCGCTCTTCCTCCAGTCCGGATCGTTCTTCCGCAAGCGCGTCGACGACGAGGAGGACTTCGAGTTCTGGCACCGCGTCACGGGCTTCGTCAGCAACGTCAGGCGCGTCCGGCGACCGCGCACCGACGCACGCGTCGTCCTCACCTGCGGCCTCGACGAGGGCAACCTGACCAACAACCGGCAGATGGCGCAGACGCTCGCCGCGAGCGGTCACGACGTGTCGTTCGCCGAGCTGCCGGGCCGGCACGACTGGCGCTCCTGGGAGTCGGCCTTCGACCCGTTCCTGTTGACACTGCTGCAAGGATCGGGGTCACCCGGATCGTCGAGCAGGAGAGGCACATGACGCAGACGCGCAACCACCTGATCGGGCTGCTGCTGGGGGCCGAGGAGGACTGGCCCACCGCCTTCGAGGCGCTGCTCGCGCTCGTCGGGCCGATCACGACCGACGACGGCGTCACCCACGAGCTGACGAGCGAGCGGCTCACCATCGAGCCGTTCGACCTGCGCCAGCCGGTGCGTACCGAGCTCGTCATCGACCGCCTCGCCCACTGGTACTACCACCCGCGCGAGTGGCTCAAGAAGGCCGCGCTGATGAACGACACCTACCTGCTCAACAGCCCCTTCACCTTCCAGTCCATGGAGAAGCACAGCGCCTACGTCGCGCTGATGCGCCTGGGGCTCAAGGTCCCCGAGACGTGGCTCGTGCCCTACAAGAACCCCGTCGACAACGTGCGCTGGGCCTACACGAGCGCCAAGTACAACCAGCCCTTCGACCTCAAGGCCATCGCCAACGAGCTCGGCTACCCGATGTACATGAAGCCCTTCGACGGCGGCGGCTGGCGTGGCGTCTCGCGGATCGACGACGAGAAGGACCTCGTCAAGGCCTACGACGAGTCCGGCGAGATGCTCATGCACCTGCAGTCGACCGTCGAGTACGACCACTTCGCGCGTGCCCTGTCGATCGGTCCCGAGACGATGGTCATGGACTTCCGTCCCGAGCAGCCGATGCACAACCGGTATGCCGTGAGCTACGACTTCCTGCAGCCCTCCGCGGGCAAGCAGACCGCCGCGATCAGCCGCATCGTCAACGCGATGTTCGGCTGGGAGTTCAACTCGTGCGAGATGCTCGTCAAGGGTGACGACGTCTATCCCATCGACTACGCCAACGCCTGTCCTGACGTCGCCGTCACCTCGCTGCACTACTACTTCCCGTGGGCCATCAAGGCGCTCGTGCGCTGGTCGGCCTTCTGCCTCGTCACGGGCCGCAAGGGGCCGATGGACCTCGAGATGCGCCGCTACTTCGACGTGGCAGACCGCGACGACCTGGACGACGAGCAGAAGCTCGACGCCTATCTCGCCATCGCCGACGAGTACTTCGACACGGCCGCCTACTGGGCGTGGTGCGACCGCCACCTCTCGCACCTCGACGCGGCCGTCCTCGAGTGGGTGCAGTCCGACGCCTTCGACAGCCTGCTGCGCTCGACCGTCGTCACGACCTACCCCGCGCACGAGCGCGACACGTTCATGGCGCACTTCGGCGGCCTCATCGGCCTGTGGGTCAAGGACGAGAAGGCCCGGCTGGCCGCTACCTGAGCCCGCGGGCGGCGCGGATCCCCCGCTGCAGGCGCAGGTCGTCACGCAGTGCCGGTGGCATGGGCAGCCTGCGTCTGACCAGTTCGGCGGCGTAGATCTCCAAGGCCTCGAGCAGGACGCCACGAGCCGTCAGCAGCAGGGCCGGGTCGACCTTCCCGGACCTCAGCAGCTCCACGTCGGAGCGCGCGGCACGAACGGCCGTCCTCAGGTCGTCCAGGTGCGAACCGGATGAGGGCGGTATCGACGACGAGCCTGGCATCGCGGACTCCGATCTGCCGGCGCACCTTGCGTCAACCCTCCTTCGAACCCTACGCCTGACTCGGCGCCGGTCAGCGGTTCGCCTCATGCCGACCGCCTCGTCCCGATCGGCAGGCCTAGCCGCCCGAGGCGCCAGACCCGCCGATGCCGGCCACGAGGTTGATCGTCGACGCGATGACGATCGTGCCGTAGAGGTAGGCGAGCAGCGTGTGGCCGAGCACGACGCGGCGGATGTCGGACGTGCGCAGCGCCGTGTCCGACACCTGGTAGGCCATGCCGAGGTTGAAGGAGAAGTAGGCGAAGTCCGAGAACGTCGGGTCCTCGTCCTGGTTGAAGTCGATCGGCGGCTCCGGGCTCGCGTAGTAGACCCGGGCGTAGCGCAGCACGTAGACGGTGTGGACGCAGAGCCAGCCGACCGCCACCGCGCCGACCCCGACGAGGGCGTCGATGACCTGCGCAAGACCCTTGGACTGGCCGCCGACGAGCAGCACGCCCACGCCGGCCAGGCTCGCGAGGCCGACGAGGATGACGACGACGTCGTACCAGGCGGCGTCCCCGTCGCGGCCCTCGACGCGGGCCCGGGTCGACGGCGCGTCGTGCCCGAGGATGTGCACGAGCAGCGGCACGGCGAAGGTGAGGCCGCCGGCGACGAAGCCGGTGAGCAGGTGGGTCAGCAGCTCGCCCGCGGGGCCGAGCGGCACGAAGAGGCCGACGACGACCCCGACGAGCAGTGCGACGCCGAGGCGGCGGCGGATGGTGGCCACGTCCCGGAGGCTACCGCCGCGGGGGTCCCAGCGGCTGGACGCCGGCTGGGGATGCGCTGGTGGTCGGCTGGGTGCGCCGGACGGGTATGTCACCGGTCGGCCGAGCTCTGACGGCCGCCTCCCCTCCTGCCCAGAGCCCTAGGATCCCCACCATGCCTGACACCCCCAGCGCTCGTCGCAGCCTCACCGTCGTCTACAACCCGGTCAAGGTCGACGATCTCGCCGCGACCAAGGAGCTCGTCGCCAAGGCCGCGGCGCAGCACGGCTGGGAGGACCCGTCCTGGATCGAGACGACCGAGGACGAGACCGGCGAGAAGCAGGGCCGCGAGGCCGTGCGTGCCGGCGCCGACGTCGTCGCCTCGCTCGGCGGTGACGGCACGGTCCGTGCCGTGGCCTCGGCGCTCGTGGGCACCGACGTCGCGCTGGGCCTGCTGCCCGGCGGCACCGGCAACCTGCTCGCCCGCAACCTCGGCCTGCCCGTCGACTCCCTGGAGAACGCCGTCGAGGCCGTGCTCGCAGGCCAGGACCGCCGCATCGACGTCGGCCTGATGCGCGTGTCCGACAAGCCGATCCGTCCGCGCGAGAGCCATGGCACCCACGACGGCGGTTCGCAGGTCGACGACGACGAGGAGGTCTTCCTCGTCATGGCCGGCCTCGGCCTCGACGGCCAGGTGATGGCCGGCACCAACGAGAAGGTCAAGGCCGTCGTCGGTTGGGTCGCCTACGTCTTCAGCTTCTTCCGCCACCTCTTCAGCCGCGGCTTCCGGGTCGAGGTGAGCTCCAGCGGCGGCGAGGGCATCGTCGAGAAGGCGGGCAACACGGTCAACCGGCACGCCCGCACCGTCGTCATCGGCAACTGCGGCACCCTCCAGGGCGGCATCGAGCTGATGCCCGACGCCAAGATCGACGACGGCATCCTCGACACCGTCGTCGTCGCCCCCAAGGGCGCCATCGGCTGGCTCTCCGTCGTCTCCGACGTCGTCACCCGGCACCGCGCAGGCCACCGTCGGCTCGATCGCCTCCGCGCCCGCGAGTTCACCGTGACGGCCGGCCGCCCGGTCGAGGCCGAGATCGACGGCGACCCCATCGGTCAGCACGTCGCGCTCGGCATCCGGGTGCTGCCCGACTCGCTGGTGATCCGCGTTGACTGACCGACGACGAGGCGAGATCCGGCCCGCGGGCCGGGGCCGTCGCCTGCTCAAGGCCGTCGGGTACGGGCTCCTCTTCGCCGTCCCCGTCACCGTCCTCGCCTTCGTCGTGCGCGAGAAGTTCCTGCCCGTCATCGAGCTCGACGAGCGGCTCATCATCGCCGCCACCGACATCACCCGCGACAACCCGTGGCTGAAGTCGACGCTTCTCGTGTGGCAGGAGATCACGCAGCCGAAGTGGGTCTACATCGTCGCCTCGGCGGTCTGCCTCGTGCTGTGGCGCCGCCACCGCGAGCTCGCGACGCGCTGCCTCTGGGCGTTCATCACCCTGATGGTGTCGTGGAACCTCCAGCTCGTCCTCAAGGAGATCGTGCGCCGTGCGCGCCCGGTCGTCAGTGACCCGGTCTCGCACGCGCCGGGCTACAGCTTCCCGTCGGGGCACGTCGCCTGCGCGGCCGCGATCGCGACGATCATGGCGCTGCTGCTATGGCCGGTGCTCACCCCGGTGGCCCGCCGGTGGCTGGTCGGCGGCCTCACGGCATACGTCCTCCTCACCGCGCTCGACCGGGTCTTCCTCGGCGTGCACTACCCCTCAGACGTCCTCGCCGGGATCATCTTCGGCGCCGGACTCGGCACGGCGTCCTACGTCGGCTACCTCGGGTGGAACCCCGGTCCGGACGACTCCCCTCCGCCGGAGGGTGAGACCGGGCCCGAGTCATCGAAAGGCAGCACGTGAACCACACCTTCGTCCACCGCTACGAGATCGACCCCTCACGACCAACGGTCGGGTCGGCGCTGCGCGACTTCGCACTGCGTGTCCTCGCACCCGCAGTGATCCTGTTCGGCGCGATCGTCGGTCTCGGCTTCCTCATCATGGGCCCGCTCGGCGGCCTCCCCGCGGAGGAGGACATCAGCAAGTCCGTCGCCGCCGGCCGCACGTCGCTCATGAACTCGGTGACCGCCGTGTGGTCGCACATCGGCAACACCGAGATCATCATCGGGGTCTGCGTCATCGCCGTGGCCCTCATCTGGTGGCGTACCAAGCAGTGGTGGTATGCCGTCATCCCCGCCATCGCGATCGCCATGCAGGCCAGCGTCTTCGTGGCCGCCACGACCATCGCCGACCGCAAGCGACCGACGGTGGAGCACCTCGACCCCGCGCCGCCGACGTCGAGCTACCCCAGCGGTCACATGGGTGCCGCGACGGCGCTCTACCTGACCTTCGCGCTCATGGCGCAGCGGATCGAGACGGTGTGGCTGCGCCGGCTCGTCACCGTGGTCTGTGCCGTCATCCCGCTGCTCGTCGGCTACGCCCGCCTCTACCGTGGCATGCACCACCTCGTCGACATCCTCGTCGGGCTCGTCAACGGCGTCGTGTGCGCGCTGCTCGCCTGGAACTACCTGCGGCGCAAGACCGCGAGCGGCCGCGTCACGGGTGCGGCTCGCGAGGCCATGTCGCGCTGACCGATCAATCCTGGGCCGGATCAGCCGCTGGCCCGGACACGCCGACGGCCGGGAACCCTTGGGGTTCCCGGCCGTTCGTGTGAGTCGCGAGGTGCCGAGGGTGTCGATTCAGGTGTCAGACGTCGGCGTGACGCGCCCGACCGAAGGAGTAGACGCCGTAGGCGATGAGGCCGAGCGCGACGAGCGCGAGCAGCCCCGGGCCGCCGGGGGCGCCGAGCAGGTTGCGCAGCGCACCGTCGAGACCGCGGGCCTCGCTCGGCTTGTGGCGCACGGCGGCCAGGACGAAGAGGCCGCCGACGATGGCCAGGGCGATGCCCTTGGCGATGTAGCCGATCCGGCCGGCCTTGACGATCCACTCGCCGGGGTGGGTCTCGAGGTCCTCGAGGAACTTCTTCTTCCAGCCCTTGACGACGTGGTAGACGCCGACGCCGATGACGACGAGACCGACGAGGGCGACGAGCCACTGGCCGGCCGGCTGCTTCATGAGGCTGGCCGTGAAGTCGGCGGTCTGGCTCTTGCTCGACGAGCCCCTGCCGCTCGCGAACTTGAACGCCGTCCACGACAGGACGAGGTAGACGACCGCCTTGGCGGCGGCCTTGAGCCGGTCGCTCGTCTCCCAGCCGCCGGAGATCGCCTCGGTCACCTGCCAGACCGCGAGGCCGAGCCAGGCGATGACGGCGACCCACAGCATGACGAGCCCGAAGCCGTTGTCGGCCATCGAGCCGAGGGCGCCGGACTGGTCGGCGCTCTTGCCCTTCGAGCCGAAGGCGAGCTGGAGCGCGATGACGCCGATGACGATGTGGAGCACGCCGTTGACGGCGTAGCCGACGCGCGCGGCGGTCTCGAGGGCGGGATGGTCACCTGCGCGCCGTGAGGCGGCGGTGACGTCGGTGGAGTCCATGCGGCTGGTCCTGTCGGTCGAGGGGTCCCCGATGTGGGCACTGGGGAACATACCCGCACGGGGCCCTGAATCGGCGCGTCAGGCGCCGTCACGTCGCGGGGGCCTCACACGAGCCGCAGGCGCGCCGACGGCGGCGGTCGACGGGGGTGCGCGGGCCGTGGGTCGGTGTGGCGGTCACCCGCGCCGTGGCCGGTGGGTCGACGTGCCGTCGACGCCCGAGCTCCGCCCGGCGCTCGAGGTCGGCCTCGCGCTCGGCCACGAGGGCGCTGACGATGTGGGGAGAGAGCATGGTGGGATCCTTCGAGGTCGTGGTGCTGCTGACCTCTCCAGCGTCGTTCTGAGGCGGGCCCTCCCACATCGGGAGGATGACGTATGCCGTGTCGCCGGCTACCTCAGATCGGCGCGCTCCATGACCCGACGTCTCAGGGCAGGTCGAGCACGCGCCGGATCTCGGGCCAGGCCTGCTCTCCGAGGGCGCGGTCCGCCGCCTCGGTGCCGCCGCGCGCCATGGGCCGGCCGCCGGACACGACGGGCTCGCCGGGCAGGACGACGCGGTGGCCGGCCTCCGGGTGGGTGACGAGCGTCGTCGGCAGGTCGAGGGCAGCCCGTCGCGCCTGCACGGCGCGGGCGAAGGCCAGCGACGGCCACACCTGGTCGTCGCCTCCCGCGACGAGGAGCACGTCGCCGAAGAAGCGCTCGACGGGGATCGTCGCGGAGCTCACTCGGTCGGCGTGCGTGCGCAGGCTCTGCGCGTAGACGGGGGCGTATGCCGGGGGCTCCCCGGGTGCCTCCGCGTCGTCGTCGTAGGGCACGAAGGCGACGGGCTCCCCGCCCCGGCTCCACGACGAGTGCTGCGGTCGCAGCGCGCCGTCGGGTCCCGCGCCGACGTTGGCCCACGCCACGTGGCTCGGCGCGAGCGCGACGACGGCGTCGACAGCCGGATCGCCCACGGCATACAGCAAAAAGGCCTCGGCCGTCTTCGAGGAACCCAGGAGCACCACACGGTCGCAGCGCTCGGCGAGCGACGCGACGGCGGGCGCGAAGGCCTCGAGCGGGTACTCCCAGATGCCGGCCGGCTGGCCGGGACCGCCGAACCAGCGGTAGGTCAGGGCGGCCGACACCCCGGCGGCGGCCAGCAGTCGCGCGCGGTCGCGCTCGACGCGGCCGCTCGAGCCGGACAGCACGAGGACGCCGGTGCCGTTGCCGCCGCCTTCGGGCTCGACGAGCACGCCGTCGTGCTCGCGCGGCGTCTCACGCAGTCCCACGCTCAGCCACCCAGCCTCTCGAAGCCGGTGACCGTGAGCACGGCGGCGCCGACGTCGTCGCTCGCCTCGAGGTCGACGACGGCTGTGATGCCCCAGTCCTTGTCCTCGTCGGGGTCGACGACGACCTGGCGCAGGCGCCACTCACCCGGCACCTTGTCGACCTGGAGCAGCGCGGGTGAGCGGGCGCCCTGGTCGGTCGCGATGGCGTCGTGGTCGTCGTAGTAGGCGCCGAGCGCGTCGTTCCAGGCCTGGGCGTCCATGACGACCTTCTGCGGTGGGTCGGTCAGCTCGGCGACGCGGGCCTCGAGCTCGCCGAGCGCCTCCCACTCGTCGCGCGAGGCCAGCTCGACCCGGTGGAACATCGCGTTGCGGATCATCACGGTGAAGGCCCGCTCGTTGGCCGTGATCGGCCGCGCGGGCGGGGCGACGTCGGTCTGCGCGAGCACGGCGTCGCTCGGGTTGACGAGGTCCTCCCACTCGTCGAGCAGGCTCGAGTCGGTCTGGCGCACCAGCTCGCCCAGCCACTCGATGATGTCCTCGAGCTCCTCGGTGCGGTGGCTCTCGGGCACGGTGCGGCGCAGCGCCCGGTAGGCGTCGGTGAGGTAGCGCAGGACGAGGCCCTCCGAGCGGGACAGGCCGTAGTAGGAGACGAACTCGTTGAACGTCATGCCGCGCTCGTACATCTCGCGCACGACCGACTTCGGCGACAGGGCGTCCTGCGAGATCCACGGGTGGCTCTGGCGGTAGGCCGCGAGCGTCACCTCGAGCAGGTCGGCGAGCGGCTTGGGCCAGGTGACCTCCTCGAGCCGCTCCATGCGCTCCTCGTACTCGATGCCGTCCAGCTTCATGGCGGCCACGGCCTCGCCGCGGGCCTTGAACTCCTGGGCCCAGAGCACCTGGCGCGGGTCCTCGAGGATCGCCTCGATGACCGAGACGAGGTCCTTGGCGTAGGTGTCGCTCTCGGGGTCGAGCGTGTCCATGACGGCGAGCGCGAAGGGCGCGAGCGGCTGGTTGAGGGCGAAGTCGCGCTGCAGGTCGATGGTCAGGGCGTGCCGGCGGCCGGACTCCTCGGCCGTGGCGAGGCGCTCGACGACCCCGGAGGTGAGCAGCTCCTTGGCGAGCACGAGGGCGTGCCGCTGCAGGCGCCGCTGGTCCTTGGGCTCGTGGTGGTTGTCCGAGAGCAGCCGGTGCGCGTGGGCGACCGGGTTGCCCTCTCGGGCAAGGAGGTTGACGAGCATCGAGTGCGAGACCTTGAGGCGCGGCTGGAGCGGCTCGGGCTCGGCGGCGATGAGCCGCTCGAACGTCTCCTCCGACCAGTTGACGAAGCCGTCGGGGGCCTTCTTGCGCTGGATCTTCTTCTGCTTCTTGGGGTCGTCGCCGGCCTTCTCGACGGCGCGCAGGTTGTCGATGACGTGCTCCGGCGCCTGGGCGACGACCCAGCCGCGGGCGTCGAAGCCGGCGCGACCGGCACGTCCGACGATCTGGTGGAACTCGCGCGCCTTGAGCGTGCGCTGCTTCGTCCCGTCGAACTTCGTCAGGCCGGTGAGCAGCACGGTGCGGATCGGCACGTTGATGCCGACGCCGAGGGTGTCGGTGCCGCAGATGACCTTGAGCAGGCCGTCCTGGGCGAGCTGCTCGACGAGGCGGCGGTACTTCGGCAGCATGCCGGCGTGGTGCACGCCGATGCCGTGCCGCACGAGCCGCGACAGGGTGCGCCCGAAGCCGGCCCCGAAGCGGAAGCCGCCGATGCGCGTGGCGATGGCCTCGCGCTCCTCGCGGGTCGTGATCTTGACGGCCATGAGGCTCTGCGCGCGTTCGAGGGCGGCCGCCTGCGTGAAGTGCACGACGTAGACGGGCGCGCGGTCCTTCTCGAGGAGCTCCTCGATGGTCTCGTGGAGGGGGGTGACGGCATACGAGAACTCGAGGGGCACGGGGCGCTCGGTGCCGGTGATGACGGCGGTCGAGCGGCCGGTGCGCCGGGTCAGGTCGTCCTTGAACATCGTGACGTCGCCGAGCGTGGCCGACATGAGCACGAACTGCGCCTGCGGCAGCTCGAGGATCGGCACCTGCCACGCCCATCCGCGGTCGGGCTCGGAGTAGAAGTGGAACTCGTCCATGACGACGAGGCCGATGTCGGCCGAGCTGCCCTCTCGCAGAGCGAGGTTCGCGAGGATCTCGGCGGTGCAGCAGATGATCGGCGCGTCGGCGTTGACCGACGCGTCACCGGTGATCATGCCGACGTTGTCGGCACCGAACTGCTCGCACAGCGCGAAGAACTTCTCGGAGACGAGGGCCTTGATCGGCGCGGTGTAGAAGCTGACGCGGTCGTCGGAGAGGGCCGCGAGGTGCGCGGCGGTGGCGACGAGGGACTTCCCCGACCCGGTCGGCGTCGACAGGATGAGGTTGCTGCCGCTCAGGATCTCGAGGAACGCCTCCTCCTGGTGCGGGTAGAGCGTGAGCCCCCGCTCGGTCGTCCACTCGGTGAAGACCTCGTAGAGGCCGTCGGGATCGGGATCCCGCGGGATGCGCTCGCTGAGGTTCTTCGTCACCTCGTGAGTATGCCGTCCGGTGGCCTGTCGCTCCCAACCGCCGGTCAGGCGGGGGCGAACATCGTCGGCTCCTCGTCGGGCGTCAGGGCTGTCGGGCCGTAGAGCCAGTCGACGAAGGAGTAGTCGTGGACGTCGCGCGAGCGCATGACCTCGTTGCGCCACAGCCGCTCGTCCCCGACGTGGTGCCAGAGCTCGCCCCAGGCGCGCGCGGTCGTCAGGACGCGGCGGCAGTGCTCGGGGCGCACCGCCCCGTAGGCCGCGAGGGCAGCGTCCCAGTCGAGGCCGTCTGCGCCCATGCCCGCCGCGAGCTGGGCAGCCACGTGCTCCGACAGGACGTAGGCGTCCTCGATCGCCATGACGGCCCCCTGCGCGAGGTACTGCAGCGGCGCGTGCGCCGAGTCGCCCGAGAGGGCGATGCGACCCGTCACCCAGGTCGGGATGGGCTCGCGGTCGAACATCCGCCACCAGCGGTCGCGCCACATGAGCGGCAGCCCGGCCCGGACCTCCTCGCACGTGTCGGCGAAGGCGTGGTCGAGCTCGTCCGGTGTGCCCCAGTCCTCCTCGCCCGCGCGCGCCTTGGGCGACTCGAAGACGGCGACCTGGTTGAACATCTCGCCGCTGCGCAGGGGGTACTGCACGAAGTGGCACTTCGGGCCGACGTAGACGACGACGTCGCGCATCGAGACGCCGAGCGCCTCGACCTGGGTGGCCGGCACCGCGCCGCGGTAGGCGACGTAGGAGGAGCTCACCGGCTCGTCGTCGGAGAGCAGCGGCCGTGCGACGGAGTGGATCCCGTCGGCGGCGATGACCACAGGGGCCGTCTCCCGCCCTCCGGCGTGGATCGCGGTCGCGCGGCCGTCCTCCTGCTCGTAGCCGGTCACGGCGACGTCGGTGACGAGGTCGACGCCGGCCCGCCGGCACGCCCGGAGCAGCACGCCGTGCAGGTCGCTGCGGTGGATGACGAGGTAGGGCGCGCCGTAGCGGGCCTCGACGTCCTTGAGGTCGAGGCGGGTCAGCTCCGAGCCGTCGACGGCGTCCTTCATGACGATGTTCTCGGGCAGCACGCCAAGGCTGCGCACCTCGTCGAGCAGTCCCCAGTGGTCGAGGATGCGCGTGCAGTTCGGGGCGATCTGCAGGCCCGCGCCGACCTCGCCGAACTCGGCGGCGCGCTCGAGGACGCGCACGCGCAGTCCCTTCTGCGTCAGGGCGAGGGCGTTGGCGAGACCGCCGATCCCGCCGCCGACGACGACGACATCGACTGCGTCGACTCCGTCGACTGCGTTGTCGACGGCCTTCTCCGTGCTGTGGGCGGTCATGTCGTTCTCCTTGGAGGTCAGGTCAGGTCCGGCCGGGTCGGCTCAGAGCCAGCGAGGAAGGGGAGGAAGGGCGCCGCCGTCGGCGTGCAGCCCCGTGGCCGGCCGGCCGGTGAGGTAGGCCGTGAGCTGGGCGAGCGGTCCGCGCACGGCGGTGGGGCGGCCGGTGCCCATGACGAGCCAGGTACGGCGCTCGTCGTCCGGGACGACGACGATCGTCGGGCCGTCTCCGGCGTCCGAGCGCCGGTCGGCGACGTCGTCGAGCAGGGCGGCGTGGAAGGCGGCCGGCAGGTCGTCGAAGCCGACGGCCCC
Source organism: Terrabacter tumescens (assembly GCF_014646815.1). GTDB lineage: Bacteria > Actinomycetota > Actinomycetes > Actinomycetales > Dermatophilaceae > Terrabacter > Terrabacter tumescens. The sequence goes on from NZ_BMNZ01000002.1 coordinate 620,799, forward strand.
GCCGAGGTCGACGGCGTGGACCATGACCTCGCGCGAGCGCATCCACGGGATCTCGGTCGCCGGCACGGTGCGGCCCTGCGCGGTGAGCACCTCGCGCGACCACTGCGGCGGGGTCAGCTCGTCGAGGGAGTCCGCGAGCCGGGCCGCCGACGACGCGAACCAGTCGCGCAGCTCCCGGGCCGGCCGCAGGGCCCCGCCCTCGATGTCGGACGTGCGCTGCACCGGGGAGGAGTACATCGGGGTCTCCTCGCCCGTGCGGGCCCAGTGCACGAGGTTGCCGAGCGCCTCGGCGTTCGCGGCGACGTGCGCGACGAGGTGCCGGCCCGTCCAGCCGGGCAGCGTGCCCGGGCCCGCGAGCATATGGTCGTCGAGGCTCTCGAGGGCCTTGGCGAAGAGGGCCGTGCCCTCCTGCGTCCAGGCCCGTGTCAGGGCGAGATGGTGGCTCATCGGCGGGGGCCGTCGTCCACGACGACGTTCTCGCAGCGACCGAGGCCCTCGACCTCGGTCACGACCTTCTGGCCCGCGGTGAGGTAGCGGGCCGGCTTGCGCGCGTGCCCGACGCCGCCGGGCGTCCCGGTGGCGATGAGGTCGCCGGGGCGGAGCGTGACCATCGTCGAGACGTACTCGACGAGCGCGACGGGGTCGAAGAGCAGGTCGCCGGTGCTGTCCTCCTGCACGACCTCGCCGTCGATCTCGGTGCGGATCGCGAGCGTCGGGCGCACGCCACCGGGCAGCTCGTCGGGCGTGACGAGCCACGGGCCGACCGGGGTCGTCGCCTCCCAGTTCTTGCCCTGGAGCCACTCCCTGGTGCGGAACTGCCAGTCGCGGGCCGTGATGTCGTTGAGGGTCGCGAAGCCGGCGATCGCGGCCTCCGCCTCGGCCGTCGTCGCCCGCCGCACGGTCGCGCCGATGACGACGGCGAGCTCGCACTCCCAGTCGAACTCGTCGGTCTCGACGGGCCGCTGGATGTCGTCGTGAGCGCCGATGAGCGTGTCGGCGAACTTGCTGAACAGCGTGGGGAACTCGGGCAGGTCGCGGCCCATCTCGAGGATGTGGTTGCGGTAGTTGAGCCCGACGCAGACGACCTTCCCGGGGCGGGTGACGACGGGGGCGTATGCCGCGTCGCCGAGGTCCACGGCCGCGCCGGCCGCCGTCTCGGCCGAGTCCCGCCAACCGGGCTGGGAGAGAAGGGACCCCACGTCGGAGGCTCCGAGGCGAGTCGCCGTCGTGCCGTCGACGCGCACCGCCTCGGTCGTGCCGTCGGCGTTGCGGAGGGTGGCGAGCTTCATCGGGACAGTCCTTCGTGAGGTGCGGAGACAGAGGTGTGGGCAAGGTTGAGCGCCTCGAAGATCGGCGAGTCGCTGAAGCGGAAGAGGTCCAGCGCGCCGGAGTCGGAGTCGGAGGCGGATGCCTCGGAGCGGATCGACAACGGCTGCCACGACGGCACGACGAAGAGGTCGCCCCGCGTGACGCTCCACGTCGTGTCGCCGACGGTCACCGTGCCGGCGCCGTCGAAGACCTGGAAGACGGACGAGCCGACCTCCTGGCGAGGCGCGGTCTCCGCGCCGCTGCGCACCCGGTGGAACTCGGTGCGGATCGTCGGGAGGACGTCACCGCCGTTGGTGGGGTTGGTGAAGCGGACCGCCGCGTGACCCGGCTCGACGGTGGCGGCATACCCCTCGTCCTCGAGGTCGAGCTGGTCCTGGAGGGCGAGGTCGGTGTCGGCCCAGCGGTAGGCGAGCAGCGGGCTCGCCGGCATCGGGCCGGGCACCGAGACGGGTCGCAGGCCCGGGTGGCCCCACAGTCGCTGCGACCGCGAGCGCTCGGGGGTGACCCGCTCGGCGTCGGAGATCTCGTCGCGGCCGAACTCGAAGAACTGGGACTCCGTGTAGTACTGGAAGGGGATGTCGAGCCCGTCGATCCACGCCATCGGCTTCGCGGCGGCGTTGTGGTGGGCGTGCAGGTTCCAGCCGGCCTGCGGGAGGAAGTCGCCGCGGTTCATCGGCACGGGGTCCCGGCCGACGACGGTCCACACGGCGTCGCCCTCGACGACGAAGCGGAACGCGTTCTGCGTGTGCCGGTGCTCGGGGGCGTCCTCGCCGGGCATGAGGTACTGGATCGCGGCCCAGAGGGTCGGCGTCGCGAAGGGACGGCCCCCGAGCGACGGGTTGGCCAGGGCGATGGCCCGGCGCTCGCCGCCGCGTCCGACCGGCACGAGGTGCCCCGCCCGGTCGGCGAGGTCGAGCAGGGTCTGCCACTGCCAGCGGTGCGGCGTGGCCTTGCTCTGCGGGTGGGCCGGCATGAGGTCGCCGATCTCCGTCCACAGCGGCACGAGGAGCTCGTCCTCGAAGCCGCGGTAGAGCGCCTCGAGCTCGGGGGTGGGGGCGGGCTGGTCGGGGGAGTCGACGGCCTCGATCCGCACGGGCGAGGTGGCTGCCTGGGTCATGGTCGTTCCTTTCGAGGTCAGGGCGTTCAGTGGACGAGGACGTCGGCGACGGGCCGCGCCGCGACGGCGGGCTTCGTCACGACGGCCGTCACGGCGAGCAGGACCGCGGCGAGGCCGGCCGCGATGGAGAAGGCGAGGAAGTTGCTGCCGACCCCGAGGTCGGCGTCGAGGAGCAGGCCGCCGACCTGCGGTGCGAGGACGGCGCCGATGCGGCCGACCCCGAGGGCGAAGCCGAGCGACGTGCCGCGCAGGGTGGGCGGGTAGTGCGTCGCGACGGCGGCGATGATGAGGCACTGCGTGCCGTGGGTGCCGACCCCGGCGAGGATGAGCGCGGCATACACCGGCGCGACGTCGCTCGGATAGGTCAGCAGGTAGGCCAGGGCCAGGGCGGCCACGGCCGCGGCGACGACCGAGCTGCGCAGCGGGCCGAACCGCACGCCGGCCCAAGCGGTGACGACCGAGCCGATGACGGCGCCGAGGTTGAGGGCGAGGAGGAAGGCGAGTGGCTTGCCCATGTCGAAGCGCGGGTCGGAGCCCATGAGCTTGGGCAGCCACGTGCCGAGGCCGTACCACGCGAAGAGCGTGGCGACGGTGGCCGCGGCGAACAGGACGGTCGGCCGGAGGAACCGGCCGCGCAGGATGGTGCGGAAGCCGGGAGCGTGCTGCTCGGTGCTGTGGTCGCTCGGGTCGTGGACGAGGCCGAACTTCGCCTCGACCGCCTTGCCCTCGGCCACCCGGCCGTGGGCCCGCAGCCATGTCGGGGACTCCGGGAGCAGCAGGTAGCACAGCGGCAGGAGGACGAGCACGGCCGCGAAGGCGACGGCATACATCGAGCGCCAGCCGTAGGCGGGGAGCAGCCACAGGCCGAGGAGCGCGGCGACGGACCCGCCGATCGGCACCCCCGACATCATCATCGTGGAGATGGCCGACCTGTGCTTGCGCGAGACGAACTCCGCCGTCAGGGCGTTGGCCGACGGCACGAGGCCGCCGAGGCCGAGGCCCGCGAGGAAGCGGAAGCCGCCGAAGACCTCGGCGCTCGGCGCGAAGGCGCAGAGCGCGGTGAAGGCCGAGAACCACAGGGTGGCCCAGAGGATCGTGCGGCGGCGGCCGAGCCGGTCCGAGAGCAGGCCCGCACCGAGCGCGCCGACGAGCATGCCGGCGAAGGCGAGGCTGCCGATGAAGCCGGCGGTGGTGGGGGTGAGGTCCCAGCCCTTCTCCTTGAGGAGGCTGGGGAGGGTCGTCCCGTAGACGATGAGGTCGTAGCCGTCGAAGACGACGATGAGCCAGCAGAGGAGCGTCACGAGCCACGCGGGCCGGTTCGCGCTGCCGGTGGCGCGGTCGGCCAGGGGCCGGTTCTGGGTGGGGGGCGTCGTTGCCATGGGGACGACTGTGAACTAGGTTCGCCATGACGGAATAGAAGATTCTGCTATGAGGAACCAATGGCCCAGGACCGCGCCCTGAAGAACCGCCCCCAGTACGCCCTGACGAGCGTCGACCACGCCCTGCGCCTTGCCGTGATGCTCCAGGTCGAGGGCCCGCTCAGCGTCTCCGACGCCGCCGAGCGTCTCGGTGTGGCCCGCTCGACCGCGCACCGGCTGCTGACGATGCTCGTCTACCGCGACTTCGCGCGGCAGGGCGACGACCGCCGCTACCACGCCGGCCCGGTCATCTCGCTGACCGCGGACGCCCAGTCCCGCACCGCCCTGCTGCGCACCATCGCCATGCCGCACCTGCACGCCCTCGTCGGGCGGCTCGGCGAGTCGGCCAACCTGCTCGTCCTCGCCGGCGACTACGCCCGCTTCATCGGCTCGGTCGAGAGCACGCAGGCGCTGCGCGTCGGCAACCGCGAGGGCATGGTCTTCCCGGCGCACCTGACCTCAGGGGGCAAGCTCATGCTCGCGGACCTCACTGTCGACGAGCGGGCCGAGCTGTATGCCGTGGAGCGCTGGCGAGGTCGGTCGGACGAGCGTCCCGACGTGGGTGCGCTCGAGCGCGAGCTCGACGTCGTGCGCGAGCGCGGCTTCGCGATCAACAAGGACCGCACCGAGAGCGGCGTGACGGCGGTCGGGCGCGGCGTGCGCGTCGGTGACCGCGTCGGGGCGGCGGTCACCGTCTCGATGCCGACGGTGCGCTTCGACGAGTCACGCCTCGTCGACGTCGTCACCGCACTCGCCCTCACGGCCCGCGACATCGAGCACGACCTGCACGCGGCGCTACGCGTCGAGCTCGGCGTTTAGCTCGGGGTCCAACCGGTCGGGGACCGCGAGCAGCACGACCGCGCCCACGACGGCGCCGAGGACCGTCTCGAGCAGGCGGTCGCGCAGGAGCGGGCCGATGGGGGCGTCGTGGGCGAGCTGACCCATGAGCAGGGCCAGCGGAGTGATGAAGAGCAGGGCCACGGCGTAGTTGCGGCCGACGAACAGCTCGGTGAGCACCTGGAGCACGACGATGACCAGGACCGCCGCGACGCCCTGCGGGTGCCACGGCAGGACGAGCGCCGCGACGCCGAGGCCGAGCAGCGTGCCGACGACGCGCTGCACGCCGCGGGTGAGCCGGGAGAGCAGGTCGGGACCCGACAGCACGACGACCGCGGCGACCATGGCCCAGTACGGGTGCTGCCAGTCCAGGGCGGTGGCGATCCCGCCCGCGACCGTGAGCGCCAGGACGTGGCGCACGAGGTGGGTCACGGCGCCGCGGGGCGCGAGCGCGTCGCGGAAGCGCGGCGCCGGGAGCATCGGGGGAGACCACGAGGCGGGCTCGCGCAGCACGCCGACCTGCGCGACGAGCATCGAGAAGAGCGCGCTGGCGGCCGCGATCGCCGCGGCGACGGGCACGGTGGCCGCGGTGGCCGGCACGACGGCCGACACGGCGAAGCCGAAGACGAGGAAGAGCGGTCCCGGCGGGTGCCAGCCGTACGCATCCGACGTCAGCGACCCGCCGGCCGCGAGCAGCGCCCCCACGGGGACGACGACCCAGCGCGAGTCGGGCACCCCCGGTGCGAACCACGGTGGGGACCGAGGGCGACGAGACGCCGCACGAAGGACGTGGCGGGAGTGCGCGGTTCGGGGTCGCTGGTCATCGGTCCGCCGAGTCTATCGACGGCTCGGGTGCCGGCCGTCTCGCGATCCGCCGAAGTGGGTAATGCTTCTGTGGCGGCTCCCAGACAGACGTGTTGTCATGGTGCGGTCGCCCAGTCCAGAGAGGTGCAGCGGTGGATCCCAAGAAGACGTTCTTGTCCTGGCCGGTCGTCCGGCAGGTGCGCTCGGGTGACTTCCTCGGTCGCGGGCCGGCGGTCACGTCCGCCCACACGCGCGAGCTCACGCCCCGCACCGCGACGGCCGACAAGGTCGTCCAGAGCGTGTGCCCCTACTGCGCCGTCGGCTGTGGCCAGCGCGTCTTCGTCAAGGACGGCCGCGTCGTCCAGATCGAGGGAGACCCGGACTCACCGGTGTCGCGAGGGCGTCTGTGCCCCAAGGGGTCCGCGAGCGAGCAGCTCGTCAACAACCCGGGTCGGCAGCGCAAGGCGCTCTACCGCCGACCCGGAGGCACGGACTGGGAGTCCATCGAGCTGTCGACGGCCGTCGAGATGGTGGCGCAGCGCTTCGTCGAGTCGCGCCGCCGCACGTGGCAGGACCACGACGAGCACGGGCGCCCGCTGCGGCGCACCATGGGGATCGCCTCGTTGGGCGGAGCGACGCTCGACAACGAGGAGAACTACCTCATCAAGAAGCTCTTCACCGCCGCCGGTGCCATCCAGATCGAGAACCAAGCTCGTATTTGACACAGCTCCACGGTCCCCAGTCTGGGGTCCTCGTTCGGGCGCGGCGGCGCCACGCAGTACGTGCAGGACCTGTCCAACGCCGACTGCATCGTCATCCAGGGATCGAACATGGCCGAGTGCCATCCGGTCGCCTACCAGTGGGTGACGGAGGCTCGGCTCAAGGGTGCCCGGGTCATCCACGTCGACCCGCGCTTCACGCGTACGTCGGCCACGGCTGACAAGCACATCCCGATCCGGGCGGGCAGCGACGTCGTGCTGCTCGGCGCCCTCATCAAGTACATCCTCGACAACGAGCTGTACTTCAAGGAGTACGTCGTCGCGTACACCAACGCGGCCACGATCGTCAGCGAGAAGTTCCAGGACACCGAGGACCTCGACGGCCTCTTCTCCGGCTACGACGACGAGAAGGGCAGCTACTCCCAGGAGACGTGGGCCTACGCCAGCAACGACGGCGCGGACGACGAGACGCCCGGCACCATCGGCGGTCCCGCGGCGGGTCACGAGCACGGTCACACCAAGTCCGAGCGGGCCGCGGGCGACGAGCACGGGTCGGGTGGTCCCGCCCTCGAGCACGCCAAGGTGCTGAGGGACGAGACGCTCCAGGACCCCAACAGCGTCTTCCAGATCCTCAAGAAGCACTACGCCCGCTACACCCCGGAGATGGTCGCCGACACCTGCGGCATCGGCGTCGACGACTTCGAGTACCTCGCGCGCTCGGTCACCGAGAACAGCGGGCGCGAGCGCACCACGGCGTTCGTGTATGCCGTGGGCTGGACCCAGCACACGCTCGGTGCGCAGTTCATCCGCACCGCCGCCATCGTGCAGCTGCTCCTCGGCAACATGGGCCGTCCGGGCGGCGGCATCATGGCACTGCGCGGCCACGCGAGCATCCAGGGCTCGACCGACATTCCGACCCTCTACAACATCCTCCCCGGCTACCTCGCGATGCCCGTCGCAGGCCTGCACGACACGTGGGACGACTACCTCGGCGCCATCGGCAACAAGGAGCAGAAGGGCTTCTGGGCCAACGCCGACACGTATGCCGTGAGCCTGCTCAAGGCGTGGTGGGGCAAGGCCGCGACCGCCGAGAACGACTGGTGCTTCGACTACCTCCCGAGGCTGAGCGGTGCGCACGGCACCTACCAGACGACGATGGCGATGCTCGACGACCAGGTCGAGGGCTACTTCCTGCTCGGCCAGAACCCCGCCGTCGGGTCGGCGCACGGCCGCATGCAGCGCCAGGCCATGTCGCACCTCAAGTGGCTCGTCGTGCGCGACTTCAACATGATCGAGTCCGCGACCTTCTGGAAGGACGGGCCGGAGATCGCCTCCGGTGAGCTGAAGACGGAGGACATCGGGACCGAGGTCTTCTTCCTCCCCGCGGCCGCGCACACCGAGAAGAGCGGGTCGTTCACCCAGACCCAGCGCATGCTCCAGTGGCACCACCAGGCGGTCGAGCCCCCGGGCGACTGCCAGAGCGAGCTGCAGTTCTTCTACGAGCTCGGACGCCGGGTGCGCGAGCTGCTCGCCGACTCGACCGACGAGCGGGACCGTCCGCTGCTCGACCTGACGTGGGACTACCCCACCGACGAGCACGGTGAGCCCGACGCCGAGGCGGTGCTCGCCGAGGTCAACGGCCGTCACCTGACGGGCGACAAGGCGGGAGAGCCTCTTTCGTCCTACACCGAGATGAAGGCCGACGGCTCCACCGACGGCGGCTGCTGGATCTACACGGGTGTCTACGCCGACGGCGTCAACCACGCAGCCGCGCGCAAGCCCGGCCGCGAGCAGGACCTCACGGCGCTCGACTGGGGCTGGGCCTGGCCGGCGAACCGCCGCATCCTCTACAACCGCGCCTCGGCCGACCCCGAGGGCAACCCGTGGAGCGAGCGCAAGCGCTACGTCTGGTGGGACGCCGAGGCCGGCAAGTGGACCGGGCACGACGTGCCGGACTTCGTGCCGGACAAGGCGCCGAGCTACCGGCCCGAGCCGGGCACGGGCGGACCCGCAGGTCTCGCCGGTGACGACCCGTTCGTCATGCAGGCCGACGGCAAGGGCTGGCTCTTCGCGCCCAAAGGCATGCTCGACGGGCCGCTGCCGACCCACTACGAGCCGCAGGAGTCTCCGGTCAGCAACCCGCTCTACGCCCAGCAGTCGAACCCGGCCCGCAAGGTGTTCCCGCGCAAGGACAACCTGTGGAGCCCCTCCGGTGACGCGCCGGGTGCCGACGTCTATCCGTACGTCTTCACCACCTATCGGCTGACCGAGCACCACACGGCCGGCGGCATGAGCCGGTGGCTGCCCTACCTCTCGGAGCTCCAGCCGGAGTTCTTCTGCGAGGTGTCGCCGGAGCTCGCGGCCGAGCGCGGCCTCGAGAACGGCGGGTGGGCGACCATCGTGTCGGCCCGAGCCGCCATCGAGGCCCGCGTCATGGTCACCGAGCGGATGACGCCCCTGGTGGTCCGGGGCCGCACGATCCACCAGATCGGGCTGCCCTACCACTGGGGCGTCGGCAGCAACGCGATCGTGAGCGGCGACGCCGCCAACGACCTGCTCGGTGTGGCTCTCGACCCCAACGTCCAGATCCAGGAGAGCAAGGCGGGCTCGTGCGACATCGTGCCCGGCCGCCGACCGGCGGGTGACGAGCTGCTGCGGCTCGTCGCCGAGTACCAGTCGAGGGCCGGCAGCACCGTCATGACGAGCAACGAGCTGCGCACCGGTCACCCGGAGTCCACCCCCGACACGAGAGGAGGCTGACGATGGGCTTCTGGCGCAACCAGCTCTCCGGCCCCACCGACCCGGCCGCCGATGCCGCGTGGGAGACGAGCGAACCCCGCAAGGGCTTCTTCACCGACACCTCGATCTGCATCGGGTGCAAGGCCTGCGAGGTGGCCTGCAAGGAGTGGAACGGCGTCCCCGAGGACGGCCTCGACCTGCTGAGCCAGTCCTACGACAACACGGGCGCCCTCGGGGCCAGCACGTGGCGGCACGTCGCGTTCGTGGAGCAGACGAGCGACCGCATCGAGCAGGCCCGCGAGTCGGGGCGCAAGCTCGTCTCGCTCGGTATGCCGTCGGTGCGCTCAGGCGACGAGCCCGCCCTCGCCGGTGGCGGGGGCACGGCGACCGCGACGCTCACGGACACGCTCACGGACAACCCGGTGCCCGACGTGCGTTGGCTGATGGCCTCCGACGTGTGCAAGCACTGCACCCACGCCGCGTGCCTCGACGTGTGTCCGACCGGGGCCCTCTTCCGCACCGAGTTCGGCACCGTCGTCGTGCAGGACGACGTGTGCAACGGCTGCGGCTACTGCGTGGCCGCCTGCCCGTTCGGCGTCATCGAGCGCCGGAGCGGCAACGAGGGCCACGAGAAGGGCCCGCAGTCCCACGGCATCAGCATCAAGGGCGCCGGGGGCGCCGGAGACACGGCCAAGGGCTCGCACCAGAACCAGCCGGCCCACGCCTCGAGCAACGGCGAGGTCAAGAACGTCGGCATCGCCCAGAAGTGCACGCTCTGCTACGACCGCCTCGGCGCGGGACAGACGCCCGCGTGCGCCCAGGCCTGCCCGACGACCTCCATCAAGTTCGGCGACCTCGACGAGATGCGGGCCACGGCGCGCGCCCGCGTCGCCCAGCTGCACGAGCTCGGCTATCCCGAGGCCCGCCTCTACGGCGTCGACGAGCACGACGGCGTCGGCGGCACGGGCTCGACGTTCCTGCTGCTCGACGAGCCCGAGGTCTACGGCCTGCCGCCGGACCCGCGGGTGACGACCGCCGACCTGCCCGACATGTTCCGCAAGGCCGGCTACGCGGGGCTGACGATGCTCGCGATGGCCGCGGCCGCCTTCGTGGGGAGACGCAAGTGACGACCAACCCCTTCGACGCCGACCGCCCGCCGGAGCGGACGCGCCGTCGCGGCAACGGCGGCGGTGGCGGCGGTGGCGGTCGCAACGGCGGCAAGCGTCGTGACGAGTCGATCATGGTCCCCGACGTCAGCTTCGACAGCTACTACGGGCGCCACATCGTCAAGCCCGCACCGTGGGAGAAGGAGGTGGCGGCATACCTCTTCCTCGGCGGCATCGCCGCGGGCTCCGCGCTGCTCGGCGCCGGGGGTGCGGCTCGTGGCTACCCGGCCCTGCAGCGCGCCGGGCGCATCGGTGCCGTCGCCGGTGCCGCGCTCGGTGGTGCCGCGCTGGCCAAGGACCTCGGCAAGCCCAGCCGTGCCCTCAACATGATGCGCACCGTCAAGCTGACGTCGCCGATGTCGGTCGGCTCGTGGATCCTCACCGCCTTCGGCAGCTTCGCCGGTGCCGCGCTCGTCTCCGAGGTCGCGCGCCCGGTCATCGAGCGCCGTTCTCGCGGGGCGCGATCCGGCGGCGCGGTCGCCCTGGTCGCCAAGGCGCTCAAGCTCGCCGACGGGCCGGCCACGGTGGGGTCCGCGTTCTTCGCGCCGCCGCTGGCGGCCTACACCGCGGTGCTCCTCGCCGACACGGCCACCCCGACGTGGCACGAGTCCTACCGCGAGCTGCCGTTCGTCTTCGTCAGCTCGGCCAACCTCGCGGCCTCGGGGCTCGCCCTCGTCACCGTCCCGACGCGCGAGAACGGCCCGGCCCGCAAGCTCGCCGCCGTCAGCGCGCTCGCCGAGCTCGTCGCCTTCGAGCGCATGCAGGACAAGCTCGGACCCACGCTCTCGGAGCCGCTGCGCACCGGCAAGGCCGGGCGACTGCTCAAGGCCAGCCGGGCCCTCACGGTCGGGGGAGCCCTCGGGGCCGTCGCGCTCGGTGGCAACCGGGTCACCGCCGCGCTCAGCGGGGCGGCACTCATGGCCGCCTCGGTGTGCACCCGCTTCGGCGTCTTCGAGGCCGGCATGGTCTCGGCGATCGACCCGAAGTACACCGTCGAGCCCCAGCGCGAGCGGCTCGAGAAGCGCCGCGCGGCCGGCGTCGTCGACGACTCGATCACCACGGCGCGATGACGCGCCGCGCCACCAGGACGAGAAGGGGAGCCTCATGAGCACCAGTGCGGTTCGGAACGACAGCACCGCCTCGCCCGGCGGCAACCGCTGGGTCATCCTCGTGTGCGCGGTACTCGTGCAGCTCGCCATCGGCTCCGTCTACGCGTGGAGCGTCTTCGCCAAGGCGCTGCAGAGCGACGCCGCCTTCGGATGGTCGAAGTCGAAGGCCGCGGTGCCCTTCAGCGTCGTCATCGGGATGATCTTCGTCGGCAGCTACGTCGGTGGCCGGCTCCAGGACGCCCGAGGCCCCCGGGTCGTCGCCATGACGGGCGGGGTCATCTACGCCGTCGGTGTCATCCTCGCGTCCTTCGCCCAGTCGGCCGACTCCTTCTGGCTGCTCGTCCTCGGCTACGGCGTCATCGGCGGCTTCGGCCTCGGCATGGTCTACATCGTCCCGATCGCCATGCTGCAGAAGTGGTTTCCCGACAAGCCGGGCCTCATCACCGGCCTCGCCGTGGCCGGCTTCGGGTTCGGCGCGGTGGTCACGGCACCGGTGGGGCAAGCCCTCATCGACCAGTCACCGAGCGTGCCCACCAAGGCGTTCCTGTGGCTGGGGATCGGCTACCTCGTCATCCTGCTCGTCTGCACCTCGGTCTTCCGCAACCCCGCGGTCCTGCCCGACGTGACGGGGGCGACCAGCAAGGACGCACCGAGGGTCGAGAACGGCACGGGCCCGCGCGACTTCACCCCGAGCGAGGCGATGCACACCAAGCAGTGGTACCTCCTCACCGCCATCCTGACGATGAGTGTCACGGCCGGCATCTCGCTCATCGCCGTCGCCGCTGGCACGGCCACAGATGTGGCCGGCTACTCGACCGCCGCAGCCGCCGCGCTCGTCGGCGTGCTCGGCCTCTTCAACGGTGCCGGCCGCATCTTCTGGGGCTGGATCTCCGACATGATCGGCAAGATGCCGGCCTTCCTCGGCATCCTCGGCATCCAGGGCATCTGCCTCCTGCTCATCCCGCACGCGAGCAGCACGGCCCTCTTCGCGGTGCTCGCGGCGCTCGTCTACCTCTGCTACGGCGGGGCGTTCGGCACGATGCCGTCCACCGCAGGCACGTTCTTCGGGGTGAAGAACGTCGGCGCCATCTACGGGCTGATGCTCATCGGCTGGAGCATCGGCGGTGTCGTGGGTCCGCTGCTCATCGCGTCGCTCATCGGGAGCGAGAAGGCCTACAACCTCGGCTTCACCGTCATCGGCGTCATCACGCTCGTCGCGCTCGTCCTGCCGCTCGTGACCAAGAAGCCGCGGCACGAGCCGGCACCGGTCGAGGACCGCCACGGGACTGGCGCGAGCCGCCGGTAGAACGGCCGTCACTCACGCACATCGGCGGGTCCGGGTGCCAGGGGTAGCCCTGCGGCTGCCCAGGCCTCGACCCCGCCGATGACGTCGGTGGCCCGAGCGAGTCCGACTCCGTGCAGGGAGGCGGCGGCGAGCGAGCTGCTGTAGCCCTGCCGGCAGATCACGATGACGCGCAGGTCGTCGCGGTCCGCCTCCGGGATCCGGGCCTGGCTCGTGGGGTCGAGCCGCCACTCGAGGACCGTGCGGTCGATGACGAGCGCGCCGGGCAGCTCACCCTGTCGGGCGCGCTGCGGTGGCGTGCGCGTGTCGACGAGCAGGGCGCCTGCCCGGACCTCGCGCCACGCCTGCTCGGGCGACAGCCGCTGCAGGCCTGAGCGGGCCTGCGCCAGCACGTCGTCGACTCGGCTCATCGCACCTGCAGGACATGCTCGCCGCGGGGGACGAGCTCGCCGATGACCGTGCCGCCGGGCACCTCGCCGGCGACGAGCAGGCCGCCGCTCGTCTGCGCGTCGGCGAGCAGCAGCAGCTCGTCGTGGTCGACGGTGGCGTCGAGGTGCGGGCTCACCCAGTCGAGGTTGCGCTGGCTGCCGCCGGGCACGAAGCCGGCTGCAAGCGAGGCCCGCGCCCCGTCGAGGTAGGGGACCGCGGCCGAGTCGACGACCGCGCTCACGCCCGACGCCCGCGCCAGCTTGTAGAGGTGGCCGAGCAGCCCGAAGCCGGTGACGTCGGTGGCGGCCCGGATGCCGCGCTCGAGTGCGTCCCGGCACGCGACGTCGTTGAGCGCGGCCATGGAGGCGACGGCCTCGGGGAAGACCTCACCGGTCGCCTTGTGCCGGTTGTTGAGCACCCCGACGCCCAGCGGCTTGGTCAGGCTGAGCGGCAGCCCCGCCCGGCCGGCGTCGTTGCGCAGCAGGCGATCCGGGTCCGCGACGCCCGTGACGGCCATGCCGTACTTCGGCTCGGGGTCGTCGATGCTGTGGCCGCCGGCCACGGGGCACGCGGCGAGCCGAGCGACGTCGAGACCGCCGCGCAGCACCTCGGCCGCGAGTTCGCGGGGCAGCACGTCACGCGGCCACCCGAGCAGGTTCACGGCGAGCACGGGACGACCGCCCATGGCATAGATGTCGGAGAGGGCGTTCGCCGCGGCGATGCGCCCCCAGTCGTAGGCGTCGTCGACGACGGGCGTGAAGAAGTCGGCCGTCGCGAGCACCGCCAGGCCGTCGTTGATGCGTACGGCTGCCGCGTCGTCGCCGTCGTCGAGCCCGACGAGCAGGTTCGCGTCGGCGATCCCGGTCAGCCCGCTCACCATCTCCTCGAGCTCGCCCGGCGGGATCTTGCACGCGCAGCCGCCGCCGTGGGCGAACTGCGTCAGTCTCACCCGGGTCCCGTCGTGCACCTTGTCCACGCTCGCCGTCATACCCACACCGTAGGTCGCCGTATGCCGTGTGCCCCGTCGAGGGGCCGCGCCTCGGGATGGGGACGGGATGGGTACGGTGACCCGTGGAGGTGTCTGGGCACCTGGTGGTCCCCCCGGTCTTCAACACCGGTGAGACCGAGCATCTCGGTCTGGCGGGTTCGATTCCCGTCCACCTCCGCCAACGTCCTGCAGGAGAGGAGCCGCGCGTGGCGCAGTCGGACCCGCGTCGGGCGGTCCCACGCACCGACGTGCTGATGGGCCACCCCGACCTCGTCGCCGCCGTGGCCCGGCACGGTGCTGCCACGGTCAAGGAGGCGGTGCGCTCGGCACAGTCCCTGGCCCGCTCCGGAGAGATCGCGCCGGACGACGTGCTCACGGCGGCGCGCGCGATGCTCCCGTCCCGCAGCACGACCCTCCGGCCGCTCCTCAACGCCACCGGCGTCGTCGTGCACACCAACATCGGCCGGGCACCGCTGTCGGACGCCGCCGTCGACGCGGTTGTGGCAGCCGCGGCCTACCTCGACGTCGAGTACGACACGGCCACCGGAGCGCGCGCCCGTCGCGGGCGCGGGACCCTCGAGGCCCTGCGGGCGGCGGTCCCCGCGGCCGGTGACGCGCTCGTCGTCAACAACGGTGCGGCCGCGCTCGTCCTCGCCACCACCGCCCTCGCCGCCGGCCGGGAGGTCCTCGTCAGCCGGGGCGAGATGGTCGAGATCGGCGACGGCTTCCGCCTGCCCGACCTCATCGCGTCGACGGGCGCGCGGCTCCGCGAGGTCGGCACGACCAACCGCACCCGGCTCGCCGACTACGCCGACGCCCTCGGACCCGAGACCGGCTGCATCCTCAAGGTGCACCCGAGCAACTTCCGCGTCGAGGGCTTCACGAGCGCCGCGTCGGTGCGCGAGCTCGCGACACTGGGCGCGCCGCTCGTCGTCGACATCGGCAGCGGGCTGCTCCACCGCGACGACCTGCTGCCCGACGAGCCCGATGCGACGACGGCGCTCACCGACGGCGCCACGATCGTCACGGCGAGCGGCGACAAGCTGCTCGGCGGCCCACAGGCCGGTCTCGTCCTCGGCGAGGCCGCCACGGTCGAGCGGCTGCGGCGCCACCCCCTCGCGCGGGCGCTGCGCGTCGACAAGCTGACGCTCGCCGCTCTCGAGGCGACCCTGCGCGGACCGGTGCCGCCGGTCACCGACTACCTCCACGTCGACCGCGACCGGCTGCGGGCCCGCACCGAGCGGCTGGCCACCGCCGTGTCGGGCGAGGTCGTCGCCGTCGAGGGACGCGTCGGTGGCGGCGGGGCGCCGGGGCTGCCGCTGCCCGGCTGGGCCGTGGCGCTTCCGGAGGAGTGCGCCGAGCGCCTGAGGCGGGGTCAGCCCGGTGTCGTGGCCCGCGTCGAGCGGGGCCGCTGCCTCGTCGACCTGCGCTGCGTGCCGCCGGCGCGGGATACCGACGTCGAGCGCGCGATCCTCGCGGTCCGCGCCGTCCTCGACGTCCGTGGCGTCGACCGGCCGAGCGGCGACTGACCCGTGCACGTCATCGCGACCGCCGGCCACGTCGACCACGGCAAGTCCACCTTGGTGCGGGCCCTGACCGGGATCGAACCCGACCGGTGGGCCGAGGAGCGCCGCCGGGGCATGACGATCGACCTCGGGTACGCGTGGACGACCCTCGCGTCCGGCGCTGACGTCGCCTTCGTCGACGTGCCCGGGCACCAACGCTTCATCGGCAACATGCTCGCCGGGCTGGGCCCCGCGCCCGCCGTCATGCTCGTGGTCGCCGCCGACGAGGGCTGGCGCCCCCAGTCGGCCGAGCACCTCGCGGCCGTCGACGCGCTCGGCATCTCGCGCGGGCTCGTCGTCGTGACACGCAGCGACCTCGCCGATCCCGGTCCCGCGATGGCGGAGGCGCTCGACCACGTCGGCCGCACCAGCCTCGCCGGCAGTGCCGCGCTCGCGGTTTCGGCGCGCACCGGCGAGGGGCTCGACGCCCTCCGCGGCGCCCTCGACGACCTCGTCGGTGCGCTCCCCACCCCCGACCGCGACGGACGCACCCGCCTCTGGGTCGACCGGTCGTTCTCGGTCCGCGGCAGCGGCACCGTCGCCACCGGCACCCTCGGGGCCGGGACCGTCCGGGTCGGCGACGAGCTCCTCGTGCACCGCGCGAACGGCGCCTCCCACACCGTCACGGTGCGCGGGCTGCAGAGCCTCGGCCGGACCCACGACGAGGTGCCCGCCGTGGCCCGCGTCGCGGTCAACCTGCGCGGCATCGGGGTCGACGACGTCGCGCGCGGCGACGTGCTGCTGACGCCACGGGTCTGGCACGTCACGACGTCGCTCGACGTGCGGCTCGTCGGGGCGAAGGCGTCGGGGCCCGGCGGTGTCGCCGCCGAGCGGCTCCCGAACCGCCTCATGGTCCACGTCGGCACGCTTGCCCTCGAGGCGCGGGTGCGTCCCCTCGGACCGGGCGCGGTGAGGCTGCTCCTGCCGTCGACGCTGCCCCTCGTCGGCGGCGACCGGGTCGTCCTGCGCGACCCGGGCTCGCGTCACGTCGTCGGCGCGGTCGTCGTCGACGCCGACCCCCCGAGGCTCGACCGGCGGGGCGCCGCAGCCCGACGGGCAGAGGTCGTCCGGGGCCTCGACGGCGCGCCGGACCTGGCCCGTGAGGTCGCCCGGCGCGGCTGGATGAGGCAGGCCGATGCCGGCTCGCTCGGCATCACGGTGCCGGCCGGTGAGCGGCCGGCCGAGACCGTCGCGCGCCGGGGTGCCTGGCTCGTCGACGACTCCGCCTGGCAGGACGCAGCCGAGCGGCTGCGCGCCGCGGTTCAGCGCCGGGCCGACACCACGCCGATCGACCCCGTGCTCGCCCTCGAGGCCGCGCGCGCCGCTGCCGGGGCACCCGATCGTGCCCTCGTCACCGACCTCGCCGCGGCCGTGGGGCTCGAGGTGCGCGACGGCCGCGTCGGGCTGCCCGGGCGCACCGCAGCCCTCTCGGCCCCCGCCGAGGCCGCTCTCGGCAGGATCGAGGAACGCCTGCGGCAGCGCCCCTTCACGGCTCCGGAGCAGCACGAGCTCGACGCCGCAGGGCTCGGGCCGCGCGAGCTGGCCGCCGCCGAGGGCACCGGCCGCATCCTGCGCCTGCCCGGCGACGTGGTCCTGCTCCCCAACGCGCCGGCCCTCGCGATGCGCGAGCTCGCGGCGCTCCCGCAGCCGTTCACGACGAGCGACGCCCGCCAGGCGCTCGACAGCACGCGCCGCATCGTCATCCCGCTGCTCGAGCACCTCGACCGCCGCGGATGGACGCGACGTCTCGACGGCTCGCACCGCGAGGTCGCCCGCTGAGCCACACGGCATACGCCCTCGTATGCCGTGTCGCGGACAAGCGGGACCGAAGGCCCTGCCCGTGACGCCCGCCCCACGACAGGCTGGGGTGACAGAGGGAGAGGTGGAGAGCCATGGGCGAGGTCGCGGGCGAGGAGCGCACGGCACCGGGACGCATCGTCGTGGGGGTCGACGGCTCCGAGTCGTCGAAGCACGCGCTGCGCTGGGCGGCGCGCCTCGCCGCGGCCGACGGGAGCCGCGTCGAGGCGGTCACGGCGTGGGACCACCGCAGTCCTTCAACGCGCCGGTGGACGTCGGCTGGCGTCCTGACGTGGACGCCGACACCGTGCTGAGGGAGACGCTGGACGAGGTGTTCGGCGGCCACCGGCCGGAGGGGCTCCAGCCCGAGGTGGTGCACGGATCCGCCCGGACCGTGCTCATCGAGGCGAGTCGGGGCGCCTCGCTCCTCGTCGTGGGCAGTCGCGGGCACGGCGGATTCGCCGGGCTGCTGCTCGGGTCTGTGAGCTCGGCGTGCTCGGAGCACGCGCACTGCCCGGTGCTCGTCTTCCACGACCGCGACTGACGCCGTCCCGGGCAGGGCGGGGAGGGCCTGCCCGGGACGACGCCGGCGGGCCTTGCTGGGGACGTCGCCGGGGACGTCGCCGGGGACGTCGCAGTGGCCTCACTGGGGGATGTCGGTGCGGGATGGCAGGCTGACCCCGATGGCGAAGGGCAAGCGGGCCGACGTGCTCGACCGATTCTCTCCGGCGACCGCCGAGTGGTTCCGGAGCAGCTTCAGCGCGCCCACCACCGCCCAGGCAGGCGCGTGGGACGCGATCAGCTCGGGGCACCACACCGTCGTCGTCGCGCCGACCGGCTCGGGCAAGACGCTCTCGGCCTTCCTCTGGGCCATCGACCGGATGGCGAGCGAGCCGGTGCCCGAGGAGCGCCTCGAGCGGTGCCGCGTGCTCTACATCTCGCCGATGAAGGCGCTCGCCGTCGATGTCGAGCGCAACCTGCGGGCCCCGCTCGTCGGCATCGGCCACGCCGCCACCCGGCTCGAGCTGCCACCTCCCGACATCAGCGTCAGCGTCCGCTCGGGCGACACCCCGGCCAACGAGCGCCGCGCCTTCGCGCGCACGCCCACCGACATCCTCATCACGACGCCCGAGTCGCTCTTCCTCATGCTCACCTCCTCGGTGCGCGAGGCGCTCAAGGGCGTCGAGACCGTCATCCTCGACGAGGTCCACGCCGTCGCCGGCACCAAGCGCGGCGCGCACCTCGCCCTCAGCCTCGAGCGGCTCGACGCCCTGCTGCCCAAGCCGGCCCAGCGCGTCGGGCTGTCGGCGACCGTGCGCCCCGTCGAGGAGGTCGCGCGCTACCTGGCGGGCGGTCGGCCGGTCGAGATCGTGCAGCCCGAGTCGACCAAGCAGTGGGACCTCGACGTCGTCGTGCCCGTCCCCGACATGGGCGAGCTCGGCAGCGCGCCTGCCGAGATCTCGCCGGGGGTGCCCGACCTGTCGGGGCCCGCCGCGGGTCAGGCGCCGCAGGCGAGCATCTGGCCGCACGTCGAGGAGCGCATCGTCGACCTCATCGCCGACCACCGCTCGACCCTCGTCTTCGCCAACTCGCGCCGTCTCGCCGAGCGACTGACGTCGCGGCTCAACGAGATCTGGGAGGAGCGGCTCGCCGAGGAGGAGGGCCTGCCGGTCCCGAGCCTCGCGGCCCTCTCCACCCAGCCACCCGCGCAGGTCATGGCGCAGGCCGGGTCGTCGCGCGGCGCGCCGGCGGTCCTCGCCCGCGCCCACCACGGCTCGGTGAGCAAGGAGCACCGCGCCACCATCGAGGAGGACCTCAAGGCCGGGCGCCTGCCCGCCGTCGTCGCGACGAGCAGCCTCGAGCTCGGCATCGACATGGGCGCCGTCGACCTCGTCATCCAGGTGGAGAGCCCGCCGTCGGTCGCGAGCGGTCTCCAGCGCGTCGGCCGCGCCGGCCACCAGGTCGGGGCCGTCAGCCAGGGCGTGCTCTTCCCCAAGTTCCGCGGCGACCTCGTGCAGACCGCCGTCGTCGTCGAGCGCATGCGCGCCGGGGCCATCGAGTCGCTCCGCATCCCCGCCAACCCTGTCGACGTGCTGGCCCAGCAGGTCGTCGCCATGTGCGCGATGGACGACTGGTCGGTCGCCGACGTCGAGGCCCTCGTGCACCGGTCGGCGAGCTTCGCCTCGCTGCCGCGCTCGGTCCTCGAGGCCACGCTCGACATGCTCGCGGGCCGCTACCCGTCCGACGAGTTCGCCGAGCTGCGCCCGCGCATCGTCTGGGACCGCGTCACCGACACGCTCTCCGGCCGCCGTGGTGCCCAGCGCCTCGCCGTGACGAGCGGCGGCACCATCCCCGACCGGGGGTTGTATGCCGTGTTCCTCGCCTCCGGTGAGGGGCCCGGTCGCCGGGTCGGTGAGCTCGACGAGGAGATGGTCTACGAGTCGCGCGTCGGCGACGTCTTCACCCTCGGCACGTCGACGTGGCGCATCGAGGACATCACCCACGACCGCGTGCTCGTCACGCCGGCGCCGGGGCAGGCGGGCAAGCTGCCGTTCTGGAAGGGCGACCAGCAGGGGCGCCCCGCCGAGCTCGGTCGTGCCCTCGGCGGGTTCGTCCGCGAGA
The DNA here is from genome assembly GCF_014646815.1 of Terrabacter tumescens. Lineage (GTDB taxonomy): Bacteria > Actinomycetota > Actinomycetes > Actinomycetales > Dermatophilaceae > Terrabacter > Terrabacter tumescens. Next base: position 640,741 of record NZ_BMNZ01000002.1, read on the forward strand.
TCGTCGGCCTGACCCCCGAACGGGCCCGGGCCCGGGTCACCGCGGCCGGCCTCGACGAGTGGGCCGCCGACAACCTCATCAGCTACCTCACCGAGCAGAAGGAGGCGACCCGGCACGTCCCCGACGACCGCACCATCGTCGTCGAGCGCTTCCGCGACGAGATCGGTGACTGGCGCGTGGCCGTCCTCTCGCCCTTCGGCGGACAGGTGCACGCGCCGTGGGCGCTCTGCGTGGCGGCCCGCATGCGCGAGCGGTTCGGCATCGACGTCCAGGCCATGCACGGCGACGACGGCATCGTCTTCCGCCTGCCCGACCTCGAGTTCGAGGACGGCGCGGCCGTCGGCCAGCAGCTCGTCGAGCTCGTCACCCTCGAGCCCGAGGAGGTCAGCGAGCTCGTCACCCAGGAGATCGGCGGATCCGCCCTGTTCGCAGCGCGGTTCCGGGAGTGCGCGGCCCGGGCCCTGCTGCTGCCGCGCCGTCGTCCCGACAAGCGCCAACCGCTCTGGCAGCAGCGCCAGCGCGCCGCGCAGCTGCTCGAGGTCGCCAGCCAATACCCGTCCTTCCCCATCGTCCTCGAGGCCGTGCGTGAGTGCGTCCAGGACGTCTTCGACGTGCCAGGGCTCGTCGAGCTCATGGGCGACATCCGCTCCCGCGCCGTCAAGGTCGTCGACGTCGAGTCGAGCCAGCCGAGCCCCTTCGCGAAGTCGCTCGTCTTCGGCTACGTCGCGCAGTACCTCTACGAGGGCGACTCGCCGCTCGCCGAGCGTCGGGCCGCTGCCCTCGCGCTCGACCCGTCGCTGTTGTCCGAGCTGCTCGGCCAGGGTGAGGCGCTCGCGCTGCGCGACCTGCTCGACCCCGAGGCCGTGGCCCGCACCGAGGCCGAGCTGCAGCGGCTGACGCCCGAGCGCGGTGCCCGTGACGCCGAGGACGTCGCCGACCTGCTGCGCGTGCTCGGTCCGCTGTCGGTGCGTGACGTCGTGGCCCGAGCGGCCGAGGGCTTCGAGCCGGCGCCCGTCGAGACTGCCCTGAAGGAGCTCGAGGCCGCGCGCCGGGTCATCGCCGTGCGCGTCGGCGGCGAGGATCGTTGGGCCGCCATCGAGGACGCCGCCCGACTGCGCGACGCGCTCGGCACGTCGCTTCCCGTCGGGGTGCCACAGGCCTTCCTCGAGCCGGCGCCCGACCCGCTCGCCGACCTCGTCGCGCGCTTCGCCCGCACCCACGGGCCGTTCGCGGTGCAGACCGTCGCCGCGTGGTGGGGCCTCGGGCCCGCCGTCGTCCACGACGCCCTGCGCCGGCTCGTGTCGTCCGGGCGCGTCGTCGAGGGCGAGCTGCTGCCCACCGAGAACGGCGGCGGCCACGGTCCCGAGTTCTGCGACGCCGAGGTGCTGCGCCTGCTGCGCCGCCGCTCGCTCGCCGCGCTGCGCCACGAGGTCGAGCCCGTCGACCAGGCCGACCTGGCGCGCTTCCTGCCGCAGTGGCAGGGCGTCGGGGGCGGCCTGCGCGGACGTGAGGGCCTGCTCCGCGCGGTCGAGCAGCTGACCGGGGCCGAGGTGCCGGCGAGCGCGCTCGAGTCGCTCGTCCTGCCCGCGCGCGTCGCCGACTACCGACCCGCGCTGCTCGACGAGGTGATGAGCTCTGGCGAGGTCGTCTGGCGCGGCCACGGGTCGCTGCCCGGCGACGACGGCTGGGTCAGTCTGCACCTCGCCGACGCCGCGCACCTGACGCTCACCCCGCCCGAGGTCGCCCCGCTGACCGACGACGAGCAGGCCGTGCTCGACGCGCTGGAGGGCGGCGGCGCCTACTTCTTCCGCGCCCTCTCGACCCGGGTCGGCCTCGGCGACAGCGAGCTCAACGACGCCCTGTGGTCGTTGCTGTGGTCGGGCCGCATCACCAACGACACCATCGCGCCGCTGCGGGCGCTGCTCGCCGGCGGCCGCACCGCGCACAAGCGCACCACGAGCGGCCCTCGGTCGACGAGGTATGCCGGCCGGCGCGGTTCGCTCGGCCGCTTCGGCTCCCTGCGTGGCCCCCTCGCCGGCACGAGCCCGGCCCAGGTCGAGGCGGCCGAGGAGGCCGCCACCGGCAAGGCGCTCGCGGCCGGACGGGCCGTCGGGTCCGGACCCTCGACCGGCGTCGGCCGCTGGACCGCGCTCCCGCCCGCCGAGACCGACCCGACGGTGCGCGCCGTCACCAACGCCGAGCTGCTCCTCGACCGCTACGGCGTGCTGACCCGCGGGTCGGTCGTCACGGAGGACGTGCCCGGTGGCTTCGCCGCCGTCTACCGGGTGCTCGCCGCCGCCGAGGAGGCCGGCAAGGTGCGCCGCGGCTACTTCGTCGAGGGGCTGGGCGCCTCGCAGTTCGCCTCGACCGGCGCCGTCGACCGGCTGCGGTCGATGTCACGCCTCCCGGGTGCCGACGACGCCGGAGTCGGCGGACGACGCGTCGATGCCGCCGATGGCGATGAGTGGCTCGCGCCCTCACCCACCGGCGGTCCGGGGCGAGGCGGTCCCGGGCGAGGCGGCCAGCGTGGCCGCGAACGCACAGGACCTCCTGCCCTGGTGCTCGCCGCCAGCGACCCCGCCAACCCCTATGGCGCCTCCATCGGCTGGCCCGAGCGGGGACTCACCGACGCGGCTGCCGACGACCCGGCCGCCGCGAAGGACGGCGACGACGATGCAGCCCCCAGGGCGGCCCGCCGCAAGGGCCATCAGCCGGGCCGCAAGGCCGGAGCGCTCGTCGTCGTCGTCGACGGCGAGCTCGTGCTCTACGTCGAGCGGGGTGGCAAGACGATGCTCTGCTGGTCCGACGACCCCGAGCGCCTGCAGGCCGCGGCCGATGCCCTGGCTCTCGCCGTCCGCGAGGGCGCCCTCGGCCGGCTCACCGTCGAGAAGGCCGACGGTGCCTCGGTGCTCGGCTCGGCCCACCCGCTCGTGCAGGCGCTGTCTCAGGCCGGCTTCCACATGACCCCACGCGGGCTGCGACTGCGTCGCTGACTCGTGCCGCCGGTGCCCGTCAAAGCACGAATCATGTTGACAAGGTGGGTGATCGGCGCCATCGGAACATGCGTCTGAGCTCACAGCAGCCTCCCATTCGGCGTTCAGGAGCCCGCTCGTGGTGTCACGCTGGCAGGCAGAGGGCGTGACCGGGGACGCGCCGACGGTCAGTGGTGAAGAGACTGGGTGATGACCATGACCAATGATCGGTGTGGCGTGAGGGGCCGACCGCTGAGCCGGCGGACCTTCATCAGGGCAGCGGGCGTGGCCGGCGCAGGTTTCGTGCTCTACGCCTGCGCGCCGGGTGGCGCGACGCGGGCCGTGGCCGCCATCCCGGGCGGCACCCTCGATCCTCTGGCCGTGCCCAAGTTCGTGACGCCGATGCTCGTGCCGCCGGTGATGCCGCGCGCCGGCACCATCAGGCGCAAGGGCGGCAAGCCGGTCGACTACTACGAGATCTCGGTCCGGCAGCTGTCCCAACAGATCCTGCCCGTGGGGCTGCCTGCCACGACGGTGTGGGGCTACGGCGCCGTACGGTCAGCGAACAGGCGTGGGCTGCTGGTCCACCACGCGCCCTCGCTCACGATCGAGGCGAGATGGAAGCGCCCGGTGCAGGTCAAGTGGGTCAACGACCTGGTGGACAGCGCCGGGAACTACCTGCCGCACCTGCTGCCCGTCGACCCGACGCTGCACTGGGCCAACCCCCCGGGCGGTGACGACGGGCGGGACAGCAGGCCCACCTTCGCAGCGACTCCGGGCGCCTACACGGGACCCGTGCCTCTGGTGACACACGTGCACGGCGCCGTCGGCGTCGGTGACGAGAGCGACGGCTACGCCGAGGCGTGGTTCCTCCCGGCGGCCAGGAACGTGCCGGCGGGCTGTGCGACGGAGGGCACGTGGCACTCGTTCTTCAGGGGCAAGGCCTCCAGCGCCCTCGGCCTCGAGTGGGGTCCTGGTTTCGTCACCTTCGAGTACCCGAACGACCAGCGGGCCTCGACGCTCTGGTACCACGACCACACCCTCGGGATGACCCGCCTCAACGTGTATGCGGGGCCTGCCGGCTTCTTCCTCGTCAGAGGAGGTCCCCAAGGGGACAGTGCGATCCGTGACAGCCGTTCGGGAGCGATGGCCGTGCTGCCCGGACCGGCACCCAAGGAGGGCGATAGGGTCCCGTCCCGCAAGACCTACTTCGAGCTCCCGATCGTGATCCAGGACCGCGCCTTCAACGAGGACGGCTCGCTCTTCTACCCGGACAGCCGTGAGTTCTTCGACGGCGCCACGGCGCAGAACCCGGGCTTCGCCCCGGCCACGGACCTCTCGCCGATCTGGAACCCCGAGTTCTTCGGCAACGCGATCATGGTGAACGGCAACACGTGGCCCTTCCAGGTGGTCCAGCGGCGCCGGTACCGGCTGCGCCTGCTCAACGGCTGCCAGGCCCGCTTCCTCGTTCTCGACTTCAGCCGGATCCCGGGAGCGCAGGTCTGGGCGATCGGCAACGAGGGCGGCTTCCTGGCCGCGCCGGTGGACCTCACGGCGACCAACGGCAGCCGGCTCCTCATGGCTCCTGCCGAGCGCGCAGACCTGGTCGTCGACTTCACGAACGTCCCCGAGGGCAGCTACGTCCTCGGCAACGAGGGACCCGACGAGCCCTTCGGTGGTGGCGAGCCCGGTTCGGACTTCGACGGCGCCGACCCGCGCACCACCGGGCAGGTGCTGCAGTTCCGCGTCGTCGCTCCGGTCTCCCCGGACCCCTCGACGCCGCCCCAGTTCCTCGTCCTCCCGCCGGTGCCGAGTCTGCCCGCTCGGACGCGGACCCGACGGCTGGCGCTCATCGAGATGATGTCGTCGGCCTGGGACGGGCCGGCCGAGGCGATGCTCGGCGAGCTCGATGCGGACGGCCACCCCGTGCACCGGATGTGGATGGACGAGGTCACCGAGAACCCCTCGGTCGGCGACACGGAGGTGTGGGAGGTCTACAACTTCACTGCCGACGCCCACCCGATCCACATCCACGAGACGACGTTCCAGGTCGCCGACCGTCAGGCCCTGGTCACCAACGAGGACGGCGAGGCGGAGGCCCCGGCGCGACTCGTCGGGGAGCCGCGGCCTCCGGAGGGGTGGGAGACCGGGTTCAAGGACACCGTCATCGCCTATCCCGGCGAAGTCACCAGGGTGCGTGCCCGCTTCACGAGGGCCGGCCAGTACACGTGGCACTGCCACATCGTCGAGCACGAGGACAACGAGATGATGCGGCCCTACCGGATCGGCCCCGCACAGGCCGGGCAGCCGTCAGGCTGACCCGAACGCGTCGCCGTCGGTCATCGTCACGGCGCTGGGCGTCGACGGTCCCCACTCGAGGGACGCGCGCGTGCCGAGGTGCTGCCGCAGGGCCGGCTGCACGGCATACCACCCGATGAGGTCCGCGAGCGCGTCCGGGCGCAGCCAGAGGTAGGCGACGGGCACCGGCACCCGCCCCGGGAGCGGTTGGTCGGTCACGTCGAGCGGCACGTCCACGGGGAAGCTGCGCTCCTCGGAACCGCCGGCCAGCCCGTGCGCGAGGTCGTCGGGCCGGGCCTGCACGGCCTCCCACCGCACGCGCGCCGTCCGGACGCCCCGCCGCAGCTCGATGCCCGACGGGGTGAGGTAGACGCCTCCGGCTGCGACGCGACCCAGCACGAAGGGTGCGAGCCGCGCGCACGCCACGAGCGCGAGCAGTCCGAAGAGGATGGCGACCCACGGCACCGACGCGGTGACCACGACCATGAGGACGCACCAGGCCGGCGCGACGACGGCGAGCGCGAACGGCGTCACGAGCGACGCGCGGGACCGCAGGACCGCGGTGGCGGCGACCCCGGACGGCGCGTCGGCGACGACGAGGTGCCCGGGGCGGCGCGTGCTCCACCACCACCGGGTCACCGCCTCGACGACCCACGCGACCGCCCCGGCCACGGTCATCCCGAACGTGCCGGCCACGAGTGCCCGCAGCCAGAGCGGCTGGGCCTCGGACACCTGCAGCACGACGACGAGGACCCCGGCGAACGCCGCGAGCAGGACGACCTCGACGAGCAGGAGGGCGAGGTAGGCGCCCGCCCGCTCCCGGTCGAGCACCCGGCGGATGAGGACCGGACCGTTGCGGGCGCCCCACGCACCGGCCGAGGCGTAGCCGCCGATCATGGCGCCGGGGCGTGGGCGGTGGGCATCTGGCGATGCTAGCCGCGCGCACGCCTCGGGCGGGTGAGTGGCGAGCTCAGCACTTCTCCCAGTAGCCGGGCGAGGACTGCTTGAGCGTCGCGGTGTAGAAGGTGTTGTAGAGCCCGAGGTTCTGGTTCGAGCCGAGGGCGTACGCGTAGCCGCCCGACTGATGGGCACGCCCGGCCACGACATGGTCGTAGTTGCTCGACGTGATGCAGGTCGGAGCCGTGGTGGTGGTCGTCGTCGGTGACGAGGTCGTCGAGGTCGTCGACGTGGTGGGCGGGGGCGTCGACGTCGTGCTGGTGGTGGGCGGTGTGGCGCCGCCGTCGAGGCCGAAGAACCGGACGTCGTAGTAGGCCGCGCAGACGGTGTCGATGAAGTAGGCGCCGGCCGTGCCGCACTGGTTCGAGGCCGTGCCCGGGTCGACGGCGGTGCCGTGCCCCATGCCCGCGATCTTCGTCAGCCGGACCTGGCCGCCGTAGTCCTCCCACGTGACGCCGGAGCTGATGGTGCCCGTCGAGGTCGGGGTCTGCGAGACGCCGTCGACGTTCGTGAACTGGTCGCGCAGCTCGACGCCGTTCATCGGCGCGACCGTCGTGTCGGACTGGCCCTGCCAGATGGCCACCTTCGGTCGGGGACCCGAGTAGCCGGCATACGCTCCCCGCACGAGGTCACCCCACGCCGAGGGGGTCTTGTCGACGCCAGGGTTCATGCACGAGAAGGCGGCGGTGCTCGACGTGGCACAGCGGTAGGGCAGGCCCGCGTTGATCGAGCCACCGGCGAACTTGTCGGGGTAGGTGGCGAGCATGACGGCCGTCATGGCCGCGCCGGCGGACAGGCCGCTGACGTAGACGCGGCGGGCGTCGCTGCCGTAGTTCGTCGTCGCGTAGTCGACCATCTGGGCGATGCTCGCGGCCTCGCCCTGGCCGCGGGCGGTGTCAGCGGACTCGAACCAGTTGAAGCACTTGCTCGAGTTGTTGCCGCTGCCCTGCTGGGCGAGGACGAGCGCGAAGCCGTGCCGGTCGGCGAACGTCCGCCAGCCCGAGTTCGTGAAGTACGTCGTCGCGTCCTGCGTGCAGCCGTGCAGCAGGACGACGACCGGTGCGCCAGAAGGCAGCCCGTCGGGACGGTAGCCATACATCGCCAGCGCGCCGGGGTTGCTGCCGAAGCTCGTGACCTGCTGGAGGGTCGCCGCCTGCGCGGGTGGCGGCGCGGTCACGAGGAACGCGGTCGCCGCGGCGACTGCCAGGGCCAGCACCATGCCGACCGCGCGGGCCGCCCTCACGGGCACGGCCAGGGTGAGTGTGCGGGTGGACGTCATCGTCGCCTCCGGTCCTGGGCAACGCCGTCGGTGCCCGTTTCGTCACGATTGCACCGGTCGGCCACGCGCGGCGTGGGTGCTCCCGCCAGCGCCTCGGCCCGACGGTGGTGCGCGGGGCCATTGCGCCGGGGCGCGATCGGGTCAGAGGCGCTCGGCGTGGGCGCTCGGCGTCACGGTGCCACGGGTGTCGAGGAAGCGTCGGGAGCGGGCGGCGAGCGCGTCGACGTCGTAGCCCCGGTGGCGCTGCAGCAGCACGACGACGTCGGCGCCGGCGACGGCGGCATCGAGGTCCGGGACGGCGGTGGCGGCCGGTCCGAGCTCGTCGGCGAGCTCGTCCCACCGCCCGATGAGGGGGTCGTGGAACGCGAGCTCGGCGCCCTGCTCGAGCAGGCGGCGCGCGACGGGAACGGCGGGGGACTCGCGCTGGTCGGCGATGTCGGCCTTGTAGGTCACGCCGAGCAGCAGCACCCGGGCGCCGCGCAGGGCCCTGCCGTCCTCGTTGAGCGCGTCCTGCACCCGGCGCGCGACGTAGGCCGGCATCGCGGCGTTGATCTCCTGCGCCAGCTCGACGAAGCGGAACGGGTAGCCCAGGCGCGTGCGCACGTTGTGCGAGAGATAGTTCGGGTCGATCGGGATGCAGTGGCCGCCGACACCCGGACCGGGGTAGAAGGCTTGGAAGCCAAAGGGTTTCGTGCTCGCGGCCGCGATGACCTCCCACAGGTCGATGTCGAGGTCGTGGCAGACGCGCGCCATCTCGTTGACGAGCGCGATGTTGATGTGGCGGTAGGTGTTCTCGAGCAGCTTGGCCGTCTCGGCCTCGCGCGTGCCGCGCGTCGGCACGACGGTGTCTACGAAGAGCGAGTAGAAGGCCGTCGCCGCCTCCGTGCAGGCGGGCGTGTGCCCGCCGACGACCTTGGGGGTGTTGCGGATCCCGTATGCCGTGTTGCCCGGGTCGACGCGCTCCGGCGAGAACGCGAGGGGGAAGTCCACCCCGGCGCGCAGCCCGGACGTCTCGAGGATCGGTCGCACGACCTCGTCGGTGGTGCCGGGGTAGGTCGTCGACTCGAGGACGACGAGGGTCCCGGGCCTCAGGTGGGCTGCGAGCTCCGTCGTCGCCGCGCGGACGGCCGCGAGGTCGGGACCCCCTTCGGCCCCGAGGGGTGTCGGCACGCAGACGACGACGGCGGCGGTGTCGGCGAGGCACGACGGGTCGGTCGTGGGCTCGAAGCCGGCGCACACCATCTTGGCGACGTCCTCGTCGGAGAGGTCGTCGACGTGCGAGTGCCCTGCCGCGAGCGAGGCCACGACGCCGGCGCTCGCGTCGAGACCGCCGACGGACAGCCCCGCGCCGACGGCCGCCTGTGCCAGCGGCAGGCCGACGTAGCCCAGGCCCACGACGACGACGTCGTGACGCGGCCGGTCGGACACGGAGTCAGACACGGGTTCAGACACGGAGCAGCTCGGAGGTCTCGGACGAGCCCGTGGGGTCACCCGGGTCGAAGTCGGGTGCGCGGTGGCCGAGTCCGAGCAGCTCCGCGATGGCGGCGACGGAGCGCTCGGCGGCCCGGCCGTCCCCGTACGGGTTCACGGCTCCGGCCATCGCGGCATACGCCTCGACGTCGTCGAGCAGCTCCTCGACGGCCGCGCGGATCGTGGCGCCGTCGGTGCCGACGAGCCGGACCGTCCCGGCCTCGACGGCCTCGGGCCGCTCGGTCGTGTCGCGCATGACCAGCACCGGCTTGCCGAGGCTGGGCGCCTCCTCCTGGACGCCGCCCGAGTCGGTGAGGACGACGGTCGAGCCGGCGAGCGCGTGGGCGAACTGGTGGTAGTCGAGCGGCTCGGTCAGCAGCACGTTCTCGAGCGACCCGAGGAGCGGCTCGATGACGTCGCGGACGACGGGGTTGCGGTGCATCGGCAGGAGCACCTGCAGGTCGGGACGGTCGCGGGCGAGGTCGCGGACGGCGGACATCGTCTCGACCATCCGGGGTCCCCACGACTCGCGCCGGTGCGAGGTGACGAGGAGCAGGTCGCGGCCGCCGGACGCGTCGCCGACGGCCTCCGCGACGCGCGGGTCGTCGAACTCCACGGGCTGGGCGGTCGTCCACTGCAGGGCGTCGATGACGGTGTTGCCGGTGACGGGGATCCTTGCGGCGTCGACGGACTCGCGCACGAGGTTGGCCTTGGACGTCGCGGTCGGGGCGAGGTGCAGGTCGGCGAGCGGGGCGGTGAGGCGGCGGTTGGCCTCCTCGGGGAAGGGGGATCGGACGTCGCCCGTGCGCAGGCCGGCCTCGAGGTGAACGACGGGGATGTGCTCGTAGAACGCGGCGAGGCCGGTCGCCAGCACGGTCGTCGTGTCGCCCTGCACGACGACGACGTCGGGGCGGGTCTCGCGCAGGAGCGTCGACGTGGCGAGCACCGTGCGGGCCGTGAGCTCGGCCAGCGTCGCGCCCGGGGCCATGAGGTCGAGGTCGTGGGCCGGGCGGATGCCGAACAGGGCGTTGACCTGGTCGAGCATCTCGCGGTGCTGGCCCGTCACGGCGACGACCGGCTCGACCCGCTCGTCGGCCTGCAGGGCTGCGACGAGGGGCGCCATCTTGATGGCCTCGGGGCGGGTGCCGTAGACGGTCATGACCCGGGGGACTGATGCGCTCATGTCGGCTCTCCTTCAGCGCCAGAGGCCGCGGGTGTCGACGAGCTCGCGGCCGCGCAGATCGGCGAGCGTGATCGCGCGGAAGGCCGCGTGGTCGACGAGCAGCACCACGACGTCGGCCTCGGCGAGGGCCTGCTCCGTCGCGGCGAGCTCGACGTTCGGCAGCGCCGCCAGACCACGGGGCAGCGCGTCGATGTGCGGCTCGACCGCGAGGACCCGCGTGCCGGGCCGCTCCTTCGCAAGCGTCTCGGTGATCGACAGGGCCGGCGACTCGCGCAGGTCGTCGATGTCGGCCTTGAAGGCGAGGCCGAGGCAGGCGACGGTGCCACCTTCGCCGTCCGTGCGACCGGTCAGGGCGAGCGCGTCGGAGATCTTCGTCAGCACGGTGCGCGGCCGGGCGTCGTTGGTCTCACGAGCCGCCCGGACGAGCCGCGCCTGCTCGGGTGCGGCCGAGACGATGAACCACGGGTCGACGGCGATGCAGTGGCCGCCGACCCCCGGGCCCGGCTGCAGGATGTTGACGCGCGGGTGGTGGTTGGCCATCGAGATGACCTCCCAGACGTCGAGGCCGATGTGCTCGCAGATCTCGGCGAGCTCGTTGGCGAAGGCGATGTTGACGTCGCGGAAGGCGTTCTCGGTGAGCTTGGCCATCTCGGCCGACTTCGCGTCGGTGAGGATGATGTCGCCGGTGACGAAAAGCCGGTAGACCTCGGCGGCCCGCTGCGCGCACTCGGGCGACAGCCCCCCGACGATCCGGTCGTTGGAGAAGATCTCGACCATGATCCGGCCGGGCAGCACCCGCTCGGGGCAGTGGGCGAGATGCACGTCGGAGATGCCGCCCATGTGCGGCAGCTTGAGGTCGGGCCGCAGGTCCGAGATCCACTGCGAGATCAGCTCGGTCGTGCCGGGCGGCGACGTCGACTCGAGGATGACGACCTCGCCGCCGCGGAGCATCGGCGCGATGGCCTCGGTCGCCGAGCGCACGTGGCGCAGGTCCGGCTCGTGGTCGCCCGTGAACGGCGTCGGCACGGCGATGAGGTAGACCGAGGCGTGCGGCATGCTCGTCGTCGCGGTGAGCAGCCCGTCGGCCATGGCCGAGGCGATGGCCACGTCGAGGTTGGGCTCGACGATGGGCACGCGCCCGGCGTTGATCTCCGAGACGGTGCGCTCGTTGACGTCGACGCCCGTGACGCGCAGGCCGTGGCGGGTGAGGGCGGCGCAGGTCGGCAGGCCGATGTAGCCGAGGCCGATGACGGCGATTCCGTCGTCGAACATGTGGGTCTCCCGTGCTGTGAGTGCTGCTGTGAGTCCGGCTGTGGATGCGGTGGTGGTGGAGGGGATGGGCACGTGCTGCTGACTGTCAGACGGCCAGGCCGCGGCGGCTGCGGGCCACCTCGTCGGTCGCGCCGGTTGCGCCGCCGCGGCGTCCCCGCGCGAGGTGGGTGACGTGGCGCACGAAGTCGCGCCCGATGGCGTTCCAGTCGTGGTGCTCGCGGGCGTACGCGTGGCCGGCGCGTCCCAGCGCCTCCCGTCTCTCCGGGTCGCGGGCGAGCTCGACGAGGGCGGCGGCGGTGGCCTCCGCGTCGCCGAAGGGCACGACGATGCCGCAGCCCGCCCGTTCGACGAGGTCGGCGGCGAGGGGGAGCGGGGTGGTGATGACGGGCAGGCCGCGGGCCATGTACTCGATGACCTTGGTCGGCATCGAGTGCCGGTAGTTGGGGCGGTCCTCGAGGAGCGAGAGCCCGGCGAGGGCGCCGTCGAGCATCGGGAGGGCCCGCGCGCTCGGCACGAAGCCGTGGTGGGTCACGTGTCCGCACTTGACGCCCCAGGCGAGGGTCTCGGCGGTGCGGGTGTCGCGGGCCGCGCCGATGATCTCGACGGCCACCTCGCCGCGCGTCGCGCCGGTGAGCAGGCGCCCGGTCTGCAGCAGCGTCGCGGCGCCCCGGGGCATGGTCAGCGAGCCGAGGTAGACCGCGCGTCGCGGTCCGGGGACGTGCGCGGTCGCCGGCACCCGGACCGTGTTGGGCACGACGACGTGCTCGCGCTCGAAGCGGTCGGCGTAGGCGTACTCGGCGAGGATGAGCTCGTGGTGGCGCTCGGCGTGCCGCTCGATGGCCCGGGCCGCGCGGGCCAGGGGGCGGCGCGCCCGCTCGGGCACCCACGGCTTGGCCTCGATCGCGGCGGCGGTGTCCTCGTGGACGTCCCACACGAGGTTGGGCAGGCGCAGTCCCGCTGCGGCGGCGACGATCTCGGGATCGTGGACGAGCACGACGTCGTGGTCGGCCGCCTCGCGGGCGAGCAGCCGGCGGGCGGCGCGGAAGGCCTGCCCGCGCGACCGTCCGGTGGCGTGCGGGAGGTCGACGGGTCGCAGGCCGGCCACGTCGGGGAGGTCGAGGGCGTGCGCGGAGAAGGGCGCGGCATACGTCACCTGCACCCCGGCGTCGAGGAGCGCACCGATCTCGCGGTGGCGGATGCGCGCGTCCTCGGGATGGTGCACGACGGTGACGACGAGGGCCGAGAGCGTCGGGGCGCGACCGACCGGTGCGCGGCTCACGCCGTGGCCTTCCGGTGAGACTGCTCGTAGGCGCGCACGACCTCGTCGGTGGGGCCGTCCATGACGAGGCGCCCCTGCTCCATCCACAGCACGCGGTCGCACGACTCGCGGATGGCGGCGTTGCTGTGGCTGACGAGGAAGACGGTGCTCGCGTCGCGGCGGATCTCGGCGATCCGGTCGCGGCTGCGAGCCTGGAACTCGGCGTCGCCGGTCGCCAGGGCCTCGTCGATCATGAGGATGTCGGGCGCTGCGGCGGTGGAGATGGCGAAGCGCAGCCGTGCGCCCATGCCCGAGGAGTAGGCGCTCATCGGCAGGTCGACGAAGTCGCCGATGCCGCTGAAGTCGACGATGCCGGCGTAGCGATCGCGCACCTGGGCCGGCGTCAGCCCGAGCGCGAGGCCGCCGATCATGACGTTCTTGGCGCCGGTGAGGCCGGTGAGCAGCACGGCGTTGACCCCGAGGAGCGAGGGCCGACCGGCCGCCCAGACCCGGCCGTTGGTCGGTGGCATGAGCCCCGCGATCGCGCGCAGCAGCGTGCTCTTGCCAGACCCGTTGCGGCCGATGATGCCGACGGCCTCACCGTGGTTGACGACGAACGAGACGTCCTTGACGGCGTGCACCTTGCGCACCGAGCTGACCGGGTTGCGTCTCGCCAGCAGGCGCTCGACCAGCGGCAACTCGCCGCCCGTGTCGGTGCCCTTCTGCTTCGCGCCGAAGACGGTGTAGACGATGTCGAGCCCCGAGCACACGACGCTCGGCGTCGTCGCGTCCGGCGCCACGTCAGTTGCTCCCATAGCGACCCTCCCCGCGCCAGAAGAAGACGAGTCCGGAGGCGCAGAGCACGACGCCCCACACCGCCGCGGCGACCCAGCTGCCCCACGTCAGGGGGTACTGGTCCATGAGGGCCTCCCGTGCGGTCGTCATGCTGACGGCGAGCGGCTGGTAGAGCAGCAGCGCGCTGACGAGCCCGTGCCCCGCGTAGTGCGGGATGGAGAAGAAGACCCCCGAGACGTAGCGGGCCAGGCGCACGCCGACCGGCACGAGGTTGGCCGAGTCCCGGGCCGCGTTGACCAGCCGCGCGAGGAAGAACGCGAGGCCGAGGTTGATGAGGCTCTGGAGCAGCAGCGCGACGGGGAAGAGCAGCCAGTGCGGCGAGAACGGCTCTCCTGTCAGGGGAATCATCACCATCAGCACCGCGAAGGCCGGCACGTTGACGAGGAACTGCGTCAGGGTGACCGAGATCGGCAGGACGGCCCGGGGGAAGCGCAACGCGCGCACCAGCCCGATCTGCCCGACGACGGCCCGGGACCCCGCGATGATCGCGCTCGCCGAGTAGCCGAAGACGAAGATGCCGATCGTGAGGAAGGCGATGTAGTTCGACGTGCCGCCCCGCGTCTTGAGCAGCAGCCCGAAGATCAGGTAGTACGAGCCGACGAGCAGCAGCGGGTTGAGCACCGCCCAGAGCTGGCCGAGGTAGTTGTTCTGGTTCGTGGCCCAGGCCTGGGCCGACGACAGGTGCCACACGAGGTGCCGGTAGCTCCACACCTCGCGGACGTAGCCGCGCAGCCCCGGCCGCACGCCGAGCTCCTCGAGGCCGGCGGCGCGCGCGAGCGCCGCCGCCTCCTCGGGGCCGAGCGCGACCGGTCGGTTCCGCTCCGCCACGTCCTCGCCGCTCTCGACCTCTTGCACGTCCTGCACGTCCTGCACCACCTGGTCGCTCCCGATCGTCATGCCGCCACCGTCCGCGCCCGGTCGTAGACCTGCTCGTATGCCGTCGCCGCCGCCGACCACGTGCGCCGGCTCGCGACGTGGTCGCGTCCGTTGGCCCCGAGCCGAGCGCGCAGGCCCGGGTCGGCGACCAGCGGGTGCAGCGCCTCGGCGAGGACGGCTGGGTCGGCCTGCGCCACGACCACGCCCCGGTCGGCGCCGACGAGCTCGCGCAGCGGCGGCAGGTCGGTGACGACGACGGGTCGGCCCAGGGCCATGGCCTCGACCGGCTTGAGCGGCGGCACGAGGGCCGTGACCGGGGTGGCCCGGCGCGGCACGCAGAAGACGTCGATGGCCGCGTGGTGCTCGGCGCTCCGGTCGTGCGGCACGCGGCCGGTGAGGACGAACCGGGTGCGGTTGCCCGACCGGCGCAGCTCGGCCGCGCGGCGCACCATCCGGTCACGGGCCGGCCCGTCCCCGACGACGAGCACGACGAGCCGGGCGTCGTCGAGCAGCGCGCCGGCCTCGACGAGGACGTCGATGCCCTCGTACGCGTTGAGCGTCGACACGGTGCCGACGACGACGTCGTCGGGCCGGATGTCGAGCGAGGTGCGCACCGGTCCGCCGTCGACGGGCGCCGTGACGAGGTCGTCGGGCACGCAGTTGCCGATGACGTGCACGCGGGCCGCGTCGACCCCGCGGGCCACGACGTCGTCCCGCATGCTCTGCGAGAGCGTCACGACGGCGTCGGCGAGGGTGAGGCACCGGGTCTCCGTCTCGCGGGTCCACCGGTAGAAGTCGCTGTGCGGGTCACCGCCGCGGGTGCGCCAGGTGTCCTCGAGGAAGCCGCGCGCCTCGTAGACGACGGGCACGCCGAGGCGCTCGCCCGCGAGCAGGGCCGCCTGGGCGTTGACGTGCTTGGAGTGGGCGTGCAGCACGTCGGCACCGACCGCGCTGCCGAGCGAGGCGACGGCTGCGGCATACGCCTGCAGGTGCCGGTCCGGCAGGTCGACGCGGCTCCCGACCCGCAGGTCGCGGTGGTAGGGCACGCCGGCGAGCGTCGTGAGGGCAGTGGCGCCGAGGTGGCCCTGCGCGACGGGGAAGCCGGGCGGGGTGCACACGTGGGCGTCGATCCCGGCGTCGCGCTGGGCTGCGACGAGACCCTGCGTGCGCACGGTGTAGCCCGCCTGCACCTCGGGCAGCGAGTTCGTGACGACGTGGACGACGGACGTGCGCGAGGCGCTCGCGGGGGACGTGGTCGGGCGCGATCCCTTGCGCTGCAGGTCAGTTCGCGAGTCGTTCCGCGCGCCGGTCCGAAGACCGTCGAGGGCGCTGCCGGTCAGCACGGCGCGCTCGCCCACGAGCCAGCGCCGGTGCGCCCGGGCCAGCGGATTGCGGGCGCCGTCGAGCGCGCGCTCGGCGCCGCTCACGTCGCCGGCGGACCAGGCGAGGTAGGCGGCGGACGACCCGGTCGGCGACACGGCGGGCCCGCCAGTCGCGCGGTCGAGCTCGGTCAGCTGACCGGTGGCCGCGGCGGCAGCGAGCAGGTGCTGCGACCGGCGCGGACCCGCGCCGCGCAGCTCGTCGGTGAGACGGCGTCGGGCCAGCTCGCGCTGCCCCGAGGCCGCGGCGGCGATGACGGACAGCGGCCCGCGGCTGTGGCGGCTCAGCTCACGCCGGACCGGCGCGGGCAGCACCCGGGCGCCGACCCAGACGGCCTGCCAGGGGTTGCGGGCGACGTGCGCGCGGGCCACGCAGGCAGCGAGCGGGAGGTTGGCGACGAGCAGCGCCGTGGTGGTCGGGACGTCACCAACTGTTCGGCTCCGCGTTGCATCGCGTGGACCGGGGGCGCCAAGAGCGGATGCCACACTGGCGCCGAGTCTGGGGGTCACGCAATGAACGTCGCAGCCCACCCCCAACGGCAAACCCGTTCAGGCAGAACGAAAGTCGAACAGAGAGAGAAGTTTGTGGTGAACACGCGGCACCAGCTGCTGTCGGATCTGGACCGGGCGCGGACCGCCGCGGTGCGGGCCGTGCGGGACCCCCGGGCGCGCACGGAGCTCCCTCGCAAGGTGCGCAAGGAGGTCGAGCGACGCCTGCCGCGGGTGCGGTCGGCGAGGCTGCGGGTGGACCTGCCCCGACCCGAGATCCCGACGGGACCCGTCGCCCGTCCGGGTGTCGTGGCGGCTGTCATCCTCGACGACTTCTCGCAGCTCGCCCTCGGCTACGAGTGGGTCCAGGTCAGCGTCACCCCGCAGGACTGGCGCGACCAGCTGGCTGCCCACCCCGTGGACGTCCTCTTCGTCGAGTCGGCGTGGAACGGCAACGGGGGCACGTGGCGCCTCGCCATGACGACGGACGAGGGCCCGTCACCGGAGCTGCGGTCGCTCGTCGAGCACTGCCGGTCGGCAGGGGTCCCGACGGTCTTCTGGAACAAGGAGGACCCACCCAACTACAGCCTCTTCCTCGAGACGGCCCGGCTCTTCGACCACGTCTTCACCGTCGACGCGGGACGCATCCCGGACTACGAGCGCGACCTCGGGCACACGCGAATCCGGCTGCTGCCCTTCGGCGCCCAGCCGCGCATCCACACGCCGGTCCGTCACGGGGCGGGCCGCACGCGCGAGGTCGCCTTCGCCGGGAGCTACTTCGCCGACAAGCACGACGAGCGCCGCGCGCAGATGGAGTACGTCCTCGAGCCGGCACTCCCGCTCGGGCTCGAGGTCTTCTCGCGCCTGGCGGGGCGTGACCCGCGCTACCAGTTCCCGAGGGCGTATGCCGCGTCGCTCGTCGGGAGCCTGCCGTACCGTCGCATGCTCGGTGCCTACACGGCCTACAAGGTCTTCCTCAACGTCAACTCGGTCACCGGCTCGCCGACGATGTGCGCCCGGCGGCTCTTCGAGCTGTCCGCCGCGCAGACGCCCGTCCTGTCGGGGCCGGCCGCGTCGATCGAGCCGTTCTTCGGCGACACGGTCCGGGTGACGAGCAGCGCCGAGGAGACGACGCGCGAGCTGCGGGCCCTGCTGCAGCACGAGGACTACCGCGACCGGCTCGGGCTGCGCGCCCACCGTCGCGTGCTCGACGCGCACACCTACGGCCACCGCATCGACACGGTGCTCGACACCGTCGGCCTGCAGGTCCGTCCGCGTGACCGCAGCATCTCGGCGGTCGTGCCGACGATGAGACCCGGTCAGGTCGACCACGTGCTGGGGTTCCTCGCGGCCCAGGCTCACGAGGACGTCGAGCTCGTGCTCGTGACGCACGGCTTCGAGGTCGGTGGTGACGACGTGCGCCGCCGAGCCGAGGTCGCAGGGCTCGACCCAGCCCGGGTCGTCGTCGTGGCGCGCCCCTCGAGCGACACGCTCGGTGCGTGCATGAACGCCGGTGTCGACGCGGCGTCCGGTCGCTACGTCGCCAAGATGGACGACGACAACGTCTACACCGAGCACTACCTCCGCGACCTCGTCCGGGCCTTCGACTACACCGACGCCGTCGTCGTCGGGAAGTGGGCGCACTACGCGCACCTCACCGCGACCGGGGCCACGCTGCTGCGCTTCCCCGACGCCGAGCACCGCTACGTCGACCTCGTCCAGGGCGGCACGCTGCTGCTCGGGCGCGACCTCGCCACGCGGCTGCGGTTCGAGGACCTGCCGCGCCGGGTCGACACGACGTTCCTGGACAAGGTGCGCGCCGACGGCGGCCGCGTCTACTCCACCGACCGCTTCAACTTCGTCTCGGTCCGCGCCTCGACGCCCGACGGGCACACCTGGCCGGTCTCCGACGTCGAGCTGCTCTCCCGCCGTGGGGTGCTCGCCTTCCACGGCGACCCCACCGACCACGTCACCGTCTGAGAGGCGGATCCCCGTGTCAGCACCAGCCCGTCGCCTCGTCGCGTCGTACTGCTTCCCGCCCTACAGCGACACCGCCGCGGTCGTCGCGGCCAAGCGCGTCCACGACCGGGGTGAGCCCGTCGACGTCATCTGCAACGCGATGGACTCGATCCGGCACCAGGACCCCGACCTCGTCCGGATCTGCGGGGGGCTCGTCCGTCGCTTCGCCGCGGTGCCGTCGCGGACCGCGTTCAGCTCGTGGGGCTCGATCGTCGACTACCAGCAGCTCGGCCTCGAGACCTTCGTGCGATGGGAGTCGCTGCAGGGGGAGTACGAGTCGCTCTACAGCAGAGCGCAGTTCGCGGCCTCGCACTTCCTCGCCGCCGCGCTCAAGACGGCCCGCCCCTCCCTCCACTGGGACGCGGAGTTCTCCGACCCGCTGTCGCACGACGTCGTCGGCCAGGTCCGCACGGCCCCGGCGCACGACGACCGGGCCCTCGGCCGGCTGCGGTCGGCCGTCGAGACCGCCGGGTTCCGCCCGCCGGCCGGTCTCAACGCCTTCGAATGGTGCGAGGTCGCTGCCTTCGCGCTCGCGGACTCGGTGATGTTCACCAACCCGCGCCAGCGCGACTTCATGCTCGAGCACTGCCACGACGCCGAGCTCGCCGCGCGTGTCGAGTCCATCTCCGTCGTGTCACCGCACCCGACCCCGCCCGCCGCGCTCTACGACGCGAAACCCTCGACGTACCAGCTCGATCCGGGCCGGCGTCACATCGGCTACTTCGGCAACTTCTACGCCAACCGCGGGGTCTCGGGCATGCTCGACGCCCTCGCGCTCCTGCCGAGGGAGGCCCGTGACCGCGTCATGCTCCACGTGTTCACCTCCAAGCCGGACGAGCTGCACGAGGTCGTCGTCGCCCGTGGCCTCGCCGACTGCGTGCGCGTCGGGCCCTTCGTCGGCTACCTCGAGTTCCTCGCGCTGTCGCGGCGGATGGACTGCCTCCTCGTCAACGACGCGGTGAGCCCGCCGGGTGCGCCCAACCCGTTCCTGCCGTCGAAGTGGAGCGACTACCGCGGCAGTGGCACCCAGGTCTGGGGCGTCGTCGAGGAGGGCAGCGCGCTCGACGAGCAGCCGCTCGACCACCGCTCACCGATCGAGCACGTGAGCGCGGCTGTGCAGGTGCTCCGCCGGATCAGCTCTCTCCCAGCACGATCCGGCGCAGACGCTCTGCTGAGTCCGTCCCGCTGAAGCGGTCGCGCACCGTGTCGACGGTGCGCCCGCTCGCGTCGTCCCACGTGCCGGAGCCGCTGATGCGCAGGATGCGCTCGGCGGCCTCGGCGGGGGTGGTCGACACCCAGTCGGGAGGGAAGAGGCCCGTGGCGCCGCCGATCCCGGCATACACCGGCCAGTCGCGCACGACGGGAACCGCGCCGCTCGCGGCCATCTCGACGAGGCCGATGTGGAAGCCCTCGCGGCGGCTCGAGCTGACGGCCCAGCCGATCTCGCGCAGGTGCTCGGGCAGGCGCGAGGTGTAGCCGACGAAGTCGACCCCGTCGGCGACGTGCGGGTCGGCCATGCGCTCGTGGAAGGCCTGGGCGGCCTCGCGCTCGACGGGGTTCGCCGCGTCGACGGCGAAGTCGGCGCCGATGAGGCGCAGCCGCCAGCGCGGGTCGTGGCGACGCAGCGCGGCGAGCACCTCGAGGGTCCACAGCGGATCCTTGACCTGCTGCGCCCAGCCGACCATGCCCAGCGTCGTGCGCGCCGCCTCGCTCTTGGGCAGGACGTAGCGCTCGACGTCGACGAGGTTGGCGACGACGTGCTGGCGTATGCCGTCCAGGCGTCCTCCCAGCGCTGCCGCGGCTGCCCGCCGCAGGTGGTCGCTCGGGAAGACGACGTCGTCGACCTTGTCCCACTCGGCGGTGTGCAGCCAGGCGCTCAGGGTGTCGACGCCGTGCAGGCGCACGACCACGCGGGTGCCCTCGGGCACGAGCTGCGTGACCCACGTGAGCCCCTTGTCGGCCCAGTCGACGAAGACGACGTCGGCCGAGAGCGCCTCGGCGGTCGCGAGGTCGGGCGTCGGCGGGTGCCCCGTGGCGGCGAGCAGCCGCTCGCGGACCGTGACGGGGTCGACGCCGGTGTTGGCGAAGCGCTTCTGCCGCGCCGACAGGTCGAGCACCTCGACGTCGGCATGGCCCTCGAGCCCCGCGACGACCGCGCCGGCGAACTTCGGGTAGGCGCCCGGGACCACGGTGACCCGGGGCCGGGCACCGGTCAGGGTGCGTGGCGCTCGGGTGGTCGGGCTCGGGGTGCGCCGGCCGAGGAGCCGCCCGACCTCGCTGTCGCGGAGCGGGGCGAGGAAGGTGTCGGGCTCGGAGACGAGCGCCGACCGGGTCTCGGCCGTGTGGAGGCGCCGGGCGAAGAGGAGGTCGAGGGCGGTCGTCGTGTGGAACGCGGTCCGCTCGAGGTCGCCGGCGGCGAGGGCGTCGTCGGCCTCGCGCAGGGTCGCCACCGCCGCGGCGACGACGACGTCGGTCGGCACGTCGGTCCCGGTGAGGAGCCGGCGCAAGGCCCCGAGAGCGGGGTGCCCGCCGGGGCCGAAGACGGCCGCCCGGTCCTCGACGAGCTGGGTCGCAGCCTCGAGCCGCTGAGACCGCAGGAGCCGGTAGGCGACCATCGTCCAGAGGTCCGGGTCGACCTCGGCGCGGGTGCGGGCGGCTTCCGCGCGCAGCACCCGGGACGCGCGGCGCACCGCGTGGGCGTCGGCGAGCGACCCCCGCAGCTGGCTCGCGGCGGTGCGCATGACGAGCGCGGCGACCTCGTGAGCCCCGACGGTGGGGGAGTCGTCGCCCCACGTGCGCAGCAGGGTGGTGCCGGCCCGGTCGAGGACGACCCGCGTGCCGGGCTCGGCCAGCAGCGCGTCCGCCCGGGTGTCGACGCGGGCGAAGACCGGGGCGCCGAGCCGGGCGGGGAGCAGCTCCGGGAGCGCGCGGCGTCCGACCCGCAGGCCCTCTTGCGACACGCGCAGCGCCACCCGGCGATGGCGGGGGGCGCCGGCGGCGACGCGCGACTCGATCCACCCGATCGACGTCGGCAGCAGCTCGACGCGGTGCGTCTCGGCGAGCGTGCGCAGTTGGTGCTGGAGCCGGCCGCGGTAGTGCAGGACGCGTATGCCGTGTCCGTTGCGGGCGAGGAAGGCGAGCATGCGTGCGTGCTCGTTCACCGACCCGGCGCTGCCCGCCACGACGACGAGGGCCCGGGGCCCCGACGGCGGGCTGTGGAAGAGCGCGAACCCCTCCGCAGCCCCGCCGAGCCCCGTCGTGGTCACGGAGGTGACGCCCGCGACGTGGGCCGCGCGCAGCATGGACTCGACGTGGTCGCGTCCGCGCGGGTGGTGGGTGGCAAGGTGCCTCAGGTCCTCTACCTCCGCGGCCACGAGGGCGTTCGTCACGGCGCTGCGGTCGGCGGGGTCGGCCTGCGTCCCGACGGTGAGGGCGGTGAGGACGGCGAGGCGGGACCGGACGGCATGGTCACTGTCGGCGTCAGGGTGTCCGGGCTGCGGGAGGTCGTGGCCGTTCGCGAGCGGGCCGGGCGTCAGGTCCAGCTCGGCGAACTGCAGGTCGAAGCGGCTGAAGAGGTGGCCGTGCAGGACGGTGTCCTCTGCGCCGCAGACCCCCTCGACGAACGGGGTGTCCACGAGCCACCGGGTCGGGTAGAGCCGGCTGCCCCGCCCCCGCAGGGCCGCGGCGGCCAGGTGCGGGCGCACGTGCGCGGTCGCGGGCGCGGGCGCTGGGACGGGTGCGGCGCGGGTGTCGGCGGCGGGCGCGGTGGCCACGGCGACGCGCTCGGGGTGGCGGACGGCATACAACGCCTCTAGGTGCTGGGGCGCAAGGGTCTGCGCCGCGTCGACGAACGTCGTCCACGTGGCCCGGGCGAGCGAGACGCCGACGTTGCGGGCGGCGGCGGACGACGCGGCGACGGCGTCCACGAGCTCGACCTCGTGGCCGGCCAAGGGGCCGCGGCAGGCCCGCTCGACTGCGTCCCGGGCGGCATCACCCGGCCCGTGGACCACGACGACGACCTCGAAGCGGTCGGCCGGGAGGGTCTGGGCGGCCAGCGACCCGAGGCACGCGGCCACGCGGTCGCTGGAGCCGGGAACGGACACCACGACAGTCAGGTCACGCACCCGGCGAAGGTAGCCGGGGCATGTGAATAGGCTGGACGGACGCGCACCCGCGCAGGTGAACGACCGGTGATCAGGAGGTGGCGTGCCCGAGGGAGACACCGTGTGGCGCACCGCCGCCCGGCTCAACGAGGCGCTCGCCGGCCGCGAGATCGTCGAGTGCGACCTGCGCTGGCCCGACATCTCGACCGTCGACCTCACGGGTCGCACGACGCTCGAGGTCGTGAGCCGGGGCAAGCACGTGCTGCACCGGGTCGAGGGAGGCCTGACGCTGCACTCGCACCTGCGCATGGAGGGCCAGTGGCGCGTCGAGGCGACGGAGGGTCTGGCGTCGCGCTGGCGTCGCAACCCGCAGCTGCGGGCCCTCGTGGGCGCTCCCGACTGGACGGCGCTCGGGCTGCGGCTCGGCATGCTCGACCTCGTGCCGACCGCGCGCGAGGCCGACGTCGTGGGACACCTCGGGCCCGACGTGCTCGGCTCCGACTGGGACCTGACCCGCGCCGTCGACAACGTCGCGGGCAGCCACGTCCCGATCGGGCAGGCCCTGCTCGACCAGCGCAACCTCGCAGGCGTCGGCACGATGTGGTGCGCCGAGACCCTCTTCCTCGAGCGGGTGCCACCGTGGACGCCCGCGGACAAGCTGGGGCGCGAGCGGGTCGAGCGGGTCGTCGCCCGGGCCCACCGCCTCATCGACAACGGACGGCGCAACGCGGTCCAGTCGAGCACCGGCAGCTACCGCCTCGACGAGGCCCACTACGTCCACGCCCGCAGCGGCCGGCCGTGCCGACGCTGCGGCACCACGGTGCGGGTGGCGATGATCGGCGAGCCGACGCGCGAGCGCACGATGTTCTACTGCCCGGGCTGCCAGGGCGGGCTCGGACCCACCGACGACGGACGGCCGCAGGCGCCGCTGGGGTCCAGCCGCGGAGCCGCCCGCTCCAGACGCTCCTACTGAAAGGGCTGTGCCTGTCGGTGGAGCGTCCTACCGTGAAGGATCCGTTTCATCCGAGAGGAGCACCGCCATGGCAACCCGGCTCAACCCCTACATCAGCTTCAAGGACGACGCCCGTGCGGCGATGGAGTTCTACCAGTCGGTCTTCGGCGGGGAGCTCAACGTCTCGACCTTCGGTGAGTACGGCCAGTCCGGCCCGGGCTCCGACGGTGTCATGCACGCGCAGCTCGAGACCCCGAGCGGCTACACGATCATGGCCTCCGACACCCCGCCCGGGATGACGCACCAGGAGGGCTCGAGCATCACCGTGAGCCTCAGCGGCGACGACCGCGACGAGCTGCGCCGCTACTGGGAGGGTCTCGCCGACGGCGGCACGGTCTCGACGCCCCTCGAGAAGCAGATGTGGGGCGACGAGTTCGGCCAGCTGACCGACCGTTTCGGCATCGGCTGGCTCGTCAACATCGCCGGCGACCACTCCGCGGACGCCGCCGGCTGACGCCCGTCCGCGTCGTCCACCGCACGGTGTCGCAGCGTGACACGATCGCCGCGTGCTGCGACTCACCGACTTCATCATCGACTGTCCGGACACGGTCTCGCTGGCAGCCTTCTACGCCGAGGTGACCGGTCGCCCCGTCAAGGGCGGAAGCAGCGCCGACTGGGCCGGTGTCCAGTTCGGCGAGATCGAGCTGGCCTTCACGCGGGTCGAGGACTACCGCGCTCCCCAGTGGCCCGACGGCGAGCACCCCAAGCAGTTCCATCTCGACTTCGAGGTCGACGACATCGAGGCCGAGCAGAACCGCGTCCTGGCTCTCGGTGCGATCCTGCAGCAGGACTCCGTCGGGCCCGACGGGTACGGCTGGCGCGTCTACACCGACCCGGTGGGGCATCCGTTCTGCCTCTGCCGCAACAAGGGTGTCACGTGGACCGACCAGGGACCCGTCTGGCCCGCGAGGGGGTAGGGCGTTCGCCGAGGGGCCGTCCTGACGGTGGGCGGTGGCACGATGGCCGCATGTCGGACGAGCAGGCACCTGAGGAGGTGGCGGGTCAGCCGGTCATCTCGTTCGCGAGCGTGTCCGACTGCGAGGCCTGGTTCTCCGAGCACCACGCCGACCACCGCGGCATCTGGCTCAAGATCGGCAGGAAGGGCGTCGCGCAGACCGTCACCTACCCCGAGGCTCTCGACGTCGCGCTCTGCCACGGCTGGATCGACGGGCAGAAGCGGGGCTGCGACGAGACCCACTGGCTGCAGCGCTTCACCCCGCGCGGGCCGCGGAGCACGTGGTCCCGGATCAACCGGGACAAGGTCGAGGCGCTGACCGAGGCCGGTCGCATGCGCCCGGCGGGGCAGGCCCAGGTCGATGCTGCCAAGGCCGACGGCCGCTGGGCGGCGGCCTACGCCGGCCAGAGAAGCGCGACCGTCCCCGACGACTTGGCTGTGGCGCTCGCTGCCGATCCGCAAGCTCAGGCGTTCTTCGAGACGCTCAGCGGCGCCAACCGCTTCGCCGTCCTCTACCGCGTCCAGGAGGCGAAGAAGCCCGAGACCCGGGCCGCGCGCATCGCGAAGTACGTCGAGATGTGCCACGACCACGAGACCCTCCACTGACGGGTGAGCCGCTTCGGCGACCTCGCGGCGGCCTCGCGGTGGGCTCGTGGAGGGGGCGCGCCGGAGGAGGTCAGGACGTGGCTGACCCGGAGGGCCTGTCGAGCTGACGGGCCAGCTCGTCCGCGTCGATCGGGCTCGTGTGCGTGCCGGCCACCCCGCACGCCCAAGCGCCGGCGACCGCACCGCTCCGTGCGGCTGCGTGGGCGTCGCCACCCGCCAGCCAGGAGTGCAGGAAGCCCGACACGTAGGCGTCGCCCGCGCCGTTCGAGTCGACGACCGGTCGGTCCGGGATGTCGATGGCCGGCACCGCGAACGACCCGCCGTCGCGCACCGTGACCCGGCTGCCCCGCGCGCCGTCCATGACGATGACGAGCCGGGCCCGGCCCTGGTCGAGCACGTCGGCGACGACGTCGCCCTCGATCCCCGTCAGGCGCGAGCCCGACACGAAGACGAGATCGGCGGCATACGCGAACGGCCGGTGGTGCGGGTTGCGCCCGTCCCAGTCGTGCAGGTCGGTCGAGGTCGTGACCCCGGCCGCGGCGGCGTCGTCGAGCGCGGCCACGGTCCACGGCATGATCGAGGCGTGCACGTGCCGCGTGTGCGCGAGCGGTCCGCGCCAGAGCGTTGGGTCGGGGGCCAGGTCGTAGGGGTGGCGCGCGTCGTAGAACGACAGCCGTCGCCCGGTGGCGTCCACGAGGTTCACCGCCCGGCGCGTGCCGCTCTCGTGGACGACGTGGTCGAAGGCGAGGCCCTCGTCCGCGAAGCGGTCGAGAAGCATCCGGCCCTCGTGGTCGTCGCCGATGACGTCGACGAGACGCGTGGCGAGGCCGAGGCGGTGGCAGCCGAGCGCGACCCCGCTGCCGGTGTGCCCGACGACCGTGTCGATCGGCGGGACGCCGTACGAGTCCGCCAGGGGAACGGGCAGCGTCTCGACGCGCACGATGGTGTCGACGCCGGCGCCGCCGACGACGAGGACGTCAGTGGTCTGCGGTGTCACCGGGCCATTCTGCACGTCAGGGACGGGTGACGCTGAGCAGCCCGAGGCACATCTCGTCGGTGGTCCCCTCACCCCACACGACGTAGCGCTCGGGCAGTCCCTTGAGGTCCGGCAGCTTGTCGCGCCAGGCCTGGTCGTGGGTGCAGCTGACCTTGATCGAGTCCCCCGGGCGGATGGCCGTGGCCGGGATGGGGACCGAGCCCTGGTTGTCGAAGTCCCAGACCTTGATGTCGAGCAGCGTCCTGGCCTTGGGCGTGCCGGGGTCGAGCTCGATGCGCAGCGACGAGCCGAGCAGGTGCATGTGGCCGGCGACGGCGCGGATCGTGGCCGGCGCCTCGACCTTGCGGGTGCACGACTGGGTCGGTCCCGGCGTCGGGATGACCGTGCCGTTGCAGACGAGCAGCAGCCCGTTGACGATGGGCCGCGACATCGGGCCGAAGCGCTCGGTGACGTCGGCGACGGCTGCGGAGCGGTCACACAAGCGCCCGGACTTGCCTGCACGACAAGGCAGCTCGACCGGAGCCGGGTAGAGCATGGTCTCGAGCGGCTTGAGCTTCGTCGACGACGACAGGCGGAGCTTGACCGACGTGCGGTCGGGCGTCGTGCCGTGTCGGAGGTTGTAGTGCACCTGCATCACGAGCAGGGAGCCGCGCTGCAGGGGGATGCCGACGTCGGAGGGCAGCACGTTCTCGCGGCCGCCGGGCGCCCACGCGCCGACCCACGGCGCGTCGTCGAGGCTGGCCCCCCGCGAGCCCAGACCGGTGCCGCCGAAGCAGGTCCAGCCGTTGCCGCCGCTCTCGGCGTCCTTCGCCCGGGCCGCCGCCGCGGCCGACGGAGGCACCCGGAAGAGGATGACGTGGTGCACCTCCTGCGGCTGCCCCGGAGCGATGTCGAAGCCGGTGACGAAGGCATCGCGCGCGAGCTTCGGGTCGAGGACGAAGCAGCGGTAGTCGTCGGTGCCGGTCGTCGGCGCCTTGGGGGTGTAGGCGACCGGAGAGGTCACCGTCCGCATCGTCTCGCCGCCGCGCAGCGCCGCAGGCTGGGCCGGGACGACGGGCTTCGCGCCGTGGCCGGACGCGGTGGCGTCCGTGTGCCCGGCGGACCCGGTGGATGCGGTGGGCCCGGTGGCTCCCGTCGTCGCAGTGTGGCCGGCCGCATGGCCCTCGAGCCTCGCCTGTACCGTCGGGTTGGGCGTGCCGCAGCCGGCCGCCAGCAGCGCGAACGCTGCCAGCGCGGCGGCGACCGCGGGCACACCGCGTCGGGTCCTCATCCCGTCAGTGTAGGAACGTCGGCGCGAAGAGGAGCCGTTGTCGAGCCTTGGCCTGCAGAGCAGTGGACCTGCGGCGTCAGGACCGGTCGGCGAACGGTCCTGCGGGTGCGAAGGCATGGGCGGCGAAGCGCTCGCCCACGAGCCGGTGCGTGGCGTCGTCGGGGTGCAGCCCGTCCGGAAGGGGCAGCCGGATCGCGTCGTCGGCGCCATACAACGACAGCCCGTCGAGCAGGTGCAGGTGGGGGTCAGTGGCGGACCGCTGCGCCACGACCCTGGCCATCTCCTCGCGGACCACGCCCAGCGTGAGCCGGCCGGCCGCGACGTCGGCCGGGTCGCCGGTGGCCCGGAAGCCCAGCCGACCCTCGGCCAGGGCCTCGAGGTCGAAGGCCCCGGGGCCCGGAGTGTCCTCGTGGATCGCGCAGTGCAGGGGAGTGACGACGAGCAGGGGGATGTCGGGGTGTCCGTCGCGCACCGTGTCGAGCAGCCCGTGGAGTGCCGGTCCGAACGCCCGGCGACGCATCAGGTCGGCGTTGACGACGTTGATGCCCATCTTGATGCTGAGCAGGTCCGCCGACGTATCGCGCAGCACCCGACCAACGGCAGGGTCGAGGAGCGCGCTCCCGGCCAGTCCGAGGTTGACGAGGTCCACGCCGCCGAGGCGCGCCGCGAGGGCGGGCCACGTCGAGGTCGGGCGATCGGCACCGGAGCCCTGGCTGATCGAGCTGCCGTGGTGGACCCACGTGCGGCGGCTCCGGTCGCCGAGGGCCTCGACGCGGGCGTCGGTCCGCAGGTCGACGAGCTCGGTCGTCTCGAGGTGGGGGAGCCACAGCTCCACGTTCTTGTCGCGGGGGTCCAGCCCCTCGAAGCGCACCGTCGCGACCGGTCCGCGGGTGGTCTCGCTCGTGCCGGTCGCGAGGTCGATGGTGATCGTGTCGCCCTCGGTGACGCGGGCCCGGTCGACGAGGCGGCCGTCGACGACGAGGTCGAGCACGCCGTCGGGCCGCGGCGGCAGGCCGGGATAGAGGCGCTTGGTGGCCAGGACGTCGAGCTCGATCACCGTCGCGGTGCTGCGGAACGCGATCCTCGCCCCGGACGGCTGTCCCTCCGCCATGAGGAGCTGGGGGTCGGGGACCTGGGCACGCGCCCACGCAGGCAGCCGGTGCGGGACCAGGCCGCGGGCGCTGGGCTCGAGCTCGGCGACGCCGCGGACGATCTCGGGCGACAGGGGGACCGACTGCAGTGGCAGCTGTGGCATGGCTTGGGTCATGGGGTGCTCCAGTGGTCGAGGAGGTGGTGCAGGCCGTCCAGGATGCGAGCCCAGGAGGCCTGCGAGTCGGGGGTGCTATGGGCGAAGCCACCGCTGAGCTCGAGGGTGGTGAAGCCGTGGAAGACGGTGCCGAGCAGGCGCACGGCGTGCGTCTCGTCGTCCGCCGAGAGCCGGTAGCCGCGCAGGACGGCGCGGGCGAGCTGGGCGTGACGCGGCCCGGCGCTCGCGGCAGCCGTCTGCGCGTCGAGGCGCAGCCGCGTCGCGTCGTACCGCCCGGGATGCTCCGCGGCATACCCCCGGTAGGTGTCGCCGAGGGCGACAAGGGCCTCGTGCCCGCTGCGTCCCGCCACCGCGTCCGAGCCACGGTCGGCGAGCTCGGCGAGAGCCAGCAGGGCCACTCGCTTCCGCAGGTCGTCGGTGCCGTCGACGTGCGAGTAGAGGCTCGCCGTGCGGACGCCCAGCCGACGTGCCAGCTCCGACGCGGTCAGCCCGGCGAAGCCGATCTCGTCAGCCAGATCCGCACCGGCGAGCACGACCTTCTCGGTCGTCAGGCCGGCGCGGGGCACGTCTGGCGCTCGCGATGGTTCGTCATGCCCCGAACCATCGCATCCCTAAAGCCTTTAGGCAAATCCCATATGCATGTAGCCGGTGATCACGAGCCCTCGGGCGCCCGGCTCACCGGGATGCGGCGCGCGTCCGGCGCGCTGAGGCGCTCGGCGTTGGCCTCGGAGTCGGCGAGCTCCTTCTGCGACTCGAGCTCCGCCTCGACCCGCGCGAGGTAGCCCGAGACCTCGGCCTCGATGCGCTCCGCGTCCCAGCCGAGCACGGGCGCGACGATCTCGGCGACCGCGCGGGCGCTCTCGACCCCGCGGCTCGGGGTCTCGATGGAGATGCGGGTGCGGCGGGCGAGCACGTCGTCGAGGTGCAGCGCTCCCTCGTGCGTCGCGGCATACAACGCCTCGACCCGGAGGTACTCCTCGGCGCCCGGGAGCGGCTCGAAGAGGGAGCGGTCGTCGGCGGCGAGCGCGAAAAGCTCGTGGACGAGGGACCCGTAGCGCTCGAGCAGGTGCGTGATGCGCCAGACGGGCAGCTCTTGGTGCCGGGCGAGCCGGTCGATCTGGTTGACGAGCGCGACGTAGCCCTCGGCGCCCGAGAGCGGGATGAACTCGGTGACGCTGTCGGAGACGTCGCCGCCGATGTCCTCGCGGGCGGCGTCGACGGCATCGGCCGCCATGACGCGGTAGGTCGTGTACTTGCCGCCGGCGATGGAGATGAGCCCCGGCTGCGGACGCGCGACGGCGTGCTCGCGCGAGAGCTGGCTCGTGTCCTCGCTCTCGCCGGACAGCAGGGGTCGCAGGCCGGCGTAGACGCCCTGGATGTCGTCGTGGGTCAGCGGCACCTTGAGCACCGTGTTGATGTGCTCGAGGATGTAGTCGATGTCGGCGCGGGTCGCCGCCGGGTGCGCGAGGTCGAGCTCCCAGTCGGTGTCGGTCGTGCCGATGATCCAGTGCGTGCCCCACGGGATGACGAAGAGCACGGACTTCTCGGTGCGCAGGATGAGGCCGGTCTCGGAGTTGATCCGGTCGCGCGCGACGACGATGTGCACGCCCTTGCTCGCGCGCACGTGGAAGCGGCCGCGGCCGCCCGCCATCGTCTGGATGTCGTCAGTCCACACGCCGGTGCAGTTGATGACGACGGAGGCGCGCACCTCGGTGCGCTCGCCGGTCTCGACGTCCTCGACGAGCGCGCCCACGACGCGCTCGCCCGCGCGGAGCAGCTCGACGACGCGGGCCGAGGCCACGACCGTGGCGCCGTATGCCGCGGCGGTGCGGACCGTGGTCAGCGTGTGCCGGGCGTCGTCCGCCTGGGCGTCGTAGTAGAGCAGGCCGCCGGTCAGTGCCTCGCGCTTGAGCGCGGGGGCGAGCTTGAGCGCGCCGGTGCGGGTCAGCTGCTTGTGCCGAGGGACCGAGCGCGCCCCGCCCATCGAGTCGTAGAGCGTCAGGCCGGCCGTGACGTAGGGGCGCTCCCAGCCGCGGCTGGTCAGCGGATAGAGGAACGAGACCGGCTTGACCAGGTGCGGGGCGATGCGGCTCAGCATGAGCTCGCGCTCCTTGAGCGCCTCGCGCACGAGGTCGAAGTTCATCTGCTCGAGGTAGCGCAGGCCGCCGTGGAAGAGCTTCGACGAGCGCGACGACGTGCCGGACGCAAAGTCCCGCTGCTCGACGAGGGCCGTCGACAGGCCGCGCGTCGCCGCGTCGAGGGCGACGCCGCCGCCGGTCACCCCGCCGCCGATGACGAGCACGTCGAAGTGCTTGGTGCCGAGGCGCTTCCACGCCTGCTCGCGATAGTCCGTGTCCAGGCGCACTGGGCTCGTCATCGGTGTCCCTTCACGTCGCTGCAGAGAGGGCCACTCTATCGAGCCGCACCCGAAGGCCGTATGCCGTAGTACCGGGTGCGGCGGCGCCGGGATCCTTCCCGGGGCGCGACCGCCACGACGAAGTCCGAGCTCCCCGTCTGCATGGTCAGCCGGATGTCCCGCGGGACCGGGAGGTGCCGCGCGGCGTCCTCGTCGCGGTAGAGCACGGTCGTCTGGAGCCGGTGGCCCAGCTCCCTCTCGTCGTCCTTCGACAGGGGCGCGAGCCGCTCCCGGACCGTCGCGGCGGCGCTCCGAAGGCTCTCGGGCGTCACCTGGGGACCTCCGACGAGCACGACCGTGTCGACGTGCTCGTCCGCCTCGCCCGAGGTGATCGCGGTGTCGCGCCGCAGCCACGTCGTGGAGTCGCCGGACTCGCGGACGAGACCGCTGGGCACCTGCGCGGTGACCCAGCCCCGCTCGAGGTAGGCGGCGTGGATCCATCGCAGGCGCACCCGCTCGTGGAGCAGCCCTGCCGCGATGACGGCCAGACCGACCAGCCCCCAGGCGACGAGGCTCGGCCACATCGTGGGCAGATCCCGTTGGAAGAGCACCGTCACCGCGATGAGCACGAGGACGAGGAGGATGCCGCCGCCGAAGTGGCGCAGCCCTCTCGGCGGCACGACCCGGGCGGCGAACCCTCGGCTCGAGGTCAGCTCTGCCTGAAGCTCTTCGATGGTCACGGCGCAACGCTAGTCAGCGAGGGTCGCGACCCGTGGTCGGCCCCCGGGCCGGGGCGTGTGGCGGGACCCGTGACGACCATGCACCCCGACGGTACGGTCTGGTCATGCCGACGGAGCAGCGCAGCCATGTCGTGTCGATCGACCAGGGGACCACGAGCACCCGGGCCATGGTCTTCGACCGCCGGGGGCGGGTCGTCGCCGTCGACCAGCAGGAGCACCGGCAGATCTTCCCGCGGGCCGGCTGGGTCGAGCACGACCCGATGGAGATCTGGGAGAACACCCGCCTCGTCGTCGGCGGCGCCCTCGGCAAGGCCAACCTCAACGCCACCCACATCGCCGCGGTCGGCATCACCAACCAGCGCGAGACGACCGTCGTGTGGGACCGCGCGACCGGCCGACCCGTCTACAACGCCATCGTCTGGCAGGACACCCGCACGCAGGCGATCTGCGACGAGCTGGCCCGCGACGGTGGCACCGACCGCTTCAAGGCCGTGACGGGCCTGCCGCTCGCGACCTACTTCGCCGGCCCCAAGGCACGCTGGATCCTCGACCACGTCGACGGCGCCCGAGCGCGGGCCGAGGCGGGGGAGCTGCTCTTCGGCACCATGGACACGTGGCTGCTGTGGAACCTCACCGGCGGCGCGGACGACGGCGGCATCCACGTCACCGACGTCACCAACGCCTCCCGCACCCTGCTCATGGACCTGCGCACGCTCGACTGGGACGCCTCGTGCGCCGAGGCGGTCGGCGTCCCGCTCGCGATGCTCCCCGAGATCCGGTCGTCGTCCGAGGTCTACGGCACGTGCAAGCCGGGCATCCTCATCGACGTCCCGGTCGCCGGCATCGTCGGCGACCAGCAGGCGGCGACCTTCGGCCAGGCCTGCCTCGACGTCGGCACCGCCAAGAACACCTACGGCACCGGCAACTTCATGCTCCTCAACACCGGCGAGGAGATCGTCGCCTCGACGCACGGGCTGCTGACGACGGTCTGCTACCAGCTCGGGGACGCCAAGCCGGTCTACGCCCTCGAGGGCTCGATCGCCGTCACCGGCTCGCTCGTCCAGTGGCTGCGCGACAACCTCGGTCTGATCAAGGACGCCAAGGAGGTCGAGACCCTCGCCGCCGGCGTCGAGGACAACGGCGGCGCCTACTTCGTGCCGGCCTTCTCCGGCCTCTTCGCACCGCACTGGCGCCCGGATGCGCGCGGTGCTCTCGTCGGCCTGACGCGCTTCGTCAACAAGGGCCACATCGCACGAGCGGCCTTGGAGGCCACGGCCTTCCAGACGCGCGAGGTGCTCGAGGCGATGAACGCCGACTCGGGCGTCCCGCTCACCGAGCTGCGGGTCGACGGAGGCATGGTCGCCAACGAGACCCTCATGCAGTTCCAGGCCGACCTGCTCGGGGTCGACGTCGTGCGGCCCGTCGTGGCCGAGACCACCGCCCTCGGGGCCGCGTATGCCGCGGGGCTGGCTGTCGGCTACTGGCGCAGCACCGACGAGATCCGGGAGAACTGGGGCGAGGACCGGCGCTGGTCGCCGCAGCTCGACGTGGCCGAGCGCGAGCGGCTCTTCCGCACGTGGAAGAAGGCCGTCCAGCGCACCCTCGACTGGGTCGACGAGGACACCCCCTGAAGCGCGGAGCCGCTCAGTCGCCCTCGAGGTGCAGCACGACCTTGCGCAGGAGCCCGTTGAGGGTCGCCAGCTCCTTGGCGCTGAGACCGGAGAGGGCGGCCTTCTCGCGTGCCATGCCCGCCTCGATCCCCTTCTCCCACAGGGTCCTTCCGGACGGCGTGGGTCGGATGAGGATGCGGCGCCGGTCGATGGGGTCGACCTCGCGCGTCGCGTGACCGCGCTGGACGAGGCGGTCGAGGCGTGAGGTCATCGCGGCCCGGGTGACGCCGCACGCGTCGGCGAGCTGCGCCGGGGTCGCCTCCTCGGGATACGGCTGGATCATCAGCGCGTGGAGCGTGCGGTAGTCCTCGATCGTGTCGTCGGTGCCGGCATAGCTGGCGTGGTCGTCGGCCTTGAGCCGCTTCGTGATCGCCTGCATGCGCGTGACGGCGCCCTCGACCTCGGGGTCCATGTCCTCGAGCAGGCCGCTCCAGCGAGCGACGTGCCGGTCGACCGAGTCCTGCCGCGCTCTCGCCATACCCCCAGTCTCGCAGAGGACCTGACGTCCTGCGCCACCTCTGACTATTCGTTGACAGATAGTCAGACGTCTAATTAATATCGAAGGCATGACCTTCCGCGACCTCCTCGGCCTCCGCGACGTCCGGCTCCTCCTCGTCGGTCAGGGGCTGTCGTGGGTCGGCGACGCCTTCAACCCCATCGCCCTGTCGGTGGCGGTCGTCCTGTCCGGCGGGGGCGCGGCAGAGCTCGGCGTCATCCTGGCCAGCGGCGTCGTCGCGCGGCTGCTCTGCAGCCTCGTCGGCGGCGTGTGGGCCGACCGGGTGACGCCGCACCGCATCATGGTCGCCGCCGACCTCGCCCGGGCGGCCTCGGTCGGCGGCACGGCGGTCGCCTTCGCTGCCCTCGGCGAGCCGCCGGTCGCGCTGCTCGCAGCCCTCGCGGCGGTCACCGCCGGGGCGGGTGCCTTCTTCTTCCCCGCCTTCGTCTCGCTCCGGCCCCTCATCGTGCCGACCGTGGGCCTGCAGACCGCGAACGCCGCCATCAGCTTCCTGCAGTCGGGCGCCCAGCTGGCGGGCCCGGTCCTCGCGGGGCTCGTCGTCGCAGCCTTCGGCCCGGTGCCGGGCTTCACCGTCAACGCGCTGACCTTCGCGTGGTCAGCCGTCTGCGTCGCGCGGCTGCGGGCCCGCGCCGGCCACGTCCCGGCCCGCACGAGCCTGCTCTCCGAGGTGCGCGAGGGCCTGGCCGAGATCCGCAGCCGGGACTGGCTCTGGACGAGTCTCGTGTCGGCGGCGATGTTCCACGTCGCGAGCGGCGTCCTCATCGTCCTCGTCGAGGTGACGACGGTGCGCGACCTCGGCGGCGCGCACGCGCTCGGGCTCGTCACCGCGGCGCTGGGACTCGGCGGCCTCGTCGGCGGGCTCGTCGCGATGCGACTGCAGCCGCGCCGGATGCTGCTCTGGGCGTTCGTCGCCCTCGGCCTCTTCCCGCTCTTCCCGCTCGGGTTCGCCTGGCCCGGTGGGCTCCTCGCGATCCTGGCGCTCGCCCTCGTCGCCCAGGCGGGGCTGCTCTACTTCGACGTCGGCTGGCAGACCGCGATCCAGCAGGGCGTCCCGCACGACCGGTTGGCCCGCGTCGCCTCGTGGGACGTGCTCATCTCGTTCGTCGCCCTGCCCGTCGGCAACGTGCTCGCGGGACCGCTGAGCGAGCACTTCACGACGGACGCCCTGATGACGGCGATCGCTGTCTGGATGCTGGTCGCGGGGTGCTGTCCGCTCCTCGTGCGGAGCGTTCGCGGTTTCGTCCGTGACGGCGGCGCTCCGGCCGTCACGGACGAGACCGCAGGGACCGGTCAGGCCAGCGCGGCGATCGCGGCGTCGTAGTCCGGCTCCTGGCCGATGGCCGGGACGAGCTCGGTGTGCACCACGGTGCCGTCGGCCTCGACGACGACGACCGCGCGGGCCAGCAGCCCGGCGAAGCCGCCGTCCTCCATCCGCACGCCGTAGTCGTAGCCGAAGCCGGACCGGAACGAGGACGCCGCGACGACGTTCTCGATGCCCTCGGCGCCGCAGAAGCGGTTCAGGGCGAAGGGCAGGTCGGCCGAGACGCAGACGACGGTCGCGTTGTCGAGGCCCGCGGCGATCTCGTTGAAGCGGCGCACGCTCGTCGCGCAGACGCCGGTGTCGACGCTGGGGAAGATGTTGAGGACCACACGCTTGCCCGAGGGCAGCGTGACGTCGTCGCGCAGGTTCGTGCCGGTCAGCGTGTATGCCGGGGCGGGCGCGCCCACGGCCGGCAGCTCGCCGACGGTGTGGACGGGGGTGTCTCCGAGAGAGGTGGTGGCCATGGAGGTATCTAACACGGGTGCCCTGCACGGCACCGAGGGCCTACCGTCGCGGCATGCACGCTGACGGCGCGACCTGCCTGACGACCCGCTGCTTCTGCGAGCTCGTGCGCCCCGAAGGGATCGCGCAGCCCGCGAACGCCTGGTCGTCGCTGGCCTTCGTCGTGGCGGGCGTGGCTGCACTCGTGCTCCTGCGCCCGGCCACGCGACCCGAGCGCGTGCTCATGCCGCTCCTCGCCGTCGCCCTGGCCGCGGTCGGCGTCGGCAGCTTCGCCTTCCACGCGACCCTGACGCTGTGGGGCCAGTTCGTCGACGTCCTGCCCATGTATGCCGTGGGCTGCGTCCTGCTCGCGGGCGCCCTCGTGCGCCTCGGCCGGGTGACACCCCGCCGCGCCGCCGTCGGCGGGGTCGCCCTCCTCGTCGCGCTCGCCGTGCTGCTCTGGGTCTGGCCCGAGTCGCGCCGCGTCCTCTTCGCCGCCGTCCTGCTGCCCGGCATCGTCCTCGAGCTCGTCCGTGCGGGGCGTGCGGGTCGTGGGCGTGGTGCGGGAGGAGGCGCACGCTGGCTGCACGTCGGGCTGGGACTGCTCGTCACGGCATACCTGCTGTGGGTGCTCGACCAGGCGGGACTGTGGTGCGACCCGGGGAGCCCGCTCCAGGGGCACGCGGCGTGGCACGTGCTCGGCGCCCTCGCCGGGTGGTGCCTGGCCCGGCACTGGTCGGGCCGTAGGTTGGTGCCATGACCGAGTCGCCGCCCACGCCGGAGCAGCTGGAGCAGCACGCGCGGATCGTCTCGGTCGCGATGGACCTGGCGCGCGACGGCAGCACGGCCGAGCTCGCCGAGTTCCTCGACCACGGCTACCCCGTCGACCTGCCCGACCCGGCGGGCAACACGCTGCTCATGCTCGAGGCCTACCACGGGCACCTCGACACGGTCAGGTCGCTCGTCGGGCGCGGCGCCGACGTCGACCGGCGCAACGACCGCGACCAGTCTCCCGTCGCGGGCGCCATGTTCAAGGGCGAGGACGAGGTGGTGCGGGCGCTCGTCGCGGCCGGCGCCGACCTCGATGCCGGCTCGCCCACGGCCCGGGAGACGGCCCGCATGTTCGGGCAGCAGCACCTCATCGACGGACAGGAGTGACCATGGCCGACTCGCGCCAGCCCCAGCGCCCGCAGGACACCGGAGCGGGATCACGCTTCGTCATCAACCTCGTCGGCGTCATCGGCCTCCTCTTCGGCGTGCTGCCGATCGTGCGCTACCTGCTCGACCTGTCGCTCTTCGAGTTCACCGTGGCGCCCTACGAGTGGCTGCGGCTCGAGGGGGCGGCGCGCTTCCTCCCGCCCGCCATGGTGCTCGTCGTGTGCATCGTCGTCGCCTACCTCCTCGAGAAGCGCCTCACCCGCGACTGACCCCGTCCCGCGGCCGGCCCAAGGCTGGACGGACGATGACCGTCCGGGGACCAGCCCGTGA
Source organism: Terrabacter tumescens (assembly GCF_014646815.1). Taxonomy (GTDB): domain Bacteria; phylum Actinomycetota; class Actinomycetes; order Actinomycetales; family Dermatophilaceae; genus Terrabacter; species Terrabacter tumescens. Next base: position 677,791 of record NZ_BMNZ01000002.1, read on the forward strand.
TGTGATGTGGGCATGTCGGTCCGGGCCTCCCTCCTCGCCGCGCTCGTCGTCGGTTCGAGCCTGACGATGGCGGCCGCCCCGGCGGCCCACGCAGCCGCGGCCGCGGACCCCGTGACGCCGCAGGCGATCTCGGTGCCGGTCGGCGCCGAGCCCGACGGCACCGCGGTGCGCCTCGACGTCTCGGTGTGGCCGCAGGCGAGCGGCAAGCACCCGGTCGTCCTGCTGGCCCACGGCTTCGGGGGCACCAAGGACTCGGTCACGAGCCAGGCCAACGACCTGCACGACCGTGGCTACGTCGTCATCGCCTGGAGCGCCCGCGGTCACGGCCAGTCCGGTGGCCGCATCCACCTCAACGACCCGGCCTACGAGATCGCCGACGCCAGAACGCTGCTCGACCTCGCGGCCAAGCGTCCCGACGTCGAGCTCGACGCCCCGGGAGACCCGCGGTCCGGTGTCATGGGGGCCTCCTACGGCGGCGCGCTCGGCCTCATGCTGGCCGGGTCCGACCGCAGGGTGGACGGCGTCGTCTCGGCCATCACGTGGAACGACCTCGCCGACGCGTTCTTCCCGCAGGCCGCCGTCACGAGGCCGGCCACGACCGCGGCCGGCCGGTCCCCGATCGACGTCGCCGGGCCGTTCAAGCAGGTCTGGGCAACGAACTTCTTCCTGTCCGCCCTGCGCGGCGGTGGCCAGGGCGCCCAAGGCGCACAGGGTGCCCAGGCCGGCGGCCAGTCCGGCGGCGCCGCAGCCGGCGCCGCCCGCTGCGGCCGTTTCGACCCGACGATCTGCCGCCTCTTCGTCCAGGCCTCCGAGACCGGCACCGCCTCGCCCCAGCTGACCGCCCTGCTGCGGGCGCACAGCCCCAAGCCGACGATGAACGCCGTCACCGCGCCGACCTTCATCGTCCAGGGCGTCGGCGACTCCCTCTTCGGCCTCGACCAGGCCGACGCCAACGTGTCGGCGCTCGCTGCCAGCAGGACGCCGTATGCCGTCCGGTGGAGCGACGGCGGCCACGACGCCGCGAGCACGCACGAGACGGAGGAGCTCGACGCCTCCTACACGTGGCTCGACCACTACGTCCGCGACAAGGCCTCGGCGAGCCGGAGCGAGTCGGCCCTGCCCACGGCGGCCTTCACCTACGGCACGCCCGCCGGTCGGGCAGGCCAGCCGACGACGCTCCACACGCTCACGGCATACCCCGGCCTGTCGGGAGCGCCGCTCCAGACGCGTCAGCTGCCGCTGTCGACGACCTCGGGGACGCTGCTGCACCCGCCCGGTGGGCAGCCCGCGTCGCTCATCGCGGTGCCCGGTCTCGCGGCGCTCGGCGTCAGTCTCTCGACCTACCAGATCGCGGCGCTGCCGGGGCAGTCGACGGCGCTCGACACCGAGCCCGTCGCCGAGGCCACGACGGTCGTCGGGTCGCCGACGCTGCGCCTGACCGTCACCTCGGACACCCCCGACGTCACGCTCTTCGCCTCGGTGTGGCGGGTGACTGGTGGGTCGGTGACGCTGACCAACCCTCTCGTTGCCCCCGTGCGCCTCGCCGTGACGCCGGGCCGCCCGACGCCCGTGACGATCTCGTTGCCGGCGGCAACCTACGACCTGCCCGCCGGCACCCGGTGGCGCGTGCTGCTGACGAGCACCGAGTCGACCTACTCCAACTCGCGCACCCCCGCCGCCATCCGCATCTCCGACGCCTCCGCCCTGACGCTGCCCGTCGCGACCGGCGCCGCGGTCGGTGGTGCCGTCGCCGGCGGCGTCGACACCGAGACGCTCCTCGCGTCGGGTGCCCTCGTGCTGCTCCTGCTCCTCGCGCTCGGCGGCTGGCTCGTCCGCCGGCGCCGGCGCCGCCACCTCCCGGCCCGACCGGACCTCGCCGACATCCCGCTCGTCGTCGAGGGCCTCGTCAAGACGTATGCCGACGGGCACCGCGCCGTCGACGACGTGACGTGGCGCGCCGAGAAGGGCCAGGTCGTCGGGCTGCTCGGGCCCAACGGCGCCGGCAAGACGACGACGATGCGCATGGTCATGGGCCTCATCTCCTCCGACGCCGGCAGCGTCCACGTGCTCGGCGAGGCGGTCTCGGCCGGCTCGCGCGTGCTCGGCCGCGTCGGCGCCCTCATCGAGGGGCCGGGCTTCCTGCCGCACCTCACCGGGCGCCAGAACCTCGAGGCCTACTGGTCCGCGACGGGCCGGGCGCCCGAGGACGCCCACTTCGACGAGGCGCTCGACGTCGCCGCCCTCGGCGGGGCCGTCGACCGGCCGGTCAAGTCCTACAGCCAGGGCATGCGCCAGCGCCTCGGCATCGCGCAGGCCATGCTCGGGCTGCCCGAGCTGCTCATCCTCGACGAGCCGACCAACGGTCTCGACCCGCCCCAGATCGCGGCGATGCGCCCGATCCTGCGCCGCTACGCCGAGACCGGTCGCACCGTCGTCGTCTCGAGCCACCTGCTGGCCGAGGTCGAGATGACGTGCACGCACGTCGTCGTCATGCACGCCGGGCGGGTCATCACCCAGGGCCCCGTCGCCGAGCTCGTCGACAGCGACGACACGACGATCCTCGACCTGCCCGAGCACGTGGACCACGACGTCGTCAGTGCCGGGGTGCACGCGCTCGAGGCCGCCGACGGCGTCACCGAGGTGCGCGTCGACACCCCGACCCGGATCGTCGTCGTCGCCGACCGCGGCCGGGCCGAGGTCGTCGCGGCCGCCGTGACGGCGGGGCTGCCCGTCGTCGGCGTCAGCAGCCGCCGCCACCTCGAGGAGGTCTTCCTCGGGGTCATCTCGTCGGCCTCCGCCCCTGCGGCGGGCGCCGAGCCCGCCGACGATGGCGAGTCCCTCGTCGAACGACTCAGGCAGGTGAGGGCCCGATGAGCCAGACCCCCGACAAGCCCGAGCACGTGGCGGGCGAGGCGCTGCTCGAGGTCATCGAGCCGACGTCGGCCGCCGCGGGCAACGAGATCCACCAGGTGCGCGGCCCGCTCTCGTGGCGGTCCGAGCTGCGGCGCCAGTGGGGCAGGCGGCGCACGATCTGGGCCTTCGGCCTGCTGCTCGCGCTGCCGCTCGTCCTCGTGGGGTCGTTCGCCTTCGGGGAGCGGTCGGGCAACAGCGGCCGGGGCAGCGCCTCGAGCCGGATCTTCGACCTCGCCCAGAGCGGCGCCGCCAACTTCAGCCTCGTGCTCGTCTTCCTCGCCTCCGAGCTGCTTCTCGTGCTGCTCGCGGCGCTCTTCTGCGGTGACGCCGTGCCCTCGGAGGCGTCGTGGTCGTCGCTGCGCTACCTCCTCGTCGCCCCGGTCCAGCGGGCCCGGCTGCTCACGAGCAAGCTCGTGATCGGCATCGCCTCGACCCTGCTCGCCACGGTGCTGCTGCCGGCGTGGGGCCTGCTCGTCGGCGGCATCGCCTACGGCTGGGACCCGCTGACCAACCCGCTCGGCGAGAACCTCACGTGGGGGCAGTTCCTGCCGCGGCTCGCGCTGGCGATGGCCTACATCTTCGTGACGCTGCTGCCCATCGCGGCCATCGCCTTCTGGCTCGGCACGCGCTCCGACGCGCCGCTCGCCGCCGTCGGCGGAGCGGTGCTCGTCAGCATCCTGCTCAACATCCTCGACCAGCTCGACGCGCTCGACCCCTACCGCAACGCCTTCCCGGGGCACTACTCCCGGGCCTGGCAGGACGCCCTCGCCGTGTCGCCGGACTGGACCGACATGCTGCACGGCGCGCTGTGGGCGCTCGTCTGGGCGGTCGGCTTCACGATGCTCGCCTACCGCCGCTTCCGCCGCAGCGACATCCTCAGCTAGCCGCCCACCCGGCCGGGACGCACCCGGCCGGGCCACACGCATACGCCCTCGGCTGCGCCGACGAACGACCATTGCTGGTGGGCGACCCGCGACACGCGTTGCCGACGCGCGGCGACGGCCGCCTCGGTGGACCAATGGTCGTCGGTCGGCGGCCGACCTCCCGCGCGCGGCGTCAGAGCTTGGCGGCCTCGGGGATGATCCGCTCACCGATGAGCTCGAGCACCTCGGTGCTCGAGCCGTCGCCGATGCCGAGCTGCACGTGCGTCACGCCGAGCGCGGCGAGGTCGCGCAGGTGCTCGAGCGTCGCGTCGACCTTCTCGCCGTTCGGGCCCGGGTCGACCGGTCCCATGACGGTCTTCTCGATCTCGTCGTAGTCGCGGCCGAGGGCCTCGCAGTGCCCGCGGAGCACGTCGAGCTTGTGCGCGAGGTCGGGGCTGTCGAAGAGGTTGCAGGCCTGGGCGTACTGCGCCACGAGCCGCAGCGTCTTCTTCTCGCCGCCGCCGCCGATGAGGATCGGCGGGTGCGGGCGCTGGACGGACTGCGGCGAGTTGAGGGTGCGGCCGAGCTGGTAGTGCTTGCCGGCATACGGCCCGTCGTCGTCGCTCCACATCTGCAGGCAGATCTGCAGGGTCTCCTCGAGGCGCTCGAAGCGCTCGGCGGTGCCCGGGAAGGGCAGGCCGAGCCCGACGGACTCCTCCTCGTTCCAGGCGGCGCCGATGCCGAGCATCGCCCGGCCCTTGGAGAGCACGTCGAGCGTCGTGACCTCCTTGGCGAGCAGGCCCGGCTCGCGGTAGACGGCGGCCGTGACCCACGCGAGCAGCTGCACGCGCTCGGTGACCGCGGCAAGGTAGCCGAGCGCGGTGTAGGCCTCGAGCATCTCGTGCTCGGGCGGGCCGATCATCCCGATCTGCCACACGTGGTCCATGACCGAGATCTTCGTGAAGCCGACGTCCTCGGCGGTCCTGGCGGTGCGCCGGAGGTCGTCGACGAAGGTGGCCGAGCCGCCGCTCCACGTGAAGTTGGCGATGTGCAGTCCGAGGTCCATGCCTTGCACACTACGACTGCCCGCTGGGATCAGTCCGTGATGAGCGCCTCGATCTCGCGGGCGAGCACCTCGGGAACCTCGAGGGGTATGCCGTGTGCGATCCCTTCCAGGGCCACCTCCCGGGTGGCGCCCCCGGCCGCCGCGTAGCGCGTGAGGACGGCCCGCATCTGGGCCACCATCGGCTGCGGGGGCAGCACCTCGGCACCCGGCCAGCCGGGGACGGCGCCGAGCGAGCCCAGCGTCGCGAGGTCGAAGAGCGAGGTGTCGCTGACGACCTGGTCGGCGGTGCCGTGCACCCACGTGACCGGCGGCTTGCGCTCCAGGTCCACGATCGCCGTGGCGTCGAAGTGCGTGGGCGCCATGGTGTTGAGCACGCCCCGGTTGCCGGGCGCGAGACCCGGCCAGTTCTCCGACGGTGTCGAGTCGCCGGGGTAGAAGTCGTCACCGGTCCGCGTCAGGAGCAGCTCGTCGACGAGGAAGTCCTCGTCGACGTTGTCGGCGTTGGCGCCCGGGCCGTAGTAGGTGCGCATGACGACGCGCGGGCTGCTCTGCGGGTCCTGGTCGCCGGCGTCCTTCTCGCCGAGGCGCCGCACGAAGTCGGCACTGGCCGCGCCACCACCGGTGCTCGCGCCGTCGTCGGACGCGGGCGTGCCTGCGGCGTCGACGGTTCCGCCGAAACCGTGCGGTGACAGCGGTGCCACGAGGACGACGCTCGCGAGATCGTCGGGGTGCTCGATCATCAGCTGCTCGAGCACACCTGCGCCCATCGACCAGCCGGCCGCGATGACGCGGCACTCGTCGGCCAGGCCCAGTGCCTCGAGGAGGGCATGGACGTCCTCGACCATGTCGCCGAGTCCGCGGGTCGCGTCGATGGGCAGGGCGTCGGTGCGGCCGAAACCGCGGAGGTCGGGCGCGATGACCCGGACGTCGTCGGCGAGCTCGCAGAGGGCGTCGGCGACGTAGCGCCAGTAGCCGCCGGTGGACAGGTTGCCGTGCAGGAGCAGGATCGGGACGCCGTCCTCGGGGCCGCTCGACCACACGTTGGTGGTCAGCCGCGAGGTCTCGACGAGGCTGCAGGTGAACGACGACTCTGTCATGGCGGTCCTCTCGACGGGGGCGACCTGCCCTGTCTATCACCGCGGGAGCGCTCGGTCAGTGTGGTCGGACCACGCCTTCCGGCGCCGGCTCAGGCGTCGTCGGCCGTGGCCTTGAGCTGCGAGCCGGAAACGGGCGGCTGGGCGGACCACGGGAAGACGATCCAGCGGTCGGTCTGGCGCCACACGTAGTCCGCGGCCACGATCGAGCGCGGCTTGCCGTAGAGCACCGCGCTGCGACCCTCGGCGCCGTGCTTCTGGAGCAGCTCGAGCACGAGGGCGAGCGTGCGGCCGGAGTCGGCCACGTCGTCGACCACGAGGATCCGGCGGCCCCTGAGGCTGTCGGTGTCGAGGTGCGGGGCGAGCAGCACGGGGTCGGGCAGCGTCTCCTCGACGTCGGTGTAGAACTCGACGTTGATGGCGTCGGTGAGCTTGACGCCGAGGGCGTAGGACAGGCCGCCGCCGGGGATCAGGCCGCCGCGGGCCACGGCCACGAGGATCTCCGGGCGGAAGCTCGAGTCGGCCACGAGCTGGGCCAGCTCACGCACGGCGGTGCCGAAGCCGTCCCACGTCAGCACCTCCTTGTCGACGAGGGTCGAGGCGTCTGCGTGGTGGGCGGTCGTCATGCGGACGAGGCTAGCGACGTCGGGGGAGCGCCGTGTCTCGGGAGCCGAGGCTTCGGGCAGACTGAACGGGTGACCCCCGAGACCACCCGCCCGGCCAGACCGCTCCAGCCCTCGCGGCGCTCGCAGGTGGCGCCCTTCCAGGTCATGGACGTGCTCGACCGGGTCGCCGTCCTGCGGGCCGAGGGCCGCGACGTCGTGTCGCTCTGCGCCGGTGAGCCGTCGGGCGGCGCGCCGAGCCTCGTGTCCGAGGCAGCTGCGCGGATCCACGGGTCCGGCCGCGCCCTGACCTACACCTCGGCCCTCGGCATCCGGGAGCTGCGCTCCGAGATCGCCGCCCACTACGGCCGCTGGTACGGCCTCGACGTCGACCCGGCGCGCGTCGCCGTGACGACCGGCTCTTCCGGCGGCTTCGTGCTTGCCTTCCTCGCCGCCTTCGAGGCGGGCGACCGGGTGGCTCTGGCCCGCCCGGGCTACCCGGCCTACCGCAACATCCTCACATCGCTCGGCTGCGAGGTCGTCGAGATCGACTGCGGCCCCGAGACGCGCTACCAGCCGACGCCGGCGCTGCTCGACGCCGCGCAGGCCGACGGCCGGCTCGCCGGACTCATCGTGGCCTCGCCCGCCAACCCGACCGGCACGATGGTCGACCGCGCCGAGCTCGCCGCGATCACGGGGTGGTGCGCCGCCCGCGGGGTGCGCCTCGTCAGCGACGAGATCTACCACGGCGTCACCTATCCGGAGCCCGGTGCGCCCGACCCGCGCGGCGTCTGCGCGTGGGAGACCGACGACACCTCGATCGTCATCTCCTCGTTCAGCAAGTACTGGGGCATGACCGGCTGGCGCCTCGGCTGGATGCTGCTGCCCGAGGACCTCGTGCGCCCCGTCGACGCACTCGCCGGCAACGTCGCGCTGTGCCCTCCCGCGCCGGCGCAGTATGCCGCGGTGTCGGCCTTCGCGGAGGAGTCCTACCGTGAGTGCGACGAGGCCGTCGCCGAGTTCGCCGGCACCCGGAAGCTGTTGCTGCACAACGCTCCCCGTCTCGGTTGGGGAGAGTCCGCACCACCCGACGGCGCGTTCTACTACTGGGCCGACCTCGGGCCCCAGCTCGGTCGCTGGGGCGGCTCGGCGGCATACGCCAAGGCCCTGCTCGAGGAGGTGGGCGTGGCGATCACGCCCGGCGGCGACTTCGACGACCGTGCCGGTGCGCACTCGGTCCGGCTCAGCTTCGCGGCCGGCGCGACGGCGGTCGGTGAGGCGATCGGGCGGATCGAGGCGTTCAACGCGCGTTGACGTCGGCTCCCGCCCGGCGCGCGTCGGAGCCCCCGGCTGGCGGGGGCTCCGACCTCTCGTCACCTCTTTCCCGATGACTAGATGATGAGCAGTACCGCAGCGGTTACCGCTCCGGCGAGGCTCAGCGTTCCGAGCACGAAGCCCAGGACGGCACCGGTCGTCCAGTGGCCGGCCCGGTCGCGCACGCTGGCACCCAGCAGGGCGAAGCCTGCGGTGAGCAGCACGCCGCCCGCGATCCAGCTGCTGAGGTACCAGGCCGCACTCAGGCCTGCCAGGATCCACGTCGCCGGCACGAAGAACGTGTACGCGCCGAACGCCGCGACGAGGGCACCGATGATGATGAGCGTGTAGTCCACCGTGCGGTTGCGGAACAACCGGGGCAGACCCTGCTCAGTCCTCGTGGTCTGACTCTGTAGGAGCTGCGACATCGTCGTCACCTCCTTTCCATCTCTGACTCCAGCGTGTCTCGCCGTCCGCGCGGGCGTAAGAGGCCTTGGTCCCGAACTTGACGACCTGCCTCGCCGACCCTCGGTGAGCCGCTAGCGTCGGCGCATGGGGTGGTTCACCGACGTGGTGGCGTGGGTCCGGATCCGGACCGGCGCGGGGCCGCGCCCCGATCCGCCGGCACCGAGCCCGCCGGCTCCGGGTCAGCCCGGCCAGCCTGCGTCCGTCGACGCCGTCATCGCGCGCATGCGGCAGATCGACGGCTCGCTGACTCCTGACGACGGGGTCGGCGACTTCAACCGGATGTACCTCCGCGTCACCGAGCTCGTGCGCGACCGCCTCGTGGCGGGCTACTTCACCGACCCGGCCTTCGTCACGCGCCTCGACCTCGTCTTCGCCGGGCTCTACCTCGACGCCGTCGACGCGGCCGCACCCGACCCGTCGTGGGCACCGCTCTTCGCGAGCCGGCGCGAGCCCGGACGGGTGCCGATCCAGTTCGCGCTCGCCGGCATGAACGCCCACATCAACCACGACCTGCCGGTCGCGGTCGTCACGACGTGCCGCCAGCTCGGACTGACACCGGACAGCCCGGGCGTCGAGGACGACTACCGCCGCGTCAACGAGCTGCTCGCCGCCGTCCAGGAGGAGGTGCGGCGCTCCTTCCTCGACGGGGTGGCGCTCGCGGTCGACCGGCAGCTCGCAGGGCCGGTCGCCGACCTCGTCAGCGGCTGGAGCATCACCCGGGCGCGCGACGCGGCGTGGACGAACGCCCGGGTGCTGTGGTCGCTCGACGGCGCCGAGCCGCTGCGCACCGAGTTCCTCGCCACGCTCTCGCGCACCGTCGGCATGGCGGGCCGCTACCTGCTGACGCCGGTCGCGGACCTCGCTCCCGAGGCGCCGGGCAGCGGGCCGAGGTGAGACCGCGCGCCGGAGCGCGACGGGCCACCTCGACCCGCGGGCCTGGCCCGATCAGGCGTTGACGGGGACCGGCGTCAGCGTGCCGGTGCTGTCGGCGGTGCTGGTGCTGGTGCTCGTGCCGGCGAGGTCTGCGGCCGGACGGCGCTCCTCGGCGCGGCGGGTGTGCAGCGCGGCCCGCAGCCGCCACGCGCCGTAGACGGCGACGAGGCTGATCACGAGGTGCAGGGCGAGGAAGCCGTTGGCCAGGCCCATGCCGAGCAGGGCGCCCGCGACGAGCGGACCGACGGCCGAGAAGGTCGTCTGGATCGCCGTGAAGGTGCCGAGCGTCGTGCCGACGAGCCCGCGCGGCGCCAGGGTCGCGGTCAGCGGGTTGAGGACGGGCGCGTACATCGTCTCGCCCACGGCGAAGATGCCGAACGTCGTGACGAAGAGGGCCGACGCCACCTCGGGCGTCAGCTGCGCGACCGACAGCACGATCCACGACAGCGTCCAGATGGCGCCGACGACCATGAGCAGGCTGGCGGCGTTGCGGCGTGCCGTGAGCCGGACGACGACGACCTGCAGGACGACGATGACGACGCAGTTGACGGCGGCGGCGAGGCCGATGGCGGACTCGTCGACGTCGAGCACGGTCAGGGCGTAGGCCGGCAGGCCCGACTCGAACTGCGCGTAGAAGCCGAGCGCAAGGGCCACGGCGACGACCGCGGTCCAGCGCAGGGCCGGCACGGCGAAGATGCGGCGGAGGGCGTCCATCGTGCTGAGGCGGGTCTCCGCCTCACCGGCGGCGAGGTCGGGGGCGACCTCGCTCGGCGCGCCGATGCCGGCGACGTGGATGAGCACGGCCGAGATCGCGAAGCCGGCTCCGGCGGCGATGAACGCGAAGGTCATGCCGTCGGTGCGGGAGAGGTCGACGAACTGACCCGCGACGAAGGCGCCGACCGCCATGCCGATGGCCTCGGCCGTGAACTTGTAGGCGAAGACCTTGCGGCGGTCGTCGCTCCCGGCCCAGCGCAGCACGAGCACCGACGCGGCCGGACCGGCGGCGGTCAGGCCGAAGCCGAAGACGAACATGCCGACGAGGAAGGCGGGGGCCGACTGCGCCCAGATGAGCCCACCGACGCCGAGGGCCGCGAGGAGCTTGGCCACGACGGCGACGGCGACCGGGTTGAAGCGGTCGCTCAGCCGACCCGCGAAGGGCGCGGCGACGAGGGCGCCGACCGAGAAGAGGGTGCTGGCCAGAGCGGCAGCGAGCGCGCCCCACCCGCGGGTGTTGGCGGCATACGCGTACTGGTAGGGCAGCACGGTGCCCCATCCGAGCATGCCGATGGACGACGCGAGGATGAGCAGCTTGGTGCGCATGGGTTTCACACCCTTTCTGGGATGGGGAAGGCGGACCGGGAAGTCAACGCAGCTTCGGCATCGAATATTTCGTCATCGAAGTTCGACTTCGAAAGAGTAGCAGCAGCCCCGGTCAGTGCGACAATGCGTTCCCATGGCAGCCAAGCGACGACGGACCGCCCAGCAGGAGCACGCCGCGGACGTCGCGACCTATGTCGCGGCCGGCGGTGAGGAGTCGGTCCAGCGCGTCATCACCGCGCTGTTCTCGGTGACCAAGAAGCTCGACCAGTGGTACGTCCGGCAGTTCGCCGACCTCGACCTCACCCAGGGGGAGTGGTCGGTGCTCGCCGCGCTGGCCCGTGCCGGGGACACCTGCCTCACGCCGAGCCAGCTCGCCGACCTGTCCAACGTCGCGCCGTCGTCGATGACGCACCGGCTCGACAAGATGGCCGGGCGCGGCCTGCTCCAGCGGCGGCCCGACGAGTCCAACCGCACGCGCACCCTCGTCTCGCTGACCACGGACGGCTGGGCCCTCTTCAGCGCCGCGGTGCGCGAGTCCAACGTCGTCGAGAGCGACACGCTGCGCGACCTGTCCGACACCGAGCGCCACGAGCTCGCCCGGCTGCTCGAGATCGTCATCGCCGGACTCGACGACATCGAGGCCTGAACCGTCTGGCGGAGTCCCTGCTGTCCTACCGGGTCGAGCCGGTTGAGCCGGCCGGGGGCGTGGACCACGGGATGCGCCCGTCCGGGTCGCCCGACGAGGAGTCCAGCAGCGGCGCGTCCCACAGCAGACGCGGGTCGGCGACGATCGCGAGCAGCTCCGCCTTCGACGGCAGGGGCGCCGTCGTCGCGGTCAGCGAGTTGCCCCCCTCGCGCGCCGTCACGGAGACGTAGGCCGTGCGCCCGTCGGCGTAGGTGAGACTGGCGGCGCGGGTCGTGCCGGTGCTGCCGTAGTGGAGGCGAGACCCGTCGGGCTCCCGGCGCACCAGCCGGCACACGGAGGGCGAGTCGGTGAACTCGCCGCCGCAGTCCAGGGTGGCCGTCGGGCCCTCGTCCCGCAGGAAGCGCGCGCTGGCCGAGCCGACGTGCACGCCGCCCAGCGACGTGGACCCCTTTCGCCCCCAGGCGATCGTGATCTCGAACCGCGCGATCTTCGAGTCCTTCATGCTGGTGCGGGTGCCGGAGCCGGACGAGCCGTCACCCCAGCCCCCGAGGTAGCGGCCGGCGCCGGAGGCGTGCGCCTGCACGACGGCGGCCATCCGGGCACCCAGCAGATCGGTCGTCAGCGACGCGGGGGTGGTCTCGGGGGTGCCCGGCGGCGTGCTCGTCGCGGGGAGAGGCGTGCTCCGGGTGACCGCGGCGGTCGCGGCGGCCGAGCGGGCCGGGCCGGGCGTCGGAGCCCCACCGCCCTGCACCCAGAGCCCGCCGGCGACCGCGACGGCGGTGACGGACGCCGCGGCGCCGGCCAGCACCCGCGACCGGGCGTTGCGGCGCGCGGCCCGACCCCGCGCGAGGTCGTCGGCGGGGTCGAAGTGCTCCGCGGGGGCGGCGTCACGCAGGCGTGCGAGCCCGTCTCGCACCTGCTTCTCGATCGTGTCGGTCATCGCGGCACCTCCTGCCGGTCGAGCGCATGCTCCGTGTCTGTGGGCTGGTCGGCGGATGACGGGTCGGCCGGCGACAGGGCCCTGGCCAGGTGCGCCAGCCCCTTGGACGTCTGGCTCTTGACGGTCCCGCTCGAGATCCCGAGCAGGTCGGCGGTCTCGGCGACGCCGAGGTCCCACAGGTAGCGCAGGACGACGACCCGCCGCATCGCAGGCGGCAGGGCAGCGAGGGCGTCGGCCAGCTGGTCGCGGTCCTCGACAGCAGCCCCGTCGGCGCGCGCGGCCAGGTCGGGCAGGTCGTCGCCGGCCGACCGCTCCCGCCTCCACCACGGTCGACGGGTCAGGTCGACGTGCGCGTTGACGAGCACCCGTCGTGCGTAGGCGTCCTGCGCGGACATGGCCGCAACGCGCGGCCACGCGACGTAGAGCTTGGTGAGCGTCGTCTGGACGAGGTCCTCGGCCGTGGCGGGGTCGCCGCACAGCACCAGGGCGGAACGCCGCAGGTGCTCACGGCGGCCCTGGACGTACCGCGTGAACTGCTCGTCGCGTTCAGACATGTCTCCCCTGTGCTGCGGTGCGGCGCCGGCCACGGTTGCTGCCGTGGCCGGCCCGACGTCCGACGGGTCCCCCTGCGGGCCCGTCACCCCTTGAACGTAGCGACGCCGCTCGCGGTTGCCTCGCCGTCGCACGTCGTTCGTGCGGCCGCCGCCAGGGTGGTCGGTGCCTTCGGCGTCGTCGGGCGCTCAGGCGTCGGCGGGGGAGTCCATCGTGACGACGACCTTGCCACCCTTGGTGCGGCCCTGACCGACGTGGGCCATCGCCTCGAGGGTCTGGTCGAACGGGAAGACCCGGTCGACGACCGGCCGCAGCGTCCCGGCGTCGTACAGCCGGCCGAGCTCCCGCAGCCGGGCGCCGTCAGCGCGCATGAAGAAGAACTCGTAGCGCACGCCCAGCGCCTTCGCCTGCCGGCGCACCTTCCGGCTCAGCAGGCTCATGGCGACCCGGAGCGCGGACGGCGCGCCGAGCTGCTCGGCGAAGTGCGCGTCAGGTGGTCCGGCCACGCCGATGGCGAGGCCGCCGGGCTTGAGGACGGTCAGGGACTTCTCGAGGTTCTGTCCTCCCAGCGAGTCGACGACGAGGTCGTAGCCGGACAGGACCTGGGAGAAGTCCTGCCTCGTGTAGTCGATGACGAGGTCGGCGCCGAGGGACTCGGCCAGCTCGGCGGTCGCTCCGGAGGTGGTGGTGGCGACGACGGCCCCGAGGTGCTTGGCGAGCTGGATCACCGTCGAGCCGAGTCCGCCCGCGCCCGCGTGCACCAGTACCTTCTGGCCGGGCAGCACGTGCGCACGCTCGACGAGGATCTGCCACGCGGCCAGGGCCACGAGTGGCACTGCGGCTGCCTGCTCGAAGGTGAGGGAGGACGGCTTCGGTGCGACGTCGTCCTGGTCGATCGCGACGTACTCGGCGAAGGTGCCGATGCGGAGGTCGCGCGGGCGCGCGTGCACCGCGTCGCCGACGCGGAACCCGTCGACGTCGGCGCCGACGGCGGTCACGACGCCGGCGACGTCGTGACCCAGCACGAACGGACGTCTGCGCTTGATCAGTCGCTTGAACTCGCCGTCGCGGGTCAGCGCGTCCAACGGGTTGATGCTGGCCGCGCGGGCCCGGACGAGGACGTCGCGCCGACCCGGGACGGGCTCGGGCACCTCCGCGGCCCGCAGGCCCTCCTTGCCGCATGCGTCGACGACGAATGCCTTCATGGGTCGTGGTCCTCTCGCGGAGTCGTGGTCAGTCATCGAGGAAGGCCACGGCTTCTGGGACGAAGTCGGCGTGGTGCTGGAAGATGCCGCCGTGTCCGGCGTCGGGGTAGAGCGCGAGCCGGGCGTCGGGGAGTCGACGTGCGAGGTCTGCGGAGTTGTGGCTGGGCACCATCCGGTCCTGGTCGCCGTTGGCGACGAGCACCGGAAGCCGCAGGCGCGAGAGGTCCGTCGGCTGCTGCACGCCCCAGCGGTGGATGGCCTTGAGGTGGGCCCGGAACGACGGGACGGAGATTGCGGTGTCGCGGTCGTGGGTCCGCTCCTCGAGCCGTGCCAGGAACGCTCGCGCCTCCGACCTGCCGTGAGGAGTGGTCGTGAAGAAGAGGTAGTACTTCGCGTCGCGGAACGTCAGCGCCCCTCGGACGACGTCCAGGGCGGTGAGGCGCGTGACCTTGTCGATGCCGGCGCCTCCGGCGGGGCCGGTGCCGGCGAGGATCATCCGGCGCACGAGGTTCGGGTGCTCCTCGGCGATGACCTGGGCCACGAAGCCGCCCATCGAGAAGCCGAGCAGGTCGACCTCCTCGAGGCCGAGGGCCCTGATGAAGGCGACGGCGTCCGTGGCCATCTCGGCGATCGTGCTCGGTGTCCGGCCGCCCGATGCGCCGACGCCGCGGTTGTCGAAGGTGATGACGCGGCGGTGCGCGGCGATGCCGTCGACGACGCGTGGGTCCCAGTTGTCGAGGATGGCCGCGAGGTGGTTGAGCAGGATCACCGGGGTGCCGGTCCTCGGCCCGAGGTCCCGGTAGGCGAAGGCGGTGCCCTCGACGTCCACCATCTGGGTGGGGACCTCGCGGTGCGTGGGGTGGACGGACATGGCGCTCCCGGACTCGAATAAAAGTATGGTCATACTTTAAAGCGGGAGTGCCGAGAGGGCAAGTGGCTCGTCGTCACGCGGCCAGGACTGACAGGGCGTTTCGGATGCCTGCCTCGAGAACGGTGTTCGACAGCTGCCGGTCCGACAGGGCTCGGGCCAGCTGCATCGAGCCCACGAGCATCGTGAACAGCGACAGGGCCACGTCTCGCGCCGACTCGGGATCCTCGGGGGAGAGGCGGAGGCAGATCTCGCGCAGGATGGCCTTGGTCCCGGTCGTGTAGGCCTTCTTGGTCTCTCCGGTGCACCGCCCGACCTCGTCGAGGAGTGCTGCCGACGGGCAGCCCTCGTCGGGATGGTCGCGGTGGGCGCGCGAGAGGTACTGGCGCACGAACAGCTCGAGCCCGACCCGGCCGGGCGGCAGCTCGCTGAGCTCGGTGACCTGTCGGCCGACCTGGTCCCCGACGACGGCCGCGACGAGGTCGTCCTTGGAGTCGAAGTGCGCGTAGAAGGCTCCGTTGGTCAGTCCGGAGTCCGCCATCAGCGTCGCGACGCCGGACCCGTCGATCCCGTCCGTCTTGAAGCGTCGACCCGCGGCCTCGATGATGCGCTGACGCGTCGCCGCCTTGTGCTCACTGCTGTACCTCGCCACGTGTCACCCTCCTGTTCGTCGGCACCCGCCGCACGTGCGGCGCAATTGTATGCCGATCGTCATACGAAGGATCGAGAGCGTGGAGTGCGGCGGGTGCGCGGGAGCGGGCCGGCGCTCACATGTGGTCAGGGATCCCCCGGGCGTAGCGTCCCCTCCATGAACAGCAACGGGCAGCCGGTCGCCCTCGTCACCGGAACCTCCTCGGGCATGGGCCTGCACACCGCCGTCGAGCTCGCCCGCCGCGGCCTCACGGTGGTCGCGACGATGCGCGACACCTCGCGCGCCACCGCCCTCACCGACGCCGCCGCCGAGGCCGGCGTCGAGCTCGACGTGCGGGCCCTCGACGTCACCGACCACGAGGCCGCCCGGTCGTGTGTCGACGGCGTCCTCGCCGACCACGGCCGCCTCGACGTCCTCGTCAACAACGCCGGCCGGGGTACCGTCGCGACGGCAGAGCAGCTGAGCCTCGACGAGATCCGTGACCAGTTGGAGGTCAACTACCTCGGCCCCGTTGCGCTGACCAAGCTCGTCCTGCCGCGCATGCGCGAGGCCGGCTCCGGCACGGTCCTCACGGTCACGAGCGTCGGCGGCGCCGTCGGCCAGCCGTTCGCCGACGCCTACTGCGGCGCGAAGTTCGCCGTCGAGGGCTTCATGCAGTCGCTCGCCGTCGTCATGCTCCCGCACGGTGTGCACGTCTCGGTCATCGAGCCTGCCGCCGTCGCGAGCGACTTCGTCGGCAACGTGGCCCGTCCCGAGGCCCCCGCGTCCACCGACTCCAGGGACCCGTATGCCGCCCAGCTCGACGCCTACCTCGCGCGGTCCGCGGGCGCCTTCGCCAATGCGCAGTCCTCGCGCGACGCCGCCGTGGCCATCGCCGACGCCGCGACCTCGACCGACTACCGCTTCCGCTGGCAGACCTCCGAGGGCGCCACGGCCTTCGTCGGGATGTCGCTCGCCGACACGGACGGCAGTCGCGTGCTCGGGGCGACCCGCTCCTGGATCGAGCCCGCCCCGAACTAGGCTCTGGCGGGTGAGCTACCGCAGGCCCGTCCCGACGATCGGCGACCCGTCGTCGGCCGCCGAGCGGGCTGCGGCGCCCGACGCCTGGGCCCTGCGCGACGACCTCGCCTCGCTCGAGCGGGTCGTCGGCGCCCGCCGCGACATCCGCCGCTTCCGGCCCGACCCGGTGCCCGACGACGTGCTGACCGCCGTGCTGACCGCGGGCCATCGCGGCCCGTCGGTCGGGCACAGCCAGCCGTGGCGCTTCGTCGTCGTCACCGAGGCGGCCACCCGCGACGCGGCGGCCCTGATGGCCGACCGCTGCCGCCTGCGCCAGGCCGCCGGCATGGCCGAGGAGTCGGCACGCGGCCTGCTCGACCTGCGCCTCGAGGGCATCCGCGAGGCGCCCCTCGGCATCGTCGTGGCCTGCGACCGGCGCACCCCGGCCGCCGGTGTGCTCGGCCGCGCCACCTTCCCCGACGCCGACCTCTGGTCGTGCGCCGCCGCCATCGAGAACATCTGGCTCACCGCCCGCGCCCACGGGCTCGGCCTCGGCTGGGTCACGCTCTTCGAGCCGGCCGAGCTGGCCGAGCTGCTCGGCCTGCCCGACGGCGTCGAGACCCTCGGCTGGCTCTGCCTCGGCTGGCCCGACGAGCGACCGCCCGAGCCCGGGCTCGAGCGCGCCGGGTGGAGCCGGCGCCTGCCGCTCGACCAGGTCGTCATGCGCGAGCGCTGGACCGAGCGCGACGCCCCAACCTCCCACCTGCGCGCGCCCGAGCCCGCCGACGTCGTCGCCGCCCGCGACCGCTCGGACGACCTGCTCACCGTGCCCGGCTCGCTCGGGGTCCTCGACACCGTCCTCGACCGCGTCACCGCGCTGACCGCCGTGGACGGTCGGGGCACCCTCGTCGTGGCGGCCGCGGACCACGGCGTCACGGCATACGACATCAGTGCCTTCGACCCGACGGTCACCGCCGACGTCGCCCGCGCCACCCGCGAGGGCACGTCGATGGGCGCCGTCGCCGCCCGCGCCGCCGACCTCGACGTCGAGCTCATCGACGCCGGGATCGGTTGTCGCAGAGGCGATCTCGTGACCACCGACGCGCTCGACGAGATGGCGTATGCCGGCCTGCTGGCCCTCGGACGCGAGCGCGGCCGCGCGCTGGCCGGATCCGGACCGGTGGCGCTCGGCGAGGTCGGCGTCGGCAACACGACCGTGGCGGCCGCCCTGGCCGCGGCGCTGCTCGAGGTCCCGGCCGGCGAGGTCGTCGGTCGTGGGTCGTCCGCCGACGCCGCGATGATCGAGCGCAAGCACGACGTCGTGGAGCGGGCGCTCGCCCGGGTGGGTCGGGTGTCGGCCGCCGATGCCGTCCGGCGACTGGGCGGCGGCGAGCTCGCCGTCCTCACCGGGGTGGTGCTCGGCGTCGCGGAGGCCGGCGGTGTCGTCGTGCTCGACGGGCTCGCCACGTCGGTGTGCGCGCTCGCCGCGGTGCGCCTCGAGCCGGCCGTCGCCGCGCACCTCGTCGCCGGGCAGCGGTCGCGTGAGAAGGCCCACGCCCTCGTGCTGCGCGAGCTGGGCCTCGAGCCCCTGCTCGACCTGCGGATCCGTGCGGGAGAGGGCGTCGGGGCGGTGCTCGCGACGGGCCTGCTCAAGGACGCCCTCGAGCTGCGCCGAGGCGTCGCGCGCACGTCCCGGGTTTGAGTCAGGCGGGACCTCCCGCCTAGTTTGGGGTGGTTGTCCAACTGCCGAACTGCCCTCACGAGGGGCTGGGAGAACCGCATGTCAACACAGACCCAGGGCCGACCGCCGACACCGAACGTGGGCGGAGGCGCCGACGACCGCGCCTTCCTCGGACACCCCAAGGGCCTCTCGACCCTCTTCTTCGTGGAGCTGTGGGAGCGCTTCTCCTACTACGGGATGCGCGCCATCCTGCTCTACTTCCTCATCGACACCGCGGCCAACGGCGGCCTCGGCATCGACGAGACGACGGGCACCGCGGTCGTCGCCATCTACGGCGCGTCCGTCTACCTGCTCTCGATCATCGGTGGCTTCACCGCCGACCGGCTCTTCGGTGCCCGGCGCTCGACGCTCTACGGCGCCGTCGTCATCATGGCGGGCCACGTCTGCCTCGCCCTGCCGACGGCGGCCACGGCCTGGCTCGGCATCGCGCTCGTCGCGCTCGGCACCGGTCTGCTCAAGCCCAACGTCTCCGCGATGGTCGGCACGCTCTACAAGCCCGAGGACGCCCGCCGCGACGGTGGCTTCTCGATCTTCTACATGTCGATCAACATCGGCTCGTTCTTCTCGCCACTCGTCGTCGGCTGGCTGCGCGAGCACTACGGCTACCACGCCGGGTTCTCCGCCGCCGCGGTCGGCATGGCCATCGCGATCGTGTGGTTCGTCGTGGGCCGCAAGGCGCTCGGCCGGGCCGTCGACGACGTGCCGAACCCGCTCGCCCCGGAGGAGCGCGGCCGCGTCACCGCCCTCGCCGTCGGTGCCGTCGTCGCCTTCGCGCTCGTCGTCGTGCTGGCCGGCCTGTGGCGCGACACCGTGCTCGACCAGGTCATCGACGCCATCTCGATCGTGGCCGTGCTGACCCCGATCGCCTACTTCACGATGATGTTCCGCAGCCCCAAGGTCGAGCGTGAGGAGCGGTCGCACCTCGCCGCCTACCTGCCGCTGTGGATCGGCGCGATGCTCTTCTGGATGATCTTCGAGCAGGCAGCCGGCAAGATGGCGCTCTTCGCCGCGAACAACACGGTCAAGGAGACGGCCGGCATCACGGTCAACCCCGAGTGGTTCCAGTCGATCAACCCGCTCGCCATCGTGCTGCTCGCCCCGATCTTCGGCTGGATCTGGACCAAGCGCGCCGGCCGTTCGCCGTCGACCCCGATGAAGTTCGTCCTCGGTGTCGCCATCATCGGCCTGTCGGCGCTCGCCATGTCGTGGGCGTTCGCGACGTTCCAGGGCAACACCGCGCCGGTCTACATCCTCGGTGGCGTCTTCGTCATGCAGACGGTCGCCGAGCTGTGCCTCTCGCCGGTCGGCCTCTCGGCCACGACGCGCCTCGCCCCCCGCGCCTTCGCGAGCCAGGCCATGGCGCTGTGGTTCCTCGGCAGCGCGGCCGGCCAGGCCATCGCCGCCCAGCTCATCCAGGCGATGGGCGGTCTCAGCGACGCGACGTACTACCTCGTCAACGGGGTCATCACGCTCGTCGTGGCGGGGGTGCTCCTCGCCCTCGTGCCGTGGATCCATCGCAAGATGTCGACCGCCGAGGTGCACGCGACCTCGGCCGCGACCTCCGACACGGTCTCGGCGCACTGACGTGATCATCACCCTCGCCGGCGTCATCCCAATGGTCCACGAGACCGCCTGGGTGGCGCCGAGCGCCGACCTCGTCGGCGCCGTCGACCTGCGCGCCGGCTCGAGCGTCTGGTACACCGCGGTGCTCCGCGCCGACTTCGACCCGATCGTCCTCGGCGAGCGCAGCAACCTGCAGGACGGCGTCGTGGTGCACACCGACGCCGGGCACCCGACGACCATCGGCGCCGGCGTCTCCGTCGGTCACCGCGCCGTGCTCCACGGCTGCACCATCGAGGACGACTGCCTCATCGGCATGGGCTCGGTCGTGCTCAACGGCGCGCACATCGGCGCGGGCAGCCTCGTCGCCGCCGGCGCCGTCGTGCCCGAGGGAGCCGTCATCCCGCCGAGGTCGCTCGTCGCCGGCGTGCCGGGGAAGGTCCGCCGCGAGATCGACGACCCAGGCCTCGCCCGCATCCAGGCCAACGCCGAGGTCTACCTCGAGCTCGCCCGCCGCCACCGCGAGGCCACGCGCGCCTGAGAGCCGGCCACCCGGCATACGCCCTCGGTTCGAGGTGATCCCGACAGCGACGCAACTGCCGCGATCACCTCGACCGCGCAGCACGACCCTCTGGTTCGAGGTGATCGCGCGAGCGACGCGGGTGCCGCCATCACCTCGAACGGGCGGTCAGCGGAGCAGCAGGACCGCGGCCACGACGCCGGCGACGACGACGAGCACCCGGAAGAGCGTCGGCGGCAGGCGCCGGCCGACCCGCGCCCCCACGTAGCCCCCGACGACCGACCCGGCCGCGAGCAGCGCGATGGCCCGCCAGTCGAGGTCGGCGACGGTGACGAAGACGAGCCCCGCGACGACGTTGCCGGCGAAGATCGCGAGCGTCTTGAGCGCGTTGACGACTCGCAGGTCGATGTCGAGGCCCAGCCCGAGCACGGCGACCATCATGACGCCCGACCCGGCGCCGAAGTAGCCGCCGTAGACGCCCGTCAGCAGCGCGAAGAACGTCGTCACCGGACCCATCCGCGTGCGCGGTCCGACGTCGTCGCCCACGCGCGAGCGCAGCCAGCGGGCGACCCACGGCTGCACGCCGACGAGCAGGCACGTGAAGAGGATGAGCCACGGCACGACGGCCTCGAAGACGCTCGAGGGCAGCGCCAGCAGCAGCGCCGCGCCGCCGACCGCGCCGATCGCGCACGTGACGACGACGGTCCACGCGACCCGCGGGTGCTCGCGCAGCTCGGCGCGGTAGCCGTAGGACCCGCTGACCCCCGCCGGCACGAGCCCGACGGTGTTGGACGCGTTGGCCACGACCGGCGGCAGTCCGACGGCGAGCAGGATCGGGAAGCTGACGAGCGAGGCGACCCCGACCGTCGAGGTGAGGACCCCGGCCGCGAGACCCGCGCCGAGGACGGCGAGCACCTCGGGCAGCGTGCCGACCGGCGTCACGTCCCGTCTCTCAGCACCGCCACGTCGCTGACCATGGCGACGTGGGCGTGCATCGCGTCGGCGGCGGCCTCGGGGTCGCCCGAGCGGATCGCGTCGGCGATGGCCCGGTGACCGGCGAGGGAGTCGGCGGGACGGCCGGGCTGCGAGAGCGACTCGATGCGCGTCTCGCGGATGAGGTCGCGGATCTCGTCCATGAGGCGGGCGAGCAGGAGCGAGTGGGCGGCGGCCGTGACGGCCCCGTGGAAGCGCTCGTCGCCCTCGACCCCGCGCCCGCCTGCCTCCACGTCGCGCGCCATCTCGGCGATCGCCTCGTCGATGCGGGCGAGGTCGTCGGCTGTGCGGCGCTCGGCGGCGAGGGCGGCGATCTTCGTCTCGAGGGCGTCGCGGGTGTCGATGATCTCGGGGAGCCGGTGAGCATGGGCGCGGATCGCCTCGACGATCCGGCGCGGCCCGGGCGACTCGGCGAGCACGGTGCCGTCCCCGTGGCGGACGGTGACGACGCCGATGACCTCGAGGGCGACGAGGGCCTGGCTCAGGGTGGCGCGGCTGACGCCGAGACGCTGCGCGAGCTCGCGCTCCGGGGGCAGCCGGTCGCCCGGCGCGAGCCCGTCGGCTCGGATCCAGGCGGTGATCTGCTCGGCCACCTGCTCGTAGAGCCGGGTCCTCGTGAGGCGCGGCAGCCCCGATGCTGACATGGGGACATAGTATTGACAGTCGGACCATTGACCTATTGGCTAGGCCACTGAGCCAGCCATGTGCCTCGTCACAAGGGCGTGGAACCAGGCGAGCTGGCCGTGACCGACGGAGGACACCAATGGGACCGGAATGGGTCTCCATCATCGCGCTCGTCGCACTCTTCGTGATCGGGACGCTCCTGCCGATCAACATGGGAGCCCTCGCCTACGTGGCGGCCTGGCTCGTCGGCGTCTACTCGCTCGGCCTGAGCGAGAAGGAGATCCTCGCCGGCGTCAGCGGTGACCTCGTCCTCACGCTCATCGGCGTCACCTACCTCTTCGCCATCGCCAAGAACAACGGCACCGTCGACCTCATCGTCAGGTCGGCGGTCAAGGCCGTCGGTGGCCGGGTCGCGCTCATCCCCTGGGTGATGTTCTTCGTGACGGCGCTGCTCACGGCCATCGGCGCCGCCAGCCCGGCCGCGTGCGCCATCATCGGGCCGATCGCGCTCGGCTTCGCGGCGCGCTACAAGATCAACCCGCTCCTCATGGGCATGTTCGTCGTGCACGGAGCGCAGGGCGGCGGCTTCTCGCCGATCAGCATCTACGGCACGATCACCAACTCCGTCATGAAGGACAACGGCCTCCCGTCGAGCGAGATGACGGTGTTCCTCGCGAGCCTCGCCGTCAACCTGCTCATGGCCGTCATCCTCTTCGTCGTCCTCGGCGGCCGCCGCCTCATGAGCCTGCGCGCCGACGACATCGACGGGGAGCTCGCCGACGAGGAGCTCACCGAGGAGCTGCACCACGGCGGCGTCGGCGTCATGACGCGCGGCACCGGCACCGTCACGGCGACCCGCACGCAGGCCCTCGGCGTCAAGCGCGACCAGGTGCTGACGCTCGTCGCCTTCACCCTCGTCGCCGTCGTCGCGCTCGCCTTCGACAAGAACATCGGCTTCGTCTCGATCACGGCCGCCGTCATCCTCGCGATCCTCTCGCCGATCCAGCACAAGGACGCCGTCAAGCAGGTCGCGTGGCCGACCGTCCTCCTCGTCGCCGGTGTGAGCACGTATGCCGCCGTGCTGACCGAGGCGAAGGCGCCCGAGTTCGTGGGCAACTGGGCCGCAGGCCTGGGCGCCGTCGTCATCGGCGCGCTCGTGCTCTGCTACGTCGGTGGTGTCGTGTCGGCGTTCGCCTCCTCGACGGCGCTGCTGCCGGTCATCATCCCCATCGCCGTGCCGCTCATCAGCAGCGGCGGCATCGGGGCGGCGACCTTCGTCGCGGCGCTCGCGATCAGCTCGACCATCGTCGACGTCAGCCCGTTCTCGACCAACGGCGCCCTCATGCTGGCGAACCGGCCCGACACGATCACCGAGCCGGTGTACTACAAGCAGATCCTCACCTACAGCGTCATCGTGGTCCTCGCCGGCCCGTTGCTCGTGTGGGCCGCCCTGATCCTCCCCGGATGGTGACCGAATGACCCCTCAGTCGTCTCAGCCCGAACAGTCCACCCGCTCGGCCGGGCCGCTCTCGGACGTCCTCGTCGTCGACCTCTCCCGAGCCCTCGCGGGGCCGCACGCGACGATGATGCTCGCCGACCAGGGCGCGCGCGTCATCAAGGTCGAGGCACCGGGCCGGGGGGACGACACCCGCGGCTGGGGGCCGCCCTTCGTCGGTGCGGAGGGGCGACGCGAGTCGACCTACTTCCTGTCGGCCAACCGCAACAAGGAGTCGATCACCCTCGACCTCAAGGACGAGGCCGACCGCGACGTGCTGCTCGCGCTCGTCGACCGTGCGGACGTGCTCGTCGAGAACTTCCGCACCGGCGTGCTCGAGCGCCTCGGCCTCGGCATCGAGTCGCTCATGGAGCGCAACCCGCGCCTCGTCGTGCTGTCGATCACCGGCTTCGGCCACGACGGTCCGGAGGGTGGCCGCGCCGGCTACGACCAGATCGCCCAGGGCGAGGCCGGCCTCATGTCGCTCACCGGGTCCGGCCCCGACGACCCGCAGCGCGTCGGCGTCCCGATCGCCGACCTGCTCTCGGGGATGTACGGCGCCTACGGCGTGGTCGCCGCCCTCAACGAGCGCCACCGCACCGGGGTCGGCGCCGTCGTGCGCACGTCGCTGCTCGCAGCCGTCGTCGGCGTGCACGCCTTCCAGGGCACGCGCTGGACGGTGGCCGGTGAGGTCGGCCGCTCGGCCGGCAACCACCACCCGTCGATCAGCCCCTACGGCCTCTTCCACTGCCGCGACGGGTCGGTGCAGATCGCAGTCGGCAGCGAGGGCCTGTGGCAGCGGCTGTGCGCGGCCTTCGGTCTCGACCCCGCCGCCGAGGGGCTCTCGACCAACGCCGAGCGCGTCGCCGCCCGTGACCGGGTCATCGAGGTCGTCGAGGCGGCCTTCGCCGACTGGGACGCCGAGCCGTTGCTGGCGCGCCTCGCCGAGGTCGGCGTGCCCGCGGGCAAGGTCCGCACGCTCGACGAGGTGTATGCGTGGGACCAGACCGCGAGCCAAGGCCTGCTCGTCGACGTCGAGCACCCGACCCTCGGCGCGCTCACGCTTCCCGGTCCGCCGCTGCGCTTCTTCGAGGGCGATGGCACCGAGGTGACGCGTCGCCACCACGACGCCCCGCCGACGCTCGACGAGGACGGCGCCGCCATCCGCGCCTGGCTCAAGGAGGAGTGATGGGACGCCGACCGTGGACCGCCCACGAGCTGCTCGACCTCGTGCTCGACGCCGGGTCGTTCGAGTCGTGGGACGAGCCGATCGACATCAGCGGCCAGCCCGAGGCGTACCGGCTCCAGCTCGAGGCCGCAGCGGCCAGGGCGGGCACCGACGAGTCGGTGCTCACCGGACGCGGGCTCGTGCGCGGTCGCCCGGTGGCCGTCGTCGTCAACGAGTTCCGCTTCCTCGCCGGCTCCATCGGGCGTGCCGCGGCCGAGCGCATCACGGCCGCGGTGAGGCGTGCGACCGCCGAGGGGCTGCCCGTGCTCGCCTCGACCGCGTCGGGCGGCACGCGCATGCAGGAGGGGACGCCCGCCTTCATCCACATGGTCGAGATCTCGCGGGCGCTCATGGCGCACCGCGCCGCCCGGCTGCCCTACCTCGTGCACCTGCGTCACCCGACGACAGGCGGGGTGTATGCGTCGTGGGGGTCCCTGGGGCACGTGACCGTCGCGGAGCCGGGGGCCCTCGTCGGCTTCCTCGGCCCCAAGGTCTACGAGGCGCTCAACGGCGAGCCGTTCCCGACCGGCGTGCAGACCGCCGAGAACCTCGCCGCCAAGGGCGTGCTCGACGCCGTCGTGGCGGCCGAGGACCTGCCGATGCTCGTCGACCGGGCGCTCGGCGTGCTCGTCGACGCCCCGACCCTGCCGCGGCTCGACCGGCGCGAGGGCGAGCCGAGCGGGCACCTGTCCGCCTGGGGGTCGATCGAGGTGACCCGCCGGGCCGACCGCGCCGGCGTGCGGGAGCTGCTGCGCCACGGCGCCTCCGGCACGCTCCGGCTCAACGGCACCGACGAGGGGGAGCGGGACGCGACGATGCTCGTCGCCCTGACGCGCCTCGACGGGCAGCCCTGCGTCCTCGTCGGCCAGGACCGCTCGCGGCAGTCGCCGACCACGCCGATGGGGCCGGGGGCGCTGCGCGAGGCGCGCCGCGCGATGCGCCTGGCCGAGGAGCTCGGCATGCCGCTCGTCACCGTCATCGACACCCCCGGGGCCGAGCTGTCGGTGCACGCCGAGGAGGGCGCCATCGCCGGCGAGATCGCGCGGTGCATCGCGACGCTGACCACGATGACGGTGCCGACGGTGTCGGTGGTGCTCGGCCAGGGGTGTGGCGGCGGGGCGCTCGCGCTCCTGCCTGCGCGTGAGGTCATCGCCGCAGAGCACGCGTGGCTGTCACCGCTGCCGCCCGAGGGCGCGAGCGTCATCGTCCACGGCGACGTCTCGCACGCCGCGGAGATGGCCGAGCTGCAGCAGGTCGGGGTGTCCGACCTGGCCGCGCAGGGGATCGTCAGCCGCATCGTGCCCGAGCCCGCCGACGACACCGCTGCGGCTCTCGCCGTCGCGGTCGCCGCCGAGTGCGCGGCCGCCTTGCGCCGCCAGACCCACGGCCGGGCCCACGTCCTCGCGAGCTAACGGGTCCCGTCGGCCACGGAGGTCGAGTGCCCAGTTTCGGCGTCGGGAAGTGAGCACTCGATGGTGGTGCGGGCGGGGGCCAGGTCGAGTGCCCAGTTTCGGGCGTCGGGAAGTGAGCACTCGACGGTGGTTGGGGGCGGGGGTCAGGTCGAGTGCCCAGTTTGGGGCGTCGAGAAGTGAGCACTCGACGGTGGTGCGGCGCGGGGCGTCAGCGGAAGCGTGACGCGAACTCGCCGGGCGTCAGGCCGGTGGCGCGGCGGAAGTCGCGCGTGAAGTGGGCCTGGTCGGCATAGCCGAGGTCGACGGCGATGCCGGCCAGCTCGGCGTCGGAGTCACGCAGCCGGTCGGCCGCCTCCTGCAGGCGCCGGCGCCGGATGAGCCACTTCGGACCGAGCCCGATCCGCTTGTGCAGCAGGCGCTGCAGGGTGCGCTCGCTGATGTCGAAGCGCGCGCAGAGGTCGTCGACGCGGAGCAGCTCGGGCGAAGTCTCGACGTCCTCGACGATCGCGGTGACGAGCAGGCCCTCGTCGTCGACCGGCAGCAGCGGCCGTAGCGCGTCCTCGACGACCTCGCGTGCCTGCGCCTGGGCGTCGGCCGACGTCGGGTCGGGGCGCATGTGGGCGCGGACGCCCCGGGTCAGCGCGGAGCCGTCGAGGGCGGGCACCGTCCTGAGGTCGACGAACCGGTCGGTCATCCGGCGCACCGGCTCGCGCGTCAGCAGGTGCCCGGCCGCGGGCTGGAGCATGACGCCCACGGCCCAGCCGCGACCGGTCAGCATCGTGTGCGACAGGCCGGAGACGACGCCGTAGAAGCGCGTGTAGCCGTCGGAGACGACGATGAGGCAGACGGGGTACTGCAGCACCCGCTGCACCGAGTCGCGTCCCTCGGGCACGTCCCAGACGGGGATCCAGAAGCGTCGCGCGAGGTCGCCGAGGTCCGGCGAGACCGAGGCCCGGGCGATGGACCACGTGTGGTCGGTGGGGTCGACCAGGTGGGCCCGCTCGATGTCGTCGCGGGCCGCCGTGCGCCCGGCCCCGGGAGACGTCGTCACGTGTCGGAAAGTATCAAGACCCACCGACGGGCGGCTCCCTACCGTGAGGGCATGACCTCATCGACCGCCGACACCCTCGGCTCCTACCTCCGCCTCGCCGAACCCTTCGGCTCCGTCGTCGCCCGCGTCCCCACCGCCGGCTGGGACGCCCCGAGCCCGTGCGAGGGCTGGAGCGCCCGCGACGTGCTGGCCCACGTCATCCACAGCCAGCGCACCTTCCTCGCCGACCGCGGCGTCGACGCCACGACCTCGGTGGACCTCGACGCCGACCCGGGCGCCGACCCCGTCGAGGCCTGGCGCGCCCACCTGGACCGGATGCGTGAGCTGCTCGCCGACCCGGCTGTCGCCGGGATGGAGTACGACGGCGTCTTCGGCCCCACCACGGTCGGCGCCTCGATCGTCGCCTTCCACGGCTTCGACCTCGTCGTCCACCGCTGGGACATCGCCGCTGCAGCCGGGCTCGACGAGCCCTTCACCGACGACGAGCTCGACATGATCGAACGCTCGGCCGACGGCTTCGGCGACCACCTCTACGACGACGGCGTCTGCGCGCCCGCGCTGCCCGTCACCGACGGCGCCGACCGCCACGAGCGCGTGCTCGCACGCCTCGGCCGTCGGGTGCCCGCGCGGGCCTGAGAGGTCAGCGCGCCCAGAGGTACTCGACCTCGGGACGGCCCGCTCCGGCATACCTCGACCGGCGCACGGCCACCCTCGTCTCGCAGAGGTGCTCGGCGTAGCGGCGCGCGGTGACGCGACTGACGCCGAGCGCCTCGGCGAGCTCGCTGGCCGAGCGCCCGTCGTCGGACTCGCGCAGCAGCCGGGCGACCTTGGCGAGCAGCTCCTCACCCATCCCCTTGGGCAGCCGCACCTCGCCCGCCACGCGGGCGCCGGCGAAGACCTCGTCGACCTCGGCCTGCGTGCCGACCTCGGCGCCACTCGTCACCTGCTCGCGGTAGGCGCGGTAGGCGAGCAGCCGCTCGCGCAGGGTGGCGAAGACGAAGGGCTTGAGGACGTACTGCACCACCCCGAGCGACACGGCGGCGCGCACGACGTCGAGGTCCCGAGCCGACGTCACCGCGATGACGTCGGCCCGGTGACCGGCGGCGCGCATGGCACGCACGACGTCGAGCCCGTGCCGGTCGGGGAGGTTCATGTCGAGCAGGACGACGTCGATCTCCTTGTCCTGCAGCACCTTCAGCGCTCCTTGGGACGTGCCGACGGTCGCGACGACCTGGAAGCCGTCGACCCGGCCGACATAGGCCGTGTGCGCCTCGGCTGCGATCGGCTCGTCCTCCACGACGAGGACGCGCAACGCCCGGTTGGCCTGTGCCTCAGTCATGCTCGCCCCCGACCGGCAGCTGCACGGTGAACGTCGCGCCGGGAGGCCCGGACACCTCGAGGGTCCCGCCCAGCCGCTCGACGGTCTGCGCGACGAGAGCCAGGCCGATGCCGCGCCGGCCGGCACTGCCCTGCTCCTTGGTCGACCAGCCACGCCGGAAGGCGTCCTCGACCGCGCCCGGCGGCAGCCCCGGCCCGTCGTCGGAGACCTGGAGGACGGCATACGCCCCCTCGACCCTGGAGGCGAAGCGCACATCCCGCTCGCCCCGCGGCACGCCCGTCGGCTCGGCCTCGGCGGTCACGGCGTCGAGCGCGTTGTCGATGAGGTTGCCGACGATGGTCACGACGTCGCGCGTCGGCGCGACGCCCTGCGGCCAGTGCGACCCCGGCTCGATCGCAAAGGCGATCCCGCGCTCGTGGGCCTCGGCGGCCTTGCCGAGCAGCACTGCGGTCAGGGCCGGTTCGTCGACCGCGCCGACGACCCGGTCGGTGAGCAGCTGGGAGACCTGGAGCTCGTCCGTCGCGAAGTCGAGGGCACGATCGGTGTGACCGAGCTCGATGAGGCTGACGATGGTGTGCAGCCGGTTCGCCGACTCGTGCGCCTGCGAGCGCAGCGCCTCGGTGAGCCCCCGGGCCGAGTCGAGCTCGCCCGTCAGGGCCTCGAGGTCGGTGCGGTCGCGGAGCGTCGCGACGTGGCCGAGCAGGCGCCCCTGCCAGCGGGCGGGGCCGCGGTTGAGCACGAGCACGCGGGCGGACGTCACGTGGAGCTCGTCCTCGTGGGGGTCCTCGTCGGTGAGCGCGGCAGTGAGCGACGGCGTGAGCCCCAGCTCCGAGACGGGCCGGCCGACGGCGTCGGCGGGCAGGGCCAGCAGCCGGGTCGCCTCGTCGTTGGCGAGCCGCAGGCGGCCGTCGAGGTCGGTGATGATGAGGCCCTCGGTGACGGCGTGCAGGACGGCGTCGTAGTACTCGTACATCTCGCGGAGCTGCTGCTCGCCCAGGCCGTGCGTCTGCCGGCGGATGCGCCGCGAGACGAGCGCCGTCCCGAGCCCGGAGAGCAACGCGGCCACGAGGCCGGCGAGGAGCAGCCCCGGCAGCTGGGCACGCACTCGCTCACCGACGGCCGACTTGCGGATGCCGACGGAGACGAGGGCGACGACCTTCCCGGCGTCGGTGACCGGCACGACGACGCGCGAGGACGGGCCGAGGGTGCCGGTGTAGTCCTCCTGGACGACGCCGCCCGCGAGCGCCTCCTCGGTGTGGCCGATGAACTTCTTGCCGATCTGGGCCGGGTCGGGGTGGGTGTAGCGGATCGCGTCGCGGCTCATGACGACGACGAAGTCGGTGCGCGTCTCGACGCGGACGCGCTCGGCATAGGGCTGGAGCGCCGGCGAGGGGTCGGGCCCCTGCACCGCGCTGATGACCGCCGGCGTGGTCGCGATCGTCTCGGCCACCGCCAGGGCGCGGGCGATCGCCTGCTCGTCCCCAGCGCGCTGCGCCTGCCCGTACGCGCCGACGAGCCCGGCGGCCACGACGAGGACGGCGATGAGCACCTGCAGCGCGAAGGTCTGCGCCGCCACGCTCCACCGCCCCGGCGCGCCGAGCACGCGGGTCACGGTCGTCGGGAGCGAGCTCAACGGCATACCTCCGGCCGCGAGAACTCAATGAACACAAAGGTGACCCTAGCCACTGGCCGCGGCAGCCTCGTCACATTCACCGGTCCCGTGCCCAGCGCGAGGACCCAGCCAACGGAGGTCACCGTGAGTTCCACCGCCGACAGCGCCGTCGACGCCCAGCCAGGCTCGGCTCCGAAGCGCGACCGCACCCATTTCCTCTACATCGCCGTCATCGTGGCGATGGTCGCCGGCATCCTCGTCGGCTGGGCCTTCCCCGAGGTGGGCAAGAGCCTCAAGCCCCTGGGCACCGGCTTCGTCGCCCTCATCAAGATGATGATCACGCCCATCATCTTCTGCACCATCGTGCTCGGCATCGGCTCGGTCCGCCGTGCCGCGCAGGTCGGCAAGGTCGGCGGCCTCGCGCTCGCCTACTTCGTCACCATGTCGACCGTCGCGCTGGGCATCGGCCTCGTCGTCGGCAACATCGTCAAGCCGGGCGCCGGCCTCGACCTCACCGACGCCGTGGCCAAGTCCGGCCAGGCGCAGATCGCCGAGAAGTCCGAGGGTGCGGTCGAGTTCGTCCTAGGCCTCATCCCCGACACCCTGGTCTCCGCCCTGACGTCGGGCTCCGTGCTCCAGGCGCTGCTCATCGCCCTGCTCGTCGGCTTCGCGCTCCAGAGCATGGGCCGCGCGGGCGAGCCGATCCTCGTCGGCATCAAGCACCTCGAGCGGCTCGTCTTCCGCCTCATGGCGATGGTCATGTGGGTCGCCCCGATCGGTGCGTTCGGCGCCATGGCCGCCCTCGTCGGCGCGACCGGCATCGGCTCGCTCAGGAGCCTGGGCCTGCTCATGCTCGCCTTCTACGCGACGTGCGCGATCTTCGTCTTCGGCTTCCTCGGCAGCATCCTCAAGGTCGTCACCGGGATGAACGTCTTCTCGCTCTTCCGCTACCTCGGCCGCGAGTTCCTCCTCATCCTGTCGACGTCGTCGTCGGAGTCGGCCCTGCCGCGCCTCATCGCCAAGATGGAGCACCTCGGTGTCTCCCGCCCGGTCGTCGGCATCACGGTGCCGACCGGCTACTCGTTCAACCTCGACGGCACCGCGATCTACCTGACGATGGCGAGCCTCTTCATCGCCGAGGCCATGGACAAGCCGTTCAGCATCGGCCAGCAGATCGGCCTGCTCGTCTTCATGATCATCGCGAGCAAGGGCGCCGCCGGCGTCAGCGGCGCGGGCCTCGCCACCCTCGCCGGTGGCCTGCAGTCGCACCGCCCCGACCTCGTCCCGGGTGTCGGCTTCATCGTCGGCATCGACCGCCTCATGAGCGAGGCCCGCGCCCTGACGAACTTCGCCGGCAATGCCATCGCGACGGTGCTCATCGGCACGTGGGTCGGCGAGATCGACCGTGACAAGGCCGGCCGCGTCCTCTCCGGCCAGGACCGCTTCGACGAGTCGAGCATGCTCGACCACGACGAGGTCGTCCCGGACGACGCACCGCGCGTCGAGGGTGCCGACGGCCGCGAGCCCGAGCTCGTCGGGTCCTCACGCTGACGCGGACACACCCCCTCGAAGGGCCACGGACCGTCACGGTCCGTGGCCCTTCGGCGTGCGGTGGCCCATCTCACCCTGAATAGTCTTGTGTGGCGGGAACCTTTGCCGTTCAACGAGATTGACGAGGTCGTATGCCGTGAGCCGCCTCCGTCCGACGACCTCGTTTTGCGCTCGTCCCCCCGAGTTCGACACAGTGGACGCTTCATCGAGACATCTGTGACACGTAACCGTGAGGAGACAGACGGCACCTACGTCGGGTGCCGTCATGACGTATGAGTGAACTGACCAAGAGTCCCGACGACGCGCTGCACCCCGCGCTCGAGCCACCACCCGTGAACCACGAGGACGCTCCGCGCTCCAAGGTCGACAAGGTCGTCTTCGGCGTCGCCGCCGCAGTCGCCATCGGCTTCGTGCTCTGGGGAGCGCTCAGCACCGAGAGCCTCAGCACGAGCGCCTCCGCCGGCCTCGACTTCGTCGTCCACAACACCGGCTGGCTCTTCTCGCTCGTCGCCTCCGGCTTCGTCGTCTTCGTCATCTGGC
Organism: Terrabacter tumescens; assembly: GCF_014646815.1. Classification (GTDB taxonomy): domain Bacteria; phylum Actinomycetota; class Actinomycetes; order Actinomycetales; family Dermatophilaceae; genus Terrabacter; species Terrabacter tumescens. The sequence continues at coordinate 709,892 of NZ_BMNZ01000002.1, forward strand.
TGGCTGCGAGCAAGTACGGCAACATCCCGCTCGGCGGTGACGGCGAGGCTCCCGAGTTCCGCACGTCGTCGTGGGTGGCGATGATGTTCTCCGCCGGCATGGGCATCGGCCTGATGTTCTACGGCGTCACCGAGCCGCTGACGCACCTCGTCACGCCGCCGCCCGGCACGGGCGCCGCAGGCAACCCCGCGGCCGTGCAGACCGCGATGGCGACGACGATGTTCCACTGGTCGCTGCACCCGTGGGCCATCTACGCCGTCGTCGGCCTCGCCGTCGCGTACGGCGTCTTCCGCAAGGGCCGCTCGCTGCTCATCAGCTCCGCCTTCGCGCCGCTCTTCGGCGAGAAGCGCGCCAACGGCCCGGCCGGCAAGGTCATCGACATCTTCGCGATCTTCGCGACGCTCTTCGGCTCGGCCACCTCGCTCGGCCTCGGCGCCCTGCAGATCGGCTCCGGCCTCGAGATCGTCGGCGGCATCGGCAAGGTCGGCAACGGCGTGCTCATCGGCATCATCACGGTGCTGACGGTCTGCTTCATCCTCTCGGCCGTGTCCGGCATCGAGAAGGGCATCCAGTGGCTGTCGAACATCAACATGGTGCTCTCGCTCGCCCTGGCGCTCTTCGTCTTCGTCGTGGGCCCGACGGTCTTCATCCTCAACCTCGTCCCGACGACCATCGGGTCCTACTTCAAGGACCTCGCGATGATGTCGGCCCGCACCGACGCCGCGGGCGGCAACGGCATGAAGGACTGGCTCGCCGGCTGGACGATCTTCTACTGGGCCTGGTGGGTCAGCTGGACCCCGTTCGTGGGCATGTTCATCGCCCGCATCTCGCGCGGCCGCACGATCCGCCAGTTCGTCTCGGGCGTGCTGCTCGTGCCTTCGGTCGTCTCGCTCATCTGGTTCGCCATCTTCGGTGGCGCCGGCATCTCCCAGCAGCAGGGCGGCCAGGACATCGCCGGCCAGTCGACGCCCGAGGGCTCGCTCTTCGCGATGCTCGGCAACCTCCCCTGGCCGACCGTGACCGCCGTCATCGTCATGCTCCTCGTCGCGATCTTCTTCGTGTCGGGTGCCGACGCGGCCTCGATCGTCATGGGCACGCTGTCGGAGAAGGGCACGCTCGAGCCGTCGAAGAAGACCGTGATCTTCTGGGGGGCGGCCACCGGCGCCGTCGCCGCGGTCATGCTGCTCATCGGCGGTGAGGACGCCTTGTCGGGCCTGCAGAACGTCACGATCGTCGCGGCGCTGCCCTTCCTCGTCATCATGGTCGGGCTCGCGGTCGCGCTCGTGAAGGACCTGTCGCGCGACCCGCAGGTCGTGCGGAGGCAGTATGCCGTCGCGGCCGTCGAGCATGCCGTCGTCGCGGGCGTCAGCGAGCACGGCGACGACTTCGCCCTGACGTTCGAGGAGACCGCACCGGGCGAGGGCGTCGGCGAGATGGTCCAGACCGACCCGTTCGGCGACTCCGCCGTGACCGAGGAGGTCACGACCGAGGACGTCACGGCCGACGACGGCCACGGTCACGAGGTCGGCGAGCACACCGAGAAGGTCGGCGCCTCCATGCGCCTCTGACCGCGCGTCTGGCCCTCGGGACCCTCACGCGGTCACGTCGAGCGCCGCATCATCCTGACCGGATGATGCGGCGCTCGATCGCTGCCGCCACCGCGCCGGCACGCGTGTCGACGCCGAGCTTGGTGTAGACGTGGCTGAGGTGGGACTTGACGGTCGCCTCCGACACGAGCAGCTCACGGGCCATCTCCCGGTTGCCGAGCCCCCGCGCCAGCAGCTCGAGCACCTCGACCTCGCGCTCGGTGACGACCGGCCCGGGTGAGGCGGTGCGGCGCACGAGCCGTGCGGCCACGGACGGGGCGAGCACGGTCTCGCCGCGCGCGGTGGAGCGGATCCCGGCGAAGAGCTGCTCGGCCGGGGCGTCCTTGAGCAGGTAGCCGAGCGCGCCCGCGTCGAGGGCGCGCAGGATGTCGGCCTCGGTGTCGTAGGTCGTGAGGACGAGGACGTTCGGGGGGTGCGGCATCGCCCGCAGGCGGGCGGTCACCTCGGCGCCGCCCGGCCCGTCGCCGAGGCTGAGGTCCATGAGCACGACGTCGGGTCGCTCGGCGGCGACGACGCGCTCGGCGGAGGGGAGGTCCTCCGCCTCGCCGACGACCTCGATGCCGTCCTGGCCGCCGACGAGGGCACGCAGGCCGGCGCGCACCACGGGGTGGTCGTCGACCAGGACGACGCGCACCGGGGCGCCGGGGTCAGCCATGACGGTCTCCTGTGCCGAGGGGGAAGCGGACCGAGACGGTCGTGCCCTCACGGGGTGCGCTCTCGACCTCGGCGCGTCCGCCGAGGTCGGCCGCCCGACGACGTATGCCGTCCACCCCGTGCCCGCGGTCCCCGCCGGGCCCGGACGGGGTCGGCTCGGCGGGGTCGAAGCCCTGCCCGTCGTCGCGCACGTCGAGCAGGACCTCGTCGGGCAGGTAGGTCAGGCTGACCACCGCCCGTGTCGCGTGCGCGTGCTCGACGACGTTGGCCAGCGCGCCACGGGCTGACCGCACGAGCGCGCCGGCGACGGTCGAGGGGACGGGGACCGCGTCGCCGTGAACGCGGACCTGGACGTCGAGGCCGTGGGAGCCGGTCGCGGCGACGCGGGCGAGCGCGGCCGGGAGGGCGTCGCCCGTCGTGTCGTCCTCGAGGTCGGCAGGCGCGAGGTCGCGGACGACACGACGCACCTCGTCGAGCGCGTCACGGGCGGCGGCGCCGGCGGCCGTGACGTGGTCCCGAGCAGCGAGCGGCCTCTTGTCCCAGTCCTGCTCGGCCGCCCCGAGGAGCAGGGTGATGCTCGACAGTCCCTGACCGACCGAGTCGTGGATCTCGCGCGAGAGGCGGGTGCGCTCCGTGAGGGCACCCGAACGGCGTTGGGCCGTAGCCAGATCGGCCTGTGCCTCGGTCAGCTCGTCGAGCAGCGCCTGCCGGGTGCGCGCCTCGCGGTCGAGGGCGCGGTAGGAGAGCACGGTGACCAGGGCGATGCCGACCGGACCGACGAGGACCGTGGGGTCGAGGTCCGTGGCGATGCGGCTCCACGCCACGCTGACGACGGCGGTCATGCCGACGACGACGGTGACGGCATACGCGAAGGGGAGGACCTGGAGCACGGCGAAGGCCACGGGCACCGCGGTCCAGGCGAAGGACGGTGCCACGAGCGTCAACGTCACCCAGAGGGCGACGACGACGGCGATCCAGACGGTGGGCCACGCTCCGCGGTCGGCGACGCGGCGCCGCGTCAGGTGGGCGGCGCCGAGCACGGCCGCCCCGGCGAGCACGAGGACGGCGGTCCCGTCGAGGTCGTGCCGCAGCAGGTAGCGCACCGAACACGTCACGAGGAGCGCGACGAGGACGGCGTCGAGCCACCGGTCGAGTCGCGCCACGGGCGCGAGGATGCCCTCCTCCATGACCCGCAGCCTAGGGACGGCAGGGGTGCCGCGGCATCATCCGATCGGCTACTCCGGTCTGGCCGGTCGCCCGACGCGCGCGCACCGACCGCCCGGTGAAAGTGGTGGGACCACCACCACCGAACCCGGAGACCACCATGAACCGCACCAGCGCCGTGCTCGCCGCCCTCGCCGTCGCCGCCACCCTGCCCCTCGCCGTTCCGCCGTCGGCGACGGCCAGCGGGCGCCCTGGCACGTACGAGCTGCAGGGCGACCCCGGCGGCTCGAAGTTCGAGGGCATCGGCACCGACGAGCGGCGCGGCACCTTCTACGTCAGCGAGGTGACCGGCGGCGAGATCCACCGCGGATGGGCCGGGACGGCGCGCACCGAGCAGTGGCTGGCCGGCGACGGCACCGACGGGCGCTTCACGGCGCGCGGCATCACGACCGACGCCGCCGGTCGTGTCTACGTCGCGGGGGGTCCGAACGGCATCGGCACCGGTCGGCCCGACCTCTGGGTCTACTCGCCCCGCGGTGAGCTGCTGGCCGCGTTGCGCGCGCCCGGCGACGACGTCTTCCTCAACGACGTCGCCATCGGGCCGGACGGCGCCGCCTACTTCACGAACTCCAACGCGCCGCAGGTCTACCGGGTCTCGTCCGAGGGCGGCAGCTGGGGTGTCACACGCTGGGCCGACGCGACCGGAGTGGTCGAGCAGCAAGCCGGCTTCAACCTCGGTGGCATCGTCGTCAGTGCCGACCGCTCGGCCCTCGTCGTGGCCCAGGGAAACGCCGGAGCGCTGTGGCACTTCGACCTGCGGACGAGAGTGGTGTCGCGGGTCGACACCGGCAACGCCGTGCTCACCGACGCGGACGGCCTCGTCCGCCAGGGCTCGCGCCTCGCCGTCGTGCGCAACTTCGCCCGGATGCTCGCCACGCTCGAGCTGCGGGCCGACGGCCGTGCGGCGCGACTCGTGTCTCAGCAGGCCACCGACCCCGCCCGGGTGCTGACGACGGCCAAGGTGCTGCGGGGCCGCACGCTCTACGTCGACAGCAAGTTCGACGAGGCGGTGGCGGCCGGGCCGTACGAGGTGGTCACCGACCCGCTGGCACGATGAGTCGCATGCGGCGAGGCGGACACGGGGGAGCGGTGGCGGCAGCCGTGGCCGCCGGTGTCACGGTCGCCACCCTCGTGGGCTGCACGTCGAGTGGCCGCTCGACCTCGCCGACTCCTCCGCTCCCACCCGGCACCACGACGACTGTCGCGACGAGTGCAGCCTCGAGTGCGACGCCGCGTGTGCCGGCGAGTGGGACGGCGAGTGGGACGAGGAGGCAGCTCGATGCGGGGCTGCGTGACGCGGCGTGGGAGGACGACCTGCCGCGCGCGACCACCTTGGTCGCCAGGGGAGCGGACGTCAACGCCAAGGACGAGACCCAGCAGTCGGCATACCTCATCGCGGCGAGCGAGGGCCGCCTCGGGCTGCTGAGGCTGGCGCTCGCCCACGGCGCCCGCGTCGACGACAAGGACAGCTGGAACGGCACCGCCCTGATCCGGGCGGCCGAGCGCGGGCACGCGCTCGTCGTCGGTGCCCTGCTGCAGGCCGGCATCGACCGGGGCCACGTCAACCGCATCGGCTACCAGGCCATCCACGAGGCCGTCTGGCTCAGGCGCGACTCGACGACGTACGTCGACACCGTGCGTGCACTCGTGGCCGGTGGCGTCCAGCTGACCACGCCCTCCCGCGGCGAACGACTCACCCCGCTCCAGATGGCCCGCGAGCGCGGGTTCGACCGACTGACAGGAGTTCTCATGAAGGCCACGACTTCCGACCCTGTGAAGGAACCGGACGCCGCACTTCTGGCGGCCGCTGCTCGTGGCGACGCCGATGCCGTCGCGCTCGCCCTGCGGGCCGGTGCCGACATCGAGGCCCGTGACGGCAAGGAGCGCACCGCGCTGCTGCTCGCCGCGACGGGCGACCACGTCGACGCCGCAAGGCTGCTCGTCGCCATGGGCGCCGACCCGGACGCGCTCGACGACCGGCACGACACTCCGTGGCTCGTCACCGGCGTCACCGGAAGCGTCGCGATGCTCGAGGCGCTGCTGCCCGCGAGGCCCGACGCGACCATCCGCAACCGCTACGGCGGGGTCTCGGTCATCCCGGCGAGCGAGCGCGGCCACGTCGACTACGTGCGGCGCGTGGTGCAGACCGGCATCGACGTCAACCACGTCAACGACCTCGGGTGGACCGCGCTGCTCGAGGCGGTCATCCTCGGCGACGGCGGCGATCGTCATCAGCAGATCGTCCGCATCCTCCTCGGTGCAGGAGCCGACCGCACCATCGCCGACCGGGACGGCGTCACGCCTCTCGAGCACGCCCGCCGGAAGGGGTATGTCGCCATCACCGGGATCCTGGAGCAGTCCTGAGGTGAGCCGCACCTCCGTTCAGTAGAGGGCGTCGGTCACGGTGAAGTGGTGGCCGCAGCGGGGGCAGTCGGCCTCCCCGAGGAGGCGCTGCACCTGGGTGGCCACCACGTCGCGACCGTGAGCGGTGGCCAGCGCGAGCAGCCGCTCCTCGACGGTGCCCGGGGCGGCACGGCCTGGTTCGACATAGGTGGGCGGGACGGAGCCATCGTGCAGGTCCGCGAGCGTGGACGCCTCACTCGAGAGATCGAGCACGAGCGTCGCGTGGCAGGCGGGACAGGTCATGGGCATCTCGCCGTCGGCGAGGTGGTCGAGGCATCGCTGCCAGACCCCGCCGTCCTCGAAGGCCATCAGCGCCTGCAGGCCGTAGACGAACTCGGTGTCGTCGTCCGCGAGGGCAAGGCTGGACTCCGCCAGGGCGCGCAGGTTCGCGACGTGCTCGGGGTGGTCGCGACGGACGTCGGCCCCGGGCCGCGGGCCGTCCTGCGAGGCGATGATCGAGGCGGCCAGCTGCAGGGCGGCGACGTATCCGGCCGGCGCATGGCGGGTGGCCATGGCGTCCAGCGCGGGAATGGCGGCATAGCTGGCCGTGTAGACGGTGCCCTGGTGGCAGAGCCGGCTCCACAGGTCGTCCCACTCGGGCCCGGTCTCCTCGGACGCGTGCTCGGCTGCGGCCAGCAGGTCGGGGACGTCCCGCGCGCTCCCGTAGGCGTGCTCGAGCGTCGCCCAGTCAGCCACGGTCAGCAGTGGCGAACCGGTCGGCGAGGTCCGTCAGCCTGGCCGTGTGTCCCGACCAGTCCGCCACGTCAGGAAGGTTGCTGTGCTGCGGCAGCAGGCCCACCGTCCCGTCGATCTGCTCACGCAGGATGTCGGCGTGGCCGGCGTGGCGCTGGAGGTCCGCGATCGTGTGGACCATGACCTCGTGGAGCGTGACTGCCTTGCCACCCCAGTGCGCGACGTGTCCGACCGCGTCCAACGGCAGGGCGTCGATCGTCTCGTCGGCAAAGGCCTGGACGCGGCGGTAGAGGTCGACGAGCCCGTCAGCGGTCTCGGCCTCGGCGGCGTACCAGCCCGCCAGCGGATCCTGCTCGTCGGGGGAGACGAGTTCGTCCGGGGTGGGCCACTCCCGGCCGAAGGTCGGGCCGAAGTAGACCACCTCGGTGTTGAGCGCGTGCTTGACGAGTCCCAGCAGGTTGGTCCCCGTCGGTGTGCGAGGCAACCGCACGTCGCGCTCGGAGAGGCCCTCGAGCTTCCAGAGCAGCACGTCCCGCGCGCCCTGCAGATAGTCCCTCAACACGTCCTTGGGTGCATCGACCATGCGCGTCAGCCTGTCACGCCATCCGACGTCGGATCGAGCGTCTGCGCCTCACGTCTGGAGGGGCTTGTGGGCCAGCAGTATCGCGGCGCTGCCGGTCTGTCCGGGCCCAGCGCGATGGTCGCATCGACGGTGAGCCCGGCGGCGGCCGCGAGCCCGGCGTAGGAGTCGATGCTGCGCCGCGCGAACAGCACGTGCATCGGCAGACCCCCGTAGCCCTCCGTCTTGAGTTGGGTGCTGGCTCCGACGTGACCTCCGAGCATCAGCCGGCCACCGGGCCGAAGCGCCCGGGCGATCTGCGTGAACACCTGGCCCAGAGCGTCGTCGGGGATGTGGTGCGCGACGTACCAGCAGAAGACGCCCCCCGCGGAACCCGCCTCCACCGGCAGCTCGGTCACTGAGGCCTCGATGAACTCCAGGCCGGGGTTGAGACTCGCTGCGATGCGCAGCATCTCCGGTGACACATCGACCCCGACCGTCGTGAGACCGAGGGCAGCCAGATGGCGCGTCAGCAGTCCGGGTCCGCAGCCCAGGTCGATCACCCGTCGTCCGCCCGTGGTCTGGACCTGCGCCGCGAAGTGGCTGACCAGGGATGACTCCAGGGGGAGGTGCGCGATCCCCTCCCTGACGAGGGCCAGGTACGGCTCTGCGACTCGGTCGTATTCGAGATCTCGTCGACCGGGGAGAGTCCGAGTTCGCCTGTCAGGCCGTGCTTGACGTCGTCCTTGCCCGCGTCGACACCGCGTGGATCGACGCGTACTCAGATGAGGGTGACCTGCCCGAGGCAGCTCGTGAGGCTCAGGACGCTCTCCTACGGATGGGACACGCTCGTGGCAGCGGAGATGCCGGCATGGGTATCGACGTGGATGTTCGTCGGGGCGACCACGTTCGCCTGCTTCGAGCCTTTGCGTCGTGGTCCATCGGCGTCGAGCTCTACGACGATGCGATGCAGTGGGTGGCGTACTTCTCCGACACGGGGGCCTCGGTGTGTTTCAACGTGACCGACGAGGAGGCCGGCATGATTCGGTCCTCGTTCCTCGACGTTCGCATCCCGGTCACCGATCTGAAGACCCGGAGGAAGCGGTGATTCGATGAGGGGCACCCGTCGGCGGCTGCTCAGGTGAGGTCCACGTCGCGTGTGGCGACGCGGCCACTCGAATGAAGGGCGGCGAGCGTGCTTGCTGTTCAGGCGAAGTCGGCGAGCAGGTCCGGGCTGACCTGCGCCAGGACGGCATACGCCTGCTCGAGCGGCACGTCGACGACGTCGTAGTGCTGTGCGCCGGCGGCCGTGGTGGCGACGAGCGTCGCGACGCCGACGCGTCGCTGGAAGAACGACTGCTCGACCTTCCAGCCGATGATGCCGTCGCGGTCGAGCACGACGCGCTGCCGGTCGAGCGAGCCGTGCCGTGACACGAGATGGTCGGGGGTGACCGTGTGGCCGAGCGCGCGGTAGCGGTCACGGCCGAGTGCGACTGCGCCGACGAGGAGCAGCGGCACGAGGACGAGCAGGGAGCCGTGCCAGTCCCAGAGCAGACGCGCCGCGACGAGCGCCGCGGCCACGGCGCCTGCAGGGACGAGGGCGCGAGTCAGCCGGCGACGCCGTGCAGCCGGGCCGTGCGAGCGGAGCGGGCCCGAGACGGCAGCCTCGTCGGGACGGATCCGCAGGGCGAGCGGCGTGACGACGCCGGCCGGCGCCGGCGGGCACAGCCAGTCGGATCCGCCCTGCTCGCGCAGCAGCCCGGACGTGACGACCTTGAGCCGGCGCGCCCCGGCGAGCCGCAGCCCGAGCGGCTCGTCGAGCCGGATGCCGCGCACGCGCGCGGCGTCGATGCTCGTCTCGCGGTTCGTGAGAAGACCGCGACGGGTGTGCAGGGTGCCGAGCCGGTTGCGGGTCAGGCGGAAGCCCCAGAAGGTCAGGACGTATGCCCCGACCGCGAGGAGCGAGACGACCCCGAGCAGGAGCAGCACGTCGACCCACCACGAGAGCCGCGCGACCCACGAGGCGCCGTCGCGGAAGACCGACCGCTCCTGCGAGAAGCGCGAAAGCCCTTGTGACGCAAAGCCGACGATGGCGGCCGCGCTCGCCAGACCCGTCACGGTGAGCGGCGCGTAGCGGATCCACGACGGGTCGAGCCGGACGAGCAGCTCGTCGCCAACCGGTGGCGGCGCGTCGACCGGCACGACATCGACCGCCACGGGCGTGCCTGTGGGAGAGGGCAGCCCGGTCACGGCGGGGTCGACGCGGTGCAGCAGCTCGGCGCGCAGCCGGCGACCGGCGTCGACGCTCAACGAGTCGAGCACGAGCCGGTCGTGCTGGCCCCCTGCCGTGGAGATCTCGACCTTGGCCAACCCGAGCGCACGGTGGTGCAGCTGGGCCGTGAGGTCGATGGTGCGCACCTTGTCGAGCCTCGCGGTCGTCGTCTGCTTGGTGAACAGGCCGCGCCGGAGCTCGATCTGCCCGTCGGCGATGCGGTAGCGCGTGGTCACCCAGCGCAGCACCCCGAAGGCGACGAGGACGGGGACGGCATACAGCTCCCACCGGTCGCTGTCGTCGGAGCCTGCCCGGAAGACGACGATCGCCAGCAGCGCCGGGAGGAAGCGGACCAGCGTCTCGAGCGGGTGAACGAGCAGCATCCGCGCGTCGAGCCGGCGCCAGCCTTCGGTCACGTCGCGTCGCCCGCCTCGGTCACGGCGGCCGCGGTCAGGGCGTCGACGAGCTCGCGGGCGACCGGCAGGTCGAGCCCGTGGATGGTGACGGGTCCGGCCGCCGACGCGGTCGTGATCGTCACCGACGCGAGCCCGAGCAGCTGCGCGACCGGGCCGCGCTCGAGGTCGACCGTCTGGACCCGGCTGAGCGGCGCGATGCGGCGCTCCTGCCAGAGCCACCCGCTCTGGGTGTAGATCGCGCGCGGCGTCGCCTCCCAGCGGTGCACGCGGTAGCGCCACTGCGGCATCGCCACGGCATACGCCCCGCCGGCGACGAGCCACACGGCACCGACCACCCAGTGGGGGGTGCGCGACGGCGCGTCGTCGACGAACCACCAGGCGACCTGGCCCGCCAGCAGCACGGCCAGCACGACGACGGCCTGCAGCGTCCACATGAGCACGGCCCGGCGCGAGACCCGGTGGGCCGGCTCGCGGAGCACGGGCGACGGGTCGACGGGCACGTCGGCGGGTTCCACGGCCCCACCGTGCCACACGGACGCCGGGGCACGGCAACCGACCAAGGTATGCCGCCCTTCCGCCCTTGGTCTGCTCCGCGCGGTCAGGCGGCGGCGGCCTCGCGAGCCGACGTCTCACGGGCCGCGACCAGCCGGGCGTAGCGTCCGCCGCGGGCCATGAGACCGGGGTGGTCGCCGAGCTCGACGACGCGGCCGTGGTCGAGCACCGCGATCTGCTCCGCGTCACGGATCGTCGACAGGCGGTGCGCGATCGTCAGGGTGGTGCGGCCGGCCATGAGCCGGTCGATGGCGACCTGCAGGTCCCGCTCGGTCTCGTTGTCGAGCGCGCTCGTCGCCTCGTCGAGGATCAGGACGCGCGGGTTGCGCAGGAGGGTGCGGGCGATCGCGATCCGCTGCTTCTCGCCGCCCGAGAACCGGTGGCCGCGAGCGCCGACGACGGTGTCGAGACCGTCGGGGAGGCTGGCGACCAGGGGCGCGACCTGGGCGGCAGCGAGGGCCTCCCACAGCTGGTCCTCGGAGGCACCAGGGTCGGCGAGCAGCAGGTTCGTCCGGATCGAGGCGTGCACGAGGTAGGCGTCCTGCGAGACGACGCCGACGATGCGGGACAGGTCCGCCGGGTCGAGGTCACGCAGGTCGAGGCCGTCGATGGTGACGCGTCCGGACTGCGGGTCGTGCAGGCGCGCGAGCAGGCCGGCCAGGCTCGACTTGCCCGACCCCGTCTCGCCGACGAGCGCCAGCGTCGTGCCGGCGGGGACGAGGAGCGACACGTCGTCGACGGCATACGTCGTCTCGGTGGCTCCCGGCTCGTGGCTGAAGGTGACGTTCTCGAAGCGCACCTCCCCGCGCAGCCGGTCGTGCTGCACCGGGACGGGGTCGGCAGGGGGCGCCACCTCGACGGGCAGGTCGAGGTAGCCGAAGATCCGGCTGAACAGCGCCATCGAGGTGACCCACTGGGCGCCGATGTCGAGCAGCCCCATGAGGGGCCGGAAGATGCTGGTCTGCAAGGTCGTGAAGGCGATGAGCGTGCCGATGGTCATGGCGCCCGCCGTCGCCGGGAGCCCCGCGGCGAGGTAGATGAGGGCCGGGATCGCGGCGAACATGATCTGCATCGTCGCCATGCGCCAGCGGCCGGCGAGCTGCGAGCGCAGCTCGAGGTCGATGAGGTCGGTGGACGTCGCGGCGAAGCGGTCGGCCGCGGCCTGGGCTGCTCCGAGCGTCTTGATGAGCGTCGCCCCACTGACGGTGAGGCCCTCCTCGACCTGGCTGTGCAGGTCGGCGAGCCGGCGCTGGCGCAGCGTCGTGATGTCGCGGCGCACCAGGGCGACCTTGCGCGTCATCAGCACGGCCGGCGGGATGACGAGCAGCGAGAGCAGCGACAGCCGGGCGCTCAGGGCGACCATGGCGATCGCGGTGGCGACCACGGTCGTGAGGTTGCTCGCGACGCCGGTCGCGGAGGAGGTGATGACGGACTGCATGCCGGCGATGTCGTGGGTGAGTCGGGACTGCACCTCGCCGCTGCGCGTGCGGGTGAAGAAGGCGATGGACTGGCGCTGCACGTGGCGGAACACGTCGGTGCGCAGGCCGTGCATGACGCGCTGCCCGACGGTGGTCGTCAGCCACGTCTGCACGACGCCGAGGAGCTGGCTGACGACCGTGACGGCCAGCATGCCGCCGACGGCCAGCAGCAGGAGGTGGACGTCGTGGTGAGGGAGGGCGTCGTCGATGACGGCGCGCAGCAGGAACGGCTGGCCCATCGAGATGACCGACGTCGCGACGATGAGCGCGACGACGACGGCGACGGTGCGGGCGTGGGGTCGGAACAGGCGCGCGACGCGTCGCATCGACACGGGTGACTCGGCCAGCTGGGCGCGGTCCAGCGGGTCGATCTTCTTGGCCTTGCCGCCCCCGCCACCTCCGGCCCCCGGGACCAAGGGGTTGCTGAAATCGCTCATGTGTCTCCCCCTGAAAGTGCTCCCCCAAGCGACTGTGATGAGGTTACCTCACTATGAGGGGATGTGGAGGCAAAAGACGTATGCTTCGAGCATGCGCGACGCCGACGAGCCCTCACTCGACGAGCTGCTGATGGGCGCTGCTCGCGCCCTGCGGCGTCGCTGGGCGGCCGGCCTCGGGCCGGACCTCGCCCCTCACGACGCCCGCGCCCTGCGCGTCATCGGTCACCACGGCCCGACGCGCCTGGGCGTCGTCGCCGACCGTCTGCGGATCGCGCCCCGCTCGGCGACCGACGTCGTCGACCGGCTGGAGTCCCGCGGCCTCGTCAGCCGGGCGCCTGACCCCGACGACCGACGGGCCATGACCGTGACCCTCACCGAGATGGGCGAGTCGGTGCTCGCCGAGGTCGACGCCGCGCGGCGCGCCGGAGCCGACGACTTCTTCGGCGCCCTCAGCGAGCACGAAGGCGCCTCTCTCGCAAGCATCCTCACGCGTCTCGACCCGCGCGAGGCCTCGACCTCCGGCCGAGCGGGCAGGTGACGTGAGGGGGACTGTCCTCGTCGAGGGACTGCCCGGGTCGGGCAAGAGCACGACCGCCCACGACATCGCTGCCTGGCTCGTCGACGAAGGTGTCGAGGTGGAGCACTGGCCCGAGGGTGCGACCGACCATCCGGTGGACTTCGAGCAGGTCGCAGTCCTGCGCGCCGACGACCTCGCCGCCGTCGCGTCGCAGTGGCCCGACGCAGCGCCTGTGCTGCACCAGGTCGCCGAGCCCTCCGGTGACGTCTGGCTCGTGCGCTCCCAGCACCACCCGGCGCTCCCGGCGGAGCTCGTCGAGCGACTCCGTCGTCACGACGCCTACGACGGTGACGTCCCGCCCGAGCTGCACTCGGCCGTTCTCGTCGACAGCTGGCGCCGCCACGGCGCGTCGGTGACCGGGACGGGGGTCGGGGCCGGAAGGCGAGCCGAGGCCGTGCAGGTCTGGGAGTGCGTGCTGCTCCAGAACCCCGTCTGCGCGCTCGTCGCCCGCGCCGACCAGCCGCTGGAGGTGCTCGAGCGGCACGTCACCGAGCTCGTCGGAGCCGTCCGGTCGCACGCCCCCCGCCCTCGTCTACCTCGACACCGGCGACCCGCGTCCCTTCCTCGAGCGCGCCGCCGCGGAGCGCCCCGCCGAATGGCTCGACTTCGTCGTGGGCTACCACACGGAGCGGGGGCTGGGGCTGCGCCGCGGGCTCGTCGGCTTCGACGGCTACGTCGAGTTCATGCGCCTGCGCCGGGAGATGGAGCTCGAGGTGGTTCAAGCGATCAGCGACGCCGGCCTTCCGGTCCTCATGGTCGCGGTCGGCCCGAGCCGGCGTGAGGCGAGCCGTCGTGCAGAGCAGGCCGCCGTGCGCGCCTTCCTCGCCGACCACCTCGGCCTCGTTCGGGGAATGCCCCGAGCGGGCCGGCCCGACACGTTGCCGGTCGCCTGAGCATGCCGCTGCATGCGGTCGAAGGGCTGCTCGATGCCGCCACCGACGCGGAGATCCGGCGCGAGTGGGCGGTCCTCGCCGACGCCGGCCTGCCGAGCCAGGCCAAGCACCAAGGCTCCACCAACGCCCCCCACGTGACGCTGGCGCTCGCGGGCGCCGTCCCCGACTACGTCGAGGCGCGCATCTCCCGGGCGGTCGAGGACTTCGCGACGCTGCCGGTCCGGCTGGGCTCGCTGCTCGTCATGGGATCGCGCCGCTTCGTCCTCGCCCGGCTCGTCGTCCCGAACCCCGGCCTCCTCGCGCTCCAGCAGTCCCTCGCCGCAGCGATGGTCGGTGCGCCCGACGTCCCCGAGCAGGTCCGCCCCGGACGGTGGACGCCGCACGTCACCATCGCGCGCGGCCTCGGCTCGCGGCAGGTCGGCGAGGCGCTCGCCGTCCTCGGTCGCGCTCGCCCGCTCGACGGGGGCATCGAGTCCGTCCGCCGCTGGGACCCCGACGCCGGCCGCACGTGGCGCGTCGGCGGCAAACCTACGATGGGGTCATGAGCCTCGAACTCGGCCTCGACACCTTCGGCGACATCGCCAACGGTCCCGACGGCGCCCCGCTCCATCCCGCGACGGTGATCCGGGAGGTCCTCGCCGAGGGCGAGCTCGCCGACCGGCTGGGCCTCGACTTCTTCGGCGTCGGCGAGCACCACCGCGACGACTACGCCGTGAGCGCTCCCGACGTGCTGCTCGCCGGGTTGGCCGCGCGCACCGAGCACATCCGCCTCGGCACGTCGGTCACGGTGCTCTCCAGCGACGATCCGATCCGCGTCTTCCAGCGCTTCTCCACCGTCGACGCGATCAGCCACGGACGCGCCGAGATCACTGTCGGCAGAGGCTCGTTCATCGAGTCCTTCCCGCTCTTCGGGCTCGACCTCGGCGACTACGAGACCCTCTTCGAGGAGAAGCTCGACCTGCTCGCAGCCATCGTCGCCGAGCAGCCCGTGCGGTGGGAGGGCTCGATCCGCCCGCCGGTCCAGGTCGAGAAGGTGATGCCCGCGACGGAGTCCGGGCACCTGCCCGTGTGGGTCGGCGTCGGTGGCACGCCCCAGTCCGTCGTGCGGGCCGCGCACTACGGCTTCCCCGTCGTCATCGCCATCATCGGCGGATCGGCCCGCCAGTTCGCGCCGCTCGCCGACCTCTACCGCCGCGCGCTGTCCGAGATGGGCAAGCCGGAGCTGCCCCTCGGTGTGCACTCGCCCGGCTACGTCGCCGCCACCGACGAGCAGGCCCGCGAGGAGTTCATGCCGCACTTCCTGCCCTACATGAACAAGCTCGGCCGCGAGCGGCGCTGGGCTCCCATGGGCAAGGAGCAGGCGCTCCAGCAGCTCGGCCCCGGAGGCGCCGTCTACTGCGGGTCGCCCGACACCGTCGCGGCCAAGATCGTCGACACCGTGCAGGTGCTCGGACTCTCGCGCTTCCAGCTGAAGTACTCCTTCGGCACCCTCCCGCACGACCAGCGGATGGAGTGCATCCGGCTCTACGCCGAGGAGGTCGTGCCGCGCGTCCGCGCGCAGCTCGGCGAGGACTGACGTGCGGATCCTGCTGCTGGGCATGGGATCCCGCGGCGACGTGCAACCGCTCGTCGCGCTCGGCCAGCGCCTGCGGCGGATGGGGTATGCCGTGTCGCTCGCCGCGCCCGCCGACCTCGGTCACGTCGTGGCGGGCAGTGGAGTCGACTTCGAGCCCCTGTCGTTCGACCTCGAGGCGCCGCTGAGGGAGGGGCTCGGACGCGACTCGCTCCGGGGGTCGGCCCGCACCCAGGTGCGGGAGGCCCGGCTCATGCGGCACGTCATGGCGCAGACCGCCGACGCGCTCGCCGCGGACGTCGCGCGCCTCGTCGACCGGGCTGACGCGGTCGTGTCCGGCGCGCTGACCCTCGACCTCGTCGACGCGCTGCTCGCCTCGGGGGACCGTCGCGGTCGACCTGCCAAGCCGCACCTCTACGCCGTCTTCGCCCCGGTGTGGCCCAGTGCCCACGGCGACTCGGTCGCGCTGGCGCTGAGGCCACGCGCCACGTCGTGGGTGAACCGCGCCTGGAGCGGGACCGCCGGACGGGTCGCCTTCGACCTCTTCCGTCCTGCGGGAGATCTCGTCCGCAAGCGGAAGGAACTGCCGCGCAAGCGTTTCCGTGACTACGTCGCCGCAGCGGAGCGCACTCCGACGATTCTGGCCGCGAGCCCGCACATCGTGCCGCCGGCCCCCGACTGGCCGCCCGCGCTGCGGCAGACGGGCTACTGGGTGCGCGACGCGGCCACCGGGTCGCCGGACCGGTCGCTGGACGCCGCCCTCGAGGCCTTCCTCGCGGCCGGTGACGCCCCCGTCTACGTCGGCTTCGGATCCATGCCGACGCCCGACCCGGCCGGGGTCTCGCGCGACGTCGTCAGCGTGCTCGGACGCCTCGGCGTGCGTGGCGTCGTGAGCGAGGGCCTCGCCGGTCTGAGGGTCGAGCGCTCAGCAGAGGTGCTGGGAGTCGGACCGGCCCCGCACGACGCCCTGTTCTCCAGGTGCGCGGTCGTCGTCCACCACGGGGGAGCGGGCACCACCGCTGCTGCCGTCCGGGCCGGCGTGCCACAGGTCGTCGTGCCGCACGCCGCCGACCAGCCCTACTGGGGGCGGCGGATGGCCGACCTCGGGGTGGCGCCGCCGCCGATCGCCCGCAAGGACCTGACGCCGGCGCGGTTCGAGCGGGCGCTCGAGGTGGCCCTGTCCCCGGGAGCCCGCGAGACGGCATACGCCCTCGGTGAGCGGGTGCGCGCCGAGGACGGCGTCGGTGACGCAGCCCGACTCGTCGACACCTACCTCTGCAACGTGCGGAAGTGAGCACTCGACGTCGACTTCCCGTCGAGTGCCCATTTTCTCGACGTGCGGAAGTGAGCACTCGACGTCGACTTCCCGTCGGCGGTCTCAGATCGTCTGCGCAACACGGCTTTGTGGAGG
>NZ_BMNZ01000003.1 GCF_014646815.1 Terrabacter tumescens
AGGGTGGTGGCGGTGAAGCCGGGGAGCTGTTTGGTGTGGTTGCAGCGCACGCAGAGGGCTTGGCCGTTGGTGTCGGTGGTGGGGCCGCCCTGGGCGTGGTCGTGGATGTGGTCGAGGTGTCGGGCGGGGGCGTCGCACCAGGGGGTGCGGCAGGTGGCGGCGTCGCGGGTGAGCAGGTAGCGGCGCAGGCCGCCGTCGAAGGTGCGGCGGGTCGAGTCCATCGCGACGAGGGTGCCGGTGTCGGGGTGGGTGTAGAGCCGCCGCAACCACACGCCCGCCGCCTTGGCCCCGGCGTCACCCTGGGCGGCCGACCCGGTGGCCGACCCGGTGGCCGACCCGGTGGCCGACCCGGTGGCGCGCTGGAGTCGGGTGAGGAGGTCGCGGACCCAGGCGGCGGGGACGGGGCCGTAGCCGGTGAGGTGGGCGGGGGTGTCGTCGTCGGCGAGGAGGGCCTGGTCGGTCTTGACGAGCTGGATCTCGACGGGGACCTGGTCGGGGGCGGCTTGTCCGGTGAGGCGGGTGACGAGGGTGTCGGCCATGACCTGGCCCTTGCCGCGTTCGTCGCCGGCGGCGCTGGCGGTGTCGGCGGCCGCGGTGAGGGCGGCGTGGGCGGCGACGGCCTGCGCGACGGGCAGCAGCGCGGTGAGGTAGGCCATCGTGTCCGGCGCGGGGCGCAGCGTGACGCGCCGGTCGGACTCGGCCTTCGCGGCGCGGGCCATGACCGAGGCGGCGTCGATGCGGTAGGCGACGGCCCGGACCCTCCGGGCGAGCTCGCGGTCGCCGAGTGCGGCGACGGGCTGGGTGGGGTCGGTGATGACTTCGGCGTCGACGAGGCGCCGGTCCGCTGGGTCGAGGACGGCGGTCTCGCGGACGATGATCTGGGCGCGCCACTCGGACAGCTCGCCGGCTTCGAGCGCGGCGAGGGTGTACGGCAGGTCCGTCGTCAGCGCGAGCGCGAGCCGGACGTGCCCGGCGCCCTGCACGGGTGACTCGTGCCGCGCGAGCGCGACCTGCGCCGCGACCCCCGTCATCCCCGACGGCCGCCGCCGACGGCGCTGCGACCCGGCGTCACGGGCGCCATCATGCCCACCATCGCCGGTCCCGGTCACCGAGGGCGCCTTACCTGCGTTGTCATCGTCGGCGAACGACGCAGCCCGGGCCTGGTCCCGCGCGGCTCGCCAGCCGTCGAAGTCGCCCGCCTCGGAGCACTCCCGTGCCCGCTGCGACCACGCCTGCGCGACCTGCTCCTGGGAGTCGACGAACGCCGCCGTCACCCGCACCTGCGCCGCAGCCACCGCCGACTTCACCCGCTCGAGCACCGCGAGCTGGTCGATCAACACCTGGTCGGACAGCGTCTGGTCGGCGAGCCCGGCCCGGCCGGACTCACCCCCCTGCCCCACCCGCGACAGCGTCGACACGAGAGCCTCGAGGCCCTCCGTCGTCTCCACTGCCGCATCGTCGAACATACATTCGATTCTAGCGGATCGATGGAGTCCCAGAACCCCTTGTGCACACCTAATTCGGTTCGCGGAGAGCGGAATTCGACTCAGTCGGAGTCCACGTAGAGGCAGAACGGATGGCCAGCAGGGTCGAGCATCACCCGGACATCGTCCTGCGGCTGGAATGCGGCGAGCTCGGCCCCGACCTCGACGGCGTACGCCACGGCGGCAGCGAGGTCGTCCACCTCGAGGTCGAGGTGGAGCATCATGATCGGCCGGCCCGGCTCGCTCGGCCAGACCGGCCGCACGTAGTTCGGCTCCGTCTGGAACGACAGGTTGTAGCCATGGGTCTCGGACGGGGCGAGCGTCGCCCAGTCCGGGGTGTCCTTGAAGGACGTCCAGCCGAGCAGTCGCTCGTAGAAGTGCGCGAGGGCGGACGCGTCGGGGGCGTCGAGCACGACGCCGAACCAGTGCTTCGTCGTTCTTAGCGGCATCGCACCAGCATGCCCCGGCACCGGTCCAGCACGGCGTGAAGAAGGGCCAGGATCGGCGTATCAGGAGCGGCGCCCCCTCCTCTGAGGGGTGTCGGCGAAGGTCCAGGCACGCGCGTCGACGAACCTCCACCCTCCAGGGGTGGTGCTGGGCGGGGCCTGGACCGCCCAGCACTTGCCTGTCCGCAGGTGCTCAGCGTGAGTCGTGACTCGCGACCCAGCGGGCCTCAGTGGGACCGCGCGAGCCCGCGCACGACGACCGCCAGACCCACCTCGAACGCCTTGGCCTCGGACGTCGCATCCGGGGCAGGAAGGTCGGGGTCGACGGAGGCGGCCATCGCGCGATCCTGCTGCCCCGCAACGGATCCGAGGATGTGGTGCACGACGAGGGACGCTACCTCGTCCCGCTCCGACGCGGGCGCGCCGGCGTCGTGGACGAGCTGGGCCAGGGCTCGGAGCGGGCGAGCGGCGCCCGGCTCGACGGCATACGCGAGGCCGACCACATCGGCACCGTCGGGCACCTGGACCAGGGCGTCGCGCACGGCGACGGCCAGCCCGACGAGCGCCTCGGCCGGTGGCTGGTCCGGGCGCGGGTCGGGGATCTCGGAGAGCAGCACGTCGGCCACCTCGACGAGGAGCTCCTGCTTGTTCGCGACGTGCCAGTAGAGGGCGCCCGGCGCGACGCCGAGCTCGCGCGCGAGGCGGCGCATCGACAGGTCGGCCAGTCCGTAGCGTCGCAACAGGTCGACCGCGGTCGCGACGACCTGGTCCCGACTGAGTGCCACGCGCTCCCCCGCCCTCGGTGCACGGGTCCGCTGTGGACCCGCGTTGACAGCCGAGCCTAGCGACTCGGCATACTGAACACCGTTCAAGTTGAACACCGTTCAGTGCCGCGCGCAAGGAGCCCGCATGACCCGCCGTTTCGACGACCTCGCCGACGCCGTGCTGGCCGGCACCCCGGCCACGACGGACGACGCCCTCGACGTCCTGCGCGCCACCGACGAGGAGCTGCTCGCGGTCGTCGCAGCGGCGGCGCGCCTGCGGCGCAAGCACTTCGGCAACACCGTCAAGGTCAACTACCTCGTCAACCTCAAGTCGGGCCTCTGCCCCGAGGACTGCCACTACTGCTCCCAGCGGCTGGGCTCTCAGGCCGACATCCTGAAGTACACCTGGCTGAAGCCGGACGAGGCCATCGAGCAGGCTGCGGCCGGGCTGCGCGGCGGCGCCAGCCGGATCTGCATGGTCTCGAGCGGACGCGGGCCCACCGACCGCGACGTCGACCGCGTGGCCGGCATGGTCGGCGCGCTCAAGCAGGAGCACCCCGACGTCGAGGTGTGCGCGTGCCTCGGCCTGCTCAAGGACGGCCAGGCCGAGCGCCTGCGCGCGGCCGGCGTCGACGCGTACAACCACAACCTCAACACCGCCGAGTCGCACCACGACAAGATCGTCACGAGCCACACCTACGCCGACCGCGTCGACACGGTCACCAAGGCCAAGGACGCCGGGCTCTCCCCGTGCTCGGGCCTCATCGCCGGCCTCGGCGAGAGCGACGAGCAGGTCGCCGAGGCGCTCTTCGCGCTCCGGGACCTCGGCTCGGACTCCATCCCCGTCAACTTCCTCATGCCCTTCGACGGCACCCCGCTCGAGGGAACCTGGGACCTCACCCCGGGGCGTTGCCTGCGCATCCTCGCCATGGCCCGGATCGTCTGCCCTGACAAGGAGATCCGCATCGCCGGCGGTCGTGAGATGCACCTCCGCTCGCTCCAGGGGCTCGCCCTCCACGTGGCCAACTCGATCTTCCTCGGCGACTACCTCACCTCCGAGGGCCAGGCCGCGGAGGCCGACCTCGAGCTGATCCGCGACAACGGCTTCGTCGTGCTCGGCGCCGACGACGGGGCGGCCGACCCGGGCCGGCCGGCCGCGGCCACGCACGACCCGGCGAAGCGTCGCCGCGGGGCCGGCACGGACCTGCCTGCCAATGCCTGAACCGTCGGGACCACCGTCCGGCCCACCGCTGCATCCGCCTCTGCAGTCACCGCTGGCCGCCCGGGACCACGGGCTCGTCTGGCACCCCTACGCGCCGCTCGACGGCCCGGCGCCGTATGCCGTCGAGGGCGCCTCGGGCGTGCGCCTGACGCTGACGGCGCCGGACGGCACGCGCCACGACGCCGTCGACGCGATGGCCTCGTGGTGGTGCGCCGTCCACGGCTACCGCAACCCCGTCCTCGACGCGGTTGCCCACGAACAGGTCGACCGTTTCAGCCACGTCATGTTCGGCGGCCTGACGCACGAGCCGGCCGTCAGGCTCGCCGAACGCCTCACCTCGCTGGCGCCCGGGCCGATGGCCCACGTCTTCTACGCCGACTCGGGCTCGGTGTCGGTCGAGGTGGCCCTCAAGCTGTCGCTGCAGTACCAGGCGGCACAGGGACGACCGAGGCGGCAGCGGTTCCTCACGGTGCGCGGCGGCTACCACGGCGACACGTTTGCTGCGATGAGCGTGTGCGACCCCGTCGACGGGATGCACTCGGCCTTCCCGGGTGCGCTGGCGCGCCAGGTCTTCGCCCCACGTCCTCCCGCCGCGCGGCTCGTCACGACCGCGACCGGCGAGGAGCACTGGGAGACGGACCGGTCGGCCCTCGACGCATGGGCGAGCGAGGTGCGCACACTGGCGACGACCCACGGCGACGAGCTCGCCGCCGTCGTCGTCGAGCCGATCCTGCAGGGCGCCGGTGGCATGCACGTCTACCACCCCGACTGCCTCCGGGTGCTGCGTGAGGTGGCCGACGAGCACGGCCTGCTCCTCGTCGTCGACGAGATCGCGACCGGCTTCGGTCGGACCGGCCGGCTCTTCGCCTCCGAGTGGGCCGACGTGACGCCGGACGTCATGTGCGTCGGCAAGGCACTGACGGGCGGATACCTCTCTCTCGCAGCGGTGCTCATGACCCGTGAGGTCGGCGAGGCCATCACGCGCTCCGCCTTCCGGGCCCTGCTGCACGGACCCACCTTCATGGCCAACCCCCTCGCCTGCGCGGTCGCCAACGCGTCGGTCGAGCTGGTCGAGGCCACGTGGAAGGACGACGTCCCCCGCGTCGGTCGCCTCCTGCGCGAGCACCTCGAGCCGGCGCTCTCCCTGCCCCACGTGGCGGACGTCCGCACCCTCGGCGCGGTCGGGGTCGTGCAGCTGACGTCGCCGGTCGACGTCCCCGCCGTCACGCGCGCGGCGCTCGGGCGCGGCGTCTGGGTGCGGCCTTTCCGGGACCTCGTCTACACGATGCCGCCCTACGTCTGCACCGACCAAGACGTGCGGCTCATCGCCGAGGGCGTCGTCGGCGCCGTGGCGGAGGTCCATGGATGAGCCGCTGGGACGCCTGGCTGGGCCAACGAGCCGACCTGAGGGCCGAGCGCGGCACGGAGCGCTTCGACCCGGTGCTGCGCGTCAGCCGCCCAGGCTCCGCCTCCCGGGACCCCCTCGACCTCGCCTCCAACGACTATCTCGGCCTGTCCCGCGACGAGCGCGTCGTGACGGCCGCCAAGGAGGCCCTCGACCGCTACGGCGCCTCGGCGACCGCGAGCCGACTCGTCACAGGGACCCTGCCCGTGCACCGTGACCTCGAGGCCGCGCTGTGCCGGCTCACGGGAGCGACGAGCGCCCTCGCCTTCTCGACCGGGTATGCCGCCAACCTCGGGGTGCTGACCGCCCTCAGCGGGCGCGGGGCCGAGATCCTCCTCGACGCCCACGCCCACGCGTCGCTGCACGACGCGGCCCGCATGTCGCGGGTCCCGTACGCGACGTTCGCGCACAACGACCCCGACGCCCTGGCTGCCGAGCTCGCCGCCCGTCCCGACCGCAGGGTCGTCGTCGCCGTCGAGTCGATCTACTCCGTCCTCGGGGACGCCGCTCCCGTGCAGGCCCTCGTGGAGGTGTGTCACGCCCACGGCGCCCTGCTCGTCGTCGACGAGGCGCACGGCATCGGTGTCGCAGGGCACGGCCGCGGCCTCGTGCACGAGCTCGACCTCGTCGGGACCCGCGACCTCGTCGTGACCATGACCCTGTCGAAGGCCCTCGGCTCACAGGGTGGTGCCGTGCTGGGGTCGACCGCCGTGCGCGACCACCTCGTCAACACCGCGCGCAGCTTCATCTTCGACACCGGCCTCGCGCCTGCCGCCGCCGCGGCTGCCTGCGCCGCTGCCGACGTGGTCGACGGCGACCCGACGCTGGCGGCCGCGGTCCGCGCCAACGCCCGCACCGTCGCAGCCATCTGCGGCATCGAGCCCGCGGCCGGAGCAGTCCAGTCGATCCCCATGCGGTCGCCCGAGAGCGCAGTGGCCGCCGCCCTCGACCTGCGCGCCCACGGCGTCCTCGTCGGGTGCTTCCGGCCACCCAGCGTCCCCGACGGCGTGTCCCGCCTCCGGGTCACGGCGCGCGCCGACCTCGCAGGAGAGGATCTCTTCCAGGCCGCCCGGCTCGTCGCCCGCACGGTCGCGACGCACGAGGCTCCGTCCCGTCCCGATACCGTCGAGGGGCCACGGGCAGGGGACGCTCCCTCCCCCGCCCGTGGTCTCCCGTCGGTCGCGGCCGTGGAGGGGGTCCAAGGGCCCGTTCCCCCGTCGCCGCTCGGCGCCGTCCCACCCCACGGCGACGATGACTGAGTCACGGCTCGCCACGCTGCCCGCGGTGCTGCTCGTCACGGGCACCGACACCGACGTGGGCAAGACGGTCGTGACCTCGGCGGTCGTCGCGACGGCACGGGCGGCGGGACGGCGCGTGACGGCATACAAACCCACGCAGACCGGGGTGGCACCCGGCGAGCCGGGAGACATGGCCGAGGTGGAGCGCCTGACGGGCGTGGCGACCGTCGAGGGCGTGCGCCTGCGGGCGCCCATGGCGCCGAGGCCGGCAGCCGCGCTCGAGGGCGTCGGCCTGCCCACCCTGGCCGACCACGTGGCCCGGGTCGCGGACCTGGGCGTACGCCACGACCTCGTCGTCGTCGAGGGCGCGGGCGGTCTGCTCGTCGAGCTGACCGACGCCGGTGAGACTCTGGCCGACCTCGCCACGATCCTGGAGGACAGCGGGGTGCTCGTCGTGTCCCGGAGTGCACTCGGCACCCTCAACCACACCATGTTGACGCGAGAAGCACTGTCCCACAGAGGAGTCCGGCAACTCGGCATCGTCATCGGCGCGTGGCCCGACCATCCCGACGTCATCGAGACGACGAATCGCGACTACCTCGGGGCGCTCCCCGGGGGTCTGGTCGGCGCCGTGCCGCTCGGCGCCCCACGCCTCGACCCGGCGACCTTCGCCGCCGACGCTCCAGGCTGGCTGCCGGGACTGGCTCAGCGCCTCGGGACACCCTGACGCAGCAAGCCGTGCACGATGCCGTCGGTGAGGGCACGCCACGACGCGGCGAGGATCGAGCCGGCGACACCGATGGTGTCCCACGACGTCTCCCCGTCGGAGGTCTCGATGAGCACGCGCGTCACGGCGTCCGTGCCGTGCGAGGCATCGAGGATGCGCACCTTGAAGTCGATGAGCTCGATCTTCTCGATCTCGGGGTAGGCGCGGGCCAGGGCTTCGCGCAGCGCGTGGTCGAGCGCGTTGACCGGACCGTTGCCCTCGCCGGTCGCGATGAGGCGGGCACCGTCGGCACGCAGCTTGACGGTCGCCTCGGACGTGGCGTCACCTTCGCCCGAGGAGTCGGTGATGACCCGCCACGACTCGACCTCGAAGTAGTCGGTGCACCCCGGCTCGAGCGCCTCGCGGAGCATCAGCTCGACGGTCGCGTCGGCGGCGTCGAAGGTCCACCCGCGCAGCTCGAGGTCCTTGACCTCGGCGAGCACCGCGGCGACGACGTCGGGGCGGTCGGACAGGTCGAGCCCCGCCTCACGCGCCTTGAGCTCGATGCTCGCGCGCCCGGCCATGTCGGAGACGAGGGTGCGCATGCCGTTGCCGACGAGCGACGGGTCCATGTGCTGGTAGAGGTCGGGATCGACCTTGAGCGCGCTCGCGTGCAGACCCGCCTTGTGCGCGAAGGCGCTGGCGCCGACGTAGGGCTGGCGACTGTAGGCAGGGACGTTGGTCACCTCGCTGATCGCGTGCGCGATGTGCATGGCCCGGCGGAACGCATCGGGCTCCATGGCGTCGAGCCCCAGCTTGAACTGGAGGTTGGCGGCGACCGTGAGCAGGTCCGCGTTGCCGGTGCGCTCGCCGTAGCCGTTGACGGTGCCCTGGACGTGGGTCGCGCCGGCCCGGACCGCCGCGACGGAGTTGGCCGCCGCGCAGCCGGTGTCGTTGTGGCAGTGGGCACCGACACGGGCGCCCGTCGAGGCGATGACGTCGGCGACGACCTCCTCGACCTGGTGCGGGAGCATGCCCCCGTTGGTGTCGCAGAGCACGACGACCTCGGCGCCGGCCTCGTGCGCGGTGCGCACGACCGAGAGGGCGTAGTCGCGGTCGAGGTGCCAGCCGTCGAAGAAGTGCTCGCAGTCGAGGAAGACGCGCCTACCCTGGGCGACGAGGTGGCCGACCGTGTCGCGGACCATCTCGAGGTTCTCCTCGAGCGTCGTGCGCAGGGCGCGTTCGACGTGGCCGGTGTGGGACTTCGCGACGAGGCACACGACCGACGCCTCGGAGTCGAGGAGGGCACGCACGAGGGGGTCCTCCGCCGCGACCCCGCCGGCGCGACGGGTGGCCCCGAAGGCGGCGAGGGTCGCGTGACGCAGGTCGAGCTCGGTGCGGGCCCGCTCGAAGAACTCCGTGTCCTTCGGGTTGGCTCCGGGCCAGCCGCCCTCGATGAAGTCGACCCCGAGATCGTCGAGCAGCCCGGCGATGGCGAGCTTGTCCGACACCGAGAGGTTGAGCCCCTCCTGCTGGGCGCCGTCGCGCAGGGTGGTGTCGTAGACGTGCAGCGCTTCCATGGCCTTCATTGTCCTCGGTCTCGGGGGTTCGGCCGACCGCCTCTGACAGGCGGGCGACGCGGATGGGGGCGTCCCGGTCTCTTCTCGTGGTCGCGGCGGCCGGGGTGGTGGCCTTCGCGGTGTCTCCGTCGGGGTGGTTCGGGAAACAAAAAGACCCCCCAGGGTTGGGAGGTCTGCGCGACGAGGGGTGCTCGTCGCGCTATTCGATAATGAGGGTGCCGGTGGGCACGGGGCGCTTCATCACACGCTCACGGTAGGGCCCACGAAACGTCCGCGAAACACCACGTCCGGATCGTGGGACCGCTGTCCCACCCATCGGCCCCGCGGCCCGGGTGGCCCTCCGCCACGCGCACCGCCCACGCCACCGCGAGCGATGCAGCCGCACCTCGACCGGGCCACACGGCATACCGGATCTCAGCGCGCGGCGGCGGCCTCGACGAAGGCACGGAAGAGCCGTGGGTCGGAGCCGACCTCGGGATGCCACTGCACCGCGAGACGGAAGGTCGCGCCGGGGTCCTCCATCGCCTCGAGCGTCCCGTCGTCGGCCCACGCCGACGCCACGTAGCCGGGGTGCCGCAGCACCGACTGGTGGTGGTAGCTCGGGACGTCGACCTCCTCGCCGAGGATGCCGGCCAGGCGCGTGCCCGCCACGGTCCGCACGGGATGGTTGCCGTAGGTCGCCGGCGCCGGCGAGTGCTCGTGGTGGCCGACGCGGTCCGGCACGTGCTGCTCGAGCAGGCCACCGGCCGCGACGGCCATGACCTGCATGCCGCGGCAGATGCCGAGCAGCGGCAGGTCGACCTCGGCGGTGGCGCGCGCGAGCGCGAGCTCGGAGGAGTCCCGGTCGGGCCGTGAGGCCTGAACCGACGCGTGGCGCTCGTCGGCGTACAGCTCCGGCGCGACGTCGACGCCGCCGGCGAGGATGACGCCGTCGAGACGCTCGACGATCTCGAGCGCCGTGTCGTCGTCGGCGTCGGGACGCGGCGGGATGACGACGGCGATGGCCCCGGCGTCCTCGACCTGCCGGACGTAGCGGTGCGGCACGAGCGCCCCGGGCACGTCGACCCAGCGCCCCCACGACGCCCGCTCGACGTAGGCGGTGATCCCGATGACCGGACGGCTCATGCGAAGCCCCTACCCGACCTCAGAGCGGCGTGACGTAGGCGCCCGAGATGCCGCCGTCGACGAGGAAGGTCGAGGCGGTGATGAAGCTCGACTCGTCGGAGGCGAGGAAGAGCACGGCGTTGGCCATCTCCTCGGGCTCGCCGAAGCGTCCCATCGGCACGTGCACGAGCCGCCGGGCCGCCCGCTCCTCGTCCTTGGCGAAGAGCTCCTGGAGCAGCGGCGTGTTGACCGGTCCCGGGCACAGCGCGTTGACGCGCACGCCCTGGCGCGCGAACTGCACGCCCAGCTCGCGCGACATCGACAGCACGCCACCCTTGCTCGCGCTGTAGGAGATCTGCGAGGTCGCCGCGCCCATGACGGCGACGAACGAGGCGGTGTTGATGATCGAGCCCTTGCCCTGCTCGAGCATGTAGGGCAGGGCGGCCTTGCAGCAGAGGTAGACCGAGGTGAGGTTGACCTCCTGCACCTTGCGCCACGCGTCGAGGTCGGTGTCGAGGATCGAGTCGTCCTCGGGCGGGCTGATGCCGGCATTGTTGAAGGCGATGTCGACCGAGCCGTAGGTCTCCTTCGCGGTGCGGAAGAGCGCGTCGACGTCCTCCTTGCTCACGACGTCGACGCGCACGAAGGTGCCGCCGACCTCCTCGGCGACCTGCGGACCCTTGACCTCGTCGAGGTCGCCGATGACGACCTTGGCGCCCTCCTCGGCGAACCGCCGCACCGTCGCGAGACCGATGCCCGAGCATCCGCCCGTGATGACCGCGACCTTGCCGTCGAGCCTGCCTGCCATGTGGATTTCCTTCCAGCCCAATGAGTTACGTGTCGGTTGTGGGGTGACCGTCAGTCGGTCGCGATGAAGACGTTCTTGACCTCGGTGAAGGCGTCGAGCGCGTCGGGGCCGAGCTCGCGGCCGATCCCGCTCTGCTTGAACCCGCCGAACGGTGTCGAGTAGCGCACGCTGCTGTGCGAGTTGACCGAGAGGTTGCCCGCCTCGACGCCGCGTGCGACCCGCAGCCCGCGCCCGATGTCGCGCGTCCAGATGGACCCGGAGAGGCCGTATGCCGTGTCGTTGGCCTTGGCGACCGCGTCGGCCTCGTCGTCGAACGGCATGACCGCCACGACCGGCCCGAAGACCTCCTCCTGCCAGACCTTGTCGGTCGTCGAACGGGGCAGGACCACGGTCGCGGGGTACCAGTAGCCGCTGCCGTCGGGGGCGTCGCCGCGGAAGGCGACGTCGACGTCCTCGGTCGCCTCCTCGACGTAGGAGCGCACGGTGTCGCGCTGGCCGGCGCTGATGAGCGGTCCCATCTCGGCGGACTCGTCACGGGGGTCAGTGACCACCACACCGCGCACGGCCGTCTCGAAGTGCTCCATGAAGGTGTCGAAGACGCTGCGCTGCACGAGGATCCGGCTGCGCGCGCAGCAGTCCTGACCGGCGTTGTCGAAGACTCCGTAGGGGGCCCGGGCCGCAGCTAGCTCGAGGTCGGAGTCGGCGAAGACGATGTTGGCGCTCTTGCCGCCGAGCTCGAGCGTCACCCGCTTGACCTGGTCGGCGGCGCCGCGCATGATCCGCTGACCGACGGCGGTCGACCCCGTGAAGCAGACCTTGCGCACGTCGGGGTGGGTGACGAAGCGCTCGCCGACGACCGAGCCCTTGCCTGGGACGACGGTGAAGACACCCTCGGGGATCCCCGCCTCGAGCGCGAGCTCGCCGAGGCGCATCGCCGTCAGCGGGGTCAGCTCGGCGGGTTTCAGCACCACGGTGTTGCCGGCGGCCAGTGCGGGCGCGAAGCCCCAGCCGGCGATCGGCATCGGGAAGTTCCAGGGGACGATGATGCCGACGACGCCGAGCGGCTCGCGGAAGGTCACGTCGATGCCACCGGCCACGGGGATCTGGCGCCCGAAGTTCCGCTCGGGTGCCGCGGAGTAGTAGGCGAGGACGTCCCGGACGTTGCCGGCCTCCCAGCGGGCGTTGCCGATGGTGTGGCCGGCGTTCTCGACCTCGAGCTGGGCGAGCTCCTCCTGGTGCTCGCCGACGAGGTCGGAGAACCGGCGCAGCAGCAGGCTGCGGTCGGCGGGACTCACCTCCCGCCAGGCCGGTGCCGCGGCGGAGGCGCGCGCGATGGCGCCGTCGGCCTGCTCGAGCGAGGCCAGCTCGACCGAGCGGACGACCTCCTCGGTCGCCGGGTTGATGACGTCGTGCGTCTGGCTGGTGGTGGTCACAGTCGCTCGAATCCTCTCCTGCGCTCCCAGTCGGTCACGGCGGCGTTGAAGGCCGTGATCTCGACGTCGGCGGCGTTGACGTAGTGGTCGACGACCTCGTCGCCGAAGGCCGCCCGCGCCATCTGCGACCCGGCGAGCAGGTCGCGGGCCTCCTGCAGCGTCGAGGGAACGTGCGGCTTGTCCGAGGTGTAGGCGTTGCCGTCCAGCGCAGGCTCGAGCGGGAGCTCGTGCTCGATGCCGTGCAGGCCGCCCGCGAGCATCGCGGCGACGGCGAGATAGGGGTTGAGGTCGCCGCCGCCGATGCGGTTCTCGACGCGGAGGCCGGCGCCGTGACCGACGACGCGCAGCGCACACGTGCGGTTGTCACGGCCCCACGCGACGGTGGTCGGCGCGAAGCTTGCCGACGCGAATCGCTTGTAGGAGTTGATGTTCGGCGCGTAGAAGTAGGTCAGCTCGCGCTGCGTCGCGAGGATGCCGGCGAGGAAGTGCTCGAACATCGCGCTGTGCCCGTGCTCGCGGTCGTCGTCGACGAAGACCGTCTCGCCGTCGAGCCCGCGCAGCGACAGGTGGATGTGGCACGAGCTGCCCTCGCGCTGGTCGAACTTGGCCATGAAGGTCAGGGACTTGCCGTGGTGGGCCGCGATCTCCTTGGCCGCGTTGCGGTAGACGACGTGGTTGTCGCACGTGCGCACCGCTTCGTCGAAGAGGAAGCCGATCTCGTGCTGGCCGTAGTTGCACTCGCCCTTCGCGCTCTCGACGACGGCGCCCGCGGCATACATCTCGTTGCGGATCTCGCGCAGCAGCGGCTCGACCCGGTCGCCACCGAGGATGGAGTAGTCGACGTTGTAGCGGTTGGCCGGCGTCAGCCCGGTGTAGCCGGCGTCCCAGGCCTGCTCGTAGGACTCCTGGAAGACGATGAACTCGAGCTCGGTGCCACAGTGCGCGGCCATCCCGAGGGCAGCGGCCCGGTCGACCTGGGTCTTGAGCACCGTCCGCGGCGACTGCGCGACCGCGCCGCTCCCGTCGAGCCAGGTGAGGTCGCACTGCACGGTCGCCGAGTTGCGGCTGCCCGGGGTGCGGCGGAGGGTGCCCAGGTCGAGGTCGAAGAACATGTCGCCGTAGCCGCGCTCCCACGAGGAGATGGCGTAGCCGTCGACGGTGTTCATGTCGACGTCGACGGCGAGCAGGTAGTTGCAGCCCTCCGTGCCGTCCTCGAGGACGTGGTCGAGGAAGTAGTGCCCGTGCAGGCGCTTGCCCTGCAGGCGTCCCTGCATGTCGGTGAACGCGACGACGACCGTGTCGATGTCGCCCGCCTCGATCTCGGTGCGGAGCTGGTCGACGGTCAGGGTCGGTGGTTTCGCCATGTCTCTTCCTATCCGATGAGGCCGCGGAGCAGGGCGGAGGTGGCATCGCAGTGCTCCTCCATGACCACGCGGGCCCGGTCAGGGTCGCCGCCGAGGATGGCCTCGACGATCTGGGCGTGCTGGTTGTCGGAGTGCTCGATGTTGCGCCGGAGGACCGGGATCGCCATGAGCATGTCGTGCAGGGCGGCCTGCGCCCGGGTCACCGCGTCGACGAGCATCGGCGACCCCGAGAGCGTGGCGATCGCGAGGTGCAGCCGCGAGTCGGCGACGCGGTGGGCCGGGGCGTCGGCCGCCTCCTCGACCTCCCGCAGGCTCTCGGTCAGCCAGGCCCGCTGGTCGCCGGCCAGCGGCTGGGTCGCGGCCAGCCACGCCGCCCCCGGCTCGACGACCCGGCGGAACGTCAGGGCGTCGGCCATCGCGGCCCCGCTGCGCACGAAGGTCCCCGGGACCCCGCGTGGCGACGTGGGGACCTCGGCGGCATACGTCACCGTCGTGCCTCCGCCCCGGCCCCGCTTGGTCGTGACGAGGCCGGAGTCGCGGAGCGCGGCGATGGCCTCGCGCAGCGTGTTGCGGCTGACGCCGAGACGCTCCGCGAGGTCGCGCTCCGGCGGCAGCTGCTCGCCGTCGGCGAGCACGCCCAGGCGGATCGCACGGGCGAGCTGCTCGACGGTGTTCTCGAAGGCGTTGCCGGACGCCGGCCGCAGCACCGCGTCCGGCAACGCCGTGAGCGCGAGGTGGCGCTCTCCCCCGACCACGTCCATGTCAGCCGAAGATCTCCGACGCCGGCTTCGTGTCGTGCCCCTTGGGCACGTCACGCATGAAGTGCACCCGGCCGCCGACGAACCACGTCACCGTCGAGAAGACGAGGACGGCGAGGACCGCGATCGGCGCGTAGTTGAACGTGTTGACGGTGATCGGACTCGCCGGCGGGAGCATGAACAGCACGACGATGAAGCCGACCCAGACGACCGCGACCCAGCCGATGGGGGCGCTCCACCGGCCGAGGTTCCACACGCCGGGTCGGAACTCAGGGTTGGTCCGGCGCAGGAAGACCGGGACGACGTAGGCGATGTAGAGACCGATGACGGCTATCGAGGTGACGGCGAGGTAGGCGGTCGTCGAGACGAGCGCGGGCGCGGTCAGCACGACGGAGCACACGACGCACAGCCAGATGGAGTTGGTCGGCGTGCCCGTGCGCGGGTTGACCTGCGACCACCAGCGCGAGCCGGGCAGGGCGTTGTCGCGCGAGAAGGCGTAGGACATGCGCGAGTTGGCCGTGACCGAGGCCATGCCGCAGAAGAACTGGGCCACGGCGGCGATGAAGAGCAGGAAGATCCCGAGCGAGCGGCCGGCCGCGTCGATGAAGATCTGGGCCGGCGGCAGGCCGATGTCGGTGCCGAGGGCCGCGTCGTAGTCCTGGATCGCGGCGGTCACCGCGACGAGGAGCACCCAGCCGGCGAGGATCGAGACCCACACGCTGCGCACGAGGCCCTTGGGCGCCTCGGTGGAGGCGTTGATGGTCTCCTCGGCGACGTGGGCCGAGGCGTCGAACCCGGTGTAGGTGTACTGCGCCATGAGCAGGCCGATGAGGAAGGCGTAGAACGGGGCGTCCCAGCCGGTGCGGTTCTCGAAGTGGAAGAAGGTCCACGACAGGCTCTGGTGCTGGTCCGGGACGAACGCGAGCACGGCCACGATGACGGCCACGCCGACGAGGTGCCACCACGCGCTGACGTTGGAGAGCAGCTTGACGAGGTTGACGCCGAAGGTGTTGAGCAGCCCGTGCAGCGCGATGATGACGAGGAAGGCCACGAACGTCGAGACGGCGGTGACCTCGATGCCGGTGACGAGGCTGAGCAGCGCCATCCACGTCACGGCCGCGCCGTAGTCGATGGCCGCCGTGACGGCGACCTCGCCGAGGAAGTTGAACCAGCCGACGTACCAGGCCCACACGCGCTTGTTGCGCCGCGCGAGCCGGCCGGCCCAGAAGTAGAGGCCGCCCGCGGTCGGGTAGACCGAGCAGATCTCGGCCATGGCGAGCGAGACGAGCAGGACGAAGGCGCCGACGAGCGGCCACCCGATGGAGATGGCGATCGGGCCGCCGGCGTTCATGGCGATCGCGTAGCTCGTGATGCAGCCGGCGAGGACCGAGATGATCGAGAAGGAGACCGCGAAGTTGGAGAAGCCGCTCATGCCGCGGTGGAGCTCCTGCTTGTAGCCGAGCTCGGCCAGCATGGCCTCGTCGGTCGCAGCTCCCGCGGGGGCTGGGGCACCCGCGGTGCGACCGGTCAGTTCAGGGGACGGAGGAACGCTCATGCACTACCTCACAAACATCGTGCAGCGAACCTTTGCCCGCTGCTCCACCATGATGTGAGGCATCGTCCACCCGCACGTCGGACACCGTCAATGGTTCTGGATCAAACCTTTTGAGCGAGGACTGCTTCGAGGACGTGGGCCACGCCGTCGTCGTCGTTGGCCGGGCACTCCCGGTCTGCGGCCCGGCGAACCTGCTCGTGGCCGTTGGCCACGGCCCAACCGACTCCGGCCCACTCGAGCATCGGCAGGTCGTTGGGCATGTCCCCGAAGGCCCACACCTCTCCCGCCTCGATACCGAGTCCGGTGGCCCACCGTTCGAGGCCGGCAGCCTTGGTCACGCCGGGCGCGTTGAGCTCCGCGAGCCCGTGCGCACCGGAGAAGTGCAGGTGACCGCGGTCGCCGACCACGTCCTCGACCACGGCGAGGAACTCCTCGAGGGGCAGGTGCGGGGCGAGGGCGAGCAGCTTGCCGACCGGTTCGGCCGCCACGTCGCGCCACGACCCGTGCACGGCCCGGTCCGCGCCGCGGTCACGGTGCGGGTCGGGGTAGTCGTCGGCCACGAAGGGCCCGCTGGCCCGTTCGGCCGCGAACGCGATCGACGGCACGGCCCGACGCAGGTCCGCGACGATGTCGTCGACGACGCTGCGTTCGAAGCAGTGCGCCTCGACGACCTGTCGGGTGGCCACCTCGTAGACGAACGCGCCGTTGCCGCAGATGGCCGTGCCGCGTCGCCCGACGACCCGTTCAAGGTCGTGCAGCCATCGTGGCGGACGGGCCGTCACGATGACCGTCTCGATGCCCGCGTCGGCGGCGGCCGACCAGGCTGCCGCCGTGCGCCCGGACAGCGAGCCGTCCGTGCGCAGCAGCGTGCCGTCGAGGTCGGACGCGACGAGCCGGGGCCGGTCCAGGTCTCCCGTCGACCCGGGCCGCTTCGGACCGCCGGCGGAGACCATCGGCGACGTCCTGTCAGACGAGGCGGGTCAGCCAGCCCCGGGAGTCCTCGGCGCGGCCGTACTGGATGTCGAGCAGGCGGGCCCGGATCGCCTCGGCGTAGCGGTCCTCGTGACCGTCACGGCGGTGGTCTACGGAGCCGCCGTCCCAGCGGAGCTCGCCGACCGGGGTGACGACGGCGGCGGTGCCGCACGCGAAGATCTCGACGATGTCGCCGTTGGCCGCCCCCTCCTTCCACTCCTCGATCGGGATGCGGCGCTCCTCCGGCTCGAGGCCCTCGTCCTTGGCGATCTCGAGGATGGAGCTGCGCGTGACCCCCTCGAGGATGGTGCCGGTCAGCTCGGGGGTGATGATGCGCCCGTCCTTGGTGACGAGGAAGAGGTTCATGCCCCCGAGCTCCTCGATGTAGGTGTGCGTCGAGGAGTCGAGGAAGACGGCCTGGTCGCAACCGTGCTCGATGCCCTCGAGCTGACCGGCGAGCGAGCTGGCGTAGTTGCCGCCGCACTTGGCCGCACCGGTGCCACCCTCGCCCGCGCGGGCGTAGTCGGTGGAGATCCAGAGCGTGACGGGCTTGAGGCCGCCGGAGAAGTACGCGCCCGCCGGGGAGGCGATGACGGAGTAGGTGACCTGCTGAGCGGGGCGCACGCCGAGGAAGGCCTCGGACGCGAACATGAACGGGCGCAGGTAGAGGCTCTTCTCCCCCGCGTCGCCGGCCGGCACCCAGGCCTGGTCGACGGAGACGAGCTGGCGCAGCGACTCGATGAAGTCGGCCTCGGGCAGCTCGGGCAGCGCGAGGCGCCGGGCCGAGCGGGCGAAGCGGGCGGCGTTGGCCTCGGGGCGGAACGTCCAGATCGAGCCGTCGGCGTGACGGTAGGCCTTCATGCCCTCGAAGATCTCCTGGGCGTAGTGCAGCACCGCCGCCGCCGGGTCGAGCTGGAAGGGGCCGTAGGGCCGGACCTGCGCGTCGGCCCAGCCGCCGTCGGTGGTCCACGTCGCGACGACCATGTGGTCGGTGAAGGTCTTGCCGAAGCCGGGGTTCTCGAGGATCTCGGCGATCCGCTCGGGCGACGCCGGCTCGTCGCGGCGCGTGACCTCGAAGGACAGCTGGGTCATGACAAAACCTCCAGGGGCAAAATCAGCGGTGATCCGATGTCAGGCTATCGCCCACATCGTGAGACGACGAGGCCGGGCCCCGTCCGCGGGTGACGGTTCCGTACGCGTGGTGCACCACGCCTACGACCCATCCGCCCGCGTCCGGGCCCGAAGCCTGCGTATGCCGTGTGGCGCGGCGTCAGAGACGGCCGACGACCGCGTCGCCGACGGCCGTGGTGCTGCGGGCGGCGTCGCCGCGCTCGGCCAGGTCGGCTGCCACGGCCTCGTCGACGCGCGCCGCCTCCTTGTCGAGGCCGAGGTGCGCGAGCAGCATCCCGACGGAGAGGATCGCGGCGGTGGGGTCGGCCTTGGACTGGCCGGCGATGTCGGGCGCCGAGCCGTGGACGGGCTCGAACATGCTCGGGGTCGTGCGCGCCGGGTTGATGTTGCCCGACGCAGCGAGCCCGATGCCGCCGGCGATGGCCGCGGCGATGTCGGTGAGGATGTCGCCGAAGAGGTTGTCGGTGACGATGACGTCGAAGCGGCCGGGGTCGGTCGCCATGAAGATCGTCGCGGCGTCGACGTGCTGGTAGGCGGTCTCGACGTCGGGGTACTCGGCGCCGACCTCCTCGACGGTGCGGCGCCAGAGGTGGCCGGCATACGTCAGGACGTTGTGCTTGTGCACGAGCGTCAGGTGCTTGCGGGGGCGGGCCTGGGCGCGGGCGAAGGCGTCGCGCACGACGCGCTCGACGCCGTAGCGGGTGTTGACGCTCACCTCGGTCGCGATCTCGGCCGGGGTGCCGACGCGCAGGGCGCCGCCGTTGCCGGTGTAGGGACCCTCGGTCCCCTCGCGCACGACGACGAAGTCGATGCCGTCCGGCGCGACCCGCGACACGTCGAGCGGGCTCGAGACGCCGGGGAAGAGCTTGGCCGGGCGGAGGTTGACGTAGTGGTCGAGGGCGAAGCGCAACGGCAGCAGCACGCCGCGCTCGAGCACGCCGCTCGGGACGCTCGGGTCGCCGATGGCGCCGAGCAGGATCGCGTCGTGGCCGCGCAGCTCGTCGAGGACCGAGTCGGGCAGGGTCTCGCCCGTGGCGTGCCAGCGTCGCGCGCCGAGGTCGTAGTCGGTCGTGGTGAACGTCGGACCGCCCGAGCCGGTGACCGCGTCCAGGACCTTCAGGCCCTCCGCGACGACCTCGGGGCCGATGCCGTCCCCACCGATGACGGCGATCGAATAGGCGTCCTTGACCAGCGTTTCTCCCATGGGTCGAGCCTAGGACCCGTCTTGTGATGTGGGATGAGCGTCTCATTTCGTGAACGCACGACGAAGGCCCCCGCCCAATGGGGCGAGGGCCTTCGTGAGGGGGGCTCGGCGACGAGGTCGCGAGCGCAGTCCCTGATCAGTCCTCGGTGTGACCCTGGTCGCGCAGGTCCATCGACTCCTGCAGGGCCTGACGGGCTGCCTTGGCGTCTTCGCTCATGGTGATCACGTCTTTCGGTTCAGTGCTGTTGTGGTCTCAGGTGGCTCGAGCTCGGTCAAGCGAACCGGTCAGCACGAGGGTGCGCGGGATCTCCGCGGCGAGGTTGCTGACTACCTGGACTCGCCGCGGCGGAGAATGAGTACGACCTGCCGCGTCATGCGTTTCACGGTACGCCCAGCTACCCACGGGTACAGGGGGTTTCCACCAAGTGAGACGCCGCGTCCACCATCCGTCACATCCGTCGACTCGCGTGTCCGGTCCTCACCGTGGCTCGGGACGCGCGTCCCCCGCTCGGAGCGGGCCTGCCCGTAGGCTCGCCGCGTGAGCGCCGACCACCCCGCCGACCACCGCGAGCACCACGAGCACCAGGGCCGGGTCGCCCACCAGCGACACGGGAGCCACGGCGTACCCGGGGTCCCGTTCGACGAGGAGGCCCGCTGGATCGCCGTGACACCGGGCAACGCCCGCCGCGTCACGTTCACCGTGATGGTCGCCATCGTCCTGCTCTCGCTCGCGACGTGGGCCTTCCAGGCGATGGGCAGCTTCCTCTTCCTGCTGCTGCTCGCATGGCTCGTCTCGATCGCCATGGAGCCGGTCGTGCTGTGGCTCAGCTCGCGAGGCATGAAGCGGGGCCTCGCGACGGGTCTGACGATGCTCGGCATGCTGCTGCTCTTCGCCGGGCTCGGGGAGCTCTTCGGCCAGGTCTTCGTCTCGCAGCTCTCGCAGCTCGGCACCCAGCTGCCCGGGGCGGTGACCTCGGCGATCACCTGGGTCAACTCCTCGTTCGGCACGAGCTTCGACCTCGCCCAGATCCAGTCGGCCCTCAGCCTGACACCCGACAAGCTCGGGGAGCTCGCGGGCAAGTACGGCGGCGGCATCGTCGGCATCTTCGGGTCGCTCATCACCTTCCTCTTCGACAGCCTGACGATCCTCGTCTTCGCCTACTACCTCTCGGCCGACAGCCCGAGGCTGCGGCAGACCATCGGCTCCTGGCTGCCCCAGCGCTACCAGCGGGTCTTCATCACCGTGTGGACCATCTCGGTCGAGAAGACCGGCGGCTACGTCGTGTCCAAGCTCCTGCTCGCCGCGCTGTCGGCCGTCTTCCACGTCGCCTTCTTCTGGTTCATCGACGTGCCGTTCTGGCTGCCCCTCGGCGTGTTCGCCGGCATCGTCGGCCAGTTCATCCCGACGATCGGCACCTACATCGGGGTCGCGCTGCCGGCGCTGTTCGCCCTGCTCGACAAGCCGATCAACGCCTTGTGGATCGCGGTCTTCGCGACCGTCTACCAGCAGCTCGAGAACTACGTCTTCACCCCGCGCATCAGCCGCCGCACCATGGACGTGCACCCGGCGGTCGCGCTGGGGTCGGTCATCGCGGGCGCCGCGCTCTTCGGCCCCATCGGCGCCCTCATCGGCATCCCCATCGCCGCGGTCGCGCTCGCCATCATCGACACCTTCAGCAAGCGCCACGAGCTCGTCCCCGAGCTCGCCAGCCTCGAGGCCGCCGAGCCGGACGACGACGACAGCAACGGCAACGGCGAGGAGGACGCCGGCCGCAGCAGCGGGACGGGCGGGGCGAAGGACTCCGCCGGCGACGTCACGAGGTGACGTCCCGACGGTCGAAGCCGACCGCCGCCACGAGCACGAGCAGGAGCACCGTCCCCACGGCGGCGACGTTGCCGGCCGGCAGGTCCATGTCGGCGAGCCGCCTCTCCGCGACGAGCGCCACCCCGAGCACGACGGCGAGCCCGAGGGTCCCGAGGACCATGGCCAGCGCCTTGTCGACGACGACGCGGGACCGGGTGACGGGGGTGGTCAGCAGCAGGTCGAGGGTGCGGCGGTCCTCCTCGCCCGCGATGGACGACGAGCCCACGCCCACGGCATACAGCAGGACGAGGATGGGCCCCATGAACGACAGCAGCTCGATCCGGATGTAGCCCACCGGGGTCGACATGTCGGCGCCCGCCATCGCGAAGAGGTTGCGGCTCGGCCTCGGTGCACGTGAGGTCGACGACCGCGTGCTGCGCGAGCGGCTTGAGGAGCGGGTCGAGGGAGGTCTGCCGGTGCAGGTCGAGGTCGAGGCGCTCGGCCAGGGCGGCGGCCTCGGGTGGCCGGCCCATCCCGTGGAGGTGCCCGACGTAGTCGACGTGGTCCTGCCCGGTGAGCCGGGGGTAGAGCGCGACGTCGCCGGGGACGTAGCCGACACGTCGGTGCAGGTCGTCGCGGTGCGTCCACGCGTCGAGGCCGAACAGCTCGGCACTGCCCGCCGTGGCCCGCGTCAGGCCCATGACGATGCGCAGCGTCGTCGTCTTGCCGGCGCCGTTGGGGCGAGGTAGCCGAAGGCCTGCCCTTCTCGACGACGAGGTCGACGCCGCGGAGGGCCTCGGTCGCGCCGAACCGTTTGGTGACGCCCGCGCAGCGGTGACCGGAGTTCCCACAGGCTCACGCTGGCAGCCGTCCGAGCCCCACGACAGGTCCAAAGGCCCGAACGACCGCGGGTGCCGGCCGGCGCAGTGCGGTTCGATGCAGCTGAGTGCGGCTCGGTGCAGCCGAGCGCGGCTCAGTCCTGCAGGTCGACGACCGAGAACGTCCGGGCCTCGATGACCTCGGCGAGCTCGGCGGCCATCGCGGGCGGCACCGCGCTGTCGACGTTGAGCACGCCGATGGCGCGGTCCTCCTGGCGCGAGACCTGCATGCCGCCGATGTTGATGCCGGCATCACCGAGGATGCGGCCGACTGCGCCGATGACGCCGGGGCGGTCGGAGTACTCGAAGACGAGCATGTGGTCCGACAGCGGGACCTCGAGGTCGTAGCCGCCCACCCCGACGAGCTTCTCGACCATCTTCGGACCGGTCAGCGTGCCGGAGACCGACACCACCGACCCATCGGTGAGCGTGCCGCGCAGCGTCGTGACGTTGCGGAAGTCGCCGGCGTCGGGGTCGGTGACGAGACGGACGACGCAGCCGCGCTGTTCGGCCAGGACCGGTGCGTTGACGTAGGTGACCGGGTCCTCGACGACGTCCGTGAACAGCCCCTTGAGCGCGACGAGCTTCCACACGCTGACGTCGTGCGCCGTGATCTCGCCGCGGACGTCCACGTCGAGCTGCGCGGGCACCGTGCCGGCGATGGCGGTGAAGATGCGGCCGAGCTTCTCCACCAGAGGAATTCCCGGACGGACCTCCTCGGCGATGGAGCCGCTGCTGACGTTGACGGCGTCGGGGACGAGCTCGCCACCGAGGGCGAGCCGTACCGATCGCGCGACGGCGATGCCGGCCTTCTCCTGGGCCTCCTCGGTCGAGGCACCGAGGTGTGGCGTGACGACGACGGACTCGTGCTCGAAGAGCGGGGACTCGGTCGTGGGCTCCGTGGCGAAGACGTCGATGCCGGCGCCTGCCACCCGACCCTCTGCGATGGCGCGGGCCAGGGCTGCCTCGTCGACGATGCCGCCGCGGGCGGCGTTGACGATGCGCACCGACGGCTTGACCTTCGACAGCGCCTCCTCGCCGATGAGGCCGACCGTCTCGGGCGTCTTTGGCAGGTGGATGGTGATGAAGTCGGACTGCACGAGCAGCTCGTCGAGGCCGACGAGCTGGGCGCCGAGCTGGCCGGCCTTGGCGGGCGAGGCATAGGGGTCGTAGGCGACGATCTTCATGCCGAAGGCCTTGAGTCGCTCGGCGACGAGGGCCCCGATGCGGCCGAGGCCGACGACGCCGACGGTCTTGTCGAGCAGCTCGACGCCGGAGTACTGGCTGCGCCTCCACTCACCGGCCTTGAGGGCCTGGTTGGCGGGGGCGACGTTGCGGGCCGTCGCGAGGAGCAGGGCCACGGCGAGCTCTGCGGCCGAGGTGATGTTGGAGGTGGGTGCGTTCACGACCATGACGCCGGCCTGCGTCGCCGCCTGGACGTCGACGTTGTCGAGGCCGACGCCGGCGCGGGCGATCACCTTGAGCCGCTTGGCCGCCGCGATCGCCTCGGCGTCCATCCTCGTGGCCGACCGGATGAGGACCGCGTCGACGGCGACGAGCGCCGGGAGCAGCGCGTCGCGGTCGGCGCCGTCGACCGAACGGATCTCGAAGTCGGGTCCCAGGGCCTCGATCGTGGCGGGCGACAGCTCTTCGGCGATGAGGACAACGGGCTTGCTCACAGGGGAACCCTTCCGGAGGGGCGAGGCCACAGGCACGGCGGGGTGCGGACCGTCGGCGGCACCGCGGTGTGCCGTCGGCGAGTCTAGGCCGCACCCCTGCGCAGATCCACGGGATCCGGCGTGGGTGG
Source organism: Terrabacter tumescens (assembly GCF_014646815.1). Taxonomy (GTDB): domain Bacteria; phylum Actinomycetota; class Actinomycetes; order Actinomycetales; family Dermatophilaceae; genus Terrabacter; species Terrabacter tumescens. Next base: position 23,664 of record NZ_BMNZ01000003.1, read on the forward strand.
GACGTTGCGCTCTCACGGTCAGGAGCGCCAGTGTGGGGTCATGCGCATCGTGGTGACGGGTGGCGCCGGGGACCTCGGGTCCCGGGTCGTCCGCGAGGTGACGGCCCGCGGGCACCAGGCCGTGTCGGCGAGCCGGCGGTCCGGGGTGGACCTGACGACCGGGGCGGGACTCGACGGAGTGCTCACCGATGCCGACGCCGTCGTGCACTGCGCCGACGACACCTCTCGCGGCGACGACGTGACGGTCTACGCGACGCGCCGCCTGGCCGACGCGGCCGCCGCCCACGGCACGCACCTCGTGCACATCTCGATCGTCGGCATCGACGACCACCCGCTGAGCTACTACCGCCGCAAGCTGCGCGCCGAGCAGGGCATCGCAGCCGCCGGCGGTCCTGCGTCAGTCCTGCGCGCGACCCAGTTCCACTCCCTGACAGCGTTCTTCGCCCGCAGTCTGACCGTCGGACCGTTCGCCGTCACGATCGGCGACATGGCCCTCCAGCCCGTCGACACCGACTTCGTGGCGCAACGGCTCGTCGACCTGGCGCTGGGACCCATGCCCACGGCATACGCCCGCGCGACGGACGTCGCCGGCCCCGAGGTGGTGGCGATCACGGAGGTCGCGCGGCTCGTGCGGACCCACCGCGGCGCCTCGGCACCGCGCACGGTCCGCCTCCCGCCGGTGGGGCGGCTCATGCGCGCCGTGTCCGAGAGCCGCACCGTCCCGGCCGCCGGCTCGGCGGACCTCGGCGGCAGGACCTTCGCCGACTGGCTCGCCGCCCAGCCGCCCCGCCTGTCCGGTCGCTGACCGCCGGACGCCGACGGCCGGTGCCCCCACGAACGGGGCACCGGCCGTCGGACCGTCGAGCAGGTCAGCGTGCGGCGCTGCCCTCGACGTAGTCGGAGTCGGTCTGCTTGACCCACGCCATGAGCTTGCGCAGCTCGCGGCCGGTGGCCTCGATCGGGTGCTGGGCACCCTTCTCGCGCAAGGACTTGAACTCGGGCGCGCCGGCGTCCTGGTCGTCGATGAAGCGCTTGGCGAAGGTGCCGTTCTGGATGTCGCCGAGGACGGCCTTCATGTTCTCCTTGACGTGCGGGTCGATGACGCGCGGCCCGGAGACGTAGTCGCCGTACTCCGCCGTGTCGGAGACCGACCAGCGCTGCTTGGCGATGCCGCCCTCGATCATGAGGTCGACGATGAGCTTGAGCTCGTGGAGGCACTCGAAGTAGGCGACCTCGGGCTGGTAGCCCGCCTCGACGAGGGTCTCGAAGCCGTACATGACGAGCTGGCTCGCGCCGCCGCAGAGCACGGCCTGCTCACCGAACAGGTCGGTCTCGGTCTCCTCGGTGAAGGTCGTCTTGATGCCGCCGGCGCGCAGGCCGCCGATCGCCTTGCCGTAGGCCTTGGCGAGGTCCCACGCGGTGCCCGACGCGTCCTGCTCGACGGCGAGGAGCACGGGCACCCCACGGCCGTCGACGAACTCGCGGCGCACGATGTGACCCGGACCCTTGGGGGCGACCATGAGCACGTCGGCGTCGGACTCGGGCTTGATGTAGCCGAAGCGGATGTTGAAGCCGTGCCCGAAGAGCAGGGCCGCGCCGTCCTTGAGGTTGGGCTGGATGTCGTTCGCGTAGACCGTCCGCTGCACCTGGTCGGGCGTCAGGATGACGACGAGGTCGGCCTCCTTCACCGCGTCGGCGACGGACGCCACGGACAGGCCCTCGGCCTCGGCCTTGGCCTTGCTCTTGCTGCCCTCGGCGAGACCGACGCGCACGTCGACACCGGAGTCGCGCAGGTTGAGCGCGTGGGCGTGGCCCTGGCTGCCGTAGCCGATGACGGCGACCTTCTTGCCCTGGATGATCGACAGGTCGGCGTCGTCGTCGTAGAACATCTCGGCCATGGTGGCCTTCTCCTTCGGTTGCGGTGTGCGTTTGGTCTGTGCGGGTGTGGCACCCGAGGTCGTATGCCGTGTGGCCGGGCCGGACGGCATACGTCCTCGGGAGGGTGGCCGGGTCAGGCGCTGCGGAGGCTGCGGTCGGTGATGGAGCGCGAGCCGCGCCCGACGGCGACGAGGCCGGACTGGACGAGCTCCTTGATGCCGAACGGCTCGAGGACGTCGAGCAGCGCGCGCAGCTTGTCGGAGGTGCCGGTCGCCTCGATGACGATGGCGTCGGTCGTGACGTCGACGACCTTGGCCTTGAAGAGCTGGATCGTGTCGATGACCTGGCTGCGGGTCGCCGCGTCGGCGCGGACCTTGACGAGCAGGATCTCGCGCTGTACCGACGCGTGCGCGTCGAGCTCGACGACCTTGAGCACCTCGATGAGCTTGTTGAGCTGCTTGGTCACCTGCTCGAGGGCGGCGCCCTCGACCTCGACGACGACGGTGATGCGCGAGATGTCGGGCAGCTCGGTCGGGCCGACGGCGAGGGAGTTGATGTTGAACCCTCGACGGGAGAAGAGCGCCGCGACGCGGGTCAGGACGCCGGGCTTGTCCTCGACGAGGACCGACAGGGTGTGCTTGCTCATGCTCAGTCCTCCCGCTCCCAGACCGGCGCCTCGTGGCGCGCGGCCTGGATCATGTCGTTGCTGACTCCTGCCGGCACCATCGGCCACACCATCGCGTCGCGGTGGACGATGAAGTCGATGACGACCGGACGGTCGTTGGTCTCGAGGGCCAGCTTGATGGCCGCGTCGACCTCTTCGGGCGTCTCGGCCCGCAGCCCGAGGCAGCCGTAGGCGTCCGCGAGCTTGACGAAGTCGGGCACGCGCTGCTCGAGCGGCTGGAGGTTGGTGTTGGAGTAGCGCTCGTCGTAGAAGAGCGTCTGCCACTGGCGCACCATGCCGAGCGAGCTGTTGTTGATGATCGCGACCTTGATCGGGATGTCGTTGATGACGCAGGTCGCGAGCTCCTGGTTGGTCATCTGGAAGCAGCCGTCGCCGTCGATGGCCCAGACGGTGCGCTCGGGCTCGGCGACCTTGGCGCCCATGGCTGCCGGGACGGAGTAGCCCATGGTGCCGAGGCCTCCGGAGTTGAGCCACGCGTTGGGGCGCTCGTACTGCACGAACTGCGCGGCCCACATCTGGTGCTGGCCCACGCCCGCGACGTAGGTGGCCTCGGGCCCGGTCAGCGCACCGATGCGCTCGATGACGTACTGCGGTGAGAGCGTGCCGTCCTCGCTGTCGGTCCAGCCGAGCGGGAACGTCTCCTTCCACCCGGCGACGCGCTCGCGCCAGGCGGCGTAGTCCCAGCCCGACGCGGCGTCGTCCGCGGCCCGGTCGAGGGTGACCTGCTCGATGAGGTCCTTGATGACCTCACCCACGTCGCCGACGATGGGCACGTCGGCGAGGCGGTTCTTGGAGATCTCCGCGGGGTCGATGTCGGCGTGGATCACCTTGGCGTCCGGGGCGAACCTCGACAGCTGACCGGTGACGCGGTCGTCGAACCGGGCGCCGAGGGCGATGATGAGGTCCGACTTCTGCAGGCCGGTCACAGCGGCGACGGTGCCGTGCATGCCGGGCATGCCGAGGTTGAGCGGCTCGCTGTCGGGCACGGTCCCCCGCGCCATGAGGGTCGTGACGACCGGGATCCCGGTCAGCTCGACGAGCCGACGCAGCGCCTCGCTGGCCTTGGCGCGCACGACGCCGCCACCGACGTAGAGGATCGGCTGCTTCGCCGCCGCCATGAGTCGCGAGGCCTCGCGGATCTGCTTGCCGTGCGGACGCAGGACAGGACGGTAGCCGGGCAGGTCGATCTGCGGCGGCCAGCTGAACGTCGTCATGGCCTGCAGCGCGTCCTTGCTGATGTCGACGAGGACGGGGCCGGGGCGCCCGGTGCTCGCGACGTGGAACGCCTCGGCGATGGCCTGCGGGATCTTCGCCGGGTCGGTCACGAGGTAGTTGTGCTTCGTGATCGGCATCGTGATGCCGCGGATGTCCGCCTCCTGGAAGGCGTCGGTGCCGATCGCGGCGCTCGCCACCTGGCCGGTGATCGCGACGACCGGGACGGAGTCCATGTGGGCGTCGGCGAGCGGTGTCACGAGGTTGGTCGCGCCGGGGCCCGACGTCGCCATGCAGACGCCGACCTTGCCGGTCGCGGAGGCGTAGCCCTCGGCCGCGTGGCCGGCGCCCTGCTCGTGGCGCACGAGGATGTGGCGGACCTTCTTCGAGTCGAGCATGGGGTCGTAGGCCGGGAGGATCGCGCCGCCCGGGATGCCGAAGACGGTGTCGCAGCCGATGGCCTCGAGGGAGAGGACGAGCGCCTGCGCCCCGGTGACCTCGAGTACCGGCGTGACGACGCCGGCCGTCGGGACGGCCTTGGCCTCCGCCGCGGGTCGGGGACGGGCCAGGGAGGCCACGTCGGCGGGCGAGGGCGCCTGCTTCGTCGTGTCGCTCACGATCTCTTCCTTGTCTCGAGCACTGCGGGGTGATGCCGGTTCGGGCTGACTCCAGCCACAAAAAAACCCTTCTGTCCCGCGGGGGGACGGAAGGGAGCGCGCTGACCGTTCGAGCTGGTCGGCGCGCTAGGGAAGTACGAGGAGTCGGGCCACGTGACAACCGTCCTACGCAGCCCCAACGGTGTCAATCGACCGTCACAGCCGTCTCAACATGTGACCTCGTGATCTCACCCACTGTCACCCGGTTGCGACGAGGGCCTCTGGGGCCTCGCCACGGAAAGTCGGTTGTCGCTCGCAGGACCGTCTCGGGACACTGACCGTCATGACGAGCGCCGTGCCCCTCCTGCTGCCGCCGACCGCGGCCGACCTCACGACCCGCCCGCTGACCCGCGAGGACGCAGCTGCGGTCACGGCCCTCATGGCCGCCTGCGAGCTGCACGACGTGGGCGAGGTCCTCATCGAGGAGGCCGACATCGTCGGCGACTGGCAGCGTCCCGCCTTCGACCTCGCCACCCAGTCGGTCGGCGTCCTCGACGGGGACCGGCTCGTGGCATACGCCGAGGTCTTCAAGGGTCGCTGGGCCGACGGCGCGGTCACGCCCGACCACCGCGGACGTGGCCTCGGCACCGCCCTGTCGCACTGGACGCGGGCCGTCGGTGCCCGCGACGGCGGCACGCTCGTCGGCCAGCCCGTGCCCGGCGACTCCCCCGGCGAGCGCCTCTTCTCCGCCCTCGGCTACCGCACCCTCTGGACGTCCTGGGTGCTCGAGATGCCGGCGGGCACGACGATCACGCCGCAGCCGCTCCCCGCCGGCTACAGCGTCCGCGAGCCGCGCGACGAGGCCGACCTGCGCGCGGCCTGGACCGTCAACGAGGACGCCTTCCTCGAGTGGTCCGAGCGGGAGCGCTCGTCCTTCGAGGAGTGGACGGCCACCGTCTCCCGTCGCCCGGGCTACGAGCCCTGGCAGCTGCGACTCATGGTGGATGCCGCGGGCGAGGTCGTCGGCATGGCCTTCGTCGTCGTCTCCAGCGGCTGCGGGTACGTCGACAAGCTCGCCGTGCGCCGCGACGAGCGGGGCGGGGGACTCGCCCGCGCGCTGCTCGTCGACGCCTTCGAGGTCGCCCGCGCCCACGGTGGCGAGCGCTCCGAGCTGTCGACCGACTCCCGCACCGGAGCACTCGGCCTCTATGAGAAGGTCGGCATGCAGGTCACGTCGGTGTGGCGTCATTGGGCCGCCGACGTGGCACCGCAGCCCGGGGTCGCACCAGCCTGAGGAGACGTGTGGAGCAGCACACGAGCATCGAGATCGACGCCCCCGCCTCCCGCGTGTGGGCGGTGATGCGTGACGTGGAGCGCTGGGGCGAGTGGACCGCCTCCGTGCGCTCGGTGACGCTCCTCGACGACGACCTCCGGGTGGGGGCGCGGGCCCGCGTCGAGCAGCCCCGCATCCCGACGACCGTGTGGACCGTCACGGACCTCACGGAGGGCCGCGAGTTCACCTGGGAGGCACGCGGACCCGGCACCGTGACGACCGGACGCCACGGTGTCGAGGCCACCGGTCCCAGCACCTGCCGGGCGACGCTCTCGATCAGGCACTCGGGCTGGGCCGGCGCGGTCGTCGGCCGCGGCTACCGGTCCCTCACCGAGCGCTACCTCGCGATGGAGGCCGCGGGCCTCAAGGCCCGGTCCGAGGCTGCGGCGTCGGACGCGACCACCTGACGCTCGACCCGGCGCGGGCGCCACATGTCGTCCGGGCCGCGGTCAGCGGGGCAGGACGGGGTTCGCGTCGGACGCCGCGACGTCGCCCGGCGTGAGGCCCGGCAGCCACAAGGCCAGATCGCCCACCCGCGCCGGGTTGGCCGGCTCGAGCACGGGAAGCCCGTCGGCGAACCAGATCACCGTCATCACCTCACGCATCTGCGTCGAGGTGTTGCCGAGGGCCTTGTGCACCGTCCAGCCCGAGTGGAACGAGGCGTCGCCCGCCTGCATCGCGACCGGCTCGTCGACGACGAGACCACGCTCGGCGAGCAGCCGGTCGAAGTGCTCCTCGGACGCGTCGGAGATGCCGATGTCGCTGAGCGGCCCGTCGGCATGGCTCCCGGTCGCGAAGGCGAGACCGCCGTGGTCCGGCGTGATGTCGACGAGCGGCATCCACATCGTCAGGCACCGCGAGCCGTCGAGCGGCCAGTACATCGCGTCCTGGTGCCACGGTGTGTAGCCGCCGCCGGGCTCCTTGAAGAGCGCCTGGTCGTGGTAGAGCCGGACCCGCGGCACCCCGAGCAGCCGTGCCGCGACGCCGGCGAAGCGGGACGCCATGACGAAGCGCGCGACGTCCTGGTCGTGCCGCCACAGGTTCATCACCTGCAGGAACGCCATGCCGTAGCTGTCCCGATCGGCCAGGGGGCGCGTCTCGGTACTGAACCGCTCGACGGCCGCGGCGATGGGGTCGCGGTAGGCCGCCGCCTCCTCCCGCGTGGCCACCTGGGCCAGGCGCACGTGGCCGTTCGAGCGGTAGGCGGTGACGTCACCGTGACCGACGGGGTATGCCGTGGTGAGCTCGGGAAGCGTGTCGATGGGCATGGGGCGGATCGTCCTTCGCTGATCGTCAACGACCGGAGCGGTCGTCGCGTGGCGGAAGCACACCAGACCCGGGGAGCTGACACCCCGGACCTCGTGGTCACAGGGGTACGTTCTGGTTCGATGTGAGCGTGAGCGACACTGCATCGACGCCTGCGGCCGGCCCTCGGACGGCGGCCGGGCGCCTCGGCCGGGTGCTGGTCGCAGGCCACATCACCGCCGGCAGCGGCCTGCCACCGGGAACGACCCGGCGCCACCCGACGTGGGGGCTCACGTTCGTCACCGCCGGCACCGGCCGCTACCACGACGCCCGCCACGACGAGCCCATCGGGGCAGGCACGCTCGTCGTCGTCCACCCGGGACATCCGCACTGGTACGGCGCCGACGCCGGCGGCTGGGACGAGCACTTCGTCGTGTTCGACGGCGCCGTCTTCGACTGCGCCGGACGCACCGGAGCCCTCTCCCCCGACCGCCCGCTCGTGCACGGCCTGCCGGTGCGCCGGTGGGCCGCCCGCTTCGCCGCCTTCGACCGGCCGCGACCCGCCACGGTCGACGCGCGGGACGTCGAGGCGCTCGACCTGCTCGCAGCCCTGCTCGAGGCGCGCGACCTCGTCGACCACCCGCGGCGACACGGCCCCGTGGGCGGGGCCGGCTGGCTCGCGCGGTCGGTCGAGCTCCTCGAGGGCGACCTCACCGAGCCCCTCGACCTGGCCTCGGTGGCGGCCGAGGTCGGCCTGCCCTACGAGACGTGGCGACGGCGCTTCCGGGCCGAGACCGGGACCGGCCCGTACGCGCACCGTGCGGCTCGGCGGCTCTCCGCGGCGACCGACCTGCTCGTGCACACCGGCCTCAGCGTGCGCGACATCGCCGCCGCCACCGGGTTCACCGACGAGCGGCACCTCATCAGGCGCTTTCGCGAGGCGACCGGCGTGACGCCGCGCGCCTACCGGGACGCCGACGAGGCCGCGTCCGCGGACGGACGGACCGCCACCGACCCTCCCGCGACGTAGCGCACGCGCTCACCGGTGGCAGGAGACGTAGGCCGTGGCGGTCCGTCGGTTCGCCGCGGCGCCCGGACACACGGCATACGAGAACGTGCGTGTTAGAGGTGATGCCGGCACCCGGGCGGGTGCCGGCATCACCTCGAAAGAGCTTGGAACGCCGGGCGGCTCAGCCGCAGACGGCGCCGCCGCTCGCGCTGCCGACGAGCTTGCGGTACTTCGCGAGGACACCGCGGGTGTACTTCGGCTCCGGGTGCGTGACGCCCTCGGCACGGCGGCGCGCCATCTCGTTGTCGTCGACGAGCACGTCGAGCGTGCCGCTCGCGACGTCGAGGCGGATGGTGTCGCCGTCGCGCACGAACGCGATCGGTCCCTCGTCGACGGCCTCGGGTGCCACGTGGCCGACGCACAGGCCGGTCGTGCCACCGGAGAAGCGGCCGTCAGTGAGCAGCAGGACGTCCTTGCCGAGGCCGGCGCCCTTGATGGCGCCGGTCACGGCGAGCATCTCGCGCATGCCCGGGCCGCCCTTGGGACCCTCGTAGCGGATGACGACGACGTCGTTCTTCTTCAGCGAACCGGCCTCGACGGCGTCCATGGCGGCACGCTCGCCGTCGAAGACACGGGCGGTGCCCTCGAAGACCGACTCGTCGAACCCGGCCGACTTCACGACGGCGCCCTCGGGTGCGAGCGAGCCGGTGAGGATCGTCAGGCCGCCGGTCTTGTGGATGGGCTGGGACATCTCGCGGATGACCCGGCCGTCGATGTGGGGCGGGTTGATCTCGTCGAGGTTCTCGGCCATGGTCTTGCCGGTCACCGTCAGGCAGTCGCCGTCGAGCAGCCCGGCCTCGAGGAGCGTCTTCATGACGACGGGGATGCCGCCGATGTGGTCGATGTCCTTCATGACGAAGCTGCCGAACGGCTTGACGTCCGCCAGGTGCGGCACCTTGGCGCCGATGCGACGGAAGTCCTCGATCGTCAGGTCGACCTCTGCCTCGTGGGCGATGGCGAGCAGGTGGAGCACGGCGTTGGTCGAGCCGCCGAACGCCATGACGACGGCGATGGCGTTCTCGAACGCCGGCTTGGTCATGATGTCGCGCGCCGTGATGCCGCGTCGCAGCAGCTCGACGACCGCCTCGCCCGACTTGCGGGCGTACATGTCGCGGCGGCGGTCGGTCGCGGGCGGCGCGGCCGAGCCCGGGATCGACATGCCGATCGCCTCGGCCACGGCGGCCATGGTGTTGGCGGTGTAGAAGCCGCCGCACGCGCCCTCGCCGGGGCAGATGGCACGCTCGATGGCGTCGACGTCCTCGCGCGACATGAGACCGGCGTTGCACGCGCCGACGGCCTCGAAGGCGTCGATGATCGTGACCTCCTTCTCGGTGCCGTCGGAGAGCTTGGCGACGCCCGGGAGGATCGTGCCGGCATACAGGAACACCGACGCGAGGTCGAGGCGCGCGGCGGCCATGAGCATGCCGGGCAGCGACTTGTCGCAGCCGGCCAGCAGCACCGAGCCGTCGAGGCGCTCGGCGTTCATGACGGTCTCGACGGAGTCGGCGATGATCTCGCGGGAGACGAGGCTGAAGTGCATGCCCTCGTGGCCCATCGAGATGCCGTCGGAGACCGAGATCGTGCCGAACTCGAGCGGATAGCCGCCCCCGGCGTGCACGCCGTCCTTGACGGCCTTGGCGAGCCGGTCGAGGGACAGGTTACAGGGGGTGATCTCGTTCCACGAGCTCGCGACCCCGATCTGGGGCTTGGCGAAGTCGTCGTCGCCGAGGCCTACCGCCCGGAGCATCCCCCGTGCCGCGGTCTTCTCGAGACCGTCGGTGACGTCGCGGCTGCGGGGCTTGATGTCAGGCGTCTGCGTCATGGCTGCAGCATAGGACGGTGTCCGCTGGGTGGACACCGCATCTCACAGCCTGATCGCCGCATCGTCCCCGCGGAACCGACGACCGGGAGGGCCCGAGGATCAGTCCTCACGCCCACGGCTGACGTGGAAGCGGGTCAGCTCGCACGTGCCGAGGTCGAGGTCGGCCCACTCCCCCGCGTAGTGCAGGACGGCGAGCCCGCTCGTGACGAAACCGTGGCCGAGCGCCTCGTGGGCCTCGCGCGACCCCTCACCGTCGGTGAGCAGGCTCGTCAGCTGGGCCATGGTCGGGTTGTGCCCCACGACGAGCACCGTCGAGGTGTCGCCGGCGTCCTCGCGCACCGTCTCGAGCGTCTGCTCGGAGCCGCCGAGGTAGACGCTGCGCCGGAACTCGACGAACTCGGTGTGCGCCCCACCCCGGCACGCCTCCTCCCACGTCTGGCGCGTGCGCTGCGCCGTCGAGCAGATGACGAGGTCGGGGACGAGGCCCTCGGTGTGGAGCCAGGACCCCGCCGCCTTGGCGTCACGCCGGCCCCGAGCAGCCAGCTCGCGGTCGTGGTCGGGCTTGCCCGCCCCCTCCTCCGCCTTGGCGTGACGCATGAGGATGAGGGTCTTCTCCCGCGAGGCGCTGCTCATGGTTCCGAGCATGCCCCGATCCCCTCGGGTTGTCAGCCCGGGTGGTCCCGCGTCACAGCTCCAGGGCCGGCTTGATGCGCTTCGGCGTCCACATCCGCGACCGTCGGGCCGCGATCGTCGACACAGCCAGCGCGACGACAAGGTATGCCGTGAGCACCCCGAGCGACCCGAGGACCGGTCCGAGGTCGGCGCCGTAGAGCAGGCGTCGCAGGCCGTCGACCGCGTGGCTCATCGGCACGACGTGGTGCACCGCCTGCAGCGGCGCGGGCAGGGTCTGCCACGGGAAGGTGCCTCCGGCGCTGACGAGCTGCACGACCATGAAGACGAGCCCGAGGAACTTGCCGACGGCGCCGAGACGAGCCGCCAGCGCGTGCAGGATCGCGACGAACGTCATCGAGGTGAAGCAGAGGAAGAGGAAGGCGAGCACCGGGTGGGCGATCTTGATGTCGACGCCGCGTCCGACGACGAGCACGAGGGCCGCCACCTGGACGAGCCCGACGAGCGCAGGGGCGAGCCATCCGCCGAGCGCCGTGCGGACCGAGCGCTGGCTCGTCGCGAGCGCCCGCGGTGAGAGCGGACGGACGAACAGGAAGAGGACGTAGGCGCCGATCCAGAGTGCGAGGCTCATGAAGAGCGGCGCGAGCCCGGCGCCGTAGGAGCCGGCCGACGAAAGCGAGCCGGTGGACACGCCGACGGGGTTGCCGATCGTCTGCGCCATGGCCTTGCGCTGGGCGTCGCTCGGGTCGGGGATGGAGTCGCGGCCCTTGACGAGACCGTCGTGCAGGTCGGTGGCGCCCTTGGTGAGCGCGTCGAGACCGGACGCGAGGGAGTTCGCGCCCGAGGCCAGCGAGTCGGCCCCGGTGGCGGCCTTGTCGGCGCCCGTCGTCAGCTGGCCGGCACCGGTCTTGAGCGTGTCGAGGCCGCTCGAGAGCGTGCTCGCACCGTCGCGCAGCCGAACGGCGCCCGAGTGCGCCGAGGCGATGCCGTCGGTGAGCGCCGGCGTCGCCTTCGCGAGGGCGCGGGCCCCGGTGGCGACCTGGTCGGCGCCCTTGGACAGGCGGGTCAGGTCGCTCGACGCCGACTGGATGGTCGAGTCGGCTCGGTCGACGTAGCCGTCGATCGTGTCCAGCCGTGACGTGACCAGGGACAGCTGGGCGTCCGTCAGGCCCTGCGCGCGCAGGGTGTCGAGGAAGCTCGTGCGGTCGGCGGTGATCCGGCGCTTGAGGTCGCTCGAGGCCGTCGCGGCCTTGGTGCCGTAGCCGGCGATCGTGCGGTTGCCCGCCGCGACCTGCTCGGCGCCGTCGGCCAGCTTGTCGGTCTGGGCCGGCAGGCTCGCTGTCCGGGACTGGAGCGTGCCGAGCCCGGAGGCGAGCTGGCCGGCTCCGGCCTGGAGGTCGTCGGCGCCCGCGGCCGCCTGGCCGATGCCGGTGCCGAGGCGCTTGGCCCCGGAGGACAGGTCGTGCAGGCCGCTGGCGAGGCTCGTGGCGCCGGTCGCGAGCTGGTGGGCGCCGGAGTCCGCCTTGGCCGCTCCGGCCCGCAGCTTCTCCGACCCGTCGACGGCCTTGACGAGCTGGTCGTGCACCTGGCTGAACCCGAGCAGCAGCTTGCTCGCAGCCGTCTGGCTCACCTCGCTCGCGACGGACGCCGTGACCTGCTTGATGACCTGGCTGCCGATCATCGAGGTCATGTAGTTGTTGGCGTCGTTGGTCTCGAGCACGACGGTGGCCTGCCGCGGCTTCATCTCGGCCGTCGAGGCGAGGTCGGCCGAGAAGGTCTTCGGCATGATGACCGCGAAGGCGTACGTGCCGTCGTCGACGCCGCGCAGCGCCTCGTCGTGCGAGACGCGGTGCCAGTCGAAGGACTTCGAGTCGACGAGGTGGTCGGCGACGCTGCCCCCGACCTGCAGCTTCTCCCCCGTGCTGAGCGTCGTCCCGGCGTCGTCGCTGACCACCGCGGCGGGCACCTGCGGGAACGCGCCGTACGGGTCGTGGTTGGCGTAGAGGTAGAGCCCGCCGTAGAGGGTCGGGATGAGCACGAGCGCCGCGAGGGCCAGCCGCGCGAGACGGGAGGAGGTGAGGCGGCGCAGCTCGGCGACCGCGAGTCGGACGGGGTTCATGCCGAGGGCTCCTTCGGGAGGTTCGGTTCGTCGGCGTCGGCAGCGGGGTCCGCCTCGTCGGGTTCGTCGGCCGTGTCGACAGCCGTGTCGTATGCCGTGTCGTCAGCCGTGTCGTGCGCCGTGTCGTCGGCGCTGGCGAGGTCGGCGGGCAGGGACGCGGCCGTCGCGGCCGCGGTCAGGACGATGACGGCGAGACCGGTCTCCGCGAGGCGCCGACAGGTCTCGAGCCACACCGTTTGGTCGCCGCCGTGCCGCTCCGGGCCGGCGAGGACCAGGACGCGCACCATGGGGTGCAGGGCCCCGAGCTCGAGCAGCAGGCTCGTGCGCACCCCGGCGGGCAGCTGCTCCCAGGGCCGTGTCGCGCGGTCGGACAGGTCGTGGGCCTCGAGGAACGCTGCCACGGCGGCGCGGCCGGCCGGCTTCTCGGCGAGCGCGAGCTCCTCCTCGACGACGGCCTTGACCGCGATGGTGTCCTCGGGGGCCGTGACGTCGGCGACGTCGACGAGCCGGGTGCGCAGCTGGAGGTCGGCCAGGTCAGACCCGGCGCCGACGCGGATGCGGCCGCGCATCAGCTCGACGCGGCCGCCGATGGCGAGCGCCAGGGCGACCTGCGGGATGCCGGGGTCGGTCGGGACGACGGTGACCTCGCCGCGCGGCGCGGTGAACGAGACGTGCTCGACGAAGGGCTCGTGGGTGCCGGCGACACTGATGTCGTCGACCACGACGGTGCGCTGGTTGAAGCCCTGCAGGTGGGTCACCTCGGTTTCAGTCACGATACGAGTATGCATCCGATACGTTGTCGTATTCAATTCGAGCACGTATCCTTGTACACATGACCACGACGGCCGAGCCCCGAATCACCGCCCGACGCCGGGCCACCCGTGACCGTGTGCTCGAGGCGGCGAGCGAGGTCTTCGCCGAGCGCGGCTTCCACGGGGCCACGGTCGAGGACATCTGCGAGCGGGCCGGCTTCACGCGGGGCGCGTTCTACTCCAACTTCAGCTCCAAGGACGACCTCGTCGTCGAGCTGTCGCAGCGCCACTCCGAGGCGCTCGTCGACCGGATCCGCCGGGCCAGCAAGCGCGAGCACGCCGGGGCCGACGAGGTCCTGCGCGACGTCTTCGCGGCTCTCGCCGACGACAGCCGCAGCAAGGAGCGCTGGCTCGTGCTGACCACGGAGTTCACCCTGCACGCGATCCGCGACCCCGAGGCGCGCCGCGCCTGGGCCGCGCAGCAGCGCCGCGTGCGCGACGAGCTCGTGACCGTCGTCGACGAGGCCGTCGCGCGCCAGGGCCTGACCCTGCCGATCCCCACCGAGCTCTTCGTGCGCGCCGCCATCTCGCTCGCGCAGGGGTCGATGACCCAGCGCCTCGTCGAGCCGCGCTCGCTCACCGTCGGCGAGCTCGAGCGCACCGTCCTGCCGATCCTGCTCGGCGTCGCCGACTGACGCCCGACCGGCGGGCGCCGTCGCTGCGACGCGCGCTCGCGCCGACGGCCGGGGCGCGCTCGTCAGCCGCCGGAGACCGCGTTGATGATGTGCACGCGTGCGCCGGCCGGCACTGCCGCACCGACTCCGGCTCCGCGCGTCGCGTCCTCACCGTTGACGAACACCTTGACGTGACGACGGATCTGCCCGCGCTCGTCGCGCACCTTGCCGTCGAGGACCCGGTGCCCCGAGAAGGCTCGGTCGAGCAGCTCCGCCACGGTCTGCGACTCGGTCGGGGACTCGACCTCGATCTCGGCCACGCCGCCGACGAGGTCGCGGAGCATGCCCGGGAGGATGACGCGAACAGGAGCGGACGGCATACGGAATCCTCTGTCTCTCAACCGAGCTGGGCCGCGCGCACGACGAGCACGTCGGGCAGCTGGGTGGCGATGCGCTGGAACGACTCGCCCTCGTCGGCGGAGGCGAACACGTCTCCGTTGCGCGTGCCGAGGTAGACGCCGACGGGGTCGGATTCGTCGAGCGAGGCGGCGTCGCGCAGCACGCACGTGTAGCTGTCGGCGGGCAGCCCGTCGGCCTGCATGCGCCAGTGCGCTCCCCCGTCGTCCGAGCGCTGCACCTGCAGCTGGGCGCCCGGCGGGATGCGCTCGCCGTCGTCCTGCACCGGGATGTTCCACACGACGCCGGGCCTGCGGGGGTGGGCGAGGATCGTGAAGCCGAAGTCGGTGGGCAGCCCGTCGGCGATGGACTCCCACGTGTGGCCGTTGTCGTCGGAGCGGTAGACGCCCTTGTGGTTCTGGGCGTAGAGCGCCCCGTCGGCCTGCCCGCGGGCGACCTTGTGCACGCACTGGCCGAACTCGGGGTACTCGTTGTCGGGCATGAAGTAGGCACGGATGCCGGGATTGCTTGCCTCCCAGGTGTTTCCGCCGTCCTCCGACCGATAGACGCCGCCGGCGCTCATGGCCACGAGCAGGTGCTCGGGATGCCCGGGCTCGGGGACGATCGTGTGCACGGCTCCCCCGCCGAAGCCCGGCTCCCAGCTCGGCCGGTGCGGGTGGTCCCACAGCCCGCGGACGAGCTCGTAGCGCTTGCCGCGGTCGGTGCTGCGGAAGAGAGCGTGGGGCTCGACGCCGGCCCACACGACGTCCGAGTCGTTGGGGTCGGGCGTCAGCTGCCAGACGCGCTCGAGCGCCGTGTCGGTGTCGGTGGGGAACGACAGGGCGCGTTCGGCGCTCTCGGTCCACGTGCGACCGCCGTCGGACGACACCTGCACGGTCGGGCCCCAGTGCCAGGACTTGACGCCGGCGAGGACCGAAGAGCGCCCCTCGCGGGTGTCCACGGCCACCGAGGCCACCTCGCTCATGAGGAAGTGCGGACCTTCGAGGGCCCACTCCCGGCGGTCGGTGCTACGCGCGATCCAGAGCCCCTTGCGCGTGCCGATGGCGACGATGGTCTCGGTCATGTGGACAGTGTCCACTATGACTACGGAGCAGACAAGGGTCCGGCCACGGCGTTGTCGACCCGTGCGCCGGAGCGCAGGGCCTCCACCTGCCGGCGCACGAGCGCGATGGCCCGAGGCCGCATGGCCTCGGTCGCGCCTCCCACGTGTGGCGTGATGAGGACCCCCGGCGCGGTCCACAGCGGATGGCCCTCCGGCAGCGGCTCGGGGTCGGTCACGTCCAGCGCCGCGCGCAGCCGCCCGGAGGAGCACGCCTCGACGAGGGCGTCGGTGTCGACGACCGCTCCCCGGGCCACGTTGACGAGCAGCGCACCGTCCCGCATACGACCGAGCATCTGCGCGTCGAACAGCCCGCGGGTCGCGTCGGTGAGGGGGACGATGACGACGACGACGTCCTGGTCCGGCAGGAGGTCGGGCAGCTCGTCGATGCCGTGCACGTGCGGCACGAGGTCGTCACCGGCCCGGGCCCGCGACGCGACCACCGTGATCGCGACCTCGAACGGCTCCAGACGTCGCACGATCGCCCGCCCGATCTGCCCGTAGCCCACCACGAGCACCCGCCGGTCGGCGAGCGACGACCGCAGTCGCAACGGCTCCCAGGTCGAGCGCGCTTGGGACGCAGCGAAAGCCGGGATCTCGCGGATCGACGCGAGCACGAGGGTGAGGGCCAGCTCGGCTGTCGACGCGTCGTGGACCCCCGCCGCGTTGCAGAGCGTCACGCCGTCCGGCAGGTCGTCGACGAAGTGTTCGTAGCCGGCGCTCTGGAGCTGGACGACCTCGAGCGAGTCGAGGCCCGGCGTGACGTCGGCGAGCCGCAGCTTCGTCATGTAGGGCATCACGGCGAGGCGGATCTCGGCGCCGCGCGGGTGCGGACCCTCCATGTCCCACACGAGCGCGTCGACACCGTCGAGGTCGGCGAGTGCCTCGGCGTACTCCGGGTCGGGGACGGACACGACGAGCGGATCGGCAGCCATGACCTCACGCTAACGAAACCTGCGCCACGGCCGCGGACCGGTCCGCGTGGTCGCGGCTAGGCTCGCGCCGTGATCACGCAGCCTCACGTCCTGGCACTCAGCTCGGGCCGGCGCACCGTCCCCCACGGCGGTGGCCGCCCGACCGCCATCGACAAGCAGCCCGTGGACGCCTTCGAGGTGCGCGACCCGGGACCCAAGCACGGCGGGCTCGGCAGCGGAGTGGTCGGCGACGAGATCGGCAACCCCAAGCACCACGGGGGCGAGCTGCAGGCCGTCTACGCCTACCCGCGCGAGGACCTGGACTTCTGGGAGCAGCAGGTCGGACGCCCCCTGCGCTCCGGTGGCTTCGGTGAGAACGTCACGACCGTCGGGATCGACACGACGCACGCCCTCGTCGGAGAGCTCTGGCGGATCGGGGACGTCGTGCTGCGGGTGGAGGTCCCGCGCATCCCGTGCAGCACCTTCGCGAAGCACATGGACGAGCCGCGCTGGGTGCGGCGGTTCACCGAGGAGGGCCGCACCGGGGCCTACCTGTCGGTCGTCACGCCGGGCGTCGTGCGCACCGACACACCCGTCGAGGTCGAGCGGCCAACGCACGACATCGACCTGCTCCTGCTCTTCCGCGCCTTCACCGGCGACCTCGAGGCCGCTCGCCGGGTCGTCGACGCGGACGTCGTCCAGCCCGAGGTCCAGGAGGGCCTCGTCGACACCCTCGGGCGACGCGGCCGCTGAGCCACCGTGCTCCCGCGCTCCCCCTGGGACAGAATGAGGTATGCCGCACTCCTCCCGATCGATCGGTCGCGCCCTCACGGGGTGCGTCGTCGTCGCCCTGCTCACCGCGGCGTGCTCGACAGGCGTGCCGTCGGCGCCCTCGGTCGGGACGGGCACGGGCGCCGGGGGCAACGGCGGGACGTCGGGAGCCGAGGCCGGGCGCGACAGCGGGTCCACGAGCGCGCCGACCGCGACCGCCGCACCGAGCAGCGGCACGTCGGCCCTCTCCCCCACGGCGACGACGCCCGCGGCGCCGACCTCGACCCGGCCGGCCACGCCTCAGGCCACGCCCCAGGGACCCACGACGCTGCTGTCCGGGCTGGACATCGCCTGGTCCGTCGCGATGCTCCCCGACGGGAGCGCCCTCGTCAGCGAGCGCAACACGGGCCGGATCCTGCACGTGCCCAAGCCCGGGTCGGGTGGCACGTCCTCCGTGGCCGGACGGCTGCCCATCACGCGTACCGAGGGCGAGGGCGGGCTCCTCGGCCTCGCCGTCCCCGAGGACTTCGACGCGGACCCCGTCTTCTACGCGTACTACTCGACCGACAGCGACAACCGCATCGCGGCCGTGCCCTGGCGGGACGGCACACTCGGCGAGCCGGTCGTCATCTTCTCCGGCATCCCCCGCGGGCGCTACCACAACGGCGGCCGCATCGCCTTCGGACCTGACGGCTACCTCTACGTCGGCACGGGCGAGGCCGGAGACACCTCGCTGTCGCAGAACCTCGGCTCGCTCGGCGGCAAGATCCTGCGCATCACCCCCGACGGTGACCCCGCCCCGGGCAACCCCTTCGGCGGCTCGCCGATCTGGTCGCTGGGGCACCGCAACGTGCAGGGCCTCGCCTGGGACAGCCGGAAACGACTGTGGGCCAGCGAGTTCGGTCAGAACACCTTCGACGAGCTCAACCTCATCGAGCCCGGGAAGAACTACGGCTGGCCCGAGGTCGAGGGGCGCGCGGGCAAGCCCGACTTCGTCGACCCCGTGGCGCAGTGGCCGACCTCCGAGATGTCGCCGAGCGGCATCGCCGTGGGTCCGGACGGCGCCGTCTACATGGCCGCCCTGCGGGGCCAGTCGGTGTGGCGCGTCCCCGTCGGGACCGACGGGACGGCCGGCACGCCGACCCGCCACCTGCAGGGCACCTACGGTCGCATCCGCGACATCCACTTCGTCGGCGACCGGGTCTGGATCACGACGAGCAACAACGACCGGGCCGACCGGCTCATCTCCCTGCCGCTCTCGGCGGTCGGCGCCGGCTGACGGACTGCGCAACGTCGGGCCTGCCGCTCCCGGCCGGACGTGGCTAGCCTGACGGACAGGGCCGGCACCGACGCCGTCCACGAGCAGGAGGGGCACCCCATGGGTTCGTACGACGAAATCCTCGACCAGGTACCGATCGACCAGCTGGCGGGCCAGCTCGGCGTCGGGAGCGACGAGGTGCGCCAGGCGACGGAGCAGGCGCTGCCCGCCCTGCTCGGCGGCTTGCAGGCCAACGCCTCCGACCCGGCCGGCGCCGACTCGCTGATGGCGGCGCTGTCGGACCACCAGGCCCCCGTCACCGGCCTCGACGACGTGGACGAGCAGGACGGTCGCGCCATCGTCGGCAACATCTTCGGCGGCAGCACCGACCAGGTGGTCAACCAGCTCGGCGGCCTCG
This sequence comes from Terrabacter tumescens, assembly GCF_014646815.1. Taxonomy (GTDB): domain Bacteria; phylum Actinomycetota; class Actinomycetes; order Actinomycetales; family Dermatophilaceae; genus Terrabacter; species Terrabacter tumescens. The sequence continues at coordinate 42,556 of NZ_BMNZ01000003.1, forward strand.
GGGGCAGCTCCGGCGGACTCGTGCAGAAGCTGCTCCCGCTCCTCGCACCTATCGTCATGTCGTGGCTCGCCAACAAGCTGGGTCAGGGCGGCCTCGGCGGCATGCTCGGCGGTGGCTCGGAGGACGGCACGACCGGGACCGGGGGCTCCGGCGGCGGGTCCACGGACGGCGGTGCGCTCTTCCCCGGCGGCGTCGGGGCCTCGAGCGGCCCGGTGCAGGCGCCCGGCAGCGCCACCTCGACGGGGGCGGCCGCCGGTGGGTCCAACCCGCTGCAGGACATCCTCGGCCAGGTGCTCGGCGGCGGGGCCGGCTCCTCCGGCGGCAGCGGCGGCGCGGGCGACATCCTCGGTGGCCTGCTCGGTGGCCTCCTCGGCGGCGGCAAGCGCTGACCCCTCGAACGTCGAGAGGCCACTTTTTGCGGGTCCACCGCAGTCGAGGGGCCACCCTTCGTGACGAAGAGTGGCCCCTCGACGACGCGTCGGCCACGAACTCTGGCCTCTCGACGGTTACTGCAGCTTGGCGAGGATGAGCTCGCGGGCCTTGCCGGCGTCGGCCTGGCCCTTCATCTCCTTCATCACCTGACCGATGAGCGCACCGGCGGCCGCCACCTTGCCGTCGCGGATCTTCGCGGCGACGTCGGGGTTGGCCTCGATGACCTTGTCGACGGCCGCCTCGAGGGCGCCGTCGTCCTGGACCAGCTCGAGCCCGCGCGCGTCGGCCACGGCCGTCGGCGTGCCCTCGCCGGCGAGCACGCCGTCGAGCACCTGGCGCGCCATCGAGTCGTTGAGCCGTCCCGCCGTGACGAGCCCGTCGAGCTCGGCGATGTGGGCAGGCGTCAGACCCAGCCCCGCGGCATACGTGACGATGTCCTGGCCCTCGCCGTTGGCGCGGCGCGACGGCTCACCGAGCCACCACTTCTTCGCCGCGCCGGCGCTGGCACCGGCTGCCACGGTCTCCTCGATGAGCTCGACGGCGCCGGCGTTGACGACGTCGCGCATCTCGAGATCGCTGTAGCCCCAGTCGGACTGGAGCCGCTTGCGGCGCAGCCCGGGAGGCTCCGGCAGGGTGCCTCGGAGCGCCTCGACCGTCTCGCGCGTCGGCGCGACGGGCACGAGGTCGGGCTCCGGGAAGTAGCGGTAGTCCTCGGCGTCGGACTTGACGCGGCCCGACGTCGTGATGCCGGTGTCCTCGTGCCAGTGACGCGTCTCCTGCAGGATCGAGCCACCACCGTCGAGGATCGCCGCGTGGCGGGAGATCTCGTAGCGCACGGCCCGCTCGACCGAGCGGAGCGAGTTGACGTTCTTCGTCTCCGTGCGGGTGCCGAGCGGCACGGCGAGCTGGGCCTCGTCGAGCGGGGCACCGACGCGCGGGCGCAGCGAGACGTTGGCGTCGCAGCGCATCGAGCCCTGCTCCATCTTGACGTCGCTGACATCGAGGGCACGCAGCAGGTCGCGCAGCGCCGAGACGTAGGCCTTGGCGACCTCGGGCGCGCGCTCCCCCGCACCCACCATCGGCTTGGTGACGATCTCGATGAGCGGGATGCCGGCGCGGTTGTAGTCGACGAGCGAGTGGTCGGCGCCGTGGATGCGGCCGGTCGCGCCGCCGATGTGCAGCGACTTGCCGGTGTCCTCCTCCATGTGCGCGCGCTCGATCTCGACTCGGTAGACGGTGCCGTCCTCGAGCTCGACGTCGAGGTGGCCCTCGAAGGCGATCGGCTCGTCGTACTGCGACGTCTGGAAGTTCTTCGGCATGTCCGGGTAGAAGTAGTTCTTCCGGGCGAAGCGGCACCACTCGGCGATCTCGCAGTTGAGCGCGAGGCCGATGCGGATCGCCGACTCGACGGCCTTCTCGTTGACGACGGGCAGGGCGCCGGGCAGGCCGAGGCAGACTGGGCAGACCTGCGAGTTGGGCTCGGCGCCGAACTCGGTCGGGCACCCGCAGAACATCTTCGTCGCCGTGTGCAGCTCGACGTGGACCTCGAGGCCCATGACGGGGTCGAACTTGCCCATGGCCTCGTCGTAGTCCATGACGGCGTCGGCGGTGGCCGTGCTCATGTCAGGCTCCCTTCGCAGCAGCAGCGCCACCCAGCGAGGGTGCGCGGTCGAGGATCGGACCGCCCCAGCGGTCGACGAGGGCCGCCTCGAGGGCGGCGCCCACCGAGTAGAGGCGCTCGTCCTTGGTCGCGGGCGCGAGGATCTGGATGCCGGCCGGCAGCCCGTCCTCGTCGGCGAGACCGGACGGGATCGACATGCCGGGCACGCCCGCGAGGTTGGCCGGGATCGTGGCGATGTCGTTGAGGTACATGGCCATCGGGTCCTCGAGCTTGTCGCCGAGCCTGAAGGCCGTTGTCGGCGCCGTCGGGCTGACGAGCACGTCGACCTTGCTGTATGCCGCGTCGAAGTCCTGGGCGATGAGCGCGCGGACCTTCTGGGCCGAGCCGTAGTACGCGTCGTAGTAGCCCGAGCTCAGGGCGTAGGTGCCGAGGATGATGCGGCGCTTGACCTCGTCGCCGAAGCCGGCGTCGCGCGTGGCCGCCATGACCTGCTCGGCGCTCGGGGCGTCGACGCCCTCGGGCAGCACCCGCAGGCCGTAGCGCATGGCGTCGAACTTGGCGAGGTTGCTCGAGGCCTCGCTCGGGAGGATGAGGTAGTAGGCCGCCAGGGCGTACTCGAAGTTCGGGCAGCTGACCTCGACGACCTCGGCGCCGAGCTCCTCGAGCAGCGCGACGGACTCGTCGAAGCGGGCGCGGACGCCGGGCTGGTAGCCCTCGCCGCCGAGCTCCTTGACGACGCCGATCTTCATGCCGCGCACGTCGGCAGCGCGGGCCGCCTCGACGACCGGCGGGACCGGCGCGTCGATCGACGTCGAGTCCATCGGGTCGTGGCCGCCCATGACGGCGTGCAGCAGGGCGGTGTCGAGCACCGTGCGACCGCAGGGCCCGGCCTGGTCGAGCGAGCTGGCGAGCGCCACGAGGCCGTAGCGCGAGACGCCGCCGTAGGTCGGCTTGGTGCCGACGGTGGCCGTGACGGCGGCCGGCTGGCGGATCGAGCCACCGGTGTCGGTGCCGGTCGCGAGCGGCGCCTGGAACGAGGCGAGCACCGAGCTCGAGCCACCGCCCGAGCCGCCGGGGATCCGGTCGAGGTCCCACGGGTTGTGCGACGGACCGTAGGCCGAGTGCTCCGTCGAGGAGCCCATCGCGAACTCGTCCATGTTCGTCTTGCCGAGGATCGGCAGGCCGGACTCGCGCAGCTTCGTGACGACGGTCGCGTCGTACGGCGGAATCCAGCCCTCGAGGATGCGGCTGCCGCACGTCGTGGGCACGCCCTTGGTCGTCATGACGTCCTTGACGGCGATCGGCACGCCGGCGAGCGCACCGAGGCTCTCGCCCGCCCGGCGCCGCTCGTCGACCGCGCGCGCCTGCGCGAGGGCGCCGTCGGTGTCGACGTGCAGGTAGGAGTGCACCTGACCGTCGACGGCGGCGATCCGGTCGAGGTGCGCCTGGGTCACCTCCACGGAGCTGATGGTCTTGCGCGCGAGGGCGTCGGCCAGGTCGGCGGCAGTCGCCCTCGTCAGGTCGGTTGGCAGGTCGGTCACGTCGGTGCCTTCGGTTCGTAGCTGCGACAAGCGGTTTCGTGGGTGCCCGTCACGGGCGGGGCGTATGCCGGGTGCTCGGCGACACGGCATACGCGAGCAGGTCGGTGGCTTGAGGGGCTCAGTCCTCGTCGAGGATGCGCGGCACCGAGAAGCGCTGCTGCTCGGCCTCGGGCGCGCCGGCGAGCACGGCCTCGGCGCCGAGGCTCGGGCGGACCACGTCGGGGCGGGTCACGTTGGTCAGCGGCATCGGGTGCGACATCGGGGCCACGCCCTCGGTGGGAGCCTGCTGGACCTTGGCCACGGACTCGAGGATGACGCCGAGCTCACCCACCATGCGGTCGAGCTCGGCGTTCGAGAGCTCGATGCGGGCGAGGCCGGCCAGGTGGGCTACGTCGTCGCGGGACAGGGATGACATGCGCGCCAGTCTATGGGGCGCCCCAGCGCGCCCGGACCACGCATCCGGCGTCGGCTCGACCGGTCCGCGACGAGGCGGGCGTGTCCTCCGGCGGGCTGGCTCGTTGACCACACCGGATCCACGAACTGCCGCAAGGAGAACCCTCGATGACGAGCCCGGCCACCCCGACGACCGACACCCACGCACCCGAGCCCGCACCCGCCACACCGTCCGCCACCCCGGCCACACCGTCCGCATCGGCCGCCACGACGCCGGAGGTCGGGACGCCCACCCCGGCTCCAGCTCCCGAGCCCTCGGCCCGCGCGTCCGCCAGGGCCGAGTCGGGCGCAGCGGCACGTCGCTCCCCCGACGTCCGCGCCGGCGCACGCCGGGCCGCGAGCCTGACCGGGGCCGGGATCAAGCGGCTGCGCACCCTGCTCGGCGAGATCGTGTGGTTCGCCTGCCTGCTCGCGGCGACGGCCCTGCTGCTCGGCGCCGTCCTCGTCGTGCTCGAGGCCAACACGCGCAACGCCCTCGTCGAGGCGGTGCTCAAGGCGGCCGACTGGGCCGACCTGGGGGTCTTCAGCCGCACCGCGGGCGTCAAGCAGTTCACCGGCGACGGCGCGACGGTCAAGAACGCCATCACCAACTGGGGCCTCGGCGCCGTCGCCTGGCTCGTAGTGGGACGCGTCGCCCGCCGTATCCTGACGCCCCGCTCCTGACCCCTCCCCCCACCCCTCCCCGACCCCGGTTTGAGGTAGACGCGCCGCCGCGAACACCGGGCGCATACCTCGAACCGGAGGTGCAGGGGCACTCAGTCGCGAGACCTCTGGCGCCGCTCGAGGACGTAGCGGCGCAGGACGTTGCGCCCCGTGCCCCAGATGCCGTGCCGGAAGAGCAGCACGATGACGACGAAGATCGTGCCGGTGATCAGGCCGATGCCCTCGAAGCCGGAACTGGCGAGGAAGTCCTCGAGCGTCACGACGACACCGGCGCCGACGAGACCGCCCCAGAGGGTGCCGATGCCGCCGAGCACCGTGACGAGCACGACCTTGCCCGAGGTCGTCCACATCAGCTCCTGCAGCGAGGCGAACTGGTGGCTGACCGCGAAGACGCCGCCGGCCAGGCCCGCGAGCCCCGCGGAGATGACGAAGACCGTGATCTTGTAGCGCTCGACGTCGTAGCCGAGCGCACGGGCGCGGGCCGGGTTGTCGCGCACGGCCGTCAGCACCCGGCCGAAGGGCGAGTTGACGACGCGCCAGGCGAGCAGGATGCCGATGAGGATGAGCACCGCGCCGACGTAGTAGAAGTAGAACGGGTCGGTCTCGACGAGCTCGATCCCGAAGAAGTTGCGCGGGATGCCCTGCAGGCCGTTCTCGCCGCCGGTGAGGTCACGCGCCTGGTTGGCGATGAAGTAGAGCATCTGCGCGAAGGCGAGGGTCACCATCGCGAAGTAGATGCCGGTGCGCCGCACCGAGAGGTAGCCGATCGGCCACGCGATGAGCATCGAGAAGACGGCCCCGCCGAGGACGGCCACCGGGAACGGCACGCCCCAGTGGGTGGCGATGAGCCCGGTGCAGTAGGCGGACCCGCCCCAGAAGGCCGCGTGCCCGAAGCTGAGCAGCCCGGTGAAGCCGAGGAGCAGGTCGACGCTGATCGCGAAGAGCCCCCAGCACAGGATGTCCATCGCGACCGGCGGGTAGATCCAGTACGGCAGCATCACGACGACCGCGAGGCCGGCAAGGAGCATGACGTAGCGCAGCGGGTTGCGGCGCGAGAGGATCGAGGGCTGGGCCAGGTCGACGTCGACCTTGGCGGTCATCTGCTCGCTCATGCGACCTCCTCCCGTCCGAAGAGCCCCGAGGGCCGGACGAGAACGACGAGCGCCATCAGCACGAAGATGACGATCTGGGCGTACGTGGGGGCGTAGGCGATGCCGTAGGCCTCGACGAGTCCGACGAGGAAGCCCGCGACCACCGCCCCGAGGATGGATCCGAGGCCGCCGATGACGACGACCGCGAAGAGGATGATGATGAAGTTGCTGCCCATCTCGGCCGTGATGGCGCGCGTCGGGGCGGCGAGCACCCCGGCCAGGCCCGCGAGGGCGATGCCGAAGCCGAAGACCGGCGTCACCCAGCGGCCGACGTTGATGCCGAGGGCGCGGGTGCGCTCGGGCGCCTCGGTCGAGGCGCGCACGATCATGCCGATCCGCGTCTTCGTCAGCAGCAGCCCGACGGCGACGCAGACGACGACGGAGAAGAGGCACGCGAAGATCGCGTACGTCGAGAGGTTGACGCTGCCGATGCTCACCTGGCCGGTCAGGCCCGCCGGCACCTCGTAGGGCAGGCCGGAGACGCCGTAGCGCTGCTTGACCGCCTCGACGAGGATCAGCGTCAGCCCGAAGGTCAGCAGGAAGTTGTAGAGCGGGTCGAGCGCGAGGAGCCAGCGCACGAGCAGCCGCTCCATGAGCACGCCGAACCCGAACATGAGGATCGGCACGACGACGAGCGCGACCCAGAAGCCGACGTGCAGCTCACCGAGCAGCACCGCGGAGATGACGGCGCCGAGCATGTAGCAGGCGCCGTGGGAGAAGTTGACGACCCCGAGGACTCCGAAGATCACGGCGAGGCCCAGGGCGGACAGCGCGTAGAAGCCGCCGGCGGCGAGCCCCTGGAGGGTGTACTGGATGAATTCGCTCATGTCTCTCGCTCGTTCGCGGTCGATCGGGAAAACCTCGGCGTATGCCGTCCGGCGCGTCCTCGTGGGACGCCACCGAACGGCATACGCCACCGGTGGGTGTCAGCTCATCGAGCAGGCGGGGTTGGCCTCGCCATAGGCCTCGGCGGCCGGGATCGTCTTCTCGATGTCCTCGTAGTCCCACTCCTCCGGGGCGGAGGACTTGACCTTGGCGAGGTAGACGTCGTGGATGACGGCGTGGTCGGCCTTGCGGATCTCGCCGTTGCGCAGGAAGACGTCGTTGATCTTCTTGCCCTCGAGCTTGCCGACGATGGTGTCGGCGTCGTCGGTGCCGGCCTCCTGGACGGCCTCGAGGTAGTTCATCGCGGCCGAGTAGTTGGCGGCGTGGGCGAAGGACGGACGGGTGTTCGTCTTCTCCTTGAAGCGGTCGGCCCACTTCTTGTTCTGGGCGTCGAAGTTCCAGTACCAGGCGTCGGTGAACTGGGTGCCGGCGAACTGGTCGACGCCGAGCGAGTGGATGTCGGTGATGAACATCAGGCCGACGGCGAGCTGGACCTTGCCCTTGAGCGAGCTCTGGTTGAACTGCTTGACGAAGTTGATGAGGTCGCCACCGGCGTGCATCGAGCCGACGACCTTGGGGCTGCCCTCGCCGGCCTTGGTGATGAACGTGGCGAAGTTGTCGCTCGGGAACGGCGAGGCGATCGACTGCCCGACGCTGCCGCCGTTCTTGGTCACCTCGGCGCTGAACGACTTGTTCATGTCCTGGCCGAAGGCGTAGTCGGGGTAGACGATGTTCCAGCTCGTCCCGCCCTCCTTGGTGATGGTGCCGGCGGTGCCGCGCGCGAGGACGGCGGTGTTGTAGGCCCAGTGGAAGGTGTACTTGTTGCAGCTCGCACCGGTCAGGGCCGTCGTGCCCGCGCCGATGTTGATGTAGAGCTTCTTCTTGTTCTTGGCCTGCGTGGCGACGGCGAGGGCCGCGGCCGAGTTGGGCACGTCGAGGATGATGTCGGCCTTCTGCCGGTCGTACATCTCCTGCGCCTTGGAGTTGGCGATGTCGGCCTTGTTCTGGTGATCGGCCGTGACGATCTCGATGTCCTTGGCCACGGCCTTGTCGCCGTACTTCGCCTTGTAGTCGTCGATCGCCATCTGGATCGCGACCTTGGAGTTGGGGCCGGACAGGTCCTTGTAGACACCGGACTGGTCGTTGAGCAGGCCGATGACGACCTTGTCGTCGGTGAGCTTGCTCGAGCCGCCGGACTGCGGGCCGCCGGCCCCTCCGCACGCGGCGAGCGCGAGCGACGCGGTCGCCGCGATGGCGACGGTGCCCTGGACTGTCCTGCTACGCATGTCTGCTCCTGGTTTGTGACGGGTTGTGACGAGAGTTGTGACGAGGGTTGTGACGAGGTGGGACGGGTGTGTGACGGGTGACGCTGGTGGTGCGGTGAGGTGAGGTGGGTGCTGTCGTATGCCGTGTGCCTCGCGGGGCGTGGCGCCTGGTCGGCGCCGTGGTGCGGTCGTGATGCGTGGCGCGAGCTGGTGTGGACGCCGACGCGGGCGGGCTACATCCCGAGGTAGGTGAGCAGCTCGCCCTCACGGGCGCGGAACTCCTCGTTGCCGAGGTGCTCGACGACCTTCCCCTGCGCGAGCAGGTAGTGCCGGTCGGCCACGGTCGAGGCGAACTTGACGTTCTGCTCGACGAGCAGAACGCCGACTCCCTGGCCCTTGATCTCGCGGACGATCTCGCCGATGCGCTGGACGATGACGGGGGCCAGGCCCTCGCTGGGCTCGTCTAGCAGCAGCAGGCGCGAGCCCATCCGCAGGACCCGGGCCATGGCGAGCATCTGCTGCTCGCCGCCGGAGAGCTTCGTGCCCGGGAAGTCCCGGCGTTCGTGCAGCACCGGGAAGAACTCGTAGACCTTCTCGAGCGACCACGCGTCCGGGTGAACGACGGGCGGCAGCAGGAGGTTCTCGGCGACCGTGAGGCTCGAGTAGATGCCGCGGTCGTCGGGCACCCAGCCGATGCCGGCGCGGGCGCGGGCGTCGGCCGACCGCTTGGCGAGGTCGCTGCCGTCGAGGGTGATCGTGCCCTCGGTCTGCCGGTGCAGGCCCATGACCGAGCGGAGCAGGGTCGTCTTGCCGGCGCCGTTGCGGCCGACGAGCGTGACGACCTCGCCGGGGGCGACGTCGATGCTGACGTCGGTCAGCACGCGGGCCTCGCCGTACCAGGCGGAGAGCCCTGCCACCTCGAGCATCCGCGGCCCCGCGGTCGTCCCTGCCGGCGCGGTCGCCGTGCCGGTCGTCGTGCCGGTCGTCGTGCCGGCGGTGGTGCCGGTCGTGCCGGCGTTGTCGTCACTCATGGGCTGCTCCGAGATAGGCCGTGATGACGCGCTCGTCGGCGCGCACCTGCTCGTACGGGCCCTCGGCGAGCACCTGTCCCGACTGGAGCACCGTGACGGTGTCGGCGAGCGAGCCGACGACGTGCATGTTGTGGTCGACGAAGACGACGGTGCGCCCGGCCGCGAGCCGCTTGACGAGGGCGATGGTCCGGTCGATGTCCTCGATGCCCATGCCGGCGGTCGGCTCGTCGAGCAGGAGCAGCTTGGGGTCGAGGGCCATGGCGATGGCGAGCTCGAGCGCACGCTTCTGGCCGTACGCGAGCGACGAGGCGGGTGCGCCCGCGCGGTCGGCGAGGCCGACCTGCTCGAGCAGCTCCATGGCGCGGTCCTTGAAGGTCGCCATGCGACTGACCGAGCGCCACCACTGCTTGCCCATCCCCGTGGGGCTGGCGAGGGCGAGCTCGAGGTGCTCGCGCAGGGTCATCGCCTCGAAGAGGCTCGTGATCTGGAAGGAGCGCGCGATGCCGAGCGGCGCGATCTGCTCCGGCGCCTTGCCGGTGATGTCCTGACCGTCGAAGACGACGGCGCCGGACGTCGGCGAGAGGAAGCCGGTGAGCAGGTTGAAGAGCGTGGTCTTGCCCGCTCCGTTGGGTCCGACGAGGGCGTGGACGGTGCCGCGGGCGACCGTCAGGTCGACCTCCGAGACGGCGCGGAAACCGCGGAACTCCTTGGTCAGGGCCCTGGTCTCGAGCAACGGGGTACCCGTCAAGACCTGCACCTCCTCGTGCGTCGCGCTCCGGTGAGCGGTGTGTCGGGGCGTGCTGCCCAGGTGGGCGAGGCACCGACCGCGGGTAGCTGCTGGAACTGCTGCAAACTTCGGCAAAGCCTAGGAGGGCGCCACGACGAAAGGACGGTGGGGACCCACACACCTGAGTCGCATCTGTGGGGCGGGCACACATGAGAGCGCGCTCCGGCCGTCGCGGACGACAGGTCCGTGGACGCGACCGTCCAGCCCCGCCGGACGAACGGGAGGATCAGTCGGGCGAGCCGGTCTCGAGGAGGCGCCGGAAGCCGGCCTCGTCGAGGATCGTCAGGCCGAGCTCCTCGGCCTTGGCCGCCTTGGAGCCGGCGTTGGCGCCGATGACGACGTAGTCGGTCTTCTTCGAGACCGACCCGGACGCCTTGCCACCCCGGCTGATGATGGCCTCCTTCGTCTCGTCGCGGGAGAAGCCCTCGAGGGACCCGGTGACGACGACGGTCTTGCCCTCGAGCGTGCGCTCGACGGACTCGTCCACCTCGTCGGCCATCCGGACGCCGGCATCGGCCCACTTGCGGACGATCTCCTGGTGCCAGTCGACCGCGAACCACGCGGTGACGGCCTCGGCGATGACGCCGCCGACGCCCTCGGCCTGCGCGAGCTCCTCGGTCGAGGCCTCCCGGATCGCGTCCATGGAGCCGAAATGCGTCGCGAGCGCCCGCGCGGCGGTCGGGCCCACGTGACGGATGGACAGCGCGACGACGACCCGCCACAGCGGCTGGCTCTTGGCCTTCTCGAGCTCGGCGAGGAGCGTCTCACCGCCGGCCGAGAGGATGCGACCGTCGACGACGGCGTCGGCGGGGTCGATCTTCTTCGCCGCCCGCGTGTAGAGCGGGACGTGTGAGAGCTTCTCGCGGGTGATGCCGTAGTCCCCGGCGTGCGGGCTGCCCTCGGGCGGTGCGAAGAGGTCGCCCTCGTCGGTGATGATCCCGGACTCGAGCAGCGCGATGGAGCCCTCCCAGCCGAGCGCCTCGATGTCGAGGCCGCCGCGGGAGGCGAGGGCGAAGACGCGCTCGCGCAGCTGGCTCGGGCACGAGCGGGTGTTGGGGCAGCGGATGTCCTTGTCGCCCTCCTTCTCCGGGGCGAGCGGCGTGCCGCAGGCGGGGCACTCGGTCGGCATGACGAAGGCGCGCTCGGTGCCGTCGCGCAGGTCGACGACCGGCCCGACGATCTCGGGGATGACGTCGCCGGCCTTGCGCAGCACCACGGTGTCGCCGATGAGGACGCCCTTGCGCTCCACCTCGTAGGCGTTGTGCAGCGTCGCGTTCTCGACGGTCGACCCGGCCACGGCGACCGGCTCCATCACGCCGTACGGGGTGACCCGGCCGGTGCGGCCCACGTTGACGCGGATGTCGAGGAGCTTGGTGTTGACCTCCTCGGGCGGGTACTTGAACGCGATGGCCCACCGCGGCGCCCGGGAGGTCGCACCGAGCTGGCGCTGCAGCGTGACCTCGTCGACCTTCACCACGATGCCGTCGATCTCGTGCGCGCGGTCGTGCCGGTGCTCGCCGTGGTAGGTCACGAACTGCTCGACGGCGGCGATGTCGTCGAGCACGCGCACCTCGTCGGAGGTCGGCAGTCCCCAGGCGCGCAGGACGGCATACGCCTCGCTCTGTCGATCGACGTCGAAGCCGCGGCGGGCGCCGATGCCGTGGACGAGCATGCGCAGCGGCCGGCTCGCCGTGACCTTCGGGTCCTTCTGGCGCAACGAGCCCGCGGCCGCGTTGCGCGGGTTGGCGAAGGGCGCCTTGCCCGCCTCGACGAGGCTCGCGTTGAGGTCGGCGAAGGCAGCGGTCGGGAAGAAGACCTCACCGCGGACCTCGACGAGGTCGGGGACGTCGTCGCCCGCCAGCCGCTCGGGGACGCCCTCGATCGTGCGGACGTTGTGGGTGACGTCCTCACCGGTGCGCCCGTCGCCGCGGGTCAGGGCGCGCACGAGGCGGCCGTTCTCGTAGAGCAGGTTGATGGCCAGCCCGTCGATCTTGAGCTCGGTGAGGAAGTGCGCCCCGGTGCCGACCTCGCGCTCGACGCGCTCGGCCCAGGTCTGCAGCTCCTCGAAGGAGAAGGCGTTGTCGAGGCTCAGCATCCGCTCGAGGTGGTCGACGGTGGCGAAGCCGGTCGCGAACGAGGCGCCCCCGACGTTCTGCGTCGGGCTCTCGGGCGTGCGCAGCGAGGGGTGCTCGTCCTCGATCGCGGTGAGGCGGCGCATGATCGCGTCGTACTCGCCGTCGCTGATCGTCGGCGCGTCCTTGACGTGGTAGGCGAACTGGGCCGTCGCGGCCTGCTCGGCGAGGTCGGCCCACTCCTGGTGGATCTCGGTCGGGACGTCGTCGGTGACGGGCGCGGGGACGGGGCTCTCACTCACGCGCTCATCCTGCCAGCCGGCTGTGACGGTGCCCGGTCGATGACACACGTCACGTGGCGTCGGACGCACCGGGTCTGTTCACCGGGCGACCCAGCGGTAACAATGGGCCCGAGTCCGAGCGCCGCCCCCTGCGAAGGAGCAGAGATGACCAACCTCGCCGCCAACCTCGCCGCCACCGCGGCCCGCGTCCCCGACAAGGTCGGCATCAAGCTCGACCAGGTCGAGCTGTCGTGGTCGGCGCTGCACCGGGCGGCGGCGACGGTGGCCGGACAGCTGCGCGCAGCGGGCCTCGAGCCCGGTGACCGGGTCTCGCTCATCCTGCCCAACGTGCCCGCCTACCCCGTCGCGTTCTACGGCACCCTGCTCGCCGGCGGCGTCGTGGTCCCCATGAACCCGCTGCTGAAGTCGGGCGAGATCCAGTACTTCTACGAGGACAGCGGCGCCCGCTTCAGCTTCGTGTGGCCCGACTTCGCCGACGAGGCGGGCAAGGCCGCCGCCGAGACCGGCACCCGCCTCATCGTGTGCGGGCCGATGGGCCCGGCCGACGGCCAGTTCGACGCCTCGGAGTCGGCAGCCGAGCCCGTCCTCGAGCCGGTCGAGCGCGCAGACGACGACACCGCCGTCATCCTCTACACGAGCGGCACCACCGGCAAGCCCAAGGGCGCCGAGCTGACGCACTTCAACCTGCACCGCAACGCCGAGCGGTCGGCCGCCGACATCATGGAGATCACCGAGGACGACGTGATCATGGGGTGCCTGCCCCTCTTCCACGTCTTCGGCCTCACGTGCGGCCTCAACACCTCGGTCCAGCGCGGCGCCACCCTGAGCCTCATCCCCCGCTTCGACCCCGCCAAGGCCATCGAGGTCCTCGGGCGCGACCACGTGACGATCTTCCAGGGCGTGCCGACGATGTATGCCGCGATCCTCAACCACCCGAACGCCGACCAGGCCGACACGCACACCCTGCGCACCTGCGCCTCCGGAGGTTCGGCCATGCCCGAGGCCGTCATGAAGGCGTTCGAGGAGAAGTTCCGCTGCCAGATCCTCGAGGGCTACGGCCTCTCGGAGACCTCCCCCGTCGCGTCGTTCAACATGCCCGACAAGCCGACCAAGCCCGGCACCATCGGACGGGCGATCCCCGGCTGCGAGATGAAGCTCGTCGACCTCGAGGGCAAGGACACCCCGCCCGGGGAGATCGGCGAGATCGCGATCCGCGGCGAGAACATCATGAAGGGCTACTGGAACCGTCCCGAGGCGACGAAGGAGGCCATCCCCGACGGGTGGTTCCGCTCCGGCGACCTCGCGACCGTCGACGACGAGGGCTACTTCACGATCGTGGACCGCAAGAAGGACATGATCATCCGGGGTGGCATGAACGTCTACCCGCGCGAGGTCGAGGAGGTGCTCTACACCCACCCCGACGTGCTCGAGGCCGCGGTCGTGGGCGTGCCGGACGATCTCATGGGTGAGGAGGTCGGTGCCGCCGTCGTGCTGCGACCCGGGTCGTCCGCGACCCTCGAGGACGTCCAGAACTACGTCAAGGAGCGCCTCGCCGCCTACAAGTACCCCCGCCGGATCTGGAGCCTCGACGAGCTGCCCAAGGGCCCCACGGGCAAGATCCTGCGCCGCGAGGTGCGTCCGCAGAACGCCTCCTGAGGAGCCCGCACGGCTCACCGGGACCGTGCGGGCAGGGTGCGACACGCGTAGCGGTTGGACTCGCCGTACGTTTTGGAGTATTGGCGCGTATCGGTGACACTGGAGCAGGGTCACTATCGACGTGTCGCACCCCGTCCCGCCCTGGGGCGCCCGGCGTCACGTCTGCGAAGGGTATTCACGCGTGAAGTTGAGCATCCGTTCCGCCGCAGTCTCGGGGATGGCCGTCCTGGCCATGCTGGGCGCCACGGCCTGCAACGCGACCGCCACGGCTGACAACGGCAAGCCGGCGAGCTCGTCTGCCGGCGCGTCGGACGGCTCGTCCGAGTCGCCCAGTCCCACGCCGACCACCGACCCGGTCGTGTTCACGACCACGCCCGCCGCCGGGGCCGAGGACGTCGCCGTCGACACGCGCGTCACGGCCTCCGCCCAGAAGGGCACCCTGACCAAGGCCTCGCTGTCCTACAAGAGCAAGAAGGGCAACCGCATCCCGGTCGACGGCACGCTCGAGGGAGGCACGTGGACGGCGGGCGACCTGCTCGAGCCGGGCGTGAAGTACACCCTGGACATGGAGGCCAAGGACGCCGACGGCAAGGTCACCGAGACCTCCAAGACGTTCCGGACCGCCAACCTCACCCTCGACGACCAGGTCTACGTCGCCGTGTCACCGCGTGACGGCGGCACCGTCGGCATCGGCATGCCGGTCGTCGTGCGCTTCGACCTGCCGGTCGTCGACAAGGCCAGCTTCGAGAAGCACATGAAGGTGACGGCGAGCCCGGCGCAGGAGGGCAGCTGGTACTGGCTCAGCTCCCGCGAGGCCCACTGGCGCCCCAAGACGTACTGGAAGGCCGGCAGCAAGGTGCACGTCGAGGCCAACCTCAACGGCGTGCCCGCGGGTGGCGGTCGCTTCGGCGAGATGTCACGCACCTCGGACTTCACGATCGGTCGCTCGGTCATCGCCAAGGTCAACCTCAAGACGGACCAGATGGACGTCATGATCGACGGCAAGCTGGCCAAGCGGATCCCGGTCACCGGCGGCCGGGACGGGTTCATCACCCGCTCGGGCGTCAAGGTCATCATGGACAAGCAGACCAACATCACGATGCGCGCCGAGACGATCGGCCTCAAGAAGGGTGACACGGGCTACTACTCCGACACCCCGGTCAAGTACGCCATGCGAGTCACCAACTCCGGCGAGTTCCTCCACACCGCACCGTGGTCCGTCGCCGACCAGGGCCATCGCAACGTCAGCCACGGCTGCACCGGCATGAGCGACGCCAACGGCAAGTGGCTCTACGGCCAGATGCAGATCGGCGACGTCGTCGAGACCACCGGCACCAACCGGCCCATGACGATGGGCAACGGCTACGCCGACTGGAACCTCAGCTGGGCCAAGTGGACGGCAGGCTCCGCGCTCTGAGTTCCCCCAGCGCCTGAAGAGGCCGGTCACCCCTGCGGGTGGCCGGCCTCTCGCGTTCCCCGGCCCCAGACCGGCACGACGTCCTCTCAGCCGACGCTGCGCTCCTCGAGCTCGCGGGCAGTCTCGACGGCGGCGCGCTGGACGGCCCGGGCCACGTCGGGCGAGGCACCCGCGAGCCCGCAGGCCGGTGTGACGACGACGTCGGCCAGCGAGGCGAGCGGCAGCCCCGTCCGGGTCCAGGCGTCGACCACGAGGGCCGCCAGGTCCTGCGGTCGCGTGCGGCTGCCGTCCGTGGGCACCACCCCGGCGTGCAGGCGTATGCCGTCCTCCACGGCCACCGCGACGCCCTCCCACTCGCGGGGGCGCAGCAACGAGACGTCGAGCGAGAGCGCGGTCGGGCCGGTCGCCCGCAGGAGCGCGAGGGGCGGGTTCGCCGCGCAGCAGTGCACGACGGTGTCCCCGTCGTGGGCGTCGAGCACGGTCCTCAGGCCGGCCGCCGCCACCTGGGGGTCCAGGCTCGGCAGCCGGCCGAAGCCCGACGACGTCGGCAGCCGTCCGGCGAGGACGGTGGGCAGGCTCGGCTCGTCGACCTGGAGCACGACCTGCGCGCCTGGGACGAGGCTGCGGACCGCCGCGACGTGCAGCCGGACTCCCTCGGCGAGCGACTCGACTAGGTCACGACGGGCCCCGTCGTCGACGATGACGCGCTCGCCGCGCGAGAGCCACACGTTCGCCGCCAGCGTCCACGGCCCGACGACCTGCAGCTTGAGGGCTCCCGTGTGGCCGTCGAAGGCCTCAGCGAGCTCGTCGAGGTCCTCGCGGAGCAGGGCGGCGGTGCGCGAGGCGTCGCGTCCGGGTCGGTCCACGAGCCGCCACCCGATCGGCTGGAGGTCCACGGGCAGCTCGACGAGCAGGCCCGCGGTGCGCCCCACCATGTCGGCGCCCGGCCCGCGCGCCGGCAGCTCGGGGAGGTAGGGCAGCTGCCCGTCGAGCAGCTCGCGCACCTGCGCCAGCGCGTCACGCACGGAGGTGCCGGGCCAGGAGCCGATGCCGGTAGCGAGAGTCACCGCGCCAGCCTAGGCGCAGCCGGTCCACCGCCTGACACGCCGTCTGACACGCCGCCTGACCGGCTGCTGGCCACGCTGCTGCCCACGATGCGGGTCGGCGGTCGACCCCGCCCGAGACGGCCTGCGGGGAGGGCGCCGCCCTCCCCCGGCGGTAGCGTGGCGCCGGTGCGACGCCACGACTTCTCCGGACCCGACGACCTGCGCGCGATGCAGGCGCTCGCCTCGCGGCTCTGGTCGCCGACGAGCCGCTTCCATCCCGGCCAGCTGGCGTGGAGCCGCTACTACCGGCCCGTCGACCCGGACGCCCTCGACGAGGGCGAGGCGATCGCGCTGTGGACCGACGGCGCCGAGGTGGTCGGCTTCGCTTGGGCCGAAGCCCCGGACTGGCTCGAGCTCCAGGTCGACCCGGCGCGGCCCGACGTGGCCGCAGAGGTCGTGGACTGGTTCGAGGAGGTGAGCGACGCCGAGACGCAGTCGGCTCTCGTCATGGAGGGCGACGTCGCCGAGAACGCCCTCGCCGCAGCGGGATTCGCGCCGCAGCCCGAGGAGCCGTTCTTCACCCACCACTCCCTCGACCTCGTCGACCTGCCCCCGGTGCCGAGCGTCCCCGGCTACCGCTTCCGCCACGTGGAGCAGCACGAGGCTGCGGCGCGCGCCGCCGTGCACGCCGCCTCGTGGTCCGACGTCGGGCCGTCGAGGGTGGACGAGCAGGCCTACGAGCAGGTCATGGGGGCGTGGCCCTACCGCCTCGACCTCGACTGGGTCGCCGTCGACGCGAACGGCGAGATGGTGGCCTCTGCGCTCGTGTGGCTCGACCCCGCCCAGGGCGCCGGGCTGGTCGAGCCGGTCGGGTGCGTGCCCGAGCACCGCGGTCGCGGACTGGCCGGTGCGGTCACGCTGGCCGCGCTGCACCGGCTCGCCGGGCTGGGCGCCGCCGTCGCCCAGGTCAGCCCGCGCGGCGACGACGGCTACCCGGGCCCGCAGCGGCTCTATCGCGCGATGGGGTTCCGGCCGCGCGCCCGCACCGTCACGTGGAGCCGTTCGCTGGACTGAGCCCGTCCCGGACGGCTCAGTCGACGACGGCGCGCTCGAGCCGGGACGCCGCGATCGTCGCGGAGCCGACGACGCGGGTGCCGTCGTAGAGCACGACCGACTGCCCCGGAGCCACACCGCGGATCCGGCTGTCGAGCCGCACCTCGACGTGGTCGCCGTCGGCCCAGGCCGTCGCGGCGTGCTCCTCGCCGTGGGCCCGCACCTGCGCGCCCACGCGCACCACGCCCTCGGGCGCCGGACCGCACCACCGGGCGTGGTCGCCGGTGATGGCGTTGACGCCGAGGAGCTCGGCCGCACCGACGACGACCTGGTTGGTCTCGGGCCGGACCTCGACGACGTAGCGCGGCTCGCCGTCGGCGGCGGGCCGCGAGAGCCCGAGCCCGCGGCGCTGGCCGACCGTGTAGGCGAAGGCCCCCTCGTGGTGGCCGACGACGTCGCCGCTGGTGTCGACGATGTCACCGGGCGCCGCGCCGAGCTGGCGCGTCAGCCAGCCGCGGGTGTCGCCGTCGGGGATGAAGCAGATGTCGTGGCTGTCAGGCTTCTTCGCGATGTAGAAGCCGCGCTCGGCGGCCTCCTCGCGGATCTGCGGCTTCCTCGTGTCGCCGAGCGGGAAGAAGGAGTGGGCCAGCTGGTCCGCGTCGAGCACGCCGAGGACGTAGCTCTGGTCCTTGGCCGAGTCGACCGCGCGGTGCAGCTCGCGCCGCACTCCCCCGTGGCCGTCGTCGGCCTCGACGACCTGGGCGTAGTGCCCGGTGGCGACGGCGTCGAAGCCGAGCGCGAGGGCCTTGTCGAGCAGGGCCGCGAACTTGATCTTCTCGTTGCAGCGCAGGCACGGGTTGGGGGTGCGACCCGCGGCGTACTCGGCCCGGAAGTCGTCGACGACGTCCCGGGTGAAGCGGGCCGCCATGTCCCAGACGTAGAAGGGGATGCCGAGCACGTCGGCCACGCGCCGCGCGTCACCGGCGTCCTCGATGGTGCAGCAGCCCCGGGCGGACTCGCGCAGGGTCGCTGCGCTCTGGCTCAGGGCGAGGTGCACGCCCACGACCTCGTGCCCAGCGTCGAGCATGCGGGCAGCGGCGACCGCCGAGTCGACGCCGCCGCTCATCGCCGCCACGACCCTCACGACGCGGTCGCCTCCCGGGCGCGACGGGCCCGCTCGATGGCCGCGGGGAGCGCCTCGACGAAGGTGTCGACGTCGGCCGCGGTCGAGGTGTGCCCGAGCGTCAGGCGCAGCGCCCCCCGGGCGTCGCTCTCGGCCACGCCCATGGCGAGCAGGACGTGGCTGGGCTGCGGCACGCCGGCCTGGCACGCCGAGCCGGTCGAGCACGACACCCCGGCCGCGTCGAGCAGGTAGAGCAGGGAGTCACCGTCGCAGCCCGGCACGAGCAGGTGCACGTTGCCCGGGAGCCGGCTCGCGCCGTCGCCGCGGTGCCACACCCCGGACGGGCGGATGTCGGGCGAGATCGCCATGGCGCGGTCGATGAGGTCGTCGCGCAGGGCCACGAGGCGCGCGGCCTCGGCCTCCATCGACGCGGTGGCCTCGACGAGGGCGGCGGCGAAACCGACGATGGCCGGGGTGTCGAGCGTGCCGGAGCGGACCTGCCGCTCCTGGCCGCCGCCGTGGGTGAGCGGGACGAGAGCGGCCCCGCGCCGGACGACGAGCGCCCCGACGCCGATGGGGCCGCCGAGCTTGTGGGCCGTGACGGACATGAGGTCGGCGCCGCTCGCGGCGAAGTCGACGGGTAGGTGCCCGGCGGCCTGCACGGCGTCGGTGTGAAGGGGCACCCCGAACTCGTGGGCGACCTCGGCGAGGGCGCGGACGTCCTGCACCGCGCCCACCTCGTTGTTGGCCCACATCACCGACACGAGGGCGACCGATTCGGGGTCGGACTCGATCGCGGCGCGCACCGTCGCGGGCTCGACGACGCCCTCGGGCGTGCACTCGAGCCAGGTGACCTTGGCGCCCTCGTGCGCAACGAGGAAGTCGACGCAGTCGAGCACGGCGTGGTGCTCGGTGGCGCCGACGAGCAGGCGCACGCGTGCGGGGTCGCGGTCGCGCCGGGCCCAGAAGGTGCCCTTGACTGCGAGGTTGTCGGACTCGGTGCCGCCGGAGGTGAAGACGACCTCGGAGGGTCGCGCACCGAGGCAGCGGGCGATCTTCTCGCGCGACTCCTCGACGGCACGGCGGGCCGCGCGGCCCGTGCGGTGCAGCGAGGAGGCGTTGCCCACGACCGCGAGCTGCTCCGTCATCGCCGCGAGGGCGGCGGGGAGCATCGGCGTCGTCGCCGCGTGGTCGAGGTAGGCAGTCACCCATCGATTCTAGGCCGCCACGACGTCTCTCCCGACCGCCGCCGATGGGGCTGCCGGCGGCCCTTCCGGTGCTCGCCCCACGGGCGCGGCCGCGTGCCTATGATCAGCCCCATGGGTGGCAGGCACGAGGGCACCGGCGGGAGCCGGCTGTGCGCGCCCGCTGCCCACCGGGCCGTCGCCGGGCTCGCCTGCCCGGTCGTCGGCTACTTCGTGGCCCGCCTGCTCGTGCGGCTCGTGCCGTCCCTGCCGACCGCGATGACGTATGCCGTGTGCCTGGCCGTCGCGCTCGCCCTGGGTTGGCGTGCCTGGTCGGCGCGCATCGAGCTCGGGACCCGGAGCCTGCGCGTGCACAACACGCTGGCCACGACCACGGTCGACCGGCGCGACGTGCGCCGGGTGTCGGCGAACGGGCGGCTCGAGTGGCGACGTGACAGTGGCCGGCCGGTGCGCCTGCCGTCGGAGGCGCTGCGCGGCGCGTGGTGGACCCTCGGCACGGGTCGCGAGGCCTACGCGTTCAACCGCGAGCGGCTCGAGAGCTGGGCGCGCCTGACGGCCCGGCTCGACCTCGACACCGAGCCCGCCTGACCCGCCCGAACCATGCCTGGGCCCGCCTGAGCGAGACGGACACACGTCGAGAGGCCACGAACCGGTCCGGTTCGTGGCCTCTCGACGTTCAGAGCTGGCGCAGATCTAGCGCAGGGCCCCGCGCCGTGGCGCGGGACGCGTTCAGTCCTTGGCGGCCTTGATCGCGTCGGTGGCCTGCGGGAGCACCGCGAAGAGGTCACCCACGACGCCGAAGTCGACGAGCTCGAAGATCGGGGCCTCGTTGTCCTTGTTGACGGCCACGATCGTCTTGGACGTCTGCATGCCGGCGCGGTGCTGGATCGCGCCGGAGATGCCGCAGGCGACGTAGAGCTGCGGGCTGACCTGCTTGCCGGTCTGGCCGACCTGCGAGGTGTGGGGGTACCACCCGGCGTCGACGGCCGCACGGCTCGCGCCGACCGCGGCGCCGAGCGAGTCGGCGAAGTCCTCGACCTTGGAGAAGTCGCCTGCGGTGCCACGACCACCCGAGACCACGATGGCGGCCTCGGTCAGCTCGGGGCGGCCGGTGGCCTGCTTCGGCTTGGACTCGGTGATGCGGGCGCCCTTGGCGGCGTCGGACGGGGTGAAGTCGAGCACCTCATCGGCGGCCGCACCCGCGAGCTCCTCGGGGGTGGCCGAGTTCGGCTTGACGGCGACGATGGGCGTGCCCTTCGTGACCGTGGCCGACACGGTGTACGAGCCGGCGAAGACCGACTGCGTCGTGGCGACGCCACCGCTGCCATCACCAGCGGCCTGGACGTCGACGGCGTCGGTGATCAGGCCCGACTCGGTCTTGACGGCGAGGCGCGCGGCGATCTCCTTGCCCTCCGGCGAGGACGGCACGAGGACCGCGGCCGGGGCCTTGTCGGCGACGAGCTGCGCGAGCAGCTCGGCCTGCGGCACGACGAGGTGCTCGAGCACCTCGGGCGACTCGACGCGGTAGACCTTCTCGGCGCCGAAGCGGGCGAGGGTCTCCTTGGCGGCGTCGAAGCCGGAGCCGACGAAGACGGCGGACGGCTCACCGAGACGGCGGGCGATCGTCAGCAGCTCGGACGTGGTCTTGCGGACCTTGCCGTCGACGTGGTCGACGAGCACGAGTACTTCAGCCATGGTGCGGATCTCCTTTGCTGGCTGGGAAGTTCAGGAGGGTCAGACGAACTTGCGCTCGGTGAGGAACGCCGCGAGCTTGGCTCCGCCGTCGCCCTCGTCGGGGACGATCTCGCCCTGCGTGCGCGGCGGGCGGGCGGCGAAGGACTCGACCTTCGTCCAGGCGGCGTCGAGGCCGACCTGCGCGGCGTCCACGCCGAGGTCGGCGAGGCTCCACGTCTCGACGGGCTTCTTCTTCGCGGCCATGATCCCCTTGAACGAGGGGTAGCGCGGCTCGTTGATCTGGTCGGTGACCGAGACGAGGGCCGGCAGCGTGGCCGTGATCGTCTGGGTCGAGGCGTCGCCGTCGCGGCGGATCGTCGCGACACCGCCGTCGACACTCAGCTCGGACGCGAAGGTCACGGCCGGCAGGCCGAGGCGCTCGGCGAGCATCGCGGGGACGACACCCATGGTGCCGTCGGTGCTGGCCATGCCGGTGACCACGAGGTCGACGTCTCCGATCTTCTTCACGGCCTCGGCGAGCACGAGCGAGGTGGCGACCGCGTCGGAGCCGTGGATGGCGTCGTCGCTGACGTGCACACCCTTGTCGGCGCCCATCTGCAGGGCCTTCTTGATCGCGTCGGCGGCGGCGTCGGGGCCGACCGTCAGCACGGTCACCTCACCCTCGCCGGCCTCGATGATCTTCAGGGCCTCCTCGACCGCGTACTCGTCGAGCTCGGACAGCAGGCCGTCCACGTTCTCGCGGTCGGTCGTGTTGTCAGATGCGTTGAACGTGCGCTCGGCCTGGGCGTCCGGCACGTACTTGACACAGACGACGATGTTCATGGGTGAACGTCCTCTTCCGTTGCTGGTGGTGGTGCTCATGGAGCTGCCGGAGGTCGCTCCGGCACTGCCTGCCATCCTCTCACTGAGCGCTCGCTCAGTCCGCACGCGTCAGGCGTGACGCTCACCACCAGAGCACCGAGGGCGTATGCCGCGTGCCCCCTCGCGCGTCGACGACCGGCACCCGGGGCGGGTCCGTCAGGGCCAAAACCCTTCGTGCGCGCAGGCGCCCCATGCAGAGGATGGGCCGCATGTCGCTCGCCTCCTCACCCCGTTCCGCCCCGCCGCGTGTCGCCCTCGTCACCGGCGTCGGGAGGCGCCGCTCCATCGGGGCGGAGCTCGCCCTCGGCCTGGCCGCCGACGGCTGGGACGTCGCCCTCGGCCACTGGCAGCCCTACGACGACCGCCTCGGCTACGAGCGCGGCGCGGACGACCCCGCGGCGGTGGCCGACGAGTGCCGCGCCCTCGGCCGTCGCGTCGAGCTGCTCCCGGGCGACCTCGCCGACCCGGCCACGCCGGAGGCGCTCGTCGCCGCAGCGACCGACCGGCTGGGACCGGTGACGGGGCTCGTCATGTCGCACTGCGAGTCGGTCGACAGCGGCATCCTGTCGACCTCGCTCGAGAGCTGGGACCGGCACTACGCCGTCAACGCCCGCGCGACCTGGCTGCTCCTCAAGGCACTCGCGGACCGGCTGCCGGAGGAGCCTCCGGGAGCGCCGGCCGCAGCCCGCGTCGTCGCGCTGACGAGCGACCACACGGCCCACAACCTGCCCTACGGCTCGAGCAAGGGCGCGCTGGACCGGATCGTCATCGCGGCCGCGGTCGAGCTCGCCGACCGCGGCGTCAGGGCCAACGTCATCAACCCGGGGCCGATCGACACCGGCTGGATGGACGAGCGGATCCGCGCCCTCGGCGTGGCCGAGACACCGGCGGGACGCCTCGGCACACCGCGCGACACCGCGGACCTCGTCCGCTTCCTCTTCTCGGACGCGGGCGGCTGGATCAACGGGCAGCTGCTCCACAGCAACGGCGGCTTCAGGCCCTCCTGAGCGCGGTCGCCCGCGGGCGGGACGGCATACGACCCTGAACGGCTCACCCGCGGTCAGCGGGCGTCGGGGTCGGCCGTCTCGACGACGTGGAACGCGGGCTCCTCGTAGGGGTGCGCGGCCCGGAGCGCGGCCACGACGTCGGCACGCAGGTGTCGGTCGAGGACGAGCTCGACGCGGTCCTCGGCGACGAGCGCGAGCTCGCCGACCGACCCGATCGTGGGGTTGGCGCCGGCCGTCGGGCGGAACCGGCCCCTGCCGCGGGTGACGAAGGCGCAGTCGCGGTAGTCCCCGACCGCACCCGCGCCGGCGGCGAAGACCGCCGCGAGGACGTCCTCGGTCGACTCGACGGGCGAGTAGAACACGAGGACGTCCAGCGGCTGGGTCATCGACCCTCGAACTGCGCCTTGCCCGGGCCGTGCTCGACGAAGGAGCTCATGCCGATCTCACGGTCCTTCGTAGCGAAGAGCGAGGCGAAGAGCATCCGCTCGATCTCGAGACCGCTCTCGAGGTCGACCTCGAGACCCCGGTCGATGGCCTCCTTGGCAGCGCGGACGGCGAAGGACGCGGCACCGACGAAGGTCGAGGCCCACTCGCGCGACGCGGTGTAGACGTCGGCGGCCGGGACGACCTTGTCGGCGAGGCCGATCGCGAGCGCCTCGGAGGCGTCGACGAAGCGTCCGCTGAAGATGATCTCCTTGGCGCGCGAGGCCCCGACGAGACGCGAGAGACGCTGTGTGCCGCCGGCACCCGGGATGATCCCGAGGAGGATCTCCGGCTGGCCGAGCTTGGCGTCGTCGGCGACGACCCGGAAGTCGCAGGCGAGCGCGAGCTCGCAACCGCCGCCGAGCGCATACCCCGTGATCGCCGCGATGACCGGCTTGGGGATGCGGGCGACCGCGCTGATCGAGCTCATGAGCGGGCCGGAGCGCTCGACCATGTCGGTGTACGACATGGACTGCATCTCCTTGATGTCCGCTCCGGCCGCGAAGACGCGCTCACCGCCGTAGACGATGACCGCCTTGACGTCGGTGCGCGCCGTGGCCTCGGCGGCCGCCGCGCGGATCTCCTCCTGGACCTGGACGTTGAGGGCGTTCATCTTCGGCCGGTCGAGGCGGATGGTGCCGATGCCGTCCTCGACCTCGAGCCGGACGAACTCGCCCATCAGGCGTCGCCGGGGGCGCCGGCAGCTGCGTCGTCCATGGGCAGCCAGGACTGGAAGAAGAAGCCGACGCTCTGGAGGATGTGGTTGACCGACAGCGGCACGAGGATGTCGAGGTCGGCGTTCGGGGTGATGACGTGCTCGGCAGAGACGACGAGGCTCTCCTGGACGAGCGAGAGCTTGACGATGTTGAGCTGCATCGTGAGGTCGTTGCAGCGGGCGAGGCGCTCGTTGCGGTCCGGCGACACGGGGTCGGCGAGCTGCCACTGGCCGAAGAAGCGCACGAGGGCCAGGTCGCCCTCGGCGACGCGGGCGAAGAGCGTCGTGCTCGTGCCCTGGTCGTCCACGATGGCGAACTCGAGGTCGCCGTCGCCGTCGACGCTCGCCTCGATCCCGAGGCCCTTCAGGACCTCGAGGATGCGGTCGCGCACCGGGGCGTCGCTGGCAGCGGCGCCGTTGGGGCTCGGGGTGGGGCCGGCGTCGGGCGCGCTCGGCATGAAGTTGGGCAGCGAAGTCGGATCGGTCATGCGTCAACCGTAACGAGCCTGCGCGGCGAGGTCGATCCGGCCCGGGCGTGCCGTGGGCCACCCCCTACGCTCTGACACATGTGCCCGCCCCTGCCCGCGACGCCCGACCTGCCTCCGGAGCTCGGGGCGCGGCTGACCGCTGACGGTGCACAGTTCTGCGTCTACGCCGGTCACGCCCGCTCGGTCGAGGTGTGCCTCTTCGACGACGCCGCGGACGGGACGACGACCGAGCGGCGCATCGCGCTGCGCCACCGGGCCCACGGGACGTGGTTCGACACCGTGCCCGGGGTCGCGGCCGGGCAGCGCTACGCCTTCCGGGTCGACGGCGACTGGGACCCCGACCGCTCCCTGCTGCACAACCCCGCCAAGCTGCTGCTCGACCCCTACGCGCGCGCCGTCGAGGGCGGAGTGCACCTCGACCCGGCCCTCTACGCCCACCGGGTCGGCCCCGACCTGCGCGGCGACCTCTGGGTGCGCGACGACCGCGACTCGGCGCCCTTCATGCCGCGCTGCGTCATCGTCGAGGACGAGTTCGACTGGGGCGAGGACGAGTTCCCGCAGCACTCGCTCACCGAGTCGCTCGTCTACGAGGTGCACGTCAAGAACGCCACGAAGCTGCACCCTGGCGTGCCCGAAGAGCTGCGCGGGACGTATGCCGGTCTGGCGCACCCCGCGTTCGTCGACCACCTGCTGGGGCTGGGCGTCACGGCGGTCGAGCTGCTCCCGGTCCACACGTTCACGCACGAGCCCGACCTTGTGCTGCGCGGGCTGAGCAACCACTGGGGCTACAACACGCTCGGCTTCTTCGCGCCGCACGCGGCGTACGCGTCGACCCGCGACCCGCAGGGCGCCCTCGACGAGTTCAAGACGATGGTCAAGGACCTCCACGCCGCGGGTATCGAGGTGCTGCTCGACGTCGTCTACAACCACACGGCCGAGAACTCGCGCGAGGGCATGACGCTCTCGTGGCGCGGGCTCGACCAGCGCGCCTACTACCGGGTCGACGGACGCGGGCGTGACATCGACGTGACGGGGTGCGGCAACACCCTCGACCTGACCCACCCGGTCGTCGCGCGCCTGGTGCTCGACTCGCTGCGCTACTGGGTGCAGGAGTGCCACGTCGACGGCTTCCGCTTCGACCTCGCCGTGGCGCTGGGGCGGGGCAAGGACGACGGCTACGACCGCGACCACCCCTTCCTCGTCGCGCTGCGCACCGACCCGGTCCTCTCGCGCACCAAGCTCGTCGCGGAGCCGTGGGACCTCGGCCTCCACGGCTGGCGCACCGGGCAGTTCCCGCCGCCGTTCTCCGAGTGGAACGACCGCTACCGCGACGCGACCCGCACCTTCTGGCTGCGCGACCTCGCGGCGTCCGCGTCGGGCGGCGTCGGTCACGGCGTGCGCGAGCTGGCCACGCGGCTCGCCGGCTCGCAGGACCTCTTCGACCGGCACGACCGCGGCACCATCGCCTCGGTCAACTTCGTCACGGCCCACGACGGCTTCACCCTGGCCGACCTCACGACTTACGACACCAAGCACAACGGCGCCAACGGCCACAGCGGCACCGACGGGTCCAACGACAACCGGTCGTGGAACCACGGCGTCGAGGGCCGCACCGACGACCCCGACATCGCCGACGCCCGGCGGCGGTCCATGCGCAACCTGCTCGGCACGCTGCTGCTGTCGACCGGCGTGCCGATGCTCAACGCCGGCGACGAGCTGGGACGCAGCCAGCGGGGGAACAACAACCCGTACTCGCAGGACAACGAGATCAGCTGGATGTCGTGGGACCTCGCGGCGTGGCAGGAAGACCTGCTCGAGACCAGCCGGCACCTCGTGCGGCTGCGCCGCGACCACCCGGTCCTGCGGCAGCGGACCTTCTTCTCCGGCAGGCAGGTCCACGCCGACGGCTCCACCGACCTCGCCTGGTTCGGCGCCGACGGCCAGCCCATGGGCGAGCGCTGGGACGGCCCTGCCGTCGCCGTGCTCCAAGGCCTCTACAACGGCGCCGCGATCTCGGAGCGCTCCGTGCTCCTCGTGGTCAACGGCTCGGCAGGGGCGGTGGACGTGACGCTCCCGACGGCCCCCGGCGCGGCGGCCTACGAGAAGCTCTGGGACAGCGCCGACGAGCGGCCCACTCCCCCGGGCCCGCCCGTGGCCGCCGGTGACTTCGTCACGATGCGCGCGGCCTCGATGCACGTGTGGCGTCCGGTCGAGAGGGCCTGAACCCCAGGCCGTCGGCTACCGCCTGCGGAGCCCCTCGATGACCAGGCCCACCATGTGCCGGGCGTCGTAGCGCGGGTTGCCACCGCCGATGCACAGGTTGCCGATGCCGCGCATCAGCTCGTAGGCATCCTGCCCGGAGGTGATCTCGCCGGCCTCGGCGGCGGCCCTCAGCAGCTTGTCGCACACCGGCACGAGCCGGTCGACGAAGTAGCTGTGCAGCGTCGCGAACGCGGCGTCGTCG
Organism: Terrabacter tumescens; assembly: GCF_014646815.1. Taxonomy (GTDB): domain Bacteria; phylum Actinomycetota; class Actinomycetes; order Actinomycetales; family Dermatophilaceae; genus Terrabacter; species Terrabacter tumescens. The sequence goes on from NZ_BMNZ01000003.1 coordinate 69,972, forward strand.
GACTGCAGCGCCTCGGCCAGACCGCGCTTGGTCACGAGGAAGTCGACGAACAGGTCGACCCAGCGGGCGAGGGCGGCGTGCGGCGAGGCCGACTCCGCCAGCAGGCGTGGGCCGGCCTCGGCACAGGCCAGCACCTGGTGCCGGTAGACCGCGACGATGAGGTCGGCGCGGGTCGGGAAGTGCCGGTAGATCGTGGCCACACCCACCCCCGCCCGCCCGGCGATGTCGCGCACCGGCACGTCGACCCCGGACTCCACGAAGGCCGCGGCCGCAGCGTCGAGCAGCGCCTCCTCGTTGCGACGCGCGTCGGCGCGCTTGCGGGGCCCGGCGGTCTGGGCAGGGGTCTCGGCCACGGTTCTCCTCGACATGGGTTGGCAAAACGGAACGGCGTTCCGTATCGTGTGAACGGAACATCGATCCGTTTCAGGATGCCAGAGGGTGCGGAAGGACGTCCACGCACCCGGCTCCCACCCCTTCCCCGACCACGGAGGTCACCCATGCAGTACCGCACCCTCGGACGCACCGGCGTCCGGATCAGCACTCTCTCCCTCGGCGCGATGAACTTCGGCCGGCTCGGCCGCACGAGCCAGGAGGAGGTGACCGCCCTCGTCGACACCGCGCTCGAGGGCGGCATCAACCTCATCGACACGGCCGACGCGTACGGCCGGGGCGAGTCCGAGGAGATGGTGGGCCGCGCGATCGCCGGCCGTCGCGACGACGTCGTGCTGGCCACCAAGGCCACCCTGCCCATGGGCGAGGGGACCAACCACCGCGGCAGCTCCCGGCACTGGCTCATGACCGCGGTCGAGCACAGTCTCGAGCGGCTCGGCGTCGAGCACATCGACCTCTACCAGATGCACCGGTGGGACCCCGCGACGAGCGACGAGGAGACCCTCTCGGCCCTGACCGACCTCCAGCGCGCCGGCAAGATCCGCTACTTCGGCTCGTCCACCTTCCCCGCCCACCGGATCGTCGCCGCCCAGTGGGCCGCCCGGAAGCACCACCTCGGTCGCTACGTGACGGAGCAGCCGAGCTACTCCGCGCTCCAGCGTGGCGCCGAGACGCACGTGCTGCCCGTGGCCCAGGAGCACGGGCTCGGCGTGCTCGTCTGGAGCCCGCTCGCCTCGGGCTGGCTCTCCGGTGCGGTGCGCGAGGGACGCGAGATCGCCACGAGCCGCTCGAGCCTCATGCCCCAGCGCTTCGACACCACCGTGCCGGCCAACCGGGCGCGCCTGGAGGCCGTCGAGCGGCTCGCCGCCGTGGCGGACGAGGCCGGGCTCACCCTGGTCCAGCTCGCGCTCGGCTTCGTCACCGCGCACCCGGCCGTCACGAGCGCCCTCGTCGGGCCGCGCACCCCGGAGCACCTGGACTCCCAGCTCGCCGCCGCGGACACCGTGCTGGGTCACGACGTGCTCGACGCGGTGGACGCGATCGTCGCGCCGGGCCTCGACCTCGCGCCGGACGAGAAGTCCGACGCTCCGCCGGCCCTGCTCGACGCGTCGCTGCGTCGTCGGTGAGCCCGCGCCCGTCGGCCGCGACGAGACACCGCGACCCGGGCACACGGCATACGCGAAAGCCTGAGAGCCCGGACCCACGAGGGGTCCGGGCTCTCCGGTCGGTTCGAGGTGACGTCAGGCGTTGCGCGCGAGTCCGAGCTCGGCCGGGCCGGCGAGGCCCGCGTGCTTGGGCACGACGCGCACGCTGTAGCCGAACGAGCCCGTGCGGCGCAGCGGCTGCGAGCCGGCGAACTGGTGGCGGCCGTCCTCGTAGGACTCGACGAGGGCGAGCGGGGCGACCTCCATGCCCCACAGCTCGTCGGTGTCGTTGACGTGCCCGTGGACGAGCTGCACCTCGACGTCGTCAGGCGTCAGGCCGTCGAGCGTGACGTAGGCCCGCAGGTCCAGCACGTCGCCGATCTGCGGCGAGTCCGACAGGCCCGAGGGCTCGACGTGCTCGACCCTGACCTTCGGCCACGCAGCGCGGATCTTCGTCTTGTAGGCCGCGAGGTCCTTGGCCCCCGCGAAGTCGGAACCGCCGACCGAGCGGCCGGCACCGGCAGCGGGGCTGTAGAGCTGCTCGGTGTAGTCCTGCACCATGCGGCTCGCCAGGACCTTCGGGCCGAGCGTCTTGAGGGTGTGGGTCATCATGTCGATCCACCCCTGCGGCAGGCCCGCCGCGTCGCGGTCGTAGAACTTCGCGGCGACGTCGTGCTCGATGAGGTCGTAGAGCGCCGAGGCCTCGATGTCGTCACGACGGTCGGCGTCCTCGACACCGTCGGCGGTCGGGATGGCCCAGCCGTTGCGGCCGTCGAACCACTCGTCCCACCAGCCGTCGAGGATGGAGAGGTTGAGGCCGCCGTTGAGGGCTGCCTTCATGCCCGACGTGCCGCACGCCTCGAAGGGACGCAGCGGGTTGTTGAGCCAGACGTCGCAGCCCGGGTAGAGGTGCTGGGCCATGGCGATGTCGTAGTTGGGCAGGAAGACGATGCGGTGGCGCACCTCGGGGTCGTCGGCGAAGCGGACCATCTCCTGGATGAGGCGCTTGCCGGTCTCGTCGGCGGGGTGGGACTTGCCGGCGATGACGAGCTGGACCGGGCGCTCCGGGTGGAGCAGCAGGCGCTTGAGCCGCTCGGGGTCGCGGAGCATCAGCGTGAGGCGCTTGTAGGTCGGCACGCGACGGGCGAAGCCGATCGTCAGCACGTCGGGGTCGAGGATGTCCTCGACCCAGCCGAGCTCCGCATCGCTCGCACCACGCTTCTGCCACGAGGAGCGCACGCGACGACGGACGTCGGCGACGAGCTTCTCGCGCATGACGCGCTTGGTCGACCAGACCGCGTCGGCCGGCACCTCGTCGATGCGACCCCAGGCGTCCTCGCCGGCGATGTCGGCGGTGCCGAGGTACTTGCGGGCGACGTCGTAGACCGCCCGGTCGACCCACGTCGGGGCGTGGACTCCGTTGGTGATGCTGGAGATCGGGACCTCGACGTCGTCGAAGCCCGGCCACAGGCCGTCGAACATCTCGCGGCTGACGACGCCGTGCAGCTGGGACACGCCGTTGGCGCGCTGCGCGAGGCGCAGGCCCATGACGGCCATGTTGAAGATGCCCGGCTGGCCACCCTCGTAGTCCTCGGCCCCGAGGGCCAGCAGGCGCTCGACCGGCACGCCGGGGATGGCGTTGGGCCCGCCGAAGAAGAGGTTGATCTTGGCCGCGTCGAAGCGGTCGATGCCTGCGGGCACCGGCGTGTGCGTCGTGAAGACCGTTGCGGCGCGGACGGCCTCGAGGGCGTCGTCGAAGGTGAGGCCGTGGTCGCGGACGAGCTCGGTGATGCGCTCGACGCCGAGGAAGCCGGCGTGGCCCTCGTTGGTGTGGTAGACCTCCGGCGTCGGCGCGCCCGAGAGGCGCGACCACAGGCGAAGCGCGCGCACGCCGCCGATGCCGAGCAGCAGCTCCTGCTCGAGGCGCGTGTCGCCGCCACCGCCGTAGAGCGACTCGGTGACCCGGCGGGTCTGCTCGTCGTTGCCGGCGACGTCGGAGTCGAGCAGCAGCAGGGGCACGCGGCCGACCTGCGCCTTCCAGACGTGGGCGTGCAGCTCACGGCCGGCCGGCAGGCTCACGGTGACGACGGCGGGGGTGCCGTCCTCCTCGCGCAGCAGCGAGAGCGGCAGTCCGTCGGGGTCGAGCACGGGGTAGGTCTCGACCTGCCAGCCGTCGCGGTTGAGCGACTGCTTGAAGTAGCCGGTCTTGTAGAAGAGGCCGACACCGACGATCGGCACGCCGAGGTCCGAGGCGGACTTCAGGTGGTCGCCGGCGAGGATGCCGAGGCCGCCGGAGTACTGCGGCAGCACGGACGTGATGCCGAACTCGGGGCTGAAGTAGGCGATCGCGGCGGGCGCGGCCTTGCCGGCGGCCTCCTGCTCACGGCTCCACGACTGGTACCACCGCTCGTCGGTGAGGTAGTGGTGCAGGTCCTCGTTGGCGACCACGACGCGACCGACGAAGTCGTCGTCGGCGGCGAGCGCCGCGAGCTCGTCGGCGGAGAGGCGCGAGAGCAGCTTGACGGGATCCTCACCCGCCTGCGCCCACTTGCGCGGGCTGATGCTCTCGAACAGGTCGCGGGTGGGCGGGTGCCAGGACCAGCGGAGGTTGCTCGCGAGGACGCCGAGACCCTCGATGCGGCTCGGCAGGACGGTACGGACGCTGAAGCGACGGATGGCCTTCACAAGGGGACAGCATAGGGGTCGCCATGTCGGGTTTTTGCAACCCTTGCAGCGGGGTTTCACCCACTGGACCGACCCGCACCGCCTCATGGGCCAAACGCTGCAACTTCGATACGGTCGAACACGTGACTGGCTCAGCGAAGAAGTCCCGTTCCGGCAAGCCGAACCGCGTGCGCAGCGCCGCTCCCCCTGCGACTCCCCCAGCTCCTCCTGTTGATCCCGTTGCTCCCGCCGCTCCCGCCGCTCCCGCTGTGGCGACTCCCCCAGCCCCTCGGCGCGACGACTCCACACCGACCGCGGACTCCGCCTTCGTCGACGACACCGCGGCCGGTGCCGTCCACCTCGCTCCCGACCACGCCGTGAGCACTCCGCCGAGCGTGGAGGGTATGCCGGGTGGCGCGCTCCCCATGGGACGCATCCCCGTGAGCGACGTCCGTCCGCTCGTCGACGGCGGCACGCGCCCCGCGAAGTCGGTCGTCGGCGAGGAGTTCACCGTCCGGGCCAAGGTCTTCCGCGAGGGCCACGACGCGGTCAACGCCACCGCGGTCCTCACCGACCCCGACGGCCACGAGCACTACTTCGCCATGCACAGCGACAACCCCGGCCTGTCCGAGTGGTCCACGAGCGTCGTCGCAGACCGCGAGGGCTGGTGGACCTACCGCGTCGAGGGCTGGTCCGACCCCTACGCGACGTGGGTGCACGACGCCGGCATCAAGATCGACGCCGGGGTCGACGAGGACCTCATGTGCGCCGAGGGCGTCCGCGTGCTCCAGCGCTTCGCCGAGTCCGTCCGCGGCCTGGGCGTCGACGCGTCCGAGATCGACAAGGGCGTGCTCGCCCTCGGCGACACCCGCTCGCCCGCCGCCCACCGCTTCGGCGCGGCGACCTCGCCCGAGATCACGGGACTGGCCGCGCTCGTGCCGCTGCGTGAGTTCGTGTCGAGCTCACCGGCATACTCCCTGCTCGTCGAGCGCGAGCGCGCGCTCTACGGCGCGTGGTACGAGATCTTCCCCCGGTCCGAGGGCGCGCACCGCGACGAGACGACGGGTGAGTGGGTCTCCGGCACCTTCCGCTCCGCCGCCGAGCGGCTGCCCGCCATCGCCGACATGGGCTTCGACGTCGTCTACCTCACCCCGATCCACCCCATCGGCACGACGGCTCGCAAGGGGCGCAACAACTCCCTCAGCGCGCAGCCCGGCGACCCCGGATCCCCTTACGCCATCGGCTCCCCCGACGGCGGGCACGACGCCATCCATCCCGACCTCGGCACCTTCGAGGACTTCGACCACTTCGTCGCCGAGGCCGGTCGCGTCGGGCTCGAGGTCGCGCTCGACATCGCGCTACAGGCCTCCCCCGACCACCCGTGGGTGCAGACGCACCCGTCGCTCTTCACGACGCGCGCCGACGGCAGCATCGCCTACGCCGAGAACCCGCCCAAGAAGTACCAGGACATCTTCCCGCTCAACTTCGACAACGACCCCGCCGAGGCCTACGCCGAGGTGCGCCGGGTCATCCAGGTGTGGCTCGACCACGGGGTGCGCATCTTCCGCGTCGACAACCCCCACACCAAGCCGGTCGCCTTCTGGCAGTGGCTGATCGCCGACGTCGCCCTGCAGCACCCCGAGACCGTCTGGCTCTCCGAGGCGTTCACCAAGCCGGCGATGATGCACGAGCTCGCCAAGGCCGGCTTCCAGCAGAGCTACACCTACTACGCGTGGCGCAACGCCAAGTGGGAGCTCGAGGAGTACGGCCGCGAGCTCGCGGGCGAGACGACCGGGTCGGCCTACATGCGCCCGTCGTTCTGGCCCACGACGCACGACATCCTCACGCCCTACATGCAGTACGGCGGACCCACCGCGTGGAAGCTGCGAGCCGCGGTCGCGGCGACGATGTCACCGACCTACGGCATCTACGCCGGCTACGAGCTGATGGAGCACGTGGCGCGCCCCGGCGCCGAGGAGCAGATCGACAACGAGAAGTACGAGTACAAGGACCGCCAGTGGTACCTCTACGAGCCCGGCGGTCCGCTCGAGAGTCGTTCTCTCGCCTGGTATCTCAAGCGGCTCAACGACATCCGCGGCTGGCACCCGGCCCTGCGCTGGCTGCGCAACCTGCGCTTCCACGCCGCCGACGACGAGAACGTCCTCGTCTTCAGCAAGTCCCGCGTCGTCGACCGGGACACGGGTGAGCGGGACACGGTGCTCGTCATCGCCAACCTCGACCCGCACGCGACCCGTGAGACGTGGGTGCACCTCGACATGGAGGCTCTGGGTATGGCCACGTGGTCGACCTTCGAGGCGCACGACCACATCACGAACCAGACGTGGGAATGGCGCCAGGACAACTTCGTCCGTCTGGGGCCCGACTCCGAGCCCGTCCACATCATCCACGTGAGGAGCCACTGACGCATGCAGGGCCTCAACCTGTCCCAGCCCGGCCTGAAGCACGACCCGCAGTGGTTCAAGAAGGCGGTCTTCTACGAGGTGCTCGTCCGCGCCTTCGCCGACTCCAAGGGCTCCGGCGCCGGTGACTTCACCGGGCTGATCAACCGGCTCGACTACCTCCAGTGGCTCGGGGTCGACTGCCTGTGGCTGCCGCCGTTCTACGCCTCCCCCCTGCGCGACGGTGGCTACGACATCGCCGACTACAAGGCGGTGCTGCCCGAGTTCGGGACGCTGCCGGAGTTCACCGAGCTCGTCTCGCAGGCGCACGCCCGCGGCATCCGCATCGTCACCGACTTCGTCATGAACCACACGAGCGACCAGCACCCGTGGTTCCAGGCGAGCCGCGCGGAGCCCGACGGCCCCTACGGCGACTTCTACGTGTGGTCCGACACCGACGACGGCTACGACGACGCGCGCATCATCTTCGTCGACACCGAGGTCTCCAACTGGACCTTCGACCCGGTGCGCCGGCAGTTCTTCTGGCACCGCTTCTTCAGCCACCAGCCCGACCTCAACTTCGAGAACGAGGCCGTCCAGGAGGCGATGTTCGACATCGTGCGCTTCTGGATGGACCTCGGCATCGACGGCTTCCGGCTCGACGCGGTCCCCTACCTCTTCGAGGAGGAAGGCACCAACTGCGAGAACCTGCCGAAGACGCACGAGTTCCTCGCCCGGCTGCGCGCCATGGTCGACGCCGAGTACCCCGGTCGCATCCTGCTCGCGGAGGCCAACCAGCCGCCTGCGGAGGTCGTCGACTACTTCGGCACCGAGGAGGCGCCGGAGTGCCAGATGTGCTTCCACTTCCCCGTCATGCCGCGCCTCTACTACTCGCTGCGCGAGGAGAAGGCCGCGCCGATCATCGACGTGCTCGCCGACACCCCGGCGATCCCGAGCGGCACGCAGTGGGGCACCTTCCTGCGCAACCACGACGAGCTGACGCTGGAGATGGTGACGCCCGAGGAGCGCGCCGCGATGTACGGCTGGTACGCCCCGGACCCGCGCATGCGCGCCAACGTCGGCATCCGGCGCCGGCTCGCTCCCCTGCTCGACAACTCACGCCCTGAGATCGAGCTCATCCACGCGCTCATCCTGTCGCTGCCCGGCTCGCCCTGCCTCTACTACGGCGACGAGATCGGCATGGGCGACAACATCTGGCTCACCGACCGTGACGCCGTGCGCACCCCGATGCAGTGGACGCCCGACCGCAACGCCGGCTTCTCCAGCGTCGACCCGGGCAAGCTCTACCTGCCCGTCATCAGCAGCCTCGTCTACCACTACAACAACATCAACGTCGAGGCGCAGATGGCGTCGTCGGCGTCGCTGCTGCACTGGGTGCGCGGCATGCTCCAGATCCGGGGGCGCCACCCCGTCTTCGGGCTCGGTGACTTCCAGGTCGTCGAGGCCGACAACGACGCCATCCTCGCGTTCACGCGCACCATGGAGGCCGACGGCAACGAGCCCGGCGAGTCCGTGCTGTGCGTCAACAACCTCTCGAGCCGCCCGCAGGCCGCGACGATCCAGCTGCCCGAGCACCTCGCGGGCCGCGAGCTCATCGACCTCTTCGGCGGCAGCGGCTTCCCGTGGGTCGCGAGCGACGGGCGCGTCACCCTGACGCTCGGCTCGCGCGACTTCTTCTGGCTGCGCCTGCGCGGCGGGGAGGACCACGGCTGATGGCGATCGTGCACAAGGGCGCGAGCATCGTGCCGACCAAGACCGAGATGGTCACCGAGTGGATGCCGCGCCAGCGGTGGTACCACGGCAAGGGTCACGTGCCGCAGCTGCGGCGCGTCGGCGGCTTCCGCTTCGAGGACCCCGACGGCGAGGTCGGCTGCGAGACGCTGCTGCTCGCCGACGAGGCCGTGACGCCCGCCGTCGTCTACCAGGTCCCGCTCACCTACCGGGCCGCGCCGCTCGAGGGCGCCGAGCACGCCCTGCTCGGCACGATGGAGCACAGCGTCCTCGGCACCCGCTGGGTCTACGACGCCCCGCACGACCCGGTCTACGTCGGCCAGCTCATGGCGACGATCCTCGGGGCCGGCGTCTCCGACGAGGCCCAGGCCTCGGTCGGCAGCAACGCCCTCGCGACGGGCTCCTCGACGGGTCGCGCCCACGGGTCCGTGTCGTCGGCCACCGTGCTGAGCGGCGAGCAGTCCAACACCTCGATCATCTGCCGCATGACGGCGCCGGGCGGCGGTCCCGCCGAGCCCGTCATCGTCAAGGTGTTCCGCACCCTCCAGGACGGCGACAACCCCGACGTCGTCGTGCAGTCCGCTCTGACCGCCGAGGGTTCCGACCGGGTCCCGATGGCGATCGGGCACCTCTCCGGCGCCTGGGACTCCCCCGCCGACGGGTCGCCCCTGCACGGGCACCTCGCCTTCGCGCAGGAGTTCATCCCGGGAGTCGAGGACGCCTGGCGCGTCGCCCTCGTCGCCGCGGCGTCGGGCACGGACTTCACGGCCCGGGCGCGCGACCTCGGAGTCGTGACCGCCGAGATCCATGGCGCGCTCGCCTACTCCCTCGGCACCCACGAGGTGACCCCGGAGGCCCGCGAGGCCGTCGTCGCGTCGATGCGACAGCGGTATGCCGCGGCCGTGGCCCTCGTGCCCGACCTCGCCTCCCGCTCGGCCGCCGTCGACCGCGTCGTGGAGTCGGTCCGCGACGTGCACTGGCCGCCGCTGCAGCGCATCCACGGCGACTACCACCTCGGACAGGTGCTCGACGTGCCCGAGCGGGGTTGGGTGGCCCTCGACTTCGAGGGCGAGCCGCTGCGCCCGCTCGCCGAACGCGTACTCCCCGACCTCACGGCGCGCGACGTCGCCGGGATGCTGCGCTCGTTCGACTACGCCGCCGGCTCCGTGGCGCTGGCCGAGTCCCCCGTCGACGCCACGGCCTGGGCCGCCGCCTGCCGGGCGGCGTTCCTCGACGGCTACGCCTCCGTCGCGGGCGCACCCGACGCCGACGCCCAGGCGCTGATCCGCGCGCTCGAGCTCGACAAGGCGCTCTACGAGGTCGTCTACGAGGCGCGCAACCGGCCCACGTGGCTGCCGATCCCGCTCGGCGCCGTCGAGCGGCTCACCACCGAGGAAGGCACGCCATGACCACCGACACCACCCGGGGCCCTTCCCTGGACGACGCGGCCATCACCGCCTTCCTCCAGGGCCGCAACGGACAGCCGCACGACCTGCTCGGCCACCACGTCGGCCCGGGCGGCCTGACCATCACGGCCTACCGCCCGTACGCGACCCGCGTCGGCGCCCGGCTCGACTCCGGCGAGCGCGTCGAGCTGCAGCACGTCCGGGACGGCATCTGGTCGATGACGTCTCCCGACTTCGGCACGACGCACGACTACCGCCTCCTCGTCGAGTACGGCGACGGCGTCGAGCACGAGCAGGACGACCCGTACCGCTTCGCGCCGACCCTCGGCGAGATCGACCGGCACCTCATCAACGAGGGACGCCACGAGCAGCTGTGGACCGTCCTCGGCGCCCACGTGCGCCACTACCCCGGACCCCTCGGCGACGTCTGGGGCGTGTCCTTCGCCGTCTGGGCGCCCCGCGCCAAGGCCGTCCACGTCATCGGCGACTTCAACGACTGGGACCGTCGCTCGCACCCCATGCGCGCCCTCGGCGAGAGCGGCATCTGGGAGCTGTTCCTGCCCGGTGCCCAGGAGGGGATGAACTACCAGTTCGCCGTGCGCGGGCCCGACGAGCTCGTCCGGCTCAAGAGCGACCCGATGGCGCGCATGACGGAGGTCGCCCCCAAGCAGGCTGCCATCGTCACCGAGACCCACTACGACTGGCGCGACGACGACTGGATGGAGCGTCGCCGCACGAGCAACGCGCACCAGGGGCCCATGAGCATCTACGAGGTGCACCTCGGCTCGTGGCGCCAGGAGCTGGGCTACCGCGGTCTCGCCGAGCACCTCGTCAACTACGTGCGCGACCTCGGCTTCACCCACGTCGAGTTCCTCCCCGTCATGGAGCACCCCTACGTGCCCTCGTGGGGTTACCACGTCACCGGCTACTACGCCCCGAGCTCGCGCTGGGGCCGCCCTGACGACTTCCGCTACCTCGTCGACGAGCTCCACCGTGCCGGCATCGGTGTGCTGCTCGACTGGGTGCCGGGCCACTTCGCCACCGACGAGTGGGCCCTCGCCCGCTTCGACGGGCTGCCGCTCTACGAGCACCCGGACCCGCGCAAGGGATGGCACCCCGAGTGGGGCTCGAACATCTTCGACTACGGCCGCCCCGAGGTGCGCAACTTCCTCGTCGCCAACGCGCTCTACTGGCTGGAGGAGTACCACATCGACGGTCTCCGGGTCGACGGCGTCGCCTCCATGCTCTACCTAGACTACGCCCGCAACCCGGGCGAGTGGATCCCCAACAAGGACGGGGGCCGGGAGAACCTCGAGGCCGTCGAGCTGCTCAAGGAGACCAACGGCACCGCCTACAAGCGGGTCGGCGGCATCGTCACGATCGCCGAGGAGTCGACGACGTGGCCCGGCGTCACGAGGCCCACCGACCAGGGCGGCCTCGGCTTCGGCTTCAAGTGGAACATGGGGTGGATGAACGACTCGCTGAAGTACCTCGGCGAGGAGCCCATCTACCGCAGCTACCACCACGGTAAGCTGACGTTCTCGCTCATGTACGCGTTCGACGAGAACTTCGTCCTGCCGATCAGCCACGACGAGGTCGTCCACGGCAAGGGCTCGCTCCTGCGCAAGTCGCGCGGCCCGCGCGAGGAGCAGGTGGCGACGCTCCGCGCCTTCCTCGCCTACCTCTGGTGCCACCCCGGCAAGCAGCTGCTCTTCATGGGCTGCGAGTTCGGCCAGGAGTCCGAGTGGTCCGAGGGCCGCAGCCTCGACTGGTGGCTGCTCGAGCAGCCGCTGCACTACCGCGTCCACAACCTCGTCAAGGACCTCAACGGGATCTACCGCAGCCACCGCGCGCTGTGGGAGCTCGACGCCGACCCCTCGGGATTCGAGTGGCTCGAGGCCGACGACGCCGCCCACAACACGTTCTCGTGGCTTCGCTTCGGCACCGGCGACCGCGCGACGGACGCCCCCGTCGTCGCGTGCGTCATGAACTTCAGCGGCGAGACGCAGCAGTCCTACCGGATCGGCGTGCCGCGGGGCGGGAGGTGGACGGTCGTGCTCGACACCGCCGGCTACCACCCCGACGCGCCGAGCAGCACCGGTCTCGTCGTCGAGGCGCGCCAGGAGGCGTGGCACGACCAGCCGTATGCCGTCGACGTCACGGTGCCGCGCCTGTCGACCGTGTGGCTCGTCCCCGTCGACGAGCCCACGACCTCGGCGGTCGCAGGTGCCTCGGGGAGCTCGGCGGTCACCGCGACGGTCGACGGGGCTGCCACCGGTTCCGCATCCAGCGCCGTCGCCCCAGCACCTGCCGCCACGACCACGAACGGAGACCCCTCATGACCCACCCTCGCGCCGGTCAGCCGGCACAGGCCGAGGACCTCGTCGACGTCGACGCGCTCGTCGGCGCCTACTACGACCGCCACCCGGACGTCGACGACCCCGACCAGCAGGTCGCCTTCGGCACGTCGGGGCACCGGGGGTCGAGCCTGCGCACGGCCTTCAACGAGGACCACATCCTCGCCACGACGCAGGCCATCGTCGACTACCGCGTGTCGCAGGGCTTCGACGGTCCGCTCTTCATCGGGCGCGACACGCACGCCCTGTCCGAGCCGGCATGGCGATCGGCGCTCGAGGTGCTGGTGGCCAACGGCGTGCAGGTGCTCGTCGACGACCGTGACGGCTACACGCCGACGCCCGCGGTGTCGCACGCGATCCTGCGCGCCAACCGCGGGAAGGCTTCCGGGGCAAGCGGTCTCGCGGACGGCATCGTCGTCACGCCGTCGCACAACCCCCCGGCCGACGGCGGTTTCAAGTACAACCCGCCGCACGGCGGCCCGGCCGACACCGACGCCACGTCCGTCATCGCCAAGCGTGCCAACGACCTCATCCGTGGTGGGCTGCGCGACGTCCGCCGGGTGTCCTTCGAGCAGGCACGCGGCGAGGCCGGCTCCTACGACTTCATGGGCACCTACGTCGACGACCTCCCCAACGTCGTCGACCTCGCCAAGGTCCGCGAGGCCGGCGTCCGCATCGGCGCCGACCCCCTGGGTGGCGCGTCGGTGGCCTACTGGGGCGAGATCGGCGAGCGGCACGGGCTCGACCTCACCGTCGTCAACCCGCGCGTCGACCCGCAGTGGGCGTTCATGACGCTCGACTGGGACGGCAAGATCCGGATGGACTGCAGCTCCCCCTCGGCGATGGCCTCGCTCATCCACGCCAAGGACGCCTACGACATCTCGACGGGCAACGACGCCGACGCCGACCGGCACGGCATCGTCACCCCGGACGCCGGGCTGATGAACCCCAACCACTACCTCGCCGTCGCCATCCAGTACCTCTACGGCGGGGCGCGCCCCGGCTGGCCGGCGACCACGGCCATCGGCAAGACCCTCGTGTCGTCCTCGATGATCGACCGCGTCGCCGGCGACCTCGGCCGCACGCTGCTCGAGGTCCCTGTGGGCTTCAAGTGGTTTGTGCCCGGCCTGCTCGACGGCTCGGTGGGCTTCGGCGGCGAGGAGTCCGCCGGCGCCAGCTTCCTGCGCCAGGACGGCACCGTCTGGTCCACCGACAAGGACGGCATCCTGCTCGCGCTGCTGGCCTCCGAGATCCTCGCCGCGACCGGCAGGACCCCCAGCCAGCACTACGCCGAGCTGACCGCGAGACACGGCGACCCGGCATACGCCCGCATCGACGCCGCCGCGTCGCGCGAGGAGAAGGCCAAGCTCGGTGCCCTCTCCCCCGACGACGTGACCGCGGAGACCCTTGCGGGAGAGCCGATCACGGGCAAGCTCACCGAGGCTCCCGGCAACGGCGCCAAGATCGGCGGCCTCAAGGTCACGACGGAGAGCGCGTGGTTCGCCGCGCGTCCGTCGGGCACCGAGGACGTCTACAAGATCTACGCCGAGTCCTTCCAGGGACCCGAGCACCTCGCGCGCGTGCAGGCCGAGGCCAAGGACGTCGTGTCGGCGGCCCTCGGCGGATGAGCGACCCCGACGAGACCGGTCCGCGCGGCCGGCTCCTGCTCGTGACGGCGGCCCGGGCCTCGGCCCGGGCCGCTCTCGCATCCGCCGTAGCCGCACGGCTCGAGCGCGCCGTCGTCGTGGACGGGGCGGTGCTCGAGCAGGCGCTCACCGCCGGCGACGTGCCCGGCTGGGACGAGCCTCCGACGCCCGAGCAGCTGCGGCTGCGGCTGCTGCGCTGGTCGGCGGCCCTCGCCGTCGCCGAGACCTACCAGCTCGAGGGGTTCGACGCCGTCGTCGCCGAGGACGCGCTCGGCGACCGCCTCGAGGACTTCCTCGACCTCGTCGAGCCCGAGCCCGTGCACGTCGTCGTCGTGCGCGACGGGGCCGACCCGCGCACCCCGCACTGGGGGCTCTGGGTCGACACCGAAGGGGCCGAAGGGGCCGAAGGGGCCGAAGGGGCCGAAGGGGCCGAAGGCACGGACGGCACCGCCGACGACGTGGTGGCGCGCCTGTCGGACGCCCTCGTCCTCACCGCCGAGACCGACTGACGTCGCCGACGCGCCCTGGCGCCACCGACCCGCTCTGTCGGCACCGAGCCACTCTGTCGGCACCGCGGTGGCACGACAGCGCCGAGCCACCCCTACCCGGGTGGCTCGGCGCTGTCGGCGTGGCTCGGAAGCCTCTAGAAGAGGGCGCTCATGAGGGACTTGCGGGCCCTGGCGACCCGCTCGTCGGTGACCCCGACGACCTCGAAGAGCTCGACGAGGTGCTCACGGGCCTTGTTGCGGTCGGCGTCGGCCGTGACCCGCACCGTGTCGATGAGGCGCAGGAACGCGTCCTCGACGTGGCCACCGAGCAGGTCGAGGTCGGCGACGAGGATCTGCGCGTCGACGTCGGTCGGCGCGGCGGCCGCGGCGGCGCGAGCGGCCTGGAGGTCGGCGCCCTGGGTGCGCTGCATGAGGCCCACCTGGGCGAGGCCGAGCTTGGCGTCGGTGTCGGCCGGGCTCTGCGCGAGGGCCTCGCGGTAGGCCGCGGCGGCGGTGTCGAGGTCCCCGGCCTCGATGGCGTCGAAAGCCTTCTGGTGGAGCGGCGGCAGGGGCTGCTCCGGCTCGGGCTCACCGGCCTCGGCAGCGGCGCCGTCGCCCCCCGGGACGGTGCCCGTGACGCCGTGCTGGGCCGCGAGCTGCAGGACCTGGTCGATGACGGCCGCGACCTGCGCCTCGGGCTGCACGCCCTCGAAGAGGGGGACGGGCTGGCTCTGGACGAAAGCGAAGCTCACGGGGACGGCCTGGACCTGGAAGGCCTGCAGGATCGTCGGGTTGGCGTCGACGTCGACGGTCACGAGCTGGAAGCGGCCGCCGTAGCGGCGCGCGACCGAGCCGAGGGTCGTGACGAAGTCGGCCGACTCCTGGAGCCGCGGTGACCACAGCACCATGACCACGGGGTGCCGGTCCGAGGCCGCGATGACCTCGCGGATCGAGGCGTCAGTGCCCTCGATGACGAGGCCAGCACCGTCCGCGGAGGTGGAGGCCGCGCCGGATGCGGGGCCAGCCGGCGGGGCCGGACGCTTGAGCGATGACAGGTCGACGGCACCGCGAAGTGCTGCTGCGGTGAATGGCTGGTGACTCATAGATCAATCCTGCCTCACCGACCCGAGCCGGCGACGAGCTGGTCGGACGCGGCGACGATGCGCGCCTGTCCCGACGCGGGGATGACGACGGCGATGATCTCGTTCGAGGTCAGGTTGGCCTCGGTCGTGATCTGCTTGATGCCGGTCAGGAGCGTGAGGTCCTTGGCCGGGGTGAGCTTGACGGGAGTCCGCATGGCGATCGCGTCGTTGCGCACGAGGTGGGCGAAGACGATGGCGCCCTTGCCGTCTTTGAGCCGCAGACCGCCGATGATGCCCTTGGGCTCGTGCTCCTGGGTGAAGGCGCCCTGGTTGTTGAGGGCCTGCGACTGGGCGCGGGCCGACTGGCGCAGCTGCTCCGAGAGGGGGTCGGCGGCGAGCACCTTCGTGGCCGTCGGCTCCGGGAACTTCACCGAGGCGGCGAAGGCCGCGACGACGTCGTCGGGCTTGGCGCTGAGGCCCGAGCCGTCCCCGACGGCTGCCGAGCCGTCGGTCGTCGGGTCGAGCGCGTCGAGCTTGGCGTCGGGGAGCATCGGCGTCACGGCCGCCGCCTTGAACGGCGCGCCGGACTGACCGCCGACGAGCAGCACGAGGACCGCGGCGCCCGTCTTCTTGAGGGTCGTCTGCGCGAGCACCTGCTGGGGGGTGTCACCACTGCGGGAGATCGCAAGCACCTTGACGCCGGTGGTCGCGAGCTCGGCGTCCGCCTTCTCTGCCGCCGTGCGGCCGGGGAGCGTCTTGGCGTACGCGTTGGCCGACTCGAGGGCCGCGCCGACGAACGCCTTGTCCCGGGCTGCCGCGCCGGCAGCCGTCCCGTCGAGGGACGACGTCGCCGCTGCACTCACGGCCGAGGCGGCCGTGGTCTGGGCCGAGTCCGGGGCGACGGCAGGGGTGCCCGCGGCGCTGCTGGTGCCGTCATCGGAGTTGCCGGTGCAGGCGGAGAGCATGGCAGCACAGGCGAGCGCGGCGGCCAGAGCACGTCGACGGGTCGCGGTGCGGGGCATGGAAAAGCCTTTCGGTGACACAGGAGGACAGGCCGAGCACGCTCGGCCGCGACCCACGATACGCAGGCACCGTGCTGGATCCCCAATCCGTCGAAGCGGCTCGCCGGGGACATTTCCGGACGGTCCGGGCGCGGATCGTGCGCAGGAGACGGATCGGTGTCAGGCCGGTCACGCCGCGCCCGATGCGCCTGATGACCGATATGCGCATTTCGTCCTGCACGCTTCAGGCGCGCCGGATCATCCTCACCTCGGGCGTCCCGGTGGCCGGGTGCACGTCACGCCCGCCCTCGAGGGCGAAACCGCGGCGGGAGTAGAAGGCCCTCGCCCGGGCGTTGCCGTCGACGACCCACAGCGTCGCGTCCCTGGCGCCGAGCAGCTCGTCGAGGAGCCGGTCCGCGACACCCGTGCCGCGGGCCGGTGCGGCCAGGTTCACGGCATACAGCTCCCACTCGGTGGGCGCGTCCTCGTCACGGCTCGGCCCGGCGCTGCCGAAGCCCGCGAGCTGGCCGTCGGGACCGACGACGACGAGCGTGCCGCCGGGCTCGTCCGCCGGGCGCGCCGCGATCCGACGCCAGTTGTCGGCGCAGCGTTCGTCACTGAGCCCCGCGAGGTAGTCCGCGGGCATGAGGCCGGCGTACGCGTCCCGCCAGACGGCCATGTGGACGCGACCCAGCTCGTCGCAGTCCTCGATCGCGAGCGGCCGCAGCTGCCAGTCCGGCTCAGTCATCCTGCTGACGACCGAGGGCATCCTCGAGACGCTCGAGCTTGCCGTCCAGCTCGCCGGTCCACCCGGGCCGGATGTCCGCCTTGAGCACGAGCCCCACCCGCGGCGAGGTCTCGGCGAGCACGTCGCAGCACTGCTTGACGACAGCCATGCACTCGTCCCACTCCCCCTCGATCGTCGTGAACATCGCATCGGTGCGGTGCGGCAGGCCCGAGTCGCGCACGACGCGGATGGCTCGGGCGACGGCGTCGGACACCGATCCGGTGTCGTCGGCCGCGACGGTGGGGGCGACGGAGAAGGCGATCAGCATGCGATCACCGTATGCCGCCGGCGGACCTGTCGCACGGCCACCCCCAGCCCTGCCTCGACCACGCGCCGGCTCAGAAGGCCTTCCTCATCGTCAGTGCCTCCTCGATGATCTCGAAGCCGAGGTCCTGGTTGATGCGGACCATCCAGGGGTTCTGCTCGTCGTTCATCGTCTGGACCGAGCGTCGTTCCGGCGCAAGGCGGCCCAGCTCCCTGAGGTTGGCCGCCTTGACGGCCATGCCGAGGCGGTGACCCCGGTGCTCCGGCAGCACGAGGGTGCCCCACTGGAAGACGACATCAGGGTCTCCGGACGGGACGGCGAGGTCGGTGTAGGCCGCGACGACCCCCGTCTCGCGGTGCACCGCGACCGCCGTGACCATCGTGCGACCGGTGTCGCGCAGGTGGGCGAGCAGCGTCTCGTAGTCCTCCACTGTCATGGACTCCGGCTCGAACTCGACGTCGCCGGTGGGTGCGTCAAGGATGAGCCGGTTCGAGGCGTCGCAGACGCCCTGGCGGAGCTCGTCCGGCACGCCGTCGACGTGGACGGTGAGCTCGAACAGGTCGCCCATGGCCTCGGCGGCCCGGGACTCGTGACCGGCCAGGACGTCCGAGTCGACAGGTAGCGGCAGCGAGCGCACGATCTCGACGCTCGACACGGCATACCCACGCTTCAGGGCGAACTCGCGGTCCGCGTGGGACTCACGGTCGCCGACGGGGACGAAGACCTCGGTGAGCAGCATGTGCCGACCCGCCGTCTCCGCGCGCTGCTCCGCCCACTCCGCGAGCGCCGAGCCCACGCCCTGACGGCGGTGCTCGGGGTCGACCTCGAGCTGCGACCAGGACTTGTCGAGGTTGTCGCGCTCCGGGAGGAAGAGCCGGACCCACCCGACAGGCGCGCCGTCGACGACCGCCACCGCGGTCTCCTCTCGCTCGCCCGGGAACGAGAAGCGCGCCATCTTGAGGAACTCCTCCTCGGTGCGCTGGATGGGCTGCACGCGCGAGACCGCCTCGCTGCGCGTGGCCACGCCGTGGAGCGCCTTGAGCATGACGTCGTCGTCACGGTCGAGCGGGATGATGTCCATCCCTCGACGGTGACACCGGGGGCCGTTGCCGCGCCAACGAATTACGTATGCCGCGTGCCCCGCACACGGCTGAGCCTCGCTCCCCGACGGGGCCCCTCCTGGTCGTGCATGAGATCGGGCGCCAGGTGCGTCATGACGACATCAGCTGCGCGACCACGCGCACGACCTCGCGCCGCACTCAGCGTGGACGGTGTGGCGGCGCGACTCCGTCAGGTGCCGAGCTGCTCGAGGAGGCGGTCGGCGGCGGCATACGGGTCGATGCGTCCCGCGACGACGTCGCGGGCCAGAGCGGTCACGCCCTCGCGGCCACCGAGGTGACCGAGCCGGGTGCGCAGGGTGGCTAGCGCGATCGTCTCGATCTCGTCGGCGACCCGGCGCTCACGGCGCCGGTCGAGCTCGCCGTCCTCCTCGATGAAGGCCCGGTGCTTGTCGAGCGCCTCCATGACCTCGTCGATGCCGATCTTCTGTGCCGCAACGGTTTTCACGACCGGCGGACGCCACAGGCCCGGCTCGGTGCGGTCGCCGAGCGAGATCATGTGGCGCAGGTCGCGCACCGTCGCGTCGGCGCCCTCGCGGTCGGCCTTGTTGACGACGAAGACGTCGCCGATCTCGAGGATGCCGGCCTTGGCGGCCTGGATGCCGTCGCCCATGCCCGGCGCGAGGAGCACGACGGAGGTGTCGGCCAGACCGGCGATCTCCACCTCGGACTGCCCGACCCCGACGGTCTCGACGAGCACGACGTCGCAGCCCGCGGCGTCGAGCACGCGGATGGCCTGCGGCGTCGTGAAGGACAGCCCGCCGAGGTGCCCGCGCGAGGCCATCGAGCGGATGTAGACCTCGGGGTCGAGCGCATGGTCCTGCATGCGGATGCGGTCGCCGAGCAGGGCGCCGCCGGAGAAGGGCGAGCTCGGGTCGACCGCGAGCACCCCCACCCGCAGGCCCCGCTCGCGGAACGCGCCCACGAGCGCCGTGGTCGTCGTGGACTTGCCGACACCGGGCGAGCCGGTGATGCCGATGACCCACGCGTTGCCGGCGTGCGGCGCCAGCGCGGCCATGACCTCACGCAGCGAGCCGTGGCCGTCCTCGACGAGCGAGATGAGCCGGGCCACGGCGCGCGGAGAACCCGCCCTGGCCGACTCGACCAGGGCGGGGACGTCGACGGATCGGCGTGCCACGAAAGAGGATTCGACCGTCAGGCGCTCTTGGGCACGCGGACGATGAGGGCATCGCCCTGGCCACCGCCACCGCAGAGCGCGGCCGCACCGACACCGCCACCGCGACGCTTGAGCTCGAGCGCGAGGTGCAGCGCGATGCGGGCGCCGGACATGCCGATCGGGTGGCCGAGCGCGATGGCGCCGCCGTTGACGTTGACCTTGTCGACGTCGATGCCGAGCTCCTTGGCCGAGGCGAGGCCCACGGCCGCGAAGGCCTCGTTGATCTCGACGAGGTCCAGGTCGGCGGGCGTGATGCCCTCCTTCTCGCAGGCGCGCGCGATGGCACGGGCCGGCTGCTGCTGGAGGGTCGAGTCCGGTCCGGCCACCATGCCGTGCGCACCGATCTCGGCGAGCCACGTCAGGCCCAGCTCCTCGGCCTTGGCCCGGCTCATGACGACGACCGCGGCGGCGCCGTCGGAGATCTGCGAGGCGGAGCCGGCCGTGATCGTGCCGTCCTTGCTGAAGGCCGGGCGCAGGCCCCCGAGTGACGCGGTCGTCGTGTCGGCGCGGATGCCCTCGTCGCTCTTGAAGACGACCGGGTCGCCCTTGCGCTGCGGGATGTTCACCGGGACGACCTCGTCGTCGAAGAGCCCGTCCTTCCACGCCTTGGCGGCGAGCTGGTGGCTGCGCGCCGAGAACTCGTCCTGCTCCTCGCGGGTGAAGGCCTGCGAGCCGGTGTTGGCCTGCTCGGTCAGCAGCCCCATGGCCTGGTCCGTGAAGGCATCCCACAGCCCGTCGTAGGCCATGTGGTCGCGCATCGTCACGTCGCCGTACTTGTAGCCCTCGCGCGACTTCGTCATGAGGTGTGGAGCGTTCGTCAT
This sequence comes from Terrabacter tumescens, assembly GCF_014646815.1. Lineage (GTDB taxonomy): Bacteria > Actinomycetota > Actinomycetes > Actinomycetales > Dermatophilaceae > Terrabacter > Terrabacter tumescens. The sequence continues at coordinate 90,470 of NZ_BMNZ01000003.1, forward strand.
CGACTCCTGGCCGCCGGCCACGACGACGTCGACCTCGCCGGCGCGGATCAGCTGGTCGGCCATGGCGATGGCGTTGATGCCGGAGAGGCAGACCTTGTTGATCGTCAGCGCGGGAACCGTCATCGGGATGCCTGCGGCGTGCGCGGCCTGACGGGCCGGGATCTGGCCGGCGCCGGCCTGCAGCACCTGGCCCATGATGACGTACTCGACCTGCTCCGGGGCGACGCCCGCCTTCTCGAGAGCGCCCTTGATGGCAACGCCACCGAGGTCCGATCCGGAGAAGTCCTTGAGCGAGCCGAGCAGGCGCCCCATGGGGGTCCGGGCACCGGCGACGATCACGGAGGTGGGACGGTCAGCAGTCATGGGTGAAGCCTCTTCCGACGTCTTTGGGGGTGTCCGGACAACTGTAGTCGGGGCGCCTGCGAGGCTCCCGACGAGCATGACCAAGCGCACACGTCATACGCGGGTCATATGCCGTCACGCCCCCTACGTTGGGAACCATGAGCGCCACTCCCGACCCCCTCTTCACCCACATCGACCACGTCGGCATCGCCGTGCCCGACCTCGACGCGGCCATCGCGTTCTACGAGGAGAAGTACGGCATGACGATGCTGCACGAGGAGACCAACGCGGAGCAGGGCGTGCGTGAGGCGATGATGGGCGTCGGTGCCTCCGGGTCGTGCATCCAGCTGCTCGCACCGCTCTCCCCCGAGTCGACGATCGCGAAGTTCCTGGACCGCAGCGGCCCAGGCATCCAGCAGCTGGCCTACCGCGTCAGCGACATCGACGCCGTGTGCGCGACGCTGCGCGAGCGCGGGCTGCGGCTGCTCTACGACACCCCGAAGCGCGGTACGAGCGACAGCCGGGTCAACTTCATCCACCCCAAGGACGCCGGCGGCGTCCTCGTCGAGCTCGTCGAGCCCTCAGCCCAGGCCCACTGACGCGTCGACGCCGGCCTGCCGGGCGGCGAGCTCGCTCTCGGTCAGCACGACGAGTGCGGCCGTCCACGCGAGCGGCGCCGGCCCGGCGGGGCTGCCGTCGGGCAGGACCTTCTCGGGCAGGCTCCCCCAGCTCGTGCAGTGGCGCTCGAGCCAGGTCATCCAGTGCTCGGCGACGAGCGGGTGCCCGGACGCCGCGGCGGTGTAGGCGACCATCGCCGTCTCGGGGGTCCAGGACACGCCGTCACTCTTCCAGTCGACGCCCGGCGCCAGCCCGCCCGCTCCCCGCAGCGCGAGGACCGGGTAGCGGGCCCAGGCCCGCTCGGCCGCACCGTCCCCGAGGTCGGCGAAGGGCGGCATGAGCATCGCCACGGCGGCGTCGAGCCCGCCGGTGTGGCCGTGCCGCTCGTAGTCGGGCCCGAACTCCGAGCGGATCAGGGCCCGCAGGCCGCTCGCGGCGTGCGCGGCTCGACCAGCCCGTCCGCCGTCGCCCTCCGCGGCGAACGTCCGGGACGCCGCCTCGAGTCCGGCCGCCAGCGGTGCGGCCGTGCCCAGGGTGACCCGCCGCTCGGAGACCTCCCAGTAGTCGGGAGACACCTCCGGCAGCCGCCTGCCACCGTCGGTCTGCGCCATGGAGAAGGCGAACGCGCGGTCGCGCAGGCGCCGGAGCGCCGGCGGCAGCACCCGGTCGGCGCTCACCGCCCGGACCCTCTCGAGCGACCAGAGGACCCACCCGGCGCCGTCGGTCTGACGTGGACGGTCGTCCGGCGGCCCCGACCCGTCGAGCCGGTAGCGGGCCTCGAAGCCGCCGTCCGGGAGCTGGACCCGCGCGAGGAAGTCCAGCACCCGGCGGGCGTCGGCCTCGTGGCCCGTCTCGGCATAGGCGACGGCCACGAACGCGGAGTCCCGCGGCCAGGCATACGCCCACGGCCCGTCGGGCCCGGCCGCGACGGCGCCGTTCGGGCGGGTCAGGGCGTGGAGGTCCCGCAGCGCCTGCGCGGTGACGTCCGTGCGCGGTCCGGCCACGGGGACCGTCCCGTCGGCGACCCAGACCGCCTCTGCCACCGGGTCGACCAGCCGCGCGCCGAGCGTCGTCGGGGCGAGCACGGACCGCGCCCGCCAGCCGGCGTCGTTGCGCAGGACCGGCAGGGGCTCCTCGTGCGTGAGCCGCGGCACGAGGCCGCAGCCGGCCACGACCACCGCGGCCAGGGCGCCCAGCACGGCACGTCGCACGCGCACCTCCCCTCGATCCCGGTCCGAGCTCCCCGTGGACCGGGCGCCAGTGTGGCACGCGACGGGCCGAGCCGCCTGAGGATCGGCCGGGCGGCCCGTAGCATCGGCTGCCATGGAGGTGACACGCCGGCAGGCCCTGACCGCGGCGGCCGGGGCGGCCGTCGGTGCGGCGGGCGCAGTGGGCGCCCTCCGGCTCGAGGAGCACCTCGACCAGGACACGCCACTGCCCTTCTACGGCAGCCCCGTCAGCGCGATCCGACCGGACCGGTCCGCGCCGGCAGCGGCGGCGGGATCGGTCGTGTGGGCGGGCTCGGGCACCGAGCGTCACGTCGCGCTGACCTTCGACGACGGTCCCCACCCGGACTGGACGCCGCGCGTGCTCGCGGCGCTCGCGGCCGAGGACGTGCCGGCCACGTTCTTCTGCCTCGGCCGCGACGTGCGCGACCACGGCGACCTGCACCGCGAGAGCGTCGGACGCCACGAGCTGGCCAACCACACCTTCGAGCACCCCGACCTGGGGCGGCACGACTGGGCCGAGTGCCGCGACGAGATCGAGCGCACCAGCCGCCTCATGAAGGACACGTACGGCGTCGCCCCCACGCTCTTCCGACCGCCGTACGGGCACGTCGGCGGTGCCGCCCTGCTCGCTGCCGCGGAGGCACGCCTGACGACCGTCCTGTGGTCCGCCCAGGCGCGCGAGGACCTCGTCGCGGACCGTCCGGACGGCATCGTCGAGGACATCGCGGGGCAGGTGCGGCCCGGCTCCATCGTGCTCGCTCACGACACGGGGTCGCAGGACCGCCTCGTCACCATCGACCGGCTGCCCGCGATCATCCGCCGGCTCCGCGACGACGGCTACACCTTCGTCACGGTCTCCGCCCTGCTGGCCGCCAGCGCGAGCGCCACGACCGCGAGCCACGGGTAGGCGGGCCACAGGGCCAGACGCTCCAGGCCACCCACCCACGTCGCGCCACCGAGGCGCAGGCCGAAACCGGCGGCCGCAGCGAGCGTCACCGCACCGACGACGAGCCCCGAGCCCGACACTGCGCGGCCCACGACCCGTGACCGCCGCAGCGCCACGGCCGTCACGAGGACGGCGAGCGGCTGCAGCACGAAGACGGGCAGCGCGGCGACGACGTGCCAACTGGGCTGCTGGTCCACCGGCACCAGACCGACCGCAGCGGCCGCGAGCGCCGAGACGACCCACAGCACGACCGCCGCCGTCGCCCACCGCCCGGCACCGAGGGCGGGCCGCAGGAGCACCGCACCCGCCGCCCTGAGCAGCCCGAAGACGACGAAGGCCGCGTTCATCCCGACGTGCCACGGCGAGCACACGTCGACGAGCGACCCCGCGTGGCCCGGCGAGCAGGTCAGCATCCCGAGCGCACTGATCGTGTCGTCCCGCAGTGAGTAGGCCGCCGAGGCGCCGGCCGCGACGAGGAGCTCGGTGAGCAGGTAGGCCGGCTGCGCGAGCCAGCACGCCACTCCCGCGATCTGTCGTCGCACGCGCTGACCGTACCCCGTCGACGGATGCGTCCGACCGGACCGACGGACCGCCAGAGCACGGCGGCACGGCGGTGACCAGGTGGGGCGACCACACGGCATACGACCTCGTGGCGGTCCTGCGGACCACCTGCCCGACCCGGGCCGGGGCTCGTGACCCAGGTCACCTGTGGTGGCCGTCTCAGAACGGGCTACCCGCGGGTCACGTCTCGCTACGTTCGGTGGCACCACGCACTGGCTCGACACTGCCTCGACCCACCAATGACGCTGCGACGTAAGGACCTTCAATGCAGGCCATCCGCGACGCCATCCTCTCCGGCGACCGCACCCAGGAGACCTACGCGAACATCGAGATCCCCGCGACCTATCGCGGGGCCACCGTCCACAAGGACGAGGTCGGCATGTTCGAGGGGCTCGCCACGCGCGACAAGGACCCCCGGAAGTCCCTGCACATCGACGAGGTACCCGTCCCCGAGCTCGCGCCGGGCGAGGCGCTCGTCGCCGTGATGGCGAGCGCCATCAACTACAACACCGTGTGGACCTCGATCTTCGAGCCGGTCTCGACGTTCGGCTTCCTCGAGCGCTACGGCCGCATGTCGGAGTTCTCCAAGCGCCACGACCTGCCCTACCACGTCGTCGGCTCCGACCTCGCGGGCGTCATCCTGCGCACCGGACCCGGCGTCACCAAGTGGAAGCCGGGCACCGAGGTCGTCGCGCACTGCCTGTCGGTCGAGCTCGAGGACGCCGAGGGCCACAACGACACGATGATGGACCCGCAGCAGCGGATCTGGGGCTTCGAGACGAACTTCGGCGGCCTCGCCGAGCTGGCGGTCGTCAAGGCCAACCAGCTGATGCCCAAGCCCGCCCACCTGACGTGGGAGGAGGCGGCCTCGCCCGGGCTCGTCAACAGCACCGCCTACCGCCAGCTCGTCTCCAAGAACGGCGCCGCGATGAAGCTCGGCGACCGGGTCCTCATCTGGGGCGCATCGGGCGGCCTCGGCTCCTACGCCACCCAGATGGCCCTCGCCGGCGGCGCCACCCCGATCTGCGTCGTCTCCTCGCCCGAGAAGGCCGAGATCTGCCGCTCCATGGGCGCCGAGCTCATCATCGACCGCAACGCCGAGGGCTACCGCTTCTGGAACGACGAGGGCACCGAGCAGGACCCGCGCGAGTGGCAGCGGCTCGGCAAGAAGATCCGCGAGCTCACCGGGGGCTACGACGTCGACATCGTCTTCGAGCACCCGGGCCGCGAGACCTTCGGCGCCAGCGTCTACGTCGCGCGCAAGGGCGGCACCATCGTCACGTGCGCCTCGACGTCGGGCTACATGCACGAGTACGACAACCGCTACCTCTGGATGAACCTCAAGCGGATCGTCAGCTCGCACTTCGCCAACTACCGCGAGGCGTGGGAGGCCAACGAGCTGATCAACCGCGGCCTCATCCACCCGACGCTGAGCAAGACCTACACGCTCGACGAGGTCGGCCAGGCGGCGCTCGACGTCCACCGCAACGCCCACCAGGGCAAGGTCGGCGTGCTGACGCTCTCCCCCGAGCCGGGCCTGGGCGTCACCGACCCGGACAAGCGCGCGGGCTTCGCGGCGGCGATCAACCGGTTCGCCGACCAGTAGGCCGCGCGACCCGAGCGACCCGAGCGACCCGTCACGACGAGGGCCGGCCCACCGTCACGGTGGACCGGCCCTCGTCGCGTGCGCTAGTCGTGGTGACCAGGGCGTCAGCGCGCGTCGAGCACCCGCGTCAGCTGCTCCTCGGTGTCGTTCGCCAGCTTCTCGAAGACGAGCTTCATCGCGGGCGCCGCGAGGTTGGCGAGGCCGTGCATGTCGAGGTCGGCGTGGTAGGTGATCTCGCTGCCCTCGCCGGACGGCAGCACGGTGATCGTGTCGGTCGAGGTGGCGCTGTCGTTGCGGCCGACCAGCACGACCCGCGAGTCGGTGAGCTCGGTCAGCTCGTAGTCAAGCTCGGTCGTCACGCCGGCGATCTTGGAGACGTTGTGCCACCGCGAGCCGACCGCGACGGGTCCGTCGCCGACGCGGGTGCACGACTCCGTGCCCGGGTCCCACTCCTCGGCGTTCGCGAAGTCCTTGAGGTAGTCGATGACGGCCGCCGGTGCGGGTCGGACGGTGAAGCTGCGGGTGACGCTGGGCATGGGTGCTCCTCGTGCTGGGCTGGGTGCGTGGCGGTCGGGTGGCGCTCGGGGCGTCACGGAGTTCTCATTCACCCCTGCCGTACCCGTATGCCGGGTGCCTCGGATCGCCGGCGCACCCGGCCCCGCCGTGGCGGGTCCGGAACCGGGCTGACACGCCTCGGTCATCCCGGGCTCGCGCGAGGCGCCTGACGTAGGCTCGCGACCGTGAGCATCTGGGGACGGTGGACGCGCTACCGCCGCGCCCAGCGCGCCCGGATGGACGAGTTCCGGGCCCGCGACCTCGGCTTCGACGAGAACGCCTCGCACGCGGCCTACGGCGCCCCCGCGGCGCCGGGAGATTCACAGGACGCACGCCCCGACACCGGTCCGTCGGCGGCGCGGTCGCCCGAGCCTGACCTCCTGGCCGACGCGCTCCCCCTCGACACCACCGAGGCCGACACCACGGGCGCCGACAGCACGGGCGTCGACACCGGTACCAGGGGCGCCGGCACCGAGCCGACGCCGCCGGGCGTGGCCGCCCCGCCCGCCCTGTCCGCCCCGTCCGCCCCGTCCGACGCACCCGGCGACGGCAAGCGGGGCAAGGGACCGCGCAAGGACTTCGGCCAGAGTGGCACACCCTTCAACCGGCAGTCGCCCTTCTACATCGGGTTCGTGGGCGCCATCGGTGTGCTCACGGCCTACGCCGTCGTGCAGGCCGTCGGTCGTCTCGGCACGGTCATCACGCTGCTCGTCATCTCCTTCTTCCTGACGCTGGCGCTCAACCCGCTCGTCGAGGCGCTGACCCGCCGCAGCGTGCGTCGCGGCTGGGCCGTGACCATCGTCTTCCTCGGTGTCCTGGCGGTCTTCACGCTCGTCGGGTGGGTCGTCATCCCACCGGTCGCCCAGCAGGGCAGCGAGCTCGCGACCAACGCGCCGCGGATGTTCGACAACCTGCTCGCCAACCCATGGGTGCAGGACGTCGATCACCGATACCAGCTCGTCCAGCGCATCCAGGAGGAGGTCAACAAGCGGGTCGCCGACGGCAACCTCTGGGCGGGCGTCTTCGGCGGGGTCCTCGACGCCGGCAAGGTCATCGCGTCCGGCGTCTTCAGCGGCCTGACCGTCCTCGTCCTCACCCTCTACTTCCTGGCCTCGCTCCCGGCGGTCAAGCAGGCGGCATACGCCCTCGTCCCGGCCAGTCGCCGGCCGCGCACCGTGTCGCTGGCCGAGGAGGTCATGCGGCGCGTCGGGTCCTACGCCATCGGCCAGGTGGCGGTCGCCGCGATCAACGCGTTCTTCGCCTGGATCATGATGAGCCTCATCGGCCTGAAGTTCGCGGCCGTGCTCGCCGTGGCGGTCGGCTTCCTCGGCCTCGTGCCGATGATCGGCGCCACGCTCGGCGCGTCGGTCGTGGCCATCGTCGCGTTCTTCGACGAGCCCAAGAAGGCGCTCATCGTCATCATCTACTTCATCGTCTACCAGCAGATCGAGAACTACGCCGTCATGCCGCGCATCATGCAGCGGACCGTGGCGGTGCCGGGGGCGGTGACCGTCGTCGCCGCGCTCGCCGGGGGCGCGCTGCTCGGCATCCTCGGCGCGCTTCTGGCGATCCCCTTCGCCGCGGGCGCGCTGCTGCTCTACGAGGAGGTCCTCGTTCCCCGGCAGCGTCGGCACTAGCGGCGGCCCTAGGCTTCGGCGCCCACCGATGGCGTATGCCGTGTGGTCGGCGAGGGCACGGCCGGTGCCGTCGCGGAGGGGTCCGTGTCGCGCTGCTCCAGCGCGCTGACGACGGCGGCCATGTCGAGGCCACCCAGCCCGGCAGCCTCCGTGGCACGGAACAGCTCCCGGGTCGCGTCGAGCAGGGGGCTCGCGGCCCCGACGCCACGGGCCGCATCGGCGATGAGGCGCGTGTTGGTGTGCACGTCCTTGACGGCCGCCTGGGGCTCGAAGTCTCCGGCCACCAGCTTGGCCAGCTTCACGCAGGACACCGCGCTGGCCATGGGTCCGGAGTCGAGTGCCCTCCGGAACAGCTCGAGGTCGAGGCCGAGTCGGTCGGCGAGGTGGTAGGCCTCGGCCAGCCCGGCGACCATGGTGCAGAGGTAGAGGTTGACCGCCAGCTTGGTGCCGGTTCCGGCGGGCACGGCGCCGCAGCGCAGGACCTCGCGACACATCGGCGCGAGCAGGGGCTCGACCCGGTCCAGCACGGCCTCCCGGCCGGCCACGAGCGCGACGAGCTCGCCGCGCTCGGCAGGGATCCGCGAGCCCGAGACCGGCGCCTCGACGTAGTCACCGCCGGCCGCCTCGACGTCGCGCCCGAGCCCGGCCGAGTATCCCGGCGACGTCGTGCCGAGGTGCACGACCGTGCGACCCGAGACCATCGCGTCGAAGGCGTCGGTGGCGCGCTCGAGGACCGCGTCGATCGCAGCCTCGTGGGCCAACATGAGGAACACGACGTCGCTCGACGCGAGGACGGCGGCCGGCGAGGGCTGCGCCGTTGCCCCGAGCGCCACGAGCGCCTCGACCGCCTCCGGCGACCGGTTCCACACGGACAGAGGCGTGCCCGAGCGACGGAGGTTCGAGGCCATGGGGCGGCCCATGATGCCCAGACCGATGAATCCGACCCTGACGTCCACGACGACCTCCACCCACGCCCAACTCACTATGACAGTCGTCATAGTAGCGCCGTAGTCATGACAGGTGTCATAGTCGGACCAGCATCGAGCACCGGAGGGCAGATGGCAGCCACCAGCCGCGGGCACCGCGAGCGCATCGTCTACGAGACCGCCCAGCACCTGCGCCGGTCCGGGGTCGGGGGCACGGGCCTCCGGCAGGTGGTCGCCGATGCCGGGGCGCCGCGCGGCTCCCTCCAGCACTACTTCCCGGGCGGCAAGGACCAGCTCGTCGGCGAGGCGCTCGACTGGGCCGGCACGTGGGCGGCTCAGCGGGTCGAGGAGCACGTCGCCCGGATGAGGCGTCCGACGCCCGCACGGCTCTTCACGGCGATGACCCAGGACTGGGCGCGCGACCTCGAGGCCCGGGACCACGCACGCGGCTGCCCCGTCGCAGCGGCGGTCGTCGACTGCGCCGACACCAACCCAGCGGTGCGGGAGGCCGCTGCGTCGGCCCTCGAGACGTGGCGGCGGCCCATCACCGCTGCACTGGTGTCCATGGGACGCCCCCGGCGCCGGGCCGACGCGCTGTCGACCCTCATGCTGTGCGCCCTCGAGGGCGCCATCGTGCTGGCGCGCGCCCAGCGCGACACGGCCCCCCTTCGCCTCGTGGCCCGAGAGCTCGCACCGGTCCTCGACGCCTGACTGCGTCGACCCGGCCCCACGGGCTCCGGGTCGAGAGGGACGTCAGCGGTAGGAGTTGCCGGGCGGCCGGGCGTCACGGCGCTGCCAGCACCCGGTGTGCCAGTGCCGCCGGTCGCCGAGACCGCCGACGCCCTCCGCCGGCCACACGACGACGTGCGGCACGCCGGGCGGGATGTCCTGCTGGCAGCCGGGGCACAGGTAGTCGCGGGTGGCGGTCGCCCCGCTCACGGAGCGCACGGTCCAGCGCGTGCCGGCATACGACTCCTCGCGGGTCGATCCGCCCTGGATCCGCGTCACGTCCAGCGGCACGTGCTCGCGCGCGTGCTTGCTGGGACGACGGCGCGAGGGCATGGACCCAGCGTAGGTGTCAGGCGTAGGTGCGGAAGCCGCGCCCCGTCTTGCGCCCGAGGTAGCCGGCCGTCACGAGGTGCTCGAGCAGCGGCGCGGGCGCGTAGCCGCGCTCGCGGAACTCGAGGTAGAGCTCGCGCTCGATGGCGAGCGACACGTCGAGGCCGACGACGTCGAGCAGCTCGAAGGGGCCCATCGGCAGGCCGCAGCCGGTCTTCATCGCTGTGTCGATGTCGTCGGCCGTCGAGTAGTTGGCCTCGAGCATCTTCACGGCGTCGTTGAGGTAGGGGAAGAGCAGCGCGTTGACGATGAAGCCGGCGCGGTCGCCGCACGTGACGGCGTGCTTGCCGACCGTCGCGCAGAGCGCCTGGACGGTGGCCACGACGTCGTCGGCGGTCGAGACGGTGTGCACGACCTCGACGAGCTTCATGACCTGCGCCGGGTTGAAGAAGTGCATGCCGATGACGTCCTGCGGACGCTTCGTCGCGGCCGCGCACTCGACGACGGGCAGCGAGCTCGTCGTCGTGGCGAGGATCGCACCGGGCCGGCAGATCTCGTCGAGGTTCTCGAAGAGGGCACGCTTGACCGAGAGGTCCTCGACGACGGCCTCGACGACGAGGTCGACCTGGGCGAGGTCCTCGAGCCGCGTCGTGCCGCGGACGAGGGCGAGCGCCGCGTCGCGCTCCGCCTCGGTGGCCTTGCCGCGCTGGACGGCCTTCTCGAGGCTCTTGGCGAGGGCGGCGCGCACGGCCTCGACCTTGGCGTCGCTGCGCGCCACGAAGGTCACGTCGAGTCCGGCCTTGGCGAAGACCTCGACCATGCCGGTCGCCATGGTGCCCGAGCCGACGACGCCGACGGTCCGGACGGGACGGGTGCCCGCGACCGTGCCGTCGACACCCTGGGGCGTCAGGGAGTCCTCGACGACCTGCGAGCTGCCCGGAGCGGCGTACGTGTAGAAGCCCCGGCCGCTCTTGCGGCCCTTGAGCCCGGCGCTGACCATCTGCTTGATGATCGGGCTGGGGGCGTGCAGGCGGTCGCGGCCCTGCTTGTACATCGTGTCGAGGATCTCGTAGGCCGTGTCGAGGCCGATGAGGTCCATGAGGGCGAGCGGACCCATCGGGTAGCCACAGCCGAGCTTCATCGCGGCGTCGATGTCCTCGCGCGTGGCGTACTTGCTCTCGAACATCGCGACGGCGTGGTTGAGGTAGCCGAAGAGCAGCGCGTTGGCGATGAAGCCGGCCTTGTCGCCGACGATCACGGGCTTCTTGCCGAGTCGCTCGGCGAGCCCCTTGACGTCCTCGAAGATCTCGTCGCTCGTGATGACGGTCTTGATGACCTCGACGAACTGGAGCACCGGGGCGGGGTTGAAGAAGTGCATGCCCACGACGCGCTTGGGGTTGATCGTCGCGACGGCGATCTCGGTGACGGGCAGCGAGCTCGTGTTGGTCGCGAGGATCGCGTCGTCCGAGACGATGGCGTCGAGCTTGGCGAAGATGTCCTTCTTGAGGTCGAGGTGCTCGGGCACGGCCTCGACGACGAGCTGGCACTCCTTGAGGTCGGCCATGTCGCTCGTGAACTGCACCCGGGCGTGCAGCGCTGCCTGGTCCTGCTCGCTCAGCTTGCCGCGCGACACGGCGCGGTCGGTCGAGTGCTGCAGGACTCCCCTGCCCTTCTCGACCGCCTCGTCGGTGACCTCGACCGCGACGACGTCGATGCCGTTGCGGGCGAAGACCTCCACGATGCCGGCACCCATGGTGCCGAGTCCGATGACGCCGACCTTGGTGAACTCACGAGCCATGGGCGAGAGTCTCGCAGAGGGGCCGCCCCGGCCACACCCGTCCGGGGCGTGACGCTTCCCACGCGCCCTCCCTTAGGGTGGTCCGGTGCGTCTCGTCATAGCCCGGTGCAGCGTCGACTACGACGGTCGTCTCACCGCCCACCTCCCGCTCGCGACCCGGCTGCTCGTCGTCAAGGCCGACGGCTCGGTCCTCGTCCACAGCGACGGCGGCTCCTACAAGCCGCTCAACTGGATGTCGCCGCCCTGCACGATGGCCGAGGTCGACCCCGACGAGGGACAGACGGGCGAGGGGGTCGTCGCCGTGTGGCGCGTCCAGCACGCGAAGAGCGAGGACCGCCTCACCGTCCTCATCCACGAGGTGCTGCACGACTCCGACCACGAGCTCGGCGTCGACCCCGGCCTCGTCAAGGACGGCGTGGAGGCGCACCTGCAGAGGCTGCTCGCCGAGCACATCCACACCCTCGGCCACGGCTGGTCGCTCGTGCGCCGCGAGTACATGACGGCCATCGGGCCCGTCGACATCCTCGCCAAGGACTCGACCGGCACGAGCGTCGCCGTCGAGATCAAGCGACGCGGCGAGATCGACGGCGTCGAGCAGCTGACCCGCTACCTCGAGCTGATGAACCGCGACCCGCACCTCGCGCCCGTCACCGGCGTCTTCGCCGCGCAGCAGATCAAGCCGCAGGCGCGCACGCTCGCCGAGGACCGCGGCATCCGCTGCGTCGTGCTCGACTACGACGCCCTCAAGGGCATCGACGACGCGGAGTCGCGCCTCTTCTGACCGACCGACGGCGTATGCCGTGCGGCCGGCTTAGCGCGACCACGGGGTCGCGGCTTCGCAGGGTCACACCCAGCGGGACCGCACCTCGGGCGCCAGCTTCTCGACGGCCAGCCGGACCGCCGGTCGCGACATGTCGGCGACGTGCTCGTCGAGGAACGCCACGAGACTGTCCTGGTCCCGGACTCCCGCGTGCTTGAGGAAGATGCCGACAGGCTTGTGCACCAACGGATCCCGGTCGGCCGCCAGCAGTCCGGCGAGCTCCCAGCCGACCTCGACGTCGGGGGTGTCGAGCAGCCCGAGCGGGGCCGTCATGGCGGTCCGTCGACGCAACGGCTCGCGCGAGCCGGCGAGGTCACGCAGGACCTGCTTGTCGCGGCCGACCAGCCACAGCCCGATGACCCGCGGCGCCGCACGGTCGACCATGTCCCACGTCGTGATGCGGTGGTGGTGGGCGAGGTAGGTGCGGGCGAGCGTGCCGCGCCCGTGGCCGTCGATGCGCTTGCGACGTGCCTTGAAGTCGAGGATGCAGAGGGCCGCCAGCCGGGGCTCGTACGCCGGGTGCGCGAGCAGCCGCTCGACCTCCGAGAGGGGTAGGCGCGTGTGCCGTTTCGCGACGGCGAAGAGCGTGCCCATCCGCACCCCGATCGCCTCCTCGTCCGGGGCCAGCCGCCGGCGCACCGCGGCGAGCGCCTCGTCACTGCGCTCCGCCTCGAGCTCGGCGACCACCGCGTCGGCGGACGTCGGCGCGGGACTCAGGACAGTCCCTCGAGCGGCGCTCGCGTGGTGCCGTCGGCGTCGACGAGGAGCAGCACCGGCTCTGAGGCGTCGCCACCCCGCACGACGACGACCGTCTCGCCCCGGTGCCGGTCGACGAGCTCCTCGAGACCCGAGGACCCGTCGTGCAGGTCACCGTGGCCGAGGTGCGACGGGACCCCGAGGTCGTCGGCCAAGGACTCGACGGGACCCGTGTCGGGGACGTCGTCGGCGGCATACACCGCCTGGACCTTCTCGAGGTGGACGGCCGACGCCAGCCACGGGACGTCCGCCAGCCCCGGCGGGTTGACGACGATGATGCGCGCGGCGCACTGCAGGTCGCTCATGCCTGCGACGCTACGCCTGCTCAGACCGGCGCGGACTCGAGTGGCGCGAGACCGCGTGCGGCACGGATCACACCGACCATCTCGCCCATGATGTCGTTGAGCCCGAAGTCCTTCGGCGTGAAGACCATGGCGACCCCGGCCTCGCGCAGCGCGGCGGCGTCGGACTCGGGGATGATCCCGCCGACGACGACCGGCACGTCGCCCGCCCCCGCCTCGCGCAGGCCGCGCAGCACCTCGGGGACGAGCTCCATGTGCGAGCCGCTGAGGATCGAGATGCCGACGAGGTGCACGTCCTCGGCCACGGCGGCCGCGACGATCTGGTCCGGCGTCAGGCGGATGCCCTGGTAGACCACCTCGAAGCCGGCGTCGCGGGCCCGGACGGCCACCTGCTCGGCGCCGTTGCTGTGACCGTCGAGTCCCGGCTTGCCGACGAGGATGCGCAGCTTCTCGCCGAGCTCCTCGCCGGTGCGTGCGACGAGGTCGCGCACGCGGGACAGGGCGTCTCCCGGCTCGCTCGAGGAGACACCCACCGAGCCGGAGACCCCGGTGGGAGCGCGGTACTCGCCGAACTGCTCGCGCAGTGCCGCAGCCCACTCCCCCGTCGTGACCTCGGCGCGAGCGCACTCGAGGGAGGCCTGCATGAGGTTGGCTCCCGACGCGGCGTCGGCGCGCAGCCGCTCCACGGCAGCAGCTGCACGGGCTCGACGCTCGGGGTCGGCGTCACGGCTCTCGCGCCACTCGCGCACGGCCTCGGACGCGTGGCGCTCGACGTCGGCGTCGACCGTCTGGATGGCCGCGTCGAGGTCGGCCGTCAGCGGGTTGGGCTCGGTCGTCCCGAACTTGTTGAGACCGACGACGACGGACTCGCCCGCCTCGATGCGGCGGCGGCGCTCGGCGTGGGAGGCGACGAGGGCGGACTTCATGTAGCCGGACTCGACGGCGGCCACGGCCCCGCCCATCTCCTCGACGCGCGCCATCTCGGCCTTGGCGCCGGCGACGAGCTCGGCGACCTTGGCCTCGACGACGACGGAGCCGGTGAAGAGGTCGTCGTACTCCAGCAGGTCGGACTCGTAGGCGAGCACCTGCTGCATGCGCAGGCTCCACTGCTGGTCCCAGGGCCGCGGCAGGCCGAGCGCCTCGTTCCAGGCCGGCAGCTGGATGGCACGGGCGCGGGCGTCCTTGGACAGGGTCACCCCGAGCATCTCGAGGACGATGCGCTGGACGTTGTTCTCGGGCTGGGCCTCGGTCAGGCCGAGGCTGTTGACCTGGACGCCGTAGCGGAAGCGGCGTGCCTTGGCGTCGGTGACGCCGTAGCGCTCGCGGGTCAGCTCGTCCCAGAGCTCGACGAAGGCCCGCATCTTGCACATCTCCTCGACGAACCGCACACCGGCGTTGACGAAGAAGGAGATCCGGGCGACGACGCTGGCGAACTCCTCGGCGGGCACCTGTCCCGAGTCGCGCACGGCGTCGAGGACCGCGACCGCGGTCGACATGGCGTACGCGATCTCCTGCACCGGCGTGGCCCCGGCCTCCTGCAGGTGGTAGCTGCAGATGTTGATGGGGTTCCACTTCGGGATCTCGCGGACCGTGTAGGCCACGAGGTCGGTGATGAGCCGCAGCGACGGGCCGGGCGGGAAGACGTAGGTCCCTCGCGAGAGGTACTCCTTGATGATGTCGTTCTGCGTCGTCCCCGCCAGGGCGTGCACCCACTCGGCGGGGTCCTCGCCCGCGGCTTCCGCCTGGCGCTCGGCCGCGACCTGGTAGAGCGCGAGCAGCCACATCGCCGTCGCGTTGATGGTCATCGAGGTGTTCATCTCGCGCAGCGGGATGTCGGCGAAGAGCGCCGCCATGTCGCCGATGTGGCTGATCGGCACGCCGACCTTGCCGACCTCGCCGCGCGCCAGCACGTGGTCCGGGTCGTAGCCCGTCTGGGTCGGCAGGTCGAAGGCGACGGACAGGCCCGTCTGACCCTTCGCGAGGTTGCGGCGGTAGAGCGCGTTGCTCGCAGCGGCACTCGAGTGGCCGGCGTACGTGCGCATGACCCACGGGCGGTCGGGCGTCACCCGGGCCGCCGGGTGCGGTGTGCTCTCCGTCGAAGACATGGCTCGACGGTAGCGGCGGGGTCGCGCGGTGGGCAGGCGCTCAGGCGGTGAGAGGCGCCACAGTCACGCCGGCCGGCGTGGGACCCCCGGAGCTGTGCCGGGGGGCGAGGATGCGCTCGAGCCGGCAGCCGCGCAGCAGCCGCGTCGTGCGGTCGCTCGCGTCGACGAGCAGCAGCCGGCGCTCGGCGCGGGTGGCCCGCCGGTGGAGGTGGACGATCACCCCGAGACCGGTGGCGTCACCGATCTCGGCGCTGCCGAGGTGCAGGCGCAGCTCGCCGGGCCCCTCGTTGATGACCGCGTGGATCGCATCGCGGATGTCCGGGACCGTGTGGACGTCGAGACGGCCCTCGATGATGACATCGTGGCCGTCAGGCGCGTCGAGCACTCGGACCGGACCCCTGCGGTGGGTGTTCAGCGTCATGTAGACCCCTCTCAACGCTGTGCCGTCACCATGATGACGCCTCAGCCGACGAAAACGTTGCCCCTAGGAGTCAAGAAGTGGTCAAGAAATACGACCTCGGGGCCAACGCGTGACGCGGCACCATGACCCGGTCGGAGCACATCCGACAAAGCAGGACGAACCGCCGACGGGCGGCGCCGGCGCGCTAGTCGAAGGTCGGCTCGTCGTCGGGCTCGCGGGTGACGTCGGCCCCGAGGGCACGCAGCGCCTGCTCGAACCGCGGGTAGCCGCGGTCGATGTGGTGGACGCCGCTGACGAGGGTCTCGCCCTCGGCCACGAGGCCCGCGATGACGAGGGCGGCGCCCGACCGGATGTCGCTGCTCTCGACGGGAGCGCCCGAGAGGATCGGGACGCCGTGCGTCATGACGTGGTGGCCGTCGACCTGGGCGTCGGCGCCGAGGCGGGCGAGCTCCTGGACGGTGCGGAAGCGCGCCTCGAAGAGGTTCTCCGTCACCATGGCCGAGCCGTCGGCGACGGCGTTGTAGGTCAGGGCGAAGGGCTGCAGGTCGGTCGGGAAGCCGGGGTAGGGCAGCGTCGCGACGTCGAAGGCGCGGGGGCGCCGCTCACGCGCCGAGACCCGGAAGCCGCGGGCGGTCGTCTCGACGTGGCAGCCTGCTGCCTCGAGGGCTCCCAGCGGAGCGCGCAGGTGGTCCGCGACCCCACCGACCACCTCGATGTCGCCACGGGTCGTCGCCGCCGCGAAGGCCCACGTGCCGGCCGCGATGCGGTCGGAGACGACCGCGTGCTCGGTCGGCTGCAGCGACTCGACGCCGTGCACCGTGATGCGGGACGTGCCGGCACCCTCGACGCGGGCGCCCATCGAGACGAGCATCTCGGCGATGTCGACGATCTCGGGCTCCTTGGCCACGTTGTCGATCGTCGTCGTGCCGCGAGCGAGGACCGCTGCGGTAAGGATGTTCTCGGTCGCGCCGACGCTCGGGAAGTCCAGTCGGATGTCGGCGCCCGTCAGCCCGCGCGGTGCGGTGGCGACGAGGTAGCCGTGGGTCACGTGGACCTCGGCGCCGAGCGCCTCGAGCCCCGCCGCGTGCAGGTCGAGCCCTCGGGAGCCGATCGCGTCCCCGCCGGGGACGGCGACGTCGGCCTCCCCCACGCGGGCCACGAGTGGACCGAGCACCGAGATCGAGGCCCGCAGGGCGCGGACGAGCTCGTAGTCGGCGCGGTGACCGATGCGCTCGGGCACGTCGAGCACGACGACGCCGGCCGCCGCGTCGTAGTCGACGCCGACCCCGAGGCGCCGCAGCAGCTCGGCCATGATCGTCACGTCGGCGATCGCCGGGACGTTCGTCAGGGTGCTGCGGCCGACCCCCAGCAGGGCCACGGCCATCAGCTTGAGGGCGCTGTTCTTGGCGCCCACGACGGACACCTCACCCATGAGGTGTGCGCCACCGACGACGCGAAATCGCTCTCTCACCCACCGAACCCTAGCGGGGACGTGGGCGCTCGCCGGACGACGAGGGGCGGGTGAGAGAGTGGCCCCATGGTCAACCTGACGCGGATCTACACGCGCACCGGCGACGACGGCACCACGAGCCTCGGCGACTTCTCACGGGTGAGCAAGAACGACGCCCGGCTGCACGCCTACGCGGACTCCAACGAGGCCAACGCGGCGATCGGCATCGCGGTCGCGTGCGGCGGGCTGACCGACGAGGTGACGGCCACCCTGCAGCGCGTGCAGAACGAGCTGTTCGACGTCGGCGCCGACCTGTCGACGCCGCTGCGCGAGCGCTACGACTACCCGCCCCTGCGCGTCGAGCAGCCGTGGGTCGACGACCTCGAGAAGGACTGCGACCACTACCTCGAGCAGGTCGAGAAGCTGCGCTCGTTCATCCTGCCCGGAGGCACGCCCGGCTCTGCGTACCTCCACCTCGCGACGACGATCGTGCGGCGGGCCGAGCGGTCCGCGTGGGCGGCCGTCGACCAGCACGGCACCGAGCCGGCGGCCGAAGGCACCGATGCCCGCGGTGTCGGCGGTGTCAACGTGCTGACGGCGAAGTACCTCAACCGCCTCTCCGACCTGCTCTTCATCCTGGCCCGCATCGCCAACAAGCCCATCGGCGGCGACGTGCTGTGGCAGCCCGGCGGCGGCAGGGTCGACAAGCCCGAGCGCAAGCGGCACTGACCCGCGCGGGACCCGCCCACGCGGCATACGGCATACGGTAGCGCGCCTGATCGGGCGCGAGATCGTGCAGCCCGTGTCTCCAGACCGCAGCACCGGCGCGATCACGCGCACGACCAGACGCCGGATCTCGCGCATCCACACCCTCTCGGCCCGGACACTGCCCGTCCACAGCGGTGGCCCAGCCGCTGGTCGTGGGTGCGGGCGCTGAGCACAGTGGCCGCATGGACCGCACCCTCTCCCCGTTGCTGCGAGACATCGCGCAGCACCAGCACGGCGTCCTGACGCGGCGCCAGCTGCTCGACGGGGGCGTCACGCCCGCACAGCTGCGCACCCGCCTCGGCCGGGAGTGGCGGCTCGTCCTGCGCGGGGTCGTCCTGCTCTCCAACGGCACGCCGAACGAGCAGCAACGCCTCATGGCCGCCCAGCTCTTCGCGGGACCACGCAGCTGGCTCGCAGGTCCCACCGCGGCAGCGCTGCACGGCATCGGTGACCTGACGGTCACCAACCCCGTCCACGTGCTCGTCCCGGCACCGCTCCGGTCACGCACCCACGCCTGGGTCGTCGTGCGCAACACGACCCTGCTCGACGAGCCGCTGCACCGGCGCGGACCGCTGCGGCTCTCCTGCCCCGCCCGCGCCGCCGTCGACGCCGCGGCAGCCGCCCCGTCCGACGAGCTGGCCCGGGCCGTCCTCGTCTCGGCGGCGCGCTCACGGACGGCGCGGATGGGCGACCTGCTGCACTGGGTGCTCGCCGGGGGTCAGGTCGGCTCGCACCGCCTCCACGCCGGCCTGTCCCTGGCGGCCACGGGTGCCTGGTCGCTGCCCGAGGCGGAGCTGCTCGCCCTGCTGTCCACCTCGAGCGTCCTGCCGCCGCTGCTCGCCAACCCCGAGCTGCGCGACGGCGAGGGGGGCCGGCTCACCACCCCCGACGTCTGGGTCGACGACGTGGCGATGGCGGTCATGGTGCACAGCCGGAAGTGGCACGCGGGCGAGCGCGAGTGGGAGTCGACCATCGAGCAGGACACCGACCTCCAGGCCGCACGCGTCGTCGTCGTCGGGGTGACCCCCCACTCGATCCGCGCCCGACCCCGCTGGGTGCTGGAACGCGTCGAGGCGGCATACCTTCGTGCGAGGACGGCGGGCGTGCGCGCGGACGTGGTCGCGACGCCGCGGGACCCGTGGCAGGGCGGGCTGCTCCAGCCGCCCGGCCCGGTGCCTGAGTCCGGAAGGGTCCGAACCCGTTCCTGATGGTGCGGCTGGTCGCGCAGGCGCTGTCGCCAAGGCGCACCAGCGGCGCGATCTCGTGCCCGATCTCGCGCCTGATCTCGTGTCTGATCTCGAGGCTCAGCCGCCCCCGTCGAGGCGTCGAGGCGTCAGGCGACGTTGACGTTGTAGCCGGGCGGAGCGGCCTCCTGCCACGACCGCAGCGCGGTGTAGGCAGGTCCCTGCAGGGCGAGCTCGAAGTCGTTGTCGCCGTCGCTGCACGGCACCCGGCTCGCGCCCGGCAGCAGCGGGATCGAGTCGCTGCCCCGGAGCAGCTCCGGCACGTCGAGCAGAAGTCGCTGGCGCAGCCAGCGGTGCCTCGGGCGCACGGAGACGCCCCCGAGGGTGTACCACTCGAGGGCGTTGTCGCCGAACCTGATCAGGCCCAGGCGCCAGCGGTCGGACGACGACCGGCGCATGCCGCACAGCGTCAGCGGCAGTCCCTTGGCGATGTAGCGGCGGCGCAGGAAGGTCGTCGCGAGGACGACCACGGCGATCACCAGCAGCGTGCCGATCACGATCTCGGTGGAGACGAGAACGGACGGCACGCGCGGCCTCAGTTCGTCTGCAGCGACGAGGCGTCGACGTGCTCGGCGACGATCGTCACCACGTCGGAGTCGACGGAGAGGAACCCGCCGTCGACCATCACGGTGCGGCGCTCGCCCTCGAGGGACTCGATGGCCACCTCGCCCTCGACGAGGACACCGAGCAACGGGGTGTGGCCCGGCAGGATGCCCAGCTCGCCCGAGATGGACCGAGCGCGTACGAACTTGGCCTCGCCCTCCCAGACCTTCCGGTCGGCGGCAACCATCTCTACCTTGAGCGAACTCACGTTTCCTCCGGATCGTGGGGTTGTGATCTGCAGTTTAGTGCCTCTGCGAGGATGCTCCGTACGCGAGGTGGCGCAGGCCGCCCGCTCCGATCCCCAACCCTCCACAGGAGTCCTGTCCATGAGCACAGCCGTGTCCGACGCCCTTCTCGAGCCGGCCCGCCGACCCGTGGCCGTCGCCACCCTGACCGACGTCATCGACGCCGAGGTGGCCGACAAGTCCGGCTTCGGCGGCGCCGCCGTCAAGGCCGGCTACGCCGCCGCCAAGAAGCTCGGCGGCAATTTCGTCACGAGCGCCACCGACCGCCTGCTCCCCCAGTTCGCGACCGCGCTCGACCCGTTCTGGGCCACGAAGGGCGAGCAGCCCTTCGGTGCGCACCTCGCGGCGCAGCCCGACGCCGCCGCCGACGCCCTGCTGGCGGTGACCGACGCCAAGGCCGCGACGACCTCGCACGGCTCCGCGGCCAAGGTCTACGGTTCGCTGCGCGGCAAGGCCAAGGAGCACGTCGTCGCCGCCCTCCCGCGTCTCGGCGCGGCGGTGGAGCGTCTCGTCCCCTGACGTGGCTCCGGCTCCGGCGGGTTCACCGAGCAGGTATGCCGTCGGGCCGGCTCCCATGGGGAGCCGGCCCTTCGTGCGTCCGCCGGTGGGTCAGTCGACCCGCGCGTCCGTGGCGGCCCGGCCGTCGGACGGCGCTTCGCGCAGGGCGTCGGGCGTGGCCTCGTGCGGGGCCTCGTTCTGGGCCTGGTTCTGGCCCTCGTGCTGAGCCTCGTGCTGAGCCTCGTGCGGGCGGTCCTCGGCGACGCGCGGCAGCTCGGGACTGAACTCCGACCCGAGGTCGGAGATGGCCTGCCTGGCGAACACCTGCTGCTCGGTCACCACCCGCTCGGACCGGCCGCGGCCGATGAAGGTGACGACCCAGTGCAGCAGCGTCGTGATGCGGTGCTTGAAGCCGATGATGTAGACGAGGTGGACGGCGAGCCACAGCAGCCAGGCGAAGAACCCGCTGAACTGCGCCTTGCCCACCGACGCGACGGCCGAGAAGCGCGAGATCGTGGCCATCGACCCCTTGTCGAAGTACTCGAACGGCCCCTTGGGCTCCTGGCCAGCGAGCCGGCGCATGATCTGCTCCGCCGCGTAGCGCCCGCCCTGGATCGCGACCTGGGCCACGCCGGGCAGGTTCTTCAGGGCCATCATGTCGCCGACGACGAAGACCTCGGGGTGGCCGGGCAGCGTGAGGTCGTCCTGGACCTCGATACGGCCGGCCCGGTCGAGCGACGCGCCGGTCTGGTCGGCGAGCTGGCGCCCGAGCGGTGAGGCGCTGACGCCGGCCGCCCAGACCTTGCAGACCGACTCGATGCGCTCGCGGCTGCCGTCGCCGTGCTCGACCTCGATGCCGGTCGAGTCGACGTCGACGACCTTGGCGCCGAGGCGCACCTCGACCCCCATCTCCGTGAGGCGGTTGACGGCGCGGTCACCGAGCTTCTCGCCGAAGGAGCCGAGCACCGCCGGGGCGGCGTCGAGCAGGATGACCCTGGCCTTGGTGGGGTCGATGCGCCGGAAGTCGCGCTTGAGGGTGCGTCGGGCGAGCTCGGAGATCTGTCCGGCCATCTCGACACCGGTCGGACCGGCGCCGACGACGACGAAGGTCATGAGCCGGTCGATCTCGGCCGGCGTGGTCGCGAGCTCGGCGAGCTCGAACGAGCCGAAGATGCGGCCACGCAGCTCGAGCGCGTCGTCGATGGACTTCATGCCGGGGGCGTGCCGGGCGAACTGGTCGTTGCCGAACCATGACTGTCCCGCGCCGGCAGCGACGATGAGCGAGTCGTAGGGGGTGACGGTCTCGCGGCCGACGGCCGTGTGGGTCACGGTGCGCGCCTCGAGGTCGATGTCGGTCACGTCGCCGAGCAGCACCTTGGCGTTGTCCTGACGGTGCAGCACCTCGCGCGTCGACGGCGCGATCTCGCCCTCGGACAGGATGCCGGTGGCGACCTGGTAGAGGAGCGGCTGGAAGAGGTGGTGGGTCGTGCGCGCGATGAGGGTGACGTCGACGTCGGCGCGCTTCAGCTTCTGCGTGCTGAACAGGCCGCCGAAGCCCGATCCGATGACGACGACCCGGTGGCGCGTGGCCTGCTGGGTGGAGCTGCTCACGATTCTCCTCGTGCTGCGGTGGGTGCTGGCTCGTCGGCGCTGACGTGTCTCACAGGGTGCAACACCGGGCGTCGTCGGCACATGCCCACGATGCACGGCTCCGGGCGTGTGCTGGCGCACACCTCTGCCAGTCTGGCAGGGACGGTCGTCATCCGGCGTTCCTGCGCAGGACCACGAGCTCCGACGTCGAGCCGACCGGGTGGTAGCCCGCCTCGACCCTGGCCCGCAGCGGGTCCGCAGCCGCTCCCCCGGCAGGTTCGGGGCCCCACCACCGGGTCGGGTGGACCACGCAGTCGGGGGTCACGCCCCGGGTGTCGAGCCACCGCACGACGTGCGAGGTGCTGGGGCCGAAGTCCCCGAGCCAGGTCACCGGGCTCGCGACGTGCACGTCACCGAGGAGGTATGCCGCGGGGTAGCCGATCGCGAGCACGCTCGACCCGGGTCGCGCGCAGGTCCGGAGGGCGGCCTGGGCGCTCGCGACCTCGTCAGCCCTTCGCTGGCTGGTCAGCAGGCCGGCGTACGCGCCCGCCGGCGCCGCCACGTCGAGGCGCGCCAGAGGTGCGTCCCGGAAGCTCGTGGCCGTGTGGGCGGCGACGAGGGAGCCGAGCACGAGCACCCCGACCGCACCTGCCATGGCCGCCGCGAACGGTCGTCGCGGCGTGGGCGCAGGCTCGGGAGAGTCTGGATGCCGGTTCAGGGATTGCAGCCGGACCAGGCCGAGGAGCGCGCAGGCCGTCACGGCGAGGACGGCCGGTGCGAGACACGCCCCGACCGCGCCCCACCGCGGTGACGAGGCGGTGAAGGCCGCGACGGTCGGCGCCCCGACGAGCGCGGGTGCCAGGCCGATCACGAGCAGCCGCGCGGGCATCCCCCGCAGGCGGAGTGCCGTGACGACGGCGGCGGGCAGCAGGACGAGGCACAGCACGAGGGCGAGGACCGGACTCAGCCACGACCCGATGGAGTAGGTCGCCGTGACCGCGTCACGGGTCAGGCCCTGCACGGCCGTGAGGACCACCGCCGCGAGCAGGAGGGGCGCGGCGAACCGACTGCGGCGGGCGAGCGCCACGGCCGCGACGACCGCGAGGACGAGGGCGAACGCGACGGCGGGCTGGGCCAGCTCTCCCCCGAGGTAGGCCAGCCACGCCCGCAGACGGCCGAGCCGGTCGACGCCGCCGCCCTGGTAGTCGCTGGTGAAGGCGAGGGTCTCCCGCACGTGGTCGATGCCCCAGACCGCAACCGCGAGACCGACGACGACCGCGGCGGCCCCGGCGGCCCCGGCGACGAGCCCGATGCGTACGCGTCCCCTGGCGCAGGCGAGGCCGACGAGCAGCACTGCGGCCGCGGCCGGTGTCGTCACCGGGTGGCTCACGGCCCCGAGGGCGGCGGCGGACCCGCCGAGCACCGCCCAGCCGAGCGAGCCACGGGCGATGGCACCCGCCGCGCTGCTCGCGCCGACGAGGTAGAGCAGCGCCGGCGTCGTGTTGTAGCCGACGAGCTGCAGGTTGTACGCCGTCGGCACGACGGCCGTGACGGCCGAGAACCCCGCGACCACCCGGCCGGTGAAGCCCCGGACGGCCCACCAGGTCAGGGCCGCGACCCCGATCGACAGCGCGACGAAGTAGATCCGGGACGCGAGGACGATGCCGTCGAGACCCACGAGGTGCGACCAGACCCAGACGAACGGCACCGCGGGCCAGGCCCCGAGCACCTGCAGGTTCATCTCGTCGCGGAACGGCAGGTCACCCCGGGCCAGCCGCAGGGCCAGCTCGACGGCGTGCGTGCCGTCGCCGAGGTCGAGCCCCAGACGGGCTCGCGCACCGAGGGCCAGGCCCACGGCCAGCATGAGAAGGGGCGTCGCGACACGACGAACGGGGAGGGCCGCAAGGGCACCTCCCCGTCGTCGGGTGAGACCGGTCATTCCGGCTGTGGCGTGGTCTCAGAGGTTCTTCTGGATGTCCGCCCACTGGCGCTCGACGTCGTCGAGGCCACCACACATGAAGAAGGCCTGCTCGGCGACGTGGTCGTACTCGCCGTCGGCGATCTTCGTGAACGCCTCGATCGTGTCGGACAGCGGCACGGTCGAGCCCTCGATGCCGGTGAACTGCTTGGCGACGTAGGTGTTCTGCGACAGGAAGCGCTGGATGCGACGGGCCCGGTTGACGAGGATCTTGTCCTCCTCCGAGAGCTCGTCGATACCGAGGATCGCGATGATGTCCTGCAGCTCCTTGTTGCGCTGGAGGATCGACCTGATGCGCACGGCCGTGCTGTAGTGGTCGGCTGCCACGTAGCGCGGGTCGAGGATGCGCGAGGTCGAGGACAGCGGGTCGACGGCCGGGTAGATACCCATCGACGCGATGTCACGCGAGAGCTCGGTCGTCGCGTCGAGGTGCGCGAACGTCGTGGCCGGAGCCGGGTCGGTGTAGTCGTCGGCCGGCACGTAGATCGCCTGCATCGAGGTGATGGAGTGACCGCGCGTGGACGTGATGCGCTCCTGGAGGGTGCCCATCTCGTCGGCCAGGGTGGGCTGGTAGCCCACGGCGGACGGCATACGGCCGAGGAGGGTCGAGACCTCCGAGCCGGCCTGCGTGAAGCGGAAGATGTTGTCGATGAAGAGGAGAACGTCCTGCTTCTGGACGTCGCGGAAGTACTCCGCCATCGTCAGGGCCGACAGGGCGACGCGAAGACGCGTGCCCGGCGGCTCATCCATCTGGCCGAACACGAGCGCGGTCTGGCCGAGGACGCCGGCCTCCTCCATCTCGACCATGAGGTCGTTGCCCTCACGGGTGCGCTCGCCGACGCCGGCGAACACCGACACACCGCCGTGGTCACGGGCGACACGCGCGATCATCTCCTGGATGAGCACGGTCTTGCCGACGCCGGCACCACCGAAGAGGCCGATCTTGCCGCCCTGGACGTACGGGGTCATCAGGTCGATGACCTTGATGCCCGTCTCGAACATCGTGGTCTTCGACTCGAGCTGGTCGAAGGCGGGGGCCTTGCGGTGGATCCCCCAGCGCTCCTTGACCTCGAGCCGCTCGCCCTCGGCGAGGTTCATGCACTCGCCGGTGGTGTTGAACACGTGGCCGAGCGTCACGTCGCCGACGGGGACCGTGATGGGACCGCCGGTGTCCTGGACCGCCGAGCCGCGCACGAGGCCGTCGGTCGGCTGGAGCGAGATCGCACGGACCATGTTGTCGCCGATGTGCTGGGCGACCTCGAGGTTGATGTTCTTGGTCTCACCGGCGAGGGTGACCTCGGTCGTGAGCAGGTTGTACTGCTCCGGCATCGCGTGGACGGGGAACTCCACGTCGACGACCGGGCCGATGATGCGGGAGATGCGTCCGACGCCGCCCGCGGGCGGGGCCGTCCACGTGGTGTCGCTGACAGTTGCAGTCATGGTGGTCTGCTTCCTTACCTGTGGGCGTTACTTCTGGGCGTCGGCGAGGGCGTTGGCGCCGCCCACGATTTCGCTGATCTCTTGGGTGATGCCGGCCTGACGGGCCTGGTTGGCGAGGCGCTGGTAGGTCTTGATCAGCTCCGTCGCGTTGTCGGTGGCCGACTTCATCGCCCGCTGGCGCGCGGCGAGCTCGGAGGCTGCCGAGCTGAGCAGCGCGGTGAAGATGCGGTTGCGGACGTACTTCGGCAGGAGCAGGTCGAGCACCTCGGAGGCGTTCGGCTCGAAGGAGTACTCCGGCGCGATCTGACCCTCCTCGTAGTGGTGCACGCTGAGGTCCAGGCTCTCGTCGTCGCGGGCCTCGTCGGCCTCGACGACCTCTAGGGGCAGCAGGCGCAGCACGTGCGGGTCCTGGCGGACCATCGAGCGGAAGCGGGTGAAGACGATGTGGATCTCGTCGTGGCCGCCCTCCTCGGTGTCCTTGAGGAAGTCGGCCGTGATGCGGTCGGCGATCTCCTTGGCGTTCTCGAACGTCGGCGCGTCCGAGAAGCCGGTCCACTCGGCGGCGTACTCGCGCTTGCGGAACTTGTAGTAGCTCACGGCCTTGCGACCCACGAGGTAGGGCACGACCTCCTTGCCCTCGGCGGTCAGCCGGGAGATGAGCTCCGCGCTCTCCTTGATCGCCGCGACGGAGTAGGCACCGGCAAGTCCGCGGTCCGCCGTGATGATGACGACACCGGCCCGCTTGGCGGTCTCCTTCGCCGTCGTCAACGGGTGGTCCTCGTTCGTGTTGGTCGCCACCGCCGACACGGCGCGCGTCAGCGCGGTCGTGTACGGCATCGCCTCGGTCGCCCGCTGGCGAGCCTTGACGACGCGTGCGGCCGCGATCAGCTCCATCGCGTTGGTGATCTTCTTGATGGAGTTGACGGACTTGATGCGCTGGCGGTAGATCCGCATCTGCGCTCCCATGTGCTCCGCCTCTCTTGGTCTCTAAAAGTCTGTGGTTGCCGGCAGGGTGGGCTCACGCCCGCTCCCGTGTGCCGCCCGGCTGGGCCGGGCGGCACACGGGACTGGTCACTTCTGCTTGACGATCTGCGCCTGGGTGATCTGGTCGTCGGCGATCTCGTCGAACTGCTCGTTGCCGGCCTCGAGGCCGTCCTTGCCGGTGCCCCGGAAGGTGAACTTGACCTCGTCCACGACCTTGGACAGAGCCGTCTCGGTGTCCTCGTCGAGCTTGAGCGTCTCGCGGATCGTCTGGAGGATCTTGCCGTCGCGGCGCAGCGCCTCGAGCAGCTCGGACTCGAAGTTCCGCACGTCCTCGACGGCGATGTCGTCGAGCTTGCCGGTCGTGCCGGTCCAGATCGAGACGACCTGCTCCTCGACGGGGTACGGCGAGCTCTGCGGCTGCTTGAGCAGCTCGACGAGTCGCGCACCACGGGCGAGCTGGGCTCGCGAGGCGGGGTCGAGGTCGGAGGCGAACATCGCGAAGGCCTCCATGGCACGGAACTGCGCGAGGTCGAGCTTGAGTCGACCGGCGACGGACTTCATCGCCTTGATCTGCGCGGCACCACCGACTCGCGAGACCGAGACACCCACGTCGATGGCCGGACGCACGTTGGCGTTGAAGAGGTCGGCCTGCAGGTAGATCTGGCCGTCGGTGATCGAGATGACGTTGGTCGGGATGTACGCCGAGACGTCACCGGCCTTGGTCTCGATGATCGGCAGGCCCGTCATGGAGCCGTGGCCGAGCTCGTCGGACAGCTTCGCGCAACGCTCGAGGAGCCGCGAGTGCAGGTAGAAGACGTCACCCGGGTAGGCCTCGCGGCCCGGCGGACGGCGCAGCAGCAGCGACACGGCGCGGTAGGCCTCGGCCTGCTTGCTCAGGTCGTCGAAGACGATGAGGACGTGCTTGCCCTGGTACATCCAGTGCTGGCCGATGGCCGAGCCGGTGTAGGGCGCGAGGTACTTGAAGCCCGCCGAGTCCGACGCGGGGGCCGCCACGATCGTGGTGTACTCGAGCGCGCCGGCCTCCTCGAGGGTGCCGCGGACCGACGCGATGGTCGAGCCCTTCTGGCCGATGGCGACGTAGATGCAGCGGACCTGGGCGTCGGGGTCACCGGACTCCCAGTTGCGCTTCTGGTTGATGATCGTGTCGATCGCGACCGTGGTCTTGCCGGTCTGGCGGTCGCCGATGATCAGCTGGCGCTGGCCGCGGCCGATCGGCGTCATGGCATCGATCGACTTGATGCCGGTCTGGAGGGGCTCGTGCACCGACTTGCGCTGCACGACGTTGGGGGCCTGCAGCTCGAGGGCGCGACGCTCCTCGGACTTGATGTCGCCGAGACCGTCGATCGGGTTGCCGAGCGGGTCGACGACACGGCCGAGGAAGTCGTCACCGACCGGGACCGAGAGGACCTCGCCCGTGCGCTTGACGGTCTGGCCCTCCTCGATGCCGGCGAAGTCACCGAGGACGACGACACCGATCTCGTGGACGTCGAGGTTCAGGGCGAGGCCGAGCGTGCCGTCCTCGAACTGGAGCAGCTCGTTGGTCATGGCCGAGGGAAGACCCTCGACGTGAGCGATGCCGTCACCGGCGTCGGTGACGCGGCCGACCTCTTCGCGGGAGGCCGCGCCGGGCTCGTAGGACTGGACGAACGAGTCCAGAGCGTCCCGGATCTCCTCCGGACGGATCGAAAGCTCCGTCATGTCAGATCTTCTCCTCGGTCTCGACCCGCAGGACGGGCCAATGGTTGTTCACAGCTGGTGGTGGGCGCCTCAGGCGCCCATGGCCCGGCGGGCCGCGTCGAGCTTGCGGATGACGGTGCCGTCGATGAGCTCGTCACCGATCTCGACCCTGATCCCGCCCATGACCCGAGGGTCGACGACGGTGTTGACGTGGACCGCGCCGCCGTAGATGGCGGCCAGGCCCGCGGCGAGGCGGGCCCGGTCCTCGTCGGTGAGCGGGACGGCCGAGGTGACGGTGGCCGTCTGCTGCTCGCGGCGGCTCGAGGCCGTCTCGAGGTAGTGCTCGACGACCCGGTCGAACCGACGGCCGCGCGGGGCGACGACGGCCTGGCGGGCCAGCACGAGGGTCTCCGGCGTGACCTTGTCCCGCAGGAGCGACGACACGAGGTCTGCGCGCTTGTCGGCGGGGGCCTGCGTGTCGGTCAGCGCCGCACGCAGTGCCGGGTCGGCGGCGACGATCCGCTCGAACCGGAACAGCTCGTCCTCGACCCGGTCGGCACGACCCTCGGTCTCGGCCTGCGCGATGACCGACTCGATGGCATACGCCTCGATGGCGTCGGTGAGGTCACGCTCGGAGCTCCAGCGCTGCCCGAAGGCACCCTTGAGCACGACGAGCGCCTCGGCGCTGACCTTGCCCGCGAAGAGGCGCTCGGCGAGCTGGGCCTTCTCCGCACCCTCGCGGGAGGGGTCGGCCACGGCACGGCGCAGGGTCGCGCTGCCGTCGATGACACCGACGACCGCGAAGAGCTCCTCGGCCAACCGCGAGCGGTCGGCGCCGGCAGCAAGGACGCCGGTGAACGCCTCGCGGCTCGCCGCCGCTGCTGCGCGTGAGGGTCCCTGCATCAGGCTTCTCCGCCCTGGCTGCCGGCGGCGCCGCCGACCTTCTCGCGCACGACGTCGCCGGACTCGAGCTCGGCGAGGAAACGCTCGACGATGCCCTTCTGGCGGGTCTCCTCGTGGAGGGACTCGCCGACGATGCGGCTCGCGAGGTCGGTCGAGATGCGGCCGACGTCCCCACGGAGCGAGACGACCGCCTGCTGGCGCTCGGCCTCGATCTGCTTGTGCGCCGTCTCGGTGATCCGGGACGCCTCGGACGCGGCGTGCTCGCGCATCTCGGCGATGATCTGCGCACCCTGGGCCTTCGCGTCCTCGCGGATGCGGGCGGCCTCGGAGCGAGCCTCGACGAGCTGCGCCTGGTACTGCTCGAGCGCGGCCTGGGCCTGGGCCTGGGCCTCCTCCGCCTTGTTCATGCCGCCCTCGATGGCAGCCGTGCGCTCGGCGTAGATCTGCTCGAGGCGCGGCACGACCTTCTTGGACACCACGACGTAGAGGATCGCGAAGCACACCAGGCCGAAGAAGAACTCCAGCGGGTGCGGGATGATCGGTGCCGCGGTGGCCCAGAAGCCCTCGCCGCCTTCGGCGGTCACGGTCACTGCTTGCATGAGCTTCTCCTAGAGAGAAAGACGGTCGGTGCTTCGAGCTGCCCCTGGAGGGGGCGTCAGCCCTTGAAGACGAACGCGAGCGCGATACCGAAGATGGCGAGCGCCTCGGTGATGGCCATGCCGAGGAAGGCGATCGGCTGGAGCATGCCGCGGGCCTCGGGCTGACGGGCGACGCCGTTGATGTAGGCGGCGAAGATCAGACCGACACCGATACCGGGGCCGATGGCGGAGAGGCCGTAACCGAGGATGGCGATGTTGCCAGTCATGTTTGTTCCATTCCTTCTTGTCTTGTCCGGCTGGCGGTTACCAGACGGGCTGGGGCGAAGCTGGTTCGTGGTGCTCGTGCGGTGGTGCAGTCTGAGGTGCGCGTCGGACGCGCGGGGTGGAGCGCGGTGGTGAGGCCTGGTGGGACGCTCAGTGCTCGTCGGCCACGGCGCCCGCGATGTAGAGCGCGGCGAGCAGCGTGAAGACGTAGGCCTGCAGGAACTCGACCAGCAGCTCGAAGAGCGTCATGACGAAGGCGAAGATCCACGTCACACCGCCGGCGACGACGAGGATGCCGCCGGAGGTGAGCATGTACCAGCCACCGGTGATGAACAGCACCATGAGGATGTGGCCGGCGAACATGTTGCCGAAGAGTCGCAGGGCGAGCGTGACCGGGCGGGTGAAGAGGTCGGTGATGAGCTCGAGGATGAAGATCGGGACGATCATGCCCTTGGGCAGGCCCGAGGGCACGAGCGACTTCCAGTAGCCGATGAAGCCGTGCTTCTTCATGCCGACGACGTGGAAGACGACCCACACGATGAGGGCCAGCGCGATCGGGAAGCCGATGCGGCTCATCGTCGGGTAGCTCATCGGGGGGATGACGCCGAAGAGGTTGTTGACGAGGATCAGCACGAACATCGAGAAGAGCAGCGGCACGAACTTCATGAACTCGTGGCTGCCGATGAGGTCCTTGGCGACCCCGTTGCGGACCAGGCCGTAGACGGCCTCGGTGCCCATCTGGCCCTTGCTCGGGACGAGGGCCTTCTTGCGCGTGGTGGCGAGCAGCCACCACGTGATCAGGATGATCGAGAAGGCCATCAGGAACATCGGGCGCGTGATCGCCCATGCGCCGTCTCCGATGAGGGGCTGCCAGAACTCCTCGACACCGGGGGCGGTGTAGTCCGTCGGGGCGGCGGCCACGATGCTCACGGGTTACTCCTTCGTAGGTTCTGGGCGCTTCGGCTGACGGAGGGCGTCAGCGGTGCAGGGGCGGTGCTCGGGTGCGAACTCCCGGCTGGGCCCCGGGTCTGCGGGCCGGCAGGCGACTCGCTGGCGGGCGGCACGGTGGCCGTCGGGCTCGTCTGCGGGCTCACTGGGTACCGTATCGGAACCAGATGAGGTAGAGCGACAGGGCCATTCCACCCACGATCCCGGCTCCGACGAGCCACGACGTGCCCAGCCAGTGGTCCGCCAGGGCACCGAGCCCGCCGTAGATCAGGGGTCCGGTCAGCAGGTAGGCGACAGCCCTCCAGGCGGAGTCCTGCTCGCGGATGTTGAACGACCGCAGCTCCTCGGCCTTGTCCTCCGCCGACGGCTCGTCGGGTGAGGTCGGCTCGGGCTGTGAGGGCGTGGACATGTGCACCTCCGTGGTCACTGCTCATCACGCGGCTCCCGGTCGCTCGGAACCTCGAGGGAGGCCGCGCCGTCCGGGTCGTAGGCGAAGATGCGCAGCCGCTTGTAGGCGCGCATCTCGAAGAAGAGCCAGACGACCGCGCAGATCGTGACGGTCAGCCCGATCGCGTAGCCGGAGGCCCAGGTGACGTCGCGCAGCGCGAACATGACGACGCCGAGCACCAGCACCTTGAAGGTGTAGGTGGCCATGACGATCATCATCGTCGTGGTCGGCGGCAGGTCGGCCGTGCGCTTCATGACGAGCAGCGTCAGGCTGAAGAAGAAGATGACGATGGCGGCGCCGAGCGCGGCCGACCAGGCGGCCTTGGGGCTCGAGAAGAGGCCGACGACGACGCACACGAGACCCGCGACGGCGGTCGGCAGCAGGGAGCCCCGGAGGAGCTGCGCGAAAGCATCGGACTGTGATGCGTCGCGGGCCGGTGTGGCGCTCAAGAAAACCTGCCTGGTGCGTCGAGAGGCGTAGTGCGGGCGGGGCTCGGGCTGATCCGGATCGTGCTCGGATCGGTCGTGCGGAGAAGCGGATCGGGCTCCTACGGCGGCCTTCTCAGACTGCCCTCAGGTGCTTGTGAATGCTATCACAAGCGTTCCGACGGCCTCCACCGCGGAAGCCAGACAGTGAGGACGACACCCATCGCGGCGGCGGCCCCCACGACCGCCAGCGGACGGGGCCCGTCCCAGATGACGAAGGACACCGAACCCAGGGCCACGATGGCGGCCCAGAGGTAGAGGATCAGCACGGCACGGCGGTGGCCGTGGCCGATGCGCAGCATGCGGTGGTGCAGGTGCATCGCGTCCGGCTGCCACGGGCGCTGGCCCGCTCGAGTGCGCCGGACGACGGCGAGGACCATGTCGAGGAACGGCAGCAGCAGGACGGCCAACGGCACGAGGATCGGCAGGAACGCCGCCGACACCTCGTTGGCGCTGACCTGCCCGGGGTCGACGTTGCCTGTCAGGGTGATGGTCGCCGCCGACAGCAGCAGCCCCAGCGTGAGCGCGCCCGAGTCGCCCATGAAGAGCCGAGCCGGGTGGAAGTTGTGGGGCAGGAAGCCGGCACAGCACCCGACGAGGGCCGCGCTGATGAAGGTGGCGGTCGAGAACACGTTGGCCGGGGCGAACGAGCGCGAGACGAGGTAGCTGTAGATGAAGAAGGCGAAGGCCGCGATGCCGACGACGCCGGCCGCGAGCCCGTCGAGGCCGTCGATGAAGTTGACGGCGTTCGTCGACGCGATGACGACGAGCACCGTGAAGAGCACGAGCACCGGCGTGGGCAGGATCGTCGTGCCGAAGATCGGGAGCGAGAGCAGCTGCACTCCCGTGTAGGCCATCAGCCCGGCGGCGAGCATCTGCCCGGCCAGCTTGGTCAGCCAGTCGAGCTCACGGATGTCGTCGAACGCCCCGAGCAGGCACACGATGCCGCCGGCGGCGATGACGCCGAGGATCCGACGGTCGGAGAAGAGCGTGCCGAGGTAGGGCAGCGCCCGCGCCACGAGGGCGGCCGCGACGAACCCGATGTAGATCCCCACTCCCCCGAGCCGTGGGATCGGCGTCTTGTGGACGTCCCGCTCACGGACCGCCGTGAAGGCGCCCGTCGCGACGGCGAGGCTCCGGACGAAGGGTGTGGCGAGGTACGTGACCGCAGCGGCCACGATGAGGACGAGGACGTACTCGTGCACCTACCGACCTTCGCTCGGACGCCGACGCTGGCGAGTGGGCTGACTCAGCGAGGGTATGCCGGGAAGCGCGTCACGAGGTCGGTGACCTCGGCACGCACCTGCTTGCTGACCGCGTGGTCGGGGTCGGCGTCGCCCTGCGTCACGGCCTGGTGGATGAGCGAGGCGATCTGCTTCATCTCCTCCAGGCCCATGCCCTGCGTCGTCACCGACGGCGTGCCCACGCGGATGCCCGAGGCGATGTTGGGCTTCTGCGGGTCGAACGGGATGGCGTTCTTGTTGAGCACGATGCCGGCGGCGTCGGCGCGCTCCTCGGCCTCCTTGCCCGTGACGCCGACACCCTGCAGGTCGAGGAGCGACAGGTGGGTGTCGGTGCCGCCGGTCGTCGGGCGGATGCCGAGCTCGAGCAGGCTCGCGGCGAGCTGCTGGCTGTTGGCGATGACGTCCGTGGCGTACTTGGCGTACTCCGGGGTGGCGGCCTCCTTGAAGTTGACCGCCTTGGCCGCGATGGTGTGCATCTGCGGGCCGCCCTGCATCATCGGAAAGATCGCCTTGTCCATGGCGGCCGCGTGCTCGGCCTTGCAGACGAGGGCGCCGGAGCGCGGGCCGCGCAGCACCTTGTGCGTCGTGAAGGTGACGACGTCGGCGTACGGGACGGGCGACGGGATCGCCTTGCCGGCGACGAGGCCGATGAAGTGGGCGGCGTCGACCCAGAGGATCGCGCCGACCTCGTCGGCGATCGCGCGGAAGCGGGCGAAGTCGATGAGGCGCGGGATCGCGGAGCCGCCGGCGCAGATGACCTTGGGGCGGTGCTCCTTGGCGAGCGCCTCGACCTGGTCGTAGTCGATGTCCTCGGTGGTGGCGTCGACGCCGTAGTGCACGGCGTTGAACCACTTGCCGGAGAAGGACACCTTGGTGCCGTGCGTCAGGTGGCCGCCCATCGGCAGCGCCATGGCGAGGATGGTGTCACCGGGAGACATGAAGGCGCCGTAGACCGCCTGGTTGGCGCTCGCACCGGAGTGGGCCTGGACGTTGGCGTGGTCGGCGCCGAAGAGCGCCTTGGCCCGCTCGATGGCGATGGTCTCGGCCTTGTCGACCTCGGAGCAGCCGCCGTAGTAGCGCCGGCCCGGGTAGCCCTCGGCGTACTTGTTCGACAGCGTCGACCCGAGGGCGGTCAGCACCGCGGGCGAGCTGATGTTCTCGCTCGCGATGAGCTGCAGGCCACTGCGGATGCGGTCGAGCTCGGACAGCAGCACCCCCGCGATGTCGGGGTCGAAGGACTGCAGGGCGCCGAAGTCGGAGCCGTAGAACGTGTCGTCAGCCATGGGAGTTCTCCGGGTGGGTCGGGAGTGGGGCGCGAGCGCGAGCCAACTCTATTGCGTCGCGCCGGAGCCGTCGGACGGGCCGTCGGCCGTGGACACGTCGGACGCCTCGTCGGACGCCTCGTCGGACGCCTCGTCGGACGCCTCGTCGGACGCCGCGTCGGAAGACTCGTCGGAAGACACGTCGTGCCACTCCCCCAGGGTGTCCGAGGTGCCCGCCGACGGGTCGGGCTCGGGCGCCTCGAGCTCGGGCTCCGGCTCGAGGGCCGCGTCGATGTCGACCTGCGAGAGCGCGCCGACGCGCAGGGTCACGGGGGTCTCACCGGTGCAGTCGACGATCGTCGAGGGCTGTCCCCCTCCGGCCGGTCCCCCGTCGAGGTAGACGCCGACCGACTCGCCGAGCATGCCGACCGCCTCGTCGACGGTGCGCGCCGCGGGGTCGCCGGTGGTGTTGGCGCTCGTGACGGCCATCGGCCCGATGTCGCCGAGCAGCTCGAGGGTGATCTCGTGGTCGGGTACGCGCAGGGCGACGGTGCCGTTGGTCTCGCCGAGGTCCCAGTGCAGCGAGGTCTGGGCCTTGAGCACGAGCGTCAGCGGCCCGGGCCAGAACTTCTCCATGAGGCGCTGCGCGTAGTCGGGCACCTGCGTGGCCAGGCCCTGGGCCGTGCGCGCCGTCGGGATGAGGACCGGGGGCGGCATGTCGCGCCCGCGGCCCTTGGCCGCGAGGACGGAGGCGACGGCGGTCGCGTCGAAGGCGTCGCAGCCGATGCCGTAGACCGTGTCGGTCGGCAGGACGACGATCTCGCCGCGTCGGACGGCCGATGCCGCGGCCGGGATGCCCTCGGCACGCCCCTCGGGGTCGGTGCAGTCGTAGCGCTCGCTCACCCGGCAGAGCCTACTGGGGAGCGCTGGACGGTCCCGGCCCAGGTCGGAGCGGCCGGATCGAGCCGTCCCACGTCGCTGCTGGAGCCGTTCGCCCGTTGGTTCCGGCCGCTCGGCCCGGATGGCGGGGACGGGCGGCGGGCGGGAGCACGGGTGAGGGGTGGCTCAGCGCGAGCGGCGCGCAGCCGTCACGCGGGGACGACCGGAGAGGTCACGGTGGTCCGCCACCTCGAGCCACTCCCCCGTGGCCGCGAGCCGGCGCGGCAGGCTCGCGCCCTGCGAGTCCGCGTGCTCGATGAGCACGAGGCCTCCGGGACGGAGCAGGCCGGCCGCCACCCGGGCCACCGCGAGCGGGATCGCCAGCCCGTCCTCGCTGCCGCCGTAGAGCGCGATGTCGGGGTCGTGGTCGCGTACCTCGGGGTCGACGGGCACGGCGCCGACGGGGATGTAGGGCGGGTTGATGGTCACGAGGTCGACGCCGCTGGCCCAGTCCTCGAAGCACGCCGCGGTCGCGTCGCCCTGCACGAGGTCCACCTCGAGACCCAGCCGGTCCCGGTTGGCGACGGCCCAGGCGTACGCGTCGGGTGACAGCTCGAGCGCCCGCACCTCGGCCTCGGGCCGCTCGTCCTTGACCGACAGCGCGATCGCGCCGGACCCGGAGCACAGGTCGACGACGCGCACCGGCTCGGGCCGGCCGAGCGAGTGCACCCGGTCGACCTCGGCGAGGGCCAGGTCGACGAGCACCTCGGTCTCGGGTCGGGGCACGAAGACCCCGGGCCCGACCGCGACGGTCAACCGTCGGAAGTGGGCTCGTCCGGTCAGGTGCTGGAGCGGGACCCGCGCGGCGCGCTCGTCGACGAGGACGGCATACGTGCTCGGGAGCGTGCGCCCACCGAGCACCATGAGGCGACG
Organism: Terrabacter tumescens; assembly: GCF_014646815.1. Lineage (GTDB taxonomy): Bacteria > Actinomycetota > Actinomycetes > Actinomycetales > Dermatophilaceae > Terrabacter > Terrabacter tumescens. The sequence goes on from NZ_BMNZ01000003.1 coordinate 126,614, forward strand.
CACCTCGGAGGAGTCCACGCCGAGGACGTGGGCCGCGAGCTCGATGGCGTCGACGTCGGCCGAGACCACGCCGGCCTCACGCAGGCGCGCGGTCGCGGCTCGGACGCCGTCGCGCAGGTCCGTCACGCGTCGGACCCGTCAGCCCCAGCGGCGGCGAGGGCCGCGAGCTTGGCCGCCTCGTCGGCGTCGAGGGCCGACTGGACGACCGGGTCGAGGTCGCCGTCGAGGACCGCGTCGAGGTTGTAGGACTTGTAGCCCGTGCGGTGGTCGGAGATGCGGTTCTCCGGGAAGTTGTAGGTGCGGATGCGCTCGGAGCGGTCGACGGTGCGCACCTGCGACCGGCGGGCGGCGCTCGCCTCGGCGTCGGCCTCGTCCTTTGCCTGCTGGTGCAACCGGGCCCGGAGGACGCGCATCGCGGCCTCCTTGTTCTGCAGCTGCGACTTCTCGTTCTGGCACGAGACGACGAGACCGGTCGGCAGGTGCGTGATGCGCACGGCGGAGTCGGTCGTGTTGACGCTCTGTCCGCCGGGGCCGCTGCTGCGGTAGACGTCGATGCGCAGGTCGTTGGGGTCGATCGTCACCTCGACCTCCTCGGCCTCGGGCATGACGAGGACGCCGGCGGCCGAGGTGTGGATGCGACCCTGGCTCTCGGTGACGGGCACGCGCTGCACGCGGTGCACGCCGCCCTCGTACTTCAGGCGCGCCCACGGCCCCTCGCCGAGACCGGGAGTCCCCTTGGCGCGCACCGAGACCCGCACGTCCTTGTAGCCGCCGAGGTCGCTCTCGGTGGCGTCCTCGATGGCGGTGCGCCAGCCGCGCTGCTCGGCGTAGCGGAGGTACATCCGCAGCAGGTCGCCGGCGAAGAGCGCCGACTCGTCGCCGCCCTCGCCCGCCTTGACCTCGAGGATGACGTCGCGGTCGTCGTCGGGGTCGCGCGGCACGAGCATCCGGCGCAAATGCTCCTCGGCCTCGGCGAGGCGAGCCTCGAGCGAGGGCACCTCGGCGGCGAAGGACTCGTCGTCGGCCGCGAGCTCGCGGGCGGTGGTGAGGTCGTCACCGGCCGCCGTCCACTCCCGCGCGGCGGCGACGGTCGGGGCCAGGGCGGCATACCGCTTGTTCAGCGTGCGCACGAGGTCCTGGTCGCCGTGGACGGCCGGGTCGGCGAGCTGCTGCTCGAGCTCGGCGTACTCGTCGAGGATCGACTGGACGGATTCGAGCACGGTAGGCCCTTCGGCTCAGGAACTTGCAGGGACACGTACGTGGAGACGTCCGTGGGGACGGGCGGATACGACGAACGCCGGCCCCCGACGACCGAAGTCGTGGGAGCCGGCGTGCGGGAGACCTACTTGGCGGCCTTCTTGCCGTAACGGGCCTCGAACCGGGCCACGCGGCCACCGGTGTCGAGGATCTTCTGCTTGCCCGTGTAGAACGGGTGGCACTGCGAGCACACGTCGGCAGCGATCTTGCCGGAGGTCTCGGTGCTGCGGGTGGTGAACGTGTTGCCACAGGTGCAGGTGACCGTGGTCTCCACGTAGTCGGGGTGAAGGTCCTTCTTCAAGATTGTCTCCTCGAGGTAGTCGGCCGGGTCGGTGTCGTCGCTCGCCACCGTGGTGGGTCGCTCGGCCGTGAACCGGTCCAAAGGAAGAGTGTGCCAGAAAGGCGCACCTCCTCCCAAACGCGCGACGGCCCCGGCGCATTCCCCGCGTCAGGCGGGCACGACGGCGGGCTGGGCGACCGGCAGCACGACCTGCATCGTCGTCCCCTCCCCCTCGACCGAGGCGATGACGAGCTCCCCGCCGTGGCCCTCGACGATGGCGCGCACGATGGCGAGACCCAGCCCCGTGCCCGGGATCGCCGCGGCCGTCGCGTTGCCGGCCCGGAAGAAGCGTTCGGACAGGCGTGCCAGGTCGGCGGCCGGGATGCCGATGCCGGTGTCGTGCACCGAGATGATCGTCGAGTCACCCGACCGCTCCGCCGACAGCAGCACCTGCCCGCCCTTCCGGGTGAACTTCACGGCGTTGGACCCGAGGTTGATCAGGGCCCGCTCCACCTGGCCGCGGTCGACCCGGACGACGAGGTCGTCGGGCACGTCGGTGCAGACGAGCTCGACCCCGCCGTTGGCGGCGACGGGCTCCATCGTCTCGGTGACGGTGCGCAGCAGGTCGCGGACGGCGACCTCCTCGGAGACCGCCTGCAGGCCGCTGATCTCGATCTTGTTGAGGACGAGGAGGTCCTCGATGAGCCCGCGCAGCCGGGTCGCGTTGCGACCGATGATGTCGAGGGCGACGTGCTGGCCGTCGGACACCTCCCCGAAGTCGCCGTCGACGAGCAGCTCGAGGTAGCCGCTGATCGACGTCAGCGGCGTGCGCAGCTCGTGGCTGACCGTCGCCATGAAGTCGGTCTTCTGCCGGTCGAGCTCGGTGAGCCGTCGCACCTGCTCGTCCTGCATCTGCGAGAGCCGGAGGGCCACGATCGACTGGGCCGCGATGGCCGCGCACTGCTGCGCCGCCTGGATCTCGTGGCGGTGCCAGCGCCGCGGCGCGCCGACCATCATCACCGACAGGATGCCGAGGCCGCGCCCACCCGTGCCGACCGGGAGCATGAGCAGCGAGCGCGCGCCCGTGGCCCGGTGGAAGGCACGCGCCCGCTCGTCGTCGTAGGCCTGGTGGGCGAGCAGGTCGCCGAGGTCGAAGAAGCCGACGTCGCGGCGCAGCTCGTCGTTGACGGCGCCGACCTGCTGGGCGAGCGAGCGCGGCAGCGGCGGCAGGTCCGGCAGGTCGTCGGTGTGCCACTGGAGCCGGTCCTCGATGGTCTGCCCGTCGTCGCCCAGGGTGTAGAGCAGCAGCCGGTCGGCGCCGAGACCGGCACCGAGCTTGGTCGTGACGCGTTGGAGGGCCTCGTGCACGTCGACGGCGGAACGGACCGTGCGGCCCACGTCGAGGACGAGCTCCTGCATCTCGAGCACGGCGGCCTGCTGGTCGACGAGGCGGGCGTTGGCCCGGGTGAGGTCGTTGAAGTCGCGGGCGAGCATGCGCACCTCGAGAGCGCCCTCCTCCTGGTTCGCCATGGCGATGACGTCCTCCTCGGCCTGCCGGCGCACCACCTCGCGCAGCCGGGCGAGGGGGCGACCGACGGCACGGTGCATGCCGAAGCCCGCCGCGACGAGGACGAGCACCACGGCCGCGGCCACGGCGATGATGACGGCGGACGTGATGGCGGTGGCCTCGCGCGAGTCGATGCGCGCTGCGTCGCGCCGCGCCTGGATGCTCGCGCCGAGCGTCTCGTTGGCCGAACGGAAGCGGGCGTATGCCGTCTCTGCCGTGGCGCGGTCGGCCGGGGTCGCGCTGCGGCCGGGTGCCAGCCCCTGCAGCGAGGTGCCAGCCGCGGTGAACCAGGCCTCGACGGCCTCGCGCTCCTGACGCACCTGCCCGGCGAAACGCGCCCGGTCAGTCTGCGTCAGCTCGTCGCTCGCCGTCGCCGTCGCGACCCGGGCGAGCTCGGCCGCGACGGCCGGGCGCAGGCTCAGCGGGTCGACCGGCGTCGCGAGGCCACCGGCCTGCTGGCGCCAGGCCGCCTCGGCCCGGGTCATGTCGAGCAGCACCGCGCTGTTGGCCTCGCGGGCCGGCCCCAGGGCCAGGGTGAGGGCCCGGACCGCCGCGCCCTGGGAGTGGATCGTGGCGACCGAGATGATCGCGCCGAGGGGCACGAGGACGACAAGGATGGTGATGAGGACGCGGATCTGGCTGCCGACCGGACGCCGGGACACCACGGGGAGACCACTCGTCACGCGGGGTCCTCGTCGAAGCCGGTGCGGGTCATGACTCCCCAGACGTGCTTCTTCCCGCGCAGGCTCGACCACCACCCCTCGAGGCGCCACCACACGGTGGCCTGGCGGTAGCCGATGTTCTCGAGGACCGAGGCGGCGATGGTCTGCCAGATGGCGCGCCACCGGTCGTGCTTGTGGAAGGCCCACTCGTCGACGACCATCGCCGAGAGGGTCACGAGCACGGCATACCCGTAGGCGAGCACGAGGAAGAGGATCGCGAAGGGCACGTTGACGACGCCGAGGAGCAGGGCGAGCGGCACGATGAGGATGCCGAAGAACTCGAGGAGCGGCGCGATGAGCTCGAAGAGCCAGTAGTACGGCAGCGCCAGGAAGCCGATGCGGCCGTACTTCGGCCGGAAGAGCATGCTGCGGTAGGCCCACAACGTCTCCCACAGGCCGCGGTGCCAGCGCCGGCGCTGGTTGCGCAGGACCGTGGCGGTCACGGGGACCTCGGTCCAGGACACCGGCTCGGGCACGAACTCGACCTTGTAGTCGCGCCCCTCGTCGCGCATGCGCTTGTGGATGCGCATGACGAGCTCGAAGTCCTCGCCGATGCTGTCGGGGTCGAGACCGCCGACCTCGACCACGACGTCACGCCGGAAGAGCCCGAACGCGCCGCTGATGAGGATGAGCCCACCGACGCGCGACCAGCCGGTGCGGCCGAGCAGGAAGGCGCGGAGGTACTCGACGAGCTGGATCCGCGGGATCCACGTCTGGGGCATCTCGACGCGCACGATGCGGCCCGAGACGACGCGGCTGCCGTTGACGGGACGGATGGCGCCACCGGTCGCGACCATGCGGGTCGGGTCGTCGGCGAAGGGCCGCGTCACGTGGAGCAGTCCGTCGGGCTCGAGGATGGAGTCGCCGTCGATCATCGCGACGAGCGGCTCGCTGGCGGCGTTGATGGCGACGTTGATCGCCTCGGAGCGACCGGAGTTCTCCTTGCGCACCACGACGAGGCGGGTGCGCCCGTCGCGAGGCACCCAGATCCCGAGGACCCGGGCCCGGACGGGCACCTCGTGCGGGAGCTCGCGCGGCACCTGAACGAGGTCGAAGGCCTCCTCGAGGCGGGCGAAGGTCTGGTCGCTGCTGCCGTCGTCGACGACGACGACCTCGTGCCGGGGGTAGCGCAGGGTGAGGAAGGACTTGACGGCGGTGACGATGCCGGCCTCCTCGTTGTAGGCCGGCACGAGCAGCGACACGCCGGGCGCGAGGCCGGCGCCCTGCCACGTCAGGGCCGTGGCGCGACGTCGCTGCTGGGCCCGGAACTCCAGGTAGGCCAGACCGATGAGCACGAGCAGTGAGGTGTTGATGAGCAGGAAGTAGATGATGATCGGCACGCTCGAGACGTCCATGACCCACACGACGAAGGAGCGCAGCCCCTCGATCAGGCCGTCCCAGCTCATGCGCTCGCCCGCTGCAGGCTCGCCATGAGTCGCGCCGAGCGCACCGCAGCGTCGTCCTCGTGGCCGAGGAGCGCACTGCTGCCGTCGGGCCCCATCGTCAGCAGCGCCGAGGCGGCCAGCTCGGCCAGGCGCGGGTCGGCGTCGGCCAGCAGCGTGGCCAGGGCCGGGACCGCAGCCGGGTCGCCGAGCTCGCCCAGCGCGATGACGCAGGCACGCCGGAGCGCGAGCGGCTCCGAGTCGACGGTGTGGCGCACGAGGATGGCGACGTCCTCGCCGCGGCCGAGCCGGCCGATGGCCGTCGCACTCGTCTCGCGGACCGTGACGTCCGGGTCGTCGTCGAGCAGGCGACGCAGCTCCGGCAGGCCTCGGGTGAAGCTGCGCTCTCCGCTGAGGTGCGCGGCCACCATCCGCGTTCGGGCGTTGGGGTCCCCCATGCCATCGCGCAGCACCTCCGAGATGCCGACTCCCATCGACTGGAGGGCCTCGGCCGCGGTGGCGGCCGGCAGCCCGCGCTCGGGCGCGCCGATGGCTGCGAGCACCGGTCCTGCGGCCACGGGATCGCCGATGAGGCCGAGGGCGTACGCGGCGCTGTTGCGGACCTCCATCGCCTCGTCCCCGAGGGCGGTGACGAGCAGCGGGACGGTGTGCTCGGCCTTGGCGAGGCCCAACAGCTGGGCGGCCCGCGCCCGGCGGACCGTGGAGCGGCTCGTCAGGTCGGCCACTGCGGCGTCGACGGCACCGTGCACCTCGAGCACCCGGACCAGCTGGTCGGCGGGAACGCCGCGGATCTTGGTCAGCATCTCGACGATGTTGCGGTCGAGCACGGTCCGCGACACACCGGTCGCCCAGGTCAGCTCCTCCGTCGCGGCACCGTCGTCGTCCTCCCCCGACGCCACCGTGATGAGGGGCGGGCGCAGCGGGGACAGCAGCATCTCGTCGCGCTGGTTGCGGCTGTGCCGCCTCGCCCGGACGGCGACGACGAGGATGACGAGGAGCAGGCAGGCGCCCAGGATGACCACGGTGGCGCCGACGAGGAGCGCCGCCCCGACCATCACGAGACCCTGGCTCTCATCGCGCCCTGGCGAGCATGCCGTTGACGCGGTGCAGCAGCTCCCGCGGGCTGAACGGCTTGATGACGTAGTCGTCGGCGCCGACGGCGAAGCCGGTGTCGACGTCGGAGTCGCGCGACTTGGCACTGAGCAGGAGCACCGGGACCGAGGGGTGCCCGCTCTCGCGGATCTTGCGCAGCACGTCGATGCCGGAGAGCCCCGGCATCATGACGTCGAGCACCGCGAGCTGGGGCGGGTTGGCCTCGAAGGCCTCCCAGGCACTGACGCCGTCGGGAACGGCCTCGACGGCATATCCGGCCTGGGTCAGCTTGAACTCGACGAGGTCTCGGATGTCTGCGTCGTCGTCGGCCACGAGGACTCGGACGGGGCTGGCATCGGGGTCGCCGGCAGGCGCAGACATGTCACTCCATGGTGAGGATCGGGTGGTCTCCCCATTTTATGGACAATTCACACCAATGCCCCGTGAAACGCCGAAAGGGGACGACGCCAGCTGGCGCCGTCCCCTACCGGACGAGTGGGTCCCGCTCAGGAGCGAGTCGGTCAGGACTCGTCGTCGAGCCGTGAGCTGCTCGTCGCCTGCACCTGCGTGAGGAACTCGTAGTTGGTCCGCGTCTTCTTGAGCCGGTCGATGAGCAGCTCGATGGCCTGCTGCGCGTCGAGGCCGCCGAGGACCCGACGCAGCTTCCACATGATCTTCAGCTCCTCGCTCGCGAGCAGGATCTCCTCGCGGCGCGTGCCGGAGCTGTTGATGTCGACCGCGGGGAAGATGCGACGGTTGGCCAGGTCGCGGCTGAGGCGCAGCTCCATGTTGCCGGTGCCCTTGAACTCCTCGAAGATCACCTCGTCCATCTTCGAGCCGGTCTCGACGAGGGCGGTCGCGAGGATGGTGAGCGAGCCACCGTTCTCGATGTTGCGCGCCGCGCCGAAGAACTTCTTCGGCGGGTAGAGCGCGGCCGAGTCGACACCGCCCGAGAGGATGCGCCCGCTCGCCGGGGCAGCGAGGTTGTAGGCGCGACCGAGCTTGGTGATCGAGTCGAGCAGCACGACGACGTCGTGACCCAGCTCGACGAGACGCTTGGCCCGCTCGATGGCGAGCTCGGCGACCGTCGTGTGGTCCTCGGCCGGCCGGTCGAAGGTCGAGGAGATGACCTCGCCCTTGACGGCGCGCTGCATGTCGGTGACCTCCTCGGGGCGCTCGTCGACGAGGACGACCATGAGGTGGCACTCGGGGTTGTTCGTCGTGATCGCGTTGGCGAGGGTCTGCATGATCATCGTCTTGCCGGCCTTGGCCGGGGCGACGATGAGGCCGCGCTGGCCCTTGCCGATCGGGGCGACGAGGTCGATGATCCGCGTCGTCAGCACGTTGGGCTCGGTCTCGAGCCGCAGGCGCTGCTGCGGGTAGAGCGGCGTCAGCTTGCCGAACTCGACGCGCTTGGCAGCCTCCTCGGGCGTCTGCCCGTTGACCGTGTCGAGCCGGACGAGCGCGTTGAACTTCTGGCGCCCCACGCTGCCCGAGGGCTGCTCGCCGTCGCGCAGCGCCTTGACGGCACCGGTCACGGCGTCGCCCTTGCGCAGGCCGTTCTTCTTGACGATGCCGAGCGGAACGTAGACGTCGTTCGGGCCCGCGAGGTAGCCGGACGTGCGGACGAACGCGTAGTTGTCGAGCACGTCGAGGATGCCGCCGACGGGCACGAGCACGTCGTCGTCACCGACCTGGAGGTCCTGGTCGTTCCAGTCCTGACCGCCCTCGCGGCCACGGCCGCGCTTGCGGTCCCGGCTGCGCTGGCGGTTGCGGCTGCGACGGCTGCCGCCGTCGTCGTCGTAGCCCGACTGCTGGCCGCGGTTCTGGTCGTTGCCGTCACCCTGCTGGCGATCCTGCTGGCGATCCTGCTGGCGATCCTGCTGGCGGTCCTGCTGTCGCGGCTGCTGGCGGTCGTTCTGCTGGCGGTCGCCGCGGCCGCCCTGCTGGTCGCGGTCCGCGTGGCGCTCGGGCTGCTGGCTGCGGTCGTTGGCGCGGTCGGCCTGACGGTCGTTGGCGCGGTCGGCCTGACGGTCGTTCTGCTGGCGGTCGCCGCGGTTGCCCGGCTGACGCTCACCCTGCTGACGATCACCCTGCTGGCGACCGCCCTGCTGGGCACGATCGCGCTGCCGGCCCGAGCGGTCGCCCGCGTCGCCCGAGTCACCCGCGCCACCCGTCGACTCGTCGCCGCCCTCGACGCGCTGGCGCGAGGTGTCCTGCTCGTCGGCGCGGGCCGCACGCGAACCGCGCGTCGCGCGCTCGGAACGGGGAGCCCGCCCCTGCGCCGTCTCGTCGGCACGCTCGGCGGCCGGGGCGCTCTCGGCGCTCTCGGCGCTCGTGGTGGCCTGAGCCTCGGCGGGCGCCTCGGTCTGGGCCTCGGTCTGGGCCTCGGTCTGGGCCCCGGTCGTCGTCGCCGAACCGGCGGGACGGCTGACCCTGCGCGAGGCGCGAGCCGGGGCGGCCTGCGCAGGGGCGGCGGCGTCGGCCGCACCGGACGCAGGGGTCGAAGCGCTCGAGGCCGCCGGGGTCGCCGGGGCCGACGAACCGCCGGACTGTCGAGCCTTGATCGCCTCGACGAGGTCGCTCTTGCGCATCTTCGTCGTCCCGGTGATGCCCATCGACGACGCAATGCCCTTGAGCTCGTCCAGCTTCATGGCCGACAGGCCGGAGAGCGGACGGGTGGTTGTTTCTGACACGAAGGATCCTTCCCCCTCGTTTGCGGCCCGGGAGATTCCAGCGGGCCGGACTTGGACCAGGTGACCTGGCCGTCTGAGATCCACTTCGGCGCAGAACGCGCCCAGAGGCACAAGAATTCGCCTCAGTGTGGGGGTGATGCACCGGCCTGCGATGTCGCGGCGTGTGGTGCGGCGTCAGGATACCACCCAGCGACCTCCGACCGGGCTGTGACGACCGCAGGTGTCGTGGTTCAGCGGGCGTGCACGGTCGCGCCGTGCAGCGGGACCGACGGGCTGAGCCGCTCCCAGTGCGATGCGAGGTGGCCGGCCTGCACCGCGGCCGCCGCCTCGCGGGTCGTGAGCACGAGCACGCTCGGTCCCGCCCCCGAGACGACCGCCGCTCGCCCCTGCGAGCGGAGCAGGTCCACGAGCTCCATCGTGGCGGGGTAGGACGGTCGGCGGGCCTCCTGGTGGAGCCAGTCGCGGGTGGCCGCGTGCAGGTGCGAGGGGTCCGCGGTCAGGGCGTGGACGAGGAGCGCCGCACGTCCGGCGCCGGCCGCGGCCGCCGCGAGCGGCACCGTCTCGGGCAGCACGGCGCGGGCCGTCCGGGTCGCGAGCTGCGTCTCTGGGACGAAGACGACGACGTCGACGTCCGGGTGCAGGTCGATGTGTGCCGTGACCGTGCGGTCACCGCGGTCGAGACCCGAGCCGTCGGGCATCCAGCTGACGGTGAGGCCCCCCAGCACGCTGGCGGAGGCGTTGTCGGGATGACCCTCGAGCCGGCTCGACACATCGGTCGCCAGCCCCAGGTCGACGGGCACGGCCTCCCCGGCGGCCGGCCAGACGGCATACGACCCCTCGGCCACACCCAGCGAAAGGGCTTGTGCGGCAACGACACCCGCGACGATGGCGGTCGCCGAGGACCCGAGACCACGGCCGTGCGGGACGCCGTTGGCAGCCACGAGGCGCAGGCCCGGCGGCGGCTCGACACCCAGGATCCGCCACGTGTGCTGCATCGTCGCGTGCACGAGGTGCCGCTCGTCGGTGGGCACGTCGACGGCGCCCTCTCCGGTGACCTCGATGAGCAGCCCGGGAGTGTCCGACGTCGTCACGACGTAGTGGTCCCAGAGGCCCAGGGCCAGGCCGATCGAGTCGAAACCGGGGCCGAGGTTGGCGCTGCTCGCGGGCACCCGCACCTCGACGGAGCGGCCCGCAGGCACCCGGCTCACGCGCTCAGCCCTCGAGACCGAGCGCCTGCGCCGCGGAGAACGCATCGACCGACACGCGGGTCGGCACGACCTCTCCCCCGTCGGCCGTGCGCAGCGCCCACTGGGGGTCCTTGAGGCCGTGGCCGGTGACGGTGCAGACGATGCGCGCCCCGGAGGGCACGAGACCGGCCGCGTGGCTCGCGAGGAGTCCCGCGACGGAGGCCGCCGAGCCGGGCTCGACGAAGACGCCCTCCTTGGCCGCGAGATAGCGGTGCGCCTCGAGGATCTGCTCGTCGGTGACGGCGTCGATGCGCCCCCCCGACTCGTCGCGGGCCGCGATGGCCTGCTCCCAGGACGCGGGGTTGCCGATGCGGATGGCCGTCGCGATCGTCTCGGGGTGGTCGACGGGGTGCCCGAGGACGATCGGCGCCGCGCCGGCCGCCTGGAAGCCCCACATCTGCGGCAGGTGCGTCGCCGGGCCGGCCGGGGCGTCGGTCACCGGCTCGGCGAGGTACTCGCGGTAGCCGCGCCAGTACGCCGTGATGTTGCCGGCGTTGCCGACCGGCAGGCAGTGGATGTCGGGGGCGTCGCCGAGCGCGTCGACGACCTCGAAGCTCGCGGTCTTCTGACCCTCGATGCGGGCCGGGTTGACCGAGTTGACGAGCTCGACCGGGTAAGCCTCGGCGAGCTTGCGGGCGAGCGTGAGGCAGTCGTCGAAGTTGCCGTCGACCTGCAGCAGCGTCGCACCGTGCGCGATCGCCTGGCTCAGCTTGCCCATGGCGATCTTGCCGTCGGGGACGAGGACACCGCACGTCATTCCGCCCTTGGTGGCATAGGCCGCGGCCGACGCGCTCGTGTTGCCCGTGCTCGCGCAGATGACGGCCTTGGCACCCTTGCGCGCGGCCACGCTGATGGCCGTCGTCATGCCGCGGTCCTTGAAGGAGCCCGTCGGGTTGAGCCCCTCGAACTTGAGGTGCACCTCGGCGCCGACGAGGGCGGAGAGCTTCTCGGCGTGGATGAGCGGCGTGCCGCCCTCGTGGAGGGTGACGACGGGCGCGCCCTCGAGCATCGGGAGGCGGTCGGCGTACTCGCGGATCACTCCGCGCCACTGGTGGGCCATCACGAACCTTCCACGCGCATCACGGAGTTGACTCCACGGACGACGTCGAGCGTGCGCAGGCGCTCGACCGTGGACGACAGGGCGGCATCGCTCGCGGAGTGCGTGACGATGATGAGGTTGGCGCGGGCGCTCTCGCCGTTGCCGGCAGGGACGAGCTGCTGACGCACCGTCTCGATCGACACGTCGTGGTCGGCGAAGGCCGCCGCGACCTGGGCGAGCACGCCGGAGCGGTCCTCGACGTCGAGGCTGATGTGGTACCTCGTCTGGGCGTCGCCCATCGTCAGCACGGGCAGGTCGGCGTAGCTCGACTCCCCCGGCCCGAGACCGCCACCGACGCGGTGACGGGCGACGGCGACGAGGTCGCCCAGGACCGCCGAGGCCGTCGGGTCGCCGCCGGCGCCCTTGCCGTAGAACATCAGCTCGCCCGCGGCGTCGGCCTCGACGAAGACGGCGTTGAAGGCCTCGCGCACTCCCGCCAGCGGGTGCGAGCGCGGGATCATCGCCGGGTGCACGCGGACGCTCACGCCCTTGTCGCTGCGCTCGCAGATCGCCAGGAGCTTGACGACCGCGTCCATCTCACGGGCGGCCGCGACGTCGGTGGCCGTCACCTCCGTGATCCCCTCGCGGTAGACGTCGGCACCCGAGACGCGCGTGTGGAAGGCGAGAGAGGCGAGGATGGCGGCCTTGGCGGCGGCATCGAACCCCTCGACGTCGGCGGTCGGGTCGGCCTCGGCGTAGCCCAGTGCCTGGGCCTGCTCGACGGCGTCGTCGAAGCCCGCCCCGGTGGTGTCCATCTTGTCGAGGACGTAGTTGGTCGTGCCGTTGACGATGCCGAGGACCTTGCGCACCTCGTCGCCGGCGAGCGACTCGCGCAGCGGCCGCAGCAGCGGGATGGCCCCGGCGACGGCGGCCTCGTAGTAGAGGTCGACGCCGTAGGCGGCGGCCGCGTCGTAGAGGGCCGGACCGTCCTCCGCGAGCAGGGCCTTGTTGGCCGTGACGACGGACGCCCCGTGCTCCATGGCCCGAAGGATGAGGGACCGGGCCGGCTCGATGCCCCCGATGACCTCGACGACGACGTCGGCGCGGGTCACGAGCTCCTCGGCGTCGGTGGTGAACAGAGCAGGGTCGACGCCCAGCGCGGCGCGGTCGCGTCCGCCGCGGCGGACCGCGATGCCGACGATCTCGAGGGGTGCGCCGACGCGCGCGGCCATGTCGTCCGCGTGCTCCGTGAGCAGGCGTGCCACGGCTCCGCCCACCACGCCGGCCCCGAGCAGGGCGACGCGCAACGGCTTGGGGTCACTCACGGCGCTGTCCACGGCGGCAATCCTGCCGCCTGTCCGCCTGCTGGACGGTCATTGTTTCGCGATCCGGACATGCGCGGCGAAGGATCTGCACCGACATCGCCCGCCATCAGACGTCGAGGGCGAGCAGGTCGTCGATGGTCTCGCGCCGCACGATGACGCGGGCGACCCCGTCGCGCACCGCGACGACCGGCGGCCGTGGCGTGTGGTTGTACTGGCTCGACAGCGACCGGCAGTAGGCGCCCGTGCCGGGGACGGCGAGGAGGTCTCCGGCACCGATGTCGCCGGGGAGGAACTCGTCCTTGACGACGATGTCGCCGCTCTCGCAGTGCCGCCCCACGACGCGCCCGAGGACCGGCGGGGCGTCGGAGGCACGGCTCGCCAGCGTGCACGAGTAGTTCGCGTCGTAGAGGGCGGTGCGCACGTTGTCGCTCATGCCGCCGTCGACCGAGACGTAGACGCGCTGGGCGCCGCCGTCGAGGTCGACGGGCTTGACGGTGCCGACCTCGTAGAGGGTGAAGGTCGAGGGCCCGGCGATGGCGCGGCCCGGCTCGATGGAGATGCGGGGCACGGCGATCCCGTCGGCGCCGCACTCGCGCTCGATGATCTCGGCCATGCCGGACGCGAGACTCTTCGGCGGCAGCGGGTCGTGCTCGGTCGTGTAGGCGATGCCGAACCCGCCGCCGAGGTCGAGCTCGGGCAGCTCGGCGCCGAGCTCGCGCGCGATCTGCGTGTGCAGGCCGACGATGCGCCGGGCCGACACCTCGAAGCCTGCCGTGTCGAAGATCTGCGAGCCGATGTGGCTGTGCAGGCCGAGCAGGCGCAGCGACTCGGGCTTGCCGAGGATCCGCCGCGCTGCTTCGAAGGCATGCCCACCAGCCAGGGAGAGGCCGAACTTCTGGTCCTCGTGGGCCGTGGCGATGAACTCGTGGGTGTGGGCCTCGACGCCGACGGTGACGCGGACGAGGACCGGTGCGACGACGCCGAGCTCGGTCGCCACCGCGGCGACGCGCTCGATCTCGTCGAAGGAGTCGATGACGATCCGGCTCACGCCGTAGTCGAGCGCGTCACGGATCTCGGCGACGCTCTTGTTGTTGCCGTGCAGACCGATGCGCTCGCCGGGCACGCCGGCCCGCTTCGCCACCGCGAGCTCACCGCCGGTGCACACGTCGAGGTGCAGTCCCTCGTCGTGCACCCACCGGGCCACTTCGGTGCAGAGGAAGGCCTTGCCGGCGTAGAAGACGTCCGCGCCGCCCGACACGCTGTCGAACACCTCGGCGTACGTCTGCTTGAAATCCCTTGCGCGCGAACGGAAGTCGTCCTCGTCGATGATGTATGCCGGTGTGCCGAACTCGCGCGCCAGCTCGGTCACGCTCACCCCACCGACCGTGAGGACGCCGTCGCTCCCCCGGCCCACGGACGTCGCCCAGAGGGACGGGACGAGGGCGTTGACGTCGGCCGGGGTCTGGAGCCACGCGGGGCCGCGATAGCCCTCCGCGTGCAGCGCTCCAGCTTCGTGTGCGCGCATGCCTACATCCTCTCCGGGGCCGCCGCGCCGAGGCGGCTCAGTCCATTGCGCAAGACGATCCGCGCGGCGTCGGCGAGCAGCAGCCGGGCGCCGTGGATCGAGGCCGGGTGGACCCCCACCGTCATGGGCCGGACGGGGTGGTCCCACGCGTCGGCCAGTGCCGCGAGGTCGGTCACGGCGCGCCGCTGCTGGTCCTCGTCGCCGACGTGCCGGTCGAGTCGCTGCGGCAGGTCGGCGAGCGCCACCAGCAGGTGCCGCTCGGCGACGTGGGTCAGCTCGCCGAGCCGGGCCGACGGCCGTCGCTCCACCCCAGCGGCCTCGGCATTGCGGATGATCCGGCACAGGCGGGCATGCGCGAGCTGGGCGGGGCGCAGGAAGTCGTCAGGGCCCCGACTGCCGGGGGCCTCGACGACATCGTCGCGCGGTCGGTCGGGGACGAGGGCGTAGTGGTCCTGCTCGTCGATGACGCGCGGGACGATCGCGGAGCGCGCCGAGTCCTCCAAGGTCAGGGCGATGAGCCCGCTCGGTGCGACCTCGACGGCCGCGACGGGCTTCTGGCGCGTCAGCCCCAGGGCGAGGACGCGGGCCAGGTCACGGGGGGCGAGGTCGAGGACCGGCGCCCAGCGCTGCGAGACGGGTGTCACCCAGTCGGCGACGACGCCGGCGGCTCGGGTGTCGGCAGGCCGGAAGACCGGGCCGGCCGGAGGGCCACCCTCCGCCTCGTCGGGCAGGTCGCCGGTGCGGGCCGCCTGCGCGGCGACCTCCTCGAGGAGGGCGCGCAGCTGCTCCGGCGTCATGCGGCGAGTCTACGAGGGTGGGCCGCCCAGCCTGGTTCGTGGAGCTCTCCCGGCGCCTGGTGCCGGACGGGCTCCACGAGGGCGGGGGCGCATTCAGCGTTCGCCGCCCGGTGCTGCTAATCTCACCGGGCGCACGAAAGTGCGAGCCGCCCCCGTAGCTCAGGGGATAGAGCACCGCCCTCCGGAGGCGGGAGCGCAGGTTCGAATCCTGCCGGGGGCACAGACGAACGAAGGCCGACCTGATGGCGCGAAGCGCCCTTCAGGTCGGCCTTCGTTCGTCTGTGCCCGCGAGGGGTTCGGGGAGGTTCCTTCCGAGGAACGAGGAAGGAACCGGAGTCCTGCCTGGGGCATCGGGACCGCCACCTCGGGCATGAAGAGCGGTTTCCCACCCAGCACCTCCCCGGTGGCCAAGCCT
This sequence comes from Terrabacter tumescens, assembly GCF_014646815.1. GTDB lineage: Bacteria > Actinomycetota > Actinomycetes > Actinomycetales > Dermatophilaceae > Terrabacter > Terrabacter tumescens. The sequence continues at coordinate 141,979 of NZ_BMNZ01000003.1, forward strand.
TCTGCCACAGTGGACGGCGTGCTCATCTCGAAGCCTGTCGCCGAGGCCATCCGGGCCGGCACCGTCACCCAGGCCTTCCGCCGATGGGACGCGCCGCGGGTCAAGGTCGGCGGCCTCCAGCTGACTCCCGCCGGCCTCGTGCGCTTCGACGCCGTCAGCAGGGTGCGTGACCCCGAACGCCTCACCGAGCGCGACGCGAGAAAGGCAGGCGTCAAGGACCTGGCGACGCTCCAGAGGTTCCTGGCACCGCGGGAGCGCAAGCCGTCGCCGCGCGGTGGCCGCGGCGGCGACACCGTCTATCGCATCACGCTCAGCTGGGCCGGCGAGGACCCACGGATCGCCTTGCGCGACAGCCTTCCCGACGACGAGGCACTGCGTGACATCGCGGCCCGGCTCGCGCGTCTGGACGCCCGCCCGACGGGGCCGTGGACGCGCGAGATCCTCGAGTGGATCCGCGACAACCCGCGGGTCGTGTCCAAGGAGCTCGCCGCTGTGCGCGGAGTGGAGCTGCTGCCGATGAAGGTCGACATCCGCAAGCTCAAGACGCTCGGCCTGACGATCAGCCACGACGTCGGCTACGAGCTGTCACCCCGCGGCGCGGCGTACCTCGGCTGGGTCCAACGCGACGGCTGACCCCGACCACACGGCATATCCCAGACAACGGGACGGATGACGGACCTTCGCGGCTGTCTCGCCGCTCCGCGTGCTCGGCCCGAGGCCCTGCTCGGACGAAGGTCCGTCAACGCTCCCCCAGGCATCCCGCCTCAGCGCTGGGTGGTGTCGGTGACCTCGCCGACGAGCTCCTCGAGGACGTCCTCGAGGAAGACGACGCCGGTCACGGCCGCGTCGGCGTCGATGACGCGCGCGAGGTGGGCGCCGGTCAGCTGCATGGTGGCCAGCACGTCCTCGATGTCGTCGTCCTCGCGCACCGTGGCGAGACGGCGGACCCGCTTGGGCGGGATGGGCTGCTCGTGCCGTTCGTCGTCGGCGTAGAGGATGTCCTTGAGGTGCAGGTAGCCGGCGATCTCACCGGCGGCGTCGCGCACCGGGTAGCGCGAGAAGCCCTGTTTGGCGACGAGACGCTCGATGTCGGCCGGCGTCGCGCCGAGCTCGACGGTCGTCAGCGAGCTCACGTCGACGGCTACCTCGCGGGCCCGCTTGTCGGAGAACTCGAGCGTCTTGGCGACGAGGCCGTGGCGCTCCTCCTCGATGAGGCCCTCGCGCCGGGACTCGCCGACGATGTGGGCCACCTCCTCGACCGTGAACGCCGAGGTGATCTCGTCCTTGGGCTCGACCTTGAAGAGCCGGACGAGCGCCTTCGCGACGGTTTCCATCGCATGGATGATCGGCCGCAGGGCGCTCGCGATGAAGAAGAGCGGCGGCACGAGCACGAGAGCAGCCCGGTCTGGACCGGCGATGGCGAGGTTCTTGGGGATCATCTCGCCGACGACGACGTGCAGGTAGGAGACGATGAGCAGCGCGAGCGCCAGCGCCACCCCGCTCGCCCACGCGTCGGACAGCCCCCAGGCGTGGAAGACCGGCTCGAGCAGGTGGTGCAGGGCCGCCTCGGCGAGCGCACCCAGCCCGACCGAGCACACGGTGATGCCGAGCTGCGCGGTCGCGAGCATCGACCCGAGCCGCTCGAGGGCGAGCAGGCACGACTGCGCGCGCTTGCTCCCGGCGTCGGCGAGCGGCTCGAGCGTCGAGCGGCGCACCGCCATCGCCGCGAACTCGGCGCCGACGAAGAAGGCGTTGCCGAGCAGGAGGAAGACCGAGACGACGTAGACCCAGGGACCGCTCACGACGCGTCCCCCGATCGACCGGCTGACGGCATACGTCCGTCGTGCCCGTCGCCTGCCGGCTCGTCCGCTGCGTGGTCCGCGTCCTGCGGGAGCGACTCCGGGTCGGGCACGAAGCGCAGCCGGTCGACCCGGCGGCCCTCCATGCCGACGACGTTGATGCGCCAGCCCGGCAGGCGCACGACGTCGCCGACGACCGGCACCCGCCCGAGGCTCGTCATGACGAAGCCGCCCATCGTCTCGTAGGTCGAGCCGTCGGGGACGTCGGCGTCGAAGGCGTCGCGCACCTCGTCGGGGCGCCACAGCCCGGGCACCGTCCACGAGCCGTCGATGAGCTCGCGACCACCCTGGCGGCTGCGGTCGTGCTCGTCGGACACCTCGCCGACGATCTCCTCCACGACGTCCTCGAGCGTGACGATGCCCGACGTGCCGCCGTACTCGTCGACGACGACGGCCATCTGGAAGCCGCCCTCGCGCAGCTCGCGCAGCAGCGGGTCGAGCCGGATCGTCTCGGGCACGACGAGGCGGTCGGACATGAGCGCCGAGACCGGCACGTCCTTGCGCCGATCGTGCGGGACCGCCATCGCCTTCTTGACGTGGACGACGCCGTCGATGTCGTCCCAGTCCTCGCCGAGGACGGGGAAGCGCGAGTGCCCGGTGCGTCGCGACAGGCGCAGCACGTCGTCGGCGGACTCGTCGCGGTGGATGCCGGTGCAGCGCACGCGCGGGGTCATGACGTCGTCGGCGGTGCGCTCGCCGAAGCCGAGCGAGCGGGTCAGCATGCGCGCCGTCGTCACGTCGAGCGTGCCGGCCTCGGCCGAGCGCTGGACGAGGCTCGCGAGCTCCTGGGGCGTGCGCGCGCCCGACAGCTCCTCCTGCGGCTCGATGCCGAGCGCCCGCAGGAAGGCGTTGGCCGAGCCGTTGAGCACGACGATGAGCGGCTTGGCGACCACGGCGAAGACGCGGACCGGGAGCGCCACGACCTTGGCCGTCGCGAGCGGTGCAGAGATGCCGAGGAACTGCGGGAGCAGCTCGCCGAAGACCATCGAGAAGACCGTCGCGATCAGCAGGGCGAGCGCGCTCGAGACTGCCTCGACGGCGCCGGCCCCCAGCCCGAGGGAGGTGAGCGGCCCCGCCACGAGGACACCGATGGACGGTTGGGCGAGGTAGCCGACGACGAGGGTCGTGATCGTGATCCCGACCTGGGCCGCGGACAGCTGCGTCGAGAGCTGCTTGAGCGACTGCAGCACGACGCGCGCCCGCGAGTCCCCCTCGTCGATGGCGCGCTGGACCGTCGGCCGGTCGATGGCCACGAGGGAGAACTCGGCGGCGACGAAGAGCGCGGTGCCCGCGGTGAGCAGGACGGCGCCGAGGACGAGGAGCCACTCGGTCACTCGGGGACCGCCCGTCGGGCCGGGACCGGGTCGCAAGGCTTGGTCATGGTGCGCCCACTATATGGAGGAGAGGGTGCGCAGGGACGCGCGGACCGCTCGGCCCACCTCCGCGTGGAGGGCGTATGCCGTGTGGTTGAGTTGGGCGCATCACGGCGGGCCCGCGACTCGCGCGCAGGGCGACGGAGGGAGCACGGGTGGTGCACGGACGACCGGAGTTCACCGGGCACATCGAGGTGCGGGGGCTGACGAAGCGCTTCGGCTCGTTCACGGCCGTCGACCACCTCGACTTCGACGTCGAACCGGGCCGGGTCACCGGCTTCCTCGGGCCCAACGGCAGCGGCAAGACGACGACCCTGCGCATGCTCCTCGGCCTCGTTCGCGCCACCGACGGCACCGCGACGATCGACGGCCACCGCTACGCCGACATCGGCAACCCGCTCACCGTCGTCGGGTCAGCGCTCGAGGCGACGAACTTCCACCCCGGTCGCACCGGTCGCAACCACCTCCGGGTGCAGGCCGCCGTGGCCGGCGTGCCGGACACGCGCGTCGACGAGCTGCTCGAGCTCGTCGGCATCCCCGCCGCCGCCCGCAAGCGCGCCGGTGGCTACTCGATGGGCATGCGCCAGCGGCTCGGCCTCGCCGCCGCCCTGCTCGGCGACCCCCGCGTCATCATCCTCGACGAGCCCGCCAACGGCCTCGACCCCGAGGGCATCCGCTGGCTGCGCGGCTTCCTGCGCCAGCTCGCCGACGAGGGCCGCACGCTCCTCATCTCCAGCCACATGCTCTCCGAGGTCGAGCAGACCGTCGACGACGTCGTCATCATCGCCAACGGCCAACGGGTCGCCCAGGGCACCGTCGCCGAGCTGCGCGGCGAGCCCACGGCATACGTCCGCACGTCCGACCCCGACCGCCTCAGCCAGGCGCTGCGCGACCGTGGTCTCGCCGTCGCCCCGAGCGGGCGGGGGCTGCGGGTCACGACCGAGGACCTCGCGGTCGTCGGCGACGTGGCCCACGCCAGCGACGTCGCGATCCACGAGCTGCGCAGCGAGCAGACCCACCTCGAGGAGCTGTTCTTCAACCTCACCGAGAGCGAGGAGCACCGCAACCGCAACCTCGCCCGGCCGCCGGGCGGTGCCCCCGTCGACCTCCCACCGCCGAGCGGGCCACCCATCGACCCCGCCCTGCTCGCCGAGCCCGCGCAGGCCGCCCAGCGCGCCCAGTCCGCCCAGCCCTCGGGCGCACCCGACCACGACGGAGACCTCCGATGACCGCTGCGGTGCGGGCCGAGCTCCGCAAGCTCTTCACGACCCGCCTCTGGTGGGGCATGGCGATCGCCGTGCTGCTGAGCGGCGCCGCGTTCGCCGTGCTGTTCGCCTTCGTCTTCACGAGCGACGCGGTCCGGGGCCCGCAGGCCGCTGCGGCGCCGCGCACCGACGCGGCCCTCGCCAAGGCCGTCTTCACCGGCGGCCTGCAGGTCGGCTACCTGCTCACCCTGTCGATCGGGGTGCTGACGATCGGCTCGGAGTACCGCCACCAGACCATCACCGCGACCTTCCTCGCGATCCCCCGGCGCGGCCGCGTCATGGCGGCCAAGGTCGTCTCGCTGCTCGCCGTGGGAGCCCTCTACGGCCTGCTCTCCCTCGCCGGCGCCGTCGGCGCGGGCACGCTCGTGCTGACCTCCAAGGGCGTCGCGCCGTTCGCCGACACCTCGATCTGGCGCACGCTCGCGCTGTCCCTGCTCGTCCTGGGCCTGTGGGCGCTCATCGGGCTCGGGACCGGCATCCTCATCCCCAACCAGGTCGCGGCCCTGCTCATCTCCGTGGCCGTCGCCTGGATCGTGGAGCCGCTCCTCGGCCTCGTCCTCGCCCTGACCGACTGGGGCAAGAGCATCTCCCCCTACCTGCCGAGCCGCGCCACGAGCGCGATGCTCGAGTCCACGAGCGGGGGTTTCGACGGCCGCCCCATCACCCAGCTCTCCTGGTGGGCCGGCGCGCTCGTGCTCATCGGGTACGCCGCCGTGATGGCCGGTCTCGGCACGTGGCGCACGCTCCGCGCCGACATCAGCTGACCGACCGGGGCAGCGAGCCGTCCCGACGTGACCAACGCCTCGCCGACGGTCCGTCTCGACCACCGTGCCCGGACCGGGTATCCGGGGCATCGGGTCTAGGCTTGACCCCTGTATAGGCAAAGACGCACCCAAGCCAAATGAAAGAGGCGCATTCGTCGTGTCCGATCAGTCCACGTCCGGTGACCCGATTGCAGCGTTCGGGCCGAACGAATGGCTCGTCGACGAGCTCTACCAGCAGTTCCTGACCGACCGGACGTCGGTGGACAAGGCCTGGTGGGGGTTCTTCGAGGACTACCGACCGGGCGAGGGCGACGCGAGCGCCGCCCCGGCCCGCACGACGACCGCGACCAGGCAGGACACGGCTCCGCCGGCGACAGCGCCGGCCAACGGGTCGGCGAACGGAGCCAGCAACGGGTCCGCCACGACGCGGCCCGCGCCGGCAAGTGCTCCCGCTCCAGCAGCCCCGGCCCCGCAGGCCGCCGCCCCCGCCGCGAAGGCAGCGGCCGCCAAGGCGCCCGAGGCCAAGGCCGAGCCGAAGAGCGAGCCGAAGAGCGAGCCGAAGAGCGAGCCGAAGGCCGAGCCCAAGCCCGAGCCCACGGCCGAGGCCCCGAAGCCGCGCGACATGCCCGCCGTCAAGGGCACCGGCCCGGTCAACGAGGACGTCGTGACCCCGCTGCGCGGAGCTCCCTCGCGCGTCGTGGCCAACATGGAGGTCTCGCTCACCGTCCCGACCGCGACGAGCGTGCGTGCCGTCCCGGCCAAGCTGCTCATCGACAACCGCGTCGTCATCAACAACCACCTCGCCCGCTCGCGCGGCGGCAAGGTCAGCTTCACCCACCTCATCGGCTACGCCATGGTCAAGGCCCTGGCCCTCATGCCGGAGATGAACAACGGCTTCACCGAGGTCGGCGGCAAGCCGGCCCTCGTGCGGCCCGCCCACGTCAACTTCGGCCTCGCCATCGACCTGCAGAAGGACGACGGCACCCGCACCCTCGTGGTCCCCTCGATCAAGTCGGCCGAGGAGATGGACTTCGTCCACTTCTGGACCGCGTACGAGGACATCGTCCGCAAGGCCCGCGCCAACAAGCTGACGGTCGAGGACTTCCAGGGCACGACGATCTCGCTGACCAACCCCGGCGGCATCGGCACCGTGCACTCGGTCCCGCGCCTCATGAAGGGCCAGGGCGCCATCATCGGCGTCGGCGCCCTCGACTACCCCGCCGAGTGGCAGGGCGCGAGCAACGAGACGCTCAACAAGAACGCCGTGAGCAAGATCCTCACGCTCACCTCGACCTACGACCACCGGATCATCCAGGGCGCCCAGAGCGGCGACTACCTGCGGATCATCCACCAGCTGCTCCTCGGCGACAACCGCTTCTACGACGAGATCTTCGAGTCGCTGCGCATCCCCTACGAGCCGGTCCGCTGGATCCAGGACATCGACTCCTCGCACGACGACGACATCAACAAGGTCGCCCGCGTCCAGGAGCTCATCCACGCCTACCGCGTGCGCGGCCACCTCATGGCCGACACCGACCCGCTGGAGTACAAGCAGCGCCGCCACCACGACCTCGACGTCACGACGCACGGCTTGACGCTGTGGGACCTCGACCGCACCTTCGCCACCGGCGGGTTCGGCGGCTACCCCTTCCTCAAGCTGCGCAAGATCCTCGGCATCCTGCGTGACTCGTACTGCCGCACCGTCGGCATCGAGTACATGCACATCCAGGACCCCGAGCAGCGCAAGTGGATCCAGAACAAGGTCGAGCGTCCCTACGAGAAGGCCAACCGCGACGAGCAGATGCGCATCATGCGCCGGCTCAACGCCGCCGAGGCCTTCGAGACCTTCCTCCAGACGAAGTTCGTCGGCCAGAAGCGCTTCTCCCTCGAGGGTGGCGAGTCGGTCATCGCGCTGCTCGACCGCATCCTGTGCCGCGCCGCGAGCGAGAAGCTCGACGAGGTCTGCATCGGCATGCCGCACCGCGGCCGGCTCAACGTGCTGGCCAACATCGCCGGCAAGTCCTACGGCCAGATCTTCCGCGAGTTCGAGGGCACCCAGGACCCAAAGTCGGTCCAGGGCTCCGGCGACGTGAAGTACCACCTCGGCACCGAGGGCGAGTTCGTCTCCGAGGACGGCAGCAAGACCAAGGTCTACCTCGCCGCCAACCCCAGCCACCTCGAGGCCGTCAACCCCGTGCTCGAGGGCATCGTCCGCGCCAAGCAGGACCGCCTCAACCTCGCGGGCGAGTCGTTCACCGTGCTGCCGGTGCTCATGCACGGCGACGCGGCCTTCGCCGGCCAGGGCGTCGTGGCCGAGACGCTCAACCTCTCGCAGCTGCGGGGCTACCGCACCGGCGGCACGATCCACGTCGTCATCAACAACCAGGTCGGCTTCACGACCTCGCCGAGCAGCTCGCGCTCCTCGGTGTACTCCACCGACGTCGCGCGGATGATCCAGGCGCCGATCTTCCACGTCAACGGCGACGACCCCGAGGCCTGCGTCCGCGTGGCCGAGCTGGCCTACGAGTTTCGCCAGGAGTTCAACAAGGACGTCGTCATCGACATGGTGTGCTACCGCCGCCGCGGTCACAACGAGGGCGACGACCCGTCGATGACGCAGCCGCTCATGTACAACCTCATCGAGGCCAAGCGCTCGGTCCGCAAGCTCTACACCGAGTCGCTCATCGGTCGCGGTGACATCAGCGTCGAGGACGCCGAGGCCGCGCTGCGCGACTACCAGCAGCAGCTGGAGCGGGTCTTCGTCGAGACGCGCGAGGCCAAGAAGGCCCAAGCGGCCGGCGCCTCGGCCCCGACCGGCGACCGCGACTCCGACGCTCCCGACAACGCCGGTCTCGAGCGGCCGACGGCGCAGGTGCAGGACGACGTCGCACCGGTGCGCTCGGCCACCGAGACGGGCGTCCCGGCGAGCGAGATCGTCCACATCGGCGAGACGTTCGCGAGCCCGCCCGAGGGCTTCACGATCCACCCGAAGCTCAAGCAGCTCATGGACAAGCGCGCCCAGATGGTCCACGAGGGCGGCATCGACTGGCCGATGGCCGAGCTGCTCGCCTTCGGCACTCTGCTCAAGGAGGGCACGCCGATCCGGCTCGCCGGGCAGGACAGCCGGCGCGGCACGTTCGTCCAGCGCCACGCGGTGCTCATCGACAAGAACAACGCGGAGGAGTGGACGCCGCTGCTCTACCTCGGTGAGGGCCAGGCCCGCTTCTGGGTCTACGACTCGCTGCTGTCCGAGTACGCCGCCATGGGCTTCGAGTACGGCTACTCCGTCGAGCGTCCCGACGCCCTCGTGCTCTGGGAGGCCCAGTTCGGCGACTTCGGCAACGGCGCCCAGACCATCGTCGACGAGTTCATCAGCAGCTCGGAGCAGAAGTGGGGCCAGCGCAGCTCGGTCGTCCTGCTGCTGCCGCACGGCTACGAGGGCCAGGGGCCGGACCACAGCTCGGCGCGCATCGAGCGCTACCTGCAGCTGTGCGCCGAGAACAACGTGACCGTCGCCTACCCCTCGACCGCGGCGAGCTACTTCCACCTGCTGCGCCGTCAGGCCTACGCCCGTCCGCGCACGCCGCTCGTCGTCTTCACCCCGAAGTCGATGCTGCGCAGCAAGGCGGCGGCGAGCTCCGTCGAGGCCTTCACCTCGGGCGGCTTCCAGCCCGTCCTGGCCGACCACGAGGGCGTCACCCAGGACGTCACCCGCGTGCTCTTCGCGAGCGGCAAGATCGTCCACGAGCTCGACGCCGAGCGCGAGAAGCGCGGCGACACCTCGACCGCGATCATCCGCGTCGAGCAGCTCTACCCGATCCCCGAGCAGGAGATCGTCGACGCCGCAGCGAGGTACCCCGGTGCCGAGCTGGTGTGGGTCCAGGACGAGCCGCGCAACCAGGGTGCGTGGCCGCTCATGGCCCAATGGCTGCACGAGGACCTCTGCGAGCTCGGCGAGACCCGCCCGTGGCGCGTCGTGTCCCGCAAGGCCGCTGCGTCCCCGGCGACCGGATCGTCCAAGAAGCACGCGGTCGAGCAGGCCGAGCTGATGGACCGCGCCTTCGGCCGCTGATCCACCTGACATCCAGCGAGGGACCCCGCCACGACGGCGGGGTCCCTCGCTGCATCTCCGGGCGACACGGCATACGCCATCGGGCCCTTTGCCGGGCTACGGAGAGGCCCGGAGACCGAGATCGGGCCGCCCTCCTCGGCCCGCCTCCGCAAGGCCCACCCCGGCACGCGATAACCTCCCTTCGTGTACTTCACCGACAGGGGCATCGAGGAGCTGGCGGCCCGGCGCGGCGAGGAGGAGGTCACCTTCGAGTGGCTCGCCGAGCAGCTGCGCACATTCGTCGACCTCAACCCCGAGTTCGAGGTGCCGGTCGAGCGACTCGCGACGTGGCTCGCCCGACTCGACGACGACGAGGACTGAGCACGTGAGCGACCGCAGCGACCGAGCCGAGCACCACGACGCCCCGAGGGAGCCCTACGGCGTGGGCCCGGCCTACCCCTCGTCCCACACCCGCTTCACCACCGACGCCCCGAGCCGGTATGCCGCTGCGTCCGCTCCCGAGGCCGCCGCCACCGACGGTGCCGCCCCCGCTGCCTCACCGGCCCCGCCGGCCGCGACGGCCCCGTCGGAGGACCCGTACTACGCGCCCAGCGCCGAGTTCACCGTCGCCGAGGGCCTGCGGGACGTCGGCATGGTCTTCGTCGGCGCCTCCATGACGGCCGGCTACGGCGACCCGAAGGGCCTGGGCTGGGTGGGCCGCGTGGTCGCACGCACGCAGCACCCCGACCTCGACCTCACGGCCTACAACCTCGGCGTGCGCGGCAACACCTCCGCCGACGTCGTGGCCCGCTGGGGCGCCGAGTGCCACCCGCGCTGGAAGGGCCGCTCGGAGCGGCGCCTCGTGCTGTCGGTAGGCACCGGAGACGTCCTGTCCGGCATGACGATGGCCCGCTCGCGGCTCAACCTCGCCAACATCCTCGACGAGGCGACCAACGCCGGCATCGGGGTCTTCGTCGTGGGCCTGGCCCCCACTCTCGACGACGAGATGAACCGCAAGATCGAGGCCCTCGCCGAGGCGCAGGCCGACGTCTGCTCGCGGCGCGGCATCACCTACGTCGACTGCTTCCGGCCGCTCGCCACCCACGACCAGTGGATGGCCGACCTCGCCGCGAGCCCCGACCGGGCGCACCCGGGTCAGGCGGGCTACGGCCTCATCGCGTGGCTCGTGCTGCACAACGGCTGGAACGACTGGCTCTCGCTCAGCTGACGTCGCCCCGGCCGTCGCTCGCCCCGTCGCTCGCGTCGGGCTCGCGGCGCCCGGGCGCCGACACCGCGGCCGCGATGCTCGCGACCGCCACGACGCCCACGGCGAGCGCGACAGGGGTGCGTCCGGACTCGTGCAGCGACCACGCGACGGGCAGCAGGAGCGCGTTCCAGAGCACCGTGGGGGTGCGCGGCCAGTCCGCGGCACGCGACCAGCCCCGGGCCAGGGCCAGCAGACCCAGGCCGAACACGAGGATGAGCGCCCCGGAGGTCGCCGCCCGCGTCAGATCCTCTGTGGCGCCCGTCACCATCTCGTAGACGTAGAAGCCGGCGAAGCCGAGGACCGCGACGGCCTCGAGGAGCGTGAGCAGCCCTGCGGCACGGTGGGATCCGCGCACCTCGCGCGTCGGGGACGGTGATTCGGTCACGCCGCCAGCCTATCGATCCCGTCGCGCCGGCCGGCCGGGCACCGTCCCGGAGGGCCTTCGGGCCCGGCTCGTGGCCCAGAGGTATGGAACTGGGAGCCGACTGCCGATAGACTCAATCCTTGGTGTGATCGGCCCCCTAGGCGTTGAACACGGACATGGTTGCTGGTCACACTGGATCATGGCCCTCGACGCGTACGGAACAACTTCGTGCGCGTTTCCGTTGGTCAGGGGGTCATCCCCCGTGGCACGACGACACCATGACTTGGCTCCGACAACGACGCTGGCGCCCCGAGCACATGCACCGCGACCGACACCCGGCGTCGGTGCCGAACCGACATACATGAAGGAGCACGATCCACATGGATTGGCGCGACCGCGCTGCCTGCCTGGAGGCCGATCCGGAGCTGTTCTTCCCCATCGGGAACACCGGCCCGGCCATCCTGCAGATCGAGGAGGCGAAGGCTGTGTGCCGGACCTGTCCGGTCATCGACACATGCCTCAAGTGGGCCCTCGAGACCGGCCAGGACGCCGGCGTGTGGGGCGGCCTCTCCGAGGACGAGCGCCGCGCCCTGAAGCGTCGCAACGCCCGGGCCCGTCGAGCAGGCTGAACCCTCAGACCACCCTCTGCAACCGTCCGCGAGCCCGGTGACCGTCAGGTCGCCGGGCTTTTGGCTGCCCGCGCCGCCCTCCGGTCATATGCCGTATGCCGTGTGCCTCGGCCTCGCCGTCCGCCCGGTCGTGCGCCCGGCCGGCGGTACGGCGCCATCGTGCGGTCGTGCGGTCGGTCAGGTGATCGGGCGCAGGCGCGCGGTGAAGCGGGCGCGGGTGCCGTGCGGCACGATCGGCTCCCACGTGATGCGGCCCTGGAGGTCGCTGACGAGGGACTGGACGATCTGCGTGCCGAGACCCGAGCCCGGCCGTCGGGCCGGGTCGATGCCCTTGCCGTCGTCCTCGATGGAGACGACGACCGTCGACTGGCCGCGCTCGTCGTCCTGCCTCTCGATGCCGATGCGCACCTCTCCCCCGGCGTCGCCGAGACCGTGCTCGATGGCGTTCTGGACGAGCTCGCTCATGATCATCGCGAGGGAGGTCGCGTCCTCGGCCCGCAGGCGCCCGAAGGAGCCCTCGGTGACCGTGTGGACCGGGACGCCGTTGGCCGAGACCTCGACCACCGCGTTCAGGCCCCGCTGTGCGATGGAGTCGAAGTCGACCGTCTCGTCGAAGCCCTGGCTCAGCTGGTCGTGGACCATGGCGATCGTGCCGACGCGCCGCTCGGCCTCGGCGAGCGCGATCTTGGCCTCGCCGTCGGGCAGGCGTCGGGACTGGAGCCGCAGCAGGGCGGCGACGGACTGGAGGTTGTTCTTGACTCGGTGGTGGATCTCGCGGATCGTCGCGTCCTTGGTCATCAGCTCGCGCTCCCGGCGCCGCAGCTCGCCGACGTCGCGCATCAGCACGATGGCGCCGAAGCGCTGTCCGGCCTCGGTGAGCGGGATCGCCCGCATCGACACCGTCGTGCCGCCCGCGACCACCTCGGTGCGCCAGGGCTGGCGTCCGGTGACGACGAGCGGCAGCCCCTCGTCGACGGGGTAGGACTCGCGCACGTTGTCGGTGACGATCTGGGCCAGGCTTGCGCCCACGACCTCCCCGAGGTGCCCCAGACGGTGAAGCGCCGAGACGGCATTCGGGCTCGCGTAGGTGACGACGCCGTCGACGTCGAGGCGGATGACGCCGTCGCCGACGCGCGGCGCGCCGCGGCGCAGCCCGGTGGGTGCCCCGCTGTGCGGGAACTCTCCCCCGGTGACCATGCGGCAGAGCGCGTCGGCCGTGGCGAGGTAGGTCAGCTCGAGACGGCTGGGGGTGCGGGTCGTCCAGAGGTTGGTGTGACGGGTCATCACCGCCACGACGTGACCGCCGCGGACGACGGGGATGTACTCCTCGCGGACCGACTGGTCCGGCCCCTGCTCGTGCGGCACGACGACGTGGCGCACGCGCAGGATGCGCTGCTCCGAGGCGGCCTCGTCGAGCAGGTCGCGGGTGCGGCCGGGGTCGGCGACCCTGCCGACCTGGTCGTCGACGAAGACGAGCTGGCCGGTCGTCGGTCGCACGTGCGCCACCGCCTCCCAGCGCTCGCTCGTCGACCGGACCCAGAGCACGAGGTCGGCGAACGACAGGTCGGCGACGAGCTGCCAGTCGCCGACGAGCAGCTGCAGCCACTCGACGTCGTGGTCGGGCAGGTTCGTCCGGCCGCGCAGGAGCTCGCTCAGGGTTGCCACACCCCGAGCCTAGTGAGCCTCAGGGAGAGCCCTGGCCCGGCTCCCCTCGGGTGGCTCCGCAGCCCCACCTGACCGGATCCGGTACGCGTGGGGCTGCGTGGCCACTCGAGCGGGCTGCTAGGCCGTGGCCGCCTTCTTGCCGGCAGCCTTCTTGCTCGCTGCCTTCTTGCTCACTGCCTTCTTGCTCGGTGTCGCCTTCTCGGCTGCGGTCGGAGCCGTGGCCTTCTTGGCCATCGCCTTCTTGGCCGTCGCCTTCTTCGCGGTCGCCGTCGTGGCGGTCGCCTGCTTCGCGGTCACCTGCTTCGCAGGGGCCTTCTTCGCCGGCGCCGACGAGGCGGACTCGACGGCGACGGGGGTCGGCTGCCCGGAGGCGGCCGGCTTCATCACCGTGCGCAGGGTGCGCAGGGCGACCGACAGGGCCGCGATCCCCGCGTGGCTCATCCGCTCGATGCCGCCGAGCGCCGCCCGCGCCCGGCCCAGGGCGTCGGCGTTGAGCTCGGACCACTCGGCGAGCCGGGTGGCGGCCTCGTGCCGCGGATCGCTGACGTCGAGCACCGAGCGCGTCAGGCTCTCGAGCACGGCGTAGAGGTCGTCGCGCAGGGCGCCTCGGGCCATGGCGTCCCAGCGGTCGTCGCGCGGCAGCATCGTGACCCGCGTCAGCATGGCGTCGATCGAGAACGTCTCGGAGGTCAGGAAGTAGACCCCGACGACGTCGTCGAGCTTCTCGCCCGTGTCCTCGGCGACCTCGATGCAGTCGAGCAGCGAGTAGAGGTCGAGCAGCGAGGCTGCGCCGAGGGCGAGGTCCTCGGGGACACCCTTGCCCTCGAGCTCACGGGCCCGTCGCTGCAGTCGGGTGCGCTCGCTGCCCTGGAGCAGCTCACCGATGCGGCCGGAGAACGCCTCGATGCCGGGGCGGAAACGCGCCACCTCCGCCGCGATGTCGAGCGAGGCCGGACGCGAGGTGAGGAACCACCGCACGGACCGGTCGATGAGCCGGCGGAACTCGAGGTAGAGCGCCGTCTGCGCGCCGGTGCTGACGACGTTGTCCGTGGCCTCGACCTGCCGCACGAAGCCCGCGAGGTCGAAGATCTCACGGCAGACGACGTAGGCACGGGCGACCTGCTCGGGGCTCGCGCCGGTCTCCTCGCCCGCACGGTAGGCGAAGGTGATGCCGCCCCGGTTGACCATCGAGTTGGCCACGGAGTTGGTGATGATCTCGCGACGCAGCGGGTGGGCGGCGATCTGCTCGGCGTACTTGCCGCGCAACGGCTTCGGGAAGTACTCGGCCAGGGTCGACTCGAACCACGGGTCGTCGGGCAGCGAGGTGGTGATGAGCTGGTTCTTCAGGTAGAGCTTGGCGTACGCGACGAGCACCGAGAACTCCGGCGACGTCAGGCCGAGACCGTCCTTCTGGCGGCGCGCGATGGCCGCGTCGCTCGGGAGGAACTCGAGCGAGCGGTCGAGGTCGCCGTCGGCCTCGAGGAACTGGATGAGGCGCTCGTGCACGCCGAGCATCGCGTGCTGCTGCGCCCGGGCGTTGCCGAGCAGGACGTTCTGCTCGTAGTTGTCGCGCAGCACCTGCTCCGCGACCTCGTCCGTCATCGAGGCGAGCAGGGTGTTGCGTCGCTTCGTCGTCAGCTCGCCCGAGCGGGTCAGCTCGGTGAGCAGGATCTTGATGTTGACCTCGTGGTCGGAGGTGTCGACGCCCGCACTGTTGTCGATGGCGTCGGTGTTGACGCGCACGCCCGCGAGCGCCGCCTCGATGCGGCCGAGCTGACTCGCCCCGAGGTTGCCGCCCTCGCCGACGACCTTGCAGCGCAGGTCGGCGCCGTTGACACGGATGGCGTCGTTGGCGCGGTCACCGATCTCACCGTTGCTCTCGGAGGTGGCCTTGACGTAGGTGCCGATGCCGCCGTTCCACAGCAGGTCGACCGGTGCGAGGAGGATCGCCTTCATCAGCTCGGCGGGCGTCATGCTCTTGGTGCCCGCACGCAGGCCGAGCGCCGCCACCATCTGCGGGCTGACCGGCACCGACTTGGCCGACCGCGGGAAGATGCCGCCGCCCTTGCTGATGAGCTTCTCGTCGTAGTCCGCCCACGACGATCCCGGCAGGTCGAACATCCGCCGGCGCTCGGCGTAGGAGCTCGCCGCGTCGGGGTCGGGGTCGACGAAGATGTGCCGGTGGTCGAAGGCGGCCAGCAGGCGGATGTGCTCCGAGAGGAGCATGCCGTTGCCGAAGACGTCGCCGCTCATGTCGCCGACGCCGACGACGGTGAACTCCTGCGTCTGGGTGTCGACGCCGAGCTCGCGGAAGTGGCGCTTGACCGACTCCCACGCGCCGCGCGCGGTGATGCCCATGCCCTTGTGGTCGTAGCCCGCCGACCCGCCGGAGGCGAAGGCGTCGTCGAGCCAGAAGCCGTAGTCGGCCGAGAGCCCGTTGGCGATGTCGGAGAACTTGGCCGTGCCCTTGTCGGCGGCGACGACGAGGTAGGTGTCGTCCTCGTCGTGGCGCACGACGCGGTGCGGCGGCACGGCCTGACCCGACACGAGGTTGTCGGTGAGGTCGAGCAGCCCGGAGATGAAGAGCTTGTAGGACGAGATGCCCTCGTCCATCCAGGCGGCGCGGTCGACCGCCGGGTCGGGCAGCTGCTTGGCGTAGAAGCCACCCTTGCTGCCGGTCGGCACGATGACGGCGTTCTTGACCATCTGGGCCTTGACGAGGCCGAGCACCTCGGTGCGGAAGTCCTCGCGCCGGTCGGACCAGCGGAGGCCTCCACGGGCGACCTTGCCGAAGCGCAGGTGCACGCCCTCGACGCGGGGGCTGTAGACCCAGATCTCGAACATCGGCCGAGGCGCCGGCAGGTCGGGGACCTTCTTGGGGTTGAGCTTGAGCGAGACGTAGGACTTGTCGCGGCCGGTCTCGTCGGGCTGGTAGAAGTTGGTGCGCAGGCTCGCCTGGATGACCCCGAGCAAGGCGCGGACGATGCGGTCGTGGTCGAGGCTCGCGACGTCGTCGAGCGCCTCCTTGACGCCCGCCACGACGTGCTTCTGGCGCGAGGCGCGCTTGTCGCGGCCGGCCTCGTTGTCCGGGAAGGCGTCGGGGTCGAACCGCGCCTCGAAGAGCTCGACGAGGCTGCGCGCGATGCCGGTGTTGGCGGCGAGGGCCGACTCGACGTAGTCCTGCGAGAACGTCGAGCCGGTCTGGCGGAGGTACTTCGCGACGGTGCGCAGGATGACGACCTGGCGCCACGTCAGCCCGGCGGCCAGCACGAGCGCGTTGAAGCCGTCGGACTCGGCCCGGCCGTCCCACACCGCCCGGAAGGCCTCCTCGAAGCGCTCGCGGACGTCGCTCGCGAGGGCGGCGTCGCCCGAGCCCCACGTGCGGGCGTCGGCGCACAGGCCGAAGTCGAAGATGTGGAGCGTGCGGCCGTCGGGTCCCGGCACCTCGTAGGGCCGCTCGTCGGTGACCTCGACACCGAGGTGCGTGAAGAGCGGCAGCACCTGGGTCAGAGAGAGGTCGGCGCGCCGGTAGAGCTTGAAGCGCCGCTCGCGCGGGTCGTCGGACGCGGGGTCGTCGTAGAGGTGCAGCCCGGTCGTGCGGTCGCCGTCGCCGAGCGCGTCGATGCGGTCGAGGTCGTCGACGGCCGTGGCGACGTCGAAGTCCTCCTTGTACGCCTCGGGCAGCGCCTTGGCGTACGCCGCCATCGTGCGCGCCGCACCCTCGAGCCCGCGGGCCTCGCCGAGTGCCTCGGCGAGGTCCTCGTCCCAGGTGCGGGTCGCGTCGATGACGCGCTGCTCGAGGGCCGCCTCGTCGACGTCGGGGATGTCGGTGCCCGACGGCATGCGCACGACGAAGTGCAGGCGCGCGAGGGTGGACTCGCTGACGCGCGTCGTGTTGTCGATGTTCGCGCCGCCGAAGGCCTCGAGCAGGATCGACTCGATGCGCAGGCGCACCGTCGTGTTGTAGCGGTCGCGCGGCAGGTAGACGAGGCAGGAGACGAAGCGCCCGAACTCGTCGCGGCGCAGGAAGAGCTTGGTTTTGCGTCGCTCCTGCAGGTGCAGCACGCTCGTCGCGATCTCGGCCAGCTGCGACGGGCTCGTCTGGAAGAGCTCGTCCCGCGGGTAGGTCTCGAGGATCTGCAGGATGTCCTTGCCGGAGTGGCTGTCGGCGCTGAGGCCGGTCAGGCGCAGCACCTCCTGCGCCCGCACGTCGAGCAGCGGGATGTCGTGGATCGTGTCGTTGTAGGCGGCCGACGCGTAGAGGCCGAGGAAGCGCTGCTCGCCGACGCACTCGCCGCGGGCGTCGAAGCGCTTGATCGAGATGTAGTCCAGGTAGACGTCGCGGTGGACCGTCGCGCGGGAGTTGGCCTTGGTGATGATGAGGATGCTCGAGTCGCGGGCGGCCCGGCTTGCGGCCGGCGTCAGCACGAGTCCCTCTCCGGCAGAGGGCCGGTCGTAGCGCAGCAGGCCCAGACCCGTGCCCGGGACCTGGCGCGAGACGTCCTTGCCGTTCTCGTGCGCGAGGGAGTACTCGCGGTAGCCGAGGAAGGTGAAGTTGTTGTGCGCGAGCCACTCGAGGAAGCGGCCGGCCTCGCGCGCGTGGTGCGGGTCGGTGCCGGGCGGCGTCGCCGAGCGGAGCTCGCTCGCGATGGTGAGCGCGTGGGCGCGCATCTTCGGCCAGTCCTCGACGGAGTCGCGGACGTTCTCGAGGACGTGGCGCAGCCGGGCCTCGACGTCGGGCAGCGCGTCGGCCGGCAGCCGGTCGATCTCGAGGTGCATCCACGACTCGCGGACGAGGCCCTCCGAGGTCGAGCGGACCGTCGTGGACCCGTCGGTGACGACCGACTTGAGCTCGCCGGTGATGTCGCGCGACACCGTCATCTGCGGGTGGACGATCAGGTGAACGCCGCGGTCGAAGCCACCGAGCGCCGACACGACGGAGTCGACGAGGAAGGGCATGTCGTCGACGACCACCTGCACGACGGAGTGGCTCGTCGACCACCCCTCGTCCTCGGACGACGGGTTGAAGGCCCGCACGTTGAAGGTGCCGACCGCGCGCTGCTGGGCGAAGGCGCGGTGCTCGGTGGCGATGGTCGCCAGCTCACGCGCCGGGCGGGCGAGCAGGTCCTCGGTCGCCACGAGGCGGTAGTAGGCGCGGAGGAACTCCTCGAGGTCGCCCGGAGCGGCCCCACCGGAGCGGCCTCGCCCCCGGCGAGGGACGGGCGCCACGGCCGCGGCAGCGGCCTTGATGACGTCGATTCGAGACTGTTCGAGTGACGCTGACATGCGGTTGTCGGATTCCTCACCGTGCGGCCGTTGCGGCGGCACGTCGTTGTGCCGCGCATCTCACCATGTGAGCCTATCCCCGTCCGGGCGCGCGCCCGAACCGGCCCGCCGGACGCACGTCGAGACATCGGCCGACCATCCCGCGGCGCCGGTGGAGAACTCCGGGGCGGCTCGCTCGGCAGTCCCTAGAGTGGTGCCATGACCGACGGGAGCCCGGGGGCGGGTGCTGCGGACCCAGCCGTCCTCCGAGCCCTCACGACGGGCCGCTCCGCGACGCGGGCGATGTCCGACGAGCTGCTGACGCACCTGCCCGACCTCGGCGACCTGCCGACGCAACGCGCCCTCGACGGGTGGGTCGAGCAGGCCGCCGACACCCTGCGTGCCCTGTCGGAGGCGTTGGAGGAGCGGCTGCTCGACCTCGGCTCGGCGCGGGTCGGCACCGAGGTGCCGGACGGCGGATCGCTCTCGCGCACCACGGGATCCGCACCGTGGGACGGTGGCCGTCGATGAGCCTCTCCACCGGTGACCCCGGCTCCACCTCGGCCCTGGGCGGCGCCCTGCGGACGCAGGCCGGGCGGTTGGCCGATCTCGTCGTCGACCTCGATGCGGGCGCGCGACGGTCCGGGCGCACCGGCTCACCCGACGTGACCGGTCGGGAGCGCGACCTCGTCACCCGGACCGCGACCGAGCTCGACCGGGTCGGCGGACTGCTCCAGTCGTGGACCACGACCGCCGTCGAGTCGGCCGCGCGGGTGCGCGTCCTCGAGCCGGCGCTGACGCGCTGCGACCTCGTCATCGACGGGCACCTCGTCGTCGAACGCTCGGGCCCCAGCAGGGTCGAGCCCGCCGAGCGGCTGGCCGAGCGCGAGCGCCTGCAGGAGCTGCTCAACCGCGTGACGGCGGTGCGCTCGCGCGAGCAGGCCCGCCTGCGCCGCGACCTCGAGACCTCGGTCACGACGCTCGCCGCGCTGTCCGACCGGGCCCGCTCGGGCTCGTGACCGTCGGCGACGCGGTGGACGTGGCGGGCCGCGGACGGCACCGGCGACGCGGAGCCGGGCCCACGGCATACGTCCTCGGGGCGCAGGGCGCCGTGCAATAGCGTGTCGGCCATGAAGATCTCCGAGACGATCACGTATGCCGCGCCGCCCGAGACCGTCTACGCCATGGTCACCGACCCGGCCTTCCAGGAGCGCAAGTGCGTCGAGGCCCACGCCCAGCGGCACGAGGCCGCGGTGAGCCCGGCCGGGGACGGCGCCCGCGTCGTCACCAAGCGCGACCTGCCGGCCGACGACCTCCCCGACTTCGCGAAGTCCATCGTCGGGCCGACCCTGTCGGTGACGGAGACCTACGAGTGGGGCGCCGCAGCGGCCGACGGCTCGCGCTCGGGCACCCTGACCGTCGAGGTCGCCGGCGCGCCGGTCGCCATGCGCTCGAACGTGCGGCTCGTCCCGTCGGGCGGCGGCACGAAGATCACCATCGAGGGCGACCTCAAGGCCTCGATCCCGCTCTTCGGCGGCAAGGTCGAGAAGGCCGCGGCGCCGGCCGTCATCGACGCCATCCACAGCGAGCAGCGGACCGGCACGGCCTGGCTCGCCGAGCGCGCCTGACCGGCCCGCTCACGTACGCCGCACCACACGCCGCTGGGCCCGCCTCCTGAGGAGACGGGCCCAGCGGCCTACGCGCTCAGGTGGTCAGCCGCAGCTCACCCCATGTGCGGGTAGGCGTGGTTCGTCGGCGGGACGAACGTCTCCTTGATCGAGCGGACGCTCGTCCAGCGCAGCAGGTTCTGCGCGGCGCCCGCCTTGTCGTTGGTGCCCGAGGCTCGGCCGCCGCCGAACGGCTGCTGGCCGACGACGGCGCCGGTCGGCTTGTCGTTGACGTAGAAGTTGCCCGCGGCGAAGCGCAGGCGCTTCGTGGCGTCGGCGATGACGCGGCGGTCCTGGGCGATGATCGAGCCGGTCAGGCCGTAGGGCGCGAAGCGCTCCATCTGGTCGAGGACCGTGTCGTACTGCGCGTCGGGGAAGACGTGCACCGACAGGATCGGGCCGAAGTACTCGGTGCGGAAGGACTCGTCGGCCGAGTCCTTGATCTCGAGGACTGTCGGGCGCACGAAGTAGCCGACCGAGTCGTCGTACGTGCCGCCCGCGACGACGTCGATGCCCTTGGTGGCGTAAGCGCGGTCGATGGCGTCCTTGTGCTTGGCGAAGGCCCGGTCGTCGATGACGGCGCCCATGAAGTTGGACAGGTCGGTGACGTCGCCCTGGGTCAGGCCGTTGGTGATGTCGACGAGGTCGCCCTTGATCTGCTTCCAGACCGAGGCCGGGACGTAGGCGCGCGAGGCGGCCGAGCACTTCTGGCCCTGGAACTCGAAGGCACCGCGGATCATCGCGGTGCGCAGCACGGCCGGGTCGGCGCTCGGGTGGGCGAGGATGAAGTCCTTGCCGCCGGTCTCCCCGACGAGCCGGGGGTAGGTGCGGTAGCGGTCGAGGTTGGTGCCGACCTCGTGCCACAGGTGCTTGAACGTCGGCGTCGAGCCGGTGAAGTGGATGCCGGCGAGGTCCTCGTCCGCGAGGGCGGCCTTGCTGACGTTGATGCCGTCGCCGGTCACCATGTTGATGACGCCGGGCGGCATGCCGGCCTCCTCGAGCAGCTCCATCGTCAGCTGGGCCGCGAGCTGCTGCGTCGGGCTCGGCTTCCATACGACGGTGTTGCCCATGAGCGCCGGCGCGGTCGGCAGGTTGCCGGCGATGGCCGTGAAGTTGAACGGCGTGATCGCGTAGACGAAGCCCTCGAGGGAGCGGTAGTCCGAGCGGTTCCAGATGCCCTTGGCGTTGAGCGGCGGCTGCTGCTCGAGGATCTGCCGGGCGAAGTGGACGTTGATGCGCCAGAAGTCGATGAGCTCGCACGCCGCGTCGATCTCGGCCTGGTAGGCCGTCTTGCTCTGGCCGAGCATCGTCGCGGCGTTGAGCCGCGCACGCCACGGGCCGGAGAGCAGCTCGGCGGCCTTGAGCAGGATGGCCGCCCGGTCGTCGAAGGACAGCTCGCGCCACATCGGGGCGGCGGCCTTGGCGGCGTCGACGGCTGCCTGGCCCTCCTTGACGGTGGCGTTGCGCAGGGTGCCGAGCACCTTGCGGTGCGCGTGCGGCTGGCGCACGGCGATCTTGCGGCCCGTGCCGACCACGCGCTCACCGTTGATCGTGTGGGGCAGCTCGGTCTGGGTCGACCCCAGCTCGGCGAGGGCCACCTCGAGCGCGGCTCGCTCGGGCGAGCCCGGTGCGTAGTCGAGCACCGGCTCGTTGGCCGGTGCGGGCACGTGGGTCACGGCGTCCATCAAGTTCTCCTGCGGGTCGGCACGGGGTCTCGCCGGTCAGGGCGAGCGGGGTGGCCCGCCTCGTGGGCGGGCCACCCCATCGTTCCATGCCTGCCGCAGCGGCCGTCAGTGCAGGACGGGGATGCTCCACGGGTAGCGGAAGGACTCACCGCGGTTGGCGGCCATCGCGGCGCGCACGTGGTACCAGATGCCGGCGAGGACGGCGACGATCCAGACGATGATCGCGACCGGGATGAGGATCACGGTGAAGAACATGACCCAGCCGGCGATGATCGCGACCCACACGGCGAGGTTGAAGTTGAAGGACCCGGCCGCCGCCTGGCGCACGAAGGCGCTGCGGTCCTTGTAGATGGCCCAGATGACGAGGGGTCCGACGAAGCTGAGCCAGCCCACGGAGATGACGGCGGCGACGAGTGCGGCGAGGTGGCCGAGGACGGCCCACGTGCGCTCCTCGCTCGTCGGCGTGAGCGACTGGCCGGACGACGGGTTCGGGATCGGATGTGTCATGACCCCATCGTCGCGCGAGCAGGGCCGGTTCCGCTGCTGGGGAGAGCCCTGAGCCGACCCTGAGCGGTCCCCGACCCCGCCCTGTGCCGATCGGGGTGCCGATCGGGGTGCCGATCGGGGTGTCGGTCGGGGTGCGGGTCGGGGTGCCGGTGGGGGTGCCGGTCGGGGTGTCGCCGGGCTGTTGGCCGCTGCGCCTTCGGTCTCGTATGCCGTGTGGTCAGGCCGAGGCGCCCACCGTGTCCTCGACGTCGAGCGAGCAGACGGTGCTGGCCGGGTCCGAGATGCCGATGGTCGACAGGAGCGTGAGCGTCAGCTCGTGGTGCCCGCGCGCACCGGGGTGGAACGTGTCGTCGAGCCATCCCTCCGGGGCGACGTCGTCGCCGGCGTCGGCCGCAGCGGCCGCCCAGGCACCGGCGTGGTCGACGACGAGCACCCCGAGGTCGCGCGCCACCTCGCGCACCGCTTCGGAGTAGAGGGCGATGAGGCCGGGCCCCCGGCCGCCGTCCTCGAGCACGGGAGGGGGCGTCTGCAGCACGACGGTGGCGCCGACGTCGCGGGAGCGCTGGACGATCTGGTCGAGGCGGTAGCGGAACCCGCGCACGCCGTCCTCGCCCGCGAGGATGTCGTTGGTCCCGAACATGACGAAGACGACGTCGGGCGCGAACCGCCCTGCCCGCCAGTGGAACTCGGGCAGCAGGTCCTCGGTCGTGGCGCCGGACACTCCGGAGTTGATGACCGCGTCACCGCGCCGACCGAGCTCGCCGCGGACCCGCTCGGCGAAGTGCTCGACGTAGCCACGCCGCCCGTGCGTGTGCGTGACGCCCTGGGTGATGCTGTCGCCGAGGAACACCCAGGTCACGGGTGGCCCGGAGAGGATCTCGCGCAGTCGGTCGGCATCGCGGCGGGCGTACTCGTCAGCGGTGAAGTCCATCCGCGCAAGGTAACAAGGGATCGAGCGCCCGCGACTCCCCCGGACCAGCACGTGGGACGGTCAGGCGGCCCCGGCACGACGGTGGCCGACGGCGTTCGCGGCCTCGGTCTCCGCCGCCGGTGTGAGGGGCTGCGGCCGGTCCTCACCGTGCAGGCTGGCATCGACCGGCAGCCGGTCGACGAACCGCGCCACCGCTCCCCCGACCGCAGCGTCCGCGAGGAGGCGTCGGTGGCCGAGCCCCGCCGTCGAGAGCAGCTGCCCGTCGGGCCAGGACCGCACGAGACGGGTCGACGGCTCGTGCGGCACCTCTCGGTCGAGCAGGTCGTGGACGACGAGCAGCTCGGGTCGCCCGGCCGCCGGGAGGCCGCCGGAGATCGTGACGAGGTCGAGCTCGTCCGGCCCGTAGCCGGTGCGCAGCCGCACGCGGTCGACGAGTCTTCGGGTCGTCCGCTCCCCGAGGCCCAGCTCGGCCCGCAGCACGGCGAGCAGGTCGGGTATGCCGCTCGGCGGGGCGAGGAGCACGAGACGCTCTGCTGCAAGCCAGCCGTCGCGGATGGCGAGGAGCGAGCTGAGCGCTCCCATCGAGTGGGCGACCACGGCGCGGGCCGGACCGAAGCGCGCGGCGACGGCATCGAGGGAGCGACCGAGCTCGACGGCGTCGCTCGAGGAGGCGCCGTGGACGCCGGCGTCGGAGCGGCCGTGGCTGAGGCCGTCGAAGGCGACGACCCGCAGGCCGCGGTCGAGGAGCGGCGCGACGAGCGGCACCAGCTGCTCGAGACTCCCGCCCCAGCCGTGCACGAGGTAGACGACCGGGCCCTTGCCCCAGACCCACCCCCGGACCGCCCGACCCCGCAGGCGCACCTCGAAGGGGGCCGCGAGCAGCTCCCGGATCGGCACGCTGGTGCCCGACACCGGGGCCGGCGTGCGTGGCGCCGGGAGCCGGAACCACACGTCCTCGGCCAGCCGCGCCACGAGACCGGGCCAGGTTGGTTCGAGGACGCGGAAGACGCTTCGCGTAATAGACCGAACGATCGTGCTTTTCTGAACCGATGAGAAAGCCATGTCTGCTCCTGATGAGATCGGTGGACGTCGTGCGTGACGGGCGAGAGGAAGGGGCGGCCGAGGTCATGCCGTCCGGGCGGCGGCGCGGCAGCTGTCGACGAGGCGGTCGAAGGCGCGGCGCGCGCGCTCCTCGGCCCGGCCGTCGCGCATGAGCCGGCGGGCGTGGTGGTGGGCGAGGATGATGCCCTCGAGCTCGTAGGCGAACTGCTCGGGGTCCACGTCGTCGCGGAAGTGCCCCTCGCTCACGGCCGTGCCGACGATGAGGGTGAGGGACTCGAGCTTGTCGCGCTCCGCGCGCACGAGCTCGTCCCGGACGGGGCCCTCCTGGTCGTCGAACTCGCTTGCGGCATCGACGAAGATGCACCCGCCGTCGAAGGCGGTGGACTGCCAGGTGATCCAGCGCTCGAAGAACTCCCGCACACGCGGCTCGCCACGAGGCGCGGCGACCGTCGGTCGCAGGACGACGTCGGTGAAGCGGTCCCGGGCATACTGGAGGACCTGGACCTGGAGCGCCTCCTTCGAGGCGAAGTGGGCATAGAGCCCGCTCTTGCTCAGCCGGGTCGCCGCGGCGAGGGTGCCGATGGTGAGGCCGCCCAGCCCGACGAGCGAGGCCAGCTCGGTCGCCTCCTCGAGGATGGCGGCCTTCGTGCTCTCACCCTTGCCCATGCGCTCCATAAAAGCACGATCGTTCGGCCCTGACAAGGGTGGTGGCGAGGTCCGTCCGGTCAGCCGGCATCGGCGAGCCAGGAGCGCACGATCGCCGCCCAGACCGCGACGCTGTCGGGCACGATGCTCCGGGCGTCGTCGTCGAGGCGCCGCACGAGCTCCTCGACCGTGACCCACTCACCCCACGACACCTCCTCGGGCTGCCACCGGATGGGACCGTCCCACGTCGCCACGAACCGGAAGGCCCGGTAGCGGGTGTGCTCGTCGGCGTAGTCCGCGACACCGAGGGCCTCGAGCGGCACCCCCGTGACCCCGAGCTCCTCCTCGACCTCCCGGACCGCGCCCAGGCCCGGATCCTCCCCCGCCAGGACGACCCCGCCGGCCGCGAAGTCGAGCAGGCCGGGGTAGACGTCCTTGGTCGTGGTGCGCCGGTGCAGGTAGACCCGACCGATCGGGTCGCGCACGACGATGGAGGATGCCGCGTGGCGCAGGTTGCGCGCCCGCATCACCGAGCGCGGCGCCGACCCGACGACCTCGCCAGCGTCGTCGTAGAGCGCGACCACCTCGTCGGCTATGTCCGCCGCCCTCAGCCGGGAAAGAACGAGCGCACGTCGTCGAGCTCGGTGACGTCGTACCAGAGCAGCTCGTCGGCCTCCTCGTCGACGCCGACCGTGACCTCGTCGTCGACGTGGAAGGACGCGACCCGCGACAGCGGGAGGGGCGCCGTGACCACGACCTTCGACACGGGCGCGCCGTCACGCGGTGACACCCAGGTCGGGTCGGCGTCGGCGGCCGCGACGACCCGGCGGTCCGCACGCGAGGACCGCAGCCGGGCGGCGGCCTCGACGGCGTCGCTGAAGGCGGCGTACTCGAGGTCCTCCACGTCGAGACCCGGCGCCGCCGCCTCGAGACCCGAGGTCACGGCATACGCCGTCCGTGGGGTGCCCGGTCCGGCCGCGAGCGCGCCCGTCGACGCGAGCTCCTCGAGACCCGCGCGACCCAGCGGCACGTAGATGCGCACGACGGGCATCAGGACTCCCTCCCGCTCGTCAGCTCGGCGAGCGACTCGACGATGGACTGGCCGAGCACGTCGACGTCGGGCATGGCGTCGCGGTCGGCGTTGAGGCCGAAGTAGACGCCGCCGTTGTAGGACGTGACGCCGATGGACAGGGCCTGGCCCTTGGCGAGCGGCGTGACCGGGTAGGTCGAAAGCATCTCGGCGTCGCCGGCGTAGAGCGGGCTCTGCGGGCCCGGCACGTTGGTGATCATGACGTTGTAGAGCCGGCGCGACATCGCCGAGCCGAGGCGCGCGCCGAGCGCGTGCAGCGTGGGCGGCGCGAACCCGGCGAGGTTGGCGAGCGAGGTGGCCCCGACGGCCTGGCCGCCCTCCATCTGCTGGCGCATCGCGAACGCGATCTGGTGCAGCCGCATCGAGGCGCCGGGCTCGCCCACCGGCAGGTTGACGACGCACGCCATCACCTGGTTGGCGTACATCCCGGCCGGGTCGTCGCCGTAGATGCTGACCGGCACCATGGCGCGCACCGACGTGTGGGGGCTGACCGCCTCGCCCCGGCCGAGCAGCCAGGCGCGGAAGCCGCCCGCGATCGTGGCGAGCACGACGTCGTTGATCGTCACGTCCTCGGCGTAGGCACCGCGCGCGAGGCGCTTGCGCACGAGCCGGTAGTCCTCGAGGTCGGTCGCGATCATGACCCACCGGCGGGCCGAGCCGATCTCGGCGTTGAGCGGCGAGTCGGGGGCCGGTCGCGCCGCCGTGCGCGCGACGGTCGAGAGCACCTGCCCCGCGGACTCGACGGCGCGCATCCCGACGTTGAGGGCGTCGTTGAGGCCCCCGCGGACGAGGTCGACGACCTGGGTCGGGCGGCGCACGGCGTCGATGACCGCACCGGTCACGAGCTCGACCGACGACGGCGGCCGGCTCGGCTCCCACGGCACCACGAGGTCGTCCTCGTCCTCGCCCTTGACGGAGTCGACGATGACGTGGGCGATGTCGAGGGCGTTGACGCCGTCGATGAGGGCGTGGTGGGTCTTGGTGACGATGGCGAACCGGCCGTCGTGCAGCCCCTCTACGAGGTAGACCTCCCACAGCGGGCGGGTGCGGTCGAGCTTGCGCGGCTGGACGCGGGCGACGAAGTCCTGCAGCTGGCGGTCGCTGCCCGGCCGCGGCAGGCCCGCGCGGCGCACGTGGTAGCCCAGGTCGAACGCCTCGTCGTCGACCCACACCGGGTTGGCGATGCGTCCCGGGACGTCGAGGACCTTCTGACGGAAGCGGGGGATCGCGCCGATGCGGCTCTCGATGATCCGCACGAGCTGGTCGTAGTCGAAGCCCTCGCGCGGGGGCTGGAAGACCATGACCGACCCGACGTGCATCGACGTGGTGGACTCCTCGAGGTAGAGGAACGACGCGTCGAGCGAGGTCAGGCGGTCAGACATGGTCACACTCTGCCAGACCGCCCTGCCTAGGATCGTGGCCATGCGAGCGTTTCGAGCCCTTCCGTATGCCGTGTGCGTCCTCGCCCTCGCCGGCGCAGGCGCCTGCTCCTCCGCCAGCCCCGAGCCCGGGGCCGGCGGGGCCACCGGCGTCGTGTCGACCGGCAGCGTCAAGCGCCTCGCGGTGACGATCAGCGGCACCACGGTGACGCCGGCGCCGGCGCAGGTCGACCTGCCGATCGGTTCGACCCTCGAGCTCGTCGTGACGAGCGACCACGACGACGAGCTGCACGCCCACGGCTTCGACGTCGAGGCGCAGCTCAAGGCGGGCGCGCCGACGACGCTGCGGCTCACCGCCACCGAGGCCGGCGCCTACGAGGTCGAGACGCACGACCCGGCCCTGACGCTGCTCACCGTCGCCGTCCGCTGACCGTGGCGCTCCTCGCTCCCCTGGTGGCTCCTGCGCTCGCTCCGGCCCACGGGGTCGGCAGCCGCGGCGACCTGCCGCTGCCGTTCACGGCGCTCGTCATCGCGGCCGTCGCGGCGCTCGTCATCTCGTTCGTCGCCATCGGCACGCTATGGCGCGAGCCCCGCCTGCGCGACACCGACGGCCTGCTGCTGCCGGGTCCGATGGCCGCGCTACTCGACTCGAGGTGGCTGCGCGTCGTCGCCCGGGTCCTCGCGGCAGCCCTGACGCTGTGGACCCTGACCGCCCTCGTCCTCGGCCCCGACTCGGCGCGCAACCCCGTGCCGCACGTCGTCTACGTCTGGCTGTGGGTCGGCCTCGCCTTCGCCTCCATGCTCCTCGGGCCGGTGTGGCGGGTCATCAACCCGCTCCGGTGGCTGCACGCGGGGCTGCTCCGTCTGGCCCGGGTGTCGCCGGACCTCGCCGCCCTGCCGTACCGGTGGGGCCTCTGGCCGGCGGCCATCGGCCTCGGCACGTTCACGTGGGTCGAGCTCGTCGCCGAGGACAACACCTCGCTCGGCTTCCTCCGGCTGCTCATTGCCGGCTTCATCGCCGTGTCGCTGCTCGGCGCCGCCGTCTTCGGCCGCACGTGGTTCGACCACGCGGACCCCTTCGAGGCGTGGTCCCGGCAGCTCGGCCTGCTCTCCCCGCTCGGCCGGCGCCCCGACGGACGCTGGGTGCTGCGCACTCCCCTGCACGGCGTCAACGGCCTGCGAGGCCAGCGAGGACTCGTGCCCACGGTCGCCGTCATGCTCGGCGGCACGGCCTACGACGGCTTCTCGGCGAACCTGTCGTGGGCGACCTTCGTGCAGACCTCGCCGGTCCCCTCGTCGCTGCTGCGGACGGCGACGCTGCTCGCCTTCTTCGGTCTCGTGGCCACGACGATCTGGCTGGCGTCGGTGGTGTCGGTGCGCCTCGCCGGCGAGCCGTTCGCGCGCTCGTTCTCGTTCGTCAGCGACATCGCGCCGTCCCTCATCCCCATCGCCGGCGGCTACGTCATCGCGCACTACTGGTCGCTCTGGGTCTACCAGGGGCAGTACGCCTGGCGCCTGCTCACCGACCCGCTCGGGACCGGAGCCGACCTGCTCGGCACCGCCGACCTGACCCCGAACGACCTGCTCATCCAGCCGACGCTCGTCGCGACGATCCAGGCCGTGAGCATCGTCGTCGGGCACCTGCTCGGCGTCCTGGCCGCCCACGAGCGCGCCATCACGGTGCTCGACCGCCGCTCGGCCGTGGTCGGCCAGGTGCCGCTCATGGTCGTCATGATCTTCTACACCCTGGGCGGCCTGACCATCCTCTTCGCTCCCTGACCCGGACCTCGTCCGCCGGGCCTCGGCCGGACCTGGGGCCTGACGGGCCCCGTGAGGGCGTGGGAGGACCGTCAGGCCCCGACGGCTGCCGACGACCCGCGGCGTGCGCTCCCACGCCGCCGGTCACGGCGGCCACGGCGGTCACGGCGCGCCTCGGCCGGCGAGGTCCACGGGAGCACTGCGGTGGCGAGGTCGGCCACGGCGGTGCGCGCCGGTGAGTCGGGTGCGTGCTCGACGAGCGAGCGCCCGGCGAGCAACGCCCCGTCCAGCGCACCGGGGTCGTCGGGGACGAAGCGCACCGACGTCAGCCCGGCGAAACGCAGGAGCGAGTCGGCGATGCGCGACTCCGGGCGCGAGCCCACGGCGCCGCTCCGGACGCGGTTGACCACCGGGACCGGCTCACCGGAGGGGACGGTGCCGAGCTCCTGGAGGCCGCGGACGAAGCGTTGCAGCGCCACGGGGTCGGCGCCACCGACGGCCACGACGACGTCGGAGGCCGCGAGAGAGGTCAGCGTCGCCTCGTTGCGGCGTGGCGCAACGGTGTCGTAGCTCAGCTCCTCGTCGTCCTCGAGGCAGAAGCCGCAGTCGACGACGACCACCTGCACGAGGGCCCGGCTCAGCTCGAGCACCCGCTCGAGGGCGGCTGCCCGCACCTCCGGCCAGCGCTCCGCCTTGGGCAGGCCGGTCAGCACACGCAGGCCCGGGACCACCGTGGGCGCGATGCGCGCGAGGGCGGGCAGGTCGAGCAGCCCCTGGTCGGCCGCGCGACAGGCCGCCGCGATCCCCGGCGCCTCGTCGAGCAGGCCGAGGGTCTGGGCCACGCACCCGCCGTAGGTGTCGGCGTCGACGAGGAGCACCTCGACGCCGCGGCCGGCGATCTCGGCAGCCAGCGTCGTCGCGATCGTCGTGCGCCCGGGCGCGCCGGTGGGCCCCCAGACCGCCACGACCGGGGCGCGCTCCGGGCCACGTCGCGTGGTGGTCGGCAGCTCGTCGCCGTCAGGGGCGTGTCCAGCGTCTGCCTCGTCGTCCTCGGCACCGGCGGGTCGCCAACCCGCGACCCCACCGGCTTCTCCACCTGTGGCAACACTCGTGAGATCGCGAGCATCGCCGGCTGCCGTCGCCGGCAGGGGTCCGGACGGGTCGTACGGCTCCCCCTGTGCTGACGGTGCCGACGGTGCCGACGGTGCGGAGGAGCCGGCGGACCCGGCCGGCTCGGACGCACGCAGCGAGGCCTCGAGCTCGTCGACCCCACCGGGGCCCGCCTCGAGGGTCGTGGTCCAGCGTTCGGCATCCGCGTCGACGGGAAGCGCGTCCGACACGGTGAGCTGGCGGAGCCGGCGCTCGCCGGCCTCGTCGTCGGCGGGATGGACCCCGATGACGCGGATCCGGTTGGCACGCAGGCGGTTGACGACTCCGAGGTCGAGCCCACGCAGGTCGGAGGAGATGACGGCCGTGTCGCCGAGACCCGCCTCGGCCACCGAGAGCAGCTCGGAGACGTCGGCGCAGCGACGGCTCACGGTCACACCGCGCACACCCTCGAGCGTCGTGGCGACCGCCGCCTCCCACTGGTGGCTCAGGGCGGTCAGGACCTCGGTCATGCTCCGCCGCCGGTCGCGGCACCGACGGACGGCACCAGGGTCAGCTTCGCCTCGCCGTCCACCGCCTCGACGAGCGGCTGCACCTTGTCGGAGGGCACGTAGATCTGCACCGACGTCATCCAGCCGGAGCCGAAGCTGCCACTGTTCGTCAGGACGGCCGCCACGGCAGCGGACTCGAGGACCTTCTTCGTCGGGGTCGTGGCGGCGTCGCTCGTGCTCGAGGCCTTCGGCGTCACGAAGACGTCGACGCGGCTGCCCCGGGTCAGGCCCGTGGTCGACATGGCGTCCGCGCGCACTGTCACCCGCTGGACGTCGATGGCGTCGGCGTCGCCGACGGCAGAGACGGGCACCAGCTCCCCTGCGCGCACGTCGCGCAGCATGAACGCCCCGGTCGGCGCCGGCGCATCCGCCGGGAGGTAGCCGGTCATCCCGTCCGCGAGGCGCACGTCCGCGCGCGCGAAAGAGGTCTCCTCGACCTCGTCACCGGCCACGAGGTTGCTCGCGGCCACCCAGACCGGCACCCTGTCGTCGGCGCTGGCGACCGCCTTGGCCCCGAGCGTCGCGGCGACGACGACGAGGAGCACGCCCACGACGAGGCGGCTGTCACGCCACGACGGGCGCTGAAGGCGTTTGGCGCTGGGAGAGGCCAGCTCGGTCATGGGACCCCCTGTGGTCCGTCGGTGGATGTCCGGGCGACACCGGTTCGGTCACCGGCAGGCGCGGCATCATCTTGCATCACCCGGGGACGGAGCGCCCCTCGAGGCGCACAGGTGGGGACGACGGACGAGGGCACCTCCGGGAATCTCTAGGATGAGGTCGTCCCCCGGACTGTCCCCCTGAGCGCACGGCGACAGGTCTTCCGGGAGGAGGTGCCCGTACCTCCCGCGTGGGGGTACGGGTGAGATCAAGACCGTCGACCGGCGGTGCCAGAGGAGGAGTTCAACGTGGCCCAGCGGTTCCTGCAGCTCGCCGAGGTGTCGGAGATCCTCAACATCTCCTCGGCGCAGGCCTACGCCCTCGTGCGGTCGGGCGAGCTGCCCGCCATCAAGATCGGCGGTCGGGGCCAGTGGCGGGTCGAGGCCACCGAGCTCGAGAGCTACATCCAGCGGATGTATGCCGAGACGAAGTCGTTCGTGCAGGCCCATCCCTTCGGCGCGGCCGGCGACGAGTGACCCGCAGCGCCTGACGGGTCGGGACCGGTCCGCGATCCGGCTCACGGTCGGGTGACCGCGATGACCGGATGACCCGATGATCCGATGACCCGATGACCCAGGGGTTCACCCCTGGAGACGGCGGACCGAACCGAGGGACCAGAACGGCACGAGCAGCCGGCCCGTGACGTTGGCCGTGCGGCGCCTCTCGTCGGAGGCGTGCTCGGCGAGCTCCAGGTGGTCGGCGCCGACGACGTCGATCGTCCCGGTGGCCGCGTGGCCGTCGACGTCGACGAGCTCGACCACCGCCCTGTCGCGGCTGACCGCACGCAGGGCCGCACCCAGCCCGAACCGTTTGGCGACGACGGACGGCATGCGCGCACCGGCCCCGAGCCCGGAGACGGACCGGACCGCGGGAAGCGCCACGAGCACGGGTCGCTCCGGCGCGGGCTCGACGAGCGCCCAGTCCGGCCCCACGTCCACGAGTCGGCCCGAGACGACCCGTCCCGGCAGACGCAGCGCGACCTGCGGGGTGTCCACGTTGGCGAGCAGCCGGGTGTGGACGTCGAGCAGCGCCCGCTCGCGGCGCGTGCGGTCGGCCACCTCGGACTCGAGCTCGAGCACCTCGTCCAGGACGAGCTGCGCCTCGAGATCGTCGAAGAGTCGGTCCCACCTCATGTGCCCAGCCTTCCTCGGGCGGACGACGACGGCCACCCGGTACCTGTCTTCACCAAAAGCATACTTGACCAAACAGATGCAAACAGCATTAAATAAAGTCATGCGCAGGGGATCACAGTCACAGCACGAGCTCGACGAACCGTCCCGGCCAGCACGGTCTCGACCTCGGCGAGGCGGCGAAGCCGGAAACAGCGGGCGCATCCCGAGCTCCAGTCGGCCGGTTCGCGAGGTCGGGGTCGCGCTCGTCGGTCTCGGCATCGCCACGGCCGCCATCGCCCTCTTCGTGACCGTCGTCCGCCAGGCACCCACGCTGTCCGGGGCGACCCGGCCCGACGACGTCCTGCTCGCCCTCCTCGGCTGGGTGGGTCTGCTGCTGGCGGGCTGGCTCGCACTCGGATCCCTCCTCGCCGTGGCGGCCCTGTTGCCCGGCGCGGCCGGGAGGACGGCGGCGGCCGTCGCGGAGCGCGTCACCCCCGTGGCGGTGCGCAAGGTGCTGGCCCTCGCACTCGGAGCCTCCGTCGGCTCGCTGGCCCTCCCACCGACCCTCATCTCCGTCGCCGGCTCAGGTCCAGTCACGCGCACCACCGACGGCTCTGCCCCACGCATCGACGCGGCCGCGTCGAACCGGCTGGCTCCCGGCTTCGCCCCGACCGAGGCGACCCCCGGCTTCCTCCCGACCTCGGACGCTGCGCGCGCCTCCGCGTCCTCCGCGTCCTCCGCGTCCTCCGCGTCCTCCGCGTCCTCCGCGTCCTCCGCGTCCGCGGCGACGCGACCAGCGGCGGTCCCTGGCGCCCCGGCCGGGCCTGGCTACGCCCCCACGGACACGGACCCCGACTCGGCCGAGGCCGGCTCCTCCCGCGGCTCTCGCGCCGGCAGCACCGGCGCCCCGGCCAGAACCACCCCCGGTCCCGGCTACGTCCCGACGACGCCGACGCCGGTCCATGACGTCGAGCGCCCGCGGCTGCTGGCACCGACCCCGCGCCGCACGACCGCGGCCCACGACCTCGTCACCGTCCGCCGCGGCGACTCGCTCTGGTCCATCGCGGCCCGGCACCTGGGACCGGGCACCAGCGACGCCGAGATCGCGTGGGAGTGGCCCCGGTGGTACGCCGCCAACCGCGCCGTCGTGGGTGACGACCCCGACCTGCTCGTTCCCGGGCAGCTGCTCCGACCGCCGCCCTCCACGTCAGCTCCCACCTCCCACCGTTCGACCCTTCACCCCTCCGCCCCCGAGGCCGGCGCCACGAGCGCCCCTGCACCGCAAGGAGCCCAGTGATGACGCGAACGCCGACGACCACCTCGTCCACCTCCCCCACAGCCTCACCCGCGGCCTCACCCGCGGCGTCCGCCGCACGCGACGGCTTCACCGTGCGCCGCATCCCGCAGACCGCTCCCCGGATCATCAGCGCCGACGAGGCCTGGCACGGCGAGCAGCCCTACGCCCAGGACGCGCTCGCCCTCGACTTCTTCGGGGCCCGCGACGACGAGGAGTTCGGCCGCCAGCCCACCCGCACGAGCCAGCTCCCCGACCCTGCACCGCTCGTGGGCCAGCTCGCCCAGGCGATCATGGAGGTCGTCTCCGGCCAGCGCCCGGCCCCGCAGCTCATCCGGCACACCGCACCGACCATCTACTCCGTCATCGCCCGTCAGGCCATGGTGGCGGGTCGCCGCCGCGCGCCAGGGCCACGACGGCCGGCGATCGTGCGCCGCGTGCGGGTGTGCGAGCCCGCCGACGGGATCATCGAGGCGTGTGCGGTCGTCGTGTCGCACGGCCGGGTCCGGGCGCTCGCTCTGAGGCTCGAGGGACTCGACGGTCGCTGGCTCGTCACGGCCCTGACGATCGGCTGACCCGACCCGGATCACGACCACCTCGCGACCACTGGCGAAACGACGCAGACAGGACGCGGACAGGACGCGCTCGACGTCGGCGGCCACGCGGCATACGACATCACGGGGGCACGCGAACGGCCCGGACACCACAGGGTGTCCGGGCCGTCACGCGTGCTGCGCCGGGGTCGCTCAGCGGCGCTTGCGCTTGACCTTCTTGCCACGGCGGTCGGCCTTGCGCTCGACCGTCTGCTGGCCACTGGTCTCGACCGCGCGACCGTCCTCGCCGGGTGCGGTGTAGCGCAGCCCGCCGGAGCGCTGGCCGTCGGTCTCGAGGTCCACGCCGGACACGCGGACGCCCGACCCGAACGGGCGACGCCCGGCCGAGACGGCCTCGTCCTCCTCGTCGCCTGCCGCGGCGCCCGTCGCGTCGTCGGCGACGTGGGTGTGGTCGGCGAGGCCGCCCACGAGGTCACTGACGGACATCGGCGCGGCGCCGACGGGAGCCGCAGCCGGCTCCGGCACCTGCACCTCGACGGAGAAGAGGTGGCTGACCGACTCCTCCTTGATCGCCTCCATCATCGCCTCGAACAGCTGGAAGCCCTCGCGCTGGTACTCGATGAGCGGGTCGCGCTGGGCCATGGCCCGCAGGCCGATGCCCTCCTGGAGGTAGTCCATCTCGTAGAGGTGCTCGCGCCACTTGCGGTCGAGGACCGACAGGACGACCCGACGCTCGACCTCGCGCATCGTGTCCGAGCCGAGGGTCTCCTCGCGCTGGTCGTACGCGTGGTGCGCGTCGGACATCAGCTGCTCGCGCAGGAGCTCGGAGGTGATGGCCTGGCGGCCGCCGGCCATGTCCTCGAGCTCCTCGATGGTGAGCGAGACGGGGAAGACCTGGCGCATCGCGTCCCAGAGCTTCTCGAGGTCCCAGTCGGCGGCGAAGCCCTCGGACGTCGCCGCGTCGACGTAGGAGTTCACGACGTCGTTGACGAAGAGGCGCAGCTGCTCGTGGAGGTCCTCGCCCATGAGCACGGCGCGGCGCTCGTCGTAGATGACCTGGCGCTGACGGTTCATGACGTCGTCGTACTTGAGGACGTTCTTGCGGATCTCGTAGTTCTGGGCCTCGACCGAGCCCTGCGCCTTCTGGATCGAGTTCGTGACCATCTTGGACTCGATCGGCACGTTGTCCTCCATGCCGGCGGTCTGCATGAAGCGGTCGACGAGACCGGCGTTGAACAGGCGCATGAGGTCGTCGTTGAGCGAGAGGTAGAAGCGCGACTCGCCAGGGTCACCCTGGCGGCCGGAACGGCCTCGGAGCTGGTTGTCGATGCGGCGCGACTCGTGCCGCTCGGTGCCGAGGACGTAGAGGCCGCCGAGCTCGGTGACCTCCTCGTGCTCGGCCGCCACGTCGCGCTCGGCCTTGGCGAGCGCCTCGTCCCAGGCGGCTTCGTACTCCTCCGGCGTCTCGTGCGGGTCGAGCCCGCGGCGCTTCAGCTCCGCGACGGCCCGGAACTCGGAGTTGCCGCCGAGCATGATGTCGGTGCCTCGCCCGGCCATGTTGGTCGCGACGGTGACGGCGCCCTTGCGACCGGCGTCGGCGACGATGGCGGCCTCGCGCTCGTGCTGCTTGGCGTTGAGGACCTCGTGCCGGATGCCGCGCTTCTTCAGCTGCTGGGAGAGGTACTCGCTCTTCTCGACCGAGACCGTGCCGACGAGGACGGGCTGTCCGACCGCGTGCTTCTCGGCGATGTCGTCGACGACGGCGTCGTACTTGGCGACCTCGGTGCGGTAGACGAGGTCGGCCTGGTCCTTGCGGATCATCGGGCGGTTCGTCGGGATCGGGATGACGCCGAGCTTGTAGATCGAGTTCAGCTCGGCCGCCTCGGTCTGGGCGGTGCCCGTCATGCCCGAGAGCTTGTCGTACATGCGGAAGTAGTTCTGCAGGGTGATCGTGGCGAGCGTCTGGTTCTCGTTCTTGATCTCGACGCCCTCCTTCGCCTCGATGGCCTGGTGCATGCCCTCGTTGTAGCGGCGGCCCGGCAGCATGCGGCCCGTGTGCTCGTCGACGATGAGGATCTCGCCGTTCATGACGACGTAGTCCTTGTCCTTCTTGAACAGCTCCTTGGCCTTGATGGAGTTGTTGAGGTAGCCGATGAGCGGCGTGTTGACCGT
Organism: Terrabacter tumescens; assembly: GCF_014646815.1. Classification (GTDB taxonomy): domain Bacteria; phylum Actinomycetota; class Actinomycetes; order Actinomycetales; family Dermatophilaceae; genus Terrabacter; species Terrabacter tumescens. Next base: position 178,652 of record NZ_BMNZ01000003.1, read on the forward strand.
GTCGTAGAGGTTGTCGATGCCGAGCAGGTCCTCGACGCGCGCGATGCCCGACTCGAGCACGCCGACGGTGCGCTTCTTCTCGTCGACCTCGTAGTCGCCGCGGCCGTCCTCGCCGCGGTTGAGGCGCGCTGCGATGCGGGCGAACTCGACGTACCACTTGGTCGCGAGGTCGGCCGGACCGGAGATGATGAGCGGCGTGCGGGCCTCGTCGATGAGGATGGAGTCCACCTCGTCGACGATGCAGAAGTTGTGGCCACGCTGGACGAGCTCGGACGGGTCCCACGCCATGTTGTCGCGGAGGTAGTCGAAGCCGAACTCGTTGTTGGTGCCGTAGGTGATGTCCTTGGCGTACTCGGCGCGACGCTGCTCGGGCGTCATGGCGCTGAGGATGCAGCCGGTCTCCATGCCCAGCGCGCGGTGCACGCGTCCCATCAGCTCGGACTGGTACTCGGCGAGGAAGTCGTTGACCGTGATGACGTGCACGCCCTTGCCGGACAGCGCGTTGAGGTAGCTCGGGAGGGTCGCGACGAGGGTCTTGCCCTCACCGGTCTTCATCTCGGCGACGTTGCCCATGTGCAGCGCGGCGCCGCCCATGATCTGCACGTCGAAGTGCCGCTTCCCGAGGGTGCGCTTGCTCGCCTCGCGGACGGCGGCGAAGGCCTCGGGCAGCAGCATGTCGAGCGTCTCGCCGTTGTCGAGGCGCTCGCGGAAGCCCTTGGTCTCGTCGCGCAGCTCCTCGTCGGTGAGCTTCTCGAAGTCGGCCTCGAGGGCGTTGACCTGCTTGGCGATGCCCTGGAGCTTCTTCAGGGTCCGGCCTTCGCCGGCGCGAAGCAGCTTCTCGATGACGGCCATCTGGTGATCTCACTCCCGACTGAACGTGTGGACGCGCCCGGTGGGCGGGCTCCATCGCCCGTGATGGGTCACGGGACCCGCCTAGGCTAGCCGCCTTCCGGACACAACGACCAACGCACCGGCGCGCGGCCCGGTTCCAATCCGGTTGCGGCGCGGGTACCGGCCGGGACCGAGGGCGTATGCCGTGTGCTCGGGCGGCGCTCAGCCGCTCGCTGCCGCCTCGCCGGGGACACCCGCGGCGTGGCCGACGGGGAGGTCGACGCGTCCGAGGCCGAGCCAGGCCGCCATCGACTCGAGGTTGGCCACGAGCGCCGCGCGCGCCTCGGGCGGAGCGCCCGGCTCCCAGGTGATCCGGTGGCATCGGAGCACCCCTGCCGTGCGGTCGGCCTTGAGGTCGCAGCGCGCCACGAGGGCGTCGCCGTGGAGGAACGGCAGCACGTAGTAGCCGTGGACGCGCTTCTCGGCGGGGGTGTAGATCTCGATGCGGTAGTGGAAGTCCCAGAGGGCGTGGATGCGCTCGCGCTGCCAGACGAGGGAGTCGAAGGGGCTGAGGAGGGCCTCGGCGTGGACCCGCCGCGGCAGCCGGGCCTCGGCGTGCAGCCAGGCCGGCTTCCAGCCCGGCACCGTGACCGGGACGAGCTCACCGTCGGCGACGAGCCGGGCGATGGCGGGCCGGGCGTCCTCGCGCCGGATCCGGAAGTAGTCGGCGAGGCACAGCTCGGTGCCGACGCCGTGCGCGCGCGCCGCGATGCGCACGAGCTCGACGTAGCGCTCCGCGTCGGCCTCGGGTCCAGGCCGGTCGGTCCAGGCGTCACGCACGGGCGGGGGCGCGGTGGCGGCGAGGGCGGCGTACCGGCGCTCGAACTGCGAGGTGCGCCCGACGGAGCTGATCTGCCCGGCCCAGAAGAGGTACTCGAGGGCCTGCTTGACCTCGGACCAGTTCCAGCCCCAGTGGTCGGTGCGGCGTGGCTGGTCGTGGGCGAGCGCGACCTCGGCCTCCCGCGCCGTCATCGGCCCCCTGGCCTCGACCTCGGCCCGCACGAGGTCGACGTAGTCGGGGCGCTCCGCGAGGATCCGCCGCATGCCGCCCCACGCCTTCTCGGCCGCCGCGCGCATGCGGAAGTCGAGCAGCGGCCACGTCGACGGCGGCACGAGGCTGGCCTCGTGCGCCCAGTACTCGACCAGCCGGCGCGGGGCACGGTCGCGGGCCCGGTCGAGCAGTGCGGTGTCATAGGGCCCGAGCCGGGAGAAGAAGGGGAGGTACTGGCTGCGGGCGAGCACGTTGACGCTGTCGATCTGCACGACGCCGACCCGGTCGACGACGCGCTGGATGTGGCGCATCGTCGCGGCGAAGGGCTCGGGTCGGGGGTCGAGGAAACCCTGCGCGGCGATGGCGACCCGGCGGGCCTGGGCGCGCGTCAGGGTGCGGGTGGCCGCGCTCATTCGCCGGGGTCGATGAGGCGCTGTCGCACGGCGTACATCGCCGCCTCCATGCGCGAGTGCATCTGGAGCTTGTCGAGGATGTTGCGGATGTGGTTGCGCACGGTGTTCTCGGCGATGAACAGCTCGTTCGCGATTTCGCGGTTGAGGCGGCCCCGGGCGACGAGCCTGAGGATCTCGAGCTCGCGCTCGGTCAGGCGCGGCAGCTCGAGCCCCGAGATCGGTGCGGGCACCGGCTCGCGCTGGCTGATCTGCTTGAACTCCTCGAGCAGCTTGGAGGCCATGAGCGGCGAGAGCAGCGACTGGCCGTGGAACACGGCACGGATGCCTGCCGCGACCTCCTCAGGCGGCACGTCCTTCAGCAGGTAGCCGTTGGCGCCGGCGCGGACCGCCTCGAAGAGGTTGGCCTCCTCGTCGGAGCTCGTCAGCATGATGATGCGGGCCGACGGCACCCGCTGCTTGATGACGCGGCATGCGTCGATGCCGCCACGCTTGGGCATGCCGACGTCCATGACGATGACGTCGGGGAGGATCTCCTCCGCCTGGTCGACCGCCTCGACCCCGTCGGCGGCCTCGCCGACGATCTCGATGCCGTCCTCGACGGCGAGGACCATCTGCAGGCCCCGACGGTAGAGCGCGTGGTCGTCGACAATGAGGACGCGGATGACATCCGGGGACGGCGGGTTCACGCCCCCATCTTGGCGCACACCCCGGAAACCGCAGCCCAAGGGCGCTCCGGCCGCGCGGCGCACCCGCGACGGCGCGGTCGAGCCAGGCCGCGGACGCCTGCGGGAGCCGGGCGCGGACGCCCGTCGGGGCGCCCCCCGTGGAGGGAGCGCCCCGACGACGTCACCGGTCGGGGAGCAGGGGTCAACCCGTGGCGGCGACGTCGGCGTCCGCGTCGGTCTCGAGGTGCAGCACCCCGTAGCTCCAGCCGCGGCGCCGGTAGACCACGCTCGGACGGTCGGTGTCAGCGTCGTGGAAGAGGAAGAAGTCGTGTCCGACGAGCTCCATCTCGTTGACGGCGTCCTCGAGGGACATGGGCGCTGCCGTGTGGACCTTCTCGCGGACCTCGATGGGCGAGTTGCCGAGCGCACCGAAGCGCTCGAGGTCGTCGACCCGGCCGTCACCGGACTCGATGGGCTCGGCGCCGGGCGGGGTCGACCCGTTGGGCGAGGAGTCGATGCGGGCGGTCGCCTGCGCGACCGACTCGGGGATCCGTCGTCCGCGACTGACCCGGCGCTTGTCGTGCACGCGCCTCAGGCGATCCATGAGCTTGTCCACGGCCGCGTCGAGGGCGGCGTACTTGTCGTCGAGACACGCCTCCGCCCGGATCACGGGGCCCTTGGCGTGGCAGGTGATCTCGACCTTCTCGGACCCGCGGGCAACCCGCTCGTGGGTGACGACGACGTCGATGCGATGCACCTTGGGCGCGAGTGCTGACACCTTGGCCAGTCGCTCGTCGAGCTGCTCACGGAATCGGTCGGGGATCTGGACGTGGCGTCCAGTGACGACGATCTCCACGGTTCCTCCTTGATCACGCACGTCTTCTTCGTGCGGTGCAGTGAGAGTGGTTCCGGGCCTCTGGTCACCTTGGACTGGCCCGCCGGTCAACGGGGCACCACCCCTTCCTGTCGATCACGTCCCGGGGCGCGGCCAAGGGGCCGTCTCCCCGTGGGACGGGGTCCATGACTCGACCCTACTTGGGCCGCGTCCCCATCGGAAGGCATGTGGGAGATCCCCCTCACCCCGGGCGCGTCGGACGCCCAGTCGGCTGCCACAGAAGGTCCACAGAGGGTTCTGAGATCACCCACGGGTGCGCTGGGTGGCGGCCATCGACGCGCCGACGACGTCGCTGCAACCGGCCGTCCGCAACGCCCTGGCGGCCTCGGCGAGCGTGGCACCCGTGGTCACGACGTCGTCGACCAGCAGGACGCGACGTCCGCGGATCACGTTGCGCCACAACGGCATCACGGCGAGCGCGCTCGCGAGGTTGCCACGACGCTCGACCGTGCCGAGCCCCGACTGGTCCTCCACGCGGCGCACGTGGTGCAGGGCCGGGGCCACACGCAGCGTCGGGCCGGACGGCTGCGACAGGCGCGTGAGGTCCGACACGGCGGCCAGACAGAGTGCGGTCAGCGGCGTGTCGCCCCGCTCACGCACGGACCGTCGCGACGAGGGCGCTGGGACGACGAGCACGACGCCGTCGTCCCAGCCGGCACCCCGCAGCGCACCGTCGACGGACGCGGCGAGCAGGGGCGCCAGCAGGGTCACGAGATCGCGGCGGCCGACGTCCTTCCACGCGGACACGGCGGCTCGGAGGGGATCGGCGTAGACGCCCCACGCGTGCACCGGCGGCATGCCCTCCGGGACGGGGTGCGGCACCACCCAGGGGCCACCGCCGTGGTCACCGGGTGTGGCCGACGCCCTCTCCCTGCCCGTGCCCGGCGCCTCGAAGGCCAGCGCGAGGAGCGCCCGGTCGCACCGGGCGCACCAGTTGGGCCCGGGGCGCAGGCACCCGCCGCACTCCCGGGGCAGGACGAGGTCGACGAGGTCGCTGTCCCGCAGCCGGTACAGGGCGCGTCCGACCGCTCGTGCCGGCCCCGGGCGTGCCCGCGGCCCGGTCGGTCGCTCCCCGCCACGCCCAGCCACCGGCCCAGCACAGCGCACCCCGGACGGCGCCGCGAGGGCGTCGACCGGATCTGGGGACGACGGAGCCGCGCGCCGAGGGGATGTGGACGCAGCCCGCCGAGCGGTCGGCCCGGGACCGACCCCGAGGCCAGCCCGCGGGAGCAACATCTGGGCCCGGCCGAAGCCGGCGCGTGAGCTCGCGTCAGCCGCCGGGGACGAGCACGTCGCTGCCGCGCTCGAGCAGCGGCCAGTTGGACCCGGCCCGGGCCAGCACCCGCTTGTCGCTCGTGACGATGAGGATGCCGCGGGGTCCGCCGACGGTCATGATGGTGACCGCGCCGGGCACCGCGTTGAGCCGTCCGATCCCCTCACGCGTGCCGTCGACGCCGGCGCCGATCGTGGCGAGCCACGGGCGCATCGGGTCGCTCGCCCCCACCTGGCCGAGCACCGCGTAGTTGGTGGGGTCGAGCCACGTGACGTCCTGGATGCGGGTCAGCGACTGCGCCTGCTGGAGCGGCTTCGCGAGCGCCTGCGGCTCGCCGTTGGTCGCGCGGACGATCCCGCTGACCCCGAGCTGCGCGTCACCGCCGGAGCGGTCGGTCGTGACGATCAGCACCCGCGCGGCGTCGGCCGAGACGGCCATCGCCGTGACACGCCGCTTGCCGAGCCACGGCGTGCTGACCGGGTTGGCCGTGGCGTTCGGGTCGCTCGACACCGAGTCGAGCACGAAGACGCGGTCGTCGCCCTGGTCGTCGCTGCCGGCGACCCAGAGGTAGCCGTTCGCGTCGTAGACCGGGCGCGTCAGCGAGGTGGCGAACGCCGCGACGGTCCGCGTCTGCGCCGTGGCCCGCCAGATCGACAGCTCGGTCCGGTCGCCGGAGACGGCGGCGACCTGCTTGTTGTCGGCCGACAGGGCCAGGGTCTGCCACGTGTCGGGGATGCGGGCGATGTCGCCGTCCTTGGGCTTGAGGTCCGGGCGCTTGGAGGCCTGCGTGTCCGGGACGTAGCGCGGGTCGAAGCGGCGGATCGTGTCGCCGGTGCGCAGCAGCGCGGTGTCGAAGATCGTCTGGTTGACGGTGTCGTAGCCGAGCTCTGCCGCCGACGCCACCGACGTCACCCCACCGGGCAGCTCGAGCTTGGTGTTGTCGACGGCGAGGGACACCGAGCCCACCGAGGCGACCTGGCTCAGGGTCTTGGTCAGCTGCGCCCACATCGCCGCGCGGGCTGCCGGGTCGGCGGACAGCGCCTCGCTGCTCAGGTTCACCAGGGCCTTGCCGGCCGTGACGGGGACGGCGTTGACCGCGAGCCGGGTGCCGGGTGGCACGCCGGTGGAGACGGCGCCGGCGAGGTAGGCGGGCACGGCGCTCAGCTGCGCGCGCGCCAGGGTCGTCGCGAGCCGGGTGCCGATGGGGAACCATCGAGGGTCCGGGATGAGGTCACGGCCGTTGCGGCTGACGTAGTGGATGAACCTCTTGACGTAGACGCGGTTGAACTGGTCGTTGTCGAGCCACAGCCCGAAGCCACTCGACGGCAGCTCGACGCGCCACTCCCCGCCCACCTTGGTCAGCCCGAGGGTGACCTTGACCCGCGTGCCCACCGGTTGCTCGATGTAACGGCCGTCGGGTGTCAGGCGCGCCATCCCCGCCGCGCTGACCTCGACGGTGTCGTCGGACACCTTCTTGACCGTCAGGTCACCGTCGTAGACGACGACGTCCTCGCTCGACCACCGCCAGAGGTCGATCGACTGCGGCGCGAGGAACGAGCGTCCGGTCGCATGGGTCTCGTCGGTGTCCTCGCCGGCGCGGAGGAAGCCACGGACGATGGCCTCCTGGCTGGCGCCGTCCACGGGACCGACGGCGACGACGCGCACGGGCTCGCTGAGGACCTCACCGAGGGCACGTCCCTCGACGACCGGGCCGGTGCTCGGCAGGCCGCCGCACGCCGCCAGGAGCGTCGACGCGGCGAGGAGCAGGCAGGCCAGACGGCGTGCCCTCACGGCGAGCGCTCCACGACGATGCGGCGCAGGCGCAGCGTGTCGTCGTCGGCCGGCCCGGACGACCCTGACGACCCGGACGACGGGTCGTCCCCGGACGCACGGAGACGGGCTGCCTCGGCTGCGAGCGGGCTGAGCGGCAGCGGCGAGCTCGTGATCGTCGCGTCGGCGCGGCGCGGCAGGGTCAGGCGGAAGCAGGACCCCTCGCCGCGGGCGCCCCAGGCCTCGAGGCGCCCGGCGTGCAGGCGCGCGTCCTCCAGGGCGATGGCGAGCCCAAGGCCGGTCCCGCCGGTGGTCCGGGCACGAGCCGGGTCGGCGCGCCAGAAGCGGGTGAAGACGAGGGCCGCCTCGCCGGGCCTGAGGCCCACGCCATGGTCGCGCACCGTGACGGCGACCGCCGAGTCGTTGGACCCGATCGTCACCTCGACGGGCTTGCCCTCACCGTGCTCGATGGCGTTGGCGACGAGGTTGCGCAGGATCCGCTCGATCCGACGAGAGTCCATGTCGGCGACCACGGGGCTCGACGGTGCGTTGACGACGAGCTGGGTGCCCTTGCGCGCCGCGAGGGTGCGGTGGGCGTCGACCGCTCGCTCGACAGAGGCCCGCAGGTCGCTCGCCTCGACCTCGAGCACCGCGGCGCCGGCGTCGAAGCGGGAGATCTCGAGCAGGTCGCTGAGGAGGGACTCGAAGCGGTCGAGCTCGCCGCGGAGCAGCTCGGCCGACCGCGCGACCGTGGGCTCGAAGTCGCCGCGCGAGTCGTGGATGAGGTCGCCCGCCATGCGGATCGTCGTCAGCGGCGTGCGCAGCTCGTGCGAGACGTCGGAGACGAACCGCTGCTGCACGCGGGAGAGGTTCTCGAGCTGGGCGATCTGCTGCTGGATCGAGGCTGCCATGCCGTTGAAGGACGTGCCGAGGCGGGCCAGGTCGTCCTCGCCCTTGGCGCGCATGCGCTCGTTGAGGTTGCCCTCGGCGAAGCGCTCGGCCACGGCCGCGGCGCGCCGCACCGGGTCGGCGACGAGGCGGGTCACGACGAAGGCGATGGCGCCGATGAGCAGGATGAGCGCGGCGCCGCCGAAGAGGAAGGTCTGCCCGATGAAGCTGATGATCTCCCGCTCGCGGTCCATCGGGTAGATGAAGTAGAGGCCGTAGAAGCCGGCCACCGGGAGCTCGACCTTCTGCCCGACGATGACGGCCGAGATGCTGTCGCCGCCCTCGTCGATGGTGGCCACCTGCAGGTGCTGGCGGTCGGGCTGGGCGGCGACCTGCTTGCGCAGCTCGTCGGGGATGAAGCGCACGCCGACGCTGCCGCTCTCGATGGGGCCGACGATGAAGGGCGAGGTGTTGTCGTCGAAGCGGGTCAGCACGACGTAGCGCGTCTCGTTGCCCGCGTCGCGCCGGTAGGACTTGATGAGGGTGGTGGCGAACTGGGTCAGCTTGGCCTGGGTGTCGGTCTGGTCCGTCGAGTCGAACTGGCCCTGGGCGTCGGTGGCGTCGCGCAGGCTGTCCTCGGACGCGATGCGCTGACGGCTGTCGACGAGGCCCTGGGCGATCGAGCCGTAGAGGTAGGTGCCGACGGCGGTGAGCACGAGGATGCCGAGCAGCATCGTCACGATGACGACGCGGAAGCCGAGCGAGGCACGCCAGAGGTGCAGGACGCGCTGCCACGCGCGGCGCAGCACCGAACCGACCCGCGAGGCCAGCCCCGCGGGTCCGCTCCGGGCCGCGCGCTGCGTCATGTCAGGACGGGCCGGCCTTGTAGCCGACCCCACGCACGGTCACGACGATCTCGGGCCGCTCGGGGTCGTGCTCGATCTTCGAGCGCAGCCGCTGCACGTGGACGTTGACGAGGCGGGTGTCACCGGCGTGGCGGTAGCCCCAGACCTGCTCCAGCAGCACCTCGCGGGTGAAGACCTGCCACGGCTTGCGCGCGAGGGCGACGAGCAGGTCGAACTCGAGCGGCGTCAGCGACAGGGACTCCCCCGCCCGCTTGACGGAGTGGCCGGCCACATCGATCTCGAGGTCTCCGATGGCGAGGCGCTCGGGCGCGGGCTCGTCACCGCGACGGAGCCGGGCGCGGACGCGCGCGATGAGCTCCTGCGGCTTGAACGGCTTGACGACGTAGTCGTCCGCGCCGGACTCGAGGCCGACGACGACGGTGTCCGTGCGGGCCGTCAGCATGACGATGGGCACGCCGCTCTCGGCACGGATGCGGCGGCAGACCTCCATGCCGTCGAGGCCCGGGAGCATGACGTCGAGCAGCACGAGGTCGGGCCGCGACTCGCGGAACGCGCCCACCGCCTCGGAGCCGTCGGCCACGTGCGTGACCTCGAGCCCCTCGTTGCGCAGCACGATCCCCAGCATCTCGGCGAGTGCGAGGTCGTCGTCGACGACCAGTACCCGACCCTTCACGACAGGCTCCTTCCCGGGACCGCGGATCACGCGCCCCGTATGTCCTGACCAAATCATCACACACGCCTGACCGACTGCTGACGCTCATCGGTCCCAGTCGGGTGCGCGGCGTCGTCCCTTCCGAGCGGGACGGAGGAGGTATGCCGTGTGCACACGTCCCCGGGACCGGTGCACACGGCATACGTGCTCGGCCACCAACGCCACCTTGAAGGGTGCGAGGGCGGCGTCCGAGAACCGGGGGCGGGACCGGTCAGCGGGGGGTCACCCCTGCGTGACGTACCACTTGCCGCCGATCTTGACGGCCTTGAAGCTCGCGACCACGTCGGCGGCCAGGGCCGGCTCGGTCGTGACGCTCTCGAAGGTGGCGGTGTTACCGCTCACGGTGGCGCCGCTGATCTTGAGGCCCTTGAACGCCGCGCCGAGCTCCTTGATCTGGTCGAGCATCGGCGTGATCGTCTTGCCGCAGGCGGCGGCGGCGTTCGGGATGCTCGAGATCGCCTTGCCGCTCGTGGCCATGAGCGAGCACACGGTGTTGCCGTCCCCGGCGACCATGGCGCCCAGCCACGAGGTCATGGCGGCCTCGGGGGTCGACTGGTCGACGGGTCCGGCCGTGGCCCCGGTGGCCCCGTCGGTGGCGTCGGTGCCCGTGTCGTCGGTCGTCGCGGACGACATCGTGTCGGTCGGGGTGGTCGCACTCGAGCTCGAGCCGGCCGGGGTGCTCGCGGCGGCCGACTGGTCGACGGACTTCGAGCAGGCTGCGAGCGAGACGGACAGCGCCAGTGCGAGTGCACCGGTCAGGAGCTTCTTCATGGAGGGTCCCTGCCAGACGGGGTGGTCGGTGAGCCCTTCGATCCTCCCACGGCAGGCGTCGCGGTTCAGGTCGAGCGACGGACCCGAGCGCGTCGGCCCGGCCGTGGCGGGGCGGGCGTGGCGGGGCGCGCCAATCGGCCCAAAAGCCCCCGGCTCCCCCACGCAACGGGGATGATCGCCCGGTGACGAGCGACACGCGCAGCGCCGCACCGGGGTCGACCTCTCGGTCGGCCTCGACCGCCGCGGCACCGGCGACCGGGCGGGCCTCGGGGCTGCCGCTGCTGCTCCGGCAGGCCCTGCCCGGGCTCGTCGTCCTCCTCGCCGTCCTGCGCACGGTCCAGCCGGTGCGCGACCCGGACACCTTCTGGCACCTCGCGGCCGGCGACCACCTGCGCGAGACGTGGTCGTTCGCGGGCGCCGACCCGTTCAGCACGATGTCGACGCAGCCGTGGCGCCTACACGAGTGGCTGCCGGAGCTGCTCATGAGCGTGACCCAGCAGGCCTTCGGGCTGGCCGGCGTCTCGTGGCTGCTGCCTCTCGGCGTCGCGGGGATCGCGCTCTGCCTGTGGGTGGTCCTGCGCCGCGAGGCCCCCCTGCTCGTGACGACGGTCGTGCTCGTCGTCGCCCTCGTCGCGATGAGCGGCAGCCTCTCGCTGCGGCCGCACCTCGTCTCGTTCGCCGGGGCCGTCGTGACGACCGGTGCCTGGCTGTCCACGCGCCGTGACGGGAGGGTCCGCTGGTGGCTCGTCCCGCTGACCTGGGTCTGGGCGTGCAGCCACGGCATGTGGTTCGTCGGCGTCGTCATCGGGCTCGTGGCCGTGGTCGGGCTGCGCCTCGACGGCGTCTGCCGTGGGCGCGCCGCGCTGCGCCTCGCCCTCGTGCCGCTCGCATCGCTCGTCGCCGCTGCGCTGACCCCGGTCGGCCCCGAGCTGCTGACGGCGCCCTTCGCCGTGCGGGACTACGCCCAGTTCGTCACCGAGTGGCGCTCTCCGTCGCTGACCGACGTCCCGTTCGTCGCGTTCCTCGCCTGCGCCGCCGTGACCCTGCTCATCTGGTCACGCGAGGGCCGGCGCACGCCGTGGACGGAGATCCTCCTCGTCGGGCTCGCGATCGGCTTCGCCCTGCTCTACGTGCGCACCATCGCCGTCGGTGCCGCGATCCTCGCCCCGGTGGCGGCCCTGACCATCGCCCGCGTCGCCCGGCTCCCCCGCGAACCCGTCGCCCGCCGCGAGGTCGTGCTGACCCTCGGGCTCGCCGCCGCGGCTCTCGCCGTCGCCGGCCTGCTCGCACCCGCCCGCGGCGCCCGGCCCGACTACGGCCCCAACGACCTCGACCGCCAGATCGCCGCGCTGCCGGCGGGCACCGTGCTGTGCAACGACTACGACAGCGGTGGCTGGCTCATCTGGAAGCACCCGAACGTCCGCCCCGCCATCGACGGCCGCACGGAGGTCTACGCCGTGCCCTACGTCGAGGCGTACATGCGCTTCCAGGCGGCGGCCCCCGGGTGGGAGGCCGTCCCCCAGCGGACCGGCTGCCGCTGGGCCCTGCTCCCCGCGAGCATGTCCGTGTCGGACTCCCTCGTCCGGCAGGCCCGCTGGACCGTGTCCGCGCGTGGCTCCGACTACGTCCTGCTCCGCGCCCCGCGCTGAGCCGGTCGACGCGCACCAGCGACGCGCACCAGCCCACAACGGACGTATGCCGTCCCCCTCGCGAGGGGGACGGCATACGTTCTCGTTCGGCCGGCGTCCGGCTGCGAGCCTGCTTGCGACAAGGCTCAGTAGCGGTAGTGCTCCGGCTTGTACGGGCCGGCGACGTCGACGCCGAGGTACTCGGCCTGGCCCTTGGTCAGCTCGGTGAGCCGGACGCCGAGGGCGTCGAGGTGCAGGCGGGCGACCTTCTCGTCGAGGTGCTTCGGCAGGGTGTAGACCTGCTTGGCGTAGTCACCGGTCTTGGTGAAGAGCTCGATCTGGGCGATCGTCTGGTTGCTGAAGCTGTTGCTCATGACGAAGCTCGGGTGACCGGTCGCGTTGCCGAGGTTCATCAGGCGACCCTCGGAGAGCACGATGATCGAGCTGCCCGACGTGAACGTCCACTCGTGGACCTGCGGCTTGATCTCGGTCTTCTGGATGCCGGGGACGCGGGCGAGGCCGGCCATGTCGATCTCGTTGTCGAAGTGGCCGATGTTGGCGACGATGGCCTTGTTCTTCATCTTCGTCATGTGCTCGGCGGTGATGACGTCGTAGCAGCCGGTCGTCGTGATGAAGATGTCGGCGGTCTCGACGACGTCCTCGAGGCGGGCGACCTGGAAGCCCTCCATCGCGGCCTGCAGCGCGCAGATCGGGTCGATCTCGGTGACGATGACGCGGGCGCCCTGGCCGCGGAGCGACTCGGCGCAGCCCTTGCCCACGTCGCCGTAGCCGGCGACGACGGCGACCTTGCCGCCGATGAGGACGTCGGTGGCGCGGTTGAGGCCGTCGATGAGCGAGTGGCGGCAGCCGTAGGTGTTGTCGAACTTGCTCTTGGTCACCGCGTCGTTGACGTTGATGGCCGGGAAGAGCAGCTCGCCGGCCTCGGCCAGCTGGTAGAGGCGGTGGACACCGGTCGTGGTCTCCTCGGTGACGCCCTTGATGCCGGCGGCGACCGTGGTCCACTTCTGCGGGTCGGTGGCCAGGGTCTGGCGCACGAGCTCCTTGAAGACGCCGAACTCCTCGGAGTCCTCCTCGGTGGTGGGCGGCACCTGGCCGGCCTGCTCCCACTCGCGGCCCTTGTGGACGAGCATCGTGGCGTCGCCGCCGTCGTCGAGGATCATGTTCGGGCCCTCGCCGCCGGGCCAGGTGAGGATCTGGTCGGTGCACCACCAGTACTCGGGGAGCGTCTCGCCCTTCCAGGCGAAGACGGGCACGCCCTGGAGGTCGTCGGCGCTGCCCTTGGGTCCGACGACGACGGCCGCGGCGGCCTCGTCCTGCGTCGAGTAGATGTTGCACGAGGCCCAGCGGACCTCGGCACCGAGCGCGGTGAGGGTCTCGATGAGCACGGCCGTCTGGACCGTCATGTGCAGCGAGCCGGCGATGCGGGCGCCCTTGAGGGGCTGGGCCGCGGCGTACTCCTCGCGGATCGCCATGAGGCCGGGCATCTCGTGCTCGGCGAGTCGGAGCTGGTGTCGGCCGGCCTCGGCGAGGCTCAGGTCGGCAACCTTGTAGTCGAAGGACATGAGTGATCGTTTCCTTTGATCGTCGGTGTGCAGACCCGGCGCGCCCCTCTGGGCTCATCTGGCGGGTCATCACCCACGCCGGCAGTCGCCCAGTCTAGCGGCGGGCCCGGTCCGCCTCGAATCGCGTGTCGAGCCCTACGCGCTCCCATGGGCGAGCCACGCGCATCGCGCCGAGCACCCACACGGCACGAAGCCACCCGCTGACCGCGGGCTCGGCGCCGACAGGGTGGCTCCGGTCCGCGAAGGTGGCGCGGGTGCCCCGACCGTCCCGACCGTCCTGACGGTCCCGGACCGTCAGTGCGAGGTCGCGGCCTCGTCGTGCTTGGTGCGGCGCGGGATGACGTGGAGCACGGCGACGATGATCCCACCGACGACGAGGCCGATGAGCGCCGACGCGAGGGTGTTGACGACCCACGCGAGCAGGCCTCCGATGCCCGCGACCCCGGCCACGCCCTCCTCGAGGTGGTGGACGAGGTCGTAGAGCGCGTGCCAGCCGAGCTCGTCGACGCCGACGAGCAGGATGTGGCCACCGACCCAGAGCATGGCGGCGATGCCGACGGTCGAGAGCACCGACAGCAGCTTCGGCATGCCCTTGACGAGGCCGCGGCCGACCCGCTGCGAGGTGCCGGACTCGCGCTTGGCGAGGTGGAGGCCGACGTCGTCCATCTTGACGATGAGCCCGACGACGCCGTAGACGAGCGCCGTGATGAGCAGGGCCACGATGACGAGGATGATGAGGCGCGAGAGGAACGGCTCGGTGTCGACCTCGTTGAGGGCGATGACCATGATCTCGGCCGAGAGGATGAAGTCGGTGCGGATGGCGCCGGACACGACGGCGTCCTCGTCGACCTCGCCGGCCTCGGCCTTCTCCTCACGGTGGCCCGAGAGGATCTCCCAGACCTTCTCGGCCCCCTCGTATGCGAGGTAGGCGCCACCGACCATGAGGATCGGCGTCAGCGCCCACGGGACGAACTGGCTGAGCACCATGATGACCGGCAGGATGATGAGCAGCTTGTTGCGCAGGGAGCCGAGCGCGATCTTCTTGATGATCGGCAGCTCGCGCTCGGGGGCGAGGCCCTCGACGTAGCGCGGCGTGACGGCGGTGTCGTCGACGACGACACCGGTCGCCTTGACGCTCGCCTTGGCCGCGGCCGCGCCCACGTCGTCGACGGACGCCGCCGCGAGCTTCACGAGTGCCGCGATGTCGTCGAGGAGCGCTACGAGTCCGCCTGCCATGGCGTCATCCTAGGGTGGTCTGGGAGTCGGCTGGGAACGCGCTCAGGCGGGTGCGTCGAGCTTGAGCCCGAGCAGGGCGTTCTCGACGACCTCGGCGAGCGCCGGGTGGATCCAGTACTGCCCGCGCGCGAGGTCGTGGACCGTCGTGCCGAACGCCATCCCCTGGATCAGCGGCTGGATGAGCGAGGTCGCCTGGGGTCCCATGAGGTGGGCGCCGAGCAGGAGGCCCGTCGCCGGGTCCGCGACGAGCTTGCAGACGCTCGTCGTGTTCTCCATCGCCCAGCCGTATGCCGTGTCGCCGAACGCCTGGACGTAGCTCACGTGGGCGCGTCCCTGCTCGACGCACTCCTGCTCGGTGAGCCCGACCGTCGCGATCTGCGGGTGGCTGAAGACGCCGGAGGGCACGTGCTCGAGGGGCAGCCGGCGCAGGTCGTCCGGGTGCACGAGGTTGTGCGCGATGGTGCGCGCCTCGGCGTTGGCGACGTGCTTGAGCTGGTAGGGGGCGCTGACGTCACCGAGGGCCCAGACCCCGGGCGCGCTGGTGCGACCGTGCTCGTCGACCTCGATGCGACCGTCGTCGAGCAAGCGCAGGCCGCCGACGTCGGCGCCGAGGTGGGCCGTGTTGGGCTCTCGGCCGGTCGCCACGAGCAGCAGGTCGGCGTCGACGACGGCCGTGCTGTCGAGGTGCAGCCGCACGCCCTCGCCCCCGGGGCCCGTCTCGACACGGACGACGTTGGCGCCGGTGCGCACGTCCCACTGCTCCCGGGCCAGGTCGGTGAAGCGCTGCGCGATGTCGGTGTCGAGGTGGCGCAGCAGCATCGAGGACCGGGCCACGACGGTCACGTGCACGCCGAACGAGGCGAAGACGTGAGCCATCTCGGCGGCGATGAACCCACCGCCGATGATCGCGAGCCGCTCGGGCAGGGCGTCGATCCGCATCACCGTGTCGGAGGTGTGGAAGGGCACGCCGGACTCGGTGACGACGTCGGGCACGACGGGGTGGGCCCCCGCAGCGACGACCACCTGGTCGGCGGTCAGGGTCTCGGTGCCGCCGTCGTGGAGGTCGACCGTGAGGGTGCGTTCGCCGGTGAAACGGGCGTGACCGAGGAACGCCGTCGTGTTGGGCCCGTCGACGCGGTAGCGCCGGCCGCCGTCCGAGATGGGGTCGATGCGCCCGAAGACGCGGTCGCGCACGTCGCTCCAGCGCACGCCGTCGAGCGTGGCGTCGACGCCGTAGCGCCCGGCCTCGCGCACCTCGCGGGCCCGGTCGGCGGCGTAGACGAACATCTTCGTCGGGATGCAGCCGACGTTGAGGCACGTGCCGCCGAACGTCCCGCCCTCGATGATCGCAACGCGCTTGTCGTCGAAGTCGGGCGTCACGAGCGAGTTGCCCGAGCCACTGCCGATGATGGCCAGGTCGAAGTGCTGGGTCACCGTCGCAGCCTACGTGGAGCAACCCGGCCGACCCGGGACGGGCCGCTCCTGACGTGAGGCCACTGACGGCATACGCCATCGGTCCGCCCACGGGACTGCCGCGGGACCACCCGGGGATCACACCTCGCGGGAGCCCCGCAGCAGGCGGACGTGCGGCGACGTGGCCGGGTCGAAGCCGAAGCCGAGCGCGAGGTAGGTCGCGGCGAAGTCGGTGAGCGAGACGTGGTGGGCGAGGCGGAGCAGCGGGTCGGTCGCGGGGGCGTCGACGAGCGAGACCCGCACGCCGGCGTCCTCGGCGACGGAGACGACGGTGTCGGCGAGGCCGTGCCCGTCGCCGGCGGAGGTGTCACGCATCATGATGAGGCGCAGCGGCGCCCGGCTCGGACCGTCGAGGAACGGGTCGGCGAAGATGTCGTCGCTGCCGCCGCCACCGGACTGGCCCGGGGCGAGCGGTCCGTCGAAGCAAGCGACGATCTGGCTCGCGGCATCGGGCAGGCAGCCGTGGGCCACGGGGACGCGTCCGGTGCGGCCGAACATCGCCGCGGCCCGGCGAGCGGTGACGTCCCCGAACGGCCCCTCCCCCAGCACGATGGGCGTCGACTCGGCGAGCTCGGTCGCGAGGATCTTGGCCGGGTTGACGAACGACTCGGACGACGGGCGCGCGTCGGTGGCCGTGCGGTCGAGCAGGTCGGCGAGCTCGGCCAGCGTCTCGTGGCTCACCGAGGCGATGCCCAGGGCGTCGGCCGCGAGCAGGGCCGGGGTGGCCTGCGCCCACACCGACGTGCGCGACGACGAGCCGCCGACGGCGATCGGCACGTGCACCCCGTGGGCGCGGGCGCACACGTCGGCCAGCGGGGAGTCCGCGGCACCCACGGTGACGAGGAAGGCCCCGCGGCGGGCGGCCTCGGCGGCGAGGGCGAGCGTGCCGGCCGCCCGTCCGGACTGCGACACGGCGAGGACGACGTCGAGCGCGCCCACCCAGCCCGGCAGCGAGCCCGACGTGCAGCTCTGGACCGGAAGGGCGGCCGCGCCGCGGCTCACGGCCTCGAAGAGGTCGGCCACCGCGACCGAGCCGCCGGCGGCCGCGACGACGACGCCACGCGGCTCGACGTCACGCAGCCGGTCGAGACCGGCCTCCCCGGCGGCCGCCATGGTGCGCCGCACCTGGGCGCCGGCTCCGGCGAGGGCGCGCAGCGAGTCGCTGGAGTCGAGGGACGCCAGGGCGCCCTCGTCGTCGAGGCGGGCTTCGTCGAACACGGCGCCCACGGGGGTCAGCCGTCGGTGCGGCGGGCGAGGTCGACGAGGAGGACGGGGACGCCGCCCTCGACGGGGTAGGCGAGGTGGCAGGTGTCGCAGCGCAGCTCGGTCACGTCAGCGCCGCCGGTCGGGTCGACGCTGTCGACGACCTCGCCCTTGCACTGCGGGCAGCGGATGATCCCGCGCAGCCACGGCTCGATGGTCTGCTGGCTCTGGTTCACGAAGCGTCTCCTGCGTCCTGGGCGGGGGTCGACCCGCCCTCGTCGGGTGCGTGTGCTGCGTCGGCGCCCGACCGGATGAGGCTCAGCAGCTCGTCACGCACGTCCTGCATCGTCTCACGGTCGGCCGCCTCGACGTTGAGCCGCAGCAGCGGCTCGGTGTTGGAGGCCCGCACGTTGAACCACCACATCGGCGTCTGGCCCTCGGGGCTGCTGACGGTGAGCCCGTCCAGCACGTCGGTCGTGGCTCCGCGCACCTGCGCCCAGGCCCTGACCTGGTCGACGACGGCGGCCTGGTCGGTCACGGTCGAGTTGATCTCGCCCGAGGCGACGTAGCGTTCGTACTCGGCGCAGAGCTCGGACAGGGGCGCGTCCTGCTCGCCGAGCGCGGCGAGCACGTGCATGGCCGCGAGCATGCCGGTGTCGGCGAACCAGAAGTCGCGGAAGTAGTAGTGCGCCGAGTGCTCGCCGCCGAACACCGCTCCGGCACGGGCCATCTCGGCCTTGATGAACGAGTGCCCGACCCGGGTGCGCACCGGCGTCGCGCCGGCCTCGAGCACGATCTCGCGGACCGCGGCGCTCGTGATGACGTTGTGCACGATCGACACCGACGTGTCGCCGCCGGCGCGGGCCCGCTCGATCTCCCGGACCGCGACGAGACCGGTGACCGCGCTCGGCGAGACCGGCTCGCCGTCGGCGTCGACGACGAAGCAGCGGTCGGCGTCGCCGTCGAAGGCGAGCCCGAGGTCGGCGCCGTGCTCGCGGACGGCGGCCTGGAGGTCGACGAGGTTGGCCGGGTCGAGCGGGTTGGCCTCGTGGTTGGGGAAGGTGCCGTCGAGCTCGAAGTAGAGCGGGACGATCTCGAGGGGCAGCTCCGGCAGACCGGCTGCGGTGCCGAGCACGGCGGGGACCGTGTGGCCGCCCATGCCGTTGCCCGCGTCGACCACGACCTTGAGCGGACGCGACCCGGAGAGGTCGACGAGTCCGCGCAGGAAGGCGGCGTAGTCGCCGAGGAGGTCACGGGTGGTCACGGATCCCGGCCCACCGGCCGGGAGGGCGAGGCCCGTGCCGCCGCCGAGCATCCACTGCGCGAGGTCGCGGATCTCGGCGAGACCGGAGTCCTGGCCGACGGGACGCGCGGCGGAGCGGCACAGCTTGATGCCGTTGTAGCGGGCCGGGTTGTGGCTCGCGGTGAACATCGCGCCGGGGAGGTCGAGCGCGCCGCTGGCGTAGTAGAGCCCGTCGGTCGAGCAGAGCCCGATCATGGTGACGTCGACGCCGCGCGATGTCACCCCCGCGGCGAAGGCGGCGGAGAGCTCGGGCGAGCTGGGTCGCATGTCGTGGCCGATGACGACGCCCTCGGACCCGTCCGGGACGGCGACGACCTCGGCGAACGCCGCGCCGATGGCGTGGGCCACCGCGGGCGAGAGCTGCTCCGGCACGAGTCCGCGCACGTCGTAGGCCTTGACGAAGTCTGCGAGGTGGGGCACGCCGAACACCCTAGTGGTCAGGAGTCCTTGAGGATGCGCAGGTGTCCGCGCCGGCCGGACTCGACGGCGCCCGAGTCGGCCTCGGCGTTGGCCTGCCCGCGCGAGGTCGTGCGCGGCTCGGCGGGTCGGCTCGTGCGCGGACGGCCGGCCTCACGGACGGCGTCAGCGAGGGCCAGCAGGTCGTCGGCGGCCAGCGCGGGCTCGGGGAACTCGCCGCCCACGCGCACGACCTCCCAGCCACGGGGGGCCGTCATGCGCTCGGCGTGCTCGAGGCACAGGTCGTAGGTGTGCGGCTCGGCGTAGGTCGCGAGCGGACCGACGACGACGGCACGGTCGGCATACGCGTAGGTCAGCGTCGCCACAGCAGGACGGGCACATCCCGTCTTCGAGCAACCACGTGTCAGACCCACGATCCGGGACTCTAGCCCGCCCTCCCGGGCAGGACGAATCACCACGCCGTCGCGGCGCGAGATCACTGCGGTCGTATGCCGTCCGGCGCGTCGCCGTGAGCGGTGGCCGTCGATCTAGAGTGGGGTCGTGGACACCGCCTCGCCCCGCTCTCCCGGGCGCCGCCGACGACGCGACCGGCACGGTCGCGGACGGCGCGGCCCCCTGGCCTGGCCCCCGGTCCCGGCGATGGTCTCGCGCCGCGACGAGTTCGACGACTTCGTCCTCGACGCGGCCGCCCGTCTCGAGGCGACGTGCGGGCGCGCTTTCCCCGCAGTTGAGTTCGCGGTCGAGGACGTGCCCCGCGGCCCCGCCCCCTGGGACCACCGGGAGGTGCCGCTCGGACGCCTCTTCCCCGCGACGAGCGCCCGTCCGGCCCGGATCGTCGTCTACCGGCGTCCCGTCGAGACGCGCGTCAGCGACCGTCGTGACGTCGCCGCGCTCGTCGCCGACATCGTGACCGAGCAGGTGGCCGGACTGCTCGGCGTGGCCCCCGAGGAGCTGGACCCCGGTTTCGGGGAGTGACGCGAGCGGCCGACCGGGGCCGGCCGCGTCTGAGCACGGCTGACCGGCCGGTCGGACGGGTCACCGGGCCGACCTACGAGGCGAGGTCGCTGACGCGCGACCCGCCCGGGCCGTCGGCCTCGGCACCCTTGGGCGGCTGGTTGACCTCGGCCCACACGGCGTCGAGGGACAGGCCGAGGACGTCGGCGATCGCCGCGATGGTCGGGAACGCCGGCGTGGCGACGCGGCCCGACTCGATCTTGCGCAGGGTCTCGGGCGAGACACGCGCGTCGAGGGCCGTCTCGAGCATCGAGCGCTCCCCCCGGGCACGACGCAGCAGGGCGCCGAGACGCTGTCCGCGCGCGAGCTCGGCAGGAGTGAGCGGAAGCCTGACCATGCACCGAATCCTAGCCGACCGGGATAACATTGCCGGGATAGTTATTGGACGAGAGAGGCACGCATGATCGAGATCCTGACCCCGGCCGAGCTGGACCGGGCCCGCCGGGCCGGCGCCGTCGTTGCGGACACCCTGCAGACGCTGCGCAGCCGCAGCACGATCGGGACGAGCCTGCTCGAGATCGACCGGTGGGCCAGGGAGATGATCGAGGACGCCGGGGCCCAGTCCTGCTACGTCGACTACGCGCCGTCCTTCGGCCGTGGGCCGTTCGGCCACTACGTCTGCACGTCCGTCAATGACGCCGTGCTCCACGGCCTCCCCCGAGACTACGCCCTGGCCGACGGCGACCTGCTGTCGCTCGACCTCGCGGTCTCGCACGGCGGCGTCGTCGCGGACTCCGCCATCAGCTTCGTCGTCGGCGAGTCGCGCCCGCCGGGGAGCACCGAGCTGATCGACGCGACGGAGCGGGCGCTCGCGGCCGGGATCACCGCCGCCGGGCCGGGCGCGCACCTCGGGGACGTCTCGCACGCGATCGGTGAGGTCCTCTCCGCGGCCGGCTACGCCATCAACACCGAGTTCGGCGGTCACGGAGTCGGCTCGACCATGCACCAGGACCCGCACGTGTCCAACACGGGCCGTCCCGGCCGCGGCTACCGGCTGCGACCGGGCCTGCTGCTCGCCCTCGAGCCCTGGGTCATGGCGGACACCGCAGAGCTCGTCACGGACGCGGACGGGTGGACCCTGCGCAGCGCGACCGGCTGCCGGACTGCGCACAGCGAGCACACCGTCGCCATCACCGACGGCGGTGCCGAGATCATGACCCTGCCGACCGCGGCGGCCCGCTGACGGCGTCAGGCCGCCGTCAGTTGCGCACCTGACGCACCGGGACAGACAGGGCCCGGACCGGCGCGTCGGTGAGCGAGGCCACCGAGAAGAACGGCACGCCCCCGTCGACGCCGGCGACCGAGACCGCGGCGCGCACCGCCCCGGTCGTCGGGACGACCCACACGCTGTCGGCGTCACCCGCGGCCACGGCCACGGTCGAGTCCGCTGGCACGTCGACGGTCGAGACCTTGGCGCCGTCGCCGGTGCCGAAGCGGGCCTCGACGGTGGCAGCAGCCGGACCAGCCGTCAGGAGAAGGCGTTTCGTCGTGCCGTCGAGGCCCGGCAGGAGCACACCGGCCACACCGCGCAGCGCCGGCGTCGCGGGCGTCCACGCGAAGTCGCCCATCTGGTCCGCGGTGGTCGCGCGTCGCTCGGCCCAGGCCGCGGCGACGAGGGGCTGGTCGGAGCGGATGCCGAGTCCCAGCGCTGCAGCGTTGGCCGGCAGCGGGACGTCGAGCGTCGAGTCGGCGGGGACCCGGACGGCCCGGAGGTCGTCGGGCTGCACCGGGCCCTTGTCGGTGAGGAGCCGCACCTGGGCCAGGGCCTCGGAGTCGCCGGGGTTCGCGAGCCGCAACGACGTGGCGCCGCCGGTCCCGACGCCGGGGACGACGAGGTCGGTGCCCGGTGAGGCGGCGCGGGTCGCGTCGTCGATGCCGCGGCCGGTGGCGCCGAGGATCCACTGGTCGTCGAGCACCGCGGAGATGACGCCGCCCGTGGCGGTGACGTGGACGACGGGGGCCGTCTCGGCGGGTGCGATGGCGTCGAGCGAGACGACCTCACGCGAGAGCGGCGGGATCGAGACGCTGCGGTCGGCTGCCGCGTCGATGCGTCCCGAGGTCCCGAGGACCTCGAACGACACCGAGACGGCATTTGCTCCGGGGTTGCTGACGATGACGCGTTCGGTGCGCGACGGACCGGCGCCGCCACCGACGAGCCACACGTCGGACGACGGCGGCTGGCACGGCGTCACGGCGAGACCGCGGTCGTCGTCGCCGGTGTGGCGCCAGACCTGGGTGGCCACGAGCCCCGGAGCGAGCGCGCCGTTCGCCGTGGCGACGACCACGTCGGGGCCCCGGACCCCGGCAGAGGCGACCGCGCCGCGGTCGCCGGTCCGGGCCAGACCGGTCGAGGCCGTCCCGCCGAGCAGCTGGACTCCTCCGGTGCCCCCGGCCGGTGCGCCCGTCACGACTCCGGAGTCGGGCGATGCTGCAGCAACCGTGACGGTGCCCGCCACGTCGCGCAGTCCCGTGGCGCCGAGGCGCTGCTGGCCGGGGCACACGAGCGACGAGGCGTCGACGAGCACGCTGGACGACTCGGGCAGCCCCACGCGCTCGCCTGCGGTGGCGAGCTGCACGGAGCCGCTGACGCGGGTCGCCCCCACGGCGAGACCGGCCGCGACGAGCGCCACCGCTCCCGCCCGGACGATGCCGGACACGTTCCTCATGAGCGCCTCCTCGAGCGACGGTTGCCGAAGGGCACGGCCATGAAGACGACGAAGGCGAGGAGCACGGCCTGGCCGAGGCGCCACCACGGCTGGGCGGCGGCGAGGTCGACCTCGAGCGTGCCCGCGGTGGGTGGCACGGCATACGTCGGCTGCGCCGCACCCGCGACGGGCTGCAGCTGCGCGCCGTCGAAGGTGACGACCGCCTGGCGCGACCACTCGGTGGGCTCGGCGAGCACGACGAATCGTGCGCCGGTGCCGGCCGGCAGGGTCGTGTCGACCGCTGCGTGCGGGCCGACCGTGGGCACGACCTGCAGCACCGCACCGTCCGCGTCGACGAGCCGTGCGCGGGACGGTGCCGTGCCGGCCTCGGCGCCGGCGCCGGCGGCCGGGAGCGGCTGCACCTTCCAGAGGATGCCGCGCTCGCTCGAACCGAGGCGGCTCAGGCCCTGCGAGGAGTCCAGTCGCCGGGCGAGGCCGGAGTCGGCCGTCGCCCGCACCTGGACGAAGCCGATGCCGAGACGGGCAAGCGCCTTGGAGTCGAGCGAGTCGGCGCCGCGGCCGCCGACGATGTTGGCGACGGCGTCGACGAGGGCGGCGTCGTCGGCGTCGGGAGCGCGGTCGAGGTCGCGCAGCAGCTCACCCGGCTCCTGGCCGGCGAGGACGAAGTCCACGACGTCGTCGGACGGGCGCAGCAGCAGCAGCCGGTTGCCGAGGGGGCCGCCGCCCTGCTCGGTCGCGATGGCGGGCAGCGTGGCCTGGCCGACGGACAGCGTGCGGCCGATGCCCTGCACGCCCCAGACGGTGGCGGCGGCGAGGACGGGCCCGACCGCGAGGGCCGCGGCGCAGACTGCGGCGACGAAGCCCCAGCGTCGGCCCGGTCGACCGAGCGAGGCGAGCACCGGGCGACTGCCGGCCAGCACCCCGACGAGCAGGCCCGCCCACCAGAGCTGGACCCCGAGCCCCGCCCAGAGGTGGGCCGGGGCCGACCGGCCCACGCCGGTCTCGGCCGAGCCGAGGACGACGTGCTCCGAGCCGAGCGCGACGGCGAGCCCGAGCACGGCCAGCACGGCGCCGACGACGAGGCCGACGGACTCAGCACGGGTGCGGCCGCGCGTGGCGAGCCCGACGACGCCGAGCACGACGAGCGGGGCCGCGAGCCAGGCGACCCACGTCGTCGCGCTCGTCCCGCCGAGGACGTGCGTGAGCACGCCCCACGTGGTGCGGTCGGACGACGTCGCGACGAGGCCGGGCCCCGACAGGAGCAGGCGCGGGTCCTCCACGAAACGAGCCGTCCACGGGCCGAGGAGTGCGGCCGGGACGACGAGGAGCACGAGGGCGCGGGCCCGCCGCAGCCCCGGCCCCAGGACGAGGAGCAGGAGAGCCGCGAGCGCGGCGAGGGCGAGCAGCGGCGGCGCGAACGCACCGAGGACCGCGGTCGCGAGCGCGGTGGCGAAGGTGGCGGTGAAGGTGCCGTCGCGCCGGGCGGCCAGGCAGAAGCCGGCGAGCACGAACGGCAGCAGCACGTGCACGACCGCCACCCCGACCCGGCCCTGGGCGAGCCCGGTCGCAGCGACGCCGGCCGTGCCCCACGCCAGGGCGGCCAGGGCGCGGGCGACGCGCGAGGAGGTGACGACGCGCGCTGCGAGGTAGGTGGACCACGCGGCGAGGACCGGGGTCAGGAACAGCAGCCAGGCGATGGTGACGCCCGCGCTCGAACGGCTCTCGGCGACACCGGGCACGCGCTCGGCCAGCCAGGTCAGCGCGGAGAGCACGGCGAGGTGCGGTCCGGACTCGGCCCCGGTGCCCAGTCCGGCGCCGTGCCAGGCGTCGCGGAAGGCGTGCCAGAGGCCCGAGGAGTCGGTGGTCACGGGACGCAGCTCGCCGCCGGCGACGCCGGCGTTCGTCGGGGACAGCGCGCCCGCGCGGATCGTGTCGCGCCAGGCCGCGACCGTGGCGACGAGCACGGCGACGACGGCGAGGAAGCCGGGGTGGGTCACGACCCTGCGGGGCAGCGACGCGGGGAGGTGGTCGAGCGACTCGGAGTCGTCGGCCACGGGGCCGGTCTCGGTCGTCGCGGCCGCCTCGCGCCGGGCGCGGGCGCGCTCGGGCGTGATGGCGTCCTGGATGTGGTCGACGGTGGTGCGGGCGGCGACGGCCGGGGCCACGAAGAGGGTGCCGAGGTGGTCGCGGCGCAGGCGCTTGGTCCGGCGCCCGCGCCAGCGGGCGCCGAGCGTCGCGAACGGGTGCATCAGCGCGGTGACGTCCGTCAGCTCACGCCAGGCCTGCCTCGGGCGCTTCGCCACGAGCAGGGTGAGCGAGGCGAGCACCGCGGAGAGCGCCATCCAGATCGCGAGGAACGGAGCGGCGAAGGGCGAGCAGCGGGCGAGCGTGACCTGGCGCGCGGCGCGTCGGCCGCGGCGTT
This sequence comes from Terrabacter tumescens, assembly GCF_014646815.1. Lineage (GTDB taxonomy): Bacteria > Actinomycetota > Actinomycetes > Actinomycetales > Dermatophilaceae > Terrabacter > Terrabacter tumescens. The sequence goes on from NZ_BMNZ01000003.1 coordinate 203,732, forward strand.
CGAGCTCACGCGGGGTGGGACCGCCGGGGCGGGCGCCGTCGAGGCTCGCCGAGGCGTCGCGGACGACCGCTGCCGGCACGACGATGACGCGGTGGCCGGCGAGCTGGGCCCGCCAGCCGAAGTCGAGGTCGGCTCCGTGGTCGAGGAACGCGGGGTCGAAACCGCCGAGGTCGTCGTGGACGGAGCGCCGCACGAGCATGCCGCTCGTGCTCACCGCGAGGACGTCGGCGCGGTGGTCGCGTACTGGCCCTGGTCGGCCTCGCCGCGCACCGGTGAGCCGAGGCGGCGTCCCGTGCGGGTGATCTGGATGCCCATCTCGACGAGGCGTCGCGGGTCGTCCCAGCTGACGAGCTTGGGCCCGGCGACCCCGACGGACTTCGAGCGCAGGCCGGCCTGGAGCAGCTGGGCCAGGGCGTTGGCCCGTGGAACGGAGTCGTCGTGCAGCACCCAGACCCAGCTCGACGCGGGGTCGGCCGGGACAGGGAGTGCCTCGATGGCACGCTCGACAGCACGCCCGATGGGGACGCGGGCGTCGAGGCGTACGACCTCGACGGACCCGATCGCCCGGCGCACCCGGGAGTGGGCCTGCGCGATGGCGACCGACGTGTCGCTGCTCGCGACGTCGACGATGACGAGCCGGGCCGGCGGCAGCGTCTGGGCGGCCAGGCCGTCGAGACACTCCGCCAGCCACGTGGCTCCGTTGTGCACGACGACGATCGCCTCGACGGTGACGTCCGGTCGTTGCCCGGTGGAGGGAGGGGCAGACAACGACGCGGACGAACCCCCCGCGGCTGCGGGGGCACCTGGGACTTCGGCGAGCTCTTCGGGCACAGCGGCGACCTTCACCCGGACACCTGCGGGGTACCGGGTTCGGACCTCACGATCAGACCGCGCGCTTCTTCAGCTTGCGGCGCTCTCGCTCGGACAGTCCGCCCCAGATGCCGAACCTCTCGTCATTGGACAGGGCGTACTCGAGGCACTCGGAACGCACCTCGCAACCCACGCAGACCTTCTTGGCCTCGCGCGTGGAGCCGCCCTTCTCCGGGAAGAACGCCTCCGGGTCGGTCTGGGCGCAGAGCGAGCGCTCCTGCCAGGAGAGCTCACCCTCCTGCTCACCCGTGTCCGACCAAACCACCATCAACTCGTGCATGACCCCTCCTCGACCCTGACGTGCACTGTGTGGATGCACTGTCGCACCGAGCGAGTTCGTTCTCCGGAGGTTCTGGACAAAAAGGTCCATTCGTTCCAGAAGCACGGCCCCGACCGAATACAACAATGAAATTACATGCGTGTCATACGCCCCACGTCAAGCCCGTTGGTGATATTCGCAGGATCCAGATGCCGGGGCCCACCCCGCACGACCGGCCGGGGACGGCCTGCTGAGAGGATCGGCGCATGCGCATCACCGCTCTGGCCGGAGGAGTCGGCGGCGCCCGGTTCCTCCGGGGCCTGCTCCACCACGCCCGACACACCTACCCCCTGACACCGGATTCCGATCCACTCGAGCTGACCGTCATCGGCAACACCGGTGACGACATCACGCTCTTCGGGCTGCGGGTGTGTCCCGACATCGACACGCTGCTCTACACGCTGGGCGGCGGCATCCACGAGGGGCAGGGCTGGGGACGCGCGGACGAGACGCACAGCGTCGCCGGCGAGCTCGCCGCCCTCGGCGCCGAGCCGCAGTGGTTCACCCTCGGCGACAAGGACTTCGGCACCCACGTCTACCGCTCGCAGCTGCTCGGGCAAGGTATGCCGCTCAGCGCGGTCGTCAACCGCCTCTCCGCCCGCTGGGGGCTGGGCGAGCTCGGGGTCCGGCTGCTGCCCATGACCGACACCCCGGTCGAGACCCACGTCGTCGTCGATGAGGGCGGGCAGCAGCGCGCCATCCACTTCCAGGAGTGGTGGGTGCGCCACCGTGCCGAGCTGCCCGCCGAGCGGTTCGTCGTCGCCGGGCTCGACAAGGCGACCCCGGCGCCGGGCGTGCTCGACGCGATCCGCGAGGCCGACGTCGTCCTCCTCCCCCCGAGCAACCCGGTCGTCTCGATCGGCATCATCCTCGGGGTGCCGGGCGTGCGGGACGCGCTGCGCGGCACCCGGGCCCCCGTCGTCGGGGTCTCCCCGCTCGTCGGCGGCCGGCCGGTGCGCGGGCACGCCGACGTCTGCCTGCGCACGATCGGTGTGGAGGAGTCCAGCGCCGGCGTGGCGGGCCTCTACTCCGACTTCCTCGACGGCTGGCTCGTCGACGAGGAGGACCCGATGCCGGACCGCCGCGGCCTCGAGGTCCAGCGACGCCCGCTGCTCATGAGCTCGGTGGACGCGGCGGCCGAGATGGCGGGCGCGGCCCTCGACCTCGGTCTGCGGCTGCGCGCGGAGCGAGCCCCGGCGTGACCGCGCCCGTCACGGTCACGCCGCTCACCGGCATACCCGAGGTGTGCGAGGGCGACGACCTCGCCGACGTCGTCCAGGTCGGGCTCGACCACGCGGGCGTGCGGCTGGCCGACGGTGACGTCGTCGTCATCTCGAGCAAGGTCGCGAGCAAGGCGCTCGGCCTCGTCACGCACGACCCCGACAAGGACCGCGTCGTGCGCGGCGAGACCGAGCACGTCGTGGCCGAGCGCGCCGTCGGTGACCGCGTCACGCGCATCGTGCGCGCCAAGGCGGGGCCGGTCATGGCGGCGGCGGGCGTCGACGGCTCCAACACCGGCGAGCGCGGCGGGTGGCTGCTGCTGCCCCACGACCCCGACGGCGTCTGCGAGCAGGTCCACGACGCCCTCGTGGCGCGGCACGGCGTGCGGGTGGGGGTCGTGCTCAGCGACACCGCCGGTCGCGCCTGGCGCGTGGGCCAGGTCGACTTCGCCCTCGGCGCCCACGGGCTCCGCGTCCTCGACGACCTGCGTGGGGGCACCGACGCGGACGGCAAGCCTCTCGAGGTGACCACCCGCGCCGTCGCCGACGAGATCGCGGCGGCCGCCGACCTCGTCAAGGGCAAGGTCGCCGCCGTCCCCGCTGCCGTGCTCCGCGGACTGCCCGGCATCCTCGTCGACGAGCCGCTCGAGGCACACCCCCGCGGACGCGATCTCGTGCGCACCGGGCCGGGCGACTGGTTCGGCCACGGGCGCGTGGAGGCGGTCCGGGCGGCGCTCGGCATCGAGCCCGGCAGCCCGGAGGCCGCCGCCGTCGGCGTCGCCCCGGCGGCCGGCGACACGCGCCTCGACGCGGTCTCGCGTGCCGTGCGTGCTGCGCTGCACGGCGTCGAGTCCGGCACCGCCGACGTGGGTCGCCTCTCGGTGACGCTGGGAGCCGAAACCTCCTACGAGCTGGGCCGCCTGGTCTCGCGCCTGACGACCGCGCTGTGGTGCGAGTGGCTCGTCGGCGAGGCGGGGCCCCCGTCGGCCGACGGCCTCTCGGCGGTCGTCCACGTGGCCGGCGCGCCCACGACCTGACGGCGCCCGTCGGTGCACCGACGGGGCGCACCGACGGCACTTGCTCGCTCGTCAGCCGACGGTGAAGACGACCTTGCCGAAGACGTCGCCGTCGACCATCCGGGCGAAGCCGTCCCGGGCGTCGGCCAGCGGCATCACCGAGTCGACGGCGGGCTCGATGCCGCGCTGCTCGACGAGGCGGGCGAGGTGTGCCAGCTCCTCACGGGTGCCCATCGTCGAGCCGACGACGCGCAGCTGCTTGAAGAAGATCTTCGTCAGCTCCGCCTTGGCCGGGGCGTCACCCGACGTCGCGCCGGAGATGACGATCGTGCCGCCGGGGCGCAGGGAGTTGACGGAGTGCGACCACGTGGCGGCGCCCACGGTCTCCATCACGGCGTCGACGCGGTCCGGGAGCCGCTCCCCCGAGCCGAAGACGCGGTCCGCGCCGATCTCGAGCGCACGCTGTCCCCGCGCCTCGTCGCGCGAGGTGGCCCACATGCGGTAGCCCGCCGCCGAGCCGAGCTGGATGAGGGCCGTGGCCACGCCGCCCCCGGCGCCCTGGACGAGCACGGTGCCGCCCGGCTGCACGCCGGAGTTGGTGAAGAGCATGCGGTAGGCCGTCAGCCACGCCGTCGAGAGGCACGCCGCGGTCTGCCACGACATCGACTCGGGCTTGGGAACGACGTTGCCGGTGGGCACGAGCACCTTCTCGGCGAGCGTGCCGTCGTGCAGCTCCGACAGGAGGGTGCGCCGCGGGTCGAGGGTCTCGTCCCCACGCCAGCCGTCCGAGGGGACGACGGCGTGGACGATGACCTCGTTGCCGTCCGCGTCGACGCCGGCGCCGTCGCACCCGAGGACCATGGGCAGGCGGTCCGGCGACAGCCCCACGCCGCGGAGCGACCACACGTCGTGGTGGTTGAGCGCGGCGGTCCGCAGGTCGACCACGGTCCAACCCGGCCTGGCCTCGGGATCCGGGCGCTCACCGACGACGAGGCCGGAGAGCGGGTCGGACGCGGACTGACTGACGGCGTAGGCAGCGAGCATCCCAGCACCATAGTGACCAGCCGGGGTCGTGCGCCCCGGTAGGGTCCTGCCCGTGACCGACAACACGCCCGTGCGCAGCGCGCCCCAGCCGGCGCCGTCGGCGTCCCTGAACACCTCTGCGACCGGCTCCGACATCCGTCGCGAATCCTCGCCGAGCCACGGCGGTCATCCCGGCCGCCCGGCTCCCCGCGGTGTCGACGCGCAGTCCGTCGCCCTCGTGGCCGTCTTCACGGCCCTCCTCGTGGCGGCCGCCGTCGTGCCCGGCATCCCGGTCGGTGGCCTCGGTGTGCCGATCACGCTGCAGACCCTCGCCGTCATGCTCACGGGTCTGGTGCTCGGTCCGGTCCGCGGCGGCCTCGCCGTCCTGCTCTACCTGGTGCTGGGCTTCGTCGGGCTGCCCGTCTTCAGCCGCGGGCAGTCCGGGCTGCAGGTGCTGAGTGGCCCGACGGCCGGCTACCTCGTCTCGTTCGTCGTGGCCGCCCTGGTCGTGGGGCTCGCGGCCCGTGTCGTCCTCCGGCGCACGCGCCGGTCGCTGTGGGTGGCGCTGCTGCTCGCCGCCTCGTTCGTCACGACTGTCGCCGTCGTGCACGTGCTGGGGGTCCTGGGCCTCATGGTCAACCTCCGGCTGCCGCTCTCGGCCGCCGTCAGCGCCGACCTGCCGTTCCTGCCCGGCGACCTCGTCAAGGACGTCGTCGCGGTCGTGGCCGCGGTCTCCGTGCACCGCGCCTTCCCCGACGTGCTCGCCCGTCCTCGCGCGTGACCTGTCCGTGACGGAGGTCCGCCTCGACGGTGCCACGGTCACCGTGCCCGTCGACGGCTCGGCGGACCGGCGCACGCGCACCATCCTCGGCCCCGTCGACCTCGTCCTGACCGAGCGCCGGGTCAGCGTCGTCGGGGCCAACGGTTCGGGCAAGTCGACCCTCCTGCGGCTGCTCAACGGACTGGTCAGCCCTACGTCGGGAGCGGTCACGGTCGACGGCCACGACACCGTGCGCGACGGGGCCAGAGTGCGCCGACGGGTCGCCTTCGCCTTCACCGACCCGATCTCGCAGCTCGTCATGCCGACCGGCCGGGAGGACGTCGAGCTCTCGCTCCGTCGGCTGCACCGCTCCCGCAGCGACCGTCGCGCAGCTGCCGACGAGGTCCTCGAGCGCTTCGGCCTCACCCACCTCGCCGACCAGAGCGTCTACGACCTGTCCGGTGGTGAGCGCCAGCTCATGGCGCTCGCGGTCGTCCTCGCGACCGACCCCGTGCTGCTCGTCCTCGACGAGCCGACGACGCTCCTCGACCGACGCAACACCCTGCGGCTGCGCGCCCTGCTCGACGCCCTCCCCCAGACCGTCGTGCTCGCGACCCACGACCTCGACCTCGCCGCCGCTGCCGACCGCACCCTCGTCGTGGACGAGGGACGCGTCGTCTTCGACGGTGACCCGGCAGGCGGCGTGGAGCACTACGTGCGGCTGGTCGACGGGCCGTGAGAGGACCTGGACTCTTCACGGCCCACGTGCCGGGCACGTCGTTCGTGCACCGGATGCCCTTGTGGCTCAAGCTCGTCGGCGTGCTCGCCGTCGGGGCGATGCCCTGGGTCGCGCCCTCCGTCTGGTCACTCGCACTCGTGACGGTCGCGCTCGCCGGGGTCGTGCTCCTGGCCCGGCTCCCGGTGCGCCGCCTCCTGCGTTCGATGCGCGGCCTGCTGCCCGTGCTCGTCCTGCTGCTGGCCTTCCAGTGGTGGTCGCACGACCTGGCGTATGCCGTCCGCGTCGTCCTCGGCATCGTCAACGCCTTCGTCGCGGCCGGCGTCCTCACCGCCACCACGCCGGTCTCCGACCTGCTCGACGGCGCGGTGCGCGCCGCGCACCCCCTGCGCCGCGTCGTCGACCCCGAGGTCGTGGCCCTGACCCTCGGCGTCGTCGTGCGCTCCGTGCCGTGGGTGGCCGGGTCCTTCGCGAGCGTGCGCGAGTCGGCCCGGGCCCGGGGGCTCGAACGGGACGCGCGAGCCGTCGTCGTGCCCACGGTCGTGCACGTCGTCGCGTTCGCCAGGGCGACCGGCGAGGCACTCGCCGCCCGGGGCCTCACCGATCCAGCGGAACCTGCCGACCCGGACGGCCCGGACGACCCGGCCGACGACGCTCCCGGCCCGGGACGGACCGGGAGCGCCTGAGCCCTCAGCGGGGCGTCGGCGTGACCCGGGCCGCCACCGCGGCGGCCACGGCGGGCGCCACGCGCTCGTCGAAGACGCTCGGCACGATCCGGTCGGCGGTCGGCTCGTCGACGAGCCCGGCGATGGCATACGCCGCCGCGAGCTTCATCTCCTCGGTGATCCGGCGGGCGCCCGAGTCCAGGGCGCCCCGGAAGATGCCGGGAAAGGCGAGCACGTTGTTGATCTGGTTCGGGAAGTCCGAGCGCCCCGTCGCCACCACCTCGGCGAAGCGGGCTGCCACGACGGGGTGCACCTCGGGGTCCGGGTTGGCGAGCGCGAAGATGATCGCCCGCGGCGCCATCCGCATGAGGTCCCGCTCGGCCACGGTGCCCCCGGAGACCCCGATGAGGACGTCGGCGGCGGACAGGGCGTCGCCGATGGCGCCGGTGACCCCGCGCCGGTTCGTCACGTCGCGCAGCCTGCGCTTGTGCGGGACGAGGTCGTCGCGGTCGGGTCCGAGCACGCCACGGGAGTCGACGACGACGACGTCCCCCACGCCGGCGGCGAGCAGGATGCGGCTCACGGCCACCCCGGCGGCACCTGCCCCGGACACGACGACCGTGAGGTCGGGCAGCTCCTTCTCGACGACCCGCACCGCACCGAGCAGGGCCGCCAGCGCGACGATCGCCGTCCCGTGCTGGTCGTCGTGGAAGACGGGGATGTCGAGGCGCTCCTGCAGGCGCTGCTCGATCTCGAAGCAGCGCGGCGCCGAGATGTCCTCGAGGTTGATGCCCCCGTAGGTCGGCGCGATCCGCGCCACCGCGTCGACGATCTCGTCGACGGTGCCGGTCTCCATGCAGACCGGCACGGCGTCGACGTCCGCGAAGTGCTTGAAGAGCACCGCCTTGCCCTCCATGACGGGCATGGCGGCCAACGGCCCCACGTCGCCGAGGCCGAGCACGGCGGTGCCGTCGCTGACGACGGCGACGGTGTTGCGCCGGCTCGTGTAGACGCCCGCGAGCGTCGGATCGGCCGCGATGGCGCGCGAGACCTGCGCGACACCCGGCGTGTAGAGGAGGGAGAGGTCGGCCGCGTCTCGCAGGGCCGACGTGGCGTGCACCCCGAGCTTGCCTCCCTCGTGGACCTGGAACACCGGGTCACGGGGATCGAAGAGCTGGGCGGTGGGCAACGCACTCATGCTGGGACACCTCGTTCGCATGGAGAAGACGAGGGCAGGGACGCCCTCACTGGTGAGACAGCGCCGGGGGTCTGGCCTGCAAGCTCGTTCTCGCGACGGGGGTTGCCCGAAGTCGCCATCATGGCACGCCGGCGTCGGCCGCCCAAGGGTCAGGCCCCTGTGACGCCCCTCTCAGCGACGCCCCTCTCAGCCCGGCACGGCCGGGGCTCAGCCGGGCTCAGGACTGGTCGGAGCCGGGCCCGATGGCGGTGAGCAGGGCGTCGACCACCCGGGGGTCGTACTCGTAGCCGAGACCGAGGTAGATCCGCTCGATGGCGGCCTCGCGCGCCCGCACGCTGCGGGCGCCCGCCGTGAGGTCCTCGTAGGCGTTGACGACCTTGACGATGCGGCTCGTCAGCGGGATCTCCTCCCCGAGCTCGCGCACCTGGCGGTAGGGCGTTGTCTGGTGCTCGAGGATCCGGGCCGCACCCTCGAAGACGCCGGTCTCGCGGACGATCGCCACGGTGTCGGCCTCGATGCGGCGCTGGTCGGCCGGGGCGGCGAGCACCGTGGCGCCGCCCGGGATCGGCTCGATGAGGGCCACCTGGCCGATGTCGTGGAGCAGCGCGGCGTACTCGAGGTCGAGCAGCTCACGCTCGGACAGGCCGAGCTCGCGGCCGACCCGGACCGCGAGGGCTGCCACGCGCTCGGAGTGGCCGGCTGGGGTGTAGCCGGCCGCGTCGGTCAGGCGCGAGAGGGTCCGGATGCTCTGGAGGTAGGTGGCGCGGATGCTGACGTAGCGGCGGAAGGCGAAGAGCGTCAGCACGAGCGGCATGAGGAAGAGCGGGAGGGCCGCGATCCCCATGGGCGGGGCGGCGAGCGCGATGAGCACGCCGGTGACGGCGACCGCCATGGACATCGCGAACGACGAGCGGACCTCCTCGACAAAGGTGCGGCGCAGGTTTCCCGACGCCGACAGCGCACGCAGCACCGACGTGAAGAGCGTGTCGGCGACGAGGCCCAGCATCGTGATGCCCAGCATCAGCGCCGCCCGCTGCCACGGCACGAGGCCGTCGGAGGGTGCGGCCTCTCCCGGCTGCTGACCGAGGTGCACCCCCCGGTAGAGGACGGTCACGACGATGATCGCCACGAGTCGCCCGGTCGTCTCGACGATGCTCACGTCGCGACCGGACAGAACCCTCGTGACGGTACCGACCGCCATGGCGAGTGAGGTGACGGCGACGACGAAGGCGGTGCCGTACGCGACGAACTGGCCGCCGGGCACCTCCGTGGTCAGGGCCAGGCCGAAGGCCGCCGCCATGGCGATGGGCGCGGAGCCACGGAACCCGGGCGCCGACAGGTGGAACCACTCGCCGAGCACGATCGTGACGGCGAAGACGGCGGCGACGAGCAGGCCCGCCTCCGTGCCCGGCTGCGGGACGTCACCGATGACGAGCGCGACCACGACCGAGACCACGAGGCCGACCAGTCCGATGAGCAGGGCCACCGGCTCGCGACGCACTGCGCCCTTCATGTGCCGGCCCCCGTCGACACTCCGGACGGCCACCCGTGCTTGTCGAGCGCCACGAGCACGGCGCTGACGATCGTCGGGTCGAAGCATCCCTCGTCGGACTGGAGGGCACGTCCGACCTCCGCCAGGTAGGGCTGTCTGCCCTCGTCGACCGCGGCGGCGGTCAGCTCCTCGACCCGGGACGTGACGGCGAGGATGCGAGCCGCGATGGGGATCTCCTGACCGGCGACACCGTCGGGACGGCCGCCGCCGTCGTAGCGCTCGTGCTGGTGGCGGATCCCGGACCGGGCGTCCTCGAGGAAGTCGATGCCCTCGATCATGCGGGCGCCCATGACGCAGTGCCGGTCGATGATGCGCCGCTCCGACACGCTGAGCGCCTCGGGGGCACGGCGCAGGAGGCGGGTCGGGACACCGAGGTGGCCGATCTCGTGGAGCGTGGCGGCATACCGGACCGTCCCGATCTGGTGCGGTCCGAGGCCGAGCTCCTCGGCGACGGACTCGGCGAGCCGCGCCGCACGCCGACTGCGGTCCACCGCGGGTGGCTCCTTGGTGCCGAGCGCCGTGACCAGGGTCTCGACGACACGTTCGTGGGAGCGCAGCTCCTCGCCGAACTGGACGAAGGCCCACCGCGCCGCGAGCAGCGGCGCCATGACGAGCAGCGCGCTGAACGCGCCGAGCCCGGCAGGGAACCAGAGGATGACGAAGAGGAAGCCGATGACGCCGTAACCGATGTAGGCCACCCCGGAGCTGACGAGGATGCGCCGGACGAAGACCCAGAAGGGCACCCGCTGGTCGAGGCTGACGGCACCGGCCACGAGGACGGCGTTGGTGATGCACTGGACGACGTCGGCCACGATGAGTGGGAGTCCCACCTGCACGACGAGGTCGGAGAAGCCACTGATCGACTCGAGCGACGCGGCGCCACCGCACACGATGTAGGCCATGGCCCCGGCGACGCCGATGATGCTCATCATCGCGATGTTGAAGGCCCGCTGGAACCACTTCATGCGCGGCTCGCGCTCGATGCTCTGCGACACGAGCCCGACGAACCAGGCGCCGAACGGGCCGAGGAGGGCGCCTGAGGCGAGCAGGATGATCGACAGGAACGAGAAGCCGATCCGCGAGGTCACGGTCGGCTCGCGGAGGGTGTAGCTGAGCACTCCCATCGCGGACAGGAGCAGGAGCGGGCCGACCTCAGGGTGTCGGCCGTAGGCCCAGGACATCGCTCCGAGTGCCAGCGACCCGAGGCTCACGAGGGCGATGTAGTAGGGCAGCAGCCGCGACGAGGTGGGCTGTTCGGGTGCGCTTCTCACGGACTAGAGGTAAGTCACGACAGTTCGGTCCCGCAACCGCCAGCGGAAGCAGGACCGAACCGAGGTGATGGGAGCAAGATGGCTCAGGGACCCCAGGACCACGTGTTGGCGAGCGATGCCATCGCTCGGGTCATGAAGTCGTTGGAGGCAAGGGCGGCAAGCAGGGCAGCGAACATTTGGGGGCTCCTTCATTGCATTGATGTTCCGGATGCGTGCGCCATGGAGGGGCGTTGCTCGCGGCAGCACAGAACAACTGAGGTTTCCCTCGAGTCACAGCGTCCCAGCGCGAGCGCGCGCACAAAAGCAGATCCGGCCGTTACGGCCGGATCTATACCAAGATTTTAAGGTCTGCCGGGGAACCCTGCAGCCGAATTGGGTGAGTGCGCAGGCATGTGGAAGACTCGGGTCCTCGTGCCCGTACGGACACGAGAATCCGCAGGACCAAGGAGAGCCGACGATGAGCAAGCGCGCCCGCAAGCGCCGCTCCCGCAAGGGCAACGCCGCCAACCACGGCCGCAAGCCCAACGCCTGAGCCGCAGACGTCAAAGGCCCGCACCCGATCATTCGGGGCGGGCCTTCGTCGTGCCCGGCGCCGGACGGGCCGGCATCGAGCGGGCCTGCGTCGTGCCGGGCCTGCGTCGTGCCGGGCCAGGCGTCGTGCCGGTGCGGTCGTCTCAGCCGCGGTCGACCTGGATGACGGTCATCGAGATGCGGGACATGATCGTCATCCGCAGCGCCTCGGGGGCCTGCTCGCACTCGCAGGACCGCTTGATGAGCGACTTGAGCGTCGTGTCGAGGTCGTACTCCTTCAGGCACGGTCCGCACTCGTCGAGGTGCGCCTGGATCTTCGCGCACTCGTCGGGCCCGAGCTCGCCGTCGAGGTACTCGTAGACGCGCAGCAGCGCCTCCGAGCAGTCGGTGCGGGCTCCCGCGCCGTCTGCGTTCGGAGCACCAGCCGTGGTGTGCTCGCTCATGACCGACCTCCTTCGGTGCCCACGCCCTCGGAGCTGCCGGCGGCGGCGAAACCGCGGTCGGCGGCATACTCCGAGAGCAGCTCTCGCAGCTGGCGCCGGCCACGGTGCAGGCGGCTCATGACGGTACCGATGGGCGTGTCCATGATCTCGGCGATCTCCTTGTAGGAGTAGCCCTCGACGTCGGCGAAGTAGACCGCGAGGCGGAACTCCTCCGGGATCGCCTGCAGGGCCCGCTTGACGTCGCTGTCGGGCAGGTGGTCGAGCGCCTCCGCCTCGGCGGAGCGCAGACCGACCGACGTGTGCGACTCGGCACGCGCCAGCTGGTAGTCCTCGATCTGGGCCGAGTCGGACTCGAGCGGCTGACGCTGCTTCTTGCGGTAGGTGTTGATGTAGGTGTTGGTGAGGATGCGGTACATCCACGCCTTGAGGTTGGTCCCCGGCTTGTACTGGTGGAAGGCCGCGTAGGCCTTGGCGAACGTCTCCTGGACGAGGTCCTCGGCGTCGCTCGGGTTGCGCGTCGTGCGCAGGGCGGCGCTGTAGAGCTGGTCGAGCAGGGGCATCGCCTCGCGCTCGAAGCGCGCACGGCGCTCCCGCTCGCTCTCGCTCGCGACGTCGACGCTCGCGTCGGCGCGCGCCAGCTCCTCGGGGTCGGCCCCCAGGGCCGGGACGGACGTCGTGACTGCCGGCGTGCTGTCGGTGCTGGGGTCCGCGAGGCGCACGGCGGCGCTCGGATCGGTCTTCTTGTCCTTTGCCATCGCCTCCCAGCCTAGACCGGCGGGCTGTGGCAACAGACCGCGCGCGACGGCGGCGGTCGTGATGCTCTCGGGCTCACGGGTGGGGCAGGTGACCATGCCCGGTGCAACGACGCCTAGGCGGGGAGCATTCCCGCGATCCTCGTCAGCGCGTCGGTGAGGGCGCCGCGCGAACCCTTGGGGTAGCTGTGCGCGCCCGGGACCTCGAGGAGGGTCGTGCCCGGCGGGAGGTGCGGGCGCAGCTCCTCCGGCGTGCCGAAGGTGTCCCGGGTGCCCTGCACGACCCATGACGGGTCGGGCGCCAGCGCGAGCTCGTGGGCCCTCAGCTTGTCGGGCTGCCCGGGCAGGTGCAGAGGGAAGCTGAGCAGCAGCCCGGCGTCCGCCTCGAGCGTGCCGGCGGTGCGACAGGCGACGCGGGCGCCGGCGCTGCGGCCCCCGACGACGAGCGGCCGCGGCAGCCGTCCGCGCCCGGTGAGCAGGGCCTCGACCATCGGCACCCACGCGGCGTCGAGCGTCGGCGGCCGTCCGGCGACCCGGCGGCCGGCGACGAGCCACGGCTGCTCGATCAGCACGACGGCCCAGCCGGCCCCGAGCAGCACCTCGCGGGCGACGGCCAGGTCGATCGCGCCGAGCCCTCCCCCGGCGCCGTGGCCGAGCACCACGGTGCCGTGGGCCCGCTGCGGCCGCTGCACGTGGGCGCGCCCGGGACCACCCGGGGTCTCGATCTCGCGGACCGTCTCGCGCGTCTGGGCGCTCATGCGCCGATGACCTCGCCGGTCATCGGGTCGACGACGCCCTCGAGCTCGGACTCGGGGACGGGCTCGACCAGCGCCGGGCCGTTGTTGCGGGTGGCCCCGAGGGCGCGGCTGACGGGGTGGGCCTCGAAGCGACCGGGCTGGGCGAAGTCGAGCACGCCCTGGACGTAGCCGGGGTCCTTCTCCTCCGGGTCCAGCCACTGCTCCCACTGCCCCGGCTCGAGCACGAGCGGCTGTCGGTCGTGGATGCGGTCCATGCCCGGGTCGGCGGCGGTCGTGATGATCGTGAACGTCGTGAGCCACGCGTCCGGGTCCCCGTCGGGCAGCTCCCGGTCGCGCCAGAACTCGTAGAGGCCGGCGAACGCGACGGGCGCGCCGTCGGCGCGGTGGACGAAGAAGGGCTGCTTGCGCGGCTTGCCCTTGGCGTCGACCGCGGTCGGCGAGACCTGCCACTCGTACCAGCCCTCCGCCGGCACGATGCAGCGGCGCGAGAGCGCGGCCTTGGCGAAGGCTCCCTTGCCGAGGACCGACTCGGCCCGGGCGTTCGTCATGCGCAGGCCCATCTTGACGTCCTTGGACCACGCCGGCACGAGCCCCCAGGTGAGCAGCCGCAGCTGTCGCGTGGGCTCGGCAGCCGCGTCGGCACCGGCGTCCCCGCTCCCCTCGCCACGCGGGCGGCGGGTCAGCACGACGGGTGCCTGCTTCGAGGGCGCCATGTTCCAGTCGGGCTCGCCGGCGGGCGGGCTCTGGGGGTTCTTCAGGACGCTGCGCGCGGGGTCGCCGGTGTGGTCCTCGTCGACGTCGAACGCCTCGATGAGCTCGTCGGGCCGCGCGCTCGCGGCATACCTCCCGCACATGCGCCACAGCGTATGCCGCATGGTCGGGCGGGGCGGGCGTCGCGCGGCCGTCGGGACGCCTGCGGTGTGGGCGTCGCCCCGTGGCCTGCGGGTATGTCGATACCGTAGGTGTCCACACGTCCACGATGGCCACGGCACGCTCCGGCGGGCTGCGGCCAGAGGAGGAAATCGTATGATCGTCCGCCGTCTCGCCCGTCCGCTGCTCGCGTCCGTCTTCGTCGCCGCAGGGGTCGAGGCGCTGCGCAACCCCGCCGCGCGCACCGACCAGGCCGCCCACCTGCTCCAGAAGGTGCCGGACCAGGTCCCCGGGGCCGAGGTCGCCGCGAAGGACCCCGACCTCTTCGTCCGGGTGAACGGCGCCGCGCTGCTCGGCGGTGGCCTCCTCCTCGCCACGGGTCGTATGCCGCGTCTGGCCTCGACCGTGCTCGCGGCGTCCATCGTCCCGACCACGGCCATCGAGCACGCCTTCTGGGAGGAGACCGACCTGACCCGCAAGGCCCAGAGCCGCAGCCTCTTCCTCAAGAACGTCGGCCTGCTCGGCGGCCTGCTGCTGGCCGCCGTCGACACCGAGGGCCGTCCCGGCCTCGCCTGGCGCGCCCAGCACGCGACGAAGACGACGCGCCGCGAGGCGCGCCACGCCCAGCGGACCGCCAAGCGCGAGGCGCGTCTGCTCGCCCACCGAGCACAGGACGTCGTGAGCTGAGTTGAGTCCCGCTGATCCATCGCCTCACCCCACGTCCGTGACGACCGGCACCACAGCGCACGACGCTGTCACCTCGGTGCCGGACTGGGCGGCTCCGGTCGCGTCCGGCCCGCTCGACGCGACGGTCGTGCTGCCGGGCAGCAAGTCCCTGACCAACCGCTACCTCGTCCTCGCGGCGCTGGCGACCGAGCGCTCGCGCCTGCGGGCGCCCCTGCGGTCGCGCGACACGCTCCTCATGGCCGACGCCCTGCGGTCGCTGGGGGTGCGCATCGACGACGTGGCCCCGGAGGGTGAGGCGGTGGGCGGTGACGTCCCCGACTGGGTCGTCACCCCGCCCGAGACGCTGACGGGTGACGTCAGCATCGACTGCGGGCTCGCCGGGACCGTCATGCGCTTCCTGCCCGCGGTCGCCGCCCTCGCCGACGGGCCGGTCCGCCTCGACGGCGACCCGCAGGCCAGGGTGCGTCCGATGGGGCCGGTCATCGACGCGCTCCGGGCGCTCGGCGTCGACGTGGACGACGGCGGCGGCCACCTGCCCGTCACGGTCGGCGGACGCGGTCGGGTCCGGGGCGGGTCGGTGACGATGGATGCCTCCGCCTCGTCGCAGTTCGTGTCGGCCCTGCTGCTGGCCGGCGCGCGCTACGACGAGGGCATCACCGTGCACCACGACGGCAAGCCGGTGCCGAGCGAGCCGCACATCCTCATGACCGTCGAGACGCTCCGCGACGCGGGCGCCATCGTCGACGACAGCGAGCCCAACACCTGGCGGGTCGAGCCGTCCGAGATCAACGCCCTCGACGTGTCGGTCGAGCCGGACCTGTCCAACGCCGGGCCGTTCGTCGCGGCAGCCCTCGTGGTCGGTGGCACGGTCCGCGTGCCGGGGTGGCCGCAGCACACGACCCAGGCCGGCGACCTGCTCCGCGAGATCCTCGACACGATGGGCGCCGACGTGCGCCTCGACCGCTCGGGCCTCACCGTCGTCGGCAGCGGCGAGCTCGTCGGCATCGACATCGACCTGCACGACGCGGCGGAGCTGACGCCCACGGTCGCCGCCCTCGCCGCCCTCGCCTCGACCCCCACGTGGATCCGCGGCGTGGCCCACATCCGCGGCCACGAGACCGACCGTCTCGCGGCCCTGACCGCCGAGCTGGGCGGCGTCGGCGCGCACGTGACCGAGACCGAGGACGGTCTGCGGATCACGCCGGCGCCCTTGCACGGCGGGCGGTTCCGCACCTACCACGACCACCGCATGGCGACCGCCGGCGCGATCATCGGCCTGCGCGTGCCCGGCGTGCACGTCGAGGACATCGACACGACGCGCAAGACGCTCCCCGACTTCGTCGGCCTGTGGCAGGGCATGCTCGAAGGCACCGGTCCGGTCGTGCTCGCGCGATGAGCTGGCGGGACCTCGACGAGGGCGACATCCGGGTCCGGCCGAGCCGCAAGGGGTCCCGGCCCCGCACCAAGGAGCGCCCGGCCCACGCCGATGCCGTCGTGGCCATGGTCATCGGCGTCGACCGGGGCCGCTACACCTGCCTCATCCCCAAGGGCGTCCTCGGCAAGAAGGAGCCCGAGCGCGTCGTCACCGCGATGAAGGCCCGCGAGATCGGTCGCACCCGGGTCGTGGTCGGCGACGACGTCGCCCTCGTCGGCGACCTCGCGGGAGGCCCCGACGCGCTGGCCCGCATCGTGCGCATCGAGGAGCGTCGCTCGGTGCTGCGCCGCACGGCGGACGACACCGACCCCTACGAGCGCATCATCGTCGCCAACGCCGACCAGCTCGTCATCGTCACGGCGCTCGCGGACCCCGAGCCGCGACCGCGCATGGTCGACCGGTGCCTCGTCGCGGCGTACGACGCCGACCTCGAGCCGCTGCTCGCCCTCACCAAGGCCGACCTCGTCGACCCCGCCGAGTTCCTGGCCAGCTACACGCCGCTCGAGGTCGAGCACGTCGTCACCTCGTGGAAGGACGGCGACTTCACCGGACTCGACGCCTTGCGGGCCAAGCTGTCCGGCAAGGTGTCGGTCCTCGTCGGCCACTCGGGGGTCGGCAAGAGCACCCTCGTCAACGGCCTCGTGCCGGGGGCCCTGCGCGCCACGGGCATCGTCAACGACACGACCGGCCGGGGTCGTCACACCTCGACCAACGCCGTGGCCCTGCGCCTGCGTGGCGCCGACGGCTCCGACGACGGCTGGGTCATCGACACCCCCGGCATCCGCTCGTTCGGGCTCGCCCACATCGACGTCGACCGCATCATCGACCACTTCCCCGACCTCGCCGCCGGCACGGACGGCTGCCCCCGCGGCTGCACCCACGACGAGGAGGAGTGCGCGCTCGACGCCTGGGTGGAGCACGGACACGCCGGACCTGCCGGCGCGTCGCGGCTCGAGTCGCTGCGCCGGCTGCTCAGCAGCCGCAGCACCACCGAGGAGCACTGAGCCGCAGCGGCATACGACTCCGCTCCCCCGGCCTGCCCTCCCCGACGTCGGTTGCCGCTAGGTTGACCCGGTGACCTCCTACGACGACGACCTCCGTCTGGCCCACGTCCTCGCGGATGCCGTCGAGCGGGTGACGATGGCACGCTTCCGTGCCGCCGACCTCGTCGTCGAGAGCAAGCCCGACCTCACGCCCGTCACCGACGCCGACCGCGCCGCCGAGGAGCTCGTCCGGCACCAGCTGAAGCGCACCCGACCGCGTGACGCCGTCGAGGGCGAGGAGTTCGAGGCGACCGGGCACGGCCCGCGACGGTGGATCATCGACCCCATCGACGGCACGAAGAACTTCGTGCGCGGCGTCCCGGTCTGGGCCACCCTCATCGGGCTCGTCGTCGACAACGTGCCCGTGCTCGGCCTCGTCGCCGCGCCGGCCCTCCAGCGGCGCTGGTGGGCGGCCACCGGGTCCGGCGCGTGGACGGGCCGGTCCCTGTCGTCGGCGCGCCGCCTCTCCGTGTCGCAGGTCGGGCGTCTCGGCGACGCGTCGCTGTCGTACTCCTCCCTCGCCGGGTGGCGCGTGCGCGGACGGCGCGACGACTTCCTCGACCTCATGGACGACTGCTGGCGCACCCGCGCCTATGGCGACTTCTGGTCCTACATGCTCGTCGCCGAGGGGGCCGCGGACATCGCAGCCGAGCCGGAGCTCGCCGTCCACGACATGGCGGCCCTCGTCGCCATCGTGCAGGAGGCCGGCGGTCGCTTCACCGGCCTCGACGGACGCGAGGGCTGCTGGAGCGGCAACGCCCTGGCCACGAACGGCCTGCTGCACGACGAGGTGCTCTCGCGGATCGGCATGCCCTCCGCCTGACCTGTCCGAGCCCACGGGTTGAGCGGCGTTGGGTGGATCGCCCTGCGCGGCCTAGCCTTTCGGCATGAGCAGCCACTCGGGCACACCGTCCGACGCGTCCGACGCGTCCGACCCGAAGGACCGCCCCGCGCCGACCGCGACGGTCCGCCCCGCCGATGCCGCCGACGTCGGCGCCCTTGCCGAGGTCGCCGCGGCGACGTTCGGGCTGGCGTGCCCGCCGTCGATGACGCGGGAGCGGGTCGAGGCCTTCATCTCCGAGGTGCTCTCGCCCGAGCGCTTTGCCGGCTACCTGGCCGACCCGGCTCGCCACGTCCTCCTCGCCGAGGTCGCGGGCACGCCGCTGGGCTACGCCATGCTCGTCGACGGTGAGCCCTCCGACGGCGACGTCAGGGCCGCGATCCGGCTGCGGCCGACGGTCGAGCTGTCGAAGATCTACGTGCTGCCGCAGGCGCACGGCACCGGCGCCGCAGCACTGCTCATGGCCGCGGCGCTGCAGTGGGCCACTGACGCCGGCGCCGCCGGGGTCTGGCTCGGGGTCAACCAGCAGAACGAGCGGGCGCAGCGCTTCTACGCCAAGAGCGGCTTCGAGCGCGTCGGCACCAAACAGTTCCTCGTCGGCGGGGTCCTCGAGGACGACTTCGTCATGGAGCGCGCCCTCACCCCCGCACCCCGGCCCTGACCCGCTCGTCCGGCACACGCCGCGGCCACCCTCCGCGGCCACACCCCGGACCGAACGCTGCGTTCGGTGGGGGAAGCGGGGGTCAGGCGTCGGTGACGACCGTGACCTCTCCCAGACCGAGGGCACGGATCGCCTCGAGGTGGGCGTCGGCATCGCCGACCATGACGATCGTCCAGCCTGCGCCCGGACCACCCGACCCGATCCCCGCCTCCTCGGCGAAGCGGGCGTATGCCGCCTCGACCCTCGCGCGGTCGACGGTGGCGAGGTCGCGCAGGTTGGCCGTCGTGAAGGCCGTCGTCCGGCCGTCGAGCGCCATGCCGACCGCCTCGTCGGCGATGGCGTCGGCCGTGGCGTAGCGACCGGGCGCGGTCTTGGAGATGAAGTCGACGCCCGAGCGGATCTCCTTGTCGGTGAAGCCGTCCCGGCCACCCTCGAGGATCTCGACGAGCAGGCTCAGCGACTCGGCCGTCGAGTCGGCGCGCACCGAGCCCGAGGTGAGGAAGACCCCTCCCCGCCGTCGCGGACGGAAGCTCGACCGGATGCCGTACGTGTAGCCCTTCTCCTCGCGCAGCACCGCGTCGATGCGGGCGTTGGGCGAGCCGCCGAGGACGAAGCCGAGCACCGGGTAGGGAGCCCATCCGCCCTCGACGGACCGGTCGGGACCGGGTGCGCCGATGACGAACTCGGTCTGCACCGAGCCGGGGCGGGAGACGAGCACGATCCGGCCGCGGTCGGGCGCGAGGGCTGCGGCGTGCTGGAGGTGGCGCTCGCGCTGTCGCGGTCCCTTGGCCCACCCGCCGAGGGCTGCCTCGACGAGCACCGGCACGTCGAGGCCGGCCAGGTCGCCCGCGACGACCACGGTCACGCCGGAGGCGACGACGTGCTCGGCGTGGAAGGCCGCGACGTCCTCGCGGGTGATGGACGACACCGTGTCGCGCGTGCCACCGGTCGGCCGGGACGAGCGGTCGTCGGGCGCGTAGTAGGTGCGGACGAACTCGAGCCCGGCGCGGTGGGCCGCGACCGAGCGCTCCTGCTCGATCTCGGCGATCCGGGTGCGCACCTGGCGAGCCACCTCGGCCTGCGGGAAGGCGGGCTCGGTCAGGATCTGGCGCAGCAGGTCGAGCGCCGGCTCGAGGTTGCCCTTGACGACGTCGAGGTCGATCGAGAGTCCTGCGTCGGCCATGCCCGCGCCGAAGCTGACGCCCTTGCGCTCGAGCAGTCGCGCGAACTCCTCGGCGCTGTGCTGCTCGGTGCCCTCGTCGAGGGTGCGCGCCATGATCGACGCGACGCCCTCGAGGTGACGCGGCTCGTCGCGCAGCGACACGGGCAGTCCGAGGCGGACCGAGATGACGTACTGGCCCGGCACGTCGTAGGTGAGCAGGCGCAGTCCGTTGGGCAGGTCGAAGCTGCTGCCCTCGGGGAACTCCCACGGCTCGGGCGGCGCGACGACGGGGCGGGCGACGGTGGTCATGAGGCCTCCTCCGAGAGGTGGTGGTCAGAGCCGTTCTGGTCGACGTCGTCCTCGGCGAGGTAGCGCACGACGGCCCGCGAGCTCGGGTCCAGCCAGGCCGCTGCCGCCGCGCGCGCCTGCTCGGCGGTGACGGAGCGGATGCGGTCGACGAAGGTGTTGACGTAGGCCGGGTCGCCGGTCAGCAGCGCGTGGTGGCTGATGTGGTCGGCACGCTCCTCGATGCTGGCGAGCGCGCTGAGCCACGAGCGTTCGGTGTCGGCGATGACGGACTCGAGCTCCGCGGCGTCCGGGCCCTCGTCGACGAAACGGCGGATCTCCTCGCACACGGCCTCCTCGACCGCGTCGACGTCGGCACCGGCGGAGACGTCCACGGTGATCGTGCCGAGGCCCGAGCCGTCGACGAGGCCCATCGTCCAGCCACCCACGGCGACGGCGGTCTCGTCCTTGCGCACGAGCCGGCGCACGAGGCGCGAGCTGGAGAGGCCGCCGAGGACGTCGACGGCGACCTGGCAGGCGAGGTAGTCGGGGGTGGTGTCGACCGGGAGCCGGAAGGAGACGTAGATGCGGTCGTTGGGCACGTCCCCGACGCGGTCGAGCCGCACCGGCTCGGCCAGCGGCGCCAGCTGCGGGTGTCGTGGCCGCGGGGTCAGCTCGATCGCCGGCAGCGGCCCGAAGTACTTCTCGGCGGCTGCGAAGCCGTCCTCGGGGGTGACGTCTCCGACGAGGGTCAGGACGGTGTTGTTGGGCCCGTAGTGGGCGCGGAAGAAGGCGTGGACGTCCTCGAGCGTCGCGGCGTCGAGGTCCTCCATCGAACCGATGGTCGGGTGGTGGTAGGGGTGGTCCTCGGGGAAGACGGTCGCGTAGATGTCGATGAGCGCCGAGCCGTAGGGCACGTTGTCGTAGCGCTGGCGCTTCTCCTCCTTGACGACGTCTCGCTGGTTGTCGAGGTTCTCCTGCGTCAGCGCGTCGAGCAGATGGCCGTGGCGGTCGGCCTCGAGCCACAGGGCGAGCTCGAGCGCCCCGGTGGGCACCGTCTCGAAGTAGTTCGTGCGGTCGAACCACGTCGTCGCGTTGAGCCGGGCGCCCTCGTCCATGAGCGCCGAGAAGTGCTCGCCCGAGGCGACGTTGCGACTCCCCTGGAACATCAGGTGCTCGAAGAGGTGGGCGAAGCCGGTGCGTCCGGGGGTCTCGTGCCGGGAGCCGACGCCGACCCAGAGGTTCACCGCGACGTTGGGCACCGTGTGGTCCTCGCTGACGATGACGCGCAGGCCGTTGGCCAGGGTGCGCTCCGCGAGCGGGTAGGAGATCGCTGTCACGGGCTCGACCCTATGCGACGGAGCGGCGAAGATGAGGCGTCGCCGTCGCGTACGGTGGCCCCGCACGCGGCCCGTCGCGCAGGGGCCGACCCGGCAGACCTGCCACCGAACCGCCAGGAGCCAGCCCGCATGTCCACCCCTGACTCCACCCCTCCCTCCACCCCTCCCTCCACCCCTCCCTCCACCCCTCCCTCCACCCCTCCCTCCACCCCTGAGCCGGTCGGTCCCACCGCGGGCACCTCGAGGGCCGCCGTCCTGCGCCGCTTCGGACCGCTGCTGCTCGCCGTCCTAGCCTTCCTCGTCTACCGCGCCGTCACCTACGACGACGGCACCCGGGACATCACGATCGGTCGGTGCGTCACGGCGAGCGAGGCCGGCGACGTGCGGACGGTGGACTGCGCGGACGCCTCGTCGCTCGGGACGGTCGTCTTCGTGCAGCGCAACGCCTTCACGGACGAGTTTTCGGTGCGTCGCCTGTGCGCACAGCACGGGTCGGGCCGCGCGTTCACGAGCGCTCTGGCGCAGGGCGGGACGGGCACGGTCGTATGCGTGGTGCCGGGCCCGTGACCGAGGCGGGCTCCGAGCCCCTCATCTGTGCATAACGCTCACTTATGCTACTCACCGCGTGCATCACCAACGGCTATGCTGGGGCCATGGGAGCACCATCGACGCAGACCCTGCTCGACACGATCCGCTCGAGCGTCATCGGAGACGACCAGGTGATGCACGGCCCCTACGGGCCGCGCCGCGTCACCTACGCCGACTACACCGCCTCGGGCCGTGGCCTCACCTTCATCGAGGACTTCATCCGCGACGAGGTGCTCCCCCGCTACGCCAACACGCACACCGAGAGCTCCGGCACCGGCCTGCAGACGACCCGGCTGCGCGAGGACGCCCGCCGCACCATCCGCGACGCCGTCGGAGGCGACGACGAGACGGTGGTCGTCTTCGCCGGCTCCGGCTGCACCGGGGCCATCGACAAGCTCGTCGGGATCCTCGGCCTGCGCATCCCCTCGAACTTCGAGGACCGTTGGCACGCAAGCGAGCTCGTGCCCGCCGACCAGCGCCCCGTCGTCTTCATCGGCCCGTACGAACACCACTCCAACGAGGTCATGTGGCGCGAGTGCGTCGCCGACGTCGTCGTCATCCCGCAGGACCTCGACGGGCACGTCGACATCGAGGTGCTGCGTGCGCGCCTCGTCGAGCACGCGGACCGCCCGCTGCTCATCGGCTCGTTCTCGGCAGCGAGCAACGTCACCGGCATCGTCACCGACACCGACGCGATCTCCTCCCTGCTCCACGAGCACGGTGCGCTCGCGTTCTGGGACTACGCCGCGGCGGCGCCCTACGTCGACATCGAGATGTACGGCCGCGGCGGCCGCGGCGTGGCCGGCCCCACGGCATACAAGGACGCCGTCTTCCTCAGCCCGCACAAGTTCATCGGCGGCCCGAGCACGCCCGGCGTGCTCGTCGTGCGGCGCGAGCTCATGACCAACCGCGTGCCCGACGTCCCCGGTGGCGGGACCGTGGCCTACGTCAACCCCGACGACCACGACTACCTCACCGACCCCGCGCACCGCGAGGAGGGCGGCACCCCGGCCATCATCGAGTCGATCCGCGCCGGCCTCGTCTTTAAGCTCAAGGAGGCAGTGGGCACCGAGACGATCCGCGCCCGCGAGGACCGCTTCCTCCGACGCGCGGTCGAGGCCTGGCAGCAGGAGCCGGCGATCGAGATCCTCGGCAACCTCGACGCCGAGCGCCTGTCCATCGTCTCGTTCGTCGTGCGGGCGCACGGCGAGCGCTACCTGCACCACAACTTCGTCGTCGCCGTCCTCAACGACCTCTTCGGCATCCAGGCCCGAGGCGGCTGCTCGTGCGCCGGCCCCTACGGCCACTACCTGCTCGGCATCGACCTCGAGCGGTCGCACGAGTTCGAGCGCGAGATCGGTCGCGGCTGCGAGGGCATCAAGCCAGGCTGGGTGCGGGTCAACTTCAACTACTTCATCTCCGACGTCGTCGCCGACTACGTCATCGACGCAGTCCGCCTCGTGGCGCGCGAGGGCTGGCGCCTGCTCGGGGACTACGTCTTCGAGCCGGCGACGGGGCTGTGGAAGCACAAGGACGGCCCGGTCGAGCCACCCCTCCGACTGCACCAGGTCAGCTTCGAGGAGGGTCACCTCACCTACCCCGCGCAGCACGAGCGGGCGGGTGAGGACGCACTCGCCGGCCACCTCGAGGACGCGCGTGCGATCCTCGCCGCGGCCACGCCCGAGCGGTGCGACGAGGCCCACGTCAACGTCGACTTCGACCACCTGCGCTGGTTCGAGCTGCCCGTCCGCAGCCTGTCCCACTGACCGCGCCCCACCTGCGGTCCGCTCCCCCATCCGGCTCCCTGCGCACGTGCACCGGCGCCGTCACGGAGCCATCGCGGCATACCCCGTGAAGTCGTGGACGGCGATGCCGACGTAGGTCGCGTAGGTCCTGGCGCCCGAATCCACCTGTGCGAGCTGGTCGTTCATCCGCGTCAGGGTCTGCCCGTAGAAGGTCTGCTTGACCTCGGTCGGGTCCGGCCCGAGGTAGTTCGTCTCCTGGCCGATGCGGACCGGCTTGCCCAGTGAGGCCGCCGAGGCGAGCTCCGCCGCGGCGACCGCCAGCGTGCCGTCGGCGCCCGCAGCGGTGTTGCGGTAGGCCATGATCGTCACGGCCGATACGCGGCGCATCGTCTCCCTGTCGAGCGTCGACTTCTTGCCCGCCTTGACCTGGTCGAACCAGAACGGGATGTCGGCCTCGACCGGCCGGGTGCCGCTCGCCGTGACGAGCCGGTCGAGCAGGGTGAGGTACTTCGAGACGGTCGTCGCCTGTCGCGTCGTCCACGCCGTCGTCGTCCACGGCTCGACGTCGACGTGCAGGCCGGTGAACAGGCCTGTCGCGATGGTTGGCCGGACCCAGTGGTCGACGGCCCATGTCGGGTTGTCGACCCACCCCGGGTCACCGCCGAGCGCGTCGACCCGCAGCCCCGCGCCGCGGGCCTGCGTCACGAGGTCGCGCACCCTGGGCAGGCTCGGGCTCGTCGTCAGGTCCGGCGGCACGGCGACGAAGAGCGTGTCGACGCCGCGCGACTGGGCCAGCTGGACGACCGACCCGGCGTCGGACCACGACCACACCCACATCGCGCGGCCCGGCGTCGTGGCGGCGGACGCGGCCTGCGACGAGAGGACGAGCGACCCCAGCACGATCACGATCATCGCAGCCGCGGCCGCCCAACGGGCGCGCACCCGGGCGGACCGCCCCGGCCCGTGCCCGCGCGGACGGCCGGCTCGTGGGCCGGGTCGTGTACCGCGTGACGGGCCGGTTCGTGGGCTCGACGTCATGACGCACCTCCTGCGTGCCAGACCCGAGGAGGCGAATGTCTCAGACGGGGGCGGCGCGTGACAGGCGAATGGGCCAGAGACGCTCGGGCACCCTGCTCAGTGCAGGAAGGTCTTGGCCAGCACCATGACGAGGCCGAGCAGGGCCGCGGCAAGCGACTCGCCGAAGGCCGCCCTCCGGCTGGCGCCGACGTGCCGAGCAGCGAGGTAGCCGACGGCTCCGAGCTCGACGGCCGTCAGCCAAAGCGCGAGGCTGACCGCCAGCGCGGTGTCGGCGCCGAGCAGAGAGGCCACGAGCACCACGACGATGGCGGGCACGCCGCCTGCCAGCACCCGCGACTCGTGTCGCGCCGCCCGCGCGAGCCGGCCGGGCAGGGACGAACGGCCGTTGTGGAACTGGTCGGCGAACGCCCGCACGTAGACGTCGGCGAGCCAGTAGACGGCGAGCACGAAGACGGCCGCGATGACGACCCGGGCCGTCGACGGTGCGTGGTTCGCCGTGGCGCTCATGACCGCGCCGGTGATGATCGCTCCGTAGAGCAGCCCCGCAGGGTTGCCCTGCGCGATGATCCGTGCGGCTCGCTCCCGCACCTTCTCCGTCGGCACGGCCACCCCCTCGTCCGCGTCGCCGGTCGCGACGTCCTGAGGGACAGCCTGCCGCGACCCCATGCGGATGCGCCAGAGGGGGGGCGAACATGACGAAGGGCCCGGATCTCTCCGGGCCCTTCGTCTTCGCTGACGCGATCAGTAGCGGGGGCAGGATTTGAACCTGCGACCTCCGGGTTATGAGCCCGGCGAGCTACCGAGCTGCTCCACCCCGCGTCGGCAAGAGCAACGTTACGCGAAACCTCCCGCAGGACCAAATCGAGGTGCCCCATCCGCTCGGATCGGGGCTCCGGATGCCGGAACGACCTGTGGCAGCACGCGATTCGCGTGCTGCCACAGGTCGTCCACGAGGGTGCTGCGATCAGGGCTTCGTCGTCGGCACCGACTGCGGTGAGGCGTCCACGGCCCGCTTGAGGGCGTCCTTGAGCTTGGTCTGCGCCTGGCCGTAGGCTGCGAAGTCGCCGCGCTTGAGGGCCGCCTCGCCGTCGGCGTAGGCCGTCTCCGCGTCCTTGAGCGCCTGGGACAGCGCCGCGGCGTTCGGGGTGCCGGAGGGCGCCGGCGTCGCCGTACCCGACGGCGTCGGGGTCGGTGTCGCCGTGCTCCCCGGCGTGGGCGTCGTGCCGGGGTTCGACGGCGTGCCCGTGCCGTTGTCGCCGGCCGATGCGCCCGACGAGCCGCCGAAGAGGTCGTTGAGCGCGAGGTCGAGCGAGCCCGCCCACGCGATCTTGTTGCCGAACGACACCGCAACCGCCACGAGTCGGGGGTAGGAGCCGGACTGCGACCGCGCCTGCGAGTAGATCGGCTGCACGTAGAGCAGGCCCCCACCCACCGGCAGGGTCAGCTGGTTGCCGAAGATCACCGCGTTGCCATTGGAGTTCGTCGTGCCGATGTACTGCGCGAGCGTCGTCGGCAGCTCGGGGTCCTTCGACGAGACCGCCGAGCTGCGCATGTCGTTGTAGACCTGGCCCGGACCGTTGACCGTGCCCCCCGTCGTCTCGAGGAGGCGCAGGGTGCCGTAGTTCGGCGACTTCTTGCCGTCCTCCGACCCCGCGTCGCCGTCGACGGCGAGGAAGCCCGAGAGCACGTTGCGGTCACCGGTCGGCATGAACGTCGAGGTCAGCGAGAAGGCCGGGCTCTGCTGGCCGGGCATGGCGAGCGAGAGGTAGTAGGGCGGCTGCGGCAGGGCGTCGGCCTGCGTCGGGTCGTCGGGCACGCGCCAGAAGTTCTGGCCGCCGTAGAAGGAGGCCGCGTCCTTGTCGTGGTACTTCTCGAGCAGCTTGCGCTGGACCTTGAAGAGGTCCTCCGGGTAGCGCAGGTGCGACATGAGCGAGCCCTTGATGTCGCTGAGCGGCTTGACCGTGCCGGGGAAGATCGACATCCACGCCTTGAGCACGGGGTCCTTCTCGTCCCACTGGTAGAGCGTCACCGTGCCGTCGTAGGCGTCGACCGTCGCCTTGACGGAGTTGCGGACGTAGTTGACCTGGCCGGCCTGGACCGCCCGCACCGACGTGCGGGTGCTGGTCACGGCGTCCTCGGTGACGCTGTCGAGCGTCGTGTTCTCCGAGTACGGGTAGTTCGCCGACGTGGTGTAGCCGTCGAGGATCCACTGCACCCGACCGTCGACGACGGCGGGGTACGCGTTGCCGTCGAGCGTCAGCCACGGGGCGACACGCTGCACGCGCTCACGCGGCGTGCGGTGGTCTAGCACGCGCGAGTCGTTGGTCACCGCGTCGGAGAGGAGGAAGTTGATCTCGCGGTACTTCACGGCATACGCGATCCGCTTGAT
Organism: Terrabacter tumescens; assembly: GCF_014646815.1. Classification (GTDB taxonomy): domain Bacteria; phylum Actinomycetota; class Actinomycetes; order Actinomycetales; family Dermatophilaceae; genus Terrabacter; species Terrabacter tumescens. Next base: position 230,930 of record NZ_BMNZ01000003.1, read on the forward strand.
GGCGTCGAGCTGCACCCCACCCGTGCCGGCGTAGGTGTAGTTGATCTGCCCGGTGCCCTTGGGGTCCGGGTAGTCGAACTCCTGCTTGTTGCCACCGACGATGGAGTACTCCGGGGAGCTCTCGCCGAAGTAGATGCGCGGCTCGTACTTGCCCAGCGCGCCCTCGGTGCCGATCTGCGACTCGAAGAAGGACGGGCGCCCGTCGCTCTCACGGGTGTTGCCCTTGGCCGCGACGACGCCGTAGCCGTGGGTGTAGACGGTGTGGTCGTTGAGCCAGTTGCGCTGCGCGTCGGGCACACCGTTGAGGTCGAGCTCGCGCGCGGCGATGACGGTGTCCTGGGACTTGCCGTCGATCTGGTAGCGGTCGACGTCGAGCACGTCGGCGAACTGGTAGTAGCCCTTGCTCGCCTCGAGCTGCTTGAAGGTCGGGCTGACGACGTTGGGGTCGATGAGCCGGATCCCGGGCACCGTGGCAGCGTCGTCGCGCAGGGCGTTCTGTGTGGCCACGGTCTTCGTGTCGTAGGGGTCGACCTTGATCTGGTCGACACCATAGGCCGCGCGCGTTGCGTCGATGTTGCGCTGGATGTAGGGCACCTCGAGAGACTTCTCCGACGGGCGCACCTTGAGCGACTGCACGAGGGCCGGGTAGATGCCGCCGACCGCGACGACGATGACGGCGAGCACCGCGACCCCGACGAGCGGGAGACGCCACGAGCGCGTCCAGATCGTCGTGAGGAACATGACGGCGCACATGACCGCGGCGATCGCCAGGATCCCCTTGGTCGGGATGATCGCGTGCGACTCGGTGTACTGGATGCCGGTGATCTTGCTCGACTGCGCGGTCGCGAGGTTGTAGCGGTCGACCCAGAAGGCGACGGCGCGCACGAGCACGAGGACGGCGGCGATGACCGACAGGTGGACGCGCGCGGCCTGCGTCGAGCGCATCTTGGTGCCGGCGACGATGCCCCCGTAGAGGTAGTGCGTGAAGGCGGCGGTGATGAAGCCGATGACGAGGATCATCGTCAGGAACGCCACGACGAAGTTGATCCACGGCAGGTCGAAGACGAAGAAGCCGATGTCGAGACCGAACTCGGGGTCGTTGGTGCCGAACGCGCTGCCGTTGCGCCACAGCAGGAAGGTGTCCCACTGGGTCGCGGCCGACAGCCCGGCGAAGAGTCCGACCGCGAGCGGCGCCGCGACGGTGGCCGTGCGCCGCATCGGCTCGACGAGCTGGCGGTAGTGCTCCATCGCCTGCGTGTCGGGCGACGGCGCGTAGATCGGGCGGTTGCGGAAGGCGAAGTGGATGCTCGACCAGACCATCGCGGCGGTGAGCAGGCCTCCGACGAGACCGAGCAGGACCTTCGTGACGATCTGGGTGCTGAAGACGCCGGAGAAGCCGACCGACTCGTACCAGAGCACCTCGGTCCAGAACTGCGCTGCGATCGCGATCACCACGAGCAGCACGGCTGCCACGACGAGCGCCGTGACGAGCGGGCGTCGGGGCGGGGGCACGGTGGCGGTGTCACGGTGTCGGGGCGCACCCGACTCGTCGTCGTTGAAGTTGCCCGGCGGGGGGCCGAAGTTGCTGTCGCTCACGTGGAGTGCCTTGGGTGCTGGGGCGGGCAGGTGGTCGGGCGGACCCGTGGGCGGCCTCCTCCGGCCGCCTGCGGCAACCATAACCCGCGCTCCGCACGCTCCTGCGGGGTGACGAGGCAACGTGACCGGCACGAGACCACACGGGTCCGTGGTGGCCTGCCGGTCGGCATACGGCAGCATGGTCACGTGAATCCTCAGCCCGTCATCGACCCCCTGGCCATCGCCGCCCTCGACACCGAGCGCCACGTCGCCGCCGCCGGCTGGGACCAGCCCGCCAGGCTCTTCGCCCTCGTGCGCACCGCCGACCTGCTGGAGCGCGAGCCGCAGCTGCGCGAGCAGATGGGCCCCTCCGACCTCGCCGAGGGTGCGCTGACGGCCATCGAGCAGGAGGGCCTGCCGACGACGAGCTCGCTCGAGACCCTCCTCGGCCGGCTCGCCTGGCCCGACGAGGTCGACGGCTGCGCCTTCGCCATCGAGCGGATGGTCGTGCCGCCCGAGGCCGAGCGCGAGCTGCCCTCACGCGGCGACGACGCCGTCGACCACCTCGCCGCGCACCCGGACCGCAAGGACGTCCGCCTCGTCGTCGCGGTCCTGCGCAGCGGCGCCTCGATCTGCCTGCTGCGCCAGCGCGACCACGACTCCGACGACGCCGTGGCGACCGGCAAGGACATCGCGCCCGGCCTCGTCGAGGCGCTCAAGGCGACGTTCGAGGACTGAGCCCTCGGCCAGCTCGTCAGCAGCGGCTCCTCAGCAGCGCGGCAGCGAGCCCGTCTGGCCCTTAGCGATCGCCTCGACGGCCGCGCGGCCCTCGTCGAACGTGCCGACCTTGAAGACGTCGAGGTGGTCGGGCACGTGCCCGACCACCTCGTCGCAGTTGCCGGCCGGGGCGAGGAAGTACTCGGCCCCGTCGGAGCGAGCACCGGCGAGCTTCTGGCGGATGCCGCCGATCGGCCCGACGTCGCCCTGGTCGTCGATGGTGCCGGTCCCGGCGATCTGGCGGCCGCCCGCCAGCGGCCCGGGCGTCAGCTTGTCGTAGATGCCGAGCGAGAACATCAGGCCCGCGGACGGTCCCCCGATGGCGCCGGCGTCGATGGTGACCTTGGCCGGGAAGTCGTGGTCTAGCCCGAGGAGGACGCCGAGGGCGGTGCGCCCACCCTGCCCGGCGATGGTCGGCACGTCGACCGTCTGCTCCTTGCCCTTGCGGGTGACGGTCATCGAGACGGACTGACCGGGCTTGGTCTTCTGGAGCACGTCACGCACGGCCTGGGTCGTGGTGATCGGCTCGCCGCCGATGCTCTCGAGACGGTCGCCCACCACGAGCAGGCCCTTGGCCTTGGACGACTCGGTGATGCCGGCGATCGCGACGTGGGTCGGCACGTCCTTGCCGATCGCCCGGAGCGCGACCGCGGTGGCCTCCTCCTGCGAGCCCTCCATCTGGATGGCGTTCTCCTCGGCGACCTGCTCTCCTGCGTCACCTGCGGGTCGAAGACGTCGTCGACCGGCAGGACGTCGCGCCCCGGGTCGATCCACGCCTGGAGGATGTCCCACGCGTCGACGGGGTAGCCGGGGCCGCCCTCGACCCGGACCGTCGTGAAGCGCAGGGCGCCGTCGGTCGGGTAGGTCGGCAGACCGGAGATCGAGATGATCGGCGTGCGCTTGCCGTCGGCCGACGTGCCGAGGGTGTCCTGCGTCGGGCCGGGACTCATGACGGCGTACGGCAGGTGCACGACCGAGCCGATCACCATGATGACGAGGAAGGCGAAGAAGGCGGCGAGGACGGCCTTGTTGCCACGGGTCAGGCGCCCACGGCCCTCCCCCTCGAGCACGTCGGCGCGCGTCGGCAGCTCGGTGCCGGCGGGCTGCTCCGGCACGCGCTTGATCGTCCTCACGGCAGCCCGACCCACTCGTCGGCGCCGTCGGCGAACTGCTGGTGCTTCCAGATCGGGACGGTGGCCTTGAACTCGTCGATGAGCTCGCGGCAGACGTCGAACGCCTCGCCGCGGTGCTCGGCGCTGACGCCGACGACGACGGCGATGTCGCCGATCTCGAGGTGTCCGACGCGGTGCACGACGGCGATCTGCACGGCTCGGCCGTCGGCGGCGAGTCGCTCGGCGAGCGCCCGGGCCGTCTCGGCGGCCTGGGGGTGCGCGGAGTAGTCGAGGGCGGCCACCGCCGCGTCGGCGGAGGCGTCGCGGTCGTCGCCGCGCGTGCCGTGGGCGGGCCCGTCGTGGTCGCGGACCGTGCCGACGAAGAGGCACACCCCACCGGCTCGGGGCGAGGAGACGCTCGCGAGCACCTCGTCGACAGACAGAGGTGTCTCACGGATCTCGGCAAGGGTGACCGTCACGCCCGCCATGGTATGCCGCGTCGCCGACGCCCGCGTGCCGTCCCGTCGCGCTGCTGCCGCCCGACCGCAGACCGACGGGGGAGCAACCGGGAACCAACGGAGTCGATCCGTGGTTGTCTTGAATGTGCGGCCGGACGGTCGCAGCAGATCCGTGATTTCGAGTGGGGATGAGCAGGCATGGCCGACGACCGTGGACGCGGTGACGACAACCACAGCGACAAGGACGACGAGCCCGGCACCGAGCCCGGCGAGCCGGCCGGTCAGGAGCCCAGAGACGTGCCGGCTGACGTCCCCGGTGACGAGCCCGGTGACGAGCCCGGTGACGAGCAGGGTGAAGGACTCGGTGACGTCCCCCGCGGCGAGTCGCCGTTCGGCCTGCCCCTGGGCCGTCCCGGCGGCGGGTCGCCCGGCAGCGGGACCGGACCGGCCGGCTTCGGCGCGGGTGGCTTCGCCGGTGGCGCCGGTGGTGGCGGCTTCCCGGGGCTGCCGGACCTCGGAGACGTCGACCCCTCCGACCTCGGCGCGATGCTCGAGAAGGTGCTCGGCGAGGCCGCCGACAACCCCGAGCTCGCCGAGGTCATGAAGAGCATGGGCGTCGATCCCACGGACCCCGCGACGCAGGCCGCGATGCGGGCCCAGCTCGGCACCTTCATGGCGGCCCAGGAGTCGCCGACCGGCTCGCGCGACCTCGCCACCGAGGTCGCCCGACGTCACGTGATGACGGCCCAGGGCAACGACGTGCACGACGACGCGGCGGCTCGCGCCGTCGCCGACGCGGTCGCCGTGGCCACCCTGTGGCTCGACGAGCAGACGACGCTCGCCTCCCCCGCCTGGCGCGCGACCGGCCTGAGCCGCGCCGAGTGGGTCGAGGCGACGATGCCGCGATGGTTCGAGCTCATCGAGCCCGTCTCCGACGGCGTGACGGCCGCGACGTCCGCGGCCATGCGCAAGCAGATCGGCGAGCTCGGCCCCGACGCGTTCGGCGACGCGCTGCCCGAGGGCCTGCCCGAGGGCTTCGACCCGCGGCAGATGGTCGAGCAGTGGGCGCCCATGCTCGGCAACCTCAGCCGCCAGATGTTCTCCGCCCAGCTCGGCCAGGCCGTCGGCACGCTCGCGACGGAGGTGGTGAGCGGGACCGAGGTCGGCCTGCCGCTCACCGAGCCCGGCGTCGTCGCCCTGCTGCCCGGCAACGTCGCGGAGCTGGCCGAGTCGCTCGAGATCGACGTGGCACAGGTCCGCCTCTACCTCGCGGTGCGCGAGGCGGCACGCGTCCGGCTCTTCTCCGAGGTGCCGTGGCTCGGCCCTCAGCTGCTCTCGGCCGTGTCCGACTACGCCCGCAACATCACCATCGACACCGAGGCCATCGAGTCCGCGCTGTCGACGATCGACCCGTCCGACCCCGAGGCGATGCGCTCGGCCCTGCAGGGCAACCTCTTCCGCCCGCAGCCGACCTCGGCCCAGCGTGCGGCGCTCGACCGTCTCGAGACCCTCCTCGCCCTCGCGGAGGGCTGGGTCGACCACGTCACCGACCGCACGACCGCCCGGCACCTGCCGCAGTCGGCGGCCCTGGCCGAGACGATCCGCCGCCGTCGGGTCGGTGGCGCGGCGCAGAAGACCTTCGCCGGCCTCGTGGGGCTGGAGCTGCGTCCCCGCCGCCTGCGCGACGCCGCGAACCTGTGGGCCGCGCTCGAGAGCGCCGGCGGGACCGGCCTGCGCGACGGTCGCTGGGCCCACCCCGACCTCGCTCCGACCTCGGCCGACCTCGACGACCCGATCGGTTTCGTCGAGCGCGCCACCGGCGGCGGCTCGTCCGCGGAGGGGATCACCGACGGCCTCGACGCCGAGGGGTCCGGTCTCGGCGCCGACCTCGACTCGGTGCTGCAGGGCATCCTCGAGGAGGCCGACCGTGAGCGCGGCACGGACACCGACACCGACACCGACGGCGGTCCCGCACGGTGACGTGGTTCCGGCTGCACGACGACGCCGTGCACCGTCTGGAGACGTGGCAGGCGCCTGACGAGCGGCAGGAACGCCTGCGGCTCGACTTCCTGACCCACCTGCGCACGCATCCCGACGCCATGAGCAAGTCCGGCCCGCCAGCACACCTGACCGGCAGCGTCATCGTGCTCGACGAGGACGGCGGGTCGGCACTGCTCACGCTGCACCGCCGGGCGCGCGAGTGGTTCCAGTTCGGGGGTCACTTCGAGCCGGACGACCACTCGGTGTGGCACGCGGCGACGCGTGAGGCGCGTGAGGAGTCCGGCATAGCGGACATCTCGGCCCTTCCGGAGATCGTCCAGCTCGACCGCCACATGCTGGACGGTGATTTCGGCCGGTGTCGCGAGCACCTCGACATCCGCTTCGCGGCCGTCACGTCACACGCCACCGAGTCGGCCGTGAGCACCGAGTCGATCGACGTCCGGTGGTGGCCGGTGCACGCCCTGCCGGACGGCACCCGCGACGAGCTGCGCCCGCTCGTCGACGCCGGCCTGCGGCTGCTGCACCGCTGACCGCGCACGTCCACGCGACGTGGCGCGACGGCATACGACCGCGTATGCCGTCACGTGCGGCGTGCGGGAGTGCTCACTCGTCGCTGAGGTCGAGTCCCGCGGCGGCCGAGACGCCCTGGAGGTAGCCGCGGGCCCGCTCGAGGCGGGGGTAGCCACCCAGCAGCTCCCAGAAGTCCGGCCCGTGACCGGGCTGCAGCAGGTGCGCCAGCTCGTGCAGCAGGACGTAGTCGACGACCCAGCCCGGCATGCCACGGAGCTTGTCGGACAAGCGAATCGAGCCCTCAGCCGGTGTGCACGACCCCCACCGGGAGTTCTGGTTGGACACCCATCGCACGCTCGCGGGAACGGCCCGGCCACCGAGGTGCTCGCGCGACAGCTCGAGTGCGCGCTGCTCGAGGTCGCCGTCGCTGCGCTGGCGGCGCTGCTCGGAGGCGGCGACGCGAGCCACCATGGTGCGCACCCACTCCCCCTCCTCGGCGCGACTCATCCGCGCGGGGACGAGGACGACGAGGCGCCCCTCCTGGCGGTAGGCCGAGACGGTGCGGCGACGCTTGGCGCTGCGGCGGACCTCGACGGTCACGCCGTCGACCACCGTGTGCACCACCTCGCGTCCCACCGTCGCCATGAGGGCAGGGTAGGTCAGGGTGGGGACAACGCACCGGAGCGTGGCCCCGACACGGCCACGCTCGCGCGTCATACCGCATCCCGCACGGGCGCGCCAAGCGGGGATGAGCATGATTTCGTGCTCAGCGTGCTCTAGGGTTGAACGAGTCGAGGCACCCGTCGGATGGGTGCCGTCTACAAGGAGACATCAATGGCTGACGAGACCTACAAGGGCGAGTTCTACTGCGTGAAGTGCAAGGAGAAGCGCGAGGCCGAGGGCAAGGTTGTCGTTTCTGACAACGGTCGCCGCATGGCCAAGGGACAGTGCCCCGTCTGCGGTACCAACCTCAACCGCATTCTGGGCAAGGCCTGACCAGGTCGCGGCGGCGTCGCTGACGCCGCAGATCGAGGGGGCGGGACCACACGGTCCCGCCCCCTCGCGCGTACCCGGGGCGGCGGGACGGGCTGTGGACGACGCCCGCGCGCCCACCGGGGCGGCTGCGAGCCTGACGGACGAGGGTGGCGACCGCTGGTGGGGCCACCGGGTCTGGAGGTCCGATGTCCGCTGCTGCCGTGCCGTCCCATCCACGCCTGCCCACCTGGCTGCGACCGCTGACCCGCCGACCCGGCGAGGTGCAGTTCGGGGTGCTGCCCGGTGGTCCCGTCGTCACGGGCGTCACCGACGTCGAGGTCGGTCTGCTGACGGGCCTCGACGGTGCCCTGCCTCTCGCGTCGACCGACCGTGTCGCAGCCGAGGCGGGCGTGCTCCCGGGCCGGTGGCGCGCCCTGCTCGAGCTGACGAGCGAGCTGGGCCTGCTCATCGACCGCGCGCCCGCCGACCGGCCCCGTCAGGAAGTGGCGCGGGGACGCGTCGTCGTCGACGGGTGCGGCGACGTCGCCTCCGGCATCGCGGGCGCCCTGGCGCGCACGGGCGCGACGGTCGTGCACGGCCGCGCCGCCGTCGACCGGGCCGTCGCCTCCCCGCTGCGTCCACGACCCGACCTCGTCGTCCTCGTCGGCTCGCCGGTCGTCGACCCCCGGCGAGGAGAGCTGTGGCGCCGACACGGCGTGCCACACCTGCCCGTGGCCCCGGCCGGACCGCGCACCGTCGTCGGCCCGCTCGTGGACGACTCCCCTACCGCTCCGTGCCTCTGGTGCCTCGAACGCCACCGGGCCGACCGCGACGAGGCGTGGCCGGCCGTGATGAGCCAGGCAACGCCCGCTCGCGCCCTCGCCCTCGCTGCCCCACCGGAGGGCCGGCACGACGCCTTGAGCCCCGGCCTGTCGCACCTCGTCGTCGGCACCGTCACGCTCCTCGTCACGGGGCTCCTCGAAGGACACCCGCCGCCGCCCGGGGTCTCGGTCGAGGTGAGCCTGCCGTGGCCGCGGATGGACCATCGCCGCTGGCCGACGCACCCGCTCTGCGCCGAGCACCGTCCTCGCTCCACGGCGGCCGGCGCCCCCGACGCGAGCGACCTCTCCGGTGCAGGCCTCAGCGGACCGCTGCAGCGAGGCGCCTGACCTGCCCTGTGGCCCCGCTGCTCGCGCTGGCGCGCCGTGGCCGGCGCCGGGCCTGCTGGCCAAGGCTGGACAGAAGCGTGCGCCAGGTGCGCCTGCGCGAGCGGGTACACATAGAGTCGAGGGTGGGGCGCCGAACCGCCGCCGACGACGCTGACCCGTCGCGGCGAGGGACACGGCGCCCGCGTCCGCCCACTACGCCCGAGACTGCAGATGACGCCCGAGGAGGTGCGAGGTGACCGACCTGCCCCGCAAGGCCGTCGTGCGTTCGGCCAAGCTCGCCTCGGTGCCGCTCGGCTTCGCCGGGCGCACCGCCCTCGGTCTCGGCAAGCGCCTCGGCGGCCGGCCGGCCGAGATGGTCGCCGCCGAGCTGCAGGCCCGCACCGCGCAGCAGCTCTTCCAGGTGCTCGGTGAGCTCAAGGGCGGCGCGATGAAGTTCGGGCAGGCCCTGTCGATCTTCGAGGCAGCCCTGCCGGAGGACCTCGCCGTCCACTACCGCGCGACGCTGACCAAGCTGCAGGACAGCGCCCCGCCGATGCCGACGAGCTCGGTGCACGGCGTGCTCCGCGCCGACCTCGGCACGAGGTGGCGCAGCAAGTTCACCTCGTTCGACGACCACCCGGTGGCATCGGCCTCGATCGGCCAGGTGCACCGCGCCGTCTGGAAGGACGGCCGCGACGTCGCGGTGAAGATCCAGTACCCCGGCGCCGGCGCCGCGCTCATGAGCGACATCCGCCAGATCAGCCGGGTCGCCAAGGTCGCGGCAGGCTGGGTGCCCGGCATCGAGCTCGGCCCGATCCTCGACGAGCTGCGCGACCGGATGGCCGAGGAGCTCGACTACCGCCTCGAGGCCGAGTCACAGGCGACCTTCGCCGCAGCGTTCGAGGACGACCCCGACTTCGCCGTGCCGCGCGTCGTGGAGGGCCGCGAGCACGTCATCGTGTCCGAGTGGCTCGACGGGCTGCCGCTCTCGCGGATCATCGCCGAGGGGACGCAGGAGCAGCGAGATACCGCCTCACAGCTCTACCTGCGCTTCCTCCTCGCCGGTCCGGCCCGCGCCGGGCTGCTCCACGCCGACCCGCACCCCGGCAACTTCCGGATCACCCCCGACGGGCGCCTCGGCGTCATCGACTTCGGCGCCGTCAACCGGCTCCCCGACGGAATGCCGCCCGAGATCGGGCCCTTGTTGACCACCGGGCTCGAGGGCAGCGCCGAGGACGTGCTCGAGGGACTGCGCGAGATCGGCTTCGTCAAGGAGCGCATCGAGCTCGACCCGCAGCGCCTGCTCGACTACCTCGAGCCGTTCATGGCGCCGTTCCGCACCGACACGTTCACCTTCAGCAGGGACTGGCTGCGAGGCGTCTTCGCCCACATCAACGACCCCCGGCAGCCCAACTACGCCGTCGCGTACAAGCTCAACCTCCCGCCGGAGTACCTCCTGATCCACCGCGTGTGGGGTGGGGGCATCGGCGTGCTCAGCCAGCTCGGGGGCACGGTCCACGGCCGGGCCATCGTCGACGAGCTGCTTCCCGGTGCGGAGCTCCCGCCGGTCGACTCGAACGACTGACCGACCGACCTTCCGCCTGTCTCGCCGGAGGGGGCCGGAGGGGGCCGGACCCGTCACCACCAGGCGGGGTCGAGCTTGCCCTCGATCGAGCGGAGGTTCTCGCGGCTGCACCGCTCGCACGTCCAGGTCGTGCGACCACCCTCGGAGCCTCGACTCCACGTGAGCCGGGCCGCAGCCTGCTCCTCGACCGGTGGGGTCGCCCCGCAGCTGGAGCAGACGAGCTGCTGCTCGTGGGGCGACACGTCTGTAGGAGTGTCCATGGGCGTCTCCCTTCTCCTGCATCGAGTATCCGCCTCGGGCCGGACGGGGCGTGGCGCCACGCGGTCGGGCGCGCGGCCGGGTCAGGCCCGGAGCGTCCGGCCCCGGACATGAGGAACCGCGGGTGACGTGCGCGTCACCCGCGGCTCGCTCACTCGATTCAGTTGTCCTGCAGCGCGCCTCGTGGCGCGGTCGATCACTTCTCTTTGTGGCGTCGACTGGCGCGGATCTCCAGTGCGATCAGCCGGGCGCTGCGGCGGACGCCGCGGCGCTCGTGGCGCTGACTGTGCTGGTTGATGCGCTCGCGAGCCAGCATCTCGAGCTGGTTCATGACGATCTCCTGGTCTGTGAAAAAGGTTGGTGTTGTTGGCCGTTGGCGTCTGGGTCATGCGTGGTCACGCGTGCTCAGGCAGCCACGGGGTGCTTGCGCGGCCGGCCCCGGGGCCGCTTGCGAGCCACGATGGCGCCCTGGACGAGCAGCTGCCCGCCCCAGACCCCCCACGGCTCCTGGCGCTCGAGGGCGCCGGCGAGGCACTGGACGCGTGCGGGGCAGAGCCCGCAGAGCGTCTTGGCGAACTCGACGTCCTCGGGTCGCTCGGCGAACCAGAGCTCCGCGTCGTAGTCGCGGCACGGAATGGTCTCGCCGACCTGCTCCGCCTCGGTCCTCATGTCGATCAACTCGCTCAGCTGCATCGTTCTCACCTCCGTCTCCGGAGCGCCTGTGCGGGGGCGCTCCTGCTCACTCGTGTCTGGTTTGGCTCGAAGACCGGCACCGGTGGTGCGCGTCTCGGTCCTGCTGCTCGGCATCCGGGGAGTCATGTGTGTCCCTGATCTGTCAGGCACCCGGTGGGGTGCTCATCTGGCGGTGTCGGTGGTGCGGTGTGGAGCGGCATTCGACCGGGAGACTTCCCCGGAGAAACACGAAGGCCGCGGACCCGGTGATGTCGGGTTCGCGGCCTGGAGGTGAGGCTTCGGGTCTGGTCAGACCGGGGGCCTCCCAGAACGGGAGCGAACGACATCGATGGTCTTGCAGGAGGGGGCGAACGTGAGGTCGGCGACCGAGACGTCTCCCTGGATCGGGGCGCGGAAGTCAGCGACGCGGCTGCCCATGAGGGCGGCGATGGACACAGTGGTCCCCTGCTCCGGAGCGCGCGTGGCCGCCAGGCGGACATCGCCGGTGGTCGGCCGCAGACGCACGGAAAGGACGCAGGAGACTGCGTGCATCGTCATCGTGGTGTTGTCCATCAGGCCGACCTCCTCACTTCTGCTCACGGGCCCCAGCTGGCCACCGAGACCACTGGGCTTGACTTCGTCAAGGGTACGCGTGCGCCTCGCGGGCGAACAACTGATTTAACGAAGTTTTCGGAACTTATTTTTGCGGATGCGCCCTATTCGGCGGATTCCTTTGCGGCAGAACGGCTTTCGATGAGTTCTTCCGGGTCTGCGCCGCCGAGGATCGCCAGGATGTCGCTGCCGTACTGCTCGAGCTTGCGGGCCCCCACGCCGCTGATGACCGACAGAGCGCCCTCGTCGGAGGGCGAGCTCTCGGCGATCGCGGTCAGCGTCGCGTCGGTGAAGACGACGAAGGCCGGGACGCTCGCCTCGCGCGCGACGGCCAGCCGCCACGTGCGCAGCCGCTCGAAGGTCGCCTCGTCGTAGGTGGGACGACAGTCGTCGCAGCGGCCGGTCTTGCGCTGGGCCGCGGAGACCAGCTCGGCGCCGCAGCCGCGGCAGTGGGCGAGACGGGCCACCTTGGGAGCGGAGCGCTTGGACCCGCCGGAGCGGGCCTCGCTGCGAGCGCCTTGCCCGAGGATGTCGGCCGCCGGCGCCAGGAAGCGCGAGACCCTCCGGGTGGCACGCGCCCCCGGGGTGCGGGCGCCGGACCACGACAGGAACAGCTGCTTGCGGGCGCGGGTCAGCCCGACGTAGAGCAGCCGCCGCTCCTCCTCGATGGCATCGGGACCCTCCGCCATCGAGATCGGCATGAGGCCGTCGGATGCCCCGACGAGGAAGACGGTGTCCCACTCGAGGCCCTTGGCCGCGTGCAGGCTGGCCAGTGTCACTCCCTGCACGGCAGGAGCGTGCTGCTCGGCGGCGCGCCGCTCGAGCTCGGCGACGAGCTCGGGCAACCGCGCCTCCGGGGCGGCGGACGCCATGTCGTCGGCGAGGGTGGCGAGGGCGGTCAGCGACTCCCACCGCTCCCTCGTCGCGCCCCCACCCGTCGGCGGCTCGTGCGACCAGCCGGCACCGGTGATGACGTCGCGGGTGATCTCACCCAAGGGCTTCTCACCGTCATCGCTGCGCGCTGCGCCGCGCAGGAGCAGGACGGCGTCACGGACCTCCTTGCGCGCGAAGAACCGGTCGCCGCCGCGCACGAGGTAGGGCACGCCAGCGTCGGTGAGGGCCGACTCGAAGGCCTCGGACTGGGCGTTGGTGCGGAAGAGGATGGCGATCTCGGCGGCCTGGTGGCCGCCGGCCACGAGGGCGCGGATGCGCTCGGCGACGGCCGCAGCCTCGGCCGGGTCGTCGGGGTAGCTCGTCAGCTCGGGAGCGGGGCCGGGCTCGGACTGCGCCAGCAGGCGCACGGCGCCGTCGCGCGCGGCCTGGGTGCCGGAGGCGACGATGGTGTTGGCGAGGCCGACGATCTGCGGCGTCGAGCGGTAGTTGCGCACGAGTCGCACGACCTGCGCGCCGGGGAAGCGCTGGGGGAAGCCGACGAGGTGTCGGGGGCTGGCGCCGGTGAAGGAGTAGATCGTCTGGGCGGGGTCGCCGACGACGCAGAGGTCCTTGCGCTCCCCCAGCCACTGGTCGAGCAGCCGCTGCTGGAGGTCGTTGACGTCCTGGTACTCGTCGACGACGAACTGGCGGTACTGCCCGCGCACGGTGCGGGCGATGTCCTCGCGCTCGTCGAGGATCCCGACCGTGAGGAGCAGGACGTCCTCGAAGTCGATGACCCCGCGACGCTGCTTGACGTCCTCGTAGGCCTCGAAGAGCCGTGCCATCGCGGTGAGGTCGAGACCCGGGGGCTCACGACGCTGCTCACGGGCGCGGGCGGCATACGACTGCGGCGTCAGCAGGTTGACCTTGGCCCACTCGATCTCGGCGGCGAGGTCGCGCACCGTCGTGCGGTCGAACTGCATGCGCAGCCGGCTGGCGGCCTCCGCGACGGCCGGCGCCTTGTAGCTCATCACCTCGGGAGCGGCGCCCCCGATCGCCTGCGGCCAGAAGAAGTGCAGCTGGCGCAGGGCCGCTGCGTGGAAGGTGCGGGCCTGCACGCCCTGCACGCCGAGCCCGCGCAGGCGCGAGCGCATCTCCCCGGCCGCGCGGGCCGTGAACGTCAGCGCCAGCACGCGCTGCGGCTGCTGCGCACCCGAGTGGACGGCATACGCGATGCGGTGGGTGATGGCACGCGTCTTGCCGGTGCCGGCGCCCGCGAGGATGCACAGCGGCCCCGGCGGGGCCATCGCGACCTCGCGCTGCTCGGGGTCGAGCCCGTCGAGGATCTGGTCGGCGGAGGGTGCGGAGGGGACTGCGCTCAGGAGTGATCACCCTTCGATGTGGCCAGCACGCTCGCGGCGTGGTCCGGCACGTAGTTCTGCTCGTGCTGCGGCGGGCGCTCGTAGCCGCGCGGGGCGGGGCGCTTGGGGATCGGGGGCACGTCGGGGTCGACCTCGGCGTGCGGGATGGAGCTGAGCAGGTGGTGCATGACGTTGACCCGCGAGCGTCGCTTGTCCTCGGACTCGACGACGTGCCACGGCGCGTGCTCGGTGCTCGTCTCGGCCATCATGATGTCCTTGGCCTCGGAGTAGTCCTCCCAGCGGGTGATCGACTCGAGGTCCATCGGCGAGAGCTTCCACTGGCGCATGGGGTCCTTGGCACGCGAGCGGAAACGGCGCTCCTGCTCGACGTCGGAGACGCTGAACCAGTACTTGCGCAGGATGATGCCGTCGTCGACGAGCATCTGCTCGAAGACCGGCGCCTGCTGGAGGAAGCGGGCGTACTGCTCGTCGGTGCAGAAGCCCATGACGCGCTCGACGCCGGCGCGGTTGTACCAGGACCGGTCGAAGAGCACGATCTCGCCGGCCGCGGGCAGGTGGGCGATGTAGCGCTGGAAGTACCACTGCGACTTCTCGCGGTCGGTCGGGGCCGGCAGCGCCGCGATGCGGGCGACGCGTGGGCTGAGGTACTCGGTGATCCGCTTGATGGCCGAGCCCTTGCCGGCGGCGTCGCGTCCCTCGAAGACGACGACCACGCGCTGGCCGGTGGCCCGCACCCACTCCTGGAACGCGACGAGCTCGGCCTGCAGGCGACGGACCTCGGTCTCGTAGACGTGGAGGTCCATCTTCCGGGGTCGTTTTGCACCTCGCTTGGCCATGGGGTCATCCTTGCACCGAGGGGCGACGTCCGTGGCGGCCGTCCCCACCGACGAGCTGATGACGAGGAACTCCATGCCCGAGGCCACGCAGGTCACCCAGGTCACGCCCGAGGCGGGCTCGATCACGATGTTCACGACGACGTGGTGCGGCTACTGCACGCGCCTCAAGGGCCAGCTGACCCGCGAGGGCGTGCCGTTCACCGAGATCGACCTCGAGGCCAACCCCGAGCACGTCGACTTCGTCGAGCACGTCAACGGTGGCAACCGCACGGTCCCGACGGTCGTCTTCCCCGACGGTTCCGCCGCGACCAACCCCTCGCTCGCCGAGGTGCGCTCCCGCCTCGCCGGCTGAGGACCGCCGCTCGACGGCCGACGGCCTCGTCAGAGAGCGCGGGCCGTTCCGGGCCTCATGGAGTCGCCAGGCTCGATGACGGACTCGACCGTCTGGCCGAGCCAGTGCTCGATGATCCGCTTGGCTATCGAGATGCCGCTCGGCGTGCGGATCGCGCCGCTGCGGAGCAGGTCGCGGTACTCCTCACGGCTCACCCAACGCGCCTCGGCCATCTCGACGGGGTCGATTGTCAGCTCCGTCTGCCGGGTCGTCGCCTCGAAGCCGATCATGACGGACGAAGGGAACGGCCACGGCTGGTTGCCGAGGTAGCGCGCGCCGTCGACCGCGACCCCGACCTCCTCGGCGACCTCGCGCGCGACCGCGGCCTCGAACGACTCCCCGGGCTCGACGAAGCCGGCGAGCACCGAGAAGCGCCCCTCGGGCCAGTGCGCGCCGCGACCGAGCAGGAGTCGGCCGTCCGGGTCGACGACCGACATGATGACGGCCGGGTCGGTCCGCGGGTAGTGCTCGCTGCCCTCGCGCTCGCAACGACGCACCCAGCCGGCCTGGGTGGGCTGGGTCGGGGCGCCGCAACGCGGGCAGAAGCGGTGGGTGCCGTGCCAGTTGGCGAGCGCCAGAGCCGTCGTGAAGACGCCCGCGTCGCGCGTCGCGAGGGCCTCGCCGGCCTGACGCAGGGTGAGCCAGCCGTCGTCGGCCGGGTCGGGGCCGTCCCCGCCGGGCTCCGGGTCGTCCCACTGCGTCACGACGCCGACGTATGCCGTCCCCTCGCCGTCGCGTCCGAGGTGCAGCCCCAGCCGGGTGTGGTCCTCGGGCTCGGGCGCTCGCAGCACGAGATGGAGCACGTCGTCGTCGGCCGCCGCTACCCGCATCCGGTCACCGCGCACCTCGGCCACCCGGGTGCGCGGGTCGTCGAGCAGCTCGGTGAGGACCTCGGGGCGACGGCGCTCGAGCGCCACGCGGTCGAGCGAGCTGCGTGAGAGTGCGAGGTCGGGCAGGGTCGTGTCGGTCGGTGCCACAGGGCCACCCTAGGGTGGCCTGCTCGGCCCGCCCCACCGGTGTCGAGCCTCTGCGCGAACCCCTCCCTCCGGGCGTCGCCTCCCACGATCGACACGCCGGGCGACCTACGGTGGTGTCGTGACTCGAAGCCCTCTCTTCCTCGCCGCCCTGGCGAGCTCGGCCGTGCCGGGCCTCGACCCGGTGGCGGTGGAGGGCGTGTCCGGCGAGCCCGGCGACCTCTTCGAGATCGCCTACGTGCAGGACGGCCAGGACCGTCGGTGGGTCGTCAAGGCCCCGTGCACCCCGGCGGCCGGCGCCATGCTCGACGACATCTCCTCGCTCTCCGGTCTGCTCGCTCGCCGCCTCGACGTGGCGATGCCGATGGTGCGCGGCTTCGCACCCGTGCCGGAGGGTCGCGCAGCCGTCTACCTGCGGGTCCCCGGTCGTCCGCTCGACTTCGCCGGGCTCGAGCCCGGCGCCCTGAGCGCCGAGGTCGGCCGCACGCTCGCCCACATCCACAACGTCGAGCACCTGCTCTTCGAGGAGGCCGGGCGCCCGACCTACGACGCCGAGGCCCACCGCCGACGTCAGCTCTCCGAGCTCGACCGCGCAGCCGCCACCGGGCACGTGCCCACTGGTCTGCTGACGCGCTGGGAGCACGCGCTCGAGGACGTGTCGCTGTGGCGTTTCGCCCCGACCCCGGTGCACGGGACGTTCACCGGGCAGAACGTGCTGGCCTCCTTCGACGACGATGACGACTCGTCGTCCGGACACGTCCGCGGCGTCCTGGCGTGGGAGGAGAGCCGGGTCGCCGACCCGGCCGACGACTTCGCCGAGCTCGCCAGCACCGCCCCGCCAGCGACCCTGGATGCGGTCCTCGAGGCGTATGCCGCATCGCGCATCGAGCGCCCCGACGGCCACCTCGTGCGCCGGGCCCGGCTCGCCGCCGAGATGGCGCCACTGCGCCGGCTGCTCCACGCGCTCGCCGCAGGACAGCTCGACGTCGTCGAGCGCACCGCCGACGAGCTGCGTTCGCTCGACGAGCAGGTGGAGGCCGACGACCGCCGGCACGCCGCCGAGGACGCCGAACGCACCGAGCGCACCCGCCGGGCCAGGGAGCGTGCGGTCGCGGCGCTCGACCCCGACGACCCCGAGCAGCCCGAGCGCCCCGACCGACCCGAGCCCGAGTGGGACGCGACGCAGCCGCACGTGCCCTTTCCGATGCTCGGCGAGACCCAGGCCATCTCGATGACGTCCGTCCTCGACGATGGCCAGACGTATGCCGCCCCCTCGGGCGAGCCGGCCGCCGCGCCGTCCAGCCCCGCCCACGTCGCACCATCGACCCCGGCACAGGGCTTCGGAGTCGGCCAGGCGGATGACTGGGCCGGGACTGCAGACGACACGTCGCAAGGCACGGACCCGGTCGAGAACCCGGTCCAGCAGGCGTTCGAGAACCCGGTCCAGCAGCCGGTCCAGAACCCGGTCGAGAACCCGGTCCAGCAGCCGGTCGAGGAGTCACAGCCGGTGCCCGTCGTCGCGGTCGACTCCGACGCGTCGCCGTTCGAGATCGACGAGGTCGAGGCGCTGCCCGAGCAGGCCGACGGGGTGCTCGACCTGCACGAGGGAGCCTCGGACTTCATCCCCGTCACCGGCCACGGCCACCAGCACCACGAACGCGCCTGACCGACCCCGCGGCCCTCAACCACTCGAGTGGCCCCGCCGCCCCGCCGGCCCCACCCTCCTTCACTCGAGTGGGCCTCGCGACCCCACCCGCCCCATGGCTCCCGGCCGAGCGGCCGGAGGGTTGTGACGACGGGGCCACTCGACTGGTGGGGTGTGACGGGGCCACTCGACGGGGAGTGTCGGAGCCGGGCCGGGCTAGTCGGGCAGGGTGCGCAGCAGGTCGGCCAGGACGCGCTCGCCCGGCAGGTCGGGGCGCACCGTGACGCCCTCCCCCGCGTAGTAGAACGCCGCGTCGACGCGCGACGGGTCGACGCCGCGCAGGCGGGCGAACGCGACGGCATACGCCCCGAGCTGCAGGGCGCGGACGGAGGCGTCGCGTCCTGTCGGCCGGGCACCGGTCTTCCAGTCGACGACCGTCCAGCCACCGTCGTCGCGGGGGAAGACGGCATCAACCCGGCCACGCACGGCGATACCGTCGATGATCGTCTCGATCGACAGCTCGATCTCCTCGGGGATGCGGTCGGCCCACTCGCTGGCGAGGAAGCGCTCCTTCATGGCGTCGAGGTCGCCGTCGTCAGCCGCCCCCTCGTCGGCGCTGCCGGGCAGGTCGAGCAGGTCGACGAAGGCGGCGCGTGAGTAGTGCTCCTCGATCCACGCGTGGAACGCGGTGCCCTGCCGGGCCGCAACGGCCGGCGGGCTCGGCATGGGGCGGCGCAGCGACATCGCGAAGGTTTCGGCGTCGCGGGCCAGCGACACGACGGCCGACGCCGACAGGTGACGTGGGACGTCGACCACGGGCTCGCCTCGCGACCGGCGCGCGGCCTGCTCCGCGAGCAGGATGCGCAGGTCGTTGACCCGTGAATCACCTTGCGGCACAGTCGGGCCCGCCTCAACCAGAGCCGCTATGCGGCGATGGGCGTCGAGCAGTCCGGCGCGACGTGCACCCATGGGGTCGTGGGGCCACAGCTGCGAGATCGGCACGGCGAGGTGCGGGTTGGTGGGTGCGCTGGCCTTGCCCTTGTCGTCGACGATGGGCTCGGGCGCGGCGACCCAGGTCGTGCGCACGACGGCTGAGGGCAGCGTGTCCTCGACCTCCGTCATGAACCGCGACGGGACCGACATCGTCTTCTTCGCGGCACCCCAGAGATGCGTCGTCAGCAGCATCGAGGAACGCGCTCGGGTCAGGGCGACGTAGGCCAGCCGGCGCTCCTCGGCGACGGCGTGGTGCCCGCCATCGAGGACGAACGCGTCGATGGCCGCGCTGAGCGCCTTGCGGTCCGGGACGCCCCGCCAGTCGAGGTGCGGCAGTCCGGCACGGTCACCACGCAGGTCGTAGGGCAGCGAGTCGAGCCCGATGAGCCAGCCCTTGTCCTTGACGTCGCCGGAGCAGGCGTAGGCCGTGGGGTCGCTGTCGGGGACCGGCGCCACGGCCGTCGCGCCGTGGGCGGGAAAGACTCCCTCGACGAGGGTGGGGACGGCGACGACGTCCCACTCGAGCCCCTTGGCGGCGTGGACGGTGAGGACCTGGACGGCGTCCGCGTCGGACTCGGTGTGCCCCGCGTCGAGACCGCGCTCCTGGTCCCGTGCGGCGTCGAGCCAGCTGAGGAAGCCCGAGAGCGTGGGACGGTCGGCGGTCGTGGCGTAGCGCGCGGCGACGTCGGCGAAGGCGTCGAGGTGCACGCGGGCGGTCGAGGCGGTGTGCTCGGGTCGGGAGAGCACCTCGATGTCGAGTCCGATGGCGATCTCGGCCTCGGCGACGAGGTCGACGAGCGGCAGGGCCGTGAGCCGGCGCAGCCGACGGACGACCTCACTGAGGCCGTGCAGGCGGGCCAGGGCTTCGTCGCCGATGTGCGCGCCGTCGCGCGCGGTCCAGCCCGGGCGGGGCAGGTCGTCGAGGGCCTCGACGAGGGTGGCCGTGTCGGCGCTGTCGGCAGCGAGGTCGGAGCCCCGACGGTCGGTGGCCGCGGCGTCCCCGATCTCCGGCGCCTCGGGCGTCCCGGGCGTTCCGGGCGTTCCGGGCGTCCCGGGCGTCCCGGGTGTTGCAGTCGTCCCGGAGGTCTGAGCCGCCTCCGGCGCGTCCGGACCGTGAGCGGGTGTGCCGAGTGTGCCGGGTGGGGCGGCGCGGGAGGTGCGGGAGTGCAGCTCCCGCGCCCATGCCCAGAGGCCCGCGAGGTCGGCGGCACCCAGCCGCACCACGGGCCCCGTGAGCAGTCGCATCAGCTGGTCGCCGCGGGTCGGGTCCTGCACGACCCAGAGGGCGGCGACGAGGTCGCTGACCTCGGGGGTCACGAGCAGACCGCCGAGGCCGACGACCTCCACGGGGAGCGCGCGTCGGCGCAGTGCCTCGAGCACGACGGGGAAGGTCGAGCGTCGACGGCAGAGCACGGCTGCGCTGCGTCCGGTGCGTCGACCACTGGGGCTGAACCAGTGCGACGCGATCCACTCGGCGACGTGCTCGGCCTCCTCCTCGGCGGTCTCGAGCCGGGCCACCTCGATGGATCCGGGGCCCGCGCCAGGTCGGGGCCGGAGCGGCTGCACGTGCTCCGTGGCGAGCGGCGCTGCGACGGCGTTGGCCGCGTCGAGGATGAGGGCGTCGTTGCGCCAGCTCGTCGACAGCGGCAGGACGTCGGCCGGGCCGGCGTCGCTCGCGAACTCCGAGGGGAATCGCAGCAGCGTCGTGGCACTGGCGCCGCGCCAGCCGTAGATGGACTGGTTGGGGTCGCCCACTGCGGTGAGCGCGACGCCGGGGTGGTGGAAGAGCGAGCGCAGCAGCTCGAGCTGGGCCTCGGAGGTGTCCTGGAACTCGTCGAGCAGCACGGCACGGAAGCGCTCCCGCTCGATCTGCCCGACCGCCTCGACCGAGCGGGTCAGGCGTGCCGCGATGGCCATCTGGTCGGCGAAGTCGAGCGACTCGCGCTCGCGCTTGAGCGCGAGGAACGCCTCGACGATGGGCAGGACGGTGCGCCGCTCGCGCAGCACCGTGATCGCGTCGCGAGCGGCCGTGAGCGAGCCGCGCCCGTCGCCGTCGGGCAGCGCGTCGAGCCGGGCGAGCACGAGGTCGAGGTGCTCCATGACCTCTGCCGGGGTGCGCACGTGCTCGGCCATCTCGCCGGCGAGCGCCATGACGGCCTGGATGACGGTGGCCTCGCTCTTGACGACGTCGTCCATGGGACCGTCCCACCGCGACACCGCCTCGGCGGCCAGCTGCCAGGCACCGGCCTCGGTGAGGATGCGGAACTCCGGCTCGATGCCCACCCGGAGCGCGTGCTCGCGGACGAGGCGACCGGCATACGCGTGGTAGGTGGAGACGGTGGGCGTGCCGCCGAGCACCTCGGCGCCCGCGCCGTCGTCGGCGGGTGGCGTCCAGATGCCGGCGCGCTCGAGCCCGCGCAGTCGCTTGGCGATGCGCTGCGAGAGCTCGGCCGCGGCCTTGCGGGTGAAGGTGAGGCCGAGCACCTGGTCGGGGTCGACGAGACCGTTGGCGACGAGCCAGACGACGCGCGCGGCCATCGTCTCGGTCTTGCCCGAACCAGCGCCGGCGACCACGAGCAGCGGTCGGGCGCCCGCCTCGATGACGGCTGCCTGCTCAGCCGTGGGCGGTGGCATCTCGAGGGCTGTCGCGATGTCGAGCGCACCGTGCTGCACGCCCTCGCCGCGGCTGGTGGCCGGCGTGGCCTCGACGGTCGTCACAGGGCATCGCCCTCCGGCTGGACGGGGCACGACGAGCGGACCGGACACGTCTCGCACGCCTTGCCCTGGGCGGCCCGGAACTCGGCCGAGCCCATGCCCTCGGCGGTCTCCTCGACGAGCGCGCGCGCCCACGACGGGTCGTCGCTGCTCGTGAGCGGCGGCTGCGGCAGCACGCTCGGCTTGAGCCCGGACAGGCCGCCCTTGCCGATGAAGACGAGCGCCGCTCCGGCGCTGCGCGACCCGAGGGCGGGGAAGCCGCCCTCCTCGACCGCGACCTGGTAGGCCCCGAGCTGGCCGTGCTCGGCGAGCTCGGCCTTGGTCGGCTTGGACTTGCCGGTCTTGAGGTCGACGATGCGCAGGCGCCCCTGGGTGTCGCGCTCGATGCGGTCGACGCGCCCGGCCACGACGGCCCTGCCGACCTCGACCCGGAAGTCGGTCTCGATGCCGACGCGCTCCCAGTCGCGTTCGGCGCCGTCGCGGTAGGACACGAACCGGGCCACCATGTCGTGCGCCTCCTGGTGGGTGCGGTCGGTGACCCACCCGGGCTTGAGCCCGAGCCGCCCCCAGCGTGCGTCGACCTCGTCCACGAGCTCGGCCCGCGGGGCATCGGGCAGCTCGGCGACGATGTCGTGCACGAACGTCCCGACCGATGCGGCACCGAGGGACACGCCCTCGCCGCCGACCGAGGTGAGGAACCAGCGCAGCCCGCACTCGGCGAAGTAGGTGACCTTCGACGGCGACACGGGGACGGGCTCGTCGGGGCGACGCACGGGTCGCTCGCTCGTGACCGACCGCAGCGCCCACCACGACGCGGGGTCGGCGCCGCGCACGCCCTCCCGGGCCGCCGCGGCGAGCAGGTTGAGCGCCGGCTCCGCCACGCCCACGTCGGGGCTCACGGCCTCGCGGCGCAGCTCGCCGACGAGACCGGGCAGCGTCATGGTGCGCGCCACCTCGGAGTGCGGACGCACCTCGTCCGCGAGGCGCGTCGTCGCCGGCGGGTCGACGAGGTCGAGGTAGACGGATGGCTGCTCGTCCTCGTTGCCGACGGCGGTGACGAGCAGGCGCTCGGTGGCCCGGGTGACGGCCACGAGGAAGAGGCGCGTCTCGTCGTAGCGGACGGCGGCCTGGGCGGCGCGGAAGCCCGACGGCCGCTGGGCGACGACGTCGACGAGGTCCTCGGAGCCGAGGACCGAGCCGCGCAGGCGCAGGTCGGGCCAGACCCCCTCCTGCACCCCGGCGACGACGACCATGCGCCACTGCCGCCCGGCAGCGCTCTGCGGGGTCAGCAGGGCGACCCGACCGCCCGACTGCCCGCCGACGAGCAGGGTGTCGCCCGGCACGTCCTGCCCTTGGATGTGCTCGAGGAACTTGTCGGGACCAGCTGTGGGCAGCCGGTCCACGAAGGCGCCCGCGGCGTCGAAGAGCGCGAGCACGGCGTCGAGGTCACGGTCGGCCCGCTCCCCCGAGGTGCCCCCGGACAGCGCCTGCCGGCGCCACCCGTCGGCGACCCCTGCGCCCTCCCAGATCGCCCACAGCACCGACTCGGCGGTGACGCCACGGGCCCAGCGGCCGTCGTCGCCGACGCGGGCGGCGGCAGCGCCGGCGGCCAGGGCGGTCGCGATGCGCTCGGCAGGTCGCGCCGTCGACCCGAGCAGCCGGGCCCGCGGCGCCGACTGCAGCAGCTCGGCCAGCAGCTCGTCGCTGGATCTCCCACCGCCGGAGGCGAGCTCGTCCTGCCGCAACGTGCGACGCAGGCGGCGCAGGCCCACCGTGTCGGAGCCGCCCACGGGCGACAGGACGAGGTCGGCGGCCCGCACCGGGTCGATGGCATGCGTCTCGCCGCGATGCTCGGCCCGGGCGATCTCGATGCTCTCCTCGAGCAGGTGCAGCAGCGGGCGCACGGCGCTCTCGTCGCGAACCGGGGTCTCTGCGCTCCCGGCCTCGACCGGCACCCCGGCCTGTCCCAGCAGACGGCGCATCGTGTCGGCCCGCGCGGACCCGCGGACGACGACGGCCATGTCGGTCCACGGCACGCCTTCGACGAGGTGGGCGCGGCGCAGCAGCGCTGCGACGTGGGCCGTCTCCTGCGCGGCCGAACGGAGCAGCGCGACCTCGACGGCACCTCGCGAGGGGTCGTGGGTGGCAGGCGTCATCCGACGCTGCTCACCGCCACCGAGCGCGCCGATGCGTCGGGACACGCGGTCGGCGACACCGGCCATCGCCTCGCCGAGACGGTAGGTGCGGTCGAGGACCACCGTCTCGCTCGCGCCGTCGTCGACGTCGTCGAGCAGGTCGAACAGGCCTCCGACGAAGCGCGGGTCGCGCCCGGGGCCGGCGAGGTCGGTCCATCCGTCGGCGAGGAAGCGCGGGTCGGCGCCGCGGAAGGTCTGGACCGCACAGTCGGGATCGCCGACGAGCGCCACGCGCGGGCCGCCGGGCCGGGCGACGACGCGCAGCAGCCGCGCGGCCGCCGAGGTGAGCTCCTGGGCGTCGTCGACGACGACGAGGCGGATGCGCTCGTGGAGCCGGTCCAGGGCGGACGGGTCGTCATCGAGCAGCTCTGCGACGGCTGTCAGCACCCAGGCGGGGTCGTAGGAGCCGTGCCGGCTGAACGAGGTGACCTGGTCGTACTCGCGCAGGACGGCGGCGGCAGCCACCCACTCGGGCCGGTCGTGCTCGGCGGCGAGGGCGGCCAGGTCGTCAGGACCCAGGCCGTGCTCGACCGCACGCATGAGCAGGTCGCGCAGCTCGTTGCGGAAGCCGCGGGTCGTCAGGGCCTCGCGCAGCTGCTCCGGCCAGGCGGGTCCGGCCACCTCGCCCGAGGCGTGCCCTGCGAGGAGGTCGCGCAGGATGACGTCCTGCTCAGGGCCGTTGAGCAGCCGTGGCGGTGGGTCGCCCCGCAGCGCGGCCTCGGCGCGCAGCACGCCGAACCCGAAGGCCTGCCACGTGCGGGCGAGCGACTCCGTCGACGTGCCGCCGAGGCGCGCAGTGACCTGCTGGCGCAGCCCCGCGGCCGCGCTCCGGCTCGACGTGATGACGAGGCACGAGTCGGCGCGCAGCCCCTGCCGCTGCACCGCGTCGACGACGAGCTCGACGGCGAGGGTCGACTTGCCGGTGCCCGGGCCGCCGAGGACCCGGAGCACGCGAGCGCTCGAGTCGAGCGCGGCCTGCTGCCGCTCGCCGAGCCGCACCTGCGCCGGGGCGGGGGCTGGAGCTCGACGGAGGATGACCACCGGAGGATTCCATCACGCCCGACCGACACTGCGCGCGACCCGATGGCGTATGCCGTGTGCCTCCTCACGCGCCCACGCGCGGTGCCGCCGCCCGGCCGACGTGCGCCCCAGGTCCCGGGGTGGTCAGAGGCCCAGCGCCACCGGCGTGCCCGGGACGTCGCCGGCGATCAGCGCCGCCAGCGGCGTCGCGAGGTCCCGCGGTGAGAAGAGGTCGCTCCCGTCGTAGTCGGCGATGTCGGCGTGCCGCCACCACCGCATCGCAGTGACGTGCTCGGCGGCGAGGTCGTCGTCGGTCAGCGCGCCGCGCGGGTCGAAGCGCTCGGTGCGCACCAGGAAATAGTCGTTGACCAGCCGGTCGTAGCCGTCCACCCGCGCCGGGAGGGCGACCTCCTGGTGCCAGACGTGGACCGGGTCGAGGTCGACGCGAAGGCCGGTCTCTTCGTGCAGCTCCCGCCGCAGCGCCTCGAGCGGCAGCTCTCCCGGCTCGATGCCGCCGCCTGGGGCCGCCCACACGACGGTCGCACCCGGCGGCACCGCCGGGTGCGGGGAGCCGAAGCGGCAGAGCAGGACGCTGTCGTCATCGGCCAGGATGACCGCCCGCACGGCATGCCTGCGCCTCGTCGTGGCGGCCGGTTCGTCCATGGAGCGATGATCGGGCGCCGGTGACCGGGTCGCAACCCGGACGCGGCCACGCGCACTCCGCATCCCCGCGGTCCTCCTGCAGGTCGCTCCTTGTCCGCCACCGAGCCGTCCCGTCAGGATGGCCACCGTGAACAGCAACGTCACTCGCGTCGTCGACGAGGTCATCACCGCGTTGAGTCCCGGGCTCCGCGGGCAGCCCTGCGACCGGCACACGAGGTACGCATCGACGACGGTGCCGGGCGGCGAAGTCTCGGACGTCGTGGACGTCCTCGTCCAGACCGCCG
Organism: Terrabacter tumescens; assembly: GCF_014646815.1. GTDB lineage: Bacteria > Actinomycetota > Actinomycetes > Actinomycetales > Dermatophilaceae > Terrabacter > Terrabacter tumescens. Next base: position 256,584 of record NZ_BMNZ01000003.1, read on the forward strand.
AGTCTCGCGACATGTTCGCGCTCTGGCACGGCGACGGACTCCCGACGTCGTGCGACGAGGAGGGGTTCGCCGCCCCGGTGACGTGCGCGCTCGCGCCCGACGGCAGCATCGTCGCCTGGCTGGAGGAGGTGCGGACCGGCGAGGACGACGAGCCGTACGAGCTCGTCCGGGTCCTGTGGCCTTCCGGTCCGACGGGCTCGTCGTCACCATCAACAGGTACGCCGACGCCGGGCCCGAATCCCCCACGGAGCCATGGGCGTTCGAGACGCTGCAGGAGCTCGCCCTCTCTCCCGCCTGGCGCACGGCCGCCGCGCAGAGCTGACGTCCACGGCCTGCGCGGGCACGCGACGGGCCCGGGACGGCATACGCCATCCCGGGCCCCGCTGAGCAGGTCAGCCGATCACCTCACGTCGAAGCGGTCGGCCTCCATCACCTGGGTCCAGGCCGCGACGAAGTCGTGGACGAACTTCTCGGCGGCGTCGTCGCTGGCGTAGACCTCGGCGAGGGCGCGCAGCTCGGAGTTGGAGCCGAAGAGCAGGTCGACGCGGCTGCCGGTCCACGTCTGCTCGCCCGCGGCGTTGGTCGCGGTGAACGTGTCGGCGCCCTCGTCGGCCGCGGTCCACGTCGTGCCGAGCTCGAGCAGGTTGACGAAGAAGTCGTTGCTCAGGGTGCCGACACGGTCGGTGAGCACTCCCGTCGTCGAGCCGCCGGTGTTGGCGCCGAGGACGCGCAGGCCGCCGACGAGGACCGTCATCTGCGGGGCCGAGAGGCCGAGCAGGTTGGCGCGGTCGACGAGGAGGTACTCGGCGGGCACGCGGCCCGGCTTGCCGACATAGTTGCGGAAGCCGTCGTGCCTGGGCTCGAGGTAGCTGAACGACTCGACGTCGGTCTGCTCCTGCGAGGCGTCGACACGGCCGGCACGGAAGGGCACCTCGACCGTGAATCCGCCTGCGGCAGCAGCCTGCTCGATCGCGACGTTGCCGCCGAGGACGATGAGGTCGGCGAGCGACACGGTGGCGCCGCCGCGGCCGTTGAAGTCGGCCTGGATGCCCTCGAGGGTGCGCAGGGTCGCGGCCAGCTCGGCGGGGTCGTTGACGTCCCAGCCGCTCTGCGGCTCGAGGCGCACGCGGGCACCGTTGGCGCCGCCGCGCTTGTCGCTGCTGCGGAACGTCGACGCGGACGCCCACGCCGCCTTGACGAGCTGGGTGACGGTCAGGTCGGAGTCGGCGATGGCCTGCTTGAGCGTCGCGACGTCGTCGGCGCCGACCGGCTGGCCGGTCGCGGCCGGCAGCGGGTCCTGCCAGAGCAGCTCCTCCTGCGGCACCTCGGGGCCGAGGTAGCGCTGGACCGGACCCATGTCGCGGTGGGTCAGCTTGAACCACGCCCGGGCGAAGGCGTCGGCGAACTCGGCAGGGTTCTCGTGGAAGCGTCGCGAGATCTTCTCGTATGCCGGGTCGACGCGAAGTGCCAGGTCGGTCGTCAGCATCGTGGGGAGTCGCTTCTCGCCGCCCGCGTTCGGGGCCGGGATGGTCGCCTCGGCGTCCTTGGCCACCCACTGGTTGGCCCCGGCCGGGCTGTGGGACAGCTCCCACTCGTGGCCGAAGAGCACGTCGAAGAACGTGTTGTCCCACTGCGTCGGGGTCGGGGTCCACGTCACCTCGAGGCCAGAGGTGATGGCGTCCTGGAGCTTGCCCGTGCCGAAGGACTGCTTCCAGCCCAAGCCCTGCTCCTCGAGCGGGGCGCCCTCGGGCTCCGAGCCGACGTACTTCAGCGGGTCGGCGGCGCCGTGGGTCTTGCCGAAGGTGTGGCCACCGGCGATGAGGGCCACGGTCTCCTCGTCGTTCATCGCCATGCGGCCGAACGTCTCGCGGATGTCGCGAGCCGAGGAGAGCGGGTCGGGGTTGCCGTTGGGGCCTTCGGGGTTGACGTAGATGAGGCCCATCTGGACCGCCGCGAGAGGGCTCTCGAGGTCCCGGTCGCCCGTGTAGCGCTCGTCGCCCAGCCACTCGGCCTCCGAGCCCCAGTAGACGTCGTCGTCCGGCTCCCAGACGTCCGCGCGTCCGCCGCCGAAGCCGAACGTCTCGAAGCCCATCGACTCGAGGGCGACGTTGCCGGTCAGGACGATGAGGTCGGCCCACGAGAGCTTCTGGCCGTACTTCTTCTTGACCGGCCACAGCAGGCGGCGGGCCTTGTCCAGGTTGCCGTTGTCGGGCCAGGAGTTGAGGGGGGCGAAGCGCTGCTGACCGGCGCCGGCGCCGCCGCGCCCGTCGTGCACGCGGTAGGTGCCCGCACTGTGCCACGCCATGCGGATCATGAAGGGGCCGTAGTGGCCGAAGTCCGCGGGCCACCAGTCCTGCGAGTCGGTGAGCACGGCCGCGATGTCGGCCTTGACGGCCGCGAGGTCGAGGCTGTTGAAGGCCGCGGCGTAGTCGAAGTCGTCACCGAGCGGGTTGGCGACGGCGGGGTTCTTGGCGAGCACCTTGAGGTTGAGGCGGTTCGGCCACCACTCCTCGTTGCTCGTGCCACCCGGACGCGTCGCCCGGTCGTGGGCCACGGGGCACTTGGCGGCCTCCGGCTCGTTCATCTCGCCGACTTCGGCGTCAGGCTTGGCGGTGTGCTGCTGCTCAGACACGGGACGTCCTTCTCTTCTTCGGGTGGGCAATTCAGGAGGCGGCCGCAGCGGCGCACTCGGGACACAGTCCCCAGTACGTCACCTCGGCCTGGTCGATGAGGTAGCCGTGGCTGTCGGACGGGGTGAGGCAGGGAGCCTCGCCGACGGCACAGTCGACGTCCGCGATCGCGGCGCACGAACGGCATACGACGTGGTGGTGGTTGTCGCCGACGCGCACCTCGTAGCGGGCGACGGAGCCCGTCGGCTGGATGCGGCGCACGAGGCCCGCCTCGGTCAGGGCGCGCAGGGCGTCGTAGACGGCCTGGTGCGACACGTCGCCGGCGACCTCGCGGACCTGCCGGATGACGGTGTCGGTGTCGGTGTGCGGGTGGTCGTGCAGCACGGTGAGGACGGCGACCCGCTGGCGGGTGACCCGGAGCCCCGACTCGCGCAGCTGCTCCTCGACATCGGCCCCGGACATGCTTCGAGTCTGTCCCGCTTTCTGGAACAAATCAAGTCTTGACTTCCTGCCGCGCGGGCCTGTCGATGACGGTCGCAGGCGAAGCCAGGCAGTCCACCGCCTACCCGGCGACCAGCTCGACCTCGAAGCCCTCGCCGCTCTCGAGGTAGGCGGCGTAGTGCTGCGGGCCGCCGGCATGCGGGTGCCGGTCGGCGAACATCAGGCTCCAGCCACCCGACTCGCAGTCCGCGACGACGGCGTCGACCTCGGCACGCGAACCCCCGTGGAAGGCAAGGTGGTTCACTCCCGCACGCTTCCGCTCGTGTCGACCACCCTCGACGTCGGGACCCGACTCGACGACCACGTAGAGCGAGCCGAGCTCCCAGGCCTGCCCGTGGCCCCAGTCGTCGCCGAGGTGGTAGCCGAGCCGGTCCAGCAGCCAGCCCCACTCACGCGCGGCGGCGGTGATGTCCTCGACCCAGATCTCCACGTGGTGCAGGCCGCCCCGCCTCCGCCGCACCCCGGCGCCGTCCGTCCCGGCGACCTCTCCCCCGAAGTCCCACCTCGCCCGGGCCATGTCGGCGCGGCTGCCGTCGACGAGGCCGCCCACCAGGGGCGTGCCCTCGGCGCGCCATCGCTCGAGCGCGTCGTCCTCGAGGCCCTGCGGCGGCCTCCCGTCGGAGCGGATGACCCGCCACCACGGCACGTCGGAGCCGTAGCGGCTCATGACCGTCCCGACCGTGCGTGGGCCCATGCCCCCGAGCCGCTTGGCGATGTCGCCGTAGGCGAGCACCCGCCCCTCGGGGATCGTCGCGACGAGGTCGAGCACACGCTCGGCGTGGTCCTCCAGCGGCACGGGCGTCCTCTCAGTACTCGGGCTGGCTCGGGTCGATCTCCCGGAGGTAGGCGAGTATGCCGCCCTCGACGTTCGCGACGTCCGTGAGCCCCGCGCGCAGCGCCAGGCGCGTCGCCTCGGCCGACCGTCCACCGACCTTGCAGTGGATGAGCACCCTTCTGTCCGTGGGTAGCTCGTCGAAGGCCTCGCCGGAGCGGAACGCATCGAGGTGGATGGCGACGGCTCCGGGGATGCTGGCGATCGCGCGCTCCTCGGCGCCTCGGACGTCCACGAGCAGCGGCGGCTCGGCAGCCGCGAGCTCTTCGGCCATCTCGTGGACGGTGACCGTCGGCAGGTCGCCCTCGTCGCCCGCCGCAGCGCCGGGCACGCCGCAGAACTCGACGTAGTCGATGAGCTCGGTGACGGTGGGGTCGGCCCCGCACACCGGGCAGTCGGGGTCGGCGCGGACCGTCAGGGTGTCCCAGCTCTGACGCAGCGCGTCATGGATCAGCAGACGACCGGTCAGCGGCTCCCCGATGCCGAGGAGCAGCTTGATCGCCTCGGTGGACTGGACCGACCCGATGGCCGCACACAGGACTCCGAGCACCCCGCCCTCGGCGCAGCTCGGCACCGAACCGGGCGGCGGCGGCTCGGGGAAGACACAGCGGTAGCACGGCCCGTGGCCGGCCCACCACACCGAGACCTGCCCGTCGAAGCGCAGGATGGATCCCCACACGTGCGGCTTGCCGAGCATGACGCAGGCGTCGTTGACGAGGTAGCGGGTCGGGAAGTTGTCGGTGCCGTCGACGACGAGGTCGTAGCCGCCGATGATCTCGAGGGCGTTCGAGGAGTCGAGGGCGACGTCGTGGCGCTCGACGGTGACGTGCGGGTTGACGCGGTGCACCGCCGCCTCGGCCGACTCGGTCTTGGGCCGACCGATGTCGGCGTCGCTGTGGATGACCTGCCGGTGCAGGTTGGTCAGGTCGACGACGTCGGCGTCGACGACACCGATGGTGCCCACCCCGGCGGCGGCGAGGTAGAGCAGGGCGGGCGAGCCGAGCCCGCCGGCACCGACGACGAGCACCCGCGCGGCGCCCAGCCGTTCCTGTCCGTCACGTCCGACGTCGGGCAGCAGGACGTGGCGGGCGTACCTCGTCGTCTCGGCCGCGCTGAGGGCCCGACCCGTCTTGACCAGCGGATCCGTCGACATGTCCTCACCGTACTGCTCGGTATGGTGAGACGACACGGTCGTCTGCGGGGGCGGACGGCACGGCCCCCACCGACCGGACGATCGACGCGCCCAGACCCGAAGAGGACCCGCATGGCTGACGAGACCACACCGCCGGGCCGCGGCCAGCGGCTGCCCCGATCCGAGCGGCGCGCCCAGCTGCTCGACGCGGCGCTCGGCGTGTTCGTCGAGAACGGCTACCACGCCGCCGCGATGGACGACATCGCCGCGCGGGCCGGGGTCTCCAAACCCGTGCTCTACCAGCACTTCCCGGGCAAGCTCGAGCTCTACCTCGCGCTCATCGACCAGCACACCGGAGAGCTCGAGCAGCTCGTCCGCGACGCCCTCGCCCTCTCGGACAACAAGGCGCGCATCAACACGATGACGCGGGCCTACTTCGACTTCGTCGGCCAGGAGGGGGCGGCCTTCCGCCTCATCTTCGAGTCCGACCTCGCCAACGAGCCGGAGGTGCGCAAGCGCCTCGACCAGATCGACCTCACGTGCGCCGAGGCGATGGCCGAGATCATCCGCAGCGAGACCTCGATGGACCAGGAGGAGGCGGTGCTCGTCGGCGTCGCCTTCGTCGGTCTCGCCCAGACCTCGGCCCGCCACTGGCTGACCCACGAGGCGACGCTGTCCAAGGAGACAGCCGTGCGCATCACCGCAGCGCTGATCCGTCGCGGCTTCGGGGCCTTCCCCCTCGTCGGGCGCGGCGAGGGCCGGACCGAGACGTCGGCCGAGGGCGACAGGCCCGGTGGGGCGGCCAGGGAATCGGTCGGCACGCCCGCTGGTTAAGGTGACGACAGGACGCGGTCGACCGCGTCCACCAGAACTGAGAAAGCAGGTTTGACGTGGAGGTCCGCATCGGCGTGCAGAACGTGGCGCGCGAGATCACCTTCGAGACGACGCAGTCGTCCGACGAGATCCACGCCGCCGTCAAGGCAGCGCTCGGGTCAGACGTCCTCGAGCTGGTCGACGACAAGGGCGGGCGCGTCATCGTGCCGTCCGTCTCGATCGGCTACGTGACGACGGGTGCCGAGCGCAAGGCCGGCGTCGGCTTCGGCGCCCACTGAACGCATACGAGAAGAGCTGTCCTGCAAGGGATCACGTGACCACCTCCCGGTGACGACGTGAGACCGACGCAGTGGCGGAGGCCGTCGACCCGCTCGGGTCGGCGGCCTTCTTCGTGCCCGGCCGCGCTCGGATGTGGCTGACGGGCGTCAGGCGGGTACAGGGTGGAGGAACGAGCCGGGTCCGCCGGGTCGTCGCCGCCCGCACTGCGGGCTCGAAGGAGGAAGCGAAGACATGATCGGAACCATCCTTGCCGCCCTCGTCGCGGGTGCGATCGTGGGACCGCTCGCCCGTCTGGTGCTGCCCGGCAAGCAGCACATGAGTGTCCTGCTCACCGTCGTCCTCGGCGCCATCGGCTCACTCATCGGCGCGTTCATCTACTACAAGGCCACCGGCGTCAGTGACACCAAGGGGATCGACTGGATCTCCGGCCTCATCGGCGTCGTCGTCGCGGCCGCGCTCATCGTCGGCTACGGCATGATCACCGGCAACCGCCAGACGCGCTGATCCCCCGGACGCGCGCCCGACGAGGGCTCGCGTCCCCTTCGTCCCTCGCTGGGCGGAATCCCGTGGAAATGGCACCCGTCACATCCACCACTCCCGCCCCAACCGGTGGGACATTGAACTCGTTGCACGTCGTCCGCACGCCTCGCGGACCAAGCGGTCACCTCGTGACCAGAAGGAGCTGTGACACATGGTCAGCACCATCATCGGAGCCATCATCGTCGGCGCCATCATCGGCGCCCTCGGACGGCTCATCCTGCCGGGCAAGCAGAACATCTCGATCGTCGTGACGATCCTCATCGGCATCGTCGCCAACGTCATCGTCACGTTCGTCGTGCGCCAGCTCGGCTACTCCAACAACTCTGGCATCGCCTGGATCCCGCTGATCCTCGGTGCCGTCGTAGCCGCCATCATCATCGTGCTGTACGGCCGCATGAGCCACAAGTCGGTCTGACCGACGCCCCACATCCGAAGGGCCCGACCACACGGTCGGGCCCTTCGTCGTCCCCGGGGACAGGGCGGCATACGCCCGCTCAGGCCGACAGGCCGAGGCTCGACATGCGCCGGGAGTGCTCGTCGGTCAGGCGCGCGAACATCCGCCCGAGCTCGGCGAGGTCGGCGCCGGCCCGGCCCGGCGCCCCGACGAGGATGCTGGCGAGGGCGTCGCGCTCGACGCCGACGCGCTGCGCCTGGGTGATCGCCTCGCCGACGAGACGACGACCCCACAGCGCGAGGCGGCCCGCGAGGCGCGGGTCCTGCGCGATCGCCTCGCGGACGACCATGACGGCGAACTCGGCCTGGCCGGTGTCCTCGAGCACGCTGACGACGAGCGAGCGGGTGTCCTCGTCGACGTAGCGGGAGATCTCCCGGTAGAAGTCCTGCGCGATTCCCTCGCCGACGTAGGCCTTGACCAGGCCCTCGAGCCAGTCGGAGGCGCTCGTGCGCTCGTGGAAGGCGTCGACGGCGGGGACGAAGGGCTCCATCGCCGTCTCCGGCTCGACCCCGAGGGACTGGAGCCGCTCGGTCAGCACGGAGTAGTTGCGCAGCTCGTGGGCGGCCAGTCCGGCGAGCGCCGACTTGTGGCGGAGCGTCGGCGCCAGCTCGGCGTCCTTGGCCAGCTGGCTGAAGGCGCGCAGCTCGCCGTACGCCAGCGCCCCGAGCAGGTCGGTGACGGCCGCGAGGTAGCCGGGCTCGCCGTCCTGCTCCTCGACGCCCTGCCCGGCGTCCTCGCCGGTCTCGCGGTTTTCGGGGTTCTCGGGGTTCTCGGGCGTCGCGTCCTATCTACCTCGTCCAATCTAGTGAAGGAGTTCGGGCGTTCCGCCCGCATGCCGGTAGACTGGGCCGGACAACTCGGTGCCCGGTCGGCCCGATGGTTTGCCCAGATGGTGCTCGCGGACTCTCCGCGCACCGGTGGAGCCCGCACGGTGATCACCTCGTGCGAGAACCACTCACCGTCACTGACAGTCTCCGATCGGCCCGTCACGCGCCACTGAGCTCCCGCGAACGCCGGGGTGCTCGTGCCGATCGAGAGATGCCCATGACCCAGCCCCACGAGATCCCCGCCGACGCGGGGGTCACCACGGACGCGCCCGAGGCCGCCGTCGCGGAGACCGCCGCCCAGCCCGTCGCGGAGACCGCCGCCCAGCCCGTCGCAGAGACCGCCGTAGAGCCGGCCGTCGAGCTCACCTTCGCGGACTTCGACGTCCACCCCGACATCGTCGAGTCGCTGGCCGAGCACGGGATCGTCCACCCCTTCCCCATCCAGGCCATGACGCTGCCTGTGGCCCTCGCCGGCCACGACATCATCGGCCAGGCCAAGACCGGCACGGGCAAGACCCTGGGGTTCGGCGTGCCGATCCTCAACCGCGTCCTCGCCCGCGGCGACGACGGTTTCGACGCGCAGGCTCGCCCCGGCAAGCCGCAGGCCCTCGCCGTCGCCCCGACGCGCGAGCTCGCCGTCCAGGTCGCGAGCGACCTCGAGCGGGCCGGGCGCAAGCGCGGCGTGCGCGTGCTCACCGTCTACGGCGGCCGCGCCTACGAGCCCCAGATCGAGGCCCTCAAGGCGGGTGTCGAGGTCGTCGTCGGCACGCCGGGTCGCCTCATCGACCTGGCCAAGCAGGGTCACCTCGACCTGTCCCAGGCCCGCACCGTCGTGCTCGACGAGGCCGACGAGATGCTCGACCTCGGCTTCCTGCCCGACGTCGAGACCCTGATGTCGCTGACGCCCGCGTCGCGCCAGACGATGCTCTTCTCCGCGACCATGCCCGGTGCCATCGTGGCCCTCGCGCGGCGCTACATGTCCCAGCCGACGCACATCCGCGCCATGGGCGACGAGAACGAGAACGCCCACACGGTCAAGGCCGTCGAGCAGTTCGTCTACCGCGCGCACGCCATGGACAAGGTCGAGATGCTCTCGCGCATGCTCCAGGCCAACGGCCGCGGCCTGACGATCATCTTCAGCCGGACCAAGCGCACCGCCGCCAAGGTCGCCGACGAGCTCGTCGAGCGTGGCTTCGCGGCTGCCGCCATCCACGGCGACCTCGGCCAGGGCGCACGCGAGCAGGCGCTGCGCGCCTTCCGCAACGGGAAGGTCGACATCCTCGTCGCGACCGACGTCGCGGCCCGCGGCATCGACGTCGAGAACGTCACGCACGTCATCAACTACCAGTGCCCCGAGGACGAGAAGACCTACTTGCACCGCATCGGCCGCACGGCCCGCGCCGGCAACACCGGTGTCGCGGTCACCTTCGTCGACTGGGACGACCTGCACCGCTGGGCACTCATCAACAAGACGCTCGACCTCGGCATCCCCGAGCCGCAGGAGACCTACTCCAGCTCCGATCACCTCTTCACCGACCTCGACATCCCCACCGACGCCAAGGGCCGCCTGCGCCGCTCTCAGCAGAAGCTCGCCGGCCTCGGTGCCGAGGAGATCGAGGACCTCGGCGAGACCGGCAAGCGCCACGGCAAGTCGGGCGCCGGCTCGGGCCGTGGTGAGCGGGGCGACCGTGGTGGTCGGGGTGAGCGCGGTGAGCGTGGTGGCGACCGTGGGCGCTCGCGCGCCCGTCGCGACGACACCGACGCGGCAGCCGAGTCGAGCGACTCGGGGCACTCGAGCGAGTCGGGCCCCTCGTCCGAGAGCGGCGAGAGCCGTCCGCGCCGCAGCCGCAACCGACGTCGTACGCGTGGTGCCGGGGCTGCGGCCGCCGGTGCCGCGGGTGCCACCGGGGGCGAGGAGTCCGCTCCTGCAGGCGGTGACTCCGCCAACGCGGGCGAGGGCGGCTCGCGCCCGCCGCGTCGTCGTCGCCGCGGTGGCGGCGGTCGTGGCGAGGCCGCCCCGGCGGCCACCGCTACCGCCCCGGAGTGACGACCGAGAGCTCGTCCTGAGCTCTCACCGAACGGCCGCCGGGCACACGCCCGGCACACGCGAGGGCCCGGGTCGGGCAGCACCTCAGGGTGCCGTCCGACCCGGGCTTTGCACGTCCTGGCAGGTCCGAGCACCATCCGGCGCCACGACACGGCGGTAGAGCCAGGCGGCCAGAGCGAGCTCCCGACCTGCGGGCCGCCCACCGGGTCCGGCCAGTGGTCTCGTCGCGGCATCCGGGCGCGGAGACTCCTACGCTGGATCCGGTCGTCCCGGACCGAGCCGAGGAGCGTGGGTGGTGTGAAGCTGCACGAGTCGATCGACGGTCGGTTGCGCGCGTTCATCGAGAGGCAGCACCTCTTCTTCGTGGCGACCGCGCCCCTCTCGCGCGACGGGCACGTCAACGTCTCCCCGAAGGGCCTGGACGGCTCCTTCGTCGTGCTGGACGAGCGGACAGTGGCCTACCTCGACCTCACCGGGAGCGGCTCCGAGACGGTGGCCCACCTGCGGGAGAACGGCCGCATCACCGTCATGTTCTGCGCCTTCGAGGGCGCGCCCAACATCGTCCGGCTGCACGGGAAGGGTCGCTACGTCGGCCTACAGGACAGCGAGTTCGACTCCTACCGAAGGCTTTTCCCTGACATCCCCGGCGCCCGGGGAGTCGTGGTGGTCGACGTCGAGCGCGTCTCCGACTCGTGCGGGTATGCCGTCCCGCTGATGACGCACGACGGCGACCGGGACCTGCTGACCCGGTGGGCCGACAACCGTGGCGACGAGGGGCTGGCGACCTACCGCGCGACGAAGAACGCCGCGTCGATCGACGGCCTCCCGGCCCTCGACGCAACCTCCAACACGACCCCCGACGCAACCCGACGCAACCCCCGAGACGCAGTCCGACGCCACGTCTGAAGGGCGCGGACAGGCGAACGGCCGGGCCCCGAAGGACCCGGCCGCACGCATACGCCCTCGTCGGGCGCACGTCGGACGTTGATCAGGCGTTGATCGTCGCGGTGTCGATGACGAAGCGGTAGCGCACGTCGCCGGCGACGACACGGTCGTAGGCGGCGTCGACCTCGTCGGCCGAGATCTTCTCGATCGTCGCCCCGATGCCGTGCTCGGCGCAGAAGGCGAGCATCTCGGCCGTGGCGGGGATGCCGCCGATGTTCGAGCCGGCCACGACGCGGCTGCCGCCGACGACGGCGCCGGGCGCGAAGTCGTAGTTGCCGGCGGGCAGGCCGACGTTGGCGATGACGCCGAGCGGGCGCAGCAGACCGATGTAGGTCTGCATGGGCAGGTCCGCGCTGACGGTGTTGATGATGATGTCGAAGGTGCCCTTGAGGCTCTTCAGCACACCCTCGTCACCGGTGGCGTGGTAGGCCGTCGCGCCGAGCGCGAGGCCGTCGTCCTTCTTGGCGTCGCTGCGGCTCAGCACGCTGACCTCGGCGCCCATGGCGGCGGCGAGCTTGACGGCCATGTGGCCGAGACCGCCGAGGCCGATGACGGCGACCTTCTTTCCGGGGCCGGCGCCCCAGCGCTTGAGCGGCGACCACACGGTGATGCCGGCGCAGAGCAGCGGGGCAGCGACGTCGAGCTCGATGCCGTCGGGGATGCCGACCGCGAAGCGCTCGGAGACGACGACCTGCTGGGCGTAGCCGCCCTTGGTCGGCTCGCCGTCGTAGCCCTTGCCGTTGTAGGTCATGACGGCGCCCTTGGAGCAGAACTGCTCCTCGCCGTCCTTGCAGAACTCGCACTCGCCGCAGGAGTCGACCATGCAGCCGACGCCGACGCGGTCGCCGACCTTGTATTTCGTGACGCCGTCACCGACGGCCGACACGATGCCGGCGATCTCGTGCCCGGGGACCATGGGGAAGTGCGCGCTGCCCCACTCCTCGCGGACCTGGTGGATGTCGCTGTGGCAGATGCCGGCGAACTTGATGTCGATGAGGACGTCGTCGTCACGCAGGTCGCGGTGCTCGACGGTCCGGGCCTCGAAGGCGGCTCCGGCGCTCGGGGCGACCAGGGCGGGGGTGGAAATCAAGAGGGTGTCTCCTTCGTGGTGGTTGGCGACGCTCTCAGGTGCAGCGCAGCCTCACCACCATTCATTCCCCGCCGGCCCGTCCCGGCGAACGGTGCGACCCGGCTCAGAGCCTCGCGAGCAGGGCCGTCGCGACGTCGCGGTAGGCCTGGGCGCCCTTGGACGTGCGGGCCGTCGCGAGGATCGAGCGGCCCACCGCGGGCGCCTCCGCGAAGCGCACCGTCTTGGGGATCGGCGGCTCGAGCACCGGCAGGTCGTAGCGTTCCCCCACGTCGGCGAGCACCTCGCGCGCGTGGTTGCTGCGCCCGTCGAAGAGGGTCGGCAGGATGCCCCACACCTCGAGGTCGCGGTTGAGGATCTTCTGCACGTCGGCGACGGTGTCGAGCAGCTGCCCGACGCCGCGGTGGCTGAGCATCTCGCACGGCATCGGGATGATGAGCGCGTCGGCGGCCGTCAGCGCGTTGAGGGTCAGCACCCCGAGGCTCGGCGAGCAGTCGAGCAGGACGACGTCGTATGCCGTGTCGACGCCTTCGAGGGCCGAGCGCAGGACGTACTCGCGCCCGGGTCGTGGCAGCAGCATGGCCTCGGCCCCGGCGAGGTCGATGGCGGAGGGGACGAGGTCGACGCCCTCCTCGCACGTGACGACGACGTCGTTGAGCTCGGCGGAGCCGGTGAGGACGTCGTGGATCGAGCGCTCGACGGTGTCGGGGTCGACCCCGAGGGAGAAGGTGAGGCAGGCCTGCGGGTCGAGGTCGACGAGCAGGACCCGCTGGCCGAGCTCGGCCAGGGCCGCGCCGATGCTCGCGACGGACGTCGTCTTGGCGACGCCACCCTTCTGGTTGGCCAGCGCGATGACCGTGGGGCCTCCGTCGGCAGCGGACCGAGCGTTGCCGGACGCCGTGGACGAGCCGGACGTGCGGGTGCGGGGCGCCATGCGTCCCAGTCTGTCAGGTCGGGCGCTCAGAACGCCGAGATCGTCCGCGGGGCGCGCTCGGCACGTGACAGAGCCGACACGACGGGCCCTTGGCCGTGCCGGCGCACGGCGAGCCGTGTCAGCAGGGCGAGCACCGCAGATCGGTGTCAGGCATCGTCCCGCTCCCGTGGGGTGGTGTCGTAGCCCGCCGGCTCGAGACCGGCCCAGTCGGACTTCTCAGGCCCCATCTGTTGACCCTCGGGGCAGTGGGCGCGGAAGTCGCACCACGAGCAGATCGCCGAGGTGCGCGGCGGGAACCGGCTCGACTCGATGCCGACGTCCTTGAACTCGGCGTCGGCCCGCCGCAGGTCGGACGCGATCGACTCGGCCTCGGCGATCTTGCGCCCGAGCGACTCGTCGGTGTGCTCGTGCGAGGAGACCGTGCCCGAGGGCACGTGGTGCAGCTCGACCCGGTGGCACGGCCGGCGGAACATGCTGGCTGCCGCGACGGCATACAACGCCAGCGGCAGCGACGTGCGCGCGTCGTCGTCGGTGGGCACCTGTCGGCCGGTCTTGTAGTCGACGACGACGAGCTCGCCGTCACGGTCGTCGAGCCGGTCGATGCGGCCGGTGATGGCGACCTCGTCGGTCTTGAGCGACACGCTGCGCTCGATGCCGACCGGCTGGTTGTCGCGGTCGCTCGTGCGGAGGTAGTCGGTGACGGCGTCGCGGACCCGGAGGCGCCAGGCGGCGGACTGCTCGGGGTCGCGGAAGCCGACGTCGATCCACGACGTGCGCACGAGCTCGGCGACCCCGGCGGGCGTGCGCTGCCCGGCGGGCAGGTCCCAGAAGTCGCGCAGGACGTTGTGCGTCGCGATGCCGACGGAGGTGTGGGCGCGCTGCGGCCGGGCCTGCGGACGCGGACGATCGAGGTACTGCATGCGGTAGCGGCGCGGACAGTCGAGCCAGGCGAGCAGGCGCGAGGGCGACCCGGAGTAGAGCGGCGTGGGCATGCCGGCGAAGGTCGTCTGCTCGGCCGGTCCCGTCGTCACGCCGACACCCTACGACGCGGGACCGACACCACGTCCGACGACATCCCCACCCCGGCGTCGTGAACCGGCAACGGTCGCGAGCCGGTCTGCGGCCGTGTGGAACTCGCGCTCGAGCGTGTCCACGACCTCGGCGACGGGTGCCACCGAGCGGATGCTCTGCAGCCCCTGCCCGGCCGCCCACAGCTCGGACCAGCGCTTGGCCTCGGACACGGCCACGTCGTAGTCGCGCACGTCGTAGTCCCGGTGGCCCGCGCGCGCACCGCCGGGAGCGGCCTCGCCGGCAAGCCGGTCGGGGTCGAGCCCGTGCGCGATCAGGCTCGGGCGCAGCCACGACGCGTCGGCGCCGGTGATGCCGTCGCTGACGACGAGGTCGTCGGGCCCGTGGTCGACCACCATCTGCTTGTAGGCGTCGGCGGCCCTGCTCTCGGTCGTGGCGAGGAAGCGGGTGCCGAGGTAGACGAGGTCGGCGCCGGCCGCCACGGCTCCCGCCACCCCGGCGCCGTCGGCGATGCCGCCGCCCACCGTGACGAGCCCGTCGAAGATCTCGCGCACGGCCGAGACGAACGCGAACGGCGAGAGGTGCCCGGTGTGCCCGCCGGCCCCGGCGCTGATGCAGGCAAGCCCGTCGACACCGGCGGCGATCGCCTTACGGGCGAGGGCGAGGTCGACGACGTCGGCCACGACGAGACCGCCGTAGCCCTTGACGACCTCCATGACGGGTCGCGGGGAGCCGAGGGCGGTGATGACGACCGGCGGCCGGTGCTGCGCGACGAGCGCGAGGTCGTCGGTGAGCCTGCCGTTGGTCCGGTGGGTGATGAGGTTGACCGCCCAGGGCGCGGCGCCCGCGTCGGCCGAGATGAGCCCCAGCCACTCGTCGAGCTGCTCCGGAGTCCGGCAGTTCTGGGTCGGGAACGCCCCGAGGATGCCGGCCCGCGCCGCGGCGACGACGAGCTCGGGCCCGGACACGAGGAACATCGGCGCCGCGATGACGGGCAGCCGCAGCGAGCGCAGCAGCTCGTCCGGCGTCACTCGCGAACCCCGGTCCGGCGCAGCATCCGCTTCAGCACCTTGCCGACCGCGTTGCGGGGCAGCTCGTCGCGCACCTCGAGCCGCTCGGGCAGCTTGAACGAGGCGATCTTGCGCTCGCGCAGCCACGCGACGAGCTCCTCGAGCGTCAGCGTCTCCCCCGGCCGCAGCACGACCACGGCCGCCACCCGCTCCCCCAGCCGCTCGTCCGGGTCGCCGATGACGGCGACGTCGGCGACGGCGGGGTGGTCGGCCATGAGGCCCTCGAGCTCGGCCGGGGCGATGTTCGTGCCGCCGCGGATCACCTGGTCGCGGGCGCGGTCGAGGTAGCGGAGGAACTGGCCGCGGTCGCCGGCGATCTCGAAGAGGTCCCCGGTGCGCAGGTAGCCGCGGTCGTCGAAGGGGCTCGGCAGCTCCTCGCCGTGGAGGTAGCCGGCGAAGACGCTCGGTCCGCTGATGTGCAGCTCGCCCGGGTGGCCGGGCTCGGTCACGTCCTCGCCCGTCACGATGTCGACGAGGCGGGTGTCGGTCCACTCTCCCGCGCGCGTCGACCACGTCACGCCGGGCGCGCCGAACCGGGGGAAGAACTGCGCCCGGTCTTCGGGGTCGGGGAAGTCCACCGGGCTCGACAGCAGGCCGATCCCCTCGTTGGAGCCGAAGAAGTTGATGACGCTGATGCCTCGGCGCTCCTGCCAGCCGCGCACCATCGCCGGCTGCAGGGGCGCCGACCCCGAGCCGATCCGCGTCAGGCTGCTGACGTCGACGCGCGCCATGAGCTCCTCGTTGCCGAGCAGCATCCACAGCAGTGCCGGCGGCGCACACGTGTAGGTGACGCGCTCGGTCGCGACCTGCCCGAGGAAGGTGGGCAGGTCGAACGGGTGGTGCTGCACGAGGACGCAGCCGCTGAGCAGCCACGGGAGGAACATCCCGCTGATGCCCGCCATGTTGATCATGGGGAACGGGTTGAGCAGCACGTCCTCGACCGTCACCTGCGGCGCCTCGGTCGTGGCGACGCCGACCGCGAGCCAGTCCATGTGGCAGCGCGGCACGCCCTTCGGCGCACTCTCGGTGCCCGAGGTCCAGCAGATCGTCACGGCGTCGTTGGCCTCGTTGGGGTCGCCGGCGGCATGCGCCTCGACCGTGCGGCGGTCGGCGTCCATGGCCGCCTCGGGGTGCCACACCCGCACGCCGATGGGCAGCTCGGACGTCTCCGACTCGGGGCCGTACGCGACGACGGCGCGCATCGAGTCCACGTCGGCGAGCGCCGTGGCCGCCTCGGCCACGAGCTGACGCTCGCCGAACCGTGCACAGCTGACGTATGCCGTCACGCCGGCTCGGGCGCACATGCCGGCCACCTCACGCTCCCGCAGCTGCACGGGCAGCGGCGAGACCACGACCCCGAGCCGCCACGCCGCGAGGTAGACCTCGACGAGCTCGACGGTGTTGGGCAGCTGCACCGCCAGCACGTCACCCCGCCCGAGCCCGAGCGACAGCAGGCGGGCCGCGAGGGCGGTCACCTCGGCGTCGAGCTCGTGCCACGTGAGCCGCCGCGGCGGCGAGCCGAGCAGGGTCTCCCGGTTGGCGGGGTCGACGACGGCGAGCGCGTCGCCGCGGGCCAGGACCTGGTCGGCGAAGAGGCCGTCGAGCGTCTGCTCGCCCCACCACCCCCTCGCGCGGTAGTCGGCGACCTTGTCCGGCGGGTGGAGTCCCCGTGCCGGCCTCCCGGCCGAGGTGCTGGCCGAGGTGCTGGCCGAGGTTCCGGCCGACGTTGCGGCTGATGTCACTGCGTCGGTCATGACGTCTACCTGACCCCTCGACGTGCGGTGCGCGGGACGATCTCGATGTCGCTGCCGTGCAGGTCCGCCGAGCACTGGTCGCACGCGAGCGCCACGGCGAGCGGTGCCCCGCACGGCACGTGCTGCTGGACGAGGGCAGGACCCTCGGCCGCGGCATACCAGTGCTGCGCCCAGTCGATGGCGACCGCGACGACGGGATAGAAGGCGTGCCCCTTCGCGGTGAGGTGGTACTCCGCCCGGCCCACCCGACCCGGCCCGCGCCGGCCTCGGGCCTCGAGCACGCCGATGTCGCAGAAGGACCGCAGCCGCTCGGCGACGAGTGCGGGTGGTGCGCCCAACGCGTCCACGAAGTCGCCGAAGCGCGTCAGTCCCCGCAGGGAGGCGCCGATGAGGGCCGAGGACCACCGGTTGCCGAAGATCGACATCGTCTCGGGGAAGAGGCCGGCCTGCGACCGGTCCACGCGGGCGTCGGAGCGACGCCGCGTCGTCGAGTCGGGGACGGACCGCTCCCACGACCCGCTGGGGCCCCACTCGGCATGCACGGTGCTCGACGGCACGGCCCCACGGCACACCCTGCAGGTCAGGTCGGGGGTGAAGTCCTGCCCGCAGAGCGCGTGGCGCATCGCCGGCAGCGTCTGCGCGTGACCCGGCACCCACTGGCGCTCCCAGTCCCAGATGGCGATCGTGACGGGCCAGAGGCCACGGCCGCGTGCGGTGAGGACGTACTCGGCCCGCACCGGCCGGTCCTGGTAGACGACGCGGTGCAGCACGCCCTCGCGCTCCATGGTGGCCAGCCGCGAGGAGAGCACGGCGTTGGAGATCGCGACCTCGTCGAGGAACTGGCCGTAGCGGGTCGTCCCGCGCAGGGCGCGCTGGAGGATGAGCAGCGTCCACTCGTCACCGAGCAGGCCGAGCATGCGGCCGATGGCGTTGGTCGAGCCGGGCTCGAGCTGGGTGGGGACGGTGCCGAGGTCGACGTCGTCGACCGTCGGCTCAGAGGCCGATCGCATCCGCTGCCGTCTCGGCGGTGCTCCAGCGACGCAGCTCGGCTCCCGGCGCCCACGTGGAGTGGGTGCCGCTCGAGATCCGCTCCGGCAGCCGGAGCTTGCAGACCGGGCCGTCGGAGACCCGAGCGGCGTCGAACACCACGCAGTACGAGGCGTTCTCGTTCATGTCGGTCGTCAGGGTCACGAGGTAGCCGTCGTCCTCACCGGCGCTCCCGACGCGTGGAGCCATCGCGGTCTCGCTGCCGAAGACGTTGTCGCCGAACGCATACCGCTCCTCGGTGCCGGTCTGGAGGTCGTGCTTGACGAGCCCGTCGAAGAGGAACCAGGCGGGCTTGCCGGTCGCGGCGTAGGCGTAGCGGTACTTCCCGCCGGCGTAGGCCCCGTTCATCATGCCGAACTCCGTGATGCTGTCGGAGAGCTGCTCCTCCCTGACGAGCCCGGTGCGCAGGTCGAGCCGCCAGCGGTGCAGCCGGGCCTGCATGCGGTCGAGGGCGAGGAAGCGGAAGGCGCGCTCCCACCGGTTGCCCATGCCGTTGTCCTTCGGCTCGGGGTCACCCTGGTAGAAGCCGTCGAGGACGATCTCGTCGCCCTCCTCGTAGGCGTTGACGAAGTGCAGCACGTAGGTCGACTCGGCCTCGAACCACCGGATGTCGCTCGTCTGCCCGCGCCGCGGCACGACGGCGAAGCGGCTCGGCATGTCGCGGTGGAAGCGCGCGACGTGCGCACCCTTGGCCAGCGCCTCGGGCTCCCAGAAGAGCGGGAAGTCGTTCAGCACGACGTAGTTCTCCGTGAACGCCATGTCGTGCGGGAGGCGAGGGCCCGGCAGCGGGACGTCGATGTAGTGCACGAGGTCGTCGGCCTCGTCCACGACGCCGTAGTGCATGTACGGCGCGTCCTTGCTGTAGTTGAAGAAGAGCAGCTCGCCGGTGCGGTCGTCGACCTTGGGGTGGGCCGAGACGCCCCAGTCGAAGGGGAAGCGGCCGTGCCACGTCGCCTTGCCCAGCGTCTCGGCCGACATCGGGTCGAGCCGGTAGAGGTCACCGCACTGGTAGAAGCTCGTCAGGGCCGTGCCGCGGTGCACGACGACGTCGGTCGACGACGCGTCCTTCATCTGCCTGCGGGCCCCCCAGCCGTCCTCGCGGAGCGACAGGTAGGGCGGCTCGGCGAGCCCGGCCCACAGCGACTGCCCGGCCTCCTGCTCGGCGAGGAGGCCGTCGGTGCGCACGAACCGGTTGCGGTAGAAGGCCTTCCCGTCGCGGAAGCCGACGACGTGGACCATGCCGTCGCCGTCGAACGGGTGGTAGTGCTTGAGCGACGGGTGCACGGGGTTCTCGGTGTTGCGGAGGTAGACGCCGTCGAGGTCGGTCGGCACCTCACCCTCGACGACGTCGAGGTCGTCCGCCCGCCACTCGGTGGTCTGCGGCTGCCACGGCCCGGTGCGGTAGGGGTGGTCGTCGTCCGCGGGCAGGGTCGAGAGCATCCGACCGACGATGTCGATGTCCATCCGGGTCTCCTTGCCTCGCAGTGGTTTCGGGGTGGTCTTGGGGCGGTTTCGGGGTGCTGTTCAGTCGTCGACGGCGCCGACGACGAGGCTGACGGTGGTGGCGGTGCTGCCCCCGAAGTTGAGCGTGCCGAAGGTGCGGGCACCCTCGACCTGGTAGTCGCCCGCGGTGCCGCTGACCTGCCTGGTGGCGTCGAGGAGCATGCGGATGCCGCTCGCCCCCACCGGGTGTCCACCGCCGATGAGCCCGCCGCTCGGGTTGATCGGCAGGCGCCCGCCGGGAGCGATCGACCCGTCCTCGACCGCCTTCCAGGACTCCCCCGGCCCGGTGAGACCGATGTGGTCGATGGCGAGGTACTCGGTGGGGGTGAAGCAGTCGTGGACCTCGAAGCCGTCGAGGTCCTCGAGGGTGACGTGGGCCCGGTCGAAGGCGTCGGTGACGGCCCGGCGCACGTGGGGCAGGACGTAGAGCTCGTCCCGGTCGCGCTCGAGCTTCTGGCGCAGCCCGAGCCCGACGGTGCGATGGCCCCAGCCGTCGATGCGGGCGACCGGCCGTCGGCCGGGGTGGTCGCGCAGCCACGCGTCGGAGACGAGCACGACGCCCGCGGCGCCGTCGGTGACCTGGCTGCAGTCGTAGCGGCGCAGGCGGCCCTCGACGACGGGGTTGAGGGCGTCGTCCGTCGCGTCCGGGCCGGTCAGGTCGGGCAGGTCCCAGGCGCGGGTCTGGGCGTTGGGGTTGCGTCGGGCGTTGGCGAGGTTGAGCGCGGCGATGGCTCGCAGGTGCGCGTCGTCGAGGCCGTGGCGCCGGTCGTACTCGTCGGCGACGACGCTGAAGACGTGGGGCCACATGAAGCGGGCGCCCTCGCCGTCGCGTCCGACCCAGGCGGCGGCGCCCAGGTGCGTTGCGGCCTCGTCGCCGGGCACGGTCTTCTCCAGCTCGACACCGAGCACGAGGGCGCAGTCGTAGTGGCCCGCGCGCAGGTCGGCCATGGCGGCGAGCAGCGCCACACCGCCCGACGCGCACGCAGCCTCGTGGCGGCTCGCGGGCAGCCCCCACAGGTCGGGGCGGACCGTCGCCGGCATGGCGCCGAGGTGGCCCTGGCCGGTGAAGAGCTGCCCGAAAGCGTTGCCGACGTGGACGACCTCGACGGCGGCAGGAGCGGCGCGGGCCGCCTCGAGGGTGCCGTCGACGACCTCGCCGACGAGGTGCGACACGTCGCGGCCCTCGCGGGTCAGGTTGCGCGCGAAGTCCGTCTGGAACCCACCGAGCACCCAGACCCCGTCCGGGGAGGTGCTCGGGCTGCCGGCCGTCATGTCCGCCTCCGCTCCCGACGCCGCCGTCGGTGCCCAGCCTGTCCTTCACCGGGCACGGTACTACAGCTGACAGAGTCACTCCTGGGAGCTGGCAGGAGCGAGGAGGCCGTTCTCAGCCCTCGCCGGCGACGAACGCGCGCACCGAGTTGGCGACCATCTGCACGGCGATCGCCGACAGGAGCAGGCCGGCGATCCGGGTCAGCAGCATCGTGCCGCTCTCGCGCAGCAGGGCGCGCACCCGGCCGGCGAAGCGCAGCACGAGGTAGACCGCGAGCATGGCGGCGACGAGCGCCGCGGCCACGGCGGCATACTCCCCCGTGGTGTCCGAGCGCTGCACCGCCAGCATCGTCGCGACGATCGCACCCGGCCCGGCGAGCAACGGCGTGCCGAGGGGCACGAGCGCGACGTTGACCCCGGCGTCGGCGAGCGCGTCGGACTCCTTGCCCGTCAGCAGCTGGAGGGCGACGAGGAGCAGGAGCAGGCCGCCGGCGCCCTGCAGGGCCGCGATGGAGATGTGGAGGTAGTCGAGGATGCTGCGGCCGAAGAGCGCGAACATCGCGATGACGAGGACGGCCACGAGCGAGGCACGCCGGGCCGCGACGTTGCGCTGGGTCCTGGTCAGCGACGCCGTGAGCGCGAGGAAGATCGGGACGGCCCCGGGCGGGTCGAGGATGACGACGAGGGTGATGAAGGTGCTGAGGAAGATCGTCGTATCGAAGACGCTCACGGCCTCAGCACCTCGGTGACCCCGCTGGAGGCGGCCTCGATCGCCTCGAGCACCTCGGGCGCCGTGGTGTTCTCGGCGAGCCGGTTGCGCTTGCCCTCGCCGTGGTAGTCGCTCGACCCCGTGAGCACCAGACCGAGCCGGCCGGCGAGCGCCTGCGCCCGGGCGACCTCCTCCGGCCCGTGGTCGCGGTGGTAGGCCTCGAGCCCGACGAGCCCCGCGTCGCGCATCCGCTCGACGAGCGCGTCGTCGAGCGCCCCGGATCGCGTCCGGGTGAAGGGGTGGGCGATGACCGGCACGCCGCCGGCGGCCCGCACCAGCTCGACGGCCCGGACGGGGTCGGGCGCGTAGTGGCCGACGTAGTAGGGCGAGTCGTCGCCGAGCCACGACCGGAACGCCTCGTCCCGGTGCCGGATCGTGCCGTTCGCGATGAGGGCGTCGGCGATGTGCGGCCGACCGGGCGTCGCCCCTGGGCCCACCTGGGCGAGCACCTCGTCGTAACCCAGGGGTATGCCGTCCGCCGCCATGAGCGCGACCATGCGTTGGAGTCGGGTGGACCGGGAGTCCCGTGCCCGCGCGAGCTCCCGCGTGAGCTCGGCGTCGTCGTCGTCGGTGAGGTAGCCGAGCAGGTGGATCGAGGAGTGGCGCCAGGCGCACGAGATCTCGATGCCCCGCACCAGCGTGATGCCGTGGGCGGTCGCCGCCTCGGCCGCCTCGGCCCAGCCGGCGACGGTGTCGTGGTCGGTGATGGCCAGCACGTCGACGCCGGCCTCCGCCGCCGCCGCGACGAGCTCGCTCGGCGTCTCGGTGCCGTCGCTGACGGCCGAGTGGGTGTGCAGGTCGATGACCGGACGCGTGCGCGCCTCGCGCGCGGAACCGGTCGTGGTCACGCCCCTCAGCCTAGGGGCCGACGTGCGCGCCGCCGTCGATGCCACCCCGCAGGTCCGCACGAGCCGTGGACCCGTCGTGGTCGCCGGCTGGCCACCTTTGTCGCACACGGCCCGTAGGTAGGGCATGGACAGTACGGACAGGGGAACGACGTGAGCCGACGCGACGCTGCGCGCGACGCCGACTTCACGGCCTTCATGGAGCAGGCCGGACCGTCGCTGCTGCGCACTGCGTGGCTGCTGACGGGCGACCACCACCGGGCGCAGGAGCTGACCCAGGCGTCGCTCGTCAAGACGTATGCCGCGTGGCCGCGGGTGCGTGAGGGCGAGGCGCTCGCCTACGCCCGACGGGTCCTCGTCAACCACCGCACCGACGTCTGGCGCGCCACGCGCCGGGAGGTCGTGACCGACACGCCTCCGGAGATGCCGGCACGCGCGGCCCTTGGCGCCGGCCTGCGCGACGCGGAGGGCACGAGCAACGACCGCGACCAGGTCGTCCGCCTGCTGCGCACCCTGCCCGAGCAGCAGCGACGGCCACTGACCGACTCCGGTCCCCTGCAGGTCGGCGTCGCACCCTCCCAGGGAACGACATCGCAGTCGGCTGGGTGACCGCGGGCCCGGTGAAGGCAGCCTCGCCCCGCTCTGGCCCGTGCCCCTCTCCGCAACACACCGAGCAGCCGCAAGCCTTTGCGGTTGTAACCGCAGAGGCTGACGCCTGCTCGGTGTGTTGCCGGGTCAGGCGCTGCGACGATTTCGACGCGCGTCGCGCAGGCGGCGGCCGAGGACCTGCGGCCGGGACAGCTCGTCCCAGACCACGCGCTCGAAGGGGTAGCCCAGACGGCGCACCCGGTCCTCGCGCCTCTTCTCGAGCCAGACCACCTCGCCGGGGTCCGCTTCGGGACCGTCCTCCCGGTCGCGCGAGCGCTGGTACTTGAGCTTGCCGTCGAACTCGAGCACGACGCCGTCGACGAGGAAGTCCACCCTGGCGACGAAACCGAACTCGTCCGTGATCACGTATTGGCTCTCGTGGGGCAGGCCGGCGTCCTGCAGGATCAGGCGCGTGCGCGACTCGCCGACGGACTCGGCCTTGGCGTCCATGCGCAGCACCGCATCGAGCGCAGGCTGCCGGCCCTCGTGCGGCGACACCCCGGCCACCTCGTGCAGCAGGTCGTCGAGCCCGACGAGTCCCCGGTGAAGGGCGGCATCGCCGGCGACCACAGCACAGTCCGGGCCCATCGTCAGAGCCGTCCCGACGACTGCTCGAGCGACGCCGACCACGGCCAGCCCGCGGACCTGCTCGGTGTGGGCCCCCTCCAGCGGCCGTACGCTGACCCCGCTGCGGTGCACGATCTGCCGGGCATCCCCCAAAAGGTCGATGCGTGCAGGGTCGTGGCCCCACAGCGGCAGCCCGTGCAGAGCCAGCGCGGCGTGGTGGCTGAGAGCGTCGCCGGGGCGCGTGCGAGCCACCGCCATGGCGGCGAGCCGGAAGCGCTCGTCGGGACCAGCAGCGAGCATCGCCACCCTGTCGACGTAGGCCGCCCGACGGACGCGAACGACCTGGCCGGCGCGTGCGGCGCTGCGCAGCGCCGTCGCATCGATGCCTCGCGCCGAGGCCTCGGCGGCCGAGAACGCGCCGTGCTGCTCGTCGACCAGGGCCTGTATCCGTGAGTCCATGGGGCGATCGTCGGAGCGTACGGCCGCCGCCACCACCACCCGCGCCACGCCTGTGGACGAGATGGATGAGGCGACCGAGGATGTGGACGGCCGGCAACACACCGAGCAATCACCAAGTCCGGACGGCTACAACCGCAGAGGTTGGCGAGTGTTCGGTGTGTTGCGAGGACGTGGGCGCCTCAGGGCCGCTCGGGCGCAGCAGCGTCGCGGCCGGCCCAGTTCTTGTCCGGCACCGGCACGGGACGGCCGGGCTGCTCGCCGCCGCGCGCCTCGAGGTAGTTCTCCTTAGGCACCATGACCTTGCGCCGGAAGATGCAGACGACGGTGCCGTCCTGCTTGTAGCCGATCGTCTCGACGTGCACGACCCCGCGGTCGTCCTTGGAGGTCGACTCCCACTTGTCGAGCACCGTCGTCTCGCCGTAGATCGTGTCGCCGTGGAAGGTCGGCGCGACGTGACGCAGCGACTCGATCTCGAGGTTGGCGATCGCCTTGCCCGACACGTCCGGCACCGACATGCCGAGCAGGAGCGAGTAGACGTAGTTGCCGACGACGACGTTCTGCCCGAACTGCGTCGACCCCGCGGCGTAGTGGGTGTCGAGGTGCAGCGGGTGGTGGTTCATCGTCAGCAGGCAGAAGAGGTGGTCGTCGTACTCCGTGACCGTCTTGCCGGGCCAGTGGCGGTAGACCGCACCGACCTCGAACTCCTCGTAGCTGCGTCCGAACTGCATTGCCGCTCCTCGTCGAGTGAACTCACCCGGCCCCGCTGGGACGAGCGGCTCCCAGCCTGCCGGAGCGGACGGCATACGCCCATGGTCGTATGCCGTGTGCTTGCTCACGATGGCCCCTGGCCAGCCGTGTCGTCCGCCACTGCGGGCAGGTCGCTCGTCTCGGAGAGGACGGGTGCGGTGCTGCCCCTGGCCGTCGGGTCGGGGTCGGCCGGGAGGGTCGCCCCCGCGGCCGGACGCGGACGCACCCCCTGCTGCTTGGCGACGAGCAGGCTGGCGAAGTAGGTGCCGAGCGAGACACCGGCGGCGAGGCCGAGACCCAGACCGAAGGCCTGGAGCAAGGTCGGAACCCCGACGGCGAAACCGTTGCCGTCGGGGTTGGTGACGAGCTGCGAGATGCCTTCGTAGGCCATCCGCCCGGGCAGCAGCGGCACGATCGCGGCGGTCGTCACCGCGAGCGCCGAGATGGTGAGGCGGCGCGCGACGAGTCGAGCCGTGAAACCGATGACGAGCGCGGCGGTCGCCGACGCCGTGACCGCGCCGAGCTCGAGCGTCCGCTCGGCGAGTGCGAGGACGACCCACCCGGCGCCGCCGGACAGGCCCGCGACCACGACGGCGGTGCCGGTCGCGTACGACATGACGGCGAAGGCGACGGAGATGATGACGGCGCAGACGACCTGCACGACGACGTTGTCGCTGAGCAGCGTCTGCGAGCTGATCGCGATCGGGTAGTCGAGGCGCTTGCCCAGCGAGAGCACGACGGAGATGCCTACGGCGATGCCGAGCGAGAGCACGACCACCTCGAAGCCGCGCGCTCCGGCCGTGACGTAGTAGCCCTCGAGGGCGTCCTCCGCGGCGCCGACGACCGAGAGCCCGGACAGCAGCAGGACGATGCCGGAGGCCACGACGAGCGAGGGTGAGACGTCGCCGACGAAGGTCAGGCCGGCCGACTGGGCCACGACGACGAGGGTCGCGACGGCGGTCGGGATGGCCGCGCCGACGCACTGGGCGAAGAAGGCGGCCACGCCGGCGCCGGTGAGCCAGCCGAGGACCCGTCCGACGACGGTCGCGGTGAGGAAGCTGAGCAGGATGATGAACGGGCCGCCGCCGACGAGACCCGCCGCGCCGGCGGCGAGTGCGCCCCCGGCGACCGTGACGAGCCAGCGGCGGTAGGGATGCGGCGCCGTGATGACCGAGTCGAAGCGCACGCGCGCCTCGTCGACCGGCACCGGGTCCTGGGCGAGCTCGACGATGAGGCCGCGCAGGCGCTCGAGGCGCGTGTAGTCCTGCACGCGGAAGCGCACGATGCGCATGACCGTGATCGGGTCGGCGTTCGGGCCCCGGTGGTAGGAGACGGTGACCGAGGTGTAGGTGACGTCGACGTGGACCGAGCTGAGCCCGTAGGCCTTGGTCAGGGTCAGCACGGTCGCCGTGACGTCCGCGGCCGCCGCGCCCGTGGCGATCATCGCGACACCGGCGCGCATCGCGAGGTCGATGACGGCCTGCGCCGTGACCGAGTCGACGCCGTCGGGCGTCGTCCAGATCGGGATCTCGTCGGTCGGCGGGCCGCTCGGGCTCAGGGCCCGCCGGGTGCTGGCCCGCAGCGAGGGCAGGCTCGCGCGGGCGGTGGTCGGCCGGGTGGGTCGGTCGGTGCGGGCCACCCCACGACCGTATGCCACGACCGGACCGCCGCGGACACCCCTCCCGGCGTGCCACTCTGCTCCTCTCGCCGTCGCTCCCCCGGTTCTCGTCCAGCACGCCAGAACTCGGTTCGGTGGCACCCCGCCCGCGTGGCACGATGACGCAATGAGTGAAGAGCAGAAAGCCTCTCCGAGCCGCAAGCCGGCGACGACCGACGAGTTCCGGGCGTTCGTCGCGAGCGGCTGGGCGCCGCGCAGCACCGAGGTGACCCCTCGGGCCGAGGTCGCCGACCACGCAGCCCGTCGTCGTGACGCCGTCAGCGCCGCCTTCCCCGGCGAGCGCCTGGTCATCCCGGCCGGCGGTCTCAAGGTGCGCAGCAACGACTGCGACTACGTCTTCCGCCCGCACAGCGCCTTCGCCCACCTGACGGGCCTCGGCAGCGACCGCGAGCCCGACGCCGTCCTGGTGCTCGAGCCCCGGCGCGCCACCGACGGCGGCTCCGAGGGGGGCTCCGAGGACGGCCACGAGGCCGTGCTCTACTTCCGTCCTCTCGCCGACCGCGACACCGAGGAGTTCTTCGGCGACTCGCGCTACGGCGAGTTCTGGGTCGGGGCGCGTCCCACGCTCGCCGACATCGAGTCCGAGCTCGGCCTCACCGCCCGGCACATCGACGAGTTCGGTGAGGCCGTCGGCAAGGACGCCGGCGAGGTCACGGTCCGGGTCGTGCGCGACGCCGACGCCGAGGTCGCGGCGCGCGTCGACAAGGCCCGCGACGCCGTGACCGGCACGCAGGAGGCCGCCGAGGCCGAGACCCGCGTCGACCGCCAGCGCGAGGCCGACGAGCAGCTCGCCGCGTTCCTGTCGACCCTGCGCTTCGTCAAGGACGAGTGGGAGATCGAGCAGATGCGCGACGCCGTCGCTGGCACCCACCTGGGCTTCGACGCCGTCATCGCCGACCTCCCCGAGGCGGTCCGCCGCGGCCGCGGCGAGCGCTGGGTCGAGGGCGTCTTCGGCCTGCACGCCCGCCACCACGGCAACGGCGTCGGCTACGACTCGATCTGCGCGAGCGGCGACCACGCCAACACGCTCCACTGGATCAAGAACACCGGTGACATCAAGGACGGCGACCTGCTGCTCCTCGACGCCGGTGTCGAGGTCGACTCCCTCTTCACCGCCGACATCACCCGGACCCTGCCGGTGAGCGGCACCTTCAGCGACGCGCAGCGCAAGATCTACGACGCCGTGTACGCCGCGCAGGAGGCGGGCATCGCCGCCTGCCGGCCCGGCAACAAGTTCAGCGACGTCCACAAGGCCGCCATCCGCGTCATCGCCGAGCACCTGCACGAGTGGGGCCTGCTGCCCGAGGGCGTCGACGTCGAGGGCACCCTCGACGCCGACCACGGGCAGTACCACCGCCGCTGGATGGTGCACGGCACGAGCCACCACCTCGGCATCGACGTCCACGACTGCGCGCTCGCCACCCGCGAGCAGTACTCCGACGCCGAGCTCAAGCCGGGCATGGTCATCACCGTCGAGCCGGGGCTCTACTTCAAGGCCGACGACGAGCTCGTCCCGGCCGAGCTCCGCGGCAACGGCGTGCGCATCGAGGACGACGTCCTCATCACCGAGGACGGCTGCGAGAACCTCTCGGCCGCGATGCCGCGCAGCTCCACCGAGGTGGAGCAGTGGATCGCCGGCATCTGGGGCGCCCGCGCCTGACCGCGAACCTGCGCACACGTCGAGCGCCCACGTCCCCGTCGGGAGGTGGGCGCTCGGTGCGTCTCGGCTGGCGCGCCGCCGGTTCGAGCCGCCGGGTCGGACCGGCGGTTCGGCCGGAGTCGCTCAGCCGGCGGGCGGCGAGCCGGGCTCGTCGGTGCCGGTCGGCGGCCTGGTCGCCGCGGGACGGTCGGTCGGCGCGGGTGCGGCAGGCGCGTCGGGTACGGCGGGCGGAGGCGTCGCGGGCGTGACGGCCGACGCGCCGAAGCCGGTGTGGCTGACCGCGATGCCCGCCTTGGCGAGGATCTCGCGTCCCTGCTGGGCGAACTTGTGCTCGCAGAACACTTCGTAGCGCGTCGCGACGACCTGGCTCACGGACGAGAAGTCACGCGCGCCGCGGGTGAAGGCATACCCGACGAGCGACCACACGAGGCCGAAGACCGCGCCGTAGAGCGCGGTGTAGAGCAGCAGGGTGATGGGGTTCGAGGGACGGGAGAAGAGCGAGAGGATCAGGCCGACGAAGAGCCCGAGCCACACGCCGGACAGCAGGCCGCCGAGGGCGACTCGGCCCCACGTCAGGCGCGCGGTCACCCGCTCCATCTGCTTGAGGTCGGTGCCGACGATGAGGCAGTTCTCGACCGGGAACTGGTTGTCCGACAGCGTGTCGACGGCCTTCTGCGCATCGACGTACTGGTCGAACACGCCCAGCGACATGGGGTACTCCAGGGACAGCGTCGCGAATCCCTGGCGTCCCCCCGGACCCTTCGGTTGCAGGCTCATGGTTCCATCCTCGCATCCCCGCCGCCGCGGGCAAGGGACGCTCAGGACTTGAGCTTGTAGTCCTCCACGAGGCGACGGCCGATGATCATGCGCTGGATGTCGGCGGTGCCCTCCCCGATGAGCAGCATCGGAGCCTCGCGGTAGAGCCGCTCGATCTCGTACTCCTTGGAGTAGCCGTAGCCGCCGTGGATGCGGAAGCTGTCTTCGACGACCTGCGAGCAGTACTCCGACGCAAGGTACTTCGCCATGCCGGCCTCGAGGTCGTTGCGCTCGCCTGAGTCCTTCTTGCGGGCGGCCTTGACCATCATCTCGTGGGCGGCCTCGACCTTGACGGCCATGTCGGCGAGGCGGAAGAGCACGGCCTGGTGGTCGACGATCTTCTTGCCGAAGGTCTCGCGCTGCTGGGCGTAGGAGACGCCGAGCTCGAAAGCCCTTCTCGCGACACCGCATCCGCGGGCTGCGACGTTGACGCGGCCGACCTCGACGCCGTCCATCATCTGGTAGAAGCCCTTGCCGGGCTCGCCGCCGAGGATCTGGGCGTCGGTCGTGCGGTGGCCGTCGAAGACGAGCTCGGTCGTGTCGACGCCCTTGTAGCCCATCTTGTCGATCTTGCCGGGGACGGTGACGCCCTGGGCGGTCTCGCCGAAGCCCGACTCCTTGTCGATGAGGAAGGTCGTCATGTTCCGGTAGACCGAGTCGACGCCGGTGTCGGTCTTGACGAGGACGGCCACGAGGTTGGCCGAGCCGCCGTTGGTCAGCCACATCTTCTGGCCGTTGATGGTCCAGCCGCCGTCGTCGCCCTTGACGGCCTTGGTCTTGATCGCCGAGACGTCGGAGCCGCAGCCGGGCTCGCTCATCGAGAAGGCGCCGCGGATCTCGCCGGTCGCCATCTTGGGCAGATAGTGCTGCTTCTGCTCCTCGGTGCCGTGCTGGAGCACCATGTAGGCGACGATGAAGTGGGTGTTGATGATGCCGCTGACGCTCATCCAGCCACGCGCGATCTCCTCGACGCAGAGGGCGTAGGTCAGCAGCGACTCGCCGAGGCCGCCGTACTCCTCGGGGATCATCAGCCCGAAGATCCCCATCTCCTTCATGCCGTCGACGATGGCCTGCGGGTACTCGTCCTTGTGCTCGAGCTCGGTGGCGACGGGGATGATCTGCTCGTCGACGAACTCACGGACGAGCTTGATCAGCTCGGTCTGCTCCTCGGTGAGGCCGTCGGTCTGCTGCAGTCGGGACATGCTCGAATCGCCACCTTGCGTCTGGGCTCTCGGTCAACTGCGACCGAGTATGCCGTCGCGCCGGCCGGGCGGTCACCGCGCAGGCGTGTGAGGGTCGACACCTGTGTCGTCGGTCACCGGGTGGCGGCTCACCAGGGTTGGCCGAAGCCGACCTTCTTGGACTTGACCGGCCCCTCGAGCGTCGAGCGCTGGCTGAAGTGGCCGTCCTTGAGGCCGGCCGTGACGGTGCGCAGCAGGTCGGCGCGGGGCGCCCCGGGCTGCCCGGCGAGGGCCTTGAGGAACAGGTAGGTGAAGGCTCCGTTCGAGCGGTTGCTGAACGTCGCGTCCGACGCCGTCTGCCCGGACTTGCAGGCCGCGAAGAGCACGGGCTTCGAGGCGGTCGACCGGCTCTTTGTCAGCTCGACGAGCGCCCGGCGGTCGGGGCGGCCGGGGGGAGCCAGGGCGCGCAGCTCCCGCGTCTTCTCCAGGCCCTCGCGGGTCGGCGGCGGCAGGAAGCGGGGCTTCCGGCCGAGCAGCTGGGCCTGCATGATCTCCTCGAGGTCCTTCAGGCCGGTGCCGCTGTGGCACGTGTCGAGCAGCACCTCGAGCAGGACGCCGGACGGCACGCGGGCGAAGAGGTCGCGCAGCTCGTCGTCGACGATGACCGTGTCGCGGTCCCACTGGTCGCCGTTCTGCCGGATGTCGTGGCAGGCGAAGGCCTCGTCGAGGTCGTCGGGCTCGAAGTCCCCACCCGGCTCGTTGGGCACCTGGGTGCCGTGGCTCGAGATGGTGAAGACGATGTGGTCGCCGGGCTTGGCCGTGTCGACGAGCTTGGTCAGGGCGCCCATGACGGCACTCTTCGTGGCGGCGGCGTCGGTGAGCACCGTCGTCGAGCGACCGGTGAAGCCGAGGGGCCGCAAGGCCTTGGCGACGTCGTTGGCGTCGTTGACGCAGCCGCCCAGCCAACTCGACTGCGGTAGCGACTCGAACTCGTTGATCCCCACGCACAGAGCCCTGCGTGCCATGGCCGTTCCTTCCTTGTCGGGAACCCCTCGGTCGAGTGGGTTCGCTTGTTGCGTATGCCGTCTCACACCGTCTCGAGGACCGCGTCGGGTCTCGCGTACACGACGTAGGCGAGCCAGGTCGGGTCGTCCGCCTCCTGGGCAGCGGTGCGCGCGAGGGCGCTCGCACGCGACATGGGGGTGCCCTTGAGCAGCTCCTCGTAGAGCGTCTCGACGAAGACCCGCGCCGGCTCCTCCTGGACCGACCACAGGCACGAGACGAACGCCGAGGCGCCGGCGTCGAGGAACGCCTTGGCGAAACCGCCGACGGTCGTGAAGAGCTCGCCGGACCGTCCCGTCTGGCACGCGTTGAGCACGACGAGCGGCCCGACGCTGTCCGGCCCGGTCCAGTCGAGGTTCTCGGAGACGTCCGTCGCGGTGAGGAACTGCTGGCGCACCGTGGTCCCTCGACGCTGACCCTTGAGCAGCACCTTGGCCTCGACGATGTCGTCCGAACGGGCCGCCCCGTGCCCCGAGAAGTGCAGCAGGTCGAAGCCGCCGCCGCGCAGCAGCCGCTCGACGCCGCTCGGGGTGGCCGTCACGGCCTTGGCCCCGAAGCGGTCCGCGAGGTAGCCGGCCTCGGCCACCCCCACGTCGTTCTTGAACATCGGGTCGGCGTAGACCGGGCAGATCGAGCGGGCGTGGCCCCGTCGCACGCGGACGCGTCGGGGCGGGAAGCTGCCGAGCTGCCAGCGCACGAGGCCGCCGGACGCGAGGAAGCGTGGCGTGGTGCCGCGCTTGCCCCGAGGCGGCTTGAGGTGCACGAGCTCCCACGGGACGAACGGCTCGTCGGTGTAGACGATGAGGTCGTGCACGAGGTCGCGGTGGTCCCAGAGGTAGGCCTGCATGTCCTCGGGGAAGAACTGGTCGAAGAGCATCGTCCCGGTGTTCTGCAGCTGCGACATCCGTTGGCGCGGTGAGAGATCCGGGTCCTTGATGACCTGCTCGACCTCGGCGATCCGGTCGCGCACGAACTCGTCGCGGCCCAGGACCGGCGCCGACTCGAAGGCCCGCGCGGGCTCCCCCGGCACGAGGCGCACGGCATAGCTGTAGACGCGCTCCCCGGTGACGCGCCGGCCCTCGACGATGTCGATGCAGGGCAGCCCGTCGAGCTCGGGTGCGTCGATGCCGGTGTGGACGACGGCGGTGGCGGGCGCGGGCGCCATGAGACCGGCCGCTGCCGCCGTGGCCTCCAGCATCAGCGTTGCGACGGGCACCCAGCCCTGTCGCAGCACGACCGACAGACGGACCGGACCCGGCGCGAGGGCGCGCACCCGGAAGGTCAGCTCGCTGGCCCAGTCCCCGGCCGGGAGCCCGAAGACCTTGGCGTCGTTCTCGAGCACCTGCACGTTGTCCTTGGCGTAGACCTGAACGCTGACCGGACGCTCGGCGTCGACGTGCACGGCCTGGGCCGCGTGCACCGTGCCCTCGGTCGGCGCGAGCTGCTGGCGCGCGAGACGCACGCGCACCGTCACGTCCGAGCCGGGCGTCACGACGCCGGGCATCTCGGCGGCCAGCTCGGCCTCGGTCGGCGCCTTCGCGGCCGCCTTCCTCGTTGCCGTCTTCTTCGTTGCCGTCTTCTTCGCGGCGCGCGTCGAACCGGGCCGGGGCGCAGGCGGTCGGGCCTCGGTCGGCGGCGGCGGCGGCGGCGCGACGCTCGGCGGCGGCGCGGCCCGCGGCGGAGCCGGTGGCGGTGGTGCCGGCGGAGGGGGTGCTGCACCCGCCGGCGCCGGCGGCTCCGCCATCTCGAGCCCGCGGTCTCCCCCGACCTCGTCACCCCCGCCCAGCACCGGGCCGGCCGTCATCCACTCCGGTGCCGACGTCTCCTCCGAGGCCCCGAGACCGAGTGGCAGCCACTGGGAGATCGCGCCGATGACCGACAGCTGCGAGAAGTAGTTGACGTGGTGCACGACGTCGTTGGTGCCGAGCGCGAACGTGTCGCGCACGAAGCCGCCCGCGGGCAGTCCGATCGCAGACATCGAGTCCGTGTCCACGACGAGGTCGTTGCGCCCCTGGAAGATCCCGTCGACGAAGCCCTCGGCGAGCTTCACCGCCAGCTCGCGAGGGAACTCCGGCGGGTTGTGGTGGTCGTCGAAGAGCGACACGTGGAAGTCGGAGGTGACGACGTGCCAGTTGGTCCCGGGGCGGGGCTGTCCCGGCTGGTCGGCGTTGAGGGCGGTGACGAACGGCCCGTCGGGGGTCATCGCGGCCAGGCCGGGCACGCCGTCGTCACCCGCGGCATACGACACGAGGTACTTCACCAGGGCCCCCACGCCGCGCACGACCCCGCTGACCACGGCGGCGAACGGAGCGCCGCCGGGCACGAGCGAGAGGCCGGCGGCGGTGACCATGACGAGGTTCGTGGAGAGGTCGACGAGGTCGTGCCAGCGCTCGGGGTCGGCGAGGTGGGTGCCGCCGTTCGTCGCGGCGACGAAGACGATGGAGTCGACGCTCGTGCGCAGACCCGAGCCCGGCAGCACCGACTCGACGAACGCACGCGTCACGAGCCCGCCGCGGCTGTGGGTGACGACGTCGACGACGAGCTCCCCACGGTGCGGCTCGAGGAGCGCGAGGAGGTCGCGCGCGTTGCGCTCCGGGTCGACGCTGAGGGTGCAGTGGTCGAAGCCGAGGACGGCGTCGTAGGCGGACACGAGGGTGTCGACGAAGCCCTCGGCCCCGGGCGTCATCGTGAGGGCGCCGAACGCGCCGGCGGTCGAGGAGAACGTGCCGTGGACGAGGAGCAGGATGCGGGCGGCGCGGTCCGTCGGCAGTCCGACGTCGGCGATGGTGGCGACGGGCTTCCACTGGTCGAGCGTCCCGCCCGTGACGTGGACAAGCCCGGTCCGTACCCCGGACTCGAGGTGATCGACGACCTTGCCGACGACGACCGGGGCGGCGAAGCGCAGCACGATGGCCTGCAGGGCGCCGTGCGCGAGGTCGCCGAGCAACCCCCGGTCGGCCCGCGCCGACGGCGCCGCGAGCGAGCGAGTCGCCGAACCGCCCCGGCGGGCAGGAGGATCCGGCTGGACGGACAGCTCGAAGGACACCGTGCGCGGACCGTGCTCGAGCGACCGCGTGCGCTCCCCGGCGTCGGCCGGCAGGTGCCACGAGTAGAGGCCGTCGCGTTCGAGCAGGACGACTGCATCCTCACCGGCCGGCACGTCGACGTCGAGCTTCACCGTGCCGCGCCGGTTGGCCGGGGGTCGCCCGTCCAGGTCGCGAGCGCGCTGTGGTCGCAGGTCGATCCGGTCGACGACGACGAAGTCGCCGTCCCGGAGCGCCTCGACGAGCGCTGCTCGTTCGGCCGTCCGCCCACCCCCGCCCGGCAGGTCACGGTCCGTGCGGTCCGACGCGGGGGACGCGTCATAGCCCCGGGGCGCGCGCACGCGCACCGCTCCCCGACCGAAGGACGCGGACGGCATACCTGGGCTCCCTCCGACACGTCTCCCCTGCTCCTTGCCACGGTAGAGGTCGACGGGGTGCTCGGTGATACAGATCGCGGCAATCGCCTCGACCGTTGCGCCGAATCAATTCCGTTGCGCCGGACCCGCCGGATGCGCCAGTCTCTTCGCGAGCGCAGCGGCACACGGCCGCCGCCAGGACCCAAGGAGGGTGACATGACCGTCACGGCCCCGGGCATGCCTGCCCACATCTCTACTTCCTTGGAGTTCTCTTGTCTTTCAACACTTTTCACGACGACGACCTCGAGGTCATCGATCCCCGGCTGACCGGCCGGACCGCCCTCGGACTCGAGGACGAGCAGTACGCGGTCGACACCGACCCCGACGGGCCACCAGAGGGTGAGCGGTGGTCGAGCTGGGACGGCGCGACCCACGGCCCGAAGCCTCGGCCCGACTGGGTCATCACCGACCTCGGCGCGGTCGAGGCCGACCTCGGGGTCCTCAAGACCGGCAAGGAGGCCGACGTCCACCTGGTGCGCCGGTGGGTGCCGGGCGCACCCGACCGCGACGTCCTCATGGCCGGCAAGCGCTACCGGTCGAGCAAGCACCGCATGTTCCACCGCGACTCGGGCTACCTCGAGGGGCGGCGCGTGCGGAAGTCGCGCGAGATGAGGGCCATGCGCACCCGCACCTCGTTCGGCAAGGAGCTGATCAGCGGGCTCTGGGCCTTCGCCGAGTTCCAGACCCTCGTGCGGCTCTGGGACGAGGGCCTGCCCGTGCCCTACCCGGTGCAGATGTCCGACGACGAGATGCTGATGGAGTTCATCGGCACCTCCGACGGGCAGGCGGCACCTCGCCTCGCGCAGGTGCGGCCCGACGCCGAGCTGCTGCCGGTGCTCTTCGAGCAGCTGCGCGAGGCGATGCTCCGGCTCGCCGAGCTCGGCTGGGCGCATGGCGACCTGTCGCCGTACAACGTGCTCCTCGAGGGTGAGGGCGAGCAGGCGCGGCTCGTCATCATCGACTGGCCGCAGGTCGTCGACGTCATCGGCAACCCGCACGGCCCGGAGTTCCTCGAGCGCGACACCCACAACATGTGTGACTGGTTCACCCGTCGTGGGTACGCGGTGGACGAGGGACTGCTCTTCGGTGACCTCATGGCGGCGGCGACGTCGCGCTGGTGACGCCTCTGGGCGTCCTGCCGAAGGGCCCACAGGCCAGATGGAGGCCACCCGTTCGTGGGGTGGCCTCCATCCGCCTTCATCCGTCGAAAGGCCACAAACCGGCCCGTCCGAGACCGAGTGGTCACCACGGAGCCCCGGTTTGTGGCCTTTCGACGTGTCAGTCGGTGAGGAAGTCCGCCGCGTGGCCGAACTTGCCCGAGTGGACGAACGCCTCGAGCGGCAGGCGCGAGCGCGGCAGCCGGGCGCGGGTGCGCACCCACTCCGGCATCTCGGTGTCGTCGTCGGGACCGGCCGGCAGCCCGAGCGCGATGCCCGTCGTGACGGCCCAGTGGGGCGGCACGGCGAACCGCTCGGTCGCGGCGCGGTGGTCGAAGCCGCCGAACTGACGCACCTGCAGCCCCATCGAGCGCGCCTGCACGGTGATGTGAGCGACGGCCTGGCCGAGGTCGAACATCGCGTAGTCGCTGTAGGCGATCTCGTGGTCCTCGTCGGTCGCCACCTGGTGCAGCGTGAGGATGATCGCCGACGCCGACGGCGCCCAGACCTGGTTGGCCGACGACAGCACCTCGACCATGGCCGCGTGGGTGTCGTCGCCGCGCAGGCCCACGATGAAGCCCCACGGCTGGGAGTTGCCCGCGGACGGCGACCACCGTGCGGCCTCGAGAATGGCGCGCAGCGCGTCGGGCCCGAGCACGTGCGAGCGGTCGTAGACCATGACGCTCTCGCGGTCGCGGAGCAGCGGGGTGAGGATCTCCGGCTGCGCCGGCACCGCAGAGGGCGTATGCCGCCCAGCTGCGCTCGTCTGGTCCGTCACGTCTCGCTCACCGTCCTCACGCACCCGTCAACCATGCCGCAGCCGCGTCTCTTCCCGTCCACTCGTGTGTCCGGTGCCACGCCGGCAGCCGTCAGTAGGCCCGCCCGACGACCGCCAGCACACCGTCCGCGTCCTCCGAGGCCGGCACCGACCCGTCGGGCATCGTGAGGCAGCGAACCGTGACGGCCGACTCGGCGAGGGTCGCCTCACCCTCCGGGCCGAGCGTGGACCACGGGATCATCGCCCAGCCGGTGCGGGCCGCCTCCGCGGCGTCCTCGAGGGACTCGACCGCGGTGGTGTTCGCGTCCCGATGGGCCAGCGCGGCGGCATACAAACCCTCGTGGTCCTCCTCGAGCGCGCCGGTCACGATGTCGACGACGCCCCCGAGCGGCACCGACGACTTGCCGCCCGCGATCCGACGGGCCACGGTGACCGAGCCCTCGGCGAGGTCACGCGGACCGACCTCGACCCGGACCGGGATGCCCTTGAGCTCCGCGTCGACGGCGCGACGGCCGAAGGGGGTGTCGACGCGCGCGTCGAGCTCCGCGCGCACGCCGCGAGCGACGAGGTCGGCGACGACCTGGCGGGCGGCCTCGAGGACCCCCTCGCCGTCCTTGACCACCATGACGAGAGCCTGCACCGGCGCGAGACGCGGGGGCACCCGCAGTCCCTGGTCGTCGCCGTGGCCCATGATGAGGCCGCCGAGCATGCGCGTGGAGGTGCCCCACGACGTCGTCCAGCAGGTCTCCTGCCGGCCCTGCTCGGAGAGGTAGTCGATGTCGAAGGCCCGCGCGAAGTTCTGTCCGAGCTCGTGGCTCGTGCCCATCTGCAGCGCCTTGCCGTCGCGCATCATCGCTTCCAGCGCAAGGGTGTTCGCTGCACCGGCGAAGCGCTCACGCGCGGTCTTGCGGCCGAGCACCACTGGCATCGCCAGCATCTCGCGCATGAAGGGCGCATAGACGTCCTCGTGGATGCGCTTCGCGTAGAGGCGGGCGTCCTCCTCGGTGGCGTGCGCCGTGTGACCCTCCTGCCAGAGGAACTCACTAGTGCGCAAGAAGATCCGCGGCCGCAGCTCCCATCGCACCACGTTGGCCCACTGGTTGAGCAGGAGTGGCAAGTCGCGGTAGCTCTGCGTCCACTTGGCCATGTACTCGCCGATGACGGTCTCGGAGGTCGGGCGCACGACGACCTTCTCCTCGAGCTCCTTGCCACCCGCGTGGGTCACGACGGCGAGCTCGGGGCTGAAGCCCTCGACGTGCTCGGCCTCGCGGCTCAGGTAGGACTCAGGGATGAAGAGCGGGAAGTAGGCGTTGCGCGCGCCGGCCTCCTTGATGCGGCGGTCCATGTCGGCCTGCATGCGCTCCCAGATGGAGTAGCCGTACGGCCGGATGACCATCGTGCCGCGCACCGGGCCGTTGTCGGCGAGCTCCGCCTTGGCGACGACGTCCTGGTACCAGCGCGGGAAGTCCTCGGACTGGGGCGTGAGCACGGTCTTGGGCATGCGCCCGATCCTACGGTCGGCCCGGCGACGTGTCGTATGCCATGCGCGTCGTCAGGCGGTCACGCGTGCTCCATCGTGGCGACCATGAAGGCCTGCCACGCCTCGCGGGAGTCGGCCAGCTCGCCCGGCCCACCGGCCTTCTCGAGGATCTGCGTCGTCGCGTCCCGGGTCACGTCGTCGAAGTCGCCGGTGATCTGCACGTCGGTGCGACCCCACACGTGGCGGCACATGGCCTGGACGGCCTGCACCTGCGCGTCGGACCGGCGGATGAGGCGCGGCTGCTCCGGTCCGAACCGGCCGAGGTCGACGTGGATGTGGTTGTCGTGCGCCGCGTCGAACAGGTAGGTGAGCACGTCGGCGAACTCGTGGTGCAGCCCGGCAGCCGTGCGCCAGTAGAGCGACAGTCGACGCTTCAGCTCGGTGGCGGGCGCATCGCGCCACTGGTCGTGGCGCAGCGACGTGAGGTCGCGACCGTCGGCACGGAGCCGGGCGATGTCGATGGCCTCGCCGGAGCTGTGCCACGACGTCGACGACCCGCGCACCCACGCCCCGTAGGAACGGATCTCGTCCGGAGCCTGACCGACGTGGCGCCGGTGCAGGGCGAGCCAGCGGTCGAGCCGCGCACCGAAGGGCTCGGTCACGTAGTACGTGGCGGCCCGCCCCGTGACCTCGTAGACGTACGCCGCCGACCCGATGCGCCGCCGCGCTGCGAGGTCGGCGAAGTCCACCGGCTGCGGGTCGATCCGCAGCTCCGGCGGCGACGGCTCGACCAGGCCCGGCAGCTGCGGCAGGGACGGCAGCCCGGGACCGCGCGACACGGCATACGCCCCACCCGCCGCGACGACACCCACGGCGCCCACGGCGCCCAGCGTCAGCAGCCGGCGACGGGACAGGCCCGCACGGTCACCGCCGGTGACGGGTGGCGTGGTGGTCTCACGCTCGCGCGGCTGCTGGCTCATGACTGCTCCAACGCGCGAGGGCCGCCGGCCGATCCCGCCGCGCCGCGTCACGGATGGGCGCGACGTGCGCGACTACGCTCCCGCCATGCCCACCGACCGTGGACCGTCGCGGCGCGCTGTGCTGCTCGGCGGCGCTGCCCTGGCGACCGCCCTCACACCCGGACTTGCCGGCTGCTCGTCCTCGGGCACGAGCGGCCCCGTGCTGTCGGACGGGGTGCTCCCGGACGGCTTCGGCCTCGAGGCGCCACGGTGGCGGATGGCCGTGCCGCGTGCGGCGCGACCGCGAGGTCTCGTCGTGGCGCTGCACGGCTTCGGCGGGTCGGCCGACGACGCGTTCAACCTCGGCTTCGGCGACGCCGTGGAGACCTCGAGGATGGCGCTCGTCTCCGTCGACGGCGGCAACAGCTACTGGCACGCACGCAGCGA
The DNA here is from genome assembly GCF_014646815.1 of Terrabacter tumescens. Lineage (GTDB taxonomy): Bacteria > Actinomycetota > Actinomycetes > Actinomycetales > Dermatophilaceae > Terrabacter > Terrabacter tumescens. The sequence continues at coordinate 296,011 of NZ_BMNZ01000003.1, forward strand.
CGGGAGCGACACCGGCGCGATGGTCCGGGACGCCCTGCTGCCCTTGGCACTCGAGGCGGCCGGGCTGCCTGCCTCGGCCCGGGTGACCCTGCTCGGGTGGTCCATGGGCGGCTTCGGCGCCCTGCTCCTCGCGAGCGACCTCGGCCGCTCACGGGTCTGCGGCGTCGTCGCCGCGAGCGCCGCACTGTGGCTCAAGGGCCGCCAGACGCCGGCGCGAGCCTACGACGGACGCGCCGACTTCGACCGGCACTCGATCTTCAACCGCCTGTCGCAGCTGTCCGGGATCCCGGTGCGCCTCGACTGCGGCACCTCCGACCCCTTCATCGCCGCCAACCGCACGCTCGCGGGACGGCTGCCCGGGGTGGAGGCGCACTTCACTCCCGGCGGGCACGACGACGACTTCTGGGGCGGCAACGTCGCGGCGGAGATGGCCTGGGCCGCCGCGCGGAGCTGAGCGGCGCCAGGCACCACCTGACCCGGCGTCCAGCCGGTCACGACAGGGCGGCGATGGCCTCCGCGGTCGCCAGCACTTTCTGCGCGGTGTCGACGTGGAGGTTCTCGATGAGGCGGCCGTTCAGCGTCGCGACGCCGCGCCCCTGCGCCTGGGCCTGCTCGAAGGCGTCGATGACGGCTCGGGCATCCTCGACCTGGGCCGCGCTCGGGGCGAAGACGTCGTTGGCCGGCTCGACCTGTCCCGGGTGGATCAGCGTCTTGCCGTCGAAGCCCCACTCGCGCCCCTGGCGGGCCTCGGCGAGGAAGCCGTGGCCGTCCTTGACGTCGTTGAAGACACCGTCGACGACGGCGACACCCGCGGCCCGCGCGGCGAGCAGCGCCAGCTGCAGGCTGGTCGCGATGGCGGCACGACCGGGGGCGAACGTCGCCCCGATCTCCTTGTAGAGGTCGTTGGTCCCGAGCACGAGGCACGCGAGCCGGTCGGAGGCGCGCGCGATCTCCTCGGCGTGGAGCACGGCCACCGGGGTCTCGACCATCGCCCAGAGCCTGGTGTGGTCCGGGGCTCCGGCGGCCTCCATGGCGGCCACGAGCAAGCGCACCTCGTCGGCCGAGTTCACCTTCGGGACGACGATCGCGTCGGGGCCTGCAGCAGCCGCCGCGGCGAGGTCCGCGTCGTGCCACTGCGAGCCGAGTCCGTTGACCCGGATCGTCAGCTCGCGTCGACCGTAGTCACCGGATCGCGCTGCGGCGCAAGCATTCTCGCGCGCCGCATCCTTGGCGTCAGGCGCGACGGCGTCCTCGAGGTCGAGGATCAGCGCGTCGACGGGGAGCGTCTTCGCCTTCTCGAGCGCACGCTCGTTGGAGCTCGGCATGTAGAGCACCGAGCGACGAGGGCGGTATGCCATCTGCTGCGTCATCGCGCACCTTCCCGGGCGGCGGGCGCTGTCGGGGGGTCCACGGGGGGCGTGGCCCCCCGTGCGTCGGCATACAGCTCGGCGAGCGCGGGGTCGGTCTGCGAGAGGCGCTCGGCGAGCTCGACGATGACGAGGCACTGCTTGAGGCTCGCGTCGTCCTCCATCTTGCCGTCGAGCATCACGGCGCCGGTGCCGTCTCCCATGGCGGCGACGACGCGGCGGGCGTGCGCGACGTCCTCGGCGGACGGGCTGAAGACGCGCTTGGCGATCTCGATCTGCACCGGGTGCAGCGACCACGTGCCGACGCAGCCGAGCAGGAACGCGTTGCGGAACTGGTCCTCGCAGGCGACGACGTCCTGGATGTCGCCGAACGGGCCGTAGTAGGGGTAGATGCCGTGCATGGCGCAGGCGTCGACCATGCGCGCGATCGTGTAGTGCCAGAGGTCCTGCTGCGCGGTGGCACGCGCACCCGTGATGTCGCCGTCCACGGGGTCGGTGCGCACGAGGTAGCCGGGGTGGCTGCCGCCGACGCGGGTCGTCTTCATCCGGCGGTCGGCGGCGAGGTCGGCCGGCCCGAGGGAGAGACCCTGCATGCGCGGCGAGGCCCCGCAGATCTCCTCGATGTTGACCATGCCGCGAGCGGTCTCGAGGATCGCGTGCACGAGGATCGGGCGGGTCAGCCCGGCCTTGGCCTCGAGCTGCGCGAGCAGGCGGTCGACGTAGTGGATGTCCTCGGCGCCCTGCACCTTGGGGACCATGATGACGTCGAGCTTGTCGCCGATCTCGGTGACGAGCGTCGTGAGGTCGTCCAGGGCCCACGGGCTGTCGAGGGCGTTGATGCGCGTCCAGAGCTGGGTGTCCTGGCCGAAGTCGGTGGCCTTGGCGATCTCGACGAGACCGGCCCTCGCCGCCTCCTTGCTGTCGGCCTTGACAGCGTCCTCGAGGTTGCCGAGGAGCACGTCGACGGTGCCGACCATGCCGGGCACCTTCGCGGCCATCTTGGGGTTGCTCGGGTCGAAGAAGTGGATGACCCGGGACGGGCGGGCCGGCACCTGCGTCAGGGGCGTCGGCGCCCCCACCGCGAGCGGGCGGAAGAAGTCCTTGGCGCTGCGCATGGGCGTCAACGTAGCAACGGCCGGTCGGCCCGCGTTATGACGACAGTCACGCGTGCCACCGATATGGGCGGGATCACTATGGTGGCCCTGTGACCGAGCGCGCGACCGAGCCCGTCCCGCAGCCCTCCCGGCAGCCCTCCAAGCAGTCCGCCCCGCAGCCGGAGGGCGAGCGGCGCGACCAGGGCGCGGGCAACTCGGCGGCCCTGCTCGGCGAGGCGATGACGAAGTCCGGCCTGCTGTGGATCGAGGTCGACGGCGACCGCACCTGGCCCGCGTGGCACGTCTGGGACGACGGCGCGGCCCTCGTCGTCAGCGGACCGGGCGAGCAGCCGCTGCCGTGGATGCCGCCGGAGGTCCGGATCATCCTGCGCAGCAAGGACACCGGCGGCCGGCTGCTCACCGTCCGGGCCCACGTGCACGTCCTGGAGCCCGGCACGCCGGAGTGGCAGCGCGCCACCGAGCTGCTCCGGGCCGCACGGCTCAACTCGGTCGACGACTCCCTGACCCGGTGGGCCGCGGAGTGCACCGTGACCGCGCTCGTCCCCTTCGACAGCCCGCTCGAGTCCCCGGGGGCGTATGCCGCCGGCGACCACCGCCAGCCTCCGGCGCGCACCGCGGCGACGACCACGGCGTGGCGCCCCTGGCACTGGGGCGGACGCGGCGAGGAGAAGGCCGAGCGCAAGCGGGCCCGCGACGAGGCGAAGGCCGGCCGTCGCGCCGCGAAGGAGCGGGCCAAGCTGCGCAAGAAGCGCCAGCGACGTGGCACCCGTCGGCGTGGACGCTGACCCCATAGCCTTGCCCCATGAGTGCGAGCACCCGCGTCTTCGTCGCGCGCCTGACCGGACTGAGCGTCTTCGACCCGCTCGGTGACCAGGTCGGGCGGGTCCGCGACGTCGTCGTGATGTTCTCGGTCAACCGGCCCGAGCCGCGCGTCATCGGCCTCGTCGTCGAGGTGCCCGGCAGGCGCCGCGTGTTCGTCCCGATGACGCGCGTGACCTCGATCGACGCCGGCGCCGTCATCACCACCGGCCTGGTCAACATGCGCCGCTTCGAGCAGCGCACCAACGAGGTCCTCGTGGCAGCGGAGCTCTTCGACCGCACCGTGCGGGTGACGACCGCCGAGGCGGTCGAGGCCGGCTTCGCCGACGCGCTCGTCGAGGACATCGCCATCGAGCAGGGACCCCGCCGTGACTGGCTCGGCACCCGCGTCTTCGTGCGCCAGGCGCCCGCAGGGGTGTCCCCCGCCTCCAAGGCGATGTCGCGCCTGACGCGCCGCCGGTCGGGCAAGACGATGCTCGTCGACATCCGCGACGTCGTGGGGCTGCACGAGCAGGCCGGCGCCCAGAGCGCCGAGCGCCTCCTCGAGACCTACGACGACCTCAAGGTGGCCGACCTCGCCGAGGTCATCCACGACCTCAACCCCAAGCGTCGCGCCGAGGTCGCCGCAGCGCTCGACGACGAGCGGCTCGCCGACGTCCTCGAGGAGCTGCCCGAGGACGACCAGGTCGAGATCCTCGCCGGCCTGGCCAACGAGCGCGCTGCCGACGTCCTCGAGGCGATGGAGCCCGACGACGCCGCCGACCTGCTCGCCGACCTGCCGCCCGAGCAGGCCGAGGAGCTGCTCCAGCTCATGGAGCCCGACGAGGCCGCGCCGCTGCGTCGTCTGCTCGCCTACGACGAGAAGACCGCCGGCGGCATGATGACGACCGAGCCGGTCATCCTGGGTCCCGAGGCGACGATCGCCGAGGCCCTGGCGACCGTCCGCCGCGAGGAGCTCGCCCCGGCCCTCGCCTCGATGGTCTACGTCTGCCGCCCCCCGCTCGAGGCGCCGACCGGCCGCTACCTCGGCCTCGTCCACATCCAGCGCCTGCTGCGCGAGCCGCCCCACGGCGCCGTCGGGTCGATCATCGACAAGGAGATCGAGCCCGTCGTCGCCACGGCCTCGCTCGAGACCGTGACGCGCACGCTCGCGACCTACAACCTCGTCTCGCTCCCCGTGGTCGACGACGACGGGCGGCTCATCGGGGCGGTCACGGTCGACGACGTGCTCGACCACATCCTCCCGGAGGACTGGCGCGAGGAGCGGCATGAGCTGGGGGTGAAGCCGTGAGCGAGCGCGCCGAGCGTCGCCCCGGCCCCCGCGCCGTGCGCGGCGACAAGCTCGACCAGCCGCAGGAGCAGCGCGCACGGGTGCTGCCGCGGATCACCCTGACCCAGGAGGCGTTCGGCGTCCTCTCGGAGCAGTTCGCGCGCTTCATGGGGACCGCGCAGTTCCTCATCGGCATGACGGTCTTCGTCGCCGCGTGGATCGCCTGGAACGTCCTGGCCCCGCGGTCGCTCGTCTTCGACGAGTTCCCCTTCATCTTCCTGACGCTCATGCTCAGCCTGCAGGCGTCGTATGCCGCGCCTCTGATCCTCCTCGCCCAGAACCGCCAGGCCGACCGCGACCGGGTCGCCCTCGAGCAGGACCGGGCCCGCGACGAGCGCAACCTCGCCGACACCGAGTTCCTGACCCGCGAGGTCGCCTCGCTGCGTCTCGCCCTGCGCGAGCAGGCCACCCGTGACTTCGTGCGCTCCGAGCTGCGCTCGCTCCTCGACGAGCTCGAGGAGCGATCGATCGTCCGCGCCGCCGAGGACGACGCGAGGGACAACCGGCACTGACCGTGAGCGAGCGCACTCCGGCCGTGGTCCGGGGGCCTCGGCACGACGCATACGATGGAACACATGTCTGTCGCACTGCCCAGCCGTGACGCCATGCTCACGGCCCTGTCGAAGGTCAACGACCCAGAGATCCGCAAGCCGATCACCGAGCTCGGCATGGTCAAGTCGGTCGAGATCGACGACGCCGGCAAGGTCGACCTCGCGATCTTCCTCACCGTGTCCGGGTGTCCCATGAAGGAGACCCTGACCAAGGACTCGAGCAACGCCCTGCTCGCGCTCGACGGCGTCACCTCGGTCGAGGTCGAGCTCGACGTCATGAGCGACGAGCAGCGCGCCGAGCTGCGCTCGCAGCTGCGCGGCGGCGCCCCGGAGAAGGAGATCCCCTTCGCCAAGCCCAACAGCCTCACGCGGGTGTATGCCGTCGCGTCCGGCAAGGGCGGCGTCGGCAAGTCGTCGGTGACCGTCAACCTCGCCGCCGCCATGGCCGAGCAGGGTCTGCGCGTCGGCGTCGTCGACGCCGACGTCTACGGCTTCTCGGTGCCGCGCATGCTCGGCGTCGAGCAGCGCCCGACACAGGTCGACGACATGATCCTGCCGCCCATCAGCCACGACGTGAAGGTCATCTCGATCGGCATGTTCGTGCCCGGCAACCAGCCCGTCGTGTGGCGTGGGCCGATGCTGCACCGCGCGCTCCAGCAGTTCCTCGGCGACGTCTTCTGGGGCGACCTCGACGTGCTGCTGCTCGACCTCCCGCCCGGCACCGGCGACATCGCGATCTCCGTCGCGCAGCTCATCCCGACCGCCGAGATCCTCGTCGTGACGACGCCGCAGCAGGCCGCCGCCGAGGTGGCCGAGCGAGCCGGCTCGATCGCGCTGCAGACGCACCAGCGCGTCGTCGGTGTCATCGAGAACATGAGCTGGCTCGAGCTGCCCGACGGCACGCGCCAGGAGATCTTCGGGTCCGGCGGCGGCCAGGCCGTGGCCGACTCGCTGACCAAGAGCATCGGTGCCCCCGTCGAGCTGCTCGGCCAGATCCCGCTCGACACGCGCCTGCGCGAGGGCGGCGACACCGGCACCCCGGTCGTGCTCGGCGAGCCCGACACGGCTGCGGCCGTGGCGCTGCGCGGCATCGCACGCAACCTCGGCTCGCGCGCCCGCGGCCTCGCCGGCCGCTCGCTGGGCCTCACCCCGGCCGGCCGCTGACCGACCCGGCCGCTGGCTGACCGCGGCTGACGCCCGGCTTGCCCCCGGCTGGCCTCTGCCGCACTCACCCGCTTTCGCCACCGAACGCTGCGTTCGGTGGCGAAAGCATTGTTGGAACAGTGAGCTCGCGACCGAACGCTGCGTTCGGTCTGGTGAAGCGCGGCCAGGCCAGGCCCCGCACGGGCGCGGCGGGCTGTCGCCGCGGGGTGACGCCGGTCAGGCGAGGGAGTCGACCCAGGCGCGGTGGAGGTCGGAGTAGCGACCTGCCCCGGCTGCGACGAGCTCACCCGGCGTCCCGTCCTCGACGATGCGGCCGTGCTCGAGCACGAGCACGCGGTCGGCGTTCTCGACGGTCGACAGGCGGTGCGCGATGACGATGGCGGTGCGCCCCGCGAGGATCGTCCCGAGGGCCCGCTGGACGAGTCGCTCGGAGGGGATGTCGAGCGATGACGTCGCCTCGTCGAGGATGAGCACCGCGGGGTCGGCGAGGAAGGCGCGCGCGAACGCGACGAGCTGGCGCTGGCCGGCGCTGAGCAGCCCGCCCCGGTTGGAGACGGGCGTGTCGTAGCCCTGCGGCAGGGCGGTGATGAACTCGTGCGCGCCCAGCGACCGTGCCGCGGACTCGACCTCCTCGTCCGTCGCGTCAGGCCGGCCGAACCGGATGTTGTCGGCGACGGTGCCGGTGAACAGGTAGCTCTCCTGCGTCACCATGACGACGGCACGGTGCAGGTCCGTGGCAGCGAGCCGACGCAGGTCGACGCCGTCGAGGAGCACCGCTCCCCCGCTCGGGTCGTAGAACCGCGTGGCGAGCTTCGCGATCGTGGTCTTGCCGGCACCGGTCGTGCCGACGAGCGCGAGGGTCTGGCCCGCAGGCACCGTGAGGTCCAGGTCCGGGAGCACGTCGGCGCCCTCGACGTAGGCGAACCGGACCCCGTCGAACCGGATCTCGCCGCGCGGGTCGGCCAGCGGCACCGGGTCGGTGGGCTCCGCGACGTCGGGCACCTCCTCGAGGACCCCGGAGAGCTTCTCCAGGGCCGCCGACGCGGACTGGAAGGTGTTGTAGAACTGCGAGATCTCCATCATCGGCTCGAAGAACTGGCGCAGGTAGAGCAGGAACGCCGCGAGCACGCCTATGGTGACCTCGCCGTGGTAGGCGAGGTAGCCGCCGTAGAGCAGGACCGCGGCGATCGTGACGTTGCCGATGAGGCGGATGCCGGGCATGAACCACGCGACGAGGCGGAACGCGACGAGGTTTGCCCGGCGGTACTGGTCGTTGACGTCGTCGAAGATCGCCTGGTTGCGCGGCTCTCGGCGGAAGGCCTGCACGGCCCGGATGCCGTTCATCGACTCCACGAAGTGGACGATGACGAGCGCGACCTTCTCGCGCGTGGCGCGGTAGCTCTTGGCCGACTCCTTGCGGAACCAGTTGGTCAGCAGCACGAGGGCGGGCCCGCAGAGCAGGGCCACGAGGCCGAGCTTGACGTCCAGGACGAGCAGCAGCACGGAGGTCCCGACGAGGGTGAGGGCGGCCGTCACGAGGCCGTCGAAACCGGTCTCGAGCATCTCGTAGATGGCGTCGACGTCGGAGGTCTGCCGCGAGATGACCCGGCCCGAGGTGTAGCGGTCGTGGAAAGCGGGGCTCAGCTGCTGGAAGTGGCGGAACACCCGGCGGCGGATGGAGAGCAGGATGTCCTGCCCGATCAGCCCGGACCGGACGAGGAAGAGGTTGCGCGACACCGCCTGGGTCACCGTGGCCACGAGCACGAGGGCGACGACGAGCAGCAGCGGGCCGAGGTCGCCGGATGCACGGATGGGCGGGATGCCGGTGTCGATGCCCTCCTTGACGAGGTAGGGGATGGACAGGCGGGCGGCGTTCTCCACGACGACCACGACCATGAGCCACCACAGCGCGCGCCGCCAGGGTCGCAGCACCTCGCCCAGGAGCCGACGGGAGCGGCCGGCGAGCCGGGCCGACGTCTCGGCCGTCAGGTCGCCCTCGATGTCGTCCGAGGCGACGCCGCGCCATTGCTGGGCGGGCGTGCTCATGCGCGCACCTCGTCGCCCGACCGCTGGTCGGCGGCATCCGCCGTGCCGCCACCACCGTCGCCGCCGGCCCCACCGTCCCCGACCTCGGCGTCGACCACGGCGTCCGCGGCCAGCAGGTCGCGATAGGCGGGCACGCTCTCGAGCAGCTCACGGTGCGTGCCCACGTGCGTGATGGTGCCGTCCTCGAGCAGGGCCACGCGGTCGGCGAGCAGCACCGTGGAGGCGCGGTGGGCCACGACGAGGCCGGTGGTCTGCGACAGCACGTTGGACAACGCCTCCTCGACGAGCTTCTCGGTGTGCACGTCCAGGGCCGACAGGGTGTCGTCGAGCACGAGCACCGCCGGTCGGGACAGCACGGCCCGCGCCAGCGCGAGCCGCTGGCGCTGACCACCGGACAGCGACAGCCCCTGCTCACCGATGCGGGTGTCGAGACCCCACGGCAGGTCGTGGACGAAGCCGGCCTGGGCGATCTCGAGGGCGGCGAGCACGTCGTCCTCGGCCGCGTCGGCCCGGCCGAGCGTGACGTTCTCGCGGGCGCTCATCGAGAAGAGGGTCGGCTCCTCGAAGGCCGTGGCCACGAGGCTGCGCAGGCTGACGAGGTCGAGGTCGCGCACGTCGACCCCGTCGATGGTGACGCGGCCGCCCGTCACGTCGAACAGGCGCGGGACGAGGGCCGTCAGGGCCGTCTTGCCGGACCCGGTGGCTCCGACGATCGCGAGCGTCTGCCCCGGCGGCACGTCGAGGTTGACGTCGCGCAGCACCGGCTGGTCCGGAGCGTCGGGGAAGGCGAAGTCGACGTGCTCGAGGCGCAGGTGGCCTCGCGGCGCAGGGACCTGCTGGTCGCCGGCGACGATGTCGGGCTCGGTGTCGAAGATCTCGAGCACGCGCGCGGCGGCCGTCATGGCCTCCTGGGCCATCGCGAGGATGACGCCGAGCGAGGAGACGGGCCACACGAGCGAGAGCAGGAGCGTGATGAAGGCGACGAGCTCGCCGGGTGTCAGGGCGCCGCGGCCCACCCCGATGGCCCCGAGCAGCAGCACGACGACGACGGCGAGGTTGGGGATGACCTCGAGGAAGGTCCAGAACTTCGCCGACAGCCGGACCTTGTCGAGGCTCGTCGCCCGCACCTGGAGCGCGGCCTCGTCGTAGCGCCTGGCCATGTGGTCACCGCGACCGAACGACCGGATGACCCGGATGCCGACGGCCCCCTCCTCGGCGAGGGTCGCGAGGTCGCCCTGCTGGTCCTGCACGCCGCGCGAGACGACGACGTAGGCCTTCTCGAACCGCATCGAGAGCCACACGATGGGTGCTGCCGTGGCGGCTACGACGAGGCCCAGCGGCCAGTACATCGTCAGCAGCACCACCGTCACGACGAGCACCTGCAGGATGTTGATGACGAGGAAGAGCAGCCCGAAGCCGCTGAAGCGGCGGATCGCCGAGAGGTCGGTCGTGACCCGCGAGAGCAGCTGCCCGGACTGCCACCGCGTGTGGAAGCTCATCGGCAGGGCCTGCAGCCGCTCGTAGAGGTCGCGGCGCAGGTCGCTCTCGAGGCCGAGCACGGCATTGGACTGCACCCACCGGCGCACGAAGATGAGGACGGCCTCGAGGACGCCGAGCGCCAGGGCCAGCAGCCCGAGCGGCAGGACGGGCCCGAGCTCGTGCCGCGTGATCGGCCCGTCGATGATGGCGCGGGTCACGAGCGGGATGGCGATGGTGACACCGACACCGGCCAGCGACACCGCGAACATGACGACGAGGGCCCACCGGTGCGGCCGGAGGTAGCCCCGCAGTCGCCACAGGGACCGAACTGAGGCGGGCGGGTGCGAGGTCGGGTCAGCAGGCATCAGCAGTGACCATAACCCCGACGTCCGACAGTGATGCCTCTGGGTCAGAGATTCATCCGGGAGTCCGGGCGGCGCTGAGCGCCCGGAGACCCGGCGAGGGCCTCAGGTGGCTTCGTTGTCCCAGGGGGTCGGGACGGACGGGTCGTGACCCTGCGGCGTGCTCACCGGCTTGTCGACGGCCGGCGACGGCTCGTAGTCCTCGTCAGGGGGTGAGGAGAGCGCGTCGCGCACGATCTTGCGCGGGTCGTACTGGCGCGGGTCGTAGGCCCGCCAGTCGACGTCCGAGAACTCCGGACCCATCTCGTCCTTGAGCTGCTGCTTGGCGCGGTCGGCCATGCCACGGGCCTGGCGGACGAACTTGCCGAACTTCGCGGCGTACTCGGGCAGGCGCTCGGGACCCAGGATGAGGATCGCGAGCAGACCGAGCAGGAGCAGCTCCCACCCGTTGATGTCGAACACAGTCCCTCGCTTCCACGCGTACCGGCTGCGCCATCCTACGGTGGCGAGTCGAGAGCTACTTGGCCGGATCGGCCTCGAGCGTCATCCGGAGCTCGAGCTCCTTGCCGTCACGCTGGACCTTGAGGCTCACGGTGTCCCCGACCGCCCTCGCGCGGATCGACACGATGAGCTGGTCGGGGGTCCGGATGCGCTTGCCCTCGAAGCCGACGATGACGTCGCCCGGCTTGACGCCGGCCTTGGCCGCCGGGCCGCCGGAGGTCACGGCGTCGGCCTTGTCGTCGACCTGGGCTCCCTCGCCGGAGAAGGTCCGGTTGAGCTGGACGCCGATGACCGGGTGGGTGGCCTTGCCGGTGGTGATGAGCTGGTCGGCGGTGCGCCGGGCCTGGTCGCTCGGGATGGCGAAGCCGAGGCCGATGCTGCCACCGGTCGAGCCGCTCGTGCCGGGCACGCGGGCGATGGCGCTGTTGACGCCGATGACCTTGCCCGTCATGTCGAGCAGCGGACCGCCGGAGTTGCCGGGGTTGATCGCCGCGTCGGTCTGGATCGCGTTGATGTAGGACGCCTCGCCCGGGTCGCCCGGCTGGACAGGCCGGTTGAGCGCGCTGACGATGCCCGTGGTGACGGTCTGGTCGAGACCGAGCGGGGCACCGACCGCGATGACCTGGTCACCGACGACGACCTGGTCGGAGGCACCGAGGGTGAGCGGCTTGAGGTCGGTGCGGTTGATCTTGAGCACGGCGAGGTCGTAGCTCGTGTCGCGCCCGACGATGGTGGCCTTCTCGGTGTCGCCGTTGCTGAGGACGACCTCGATGTCGCCGTTGACGCCCGGCTCGACGACGTGGTTGTTGGTCAGCACGTGGCCCTTGGTGTCGAGCACGAAGCCCGAGCCGGTCGCCGAGCCCTGGCTGCCCGCGTCGACCTTGATCGTGACGACGCTCGGGAGCGCGACGGCGGCGATGTTGGCGACCGAGCCCGCGGGCCGCTGGGTCGCGCCCGGACCGGGCTGGGGCAGCGTCGAGCCGCCGAGGTTGACGCGGTCGTCGACGAGCTGGCCGGCGACGCCACCGATGACGCCGGAGAGCAGGCAGAGGGCGACGATCCCCGCCCCGAGGCGTCCGCGCCCACGTCGACGCGCCGGAGCCGGTGCGGTCAGCAGCGTCCCGGCGGCCGACGCGCCCGCGCTCGGGTCATCCGCGGGGCCGGGAGGGACGGGGCCTGCGTATGCCGTGTGCCCGGCTGCCGCTGCACCGCTCGTCTCCGGGGCGATGGGGTCTGCAGGACTGCCCGCACCGGAGGCGGGGGCAGCACCAGCAGCAGCGGGCCCGGTCGCGGGATCGGCGGCCGCGGGCGGCGCGTACGCGGAGCGGTGGGCCTGCTCCGCGAGGGCGTCGGCTCGGTCGCTCCCCCACGCGGAGTCGGCGCGGGCCGGGACGCCCGCGCCATCGTTGGGGTGCTCGCCGCCGAAGACATCGAACCAGGCGTCGTCGCCCTGGGGCTCGGTGCGGCGCGACGGGATGGCCTGCGTGTCGTGCAGGTCGATGATGCCGGTCTGCTCCCTCGCGGGAGTCGGCGCGAATTCGTCGCCGGACACGGCCCCTGGGTCGTGGGGCACCGCGGGCTCGGGAGCTGCCGTCGGCTCGGGGCCCGGCGTCGTCGGCTCGTCGCTCATGGACCTGATTGTGCCGAACGGACGTTGGTGACCCGCACCGGGGCGACGAGGCCGGTGCTCGTGCCGAGCACCCGGTTGGACGACCGCGTGGTCACGACCCAGTAGGGGACGTTGCCCGCGCCGATGTCACCCGAGCCGCGGGCCTGGTCGCGGGTGACCGGCGTGACACGGTCGCTGCGCAGCACGGAGCCGCCGAAGTTCACGGCGCTGACGGAGCTGTCGCCGAAGCTGGCCACCGGACCCCGGACCGACGGGGTGCGCGAGCCGGGCACCGGCGCGATGGCCAGCCCCCAGGCCGCGGCGACCGAGGCGCCGGCGGCGATCGAGGCCACGACCGCGGCCCGCATCGGCGAGCGGTGCAGGGCGGGAGCGGTCGGGCGCACGGTCGGCACGGGCTCGTAGGACGGGGCGGACGGCATACGGAATCCGGCCGGTGGCAGAGGGATCCGCGGACCCCGCGACACCTGCGGAGCCGGCTGGGGATCGCCCGACGGGGCGGCCGCAAGGCCCATGAGCGAGGTGCGCAGGCTCATCGGGACGCCGGTGTCGGAGCGCAGGGCGGCCACGATGCGGCGCTCCTGGTCGGCTGCCGCACGGCAGACGGTGCAGCAGACGAGGTGCTTGTCGTAGAGGTGCAGCATCGCCGGCGGCAGGGCGCGGTCGACGTAGGCCCGGACGTGGCCCTTGAGGTGCGGCGTCACGACATCACCTGCCGGTCCTAGCGCGAGCTCGCGGCGACGCGGCGGCCGGGCAGGCGCAGGCCTGCACGCGCGGCGCGCGACTCGGGCTTGGCGGGACGGGCCGCCGCGGCGACCTCGGGGGCGCGGTGCGCGAGGGCCTCGCGCAGCTGGGCGCGGCCGCGGTGGATGCGCGAGCGCACGGTGCCGAGCTTGACGCCGAGCGTGGCGCTGATCTCCTCGTAGGAGAGGCCCTCGATGTCGCAGAGCACGACCGCGGCACGGAACTCCGGCGCGAGCGCGTCGAGCGCGCGCTGGACGTCGTCGTCGAAACGGGCGTCGTGGTAGGTCTGCTCGGGGCCCTTCTCGTAGCTCGGGAGACGGCCGGCGGCGTCGTCGGGCAGGGAGTCGAAGCGGATGCGCTGCTTGCGACGCATCTTGTCGAGGAAGACGTTGGTCGTGATGCGGTGCAGCCAGCCCTCGAAGGTGCCCGGCTGGTAGGAGTGCAGCGAGCGGAAGACGCGCACGAACACGTCGTGCGTCAGGTCCTCGGCGTCGTGCGGGTTGCCCGTGAGGCGGTAGGCCAGGCGGTAGACGCGCGCCGAGTGCTGCTCGACGATCTCCTCCCACGTGGGGGGAGTCCACGTCGAGTCGGCCTGCTCCACCGAGGTGGGAGAGGTGGACGTCACGCTGGTGCTCACGAGGAGGAGGGCCTTTCACGGGGAGGAGTCAACGACTTGAACGCCGTCTGCGCTTGATTCGTTCCCGACGATCGTCTCGGATGGGGCTGTCCGGCCGCCAGCCGGAACCTGTGGTTCTGCTGTGGGTGGGCGCTCACCTGGTTCGTGCCCTGCCCACAGCGCCCGCTCACGGCGCCTGCTCGCTGCCGTCGTGCGGGACCGCCTCGTGGTGGGCCCGACCGTGCGTGCGCCGGTCCTCCTTCATCTCGGCCTCGAAGAGGTGGCGGCGACCCCCGACGAGGTCGTCCCGTGCGGAGGCTTCGAGGCGCTTGAACGTCGCGTAGTAGTCGTCGTCGTACTCCTCGACGACCTGGAAGGTCCACCGGCCCTGGACGACGTTGCGCCCGACGAGCTCGGTCTGCAGGCGGTCGGCGAGCTCGCCATGGCCGGCCTCGCGGAAGAGGTCGACGGCCTCCCCCAGCGTGAGGTCGGCCATGCCGGACAGGCGGTGGAAGCCGTAGAGGTGGCCGCGGGCGTCCTCGACGACCTCCAGGGCCTCGGACAGCTTGCCGAGGGCCTCGACCGTGGCGTCGTCGACGCCCTGCGGACGCCGGTGCTCCGTGGTCGGCTTGTCCTGTTCGTCCATGACCTGATCCTTACCCCGATCGGGGCGACGGGGTGCCGGAAGCGCCCATCTGGTCACAGTAGGGTGACGAACATGAGCACCCAGAAGGTCGCCGCGTGGTCGCACGCCGAGGAGTTCGTCACCCCGAGCGAGCAGGTCGAGGAGGCCACCCACCGCGGTGAGGAGCTCGGGGCCCCCGCCGTCGGCAACGGGGTGGGTGCCGTGCTCCAGATGCTCGCCGCGGCCACCGGGGCCAAGGCCGTCATGGAGATCGGCACGGGCGCCGGCGCCTCCGGCCTCTGGCTGCTCGGCGGCATGCCGGTCGACGGCATCCTCACCACGATCGACCTCGAGACCGAGCACCAGCGGGCCGCCCGCGACGCCTTCGCGGCCGCCGGCATCGCCCACCAACGCACCCGCGTCATCGCCGGCCGTGCCCTCGAGGTGCTTCCCCGCATGACCGACGGCGCCTACGACCTCGTCGTCGTCGACGCCGACAAGGAGGAGTACCCCGACTACCTCGCCCAGGCCACGCGCCTGCTGCGCCGGGGCGGCACGCTCGTCATGACGTGGTCCGACAAGGAGTCCGACCCCGCCAACCGCGACACCGAGACGCGCACCCTGCGCGAGGTGGGCCGCACCATCCGCGACCACGACCAGTTCATCGTCTCGCTGCTGCCCGTGGGCGAGGGCCTGCTCGTCGCCGTCAAGCGCTGAGTCGCTCGCGACGCCCGGGTCGACCGGGACGACCGGGATCACGTATGCCGGGTGGCCCGCCACGCGGCATACGTGATCTCTGTCCGGGGTAGCGAAACGGCCCCCGACCGTGAGGTCAGGGGCCGTCGAACCTGGATCAGGCGGAAGGGTCAGTTGACGCCGTCACAACCCTGGATCGCGTCACGCAGAGCTGCAGCTTCGTCGGGGGTCATCTCGACGACGAGTCGCCCGCCGCCCTCAAGGGGCATCCGCAACACGATGCCGCGGCCCTCCTTGACGACCTCGAGCGGGCCATCGCCGGTCCTCGGCTTCATTGCTGCCATGGTTCCCCTTCCCTAGGAATCCTCGGTCTTTGGCACCATTATTCCGTGTCTCGTTTGCGAGACCTAATTGGGGATGTGACAGAGGGCACGTCACGGCCCCTGCGGGCGGGCCACGCTTCCGCAACGGGACGGATTGGGACAGAGTGACGCCCATGACGCAGACGCCCGAGTCCCCCTCCACCGCCGCCTCGCCGGAGCCGCTGCTCGTCGACGTGGCCGACGGCATCGCGTGGCTCCGGCTCAACCGGCCCGAGGCGATGAACAGCCTCGACAACGCGCTGAAGGACGCCCTCGTGGCGGCGCTGCGCGAGGTCGGCGAGGACCCGGCCGTGCGGTGCGTCGTGCTCACCGGCAGCGGTCGCGCCTTCTGCGTCGGGCAGGACCTCAAGGAGCACGTGCGCAGCCTCGGCGACCCGAACTCCACGCTCGCCACGACCGTCACCGACCACTACAACCCGATCGTCATCGCGCTGTCGACGATGAACAAGCCCGTGGTGGCTGCGCTCAACGGCGTCGCGGCCGGTGCGGGCCTCAGCTTCGCGCTCGCCTGCGACTTCCGCATCGCGTCCGAGCGCGCCGGCCTCAACACCTCGTTCGCCGGCATCGCGCTCTCGTGCGACTCGGGCGCCTCGTGGACGCTGCCCCGGCTCGTCGGGCCCGCGCGCGCCAAGGAGCTGCTGCTGCTGCCGCGCACCGTGCCGGCCGCCGAGGCCCTGGCCCTGGGCCTGGTGACGAAGGTCGTGCCCGACGACGAGCTGGAGTCGGCGGTGACCGAGCTGGCCCGGACGCTGGCCGACGGTCCGACGCTGGCCTACGGCTCGATCCGCCGCGCCGTGGCGTACTCGGCGAGCGCCGACCTCGCCGACGCCCTGGCCAACGAGGCGGAGCTGATGGCCCTGACCGGTGGCAGCAGCGACCACCGCGCCGCCGTCGACGCCTTCCTCGCCAAGGAGAAGCCCACCTACACCGGCGCCTGACCCCAGGCCGTCCGCGGCCGTCACGGTCTGCGCCGGCTCTCGTCGAACGGATGGGCCGTGCCCGACGGATGACGGTGCCGATGGTCCTGCGTCTGGTGTGGTGATCACCCCACCAGGCGCAGGACCATCCGGCGGACCATCGGCCGGCTCTCAGCCAGCCCGCTCGAGCGGCAGTGTCGGCCGCGCCGTCGCCGTGACTGGCGCGCGCGTGCCAGTGCGTGCTGCCTCCGCGTGGGCCAGCTCGATCCGGGCGAGCTGGGCCTTCGGGTCGCGCGCGAGCGCCGACGGTGTCACACCCACGACGACGACCCGCGCGGCTGACAGGTCCGACGCCTGCTCGACGGTGTCGTCCCAGTCCAGGCCGTCGGCATGGAACGCCCTCGACTGCACCAGTACGGCCATGCCGACGTCATCCAGCCAGACGTCGGGTGAGGTGAGGAGGCGCCCTCCCGGCCCGGTCAGCACCGGGTTGGCCATCGGCTCGGGCAGCCGGTCCGAGGTGCGGAGCAGTGCCAGCAGGTCGGCCTCCGGAGCGGACCAGGCGCCGGCGGCGACCTCCGCAAGCACCCGACGCAGGCGTCGCGAGTGCTGGCGCCCCCGCGCGTCGACCCAGTGCTCGAGGTCATCGAGCCGGACGAGCCGGCGCTGCACCGCCTCGATCACCAGAGCCCGCGCGCTGCGCTCGTCGGGGGTCTCGACCGCAGCGTCGACGACGGCTCTGGCGAGGCATCCGAGCCGGAGGGACCCCCGCGGCACGAGTGGCTCCCCGAGCAGGGTCGTGCTCCGGATGTCGACCCACGCGACACGACGGGATCGACGCGGCGCCGGCACGAGGACCCGGATCGGAAGCCGGGCCTGACAGGCCCGCAGTCCGTGCAGTGCCGCAGCGGTCGAGCCTGCCAGCCACGCGCCGTCGCCTCCGAACAGCTGCGCGGCGACGAGCCGTTGCTCCTCGGACGGCAGACCGGTCTGGAGGACATAGATCCCCGGTAGCAGCAGCCGCCAGTCCCGGCCGACGCGCCAGCGCAGCGTCTCGCGGCTGACACCGGACGCGAGAAGCTGGGTCCGGGTCAGCACCCCGCACTGGGTCCGGGCGAGATCCAGGGCCGTCTCGGTGAGCGCCATGCCTGGAGACTGGAGGCAGCGGAGTGTCGACGTCTGCGAGCCGCACGGGGCTGTGGACAGTCGAGGCCGGGTCGGGCCGGGTGTGGACGGCGGCTGCCGCATGGGCCGACCCATCGCGTGCGGGATGGTCCTGCGCCCGGTGGGGTGATCGCCACACCGGGCGCCGCATCATCGGCAACCTCATCCGAGCTGCTCGACCACGGGCGGTCGGGAGCCGGTCGGGGCTCGGTCCAATTCGGCCAGGTCAGGTCAGGTCAGGTCACGGGGGGTAGTCGCTCGGGGGGACGAAGCGCCACAGGATGTCGGTCCAGTAGTACTGGCCGACGATGCTGAGCAGGAGCAGCGGGACGAACCGCCAGAGCAGCCGCTTCCACGTGTTGCCGCGGCGGTCGGCCCACCCGGCTCCGAGCACGACCACGAGGATCGGGAAGAGCGGCACGACGTAGCGGAAGATGCTCGTGAACGGGTCGAGCACCGCCGCGAGGTAGGCGGGGTAGGCCAGCGTCCACGTGCGCAGGCCCGCACCGAGGGCCCGGGCCCAGGGGCCGGCCATCATCGCGACGATGAGGAGCGGCACGGCCACGAGCAGCACCGGCCCCCAGGTGTCGCCCAACGCGTACTTCGACATTCCCCACCACGGCGTGAAGGGCTCGACCGTGCCCGACCCGCGCCACGTCGCCATCGTGTCGGTGTAGGCCGAGCGGACCCCCGTGCGCCACCACGCGATGGCGGGCCACAGCAGTCCGGCCACACCGCAGCCGACGAGGGCGGCGAGCATCGCGGCATACGTCCCCCTCGTGATCGGCCGCTCGCGCCGGGCCCGCCAGCGCAGGACGACCACGACGAGCGTCACGAGCCCGAGCGGCACGGCGATCGGTCTCGAGAGGCCGACGAGCAGCGCGACGGCCGTCGCGACGAGCCACCGCTCCTTCGCGAGGGCGTAGAGGTAGGCGACGAGGAGCAGCATCGCGAGCGACTCGGTGTAGGCCAGCTGCAGCGTCACCGACGCCGGGAAGCTCGCCCAGAGCGCCACGACGAGGTAGGCCGCGGGGTCGCCGATGCGCTCGCGCAGCAGCAGTCCCATGAGCACGGCCGCGCCCGCACCGCAGAGCAGCGCGATCGTCGAGCCGACGGCCGGGAAGCCGAGCCCCGTCACGGCCATGACGGCGCGCGCCATGAGCGGGAAGAGCGGGTAGAACGCCCACGGGTTCTGCTGGACGGAGCCGCCCTCGCTCCTCGGCAGCTCGGACGGGTAGCCGGTGTGCGCGATGGTCTGGTACCACTGCCCGTCCCAGAGGGCCGTGAAGGGGAAGTACGACACCGGCACGTCGTCGCCACCGGTCATGCCGGAGGGCACCTGGTGCTGCATGACGACGAGCAGGATCGTCGTCGTGACGACCCGCGCGAGGGCGTAGAGCGCGAGCACCCAGGCGATGAACGCGCGGCGGGGCCGCAGGGCGAGCGCCTCGGTCATGTGGTGCGTTCGCGGCCGACCGTCGAACCGGACTGCTCGGACTGCTCGGACTGCTCGGACTGCTCGGGCGACTCGGACACGGGCGTCTCGGCAGCCTCGTCGGCCTCGGTGGGTCCGGTCGGCTCGGCGGCCTCAGAGTTCCCAGGTGACTCAGGGGCAGCGACGGGCGCGTCGCCCCGCAGCACCGCGATCTCCTCGTCCTTTTCGCGCAGCTCGCGCCGGAGCCGGTCGACGACGCCGTCGACCTGACTCATCCGGTAGCCGCGGGCCCCGACGTCGAAGACGAGGTCGTCGAAGTCGGCGTCACGGATGGGCTCGTCGGGCAGCGGCTCGTGGCTGAGGCTCGTCGCGGCCCGCCCGAGGCCGCCACCGGCGAGACCGAGGATCAGGGCGACGACGAAGCACAGCACGATGATCCCGACGAAGAGGATGAACCACTTCACGAGGCGGGCTCCTCGTAGGTTCGGATCGCCTGCACGGCCTCGTGCGGGTCGTCGGTGAGGATGATGCGGTCGAGGTCGGCGGAGCTGATCATCCCGGCCGCGAGCACGGTGTCGCGCATCCAGTCGATGAGGCCCTGCCAGTAGGAGACGCCCATGAGCACGACGGGGAACTCGGTGACCTTCTGCGTCTGCGCGAGGGTGACGGCCTCGAAGAGCTCGTCGAGGGTGCCGAAGCCGCCCGGCAGCACGATGAAGCCGCGGGAGTACTTGAGGAACATGACCTTGCGGGCGAAGAAGTAGCGGAAGTTGATGCCGAGGTCGACGTACTCGTTGAGGCCGGTCTCGAAGGGCAGCTCGATGCCGAGCCCGACCGAGGTGCCGTCGGCGTGGAAGGCGCCCTTGTTGGCGGCCTCCATCGCGCCGGGGCCGCCGCCGGTGATGACGGCGTAGCCGGCCTCGGCGAGCAGGCGCCCGACCTCGACACCCATGGCGTATGCCGGGTGGTCGGCTCCCATGCGCGCGGAGCCGAACACGGCGACGGCCGGCCCGAGCTCGGACAGCGTGCCGAAGCCCTCGACGAACTCGGACTGGATGCGCATGACCCGCCACGGGTCGGCGTGCAGCCAGTCGGTGGGCTGGCGTGCCTTGAGGAGCCGCTGGTCGGTCGTCGTCGCCGGCACCTTGTGACCGCGCAGGGTCACCGGTCCGGTCTGGCGGCGGTCGAGGTGCGGGCTCCCCGGCGCGGCGGCCGTGCCAGGCACGTCAGGCACGTCGGGCACGTCGGGCGCGTCGGGCACGGGCTGGTGGTCGGTCACAGCGCCACCCTATGCAACGGGCTCGGCGCGCTCACCCGAGCCAGCGCACCAGCGCGGCCTCGGCGTCGACGTACTGGTGGGTGGGGCAACGCTCGTCGTCCATGTGGGCGAGGTTGGGGTCGCCGGGGCCGTAGTTGACGGCGGGGATGCCGAGCGCCGAGAAGCGCGCCACGTCGGTCCAGCCCTCCTTGGGGTTGACCTCGACGCCGAGGGCGTCGATGAACGCCTGCGCGGCCGGCAGGTGCAGCCCCGGGCGGGCGCCGTCGGCGGCGTCGGTCAGCGTCACGTCGAAGCCCTCGAAGACCCGGCGCACGTGGGCCAGCGCCTCCTCGGTGTCCTTGTCGGGCGCGTAGCGGTAGTTGACCGTGACGGTGCAGAGGTCGGGGACGACGTTGCCCGCGATGCCGCCGGCGATGCCGACCGCCTGCAGCGCCTCGTGGTAGTCGAGCCCGTCGACGGTGATCGTCTCGGCCTCGTAGGCGGTCAGGCGCGAGAGCACCGCGGCCGCGTCGTGGATGGCGTTGTGGCCCTTCCACGGCCGGGCCGAGTGGGAGGCGATGCCCTTGGTGACGATCTCGACCCGCAGGGTGCCCTTGCAGCCGCCCTCGATCGCGCCGTTGGTCGGCTCGAGGAGCACGGCGAAGTCGCCGGCGAGCAGGTCGGGGTCGGTCTCGGCGAGGATGGCCAGCCCGTTGTACTGCCCCTCGATCTCCTCGCACTCGTAGAAGAGGAAGGTCAGGTCGCGGGTCGGCTCGGCCACCTCGGCCGCGATCCGCAGCATGACCGCCACGCCGCCCTTCATGTCGACGGTGCCGCGGCCCCACAGCTCGCCGTCGACCTGGCGCGTCGGCAGGTTGGGCACCGACGTGAGCGGCACGGTGTCGATGTGCCCGGCGAGCACGACCCGCTCGCTGCGTCCGAGCGACGTCCGGGCGACGACGGTGTTGCCGTGCCGCGTGACCTCGAGGTGGGCCAGCGGGCTCAGGGCGGCCTCGATGGCGTCGGCGAGCGCCGCCTCGCCCTGGCTGACGGACTCGATGTCGCACACCGCTGCCGTCAGCGTCGTGACGTCCGCCGACAGGTCGAGCGCGGGGGACGCGTCGGAGGCGGCGCGGCTGGTCGGGTCGGCGGACGAGGAGGTCGACGGCATACGCGGAAGGTTATCCGGAGCGGGCGACGCGAGCGCGGAAGGACTCCGGCCAGGGCGCTCCGCTCGGCTCCCCCGCAGGCCTCCCCAGCAGCTCTCCCCGGGGCGCCGGACCGTCCGGGCCGTGGGTCGCCGTCCCACGGTGGCGCCCGCGACCCATATCCTTGCGGCCATGTCGGAGCGCAACGCATGGGGTCACGGACTGACGACGATCACGGACGACGGGCAGGTGCTCGACACGTGGTTCCCGCAGCCGGCGCTGGGTGAGCGCCCTGCGGAGGCGGCCGTGCCCGAGGGGCTCGACGCGCTCGTCGGCGCCGATGCCGCCCGCCGCGTCCGCACCGAGGTCCGCCTCGTCGAGATCGACCTCGACGCCGCCCCGGCCGACGCACCCGACGCGTACCTGCGTCTTCACCTGCTGTCGCACTGCCTCGTGCAGCCGAACACCATCAACCTCGACGGCGTCTTCGGCGCCCTGCCCAACATCGTGTGGACGAGTGCCGGGGCGTGCGCCGTCGACGGCTTCGAGCAGACCCGGATGCGGCTGCGCGCCCGCGGCCAGCACGTCGCGGTCTACGGCGTCGACAAGTTCCCGCGGATGACCGACTTCGTCGTGCCGCAGGGCGTGCGCATCGCCGACGCCGACCGCGTGCGCCTCGGGGCGCACCTGTCCGCCGGCACCACCGTCATGCACGAGGGCTTCTGCAACTTCAACGCCGGCACGCTGGGCACCTCGATGGTCGAGGGACGCATCGTGCAGGGCGTCGTCGTCGGCGACGGGTCCGACATCGGGGCCGGCGCCTCGATCATGGGCACCCTCTCCGGTGGCGGCACGGAACGCGTCAGCATCGGCGAGCGTTGTCTCGTCGGGGCCAACGGTGGCATCGGCATCGCGCTCGGGGACGACTGCGTCGTCGAGGCCGGGCTCTACGTGACCGCGGGCACCAAGGTGACACTGCCCGACGGCACCGTGGTCAAGGCCAAGGAGCTGTCGGGGTCGAGCAACGTGCTCTTCATCCGCAACAGCGTGAGCGGTGCCGTCGAGGCCCGCGACCGCAAGGGCACCGGCATCACGCTCAACGCCGCGCTCCACGCCAACGACTGACCCGCCACACCCCAGACCGCCCACCACAGACCGCACGCCGCCACCCGGTTCAGACCAGAGCCGGACCACCCGAGGACCCCATGCCGAACCACCGACCGGGCCCGACCCTTGCCGACTCACGGCGCCGAACACCAGCACGTCCTCGGCGGCGCTGGGTGACCGTGCTGCTCGTGCTGGCCGTCGTCGGGACGGCCGGGTGGTTCGGAGCGCGCTTCCTCATCCAGAGCGTCGTCAACCCGCAGTGCACCATCCGGGCCTCCGGCATCACCGAGACCTTCGACCCGGACCAGACGGCCAACGCCGCGCTGATCTCGGCGTTGTCGATCAAGCGCGGGATGCCGCCGCGCGCGGCCACGATCGCCCTGACCACGGCGTTCCAGGAGTCGAAGATCCGCAACCTGCGCTACGGGGACCGTGACTCCCTGGGCCTGTTCCAGCAGCGGCCGAGCCAGGGCTGGGGCACCAAGGAGCAGATCCTGGACCCGGTGCACGCGACGAACGCCTTCTACGACGCCCTCGTGAAGTACAAGGGCTACGAGACGGCCGACATCACCAAGATCGCCCAGCGCGTCCAGAAGAGCGGCTTCCCGGAGGCCTACCGCGACCACGAGGGGCAGGGCCGGGTGCTCGCCTCGACCCTGACCGGCCACTCCCCCGCCGGCCTGACGTGCCGGCTCGACGCCGTGAAGACCAGCGTGTCACCGCAGCGGGTCGCGAGCGACCTCTCGGAGCAGATGGGCGTCACGACGGCCCGCCCCGGGTCGGGCTTCCTGACCGTCACCGCACGCGACACGACGACGGCCTGGGCCGTCGCCCACTGGGCCGTCGCCCGCGCCGAGATGTACGGCGCGAGCAGGGTCAGCGTCGGCGACCGCGCGTGGGGCCGCTCCACGGGCGACGACGGGTGGTCGAGCGGGACCGCCGGCAGGACCGTCACGATCAACCTCGGCTGAGCGACCCGGCATACGCCCCCGGCCTACGACACGGCGCGCGACCCGCACACGCTCCGTCAGCTCAGCCGGACACCCGGTCGAGGTGCTGGAGCAGGTCGTGCGCGGCCAGCTCGATCTCCTTGTGCCGCCACTCGCTCGCCCGGTAGACGCAGGCGATGAGCGCGGTCCGGTGTACCCGGCGCAGGTCGCCGTAGGCGAAGGCATAGCGGGCCTTGGTCCCGTCGTGGGCGCCCTCGGTCAGGCCGAGGTGCCACGCCGCGTAGTCGTCCCACGAGTGGTGCTCGAGGAAGGCGTTCTGGGCCTCGGCGTTCGGTTGGACCTGGCCCCAGTCGCTGTCGAGGACGTACTGGCGCTTGTCGATGAGCTCGCGGCACCGCGCTACCGCTGCGTCGTTGACGAGGTACGTGGCCATCACTCCATCATGCCGATGCCCCCGTCCCTTGCGGGGCGGGGGCATCGGGTGGATCTGCGCTGAGCCGGGCTCAGGCTGTTCAGGCGGGGTAGCTGCGCTCGGCCTCGCCGGTGTAGATCTGGCGCGGCCGGCCGATCTTCGTCTCGGGGTCGGTCATCATCTCGCGCCACTGGGCGATCCAGCCCGGGAGGCGGCCGATGGCGAAGAGGACGGTGAACATCTTCGACTCGAAGCCCATGGCCTTGTAGATGAGGCCGGTGTAGAAGTCGACGTTGGGGTAGAGCCGGCGCTCGACGAAGTAGTCGTCGGCGAGCGCGATCTCCTCGAGGCCCTTGGCGATCTCGAGCAGCGGGTCGTTCTGGCCCAGCTTCTCGAGGATGTCGTCGGCGGCCTTCTTGATGATCGCCGCGCGCGGGTCGTAGTTCTTGTAGACGCGGTGCCCGAAGCCCATGAGGCGGACGCCGTCCTGCTTGTTCTTGACCTTGTCCATGAAGGCCTTGGGGTCCTCGCCCGACTCGTGGAGCTTCCCGAGCATCTCGAGGACGGCCTGGTTGGCGCCACCGTGCAGCGGGCCCGACAGGGCGTGGATGCCCGCCGACACCGAGTTGAAGAGGTTGGCGTGGGCCGAGCCGACGAGGCGCACCGTCGAGGTCGAGCAGTTCTGCTCGTGGTCGGCGTGCAGGATGAAGAGGAGGTCGAGGGCCTTGGCGACGGTCGGGTCGACCTCGTAGGGCTCGACCGGGTAGCCGAACGTCATGCGCAGGAAGTTCTCGACGAACGACAGCGAGTTGTCCGGGTACATGTACGGCTGGCCGACGCTCTTCTTGTGGGCCATGGCCGCGATGGTCGGCAGCTTGGCGAGGAGGCGGACGGTCGAGATCTCGACCTGCTCCTGGTCGAAGGGGTCGAGGCTGTCCTGGTAGAACGTGCCGAGCGCCGAGACCGCCGAGCTGAGGACCGGCATCGGGTGCGCGTCGCGCGGGAAGCCGTTGAAGAAGGCGCGGAGGTCCTCGTGCAGCATCGTGTGCCGGCGGATCGAGTCCTCGAAGCGGGTCAGCTCCTCGGGCGTGGGCAGCTCGCCGTAGATGAGCAGGTAGGAGACCTCGACGAACGTCGACTTCTCGGCCAGCTCGGCGATCGGGTAGCCGCGGTAGCGCAGGATGCCTTCGTCACCGTCGATGTAGGTGATCGCGCTCTTGCACGATGCGGTGTTGACGAACCCGACGTCGTAGGTGACGAGGCCGGTCTCCTTGAGCAAGGACCCGACCCCGAGCCCATCGTTGCCCTCGACGGCATCGACTCCCGGGAACGTGAGTTCCTTGTCTGCGACCTTGAGTGTCGCGTCCACTGCCTTCGTCACTGTTCCTCCGCCTCCTGTCACTCCGGCCCGACGTCGCGGGACGTATCAACGAGCGACGTTACCCCAGCGTCGGGTCCGCTGAGAAAACAGTCCCGCCCCATACCACCGCCCGGATCGCCCGCACAGGGCGCCCTTGCCGGCCGTCAGAGCCGGGAGCAGGCGGCGGCGACGCGCTCGTCGGTGGCCGTGAGCGCGATCCGCACGTGCTGTGTCCCGGCCGCACCGTAGAACGCGCCGGGCGCGACGAGGATCCCACGGTCGGCGAGCTCGGAAACCGTTGTCCAGCAATCCTCCCCGCGGGTCGCCCACAGGTAGAGCCCCGCCTCGGAGTGGTCGACGCGCAGACCCGCGCGGGTGACCGCGGCGAGCAGCTGCTCTCGCCTGCGGGCGTATGCCGCCCGCTGCGTCTGCACGTGGGTGTCGTCGCGCAGGGCGACGGCCATGGCGTGCTGGACGGGTGTGGGCATGATCATGCCGGCGTGCTTGCGCACCTCGAGGATCGTCCCGATGATCGCGGGGTCCCCGGCCACGAACGCCGCCCGGTAGCCGGCGAGGTTGGACTGCTTGGACAGGGAGTAGACCGCGAGCAGTCCCGTGTGGTCGCCGTCGCAGACGTCGGGGTGCAGGATGCTCGGGGTCGAGGTGCCGACGTGCCCCTCGCGCCAGTCGAGCTCGGCGTAGCACTCGTCGCTCGCCACGACGACGTCGTGCTGACGCGCCCACGAGACGACCTTGCGGAGGTGCTCGACCCCGAGAACCTGACCGTTCGGATTGCCGGGACTGTTGAGCCACAACAGTTTCGGCGTCGTGGCAGCGGTCAGCGGGCCGAGACTCGTCAGCGACTGCGCGACGACGGCGGTCGCACCGGCGATGCGCGCCCCGATGTCGTAGGTCGGGTAGGCGACGGCCGGGATGCCGACGACGTCACCCGATCGGAGGCCGAGCAGCGTCGGCAGCCACGCGACGAGCTCCTTGCTGCCGATCGTCGGCAGGACGGCGTCGGCCGTCAGCCCGGCGACACCGCGGCGGCGCTCGAACCACTCACAGATCGCAGCGCGCAGATCGGCGGTGCCCACCGTGAGCGGGTAGCCCGGTGAGTCGGCAGCGTCGGCCAGCGCACGGCGTACGACCTCGGGTGTCGGGTCGACGGGCGTGCCCACCGACAGGTCGACGATGCCCTCCGGATGCGCGACCGCCCGCGCCTTGTAGGGCGCGAGCGAGTCCCAGGGGAAGTCGGGGAGGTCGAGCCCGCGCACGGGCCCGCCGGTCGTCGTCACTCGTCGTGTTCCTGCGGCGGCAGGGCCTCGATGAGCGGGTGGTCCTTGTCGATGACGCCGAGCTTGGCGGCACCACCGGGGCTGCCGAGGTCGTTGAAGAACTCGACGTTGGCGTTGTAGTAGTCGGCCCACTGCTCGGGGACGTCGTCCTCGTAGTAGATCGCCTCGACGGGGCAGACCGGCTCGCACGCACCACAGTCGACGCACTCGTCGGGGTGGATGTAGAGCGACCGCTTGCCCTCGTAGATGCAGTCGACCGGACACTCCTCGATGCAGGCACGGTCCTTCAGGTCGACGCAAGGCTGGGCAATGACGTAGGTCATGGGGAGCGGGCCTCCTGCTGTGGAGCGTTCGAGAGCGGATGCTGCACCACCTAGTATGCCGGACATGAACGGCGACCCCACCGACGGCCCCGCGGATGAGACCGGTTCCGCGAGCAGCACGGACACTCCGGGTCACCGCGTCAGTGCGGGGCTCACCATCGGGAGCCGGGTCGTCGTGCGCTACCGGCTCGGTGAGGGTGCCGAGGCCGGGGCGACCGACTTCCTCGGCGAGCTCATCGCCCGCAACAACGACTTCCTCGTGGTCGACACGAAGACCGAGCGGGTCAAGCTGATCCGCGCCGACGTCATCGCAGCCAAGGACGTGCCGCCCCCGGCGAGCCGCCCGGGCCACGCCCACGAGCGCATCTCCGCCGACGACCTCGAGAAGCTCATGGCCAAGGGTTGGCAGGCGCTCGACCGCGGCGGCCTCGGCGACTGGCTGCTCCGGGCCTCGGAGGGCTTCACGGGGCGCGCCAACTCGGCGCTCGTCGTGGGAGACCCGAGCCTCCCCCTCGACAGGGCCCTCGACTTCGTCGAGAAGTGGTACTCCGACCGTGGCCGCCCGCCCGTCTTCCAGGTGCACGGCGCGCGCGGGTTCACCGCCGAGGAGCACCCCGTCGCGGCAGCCCTGCTCGAGCGCGGGTATGCCGTCGGCGGTGGTCGCGACGACTGGCAGCGGGTGCTCATCATGACCGGCCTGTCCGCCGCGGTCCCGCCCCTCACCGAGGAGTCAGTCCCCGTCACGGCCGACGCCGAGCTAAAGCTGGACTGGCTCATGGCCTACGGCGAGCAGCGCACCATCGTGCCCGGCGCGACGGAGGCTGTGCTCACCGGCAGCGACGGCCAGCTCTTCCTGTCGGTGCGCGACCCGGAGAGCAACCGCATCATCGCCCTGGCGCGCATGGCGATCCACCCCGGCTGGGCCGGCATCTTCGGCCTGTGGGTGCACCCCGAGCACCGCCGCGAGGGACTCGGCACGACCCTCGTCTCCGCCGTGGCGATGGTGGCCCGCGAGAACACCATGCCCGCGATCTACCTCCAGGTGTCGGCCGACAACGCCGACGGCGTGGCCTTCTGGGAGGACCTCGGCTTCAGCGTGCACCACGAGTACACCTACCTGACCCGCCCCTCCGCCTGACTCTCCGGGCTCGGGCGGCGGTCCTGCCCGTGCGGACCGCGCTCAGGGCCGGGTGGCCCTGGGGTTGGTGCAGATGACCTGGTCCTCCGGGAGGTAGTGCGTCGCCACCGGCTCGCTGCGGACGAGCGCGCTCGAGCCGGGGCTGCGCCACTCGCGGGTCACCGTCACGTCGAAGCCGGGGCTGGATGGCTGCGGTTCGCACGTCAGGCTCGCATTGCGGATCGTCTTGGGAGGTGTGACGTTGCGCCGCTCGCCCTTGACGGACGCGATGTCCCAGGTCTTGGTGCTCCACACCCTCCCGTGGAGGACGCCGCCCTCGACCCAGGTCTGCAGGAGCATCCCGTACGGCGTGTCGTTCTTCCACGTGCTGTCGACGGTCGGCCAGTGGACGGCGGCCTCGCGTCCCTCGGGATAGCGCGGGTTGTAGAACGCGTGCGCGGTGGCCCGGACGATGTCGACGCCGGCGAAGTAGGCGAGGTTGTGGACCAGCGTGGCCACCTGGGCGGCCCCGGCGCCGGTCCCCCGCGTCAGGCGACCGTCGACGACGACGGCGCCCTCGGCAGACCCCTTGTCCGCGGTCGGCGCGCCGAGGAGGGCGTTGAGGCTGAAGGTGCCTCCGGCCGGCACGTAGGTGCCGTTGAGGCGCTTGGCAGCACCCACGAGGTTGTTCGTGCGAGCGGGGTCGTCCGTCGGGAACGGCGAGCGGAAGTCGACGACGAGCTCGTTGATGCCGGCCTTCTGGGCGTCCTCGGTCGTGAACGGCGGCTGGGCGGGCGCCGGACTCACGTCCACCGTGCGGTCGGCGCCGGAGATGGCGGCCTCGGCGCGCTTGGCGAGGGCGTCCTCGTCGACGGTGAGCCCGTCGGCCGACGGCACGAGGCGGGGCCTGCCGTTGTTGGGCTCGAACTCCCACCGCGCGCTGGTCGCGGCGCGCGTCGTCACCGGCACCTTGCCGGCCACGAGCCGCGCGAGGGCGGTCTCGTCGAAGTGGAGGGTCAGGTGG
Organism: Terrabacter tumescens; assembly: GCF_014646815.1. GTDB lineage: Bacteria > Actinomycetota > Actinomycetes > Actinomycetales > Dermatophilaceae > Terrabacter > Terrabacter tumescens. Next base: position 324,949 of record NZ_BMNZ01000003.1, read on the forward strand.
CCCGACCCGTCGGGGACCACCGAGACCGTCGGCGCGTACTCCGACGGCCCGAGCAGGACCCGCGTCGTGCCCGACACGAGGGTCAGCGGCCGCGACACGGCCGTGCTGCCGACGTCGGAGGCGAACTGCTCGACCGCGTCGGCGCTCACCTGGGGCGGCGTCTCGCGCAGCACCGCGGTGGCCTGCGTCGAGTCGGGGAAGGCCCGGCGCAGCGCGAGCTTCGTGGCAGGGACGTCGAGCGTGTGCCCCGGGACGGGCATGTCGGCGGCCACGGAGCCGCCCGGGAAGGTCACCCGCCCCTCGACGGGAGCGACCGCGAGCGAGGGCGCGAGCCCGTCGAGGTAGGCGGTCAGCCTGTCGTCGTCGGTGGTCGTCAGCAGCGGTGAGCTGACCGAGCCCGTCAGCCGGTTCCACAGCACCCGGGGGTCGAGCGTCAGGCCCGTCAGCCCCTCGAGCGAGCGGTCGGCGTCGACCCCGAGCCCTGCCTCGCGGGGCAGGACCTCGAGCGGCTCGTCCCGCCCCGGCACGCTCAGCACGATCGGGGTGTCGAGCAGGGTTCGCGAGCCGGCGAGCACGGCCGCCCGGGCGGAGTCCGTCGACATCCCACCCACGCGGATGCCACCGACCGACACCGAGGCCGGGACGTGCTGCGCGGACCAGGCGCACAGGCCCGCGTAGCCGCCCCCGAGCACGATCGCGGCGACGACGAGGCGCACCGCGGTGGAGCGTCGCTCACGCCGCGTGTCGTCGTACCAGTCGTCGGCCATCGGCTCTCCGGGCAGGGGACATCGAGTGGCACGAAGGTAACGCCTGGTGGCGCCCCAGAGCGCGAGGCGGCGCCGTCGGGGCACTCGCCGCAGCACACGGCATACGCCAGCAGTCACCCCGCCCCTCGACGGCTCCCGGCCGTGAAGGTGCGGCCGTGCGTCAGGCCAACAGGCCGGCCTCGCTCGGCTCGACCGCTCCCCCGACCGTCTCCCACGTCAGGGGGTCGACGCGACGGAAGCCCTCGCGTCCCGTCGTCCGGGCGGCGACGAGGTTGGAGAGGGCGTGGACGTCCTCGCTCGCCACGATGACCTGGGTCGCGTGCGCGCGCAGGGCGTCGTTCTGCGTCGCGCGGGCCGCCGCGTCGACCACCGCGTGCGTCACGAGCGCGTCGTCGACGACGGACGGCGGGAACGGGTGGACCAGGTCGGGCACGACGAGGCGCGGCGCCTCGGGCGAGCCGGCTCCGAGGTCCTGCTCGCTCCACCACGTCGACGTGTCGAGCAGTGCGGGGTCCGCGCCGCGCAGCCACTGCCGGTCCTCGCGTGCCCATCCCGCGGGCGTGAGGATCTCGTAGACGCGCGCGGGGCGGTCGGCGGCGTCGAGCAGCTCGAGGGCGCGGCGCGTGACGCGGTGCGTCTGGATGTGGTCGGGGTGGCCGTAGCCGCCGTGCTCGTCGTAGGTGACCACGACGTCTGGGCGCACCTCGCGCACGACGTCGGCGACGAGGGCGCCGGCCACGTCGAGGTCGGCCGCGGCGAAGGCGTGCGCGTGGGACGCGGCCGGCGAGCCCGCCATGCCGGAGTCGCGGTAGAGCGAGAGCCGCCCTGCCGCCTCGTCGGCGCCGAGGACGTGCATCACGGCGCCGATGCGCTCGAGCGCCTGCGTCAGCTCACCGTGGCGGTGCGGGCCGAGCCGGTCGCCGGTGTCCCCCTCGAGGTGCGCGAGACCGGGCGGGATGACCTCGCCCTCCTCCCCGAGGGTGCACGTCAGCACGTGCACCTCGTCGCCGCGCGCGACGTGGTGGGCCATGGCCACGCCGCACGTCAGCGTCTCGTCGTCGGGGTGGGCGTGGACGAAGAGCAGTCGCGACACGGGTGGCACCTCTCGGATCGGCAGGCGGATCGGCAGGCGGATCGGTAGGCGGGATCGGCGGGTCGGGTCAGCGCACCGCGACGGTGGCGAGGTCGACGATGCCGCCGACGGCGTGGTCCTCGTAGGACTTCACGCCGGACCCGTGCAGGTAGAGCGCCTTGGTCGCCGACAGGGCGATGTAGCCGCCCTCGTCGCGCAGCGTCCGGTCGGCCTGCTGCCACACCTTGGCGCGGGCGCGCGGGTCGGGCGTCACGTCCGCCTTGTCGATGAGGGCGTTGACGGCGGGGCTGCTGAAGTAGCCGACGTCCTGGCCGGGGCCCGAGGAGTCGATGTTGATGCGCGAGTCGAAGAGCGCGGGCAGGACCCCGCCGGCGGACGGCCAGTCCGGCGTCCACACGCCGCGGAAGACGTCGAAGGAGGAGACCGAGGTCGGCTTCTCGATGGTCTCGTAGTACTTCTCGGCCGGCACGCTCGTCAGCTGCACGTCGAAGCCGGCGCGCTCCCAGCCCGCGGCCAAGGCGGCGTATGCCTTGTCCCCGAGCACCGACCGCGCGTAGACGACGCGCAGGGGCACCGGCAGCTTGACCCCAGCCTCCTGGAGCGCCCGACGCGCGCCCTCGGGATCGCCCTCGACGCCCGTGCCGGGCGGCGGGGTCACCGACTGCGGGTCGACGGTGGGCGACAGGATCGACCACGTCGGCGTCCCGGCACCCTCGCCGCCGGTGGCGGTGACGTAGGTCGCGCGGTTCGTCGACAGCGCGAGCGCCTTGCGCACCGCGGGGTTGGCCATGACCTTGCTGCGCATGTTGACGGCGAGGTAGTCGACGTTGCCCGTGTAGGGGAACGTCAGCCGGGCCTGCAGGCCCGTGCCCGCCTGGTTGCGCAGGGTCGGGCTCGCCTGGACCCACGAGACGGCATACGCGTCGTCGTCCTGCTGGTTGAGCAGACGCTGGATGACGGACTGCTCACCCAGCCCCGACGTGACCCGGACCTCGTCGGGGTAGGCCCGGCGGATGGGGTCGGTGCGCGGGTCCCAGTGCTCGTTGCGCACGAAGGTACCGCCCTTGCCGACGACCCACGGGTCCTTGAGCCGGTAGGGCCCGCTCGACATCACGGCATACGACGCCTTGTCGCTCGTCGTGTCGGTCGAGGCCTTGCGCGGCGCGAACTCCGGCAGCGCCACGATGTGCGGGAAGTCGGGCTCGGCGTCGCGCAGCCGGAAGGTGATCGTCGACCCCTTGCACGACACGGCCCGCTCGAAGTCCGCGCGATGGGCCGTGTCGCCCGGGCCGGAGTAGACGGGCTTCTCCAGGCCCTCGGGCGTGACCTGCGTCGGCATGTCGAGCAGGAAGCTCGCGTAGTTCGTGCCGCCGACGTGCGTGCGCCGGTCGAAGGTGCGCGCGACGCCGTGGCGCACGTCGTCGCACGTGATCGGCGAGCCGTCCTGCCACTTCACGCCGGGGCGCAACGTGAAGGACCACGTGCGCGCGCCGTCACTCGGGGTGCCGGTGTCGGTCGCGAGGTCGGCCTGGACGTCGCGCTGGTGCGCACCCGTGCCGTATGCCGTGAGGCCGCGGGCGAAGGTGCGCTGGGCGAAGAACGCCTCGGGGCCGACGTACATCAGCTGCGGGTCCCACGTCGCGATGGTCCCCGCGACGAGCACCTGCAGGTCACCACCGCGCTGGGGCTCTCCCGGCGCCGACGGGGCGGTGCCGAGCGCGCCCTGCGTGCTGACGGGGTCGCTCGACCCCGTGCACGCAGCGGCGCCCGCTGCCAGGAGGGCAGCCCCGACCCCGGCAGCGACCGACCTCGTCAGCCCACGCACCACGCCGCGACCTCCGCCCGGCACCGGTCGGTCAGCCCTCGGCCTTCGCCGCCGAACGGGCGCGGGACGCGGTGCGTGCGCGCTCGCCGGCGTCGAGGACGACCTTGCGGATGCGGACGGACTCGGGCGTCACCTCGACGCACTCGTCCTCGCGGCAGAACTCGAGGCTCTGCTCGAGGCTGAGCTTGCGGGGCGGCACGATCTTCTCGAAGTTGTCCGAGGAGGAGGCGCGCACGTTGGTGAGCTTCTTCTCCTTGGTGATGTTGACGTCCATGTCGTCGGCGCGCGAGTTCTCGCCGACGATCATGCCCTCGTAGACCTCGGTGGTCGGGTCGACGAAGAGCGTGCCGCGCTCCTGGAGGTTGACCATCGCGTAGGAGGTGACGACGCCCTTGCGGTCCGAGACCAGCGAGCCGCTCGTGCGGGTCGTGATCGCGCCGAACCACGGCTCGTAGTCCTCGAAGACGTGGTGGGCGATGCCCGTGCCGCGCGTCTCGGTGAGGAACTCGGTGCGGAAGCCGATGAGGCCGCGGCTGGGCACGAGGAACTCCATGCGGATCCAGCCCGTGCCGTGGTTGGTCATCTGCTCCATGCGGCCCTTGCGGGCGGCCATGATCTGCGTGATCGCGCCGAGGAACTCCTCAGGCGTGTCGATGGTGAGGCGCTCGACGGGCTCGTGGACCTTGCCGTCGACCTCGCGCGTGACGACCTGGGGCTTGCCCACGGTCAGCTCGTAGCCCTCGCGGCGCATCTGCTCGACGAGGATGGCGAGGGCCAGCTCGCCTCGGCCCTGGACCTCCCAGGCATCGGGACGCTCGGTGTTGAGGATGCGCAGCGACACGTTGCCGATGAGCTCCTTGTCGAGGCGGTCCTTGACCATGCGGGCCGTGACCTTCGAGCCGCGGACCTGGCCGACCATCGGGCTCGTGTTGGTGCCGATCGTCATCGAGATGGCCGGCTCGTCGACCGTGATGAGCGGGAGCGGGATCGGGTTCTCGGGGTCGGCGAGGGTCTCGCCGATGGTGATGTCGGGGATGCCGGCGACGGCGATGATGTCGCCCGGGCGGGCCTCCTCGGCGGGCTTGCGCTCGAGGGCCTCGGTCATGAGCAGCTCGGTGATCTTGACGCGCTGCTGCGAGCCGTCGTGGCGGCACCACATGACCTGCTGGCCCTTCTTGATCGTGCCGTTGAAGACACGGAGCAGGGCGAGGCGGCCGAGGAAGTTGGACGCGTCGAGGTTGGTGACGTGGGCCTGGAGCGGCGCCTCGTCGTCGTAGGTCGGCGCGGGGATCGTCTCGAGGATCGTCTCGAAGAGGGCCTCGAGGTCCTCGCCCTCGGGCAGGCCACCGTTGTCGGGACGCTCGGTCGAGGCACGGCCGGCCTTGGCCGAGGCGTAGACGATCGGGAAGTCGATCTGCTCCTCGGTGGCGTCGAGGTCCATGAACAGCTCGTAGGCCTCGTCGACGACCTCGGCGATGCGCGAGTCGGGACGGTCGACCTTGTTGATGCAGAGGATGACCGGCATCTTCGCGGCGAGCGCCTTGCGCAGCACGAAGCGGGTCTGGGGCAGCGGGCCCTCGGACGCGTCGACGAGGAGCACGACACCGTCGACCATCGACAGACCGCGCTCGACCTCGCCACCGAAGTCGGCGTGGCCGGGGGTGTCGATGATGTTGATGGTGACGCCGTCGGTCAGACCACGGTCCTGGGCGGCCTTGCCCGTGTAGTGCACCGCGGTGTTCTTCGCGAGGATCGTGATGCCCTTCTCGCGCTCGAGGTCACCGGAGTCCATCGCGCGCTCGTCGACGTGCTGGTGCTCGCCGAACGCGCCGGACTGCCAGAGCATCTTGTCGACGAGGGTGGTCTTGCCGTGGTCGACGTGGGCGACGATGGCGACGTTGCGGATGTCCGCGCGGGTCTTCATGGGCATGAGGGACAGTCTCTCAGGGTTTCGAGGGTGGTTCGGACCACGTCGTCGTGGGTGGTGCTCGGGCTGGTGGTGCGGATGGTTCTGCAGGTGGTCCTGGGGCAGTGGCTCGGCCTCAGGGGCCGTGGTCCGGCTCGGCAGGCCTCCGCAGCACGGTCTCGAGCGCCTCGACGATGGGCAGGTCTGCGGGGAGCCACCCGACCGAGCGCAGCTCGTCGAGCCCCAGCCAGCGCAGCTCGTCGTGGTCCTCGATGGGCTCGGGCGTGCCCTCGACGACCTCGGCGAGCCAGACCAGCATCTCGTACCGGTCGCCCAACGGCCACGTCGAGCCCGGCTGGGGCCCGGGCACGTGCGCGCCGAGCGTCACCCGGACGCCCAGCTCCTCGAGCAGCTCGCGGTGCAGCGCCGACAGCGGCGACTCGCCCTCGTCGACCTTGCCCCCGGGCAGCTCCCACCCGCCGGCGAGCGCGGAGGGCTCGGTGCGACGCGCCGACAGCAGACGGGTCGGGCGCTCGAGGTCGTCGACGACGGCGGCCCCGACGACGAGGCGGACCGGAACGGGCTCAGCGATGCTCATGGCGACGTCGATGGTGCCACACGCACGGCCCGCAGCGGGGCGCTGAGCGGGCCACACGGCATACGACGGCGGTTTACTGGACGTCATGACACGACGACTGACCGACGAGGAGATCGAGCGCCAGCTGGGCGACCTGCCCGACTGGACGCGTGACGGCGACACGATCCGGGCCTCCTTCGAGGCCCCTGCGTTCCTCACCGGGATCGCGCTCGTGGACGAGGTGGCCGCGGCGGCCGAGACGATGGACCACCATCCCGACATCGACATCCGCTGGCGCACGGTCGCCTTCGCGCTGTCGACGCACTCGGAGGGCGGCCTCACCCAGCTCGACGTCGAGCTGGCCCACCAGATCAGCCAGGAGGCGGCCCGCAGGGGCGCCGTGGCGACGACCTGACGCCGGCCGGAGCGACCGCCCGCGTCCGTAACTTAGGATTGCCTCATGCGATCCCACTCACGCTCCGACTCGCGCGCCGAGTCCCGGGAGGGCCATAGTCCGTGGCCGGACCCGGTCCGGCCACCCCTGACCCACCGCTCGCTCACCCGCGTGGTGATCGCATGAGCACCGCCCTGGGCATCGGCGTCGGGGTCCTGCTGATCCTCGCCCTGACGGCGGCGACGGGCTACTTCGTGGCCCAGGAGTTCGCCTACGTCGCGGTCGACCGCAACGCCCTACGCCAGCTCGCAGCCGACGGCGACGCCCCCGCGGAACGCGCCCTGCGCGTCACCTCGCAGCTGTCCTTCACACTCTCGGCCGCGCAGTTCGGGATCACGGTGACCGCCCTCCTCGTGGGCTACGTATCCGAACCACTCGTCGGCGCCGGCATCGCCGAGCTGCTCGACCCCTCGATGTCGTATGCCGCCCGCCTCAGCCTGTCGGTCACCGCGGTCCTCGTCTTCTCGACCGTCGTCCAGATGGTCTTCGGCGAGCTCGCCCCGAAGAACCTCGCCATCGCCCGCACCGTGCCGCTCGCCCGGTCGCTGAGCCGCTCGACCCTCGTCTACCTCAAGCTCGCCGGCCCGGTCGTGCGCCTGTTCGACCGTGCGTCGACGACGCTGCTGCGCAAGGTCGGCATCGAGCCCGTCGAGGAGCTCGAGCAGGGCGCCACGGCCGAGGACCTGACCAGGATCATCGACGAGTCCCATGCCGGGGGCCTGCTCGACGACGACCTCTCCGACGTGCTCGAGGGCGGCCTGCGATTCCGTGAGCTCGACGCCGGGGACGTCATGACGCCCCGCGTGCGGGTCACCACGGTGCACGCCGACGCGACGGTCGCCGACCTCGTCGACCTGCTCGACACCGGATGGTCCCGCTTCCCGGTCACGGGCCGTGACGGCGACGACATCGTCGGGGTCGCCGGCATCGCCGAGGTGCTCTCCACCCCGCCGGAGCGCCGGTCGACCACCCTCGTCGGCTCGGTCGTGTCGGAGGCCACCGTCGTGCCGACGAGCGCACCGCTCCCCCGCGTCCTCGAGCAGATCCGCGCCGACCACCGCCAGCTGGCCGTCGTCGTCGACGAGCACGGCGGCTTCGCCGGCATCGTCACCTTCGAGGACATCGCCGAGGAGGTCGTCGGCGAGATCCTCGACGAGGGCGACGCGCCCGAGCCGGGCGTCGTCGAGACCGCCCCGGACACCTGGCGCGTCCCCGGGCACCTGCGCCTCGACGAGCTCGACACCGCCACCGACCTGCGGCTGGCGAGCAGTGACGAGTACTCCACCATCAGCGGGCTCATCCTCGAGGACCTCGGCCGCACGGCCGTGACCGGTGACGAGGTGCACCTCGAGGCACGCCGCGAGGTCGCGCACGACCGGTTCGGCGAGGACGGGTCCGACTCCGACACAGGCGAACCCGCCGAACCGCGTGACGACCACCACGACCACCACGACCACCACGACCACCACGACCACCACGACCACCACGACCACGAGACCCGTCACCTGCCCGTCTCGGTGCGCCTCACGGTCGAGGCCGTGGAGCGCCACGTCCCGTCGTGGGTGCGGGTCGAGGTGCTCGACCTCATGTCCGACCTCGAGAGCCTCGACGTCGACAACGCTCCCGACGATGCCGCCGGCACCGATGTCACGACGGAGGCCGGCCGATGACCACCGCCCTGCTCGTCTCGCTCCTGCTCCTCGTCCTCAACGCGTTCTTCGTCGCCGCCGAGTTCGCCCTCGTCGCCAGCAAGCGGCACCGGCTCGAGGTGCTCGCCGAGCGCGGCAGCGTCGCAGCCCGGGCCGCCGTCCGCGGCAGCCGTGAGCTCTCGCTCATGCTCGCGGGCGCCCAGCTCGGCATCACTCTGTGCACCCTGGGGCTCGGCTCGCTCGCCAAGCCCGCCGTGGCCGAGCTGCTGACGCCGGTGTTCACCTTCGTGCGCGTCCCCGACGCCGCGGCCTACGTCGTCTCCGTCGTCCTGGCCGTCGGCATCGTCGTCTTCCTGCACATGGTCGTCGGCGAGATGGCGCCCAAGTCGTGGGCCATCGCCCACCCCGAGCGGTCTGCCGTGCTGCTCGCCCTCCCCTTCCGCGGGTTCGCGTGGGTGATGCGTCCCGCGCTCAGCGTGCTGAACGCGATGGCCAACGGGTGCCTGCGCCTCGTCGGCGTCACCGCGCAGGACGAGCTCGGCCAGGTCCACGGGCCCAAGGAGCTGCAGCTGCTCATCGCCAGCTCGAAGGACCACGGCATGCTGGCCGAGCCCGAGCACCGCGTGCTCGCCGGCGCCATCGACCTCGACACGACACCGCTGACCGACGTCGTGGTGCCGCGCGAGCGGTTCGTCTCGGTCGACGCGGCCGCGACCTGCGCCGAGGCGGAGGCCGTCTCGCGCGACACCGGCCGTTCGCGGCTCGTCGTCCTCGAGGGCGACACCCCGTTGGGCATCGTGCACGTGCGGGACATCGTGCGGGCCGTCCCCGGCTCCCCCGTCACGACGGTCACGGCACCTGCCGTCCACGTCGACGAGGGCCTGTCGCTCCTCGATGCGGTGTCGACGATGCGGGCGCAGCACGCGCAGCTCGTCCTCGTCGACGGTCCGTCCGGACCGGTGGGTCTCGTGTCGATGGAGGACCTGCTCGAACGCGTGCTCGGCCGCTTCGACGACGAGACCGACGGGTGACGTCGCGCCGGGAGCCTTCGTCCCTTCGGGCGTGTTTCCGGCGGTGTCTCCGGCGGTGACGCAGATGGTGCGGCGTCCGGTGGGGTGATCACCCCACCGGACGCCGCACCGTCACGCAGCCCATCGGGCCGATCCGTGCAGGGGCGGGTCAGAGCACCTCGACCTTGGACGGTCCGGCGAAGTGGCACGCGACCTCGTGGTCGCCGATCTTCTGCACCAGCGGGATCTCGGTGGTGCACCGCTTGCGCTCGGTGTCGCTGAGCTCCTCGCGGAACCGGGGGCAGCGCGTGTGGAAGACGCAGCCCGACGGCGGGTTGATCGGCGAAGGCAGGTCACCCTTGAGCAGGATGCGCTCGCGCTTGTTCTCCTTGCGCGGGTCCGGGATCGGCACGGCCGAGAGCAGGGCCTGCGTGTAGGGGTGGAGCGGGTTGGAGTAGAGCTCGTCGCGGTCGGCGACCTCCATGAACTTGCCGAGGTACATCACCGCCACGCGGTCGCTGATGTGGCGGATCACCGACAAATCGTGGGCCACGAAGACGTAGGTGAGGTCGTACTCGGCCTGGAGGTCCTCGAGCAGGTTGACCACCTGGGCCTGGATCGACACGTCGAGGGCCGACACGGGCTCGTCGCACACGATGAGCTTCGGGCGCAGCGCCACGGCGCGCGCGATGCCGATGCGCTGGCGCTGGCCGCCCGAGAACTCGTGCGGGTAGCGGTTGTAGTGCTCCGGGTTGAGGCCCACGCGCTCCATGAGGCTCTGCACCTCGGCCTTGACGCCACCCTTCGGTGTGATCCCCTGGATGTCGAACGGCGCGGCGACGATGGTGCCGATGGTCTGGCGCGGGTTGAGCGAGCCGTAGGGGTCCTGGAAGACCATCTGCATCTCGGTGCGCAGCTTGCGCAGGTCATTGCCATGGGCGCCCGTGATGTCGCGGCCGTTGTAGTGGATCGAGCCACCCGTCGGCTCGAGCAGCTGCAGCATCGTGCGGCCGGCCGTGGACTTGCCGCAGCCGGACTCCCCGACGAGGCCGAGGGTCTCTCCGCGGCGGACCGTGAACGAGATGCCGTCCACGGCCTTCACCGGATCGGACGCCCGGCGGATGATGCCGGAGGTGCGCGTCGGGAAGTGCTTCTGGAGGTCCTTGACCTCGAGGATCACGTCGGACTCAGGGTGGGTGGTGGTCACGATGAGGGCGTCCTAATCTCCGTGTCAAAGATCGCCTTGCGCTTCGGCGCCGGGATGAGGCACCGCACGGGGTGCCAGTCCTGCACGTCGAACTCGGGAACGATGGTCGAACAGCCGAGGTTCTCGTCGTCGCGGTAGGCACAGCGGGGGTGGAAGGCACAGCCGGAGGGAGGGCTGATGAGCGACGGGGGGTTGCCGGGGATGGGCTGAAGGCGCTCGAGGCGCTCCCGGTCGATGCGGGGCATCGACTGCAGCAGACCCCAGGTGTAGGGATGCTCGGCCGAGTAGAAGGTCTGGTCGGCCGTGCCGCCCTCGACCGCCTTGCCGCCGTACATGACCATGATCTTGTCGGCCATCTCGGCCACCACCCCGAGGTCGTGGGTGATGATGATGATCGCCGAGTTCATCTCCTTCTGGAGGTCCATGAGCAGGTCCAGGATCTGGGCCTGCACCGTGACGTCGAGCGCCGTCGTCGGCTCGTCGGCGATGACGAGGCGCGGGTTGTTGACCAGGGCCATGGCGATCATCGCGCGCTGACGCATGCCGCCCGAGAACTCGTGGGGATACTGGTCGATGCGCTTCTGGGGGTTGGGGATGCCGACCCGCTCGAGCATGTCGATGACGTGCGCACGCGCCGCCGACTTGGAGGTCTTGCCGTGGTGGATCTTGTAGGCCTCGACGATCTGGTTGCCCACCGTGTAGTACGGGTGCAGGGCCGAGAGCGGGTCCTGGAAGATCATCGCGATGTCGCGGCCGCGCATGACCCGCAGCTCCTCGTCCTCGAGCTTGAGCAGGTCCCTGCCCTCGAAGCCGATGCTGCCCTCGACCTTCGCCCGGGTGCCGCGGTGCAGGCCCATGATGGCCTGGCTCGTGACGGACTTGCCCGAGCCGGACTCGCCCACGATTCCGAGCGTCTCGCCGGCGTTGAGGTCGAAGGTGAGTCCGTCGACGGCCTTGACGAGTCCGTCCTCGGTCGGGAAGGTCACCTTGAGGTCGCGTACGGAGAGCAGTGCCTCGCTCGTCCCCTCGGTGGGCACCCAGGTGCTCATGCGTTGTCCAATCCTTGATGGTGCAGCGGCCGGGTCCAGGTCAGCTGTACTTCACGCGCGGGTCGATGACCGCGTACAGCACGTCGACCACGATGTTGGCGGTGATGACGAACGTCGCGGCCACGAGCACGATGCCGACCGTGACCGGGAGGTCGTAGGTCGTGGCCGCCATGACCGCGGTCCGACCGAGTCCGTCGTAGTTGAACACCTGCTCGGTGATGATGGTGCCACCCAGCAGGCCACCGAGGTCCAGACCCGCGACCGTGGCGATCGGCGTCAACGCGCCTCGGAGCGTGTGCTTGAAGAGGATCCGTCCGGACTTCAGGCCCTTGGCCTGGGCGGTCCGGAGGTAGTCCTCGCCCTTGGCCTCGAGCACGAAGGCGCGGGTGAGGCGGATGTAGCCCGCGATGTAGACGAGCGCGAGCGTCAAGGCGGGCAGCAGGAGCCCCTGCAGCCACAAGCCGACGCCGCCGTCGGCGATCGAGGTGTAGGCCGGGACCGGGACGATGCCCCACTTGAGCGCGAGGAAGACGTAGAGCCCGAGTCCGATGAAGAACGTGGGGAAGGCATAGAACACCAGGGCGCTGCCGACGATGGCGCGGTCGACCAGTGTCCCCTTCCGCAGCGCGGCCACGATGCCGAGTCCGACGCCGGCGATCATCCACATGATGAAGGCCGCGATGGCCAGCGAGGCCGAGACCGGAAGCTTCTCGACGATGATGTCGCGGACAGGTCGGCTCGACTGCGGCGAGTAGCCCAAGCACGGGGCCGGGCAGTCGGCGATCGTCTCGGGGGCGGACTTCTTCAGCGCGGGGTCCTTCGGGAACTCGCTCCCGACGAAGATGCCCTTGGTGAAGTCCACCCAGTAGGACAGGACCGGCTGGTCGTAGCCGAGCGCCTTGCGGTTCTGCTCGAGGAGCTCCGGAGTGCAGTTCTTCCCGCACGTGTAGCGCGCCGGGTCGACGGGACTGGCGAAGAACAGCACCATCGTGACGAGCGACATGGCCAGGATCATGACCATGCCCGCAGCCACTCTGCGGACGATGTACGCGAACATGTGCGAGGTCGCCCCCCGAAGGGGGCTCGTCCTTCCGGTAGTAAGGGTGAGGCGAGTGGGACCGGTGGCTGAGCACCGGAAAAGGTGGGGGGCGGGCTCGGCCGCCCCCCACCCGGTGCGTCAGCTCATCTCAGAGCCGTTGCACCGTCCGGTCTTGTCAGGACTTGTTGACGCTGATGACGCCCAGGTCCGGGAACATGCTGACGGCCGGGTTCTGGTTGTAGTTGCCGACACCAGAACCGTGCAGGAAGTAGAAGTTCTGGATGTAGTTCGGGATGTAGGCGACGTCCTTGCCCAGGAACTCGTCGAGCTGCTGCCACTTGGCGTTGGCGGCGTCCTGGTTCGGCGCGGCCGCAGCCTCGTCCATGATCTTCTCGGCCTCGGGGTTCTTGTAGTTGCCGTAGTCCTGGCCGTTGGACTTGCCCGTCAGGTTGATGCGGGAGTCGAACAGCGCCGGCAGAACCGTGAAGATGGACGGGTAGTCAGCACCCCAGCCACCCTCGGTGACGTCGAACGAGTTGTTCGCCGGGTTCTGGATCACGTCGTAGTACGTGTCGGTCAGCGGCGCGAGCTTGACGCTGAAGCCGGCCTTGTCCCAGCCGGACTTCAGGGCCGCAGCAGCGTTGTCGCTGGTCGGCGTGCCACCCTGGTAGGTGTACGTGATCGGGTACGGCATCGCGACGCCGGCTTCCTGGAGGAGCTTCTTCGCCGCGGCGGGGTCGCCGGCCGGGGGCATCGTGAAGGCCGGGTTCTCCTTGTAGCCGGGCAGGTCCGGGGCGACGAGGCTCTTGGCGAGCGTCGCGGCCTTGGCGCCACCCAGCGCGTTGATGTAGCCCGAGCGGTCGGTCGACATGGCCAGGGCCTGGCGGACCTTGAGGTTCTTCATCTTGTTGAAGTTCGGCAGGATGTAGAACGTGTACGGCGAGGGGACGTTCGTCGCACGCTTCTCGACCGCACCGGTGATCTGGTTGTAGAAGGCCGGCGGGATGGAGCGGTCCGTGATGGCGTACTTGTCGTTGCCACCGTCGGCGATGAGGCGCTGGGTGATGATCTCGTTGGTCAGACCCTCGGTGAACACGAACTTGTCCGGGTTCGCCTGGCGGTTGCCGTCGGTCTTCGGGTCGTACTGGTCGTTGCGCACGAACGTCGCGCCCGTGCCCTTCGTCCACTTGCCACCCTGGGCCTTGTAGGGGCCGTTGGAGAAGATGACGAAGTTGTTCTTGTCGCCCTGGTCCTTGTCCTGGCGGAACGGAGCAGCGAAGTTCAGACCCGCGACGGCCTGGGGGAAGTCGGCCCAGGGCTTCTCGAAGTTGAACGTCAGCACGTTGCCGTTGCACGTGACGGCCTTGTCGTAGACGTCCTGGCCGGTCTTGAGGTACGGGCCCTTGTAGGCCTTGGCGACCGACGGCAGGTAGTTGAGCGGGTAGATCGAGGGTCCACCGGTGAGGACGTCCGTGGCGAAGTTGCGCGAGAAGCCGTACTTGAAGTCCTCACACGTGGTCGGCTTGCCGTCCTCCCACTTGACGCCGTCCTTGATGGTGAACGTCCACTTCTTGCCGCCGTCCTCGCTCTTGCCCGCGTCGGTGGCGACGTCGGGGATGGGAACGATGGCGTCCGCGCCCGACTTGCCCGACGGGAACTGGAGCAGGCCGCGGTAGACGAGACGCTGCTGGTTGAAGATGTCGCGCCCGATGTAGGTGCGCTGCGGGTCCATGTGCTCGGCCGGACGCTTCGTGAGCCAGTAGATCGTGCCGCCCTTCTGGGCGCCCCCCGCCGCATTGGACCCGGAGGTCGTGCCACCGGTGGTGCCACCCCCGCCGCACGCGGAAACTCCGAGCACGGAGGCGACCCCCAGAGCTGCGAGGGCCGTAGTCCTCTTCCTGCTGCTCATACCACTCCTTTGACGAAACGCACCGATGTAACGGCGCTCCCACCCTCGGGCGGTTGCCGAGGGCAATCTTCCATGTGCCTGCGCCTGTGCAGAAGCTGGGGCTGGAGGCATCATCGGTCCGCCTTCGGGTCGAGGGCGTCACGCAGTCCGTCGCCGAGCAGGTTGAAGCTCAGGACGACCGTGGCGATCGCCAGACCTGGGACGAGGAAGAAGATCGGGACGCTCGAGGCGTAGTTGACCGAGTTGGCCAGGATGTTGCCGAGCGTCGGCGTGGGGGGCTTGATGCCGACCCCGAGGAAGGACAGCGCAGCCTCGGCCGACACGTAGGCCGGCAGGACGAGCGTGCCGTAGACGAGGATGGGCGCCCACAGGTTGGGCAGGAGCTCCTTGAAGTAGATCCTGCGGTTGGACGCGCCGAGGCTGCGCGCGGCCTCGATGAACTCGCGCTCCCTCATCGACAGCACCTGGCCCCGGATGATGCGGGCGAAGGTCGGCCAGCCGAAGAAGCCGAGCACGAAGATGATGTAGAGGCCCGTGGCAACGTTGTCGTTGGGGACCACCCTGCCTATGAGCTCGATGAACATGCCTGACAGGGCCAGCAGCATCAGGGTCACCGGGAAGGCCAGCACCATGTCCGCGAAGCGGGAGATGCCCCAGTCGGCCCAGTGCCCGAGGAAGCCGGCGATGAGCCCGAGCACCGTGCCGACGACGACGGCGATGAGGGTCGCGCTGATGGCCACGATGAGCGAGAACGTCAGGCCGAGCACGACGCGCGACAGCGTGTCGCGGCCGGTACCGGGCTCCACACCGAGGGGGTGGCTCCAGGACATGCCGCCGAAGGCACCGCGGGGGTAGCCGCCGAGGGCCGGGTCGATGAGCTCGGGGTTGAAGTCGTTGGGCTTGAGGATGCCGACCGCATCGAGGATCGGCGCCAGCACGGCCATGAGCACCACGAGGGAGGCGACCGTCAGCGCGATCATCGAGAGCTTGTCGCGGCGCAGACGCGCGCGGGCCAGCTGCCACGGTGTGCGGCCCTCGATCTTCTTGGCCGCGGGCTCCTGCTCGAGGTCGAACGTCTCGGTCGCCGTCCCCGCACCGAACTCGACGTCCCGATGGATCTCCGACACGACCTCGCACCTCGATTCTCGTCGTTCAGGCGGTCGTCGCCGGACCTGGTTTCGGTCCCGACCGCCGCCGTGGCTGCATCTCGCTTCGGGGACGCTAACGCACCGGAGGCCCCCGTGAAAGGCACTTCGGCCGAAACCTCGAAGTTGGCCCCCGGCTGAATCCGAACCGTTACCGTCTCGCAATGTGGAACGCGGGCGGCCGGCGCCGGGCGCGACAGGCCCGACGGGAGGCACCCCGGAACCCGACGTCCATGGCCTCGACTCCCGGGAAGCAAACTGCCCCCCGGACGGTTGAGCGTTGCATGAAGGTGGAGATCTGGTCCGACATCGCCTGCCCGTGGTGCTACATCGGCAAGCGCCGCTTCGAGAAGGCCCTCGCCGCCTTCCCCCACCGGGGCGACGTGGAGGTCCACTGGCGCAGCTACCAGCTCGACCCGACCCTCCCGGACCACCACGAGGGCACCGAGCTCGACTACCTCGTGGACCGCAAGGGCATGTCGCGCGAGCAGGTGCGCGGGATGTTCGACCAGGTGACCGCGATCGCGGCCGAGGAGGGCCTGCGCTACGACTTCGGGTCGGTCGTCGTCGCCAACAGCTTCGCCGGCCACGAGCTGCTCCATCTGGCCAAGGCCCACGGAGTCGGCGACCGCGTCAAGGAGGCCCTGCTCTCGGCCCACTTCGAGCACGGCGAGGACATCGGTGACCGCGACGTGCTCGTGCGCATCGGTGTCGAGGCCGGGCTCGACAGCGGCGAGATCGCCCGCGACCTGCAGACGCACACGTGGCGGGACGCCGTCGTCGCCGACATCACGGCCGCGAGCTCGCTCGGCATCAGAGGCGTTCCGTTCTTCGTGCTGGACGACACGTACGGTATCTCCGGCGCCCAACCGACCGAGCTCTTCACGCAGGCCCTCGAACAGGCCTGGCGCGACACGCACCCGTTGCAGATGGTGCAGCCCCTGGCCGACAGCACGGCCGGCGGCTCGGACATGGCCTGCGGGCCGGACGGCTGCGCCGTCTAGCAGCCCGCCACGCCTGCCGGCTCAGGCCGGTCGGGCCCCCGCGGCCGCCACGAACGGCGCCACCGGACTGAGCCGGAGCACCTCGTCGAGCCGCCGCGTCACCGTCGTCGCCCCGTCGACGTGTACGCGCCCCGACCGCAGCGCGACGGGCAGCGGCAGACGGCCGAGCCACACGGCATACAACGACCCGACGTCGCTGCTGACCGTCACGTCCACGGGGAAGCCGGGATCGCTCATGCACACCGACGGGCTGCCGTGCTCGACGAGGATCCAGAAGCGTCGGGCGTCGTCGACGCACCGCAGGTGCAGCACGTGGCGCTCGCCGACGAGCCCCGAGGTGTCGACGCGCGTGTGCATCCACCAGACGAGCAGCTGCGCGTCGAGCTCCTCCGGCTGCGGGTCGCCGAACATCCAGTCCGCTCCCCACCGGGCCAGGCCGAAGACGACCGGCTCGAGGGCCCGGCCCGACGGCGTCAGCACGTAGCGTGCGCCCGAGCGCTCGACGACGCCGAACCGCTCGAGGTGGCGCAGCCGCTTCGTCAGGAGCGTGCGCGAGAGCCCGGGCAGTCCACGCGCGAGGTCGTTGAAGCGCGTCGTGCCGGTCATCATGTCGCCCAGGATGAGCAGCGACCACCGCTCCCCCACGACGTCCGGCGTCCGCGAGATCGGGCAGTACTGACCTGCCCCGGGATCGTGTCGTCCCATCCCCACCTCCGGTCAGGGACCGCCGCCGTCGTTGCCGCGGCCCACCGCCTCAGTATCGGTCCCGAACGTGGACCACGACAGTCCACAACGTGTGCTGGAGCGGCCACCTGCGCTCGTCGGACTCTGGACGGACGGCCCCTCAGGGGCCCCGGGCCGCAGCGGCCCGCCACCGATGGAGGGACGAGCATGACCACGCACACCCAGACGCCGGCAGCCACCGCCGACGCAGAGCTCAAGGCGCGCCACGCCGCGCTGTGGGCGCTCGGCGACTACGCGGCCGTGGCCCGGGAGGGCATCCCGGAGCTCGGCCGCGTCCTCGTCGACGCGTGCCACGTCACCGCCGGTCAGGACGTCCTCGACGTGGCCGCCGGCACGGGCAACGCCGCGATCCCGACCGCGCGCACCGGCGCCCACGTCGTGGCCAGCGACCTCTCGCCGGCGCTGCTCGACGTGGGACGACAGGTCGCCGACGAGGCCGGAATCCGGCTCGAGTGGAAGCAGGGGGACGCCGAGGCGCTGCCGTTCGCGGACGCGTCGTTCGACGTCGTGATGTCGTGCGTGGGCGTCATGTTCGCGCCGCACCACGCGGCCGCGGCGGACGAGCTCGTCCGCGTCGCCCGCCCGGGCGCCACGATCGGGCTCGCGAGCTGGACACCCGACGGATTCATCGGGCGGATGTTCGCCGTGATGGAGCCGTATGCCGCGTCCCCGCCTCCCGGCGCCCAGCCTCCCCCGCTGTGGGGCGACGAGGCGCACGTGCGCGACCTGCTCGGCGACCGCGTCGTGGACCTGACGGCTGAGAAGCGTGTGCTCCCAGTGCATTTCGACCGACCGGAAGCGTTCCGCGACTTCTTCAAGCGAACGTACGGACCGACGATCGCCACCTACCGCGGCATCTCCGACGACACGGACAAGGTCGCGGCGCTCGACGCCGCGCTGGCCGACCTCGCGCGTGACCACCTCGACGGCGCGGGGCAGATGGGCCGGGAGTACCTCCTCGTCACCGCCCTGCGCTCCTGACCCGGTCGGTCAGAGACGGCTCTCGGCCGCGTCCGCCCCGCCGAGCCGCTGGGCGAGCCAGACCGGGATGACCGAGAGCACGATGAGGACGACGGCGACGACGTTGACGACCGGAGCCTGATTGGGCCGGAAGAGGTTGTTGAAGATCCAGATCGGGAGGGTCTGGCTCTCGGGGCCGGCGGTGAAGGTCGTGACGACGATCTCGTCGAAGCTCAGCGCGAAGGCGAGCAGGGCTCCCGCGAGCAGGCTCGAGCGCAGCAGCGGGAACGTGACGCGGCGGAAGGTCGTGAACGGACGCGCACCGAGGTCGGCCGACGCCTGCTCGAGCGACCCACCGAGGCGCCGCAGCCGGGCGGTCACGTTGTTGAACGCGATGACGATGCAGAAGGTCGCGTGGCCGACGATGATCGTGAAGAGGCCCGCCCCGATGCCGAAGACGGGCCCGAGGACGTTCTGGATCACCGACTGCAGGGCGACACCCGTGACGATGCCGGGCAGCGCGATGGGCAGCACGACGAGGATCGAGACCGCGTGCTTGCCGAAGAAGTCGTAGCGGGCCAGCGCGAGCGCCAGCAACGTCCCGAGCACGAGGGCGATCGCGGTCGCGCCCAGGCCCGCCTTGACGGAGGTGAGCAGCGCGTCCCGGGGGCCCTGCGCCTGCAGGGCGGCCTCCCACCACTTCGTCGTGAAGCCCGGCGGGGGCCAGCCGAAGGTGCGGTCGCTGTTGAAGGAGTTCACCCCCACGACGAGGAGCGGCACGTAGACGAACGTCAGCACGACGGTCGCGAAGGCGGTCAGCGCGAGCTTCGCGCCACGTCCGAGTCTCATCGAGGCCCCTTCACAGGTTCTCGAGCGCGCCCGTGCGCCGCACGGCGAGCAGGTAGAGGACCATGATCACGACCGATGCCGTGCCGAGCGCCGCGGCGAAGGGCAGGTCGAGCGTGATGTTCTGGAGCACCGCCGTGCCGAGCACCTGCAGCTTGCCCCCGATGATCTGCACCGCGATGTAGTCGCCGAGCGAGAGGGAGAAGGTGAAGACCGATCCCGCCGCGACGGCCGGTAGGAGCGAGGGCAGCACGACGCGCCGGAAGGTCGTCCACGGACGCCCGCCGAGGTCGGCACTCGCCTCGAGGTGGCTCTCGGGCAGCCGCTCGAACGCGGCATACACCGGCAGGACCATGTACGGCAGCCACAGGTAGGTCAGGGTCAGCACGACCGCGGTCAGGCCGAAGCCCGGCGTGGCCCCGAAGGTGCTGTCGATGACCCCCTCGGGCTGGAGCATCGTGCGCCACGCGTAGGCCTTGACGAGGTAGCTGGCCCAGAGCGGCACGAGGACGGCGGCGAGGAGCAGCCCGCGGTACCGGCGGGGCGCGACCCTGGCCATGAAGAAGGCGAAGGGGATCGCGATGACCATGCACAGCACGGTGACGAGCACGGCGATGAGCAGGGTCCGACCGATGATGCCGAGGTAGGTCGGAGTGAGCAGCTCACGGAAGTTCTCGAGCGTGAAGGTGCGCAGGACGAGGTTGGTGAACGGGTCGGTCGTCCAGAACGCCGTCGCGAAGATGACCGCCAGCGCGCCGAGGTAGACGACGACGAGCCACAGCATCGGCGGCCCCAGCAGTGCTGCGAGCCCTGCGCGGTGTCTCATCGTCGCCTCCTCGGTGCGGGTGGTGGTTCGTGTGGTGGTGCTGGTGGTGGGTCAGCTGTTGCGGATCTCGGTCCAGGCCTTGGTCCACGTCGCGTAGTCCGTGCACTTGACGTCGGTGCGCCCGTCGAGGCACGCGGTGATCGGCGTGTTCCAGTAGCGGACCTTGGAGAAGTAGGCCTCGTCCTCGGCGTGGAAGACCTTGCAGTGGTTGGGGTCTGCCGTCTCGGCGCACGCCTTCTTGTTGGCCGGGGCCTCACCGAAGTACTCGGCGATCTGGGCATTGACCTTGGGCGAGACGATGTGGTCGATGAACTTGTACGCGCACGTCTTGTTCTTCGACTTGGCGCCGACCATCCACGTGTCGGACCAGCCGGTGGCGCCCTCCTTGGGCAGCACCGCCTCGACCGGGGCCTTCTCGCCCTGCGCGACGTTGGCGATGACCTGCCACGTCGTGCCGATGGTCGTCGAGCCGTTCTTGAAGGCCTGGACCTCCTTGAGGTAGTCCGACCAGTACTCGCTGATGTTGGCCTTCTGCGCCTTGAGCAGGTCGACGGCTGCGGCGAGCTGCTTCTCGTCGAGGGCGTAGGGGTCCTTGATGCCGAGCTCGGGCTTGGCCGTCATGAGGTAGAGCGCGGCGTCCGCGATGTAGATGGGCGAGTCGTATGCCGTCACCTTGCCCTTCTGCGCGCCGACCTGGTCGAAGACGGCTGCCCACGAGTCGGGGGCGGGCTTGACGAGGTCGGTGCGGTACATCAGCAGGTTGGCGCCGCGGCCGTGCGGGATGCCGTAGGCGACGCCGTTCACCGAGTTCCACGGCTTCATCTTGAGGGCGTCGAAGATGTCGGCGTAGTTCGGGATGAGCGAGGTGTTGACGGGCTCGACGTCGCCCGCGGCGATGAGGCGCAGGGTCGCGTCGCCGGAGGCCGAGACGGTGTCGTACTGGCCGGTTCGCATCAGCTGCACGGCCTCGTCGGACGTGCCGAAGGTCTTGACGTTGACGGTGCAGCCGGACGACTTCTCGAAGTCGCTGACCCAGTCGACCTTGGGGTCGTTGCTGCCGTCCTCGACGTAGCCGGGCCACGCGAGGACGTTGACCTGACCCTCGGGAGTGCCGAGCTTGTCGAGCGCCTTGAGGTCGGGCACCTGCATGCCGCCCGGCGCGGCGCTGCCGCCCGGGGTGGTCGGGGTGGAGCTCCCGCATCCGGCCAGGGCGAGCACGGCCACGGCCGCGACGGTCCCGACGGTCCCGCGCAGGGACTTCTTTGACGTGCGCACGCCGATCTCCTTCATCTGGTGGGTTACTGCTGTGCCAGGCCGCCGAGCGACGCGGGCTCGGGAGCTGACGAGGACTGGGGTGAGGGCTGTCCCGGCACGTCGATGACGTGGTCGGGTCGCCAGTGGAGCGTGACGCGCGCGCCCCGGTGCAGCGCCGCGGCGTCGGGCCGGGTCCCGGCGTTCTGCTCCAGCGCGGTGAGCCGGCCGCCGGCGTCGAGGGCGACCACGTAGCGCGTGACGGGACCGCCGTAGACGACCTCCTCGAGGACCCCGTCCGCGGTCATCACGCCGTCGGCCGTTGAGCCGGACGGGCCGCCGAGGGGCGCCCCGGAGGGGACGACGGCGACCTTCTCGGGTCGGATGGCGAAGGAGCCGTCGCGCCGCATCACGGCGCGGGCGGTCTCCCCCGTCAACAGGTTCGAGGTGCCGACGAAGCCGGCGACGAACGCCGAGGCCGGGCTCTCGTAGACGTCGTGGGCCGTGCCCACCTGCTCGATGCGGCCGGCGTTGAAGACGGCGATGCGGTCCGAGAGGGTGAGCGCCTCCTCCTGGTCGTGCGTGACGAAGAGGAAGGTGATGCCGACGTCGCGCTGGATGCCCTTGAGCTCGACCTGCATCTGCTCGCGCAGCTTGAGGTCGAGGGCGCCGAGCGGCTCGTCGAGGAGCAGGACGGTCGGGCGGTTGACGAGCGCCCGGGCGAGCGCCACCCGCTGGCGCTGCCCACCGGACAGCTGCGAGGGGCGCCGGGACCCGTGGTCGCCCAGGCGCACCTGCTCGAGCGCCTCGGCCACCCGGCTGCGCCGCTCGGCGCGCGAGACCTTCTTGACGAGCAGGCCGTACTCGACGTTCTCGGCGACGCTCATGTGCGGGAAGAGGGCGTAGTCCTGGAAGACGGTGTTGACGTCGCGCTCGTAGGGCTGGCGCCGGGTGACGTCCTCGCCGGCGAGCTCGATGCGGCCGCTCGTGGGCTCCTCGAAGCCGGCGATCATCCGCAGCACGGTGGTCTTGCCCGAGCCCGAGGGGCCGAGCATCGAGAAGAACTCGCCGGCACGGACGTCGAGGTCGACGTCGTGGACGGCCACCACGGGAGGCGTCCCGGCGAAGTCCTTGCGCAGGCCGTCCAGCCGGATGGCCGGAGTGCCCGTCGCCGTCTGGGCAGCCATGCGAACCCCTCTGGTCGTCGTCGGTGTTGCTTCTGGACGGAAAACGTATGGGTCCATATGTTTAAGCGCAAGAGGAATGGCCAAACTGACAGGGAGAGCCGATGGCGGACCGGTCGATGCCTCTGGGGCCGTATGCCGCCGTCTTCGCGCCGCTGCCCGCGGCGGGCCGCGCCGAGGCCGTACGCCGCCGACTGGGCGAGGCGATCGCCCTCGGCCTGCTCCCCGACGGCAGCATGCTCCCGCCCGAGAGCGACCTCGCCGATCGCTTCGGCGTCGCCACCGTGACCGTGCGGGAGGCGCTCGGCACGCTGCGCGACGACGACCTCATCGTCACGAGGCGCGGCCGGGGCGGCGGCTCCTTCGTCAAGGCGCCCCGCGACGGTGGGCGGGCGGCCCTGCTCGCCCGGCTCACCCGCGTGGGCCTGGGCGAGCTGCGCGACCTCGCCGACCACTACTGTGCCGTCAGCGGTCACTGCGCGGCGCTCGCCGCCGAGCGCGCCGACCCCGACGACGTGGCGAGACTGCGCCGCCTCGCCGCGCTGCGCCCCGAGCCCGACGAGCCGAGCGGCATACCCCGGCAGGAGGGCACCTTCCACCTCGAGCTCGCTGCCACGGCGCAGTCGGCGCGGTTGACCCGCGAGGAGATGGTGCTCCAGCGCGAGATCGGACCGGTCCTCTGGCTCGCCGACGCCGAGGCCGGGGCCGCCCGACACCGCGAGCACGAGGCCGTCGTCGAGGCGGTGGCGCTCGGCGATCCTTCGGCGGCACGCGCCGGAGCGGAGGATCATGTGAGCCGTCTCTTCGATGCGGTGAAGGCACTGCACCGTGACACCCGATCCCGGAGGAGCACATGACGACCACGACGACCGACACGGACGTCGCCCGGTGGGTCTCGGACTTCGGTCGCTGGGTCTTCGGCCAGCTCGACGACCTCGCGGGCCTGCTCGACGTGCCACTGTCGGCGCCCGCCCCGAGGCGAGCCGACCTGGACATCGAGCAGCGCTGCCACGACCTGCTGGCCGATCCGCAGACCCCGGTCGCGGGGGCAGGCGCCGTGCTGGCCCCGAACGTCCTCGCCGACGCGCCGTACTGGCTGGAGTGGTGGACCGTCGAGTCCCGGGGAGGGGCCGCGGTCATCACCAAGCTGGCCGCCGAGACGGACCCGCGGGCGGTCGGATTCCGCGACTACACCGAGCTGCCTTGGTACGCAAAGCCTTTCGCGAGCGGCACCCGTCACGTCACCGGCCCCTACGTCGACTACCTCTGCACCGACCAGTACACCCTCACCTTCACCCAGCCGCTCGTCGTCGAGGGCAGCTTCGCCGGCGTGGTGGGCGTCGACGTGCTCGTCGCCTGGTTCGAGGAGCACCTGCTCGACGTCATGGAGGCCGTGGAGCGCACCTGCGTCCTCGTCAACGCGGCAGGACGCGTGGTCACGTCGTCGGACCCGACCTGGGTCACGGGCGACCTGATCCGCGGACTGGCGATCGAGGACTGGCTGTCCGGCGAGCCGGTCGCACACTCGCAGTGGTCCGCCACCCGCTGCCAGGGCCTGCCGTTCGTCGTCCTCTCCCCCGCTGACGACCACGGGTCCGTGTCGCCGGGCGCTCAGTGAGCGGCGCGCGGCGGGACTGACCGGACGCCGGGCTGACCGTCCCACCCCGGGACACAGGAGAGGCGCCACTCGCTCGGGGGTCCGAGTGGCGCCTCTTCTAAACCCTCCATCGCGAGGACGGGAGCAGTCGTTACAGGGCATGACGGACTTTTTTCGATGATCCCCGAGGCCCGCCGCCTAGGCCGCGTCGGCCGGTCCGTCCTACTGCGTGCCCGGGGACCGGACGGCTCCCACGATGACGTCGCGGAGGCGGTCGATCGCCGCGGCCCGGGCACCGGTCAGCTGCGGCTGGTCACCGACGACCGCGGCGGCGACGGGCACGGGTCGGGTCAGGCCGGCGGAGCGCCGACGCAGCGCGGCGACGAAGTCCTCGTCACGCCCCCACTCCCCGCCGACGACGACCACCGCGGGGTCCGCGAGCGCGATCGCCGCCTCGAGCACGCCGCTGACGGCGGCCGCGAGGGCCTCGAGCGTCGGGTCGCCCGTGGGCGCCTCGGCGACGCGGACCCGGAGCCGGCGGACGTCGATGGCCGTCGACCCTTCGCGACGCAGGCCGAGCTGGGCGAAGACCTCGGTCAACCGGGTGGCCCGCCCGTCCGGCCCCTCCGTCACGAGATGGGCGATCTCGCCGGCCAGCCCCGAGTGACCGCGACGCACCTCGCCGTCGGAGACGACGGCGCACCCGAGTCCCTCGTCGAGGTAGAGGTAGACGAAGTCGGCCGAGCCGGCGGCCCCGACCGCCCCCGCCTCCCCGGCCGCCTGCTCCGCCCGCGCCGCCCAGTTCACGTCGTTGTCGACGAGCACGGGGCCCTCGACGACGTCGCCGAGCAGCCACCGCGGGTCGAGGTCCCCGACGAGGAACGGCGCGTCGGGCAGGTGCACGAGGCGTCCGGTGGCACGGTCGACCGGGTCGGCGGCGCTGACGACGGCGATGCGCACTCCTCGCCCCACGCGCGGCGAGCTCGACGTCGTCCCGGCCGCGTCGACCTGCTCGAGCGCTGCCCTCAGAGCCCGCGACACGGCATACGCCCCCGCACCGCGCTCCAGCGGGACGGCGCTGCTGGCGACGACGTCCCCGAACGCGTCGACGCACTCGCACGTGACGGCGGCCGGCGTGATGCTGACGACGAGCGCCGTGCCGCAGGCCCGCGAGAGGGCGTGGTACGAGCCGGCCCGCCCCCGCCCCGAGCTGCGCTCCCCCGTATCGACGACGAGACCCATGTCGACGAGACGTCGCACGCCCTGGGAGATCGTCGGTTTCGAGATTCCGGTCAGGCCGGCAATCTCGGCACGGGTCAGCCTCCGGTGGTCCATGAGCGCGCGCAGCACGTGCTCCTCGGTGAGCGCTCGTAGCAGCTCCAGGCTCGGCTTGGCGGACGGCATACGACCACCTTAGTTAGGAGCCTTGCCGAAACCGAGAGGCCACGCTACCTTCTTCTTCGTAAGGACTCCTCACCAAAGGGACACCTCATGACCACCGCGCACCCCAGCCCGACCGACCTCGCCCTCCCCCACTGGGAGACGACGCCCGACGACCTCCCCGCGGCGGTCCGCGAGGTCAAGGCCGCGATCCGCCGCCGCATCGAGGCCTCGGGCCGCACGGTCGACGAGGTCTTCGCCGTCGTCGAGGCCCGGGTCCGCGAGCGCGTGGCGCAGATCCACGCCGACCGCGAGCGCGGCGAGAGCGTCTGGCCCGTCATCGACTACGCCGACATCGAGAACGGCAGGGTCAGCCACGAGCAGCTCGCCAAGCTGCGCCGTCGCGGCTGCCTCGTCGTCCGCGGCCACTTCCCCCGCGAGCAGGCGCTCGCCTGGGACGCCGGCATCGTCGACTACGTCGAGGGCAACCGGTTCTTCGAGAGCTACCGCGGCCCCGGCGACGACTTCTTCGGCAGCGTCGGCTCCAAGCCCGAGATCTACCCCATCTACTGGTCGGCCGCCCAGATGGAGGCCCGCCAGAGCGAGCGGATGGCCACGGTCCAGTCGCTGCTCAACTCCCAGTGGAAGCACGAGTCCGACGGCGTCACGTGGTTCGACCCCGAGCGCGACTCGCTCTACCCCGACCGCATCCGCCGTCGCCCGCCGGGCGCCGACTCGAACGGCCTTGGCGCACACTGCGATCCGGGCACCCTCGACCTCTGGATGACGGAGAGCTACCAGCGGGCCTTCCGTCACCTCTTCGACGGCAGCGTCGAGGACTACGACCCGTGGGACGCGGCCCACCGCACCGCCGGCCCGCAGTACCCCGGCACGACGATGTGCTCGGCCTTCCGCACCTTCCAGGGGTGGACGGCCCTGTCCGACATGGCCCACGACCAGGGCGTGCTGCACGCCGTGCCGATCCCCGAGGCGATGGCCTACCTCATGCTCCGCCCCCTGCTCGACGACGTCGCCGACGACGACATGTGCGGCGTCACGACCAACCAGGTCTTCCCCGCCACCGAGAAGTGGCACCCGCTGCTCCTCGAGGCGCTGAGCGGCATCCCCGACGTGCAGGCGGGCGACTCCGTCTGGTGGCACTGCGACATGATCCACAGCGTCGCTCCCGTCGAGGACCAGCAGGGCTGGGGCAACGTCATGTACATCCCGGCCGCACCGTGGTGCGAGCGCAACGAGAGGTATGCCGTGAGCGTCCGCGAGGCCTTCGTCAGCGGTTCCAGCCCGAGCGACTTCCCCGAGGAGCACTACGAGCGCACGTGGCCCGACCGCTTCACGACCGACCGGCTCAACTCGACGGGACGCCGCGGACTCGGACTCGAGTGACCCGCCTGCGGGTCACTCGGCCAGGAGGAAGGCGGCGACGCGCTCCTTCGGGCGGCCGATGATCGCGCGGTCGCCCCGCACGACGACCGGGCGCTGCATGAGCCGGGGGTGCTCGGCGAGCACGGCGATCACCTGGTCGCGCGTCTGCACGTCGCCCTCGACCAGGCCGAGCTCTCGGAAGTGTGCGTCACGGCGGACGAGGTCGGTCGGCGCGTCCTCGAGCTTGTCGAGCAGGTCGGCGAGGGCGACCGCGTCGAGCGGGTGTCGGAGGTAGTCCACGACGTCGGCCGACACGTGCGCCTCGTCGAGGCGCTCCATGGCCGCGCGCGAGGTCGAGCAGCGGTTGTTGTGCAGGATCGTCACCTCGTCGCTCATGGCGACGACCCTAACGCCGAAGCAAAGGCCCCCGCGGGCGACGCCCGTGTCTCCTCAGGCAGAGACGTGTTCTCCCGCGCGGCCCATCCTCGAGGCATGAACACTTCGACAGGGCCCAAGAACCCCACGAAGAACCACACGACGACGGGTCGCACGAGCGGGGCCGGCAGGATGAGTCGCCTGCACCTCGCCTGCAGGATGCTCGGTCACACCTACCGGCGGACGCCCGGCGACCCCGAGGTCCTCACCTGCGTCGGTTGCGGCAACCGCGAACTGCGCGTCGTCAAGCAGATCCGCGACACCGGGCAGCGCATTCCGTTCTGATACTTCTGCCCCGACCGAAGGGCTGGGACCCCCGAAGCAGACCTGCGTGTCAGTAAGGCCGACGGTCTCACCGACGTCGCTCAGAACACCTGCAGCGCTTCCTCCCATGACGCGAACGGTGGGGCTAGTTTTGTAGCGTGGTCGACGAAGCCTCCGGGTCCCGATCCGAACCGAACTCTCCCGACGTCGTGATCGTCATGGGAGTGTCCGGGAGCGGCAAGTCCACTCTCGCCAAGGGCATCTCCACCGTCACGGGTTGGGAGTTCGCCGAGGGCGACGCCTTCCACTCAGAGGCCAACGTCGCGAAGATGCGCAACGGCGAGGCGCTGACTGACGAGGACCGCTGGCCCTGGCTCGAATCCATCGGTAGCTGGATCAGTGCCAAGGAGGCCGCGGGCGAGTCGGCCGTCGTGACGTGCTCCGCCCTACGACGCGTCTACCGAGACCTGCTCCGGCGCGACCGGCCGCGCGTCCGGTTCCTGCACGTCACCGCAGCGCCGGACGTGATCCGGGACCGGATGGAGCACCGGCCCGGGCACTACATGCCTGCGTCACTGCTGCCCAGTCAGATCGCCACGCTCGAGCCGCTGGCTGACGACGAACCGGGTATCTCTGTCTCGAACGAGGGCACCGCCGCCCAGGTGCTCGATCGCGCACTGACCGCCCTCGGTCTGCGAAAGGAAGTTCAGCCATGATCGTGCACCCCGCTCTCACGGCCGTGACCTCTCTGCCGAGGCTGCCAGCGGCGCCGCCCGACATCCCGTACGCCGGTGACGGGCAGCTGGTAGCTGCGTGCATCCTCGGCATCCTCGCCGTCGTCCTCCTCATCACCCTGGGAAAGGTCCATCCGTTCCTGTCGCTCATGCTCGGCTCGGCCGTGCTGGGAGCCGTGGCCACCATGCCACCCGGGGACATCGTGGCGAGCTTCCTCGACGGGTTCGGAAGCACGTCCGGATCGGTCGGCGTCCTCATCGCTCTGGGCGCCATGATCGGGAAGCTGCTCGAGGATTCCGGCGGCGCCAACCGCATCGTGTCGACGATGGTCGGGAGCGTGGGTCCCGGACGCCTGCCGTGGGTCATGGCGCTGATCGCAGCCATCCTCGGCCTCCCGTTGTTCTTCGAGGTCGGGGTCGTGCTGCTGGTCCCGGTCATCCTGCTGGTGGCCAGGCGCACGGGGCTGTCCCTGATGAAGCTCGGCATCCCGGCGCTCGCCGGACTCTCGGTCCTGCACGGTCTCGTGCCCCCGCACCCGGGTCCCTTGACCGCGATCGGCCTGCTCAACGCAGACCTCGGACGGACCCTGCTCTACGGCATCATCATCGCCATCCCGACGGTCGTCGTCGCGGGGCCGGTGCTCGCGCACTACGTGGATCGGTGGGTTCCCAAGTTCGTCGACGCCGACTCTCGCGTCCTCGTGCCGGTGGGCAGCGGCGGGAGCGGCGCAGACGGCGCCAGCCGTGCGCAGGCGGCCGAACGAGGCGGGGCGAACCGAGGCGGCCGCGGAGGCGTCGGTGTCCCGGACGGGCCGGCCCCGGGGAACGAGGGCGCCACTCCCTCCGACCGCGGCCGGGGGGGTGCGGTGGCCGGGTTCGACGACCTCGAGGCGCCACTGGATCCCGGCCGCCGAAGGGTGTCCTTCGCCGCCGCGATCGTCGGGATCACGCTGCCCGTGGTGCTCATGCTCATCGACGCCATCGCCAAGCTGCTCGTCACGGACAAGAAGAGCGGCGTCCGCACCGTCATCGACTTCTTCGGCACCCCGACCGTGGCCCTGCTCATCGCGGTCCTGTTCTGCTACATCGTGCTCGGGCTCGGATCCGGCATGAAGAAGGACCAGGTCAGCGCCTCCGTCGGCGCAAGCCTGCCACCGATCGCCGCCATCATCCTCATCGTCGCGGCCGGCGGCGGCTTCAAGCAGACGCTCATCGACGCCGGCGTCGGCAACGTCATCAAGGACTGGGCCACGGGCGTCAACATCTCGGTCCTGCTGCTCGGCTGGCTCGTGGCCGTGCTGATCCGGCTGGGCACCGGTTCGGCGACGGTCGCGACCATCACCGCGGCCGGCATCGTCGGCCCCCTGGCGGCCACGCTCACCACGAGCCACCTGGCCCTGCTCGTGCTCGCGATCGGCTGCGGGTCCCTCTTCTTCAGCCACGTCAACGACGCGGGGTTCTGGCTGGTGAAGGAGTACTTCGGCCTCACGGTCGGGGAGACGATCAAGTCGTGGTCGGTGATGGAGACCGTCATCTCCGTCTTCGGCTTCGCGCTCGTCATGCTGCTGAGCCTCGTCGTCTGACTGCGGGAACTGAGGCGCCTCGACTCCCCGACACCGGGAGGCAAGCGCGCGTCACACGTTGAAGCGGAACTCCACGACGTCGCCGTCGGCCATGACGTAGTCCTTGCCCTCGATGCGCACCTTGCCGGCGGCCTTGGCAGCATTCATGTTCCCGGCCGCTACGAGGTCGTCGAAGCTGACGACCTCGGCCTTGATGAAGCCGCGCTGGAAGTCGGTGTGGATGACGCCGGCGGCCATCGGGGCGGTCCAGCCCTTGCCGATGGTCCAGGCGCGCGACTCCTTGGGGCCGGCCGTGAGGTAGGTCTGCAGGCCGAGGGTGTGGAAGCCGGTGCGGGCCAGCTGGTCGAGGCCCGACTCCTCGGCGCCGAAGCTCTGGAGCAGCTCGAGCGCCTCGTCGGGCTCCATCTCCATGAGGTCCATCTCGAGCTTGGCGTTGAGGAAGACCGCGTCGGCCGGAGCGGCGAGCTCGCGCAGCGACGCCTGCAGCTCGGTGTCGGGGAGCTGGTCCTCGTCGAGGTTGAAGACGTAGATGAAGGGCTTGGTCGTCAGCAGGCCGAGCGACTTCGCCTCGGCCAGGTCGATCCCGGCGGCCGGCCCTGCGGCATACAGCGTGTGGCCCTCCTCGAGGACCTTCTGCGCGGCCTGGGCGAGCTCGAGGGTCGCCTTCTTGTCCTTGTTGATCCGCGCCTCCTTCTCGAGCCGGGGCACGGCCTTCTCGAGGGTCTGGAGGTCGGCGAGGATGAGCTCGGTGTGGATGGTCTCGATGTCGCTGGCCGGGCTGACCTTGCCGTCGACGTGCACGACGTCGCCGTCCTCGAAGGCGCGCACGACCTGGCAGATCGCGTCGGCCTCACGGATGTTGGCGAGGAACTTGTTGCCGAGACCCTCCCCCTCCGAGGCGCCGCGGACGATGCCGGCGATGTCGACGAAGCTCACCGTGGCCGGGAGGATCTTCTCCGAGCCGAAGATCTCGGCGAGCGCGCCGAGCCGTGAGTCGGGCAGCGGGACGACGCCGACGTTGGGCTCGATCGTCGCGAACGGGTAGTTCGCGGCGAGCACGTTGTTCTTGGTCAGCGCGTTGAAGAGCGTCGACTTGCCGACGTTGGGGAGACCGACGATTCCGATGGTGAGTGCCACGAGGACAAGAGTTTAGTGGCGATCGGGCGCGCTCCCGACCACGAGGGCGTATGCCGTGCCGCCGGGCTCACGTCAGCGTCCACTCCCAGCCGGGCTGCCAGTCGAACGGCGCGGTGACGAGCTGCTCCAACGGCGTGCCGTCGAGGAGGTGCTGCAGGGCCCAGCGGTTGGCCGAGTGGGCGATGACGAGCACCCGCTCGCCGTCGTGGTCGCGGCGCACGTCGTCCAGGAACCCGGCGGTCGACTCGACGACGTCGCGGTAGCTCTGTCCGCCCGGGAAGGGCGTGTCGACATGGGCGAGGCGCACGGGGTGGAGCTGTGTCACCGGGGCGCCGTTGAGGCGGCCGTAGTCGCACTCGCGCAGGCGCGGGTCGAGACGCAACGGGACGAAGCCCGTGCCGAAGGCGATAACCGCCGTGTCGACCGCCCGCCGCAGGTCCGAGGCGTACACCGCTGCGAGCGCCTCGCCCCGTCGTCGTTCGCCGAGCTCGGCGGCCTGGACGCGCCCCTGCTCGGAGAGTCGCCCCGGCAGCCAGCCGGTCGCGATGCCGGCCTCGTTGTCCTCGGTGACCGAGTGGGTCTCGTAGACGAGGTGGACGGTCACGACGGCCTCAGCCCGGCATGCGCACGCCGCAGAGCTGGCGCGACTGGGCCACGAGGTTGCCGGCGGAGTCCCAGATCATGGCGTCCTCCTCCATCATCCCGCCGCCGAGGGTGTCGCTGCCGAGCGTGACCTGCAGCCAGCCCGGCTCGGGGCGGCGGCGCACGTGACCGGTGAACTCGAGTGTCGGCGTCCAGCCGAAGAGACCGAGGTCGAAGGCGACCGGAGGCAGCGCGTCGAGCGCCATCATCAGCATCGTCGTGTCCGGCTCGCGGCCGTCCCGCAGCCGCAGCCAGCCCCGCATGACGCCCTGCATCGACGGTTTGCCCATCGCCCAGCCGGCGGTGCTCGGGTCGAGGCGCAGGTCGAGCCGCTCGAGGAACTTGGCGTTGGCGAGGAAGTCGGGCGGCGCCTGCTCGGCCGACACGCACTGCTCGGGCGGCGGCATCGAGGGCGGGCTCGCCTGGCGCTGCACGTCGAGGTCGGTGAGGTTGCCGAACGAGCCGATGGCGCGCATGCGCTCGACGGGCTGCCCGTCGTCGCCCGCCTGGTGGATGGTCATCTGCCCCGTCGAGAGCTTGCGACCGCAGCGCATCACCTCGGTCGTGACGGTGAACGGGCCGGGCTGCGACGCCGTCATGAAGTACGCGGAGAGCACGACCGGGTCGACGTGCTCGGTCGTCTCGTCGGGGTCGCCCGCGAGGTGCTCGCCGAGGGCGCGCAGGGCCGTCGTCATGACCAGGCCGCCGTTGACGGCGTTGCCGATCATCCACTCCTCGTGGAAGGTGCCGTGCCGCTGCGTCTGGTCGTCGCCGGCCTCGAGCCGGGTCGCGTCGTCGTACTCGCTCACGGACTAGGTGTAACAGACCCGCCCGACGCCCCGACTCCGTGGTCGTATGCCGTGTGGCCGGGTGTCGCGCGCCGGCGGTGTCGGCGGCGTCTGGGACGGTGCTGCCATGGACCTCACCGCTCTGCTCGTCGGGCTCGTCATCGGCGCACTGGTCGGCGGGCTGCTCGCGTGGCTCTCGGCCCGCTCCAGCCTGCTCGCCCGCTCCGCCGGGGCCGAGGCCGAGCGCGACGTGCTGCGCGAGCGGGTCAGCGACCTCGAGGCGGCACGCGACGTCGACGACACGACCGCGACGCTGCTCGCGCCCCTGCGCGACACCATCGGCCGGGTCGAGCGCCAGGTCGGCGCGCTCGAGCGCGACCGGTCGCTCCAGTTCGGCCAGCTGGGCGAGCGCCTCACCGAGGTGAGCCGGTCCACCGAGTCACTGCGCTCGGAGACCGCGACCCTCGCGACCGCCCTCAACGCCTCGACCGTCCGTGGCGCCTGGGGCGAGGTGCAGCTGCGCCGCGTGCTCGAGCTCTCCGGCCTCATCGCGCGCTGCGACTTCGACGAGCAGGTCACGAGCGTCAGCCGGCACGGCGCGACCGTGCGACCCGACGCCGTCGTCAACCTCCCGGGGTCGCGCCACGTCGTCGTCGACTCCAAGGCGCCGATGGCGCACTTCCTCCAGGCGCACGGCGAGACCGTGTCCGAGGTCGAGCGGGCCGAGCTGCTCGCCGCGCACGCGACCGCGCTGCGTCGGCACGTCGAGGGACTGGCGGCCAAGGCGTACTGGACGGCGTTCACCCGCTCCCCCGAGGTCGTCATCTGCTTCGTCCCCGGCGAGGCGATCCTCGCGACGGCGCTCGCCGACGACCCCGGCCTCTACGAGCACGCCCTGTCGCGCAAGGTCGTCCTGGCCTCCCCGGGCACCCTCTTCGCCGTCCTGCGCACCATCGGGGCCATCTGGCAGCAGGACGCGATCGAGCAGAACGCCCGCGAGCTGCTCGCCATCGGTCAGGACCTCTACGCCCGTCTGACGACCCTCGGCGGCCACGTCACGACGATGGGCCAGTCGCTCTCGCGGTCCGTAGAGCAGTACAACAAGTTCGTCGGCACGCTCGAGTCGCGCGTTCTCGTCACGGCCCGCCGCATGCACGAGCTGCACCTGACGAGCGAGCGTCCGCCGTCGCTGACTCCCCTGGAGGTCGCGCCCCGCTCGCTCAGCGCGGCCGAGCTGACCGACGACCTCGGCCGCTCGGCGCGCGACGACGCGTTCCTCGACCAGGTCATGGGGTCCGGGCGACACCAGGGCCTCCCCGCCGCCGGCACCGCCGACGGCACGGCTGGATGAGTCGCCCTCGAGCACGCCTGCGCCACAGCAGGTTTCGCCGTCTCGAGCGTGCGCCCGATTTGTCCCGATAGTGGACACCTGATAGGGCGCCGCGCACAATACGCGCGTGGGATCGGGTAGATCGTGACGGGGCCGGGGGGCACCAGTCCAGAGGACTCCAGCGCGCCGAGGCGGCGCATCGGACCGTACGAGCAGAGCCTGCGCGAGTCGCGCGAGCGGGTCGAGGCGGCCGAGCGGGAGCGTGCCCGCCGTCGCCGTCGCACCCGTGTCGTCGCCGCCGTGGCGACGGTCGTCGTCGCCGCCGGAGTCGGCTACGGGGCCTACCGCTACATCGGCCAGCGCGACGTGCCCACCTCGGTGCCCACGGTCGCGGCCCAGCCCACGTCGTGCGCCAAGCCCGTCAAGGTGCGGGTCGCCGTTGCACCCGCCATCGCGCCGGTCGTCGGCGCGGCCGCGACCGCCCTGGCCCAGCGCCCCGACGCCCCCTGCGCGGCCTTCACCATCGACTCCGAGGAGCCCTTCTCGGTCGCCGGCTCGCTGGCCGGCGCCGGGCGTCCCGACGCCTGGATCACCGACTCCTCTGTGTGGATCGGCCGCGCCAACGCCGTGTCCCGCTCGTCGCTCGCGCCGACGGAGCCGTTCGCCTCCACCCCGGTGGTCCTCGCGATGAAGGACGACGCCGCGTCGGCTCTCGGCACGCGCCTCGGCTGGGCGGACCTGCTCGGTGGCACCGTGCCGGTGCGCATCCCCGACCCGAACCGCTCCGCCATCGCCCGCAACGTCCTCGGCGTCGCCGCGGCCACGCTTCCCGTCCCGCGGATGCGTTCGCTCGTCACGTCCTCCGCGCCCACCGCCGGCGGCGGCGTCACGTTGGACGGTCTCGCACAGGCACGCTCCGGCGCGGCCGTCGTGTCGCAGGCGCAGCTCGTCGCCTGGAACGCCGCGCACCCCGAGGAGCAGCTCTCGGCCGTCGCGGCGTCGGAGGGCGCGCCACCGCTGGAGTACTCCCTCGTCCCCCTCACCACCGACGACGCCAAGGCGGGTCTCGTCAAGGCCCTGGGCGCCTACCTCACGTCCTCCGCCACCCAGAAGCTGCTGCAGGACAGCGGGTTCCGCACCGCGTCCGGTGACCCGAAGGACCCGTCACCCCTCTACGGCGAGATCCGCGACGCCGCCGCGCCGAGCTCCGCGACCCTCGCCGGGGTCTTCTCGCTGTGGAACGCCTCGGCCCGCAAGACGCAGGCCCTGATCGCGGTCGACGTCTCCGGGTCGATGCTCGAGCGGACCGAGGGGGCGACCCGCCTCGCCGTCGTGCAGAAGTCGACGGTCCGCGCCCTCGCGGCTGTCTCGCCGACCGCCGTCGCCTCGCTGTGGATCTACTCCCTGCACGTGGGCAACCGCGCGGACGACTACCGCCAGCTCACCGCCTACGCCGGCCTCGGCGTCGCGAAGAGCCTGACCGCGCTCGACTCCGCAGTCACCGGCCTGGACACGTACGTCGGCGGCGGAAGCGGGCTCTACGACACCATCGCCGCCGCCTACGACCGCGCGAAGTCCGCCTGGCGCCCCGGGTTCACGAACACCCTCGTCGTCGTCGCCGACGGCCCCAACGAGGACGACTACGGCCTGTCGCTCGACCTGCTGAAGAAGCGCCTCGCCGCTGCCAAGGACGCGAAGCGGCCGGTGCGCATCGTCGTCCTGGGCATCGGTGGTCGGGCCGACGCTGCCGCGATGCAGCAGGTCGTGTCCGTGACCGGTGGCCAGTACATCTCGACGCGGACCGTCGAGGAGCTCCAGCCGGCCCTGGCCAAGGCCCTCGGCGGCTGACGCAGGCGCCCAGTCGCAGTCCCTGCCGGTCCGTGCCGGCCCGGTGTCGACGTCCGTCGGGCGGTCCGGCGGACGGGTCAGTGCAGCGAGCCGGTGTCCTCGAAGGCCGCGTCGTGGCGCAGCGTGCCGGCGTCCTCGCCCTTGCGCGCCTTGAGGTCGCGGCGCAGCTCGTTGGGCAGCGAGAAGAGCAGGGACTCCTCGGCGGCGATGACGGCCTCGACCTCGCCGTAGCCGCGCTCGGCGAGCCAGGCGAGCACGTCGCGCACGAGGACCTCGGGGACGCTGGCGCCGGAGGTCACCCCGACCGTCGTGACGCCCTCGAGCCACGCCTCCTGGATCTCGTCGGCGAAGTCGACGAGGTGGCCGTCGCGGGCGCCGTGCTCGATCGCGACCTCGACGAGCCGCACCGAGTTCGACGAGTTGCGCGACCCCACGACGATCATGAGGTCGGTGTCCTTGGCCATCTGCTTGACGGCGAGCTGACGGTTCTGGGTGGCGTAGCAGATGTCGTCGGAGGGCGGGCTCTGGAGGGCGGGGAACTTCTCCGTGAGGCGCGCGACCGTCTGCATCGTCTCGTCGACCGACAGCGTCGTCTGTGAGAGCCAGACGACCTTCTCGGGGTCGCGGACGGTGACGTTCTCGACGTCGTCGGGGCCGTCGACGAGCGTGATGTGCTCGGGCGCCTCGCCCGAGGTGCCCACGACCTCCTCGTGCCCCTCGTGGCCGATGAGCAGGATGTCGAAGTCGTCGTCGGCGAAGCGCACGGCCTCCCGGTGCACCTTCGTCACGAGCGGGCACGTGGCGTCGATCGTCTTGAGGCTGCGGGCCTTCGCCTCCTCGTGGACCACGGGAGCCACCCCGTGGGCGGAGAAGATCACGGTGGCGCCCTCGGGCACCTCGTCCGTCTCGTCGACGAAGATCGCGCCGCGCTTCTCGAGGGTGGTGACGACGTGCTTGTTGTGCACGATCTGCTTGCGCACGTAGACGGGCGGGCCGTAGAGCTCGAGCGCCTTCTCGACCGTCACGACGGCGCGGTCCACGCCGGCGCAGTAGCCCCGCGGCGCCGCGAGCAGGACCTTCTTGGCGGACGTCTGGTCGGCGGTGTCGCTCATGCGCCCATCGTACGGGGACCCCGTGCGCGAGCCCGATTCGCCCAGCGCGCGTCGACGGGGAGTCACCGCGCCGCCGCCGGGTGCACGCCACCGCCCGGACAACACCTCTAGGGTGGCGCGGGTGAGCATGACGAGCCCGCTGCCCGACAAGGCCGCCGACACGACGGCCGAGCAGCCCTGGCCGGTGCGGGTGCTCAGCCTCAAGATCTCGGACTACGTCGACCGGATGAGCCAGCTGTGGGTCGAGGGCCAGGTCGTGCAGCTCAACCCGCGAGGTGGCACCGCCTTCCTCACCCTGCGCGACCCCGATGTCGACATGTCGCTCTCGGTCTCGGTACCGATGAACGCCGTCAACGCCATGCCGATCCCGCTCGCCCAGGGCGCCCGCGTCGTGCTGCAGGCCAAGCCGACCTTCTGGACCAAGCGCGGGACGCTCCAGCTCGAGGCCCGCCAGATCCGCCCCGTCGGCATCGGCGACCTCCTCGCCCGCGTCGAGATCCTCAAGCGCACCCTGGCCGCCGAAGGAGTCTTCGACGCCAAGCGCAAGCGGCCCATCCCCTTCCTCCCGCACCGCGTCGGTCTCATCACCGGTCGCAACTCGGCCGCTGAGAAGGACGTCGTCGAGAACGCCCGGCGCCGTTGGCCCGCAGTGGCCTTCGAGATCCGCGAGGTCGCGGTGCAGGGCACGTCGGCCGTCACCGAGGTCGTCGAGGCACTGCGCGAGCTCGACGCCCTCCCGGCCGTCGACGTCATCGTCATCGCCCGTGGCGGCGGGGCCCTCGAGGAGCTGCTCCCCTTCTCCAACGAGGCCATGATCCGCGCCGTCGCCCAGGCCAGGACGCCCGTCATCAGCGCCATCGGCCACGACGTCGACACCCCGCTGCTCGACCTCGTCGCCGACTGGCGCGCGTCGACGCCGACCGACGCCGGCAAGAAGGTCGTCCCGGACGCGGCGCACGAGCAGGCCCTCGTCGACGCCGGCCGCGACCGGGTGCGGCGCGCCATGGTGCGCCGGGTCGAGGCCGAGCGCTCCGGGCTGCGCTCGCTCGTCTCCCGCCCGGTCATGGCCGACCCGGTCGCCCTCGTCCGCGCGCGCCGTCAGGAGGTGGCCGCCCTGCGGTCCCGCGCCACGACGCGCATGGAGGCGCGCCTGCATCGCGCCGCCGACCAGGCCGAGCACCTGCGCCGGCAGGTCGTCGCCCTGTCTCCCCAGTCGACGCTCGAGCGGGGGTATGCCGTCGTGCAGCACCGCGACGGACGCATCGTCATGGACCAGGACGACGTCGGCGTGGGCGAGCTGCTCCGGGTCCGGGTGGCGCGGGGCGACTTCGGCGTGCGTCCGGTGTCGGCCGGCGCCGAGGACGCGACCGACCGGACGACGACCGCCAAGGCCGCCACCAGGACGAGCGCCAAGCCCAGCGCCAAGGCAGCGACCAACACGACGACCAAGTCGACCGCCAAGGCGGCGGCGAAGCCAGCCACCGCGAAGGCCGCGTCGACCCGCCGGCCCCGCAAGGCGAGCCCGCCGAAGCCGGTCGACAGCGCCGACGAACCCACGTCATAGGGTGGCGCCCATGGCTGACGCGACGACGACCGACGGCTCGTTCCCCGACATCGCCGGGATGCGCTACGAGGACGCCCGCGAGGAGCTCATCGCGATCGTGGCCAAGCTCGAGGCCGGCCAGGCGCCCCTCGAGGACTCGATGCACCTGTGGCGCCGCGGCGAGGCCCTGGCCGCGCACTGCGCCACCTGGCTCGACGGGGCGCAGGCCGAGATCGAGCGGGCCACCCGGCCTCCGGCACCTGCGGGCGAGCTGCACGCCGACGACGAGATCTTCGACGAGGACGACGAGTCCTGAGCGACCCGTCGGGTCAGCGGCACCAGGCTGTCGAACCGACCACGGCCAGCCAGCGTCCCGTCAGCGGCCCGTCATCCGGTGGTCGTCGACGGCGCCGGCGAGACGCCGGGAGCGGGCGCCACGGGCGCGAGCGCGGCCACGAAGGCCTTGAGCTCGTCCTCGGGCGCCGTGCCGCTCGCGACGAGCGTCAGGCCCTTGGCGCCCTGCCCCTTCGCGACGTAGGCGAGCTGGCCCTTGTCGCCGGCGACGAACTTCTCGAACGTCCGGCCCGAGACCGTCACGGTCCCTGCGGCCTCGCCGTCGTTGACGGACCGGTCGACCCAGCCCTGGGTCGCGTTCACTGCCTGCTTGAGGGCGATGTCGGCCCCGCTCGGGGTGGTCCAGACGGTCGTGAAGGTCGGGACCTTCTCGGTGCCCGGCGCGTAGGTCGCCACGGTGGGCACCCAGCCCTCGCCGAGGCCCTTCGGCAGCTGCACGGGCCACGTGGTCTGCGCGGCGACCTGGCTCGCCTTGCCGGCGGCGTCGACGGCCGGGCGCTGGACCTGGCTGATCCGCGGCACGATGGCGACGAGGGCCAGGACGAACAGCCCGATGACGAACATCGAGCGGAACATGTTGGGGAACGTGCCGAGCGAGTAGCGGCTCGGCGGAGCGGCCGGCGCCGCGGGCTCGCCCGACGCAGCTTCGGTCGACACGGGATCCGCCGTCGCCGAGGTCTCCGTCACGGCGGTCGGGGTGCTCTCTGCCGGGGGTGTCGACGGCGTCGACGGGGTGCTCATGTCCCCATCGTCCCCGACTCCGGGACGCGGTCCAAACCCGGGCGGGCTCACCGCTAGGCTGGCGCCGACTCGTTCTGCGCCGACGGAGGACCCCTGATGAAGCACAGCCAGCCGGATCGCAACCTCGCTCTCGAGCTGGTCCGGGTGACCGAGGCAGCAGCAATGGCCGGGGGTCGGTGGGTCGGCCGCGGCGAGAAGAACAAGGCCGACGGCGCCGCCGTCGAGGCCATGCGCGCGATGATCTCGACCGTCAGCATGCGCGGCGTCGTCGTCATCGGCGAGGGCGAGAAGGACAACGCCCCGATGCTCTTCAACGGCGAGCAGGTCGGCGACGGCACCGGACCCGAGGTCGACGTCGCCGTCGACCCGATCGACGGTACGACGCTGACGGCCAAGGGCATGAACAACGCCGTCGCGGTCATGGCCGTCGCCAACCGAGGCGCGATGTACGACCCCTCCGCCGTGTTCTACATGGACAAGATCGCGACCGGCCCCGAGGCCGCCGACGTCGTCGACATCCGCCTGCCCGTCGCCGAGAACATCCGGCGCATCGCCAAGGCCAAGAAGGAGACGCCGGCCGACGTCACCGTCGTCATGCTCGACCGCCCGCGCCACGAGGGCCTCGCCGAGCAGATCCGCGAGACGGGCGCCCGCATCCGCTACATCGTCGACGGCGACGTCGCCGGCGCCGTCATGGCGGCCCGTCCGGACACCGGTGTCGACCTGCTCCTCGGCATCGGCGGCACGCCCGAGGGCATCATCGCCGCGTGCGCCATCAAGTGCACCGGCGGCGTCATCCAGGGCCGCCTCTGGCCCAAGGACGACGACGAGCGCCAGAAGGCCCTCGACGCCGGGCACGACCTCGACCGCGTCCTGTCGACCGACGACCTCGTCACGGGCGAGTGCTTCTTCGTCGCGACAGGCATCACCGACGGCGAGCTGCTCCGCGGCGTGCGCTACGGCGCGAAGTCGGCGCGCACCAACTCCCTCGTCATGCGTTCGCGCAGCGGCACGATCCGCACCATCGACAGCGAGCACCGCTTCGACCGTCCGGGCTGGTTCGGCAGCACCGACATGATCGAGCCCTGAGGAGGCCCGCGTGAGCAGCACCCGCACGCTCGTCGTCGGCGAGGCCCTCGTCGACGCCGTCACCACCCCGGCCGGGCTCACCGAGGAGCACGTCGGAGGCAGCCCCGCCAACGTCGCCTTCGGCCTGGCCGCTCTCGAGCACCCCGTCGACCTCGCCACGTGGATCGCGACCGACGAGCGTGGTCGCCGCATCGAGGAGGTATGCCGTGAGCGCGGCGTCGCGCTGACCGCGGGCTCCCAGGGTGCTCCCTTCACCTCCGTCGCCCACGCGACCCTCGACGAGAGCGGCGCCGCGTCGTACGTCTTCGACCTCGAGTGGCAGGTGGCCGCGGTCCCCGGCCTCACGGCATACGGCCACGTCCACACCGGCAGCATCGCGGCCGTCCTCGAGCCGGGCGGCACCCAGGTGCGCGCCATCCTGGCGGCGGCTCGCGAGCTCGGTGCGACGGTGTCCTACGACCCCAACGCCCGCCCGTCCCTCATGGGCCGCCCCGAGCAGGCCCGCGAGACGATCGAGAGCTCCATCGCCCTCGCCGACGTCGTCAAGCTGAGCGACGAGGACGTCGAGTGGCTCTGCCCCGGCGAGTCCCTCGACGCGGTGCTGCGCGCCTGGGGCGAGCTCGGGCCGGCCGTCGTCGTCGTCACGCGCGGTGGTGAGGGCGCCGTCGTGCGGATCACCCGCACGGGCGAGCAGCTGGCCCTGCCCGCGCCCCGCGTCGAGGTGGTCGACACCGTCGGCGCCGGCGACTCCTTCATGGCCGGTCTCGTCTCGGGCCTGCTCGACGCCGGCCTGCTCGGCGGACCCGAGGCGAGGACCCGCCTGCGCGCCTCCACCCTCGACGACGTCGTCCCTGCCGTGGAGCGCGCCCTGCGCGCCGGGGCCCTCACCGTGGAGCGGGCCGGCGCCTACGCGCCGACGCGAATCGCCCTCTCCTGAGGACAAATCGGACATTAGACAATCGGCCCCGGGGTCGGGCACCATTCTGCGCGAACCGCGGGTAGTTTTGGCCGGTGGTTCACCCTGACGCCCCGGTGCCGGGGCGTCCTCATGTGAGGAAACCTCGTGTCCAACCCCACCCCTCCACGTCGCCCCATGGGCCCCTACGAACAGAGCCTCCTCGAGAGCCGCGCCAACCGTAAGGCGCTCGAGGCCCGCATCGCCGCGGCCCGGCGCAACCGGATCATCGCGGCGGTGCTCGGCGTCGTCGTGCTCGCCGGCGCCGGTGTCGGTGGCGCCCTCTGGTGGAAGGGCCGCGAGGCGGCTCCCGTCGCCGCCCTCACCGCGACGCCGGGCAAGTCGTGCCCCGACCGCACCCCGGTCTCGCTGTGGGTCTCCGAGGCCGCCCAGCCGGCGGTGCTGGCGCTCGCCAAGGAGTACCAGGCCGATCCCGACTCCCCGTGCGTCGACTACGTCGTCAAGGGCAAGGCGCCCATCGAGGCCATGATCGGCCTCGGCCAGGGCCAGCCCGACCGGCCAGACGGCTGGATCCCCGACTCGCCGCGCTGGCTCGAGCGGGTCAACGCGACCGCCAAGCTCAACGCCAAGCCGTCGAGCCCCTTCGCCAAGAGCCCGCTCGTCATCGCCATGGACCCGGCCCAGGCCGCCAAGCTCGACGGCCAGCCCAAGTGGCTCGAGCTCGTCGCGTCCGACAGCCCGATCCGGATGAGCGACCCGCGCTCGACCACGGCCGGCATGCTGACGCTCGCCTCGGCCCTGCCGGAGCTGTCCAACGAGCAGGGACGCGTCGTCATCCCCAAGCTCGCCAAGGGCGCCGCCCCGTCGATCGACGACCTCTTCGGCGCCTACAACGCCGACCCCACGACCGCGTCGGCGTTCCCCGTGTCCGAGGCCGACCTCATCGACCACAACCGGCTCTACCCCGACCACAAGATGGTCTCGGTCACTCCGAGCGAGGGCACGCCGGCCTTCGAGTTCTCCCTCGTCAACGTCGCGACGGACCCGGTGCGCGACCAGGCGGTCGAGCTGCTCCGCGCCTACCTCATGACGCCGGCCGCCGCGAAGATCTTCGCCCAGTACGGCATCCGCTCGACGGGCGTCCCGGTCACGATGCCCACCCCGCAGGGCAGCGTGGGCGAGGTCAAGATCGGCCCGACCCCCGACGCCGCCGCCGTCACGGCGGCCACCAACGTGTGGCAGTCGGCGACGACCGACTTCTCGATCCTGTCCGTCTTCGACGTGTCGGGCTCGATGAAGGACAAGGTCGGCGACACCACCCGCGTGGCGATCACCCAGGAGGCCGCGGGCATCGCCCTCGCCGCCCTGCCCAAGACGACGAAGCTCGGCCTGTGGGTCTTCTCCATCGACCAGGGCGGCCCGGGCAAGGACTGGCGCGAGCTCGCCCCGATCGGCCGCCTCGACGACGACTCCCACCGGGCGCTCGTCGCGACGGCCGCCAGCACCCTCGCCAAGAACGTCGGCGGCGGCACCGGCCTCTACGACACGATCTGGGCGGCGTACCAGAAGGCGAAGCAGCAGTACGACCCCAACCGGGTCAACGCCGTCGTCATCCTCACCGACGGGCGCAACGACGACCCGCAGGGGATCTCGCTCGAGCAGCTCAAGGCCAACCTCCGGGCCGCGAGCGACCCGAACAAGCCGATCGCCGTCACGACCATCGGCATCGGCCCGGACGTCGACCCCAAGGCGCTGTCGCAGATCTCGAAGATGACCTACTCCGACTTCTACGCCGCGCCCTCCCCGGCCGACATGACGACGGTGCTCGCCCGGGCCCTGTTCGACCACGAGTGCAAGAACGGACGATGCGTCTGAGCCCTCCTGAGGTCACACCGACCACAGGTGTCACGCGAACGGCCCCCGGCGTCCCCGGGGGCCGTTCGCGTACCCGGCATCCGCCGGGCGTCGCTCGCCCCGCGGTTCGGGGTAGG
Source organism: Terrabacter tumescens (assembly GCF_014646815.1). Taxonomy (GTDB): domain Bacteria; phylum Actinomycetota; class Actinomycetes; order Actinomycetales; family Dermatophilaceae; genus Terrabacter; species Terrabacter tumescens. The sequence goes on from NZ_BMNZ01000003.1 coordinate 368,261, forward strand.
TCACGAGCAGGTCACCACACTGGACCCACCTGCTACGACGCGGTAGGAATGAGGTACTTCACGTGACCGTGGTCACGTTGACCGGTGGGGATCGACGCACAACTCAACGACGAGGAGCGACCATGAGTGGATTTCCCAGACGGGCACTGCAGGCTGGCGGGGTGGTCGCCGCCGCGACCCTCGTCCTGGCCGGGTGCCTGCAGAACCCCAACGCCGGTGGGGGTGGGGCCGGCGGCGCCGGAGGCGCAGGTGGATTCATCGACGGGGGCTCGGCCGACGGCGACAAGGTGGTGACCATCCTCGGCGCCTTCGGTGGCGACGAGGAGAAGAACTTCAACGCCTCTCTCGCCGACTTCGAGAAGAGCAGCGGCATCAAGATCCAGTACGTGTCCGACCAGGACTTCACGACGACCATCAAGCAGAAGGTCAACTCGGGCGACGCTCCCGACATCGGCCTCTTCCCGCAGCCGGGTGGCATGCTCGAGTTCGCAGCGCAGAAGAAGGTCTGGCCGATCGACACCTACCTCGACTACGACAAGCTCCAGGGCACCCTGCTGCCGGGCTTCCTCGACGCCGGACGCTACAAGGGCCGCGTCTACGGGGCCCCGATGCGCAACGCGGTCAAGAGCATCGTGTGGTACCCCAAGGCCGCCTACGAGAAGGGCGGCTGGAACACCGCCCCGGAGACGATCCAGAAGCTGCAGACCGACGTGGCCGACAAGATCGCGGCGACCGGCATCACCCCGTGGTGCATCGGCTGGGGCTCCGACCAGGCCACCGGGTGGGTCGGCACCGACTGGGTGGAGGAGCTCATGCTGCGCATGTACGGCCCCGACGTCTACGACCAGTGGACCTCGCACCGGATCCCGTTCAACGACCCGCGCGTCGTCAAGGCGCTCGACGAGGCCGCCAAGTTCAACAAGGACCCCAAGATGGTCCTCGGCGGCACCAAGGGCGTGCTCAACACCCCCTTCGGCGACGCCATGACGCCGGCCTTCGCCAACCCGCCGCGGTGCATGCTGCACCGCCAGGGCAACTTCGCCACGACCTTCTACCCCAAGAACGTCCAGGCGGACCTCGACAACTCCGTCGGCATCTACGTCTTCCCGCGCTTCGAGGGCGGCTACAACGGTCAGGCCATCCTCGGCGGCGGCGACCTCGCAGCCCTCTTCAACGGCACCGACCCGGACGCCAAGAAGGTCATGGAGTTCCTCACCTCGGACAAGTTCGGCGGCCCCTGGGCCAAGGCCGGCGGCTGGCTCTCGCCGCACAAGACGTTCGACGTGAGCAACTACCCGAACGACACGACCCGCAAGATCGCCGACATCGCCAACAAGGCCAGCGTGCTGCGGTTCGACGGATCGGACCTCATGCCCAAGGCCGTCGGCTCTGGCACCTTCTGGAAAGAGATGATCAAGTGGGAGAGCGGCCAGAGCTCGCAGCAGACCGCTGACAACATCGAAGCCTCCTGGCCGAAGTCATGACCGCCGACACCAGCGCGGCAGCGCCACGCCAGAGACTGCGCGCCGGGGACGACCCGGACGCGCACCTGCGGACCAACCCGGCGAAGGTCGCCATCGGCATCGTCGGGATGGTCGTCGTCGTGTGGGGCCTGGCCAACCTCTTCCTCGCCTTCGGCTACTACCCCCAGTGGTTCGGCAACAAGTTCGTCATCGGCGTCCTCGCGATCGTCGGCGGCGTGGGCGGTGCAGCGCTGCTCTTCTACTTCCTCAACATGTTCGTCGAGGGCCTGCCGCGCCGGCTGTCCGAGGGCCTCATCCCGTACGCGTTCATCCTGCCGGGTCTCCTGCTCGTCGGGCTCATGCTCATCTACCCGACGTTCCAGACCATCAACTACTCGTTCGCCAACGCCGACAGCACCGCCTACGTGGGACTGCAGAACTACAAGACGATCTTCGGCAGCAGCGAGTTCTGGCAGTCCATCGTCAACAACATCCTGTGGCTGCTCATCGTGCCGGCGCTCGTCGTCGCGTTCGGGGTCATCGTCGCGGTGCTGGCCGACAAGCTGTCCGCGACTGGTGAGAAGGTCGCCAAGAGCCTGATCTTCCTGCCGATGGCGATCTCGGCCGTCGGCGCCTCGGCGATCTGGCTGCTCGTCTACGCCTACAACAACCCCGGGCAGGCCCAGACGGGCCTGCTCAACGCCATCTGGACGGGACTGGGCGGCGACCCGCAGACGTGGCTGGCCCTCGACACGGCCAAGCTCAACTCCATCCTGCTCATGGTGATCCTCATCTGGCTGCAGGCGGGGTTCGCCATGGTGCTTCTCTCCTCGGCGATCAAGGGCGTCCCGGAGGACACCATCGAGGCCGCGCGCATCGACGGGGCCGGCGAGCTCCAGATCTTCTGGCAGGTCGTCATCCCGCAGATCAAGGGCACCATCATCACGGTGTTCGTCACGGTCTTCATCACGGTTCTCAAGGTCTTCGACATCGTCTACGTCACGACCAACGGCGCCTACGGCACCAACGTCATCGCGAACCTCTTCTTCAACAAGCTTTTTGCGGCGAGCGAGGCCGGACAGGCGACGGCCATCGTCGTCGTCCTGCTCATCGCGGTGATCCCGCTCATCTGGTACCAGATCAAGCACTTCCGCGACGAGGAGGCAGGTCGATGAGCCGTTCCCTGATGAAGGACGGGCGGCCCCGCAGCCCCTTCTCGATCGTCACCATGACGATCCTGGTGATCCTCTGGACGATCCCGACCCTCGGGCTGCTCGTCACGTCCTTCCGCACCCGCGACGACGCTGCAGGCTCCGGTTGGTGGACGGCGCTGTTCAACCCCTTCGGGGCCTCGTGGACCACGAGCAACTACGCCGGCGCCTGGACGGGCTCCGACCTCAGCTCGGGCTTCATCAACAGCATCGTCGTCGCCATCCCGGCGACGGTCATCCCGATCATGTTCGCGGCGTTCGCCGCCTACGCGTTCACCTTCATGGAGTTCCCGTTCAAGGAGTTCTTCTTCCTGCTCATCATCGCCGTCATGGTGGTCCCCATCCAGGTGGCCTTCCAGCCGATGCTCAATGTCCTCGGCCCGCGCGGCCTCGGCATCAGCGGGCAGTACATCGCGGTCTGGCTGCTGCACACGGGCTTCGGCATGCCGCTGTGCATCTACGTGCTGCGCAACTACATGAGCACGCTGCCGCGCAGCGTCGTCGAGTCGGCCAAGATCGACGGGTGCAGCCACTTCCAGACCTTCTGGAGGCTCGTCGCCCCGATGTCGATCCCGGCGATCGCAGCCTTCGCGACGCTCCAGTTCCTCTGGGTCTGGAACGACCTGCTCATCGCCAAGCTCTTCCTCAAGAGCGAGAACACGACGGTCATCGTCAAGCTCCAGCAGCTGCTCGGCACGCAGGGTCAGGGCCAGGAGCTGCTCACGGCCGGCGCGTTCATCTCGATCATCATCCCGATGATCGTCTTCGTCACGCTGCAGCGCTTCATGATCCGCGGCATGACGTCCGGCGCCGTCAAGGGCTGACCCGCCGGTCCACGTGACGCACCTCGCGTCGGTCCCCTCCCAGCCGTTCACTAGGCTGGGAGGGGACTCTCGTATGCCGTGTGGCCGCGCGGCATACGCCCGTGCGGTGGGCACCCCGGCCCGCCGGTGATCGCAAGGAGCGTGTCGTGGCCGACTTCGCCTACGAGGACCTGCTGCCGATCGGCGCCGACGAGACGCCGTACCGGCTGCTGACGACCGAGGGCGTGCGTTCCGTCGAGGGCCCGCGAGGGCGCACCTTCCTCGAGGTCGACCCCGAGGCGCTGCGGCTGCTCACCGAGACCGCGATGCACGACATCGCGCACTACCTGCGGCCCGGCCACCTCCAGCAGCTGCGCAACATCCTCGAGGACGACGAGGCGAGCAACAACGACAAGTTCGTGGCCCTCGACCTGCTCAAGAACGCCAACATCGCCGCGGGCGGCGTGCTGCCGATGTGCCAGGACACCGGCACGGCGATCGTCATGGGCAAGCGGGGCCAGCACGTGCTGACCGAGGGCACCGACGAGCGCGCGATCAGCGAGGGCGTCCACGACGCGTACACCCGCCTCAACCTGCGCTACTCGCAGATGGCGCCGATCACGACGTGGGAGGAGAAGAACACCGGCTCCAACCTGCCGGCCCAGGTCGAGCTCTACGCCGACACCCTCCCCGGCCACGAGTCCCAGTACAAGTTCCTCTTCATGGCCAAGGGCGGCGGCTCGGCCAACAAGAGCTACCTCTACCAGGAGACCAAGGCCATCCTCAACGAGGACGCCATGATGCGCTTCCTCGACGAGAAGCTGCGCTCGCTCGGCACGGCCGCCTGCCCGCCCTACCACCTCGCCATCGTCATCGGCGGCACGAGCGCCGAGTTCGCCCTGAAGACAGCCAAGTACGCGTCGGCGAAGTACCTCGACTCGCTGCCCAAGTCCGGCTCGATGACGGCCCACGGCTTCAGGGACACGGCTCTCGAGGAGAAGGTCCTCGAGCTGACCCGGCAGTTCGGCATCGGCGCCCAGTTCGGCGGCAAGTACTTCTGCCACGACGTGCGCGTCGTCCGTCTCCCCCGCCACGGCGCGAGCCTGCCCGTCGCCATCGCCGTCTCGTGCTCCGCGGACCGGCAGGTGCTCGGCAAGATCACCGCCGACGGCGTCTTCATCGAGCAGCTCGAGACCGACCCGGCACGCTTCCTGCCCGACGCCGGCGCCGTCGACCTCGGCGACCACGAGGACGACGCCATCGGGGTGAGCTCGACGAGCCGCAACGTCGTCGTCAAGGTCGACCTCACGCAGCCGATGGACGACATCCTCGCCGAGCTGTCCAGGCACCCGGTCAAGACGCGCCTGTCCCTCACCGGCCCGCTGGTCGTCGCCCGCGACATCGCCCACGCGAAGATCAAGGAGCGCCTCGACGCCGGCGAGGAGATGCCGCAGTACCTCAAGGACCACCCCGTCTACTACGCCGGTCCGGCCAAGACGCCAGAGGGCATGCCGTCCGGCTCCTTCGGGCCGACGACCGCGGGACGCATGGACTCCTACGTCGACCAGTTCCAGGCCGCGGGCGGCTCCAAGGTCATGCTCGCCAAGGGCAACCGAAGCAAGCAGGTCACCGACGCGTGTGCGGCCCACGGCGGCTTCTACCTCGGGTCGATCGGCGGCCCGGCCGCCCGGCTCGCCCAGGACTGCATCCGGCACGTCGAGGTGCTCGAGTACGAAGAGCTCGGCATGGAGGCGGTGTGGAAGATCGACGTCGAGGACTTCCCGGCCTTCATCGTCGTCGACGACAAGGGCAACGACTTCTTCGCCGAGGTGAGCAAGCCGATGGCCTTCACGATCTCCAAGCGACCCGGACTCCAATGAACGAGAGGACACCAATGAGTGAGAACGTCACTGCAGCAAAGGGGTTCGACGACCTGCTCGAGGCCAACCGCGACTACGCCGACCGCTTCGACATGGCCGGCTTCGACGGCATCGCGCAGGCCGGCGTTGCCATCGTCACGTGCATGGACTCCCGCATCGACCCCCTCGGCCTCGTCGGCCTCAAGCCGGGCGACGCCAAGATCTTCCGCAACCCCGGCGGCCGCGTCGGCAGCGACGCCCTGGAGGCGCTCGTCCTCGCCACCCACCTGCTGAACGTGGACCGCATCCTCGTCGTGCCCCACACCCGCTGCGCCATGGCGTCCAACTCCGAGGCCGAGCTGCGCGAGCGCGTCGGTGCCAGCGCCGGCAAGGACGCGTCGTGGATCACGTTCCACGCCATCGCCGACCAGGAGCGCGCACTGCGTGAGGACCTCGCGAGGGTGCGCACGCACCCGCTCATCGCGGAGGGCGTCGAGGTCGCCGGCTTCATCTACGACGTCGACACGGGCCTGCTGCGCCGGGTCGACTGACCCACCCCGCTTCCACCGCCGAACGCCGCGTTCGGTGCCGAACTCACTGTTGCGACAGCGCGTTCGGCACCGAACGCGGCGTTCGGTCTGTCAGGCGGGGAGGGGCGCGACGTCGCGCGTCGTCCAGACGTGGTGCGCGACCGCGGCCGAGAGCACGAAGCCGATGGTCAGCACCGTCAGGCCCACGGGCAGCGCCAGCGCCGCGACCCCGAGCAGGACCAGGCCGACGGCGACACCCACCCTGGTCTCGGCCGCCGCCGCCCCCGCCATCGCGTGCATGGCGGTCAGGCACCACACGTAGACCGCCACGGCGCCGGCGAGCGCCAGCCCGATGACGCGAGCCGTCGCGTGCGCCTCGCCCTGGACCTGGTCGACGGCGGCGGCGAGCCCTGCTCCGGTGGCGGCCACCGAGGCGAAGACGAGGTAGTGCCCGTAGCCGGTGAGGAAGGTGCTCGCGATCTCGCCCTCGAAGAGGGGTGCGTGGTCGCGCTTGAAGTAGAGCCACCACATCGAGAAGACGATGAGCAGTCCGCCGACCACGAGGGCGAGCAGCCCCGGTTCGGCGCCCCGGACCAGGGCGCCCTGGACCGCCTGCACCGAGGCGAGGATGACCTCCCCGAGCACGATGATGGTCAGCAGCGCGTAGCGCTCGGCGATGTGGTGCGGGTGGAACGGGGTGATCCCGTGCCGTTCGGCCACGACCGGCACGAGCAGCTCGAGCACGACGAGAGCGAAGAACGACGCGCGGAGCCCCGTCTCGCCCTCGAGCAGCAGCCGCGCGATCCAGAGCACCTGCACGACCGAGATGCCGGCCGCGTAGGTCAGGGCGGTGCGCCGGCCCTCCGGATGACTGCCCGCAGCCCGCAGCCACATGGCCACCATCGCGAACCGCATGACCGCGTAGCCGGCCACGACGAGCCCGGACTGGCCGCTGGTGAACAGGTCCGGGATGCCGGCGGCGAGCATGAGCGATCCGGCCATGATGGTGAAGGTGAGCAGCCGGTAGGCCACGTCGTCGCAGTCGTAGGACGAGGCGAACCACGTGTAGTTCATCCAGGCCCACCAGATCGCGAAGAAGACCATGACGAAGCCCACGAGGTCGCCCAGGTGCCCTTCGGCCAGGCCGTGGTGCCACTGGGCGGCGGCGCTGGCGATGGCGACGACGAAGACGAGGTCGAAGAACAGCTCGAGCGGTGTCGCCACCCGGTGCTGCTCGTGCGGGTCGCGGGGCTGCATCCGGCGCGTCAGGGGCACGACGTTGACGTGGCTCACGCCACGAGTCTGCCAGCAGCCCCGAGGGGCGGCTCCCCGCCGACGGGTCGGGACGGGCCGGTCAGGACGGCCGGGTCAGAGCGAGAGCTCGGCCTTGACGACGCCGACGAGGCGGTCGGCCACGGCGGCGGCCTGCTCGCGGTCGGCGGCCTCGACCATGACGCGCACGACAGGCTCGGTGCCGGACTTGCGCAGGAGCACCCGGCCGGTCTCGCCGAGCTCGCCCTCGGCCGCGCGCACGGCGTCGGCGACGGCCGCGTTGGCGTCGAGCGCCGACTTGTCGACGTCCTTGACGTTGACGAGCACCTGCGGGAAGTGGGTCATGATGCCGGCGAGGTCGGCGAGGGTGCGCCCGGTGGCCGCGACCCGCGAGGCCAGCATGAGCCCGGTGAGCGTGCCGTCGCCGGTCGTGCCGTGGTCGAGCATGACGACGTGGCCGGACTGCTCACCGCCGAGCGAGAAGCCACCGTGCTTCATGCCCTCGAGGACGTAACGGTCGCCGACGGCGGTCTGGAGCACCGTGATGCCGGCGCCACCCAGGGCCTGGATCATGCCGAGGTTGGACATCACGGTGGCAACCAGGGTGTCGCCGCGCAGCACGCCCTGCTCCTTCATGGCGAGCGCGAGGATCGCCATGATCTGGTCACCGTCGACCTCGTTGCCGGCGGCGTCGACGGCGAGGCACCGGTCGGCGTCGCCGTCGAGGGCGATGCCGAAGTCGGCTCCGGCCGCCACGACGGCCTCCTCGAGGTGCTCGGTGTGCGTCGAGCCGTAGCCGTCGTTGATGTTGAGGCCGTCGGGAGCGCCGCCGATGACGGTGACCTGGGCTCCCGCCTCGCGGAAGGCACGGGGGGCGACCTCGGAGGCGGCCCCGTGGGCGGCGTCGATGACCACGTGAAGGCCCTCGAGCCGGTGCGGGAGCGTGGCCAGCAGGTGGGCGACGTAACGGTCGGCCCCGTCGGCGAGCTGCGTGATGCGGCCGACGTCTCCCCCGGTGGGTCGCTGCCAGTGGTCACGCAGGCGCGCCTCGATGCGGTCCTCGAGCTCGTCGGCCAGCTTGTGGCCGCCGCGGGCGAAGAACTTGATGCCGTTGTCGGGCATGGGGTTGTGCGACGCCGAGAGCATGGCACCGAGATCGGCGTCCTGCTCGGCCACGAGGTAGGCGATGGCAGGGGTGGGCAGCACCCCGGCGTCGCGCACGTCGACACCGGCCGACGCGAGGCCCGCCACGGTCGCCGCAGCGAGGAACTCCCCCGAGGCCCGTGGGTCGCGACCGACGACCGCCACGGGGCGGTGGCCGTTGAAGGCGCCCACCTCCGCGAGGACGTGGGCCGCAGCCACGGAGAGGTCGAGCGCGAGCTCGGCGGTGATGTCCTTGTTCGCCACACCACGGACGCCGTCCGTGCCGAAGAGTCGAGCCACGCGTGTTTCTGCCTTCCGGAGGGGTGCGACCGACGGTGCCTGGCCACAGATGTGCTCGCACGACGATACCGCCCCCACGGCGAACGGCCATTCGGCCGCACCGCAGCGGACAGAGGCCACAGAACGGGAGAAACCGCAACTCGGAACTGGCAGGCAACTGGCAGGCGGCACCCACCCACTTCCCAGTCGCCCGCCACCACGATGTGCCCATCCCGGCACCCGACCCAGGGAGCAGCCGGACCCGCCCAGAGAGGAACCCCATGAGCACCCGACGTTCACGGCGGATGGCCACCGCCACCGCCATGGCCGCCACGCTCCTGACCGTGGCCACGGCGTTCGCCGCCTCGGCCGCTGCCCCGGTTGCGTCTGCACCGTCCGCCTCCGCCGCGAGCGACGGCGGCGTCACCAACCCGTACTCGCCGGCCTATGGTCACCCCTACCGCCACGGCGCCGTGCCGACGCGGGAGCTCAACACCCAGATGCACCGGTGGGAGGCCCAGACCAAGGGCGCCAAGCCCACGGCGTCCAAGACGCTCTCCTACGGCGGTGGCATCGACGGCATCGGCGTGACGAGCGGTGGCGCCGAGAAGGTCTACCTCGTCTTCTACGGCAGTCAGTGGGGCACGCAGGGCACCGACTCCGGGGGCAACCTCACCTTCACCGGCGACCCCAAGTCCGGGGCACCCGTCGTGCAGAAGCTCTTCAAGGGCCTCGGCACCGGCGGCGAGGCCTGGTCCGGCGTCATGACGCAGTACTGCGACGGCTCGCTCGTCCCCAAGGGCGCGACCTCGTGCCCGGCCGGCGCCGCGCACGTGCAGTACCCGACCAACGGCGCGCTCGCCGGCGTCTGGTACGACCCGTCCGTCGCGTCGCCGACCAACGCGACGGCCAAGCAGCTCGGTGACGAGGCCGTCCGCGCCGCAGCGCACTTCGGCAACACGAGCGCCGCGAGCAACCGGGACACGCAGTACGTCGTGCTGTCTCCCACCGGCATGCACCCTGACGGCTTCAACACCGCAAGCGGCACCTTCTGCGCCTGGCACGACTACAACGGCGACCCCTACGTCGGCTCGACGAGCGCCTACGGCGACATCGCCTTCACCAACATGCCCTACGTCATGGACATGGGCACGAGCTGCGGGCAGAACTTCGTCAACGCCGGGTCGGCGGGCACCGACGACGGCTACTCGATGGTCGAGGGCCACGAGTACGCCGAGACGATCACCGACCAGAACCCGGCTGGCGGCTGGACCAACACGACCTCGCGCACCTACTCGGGCCAGGAGAACGCCGACGAGTGCGCCTGGATCTCCCCCGGCAGCGCGGGTGGCGCGGGCAACGTCTCTACCGGCGCCGGCAGCTTCGCGATGCAGGCCACGTGGTCCAACGACACCAACCGCTGCGACCTCAGCCACGCCACGGTGAGCTGACCCACCCGACCTGGGCACACGGCATACGCCGTCCGGGAACGACGAAGGCCCCCGAGCAGTGCTCGGGGGCCTTCGTGCACACCAGCTGGGCAGCCAGGTCAGCGCTTGCTGTACTGGGGAGCCTTGCGGGCCTTCTTGAGACCGGCCTTCTTGCGCTCCGGGACGCGCGGGTCGCGCGTGAGGAAGCCGGCCTTCTTGAGGGCGGGACGGTTCAGCTCCTCGTCCACACCGTTGAGCGAGCGGGCGACGCCGAGGCGCACCGCGCCGGCCTGGCCGGAGGGGCCACCGCCGTGCACGCGGACGAGCACGTCGTAGGAGCCGTCGAGCTCGAGGAGCGTCAGCGGCTCCTTGACGATCTGCTGGTGGACCTTGTTGGGGAAGTAGGCGTCGAGCGTGCGGCCGTTGATCTTCCACTCGCCGGTGCCGGGGACGATGCGCACGCGGGCGATGGCCTGCTTGCGACGACCGGTCGCAGCGCCGGGGGTCGAGACCTGGCGCGCACGCTTCGGCTCGCCGAGGGCGGAGTCGGACGAGGACTCGCTGGTGTACTCGGTCAGCTCGGGCTCGTCGGTGTCGAGGACTTCCTCGTTCACGATGTCAGTCACGTGTCTTGTCGCTTTCTACGCAGCAGCCGGGGGGCTTACTGCGCAACCTGGGTGATCTCGAAGGGGACGGGCTGCTGGGCCGAGTGCGGGTGCTCGGCACCGCGGTAGACCTTGAGCTTGGAGAGCTGCTGGCGGGCCAGCGAGTTCTTCGGCAGCATGCCGCGGATGGCCTTCTCGACGGCCTTCTCGGGGCTCTTGGCGAGCAGCTCGGTGTAGGAGGTCGAGCGCAGACCGCCCGGGAAGCCCGAGTGGCGGTAGGCCTTCTTCTGCTCGAGCTTGGCACCGGTGAGGGCGACCTTCTCGGCGTTGATGATGATGACGAAGTCACCGGTGTCGACGTGCGGCGCGAACTGCGGCTTGTGCTTGCCCCGGAGCAGGACAGCGGCCTGGCTCGCGAGACGGCCGAGCACGACGTCGGTCGCGTCGATGACGTGCCACGTGCGAGTGACCTCGCCGGGCTTCGGGGTGTACGTACGCAATGGAGTCTGCCTTCGCTCAATGAAAAATGGTGGAGCAGTGAATGCCGCTGGGCTCGGTCCGCGTCGCCCGCCTCCGTGAGGAGGGGCCCCGTGAGGGGCTCGATGGGTTCGCCTGACGGCCCGGTGCACAACTTCACCAATGTTACGGGCTCGGGCTGCTGCACCCAAATCACGTCACCCGGACCAGAAAAGCGGTCCTGACCTGCGGTGATGCGCCGCCCATCCTGTCATGCAAAGTTCTTGTGCAAACAAACTGTGCACAGGTATTGTGCACATTATGGCTGCACAGGACGCCCAGAACCCCACCACTCCGGCCCCGGCGAGCGCCACCGCCGACGCCGAGAACGTCTGGCTCACCCCCCAGAGCCTGCGCGTGCTGGCCCACCCGCTGCGCTCGCGCCTGCTCGGGGCCCTGCGGCGGCACGGGCCCTCGACGGCGACCGACCTCGCCACCCTCCTCGGCACCAACTCCGGGGCCACGAGCTACCACCTGCGCAAGCTCGAGTCGGTGGGGCTCGTCCACGACACCGAGGAGGGCGAGGGCAAGCGCCGGCTCTGGAGCGCGAGCTCGGAGTACCACTCGTGGCACCCCAGCGACTTCGAGGGTGACGAGGACTCCGAGACGGCCCTCAACTGGCTGACCCGCGACTACGCCCGGCACTTCAGCGAGCAGTACGACCGGTGGCTCGACGTGTCGACGACGTGGCCGACCGCCTGGCAGGACGCGTGCGGCTCGAGCGACGCCTCGGTCCTCGTCACCGCCGAGTCGCTCGAGGCGATGCGCGAGGAGATGTGGGACCTCATCGAGCGCTACCGCCGGGTCGGGCAGGGCAACCCCCAGGCTCGCCGCATCGCGGTCTACGCCTTCGCCTACCCGCTCGACCTCGACCGCCCGCCGGCCGACACCTCGAGGGACTCGTCGCGATGAGCGCGCGGACGTCATCGGCCGTGCTGTCGCCCGTGGCGGCTCGGCGCGTGTTCCTGGCGCTCACCTTCACCCGGTGGTTCCCGGTCGGGCTCGTGGTCGGGCTGCTCACCCTGTGGCAGCTCGAGCGCGGCCTGTCCGTCGCCCAGGCGATGACGATCTCGTCGGCCGCCGGGCTCACGATCTTCGTCCTCGAGCTGCCGACGAGCGGTTTCGCCGACGCGTTCGGTCGCCGGCCGGTCTTCGTCGTCTCGGCCGTCGTCAACGTGCTGGGCAGCGCCGTGCTGTTGCTGGCGCACTCGTTCTGGGCCTTCCTCGCGTCGGCCGTGCTCATGGGGATCTTCCGCGCGCTCGACTCCGGCCCGCTCGAGGCGTGGTTCGTCGACACCGTCCACACGAGCGCACCGGGCGCCGACGTGGACGGCGCCCTGGCCGCCCAGGGGACCGTGCTCGGCGGCGGCATCGCCGCCGGCGCCCTCGTCTCCGGTGGTCTCGTCTGGTGGCACCCCTTCACCGGCGCCTCCGCCCTCGCGCTGCCGGTCGCCGTCTTCGTGGCCCTCAACGCCGTGCACCTCGTCGCCGTCCTCGTGCTGCTGCGCGAGCCGCGCTCCGCCGAGCACCTGGACACCTCTGGCGCCCGGCGGGCGCTGGCCTCTGCCAAGGAGTCCCCCACCGTCGTCCGAGAAGGCCTCGGCATGCTGCGGGCGAACCCCGTGCTGCGCGGCATCGTCACCGTCGAGCTCTTCTGGTCGGTCGCGATGATCGTCTTCGAGACGTTCCAGCCGGTCCGCCTCGCCGAGCTCGTCGGCGGTGAGGAGCGCGCCGGCGCCATCATGGGCCCGGTCGCAGCAGCGGGCTGGGCGGTCTTCGCCGTCGGCGCCGCCCTCGGCGGCTGGGCGAGCCGGCGCATCGGCGTGGCCCGGACCGCGATCCTCGCGCGCATCCTCAACGGCCTCGGCGCCGTCGTCATGGGCCTCGTGGCTGGGCCGGCCGCCCTCATCGCCGCCTACGGCGTGACCTACCTGCTGCACGGCTCGGCCGGCCCCATGCACTCGGCCCTGCTGCACCGCGAGGCGCAGGCCCGCAACCGCGCCACCGTGCTGTCGATGAACTCGATGGTGGCGTCCGTCGCGTTCGGGATCGCCGCTCCCCTGCTGGGACTGCTCGCCGAGCACACCTCGACCCAGCTGGCGATGGTGTCGGCCGGCGCCTTCAGCATCGTCGGCGCGTGGTTCTACCGGGCCGCCCGGCGCGCCGAGGTGCAGCGCGACGCCGCGGCCTCGGCCCCGCTGGGTGAGCGCCCCGTCCCCGTCGAGTGAGCGCCCCGTCCGCGGTGCGTGGCGCGGAGCGCTCACTCGAGTGGCCGCATCACCCCACCTTCCCCACGCCCGTGGTGCGCAGCGCTCGCTCGAGCGGGTGGTCAGCCCTCGGGAGTGGTGATCTCGTCGAGGGCGGCGAGGTCGGAGATGCTGGGCTGCCACAGGCCCGCCTGCACGTTGTCGAGCACCTGCTCGGGCTTGGTCGCGCCGGCGATGACCGAGGCCACGGCCGGCTGGGCCGCGAGCCCGCCGATGGCGACGTCGATGAGGCGCAGACCCCGCTCCGCGGCATACCCCTCGAGTCGTTCGATCGTGTCCCAGTCCGCCGTGTCGAGGCGGTCGGCCATCGAGGCGAGACGGGTGCCCTGGGGCGCCTCCTCGCCCCGGCGGTACTTGCCCGTCAGCAGACCCGACGCGAGGGGGAAGAACGGCAGCAGGCCGACGCCCACGTGCTCACAGGCGGGAACGAGCTCGTCCTCGACGTCGCGCTCGAGGAGGGAGTACTCGTTCTGCGCCGAGACGAAGCGCTCGGTGCCGGCGGCGCGAGCGGTCCAGTCGGCGTCGACGACCTGCCAGCCGGTGAGGTTGCTGCTGCCGATGTAGCGCACCTTGCCCTCGCGGACGAGCTCGTCGAGCGCAGCGAGGGTCTCGCCGATCGGCGTGTGCGGGTCGGGCCGGTGCAGCTGGTAGAGGTCGATCCAGTCGGTGCCGAGGCGACGCAGGCTCGCCTCGACCGCGGTCCGCACGTAGCGCCGCGAGCCCCGCACGCCCCAGTCGGGCCCGTTGACCCCCTGCATGTCCATGCCGAACTTCGTTGCCACCACGACCTGCTCGCGCCGGTTGCCGAGGGCTGCACCGAGCAGCTCCTCGCTCGCACCGAGGCCGTAGATGTCGGCCGTGTCGAAGAGCGTCACGCCCGCGTCGATGGCGGCGTTCACGACCGCGGTCGTGCCCTCCTGGTCCAGGCGTCGCCCGAAGTTGTTGCAGCCGAGGCCGACCGTCGAGACGGTCAGACCGCTGTCGCCGAGCTGTCGGTAGGTCATGTCGTTCGTCGCACGTGTCGTCACCCGACCAACGTATGCCGCGTGGCGGGCTCGCGACAGGTCGGCCCGGTGGGCGTCGGGGACGTCAGCAGGCGGGGCCGCAGCCCTGCGGCGTGGTGAGCCGGCGGACCAGGGCGAAACCTGCGAGCACGAGGGCCAACGAGGCCGTGCCACCGTCTCGGGCCGACGTCAGCGCGACGCCCGCGCCTGCGACGGTGGCCGCCACGTCGACCACCGCGCACGACCCACGGAGCCGCGCGAGCAGACCCTCCCCGGATGACGGGACGAAGCTCGATGTGGCTGCAGCAGCGGCGGCCAGGGCTGCGAGCACGAGGAAGGACCACAGCGGCGCCGTCGTGAACGCCCACCCCTGCGTCACGGTGGCCAGCAGCACGAGGGCAGCGAGCAGGACACCGAAGGCCACCCGGCGGCGCACGGGCCAGCGCTCCGCCGTGGTCGTCGGCGTGGTTGCCGCGCTTCGTGTCGCCATACCCCTAAGGGTATAGCAGACGCCCTCGGAGCCGGGAGTCCGGGCGCCGAGGGCGTCTGTCTGGTCGAGCTGCCGGTCCTCAGTTCGGCTGGACGAAGACCGCGACGGTGCGGGCCGGCACCGAGAACGAGCTGCTGCCCGCGTCCCAGGCCGCCTGCTTGACGACGCTGTCGGCGCCCTTGGCCTGCACTGGGCTGAGCGCGACCGCACCGGTCAGACCGGGCACCTTCTGCGTCACTGCGTCGGGCGTCGCGTTGAAGACGACGACGGCGCCGCGCAGAGCCGGGTCGACGTCGGCCCCCTTCGTGTCGTCGATCCGCATGACGATGACGCCCTGCTTGGCATCGGCCGTGCCGGAGACCGGGAAGGTCACCTTGGCGTTGATGGCAGCGGCATTGCCGAGACGGAACAGCTTGGTGCTGAAGCGAAGTCGCAGCAGGTCCTGGGCCATCGCGTCGGCGCTGCGCACGTCGGCAGCGGTCGGCTTGAGGGCCGGGTTGGCGGAGCAGCGGCTTCATGAACGGCCACTTGGCGGAGTTCTGCTCCTGCGGCGGCAGGCCGTGGCCGAAGCCGTTGTCGGCACCGGTCCAGTCGAGCCGGTTGAACCAGTCGCCGCTGTCGTAGGAGTCACGGTTGAGCGACTTGCTGCGGAGCAGGTCGGCGCCGGCGTGCCAGAACGACGGCGTCTGCGCGAGCGCGGTCGTCGCGAGCGACAGGGTGTTCATCCGCACCCGGTCCTGCATCGACGTCGCCACCGGCAGCTTGTACGTCAGCGAGTCGAAGAGCGTCTCGTTGTCGTGCGCGTCGACGTAGCTGACGACCTCGTCGGGCTGGTCGGCGTAGCCCGCGCCCTCCACCACGACGCAGTTGGCCGACGCCTCGGGCGCCACGTCGTAGGCCTCGCAGAACGCCGCCGTGTCGGCGAGCGACGCGTCGATGGCCGCCACCCGCACGCCCGGCACGTGCTCGAGGGCCGCCGCCACGGGCGGCGCGAGCAGGTCGGGTCGGTCGATGGCGGCCACCCACGTCAGGTTTCCTTCGGCACTGGGCATGGCCCGAGCGTATGCCGCCCGCCCCGCCCCGCGCCCACGGGTCCGTGGCCGCCGGGCCCGCCTCACGGCATACGGCCTCGGCGGCCGCGACTGCGGCTCAGGGGCGCCAGGTGTCGTTGAGCGTCAGCGTCCCCGACGCCGGCACCGTGACCGTGCGGTTGGCCCCCGACTCCCACGTGACCGTGCCGGGGGAGTCCTTGCGGAGGTACTTGTACTGCACGACGGTCCCGGGCGTGAGGGCGACCGTGCGGCGCCAGACCGGGTAGGTCGCCGGGTCGAGCTTGAGAGCGGATGCCGGCGCCCACGCGCCGAGGGCCGCGTTGTCGCCCGCGACGTAGATGTCCTGGCCGACGGACGTCGTGGCGTTGACGCCGAAGCTCACCGAGGCCGTGGCCGGGACCGCCGAGGTGACGGCGCCGACGTGCAGGGCGATCGTCTCGTTGGCGCCGACCGTCGCGGTGAACGTCCCCGACGAGCCGACGGTGTACGTCGCGGCCGAGCAGGTGCCCGAGCTGACGGTGCCGTGGGTGACGTCGCAGTACGTGCCGGCGGGCAGCGAGGTCTGGAAGGTCGAGGTCACGGGGCCCGACTCGTGGTTGACGACGACGTAGCCCTTGGCGCCGCGGCCGAAGGCGATGGCGTTGTTGCCGTTGCTCCACCAGTTCGTCACGGCCGTGCCGGCGACGGTGTTGCGGAAGCCCACCATGCCGGCGATCTGGCCCCACGCGTGCTGGCACTTCCAGCCGTCGGAGTAGCAGGCGTTGACCGCGCCGCCGAGGGGCGGCCCGGCGTCGGCGTCGGTCCACTCGTAGCCGGAGAAGACGTTGGGGGCGCCGTAGGGCCAGGCCAGCATGAAGACGTTGGCGAGCGCGTAGGTCGCGCCCGCCTTGTAGTTCAGGGTCGAGCCGTTGCGCTCGGTGTCCCAGTTGTCGACGAACGTGCGGGCGTTGCCGCTCGCCAGGTAGCCCCACGAGGCGCCCCAGTTGCTGAGGTAGCTGAGCTTCTCGCTCGTGAAGACGCGCTTGAGGTCGTATGCCGCGCGGAACTCGTCGACGTCGCCCGACCCCGTGTACTCGGTGGGCTGCACGGCCTCGCCGGCGCCGTAGATCACCTCGTGGACCCAGAAGATGTTCGGGTTGGTCAGCTTGGCCTTGATCGCCGCGAGGTCGGTGACGGCGACGTGCTTGGCCGCGTCGATGCGGAAGCCGTCGACACCGAGCCCGATGAGGGTGTTGAGGTAGCCGGCGATCGCGCCGCGCACGTAGTCGCTGCCGGTGTCGAGGTCGGCGAGGCCGACGAGCTCGCAGGTCTGGACGTTGGTGCGGTCGGCGTAGTTGCTGATGTTCTGCCGGCAGGTGTGGAAGTCGCGGTCGGAGTAGACGCTGGGGTAGGCGTACTTCGTGTAGCTGCTGCCGGCGGTGCCCGTGCCGGAGCCGGCGCTCATGTGGTTGACGACGATGTCGGAGACGACCTTGACCCCGGCGTTGTGGCAGGCCGTCACCATGTTCTTGAAGGCGGTCTGGTCGCCGAGCCGGCCACCGATCTTGTAGCTGACGGGCTGGTAGGACGTCCACCACTGGGAGCCCTGGATGTGCTCGGCCGCGGGCGAGACCTCGACGAAGCCGTAGCCCTTGGGTCCGAGGACGTCGGTGCACTCGCGGGCGACGGCGTCGTAGCGCCACTCGAAGAGCGTCGCCGTGACGTCCTTGCTGCCGGGCGGGGTCGCGGCGGCCTGCTGAACGACGGCTCCGGGACCGCTCGTGGGGCCGGCGACGGACCACCCGACGGCGGCGACGGCGGCCAGGGCCCCCACGACGAGACGGGCGCGGTGCCGCGTCCGTCTCCGGGCCGGTGCTTCGACAGGCGGGACGGGCGGGGCGATCGGATCGGTCGGGGCCGGCGGAGCAGGTGGGACAGACGATCTGGGCAGGCGCATGCGGCATCTCCTCGTTGAGACGGTGCGGAAGGGTGCGACGGCATGGCCGTCACCTCATGGAAGTTCCTGCGATCGACTGCAAGAACTTGCGGCAGTCAACCGCCGCCCGGCACTCCCCGCAACCTGAAACCGCGCCCGCTCAGTGGGAGAGCTCGGCGACGACCGTCGCCGCCGGCACCGCCCGCGCCGACTGCCACCCGGTGCCTGCCCAGAGCGCGAGCAGGTCGGGCCGCTCGGCCCGGGCCGACGCCCGGCGCAGCGGCACGGTCAGGTGGTGCACCTCGGGGTAGGCGGCGGGGGCGTGCCCGTCGTGGCGGCGCAGGAACTCGGTCTCGAGGCCGCGTGCGAGCCGGCCCGAGTAGGCCCGGGTCACGGCGGTGCGCTCGTAGGCGGGGTCGGCGAGCGCCCGCCGGTAGGCCAGGCCGGTCCCGGCCTCCGGTGTCAGCAGCAGGGCGGTCCCGACCTGCACGGCGTCGGCGCCGACGGCCCTGACCTGCGCGGCCCGCTCAGCGGTCGAGATGCCGCCCGCGGCCACGAGCGGCACGTCCGTCTGCGACCGGACGGCCACGACGAGGTCGATGAGGTCACCACCCGAGGGCTGCTTGACCGGGTCGAGCGTGCCGCGGTGCCCGCCGCCGTCGGGCCCCTGGAGGCAGAGCCCGTCGACGCCCGCCGCCAGCGCGGCAGCCGCCTCGTCGACGTCGGTGACCGTGGCGACCGTCTCGATCCCGGCCCGCCGCAGCTCGCCGAGCACGGCCTGGCTCGGGAGCCCGAACGTGAAGGACACCAACGGGATTCGCTCCCGGACGACGAGGTCGAGCTTGCGCTCCCAGTCGTCATCGTCCCCCGGGCGCGCCTCCCCCGGCTCGACGCCCAGCTCCTGGGCGTCCCCCAGCAGCGACTCCCGGTAGGCCGCGACGGCGTCCGCGCGGGCCGCGCCGGTCAGCTCCCCCGACCCCACGGCATACGCATTCGCCTGCGCGGGCACGAAGAGGTTGACCCCGAACGGGCGGGACGACGCGTCCCACACCTCGGCGATCGCCGCCGCGAGCTGCGGCGCGGTGAGGTAGCCACCGGCCAGCAGGCCGAGGCCACCGCCCTCACCGACCGCGGCGACGAGCTCGGGTGTCGTGGGCCCCCCGGCCATCGGGGCGCCCACGACGCCGGTCTCGAGCGATCGCAGCAGCATGTCCGAGACGCTACTCCGCTCCCCCTCCCCGGCACAGGTGCCGGGCGACGGGTGGGGAAGGTCACCGCGGCCGGACGACCCGCCCCTCGTCCCACACCGGCTCGGTCGACTCGTAGACCCGGCCGTCGGCGCCGAAGACGAGGAAGCGGTCGAAGCCCCGCGCGAACCACCGGTCGTGCGTCACGGCGACGACGGTCCCGTCGAAGGCGTCCAGCCCCTCGCCGAGGGCCTCGGCCGACTGCAGGTCGAGGTTGTCGGTCGGCTCGTCGAGCAGCAGCATCGTGGCCCCCGACAGCTCGAGGAGCAGGATCTGGAAGCGCGCCTGCTGCCCGCCCGAGAGCGACTCGAACGTCTGCTCCCCCGACCGCGCCAGCTCGTAGCGGTCGAGCGCCCGGGCGGCCTGCTCGCGCGGACGGCCCTCCCGGTGCTCATCGCCGCGGTGCAGGATCTCGAGCAGCGTGCGCCCCATGAGCGACGGGTGCTCGTGGGTCTGGGCGAACCACCCCGGGCGCACGCGCGAGCCGAGGCGCACGACGCCCGAGTGCTCGACGGGGACCGGGCGCACGTCACCGACCGGCTGGTGCTCGCGCTCGGGGTCGGTGCCGCCGCACGCGAGCAGCCGCAGGAAGTGCGACTTGCCCGAGCCGTTGCTGCCGAGGATCGCGACCCGCTCGCCGTACCAGACCTCGAGGTCGAAGGGCTTCATCAGGCCGGTCAGCTCGAGGCCGGTCGCCACGATGGCGCGCTTGGCCGTGCGGCCACCGGTGAGGCGCATCTTGACCGACTGCGTCATCGGCGTCTCCTCGGGCGGCCCGGCCTGCTCGAACTTCGCGAGGCGCGTCTGAGCGGCCTGGTACCGCGAGGCCATGCCGTCGTTGTACTTGGCCTTGACCTTGAGCGTCTGGACGAGGGTCTTGAGCTTGACGTGCTCCTCGTCCCAGCGGCGGCGCAGCTCCTCGAGGCGGTCGTTGCGGTCCGAGCGGGCCTGCGCGTACGTCGAGAAGCGCCCCGGGTGCACCCAGAGCGTCGCGCCGGCGGCACCCGGCTCGAGGGTCGCGACGCGGGTGGCGACGCGGTCGAGCAGCTCGCGGTCGTGGCTGATGAACAGCACCGTCTTGGGCGAGGCGACGAGCGCATCCTCGAGCCAGCGCTTGGTCGGCACGTCGAGGTAGTTGTCCGGCTCGTCGAGCAGGAGCACCTCCTCGGGGCCGCGGAGCAGCGCCTCGAGGACGAGCCGCTTCTGCTCACCGCCGGAGAGCGTCGAGACCGTGCGCCACTGCGCCTGGTCGTAGGGGATGCCGAGGGCGGCGACCGTGCACTGGTCCCAGAGCGTCTCCTGCTCGTAGCCCCCGGCCTCGCCCCACTCGACGAGGGCGTGGGCGTAGGCCATCTGGTCGTCCTCGGAGTCGCGCTCCATCATGAGCAGCTCGGTGCGGTCGACCTCCTCGGCGGCCGTGCGGATGCGGTCGGGAGCCACCGAGACGAGCAGGTCGCGCACCGTCGTGTCGTCGCGCACCTTCCCGATGAACTGGCGCATGACGCCGAGGCCGCCGGAACGGGTCACCGCGCCCTCGTGCGCCGCGATGTCGCCGGCGATGATGCGCGTCAGCGTCGTCTTGCCGGTGCCGTTGGGCCCGATGAGGGCGACCTTGGCGCCCTCCCCCACCCGCACCGAGACGTCGTTGAGCAGCGGCCTGCCGTCCGGCAGGCTGAAGGAGATGGAGTTGACGTCGACGTGTCCCACGAGGGTCAAGCCTGTCGTATGCCGGGTGGCCGCGTCACGCGGTTAAGCGGCCGTACGGGGCTCACCCCCACGACCACGAGTCGAGGACGGCGCGGTAGACGCCGAGCGCCTCGGGGTGCGTCGGGTCGTAGGTCAGGCGGATGGCGTAGACCTTCTCGGTGTAGGCGACGACGTAGTAGACGTCGCGCACCTGCTCGGACTGGTCGACGACGAGGCCCATGGCGTGGTAGCCGGCGATGTCGCGCTCGGGGGCGGCCAGGGGCGTCCGGCCCTTGGCCGCGAACCCCGCCCGCAGGCCCTCGACGACCTCGGCCAGCGAGTGCGAACCGACCTTGATCGGCTGCTCCACCGCGATGAAGGCCCGGACCCCGTCGTCGTCGGGCTGCAGCAGGGTGTCGGGGCGGGGCTGGAGGTCACGTTCGGCCCGGCTCCAGCCGACCGGCTCGAGGTAGCTGTAGTCGACGCCCCGGACGCGGTCCTCGCTCATGGCCACCGGGGCGGTCTGCGCCGGCAGCTGGGCGATGCGGTGGCCGGCGCTGTCGGTCGTCGGCGCGGCCGACGTCGGCAGGTGCACGACACCGGTGTCGCTCGGAGCGGCCGGCGTCGTGGCGGGGTCGTCCGAGCAGCCGGCCAGACCCGCGGCCACCACCAGGGCGAGTGCCGGCAGCAGCGCCGCCGGCGTCCTCGGACGCCCGATCATGCGACTACGTCCACGCCCACGTCGAGAGGAGCTCGTCGAACTCGGCCATGGCGTGCGTCGCGTCGGCCTGCGAGGAGCTCAGG
This sequence comes from Terrabacter tumescens, assembly GCF_014646815.1. GTDB lineage: Bacteria > Actinomycetota > Actinomycetes > Actinomycetales > Dermatophilaceae > Terrabacter > Terrabacter tumescens. The sequence goes on from NZ_BMNZ01000003.1 coordinate 389,837, forward strand.
GTGAGCAGGTAGATCCGGCCCCCGCGCTGGACGCCGTAGGAGCGGGCGAGGACCTTGATGCCCCGCTGCTCGAAGGCCGTGGTGAAGCCGACGGCGGTGGCGCCGGCGACGGTCTTGTCCGGGGCTGCGGAGACGGTGCGGCCCGCGGCAGCGAGCTGCTTCCTGCCCTTGGCCAGCTCGTCGTCGAGCACCGACTGGTCGCCGTCCGCGGCCGTCACGACGAGGTTGTTGGCGAAGTCGCCGACCTTCTTCGACGACAGCAGCACGAGGTCGATGTCAGCGACGCCCTTGGCCTTATCGGTCGCCTCGGTCCACCCCTCCGGCGGCACGACGGTGAAGGCGCCGGATCGGCTCCGGACCTCGTCACCCTCGGCCGTCGGCGTGGTCGGCGTCGCGGACGACCCGGACGACCCGGACGAACCGGCCGGGGTGGTCGAGGCGCTCGACGAGGCGGCCGACGCCGGCGGCGTCGAGGCGGTGGTGTCCTTGGAGCAGCCCGTCAGCACGAGCGTGCACGTCAGGACGCCGACCGAGAGGACGCGGGTCGGGCGGGCCTTCATGCGGACGATCCAACCACAGCGGGTGCAGGCACGCCGGTCGGGTCTCGGGCCCGAGACATCCCCTAGCCATCTCCGAGGCATCCCCCAGTCATCTCCGGGGTATCCCCGGACATCGAGGGTCAGGCCGGAGGGCGCCGGGCCCTCGTGACGACGGCGCGTGCGGCGAGGTCCGCGTCGGCCGGGTAGACGACCTCCTCGAGGCTGAGGCCGTGCGGCGGCATGACGTGGATGCCGGCCCCGCGCTCGGCCCGTTCCTGCAGCGCCCGCGGCCAGTCGGCCGCCCGGCGCCCCTCCCCGACGGGGACGACCGCACCGACGAGCGAGCGCACCATGGAGTGGCAGAACGCGTCGGCCCGCACCGTGGCGGCCAGCACGCCGTCCGGCAGCCGGACCCACGAGAAGTCGAGCAGGGTCCGCACGGTCGTCGCGCCCTCGCGCTGGCGGCAGAAGGCGGCGAAGTCCCGCAGGCCGACGAGCGAGCCGGCTGCCTCGTCCATCGCCTCGACGTCGAGAGGGCGGCGCCACCACACGGTGTCGTGCCGGCGCAGCGGGTCGTGGACGGCATCGGCGTCGGCGATCCGGTAGAGGTAGCGACGCTCCGTCGCGGAGAACCGCGCGTCGAAGCCCGGCGGCGCCGGCTCGGCCCGGCGCACGACGACGTCGTGGGCCAGCACACCCCCGAGACGGCTGACGAGCGCGGCGCCCGGCGCGCGGTCCGACCGACCGGGCAGGGCGGCCCACGCCTCGGGGTCGAGGTCGACGTGCGCGACCTGGCCGCGCGCGTGCACGCCGGCGTCGGTGCGCCCCGCCACGGTCACCCGGACGGGGTCGGCGCTGCGCAGCACCGTGGTCAGGGCCGCCGAGAGCTCACCCTGGACGGTGCGCAGCGACGGCTGCGCGGCCCAGCCGGAGAAGGCCGTGCCGTCGTAGGCGAGGTCGAGGCGCACGCGCAGCGCCGGCTCACCGGTCTCGTGCGCCACGCCGGTCTCGGGCCGCTCGCCCGTCTCGCTGGTTCCGTCCACGGCGACCGAGCCTAACGGCGGCCCGGGCCGGGGCGAAAAGCGAGGTGGCCACCCCCGTCGTGCGGGGATGGCCACCTCGGATGGTGCTGTGTTCGTGCAGGGCTCAGGAGCCGGAGCCGGCCTTCGTGAAGCCGGCGGCCTCGGCGTCCTCGGCCGACTTGAACCAGAACTCGGCGACCGTCTGGTCGTACCACTGGCCGTCGGGCTCGTGGTACTTGCCGGAGTCGGCGTTGCCCTTGACGGTGTAGCCGTCCTCGGGCGACGAGCCGTCCTCGTTCGCGGCGACAGCGCCCTCGGGCACCTCGGTGGCCTCGGTGGCCTCGGTCGCGTCAGCGTCCTCGGCAGCCTTGGTCTCGGCAGCGGCGGCCTTGGCCTCCTCCTGCTTGGCGGCACGGCGGGTCGCGCCCTCGGCCTCCTTGACCGTCGCCTTCTTGGCCGACAGCGGCTCGCGGACGAGCTCGATGACGACCATGGGGGCGTTGTCACCCTTGCGGGCGCCGATCTTCGTGATGCGGGTGTAGCCACCCTCGCGAGCCGCCATGTCGGGGGCGATCTCGGCGAAGAGGCGGTGGACGACACCCTTGTCACGCACGACCGTGAGGACGCGGCGGCGGGCGTGCAGGTCGCCGCGCTTGGCGAACGTGATGAGACGCTCGGCGAGCGGACGCAGGCGCTTGGCCTTGGCCTCGGTCGTCGTGATCTTGTCGTGCTCGAAGAGCGACGTCGCGAGGTTGGCCAGGATCAGCCGCTCGTGGGCGGGGCCGCCACCGACGCGGGGACCCTTGGTGGGGGTGGGCATTTCGTTTCTCCTAGAAGTCCGACCAGGCCGTTCTCGAGCATGACGCCGAGGGCTCGGTCAAGAAGCGGTTGGTCAGAGACGCTCGTCCTCGACGAACGACTGGTCGTCGTCGTCGCTGTAGTCATCGTCGCCGTAGCCGTCGACCAGGGCCGACGGGTCGAACCCGGGCGGGCTGTCCTTGAGGGCCAGACCCATGCCGACCAGCTTGGCCTTGACCTCGTCGATCGACTTCGCACCGAAGTTGCGGATGTCGAGCAGGTCGGCCTCGCTGCGACCCACGAGCTCACCCACGGTGTGGATGCCCTCGCGCTTGAGGCAGTTGTAGGAACGAACGGTGAGGTCCAGGTCCTCGATCGGCAGGGCGAGGTCCGCGGCGAGCGCGGCGTCCGTCGGCGACGGGCCCATGTCGATGCCCTCGGCCTCGACGTTGAGCTCACGGGCCAGGCCGAAGAGCTCGACCAGCGTCTTGCCGGCCGAGGCCATGGCGTCGCGCGGGGTCATTGAGTTCTTCGTCTCGACGTCGACGATGAGCTTGTCGAAGTCGGTGCGCTGCTCGACACGGGTCGCCTCGACCTTGTAGGTCACGGTGAGCACCGGGCTGTAGATCGAGTCGACCGGGATGCGGCCGATCTCCTGGTCACCGGACTTGTTCTGCTGCGCCGAGACGTAGCCACGGCCACGCTCCACGGTCAGCTCCATCTCGAGCTTGCCCTTGTCGTTCAGCGTCGCGATGTGCAGGTCGGGGTTGTGCACCTCGACACCAGCCGGAGGCGTGATGTCGGCGGCGGTGACCGCACCCGGGCCCTGCTTGCGCAGGTACATGACGACCGGCTCGTCGTGCTCCGAGGAGACGACGAGGCCCTTGATGTTGAGGATCATCTCGGTGACGTCCTCCTTCACGCCCGGCACGGTCGTGAACTCGTGGAGCACGCCGTCGATGCGGATGGAGGTGACCGCCGCGCCCGGGATGCTCGAGAGCAGGGTGCGACGGAGGGAGTTGCCGAGCGTGTAGCCGAAGCCGGGCTCGAGCGGCTCGATGGTGAAGCGGCTGCGGTTCTCGACCACGACCTCTTCGGAGAGCACGGGACGCTGTGCGATGAGCACTGTTCAGTTCCTTCCCACGGGCGACCGCCATATGACGCCTCGTGAAACTGCCCGGTCGTGATCCGGGCGGGCCGGCTCGGCTCTGTCTGCGAGCCGACCCCAAGGGCAAGGGATCCCGTATGCCGTGAAGCGGGCTTCACGGCATACGACGGGATCCGATCCCCGAGAAGGCCAACCCAGCCGGGCGGGCCTTTCGGGGGCACTCGGGGGCGCAGGCCGCCAGCGGCCGTGAGCCCCCGAGGGCATCAGTTCTTCGAGTAGAGCTCGACGATCAGCTGCTCGGTGAGCTGCGAGTCGATCTGCGCGCGCACCGGGAGCTGGTGGATGAGGATCTGCAGCGAGCCCTCGACGACCTGCATCCAGGCCGGCACGGGACGCTCGCCGAACGTCTGGCGGGCCAGCTCGATCGGGAAGCTCTCGGCGGACTGCTTGCGGACCGTGATGATGTCGTACTGCTCGACGCGGTAGCTCGGGACGTCGACGCGCACGCCGTTGACCTCGAAGTGACCGTGCGTCACGAGCTGACGGGCGTGGCGGCGCGTGCGGGCCAGGCCCGCGCGGTAGACCACGTTGTCGAGACGCGTCTCGAGGATCTGGAGGAGGTTCTCACCGGTCTTGCCGGGGCGCTTCGCCGCTTCCTTGTAGTAGCGGACGAACTGCTTCTCCATGACGCCGTAGGTGAAGCGGGCACGCTGCTTCTCCTGGAGCTGGGTCAGGTACTCCTTCTCCTGGATCCGGCGACGGCCGTGCTGGCCGGGCGGGAACGGGCGGAGCTCGAAGTTCTTGTCGCCGCCGACGAGGTCCATCTTCAGGCGGCGGGACTTCTTGGTGATCGGGCCGGTGTAACGAGCCATGTCTCTAGTTCTCTCTCTCGCTCAGTGCCGGATCAGACGCGACGGCGCTTGGGCGGGCGGACACCGTTGTGCGGCGTGGGCGTGACGTCGCTGATCGCGCCGACCTCCAGGCCGGTGGCGGTGAGCGAACGGATCGCCGTCTCGCGGCCCGAGCCCGGGCCCTTGACGAAGACGTCGACCTTGCGCATGCCGTGCTCCATGGCGCGGCGGGCAGCAGCCTCGGCAGCCATCTGGGCGGCGAACGGCGTGGACTTGCGCGAGCCCTTGAAGCCGACCTGGCCGGCGGAGGCCCAGGCGATCACGGCGCCGGTGGGGTCCGTGATCGAGATGATCGTGTTGTTGAACGTGCTCTTGATGTGAGCGTGCCCGTGGGCGACGTTCTTCTTCTCCTTGCGACGAACCTTCGTCACGCGAGCCTTGGGAGGCATTTTTCTCCTACGTCAGAACTGAATGTCGGTGAGACGCGATCGCGGAAGCGATCAGCGTCAGCGGGCCTTCTTCTTGCCGGCCACGGTGCGCTTCGGACCCTTGCGGGTGCGCGCGTTGGTCTTGGTGCGCTGACCGCGCACGGGCAGACCACGACGGTGACGCAGACCTTCGTAGGAACCGATCTCGACCTTGCGGCGGATGTCGGCCTGCACCTCACGGCGAAGGTCACCCTCGAGGCGGTAGTTGCCCTCGAGGAAGTCACGAAGCGCAACGAGCTCGGTCTCACCGAGGTCCTTGACGCGGGTGTTGGGATCGACGCCGGTGGCAACCAGCGCCTGCTTGGAACGGGTGCGACCGACACCGAAGATGTAGGTCAGTGCGACCTCGACGCGCTTCTCGCGCGGAAGGTCGACTCCAACAAGACGAGCCATGTTGGGTGTCTCCTGATTTCTGTTTCGCGGAGGTCTGGAGCAGGTCACCGATCCGGGGTCAAGGCCCGCCACTCAGAAGGACGGGCCACCGGTCCCCGGCCTCCGTGCCGGGGGTGACGTCCTGCGCCGACACGACGGTCGGTCATCAGGGGCCGGGTGCTGCTTTCATTCACTTGTCTTGCGTGCTGTCGAAAGTCTGTCGACGGCGAGGGTGGTGGCTCTGCTCAGCCCTGGCGCTGCTTGTGGCGCAGGTTCTCGCAGATCACCATGACCCGACCGTTGCGGCGGATCACCTTGCACTTGTCGCAGATCTTCTTGACGCTCGGCTGAACCTTCATCTGCCTGCTGTCTTCAGATCGCGCACCCGTCACCGCGAGCCCCGGAGGGCACGTGAGGACCAGGTGCTTGGTTGTGTAATCGGGAGTTGGTGCCTCGCACTCGTCCCGGCCTGACCTCCCGCTCGCGCGGGCTGGTCACGGCCGACCCTGGTGCTCAGCGGTAGCGGAAGACGATCCGACCGCGGGTCAGGTCATAGGGAGAGAGCTCCACCACCACACGGTCCTCAGGGAGGATCCGGATGTAGTGCTGTCGCATCTTTCCCGAGATGTGTGCGAGCACCTTGTGACCGTTGGAGAGCTCCACCCGGAACATCGCGTTCGGGAGAGCCTCGACGATCGTGCCCTCGATCTCGATGACACCGTCCTTCTTGGCCATATCCTCCGTCTATCTGTAGCTGGCCGACTCGGACTGAGCCGGCCTTGGGGCGTGCCTTGGTGCCGTGCTCCAAGTCATTCTCGGGGCACAGGCGCGATGCAGGCGTCGAGGCACACGACACCCAACGCACAAGAGTACGCCAGATGGCACCGTTCCTGAAATCGACGGGGGCCGGGCCGCCCGCCCCACTCAGGCCTCGAGCTCGGCGCGACGCAGCCGGACGACCTGCTCGACGACCGGCTCGGGGAGCGGCTGGTCGACGGTGAAGCGGATGGTGCCCTTGCTCAGCGAGAAGCCACCGAGGTCGGGCGCGACGGCCTCGACGACGGCCGGGCTGAACGGGAAGAGCGAGAGGTGCCGCGCCGACGCGGTGATCCCGACGAGCGGCCGACCGTCCAGGCGCAGCGCAGGCATGCCGTAGCTCGTGCCCTCCTCCGCCTCGGGTGCGACCCGCCGCGCGACGTCCACGACGCGTTGCAGGGCCTCGCGCTGGTCGGGAGCGAGGCCGTCGAGGTAGTCACTGATGGTCCCCACCCACCCACGGTCCCACGACCACCGCGCCCCCGAGCCGGTTCGGGGCGTATGCCATGTGCCCGGGTGAGCGGCCGCGCACCGCGGCATACTGGCCGGATGACCGAGCCCGGCACCGACGCCCCTGCTTCGACCACGTCCGCGACGCCGCGGGAGCCTGCGGCCACGGCCCCCGACGACCACACCGACGTCGTCACCGCGCCGCCGGCCGAGGCCGAGAGCGTCGAGGCGTACTACGCGCGGATCGAGGCGGCGGCCGGCGAGGACGGCCGGCTGCCCGTGGCCGTCGAGGAGATGCCGGGCTGGGACATCTACCCGTACGAGATCGAGGGCCTGCGCCTCAAGCCCGTGCAGCCCCCGGTCGACGAGGAGCCGGCTCGGCGCGGTGAGCAGGCTGCCGACTGCTGGTGTGCCGGCGGCGTCCCCGATCCCGACGACCGGCTCGTCTGGTCCAACGCCCGCTGGCGGCTGACGCTCACCGTCGACACCGGCCTGCCCGTGATGCTCGTGCTCACGCCGCTGGCGCACCACGACCTGCCCTCCCTGCCGGGAGACCTGGCCGCCGAGATGGGCCAGCTCGTCGTCGCGGTGTCCGATGCCGTCGAGCACGTGCCCAGCGTCGGGCGGGCCCAGCTCGCGAAGTACGGCGACGGCGGGGCGCACCTGCACCTGTTCTTCCTCGGCCGTCCCGCGCGCCTGCTCCAGTTCCGCGGGTCGCCGCTCATCGACTGGGAGGAGAACCTCCCCCGCGTGCCCCTGGACGTGCTGCAGTCGAACGCCCGGGTGGTGGCCGAGCGCATGGTCGTCCACGTCGGCGGGACGCCAGGCACCCTCGGCCGATAGGCCGGACCTCGGCCGATAGGCCGGACCTCAGCCCGACCGAGCGGGGCGGGCGGGCTGGTGGCCGGGCCGCTCGAAGAAGAGGACCGCGACGACGCCGACGACGAGCACCGCGGCCGGCAGCATCATCGACTCGGACATCGCCGAGGCGAAGCCGTCGGCCACCCGGGCCGGCATGGCGGCACCCGAGGACTGCAGGCCGCCGAGGTCCCGCGGGATGCCGGGCAGGTCGGCCGTCAGGCGGGCCTGGATGACCGCGGCGATGGCCGCGCTGCCGAGGACCGCGCCGACCTGGCGGGTCGTGTTGTAGACGCCCGAGCCGGCCCCTGCCGACGACAGCGGCAGGTTGCGGGTGGCCGTCGCCCCGAGCGGCCCCCACATGAAGGCGTTGCCGACGCCCATGAGCGCCATCGGCAGCAGGAGCACCCACGTCTGCGTCTCGGGGTGCATGACGAGGGCGAGCCACAGCAGCGCCGCCGCCGTCAGGCCGATGCCCACCGCGGTGATGCCGCGCGGGGGCACGCGGTCGGACATCCGACCCGCCACGGGCGCCAGGCCGCCGGAGATGACCGCCATCGGGGCGAGCAGCAGCGCCGCCGACGTCGGCGAGAGCCCGCGGACGGCCTGGGCGTAGAGCATGAAGGGGAAGGCCATCGCGGTGATGGAGAAGCCGATCGTCGTGATCGCGATGTTGGCCAGCGAGAAGTTGCGGTCGCCGAAGAGCCCCAGCGGCAGCAGCGGCTCTCGAGTGTTGCGGGCCTGCCACCAGACGAAGGCGCCGAGCACGAGCAGGCCTGCGGCGATGAGCAGCGGCACCGAGATGATCCCGGTGATGGTGCCCCAGTCGTAGGTCTCGCCCTCCTGGACGCCGAAGACGAGCAGGAACATGCCGACCGCCGACAGGGCGACGCCCAGCCAGTCGAAGCGGTGGCTGTGCGTCTCGAGCCGCGGCACGAGGCGGGCCGCGAGCACGAAGGCGACGACGCCCACGGGGACGTTGATGAAGAAGATCCACTCCCAGCCGGGACCGTCGACGAGCAGGCCACCGACGACAGGGCCCACGAGGATCGCGACCCCCGCGGTCGCGCCCCAGAGCGCCATCGCCTGGCCGCGCGAGGCCGCCGGGAACGTGCGCGTGATGACAGCCATCGTCTGCGGCGTCAGCAGCGACGCGCCGAGGCCCTGCACGACACGGGCGACGATGAGCCCGGTGATGGTGCCGGTCAGTCCGCACCAGAGCGAGGCGGCGGTGAAGACGGTCAGCCCGACGAGGTAGAGGTTCTTCGGGCCGTAGCGGTCACCGAGCCGTCCGGTGATGAGCAGCGGGGTGGCGTAGGCGAGCAGGTAGGCGCTCGTGACCCAGATGACGCTGTTGACGTCGGTGCGCAGCCCTCGCAGGATCGCGGGCGTCGCGACCGACACGATGGTCGAGTCGACGAGGATCATGAAGAAGCCGATGACCATGGCCCACAGGGCCGGCCACGGGTTGTGCCCGTCCGGCACACCGCCCGGGACGCGCTCCGGGGCGGTCACCTCGCCGCTACCGGTCACGGGGGTGGTGCTCTTCTCGCCGGCCATGGTGGCCCCCTTCCGCCGCGTCGTGCAGCACCCTCGATTGTCCACCCGGGCACCGACAGCCGTCAGGAGCCGGCCGCACGCTTCGTCGGCAGCCCACGCCCGTCGGAGGGACGCGAAGGTCAGCGCCGCACGGCGCCGGCGTCAGGCGTACGACCAGCGCGTCGCGAGCCACAGCGGGTCGTAGCCGGTGAGCGGCACCATGCGCCACGTCAGGTCGGCGTCCGAGCTGCGCAGCCGGGCCTCGATGCGGAAGCGGTGCGGCGACTCGATGGCGATGACCTCGGCCCGGAACGTGTCCTCGTCGACCCAGCCCCCGCTCGCGACGACCGGCAGCGTGGCTCCCCCGGCGACGATCTCGCCCTCGCTCCACAGGCCCCGACCGACCGGCACCCGCAGCCACTCGCCGCGGCGGTTCAGCCCCAGCACGAAGTCGGCTCCGTCCCGCGTCACGGAGACCGCCGTGTAGTCGGCGGCCAGGTCGGAGGCGCTCGCACGGGAGAACTCGGCGTGGTCCGGTCCCAGCGCGTCGCCCGACATCGCGGGGATCTCGAGGCCGGCGAGCCGCTCGGCGAGCGCGCGGTCGGCGGCCTCCGACTCCCCCGACCCCGCCGGGCCGCCCCGGCCGATGGCCGGCACGAGGTGCTCCCACAGCAGGTCGAGGGTCGACTGCATGCGGGACTGCTCGGCCGTGATGGCGACGACCGTGTCGTGCTCCGGCAGCACGACGAGGAACTGGCCGTAGGCGCCGTCACCGCGGTAGCCCACGCGCTGCATCCAGAAAGAGTAGCCGTAGCCGCGGCGCCAGTCGTCGTCGGCGCCCGGGTCCTCGTTGAGCGGGCCGAAGGCGCGCGTGGCCTCCTCGACCCAGGCCTCGGAGAGCAGCTGCCGCCCCTGCCACCGCCCGCGGTCGAGGTAGAGCTGGGCGATGGAGGCGATGGCCTCCGTGGTCAGGTGCGAGCCGGTGAAGCCGAGCTCGCGGCCCGCGGGGTCGCGGTCCCACGGGATGTCGGGAAGCCCCAGGGGTGCCAGCAGCCGCGGGCGCAGCATCTCGGCGACGCCGACCCCGGCGACGCGGCCCACGATGACGGACAGCAGGTAGGTCGCGACCTGGTTGTAGGCGAAGACCGTGCCGGGCGTCCGGGTGGGAGTCGTCGCGAAGACCCGCGGCACCCAGTCGCGGGTGTCGCCGAAGTCGCTGCCGCTCATCCGGTCGAAGACCTGCGGCCACGCGTCCTGCTCGTGGCCGACCGTCATCGAGAGGCAGTGCCGCACCCGCACGTCGTCCCAGCCGGGCGCGACGGCGCTCCGGTCGAGCTCCGGGAAGTGGTCGAGCACGCGGTCGTCGAGCGACAGGCGCCCCTCCTGCACGAGGAAGCCGACGGCGGTGGCCGTCACCGTCTTGGAGAGGGAGTACGCGAGGTGGACGCGGCTCGCGGCATACGGCCTCCACCAGCCCTCCGCCACGACGTGGCCGTGGCGCACGACCATGAGGCTGTGCAGGCCGAGACGGTCGCGTTCCGCGGCGTCGACGAGGGCGAGGAGGCCGGTGGCGTCGACGCCCTGCGCCGACAGGGTGCTGCGGGGAAGGCTCACGAGCGCGAGGCTACGCTGCCGCGCCCCCGCGGTGGGCCTGCGGGTGGGGCGTCGCGTGAGGAGGTTGCGTCAGGCGGTCGCGTCGAGGGGGGCGTAGGCCGCCCCGACGGCCTCGAGGGCAGCCTTGCCTCCGTCGACGGCCGTGAGGATCCACAGGCCGTCCTGGCGCACGGCGACCGAGTGCTCCCAGTGCGCGGCGCGCGTGCCGTCGAGGGTCACGACGGTCCAGTCATCGGCGAGCACCTTGGTGTCGATCCCACCGAGTGTGATCATCGGCTCGATGGCGCCGGTGAAGCCGTCGACGAGCTTGGGGCCCGTCTCGCGCACGGCGTAGTTCGGGATCTGCGGGTCCATGTGCATCTCGGTGCCGATGCCGTGACCGACGTACTCGTCGATGACGCCGTAGACGCGGCCGTCGCGCTCGGCGGCCTCGTGGATGCTGGCCTCGACCGCGTCGCCGACGGCGTAGAGGCGGCCGCCGACCTGCATGGCAGCGATGCCGGCGTAGAGGCTCGCCTCGGTCGCGTCGATGAGGGCGAGGTCCTCGGGCCGGCCGGCCTCGCGGCCGCCGACGACGGCCGTGAAGGCCGCGTCGCCGTTCCAGCCCTCGACCTCGGCGCCGCAGTCGACGGAGACGATGTCGCCGGCCTCCAGCACGCGCGGGCCCGGGATGCCGTGGACGACCTCGTCGTTGACGCTCGTGCAGAGCGTGTGGCTGTAGCCCGGAACGAGCTGGAAGTTCGGGATGCCGCCGTTGCTGCGGATGTGCTCCTCGGCGAGGCGGTCGAGCTCGAGCGTCGTCATGCCCGGTCGCAGCTCCGCGGCCAGCAGCTCGAGGGTGCGCCCGACGAGCAGCCCCGCCTCACGCATGAGGAGGAGCTGCTCGTCGGTGCGGCCCTGGAGCCGGTTCCGGCGTCCGAACATGAATGGTCCTTCTGGGTGGCTGCGGTGTGGCGCAGTCGGGGCTCAGCCGTGCTGCGGCAGGGCCGCGATGACACGGTCGGTGACCTCGTCGACGGCGCCCATGCCGTCGACCTTGACGAGGAGCCCGACGTGCTCGTAGTGCTGCGCGAGCGGCGCGGTCTCCTTGCGGTAGATCGCCTGGCGCTCGCGGATGACATCCTCCGTGTCGTCGGCGCGCCCCTCGGTCTCGGCGCGCTTGAGGAGGCGCTGGACGATGGCGTCCTCGTCGACCTCGAGCTCGAGCACGGCGTCGAGCGCGTGCCCGTGGCGCTGGAGCATCGCGTCGAGGGCGTCCACCTGGCCCGCGGTGCGCGGGTAGCCGTCGAGCAGGAAGCCGTCGGTCGCGTCGTCCCAGGACAGGCGGTCCTCGACGATCTCGTTGGTGATGTCGTCGGAGACGTAGCCGCCCGACTTGATGATCTCGTCGACCTTGACGCCCAGCGGGGTCTGGTCCTTGATGTTGGCGCGGAAGATGTCGCCGGTCGAGATGGCCGGGATGCCGAGGCGCTCGGCGATCCGGGCCGCCTGCGTGCCCTTACCGGCGCCGGGCGGGCCGAGGATGATCAGTCGCATTAACGGAGGAACCCTTCGTAGTGACGCTGCTGCAGCTGCGCCTCGATCTGCTTCACGGTCTCGAGGCCCACACCGACGACGATGAGGATCGAGGTGCCACCGAACGGGAAGTTCTGGTTGGCACCGACGAGGACGAGGGCCACGAGCGGGATGAGCGAGACGATGGCGAGGTAGATGGCACCCGGCACGGTGATTCGGGTCAGGACGTAGTTGAGGTACTCGGCCGTGGGTCGCCCGGCCCGGATACCCGGGATGAAGCCGCCGTACTTCTTCATGTTCTCCGCGACCTCGGTCGGGTTGAACGTGATGGACACGTAGAAGAACGTGAAGAAGAGGATGAGGGCGACGTAGGTGGCCATGTAGATCGGGTGGTCACCCTTGACGAGGTTGTCCTGCACCCACTGCACCCAGCCGGGGTTGTTGCCGTCGGCGCGCGTGTTGAACTGCGCGACGAGGCCCGGGAGGGCGAGCAGGGAGCTGGCGAAGATGACGGGGATGACGCCGGCCATGTTGACCTTGAGCGGGATGTAGGTCGACGTGCCGCCGTACATGCGGCGTCCGACCATGCGCTTGGCGTACTGCACCGGGATGCGGCGCTGGGACTGCTCGACGAAGACGACCGCGGCGATGACGAAGATGCCGAGGAGCAGGATGCCCAGGAACGTGCCCCAGCCCTTGTTCTCCTTGATGCCCCACAGCGAGGCCGGGAAGCCGGCGGCGATGGAGGTGAAGATCATCAGGGACATGCCGTTGCCGACGCCCTTGTCGGTGATGAGCTCACCGAACCACATGATCAGGCCGGTGCCGGCCGTCATCGTCAGGACCATGATGAGGATCGTGACCATCGACTGGTCGGTCATGATCGTGTCGCACTGGCCGCCGAAGAGGCTGGAGGGGTTGCGAGCGAAGGTGACGAGCGTCGCCGACTGGAGGATCGCGAGGCCGATCGTCAGGTAGCGGGTGTACTGCGTCAGCTTGCTCTGACCCGACTGGCCCTCCTCCTTGAGCGCCTCGAAGCGCGGGATGACGACGGTCAGCAGCTGGATGATGATGCTCGCCGTGATGTACGGCATGATCCCGAGCGCGAAGACCGACAGCTGCAGCAGCGCGCCGCCGCTGAAGAGGTTGGCCAGGTTGAGGAACCCGCTCTGGTCGCCGGACTGGCCCTTGCTGGCCTGCAGACAGTTCTGCACGAGGCTGTAGCTGATGCCGGGCGTCGGGACGTGCGAACCGAGACGGAACAGCACGATGATGCCGAGCGTGAAGAGCAGCTTCTTGCGCAGGTCCGGGGTACGGAACGCGCGTGCGAAAGCGGCGAGCACTGGGTCCTCCTGGGGGGCCGCACGGTGGCGCGGCATAAGTCATGCAATCCGTGGAAGGTTAACGCAAAGGCGCAGCGCCCCGGGCCCCCACCGCGGTGGCCGACGTCACGTCGGCTCGCGGGTCGGGCGCCCGGGGCGCTGCTCACACGAGGTGTGTGGTGGTCACTCGAGGTCTGCTCGACGAAGGTCGATCAGCCTGCGAGGGCCGTGACCGTGCCGCCGGCGGCCTCGATCTTCTCCTTGGCGGAGGCCGAGAACTTGTGCGCCTCGACCTCGACCTTGACGGAGATCTCACCCGTGCCGAGCACCTTCACCGGGAAGCCGTCACGGACGGCACCCTTGGCGACGAGGTCGGCGACGGACACCTGACCACCCTCCGGGAAGAGCAGCTGCAGGCGGTCCAGGTTCACGACCTGGTACTCCGTGCGGAACGGGTTCTTGAATCCGCGGAGCTTCGGGAGGCGCATGTGCATCGGCATCGAGCCGCCCTCGAAACGCTCCGGGACCTGGTAACGGGCCTTCGTGCCCTTGGTACCACGACCGGCGGTCTTGCCCTTGGAGCCCTCACCACGACCGACACGGGTCTTGGCGGTCTTGGCTCCGGGGGCCGGACGCAGGTGGTGGACCTTGAGGGCGGACTCGCCCGACTTCTTGGCGTTCTCAGCCATGGTCAGTCAACCTCCTCGACGGACACGAGGTGCGTGACCGTCTTGACCATCCCGCGGATCTCGGGACGGTCCTCCTTGACGACGACGTCGCCAATGCGCTTCAGACCGAGGCTGCGCAGCGTGTCACGCTGGTTCTGCTTGCCACCGATCTCGGAACGGGTCTGGGTCACCTTGAGACGAGCCATCACGCACCAGCCTTCGCAGCCTGGGCCTCGGCGAGGCCGGCGGCACGGGCCTTGAGCATGGCCGCCGGAGCGACCTCCTCGAGGGTCTTGCCACGACGGGCAGCGACCGACTCGGGGCGCTCGAGCTCGCGCAGGGCCTGGGCCGTGGCGTGCACGATGTTGATGGCGTTGTCGGAGCCCAGCGACTTGCTGAGGACGTCGTGGATGCCGGCGCACTCGAGCACCGCACGCACCGGGCCACCGGCGATGACACCGGTACCGGGGGCGGCGGGGCGGAGCATGACGACACCAGCAGCCGCCTCACCCTGGACGGGGTGCGGGATGGTGCCCTGGATGCGCGGGACCTTGAAGAAGTTCTTCTTGGCCTCCTCGACACCCTTGGCGATGGCCGCGGGAACTTCCTTGGCCTTGCCGTAGCCGACACCCACCGTGCCGTCACCGTCACCGACGACGACGAGGGCGGTGAAGCTGAAGCGACGACCACCCTTGACGACCTTGGCGACACGGTTGATGGTCACGACGCGCTCGACGTACTGGTTCTTGTCGTCACGGCTGTCGCGGTTGTCGCGGCCGCCGCGGTTGTCACGGCGGTCTCCGCGCTCGGTGCGCTCGCCGCCACCGGCGGGGCCGGTGCCTCGACGCTGCTGTCCGGGCATCAGATGTTCCTCATCTCAACAATTGCGTTCACGAAGTTGCTCACAGGGACAGACCGCCTTCGCGGGCGCCCTCGGCGATCGCCGCGACACGGCCGTGGTACTTGTTGCCACCACGGTCGAACACGACGGCCTCGATACCGGCGTCCTTGGCACGGGCGGCCACGAGCTCGCCGACCTTCTTGGCCTTGGCCGTCTTGTCGCCGTCGAAGGCACGCAGGTCGGCCTCCATCGTCGAGGCCGAGGCCACGGTCTTGCCGACGGTGTCGTCGACGACCTGGACGAACAGGTGACGGGTGGAGCGCGACACGACGAGGCGGGGACGGACCGCGGTGCCGGCGATCTTCTTGCGACCGCGCACCTGGCGACGGATGCGGGCGGCAGCCTTGGACTTGCCGCGCTTGATGATCATTGCCATGGCTTACTTACCGGCCTTTCCAACCTTGCGACGGATCTGCTCGCCCGCGTAGCGAACGCCCTTGCCCTTGTACGGGTCGGGCTTGCGCAGCTTGCGGATGTTCGCCGCGACCTCGCCGACGAGCTGCTTGTCGATGCCCTGCACCGAGAAGCGGGTCGGGTTCTCGACGGCGAAGCTGATGCCGGCGGGAGCCTGGATGAGGATCGGGTGCGAGTATCCGAGCGAGAACTCGAGGTCCGAGCCCTTCGCCGCGACACGGTAACCCGTGCCGTGGATCTCCATCTTCTTCTCGTAGCCCTCGGTGACACCGAGGACCATGTTGTTGATGAGCGAGCGGGTCAGGCCGTGGCGCGAGCGCGAGTCGCGCTCGTCGTCGGGGCGCTTGACCTCGAGGTTGCCCTCGCCCAGCTCGACCGTGATCGGCTGAACGACGGTCAGGGAGAGCTCACCCTTGGGGCCCTTGACGAAGACGTCCTGGCCCTCGACCTTGACGTCCACACCCGAGGGGATGGAGACCGGGAGTCGTCCGATTCGCGACATGTCAGTGTCTCCTTACCAGACGTAGGCGAGGACTTCCCCACCCACGCCCTTCTCGTGTGCCTGGCGGTCGGTCAGCAGACCGTTCGACGTCGACAGGATCGCGACGCCGAGGCCACCGAGAACCTTGGGCAGGTTCGTCGACTTGGCGTAGACGCGCAGACCGGGCTTGCTCACGCGACGCACACCGGCGATGGAGCGCTCGCGGTTCGGGCCGTACTTGAGGTCGATGGTCAGCGTCTGGCCGACCTCCGCCTCCTCGATCTTCCACGAGGCGATGTAGCCCTCGGACTGGAGGATCTCGGCGATGTTCTTCTTCAGCTTCGAGTACGGCATGGAGACGACGTCGTGGTGCGCCGAGTTGGCGTTCCGGACGCGGGTCAGCATGTCCGCAATCGGGTCAGTCATGGTCATGTGGGCTCTCCGCCCTTCCTCACCGGGGTTTCGACCGGGGCTATCTGCCCGGCGACGGCTGGGCCGTCGTGTGGCCGACCTACGGTGTCAGAGGTGTGTTGGTCTGGGATGTGCTCTGGGCTCGGGAGCCGAATTACCAGGAGCTCTTGGTCACGCCCGGCAGCTCGCCCGCGTGCGCCATCTCGCGAAGGCAGATGCGGCAGAGGCCGAACTTGCGGTACACCGAGTGCGGACGGCCGCACTTCTGGCAACGGGTGTACGCGCGGACCTTGAACTTCGGCTTCCGGTTCGCCTTGTTAACGAGCGCGGTCTTGGCCATGTCAGTTCTCCTTGAAGGGGAAGCCGAGCTGCTTGAGCAGCGCGCGACCCTCGTCATCGTTGGTCGCCGTGGTGACCACGGTGATGTCCATGCCCCGCACGCGGTCGATCCGGTCCTGGTCGATCTCGTGGAACATCGACTGCTCGGTCAGGCCGAACGTGTAGTTGCCGTTGCCGTCGAACTGCTTCGGCGACAGACCACGGAAGTCGCGGATGCGCGGGAGGGCGATCGTCACGAGACGGTCGAGGAACTCCCACATGCGGTCGCCGCGAAGCGTCGTGTGGGCGCCGATCGGCATGCCCTCACGCAACTTGAACTGGGCGATGGACTTGCGCGCCTTGGTCACGACCGGCTTCTGGCCCGTGATGGCGGTGAGGTCGCGGACGGCACCCTCGATGAGCTTGCTGTCCTTGGCCGCGTCGCCGACACCCATGTTGACGACGACCTTGACGACGCCGGGAACCTGCATGACGTTCGCGTAGCCGAACTGCTCGAGCATCGAGCTCTTGATCTCGTCCTGGTAGCGCTGCTGGAGGCGCGGCTTGGTGCTGGTCTCAGTCATTCTCAGAGGTCCTTGTCCGACTTGACCGCGACACGGACGCGCGATGCCTTCTGGCGGCCGTTCCGCTCGACGGTCTCGACACGCGTCTTCACACGGGTCGGCTTCTTCGACTCGGGGTCGACGATCGCGACGTTGCTCACGTGGATCGCAGCCTCGGTGTGCGTCAGGCCACCGGTGCGCGTGCCACGGGCGGTCGCGCCGGCCTTGACGTGCTTGGTGACGCGGTTGATGCCCTCGACCAGCACACGCTGGGTCTCCGGGTAGACCGCGATGACCTTGCCCTGCTTGCCCCGGTCGCCGCCGTTCTTCTGGCTGCGGCCGGAGATGACCTGGACGAGGTCACCCTTCTTGATCTTCATCTTGCTGGTGGTCTTCGCCATGTTCACAGCACCTCCGGCGCGAGCGAGATGATCTTCATGAACTTCTTCTCGCGAAGCTCACGGCCCACCGGGCCGAAGATACGGGTACCACGGGGGTCACCGTCGGCCTTGAGGATCACGGCCGCGTTCTCGTCGAACTTGATGTACGAACCGTCGGCGCGGCGACGCTCCTTGACGGTGCGGACGATGACGGCCTTGACGACGTCACCCTTCTTCACGTTGCCGCCCGGGATCGCGTCCTTGACGGTGGCGACGATGGTGTCGCCGATGCCGGCGTACCGACGGCCCGAGCCACCGAGAACACGGATGCACAGGATTTCCTTGGCACCGGTGTTGTCGGCGACGCGAAGCCGCGACTCCTGCTGAATCACTGTCTAACTCCTGTCGTCGTGCTGGTTCTCACGAGGAAGCCGCGCGCCGCGCGCCTTCCTCGTGAGCCTTGCCGAACTGAATGGAACTGTGGTCTTGGTGCGGGCCGGACGGCATACGAGCACGTATGCCGCCACCCCACTCCCCCAGCCACGCGGGCGTTTCGGGGGCACTCGGGGGCGGGGCCCCCAGAGGGTTGCTTACTTGGCCTTCTCGAGGATCTCGACGATGCGCCAGCGCTTCGTCGCCGACAGCGGACGCGTCTCCATGATGAGGACGCGGTCGCCGACGTTGGCGGCGTTCTGCTCGTCGTGCGCCTTGACCTTGCTGGTGCGGCGGATGACCTTGCTGTAGAGCGCGTGCTTGACGCGGTCCTCGACCTCGACGACGACGGTCTTGTCCATCTTGTCGCTCACCACGTAACCCTGGCGGGTCTTGCGGTAGTTGCGGTCACCGGCCTGGTCGCTCACGACCTTCTCCTGCTCGCTCATGCGTCAGCCTCCTGCGCCTTGTCAGCCTTCTTGGCCTTCTTCTCGGCCTTGTCAGCCTTCTCGGGCTTGTCAGCCTTCTTGTCGGCCTTGGCCGACTTCTTCTCGGCCTTCTCGACCTTCTCGGCCTTCTCCGGCGCCTTGGGGGCGGCGGGGGCCGAGCCGATGCCGAGCTCGCGCTCACGCATCTCGGTGTAGATCCGCGCGATGTCCTTCTTGACGGCGCGCAGACGGCCGTGGTTGTCCAGCTGGCCGGTGGCCGACTGGAAACGCAGGTTGAACAGCTCTTCCTTGGCCTTCTTCAGCTCGTCCGCCAGCTTGGTGTCGTCCAGACCACGCAGCTGCTCGGGAGCCAGGTCCTTGGTTCCGACTGCCATCAGATGTCACCACCCTCACGCTGAACGAAGCGGCACTTCATGGGGAGCTTGTGCATCGCGAGACGCATGGCCTCACGCGCCACCGGCTCTGCCACGCCCGAGATCTCGAACATGACGCGGCCCGGCTTGACGTTGGCGATCCACCACTCCGGCGAACCCTTACCGGAACCCATGCGGGTCTCGGCGGGCTTCTTGGTGAGCGGACGGTCGGGGTAGATGTTGATCCACACCTTGCCGCCACGCTTCATGTAGCGGGTCATCGCGATACGAGCGGACTCGATCTGGCGGTTGGTCACGTAGGCCGGCTCGAGAGCCTGGATGCCGAAGTCACCGAAGGCGATCGTGGTGCCACCCTTGGCCGCGCCGTGGCGGTTCGGGTGGTGCTGCTTGCGGTGCTTGACTCGACGGGGAATCAACATGGTCAGGCCTGCTCATTCTCGGTGCTGGCCGCGGCGGGGGCCTCGGCAGCAGCGGTCTCGTTCACTGCCGGGGCAGCGGCGGTCTCGTTGCGGTCACCACGACGGGCGCGGTTCGGACGGTCACCGCCGTCACGACGCGGACCACGCGACGGGCGCGGAGCGGCGGCCTGCTGGGCAGCGAGCTCCTTGGCCGTCATGTCGCCCTTGTAGATCCACACCTTGACGCCGATGCGGCCGAACGTGGTGCGGGCCTCGTAGAAGCCGTAGTCGATCTGCGCACGCAGCGTGTGCAGCGGGACGCGACCCTCGCGGTAGAACTCGGTGCGGCTCATCTCGGCGCCGTTGAGACGTCCGGAGACCTGCACGCGGATGCCCTTGGCGCCGGCGCGCTGGGCGGACTGCATGCCCTTGCGCATGGCGCGGCGGAACGCCACGCGGGCCGAGAGCTGCTCGGCGATGCCCTGGGCGACCAGCTGCGACACGATCTCGGGGTTCTTGACCTCGAGGATGTTGAGCTGGACCTGCTTGCCCGTGAGCTTCTCGAGCTCGCCGCGGATGCGGTCGGCCTCGGCGCCACGGCGACCGATGACGATGCCGGGGCGGGCGGTGTGGATGTCGACGCGGACGCGGTCACGGGTGCGCTCGATCTCGACCGAGGCGATACCCGCGCGCTCCATGCCCTTCTCCATCAGGCGACGGATGGCGACATCTTCCTTGACGTAGTCGCGGTAGCGCTGACCCGACTTCGTCGAGTCGGCGAACCAGCGGCTCTTGTGGTCCGTCGTGATGCCGAGACGGAAGCCATGGGGGTTGACCTTCTGACCCATCAGCGGGCTCCCTTCGTGTTCTCCGGCTGCGCGACGACCACGGTGATGTGGCTCGTGCGCTTGTTGATGCGTCCGGCGCGGCCCTGGGCACGCGGGCGGAAACGCTTCATCGTCGGGCCCTCGTCCACGAACGCGGCCGTGATGACGAGGTTGCGCTCGTCGAAGGCGACCGACTCACGGTCGGCCTTGACGCGGGCGTTGGCGATGGCGCTCTCGAGGACCTTCTTGACCGGGTCGGAGGCCGACTGCGGAGCGAAGGTGAGCACCGTGACGGCGTCGGTGGCGGCCTTGCCGCGGATCAGGTCCACGACACGGCGAGCCTTCTGCGGGCTGACACGGACGTGCCGCGCCGAAGCCTTGGCTTCCATGACTTCTTCCTTGGATTCGGTGGCCATCAGCGACGACGACCCTTCTTGTCGTCCTTCACGTGACCCTTGAACGTGCGGGTCGGTGCGAACTCGCCGAGCTTGTGGCCGACCATCGACTCGGTGACGAACACTGGGACGTGCTTGCGGCCGTCGTGGACGGCGAAGGTGTGGCTCAGCATGTCCGGGCTGATGACCGAACGGCGCGACCAGGTCTTGATGACGTTCTTCGTGCCCGCTTCGTTCTGGGCGTCCACCTTCTTCTGAAGGTGGTCGTCGATGAAGGGGCCCTTCTTCAGGCTACGAGGCATTCCAAAGGCTCCTTATCAGCGCTTCTTGCCAGTACGACGGCGACGAACGATGAGCTTGTCGCTTTCCTTGTGTCCCTTGCGGGTGCGGCCCTCGGCCTGACCCCAGGGGCTGACGGGGTGACGTCCACCGGACGTCTTGCCCTCACCACCACCGTGCGGGTGGTCGACCGGGTTCATGGCGACACCACGGACGGTCGGGCGCTTGCCCTTCCAGCGCATGCGGCCGGCCTTGCCCCAGTTGATGTTGCTCTGCTCGGCGTTGCCCACCTCGCCGACGGTCGCGCGGCAGCGCGCGTCGACGTTGCGGATCTCGCCGGACGGCATACGCAGCTGGGCGTAGGGGCCGTCCTTGGCGACGAGCTGCACGCGAGCACCCGCGGAACGGGCGATCTTGGCGCCGCCACCGGGCTTGAGCT
Organism: Terrabacter tumescens; assembly: GCF_014646815.1. Lineage (GTDB taxonomy): Bacteria > Actinomycetota > Actinomycetes > Actinomycetales > Dermatophilaceae > Terrabacter > Terrabacter tumescens. Next base: position 410,858 of record NZ_BMNZ01000003.1, read on the forward strand.
CGATCGCGTGGACCACCGTACCCACGGGGATGTTGCGCAGCGGGAGGCTGTTGCCCGGCTTGATGTCGGCCGCGGGGCCGTTCTCGATCGGGTCGCCCTGCTTGAGCTTGTTCGGCGCGAGGATGTAGCGCTTCTCGCCGTCGGAGTACTGCACGAGCGCGATGCGCGCGGTGCGGTTGGGGTCGTACTCGATGTGAGCGACCTTGGCCGGCACGCCGTCCTTGTCATGGCGACGGAAGTCGATGACGCGGTAGGCGCGCTTGTGACCGCCACCGATGTGACGCGTCGTGATGCGGCCGGCGTTGTTGCGGCCACCGGTCTTCGTCAGCGGGCGAACCAGCGACTTCTCAGGAGTGGTTCGCGTGATCTCGACGAAGTCGGCGACCGACGAGCCACGACGGCCCGGTGTGGTCGGCTTGTACTTGCGGATACCCATGTTCGTTAAGTCTCTCTTCGTCTATCTCAGGCGCCCGCACCGAAGATGTCGATCGAGCCCTCGCGGAGGGAGACGATCGCACGCTTGGTGTCCTTGCGCTTGCCGAGGCCGAATCGGGTGCGACGGGTCTTGCCCTGGCGGTTCAGGGTGTGGACCTTGTCGACCTTGACGTCGAAGATCGCCTCGATGGCGATCTTGATCTCCGTCTTGTTCGCACGGGGGTCGACGATGAAGGTGTACTTGCCCTCGTCGAGCAGACCGTAGGACTTCTCGGAGACGACCGGCGCGATCAGGATGTCGCGGGGGTCCTTGGTGTGGATGCTCACTTGGTGGCCTCCTTGTCGGCCTTGTCGGCCTTCACGGGACCGGCGACGAACGCGTCGAGGGCGGCCTGGGTGAAGACGATGTCATCGGCGCACAGGACGTCGTAGGTGTTGAGCTGGTCGGCGACCAGCACGTGGACGTTCTGCAGGTTGCGGACCGACTTCATCGCGATGTCGTCGCCACGCTCGAGCACGACGAGCAGGTTGGGACGCTCGGTCAGGCCGGCCAGCAGGGCGGCGGCGTCCTTCGCCGAGGGCAGCTCGCCCGAGACGATGGAGTCGACGACGTGGATGCGGTCGAAGCGGGCCCGGTCGGAGAGGGCACCGCGCAGGGCGGCGGCCTTCATCTTCTTGGGGGTGCGCTGCGAGTAGTCACGCGGCTGCGGGCCGTGGACGACGCCACCGCCGGCGAACTGCGGCGCACGGGTCGAGCCCTGACGGGCGCGGCCGGTGCCCTTCTGGCGGTACGGCTTGCGCCCACCGCCGCGGACCTCGCCGCGGGTCTTCGTCGAGTGCGTGCCCTGACGAGCAGCCGCGAGCTGGGCCACCACGACCTGGTGGATCAGCGGGACGTTGGTCTGGACGTCGAAGATCTCGGCGGGGAGGTTCTGCGTCTTGGTTGCCATGTCGTTCATGCACCCTTCGCAGCCGTGCGGATCAGGACGATGCCACCGCGGGGGCCGGGAACGGCACCCTTGATGAGCAGCAGGCCCTTCTCGGCGTCAACGGCGTGGATCTGGAGGTTCTGGGTCGTCTGGCGAACGCCACCCATGCGACCAGCCATGCGCATGCCCTTGAAGACACGGCCCGGGGTCGAGCAGCCGCCGATGGAGCCCGGCTTGCGGTGGTTGCGGTGGGCACCGTGCGAGGAGCTGACACCGTGGAAGCCGTGACGCTTCATGACACCGGCGAAGCCCTTGCCCTTGGTCGTGCCCGTGGCGTCGACCCGCTGGCCGGCCTCGAAGGACTCGGCCGTGATCTCCTGGCCGAGCTCGTAGGCGGCGGCGTCGGCCGTGCGCAGCTCGACGAGGTGACGGCGCGGCGTGACGCCGGCCTTCTCGAAGTGGCCGCTCATGGGCTTGTTCACCTTGCGCGGGTCGATCGCACCGAAGGCGATCTGGACCGCGGAGTAGCCGTCGGTCTCGTCGGCACGCACCTGCGTCACGACGCAGGGGCCGGCCTTGACCACGGTCACGGGGACGAGCTTGTTGTCTGCGTCCCACACCTGGGTCATGCCGAGCTTCTCGCCGAGCACGCCCTTGACGTTCTTCTGAGCAACAGTCATCTGGGGCCGCCTCAGAGCTTGATCTCGATGTTGACGTCCGCCGGCAGGTCGAGACGCATCAGCGAGTCGACGGCCTTGGGCGTCGGGTCGATGATGTCGATGAGGCGCTTGTGCGTGCGCATCTCGAAGTGCTCGCGGCTGTCCTTGTACTTGTGCGGCGACCGGATGACGACGAAGACGTTCTTCTCCGTCGGCAGCGGGACGGGGCCCACCACGGTCGCGCCGGCGCGCGTCACTGTGTCAACGATCTTCCGGGCCGAGTTGTCGATGACCTCGTGGTCGTACGACTTCAGCCGGATGCGGATCTTCTGTCCCGCCATCTGATGAACGTCTCTCTCTCGCTTCTGACTGCCGGTTCCCTTGGCATCCGACCCCCGAGGTCGGGCGTGTCGCGCCCGCTTCGCGGTGAAAGGTGCGCACCTGAGTGCCACTTTCGTGTGGATTGCCCGGCCGAACCGGGTAACTTGCGCTTCCCTCGGGCCTCCGAGAGGAGTCCGGGCGAGTCCCCGTCAGGAGGCTCTCAAGGGGCGGCGCCACCGACATGGGTCAGCGACGCGCGTCAAGCAACCTGAACAGTGTGCCAGAGCGCGCACCGCACTATCAAATCGAGCCGACGGCCCGCTGCAGGTGTGCGCAGGTGGCGCGTCGCGTCCCGCCGGGCGATCCGGCCCGGCCTCATGCCGCAGGTCGGGCGCAGGCCGCGGTGCCGCCGGGGAGCTGGTGACGGTGGGCGGCGACCCAGCTGTAGGCGTGCGCCGCCACCCAGGAGACGCCGGGCGCCATGAGCAGGTGCCCGAACGGTCGCCATCCCGGGGCACCGTGCGTCGCGGCCGTCGCGATGGCCCGATGACCCGCGCGGATCGAGCCGTCGGCGGTGATGAACTGCGCCGCCTCGTCGCACTGCTGCTCCGTCAGGCCCACGGCCGCGAGGTCGATCTCCTGCCAGGCACGCACGTCGTAGCGGCCGCGCCGGTCGACCCATCGCTTGACGAACTCGACGCTGCGCGTGCAGAAGGCGCAGTCGGCGTCGTAGACGAGGGTCGGCCGCTGGGGCACGAAGAGCGTGGTCTCCACGTCTTTATCCTCGCACCCGAGCGGCGCGCAGGCCGGGTCACCCCTGGCGTATGCCGTCACTCCCCCGTTGCGGTCGACCTCGGTCGCCGGGCGGCGGGGTCGTCAGGCCGGCGCGAGGAAGGCACTGAGGGCGCGGGCGTACATGGCGGGGTCCTCGGCGCCCATCAGCTCGCGCGTGCTGTGCATGGAGAGTGCCGCCGCTCCGAAGTCGACCGTGGTCGCACCGGTCAGCGACGACGTCACGGGTCCGACCGTGGAGCCGCACGGCAGGTCGCTGCGGGTGACGAACGTCTGCATCGGCACCCCGGCCTGCTCGCAGGCCGTCCGGAACGCCGCTGCGCCGATCGAGTCGGTCGCGTAGCGCAGGTTGGTGTTGACCTTGAGGACCGGGCCGCCGTTGACGCGGATCTGGTGCATCGGCTCGTGCCGTTCGGCGTAGTTCGGGTGGGTCGCGTGGCCCATGTCGCCCGAGGCGATGACGGTCGCGGCGAGGGCGCGCCAGTAGTCGTCGCGGGTGCCCCCACCGGCGATGACGATGCGCTCGAGGACCGAGGGCAGCAGCGTCGAGGTGGCGCCCCGCTCGGAGGTGCTGCCGATCTCCTCGTGGTCGAACAGCACGAGTACCGGGACGTGCGCGGGCTCGGTGGCCACGGCGTCGAGCAGGGCCCGCACGCCGGCATACGAGGTCGCGAGGTTGTCGAGGCGAGGAGCCGCGATGAGCTCGCGGGCGCGCCCGAGTCGCGTCGAGGGCTGGATCGGGTGGGTCATGACGTCCCACGAGAGGACGTCTTCGCGGTCGACGCCGACCTGCTCGGCGAGGTAGCCGACGAAGTCGCCCGGCTCGTCCCCCACGCCCCACAGCGGCTCCATGTGCGCCTGCTTGTTGAGGCTGAGGGCCTCGTTCTGCGTGCGGTCGAGGTGGATGGCCAGCTGCGCGACCCTCAGCAGGGCGTCACGTCCGTGGAAGGTGCGCGACTCGACGCCCTCGCGTCCCCGCACGGCCACCCTGCCGGCGAGGCCGAGGTCGCGGTCGAGCCACGAGCTGAGGATGAGGCCGCCGTAGGGCTCGATGCCGAGCAGCTGCCAGCCGGCGCGGCTGTGGTCGGGGTTGGGCTTGACGCGCAGGTTGGGGCTGTCGGTGTGGGCACCGACGACGCGGAAGCCCGCGCCGGGCCCGGCGCCCGAGCCGTGCGCGCCCGTCGTGTCCCAGGCGATGAGCGAGCCGCCGCGCACGAGGTAGTGGCGGCCGGGGGTGGTCGGCCACGGTGCGCGCTCGTCGACCTCGGTGAAGCCCTCGGCGGTGAGCCGCAGCGCGGCCTGCTCGCACGCGTGGAACGGGGTGGGGCTCGCGTCGACGTAGTCGATGAGGCCCTGGGCTTCGGTGTCGGTGTCGAAGGAGTGCGCCATGGCGACCGACCCTATCCGCCCGCCGGAAGGCCCGACCGGGCGGATGGCAGGATCGCCCGCATGTCCGACGCCACGCTCCGCTCCCTCGTCGACGACCTCGCCTCCCCGGACCCCGCCGTCCGCGACGAGGGGGCGTATGCCGCCCTGGCGCGACGGGTGCGTGAGGGTGCCGTCTCCGCGGACGACCGGTCGTGGCTGGCCGGGGCGATGCTCGAGCGGCTCGGTCACGAGCGCGTGGAGGCCCGCGCCTTCGCACCGCTCGTCCTCGCCTCCCTCGTCGCCGCCGGGGACTTCGACGACGCCTGGGTGCCCGCGGTGTCACGGTGGTACGTCGGCGAGGAGGACCTGCGCGGCCACGACCCCGAGCTGGGTTGGGTTCACGCCGTCGCTCACGGGGCCGACTTCTTCGGCGAGTGCGGGGCTGCCGGCGTCGGGGACCCGGCCGTGCTGCTCGACGCCCTTGCCCGGCGGCTCGTCGCACCGACCACGTTCGTGTGGAGAGACCAGGAGGACGACCGCCTCGCCTGCGCCGTCGCGCTCGTGCTGTCGCGCGACGACGTCGACGGGTCGGTGGCCGTCGGATGGCTCGAGCGCGTGCGCTCGATGTTCGCCGCGGGTGCGCCCGGTGCGGTGCCGGCCGAGGCGAGCAACACGATGCGGACGCTGCGCTCGCTGCACGTCGCCCTGGGTGAGGACGTGCTGCGCGGAGGCGAGCCGGTCGTGGTGCCGCACGCAGGCCTCGTCCGTCGGGAGCTCGCCCACCTCCTCGCCGAGGTGACGCCGTGGTTCTGGCGACCGCGCTCGGGCTGAGCCACGGGGAGTGCTCCCCATTGGCCGGACCACCCGAGTCTGCCTAGGGTCGGGGTGCGGCCACCCTCGGCCGCCACGGACGTCGACAGCTCGGGGAGGGCCAGCCGTGGTCGTGTACAGGAAGGGCGCCGATCCGGAAGCCCTGGAGCGCAGTGCCGGTCAGCTCGACCGCTTCGCCGGCGAGTGCCGGGCCGCGCGCAGCGCCGTCGACCACGCCGTCGGTGAGCTCGGAACTGCTTGGGGCGGAAGGGACTTCGACTCCTTCCGTGGGGACTGGCGCTCATCGGCGCCCAGCATCGACGCACTCGAGCGTGCCCTGCACGGTCTCGGCGCCAAGCTGCGTGACAACGCCGCGAAGCAGCGCGGCACCAGCGGGAACGACGGCGGCACAGGGGGATCCGGCGGGGCCGGTGGTGCAGGCCCGTTCGGCGCAGGGGTGCCGATGTCCTTCGGCCCCATCCCTTCTCCGTCCCCGGGACCCGCGCCGACCCCGACGACTCCCCCGCCGCCGGCGACGACGGGCACCGGTGGTCCCGTCGACGGCTACGACTTCGGCGAGCCGAAGAAACCGGACATCGAGTGGGACGAGGGCTTCGAGTACGACTCCAAGGACTCGAACTGGCAGGACCACATCGCCAAGCTCGAGTGGATGGCCAAGCTCGAGGGCGGCCGCATCGTCAAGTCCGACCTCGACGACGCGACGGCGATGTACGCCCACTACTGGGACAACAACGGCGAGCCGATCCGCTTCGACTACGAGGAGGGCTACAAGGAGGACGCGTCGATCGCGGCCAACGTCAACTCCGAGGTCGCCCGCACCGCCGCCGCCGTCGACGAGATGGTGCGGGGCGGCAACTCGCACTTCAGCATGACCGGCGACGCGCACGCGGCGACGGCCTACCCCGAGACCGAGAACTGGCAGAAGACGATCGGCGGCTACCAGCAGTGGAGCAGCGCCGACGTCACCGTGGAGAACGGCCAGGTCTCCATGCAGGTCACCGTGCATGCCGAGGACTACTACAACTTCAACCCCGGCCAGGCCGACATCGCGAGCGGCGCCGGCGACAACGAGAACGGCCGGTTCACCGAGATCGGCTGGGCCAAGCCCTTCCCGTCGAGCGGCGACGTGACGCGTACGATCACGTGGCCGGTCGGCTCACCGCCGCCGAGCATCGACGTGGGTCCGGGCGATGTCGAGCGCACCCCCGGTCCGGGTCGTGAGGACCGAGCCGACGAACGAGGAAGCAGCCGATGAGGACCCGAGCCGCCATGGCCGCCAGTGCAGCCCTGCTGACCCTCGCCGCCACTGCCGCATGCAGCACCGACCCGACGCCCCCCACCGACCGCACGAGGAGCACCGTGAGCAGCGCGACCAAGACCGGCACCGGCGACGTGCGCACCGACCTCGACCCCCTGATCAAGCGGTTCGACGCCCTGGGCCGGCCCGTCTCGGCCACGTGGATGTCGGGCACGCTCGGCGGCGACGCCCCGGGACCGTCGACGTACTGGATCGACGCCGTCGTGAAGGTGACCCCCGAGACGGCCGCGACCCTGCGCGCCACCTCGCCCGAGCCCACCACCGAGACCCCGGCCGTCGAGGACGGCGTGCGCTCGGCGCTGCCCTCCGGTCAGCTGCTCCGCTCGACGGCGCTCGACGCGCTCTTCGCGCAGGGCTCCTTCCGTGCCAAGGCCTACCTCGCCGCCGACTCCGACACCGTCGTGCTCGTCGCCCTCGGCCAGTAGTCGCTCCAGGCACCACGGGCCACCTCAGGCGGTGGCCAGGCTCCCCAACACGCCCCGCAGCACGCGCTCGGCCTCCCGCTGGCGCGGGCCTGCCACGAACAGCAGCACGACCCGCCCACTCCGTTGCACCCGCGCCTCGACCGCGACGAACCCGCCGTCCGCGTCCTCGAAGCCGATGACCTTCGCCGGCCCGAACCGTGACGACCAGCGCCGGATCTCGATGTCCCCCTTGGCCTCCTTCACCAGGGCGTGCCTGACCTCGGATCGAAGGAGCCGTGCTTCGCCGACGACGCCACCGGCATACGAGCCGGAGGAGCGGGGCGGGTGACGTGGGGAGCGGCATCGGAGGCGGCCACCCGGCATACGAAAGGACTCGTGCGGCTGGAACCGGCCGCCGACGCTCTCGCCGCTCCCCGCGTCGCACGTCCCGTGACGACCTCGGATGACAGCGGGCGTCTTCGTGGAGGTGTGCGGAAGGGCCCGCCCCGCCGAAGCGGAACGGGCCCTACCGATGAAGCAGTGCTGCAGGTGCAGCGTCAGATCACTTGATGATCTTCGTGACGCGACCGGCGCCGACCGTGCGGCCACCCTCACGGATGGCGAACTTGAGGCCGTCCTCCATGGCGATGGGCTGGATGAGCTCGACCGTCATGTCGGTGTTGTCGCCGGGCATGACCATCTCGGTGCCCTCGGGCAGGTGCACGACACCCGTCACGTCCGTCGTACGGAAGTAGAACTGCGGACGGTAGTTGTCGTAGAACGGCGTGTGACGGCCGCCCTCGTCCTTCGAGAGGATGTAGACCTGAGCCTCGAAGTCCGTGTGCGGGGTGATCGAGCCCGGCTTGCAGATGACCTGCCCGCGCTCGACGTCCTCGCGCTTGGTGCCACGAAGGAGCAGACCGACGTTCTCACCGGCGCGACCCTCGTCGAGCAGCTTGCGGAACATCTCGACGCCCGTGACGGTCGTCTTGGCCGGCGGACCGGTGTGGATGCCGACGATCTCGATCTCCTCGTTGACCTTGAGGATGCCGCGCTCGATACGACCGGTGACGACGGTGCCACGACCGGTGATCGTGAAGACGTCCTCGACGGGCATGAGGAACGGCTTGTCGACGTCGCGCTCGGGCTCCGGGATGGAGTTGTCGACGGCGTCCATGAGGTCGAGGACCGACTGGCCCCACTTCTCGTCGCCCTCGAGCGCCTTGAGCGCCGAGACCTGCACGACGGGAAGGTCGTCGCCCGGGAACTCGTACTGCGACAGGAGCTCACGGACCTCCATCTCGACGAGCTCGAGGATCTCCTCGTCGTCGACCATGTCGGCCTTGTTGAGCGCCACGACGATGTAGGGAACGCCGACCTGGCGGGCCAGGAGGACGTGCTCCTTCGTCTGCGGCATGGGGCCGTCGGTGGCGGCGACCACGAGGATCGCGCCGTCCATCTGAGCCGCACCCGTGATCATGTTCTTCACGTAGTCAGCGTGGCCCGGGCAGTCGACGTGGGCGTAGTGACGACCCTCCGTCTGGTACTCGATGTGCGCGATCGAGATCGTGATACCGCGCTGGCGCTCCTCGGGAGCCTTGTCGATGTCCTCGAACGCGAACTGGGGGTTCAGGTCGGGGTACTTGTCGTGCAGAACCTTGGAAATCGCAGCCGTCAGCGTCGTCTTGCCGTGGTCGATGTGACCGATGGTGCCGATGTTGACGTGCGGCTTGGTCCGCTCGAACTTTGCCTTCGCCACTGTGGTCCTCCTCAGGACTTTCTTGTGTTACGCCGTACGACCAGGGCAGGACGTGGCGCGATGGGGTGGTTTCCGATGGAAGAGACTACGGGATGTCCCGCAGTCACTCCCCGCGGGTCTTCTTGATGATCTCCTCGGCAACGGCCTTGGGGACCTCTGCGTAGGAGTCGAACTCCATGGAGAAGCTCGCGCGACCCTGCGTCTTGGAACGCAGGTCGCCGACGTAGCCGAACATCTCGGACAGCGGGACGAGGCCCTTGACGACCTTGGCGCCGCTGATGTCCTCCATGCCCTGGATCTGGCCACGGCGGGAGTTGATGTCACCGATGACGTCGCCCATGTAGTCCTCGGGCGTACGCACCTCGACGGCCATCATCGGCTCGAGCAGGACCGGGTCCGCCTTCTTGATGGCCTCCTTGAGGACCATCGAGCCGGCGATCTTGAACGCCATCTCCGAGGAGTCGACGTCGTGGTAGGCACCGTCGTTGAGCGTCGCCTTGATGCCCACGAGCGGGTAGCCGGCGAGCACGCCGTACTGCATCGCGTCCTGGATACCGGCGTCGACCGACGGGATGTACTCACGCGGCACGCGACCACCGGTGACGGCGTTGACGAACTCGTACATCGAGCCGTCCTCGGTCTCACCCAGCGGCTCGAAGCTGACCTGGACCTTGGCGAACTGGCCAGAGCCACCGGTCTGCTTCTTGTGCGTGTAGTCGTACTTGAGGACGGGACGACGGATCGTCTCGCGGTAGGCCACCTGCGGCTTGCCGACGTTGGCCTCGACCTTGAACTCGCGCTTCATGCGGTCGACCAGGATGTCGAGGTGCAGCTCACCCATGCCGGCGATGATCGTCTGGCCGGTGTCCTCGTCGTGGTGGACCTGGAAGGTCGGGTCCTCGGCCGAGAGCTTCTGGATGGCCGTGCCGAGCTTCTCCTGGTCACCCTTGGTCTTGGGCTCGATGGCGACCTGGATGACCGGGTCCGGGAAGGTCATCGACTCGAGCACGATCTGCTCGTTGATGTCCGACAGGGTGTCACCGGTCGTCGTGTCCTTGAGGCCGATGGCCGCGTAGATGTGGCCGGCCATGGCCTCCTCGACGGGGTTCTCCTTGTTGGCGTGCATCTGGAAGAGCTTCCCGATGCGCTCCTTGCGGCCCTTGGTCGAGTTGATGACGCTTGTGCCCGAGCTGATGTGGCCCGAGTAGACGCGGATGAAGGTCAGCGTGCCGAAGAACGGGTGCGTGGCGACCTTGAAGGCGAGGGCCGAGAACGGCTCGTCCTTGCTGGGCGCACGCGTCAGCTCGACGGTCTCGTCGCCGGGCTTGTGGCCGATCATCGGGGGCACGTCGAGCGGCGACGGGAGGTAGTCCACGACGGCGTCGAGCATCGGCTGGACGCCGCGATTCTTGAACGCGGAGCCGCAGAAGACCGGGTAGAGCTCGGAGTTGACCGTGAGCTTGCGGATGCCGCCCTTGATCTCCTCCGGGGTGAGCTCCTCGCCACCGAGGTACTTCTCCATCAGCTCGTCGTCGGACTCGGCGACGCGCTCGACGAGTGCCATGCGGTACTCCTCGGCCTTGGCCTGGAGGTCCGCCGGGATCTCGGCGATCTCGTACTTGGCACCCATGGTCACGTCGCCCTTGGCGTCGCCGGGCCACACGAGGGCACGCATGTAGACGAGGTCGATGACACCGAGGAAGTCGTTCTCGGCACCGATCGGGAGCTGCATGACGAGCGGCTCCGCACCGAGGCGGTCCTTGATCGTCTGCACGGTGAAGTAGAAGTCCGCGCCGAGCTTGTCCATCTTGTTGACGAAGCAGATGCGGGGCACGTCGTACTTGTCGGCCTGGCGCCACACCGTCTCGGACTGGGGCTCGACACCCTCCTTGCCGTCGAACACCGCGACGGCACCGTCGAGGACGCGCAGCGAGCGCTCCACCTCGACCGTGAAGTCGACGTGCCCGGGGGTGTCGATGATGTTGACCTGGGTGCCTTCCCAGAAGGAGGTCACGGCGGCAGACGTGATCGTGATGCCGCGCTCCTTCTCCTGCTCCATCCAGTCGGTCGTCGACGCACCGTCGTGGGTCTCACCGATCTTGTGGTTGACACCGGTGTAGAAGAGGATGCGCTCCGTCACCGTGGTCTTGCCAGCGTCGATGTGCGCCATGATGCCGATGTTGCGGACCTTCTTGAGGTCCGTCAGGACGTCGAGTGCCACGTCAGGTTTCTCGTCTCATTCGTCGTGGGGTGAAATCTAGGGGCGCCGGGGCGGGGCTCGGGGCTCGGCCGCCTGCCGACGCGTTCCGACCCAGCCGCGCGGGCTGTTCGGGGGGCGCACGGGGGGCGGAGCCCCCCGTGCGTCTGGGTCACCAGCGGTAGTGCGCGAAGGCCTTGTTGGACTCGGCCATCTTGTGCGTGTCCTCGCGGCGCTTGACAGCGGCACCGAGGCCGTTGCTCGCGTCGAGGATCTCGTTCATGAGGCGCTCGGTCATCGTCTTCTCGCGACGCTGCCGCGAGTAGCCGACGAGCCAGCGCAGGGCGAGCGTGGTCGAGCGGTTGGGCTTGACCTCGATCGGCACCTGGTAGGTCGCGCCACCGACGCGACGGCTCTTGACCTCCATGGCCGGCTTGACGTTGTCGAGCGCACGCTTGAGCGTGGCGACGGGGTCGGTGCCGGTCTTCTGGCGGCAGCCCTCGAGGGCGCCGTAGACGATCGTCTCGGCGATCGACTTCTTGCCGTCCAGGAGGATCTTGTTGACGAGCTGCGTGACGAGCGGGCTGGAGTAGACCGGGTCGACGACGAGCGGGCGCTTCGGAGCGGGTCCCTTACGAGGCATCAGCTCTTCTCCTTCTTCGCGCCGTAACGGCTACGAGCCTGCTTGCGGTTCTTGACACCCTGGGTGTCGAGCGTGCCGCGGACGATCTTGTAACGCACACCCGGGAGGTCCTTCACACGACCACCGCGGACGAGCACGATCGAGTGCTCCTGCAGGTTGTGGCCGACGCCGGGGATGTAGGCCGTGACCTCGATGCCGGAGCTGAGGCGCACACGGGCGACCTTGCGCAGGGCAGAGTTCGGCTTCTTGGGGGTGGTGGTGTACACGCGGGTGCACACACCGCGGCGCTGGGGCGAGCCCTTGAGCGCCGGGGTCTTGGCCTTGCTGGCCTTGTCCTGGCGGCCCTTGCGGACCAGCTGGTTGATGGTAGGCAACCTGGTTACTCCATAACGTTGCTCGTTGTCAGGCGTCCGGGAGGACGCCTCCTTGGCTGTTCGGCTCTTCGACCCCCGACGTCGGGCGTGTCGGAACCGGTTCTTCCCCCTGCACTCCCCCTCCGTCCCGGCTGCCGGAAGGCGGTCGGAAGGAAGGATTGCCCGGCGGAAGGTGTGCTCTGGACCGCAGTGATGTCACGTCCGCGAGGAGCGGGCGGACAGGGCACCGAGGCCGTCATCGCGCATGCCTGAGTGCGTGCCTCAGACACAGTGTTCAAGCGTACCGGGGCGCGGCACGCCGACCAAATCGGTGTGACCGGCCCTGACGGCTCCGATGCGGTATGCCGTGTGGCGGGCTCACGCAGCCGGCTCCCCCGGGCGACTCGCGCGGCCCACCACCTCGGTGACGGGCTGGGTCAGCCCAGGCGCCAGTCGCCGGCGTACATGTGCAGCACGGGCACGCCGAGGGCCTCACGGGCGCGCGAGGCCCAGTCGGTGTGGAAGGTGTCCTCGACCGCGTGCGGCTCGGTCACGACGACGACCTCCTGGGCCCCGAGCCGGGCGACCTCCTCGACGAGCGTCGGCATGGGGTCGTCGCCCGTGATCTCTCCCGTGGCCACGACGGAGTGGCTCTCGAACTCGGCGAGGGTCCGGGACAGGGCCGTGTCGGCGTCCTCGTGCGCCTCGACCCGGTCGACGGGGCGCAGCGACTCGAGGGCCTCGCGCATCTCGAAGAGGCTGAGGTGGTTGAGGAAGGAGCTGAGCAGGTTGCGGTCGGTGTCGGCCGGCACGAGCACGCGGTAGGTGGGCGACGCCTCCTCGTGCAGCGCGATGATCTTGTCGACGTCGACCGGCTTGAGCGCCTCCTCCGTCAGCACGATGATCGCGGGCGTCGGGCCGCTGTCGGCCGACTCTCCCCCGTCGGCCGCAGCAGGCGCCACCGGCGCGGCGGACTCATCAGCGGCGGTGGGGGCGGGGGCGGCGAGCTCGTCGGGCTCTGGCGCGTTCGGCACGGCGGCCGTGGGCTCGGTCATGCGACCACCCTACCGAGGCGCACAGAGGTCCTGGCACGCCCTCGAGCGTCCCGAGGCGCCGGGGACGTGCAGGAACGCCGCTGGGCCGGCTCCCCTGTCGGGAAGCCGGCCCAGCGGCATACGTCATGCACGAGAGGTGGTCACCGGCCGCCGCTCACGCGGCGGCCGATGGACCGCTCAGAACTGGTCGAGACCGAGAGCCTCGTCGTCGAGGCGGATGGCCTCGCCCGTGCCCGAACCGAAGCCTGCGTAGTCGTAGGCGTCGTAGCCCGGCAGCGAGTACATCGCGGCCTTGGCCTCCTCGGTCGGCTCCACCTTGACGTTCCGGTAGCGGGGCAGGCCCGTGCCGGCAGGGATGAGCTTTCCGAGGATGACGTTCTCCTTGAGGCCGAGCAGCGGGTCGGACTTGGCCTCCATGGCGGCCTGCGTGAGCACGCGGGTCGTCTCCTGGAAGGACGCGGCCGACAGCCACGACTCGGTCGCGAGCGAGGCCTTGGTGATGCCCATGAGCTCGGGACGTCCGGCGGCCGGACGGCCACCCTCGGCCATGACGCGACGGTTCTCGTCCTCGAAGCGACCACGCTCGGCGAGCTCGCCGGGCAGCAGGTCGGCGTCGCCGGCCTCGATGATCGTCACGCGACGCAGCATCTGGCGCACGATGACCTCGATGTGCTTGTCGTGGATCGACACACCCTGCTGGCGGTACACGCGCTGGACCTCGTCCACCAGGTGCTTCTGCGCAGCGCGCGGGCCGAGGATGCGAAGGACCTGCTTGGGGTCGATCGCGCCCTGGACCAGCTTGGTGCCGACCTCGACGTGGTCGCCGTCGGCGACGACGAGGCGCGAGCGCTTGCTCACCGGGTAGGCGTGCTGCTCGGAGCCGTCGTCCGGCGTGAGCAGGATCCGGCGCGCCTTGTCGGTGTCCTCGATCTCGACGCGGCCGGTGGCCTCGGCGATGGGAGCGACACCCTTGGGCGTGCGGGCCTCGAACAGCTCGACGACACGCGGCAGACCCTGGGTGATGTCGTCGGCCGCAGCCGCACCACCGGTGTGGAAGGTACGCATCGTCAGCTGGGTGCCGGGCTCACCGATCGACTGGGCCGCGATGATGCCGACGGCCTCGCCGATGTCGACGAGCTTGCCCGTCGCGAGCGAACGGCCGTAGCAGGCGGCACAGGTGCCGACCTTGCTGTCGCAGGTGAGGACCGAACGGATCCGCACCTCGTCGACACCGGCCGCGTAGAGCGCGTCGATGACGACGTCACCGAGGTCGATGCCGGCCACGGCCAGGGTCTCGCCGTCGACGACGACGTCCTCGGCCAGCGTGCGGGCGTAGACCGAGGCCTCGACGACCTCGCTCGGCGCACGCGTGCCCGTGGTCTCGTTGACCTGGGCGATCGGCAGCTTGAGGCCACGCTCGGTGCCACAGTCGTCCTCACGGATGATGACGTCCTGCGACACGTCGACGAGACGACGCGTGAGGTAGCCCGAGTCGGCGGTACGAAGCGCCGTGTCGGCCAGGCCCTTACGGGCACCGTGCGTCGAGATGAAGAACTCGAGCACCGTGAGGCCCTCACGGAAGTTCGCCTTGATCGGGCGCGGGATGATCTCGCCCTTCGGGTTGGCCATCAGGCCACGCATGCCGGCGATCTGACGGATCTGGAACCAGTTGCCACCAGCACCCGAGGACACCATCCGGTAGATGGGGTTCGTGCGCGGGAAGTTGGTCTCCATCTCCTTGGCGACCTGGTTGGACGCCTGGGTCCAGATCTCGACGAGCTCCTGGCGACGCTCGTCGTCGGTGATGAGACCGCGCTCGTACTGCGTCTGGACCTTGGCGGCCTTGGTCTCGTAGCCCTCGAGGATGTTCGTCTTGTTGTCCGGCGTCGTGACGTCGGAGATCGCGACGGTGCAGCCCGAGCGGGTCGACCAGTGGAAACCGGCCTCCTTCAGGGCGTCGAGGGACGCGGCGACCTGGACCTTGGAGTAGCGCTCCGCGAGGTCGTTGACGATCGCCGAGAGCCGCTTGCGGTCGACCGGGCGGTTCTCGAACGGGTAGTCGAGCGGCAGCGTGTCGTTGAAGATCGCGCGGCCGAGCGTCGTCTCGAGCGTGATGCTCTTGACGATGCCGTCCTCGCCGGCCTCGACACCCTCGGGCAGCTCGAAGCCGGCCGGGGGCACCGCGTCCGTCAGGCGCAGCTTGATCGCCGAACCGAGCAGGATCTCGCCACGGTCGAAGGCCATGCGGGCCTCGGACGGGGACGAGAACGCGCGACCTGCACCCGGGCCGCCACCGTCGAGGGCGTCGGTCAGGTGGTAGATGCCGGTGATCATGTCCTGGGTCGGCATGGTCACGGGGCGACCGTCAGCCGGCTTCAGGATGTTGTTGCTCGACAGCATGAGGATGCGGGCCTCGGCCTGCGCCTCTGCCGACAGCGGCACGTGGACGGCCATCTGGTCACCGTCGAAGTCGGCGTTGAAGGCCGAGCAGACGAGCGGGTGGATCTGGATGGCCTTGCCCTCGACGAGCTGCGGCTCGAACGCCTGGATGCCGAGACGGTGCAGCGTGGGCGCACGGTTGAGCAGCACGGGGTGCTCGGTGATGACCTCTTCGAGGACGTCCCACACGACCGGACGGGCACGCTCGACCATGCGCTTGGCCGACTTGATGTTCTGCGCGTGGTCGAGGTCGACCAGGCGCTTCATCACGAACGGCTTGAACAGCTCGAGCGCCATCTGCTTGGGCAGACCGCACTGGTGCAGCTTCAGCTGCGGGCCGACGACGATGACCGAACGGCCGGAGTAGTCGACGCGCTTGCCGAGCAGGTTCTGGCGGAAACGACCCTGCTTGCCCTTGAGCATGTCGGACAGCGACTTGAGCGGACGGTTGCCGGGACCCGTGACCGGGCGACCACGACGGCCGTTGTCGAAGAGGCTGTCGACGGCCTCCTGGAGCATGCGCTTCTCGTTGTTGACGATGATCTCGGGCGCACCGAGGTCGAGAAGGCGCTTCAGGCGGTTGTTGCGGTTGATGACGCGACGGTAGAGGTCGTTGAGGTCCGACGTCGCGAAGCGGCCACCGTCGAGCTGCACCATCGGGCGCAGGTCCGGCGGAATGACCGGGATCGCGTCGAGGACCATGCCCGACGGGTGGTTCGTCGTCATCTGGAAGGCGTTGACGACCTTGAGGCGCTTGATCGCACGGGTCTTCTTCTGGCCCTTGCCGGTGGCGATGATCTCCTGGAGGAGGTCAGCCTCGGCGTCGAGGTCGAAGGACTCGAGGCGCTTCTGGATCGCCGCAGCGCCCATGCCGCCCTCGAAGTACAGACCGAAGCGGTCACGCATCTCGCGGTAGAGGATCTCGTCGCCCTCGAGGTCCTGGACCTTGAGGTTCTTGAACCGGTCCCAGACCTGGTCGATGCGCTCGACCTGCTGGTCGGCACGCTTGCGGATGTTGTTCATCTCGCGCTCGGCCTGGTCGCGGACCTTGCGCTTGACGTCGGCCTTGGCACCCTCGGCCTCGAGCTCGGCGACGTTGCGCTCGAGCAGCTGCGCACGGGACTCGACGTCCGCGTCGCGGCGGTTCTCGATCTCCTTGCGCTCGACCTGGATCTGCGCCTCGAGCGACGGCAGGTCAGCGTGACGCTGGTCCTCGTCGACGGACGTGATCATGTAGGCCGCGAAGTAGATGACCTTCTCGAGGTCCTTCGGGGCGAGGTCGAGCAGGTAGCCGAGGCGGCTCGGGACACCCTTGAAGTACCAGATGTGGGTGACGGGGGCGGCGAGCTCGATGTGGCCCATCCGCTCACGACGCACCTTGGCGCGCGTGACCTCGACGCCACAGCGCTCGCAGATGATGCCCTTGAAGCGGACGCGCTTGTACTTGCCGCAGTTGCACTCCCAGTCCCGGGTGGGGCCGAAGATGCGCTCGCAGAACAGGCCCTCCTTCTCGGGCTTGAGCGTGCGGTAGTTGATGGTCTCGGGCTTCTTGACCTCACCGTGGCTCCACTGGCGGATGGACTCCGCAGTGGCAAGGCCGATACGCAGCTCGTCAAAGAAGTTGACGTCGAGCACGTGGTTCCTTCTCTCGTAACTCTTGTTAAGTCTTTGGTCTGAGTGGGATTCGTTGACGAGGGTGCGTATGCCGCTGAGCGGGCCCAGCGGCATACGCACCGCTTGTCGTTAGGGGGCCTTCTCAGACCTCTTCGACGCTGGACGGCTCACGCCGGCTCAGGTCGATGCCGAGCTCCTCCGCCGCGCGGAAGACCTCCTCGTCGGACTCCTTCATCTCGATCGTCGTGCCGTCGCTGCTCAGGACCTCGACGTTGAGACACAGCGACTGCATCTCCTTGAGGAGGACCTTGAACGACTCCGGGATGCCCGAGTCGGGGATGTTCTCGCCCTTGACGATGGCCTCGTAGACCTTCACGCGGCCGGGAACGTCGTCCGACTTGATCGTCAGCAGCTCCTGGAGCGTGTAGGCGGCGCCGTACGCCTCGAGGGCCCAGACCTCCATCTCACCGAAGCGCTGGCCACCGAACTGGGCCTTACCGCCGAGCGGCTGCTGGGTGATCATCGAGTACGGACCCGTCGAACGAGCGTGGATCTTGTCGTCGACGAGGTGGTGGAGCTTGAGGATGTACATGTAGCCGACGGCGACGGGCTCCGGGAACGGCTCGCCGGAGCGGCCGTCGAAGAGGCGCGTCTTGCCCGAGGCGTCGATGAGGCGGACCCCGTCGCGCGTCTTGAGCGTCGAGTCGAGCAGACCCGTGACGACGTCCTCGGAGGCACCGTCGAAGACCGGCGTCGCCACGCGCGTGCCCGCAGGGGCCTCGTGCGCGTCGGGCGCGATCTCCTTGGCCCACTCCGGGCTGCCCTCGATCTTCCAGCCGCGCGAGGCGGCCCAGCCGAGGTGCAGCTCGAGGATCTGGCCGAGGTTCATCCGTCGCGGCACACCGTGCGGGTTGAGCACGACGTCGACCGGCGTGCCGTCCTCGAGGAAGGGCATGTCCTCGACCGGGAGGATCTTGGAGATGACTCCCTTGTTGCCGTGGCGGCCGGCGAGCTTGTCACCGTCGGTGATCTTGCGCTTGTTGGCCACGTAGACGCGGACGAGCTGGTTGACGCCGGGCGGCAGGTCGTCGCCGAGGTCGGCACGGAACTCCTTGACGCCGATGACCGTGCCGGTCTCGCCGTGGGGCACCTTGAGGCTCGTGTCGCGGACCTCGCGGGCCTTCTCACCGAAGATGGCGCGCAGCAGGCGCTCCTCCGGCGTCAGCTCGGTCTCTCCCTTGGGCGTGACCTTGCCGACGAGCAGGTCGCCGTCGCGGACCTCGGCACCGACGCGGATGATGCCGCGCTCGTCGAGGTCGGCCAGGACCTCCTCGGAGACGTTCGGGATGTCCCGCGTGATCTCCTCGGGGCCGAGCTTGGTGTCACGGGCGTCGACCTCGTGCTCCTCGATGTGGATCGAGGAGAGGACGTCGTCCTGGACCAGGCGCTGGCTGAGGATGATGGCGTCCTCGTAGTTGTGACCCTCCCACGACATGAACGCGACGAGCAGGTTGCGCCCGAGCGCCATCTCGCCACCCTCGGTGGCGGGACCGTCGGCGATGACGCCGCCGGCCTCGAGACGGTCACCCTCGTTGACGACGACCACCTGGTTGTAGCTCGTGCCCTGGTTGGAGCGCGCGAACTTGGCGATGCGGTACGTCTGGTAGGTGCCGTCGTCGTTGGCGACGGTGACGAGGTCGGCCGAGACCTCCTGGACGACACCGGCCTTCTCGGCACGGACGACGTCGCCCGAGTCGAGGGCGGCGCGGAACTCCATGCCGGTGCCGACGATCGGCGCCTCGCTCTTGACGAGCGGGACGGCCTGACGCTGCATGTTGGCGCCCATGAGGGCACGGTTGGCGTCGTCGTGCTCGAGGAACGGGATCATCGCGGTCGCGGCCGAGACCATCTGGCGCGGCGAGACGTCCATGTAGTCGACCTCGTCGCCGGGGACGAGCTCGACCTCTCCACCCTTGGTGCGCACGAGCACGCGGTCCTCGGTGAAGTTGTTCTGCTTGTCGAGCGGCGCGTTGGCCTGGGCGACGACGTAGCGGTCCTCCTCGTCGGCGGACAGGTAGTCGACGTCGTCGGTCACGTGGCCGCCGGTCACCTTGCGGTACGGCGTCTCGATGAAGCCGAACGCGTTGATGCGACCGTAGGACGCGAGCGAGCCGATGAGGCCGATGTTCGGGCCTTCCGGGGTCTCGATCGGGCACATGCGGCCGTAGTGCGACGGGTGGACGTCACGGACCTCCATCTGGGCACGGTCACGGGAGATACCACCCGGGCCGAGCGCGGACAGACGACGCTTGTGCGTCAGACCCGCGAGCGGGTTGTTCTGGTCCATGAACTGCGAGAGCTGCGACGTGCCGAAGAACTCCTTGATCGAGGCCACCACGGGGCGGATGTTGATCAGGGTCTGCGGGGTGATCGCCTCGACGTCCTGCGTGGTCATGCGCTCGCGGACGACGCGCTCCATGCGGGACAGGCCGGTGCGGACCTGGTTCTGGATGAGCTCGCCGACGGAGCGGAGGCGACGGTTGCCGAAGTGGTCGATGTCGTCGACCTCGACGCGGACGTCGATCTCCTCGTCGTTCTTCGTGCCCTTCATCGAGTCCTGGCCGTCGTGCAGCGTGACGATGAACTTGATCGTCTTGACGATGTCGTCGATCGACAGGGTCGAGTCGTTGATCGAGGCGTCGAGACCGAGCTTCTTGTTCACCTTGTAGCGGCCGACCTTGGCGAGGTCGTAGCGCTTGCCGTTGAAGTAGAGGTTGTCGAGCAGGGTCTGCGCGGCCTCCTTGGTCGGCGGCTCCCCCGGGCGCAGCTTGCGGTAGATGTCGAGCAGCGCGTCGTCCTGGCCCTGGGTGTGGTCCTTCTCCAGGGTGAGGCGCATCGACTCGAACTCGCCGAACTCCTCGAGGATCTGGGCCTCGGTCCAGCCGAGGGCCTTGAGGAGCACCGTGACCGACTGCTTGCGCTTGCGGTCGACGCGGACGCCGACCATGTCGCGCTTGTCGATCTCGAACTCGAGCCAGGCGCCGCGGCTCGGGATGATCTTGGCCGTGTAGATGTCCTTGTCGGACGTCTTGTCGGGCGTGCGCTCGAAGTAGACGCCCGGGCTGCGGACGAGCTGCGAGACGACGACACGCTCGGTGCCGTTGATGATGAAGGTGCCGCGCTCGGTCATGAGCGGGAAGTCACCCATGAAGACCGTCTGGCTCTTGATCTCACCCGTCTGGGCGTTCATGAACTCGGCGGTGACGAAGAGGGGTGCGTCGTACGTCTGGTCGCGCTCCTTGCACGACTCGATCGTCTTGCGGGTCTCCTCGAAGCGGTGGTCGCGGAACGACAGCGACATGGAGCCGCTGAAGTCCTCGATCGGGGAGATCTCCTCGAAGATCTCCTCGAGCCCGGACCGGTCCGGGACGTCGGTGCGTCCCTCGGCCTTGGCCGCGGCGACGCGAGCCTGCCAGCGCTCGTTGCCGAGCAGCCAGTCGAAGCTCTCCGTCTGAAGCGCCAGGAGGTCGGGGACCTCGAGTGGTTCGCGAATCTTCGCGAAGGACAGACGCCCCGAAGGGGTCTGTGCGGTGGACATGTTCGTCGCAGTACGCGAGGCAGCCAAGGAGGGTCCTTCCACGGGCCTTTTTCGAATCTTCAGATCCGCGTTGCCGCATGGCTCCGCTCGCGGGTCCCGAGGTCAGACCGGATGCCGCGTGGCATGGTGAGTGGCCTGACCGAGGTCGCGAGAGGTGGGCATGGGCAGCGCAAAGGCCTAGCCTACCCACAAAGGGCAGGAGTGTCCAGCCGGGTCAAGGAGCGGAGGTCCCCGTCCGAGGTCCCGTCCGGTCTCGAAACGAGACGGACGCCCTCGACTGACCTGCCACGCCCCCTGGACCGGGAGCTCGCGATGCGAACGCGACGAATATGGACCCCCGCGGGGCCGACGTCAAGACCCGGGCCTCTTCAGGCGCGTCGCGACACGCCGCCGGGACGCTCCCGCAACCCCGCTGACCTGCGCCGATGTTGTCGCGGCGCGCGCGGACCCGGGGTCGCTGGAAGGGCCGCGCCCTAGCATGGGCACACACGAGAGATCTGTCGACGTCTCCTGCCGAGAGGGAAGCCATGTCCGATCAGAACCCGCCCGAGCAACCGTCCTTCAACCGGCCGGCCGGTGGGGACCCCACCACGCCGATCCCGAGCAGCTCGGGCGTCCCCCAGAGCGTCCCGCCCCCCAGCAGCCCCCCGCCCTCCCCCGCGCCGGGCGCCGGCAGCACGCCGCCCCCTCCTCCGCCGCCGGTGGCACCGGTCGGCGCGCCCTCGGGCGGACCGAGCGGCATGTCGAGCATCCCCGACCCCGCCAAGGAGGGCGCGGGCTTCTTCACCGCGCTGTTCGACTTCAGCTTCACCAACTTCGTCACGCCGATCCTCGTGCGCTTCGTCTACCTGCTGGCGACGGTGGCGCTCGTGGCGACCTGGCTGATCTTCGTCTTCGCCGGCTTCGCCAACAGCGCCGGGGCCGGCTTCGCGGCGCTGATCCTCGGGCCGATCTTCGTCATCATCTACCTCGCGGTCATCCGCATGACCCTCGAGTTCTACCTCTCGGTCGTGCGCATGAGCGAGGACATCCACAAGCGGCTCCCGCAGGCCTGACCTCCACCTGGTCGAGTGCTCACTTCCGGACAGTCACGGACAAGACGGTCTTCGCCGCGGAACGTCCGGAAGTGAGCACTCGACCTCAGAGGGACGGCTGCTGCTGGGTGATGCAGTGGATGCCACCGCCGCGGTCGAAGAGCGGACGCGCGTCGACCCCGACGACCCGGCGTCCGGGGTAGGCCTCGGCCAGGACGGCGAGGGAGGCCTCGTCCTGCTCGTCACCGAACGTGCAGGCGATGACCCCGTCGTTGACGACGAGGTGGTTGATGTAGGACCAGTCGACCGGGCCCTCGTCGTCGACGAGGGTCCGCGGCGCCGGCACGCCCACGACCTCGAACCGCTCGCCCCGCGCGTCCCTGGCGTCCTCGAGCACCTCGCGCAGCGCCTTCGAGACCGCGTGGTCGGGGTGCGAGGGGTCCTGCTGCTCGTGGAGCAGCACGACGCCGGGGCTCGGGATCGTGGCGACGATGTCGACGTGGCCGCGGGTGCCGAACTCGTCGTAGTCACGGGTGAGGCCGCGCGGCAGCCAGATGCACGTCGTGGCGCCGATGGTGCGGGCGAGCTCCGCCTCGACGTCGGCCCTGGTCAGGCCGGGGTTGCGTCCCGGGTCGAGCTGCACCGTCTCGGTGAGCAGCACGGTGCCGAGCCCGTCGACGTGGAGGCCGCCACCCTCGTTGACGAGGGACGAGCCCACGACCTCGGCGCCGCTCAGGCCTCCGACGAAGGCGCCGATGCGCGCGTCGTGCTCCCAGCTGGCCCAGGCCTGGGCGCCCCAGCCGGTGAAGACCCAGTCGACCGCGCCCAGCCGCGCACCGTCGGCGGAGCGCACGAACGTCGGGCCGATGTCGCGCATCCAGGCGTCGTCGAGGGCCGCCGGGACGAGCTCGACGTCCGGGTGCAGCAGCGCCTCGGCGACCGCGAGGTCGCCCGGCACGACGACCATGCGCACCGGCTCGAACTCGGCGACGGCGTTGGCGACAGCGGCCCAGGTGCGGCGAGCCGTCTCGACCTCGTCGGGGGTCTCGCCCAGCGTGTAGCCCTGGCTCGGCCACGCCATCCACGTGCAGTCGTGTTGCGCCGTCTCGGACGGCATGACCCAGGCGGGGGCGCCGGTCACTGCTCCGCCTCGCGACGGTGCTCGTCGCGCACGGGTGCGGTCAGGGCGGCATACGAGTCGGGACGGCGCGTCTCGAGGAAGGGGAAGAGCTCGAGCCAGTCGCGGCGCTGCGCGAGGTCGAGGTCGGCGACGAGGACGGCGGCCTCGTCGCGGGGGGCCTGGACGAGGACGCGACCGTAGGGGTCGGAGATGAAGGAGCTGCCGTAGAAGGTGATCAGGCCCTCGGTGCCGAAGCGGTTGGGCACGACCATGAACAGACCGTTGGCGATGCCGTTGCCGACGATCACCTGCTGCCACAGCGGCTGGGTGTCGAAGTCGGGGTGGTCCGGCTCCGAGCCGATGGCCGTGGGGTAGCACAGCACCTCGGCGCCGCCGAGGGAGTAGAGCCGCGCGACCTCGGGGAACCACTCGTCCCAGCAGGTCGGCAGACCGAGCCGCAGCGAGGGGTCCTCGAGGGCCACCACGGGGTACGCGTCGTCGGCCGGACCGGGACGGAAGTACTTGTCCTCGTAGTAGCCGGCCGTGACCGGGATGTGGGTCTTGCGGGTGCGGGCCACGACCTCGCCGGACGGCGCCACGACGACGGCGGTGTTGAAGCCGAGGCCGTCGCCCTGCTCAGCACGCTCGTAGAGCGAGGCGTGCACGTGGACCCCGAAGTCGCGGGCGGCGGCGCGCGCGAAGGTGACCGTCGGGCCGGACTCGAGGTCCTCCGCCGTCGCCGACGGGGTGCCCTCGGGGAGGGTGTCGGCCGGGTAGCGCGAGAGCGTCAGCTCGGGCAGGAACACGATCGCGGCCCCCGCCTCGGCCGCGGTGCGGATGCCGTCCCGGAGCGTCTCGACGAGCTCAGCGGGGTCGTCGACCCATTCGTGCTGGACGAGCGCGACGCGCACGGGTGGCGCCTGCGGCTGGTCGACGCGTGCGAGGGACTCTGGGACGCCATTGGCCTGGATGAGCTTCACAGCGTGCAGTATGCACCCACGGGAGCTCACGGCCCTGGCGGGCCTGCGCCCCCGTGAACCCCCGAAAACCACCCGGGGCCGCGGCTCCGTGGACCGTGGAACCGCGGCCGACCGAGGGTGGGTCTGGGCCGACTCAGTAGGCGGAGAGCTCGCTGACGAGCCAGCGGTCGCCGACCTTGCGCATGGTCGCGATCACCCGGTTCTGGTCGATGGCCGGGGCCTGCTGGGCCTTCGTCGTCGTGGCCTGGTTGACGAACGCCATGACCCGCACCGTGGTCCCCTCGCCGCCGTCGCCGGTGGCGTCCATGACGCCGGCGTCGTAGACCTTCGCCTGGACGGTTGCGTCGTTCTTGACGGCCATGGGCTTGATGTCCGTGGCCGCGACCTTGGTGAACTGGTCCCGGAAGGGGGAGGTCAGCTGCGGGGTCACCTCATCGACGTGCTTGTCGAAGGACGCACCGCTGTAGCTGAGAAGGCTCTCGAGCGTCGTCCGCGCCGAGCCGACGGCCGCGGTGCGGTCACCGTCGCCCACGTTCGGGCGCAGGGCGTAGACGAGGGAGCCGACGAGCGCCGCGAGCGCCAGGGTGGCCGCGATGGCGGAGACCCACAGGCCCGCCGACGTGCGTGGCGCCTTCTCCTCCGACGTGGCTGACGGGGCTGACGGGGCTGACGGGGCTGACGGGGCTGACGTGCGGGCGCTGTCGTCGAGATCGCGGTCGACGGCGAGCGCGTCCACGACGGCCTCGTCGACGTCGTCACGCTCCCCCGCGGTCGGATGCTCGACGACCATGGTCGAGGAGGGCCCGCCCGTGGCGGGGGTGCGGCGACGGGCGCCTGCCACGCGCTTGTTGCGGCCCCCGGCCGGGGCGGCGGGGCGGCGGGGATCAGCTGACGAAGTCAAGGGTGCTCACCTTCCAGGCGTCGCCGACCTTCACGAGGTCGAGCCGGAGCCGGTACGTCTTCTTCTCCGCCGTGGGGGTGGAGGCGTTGGAGGTCGGGGCCACGACCCCGACGATGACCTTGGCGGAGTCGTCGTCGCTCGAGACGAGCGAGGCCTCGGCGCGCTCGACCGTCGAGACGGTCTTGTTGGCGGTGACGACGGGCTTCAGCTGCGCCAGCGTCGAGGCGTACTCCTTCTGGAACGCGCCGGTGGACTCGGCGAGCACGCGCTTGGTGTCGGCGTCGAAGGTCGCGGCGTTCATCGTCACGAAGTTGACGGCGATCTGCTTGCCGGCGGCCAGGGCCGCGGCGCCGTTGTCGACCTCGCGCTGCTGCTGCCACGCCGTCCGGCCGAGGGTGGCCGCGACGGCGACCGCGGCGAGCAGGAGCACCGCGGTGACGGCCCACAGCAGGCGCGGGGTGGGACGCCACGTGCGGACACCCTTGAGGCCCGCACGTGGCGCATCGCGGGGACCGGACCCCTCCACGGCATCGGCGGCGTCCACACCGGGGGAGTCGGCGTGGGGGTCCTGGTGTGCGGAGGGCTCGGGCGACCGCGAGGGCCGCTCTGCCTCCGAGCGGGTGGTGACCATCGTCATCGAGGGGTTTCCTTCCGTCACCGGCTAGCGGAGCGCCTCCTGCATCATCCAGAGCCAGCTCGTGCCGTTGTCGGTCCGTGCGTCACCGGTCGGAGCGACCGGCGACTGTACGGACAACGACGAGGGGCTGCCCGAGGTCACGGCCCGGTTGCCGAGAGCCACGGGGGTCGCTCCGAAGGCCATCGGGTAGCTCTGGCCGCTCTGGCCCCCGCGGGTCGGCTTGGGGGCGTTCTGCGCGCCCCGGACGTTGACCCCCGAGCCGCGCGAGGCGGCGCAGTGGGCGTCGAGGTTGACCGGGGGCAGGCCGCTGGTGCGGTGCGGGTCGATCTTGGTGGTGCCCTCGTAGCCGGCCTCGCAGGCCTTGGGGTCATCGACGTTGAGGACCAGACCGAAGTGGGCGGTGCCGTCTCCCGGCACCACCGAGAAGCCACCCGTGACGACGTCGGGGTAGGTGACGAGCAGCTGCTCGATGCCGTCGAGGCGAGCCGTCGTCACGTTGCCGATGGTGATGAAGTTGGCGAGGAGCGCCGCCAGGCTCTGCTTGTTCTCGGAGATGAGGGCGTCGAGCTGCTCGACCGCGACCGAGCCCCGGTCCAGGACGACGCGCAGGTCGGGGTCTGCCTCGCGCAGCGCGCTGGCGACGTTCGCGAAGCCGGACACGCTGGTGCGGATGTCGTCCCCGCTCTTGACCTGGGTGTCGAGCACGATCCGCCCGTCGTCGATGAGACGGGTGGTCTCCGGCAGCGCCTCGGAGGCGGCGGCGGTCAGGGAGTTGCCCGAGTCGATGAGCCGCTGCAGGTCGGAACCACCGCCCTTGAAGGCCTCGGCGAGCTCGTCCACGGAGGTCACGAGCGCGTCGCGAGGCACGGACGACACGGTGTCGTCGACGTGCTGCAGCAGCTGGTCGATGCGGAGCGGGAAGGCTGTGCGGGCTCGCGGGATGACGTCACCGGCTGCGAGGAACGGGGCGCGTGAGGTGCGCGGCTGGAGGTCGAGGTACTGCTCCCCCACCGCGGAGCGGTTCTCGACGACGGCCGAGGTGTCCTTCGGGATCTCGGTGCCGCGGTCGAGCCTCGCGTCGACGGCGACGCCGTTGCCGGACAGGCGCAGCGCCTCCACCTTGCCGACCGTCACCCCGCGGTAGGTCACCTCCGCGCCGACGAAGATGCCGCCGGACTGTGCGAGGTCCGCGGACACGACGTAGCTTCCGCCGGCGATCTTGTCGGTGAGGCCGACGTAGTTGGCCGACAGGATGGCCACGAGCGTGACGGACAGCAGGGCGAAGGCAGCGAGCTGGAGCCGGACGGTGCGGGTGATCATCGGGAGCCTCCCGTCGGGAAGAGCGTGGACCAGGACACCGCGTCGGCACCGTCGGCGCCCGAAGCACCGGGCCGGCTCGAGCCGAGCAGGCCGCCGGGCAGGGTCGTGGGCAGCGGCACGCCCGGCACCGAGGGCAGGCTGACGCTGGGGAGCGGGACGGACGGCACGGGCACCGACGGCAGCGGGACCGAGGGCAGCTGGACGCCGGGGATGCTCGGAAGCTTCGGGAGCTTCGCGACGCCCAGGTTCCCGGCGATCGTGTCGAGGTTGGTGTCGAGGGTCGCCCAGAGGTTGGTGAAGTCGCCCTTGATGGTGCTCTGGGCGTTGTTCGGGAAGGGATAGGTCAGGAGCAGCTGGTAGCTCTTCGGCAGGTCGTCGCCGGCCTTGTTGAGCTGGCGCAGGATCGGGCTGATCGCGCGGAGATTGGCCTCGAGGTCGGCACGCGACCCACGGATGACGCGGGTGCCGACCTCGCCGAGGTCGCGCAGGGCGGTGAGCATCGCCGTGAGCTGCCGGCGCTGGTCGGCGAGGATCTTCAGGCCCTTGGGCAGCTCGTCGAGGGCCGCGGCGATCTTGGCCTGGTTGCTCGCCAGGGTCGAGGAGAGCCGGTCGATGCTGTCGATGGCCCGGACGATCTCGCCCTTCTGGGCGTCCAGTCCCCCGACGAAGGTGTTGAGCTGTGTGACGAGGTCCTTGACGTCGCCGGTGCGCCCGCGGAGGGCGTTGTTGAGCTCGGCCTCGATCGTCTTCAGCTGTGCGACGCCGCCGCCGTTGAGCAGCAGGGACATCGCGCCGAGGACCTCTTCCACCTCGGGGTTACGGCTCGTGCGCGAGAGCGGGATGCGGTCGCCCTGCCCGAGCCGACCCTGGGCAGGCGCGTCGGTCGGGGGCGCCAGGGCGACGTACTTCTCGCCGAGCAGCGAGGTCTGCTTGAGCTCGGCGGTGGCGTTGTCGGGCAGGACCACGTTGCCGGGGATGCGCAACCGCACCGTCGCGGTCCAGCCCGTCACCTGGATGTCCTCGACCTGGCCGACGGTGACCTGGTTGACCTTCACCGACGACTGGGGCACGAGGTCGAGCACGTCGGCGAACTCGGCGGTCACGGTGTACGAGTCGTCACCGGTGCCGGCACCACCGGGCAGCGGCAGGTCGTACGCACTGCACCCCGAGACCCCTACGAAGGTCACAAGGCTGAGCGCGACTGCCACCACGCGGGTCTTCCTTGGGGGGGTCACGGGGGGCGTGGCCCCCCGTGGGTCGGCATACGTCATCGGGATCCTCCGAGCAGTCCACCGAGCGTGGGGTCGGCGCCGCGCAGGTCCACGAGGCCGCTCGGCTGCGGGGTGCCTTGCAGCGCAGCGCCGTTCGGCAGCGACGGCAGGGTGGGCAGCTTGAGCAGCAGCGCCTTCTTGAGCGCGTCGCACAGCTTGGTGTTCCCGGTCCGGGTGGGGCCGGTCAGGATCGAGCACATGAGCAGCAACGGGTCGTCGAGCCCCTTGGCGTTGTTGCGCGTGTCCAGCGTGCCGGTCTGGGGGTGGTACGCGTTCTGGAGGTTCGACAGGGCCACCGGCGCGTTCTCGAGGACCTGGGCGAGCGCCTGGCGGTTCTTGGCGATCGTCCCGGTGACGGCCACGGCGCGGTCGAGGTCGCTCTTGAGCAGGGCGCGGTTGTCGGACACGAAGCCGGACACCTCGTCGACGGCGACACCGAGGCTCTCGAGCGTCGCCTTGAGGTTCTCGCGCTCCTCGCTCAGCTGCGTGGCGACGGTCGCGAGGTCGGAGTTGAGCCGGCGCACCTGGCCGTTGTTGGTCGCGAGCATCGAGGTGAAGGACTGGAGGTTCTTCACCGTGCCGAAGAGGTCGTCGCGGCTGCCCGACAGGGTCGACAGGGCGGTCGACAGGTCGTGCACCGTGCCGTTGATCTTGTCGCCGTTGCCGTCGAGGTTGGCCGCGGAGGTGCGCAGCAGATCGTTGAGGGCACCGTCCTTGTTGGCGCCGTCAGGGCCGAGGGCGACCATGAGGTCGTCGAGGCTCTGCGACACGCGGTCGAGCTCGACGGGAACCGCCGTGCGCGACATGGGGATTCGCGTCCCGACCGCGAGTGCGGGGCCGGCCTTGTAGACGGGCAGCAGCTGGACGTAACGGTCCGAGACGAGGGACGGCGCGACGATGGCAGCCTGCGCCGAGGCCGGCACGCGGTACTTGTCGTCGTAGCTGAAGGTGACGTGCACGTGGTCGCCCTCGGGGGTCACGCTGTCGACCTGACCGACCTTGACGCCGAGGATGCGGACGTCGGAACCGGGGTAGAGCCCGACGGCGCGCGTGAAGTCGGCGCTCACCGACGTCTGGGCCTGCCGCGGCCAGAACACGATGCCGGCGGCGACGAGCGCGACGACGACGAGGGTTGTGACGAGCTTGCCGAGGACGGTCACGGGGGCGTGCAGCCGGCCGAACGGCATACGGCCTGAGCTCTCGCGGGCAGGCATCAGCGACCACCTCCGGAGGTGCCGGGAAGGAGCAGGTCGGGCAGCTTGGTGCCCGGGAGGGCGAGACCGGGGGTGCCCACGGGGACGACCAAGTTGGAGACCCACGTGTCGAACCAGCGCCCGGTGCCGAGGGTGTTGGCGTAGACCCGCGTGAACGGGCCCATGGCCTGGATCGTCTTCTCGAGGTCCGCGTCGTGCTTCTGCAGCAGCGCCAGCGTCTTGTCGAGCTCGGCGAGCGCCGGCTTCAGCTGCGCCCGGTTGTCACGGGCGAGGCCGGTCAGCTGCTTTGACAGCGCCGAGGTGTTGCGGAACAGCGTGCGGATGTCGTCGCGGCGCTTGACGAGCTCGACCATGAGCAGGTCGGCGTCCTTGATGAGGGTGCTCACCTGCTCGTTGCGGCTGCGCACGAGTCCGCTGACGCTGTTGGCGCGCTTGAGCAGCGAGCCCAGCTCGGCGTCGCGGCTGGCCACCGTGCGCGAGAGGCGGGAGAGGCCGTCGAGCGTGGCCCTGACGTACTGCGGGCTGTCCTTGAACTCGGTCGCGATGACGCTGAGGGACTTGGCGAGCTGGTCGGTGTCGATGCGCTCGGTCGTCGTCGTGAGGTCCTGGAAGGCGTTGATGACGTCGTAGGAGCTGACCGTGCGCGTGACGGGGATCTGCGCACCGGCCTCGAGCTGGCCCTGGCCCTTGGGGTCGAGGGCGACGTACTTCTCGCCGAGGATCGTCTTCATCCGGACCGAGGCACCGGTCTGGGGCCCGAAGCTCGCGTCCTCGGTGATGGTGAAGTCGACGCGGACGTGGCCCTCCTCGAGGTCGACCCCGGTCACCTTGCCGACCTTGACGCCCGCGATGCGCACGTCGTCGTCGGGCTTGATGCCACCGGCCTCGGAGAAGGCGGCGCTGTAGTCCGTGCCCCCGCCGATGACCGGCAGGTTCGAGGCGTTGAACGCCAGGTAGAGCACCACGGCGATGACGAGCAGGCCGATCGCACCGATCGGGACCGGGTTGCGCTCTCGGAAGGGGATGCTCACGACTGGCACCTCGCAGACGACACGTCGTAGGTGGGGGTCACACCGGGCAGGAGCGGGCTCAACGCGTCGAACTTGCAGAGGTAGAAGTTGAACCACGAGCCGTACGTCGCGGTGCGCGTCAGGGTGGTGATCCGGTTCGGAGCGCCCGTGATGAAGTCCTCGAACTCCTTGACGTTGGCCGGCTTGTTGAGGGTCGTCGCGAGGGTGCGCAGCTGGGCGACGTCGTCCTTGATGAGCGGGCGCGTGGAGACGAGCAGGTCAGCCGTCTCGGCGGACAGCGTGTTGATGCCGGACAGGGAGCGACCGATCGTCTCGCGGTCGGCGGCGAGGCCGCTGGTGAAGCGCTGCAGCTGGTCGATGAGCGAGAGCAGCTGCTGGTCGTGCGCGTCGACGGTGCCGAGCACGGTGTTGAGGTTGTCGACGGTGCGACCGATCACGGCGTCGCGGTCGGCGATCGCGGAGGTCAGGCTGGCCGTCTTGGCGAGGAGCGTGTTCACGTCGCCGCCCTCCCCCTGCAGGGTCTGGATGAGCAGGCCCGACAGCTCGTTGACATCGCTCGGCGACAGCGCGGCGAAGAGCGGCTTGAAACCGTTGAAGAGCACCGTGAGGTCGAGCGCCGGGTGGGTGCGCGACAGCGGGATGGTCGAGCCGTCGGCGAGGGGCGCGGGGGCTCCGGCGCCCTGGGTCAGGGCGAGGTAGCGCTGGCCGACGAGGTTGCGGTACTTGACCGTCACCTCGGTACCCTGGGTGAGGACGGAGCTCTTGAGGACCGAGAAGTCGATCTGGGCCGTCGCGCCGTCGGACGTCGACCCCGGGGCGACGCGCACGTCGGTGACCTCGCCGACCCGCACGCCGGCGATGCGGACGTCCTGGCCGGGGATGACGCCCGTCGCGTCGCTGACGTCGGCCGTGTAGGTCGCCTTGGACCCGAGCTGGATGTTGGCGATGGTCAGCGCGAGGATGCTCGTCGCGAAGAGCGTGACCGCCGCGAAGGCGATGAGCTTGATGAGTGAGCCCTTGACCTTCATCGGGTGCTCACCACCGTGCCGCGCATCATGGGTCCGGCGAGCAGGGTCTGGATGCCGCTCGAGCCGTCGTCCGCGAGCTGCCCGTTGCGGGCGAGGAGCGCTCCGACGACGCGCTGCTCCTCGGCGGTGCCGGCGCTGCCGGAGTCCGCCGCGGAGGTGTTGCCGAGGAGCGCCTGGGGCAGGGCGGAGAAGGGCTGCGCGTTGCTGGCCGGCTGGGTGCCGTCGTCGAAGTGGTTGCCCTTGAAGGGGTTTGCCTGCGAACCGTTCGGTGTCGGCAGCCCGTAGCAGTGGGGTCCGCGCTTGTCGTCCCAGCGCGGCTCCTCGCCGGGGCGGTAGGGCTGCCGGGGAGGCACGACCTCGAGGGTGATGTGGAAGGTGCCACCGGAGAAGGCCGCGTTGGCGCGCGGGAGCCAGTTGACGAGGCCCGAGGCGACGCACGGGTAGATGGGTGAGTACTCCGCGAGCAGCTGCAGGGTGGGCTTGCTGACCTGCCCGACCTGGATGATGCGCTGCTCGTTGTCGCGCAGGAAGCCGGCGGCCTCGTTGGCGAAGCCCGCCGTGCCGACGAGGAAGGCCGCGAGCTGCTGGTCCTTCTCGACGATGGTCTTGTTAGTGACGCGCAGGGACTCGGTGAGCCGGAAGAAGTCGGGGGCGACACCGGCGTAGAGGTCGGCCGTGTCGGCGAGGAGGGAGATGTCGCGCTGGATCGTCGGCATGCTCGGGTTGAGAGCCTTGAGGTAGCGGTCGACGAGCACGAGGTTGCGGCCGATCTGGTCGCCCCTGCCGTCGAGGGTGGTCGACAGCGCGTTGAGCGTCGTGGCCAGCTTGGCCGGCTGGACGGTGCGCAGCAGCGGGTAGAGGTTGTCGAGGACCGTCTCGAGCTCGATCGAGACCTTGCTGCGGTCCTGCGGGATGACGTCGCCGGCCCGGATCGGCCGGGCCGGGGTGGCCGCCGTCACGAGGTCGACGTAGCGCTCCCCGAAGAGGGTCTTGGGCAGCAGCCGCGCGCTGACGTTGGACGGGATCCGGGCGACCTCGTCGGGCTGCAGGGCCAGCTCGAGCCGGGCGCCGGTCGGGGTGGCGTCGATGCGGCGCACCTCGCCGACGAGCAGGCCCCGCAGCTTGACGTCGGAGCTCTCCTGGAGCTGGCTGCCGAGGCGGTCCGTCTCGAGGGTCACGAGGACGACGGGCGTGAAGCGCTTCTGGAACGACGCGATGGCGAGGCCCACGAGCAGGGCCAGCACGAGCAGGAAGACGAGGCCGTATGCCTTCTGTCCCAAGCGCTTGCGCGTGTGCTGAGTGAGCGGCCCGGGCGTCGACTGGGTCGTGACGTCCGTGACGGCGTCGGTGGGCGGGGCGGTCATCCGGCGATCCTCACGCTCGTCGTGGCGCCCCAGATGGCGAGGGACAGGAAGAAGTCGACGATGTTGATGGCGACGATCGACGTGCGCACGGCAGTCCCGACTGCGACGCCGACCCCGGCCGGGCCGCCCGAGGCGGTGTAGCCGTAGTAGCAGTGGATGAGGATGATGACGACGGCGAAGACCATGACCTTCGCGAACGACCAGAACACGTCACCCGGTGGCAGGAACAGGTGGAAGTAGTGGTCGTAGGTGCCTTCGGACTGGCCGAAGTACGCCGTCGAGATGAAGCGCGTCGCCGCATACGAGCTGAGCAGTCCGAGGACGTAGAGCGGGATGACGGCGATGAAGCCGGCGATCATGCGGGTCGTCACGAGGAAGGGCAATGACGGGATGCCCATGACCTCGAGGGCGTCGACCTCCTCGGAGATGCGCATGGCCCCGAGCTGGGCGGTGAAGCCGCACCCGACGGTCGCTGCGAGCGCCAGCCCTGCCACGAGCGGGGCGATCTCGCGGGTGTTGAGGTAGGCGGAGAAGAAGCCGGTGAAGGCTCCGGTGCCCAGCTGCTCGAGCGAGGAGTAGCCCTGCAGGCCGACCTCGGTGCCGGTGAAGAAGGCGAGGAAGGCGATGACGCCGACCGTGCCGCCGATGACCGACAGGGCGCCGGTGCCGAGGGAGACCTCGGCGAGCAGCCGGATGACCTCCTTCTTGTAGCGCCGCAGGGTGCGGCCGCTCCACGCGAGCGAGCGCACGTAGAAGCGCATCTGCTCGCCGAGGGAGTCGAGGGCCCGGGAGGGCCCCGAGGCGAGGTCGAGCAACCGCTCCGCGCTCGCGCTGCGGCTGGGCTTCTGGGTCTTGGTCGCCATCGTCGGCTCCTCAGATCTTCTGCGGGACGACTTGGAAGTACACGGCCGTGATGACGAAGTTGACGACGAAGAGCAGCATGAAGGTGATGACGACGCTCTGGTTGACCGCGTCACCGACGCCCTTCGGCCCACCGCCGGCGCCCAGCCCCTTGAAGGCCGCCACCACGGCGGCGATCGCCCCGAAGATCAGCGCCTTGATCTCGGCGGTCCAGAGGTCCGGCAGCTGTGCGAGCGCGGTGAAGCTCGCGATGTAGGCGCCCGGCGTGCCGCCCTGGACGATGACGTTGAAGACGTAGCCGCCGACGACGCCGACCACCGAGACGAGGCCGTTGAGCAGCACCGCGACGAGCATCGAGGCCAGGACGCGCGGCACGACGAGGCGCTGGATCGGGCTGATGCCGAGCACCTCCATGGCGTCGATCTCCTCACGGATCTTGCGGGACCCGAGGTCGGCGCAGATGGCGGAGCCGCCGGCCCCCGCGATGAGCAGGGCGGTGACGATCGGGCTCGCCTCGCGGAGGACGGCAAGGACGCTCGCGGCCCCGGTGTAGGACTGGGCGCCGAGCTGTCGGGTCAGCGTGCCGAGCTGCAGGGCGATGACCGCCCCGAAGGGGATCGACACGAGGGCGGTCGGCAGGATCGTGACGCTCGCGATGAACCAGGCCTGCTGGATGAACTCCTTGACCTGGAACGGCCGCTTGGGCAGCGCCCGGAACACGTCGAGCGCGAGCGCGAAGAGCGAGCCGGACTGGCGCAGGACGCCGGTGAGGGGTGCGGCCACGTCAGCCCACCTCCACCCGGACACCGGGGATGCCGGCGTTGCGCGACTCGAACGACCCGGGCGGCGGCGTGACGCCGTTGTCGCGGCACCACGCGCCGGCGGGGCGCTCGGCGCGGCGGGGCTGACCGTCGCTCGTCGCGAGCTGGAGGGCGATCGGCGGCAGGGGCGGCAGCTCCTGGCCGGACTCGGCGGCGAGCTCGTCGGCGTCCTTCTCCTCCGACATGCCGATCGGGCCGATCGTCTGCGCGTTGAGGAACTGGCGCACGACCGGCTCCTCGGAGCTGAGCAGCATCTCGCGCGGACCGAACATGGCGAGGTGCTTGTGGTAGAGCAGGCCGATGTTGTCCGGCACCGTGCGGGCCGTGTTGATGTCGTGCGTGACGATGAGGAACGTCGCGTCGATCTGCGCGTTGAGGTCGACGAAGAGCTGGTTGATGTAGCTGGTGCGCACCGGGTCGAGGCCCGAGTCCGGCTCGTCGATGAGCAGGATCTCGGGGTCGAGCACGAGGGCGCGGGCGAGGCCGGCACGCTTGCGCATGCCGCCGGAGATCTCGCCGGGGAGCTTGCCCTCGGCGCCGGAGAGGCCGACGAGCTCCATCTTCTCGGTGACGATCCGCCTGATCTCGGCCTCGGTCTTCTTCGTGTGCTCGCGCAGCGGGAAGGCGACGTTGTCGTAGAGGGTCATCGAGCCGAAGAGCGCGCCGTCCTGGAAGAGGACGCCGAAGAGCTTGCGCACCTCGTAGAGGTCGGCCTCACGCAGGCGCGTCAGGTCCCGACCGTTGATGACGATCGACCCGGCATCCGGCTTGAGCAGCCCGACGAGCGTCTTGAGGAACACCGACTTGCCCGTGCCCGAGGGCCCGAGCATGACGGAGATCTCCCCCGCGGGAAGCGTGAGGGTCACGTCCCGCCAGATCGTCTGCGAACCGAAGGTCTTGGTCAGACCTGTGACCGCGATCTCCACACCCATGTGGCATCCACCTATGTCTTCCTGGCCGTCTCGACTCGGCTACGGGGGAAACGACAGGGCGGCACGGAAGTTACGCGCGGGTTCGGTTCGGCGGGCTCGGACGCGCTCGCCTGACTACCCTGTGGGAACCGTGTGAACGAGGAGGGGTGCATGCGCGCAGAACTGCGGCCGTCACAGGTCGCACCGGGGGCTGTGCTCGAGCTCGAGGGTCGCCAGCGCCGCGTCATCGGCAGCCTGCACTTCGTCATGGACGGCACGCAGTGGCGCGAGCACTGCGTGCAGACCTCGCCCGGCCCGAAGGAGTGGCTCTCGATCCGCCCCCGGGGCGGGGTGACGGTCGTGCACTGGACGCCGCGCTATGACCTCTTCGGCGAGCCCGACCCGGCGGGGGTCACGATGGACGGGAGCTCGTGGACCCTCGACAGCTCCGGGCACGCCACGTACACCGCCACGGGCGACACGGGCACCGGCCCGAGCGGGTCGTGCGACTTCGTCGAGTACGTCGAGGACGTCGAGGCCGTCGGGGCCGTCGGGACCGGGGCAGCCGACGGGTCCGAGCGGGTCGGCCGGCTGCTCGTCTTCGAGAGCTTCGACGGCGGGGTGTGGGAGGTCAGCATCGGCCGCCGCCTGGCCCCGGGGGCGGTGCGCGGCTACCGGGGCAGCGCCAGAACCAGCGCCTGACGCACTCTCAGCGGTGGGTGCCGGTGACGTCGTGGCTCACGTCGTCACCGTCGACGCGGAGGGTGACGGCGGCGACGCGCTCGCTCCCCTCGACCTCGCCGAGGCGCCCGAGCACCTCCGCCAGGCGCCCGAACGTCTCCTGCGTCGGGACCGGCGCCTGCCCGTCGGCGTTGCCCGACAGGCCCGTCAGTCGAAGGTCCGGGTCGATCGTGAGCGCGGCCGTCATGCGCTGGACGGGCGCGCCGCGCTGCTCCTCGATGCCCTGGCGCAACGTCCGGGCGAGGTCGTCGAGGACCTCCGAGGACGTATGCCGGGTGGTGGCCTCGGCGCCGACCGCGGCCGCGGGCCCGGTCCCGAGCGTGGGCTCGGTCAGGGTCTCGGGCAGGGTCTCGGTCTCGGTCTGGATCACCGGGAGGGGCTCAGGCGCAGCCTCGGACGACGGCTGCGGCACCGAGTCGGCCACTGGTTCGGGCGCGGGCTCGGGTTCGGTTGCGGCAGAGGGCTGCCCACTCGGGGCCGCCGGCGCGGCGTCGGCACGCGGCGCGTGCCCCTCGCTGAGGAAGCCGATGCCGGCGAACTCGATCTTGCCGAAGTCGACCTCGGCGTCGCGGGCGAGGGAGTTGTCGATGACGTACGCGAGGTTGACGGCGAGGTCGGTCATGCCGGGGTGCAGCTGCTGGCCGACGAAGCGCGCGCAGAGGAGCAGGGCGTGCACGCGCACCATGGTGCGGCCCTTGCGGTCCTGCACCTGCTGGTCCGCCTCGACCCGGCCAAGGTCGAAGCCCTCGCCCGGGTAGAAGTGCAGCGGCCGGTCGAGCACGAGGAGGGAGTAGTCCGGACGGTCGGAGCCCGGGATGAGGCGGTAGAGCTCGCCGTTGAGGGGCAGCTGCCACTCGAGCTCCGGAGCGGCCGTGTCGAAGTGGGTGACGCAGACGAGGGGGCCGTAGCGGCCCATCGGGCCGGGCCCGGCCGGCGCGGCCGGCGCGGGAGCCGAGGGCCCCGAGGTCGCAGGCGCAGGAGCAGCGGTCGCCGTCGGTGCAGGCACCGGCACGGGCGGCACCGGCGGAGCGCCACCGGCGTCCGGGCCGGCCGTCCCCGCGTGGTCAGCATCCGGCTTGAAGGTGCGCGACAGCCATCCCATGCGGCAAACCTACCGGGAGCCCCTCGCAGAACCGGCGGGGCGTCGCCGCAACACCTCGGGAGTGTCGACGGCGTCCGGGTGTCTCGGCACCCGGACAGGGGCGCGCCCGACCGGGCGACACGGCATACGACCTCGTCTCGCCCGGGACGCGCAGTGCGACGGGTCGTGGTTACGGTGGTCCGGTGACGACAGTGAGCAAAGACGCTCCCGACCTGCAGGCCCTCGACGGGCTGGCCGGGTCCTTGACGCCCGGGGCCCTGCTGACCGAGCCGGACAGCGTTGCCGCCTACCGCTTCGACTACACGGCTGACGCCGGAGCCGGTATGCCGCTCGCCGTGGTGCGCGCGTCGAGCGCGGCCGACGTGCAGGCCACCGTGCGCTGGGCCGGCGAGCACGGCGTCCCCGTCGTGCCACGCGGCGCGGGCAGCGGCCTCTCGGGCGGCTCGAACGCGATCGATGGCTGCATCGTGCTCAGCCTCGACCGGATGCGGGCCGTCGAGATCGACCCGGCCACGCGCACGGCCGTCGTCGAGGCGGGCGCGCTCAACGTCGAGGTCAAGCAGGCGGCGGCCGAGCACGGCCTCTGGTACCCGCCCGACCCGTCGTCGTTCGAGATCTGCTCGATCGGGGGCAACGTCGCGACCAACGCCGGCGGCCTCTGCTGCGTCAAGTACGGCGTCACCACCGACTACGTGCTCGGGCTCGACGTCGTCCTCGCCGACGGCACGCTCGTGCACCTCGGTGGGCAGCGGGTCAAGGACACCGCGGGCCTGTCGCTCGTCAAGCTGTTCGTCGGCAGCGAGGGCACGCTCGGCGTCGTGACGCGGGCGACGCTGCGCCTCGTGCCGGCCCAGGCGCCGCCCGCCACGCTGGTCGCGACCTTCGACACGGTCGAGGACGCCGCCCGGGTCGTCGTCGCCGTGGGCAACACGCTGCGGGCCTCGATGATGGAGCTGATGGACCGGACCTCGGTCAACGCCGTCGAGGACCACCGCAGCATGGGCCTGGACCGGGAGGCCGGGGCGATGCTGCTCGCCCAGTCCGACGCACCGGGCGCCGCGCGCGGCGAGGAGATCGCCGCGATGGAGCGCCTGTGCGAGGCCGGGGGCGCCCGCGAGTGCTTTACGACGACCGATGCCGCCGAGGGCGAGCTGTTCGTCGCCGCACGCCGTGCCGCCATCGTCGCCATCGAGCGGCGCGGCGCGATCATGCTCGAGGACGTCGGCGTGCCCGTGCCGCGCCTGCCCGACCTGCTGACCGGCATCGCCGAGATCTCGCGCCGACACGACGTCGAGATCCCGGTCGTCGCCCACGCGGGTGACGGCAACACCCACCCCGTCATCGTCTATCCCGCGGGCGACGCCGCAGCGAAGGACCGTGCGACGCAGGCGTTCTCGGAGGTCATGAGTCTCGCCATCGGGCTCGGCGGCACCATCACCGGCGAGCATGGCATCGGGCGCCTCAAGCGGGCCGCCCTCCCCGAGCAGCTCGGGCCCGACGTCATGGCCCTCACCCACCGCATCAAGCAGGCCCTCGACCCGCAGGGCATCCTCAACCCCGGAGCAGGATTCTGATGACCACTCCCCCCGCGACCACCCGCCGCCCCATCGCCGAGCGACACCTCTTCGGCCCCGGACCCTGCAACCCCTACCCCGAGGCGACACTCGCGCTCGCGGCGCCGCTCCTCGGGCACCTCGACCCGGACTTCCTCGCGATCATGGACGAGACGTGCGACCTGCTGCGCCACGTCTGGGGCACCGACAACCGCCGCACCCTGCCACTCTCGGCCACGGGCTCGGCCGGCATGGAGGCCGCCTTCGTCAACACCGTCTCCCCCGGCGACGTCGTCGTCGTCGCGGTCAACGGCCTCTTCGGCGAGCGCATGGTCGACGTCGCGGGACGCCACGGCGCCGAGGTGGTCCGGGTCGACCACGAGTGGGGCACGCCGGTCGACGCCGAGCGCGTGGCCGCCGCTCACCCGTCACCGAAGATCATCGCCGCCGTCCACGCCGAGACCTCGACCGGCGTGCGGTCCGACATCGCCGCGCTCGGCGCCCTCAAGGGCGACGCGCTGCTGCTCGTCGACGCCGTGACGAGCATCGGCGGAATCGAGCTGCGCGCCGACGACTGGGGCATCGACATCGGCTACGCCGGCACCCAGAAGTGCCTCGGCGTCGCCCCGGGCCTCGCGCCCTTCACCATCAGCGACCGGGCCTTTGAGCGCCGGGTGGAGAAGCCGACGTCGTGGTACCTCGACCTCGGCCTGCTCGGCGGCTACGTCGGCGAGGCCTCCGGGGCCGGCAAGCGCACCTACCACCACACCGCCCCGACCGCGATGGTCGTCAGCCTCCACGCCGGCCTGCAGCGCATCGCCGACGAGGGCCTCGAGAAGGTCTGGGACCGCCACGCCGAGGCCGGACGCCTCCTGCAGGACGGCCTCGAGAAGATGGGCCTCGAGCTCTTCGCCGCCGAGGGCTCGCGCCTGCCCGAGCTGACGACGGTCCGCGTCCCCGACGGCGTCGACTCGGCCGCCGTCCGCGCCTACCTGCTCGAGCGCCACGACCTCGAGATCGGGGCCGGCGTGGGCGAGTTCGCCTCGACCGTCTGGCGCATCGGCCTCATGGGCCACAACGCCCGGCCCGACCGCGTCGCCCTCGTCCTCGCCGCCCTCGAAGACGCCCTCGCCCACGCCGCCTGACTGCCTCCGCGACCGTCGGAAAGTGGGCACTCGACGTGAGGAGTCGAGTGCCCACTTTCCGACGTGGGGAACTGGGCACTCGACGTGAGCAGTCGAGTGCCCACTTTCCGACGTGGGGAACTGAGCACTCGAGGGGAGGGCGCGGGGGGTGGCGGTGGGAGCGGCATCGACGGCGGGCGCTTCCGCTGGGACCGAGCGTCCCGGCATATGCCCGCCGTCGCTCCACGCCGCGAGCGCCGTCGCGCCCCGCGACCGCGACTCAGCCACACGACCGCCAGCGGCCGTGCGGCCGCGACGCAGCCCCGCACGCGTGAGCGGGCAAGCGAAAGGCGGGCCCGACCAGAGGTCGGACCCGCCTTCGCGGTAGAGCAGTGATCCCGGCTGAGCCGGGTCAGATCACTTGAGCTCGACGGTCGCGCCAGCGCCCTCGAGCTGCTCCTTGGCCTTCTCGGCCGCAGCCTTGTCGACACCCTCGAGAACGGGCTTGGGGGCGCCGTCGACGAGGTCCTTGGCCTCCTTGAGGCCGAGGCTCGTGAGCGCGCGGACCTCCTTGATGACCTGGATCTTCTTGTCGCCGGCGGCGGTGAGAACGACGTCGAACGAGTCCTTCTCCTCCTCCTCGACGGCGGCAGCGCCACCGGCACCGGCCGCGGGAGCGGCGGCGACGGGGGCAGCGGCGGTGACCTCGAAGGTCTCCTCGAACTGCTTCACGAACTCCGAGAGCTCGATGAGGGTCATCTCCTTGAAGGCGTCAAGGAGCTCGTCGGTGCTGAGCTTCGCCATGATGGCTTCCTTCCTGTTACTTGCCGTGAGTGGCTGTTTGATGAATCGAGCGGGCGCCGGAGGGCGTCAGCTCTCGTCGCCACCCTCGGCGACGTCGGTGGTTGCCTCGGCGGCCGGAGCCTCCGTGGCGGGGCCCTGCTCCTCGCGCTTCTGGCGCAGAGCCTCGACCACACGGGCCGTCTGCGACAGAGGAGCGACGAAGAGGTAGGCGGCCTTGGTGAGGGAGCCCTTCATGGCGCCCGCAAGCTTGGCCAGCAGAACCTCGCGGGACTCGAGGTCCGCGAGCTTCGTGATCTCCTCGGGGGACAAGGTCTTGCCGTCGAGGACGCCAGCCTTGATCACGAGGAGGGGGTGTGCCTTGGCGAAGTCACGCAGACCCTTGGCCGCCTCGACCGGGTCACCGGTGATGAAGGCGATGGCCGACGGGCCCTGGAGGTGGCCGTCGAAGGCCGTGATACCGGCCTCCTTGGCGGCGCGCTCCGTGAGCGTGTTCTTGACCACGGCGTAGGTGGCGTGTTCCCGGATCGAGCTGCGCAGCTGCGAGAGCTGGGCCACGGTCAGACCGCGGTACTCGGTGAGAACGGCCGCACCGGACTCACGGAACTTGTCCGTGATCTCGGCAATGGCAACGTCCTTCTCGGTGTTCGCCATCTGGGCCTCCTTCCCTTGCGTGGTGCCGCCGGGCGAGGATCCGAAGGGCCTGCACGAGAAAGAGCCCCGGCGCAGGGCGCTCGGGGCTCGCAGCGACATACACGAGGTATGCCGTGGGGCTGAGTGTCCTGCGCTGGCTGCCCACAACACGTGCGGGACCTTCGGGAGATCGTGGTTGCCCACGCCCTCCAACCGGCGGTCATTGGTCGTGGACCAGAGTACGGGCAAGGTCCCTCGACGGCCAAATCGAGGTGGGCACCCCTTGTCTCCGGCACTCGACGGCCCCTCGCCGGCCTGCACCGCGGCGGGTCAGGCGCCTGGTCCCCCACCGCACAGGGTACGTGTCCTACCGTGA
Source organism: Terrabacter tumescens (assembly GCF_014646815.1). Classification (GTDB taxonomy): domain Bacteria; phylum Actinomycetota; class Actinomycetes; order Actinomycetales; family Dermatophilaceae; genus Terrabacter; species Terrabacter tumescens. The sequence continues at coordinate 452,396 of NZ_BMNZ01000003.1, forward strand.
CACCCATGGCGAGTGGCAGCGCAAGGCGGAGAGCGACCCCTGCCCAGCGGCAGGCGATCCGTCGCCGCCGCTCGTGGGCGGCCCTGGCCGTCATCGTGTGCATCGCCGCGGACATCTGGTCCGTGTCGTGGGCCGGCGCCGGTGAGCCGGTGACCGAGAGCGTGCTGTCGCGCGCGTCCCGGGTGGCTCAGGCTGTCGGACGCGCTCCGGCGGTCTCGATCGACCAGATCGAGCGGGTGCCCGACGCGCAGACGGACTCGCAGACGGACTTGCAGACCGACCCCTGGACCAACCCGCAGGACGGCCGCACCACCTCGAGTGGGTCAGGCGCAACGCCTCCCGCCACGCCGGCCGCGGGCACCGGCGACGGCAAGGACGACAAGGGCGCGGTCATCGAGTCCGGCTCCGGCCGGTTCACGGTCGTCGCCATGCCGGCCAAGGCTCTGCGCCCCGCCCCGGCCGACGGACGCACCGTCCGCTACACGGTCGAGCTCGAGGGAGGCGTCGACATCCGCGCCGAGGACTTCGCCACGACGGTGGGGACGGTGCTCACCGACCCGCGCGGGTGGCAGGCCAAGGACGGCGTCCGCTTCGTCAACGTCTCCCCCGCCGACGCAGCCAAGGGCGCGACCGTCGACCTGCACATCGCCCTCGCCAGCCCCGACACGACCGACAAGCTATGCGCGCCGCTGGAGACCCGAGGACAGGTCAGCTGCCACAACTCCGGCCGCGTCGTGCTCAACCTGCGCCGGTGGGTGCTGGGGGCCGAGGCCTACGGCAGCGACGTGGCGCAGTACCGGATCTACCTCGTCAACCACGAGGTCGGCCACGGGATCGGTCACGCCCACGCCTACTGCGGCGGCAAGGGCAAGGTCGCCCCGGTGATGATGCAGCAGACCTACGGCCTCAAGGGCTGCACCGCCTGGCCGTGGCCGACCGCCAAGCCGGCCTGACCGGCTGCACCACCCCGTCAGCGCACCCTCGCACGCCCGCAGCAGTGGCCGCGGACCTCTCGGTCCGCGGCCACTGCTCTCAGCCCATCCGGCCGGCCGCCGGGCTCGACCGGCGGACCTTCCCGCCCCTCCTGACCCGGGTCAGAGCAGGGTCGTCGCCGAGGCACCGACCCGGATGACCGAGCCGGTCGGGAGCGAGCCGAAGGCGCGGTTCGTGACGATCTCGACCATCACCACGTCGACGGACTTCGAGGTGCGCACGACCTTGTGCAGCGTGACGCGCCCCAGCCCGGGCACCGTGATGACGGTGTTGGGCTTGACCGAGGACGAGATGGCCGGCAGGCCGACGATGCGCAGGCCGACGAAGCGCGAGCGGTCGGTGACGACGGGCACTGCGCCCGGGGCGGCCTGGGAGACGGACGTGTCGGCGATGACGGCGTCGGCGCTGATGAGTCCGCCGAGCACCCGCGGTCCGGCGATGGTGTTCTTCACGGACGAGCTGCGCGTGAGCGTCGTGACCTTCGAGAGCACCTCGGTCGTCGTCGTACCGGTCGACACGAGCCCGGGGACACCAGCCGTGGCGAGGGTGGCCTTGCCGGAGCCACCGGTGCAGGGCGGGTAGGCCAGCGCGGTGCGGCTCGTCGCGACGGCCCCGTTGGCGAGGGTCGCGGACGTGGCGTAGCCGGCCCCGCTGACGAGGCCGAGGATCGGTCGCGACAGCGTCGTGCGGGAGACCCCGACGTCGATGCGCGAGCCGATCGGCAGTCCGAGCGAGTTCTTGCCGGTGACCACGACGCGCAGGGCGACGGTGCTGACCTGGAGGTCGTTGCCGACCACGGCCTTGGTCTGCTGGTTGAGGTAGACCGTCGCGAGCGCGGCGCCGGTGGAGGTCTTCAGGGAGATGGCGGAATTCGGGGCCGGGACGGCATTGAGCGCGCGGCCGCCGACCTTGAGGCCGACGAGCTGGGACTGGTTGCCGCCGGTCAGTGCACCGGCGGTGCTGCGGGCCGCGGAGCTCGTCGAGGTGACGGCGTCGGCCCGCACGAGCCCGCCCAGCAGGTTGACGCCGGACGTCGTCGAGGAGGCGCGGCTGGAGTGTCCGCTCGCCGACTTGGCCGACGAGGCGCTCGTACGGGTGACCCCGACCGAGGCCGCGGCCGGGACGTTGACCGCGGCGGTCGACCCGGTGACGGTGCGGCCGAACGCCGTCGTGCACCCGATGGCCGCGAGGGCGGTCGGTCCGGAGCGCGCCAGTCCGCCGACGACCACGTAGGTGCCATAGGCCGAGGCGGAGACGCCGGTGCTGGCCGTCGCTGCCGTGGCCGGTGTGGCGCTGATGGGAACGGCCAGTCCTGCGACGGCCGCTGCGGACAGTACTGCCGTGAGCTTCCTGATCATGTCGGTGGTGCTCCTGTCATCGATGCCCTGCTCATCGATCCCCTGACCGATGTACCACGGACAACGAGGCAGGTCCTCGGCGTGTTACGCGGCGAATGCGAGAAAGGTCGACCCTGTGTGGTAGTGGGGGTATTTGCCCCTTCAACGACCGTCCGACGACGCGCACGGCGAGAGGCCGGCCCCGTCGAGGGCCGGCCTCTCGTGCTGTCCTCTGGCGTCGCCGTCGTCCGCCCTCAGCGGGGATGGACGACCATGGCCGACCCACCGCCGCGTCGGGTCGGCTCGGCGGCCGCCTCGAACAGGCCCTGGCCGAGGCTGCGGATCGCCGTCACCGCGCCGATCTCGTTGGGCGTGCCGGCCGAGGCTAGCTTGTGGCCCATGGCCGTCAGGGCTGCTCCGGTCGGGCCGCCGAGGATGGCCGGCTCGGCTCCCTCGCTCGCCCCGTTGCGGGAGCTGAGGCGCGGGGCCGCAATGGCGTCGACCAGCGACAGGTTGCGGTCGAGGTAGCCGAGGATCGTCTGCGACACCGACGTGATGATCGTCGCGCCACCGGGCGAGCCCACGGCCAGGAACGGCTTGCCGCCGTCGAGCAGGATGGTCGGGCTCATCGAGGACCGGGGCCGCTTGCCGGGGCCGGGGAGGTTCGGGTCCGGCACGTCGGCCGTCAGCGGCGTGAAGTTGAAGTCGGTGAGCTCGTTGTTGAGCAGGAAGCCGTAGCCCGGGACGGTGATGCCCGAGCCACCCGTCTGCTCGATCGTCAGGGTGTAGGACGCGACGTTGCCCCAGCGGTCGGTGGCGGTCAGGTGCGAGGTCGACTGCCCCTCGTAGGGCTCCTTCTGGGCGATCGTGCCGGGAGCACACGAGGTGTAGGAGCCGTCGGGCGAGCCGAACGGGATCGGTCGCGGCTGCGCCTTCATGGGGTCGAACAGGCAGGCCCGCTCGGCCGCGAAGGCCGGGTCGGTCAGCTCCTTGACCGGCACGCCGGGCACGTCACCGACCCAGCGGTTGCGGTCGGCGAAGGCTGTGGCCGACGCCTCGGAGAACCGGTGGAGGTAGTCGACGTCGGACAGCGCCGAGGTCTTGACGCCGGTGCGGTCCTCGTAGGCCTGGATGAGGCCCAGGATCTCGGCCACGGCGATGCCGCCGGAGCTCGGGACCGGCATGCCGTAGACGTCGTAGCCCTTGTACTGCGAGTGGATGGGGGCCTTGGTCAGGGCGCGGTAGGCCCTGAGGTCGGACATCGTCATCTGCCCACCCATGACGGAGGCGCCCGGCGTGGTGTGCGGGGCGCGCGACTCGGCCACGATCGCCTGGCCGAGCCGGCCGGCATACAACGCCTGGGTGCCCTGCGTGCGCAGCGTGAGGTACGCCTTGGCCATGTCGGGGTTGGTGAAGACCGAGCCGACCGCGGGCGCCTTGCCGTCACGCAGGAAGACCTTGGCCGTGGCGGGGAAGACCGAGAAGCGCGCAGCGTTGGCCGTCGTCTGGTCGGCGAAGGTCTGGTCGACGACGAAGCCCTTCTCGGCGAGACGCTCGGCAGGCTTCAGCGCCGCGTTGAGCGAGAGCGTGCCGTGGTCGCGCAGCGCCTTGGCCCACAGCGCCGGCGTCCCGGGCACCCCGATCGACAACCCCGAGTTGACGACGGTGTTGAAGTTCATCGCCGACCCGTCAGGGTTGCGGAACGTGTTCTCCGTGAACGTCGCCGGCGCCGTCTCGCGACCGTCGATCGTCGTGACATGTCTGGTGCGGGCGTCGTAGTAGACGAGGAACCCGCCGCCGCCGATGCCGGCGCTGTAGGGCTCCGTGACGCCGAGCGCCGCCGCCGTCGCGACGGCCGCGTCGGCCGCGTTGCCCCCGCGGGCCAGCACGTCGATGCCGACCTGGGAGGCATCACGGTCGACCGAGCTGACAGCGCCTCCCGATCCGGTCATCACCGCCGTCTTGGGCAGCGGGGTGGGCTTGCCGTGCCAGCCGTGGTCCCGCGCCGGTGCGGCCGCGGGCACAGCAGAGGGTTGGGCCCCGGCCGTCGCCGGCAGCAGTGAGAGCGGGAGTCCGACGACGAGAGCGCCGAGGACCCAGCGTGAACGTGTCGTGGTGCGTGCGCTGTGACGACTCATCTTTCGACCGTACTGGGGCGTCACGGACCCCGCCCGACGAAATCCCCCGCGCCCGACGGAGCGCTCGCTCGACTGGGGCGGAGCGCTCACTCGAGACCAGGAGCGAGCGGGAGCGCGGTGACCACGAGCGACGCGGCGCGCGTTGCTGGGAGCGGCATCGGCGACGGGCAGCGTGTCCCGAGAAGCCAGCGTGCCGGCATACGCCCGTCGTCGCTCCACGCCGCGAGCAGTGACGAGCGCCGTGGCGTGCACCCAGCCACGAACACGGCGAGAACCCGCCACCCCCAGGGGGTGACGGGCTCTCGACTGCGTGGGTCAGGCGATCAGGCCTGGTCCTCCTCGGCGAGGAGGTTGCGCGTCTTGGAGAAGTCGAGCGGGATGCCCGGGCCCATCGTCGTGCTGACGGTGGCCTTCTCGATGTAGCGGCCCTTGGAGCTGGCCGGCTTCAGACGCAGGATCTCCTCGAGCGCGGCGGCGTAGTTCTCGACGAGCTTGGCCTCGTCGAAGGAGGCCTTGCCGATGATGAAGTGGAGGTTCGCGTGCTTGTCGACGCGGAACTCGATCTTGCCGCCCTTGATGTCGGCGACGGCCTTGGCGACGTCCATCGTCACGGTGCCGGTCTTCGGGTTGGGCATGAGGCCACGCGGGCCGAGCACCTTGCCGAGTCGACCGACCTTGCCCATGAGGTCAGGGGTGGCGACGACGGCGTCGAAGTCCAGCCAGCCGCCCTGGACCTTCTCGAGCAGGTCGTCGGAACCGACGTGGTCGGCGCCGGCCTCGCGGGCGGCCTCGGCCTTGTCGCCGTTGGCGAAGACGAGGACGCGGGCGGTCTTGCCCGTGCCGTGCGGCAGGTTGACCGTGCCGCGGACGGCCTGGTCGGCCTTGCGGGGGTCGACGCCGAGGCGCATGGCGACCTCGACGGTCTCGTCGTACTTGGCCTTGGCGGTCTGCTTGGCGACGCGGACGGCCTCGAGCGGGGCGTAGACCTTGCCCGGCGTGACGAGCTCGGCTGCGGCGCGGTAGTTCTTGCTGCGCTTCATGGAACTGCTCCTTGCGTTTTCGTGGAGTCGTGGTGCGACCGTGCGCTGGTCTCCCACGGGGGCTTCGCGGCCGTATGCCGTGTGCCCCGGTTCGGGGGTGGCCCGCCCTCACGCGGAGGGCGGGCTCCCGAAGCTTCGGCGACCCGGGCTGCTCAGAGCTCGGTGTCGATGCCCATCGAGCGAGCGGTGCCGGCGATGATGCGCGCCGCCATCTCCTCGTCGTTGGCGTTGAGGTCTTCCATCTTCTGACGGGCGATCTCGAGGACCTGGTCGCGCGAGAGCTTGGCGACCTTGGTCTTGTGCGGCTCGCCGGAACCCTTGGCGACGCCGGCGGCCTTCTTGATGAGCTCGGCGGCCGGCGGGGTCTTCGTCACGAAGGTGAACGAGCGGTCCTCGTAGACCGTGATCTCGACCGGGATGACGTTGCCGCGCTGGGACTCCGTCGCGGCGTTGTACGCCTTGACGAACTCCATGATGTTGACGCCGTGCTGACCGAGGGCCGGGCCGACGGGCGGGGCGGGGGTGGCCTGACCGGCCTGGATCTGCAGCTTGATGAAGCCGGAGACCTTCTTCTTGGGGGGCATGGATGCCTACCTTCTTCGTTGTGGACCGACGCCGTGGGCGATGACCCGGTTGCATGCCGGTGCGGGGTGCCGCACCGAACGTGGTGGGACCTTGCTCAGATCTTGGCGACCTGGGCGAAGGAGAGCTCGACCGGGGTCTCCCGGCCGAAGATCGAGACGAGCACCTTGAGCTTCTGCGTGTCGGTGTTGATCTCGGAGATCGTGGCGGGAAGGGTCTCGAAGGGCCCCTCCATGACGGTGACGGACTCGCCGACCTCGAAGTCGACGACGCGGACATCCTTCGGGGCGCCCGAGCCGGAGGCGGCAGCGGCGCCGTCGGCGCCGGCAGCGGCCTCGAACGTCGGGGCGAGCATCGTGAAGACCTCGTCGATCGAGAGCGGCACGGGCTGGTGGGCGTTGCCGACGAAGCCGGTGACACCCGGCGTGTGGCGCACGGCGCCCCAGCTCTCGTCGGTGAGGTCCATGCGGACGAGGACGTAGCCGGGCATCCGGACGCGACGGACCTGCTTCTTCTGGCCGTTCTTGATCTCGGTGACCTCCTCCATGGGGACCTCGATCTCGAAGATGAAGTCCTCCATGTTGAGGGTCTGGATGCGCGTCTCGAGGTTGGCCTTCACGCGGTTCTCGTAGCCCGCGTAGGAGTGGATGACGAACCAGTCGCCGAAGCGGCTGCGCAGGTCGGCCTTGAAGTCGGCGACCGGGTCGCCGCTGCCCTGGGCGACCGGCTCGGCGGTCTCGCCGGCGTCGTCGCCCTCGGAGCTCTCGTCCTCGGTGGCCTCGGTGGCCTCGGTGGCGTCGGAGTCCTCGGCGGACGCATCGGCCTCGAGCTCGTCGGTCGCGTCGGAGTCGGTGTCCTCAGCACCCGACTCGACGTCGGACGCCGCGAGCTCGTCGGTCTCGACCGCGGGGTCGACGACGTCGCTCTCGGTGCTCTCGCCGTTCGGGGCGCCCTCGTGGGCGAACTGCTCGGACACGCTCTGACCTACTTCCTTGCTCGTGGACCAGCCGGTAGGGGCTGGCGGTGACATCCCGTGAAGCGGGGCGCCGTCTCGTGCGTCAGGTTGCCGAGCCCGTGAAGGCCCAGGAGATCAGCCGGCTCAGACCGAAGTCGAGCCCTGACACGAGGGCCATCATGATCACGACGAACACGACCACCACGGTCGTGTAGCGCACGAGCTCGGGACCCGTCGGCCGCACGACCTTGCGCAGCTCGTCGAGGATCTGGCGCACGAAGAGGCTGATCGCGCCGAAGAGACGCGACACCGGGTTGCCGCCGCGAGCCTTGTCGGCACGGCCGGACCCGCGCTTGGCGCTCGTCTCGGTCACGATTCCTTCTTTCTGCCTGGGTGTCGGCCCGCGACAGCAGCCCGCCGCGTGTCATCCACGCTGGGCCATAGTCGCGTGCCGCCTTGCACGACGACCACATCACTGGGATGCGCAGGGCAAGAGGGACTCGAACCCCCAACCGCTGGTTTTGGAGACCAGTGCTCTACCAATTGAGCTATTGCCCTTCGCCGCGGACGTTGGGTGTCCACGGCGGGACGGCATGCGTCAGCATGGCCAGCGAAGCCGTCCGAGGGACGATCATACGGGACGGATGCGCTGCAACGCGAACCGACCACGTGGACCCACCCGAGCAGGAGTGCAGGGGTCGGCCCGACCGCCTCGTCCACCCTACGCCGCAGGCTCCGCGCCGCCACCCCGTCGGGAGCGCGCGCCCGCCTGGAGGCCGGCGACCCGGCATACGGACTCGGCCGCCCGGGAGGGCTGACGCAGTGGCAGGATCGAGACGTGACGAACCCGCGCACCCCCCTTGCGTCCCTGTCCGACGACGACCTGGCCGGCTTCCTCGCCGAGCAGCAGTCCGCCTACGAGGCCCTCAAGGCCCGCGGGCTCAAGCTCGACCTGACGCGCGGCAAGCCGTCGGCGGCGCAGCTGGACCTGTCCGACGACCTGCTCCACCTGCCGACGACGACGAAGGACCGCGCTGGCGTCGACGTGCGCAACTACGGCGGTCTCGAGGGCCTCCCCGAGCTGCGCGAGATGTTCGCCGAGCTGCTCTGGGTCGAGCCCTCGCAGGTCGTCGCGGGCGGCAACTCCAGCCTGACGATGATGTACAGCACCATCGTCGACTTCCTGCTCTTCGGCGGCGTCGAGTCCCCGCGCCCGTGGAGCCAGGAGGAGAAGGTCCGCTTCATCTGCCCCGTGCCCGGCTACGACCGGCACTTCTCCATGCTCGCCTCGTTCGGCATCGAGATGGTGACCGTCGACATGCACGAGGACGGCCCGGACATCGCCGCCGTCGAGGCGCTCGTCAAGGACGACCCGAGCGTCAAGGGCATTTGGATCGTGCCGACCTACGCCAACCCCTCCGGCGCCGTCGTGTCGCAGGAGATCGCCGCGCGGCTCGCCGCCATGCCGACCGCGGCCCCCGACTTCACGATCTTCTGGGACAACGCGTACGCCTTCCACCACCTCACCGAGGACGAGGCCAAGAGCGCCGACATCCTCAGCCTGGCGGCGGCCTCGGGGCACCCGAACCGCCCGATCATGTTCGCCTCGACCTCGAAGATCACCTTCGCCGGCGCCGGCGTGGCCGTGCTCGCGGCCAGCCAGGCCAACGTCACGTGGTACCTCGGGCACCTCGCCATGGGCTCCATCGGCCCCGACAAGGTCAACCACCTGCGCCACGTCGAGTTCTTCCGCGACGCCGACGGCGTGCGGGCGCACATGCGCAAGCACCGCGAGATCATCGCGCCGAAGTTCGCGGCGGTCGACGAGGCGCTGACCAGCGGCCTCGCCGGTCTCGAGGTCGCCGAGTGGAGCCACCCGACCGGCGGCTACTTCGTCAACCTCGACGTGCTCGACGGCACCGCCTCGCGCGTCGTCGCCCTGGCCAAGGAGGCCGGCATCGCCCTGACGCCCGCCGGCGCGTCCTTCCCCCTGGGACAGGACCCTCGCGACCGCAACATCCGCCTCGCCCCGACCTTCCCGGTGCTCGACGAGGTGCGCACGGCCATGGCCGGCGTCGCGACGTGCGTCGCCCTCGCCGCCGCCGAGAAGCTGACGCAGGACCGCGCTGCCCGGGTAGGGGCAGAGGGCGACGGCGACACGCCGCCCGCACAGGACGCCACGAACACCGCCATGAACACCGCCACCGAAGGAGCCTCGCGATGAGCGACACCGGTCCCAACGAGAACATCTCCGACGACCTGACGACCTACAGCGTCGACGACGAGGACCAGCTCCAGCCCGAGGACACCCTCGACGACGGCGACCTCGAGGACGTGCTCGACCGCGGCTACTCCCCCAACGACCGCCCGCAGGGCGTCACGGCGCACGGCACGACCGCCTACGAGGAGTCCCTCGACGAGACCATCGACGAGCGCATCCGCCAGGAGGTGCCCGACCCCAACTCGGCCTACGGCGCGCCCGACAACGAGAGCGGCCTCGACGACGACCGGGTCGGCGGCGACGACCCCGACTCCATCGACGCCGAGGACGACTGGCTCGGTGACAACGAGGTGGGCGACGCCCGCGCGGGCCGTCTCGTCGCGGACGACGAGGGCGCCCACGAGGACGACGAGAAGCAGGTGTGGGCCAGCGACGTGGGCGTCGACGGGGCCGGCGCCTCGGCCGAGGAGGCCGCCATGCACGTCGTCGACGAGATCGCCTCCGATCCCGACGAGGACTGAGAGTCCTCGGGGCGGCACGGTCCCCGACGAGACGACGAGAGGCCACGGCCGGCGCCAGCCGGCCGTGGCCTCTTCGCACCCGCCCGGCCCCTCGGCGCGCACCGGGGCCGGGTGACACACTGACCCGCATGACGCGCTCGGTGCAGGACCTGCCCAAGGCCCACCTGCACCTCCACTTCACCGGGTCGATGCGGGTCGGGACGGTGCGCGAGCTCGCCGCCACGCACGGCATCCGCCTCCCGGACGCCCTCGTCTCGGAGTGGCCGCCCCGGCTGGCCAAGGCCACCGACGAGCGCGGCTGGTTCCGCTTCCAGCGGCTCTACGACGCCGCGCGGGCGTGCGTGCGCAGCGAGGAGGACATGCGCCGGATCGTGCGCGAGGCCGCCGCCGACGACGTCGCCGAGGGCTCGCGCTGGCTCGAGCTCCAGGTCGACCCGACGTCGTACGCCCCGTTCGTCGGCGGCATCACACCGGCTCTCGAGATCGTGCTCGACGAGGCCCGCAAGGTGTCCGCATCGGGCGAGATCGGCGTCGCCGTCGTCGTCGCGGCCAGCCGCATGCGCCACCCCCTCGAGGCCCGGACGCTCGCGCGCCTCGCCGCCCACCACGCCGGTGACGAGGCCGGCGACGTCGTCGGCTTCGGCCTGTCCAACGACGAGCGACGCGGGGCGGTGGCCGACTTCGCGCCGGCCTTCGCCATCGCCCGTCGGGCCGGCCTCGCCCTCGTGCCGCACGGCGGTGAGCTGCTCGGCGCCCAGTCGGTCATGGAGACGCTCGAGCACCTCGACCCCGACCGCATCGGCCACGGCGTGCGTAGCGTCGAGGACCCGCAGGTGCTCGACGCCGTCGCCGAGGCGGGCGTGACCCTCGAGGTGTGTCCCGGCAGCAACGTCGCGCTCGGGGTCTACGCCGCGGCCGGCGAGGTGCCGCTGCGCCGGATCATCGAGGCCGGCGTTCCCGTCGCCCTCGGGGCCGACGACCCGCTGCTCTTCGGCTCGCGCCTCGTGGCGCAGTACGCCGCGGCCCGCGACCTCGGCCTCGACGACGCGGAGCTGGCCCGGCTCGCCCGCGGCTCCCTCGAGGGCAGTCGTATGCCGTCGGCCCTGCGCCGCGCGGCGCTGGCCGACGTGGACGCCTGGCTCGACACCCCAGCCTGAGCTCGGCGTGAGACGGACCACACGCCGGACCGGGCCGTACCCGGACACAACGGACGCCGTCCTCGGGGTGCCACGGGGCCGCGCCCGCGTCGCGGCGGTCCACCGGGTTTGCTGATCCTCGGTGCGCCCGGTCATGCTGGTGGGGACATGAAGACTTCTGCCGCCATCACCGCACGCCCATCGACCGCCCCTCGAGCCCGTCTGCGACGCCTCGCCGTCGCCGGTCTCGTCGCCCCAGTCGTCGCGCTCGCAGCGTGCAGCGGCGAGGCCGCCGTCACCGCCGACCCGACCGCACCGGCCGGCGCCACCACGACGAGCCCGAGCTCGCCCGCCACGACCTCGGCCCAGCCGACGACGACGGCGCCCACGACCTCGGCCACGACCTCGGCCACGACCGACGCGCCCCCGACCGACAAGGTGTCGTACACCTCGGTCAAGGCCGTCATCAAGGACCCCGACCTCGGACACACGATCACCGCGGTCCGGGTCGCCCGGCACCTCAAGTGGCCGAGCGGGCAGCCGGTGGGTGCCGAGCAGTTCGAGATCGTCGGCGTGCGCCTGACCGCCTCGGCCGGGTCGCGCTACTCCGCCTCGGTCGACCCGTCGATGTTCTCGCTCATCGCCGCCGACCCCAAGCAGACGGTCACGCCGACGAGCGAGTTCACCAAGCGCTGGAACGCCATCCCGCTGAAGTCCGCCAAGCGGTCGACGACGACGAGCGGCTGGGTGTTCTTCAAGGTCAACCGCGGTACGACGAGCGCGCTGCGCCTCGCCTTCAACCGGCCGGCCTACCAGGTGAGCACGACCGACAAGAACATCGGCGCCAAGACCTTCTCCGTCGTCCTGACGAAGTAGCGGCTGCGCGCCGCCTCAGACGGAAGGCCCCGGTTCCCAACGGAACCGGGGCCTTGCGCGTGCGCGGGGTGAGGCGTCGGGTCGCGCGTCAGAGCTGCTCGCCGACGATGACCGGCTCGTTGACGAGGGTGACGCCGAAGGTGTCACGGACCCCGTCGCGCACCTGGCGGGCGAGGGCCAGCACGTCGGAGGTCGTGGCGCCGCCGCGGTTGGTGACGGCCAGCGTGTGCTTCGTCGACAGGGCGGCCGGTGCGGGCAGCCCGAAGCCCTTGGTGAAGCCGGCGTGGTCGATGAGCCAGGCCGCGCTGGTCTTGACCCGGCCGTCGGGCTCGGCGAAGCGCGGGGGTGTCGGCCCCTCCCACCCCAGCCGCTCCCCCACCCGCTCGACGAGGGCGTCGAACTCGTGGCGGCTGAGGATCGGGTTGGTGAAGAACGAGCCGCACGACCAGGTGTCGGGGTCGGCGTCGTCGAGCACCATGCCGCGGGAGCGGCGCTGCTCGAGGACCGCCTCGCGGGCGTCGGAGAGGGGGACGCGCGTGCCGAGCTCGACGTCCAGGCCCTTCGCCAGGGCGGCATACGCGATCGGGCGACTGAGGTCGGCGACCTCGAACTGGAAGAGCACGTCAAGCACCACGTAGCGCGAGTGGCCCTTGAAGCGGGAGTGGCGGTAGGTGAAGGCGCAGTCGGCATTCATGAACGTGCGCACGGCCTGCTCCTGCCGGTCCCACGTGCGCACCTGGGCGATGGACTGCGAGACGTCCTGGCCGTAGGCGCCGACGTTCTGGATCGGGGTGGCGCCGGTGCGCCCGGGGATGCCGCTCAGCGCCTCGACACCGGCCCAGCCCTCCGCGACCGCGCGCGCCACGACGTCGTCCCACACCTCGCCCGCTGCGACCCGCACCACGGCTCCGCCGCAGTAGTCGGCGGACTCCGGCTCGATGCCCGACGTCGTGACGTGCACGACCGTGCCCTCGAAGCCGTCGTCGGACACGATCAGGTTGGAGCCGCCGGAGACGACGAGCAGCGGCTCGTCGGCGTCGTCGACCTCCCGCACCGCGTCGACGAGCTCGTCGGTGGTCGAGACGGTGACGAGCCGGGCCGCCGGACCGCCGACGCGCATCGTCGTCAGCGTGGAGAGGGGGACGTCGTGTTGCTCGCGCACGAGTGGGCCGGTCCGGTCAGTCCAGGAGGACGACGGCGAGGGCGCGGCCGAGGACCTTCTCGCCGCCCGCGGTCGCGGTCAGCTCGACGGTGACCCGCTTGGTCTCGGGGTCGGCGGCCTTGACGACGCCGGACACCTCGATGTCGGCTCCGGTCTCGTAGGGCACGACGACCGGCTTGGTGAAGCGCACGCCGTACTCGACGACGCGACCGGCGTCGCCGGCCCAGTCGGTGACGAGGGTGACGGCCGAGCCCATCGTGAACATGCCGTGGGCGATGACGTCGGGCAGCCCGACCTCCTTGGCGAACCGCTCGTCCCAGTGGATCCGGTTGCGGTCGAGCGAGGCCCCGGCGTATTGCACCAGGCGGGCGCGGTCGACGTGGACGGTGCGCGGAGGCAGGGCGTCGCCGACCGAGACGCTGTCGAAGGCGCGCACCTCGGTGGCTGCCGGGGTGCTGGACTGGGCGGACATCACTCGCCTCCTCGGATGACGATGGTCGACGTGGCCGTGCAGACGGCCTCGCCCTGCTCGGTGGCGAGCTCGGTGCGGGTGGTCACCATGGCGTGGCCGCCGGCCTCGCGGACGGTGTCGACGTGCAGGGTGCCGACGACGGCGTCACCGGCCGTGAGCGGCCGGTGGTGGGTGAAGCGCTGCTCGCCGTGGACGACCCGCGAGAAGTCGATGCCGGCCTCGGGGTCGCTGATCAGCTGCGCGTCGCACTGCTGGGCGATGAGCACCGCGAACGTCGGCGGCGCGATGACGTCGGCGTAGCCGCGCACGCGCGCCACCTCGGCGTCGACGTGCACCGGGTCGGACGAGCCGACCGCCTCGGCGAACTCGCGGATCTTGGCGACACTGACCCGATAGGTCTCGGTGGGCGGGTAGACCCGGCCCTGGAAGTCTGCGTTCACCGGCATACCGGCACCCTATCGACCGACGCCGACGCGGGCCCGCGCTGCCCACCACGGGTGGGCGCGACCGGCGCAGGGCCGGGAACGACGACGCTCCCCCGGCCACAGGCCGAGGGAGCATCGAGGTGGAGCTGGGTTCAGCGGGTCTCGCGGTGCTCCGTGTGCTTGCCGCACTTCGGGCAGAACTTGTTCATCGCGAGACGGTCGGGGTTGTTCCGACGGTTCTTCTTGGTGATGTAGTTGCGGTCCTTGCAGTCCACACACGCCATCGTGATCTTCGGACGGACGTCGCTGCTCTTGCTGGCCACGGCAACCTGCTCTTTCGGGAACGTACTTGGGTGTTCGGTCGTCTTGCGACGGGTGTCGCGCGGCGCGTCACGCGTTCCGGGCGGCATCCCCGGGGTGACACGCAGGCGCGACGTCCAAGGTTACGCGACACCCCGATGATTCCAAAAATCGAAGCGGATGCGCGCGGAAGTGGTAGCGGGAGCGGGGCTCGATCCCGCGACCTCACGATTATGAGTCGTGCGCTCTAACCAGCTGAGCTACCCCGCCATGGGCTGTCGTCCTCCGGCCCTGTCGCAACTGCGACACGGGCCGGAGACCGACCGACCAGAGCCCCAATAGGGAATCGAACCCTAGACCTTTTCCTTACCATGGAAACGCTCTGCCGACTGAGCTATTGGGGCACGGCCGACCCGGTGAAAACGTCTCGAGAACGCCTTCAGGTCGACCTGTTGTGCGACGGCGAGACTACACGTTCCGCGGCGCGGATACGAAATCGACCCCGATCCACGCGAGGTCCCGGTGTCGCGGCACGGCGGCTGGGAGGATCGGCCCATGAGCGAGTCGCCGTCGCCGGACGAGCAGGAGCGCCAACAGCCCGTCGGGGCTCCCCCCGGCCCGCACGGGGCCGCGGACGCCCGAGCCGTCCGGGGAACCCACTGCCGTCGTCGACGTGCGGGTCCGCTTCGACCGGCAGAGCGTGTGGCGCGCCGGCTGGACGCTCGTCGGTGTCGTGGCCCTCGCGGCCCTCGGCAAGTGGGTGCTCGACGACGGCGGCACCGTGATCTTCACCCTCGTCATGTCGATGCTCGCGGCCATCGCCATGGAGCCCGCGGTCGCCCGGCTGTCGCGGCGGATGCGGCGCGGTCTCGCGACGTTCATCGTGATGTTCGGCGTGATCCTCTTCTTCGTCGTCTTCCTCATCGCCTTCGGGCAGCTGCTCGCCGAGCAGCTCGGGACCCTCGTGCGCGCGGTGCCCGACCTGCTGCGACACGTCACGACATGGGCCGCCGAGCAGTTCGGGATGTCGCTCGACTACACGACGATCCTGGGGCAGCTCGGCATCGGCACGTCGGTGCTGACGTCGGCCGCGCAGAGCATCGCCGGCGGGCTGGTGGGTGCGCTGGCCACGGTGCTCGGGGCGGCCTTCAGCAGCCTGACGTTCGCCTTCTTCACCTTCTACCTCTCGGCCGACCAGCCGAGGCTGCGTCGCTGGGTCGCCCGCCTCGCGCCGCCCCACCGCCAGGAGATGCTGACGACCGCCTGGGAGCTGGCCATCATCAAGACGGGCGGCTACGTGTCGGCGCGGCTCGTCCTGGCCGCCATCTGCGGCGGGCTCTCGGCGGCGTTCATGCTCGTCATCGGCATGCCCTACTGGCTGGCACTCGGCATCTGGACCGGTGTCGTGGCGCAGTTCGTGCCGACGGTCGGGACCTACATCGCGATCGCCCTGCCCGTCTTCGTCGGGCTCGTCGGCCCCCAGCCGTGGCAGGGCGTGGCCATGCTCGCCTTCGCTCTCGTCTACCAGCAGGTCGAGAACCTCACCCTCGAGCCGCGGATCTCGGCTCAGGCGGTCAACGTCCATCCCGCGGTGTCGTTCGCCGCGGTGCTCTTCGGGGCCGCGCTCTTCGGGGTCGGCGGCGCGTTCGTCGCCGTCCCCGTGGCCGCCCTCCTGCTCGCGCTCTTCGAGATCTACTCCCGCACGTACGAGCTGACGCCGGAGCTCGCGGCGACCCAGCCCGGCGAGCGGCCCCCGTCTGACGAGACGGACGATTCGGAGGGCGCCGTGGCCTCGGGCCGCCGGCTCGCCGAGCGGGTGCGTCGACGGCTGCAGCGCGACTGACGATCCGGCCCCGCCCGCCCGTGCCTCAGTCGCCGGCGTCGTGGGCGTCGAGCGCCTTCCGGGCCGCCGCCTCCTCCTGCTCACGTCGATCGCGTATGCCGTGTGCCTCGTCGAGCTCGCCGGTCACCTTCTCGAGGCGGGCCCTCGCGGTCGCCAGCCGTCGTTCGAGGTCGGCGATGCCCTCGGTGACCTCCTCCTGACGGGCGGTCAGGACCGCGACCTGACGGTCGGCGGCCCTCAGCTCGGCACGGGCCGCGTCGACGGCCGACTGCAGCCGGGTCCGCTCGGCCGTGCGCCTGCTGCGGCGCCGCTCCTCGAGGTCGACCGGGTCACCGCCCCCGCCGGGGAGCACGGACAGGGACGGGCGCGAGGGCCCGTCGCCGTCACCCGCGTCGTCGGCGTCGCTGGCGTCGCCCAGGGCGACGACGTCCGCGACGTCGACGGAGCCGAACCCGGAGTAGCTGAGGGCCTTGACGAGTGCGCCGGTGAGGACCGAGGCCTCCGCGTCCTCGTCCGCGATGAGCGCCGTCAGGGTCTCGCGCACCTCCTGGGCGACACCCGCACCGAGCCGCTGTCCCTCCTCGGCAGCGACCTCGGCGATGCGGTCGGCGAGGGCGTCGACGCGCCTGGCCCGCTCCCGGCCGAGCACCCGGAGCTGGTCGGCGTCGAGGGTGCGCTGCGCCTCACGGAGCAGATCGGCGAAGGCGCGCAGCTCGTCGACCTCGTCGCCGTGCTCGCGGACGAAGTGGTTGACCGCCCACGCGGCCACCGTCGGCTTGCGCAGCGCGCCGATCGACGTGGCCAGGGACTTCTCTCCGGCGGCCCTGGCCTCCGCCACCAGCTCGGCACGCAGCGGCGTGAAGCGGGCGGGCGGGACGGCATACAGCTGCTCGACGGCGGCGCGCAGGTGCAGGATCACCCGTGCATCCTCCCGCAAACCCGCTGGTGCGGCCCGCTGCGGAGCGGCAGGCTGGGCAGGTGATCTGGATCTGTGCCACGTGCGCCGTGGAGACCGACGACCTGCCCACGCCTCCGGACGCCTGCGCCGTCTGCGAGGACGAGCGACAGTGGGTGCCTGCGGGCGGCCAGCGCTGGACGACGCTCGAGGAGCTGCGCGAGGCCGGGACCCGGATCACCGTCGAGCAGGTCGAGACGGACCTCTGGGGGCTGCGCGCCGACCCGGAGGTCGGCATCGGTCAGCAGACCATGGTCGTCCGGGTGCCCGAGGGCGTGCTGCTCTTCGACTGCGTCGGCTACGTCGACGACGAGGCTCTCGAGCTCGTGCGGTCGCTGGGACCGACGCTGGCCGTGGCCGCCAGCCACCCGCACATGTACGGCGTGCAGACCGAGTGGGCCCGGGCGCTCGGTGACGTGCCGGTGCTCGTGGCGGCCGCGGACGGTGAGTGGGTGCGCCGCCGCGACCCCCGCGTCGAGCTCTACGACGACCGCCGCGAGGTGGCGCCGGGCCTGACCCTGCACCGCGTCGGCGGGCACTTCCGCGGCCAGGCCGTGGTCGAGTGGACAGCCGGGGCGGATGGGCGCGGCGTGCTGCTCGCGGGCGACGCCGTCTTTCCCAACCCGGACCGTCGCTCGGTCAGCTTCATGAGGAGCTACCCGAATCGGATCCCCTTGTCGGGCAACGTGGTCCAGCGAATTGCCGGCCAGCTCGAGGGGCTGCACTTCGACCGTCTCTACAACAACTTCGGCGCCGTCGTGCCGGCGGACGCCAAGGCCGTGCTGCGCCGCTCGGCGGACCGCCACGCGGCGTGGACGCGCGGGGACTTCGACCACCTGACCTGACGCCACTGGGCCCCCTTGGACTCACCCGGCGCTCACCCGGCGCTCACCCGGCGCTCAACCGGCGTCGAGCGAGGACTCCTTGTGGGCCGCCTGGGCGCCGGTCTTGCTCGACTCGACGATCCAGTACGGCTCGTCGCCGGACGCGTTGAACTTCTGCCCGTCGAAGGTGAACTCCTTGACCCGCTTCTCCACGGCCTTGCCCGTGGTGCGGCCCTGGGACGTGTTCCAGTGGACGGTGTCGCCCTTGCTGATCGCCATGGACTGATCCCAACACGACACGGCGACCTGTGCCAGAGGCGGTGCCAGCGGGTAGGTCAACGGGGACGGCGTCGTCCGGCGCCGCTGCACACCCCGTGGAGGAGAAGCGATGAGCGACAACCCGCTGGACCCTGTGAGCGACCCGACGACCGAAGGGCCCGCCGACGGCGGCGCTGACACGAGCAGCCAGGACGGCGGCGCTGACGGCGGCGCCGACGCCTCGGGCACCGAAGGCACCGAGGGCCCCGCCGACGGCGGCGCCGACACGAGCAGCCACGACGGCGGCGCTGACGGCGGGGCCGGAGCGGACCCGACCAGCTCCATCTGATGTCCGCTGGCACGACGAGCCGAGCGTCCACCCCGACCGGTGGGCGCTCGGCGCTCGGGCGTCTGGTCCCCTTCGACGCCGACGAGTTCGCGCAGGAGCACTGGGCGCGCTCGCCCGTGGTGACGCGGGCCGCCGACCTGCCCGGCGACCTGCTCGAGCTGTTCGGTGAGGACTCCGTCGACGAGCTCGTCTCGCGGCGCGGCCTCCGGGCACCCTTCCTCCGGGTCGCGCAGGACGGTCGGACGCTCGGCGACCGCGAATTCACCCAGGGCGGCGGCGTCGGCGCGTCGGTCGCCGACCAGGTCAGCGACGACAAGCTGCTGCACCTCTTCACCGGCGGGGCGACCATCGTCCTGCAGGGGCTGCACCGCACCTGGGGACCGCTCGTCGACTTCACCCAGCAGCTCGCGGCGGAGCTCGGGCACCCCGTCCAGGCCAACGCCTACGTCACCCCGAGCCAGAACACCGGCTTCAGCGACCACTACGACGTCCACGACGTCTTCGTGCTGCAGATGGCCGGCGAGAAGCGTTGGCGCGTCAGGCCGCCCGTACGTCCCGCACCCCTGCGCAACGAGCCGTGGACCGACCACCGCGCCGAGGTCGAGGAGGCCTCGCAGCGCGCGCCCGAGCGCGAGTTCACCCTCGGGCCCGGCGACGTGCTCTACCTCCCCCGCGGCTGGATCCACTCGGCGACCGCCCTCGGCGGCGTCAGCACCCACCTGACCCTCGGGGTCCACGTCTGGACCCGCCGCCACGTCGCGGACGAGCTCGTCTCGATAGCCCTGGCGTCTATGAGCCGCGACGAGCGGGTGCGGGCCTCGCTCGACGTGGCACCGACCGGCTTCGACCACGACGCCCTCACCCCCGACGTCGAGCTCGTCCGGGCCGCGCTCGTGCGGGCACTGGGCGAGATCGAGCCGGCAGAGGTCGTCGACGCGCTCGAGCTGCGTGCCCGGGGCACGCAGCGGCCGTCGCCCATCGGACCTCTGGCGCAGGTGGCCGCTGCGGAATCACTGACGTCCGACACCCTGCTCACCCTGCGACCGCACGTCGCAGCCCGCCTGGTGCCTGCCGGCGACGGCTCGGCGACCCTGCGCAGCCGACTGGCCGACTTCCCCGTCGAGCGGCACCACGTCGGCACGTTCGTGGCCCTCATCGCTGACGGCGTGCTGCGCGCCGACATGGTGGGGCTGGACCTCGCCCGGCAGCTCATGCTCGCCGGCCTGCTCGTCGTCGCCGAGAACTGACAGCGGGCGGTCACACGCGGCCTCTCGACAGTTGAAGAGGGGCCACACGTGGCCTCTCGACGGTTGAAGAGGGGCCACACGTGGCCTCTCGACGGTTCAAGAGGGGCCACACGTGGCCTCTCGACGGTTGAAGGCCGCTGCTGCGTGGTGGGTCGGTCAGGGGGTGACTGCGGCGGTGAGGGCCGCTCGGGCGCCGACGAGGCTGGGGCCGTACCAGGTGAGCAGCCGGCCGCTGACGAGGGCCGTGCGCGCGTGAGCGAACGCCTCGGGCCCGTCGTCGGCCGTGAAGACGTAGGGCTCGTCGGGCAGCAGCACCGTGACGCCGTCCCGGTCGAGGTCGGACACCTCGACGTGCGGGTAGCGCTCGGCCGAGTCGGCGAGCACGTTGCGCCAGCCGAGCCGGGCAACGAGGTCGCCGGTGAACGTGTCGCGCCCGACGGCCATCCAGGGGTCGCGCCAGATCGCCACGGCGACATCGATGCTGGGCTCCGGCACCGGGCCACCCCACTCCGCCCGCGCGGACTCGAGCCACCCCGGAGTACCCAGCTGGAGGACCTCGGCGAACAGCCGCTCGAGCGAGTCGAGCGCAGCGGGCACCGTCTCGATGTCCGTCACCCAGACGGGTATGCCGTCGGCCCGCAGCCGCCTCACATCCAGCTCGCGGTTCTCCTCCTTGTTCGCGACGACGAGGTCGGGCCCCAGCGCCCGGATCGCAGCGAGGTCGGGGTTCTTCGTGCCCCGAACCCTGGGCACCGCAAGCCCGCTCGGGTGCGTGCACCAGTCCGTGGCCCCGACCAGCCGTTCCGGGCACGTGGTCGCCAGCGCCTCGGTGATCGACGGCACCAGCGACACGACCCGGCGGGGCGCGCTCGGGAGGGACACGGCATACGCAAGGTCGTCGTCCAGCGTCATCCGTAGAGCCAACCACGCGGGTCGTTCGAGGGCACTCGGGGGCGCAGGCCGCCCGCGGCCGTGAACCCCCGAGCGTTCAGACGTTGCGGCGGTACTGGCCGCCGACCTCGAAGAAGGCCTCGGTCACCTGCTGGAGCGAGCACACCCGCGCCGCCCGCATGAGGACGTCGAAGACGTTGCCTCCCTCGATCGCGACCGCCTTGAGCTCTTCGAGCGCCGCCGTCGCCTCGACCTCGTGCTCCTTGCGGAACGCGCGGACTCGCGACAGCTGGCCCTGCTTCTCCTCCTCGGTGCCGCGGGCGAGCACGACCTTGCGCGGCACCTCACCCTCGTGCGGGTTGCGGAAGGTGTTGACGCCGATGATCGGCAGGCTGCCGTCGTGCTTACGGTGCTCGTAGAGCATCGACTCGTCCTGGATGCGACCGCGCTGGTAGCCGGTCTCCATGGCGCCGAGCACGCCGCCGCGCTCGGTGATGCGGTCGAACTCCTTGAGCACCGCGGCCTCGACGAGGTCGGTGAGCTCGTCGATGACGAAGGAGCCCTGGAGCGGGTTCTCGTTCATCGCCAGGCCCCACTCGCGGTTGATGATGAGCTGGATGGCGAGCGCGCGACGCACCGACTCCTCCGACGGCGTGGTCACGGCCTCGTCGAAAGCGTTGGTGTGCAGAGAGTTCGCGTTGTCGTAGATCGCGATGAGCGCCTGCAGCGTCGTGCGGATGTCGTTGAAGTCCATCTCCTGCGCGTGGAGGCTGCGCCCCGACGTCTGCACGTGGTACTTCAGCTTCTGCGACCGCTCTCCCGCGCCGTAGCGCTCCTTCATCGCGACGGCCCAGATGCGACGGGCGACCCGGCCGAGCACGGAGTACTCGGGGTCCATGCCGTTGCTGAAGAAGAAGGACAGGTTGGGGGCGAAGTCGTCGACGGCCATGCCGCGCGCGAGGTAGCTCTCGACGTAGGTGAAGCCGTTGGCGAGGGTGAACGCGAGCTGGCTGATGGGGTTGGCCCCGGCCTCGGCGATGTGGTAGCCCGAGATCGACACGGAGTAGAAGTTGCGCACCTGGTGCTCGATGAACCACTCCTGGATGTCGGCCATCATCTTGAGCGAGAACTCGGTGCTGAAGATGCAGGTGTTCTGGCCCTGGTCCTCCTTGAGGATGTCGGCCTGCACCGTGCCGCGCACGTTGGCGAGGGCGTATGCCGCGAGCTCCTTGCGCTCGGCCTCGCCCGGCTCCCGGCCCTCCCGCGCCCGGAAGGCGTCGACCTGCTGGTCGATGGCGGTGTTGAGGAAGAAGGCGAGGATCGTCGGCGCGGGACCGTTGATCGTCATCGAGACCGACGTCGTGGGCGACACGAGGTCGAACCCGTCGTAGAGCGCCTTCATGTCGTCGAGCGTCGCGATCGAGACGCCCGAGGTGCCGACCTTGCCGTAGACGTCGGGGCGCGGGTCGGGGTCGCGACTGTAGAGGGTCACGGAGTCGAACGCCGTGGACAGGCGGGTGGCCGGCTGACCCTCCGAGAGCAGCTTGAAGCGGCGGTTGGTGCGGAAGGGGTCACCCTCGCCGGCGAACATGCGAGCGGGGTCCTCACCCTCGCGCTTGAACGGGAAGACGCCGGCCGTGAACGGGAAGTAGCCGGGGAGGTTCTCGCGGCGCAGGAAGCTGACGAGCTCGCCGTGGTCGCGGTAGCGCGGGAGGGAGACGCGCGGGATCTTGTTGCCCGACAACGACTCTCGAGTCAGGACGTTGCGGATCTCCTTGTCACGGATGCGCACGACCTGCTCGTCGCCGGAGTAGGACGCGACGACCGAGGGCCACGCGGACAGCGCGCCGGCGACCTCGGACGGGACGTCGGTGCGGGCCTCGTCGAGGAGGGCCTCGACGGCCTCGACCGCGCTCGCGGCGCTGCCGACCTCGTCGGCCGCTGCGGCAGAGGCGAGCTCGCCGCGCACGGACTCGAGGCGCTGCACGCGACTGGCCGCAGCGGCATACCGCTCCGTCGCCTCGTGGTAGCCGCGCACCGTGTCGCTGATATCGGCGAGGTAGCGCACGCGGGACGCGGGCACGATGGTCGCGATGCGCGTGGACTGCTTGGTGGCGACGTGCGGCAGGACGCCCTCACCGACGGGCATCCCCTTGTCGGACAAGAGGTCTCGCAGCTGCTGGTAGAGCGCGGTGACGCCGTCGTCGTTGAAGGTGGCGGCAGACGTGCCGTAGACGGGCATGTCGGCGGGCCCCTTGCCGAAGGCCTCGCGGTTGCGCACCATCTGGCGGCCGACGTCACGCAGGGCGTCCTCGGCGCCGCGCCGCTCGAACTTGTTGATGGCGACGACATCGGCGCGGTCGAGCATGTCGATCTTCTCGAGCTGGCTGCTGGCGCCGAACTCCGGCGTCATGACGTAGAGCGAGACGTCGGCGAAGTCGACGATGGCCGCGTCGCCCTGACCGATGCCGGGCGTCTCGAGGATGACGAGGTCGAAGCCGGCGGCGCGGACGATGTCGAGGACGTCGTCGAGGTGCGTCGGGACCTGGGAGCCGCCGCGCGTCGCGAGGCTGCGGAAGAATACGCGGTCGCCGTCGAGCGAGCTCATCCGGATGCGGTCGCCGAGCAGGGCGCCGCCACCGCGGCTGCGGGTGGGGTCGATGGCGAGGACGGCGACGCGGAGCTTGTCCTGCTGGTCGAGGCGCAGACGTCGGATCAGCTCGTCGGTGAGGCTCGACTTGCCCGAGCCTCCGGTGCCGGTGATGCCGAGGACGGGCACGCGACGGCGGCCTGCGGCCTCGCGGATGCGGGTCAGGGTCGGCTCGTCGAGGTCGCCCTCCTGGGCGCCGGTGATGGCCCGCGCGACGGCCGCGCGCTCTCCCGCGAGGACGGCCTCGACCGACGCGGCGGCGGTCTCCCAGGGGTCGAAGTCGCAGTCGGCGACGACGGTGTTGATCATGCCGGCGAGGCCGAGCCGCTGGCCGTCCTCGGGGCTGAAGATCGTGACGCCGGACTCGCGCAGCCGCGCGATCTCCTCGGGGACGATGACGCCGCCACCACCACCGACGACGCGGATGTGGCCGGCGCCGTTCTCCTTGAGCAGCTGCACGAGGTACTCGAAGTACTCGACGTGCCCACCCTGGTAGGAGCTGACCGCGACGCCCTGCACGTCCTCCTCGATCGCTGCGTCGACGACCTCCTGGACCGAGCGGTTGTGCCCGAGGTGGATGACCTCGGCGCCCTGCGTCTGCATGATGCGCCGCATGATGTTGATCGAGGCGTCGTGGCCGTCGAAGAGGCTGCTCGCGGTGACGAGCCGGACGTGGTGGGTCGGCTGGTGCAGGTCGCGCTGCGGTGCGTCAGACATGAGAAAATAGTAGGACTTCCTACTAATGGACGTCAACGCACCGGCGAACCTACGATGTCGCCATGAGTGCTCAGACCGACACGACCGCCGCTGCGGGCAGCCCGAGCGGCAGCGACGCCACGGGGCCGGTGGCCTCCGCCACCGGCGTGGGTTCGGGCGTCGGGTCGGGTCTCGGCTTCGACCCGATCGCCCGGGCCCGTGAGCAGTGGGTGGAGCAGGGCTGGGAGCCCGCCGCCGACGGCATGGCCGCCATCACCTCGCTCATGCGGGCGCACCAGATCGTCTTGGCCCGGGTCGAGGCGACCCTCAAGCCGCTCGGCGTCACCTTCGCGCGCTACGAGGTGCTCATGCTGCTGTGGTTCAGCCGGCGCGGGTCGCTGCCGATGAAGGTCATCGGCAGCCGCCTGCAGGTGCACCCGACGAGCGTCACCAACGCCGTCGACCGACTCGAGGACGCCGGCCTCGTGATGCGCCGGGCCCATCCGGAGGACCGGCGGGCCATGCTCGTGTCGCTGACCCCCTCGGGACGTGCGCTCGCCGAGCGGGCCACGACCGCGCTCAACACCGAGGTGTTCGAGCAGCCCGACCTCGACACGGAGGACGCGCAGTCGCTCGTCGACGTGCTGACCCGCCTGCGGCGCAGCGCCGGCGACTTCTGAGCGACCCCGGGGCCGCGAACGACGGTCCGCTCCGCCGGCTACTCGCCCTGGTGCTGGTCGAGCAGGGCCCAGATCTCGTTCTCGGGATAGCGGCGGTGCCCGCCGAGCGTGCGTCGGGCGTTGAGCTTGCCGGAACGGGCCCAGCGGCTGACCGTCTTGGGGTCGACGCGGAAGATCGTGGCAACCTCCGCCGGAGTCAGGAGTCTCTCGACCACTGCGTTGTCCGTGTCCATGTGAGCCGCCTTGCCGAACGCAGCGCTGGATGGAGGGGATTCTCGGACCCGGGGCTGGCTGCTCAACCCCGGGTCCGACGGATCTGCGGACCAGCCTCGCAGCGCGTCCGTGTTGCCGCTGTCCCTCACGGTACGGGCAGTTCGTTTGACAATCAAGCGATCAGCCCAGCGAGCGACCTGGGTCACTAGGTTGGTGGGATGAGCCCGTCCGCTGCTTCTCGTGATGCCGCGACCGCTGCCCTGCGCGAGCTGATCCTCGCCGGCGAGCGCTACCGAATCGCCGTTGCCACCCACCTCGACCTGACGGTCAACGAGAGTCGCGCCATCAGCCACCTGATGGCCCGCGGCCCCATGGGGCAGACGGATCTCGCGACCGCCCTGGGTCTGACGACGAGCTCGACCACGACGCTCGTCGACCGTCTCGAGCAGCGCGGCATGGTCGCCCGCGTGCCCGACCCGCACGACCGCCGCCGGAGCACTGTCGAGATCCCCGACTCGGGCGTGCGGCGCCTCAACGAGGTGCGGGACTGGATGCCGCACGCCTTCGACGCCCTGGGCTCGGACGAGCTGTCCCGCGTGGCCGAGCTGCTCGTCACGATCGCGGGGTCACTGCGCGACGTGACGAGCGACATCGAGGCGAACCAGCCCTCGACCCCGGGCCACCGCCGGCGCCACTGAGCGGCACCGCCCATCGGTCGAGCGCGCTGCGCGCTGCTCGTCAGTCAACCGAGCACGCGGTCGAGGAAGGCGTTGCCGAAGACGCGGTCGGGGTCGACACGCTCGCGCAGCGCCCGGAAGTCGGGCAGGCGCGGGTAGAGCGGCTCGAGCTCGCGCACCCCGGCGGTGAAGCACTTGCCCCAGTGCGGACGCGCCCCGAGCGGCAGCAGGGCCTCCTCGAGGACGGGCAGGACGGCATACACCCGCTCGGGGTCGAGCAGCCAGGTGAAGTGCAGGCCGAGCGCGTCGTGGCCGTAGGAGCTGCTCAGCCAGTGCCCGTCGGCCGCGACCGTGCGCAGCTCGCCCACCTGGAGCACGGGCGCGAGCCGGCCACCCAGGGCGCGCAGGCGCTCGACGGCGAGGAGGGCGTGCTCGCGCGGCACGAGGTACTCGCTCTGCAGCTCCGCGCCGCGACTCGGCGTGAACTCCATCCGGAAGTGCGGCAACCGGTCGAGCCAGGGTCCGGGGACGCCGCCCTGCTGCGTCACCGACTCCGTGGCACCGCCCTCGAGCATGTGCATCGTCGTCGTCGCACGCAGCGCGCCCCGGAGCTCGGCCGCGGCCTCGTCCGCGCGGCTCTTGAGCCACACCTGGTCGATGCCGGCGTCGCCCCAGTGGGTGAAGAGGCTGACGCTGTAGGCGCTGGCCAGGACGGTGTCGAGGCCTGCCGCGAGGTCGTCCCACGACAGGCCGGTCCAGACGTCCTGGCGCACGTCGTAGGTGGGCTCGACCTCGAGCGTCACCGCGGTGACCACACCGAGGGCCCCGAGGGACACGACGCTGCCCTCGAAGTCGGCGTCCCCGCGACTGACCGTGCGCACGTCGCCGTCCGGCCCGACGATGTCGAGGGAGGTGACGGCCGTTGCGAGAGAACCGTTCTCGACACCGGAGCCGTGGGTGCCGGTGGCGACGGCACCCGCTACCGAGATGTGCGGCAGCGAGGCGAGGTTGCCCAGCGCCCAACCGGCCGCGTGGAGCCGGGTCGCGACGTCGCCGTATGCGGCCCGGCCCGTCACGCGGGCGGTGCGGGCCGTGGTGTCGACCTCGACCGTCGTCGGCAGGTCGACGAGGGAGACGAGGACGCCGTCGTCGTTGTCGGTGATGTCGGTCAGGTCCGTGAAGCTGTGTCGCGACCCGAGCGCGCGCACGCGCGGCGCCGCCGCGACGACCTCCTGCAGGTGCTCCACCGAACGGACCCTCTCGATGCGTGCTCGGTAGGTGTGGCTGCCCGCCCAGTTCGTCTCCGCCATCGGGTCAGTCTGCCCTCCGGTGGACCGGTCCCGCCGTCACAGGCGCGCGGCGAGACGGTGGTAGGCCGCGCTCCAGCGCAGCTCCTGGCGCAGGCTCTCGGGGGTGGTGCCGGCGTCGATGACGACGAGCTCGGTCGAGATCATCTCGGCCAGGTCGCGGAACTCGTCGGTGCCGATGGCGGTCGACAGGACCGTGTGGTGCGGGCCGCCCGCGAGCAGCCACGACTCGGCCGAGGTCGTAAGGGTCGGCTTGGGCTCCCATACGGCGCACGCGACGGGCAGTCGCGGCAGCTCCTCGTCGGGCTCGACGACGTCGATCTCGTTGAGGGTCAGTCGGAACCGGCCGCCGAGGTCGCTCATGCCGACGACGACACCGGGGCCGGGGGCGGCCGTGAACTTCAGGCGCACGGGGTCCTCACGTCCGCCGATGCTGAGCGGGTGGATCTCGAGGCTCGGCTGCCGACCGGCGATGGACGGGCAGACCTCGAGCATGTGCGCCCCGAGGATCTTCTCCTCCCCCGGCACCAGGTGGTACGTGTAGTCCTCCATGAAGCTCGTGCCGCCGGGCCGGCCCTGCGCCATGGCCTTCGCCGTGCGCAGCAGCACCGAGGTCTTCCAGTCGCCCTCGCCGCCGAAGCCGTAGCCGTCGGCCATGAGCCGCTGGACGGCGAGGCCAGGCAGCTGGCGCAGGCCGCCGAGGTCCTCGAAGTTGGTCGTGAACGCCCGGAACCCGCCGTCGGAGAGGAAGGTCCGCAGACCGGCCTCGATGCGCGCGCCGTAGCGCAGCGACGCGTGACGGTCACCGCCGCGGCGCAGCTCGGGCACGACGGCATAGGCCTGCTCGTACTCCGCGACGAGAGTGTCGACCTCGGCGTCGGAGACGGCGTCGACGACCTCGACCAGCTCGCCCACGCCGTAGGTGTTGACCGAGACCCCGAAGCGCAGCTGGGCCTCGACCTTGTCGCCCTCGGTCACCGCGACGTCGCGCATGTTGTCGCCGAAGCGGGCCAGCCGCAGGGTTCTCAGCTCCGAGACGCCGGCGGCGGCCCGGCCCCATGTGCCGATGCGCTCGAGGACCGCGGGGTTGCTCACGTGGCCGGCGACCACCTTGCGCGCGATGCCGAGTCGCGCTCCGACGAAAGCGAACTCGCGATCGCCGTGCGCGGCCTGGTTGAGGTTCATGAAGTCCATGTCGATGCTCGACCACGGAAGCTCAGCGCCGGCCTGGGTGTGCAGGTGCAGCATCGGCTTGCGGAGGGCGTCGAGCCCGGTGATCCACATCTTCGCCGGGGAGAAGGTGTGCATCCACGTGATGACGCCGATGCAGTCGGAGCTTGCGTTGGCCTCGAGGATCGCGGCGTGGATCGCGGCCGAGTCGGCGAGGATCGGCTTCCACACGACCCGGGCGGGCAGCACGCCGCTCGCGTCGATCTCCTTGGCGATGGTCTGGGACTGGTCGGCCACCTGACGCAGGGTCTCCTCGCCGTAGAGGTGCTGGCTGCCGGTGAGGAACCAGACCTCGCGCTGCTCGGGAGTGGGGCTAGTGGTCATCGGTTGTCCTTCTGTCCGTAGACGTTCTGGTAGCGGTCGAAGAGCGAGTCGACGTCGGTGGGCTCGATGCGGATGGGCTCGCCGAGCTGGCGGGCGATGTGGACGGTGCGGGCGACGTCCTCGCACATGACTGCCGCCTTGACGGCCGAGCGTGCGTCCTTGCCGATGGTGAAGACGCCGTGCTGCTTCATGAGGACGGCGGCCGAGCGAGAGGCGGTCAGGGTCTCGACGATGCCGCGCCCGATCGAGTCATCGCCGATGAGAGCGAATGGGCCGACGGGGATCTCGCCCCCGAACTCGTCGGCCTGCATCGTCAGGGCGCACGGGATCGCCTCGCCCCGGCTGGCCCACGCCGTCGCATACGTCGAGTGCGTGTGCACGACGCCCCCGACGTGGGGCATCTGCCGGTAGACGTAGGCCTGGGCGTCGGTGTCGGAGGACGGCGCGTGTTCGCCCTCGAGGACGCGGCCGTGCAGGTCGCAGAGCACCATGTTCTCGGGCGTCAGGTCGTCGTAGGACACCCCGCTCGGCTTGATGACCATGAGGTCGCGATCCGGCACGCGGGCCGAGACGTTGCCGGCTGTCCAGATCACGAGCTGGTAGCGGGTCAGCTCGGCATGAAGCGCGCAGACCTCGTGACGCAGGGAGGTGATGGTTGCGTTCACATCGGTGGACAAGCTCACGCAGCCTCACCGCCTGCACTGGCCTCCTGGCCAGTCGTCGGGACCGGCTCGGCAGGGTGTGACTTGGCGGCGATCGCCTTGCGGCGCAGTGCTTTCAGTCGCCTCATGACGTCGTTGCCCCGGCGGCCGAAGTGGTCGTGCAGGCGGACGTACTCCTCGAAGAGCGGGTCGTATGCCGCTGCGTCGGCCTCGTCGGGCACGTACGCCGCGCGCTCGACCCGTCCCATGCGGCCCGCTGCCGTGGCCACGTCGGGGTAGGCACCGGCCGCGACGGCGGCGTGGATCGCGGAGCCCAGGGCCGGGCCCTGCGCCGACCCGATGACCGACAGCGGCATGCGGGTCACGTCGGCGTAGATCTGCATGAGCAGGCGGTTCTTCGCCAGACCACCCGCGATGACGAGCTCGGTCACCGGCACGCCGGCGTCGCGGAAGGCCTCGAGGATGACGCGTGTGCCGAAGGCCGTCGACTCGAGCAGCGCGCGGTAGGTGTCCTCCGGCCGCGTGGCGAGGGTCTGGCCCACGACGAGCCCGGACAGCTCGTGGTCGACAAGCATCGAGCGGTTGCCGCTGTGCCAGTCGAGCGCGACGAGTCCGTGCTCTGCGACCGCTTGCGCGCTCGCCCTCTCGGTGAGCAGCTCGTGCACCGACAGGCCGCGCCGCTCTGCCTCGGCCGCATAGTCGGCCGGCACCGCAGTCCGGGTGAACCAGCCGAAGATGTCGCCGACGCCCGACTGCCCGGCCTCGTAGCCGTAGAGGCCCGCCACGATGCCGCCGTCGACCACGCCGCACATGCCCGGCACCTCACGCAACACGTCACTGCTCATGACGTGACACGTCGAGGTGCCCATGATCGCCACCATCTGACCCGGCGCGGTGGCCTGCGCCGCGGGTGCCGTGACGTGCGCGTCGACGTTGCCGACGGCGACGGCGATGCCCTCTCGGAGTCCCGTCCATGCCGCAGCCTCGGCGGTCAGCGTGCCTGCGACAGATCCGAGCTCGCCGATCTGGTGGTCGAGCTTGTCGTCGACGAACGACGCGAAGGAGGGGTTGAGGGCGGCGAGGAAGTCGCGCGAGGGGTAGGCGCCGTCCTGCCGGATGCCCTTGTAGCCGGCCGTGCACGCGTTGCGCACGTAGGCGCCGCACAGCTGCCACACGATCCAGTCGGCCGCCTCGACCCACCGCGCCGTCGCGGCATACACCTCAGGGTCCTCCTCGAGCACCTGCAGCGCCTTGGCGAACTCCCACTCCGAGCTGATGAGGCCGCCGTAGCGAGCCAGCCATGACTCGCCTCGCTCGGCGGCGAGTGCGTTGATCCGGTCCGCCTGGCCCTGCGCCGCGTGGTGTCGCCACAGCTTCACCCAGGCGTGGGGGCGCTGCTCCCAGCCGGGCACCTCGCACAGGGGCACCCCCTCGGCGCTCGTCGGCAGGACGGTGCAGGCCGTGAAGTCGGTGGCGATGCCGATGACGTCGGCCGGGTCGATGCCGGCTGCCGCCACCGCCGCCGGCACCGCGTGGCGGAGCACGTCCCGGTAGTCCTGCGGCACCTGGAGCGCCCACTCCGGCGGCAGTGACGCGCCTCCGTCGACCGGGACGTGGTCGGTCACGACGGCGTGGGCGTAATCGTGCACCGCCGAACCGAGCTCGGCGCCGTCGGACACCCGGACGACGAGGGCTCTCCCCGAGAGAGTCCCGTAGTCGACGCCGACGACGTACTGCGGGGTGTGGGCGGCGGCGGTGGCGGCCTCGGTCATGTGGCTCTGCTCCTGGTCTGGCCGGGCGGCGCGGTGCTCGCCCGGACGATGAGTTCGGGGTCGATGAGGCTGGGGACCTGGTCCGTGTCAGCCGTGTCACCGGAGATCGCCGCGGTCAGCATCGCGATCGCCTCGCGGCCGATGGCGGCGAAGTCCTGGCGCACGGTCGTCAGCGGTGGGATGAGATAGGCGGCCTCGGGGACGTCGTCGAAGCCGACGACGCTGACGTCGTCGGGAACCGACCGGCCCGCCTCGTGGAGGGCACGCAGCACACCGATGGCCATCTGGTCGTTCGCCGCGAAGACGGCTGTCACGTCGGCGTTCTCGGCAAGAGCCAGGCCTGCGCGATACCCGCTCTCGGCAGACCAGTCGCCAGGGACGGGTTCCATCGGCCGGTGCCCAGCGGTCACCATCTCGGTGCGCCAGCCGTCGAGCCGCGCACGGGACTCCGCCCAGTCCAGCGGGCCGGTCACGTGGGCCACCTCGACGTGACCGAGGTCAAGGAGATGACGCGTCGCGAGACGCGCACCGGCGACGTTGTCGACGCCGACGGTGCGACGCGCGCGGGTCAGATCACCCTCGACGATGACGAAGGGCAGCCGCGCGCTGCGCGAGCGCGCGACCTCGAGCGCCTCGTCGTGGCCGGCGATGACGACGATCCCCTCGACGGCCAGGCGGTCGAGGTGGTCGACGGCCGCGTCGAAGCCCTCGCGCGTCATCTCGGCGAGCGAGACCGACGAGGCGAAGAAGCCGGCCTCGCGCGCGGCGGTGTTGACCGTGCGGTGCACACTCGTCGGACCGAACAGCGTCGAGGCGGTCGTGATGATCCCGATCGTCGCCGACCGTCCGCGCACGAGGGTGCGCGCCGCCGTGTTGGGGCGGTAGCCGAGGCGTTCGATCGCCTGGAGCACGCGGTCGCGTGTCTCGGGACGGATGCTGGAGGCGCCGTTGATGACGCGCGAGACCGTCTGGTGCGAGACGCCGGCCAGCCGGGCTACGTCCTGCATCACGGGGGCGCGTGACGCGGTGTCGCTCACGCGTTCCTCCTCGTGAACAGCCTCTGCATCACGATGAAGAGCAGCAGCAGGGTTCCGATCGCGATCTTTGTCCACCATGAGCTCAGCGTGCCTTGGAAGGAGATCAGCGTCTGGATGACACCCAGGACGAGCACCCCGAGAAGCGATCCGAGGACGTAGCCGACCCCGCCGGAGAGCAGCGTGCCGCCGATGACGACCGAGGCGATCGCGTCGAGCTCCATCCCCACGGCGTGCAGCCCGTAGCCCGAGAGCATGTAGACGGAGAAGAGCAGCCCCGCGATCGAGGCGCACAGCCCACTGATGGCATATGCCATGACCTTGACGCGCGCGACCGGCAGCCCCATGAGGGTGGCCGAGCTCTCGCTGCCGCCGATGGCGTAGATGGTGCGGCCGAAGCGCGTGCGGTGGAGCACCCAGGCGGCGACCGCGACGATGACCAGCGCGATGACGACGCTCCACGTGATGGTGACGCCGCCGGGCAGGTCGATGGTCCCGGTGGCGAGGGCCCGGAAGAAGGGGTCCTTGATGGAGATGGACTCGACACCGATGACGAAGCAGAGGCCGCGGGCCAGGAACATGCCCGCGAGCGTGACGATGAACGGCTGCAGCTCGAAGTGGTGGATGACGAGTCCCATGACGACGCCGAGTCCGGTCCCGACCGCCAGGACGAGCAGGATGACGACGGGTGCCGGGAGTCCGGCGCGCAAGGTGGCAGCCGCGACCATCGTCGACAGGGCGACGACGGCGCCCACCGACAGGTCGATGCCGCCGGTGAGGATGACGAAGGTCATGCCGACGGCCAGGACGATGAGGAAGGCGTTGTCGATGAACAGGTTGGCGAAGACCTGTCCCGACGTGAAGCCCTCGTAACGCACCGAGCCCACGCCGAAGAGCAGGACGAAGAGCACGAAGGTCGAGACGACGGGCAGGACGCGACCCGGGACGACCGGGCGGCGCCGGGAGGACTGCTCCGGGAGCGTGTCCGGCCGGGTGGGGACGGTCGTGGTCATGACTGGGCCACCTTCTGCTTCGGAGCGGTTGCGTCGTGGGCGACCGGCTCGGTCCCGAAGGTCGCGTCCGACGCCCTGGGTCGGGTCGGCGGCGTGGTCTCGGCCGTCGCCGGGGGGCGCCGCCGGCGCGTGAAGCGCTCGCGGACCTTCGGGGCCTGGAGCAGGCACACCGCGATGACGACGACCGCCTTGAAGACGAGCGTCACCTCGGGGGCGATGCCCATCGAGTAGACCGTCGTCGTCAGCGTCTGGATGATGAGCGCACCGACCAGCGTGCCGGAGAGCGAGTACTTGCCGCCCGCGAGCGAGGACCCACCGATGACGACGGCGAGGATGGCGTCCATCTCGATCCACAGCCCGGCGTTGTTGGCGTCGGCGGCGCTGACGTTGGAGCTGATCATCAGGCCGGCGACACCCGCACAGAGAGCCGCGAAGACGTAGACGGTCCAGATGATCGTGCGCGAGCGCAGACCGGCGAGGCGGCTCGCCTCGGGGTTGATGCCGACGGACTCGATGAGCAGTCCGAGTGCCGTGCGGCGGGTCACCAGGGCGACGGCGGCGAGCGCGGCGAGGGCGATGAGGATGGAGATCGGGAAGAGCAGGAAGCCGGCGCCGATCTCGGCGAAGAAGTCGTTGCGCACCGTGATGATCTGACCGTCGGTCACGAGCATGGCGATGCCCCGGCCGGCGGTCATGAGCACGAGCGTGGCGATGATCGGTTGGATGCCGAGCAGGGCGACGAGGAAGCCGTTCCAGAGCCCGAGCACGAGGCAGAGCACGAGGGCGAGGGCGATCCCCTTGAGGGCCGCTGCCGGACTCGTCGGGTCGGCGGACCCGAGGATCGTCGTGCACGCGACCGCTCCGGAGATCGCCGCCACGGCTCCGACCGAGAGGTCGATGCCACGCGTCGCGATGACGAGGGTCATGCCGAGGGCGATGAGCAGCGTCGGTGCGCCGTTCTTGAGGATGTCGACGAGGCTGCCGTAGAGGTGGCCGTCCTGCAGTCGGACCTCGACGAAGCCGGGGTTGCGCACGGCGTTGGCGAGGACGAGTGCCACGAGCGCCACGAGGGGCCAGAGCAGCCGGCTGCCCCGCGCCCTCTCGAGCAGTCCCGGGCCGTGGGTGGTCGGGGCCGCCTGGGCGCTGGTCATGACGCCACCTGCTCGGTCCGCACGTCACCGTCGGCGGTGGCGATGAGCGCCATGATCTCGTCGACCGACGCCGAGCCGTCGAGCTCGGCGACCTTGGCACGGTCCTTGAGGACGACGACCCGGTGCGCGAGCCGCGCGACCTCCTCGAGCTCGGCCGAGATGTAGACGACGGCCATGCCCTCGGCGGCGAGCTCGGCCACGAGCTTCTGGATCTGGGCCTTGGCGCCGATGTCGATGCCGCGGGTCGGCTCGTCGAGGATGAGCAGCCGGGGCCGGGTCACGAGCCACCGCGCGAGCAGCACCTTCTGCTGGTTGCCGCCCGACAGCTTGCCGACGAGAGCGTCGGGGTTCTTCGGACGGATGTCGAGAGCCGTCATCCACTTCTCGACGAGCTCGTCCTTGGTGCGCCTCGGGATCGGCCGCGCCCACCCACGGGCCGCCTGCATGGCGAGCACGAGGTTGTCGCGGATGCTGAGGTCGGCGAGGATCCCCTCCCCCTTGCGGTCCTCGGAGCAGAAGGCGATGCCGGAGGCGATGGCGGACCGGGGGGTGCGGAGGCTGACCACGCGGCCGTCGACGCGCACCTCGCCGGAGTCGGCGCGGTCGGCGCCGAACAGCAGGCGGGCGAGCTCCGTGCGACCGCTGCCCAGCAGCCCGGCCAGACCGACGACCTCGCCGGCGGCGATGCGCAGGTCGAACGGAGCGATCGAGCCCCGCCGGCCCAGGCCGGTGGCCTCGAGCAGGGGGGCACGGTCGCCGCCCCCCGTGACCTCGGCTGCGTCGGCGGCGTCTGCTGCCAGC
The DNA here is from genome assembly GCF_014646815.1 of Terrabacter tumescens. Lineage (GTDB taxonomy): Bacteria > Actinomycetota > Actinomycetes > Actinomycetales > Dermatophilaceae > Terrabacter > Terrabacter tumescens. The sequence continues at coordinate 487,131 of NZ_BMNZ01000003.1, forward strand.
CGCTCGACCTCCTCGAGGACCCCGAGCTCGCGACCGATCATCGCCGAGACGAGCTGGAGCCGGGTCAGGTCACGCGTCAGGTGCTCGCCCACGAGCCGTCCGTTGCGCAGGACCGTCATCCGGTCGGCGATCTCGTAGACCTGCTCGAGGAAGTGCGAGACGAACAGGATCGCGACGCCCTCGTCGCGCAGGTGGCGCATGATGCGGAAGAGCTCGGCGACCTCGTCCTGGTCGAGGCTCGAAGTCGGCTCGTCGAGGATGAGGACCTGGGCGTCGACGGCGACGGCGCGCGCGATCGCGACGAGCTGCTGGATGGCGATGGGGTGCTCGGCCAGGATCGAGCCCGGGTCGATGTCCAGGCCCATCCGGCGGAGCAGCTCCGCGGCTCGCGACCGGGTCGCGCCCATGTCGATCGAGCCGAGACGCCGGGGCTCACGCCCGAGGAGGATGTTCTCCGCGACCGACAGGTTGGGGCACAGGTTGACCTCCTGGTAGACCGTGCTGACACCGGAGGCCTGCGCCTCGGCGGGGCCTGAGAAGGCGATCCGCTCGCCCCGCAGCTCGGTGGTCCCGGCCGTGGCCGTGTAGACCCCGGTCAGCACCTTGATCAGGGTCGACTTGCCGGCGCCGTTCTCGCCCATGAGCGCGTGCACCTCACCGGGGAAGAGCCGGAAGTCGACGTCCTCCAGCGCCCGGACCCCGGGGAACTCCATCGTGATCGCCTGCATGGCGACCACCGGGTCACCGCTGACGCCGGGTCTGCCCGCGGGGGCGACCGTCGTGCTCGACGTGTCGGTCATGACGTCCTGTCCTTCGCTTCCGAGTGTGGGGTGGGACGACCCCCGCCACCACACCCGGAGGGTGGCGGGGGCCGTCGATCAGTGAGACGGGCGGTCCGGCGTGTGGACCGCTGTGCGCCTCGGCGGGAGGGCTCAGTACTTGCGCTGCGGGAGCGCGGCCTTGGCCTGCTCCTGCGTGAAGGCGGTCTCCTCCGTGACGACGCGCTCAGGCACCGACTCGCCGGCGACGACCTTCTTGGCGAGGTCCATGAGCTGGTCACCGAGGAGCGGGCTGCACTCGACGATGTAGTTGATCTTGCCGTCGGCCAGGGCCTGCATGCCGTCGTGCACCGCGTCGACCGTGATGATCTTGATGTCCTTGCCCGGCACCTTGCCGGCGGCCTCGATGGCCTCGATGGCGCCGAGACCCATGTCGTCGTTGTGGGCGTAGACGACATCGATCTTCGGGTTGGACTTCAGGAACGCCTCCATGACCTGCTTGCCGCCCGATCGGGTGAAGTCACCGGTCTGGGAAGCGATGACCTTGATCTGCGGAGCCGCCTTGATCGCCTCGGCGAAGCCCTCCTTGCGGTCGATCGCCGGAGCGGCGCCCGTCGTGCCCTGCAGCTCGACGACGTCGACCTCGCTCTTGCCCTGGCTGTCCTTGACGAGCCAGTCGCCGGCCTTCTTGCCCTCGGCGATGAAGTCGGAGCCGAGGAAGGTCTTGTAGAGCGTCTTGTCCTCGGAGTCGACCGCCCGGTCGGTCAAAATGACGGGGATGTTGGCGCGCTTGGCCTCGAGCAGGACGGTGTCCCAGCCGGTCTCGACGACCGGACTGAAGGCGATGACGTCGACCTTCTGCTGGATGTAGCTGCGGATCGCCTTGATCTGGTTCTCCTGCTTCTGCTGCGCGTCGGAGAACTTCAGCTCGACGCCGGCGCTCTTGGCCGACTCCTGGACGCTCTTGGTGTTCGCGGTGCGCCAGCCGCTCTCGGCGCCCACCTGGGAGAACCCCATGACGATCGCCTTGCCGCCCGCGGCGCCACCTGATGCGCCGGGCGTGGCGGCGCTGCTGCTGCCGCACGCGGACAGGGCCACGAGCGCCACGGCACTGACGGCCACCGGAAGGATCTTGTTCAGCACTGGACTTCCTCCATGTTCTCGGACGCCGTCGTTGGCGCCGTGATGCGGCCGATCTCCTCGTCCGCCGTGACCGTCAGGTCACTTGAGGCAAGAGTGTGAGCGTTAACATCGCACCCCGTCAACCCCCGGACCGAATCTTTCTCGAAGGCTTGACCGTCATGGGCGAAGTGCTATGTTAACGCTCACTTTCGTGAGCGGGGCTGCTCCGGACCGGTGTCGCCCCACGCGCGGAGGACACCCGGAAGCAGTGCCAACGCCCCTTCTCTCCCCACGAAAGGCCTCTTCCATGACGCATGCACGCGTCGTGGCGGGTCTGGCGACCGGCGTCCTCGGCGCCGGTCTGCTCGCCGGCCTCCCGACGGCTCACGCCGCCGGCGCCGCTGCCACCCCCGCTGCCACCCCCGCGCCCCTGACCTACTCCGTGTCCGTCGACACCTCGGCGACGGGACCGTCCATCGACCCGTCGATGTACGGCGTGTTCTACGAGGACATCAACCGCGCCGCCGACGGCGGGCTCTATGCCGAGCTGGTGCAGAACCGCTCGTTCGAGTACTCACCGGCTGACAACCGCAGCTACACCGGTCTCACGTCGTGGTCCACCTCGGCCACGGCCGGTGGGACCGGGAGCGTGACCACCGTCGACGACGCTGCGCGCCTGGGCGAGCGCAACCGCACCTACCTGCGGCTCACCCTGGCCAACCCGACCGGAGGCACATTCGGCGTCAGCAACGCCGGCTACAACACCGGCGTCCGTCTCGAGGCCGGCACGACGTACGACTTCAGCGTCTGGGCCCGCACCGACTCCCCCACGGGCACGCCGCTGAGCGTCACGCTGCGCGACGCGGCCCGCACGACGGCATACGCCTCGCCGGCGACGGTCGCCGTCGCTGGCGACACGTGGACGAAGTACTCCGGCACCTTCGTCGCCACGGCGTCCACGACGTCCGGGCGGATCGCCGTCGAGGCCGGCGGCACCGGCACGCTGCGCCTCGACATGGTCTCGCTCTTCCCGCGCGACACCTACAAGAACCGGCCCAACGGCCTGCGCAAGGACCTCGCCGACAAGATCGCCGCGCTGCACCCCGGCTTCGTCCGCTTCCCGGGCGGCTGCCTCGTCAACACCGGCAGCATGTACTCCTACGACGCGGCGAACAGCTACCCGCGGGCCCGCAGCTACCAGTGGAAGGACACCATCGGGCCGGTCGAGCAGCGCGCGACGAACTCGAACTTCTGGGGCTACAACCAGTCCTACGGGCTCGGCTACTACGAGTACTTCCAGTTCTCCGAGGACATCGGGGCCCAGCCGGTGCCCGTCCTGCCGGCGCTCGTCACCGGGTGCGGCCAGAACCGCGCCACCGTCGACGACGCCCTGTTGCAGCGGCACATCCAGGACGCGCTCGACCTCATCGAGTTCGCCAACGGGCCCACCACCAGCGAGTGGGGCGCCAAGCGTGCCGCCATGGGCCACCCGGCTCCCTTCGGGCTCAAGCGGGTCGCCATCGGCAACGAGGAGAACCTGCCCGACGCCTACTTCGCCAACTTCGTGAAGTTCGAGGCGGCGATCAGGGCGAAGTACCCCGACGTCACCGTCATCTCCAACTCCGGCCCGGACGACACAGGCTCGACCTTCGACACGCTGTGGAGCCTCAACAAGGCCCACGGCACCGCGATGCTCGACGAGCACTACTACAACAGCCCGGACTGGTTCCTGCAGAACAACAAGCGCTACGACGGCTACGACCGACAGGGGCCGAAGGTCTTCCTCGGTGAGTACGCCTCGCTCGACAACAAGCTGCGCAACTCGCTCGCCGAGGCCGCCTACATGACCGGGCTCGAGCGCAACGCCGATGTCGTCAAGATGGCGTCGTACGCCCCGCTGCTCTCCAACGTCGACTACGTCCAGTGGAAGCCGGACATGATCTGGTTCGACAACGCGGCCTCGTGGGGCTCGACGAGCTATGAGATGCAGAAGCTGTTCATGAACAACGTCGGCAACCAGGTCGTCCCGAGCACCGCGACGGGTTCCGTGGCGCAGGCCAAGCCGATCACCGGCGCCATCGGGCTCTCGACCTGGGCGACCGCCGCCAGCTTCGACGACGTCACCGTGACGGGCGCCGACGGCGGCCAGCTCTTCGCCGACGACTTCTCGGGCGACGCGTCGAAGTGGACGCCGCTCGCGGGACGCGGCGCGTGGTCGGTGCAGAACGGCGCCTACGTCCAGTCCGACACCGGCGCGCAGGACACGCTCGTGCGCGCCGGCGACGTCAGCTGGCACGACTACGACCTGCACCTGAAGGCGACGAAGACCGCTGGTGCGGAAGGCTTCCTCATCGGCTTCGGTGTCAAGGACACGGGGAACTACTACTGGTGGAACCTCGGCGGCTGGAACAACACCCAGGGCGCGGTGGAGAAGGCCGTCGGGGGCGCGAAGCAGACGCTCCTGGCCAAGCCCAACACCATCGAGACCGGCCGCACCTACGACGTCATGGTCAAGATCCGTGGCGGGCAGGTCGAGCTCTACCTCGACGGCGTCCTCTGGGGCAGCTTCCGCGACGACGCCGTGACCGAGCCGTTCGCCCAGGTCGTCACTCGCGACGTCGCGCACCACCAGCTCATCGTCAAGGTCGTCAACGCCCAGGACGCCCCCGCCCTCACCACGGTCGACCTGCACGGCGCCCGGGTCATGGGCAAGGCTGAGATGACGGTCATCTCCGGAGACCCCGAGGCGCAGAACACCCGCACCGCCCAGCCGATCGCCCCGGTCACGACGACCGTCAAGGGCATCGACTCGACCTTCACCCGCACCTTCGAGCCGAACTCGGTGACGTTCCTCCGAGTCCAGATGAAGTAGGAGCACGACATGACCCACTCACTCTCACGTCGCAGGCTGCTGGCAGGCGGTATCAGCGGGTTCGGCCTCGCCGCAAGCGGACTCATGCTGCCGGGACTGACCGGACAGGCGCTCGCGGCACCGACCGCATCGCCGACGGATGCGCAGGTCTACGGCGCCCCCACCGTCAGCCCCCTCGTGTGGCAGCGGGCCGACCCCTTCGTCACCCTGCCCGTGGACGGCACGTACTACTTCACCGGGTCGGTGCCGGAGTACGACCGCATCATCGTGCGCGGCTCGAGCACCATCGCCGGGCTCGGCGCGGCACCGGAGTCGGTCGTCTGGCGCCGACCGAGCACGGGGCAGATGGGCGGTCACATCTGGGCGCCGGAGCTGCACCGCATCGACGGCCGCTGGTACATCTACTTCGCGGCCGGAGACGCGGGCAACGTCTTCAACATCCGGATGTACGTCATGGAGTCGGCACTGGCCGACCCCCGCGAGCCCTCGGGCTGGAGCGCGCCCCGGATGATCGTCACGCCGTGGCTGTCCTTCGCCCTCGACTCGACGACGTTCGAGCACCTCGGTCGCCGCTACCTCGTCTGGGCCCAGAGCGAGCCGGAGATCGCCGTCAACACGAGCCTCTACATCGCCGAGATGGCCTCGCCCTTCGCCCTGGCGACGGCGCCGGTGCGGATCGCGACGCCGACGAAGTCGTGGGAGGTGCAGGGCTACAAGGTCAACGAGGGCCCTGCGGTGCTCGTGCGGAACGGTAGGGTCTTCATCACCTTCTCGGCCAGCGCGACCGACTCCCGCTACTGCATGGGTCTGCTCACCGCCGATGCCCGGGCCGACCTTCTCGACGCGCGCTCCTGGAGCAAGTCCGCCGACCCGGTCTTCACGACGAACGAGCAGACGCACCAGTACGGCCCGGGCCACAACAGCTTCACCGTGGCCGAGGACGGAGTCACGGACGTCATGGTCTTCCACGCCCGCGACTACAAGGACATCGTCGGCGACCCGCTCTACGACCCCAACCGGCACGCGCGGGCGCAGCGGCTCTACTGGCACCCCGACGGCACCCCGCTGTTCGGCGTCCCGGTCGGCGTCGGCGGCCCGATCGTGCGGCTCTCCCCGGCGGACTCGTCCTCGTCGTTCGTGCGGCACTTCGCCTACGAGCTGCGCGTCGACGCGGACGTCCGGGAGCTCGCCGACAGCCAGTTCCGTTTCGTCTCCGGGCATTCCGGCGGTGACACCGTCTCGCTGCAGTCGGTGAACTATCCGGACCGCTACGTCCGTGTCACGAGCACCGGGCTGCGCATCGACCCCGTCGAGACCACAGGGACGTATGCCGCCGAGGCGAGCTTCCAGCGCCTCCCGGGCCTCGCGAACCCCAGGGGCGTGTCACTGCGGTCGGTGGCATCGCCCGGGTCGTACCTTCGCCACGACAAGGGTCGTCTCGTCACGGGCCCCGCCTCGGGCTCGAAGTCGACCTTCTTCCTCAGCTGAACCGCCGGCCGGCGGGCGGTCGCACCGGATACACGGTGCGGCCGCTCGCGCGGGTCGCGACCGACACCCCTCTGGAGCGCCGCATGTCCCCCACTACGCCCACGTCGATCCAGCTGCGCGCCGGCGGACTGCGGCTCGAGGTGGTGACGGCCGGAGCCGCCGTCCGTCGCCTCGTCCTGCTGGACGGGGAGGACGAGACCGACGTGGTGCTCGGCTTCGACGACGTGGCGCTCTACGGCAGCGGCCGCGACTACCTCGGCGCGACGATCGGTCGCTACGGCAACCGCCTTGCCGGGGCGCGCTTCACCCTCGACGGTGTCCAGCACCGGCTCAGCGCCAACGAGAACGGCAACACGCTGCACGGCGGCGCCGAGGGCTTCGACCGGCGTGACTGGACGGTGGTCGAGCAGGACGAGGGCCACGTGACCTTCGCGCTGCGCAGCCCGGAGGGCGACCAGGGCTTCCCCGGCACGCTCGACGTCACGGTGACCTACAGCGTCGAGCCCGGGGTCGTGCGCCTCGACTACCTCGCCACGACCGACGCCGACACGGTCGTGAGCCTGACCAACCACACGTACTTCAACCTCGACGCCGAGAGCAGCGGTCCCGTCGACGCGCACCGGCTCACCGTGTCGGCCGATGCGTTCACCCCGGTGGACGCCGGGCTCATCCCCACGGGCGAGATCCGCGACGTGAGCGGCACGCCGTTCGACCTGCGCCGGCCCACGACGATCGGCGAGCTGCTCGCCCGCGAGGACGAGCAGCTCGCTCACGCTCAGGGCCTCGACCACAACTTCATCGTGGACGGAGTGGGCCTGCGCCACGTGGCGACCCTCCACGGGACCTCGGGACGCACGCTCGAGGTCCGGAGCGACCAGCCGGGCGTGCAGGTCTACACCGGTGCCCACTTCGACGGCACGGTCGTCGGGACGTCCGGCACGGCTTACGGCCCCCGGGCGGGAATCGCCTTGGAGACACAGGCCTTTCCCGACGCGCCCAACCACCCCGGCTTCCCGTCGGCGGTCCTGCGCGCCGGCGACCGTTACGAGAGCACCACGGTCTGGCGCCTCGGTCGGGAGTGACGTCTGCTCGGCGCCCTAGCGGCGGCGACGGTGCGCGCGGTCCTCGTGCAGCTCCGGGTGGACGTCCTCCGGCAGCTCCTCGGGCTCGGCGCCCTCACCCGGCCGCGCCACTCCCCAGCCGTCGGCCGTGATGGTGTCGACGGGCGGGTTGCCCACGAGGTGGGAGCGTTCCGCGCCCTCGGGGTGGTCGCGCCTGGCCCGCTCGGTGTCGTCGCGGTGGGAGTTCAACGACTCGCTCGTGTCGCGCCCCTTGCGCGCGTGCCGCGGACCCACGATGACGAGTCCGATCACGAGGATCACGACCACCGCCAGCATGACGAAGAGTCCTACACGATCACCCATGGCAACCTCCCGGGTCCGGTCCGCCCTGACTCGACGGTACTCCCGTGCAGGCGGATCCGGACGCGAAAGGGCCCGAGGTCAGGACTGGTCGGGTGAGCCGCCCACGTCGTTGGGTCGCGCTCGCAGCGGGTCGCGCGCGTCGGCGGTCCAGCCGCCGGCCCCCGCGCCGGCGACGGCGCTGTCGTCACCCGAGGCCGAGAGCGTGTCGGTGGGCGGGTTGCCGACGAGTCGGTCGGTGTCGGGCGGCCCCACCGGCCCACCACCCGCAGCCTCGACATCGGGGTTCAGGGTCTCGTGCTCCGCGTCGCCCCGGCCGTGCCGACGTGGTCGCATGACCACCAGGATCGTCACCAGCAGGACGACGACGGCCGCCATGACGAGAAGTCCCACGCGGTCGCCCATGTCTCTCCCTCACTCGAAGTCACTGTCCCCGGGCCCGTACCCAGAGCCCGGGCGACGACACGCGGGAGCAGACCGGAGTCGAGGAGCGGCCCGTCAGCCGGCGCGCCGGCCCGCCTCGGCCTTGGCCACCCGGGCAGCGCGCTCGCGCTCGAGCCGGGCCTTGGGGTCGTTGCCCTCGCCGAGCTGCGCCGGGCCGAAGATCGTGAGCCCGATGAGGCGCAGCCGGTAGCCGATCCGGTAGCCGATGGACAGGCCACGGTTGGACCCTGAACGCGCCACGATGTCTCCTCGATTTCGTTAGTGCACTAACTGTTAGTGTACACAGCAACGAGACCGCACCGGAGACGGAGGACACCGCCTTGGCCGCCAGCCGCCCGCCGCAGGCACCGACGAGGGCGACCGAGACGTCGCCCGGCGCGCTGCCCGACGACCTGCTCAAGCTCGACCGCCAGGTCTGCTTCGCCCTCGCCGTCGCCGCCCGCAACGTCATCGCGCTCTACCGGCCCGTCCTCGAGCCTCTGGGCCTGACCCACCCGCAGTACCTCGTCATGCTCGCCCTCTGGGAGCGCTCGCCGCTGACCGTGCGCGAGATCGGAGGCCTGCTGAGCCTCGAGCCCGCCACGCTGTCACCGCTGCTCAAGCGACTCGAGGGCGCCGGACTCGTGACGCGCGACCGCCACCCGCTCGACGAGCGCGCCCTCGCCATCACCCTCACCGAGCGCGGACGCCGGCTGCGCGACCAGGCACTCGAGGTGCCGCCGCAGATCGTGGCGACCCTCGGCATGGACCTCGAGGAGCTCCAGGCCCTGCACGCCTCGCTGACCCGCGTCATCGCTGCGTCGACGCCGACCCGCTAGGCCCCCCGGACCAGCATCCCCACGTCAAAAGCGGCGTCGCCGCGCTCTGACAGCTCGAGCCGGTGCAGGGGTCGTGGTCGACGACGACGTGCGGGCCTGCCCCGCTCCGTTGCGCGCGACCATACGCCCGAGGCCGACAGCCTGACCACCAGCCTGAGCGTCTGCTGGACGTCCGCTGTGGGCTCGTTCTCAGGTGACGTCCAGCGACCGTCCAGCAGCCGAGGGCATCGTCTGACGCATGGGCACCCGAACACTGCGTGCGCCGGCCTCGCACCGACCCGCCCGACTGCTCACCGGCCTCTACGCGCTCGCCACCCTCGTGGCGCTGCTGCTCACCCTGCTGGCCCGGGGCCGGACGCACCCGCTGCTCGCCGAGGACCTCTTCGGCCTGCTCAACGTGCCGGTGGCCCCGACCTTCGTCTCCGTCGTCGTGCTCGCTCTCGCCACACGGGCGCTGCTGGGCCGCAAGCGGATCGGGCTGTGGTTCGTCGCCGTCTTCCAGGTGCTGGGGATCTACCTCGGCTTCGTCGCCCTCGTCCCGGCGGCGCGGCTGCCCCGGACCGGGATGTGGGTCAGCCGTGGCGACCTCGGTCGCGGGCTCGACATCATCTCGACCGTCGTCGCGGCTCTTGCCCTGTGGTGGCTGTGGCGGATCCGGCACGAGTTCACCGGACGGTTGCAGCGGGGCTCGTGGGGCCTGGCGATCGCCGCCCTCGCGGTGGGCTCGGCGGTGACGCTCGGTGTGGCGTGGCTGTTGCTCGGCGCCGTCGGCGCCCCACGGTCGCAGGTCGACCCGCTCGTCGACACGGTGCTCGCGGTGTTCGGCGGCGTCAGCCGGCGCACCCTCGCACTGGTGCCGCCCTGGGTGGTCGAGGTCGTGGCGGTCTGCGCCGGCCTGACGATCCTCGCGGCCGTGACCCTCTTCCTCGCGTCGGCGCGGCCTCGCAGTCGCTGGTCGCCCGACCGCGAGGTGGCCCTGCGCGGCCTGCTCGCCCGGCACGGCTCCGACGACTCGCTCGGCTACTTCGCCACGCGCCGCGACAAGGCGTCCGTCTTCTCCCCCGACGGTCGGGCCGCCGTGACCTACCGCGTGGTCGCCGGCGTGTCCCTCGCGTCGGCCGACCCCGTCGGGCACCCGGACAGCTGGCAGCCGGCGATCGAGGCCTGGCGCGCCGAGGCCCGCGAGTTCGGCTGGGTGCCGGCGGTGCTCGGCGCCAGCGAGCGGGGTGCCAGGGCATATGCCGCGACCGGCGGCATGCGCGTGCTGCTCCTCGGCGACGAGGCGATCCTCGATCCCACGCGCTTCGACCTGCGGCGCACGTCGCTGTCGGCGGTGCGGCACTCGGTCACCCGGGCCACTCGGGCCGGGACCCAGGTGCAGGTGCGCCGTCAGCGCGAGCTGGGCGCCGACGAGCTCGCCGAGCTCACCAACCGCGCCGAGGCGTGGCGCAGTGGCGAGACGGACCGCGGCTTCTCCATGGCCCTCGGCCGCTCGGGCGACCCCGCGGACGCCGACGTCCTGCACGTCACGGCCCATGGACCGGACGGGGCGCTCGTGGGCATCCTCTCGCTCGTGCCGTGGGGCCGCTCGGGCGTCTCCCTCGACGTCATGCGGCGCTCACCCGATGCCCCCAACGGCGTCACCGAGCTCATGGTGAGCGAGCTCATGGACCGATCCCGCGACCTGGGCCTGCACCGGGTGTCGCTGAACTTCTGCATGTTCCGAGGCGTCTTCGAGGACGCCGAGCGCCTGGGCTCGCGGTCGCTGACCCGCGTCGGGGCGTCGGTGCTCGGGCTCTTCGACCGGATCTGGCAGCTCGAGCGGCTCTACCGCTCGAACGAGAAGTACGAGCCGGCGTGGGAGCCGCGCTTCCTCTGCTACGACGACGCGGTCTCACTGCCGCAGGTGGCCGTCGCGGCCGGAGCGGCCGAGGGCTTCATCCGCTACCCGTCCCTGCACGGGGCGCCGGCCGAGCTCGACGCCGACCACCTGGCCCGGGCCGCCGCGGTGACCGCGGCCGCCGCCTCCGTCGACGTCGAGGCGCTGGGACCACGGCGCTCCGACCAGTTCCGGCACCGGCTCGCCACCCTCGACCGGATGCGCGAGGCCGGTCTCGACGCCTACCCCGTCGGCGCGGCCTCGGTCACCACCACCGCCCTCGCCGACCTCGGCGGGCAGCAGGGGCACGGCCCGGGAGCCGTCTCCGTCGTGGCACGGGTGCGGCAGGTGCGCAACCACGGCGGCGTCGTCTTCGCCACCCTCGTCGAGGGCGAGGCCACCCTGCAGGTGCTCCTCGACGCGGCCCGGGTCGGGGACGAGTGCCTCAGGCAGTTCACGACCTTCGTCGACATCGGCGACCTCGTGCGCGTCGACGGCTCGCTCGGCCGATCCCGCTCGGGCACCCGCAGTCTTCTCGTTCAGACGTGGCGCATGGAGGCCAAGTCCCTGCACCCGGTCCCCTTCCGCGCCTTCGACGACCCGGCCACCCGGGCCCGTCGTCGCTCGACCGACCTGCTCGTGCACCCCCGCGACGTCGACCTGCTGCGTCGCCGGTCGGCGGTCGTCGCCTCGATCCGCAGGACCCTCACCGACGCCGGCTTCCTCGAGGTGGAGACGCCCATGCTGCACACGACCCACGGCGGCGCCAGCGCCCGACCGTTCCGGACCTTCATCAACGCCTACGGCACGGACCTCTCGCTGCGGATCGCACCTGAGCTACACCTCAAGCGCCTCCTGGTCGCCGGTCTCGGGCCGGTCTTCGAGCTCGGCCGCAACTTCCGCAACGAGGGGGCGGACGCCACGCACAACCCGGAGTTCACCTCGCTCGAGGTGTACCAGCCGCACGCCGACTACACCGTCATGCGCCACCTCACCGAACGGCTCGTCCGCGAGGCGGCCCGGTCCGTCCACGGCCGGGAGGCGCTCCCCCTGCCCGGGCCGGGCTCCGTCCGCGGGGGGCTCGGGGCCCCCACGGGCGGGGACGCCGGGGACTCCAGGGACCTCAGGGGCATCAGGGACTCCCTGGACTCCAGGGACGCCGGGGTCTCGCTCGTCGACATCAGCGGCGAGTGGCCGGTCGTGCCGGTCCTCGACGCCGTGTCGGAAGCGGTCGGGCGGCGGATCGGCCTCGACACCGACATGGACGTGCTCCTCGGGCTGGCCGAGGAGCACCACGTGGCCGTGCGACCCGAGATGCGCGCCGGCGCGGTCATCGAGGAGCTCTACTCCGAGCTCGTCGAGCCCACGACGCTGCTGCCCACCTTCTACACCGACTTCCCCGTCGAGACCTCACCGCTGACCCGGCCGCACCGGACGGAGGCAGGACTCGTCGAACGCTGGGACCTCGTCGTTGCGGGGATGGAGGTCGGCACGGCATACAGCGAGCTGACCGACCCCGTCGACCAGCGGGCGCGCCTGACCGAGCAGTCGCTCAAGGCGGCCGCGGGCGACCCGGAGGCGATGGAGGTCGACGAGGACTTCCTCCACGCGCTCGAGCTGGGCATGCCACCGACGGGTGGCCTCGGCCTCGGCGTCGACCGTCTCGTCATGCTCCTGACGAACAGCCCGATCCGCTCGGTGCTGACCTTCCCCTTCGTGCGGCCGATCCCGTCGACCGCGTCCGAGCGTGAGGCGAGCCCGGCATGGAGCTGACCGACACCAGCCTCCTCGTGCTCCTCGGCGCCCTCGCCCTCGTCGTGTTCGTGCTCGTCGTGGTCGGGCTCCCGCCTTGGGGCAACCACGTCGTGCGTGCCGTCATCCGTGGCGTGCAGGTCGTGCTGCTCAACCTGCTCGTCCTCGCCCTCGCCGGTGCGGCGCTCAACGACCAGTACCTCTTCTACTCCAGCTGGGGCGACCTCTTCGGCTCGCGCTCGGCCTCCGTGCAGGTGCACCACGGCGGGACGACGCACGAGGCCGTCGCCGCGCCGGTGAAGGGCCCCGGCTTCCAGGGCCTGACGACACCGACGTCGTTGCCGCCGCTCCCCCAGCCGGGGGCACGACTGCAGAACTACACCGTCGTCGACAAGCGGTCCAACGCCGAGGGCCAGGTCTTCGTCTACCTGCCCGCCAACTACGACCCGAAGTCCCCCCACGCGTACCCCGTCATCGTCGGTCTGCACGGCTTCCCAAGCGGGCCAAGGGGATTCGTCCGCCTCAACTTCCTCAGCACCATCGACACGCTCACCGCCGAGCACCGGCTCGCACCCTCCATCGTCGTCGTCCCGCGCATCGACACGCCCGCAGGCCTCGACACGGAGTGCGTCAACGGGGGCGCCGGCCAGCCGCAGACCGACACGTGGCTCGCGCGCGACATCCCCTCCTGGACCGCACGGCACTTCCGGGTGCAGCGGGCGAGGTCTTCGTGGGCCACCTTCGGCTACTCCTACGGCGGCTGGTGCGCGGCATCGCTCTCGATGCGCCACCCCGATGTCTTCGGGGCCGCCATCGTGCTGCTCGGCTACTTCCGCCCCGACTTCAGCGCGGCCTACGACCCCCTGACGACGCAGGCGGAGCGTGGCTATGACCTCGTCACCATGGCGCACGCGGCGCCCCCGCCGGTCGCGATGTGGGTGCTGACCTCGCGCGAGGACGCGCTGTCGTACCCCACGACCTCGAAGTTCCTCAGCGTGGCGCGGCCGCCGCTCGACGTCACGGGCACCGTCCTCGCCCACGGAGGCCACCGCGACTCGGTCTTCACGCCCTACGTCCCCGCGGCCGTCGCGTGGCTGGGGCAGACGCTGCCGGGCTTCCGTGCCTGAGGACAGGGGGCGTATGCCGTCCGCCGCACGTCACGTCGTGCGCTCGGTCCGCCGTCGCCCCCGGCACGTGGTCGCGGCGCTCCTAGGCGTCGCCGTCCTCGTGGCGCTGGTGCTCAGCGGTGCCGTGGCCGGCCTCGGATCGGCACCGTCGGCCGGTGGCCCCGGCGCTCCGACGGGATCGACTGCGACACAGGCGGACCCGAGCGCCCCACGCACCGCCACCGGCCACTCGTCGAAGGCGCCGCCCAGCCCGTCCGGCCCCCTGACCCTCGTCGGCCTCGGCGACTCCGTCCCGTCGGCGGGCCCCTGCGGCTGCGCCGGCTACGTCGAGCAGGTCGGCCGCCGGCTCGGCGAGCTGACCGGGCGCACCTGGATGGTGCACAACGACGCGACGGGTGGGTGGACGACGGCTGACGTCGAGGGTGACCTGATGTCGGCGACCACGCAGGTCCATCTGGCCGGCGCCGACCTCGTCCTCGTCGAGGTGGGTGCCAACGACTTCGACCTCGACCGGGTCGACGACCAGGGCTGCTTCCCCGCGGCGGGATCGACGTGCTGGTCCTCGACCATCGCCGGTCTGCGCGACGGGCTCACCCGGATCATCGCGGGCATCAGGAGCGTCGACCACCGGCCCGATCTGCGCATCGCCCTCCTCGGCTACTGGAACGTCACCGTCGACGGCTCGGTGGGCCGTGCGCTCGGAGAGGACTTCGTGCTCGGCAGCGACGAGCTGACCCGGCTCGTCAACACCACCGTCCAGCAGGTGGCGGCGGCGACCGGCACCGTCTACGTCGACGCCTACACCCCGCTCAAGGGTCCGACCGGCACGCGTGACCCGACGCAGGACCTGCTCGACGACGGGGACCACCCCAACGCCACCGGCCACGCGCTGCTCACGGCAGCGATCGTGGACCAGCTGCGCACGACCGGAGCGGTGGCCGCCTGGACGGCACCGACGGGACCCGGCCGTCAGTCCTCGTCGGACGGCGGATAAGGGCTTCCGGCCAGGAGCCCGGCCAGGTGAGCTGCGTTGGCCGCGAGGGTGCGGGTGGTGCTGGTCACGGCATCGGGCGTCGACGCGAGGTCCTTGTAGTCGGTGCCGTGCATCGCCTCCCCGTTCCAGTACGTGACGCCTCCGGCCGGGATGGTGAAGCCGACGTCGTCGAGCGACTGGAAGAGGACCGCGCTGACGTGGTGCGCCCCGTCCTCGTTGCCGACGACGACCGCGACAGCGACCTTGCCGTAGGTCAGCAGTCGACCGTGCTCGTCCTTCTCGGACAGCTCTGCGTCGAGCCGTTCGAGGACGCGCTGGCAGACGCTGCTGTGCTGGCCGAGCCAGGTCGGCGTGGCGAGGACGAGGATGTCGCTGGCGATGACCCGCTCACGAAGCGTCGGCCAGGCGTCTCCGTCACCCATGTCGAGCTCGACACCCGGGCGCACGTCGTGGTCGACGACCCGGACCATCGAACCGGTCACGCCGTGCTCGCCCAGGGCGTCGAGCACCTGCTGCGCGAGCAGCTCCGTGCTCGAGTCGGCGGGCGTGCGGCTGAGCGTGCAGTTGAGCGCGAGGGCGGTCAGGGCCACGGAATCCTCCTGGCATCGGGTACGTCGTCCCCGGCACGTACCCAGTCGTGCCGGAGGCAGCGGCCAGACGGGGCGTTGACGCGCGAGCCGAGGTGCGCTTGCCTGTCGCGGGGGTGATCCACCGAAGAGCGGGAGAGAGGTCTGCGCCATGAGGATGAGCGACACCGGGGACGTCTGGTGGAAGAACGCGGTCGTCTACTGCGCCGACGTGCAGACGTTCTCGGACTCGAACGGCGACGGCATCGGCGACCTGCGCGGCATGACGGACCGCATCGAGTACCTCGCCGACCTCGGGGTGACCTGCCTCTGGCTCATGCCCTTCTACCCGACGGCCCGCAAGGACGACGGCTACGACATCACGGACTTCTTCGGGGTCGACCCCGAGCTCGGGACGCTGGGCGACTTCGTCGAGCTCGTGCGCACCGCCAGGGCTCACGGCATCCGGATCATCGTCGACTTCGTCATGAACCACACGTCCGACCACCACCCCTGGTTCCGGTCCGCCCGCCGCAGCCGCGAGGACCCCTACCGTGACTACTACGTCTGGAGCCGCACCCGGCCGAGGTCGAGCAAGAAGGATGTCGTCTTCCCCGACGAGGAGGACAGCATCTGGGAGCGTGACGAGAAGACGGGTGACTACTACCTCCACCACTTCTACAAGCACCAGCCGGACCTCAACGTGGCCAATCCGGCTGTCCAGGAAGAGATCTCGCGCACGCTCGGCTTCTGGCTGGCCCTCGGGGTGTCGGGCTTCCGGGTGGACGCGGTGCCGTTCCTGTTCGCGCGCGACGGGGTGCCCGGCGTCGAGGACGCCGAGGCCGAGGCCTTCAACCCGGACCGCTACCTCGGCGACGTGCGATCGTTCGTGACGCGGCGCCTGGGGGACGCGGTGCTCCTCGGCGAGGTCAACCTGCCCTACCCCGACCAGCGCCGCTTCTTCGGCGGCGACGACGGTGACGGCCTCAACATGCAGTTCGACTTCATCGGCATGCAGCGCTTCTACCTCTCGCTCGCCCGCGGCGACGCCCGCCCGCTCGCGGAGGCGCTTCGGGAGCGGCCCGCGCTCGACGTCACCAGCCAGTGGGCGACCTTCGTGCGCAACCACGACGAGCTGACGCTCGACAAGCTGTCGACCACGGAGCGACGGGAGGTCTTCGCCGCGTTCGGACCCGACCCCGACATGCAGCTGTACGGACGCGGTCTGCGAAGGCGGCTGCCGCCGATGGTCAGCGGGGACGAGCGCCGCCTGCGCCTCGCCTACTCCCTGGTCTTCTCCCTGCCCGGCACCCCGGTCCTCTTCTACGGCGAGGAGATCGGCATGGGTGAGAACCTCGACGTGCCGGGCCGGCTGGCCGTGCGCACACCGATGCAGTGGACGCCCGCGCCGAGCGGAGGGTTCTCCTCGGCGCCGCCGCAACGGCTGACGCGACCGATGCCGGGCGGCGTCTGGGGGCCCGAGCACGTCAACGTCGCCGACCAGCGCAAGGACCCCGACTCGCTCTGGTGGTTCGTCCGCGCCCTCGCGCGACGCTACCGACAGCTGCCCCAGAGCGGCTGGGCGACCGTCGAGGTGCTCGACCACGCGGTCCCCTCGGTCCTGGCGCACGTCAGCCGGTGCGAGGACTGGGCCATGCTCGCGGTCCACAACCTCGGCGAGGACGGTGTCATCGTCCCCCTCACCGTTCCCGACGTGCCGGAGGGCGCCCGCCTCGTCGACGTGCTCGGCGAGGGCAGCGACATCACGCTCGATGGGTCGGGCGGCGTCGAGCTCGACCTCGGACCCTACGGCTACCGCTGGCTGCTCGTCGCGCGTCCGGACGAGGACCCGGTCCTTTGACGGCCTCGTCGCCGGTCACTCGAGATTGCGACGTGCGGCCCGGTCGCCCAGGACGGTGAGCCGGTCGACGAGGGTCGAGCCCAGACGGCGTCGCGCCTCGCGCCCCGACGACGTTCGAGCGCCCTCCCGCCCCGGGGCGTCGGGCAGCAGACGCCCGGCCAGGCCGAGCACCCGCGTCGTGGTCGCCGGAGCGAGACCGCGGACACGGATGCCGATCCACGCGAGCGGGGTGAGCACGACCATCGGCCGTCCGGCGAGCACGGCGTCGACGATCCTCCGGGCTGCGCGTTCGGCGTCGACGGACAGGAGCGGCAACGAGGCGGCCGGCGCGAACCAGGCGTACTCCGCGGCGGCGTCTCCGCCGAAGCGCGCGTGCTCGTGCCCACCGGTGCGCATCAGCCCCGGAACGACGGTCGTGGCCGTGACGCCCGTGCCGCTGAGCGCCGCGGCGAGGCCGTCGGAGAAGCCCACGGCGGCGAACTTGGCCGTGGCATAGGGCAGCAGGTGCGGCGGCGACACCATGCCGCCGATGGAGGTCACCGTGCCGATGCGGCCGTGTCCGCGGCGACGCATGTGCGGCAGCACCGTCATCGCGGCGTGGATGGGTCCCCACGCCATGGTGTCCATGGCGTCCTCGAACTCGTGCATGACGAGCGACTCGAGGGGCGCGGCCTGGATGACACCTGCCACTGTGACGAGCACCTCGATCGGCCCGACCGTGTGCTCGACCCGGCCGACGAGGTCGCCCACGTCGTGACGATCGCGCACGTCGCACCGCTCGACCGACACCGCGCCGCCCCGCCCGCGCAGCACCGTGGCCGCCTCCTCGAGCTCGCCGTCGTCACGTGCGGCGACGACCACGTGATGACCTCGGGACAGCAGCTCCTCGGCGACGAGCAGGCCGAGGCCTCGAGAACCGCCGAGCACCACGGCGACAGGCAGCTCGTGCGGCTCCGCGTCGGGGTGATCCCACGTCGCGACAGGACTGCTGGGGTCCTGGCGCGCGGTCGCACCGTCCGGTGGTCCGTCGGGGGTGTGCATGCTGCCTCCTCGTTGTTTTCCTCGCACCGCCCATGGGTAGGACCCAGCACATGAAGGCACTCACCTGGCACGGCCTCGAGGACGTCCGCATCACCGACGTACCCGACCCCGTCATCACTGACACCACCGACGCCGTCGTGCGTGTCACCTCGACCGCGATCTGCGGATCGGACCTGCACCTCTACGGCGTGCTGGCGCCCTACCTCCAGCCGGGTGACGTCCTCGGACACGAGTTCATGGGCATCGTCGAGGAGGTCGGGCCTGACGTCGCCACCCTCGCGGTCGGGGACCGGGTCGTCGTGCCCTTCAACATCTCCTGCGGGCGATGCTGGATGTGCCAGCGCGGTCTCTTCGCCCAGTGCGAGACGACGCAGAACACCAGGACCGGCAAGGGCGCCAGCCTCTTCGGGTACACCAGCCTCTACGGCTCCGTGCCGGGCGGGCAGGCGGAGTACGTCCGGGTCCCGCACGCCGACTTCGGTCCCATCGTCGTGCCGGAGGAGATGCCCGACGAGCGCTTCCTCTACCTGTCGGACATCCTGCCCACCGCCTGGCAGGCCGTCGACTACGCCGACGTCAACGGCAACGACACGTTGGTGGTCCTCGGGCTGGGTCCCGTCGGGCAGCTCGCCGTCCGCTCAGCCCTCCACCGGGGAGTGGGCCGGGTGATCGGTGTCGACCTCGTGGCCGACCGCATCGAGACGGCCCGCGCCGCCGGTGCCGAGGTCCTCGACGCGTCCGACACCGACGTCGCCGCTGCCGTCCTCGAGCTCACCGAGGGTCGTGGCGCGGACGGCGTCATCGACGCCGTCGGCATGGAGGCCCACGGCAACCCCGTGTCGGAGAAGGTCATCGGTGCTGCAAGCAGGCTGCCCAAGCCGGTCGCCCGGCAGGCCATCGAGCGGTTCGGCATCGACCGGCTCGCCGCGCTGCACACCGCGATCGCCGCCGTACGTCGGGGCGGCACCCTGTCGATCAGCGGCGTCTACGGGGGCATGGCCGACCCGATGCCGATGATGGAGCTCTTCGACAAGGGGCTCACGGTCCGCATGGGCCAGTGCCACGTGCGGCGCTGGAGCGACGAGCTGCTCGACATCGTGCGGGGGGACGCGGACGTGCTCGGGCTCGAGGGCTTCGCCACGCACCACGGCAGCCTCTCGGATGCCCCGGACTACTACCGCATCTTCCAGGAGAAGCAGGACGAGTGCCTCAAGGTCGTCCTCACCCCCTGAGGTCAGCACGTTCTGGCACGCACCCCGACACGAAGGAGGGCGCCATGAGCGTCACGAGCTACCAGGATCTTCCTCTCGCCGACCGCGACCGGGAGTGGGACGGCGACGCCGCCGAGAAGCGGGTGCGCACATGGGCGGACGCGACCGAGGAGCCCAACGCGAAGTACCGCGACGCCCACGTCTGGTACGACGCCGAGCACAAGGACAACTTCACGGCCTACAAGCTCCTCGTCGCCGACGTCGTCGACGGGCGACTGCGCGCCGTCCCTCGCGGCGTCATGGCGGCAGCCGCCGTCATGCAGGGATCGCGCGGCGGCGTGGACCTGCCCGACAAGGACCGTGACCGGGTCCGCAGCCACCTGGCGAAGTACTACGCCAAGATGGGGGAGCAGGCCCCCTGGGAGCGCGACTGAAGGGTCGCGCCCCACCTCTCGTGGCCACGGGGCAGCTCAGAAGACCGCCCCTCCCCCGGTGACACCGAGCACGGTTCCCGAGACGTAGCTCGCATCGGCCGGCGATGCGAGGAAGACGTATGCCGGCGCCACCTCACCGGGCTGCCCGGCGCGGCCCAGCGGCGTGTCCGCACCGAAGGTCTCGATCTTCTTGCTGTCGCGCGTCGCCGGCTGGAGCGGTGTCCAGATGGGCCCGGGCGCCACCGCGTTGACGCGGATCCCCTTGGGCCCCAACGATGCTGCCAGGTTGACGGTCAGGTTGTTCAGGGCCGCCTTGGTCGCGGCGTAGTCGAGCAGTGCCGGCGACGGGTCGTAGGCCTGGATCGACGTCGTGTTGATGATGGACGACCCCGGAGCCAGGTGCGGCAGCGCCGCCTGGCAGAGCCACAGCACGGCGTGCAGGTTGGTGCGCATGACCCGCTCGACGTGCTCCGGCTGCAGCCCCTCAAGCCCCTCCGGGCCGCGGTCCCAGTGGTATCCGGCGTTGTTCACGAGGATGTCGAGGCCGCCCAGGCCACGCACCGCGTCGGCCACGGCGCGCATGCAGGTCTGCCGCTCGACGAGGTCGCCCGGCACGAGAACGGCTGTGCCACCGGCGTTCTCGACCCACTCGGCGGTGTCCTCGGCGTCGGACTGCTCACTCGGCAGGTAGCCGATCGCGACGTCGGCCCCCTCCCGGGCGTAGGCGATGGCCACGGCGCGACCGATGCCGGAGTCGCCACCGGTGATGAACGCCCTTCTCCCCTCGAGCTTCCCGTGCCCGACGTAGGTCTCCTCGCCGTGGTCCGGCGTCGGGTCCATTCGGCTCGTCAGGCCCGGCGGCTCCTGCTGCTGCGCAGGAAAGCCACCTTGGTCGTCGTGGCGCACCAGGCTCTCGGCGCGGTCGGCGATGTCGGACATGACCTCATCCCTCCAGTCGGCTGCTGTTCGCCTCCTCCTACCCACTCACCGTCCCTGAGGACGGACGGGGCGAACGAGACCGTGCCCCCACCGCGCAGGTGCGGGACACATACCGACCATTGCGAAATCGCCGGGATCGTGGCACTGTCGAAAGGTCTGAGCGGTCCAACCACAGCGCCGACTCCGTATCCGAGACATCCGGAGATGAGTCATGGCGCAGCACACCTCTCACACCCGACCCTCCTTCGCCGAGCGCGACGCCGAGACGTCCGAGCTCTTCGCGAGACTGGCGGCCACCGACGACCCCGACGAGTCCGAGCAGGTCGTGGAGCAGATCGTGATCCTCTACCTCGACCTGTGCACGACGATGGCCGGACGCTACGACGGTCGCGGCGTCGAGCATGACGATCTGGTCCAGGTCGCACGGCTCGCCCTCGTCAAGGCCATCCGGCGCTACGAGCCCGGGCACGCCCCGTCGTTCGCCGCCTACGCGGTGCCCACCATCTCGGGCGAGCTCAAGCGCTGGTTCCGCGACCGCGGGTGGGTCGTGCGCCCGCCGCGGCGTCTGCAGGAGCTGCGCGCCGACCTCCAGGCCGTTCGCGCCGAGCTCGAGCAGGAGCTCGGCCGCACGCCCACCGACGCCGAGCTCGCAGCAGCCGTGGGAGCGACGGTCGAGGAGGTGCGCGAGGTGGCGTCCGCAGCGACCGGCTTCCGGCCCCTCTCGCTCGACTGCAGCCCCGCGGACGACGAACGCCCCGGCCTCTCGACGTTCCTCGCCGAGGTCGACGAGGAGCTGCAGGCGGCCGACGACCGCGTCTGCCTCACCGAGGCGCTCACCGAGCTCGACGACGACGAGCGGGAGCTGCTGCTCATGCGCTACGTCGAGGGGATGACCCAGCGCGAGATCGGCGAGGCCCGCGGCGTCAGCCAGATGCAGGTGTCGCGCACCCTGAGGCGCATCACCGTGCGGCTGCACGACCACCTCACCGAGAAGCCCGTCGAGAACCCTGTCGAGAACTCTGTCGAGAACTCTGTCGAGCCCCTCGAGGCTGAGGCGATGACCTCCGTCTCCTGACGGCGGTCATCGCCTCCGCCGGCGAATCACCCGGGGGCGTCCCGGCTCGGCGCCGGCTCGTGCTCCACTGCCGTTGCCGGCGTCCGGCCACGCACGATCGCGGGCAGGGCGCCGGTGTCGGCCACCTGCTGGGCCACCTCGCGCAGCTTGCGGTTGGCGTTCTGGCTCGCCATCCGCAGCAGGCCGAACGCCTGGTCGCGCGTCACCTGGTGGCGCGCCATGAGGATGCCCATGGCGACGCCGATCTCGCGGTTGGTGACGAGGGCCTTCTGGAGGTTCTCGACGTGCTGCTGGTTGGCCGCCAGCGCCACGGCCAGCGCTCCGTGCGTGGCCAGCATGAGCCCGACGAGCTCGGCGCGCTCGTCGAAGGCGGCCACCTCGTCGGCGTAGATGTTGAGGCCGTCGATGGTCTCCTCGGTCTCGTGGCCGAGGCGATAGCTCAGCATGCTGAGCAGGCCGAGCTCGCTCGAGACCTTCGCGCCGTACTCGGGCCACCGGCTGTCGTGGCGCAGGTCCCGCGGGCGGTAGAGCGCGTCCTCGACGATGGCATCGAGGCACGGACCCGAGCCCAACGCATACTGGATGTCGTCGGCGCGGCGGGCGCGGTCGTCGGTGGCCGCCACGGTGCGGAAGCGGCCGTGGGAGAAGGTCGTGATGCTCGCGCACGTGGCGCCGGGCACCCGCTCGACCGCCATCCGGGCCACCGCGTCGAGGGCGGCGGCCGGACCCATGGACTCGAGCTCGACACCCAGCTGGGCGAAGGACTCGGCGACCTCGCGCAGCTCGTCGTCCACCTGGAGCTCGTTACCGCCCATCCGTCGCCGTCCTTCCTCCTGCCGACGGTAGACCCCCGGAGCTGTGGGACGCGAGGGCCCGATCGGTTCGCCGCCGTCCCGGGTAGGTCATCAGGAGGCCAACCCCGGCCAATCCGGAGGAGTACCCGCGTGTCGTCATGTCCATCAACCTGATCTACCTCATCGCCGGGGTCGCGATGTTCCTCGCAGCCGTGCTCCCCTCCGTGCTCGACCGGTATGCCGTGTCGGCCGCGATGGTGCTCCTCGTCCTCGGCATGGTGATCGGGCTGCTGCCGCTGCCCGAGGGGATGCGCCTCGACCCCGTCGTCATCCGGCCACAGGTCGAACGGGTCACGGAGTTCACGATCCTCGTCGCCCTCATGGGTGTCGGGCTGGCGATCGACCGCTCGTTCGAGTGGCGCAGCCGCGCCGCGTGGGCCGCCTGGTCGCCGACGTGGCGGCTGCTCGCGCTCGCGATGCCGCTGACGATCGCGTCCGTGGCCCTGCTCGGCTGGGGGCTCGGCCTCGCCCCGGCAGCGGCCCTGCTGCTCGGCGCGGCCCTCGCGCCCACCGACCCCGTGCTCGCGAGTGACGTCCAGGTCGAGGGGCCGCGGGTCGAGACCCCGGATGCACCCGACTCCCCTGACGACGGCGGTGACGAGGACGAGGCGCTCGGCGAGCCCGTCGACGAGAAGGACGACGTGCGCTTCGCGCTGACGTCCGAGGCCGGTCTCAACGACGGCCTCGCCTTCCCCTTCGTCACGGCCGCCGTGCTGCTCGCGCCCGCGGGCGGGTTGTCCTCGGTCGGCTCGTGGGGACTGCAGTGGCTCGCCTGGGACCTCGTCGGCAAGGTGGTCGTCGGCGTCCTCGCCGGCGTGGCGGTGGGCTGGGGCCTGGCCCGCCTCGCCTTCCGCTCCTCGCGGCGCTCACTGCGTCTGGCCGAGCAGGGCGAGCCGCTCCTCGCGCTCGCGGCCCTCGTCATGACCTACGGCGTCAGCCAGCTCGTCGGAGGCTACGGCTTCGTGTCGGTCTTCGCGTGCGGCATGACCCTGCGCGCGGCCGAGCGCAACCACCACTACCACCGCTCGATGCACGAGGTGGTCCAGCGGCTCGAGCGCCTGCTGACCCTCATCATCCTGCTCATGCTCGGCATGGCCATGACCAAGGGTGTGCTCGGCGAGCTCGACTGGCGCGGCGTCGTCATCGCGCTCGCCCTCGTGCTCGTGCTGCGCCCGGCGGCCGGCTGGGTCAGCCTCCGCCTGCGGGCCCGACCGGCCGACCTGCCCGGCGGCCTCGGCCGCAAGGAGACCCTCGCGACCGCCTTCTTCGGCGTGCGCGGCATCGGCTCGCTCTACTACCTCTCCTTCGCGGCCGGCGAGCACGCGTTCGCCGACGAGCGATGGATGTGGTCGACGGTGGCCTTCACCATCCTGCTGTCGGTCATGGTGCACGGCACGCTGGCGACCCCGGTGATGCGCTACCTCGAGCGTCGCCGCGAGCGGGCGGGGATCGCCGAGCCGGCCTGACGCCCACGCAGGCGCCCACGCAGGCGCCCACGCAGGCGCCCACGAGAGGGACGCACCCGGCATACCCCGTTTTCGTGACGTAACGCCCATGTCGGGCACGTTCGACGACCGCGGTGCGCGGCGTGCACGACGCGGGTATGGAGACAGACGGAGGCTCCAGCCCAGCGGCCACCGACCCCGCGCCGACGCCCCCTCGATCGCTGGGCGTCGGGCGTGCGTACCGAGAGGCAACCGGTTGAGTCCCGTCATCGCGTCCGTCCCGTCAGGCCACGTCTACGTCCGGCACCTCGCACCGCCGGACGGCGAGACGACGGTCCTCCGCCTGCCCGACCCGCGACCGCGGGCCGACGTCCCCGACGCGCAGTGGTGGCCGCCGGGGATGCTCGAAGCCGGGTGGGTCGACGAGCACGCGGACGAGTTCGACGTCATGCACGTGCACTTCGGCTTCGACGCCGTCTCGCCCGACGACCTCGCTGACGTCGTCGCCAGCCTGAGGCGTCACGGCAAGCCGCTCGTCGTCACGGTGCACGACCTTCGCAACCCGCACCACCCGGAGCCGGGACTGCACGACGCCCAGCTCGGCGTCCTCGTCAGGGCCGCGGACGCCGTGCTGACCCTGACCGCCGGCGCGGCCGCGGAGATCGCAGCGCGATGGGGCCGCGAGGCGCTCGTCGTGCCCCACCCGCACGTCGTGGAGGAGCCGCGGCTCTCGCAGGAGCGGGTGCCGCACGCCGGGTTCGTCATCGGCGTCCACGCCAAGAGCCTGCGCGCGAGCATGGACCCTCTGCCGGTCATCGAGGAGATCGTCGCCACGCTGCCCGAGCTCCCGGGTGCGCGGCTGCGCGTCGACGCCCACACCGACGTCATGACGCCCGGGAACCCGCGCCATGCCGCCGACCTCGAGCCGTGCCTGCGCCGGCTCGCCGACGACGGCCGGATCGAGCTGCACGTCCACGACTACTTCACCGACGACGAGCTGTGGGACTACCTCCAGTCCCTCGACGTCTCGGTCCTGCCCTACCGGTTCGGCACGCACAGTGGCTGGCTCGAGGCGTGCTACGACCTCGGCACCACGGTCCTGGCCCCCGACTGCGGCTACTACGCCGACCAGCGGCCCTGCATCCTCTACGGCGTGCCGGGCTCGGCGCCCGCGCGGAGCGGGGCCGGCGCCCCGCCGTTGCGCGAGGGGCTCGTTCGCGCCTACCGCGACCGCCCGACGTGGCGGGCCGTCCCCGAGGAGCGCCGCCGCGAGCGTCTCGAGATCTCCCGCGTCCACGAGCAGGTGTATGCCGACGTGCTCGCAGCCGTGGCGAAGCGGGGTGTCCCGTGCACGTCGTAGTGCTCGGCTCGTCGAGGCACCCGATCGCCGAACCGTTCGCCGGCGGCCTGGAGTCGCTGACCTGGCACCTCGTGCGCGGGCTGCGCGACCGCGGGGTCGAGGTGACGTTCTTCGCGGGCCCGGGCAGCGACCCCGCGCTGGGGGCGACCGAGCTCGACATCGCGCCGCTGCGCCTCAGCGACGCCGCCCGTTCGGACGTGTCGATGGTCCCGGAGGCGTGGCTGCGTGAGCACCACGCCTACCTGCAGGTCATGGTGGCCCTCCAGCACCGTGACGACATCGACGTCGTTCACAACAACAGCCTCCACCACCTCCCGGTCGCCATGGCGAACTCCCTGCACGTGCCAGTGCTGACGACCCTGCACACGCCCCCGACGCCGTGGCTCGAGCCGGCCATCGCCATCGACGCCCGCTCCCGCGGTGGGCTGCGGCGGGGACACTTCGTCGCGGTCAGCCAGCACACCTCACGCTCCTGGTCGCACGTCGCGTCCGCGGACGTGGTGCACAACGGAGTGGACGTGCGGCGCTGGGTCGCCGGGCCCGGCGGCGAGGACCTCGTGTGGGTCGGCCGCATCGTCCCGGAGAAGGCCCCGCACCGGGCCATCGCCATGGCGCGAGCGTCCGGACGGCGGCTGCGTCTCGCCGGACCCGTCGGCGACGTCGACTACTTCGAGCGCTACGTGGCGGGCGAGCTCGACGACGACATCGCGTACGTCGGCCATCTCGACACCGAGGCGCTCGTCGACCTCGTCGGCCGCAGCGCGGCCCTGCTCGTGACACCGGACTGGGACGAGCCCTACGGCCTCGTCGCGGCAGAGTCCCTTGCGTGCGGCACACCGGTGGTCGCGCTGGACCGCGGTGGTCTCCGCGAGTTCGTCGTCCCCGGTGTCGGGGTGCTGCTCCGGCCCGACGCCGACGGAGCCGAGGCCGCGCAGGCCGTGGCGACCGCAGTCGGGCTGGACCGGGAGGCCTGCCGGGCCCATGCCGTCGCCGCCTGCTCGGTGGACCGCATGGTCGAGCAGTACCTCGCCCGCTACCAGTCGCTCGCTGCCCTGCCCGGTGCCGCGTGATCGGCTACTACGTCCACCACCAGGGCCTGGGTCACCTCACGCGGCTCCAGGCCGTCGCGGAGCACCTGCGCTCCCCCGTCACCGGCCTCAGCTCCCTGCCTGCGCCCGCGTCCTGGGACGGCCCGTGGATGCAGCTCGAGCGCGACGACGCACTGGCGCCGGAGCAGGCTGCGTCCGCGGACGCGACCGCTCATAGCGTGCTGCACTGGGTGCCGCGTCACGACGAGGGCCTCGCGGGGCGCGCGGCCGCGGTGTCCGCGTGGATCCGTCGGGCACGTCCATCCCTCGTCGTCGTCGACGTCTCGGTCGAGGTCGCGCTGCTGAGCCGCCTCTGTGGCGTGCCGGTCGTCGTGCTCGCCATGCCCGGGGTGCGCACCGACCGGACCCACTCGCTCGCCTACGACGTGGCCGACGCGCTGCTCGCCCCGTGGCCCGACGGCGCCCACACCGACGGCTGGCCCGAGGCGTGGCGCGCGAAGCTCTGGACCGTGGGTGGGCTGTCGCGCTTCGACGGCCGACGACCGGCCGGAGCGGCTGAACGCCTGGCGCCTGCGGGGCGCACCGACGTCGACGCGCCCCGCCGCGTCCTGCTCCTCTGGGGCGGCGGCGGGCATGGCACCTCGGCCGTCCAGGTGGCCGCCGCGCGGGCAGCCACCCCCGGCTGGGAGTGGGTCGAGCGCGGCCCTGGCTCACCCTCACCCGACCTGTGGTCCGAGCTCGCCACCGCCGATGTCGTCGTGACGCACGGCGGCCAGAACGCCGTGGCCGAGGTCGCCGCGGCCCGACGGCCGGCCGTCGTGGTCGCCCAGCCCCGCCCGTTCGACGAGCAGGTGGCCACCGCTCGGGCCGTCGACCGGCTCGGCGCAGCGGTGGGCGTCGACACCTGGCCCGCTGCCGCCGACCAGTGGCCCGGGCTGCTCGACCGGGCGCTTCACCGAGGCGGTGACGGCTGGCGGCGGTGGTCCACCGGACACGGCGCCGCGACCGCCGCCGCGCACCTCGACGCGCTGGCAGACCGCGACGTGCGTGCCCGGCCGGCCACCCGGACCGCGTCGTGACCGACGGCGCGGGCGGCCTCGCCGTCGTCACCATCGTGCATGGGCGCCACGACCACCTCGAGCGCCAGCTCTGGGGACTGCGTCAGCAGCGGCTCCAGCCCGAGGTGCACGTCGTCGTCGCCATGGACGACCCCGACGTCGGTGACCTCGCCCGCGCGAACGCATGCGGCTGGGACGTGCTCGTGCCCTCCCTGCCCCGTCAGGACGGCCACCTGCCCCTCGCCGCCGCCCGGAACCTCGGCGTCGACGCCGCCGCGGGGGCCGGCGCCGACCGGGTCGTGCTGCTCGACGTCGACTGCATCCCCTCACCGGGAGTGCTCGAGCGGTATGCCGGCGTGCTCGCGACCGTCGACCCCCCTCAGCCCGATGCCTCCGACGTCCTCGACGACTCCCGGGTCCGCGCCGTCGGGGAGTCGCCGGTCGTCCTTGCCGGCGAGGTGGCCTACCTGCCGCCCAGCCCCGAGGGCCGGGACTACCGCGACCTCGGTCTCAAGGCCCTTGCCGGCCTCGCCGCGCCCCACCCGGCCCGACCCGTCCTCAATGCTGACGAGGTCCGCGAGGCGGCCGACCTGCGCCTCTTCTGGTCGCTGTCCTTCGCCCTGACCGTGCGCTCCTGGCGGGTCCTCGGGGGCTTCGACGAGGGCTACGTCGGCTACGGCGGTGAGGACACCGACTTCGGGCAACGCGTAACTGCAGCCGGAGGCCGGCTCCTCTGGGTCGGCGGCGCGCTCGCCCACCACCAGCACCACCCGACCTCGTCGCCGCCGGTGCAGCACGTGCACGACATCGTCGCCAACGCCAACCGCTTCGCCGGGCGCTGGGGCTGGTGGCCGATGGAGGGGTGGCTGGAGGCGTTCGCCGACCGTGGGCTGGCCCGCCGCGCCGACGACGGTTCCTGGCACGCGACCTTCCCCGCGCACACCGCGGAGACCGCTGACGCCTGAGCGCCTGCGCCGGCGTCAGCGGGCGAGGACCACCGTGCTGAGCGCGTGCTCGAGCACCGCGCGGCTCGTCGAGCCGAGATTCATGCCCGCGAATCCTCCACTGCCGGTGGCTCCGAGCACGACCTCCTCAGCGGCGGCGGACAGGTGGATCAGCTCCTCGGCCGCGTGACCGGAGACGACCTGCTGCTCGATGAGGACGTCCGGGAAGTCGTC
Source organism: Terrabacter tumescens (assembly GCF_014646815.1). Classification (GTDB taxonomy): domain Bacteria; phylum Actinomycetota; class Actinomycetes; order Actinomycetales; family Dermatophilaceae; genus Terrabacter; species Terrabacter tumescens. Next base: position 515,898 of record NZ_BMNZ01000003.1, read on the forward strand.
CGCCACCTCGTCCACGACCTCCCCGAGGTAGGCCTCGGTGGCCTCCTGGGGGTCGGCCGTGAACCACCACGGCGACGTGCCGACTCGCTCGGGCGGAGCCAATGGGTAGAGGTGCCACACCGCGACCACGACGACCATGTCCCCCTTGGCGCGCGCGTCGGCGCAGGCCCAGCGGAGCGCGATGCGACTCTGCTTAGAACCGTCCACCCCCACCACGATCCGGCCCATGCGTCGGTCGGCCGTCGGTCCACCCTCGGGGCGTGTCATCTCGTCCATGGTGCGTCACCTCTCCACCCAGCATGCGGCCCGCCGACCGCACGGTGGCAGGTGCAAGAGGCCTGTCCGTTTCGGGACCTTGGTCCCACCAACCCACGACCTTCGGCCGTGTCCCGGCCGTGGCGCTCGCAGGCACCATCGACGCAGCGCCGCGCCCGACGGCTTCGACCAGGAGAGCACCATGTGCACCGTCCTCATCACGTACTCCACCCCACCGCCGCCCAGCGAGACCACGACACCGGTCCAGGTCGGCCTGGTGCGGGAGGCCACCGCCCCGGTCCCGGCCACGGCGCGCGAGGAGTCGAACGTCGGCGAACCGTCCACCTCGTCCACCTCGTCCACGGAGCCGGCGGCGACCTGCGACGTGGTGACCGAGGTGACGCCGCCCGCACCGTCCTTCGCGGCCGCGACGGCCGGCATCGACGAGGCCATCGCCGCCACCATCGCCGACGAGCTGACCCGGGCCGGGCACCGGGTCGCGTGCCGGCCGAGCGTCGCCGTCACGACGACCGACGGCTTCGACCTCGTCCTCGCCGTCCACCGTCTCCGGGTCAGCCACCGCGACGGAGGCGCACCGCAGGCCATCGACGCGGACGACCCCCAGTCGGTCGAGGTGGCTCAGGGCACCCGGACCCCGAACGACGGGGAGTCGACGATCCCCATGACGTGGTGCGCCGACTGGCGTGCCGTGGACGCGTGGGCCCGCAGCGTCGGGGACCACCTCGTCCACCTCCTCGAGCTGCGCACCGAGCTGGCTCGCGTGCGCGCCGAGCTGGACCGCTGCCGCACCATGCTGCTCGCGGCAACACCGGAGCCGCGTGCGCTCTCCGCCGTCGAGCTCGGCCGTCCGGTCGCGCGGGGCGCGGCGGCCCACGGCGGGCGGCGGGCGCACCGGCTGACTCCGACCAGCCAGACCACAGGAGCCTGAGATGAACATGACCAGCCCCAGCAGCCACAGGGTGGGCCCCGACCGCACCCGCGCGCCGCACGCGCCGAGGTCGAACCGCAGGATCAACTACGTCGACCTGACGCCCACCGAGTGCCAGACCCTGCTCGAGTCCCGCGACGTCGGTCGCATCGGCTGGAGCGCCGGCCACGGCCCACAGATCTTCCCGGTCAGCTACGCGTGCGTGGCCGACCTCATCGTCTTCCGCACGTCGCCGTTCGGGGTGCTCTCCGAGCTCGTCCGCCCGACCCAGGTGGTCTTCGAGGTCGACGAGCTGGACGCCACCCGCCACACCGGCTGGAGCCTCATCGCCCGGGGACGCTGCCAGGCCGTCGCCTCGCCCGCCCTGCTGACCCACCTGTGGACCGTGGACGGTGCCGAGCCCTGGGCCGGGGGCGTGCGCAACGTCTTCATCGGGATCACGGTCGAGCGCCTGACGGGACGGTCGTTCGGCTCGCAGCGCGTGCCGACGGCGGCCCGGCGCGGGGCGCACTGACGGCCTGCTCACAACGCCCGCCGGAACGCCCCCCGGCCGGGCCCGCCGGGCCTAGCCTTGGGACATGACGTCGACGCGTGCGGCGACCCCGTGGGCCGTCATCGCGGCGTGCCCTCCGAGCACGGCCCGCTGATGGTCGTCCCCGTCCCGGCCCTCACCGCCGCGTCCGGACAGCCCGGGTCGGCTGAACGCCGGCTGCGCGAGCTGCTCGCCGCCAACCGCTCCGTCGTCTCCGAGCTCGCGCTCCCCGGGGTGCTGCGCCGGATCGTCGAGGCCGCCCGTGCCATCGCCGGGGCGCGCTACGCCGCGCTCGGCGTGATCGGCCCCGACGGCATGCTCGAGCAGTTCATCCACTCGGGCATGGACGACGCCACGGTCGAGCGCATCGGACACCTGCCCACCGGCCGCGGTGTGCTCGGCGCGCTCATCGAGCAGCCCGCCCCGATCCGACTGCACGCCATCTCCGACGACCCGCGGTCGGTCGGCTTCCCGTCCGGCCACCCGCCCATGAAGAGCTTCCTCGGGGTGCCAGTGCGGTCGCGGGGCGAGGTCTTCGGCAACCTCTACCTCGCCGAGCGCGTCGACGGGTCCGACTTCAGCGCCGACGACGAGGAGCTCGTCGTGGCGCTGGCGGCGAGCGCCGGTGTCGCGATCGAGAACGCCCGTCTCTACGAGGAGTCCCGGCGTCGGCAGGAGTGGCTGCGCGCGTCGGCGGAGATCAGCCGCGACCTGCTGCGGCCCGGCCTCGGTGACCAGGTCCTGCTCCGCATCGCCGACGCCATGCTGCGCCTGACCGACGCCGACGTCGTGACACTCGACTTCCCGGAGGGGCACGACGAGGCGGCAGCCGCGCCGGAGGCCCCCGAGGACGTGACCCATCTCGTCATCGAAGTGGCTCGGGGGGTGGAGACCGATGACCTGCTCGGCACGGCATACCTTTCGGCCCCGTCGCTCGCCGGCACGGCGATGCGCGAGCGACGCCCTGCCGTCTTCGATGGGACCGGCCCCGCCGAACCGGACCTGACCCCCGTCATCGCCGACGGGATCTGGGGTCCCGCCGTGGCGTGCCCCCTCGTCGGCGAGACCGACGTGCGCGGCGCGGTCGTCCTGGCACGGCGCGTCGGTAGCCACCCCTTCAGTCCTGCGGACGTCGAGACGGCCGAGCAGCTGGCGCTGCACGCCGCCGTCGCCCTCGAGCTCGCCGACGGTCGCCGAGACGAGGAACGCGTCGCGATGCTCGAGGAGCGCCACCGGATCGCCCGCGACCTCCACGACCACGTCATCCAGCGGATCTTCGCCACCGAGCTGACGCTCGAGGCCGCCAACGGACGCGCTAGCGACCCTGCCGTGCGCGAGGCGCTCGGGCGAGCCGTCGAGGACCTCGACGAGACGATCCGGCGCATCCGCACCACGATCTTCGAGCTTCAGGACATCCGGTCGTCCCTGGACCCGCGGGCCGTGCTCCTCGACGTCGTGACGTCGTCGACGGCGGGGCTCGGCTTCGAGCCGGCGCTGCGGCTCGAGGGACCCGTCGCGACCGTGCTCGACCCCGCGCTGCTCCACGACGTCACCGCGGTGCTGCGCGAGGGGCTGACCAACGTCGTGAAGCACTCACGGTGCACGCACGTCGACGTCCACGTGACGGTCACGCCGGCGTCCGTCACCGTCGAGGTCATCGACGACGGACCTCCGTTCACGCTGCCCGCGACGGCGTCGCCGACCGGCGAGGCGACCGGCGACGCGACCGGTGGTTCCGGGGCCGGCCACCGCCACGGGCTCGAGAACCTCGCGTGCCGGGCCCGGGCCCGCCACGGCGAGTGCACGCTGACCACGGACGAGAGGGGGACGGTGCTCACATGGACCGTGCCACAGACCAGGTGACCGAGCCGATCACGGTCTTCCTGCTCGACGACCACGAGATCGTCCGACGCGGGCTCATCGACCTGCTCGAGTCGCATGACGGCTTCCGGGTCGTCGGCGAGGCCGGCACCGCCGCCGAGGCCCTGCGCCGCATCCCCACCCTCGCGCCCCAGGTCGCGCTGCTCGACGCCCGGCTGCCAGACGGGAGCGGCATCGACGTCTGCCGTGACGTCCAGGTGAGCAGCCCCGGCACCCGGTGCCTCATCCTCACCTCCTACGACGACGACGAGGCGCTCTTCGCGGCGGTCATGGCAGGCGCCTCGGGCTACCTGCTCAAGCAGATCCGCGGGCCCTCCCTGACGGAGGCCGTGGAGCACGTCGCCGCCGGCCACTCCCTCATCGACCCGGCGCTCGTCGAGCGCCTGCTCGAGCGCATCCGCCGGCGTGAGGGGGGCGCCGACACCGAGCACGGTCACGACGGCCGTCCCGGGCATGCGAGGCACGACGGCCGGTCCGGGCCGTGGGCGGGTCCCGACTCCTTGACCGACCGGGAGCAGGAGATCCTCGACCTCATCGCCGAGGGCCTGACCAACCGCCAGATCGGCGTCCGGCTGCACCTGGCCGAGAAGACCGTCAAGAACTACGTGTCCGGGCTGCTCGCGAAGCTCGGTTTCGAGCGACGCACCCAGGCCGCGGTGTACGGCGCCCAGCACGGCGGCGAACCCGTCGACGGTCACGGACACCGCTGACGGCATACGCCGCGGGTGTCTGTAACGCATCGGCGCGGGCCGCGATGGTGTGGGTGAGGCGGCACCCGATCCCCCGAGCGGGTGCCGTCTCGCTGTCCCCGGCGCCCGCGACCACCTCGCCGCGTGGGGACGCCACCGCCGCCCCTACTGTTTGAAGGGCGACGATGCCGCCACGTGCCCTGTACCCGACGGGCCCGAGGACGAACAGCACATCTCGGGATCCTCACCCAACGCGCCGCGCGCTCTGCCTCCGCGGCGGCATCATGGAAGGTGGGTGACCTGCCGGGAAGCAGGCCGGGAGGAGCGCGATGGCAGCGGACGGGCCGCGCTGGCGCCGGGCGCTCGCCCTAACGGTCCTCGGGACGCTCGTCCCCGGTGCCGGGCTGACGCGGGCCCGCAACCGCTGGCTGGGCCGGCTCGGGTGGGTCATGGTCGCCGTCACGCTCGTCGTCCTGGGCACAGTCGCGTATGCCGTGTGGTCCCGCGGCTTCTCGAGCGCGGTCCTCGACGTGGTGTCGAGACCGGAGGCGCTGCGGCCCGCGGCGTTCGTCATCGCCGCCTGGGGCTTCCTCTGGTGCGCGTCGATCCTGCTGACCGCCGTGCAGGTCCGGCCCCGTCCCGGCGGGCGCCTCGGCGCCGTGCTGCTCGGCGCCTTCGCCGCGGTCATGGCCGGCGCGGTCGGGGCGGGGACCGTCGTCGCCGTCGACTACGCCCTCATCACTCGTGACACGGTCAGCGCCGTCTTCTCCGCCCCGCCACAGCAGCCCGGCGTCGGCGCGCGAGTGACCGAGGGTGCGGACCCGTGGGCCGCGCAGGCACGGGTCAACCTGCTGCTCCTCGGGTCCGACGCGGGCTCGGACCGCACCGGCATCCGGACCGACTCGATGATCGTCGCCAGCATCGACACGAGGTCGGGACGCACGACGCTCGTCTCGATGCCGCGCAACCTGCTCTACGCGCCGCTCGCCCCCGGCAGCCCGCTCCGCGCGCGCTACCCGTCCGGCCGATTCGGCGCGCCGGACCGCACGTGCGCGCAGAACGCCCCCGGCGAGACCGGGCAGTGCCAGCTGACCAACCTCTACGGCGAGGCGGAGGCGTATGCGCTCGACCACCCGGGCGCCTACGCCAAGGGCGTCGTGCCCGGTCGCGAGGAGGTCCGAGGCAGCGTGCAGCAGATCGTCGGGCTGCCCATCGACCACGTCGTCGTCATCGACCTCAGGGGCTTCTCGCTGCTCGTCGACGCGATGGGCGGGATCGACGTCAACGTCAAGGACGCCGGGACCGGTGGACCCCTGCCGGTCGGTGGCCACGTCACGGCGGACAACCGTGTCGTCGGCGTCAAGGAGTGGTTCCGCGCGGGACGGCAGCACCTCGACGGCTGGCACGCGCTCTGGTACGCCCGGTCGCGCGCGGCCGACAGCGACACCTACCGGCAGGCCCGGCAGCGCTGCGTCGTGCAGGCCATCGTCGAGCAGGTCGACCCGGCGGCGATGGTCCGGCAGTACCCCCGGCTGGCCCGGATCGCGCGCGACAACATCTACACCGACATCCCGGCCGCGAGCCTGCCGGCCTTCGTCGAGCTCGTCGAGCGCGCGCAGCGGGCCCGGCTCAACAGCGTCTCGCTGACGCTCGACGACGGCATCAAGCCGTGGGCACCCGACTACGCGAGGATCCGGGCCCTCGTGCGCCGCGGCATCGCGGCGCCGGCCCCGGCGAAGGCGGCGACGCCCTCGACGACACCGTCCCCGGGGCCGGCCGCTCCCCCGCGCCGGCCGCCAGCCACCCCGAGCCCGACGACGACGCCGTATGCGCAGTGCTGAGACCGGCTCCTCGCCGCACGTCCCGGTCCTCCCGATCACCCTCGAAGGGGGACTCGGGGTCAGGGTGACCCCTCCTGCCGTGACGACATGAGGACCAGCACCGTCGTCACCGCCGCGCTCCTGTCCGCGAGCCTCGTGCCGCTCGCCGCGTGCACGTCCCAACCGGACCCGGTGCAGGAGCGGATCACCAACCCGGCCCGCGGCACGAGCGTCAACGCCGAGACCGGCCGGATCCGCCTGCTCGCCACTCGCATCGACGCACCCGAGGAGCGCAAGCTGCTCGGGGGCTCCAACACCGGGCTGTTCACCACGCTCGCGAACGACGGCGACACGGCGGACCGGCTCGTGGCCGTGAGCACCGTCTACGCGCGGCAGGTCGTCATGCGCCCGGGCACCGACGGCACTGCGAGCCCGGTCCAGATCGAGGTCCCCGCCGCCGGCGTCGTGTCGCTGCAGTACCCGGGCGGCCTGCACCTCGAGATGGTCGGCCTCTTGGTCGACGTCCGGGCCGGGCGGCTGCTGCCCGTGACCTTCCGCTTCGAGAAGTCGGGCAGCGTCACGGTCAACGTCTTCGTCGACGGTTTCGGCCTGCCCACCGTCTCTCCGGTCTCAACCGTCGCGCCGGCCACTGGCTGAAACGCTAGACGCCGCAAGGGATCCCGCGCCTCACCCGCCCGGCGAGGTGGGGTGGGCAGTGGCCGGCTGGGTGGTGTGCGGGTCCGGGGCCGACGCGAAGACGTTGAGCCCCAGCGCCCTGCTCAGCGAGCGCGTGATGAGCTGCCCGCGGACGCTGTTGCCGGCGTCGTCGAGCAGCGGCGACCACACGGCCAGCCCGCCCTTGCCCGGCGCGACCGTCACGACGGCGCCGCTCACGCCGCTCTTGCCCGGCAGCCCGACCTCCCACAGCCAGTCGCCCGACAGCTCGTAGAGCCCGGCGGTCGCCATGACGGCGAGCACGTGCGCGCACGTCCGGTCCGACACGACGCGCGCGCCGGTCAGGGGGTTCACCCCTCCGTCCGCGAGGGTGGCTGCCATGACGGCGAGGTCGTGCACATCGACCGACACCGAGCACTGTCTCGTGTAGAGGTCGGTCGCGACGTCGGGGTCGCAGTGCAGGCGACCGTAGCTGTGGAGCAGGTGGGCGATGCTGCGGTTGCGCAGGTTGCTGGCGGACTCGCAGGCGTAGACCTCGTCGTCGACCTCGAGGGTGCGCCCGGCGAAGGCGGACAGCCCGCCGAGGACGACGTCCCAGGCCCGGTCCGGGGAGTCGGCCGGGTCCGCGGCACCTCGGGCGGGGCGCCGGGCAGCGACCTCGGGGGCCAGACTGGTCGCGGCGATGGCGCCGGCGTTGACCATGGGGTTCATGGTGCGGTGGTCGTGCAGCTCGACGGCCATGACCGAGTTGAAGGCGAGCCCGGTCGCGTTGGCGCCCAACAGGTTCCGAGCCCGGTCCGGTCCGAGGGCCTCGACGACGAGCGCCAGCACGAAGGGCTTCGACACGCTCTGGATCGAGAAGCGCACAGCCGCGTCACCGACCTCGAAGGCACGTCCCGTCACGGAGACCACCGAGGCCGCGCACCCGGTCGGGTCCGCGGCCGCGAGCTGGGAGATGTAGGTCGCGACCGCGCCGTCGGTGACGTGCCGGTGCTCGTCGTAGGCCGCCTGCACGAGCTCGCCGACCGTGGTGTCCTCGGGCAGGTGGCCCGTCGACACCTGCGCGAAGGGCCCGTCCGGGTCCACGTCCACCTCACCCACCTGTGCCGCCTGTCAGTTGAGGTGGACGGGAGCGCCCGGTCCCCACGGGATCCCGACGAGGTACCAGACGACGAAGAAGATGATCCACGTGACGAGCACGATCGCGGTGTAGGGGATCATCATCGACACGACGGTGCCGAGACCGGACCTGCGCTGGTACCGCTGGCAGACGAGGACGATGAACGGCAGGTAGACCATGAGCGGCGTGATGACGTTCATCGGGCCGTCGCCGACGCGGTAGGCCGCGATCACCGTCTGCGGCGCGATGCCGAGCCGGTAGAAGAGCGGGATGAAGATCGGGGCGAGGATCGCCCACTTGGGGATGACGCCCGGCATGATCAGGTCGATGACGGCGACGAGCAGGATGAAGCCGATCAGCAGGGCCAGGGCCCCGATGTTGGCGCTCTCGAGGAGGTCGGCGAGGCCGGTCGCGGCGAGCTTGCTGATGTTCGAGTAGTTGAAGTACGCGATGAACTGGGCGATGAGCAGCATGAGGAAGATCAGGCCACCCAGGCCGTTGAACGTCTTGACGATGGCGTTGATGACGTTGGTTCTGCCGGTCAACGTCCTGGCTCCCCTGCCGTAGCCGAGGCCGGCCGCGAGGAAGAGCATCGAGATGATGAAGAGCAGGCTGCTCATGAACGGTGAGGAGCCGAAGATCTCGCCGGTGTCGGGGTTCCGCAGCGGAGCACCGGGCAGCGCCGTCAGCAGGGTCACGACGGCGACCGCGACGAGCGTCCAGATGAGCGACATCCGCAGGCCCCGTGACTCGAGCGCCATCTCCTCGTCGGTCTGGACGGTCTCGGCGGGAGCCTCCTCGGCCGCCTCGGAGGAGTCCCACCTGCCGAGGCGCGGCTCGAGCAGCCGCTCGGTCACCCACGTCATGACGACAGCACAGAAGATGAGCGATGCGGTGCTGAAGAAGAAGTTCTGCGTCACGTTGAGCGTGACGCCGGGCGCGACGAGGCCGATGGTCTCGTTCGTGACCTCCGTGATGATGCCGTCGGCCGGCGTGATGAGGACGTTGACGAAGAACGCCGCGCTGACGCCGGCATAGGCCGCCGCGATGCCCGCCAGCGGGTGCCGCCCCAGCGAGACGAAAGCCGCTGCGCCCAGGGGGATGAGCACGAGGTAGCCGGCGTCGGACGCGACGCTGGAGATGCCGCCGAGCAGGACGATGATGAAGGTGATCGCGCCGCGGGGAGCGACCTTGACCATCGTGCGGATCAGGGCGGCGATGAGGCCGGCCTCCTCGGCGACACCGACGCCGATCATGGCGACGAGGATGACCGCGACGACGCCGAAGTCGTTGAAGTTCTGCACGGCCGTCGTGAAGATGAAGCGGATGCCGTCACCGGTCAGCAGGCTGTTGGCGGTGATCGTCTCGCGCTCGATCTCGTAGTCCGGGACCGCCCCCGTCGGTGGGTGCGGGTAGCCCGGCACCGCGGTGCCGCCCTCGTAGTCGGGCACGGCCGGGACCGAGCCCGGCTCGGCGACGTCGGTCGTGACGCTCGCACCCGTCAGGTAGAGCACGTGCGAGAGCACGATGACCCCGATGATGAGCGCGAGGAAGATCAGCGCCGGGTGGGGCACCTTGTTGCCGAGCCGCTCGATGGCGTCGAGGAAGCGCTGGGTGCCGCCCGACCTCCCCTGGCCCCGCACCTCGCCCGGACGACTCGTCGGACCCCTGGCCGGACGAGTCGTGGGCCCGGGCGGCCGTGCTCATGACCCGGTCCCGGACCCGGCCCCACTCCCCGACGGCCGCTCGAAGGCGCACGCAAGCTCGACGAGCAGGCGGCTGCCGAAGGCGGTGGCGCCCTTGTTGCGCCAGCCACGGGCCTCCGGCAGCTGCGCCGTGCCCGCGATGTCGATGTGCGCCCAGGGCTTGTCGCCGACGAACTCCGCGAGGAAGAGCGCTGCGGTGATCTGGCCGGCGTTGGGTCCGCCCATGTTGGTCATGTCGGCGATCGGCGACTCGAGCTGCGAGCGGTAACGGCGGTGGAGCGGCAGGGGCCAGACCGGCTCGTCGACGGCGTCGCCCGCCGCGCGCACCTGGTCCACGAGGGCCGGGGAGTTGCCCATGACCCCGGCGACGTCGACGCCGAGGGCGCGCAGGCAGGCCCCGGTCAGGGTGGCGATGTCGACGATGGCGTCGACGTCGAGCTCGACCGCGAGTGCGAGCGCATCGGCCATGACGAGGCGCCCCTCGGCGTCGGTGTTGAGCACCTCGACCGTCTTGCCGTTCCGCATCTGGAGCACGTCGCCGAGCTTGAGCGCCGAGCCGGACGGCATGTTGTCGGTGCACATGAGGTAGCCGGTGACCTCGGTCTCGCAGCCGGCGTCGCGCAGGGCCGTCATCGCCGCGAGCACCGTCGCAGCGCCGGTCATGTCGTTCTTCATCTGCGCGTGCGACTCGTCGCTCGGCTTGAGGCTGATGCCGCCGGAGTCGTACATGATCCCCTTGCCGACGAGGGCGAGGTGGCCCCGCGACGGCCCCTCCGGCACGTAGTGCAGCCGCACCATGCGCGGCTCCTCGACACTGCCCAGGTTGACCCCGAGCAGACCGCCGCAGCCCATCTCGACGAGCTCGTCCTTGCCGACGACGTCGACCTCGAGCCCGGCGGCGCCGCCCAGCTCCTGCGCCACCTCACCCATGCGGGTCGCCGTGAGCACGGCCGCGGGGCAGTTGGCGAGGTCGCGGCCGAGCGCGGCGGCCCGGGCCAGCACCTCACCCCGGCGCACCCCGGCCACCACGGCCTCGGAGTGCTCCGCGGGAGTGACGAGGACGAGCCGCTCGAGGACCTGGTCCTCGGCCGAGTCGCTGATGCGGAAGCGCCACCGCGCGAGCAGCACCCCCTCGGTCACGGCCCGCGCGAAGTCGGCCGGGGACAGCCCGATGTCGCGGTCCGGCAGCTCCGCCGCGAGCCTCGTGTGCTGCGGTACGGCGCGGGCGAAGGCCGCAGCCAGGTCCCGCACCGAGGCCTCGTCGATGTCGCCGACGGCCCCGATCCCGACGGCCACGAGGGCGCGACCGCCGCTCGGCAGCACGAGCGTCTCGCCGTGCTTGCCGGTGAACCCGGCGGCGGCCAGGGCCGTCGAGTCCTGGCCGATCTCGGCCGGCGGCTCGGCGCCCTCCGCGACCGGCACGGCGACGGCGCCGACCTCGTCGGGGCCGGGCAGCTGGGTGACGACGTCGACGGCTGCGGACGACCGCGTGGACGGGACGGGATCCAGAGTGCGCATGGCTGGGGTGCTCACGACGACTCCTTCCGAGGGCAGGGACCTGGGGTCCTTCCGAGCATGTCCGCCGAGCCGTTCATCCCGATTCACCCGTCGGGGGTGACCGGCCCGCGGGCGGCGACGACCACGATGAGACGGTGAGCCCGGCCACCACGAGCCTGGTCGTCCTCGGGGCGACCGTGGTCCTCTTCGTCTGGAACCGCCTGCCCGTCGGTGGCGTGGCGGTGCTGACCTGTCTCACCCTGTATGCCACGGGTCTCGTCGACGCGACCACGGCCCTCTCCGGCTTCGGCGACCCCGTCGTCGTCTTCATCGCCTCGCTCTTGGTCGTGAGCGAGGCCATCGACTCGGCGGGCGTGACCACGTGGGCGGGCCAGCGGCTCATCGACGTCGTCGGCGACGGGGCCGTGCGCCTCATGGTCGCGGTGCTCGGGCTGTGCGCGGTCCTGACGGCCGTCATCACGCTCAACGGCTCGGTCGCCGCCCTGATGCCCATGGTCCTGGTGCTCGCCACCCGCCTGAAGCGGTCCCCGTCGCTCATGCTGATGCCGATGGCCTTCGCCGGGAGCGCCGGCTCGCTGCTCGCCCTCACCGGCAGCCCGGTCAACGTCATCGTCTCCAACGCGGCCGTCGACGCCGGGTCGCAGCCCTTCCGGTTCTTCGACTTCGCGGTGGTCGGCCTGCCGCTCGTCGTCGTGACGATCGTGCTCGGGGTGGTGCTCGGCCCCCGGGTGCTCCCCCGGCGGCCCTCGACCCGGCCGGTGCGCGACCTCGGTCGCCACGCCGACCGGCTCGCGGCGTACTACGAGCTGCACGACGGCTTCTACCGTCTCCGGGTGCGACCCGGCTCACCGGTCGTCGGGGTGCCGGCCGGGAGACTCGACCTCACGGCATACCCCGGTGTGACGCTCATCGGCGTGCAGAGCGCGGGCGGCCACGCCGTCACGGGCACGACCGCGGTCGACGACGACGACGTCGTCATCGTCAGCGGTGCCAGCGACGCCGTCGGGCGCCTCGTGCCCGAGCTGCGCCTCGCGGTCGCGATGCGACCCATCACCGTCCGGACCGCCGGGATCATGAACCGCGAGGTGGGCGTCGTGGAGGTCGTCGTGCCTCCCCGGTCACCGCTCGTGGGCGAGACGTCGTTCCCCGGCCAGCTGCGGGGCACCGATCTCGTCGTGCTCGGCATCCGCCGTCTCGGGCGCGACGTCGGTGCGTCGCCGCTCGAGCTGACGGCGGGCGACAGCCTCCTGCTGCACGGCACGTGGACCTCGATCGAGGAGCTCGTGCACGACCGCGACGTCCTTCTCGTCGACTCACCCGATCTTGTTCGGCGACAAGCGGTTCCACTTGGCGCGAGATCCGGGCGGGCCATCGTCGTGCTGCTCGCGATGGTGGTGCTGCTCGCGCTCGGCGTCGTGCCGCCGGCGATCGCGGGCCTCGCCGCGGCGACGGCGATGGTGCTGACGCGGGTGGTGAGCGTCAACCAGGCCTACCGCGCCGTGTCGTGGCAGACCGTCGTCCTCATCGGCGGGCTCATCCCGCTCTCGACCGCCATCGAGACGAGCGGCGCCGCGGGCCTCGTCGCCAAGGGCCTCATCGACGTCGTCGGCAGCGGCCGGCCCTACCTGCTGCTCGTCGCGCTGTTCGCCCTGACGGCCGTCGTCGGCGAGGTGGTCAGCAACACCGCGACGGTGCTCATCGTCGTGCCGATCGCCGTGGCCGCGGCCCAGGAGACGGGGGTCTCGGTCCAGCCCGTGCTCATGCTCGTGGCGGTCGCCGGGGCCGCCTCGCTGCTCACCCCGATCTCGACCCCGGGCAACATGATGATCATGGGGCCGGGTGGCTACCGCTTCGGCGACTACTGGCGGCTCGGTCTGCCCGTGCTGCTCGTCTGGATGGCAGTGGCCGTCACGCTCATCCCGCTCGTGTGGCGCTTCTGACCTCGGCCGCCTCTGCGGCGTGCTGCCGGCGCCACCAGGTGACGGTGCCCGCGCCGAGGACGAGTGGCACGAGCATCCAGCACACCCGGAAGACGACGAGACCTGCGACCGCCGTTGCCTCGTAAGGGCCCTGCTCGAGGCCGAGGATCGCGATGACAGCCGCGTCGAGCACGCCGACACCGCCGAAGGGCAGCGCCGTCAGGGGGTAGCTGACGAGGAGGGCGATGACGATCGTGACCGCCGACGCCGCCGAGGCCGGCATGCCGGCGAAGCGCAGAGAGAGCAGGAGCAGAAGAGCCTCGCTGAGCACGAGAGCGAACTGGCACGCCATGGCCGGTGCCCAGCCGCGGCGCAGCACGTGGGCCGCCTGCCGCACGAACCGGGCCGCCCGGCTCGCCCACTCGACGGGGTCGACGCGCGCCGAGAAGCGGCGCAGCCGGACGGCCGTCCACTCCGTGGCCCGGGCCGCGGGGCGTTCACCGCGGGACGCGATGACGAGGGCGGCCACCACGACGAGGCTGACGGCTCCGCTCGTGAGGGCCGTCCACGCATACGTCGGCTCGACCTGACCGGCGACGACGGCGAGCCCCAGGCCGAGGACCGGCGCCCCGAAGCGGGCGACGTAGTAGGTCACGGTGTTGAGCGAGATCCCGGCGATGCCCTCGGTGGGCGGGGTCCCCCACGAGCGCACCATCGCGATGCGCAGCACGACGTCGCCCGGTGGAGGCGCCACCGTCGCGACGAGGTTGGCTGACAGGTCGTTGGACACGGCCCGGCGCAGCCCAAGTGACGGGACGAAGACCGCGAGGGGGCCGGCGTTGAGGCACTGGCGCACCGCGACGACCGCGAGCAGGCAGACGACCTCGAGGACCCCGAGCTGCGTGACGGCGTCCCAGACCGCGGGCCAGTCGACGCGGCGCACGACGCGGCTGAACCACCACAGGGCTACGAGGACGAGCGCCATCTTGAGCGCTCCGGCGAGCAGGCCCACCCGCCGGATGCCTCCGGTCGTCGTCTCGCGAGGCCCGCCCTCGCGGGCTGGGTCGGGCTCCTCCGACTCGTCGGGCACGCCTGTCAGTCCGGGAGCCGGCGCAGCTCGAGCAGCGTGAAGCCGAGGTCCTGGAAGCGGTCGAGGATGCCGTGCAGGTGCGGGGCGTCGATGACGTCGCCGTACATGACCGACCCGGTGGTGCCGATCGCGACGGTCGACTCCTCGAGCTCGGGGAAGGCCGAGCGGGCGACGTCGGGGATGTGCTCGACCAGGATGAACTCGTAGCGCACGCTGCCCCCTCCACGGGTCGATCCGATGCCGAAAGCTCCTGGATCGATCGTGCCGCGCCGCGTGCAGCGCGACGTCACCCCGGGCGGGTGAGCGTCGCCCTACAGCAGGCCCAGACGCCGCGCGGCGGCCACGGCGTCACGCCGTGAGCCCACCCCGAGCTTCTGGAAGAGCGAGCGGAGCTGGGTCTTGACCGTGTTGCGGCTGACCGCCCGGGCCTGCGCGATCTCGGCCACGGTGAGCAGGGACGGCAGCTCGCGGAGCAGGCTCAGCTCGCGCGCGCTCAGGGCGACGTCGAGCAGCGGCTCCGCGGGAAGGTCCGCGAGAGCACGTGCCTGCACGTTGAGCTCACCGACGAAGGGCTCCAGCTCTCCGAAGCGACCAGCGCCGGCCGCGAGCACGTCGGCGACCTCGGGAGCGACCTCGAGGACCATCCGCAGGGCGCGCTCGGGCGCCGCGAGGGTCAGCGCCGCGACGAGCTCCTCGTGGGCGACGGTCGGCTGGGCGTTGCGGTGGGCCACGACAGCAGCGACGAGGTGCGCGGTGACCGCGACCCGCAGGCGCGGCCTCTCGGGGAGCGCGGCCGCCGCGTCGCCCTGGGCCTTGACGGAGTCCTCGACAGGGCGGTGGGCCGGGTCGGCGGCCGGGTCCGCTTTCAGGTCCGGGCTCGGGTCGGTGGGCAGGTCGGTGGGCAGGCCGGACGCCAGCACGGGAGCCACGGCCGCCCGGGCCGCGGAGTCCTCTCCCGCGCGAAGATGACGGACCGCCGCCATCGTCGCGACCTCGGCGGCCGCGCCGGGAAGCCCCTCGCAGAGCTGCTCGACCTCGCGGGCGAGACGCGGGAAGCCCGCGAGCAGGACGACGCGGTGGGCACGGGAGAGCTCCCCCACGGCGAGCACGGAGGTCATCGAGACCTCCCCCACGCCGCGGGCACCGGCCATGACCCGGTCCACGACGTCCTGCCGCACGCCGGGCTGGCCGGCTCCCTCGATGAGGTCGAGGTTGGCCTCGAGCATGCGGGCCAGGCGTGCCAGCTGCTCGAGCCCGCGCGCTGCCGTCGACATCTCGCCCGCGGGCGCACCTGCCTCGGCGCCGCCCCGGGCCTGCTCCTGCATCATCGACAGGACCACGCCCAGCAGCTCCAGTGCGGCCTCGTTGCGACCGCGGGCGGTCGCGTCGTCGAGCACGTTGAAGGCGGCCCATCCGGCGAGGACCTGGGCCGGTAGCAGCCGGGGCGACCCGGCCCATGGCGTGGCCTGGGACTCGACGAGCACGCGCTCGGACCACGTAGACATCTCGGCGAGGTCCTCACGGGCAGCGGCCACGGAGGCCATACCCACCATCGCCTGCAGTGCCGGCAGCTGGTGGCCGGCCGCCCGCGCCGTCGAGAGCGCCGACGCGTAGGCCGCCCTCGCCTCGCCGAAGCGTCCGGAGCCGAGGAGGACGTCGCCGCTCGTCAGCTGGTCGAGCAGCATGAGGTCGGCCTCGGCGTGGGGCACCCGACCGACCGCCAGCCCGTGCCCGGGCCCGTGCGCCCGCGAGGAGGCGTCGGGGCGCACGTCGTCGGCGAGCGCACGCAGCGCTGCGCGGTCAGGGACGGGATGACCCTCGGACCAGGTGCTGTAGGTCGAGTTCAGCTCCGCCGCAAGGCCTTTGGCGAGCCGATCGGCGCTCGTCGGGCCCGAGTCCGTGGCCGAGTCCGTGGCCGAGTCCGTCGCGTCGCCGTCGGGGTGTCCGACAGTGTCCTTCCCCACGAAGGCGAGCCAGCGCAGCCCGACCGACAGGAGCCGCTCGAGCGGCAGCGCCGACGGGTCGACGTCAAGGTCGTCGGTGAGCTCGCCGGTCAGATCGTTGGGCTCCGGCTCGGTGAACCAGGACCCGGGTCCGGTCACGAGCGACGCGAGCTGGCGACGCGCCGCCTCCGGGTCGGAGAGGTCGAGGCTGGCCAGCGCCGCGACGGCCGTCATGACGGGGTCATCGGTGCGGACGGTGCGCACCGCCGCCTCGACCTCGGAGGCACGTCCGTCGAGCAGGAGGTGCAGCGCGTGCTGGTGGATGACGTCGCTCATGAGGTCGAGGTCGCCCGCGGCCTCCGCGTGACGCAGCGCCTGCCCGGGGACGTCGTGGGCGGCGTACCACTGGGCGGCGCGGGCGTGGACCTCACGAGCCCCGCGGACGCTGCCCGCCTCGAGCATCGCGCCGAGGTAGCTGCGCAGGAGCACGTGGTAGCGGTACGTCGGCGTGCCGACCCGGTCGACGGTCACCATCGCGTTGTCGGCCGAGAGCGCGTCGAGGAGCGCGCCGGCGTCGTCCCGACCCGTCACCGCCGCACCGAGGTCGGCCGTGAGGTCCTCGAGGACCGAGGTGGACAGCAGGAAGTCGCGCGTCGCCGCATCGAGGCTCGCGAGCACCTCCTCGACGAGGTAGCCGGACATGGCCCGGTCGCTGCGCGCGAACTCCCCCAGGAACTCGTCGACGTCCCGCCCCCGCGCGAGCGACACCGCGGCGAGCGCGACACCCGCGGCCCAGCCCTCGGTGAGCTCCTGGAGGCGGCGCACCTGATGGTCCTCGAGCTGCAGGTCGTGCCGCGAGAGCAGCTCCCGGGTGTCGTCGAGGGAGAATCGGAGGTCGTGCTCCCGCACCTCGACGAGCCGCTCCTCGAGGCGCAGCCGGGCCAGGTGCAGCCCGGGGTCGGAGCGGGTCCCGATGATGACGTGCAGGTGCGCCGGCGCCCATCGGACGAGCAGCTCGACGAGGTCGAGGCAGCGCGGGTCCCGCACGAGGTGCAGGTCGTCGAGGACGACCCAGACGTGCCGCGCAGCGGTGGCTGCGATCTCGAGCAACCGGGTCACGAGGGCCTGGCCGACCGCGCCCACAGCCGACTGGTCAGGCTCGTCCGCGAGCCACGGCGCGGTCGGGAGGGCCGCCGCCCGGACGGCGCCGAGGAGGGTCTCGGCCATGACCTGCGGGTCGTTGTCCTCGCGGTCGAGCGAGGCCCAGGCGATCAGGTCGCCGCGCCGCTCCAGCTCGCCGGCCCAGTCGGCGAGCAAGGTCGTCTTGCCGGTGCCCACGGAGCCGGCGACGAGCACCATCGTCCCGGCACCACGGTCGGTGGCCGAGATCAGGGGCGCGGGCGCCCGGATCGTGCTGCGGCGCACCGTGCGTCCCGTGAGCCCGGGCACCCGGTGCTTGGGTGACGTGCGGGTCGCGGCGCGCCCGACCCCTGTCGGGCGAGCCCCGGTCCGGTCACCGGTCCGGTCGGCTCGATCTCCGGTCGTGCTGACGGCCCCCGAGTCCACGGTCGTCAGCGCCCCTCCGCCGACCCCGGGCGGTCTCCTGCGCCAGTGAGCGGGTGCCGTCGAACGGCTGGTGCGGGACAACGACGCTGCGAGGGTCATCACGGTGCACTTTCGGGAGGGGCACGGCTGCGACACGTCCGGGACGAGCGCTCGACCGCCGTCCTCCGCGGTGCCTCCGAGGTGACCGGCCGCTCGACCCGATTTCACCGTAGCGTCGCGCGGTCACCCCGGCGCGTTTTCAGGCGCTTCCGGCTCGGGGCGTCCGGATGCTGGCCACGGCGGCCGGGGAGGCAGGGACCCTCGGGTGGCGCCACGGAGTCGTCAACGCGTGGCCGGTGCGGTCGGCTTGTCGCCGTGGAGCGGCGTCAGCATCCGGCGGGTCCGCACGCCGCGCCGCCGCCCGACGGCGCGCCGAGGTGGACCAGCTGCGGCACCGCGGGCGCGCAGCAGCCACCGGCCTCCGCGGCGTCGGCCTTCGTGGCGTCGGGGGCGCCGGGGGCGTCGAAGAGACCTGCTCCTCCGCAGACCCCGGTCTCGGGGAGGGTGAGCTCGACGCGGGAGGCGGCCTCGATGTCGCCGGCCAGGGCTGCGGCCACCGAGCGGACCTGCTCGTAGCCGGTCAGGGCGAGGAACGTCGGCGCGCGGCCGTATGCCTTCATGCCGACGACGTAGACACCCTGCTCCTCGTGGGCGAGCTCGCTCGCGCCGTGCGGGTAGACGGTGCCGCACGAGTGGACGTTGGGGTCGATGAGCGGGGCAAGGCCGACCGGCGCCTCGAGCCGGGCGTCGAGGCGCAGCCGCAGCTCCGACATGATCGAGTGGTCGGGGCGGAAGCCGGTGAGGCCGATGACCTCGTCGAGCCCCTCGACACGTCGGCCGTCCTCGGCCACGAGCGCCACCGTGCCGGTGTCCTCGCTCTCGACGGCCTGGGTGCGGAATCCGGTGACGACCTCGACGAGTCCCGCCGACACGGCGTCGCGGGCGCGGAGTCCGAGGGCGCCACGGGCCGCGAGCTGGTCCGCGTCACCGCCGCCGTATGCGTTGCCGACACCCCCGCGTCGCAGGACCCACACGGCCTTGGTGCCGGGCACCTCCTGGGCGAGGGTGGCGAGGGCGACGAGTGCGGTCAGGGCCGAATGACCTGACCCGACGACAGCCGTGCGCCGGCCGCCGAAACGCGTGACGTCGCTTGCCGCATCGACGTCCGGGACGCGGTGGGACAGATGTGCCGCGACGGCGGGCTCGCGCTCCCCGTCGGCCGGGTAGCCGTCGCTGCCGAGCGGGTTCGGGCCCGTCCAGGTGCCGGAGGCGTCGACGACGGCCCCGGCGACGAGGCGAGCCGTGCTGCCGTCGCTGCGGTCCACGTGGACCGTGAACGGCTGCTCCTCGCGGCCGGAGTCGACGACGCGGTCCCGGCCCCGGCGCGCCACGCCGGTCACGGTGGCGCCGTAGCGGACGCGGTCGGCGAGGGCGTCGGCCAGCGGCTGGAGGTAGTCCTGCACCCACTCGCGGCCGGTCGGGTAGCGGGTCGGGTCGGGATCGGTCCAACCTCGGCCGGCCAGCAGCCGCCGAGCCGCCGGGTCGATGAGCTCGGACCACCGGGAGAAGAGCCGCACGTGCCCCCAGGACCTGACGGAGGTGGCAGCCCGCTCCCCGCGCTCGAGCACGACGGGGTCGAGCCCGCGCTCGAGCAGGTGGGCCGCGGCGGCCAGACCGACCGGGCCGGCGCCGATGACGGCGACGGTCCCGAGGGGCAGGTCGGGCACGACGGGCTGGTGCGACGCGCTCGCGCCAGAGTCGGTGCTCGCGCCGGTGGGTGCTTCAGTGCTTGCGTGGGTCGCGCGGGTCACGGGACTGCCTCCGGGTCGGTCTGCGGTGGGGTGGCGGCACAGCACATCGTTGTTTCGATGGTTGTCGATGCCGACATGGCCATGTTGCGGCTGACATAGACAGATGTCAACATAGGTATATGTCAAAGCCGTTGCCCGTCCTCGACGTCATCGAGACATCCTGCTGCGCGCCTCTCGCCCGTGCGCCGATCGGCGAGGCGGATGCCGAGCGGGTGGCCGCCATGTTCAAGGCCCTGGGCGACCCGGTGCGTCTGCGGCTCTTCTCGAAGGTCGCGTCGTCCGAGGGCGGGGAGGCCTGTGTCTGCGACATCCAGGACGTCGGCGTCTCGCAGCCCACGGTCTCGCACCACCTCAAGAAGCTGCGGGAGGCCGGACTGCTGGAGTCCGAGCGCCGGGGCAGCTGGGTCTACTACCGGCTGGCGCCCTCGGCACTCGCGGTGATGGCCGACCTGCTGGCCCCGGTCCGGGCCTGAGCCGGCCGGCTACCCCCGGAGCGTCAGCTGGGTGCGGTGGAAGTCGTAGTGCCGGCAGCCGTAGGCGTACACCTCGGCCAGCGTCATCGTGGGCTCGAAGAAGGGGTCCCAGCCGACCGGGAAGTGCATGGTGCGACCGAGTGCCCGGTCCGACTCTGCGTCCAGCCGACGGTGCAGCCGAGCGATGGTGCGGTCGAGCCGGCGGGTGAGTCGCGGACCGTGGAAGACGAGTGCGCCGCCGACGGACCCGAGGTAGTTGACGAGGTGGAACGGCCGGGTGGCAGCGTCGAGCAGCGCCGCGAAGGCCCTGCCGAACCCGTCGGGCAGTCGCCCGAAGATCCTCACGAGCGGGAGCAGCCGCTGCACGACGAGGAAGCCGAACGCCATGTGCCACAGCAGCTGGCCGTTGGTCCAGCGGGTGCCGTCGCTGCGTCGACGCAGGTCCGCCGCCCCCGCAGCGGCGACGAGCAGCGCGAAGTCGGCCCGCACCCTCTCCAGCTCCTCGTGGATGCCCTGCCTGCCGGTCGACGCGGACGTGGCCATGAGCCAGTCTCCCGCGGGACGGCCCCACGTGGCGGCCTCCGCCGGGTCCCGGTCAGGCGTCGACGGGCGTGACGTCGAGGGACTCGAGCAGGCCGAGCACCCGCTGCCGGATCTCGTCGCGGATGGGGCGCACGGCCTCGACACCCTTGCCGGCGGGGTCCGCGAGCTCCCAGTCCTCGTAGCGCTTGCCCGGGAAGATCGGGCAGGTGTCGCCGCAGCCCATGGTGATGACGACGTCCGACTCCCGGACCGCGTCGGTGGTGAGGATCTTGGGCGTCTCTGCGGTGATGTCGATGTCCTCCTCGGCCATGGCGGCGACGGCCGACGGGTTGACCTGGTCGGCGGGCGCCGACCCTGCGGAGCGGACCTCGACGGCGCCACCCGAGAGATGGGCGAGGTAGGCGGCGGCCATCTGGGAGCGGCCGGCGTTGTGGACGCAGACGAACAGGACGGAGGGCTGGGCGGTTCGGTCGGTCATGGGTGGCTCCTCGACGTGGGCAGGAATGGGTTCGCGGCGGGGCGCGTGAGCTCGGACAGCGCTGCGACCCCGACGGGCTCGTGAGCCAGCAGGGGCAGGACGGCCACGCGACGGCAGAGCGTGGAGATCTGCCCGAGGGCGTCGGCCTCGGCGCGGGCGCGCGCCCGCAGGAACGGCGAGCGGGGCGCAGCCGCGGTGAGGCTGCCGTTGACGACCCACGCCCAGGGGGTGATCCCGGCTCGGGCCAGGTCGTCCTGCAGCTCCTCCGCCTCGAGCACGGGGGTCGTCTCGGGAAGGGTGACGACGAGGACCTTGGTGCGGGTCGGGTCCTGCAGCCGCATGAGCGGGGTGACGAAGTGGGCCCCCTCGCTCATCTGACGGGTGATCTCGCGGTGGTAGGAGCCGGTGGCGTCGAGCAGGAGCAGGGTGTGCCCGGTGGGGGCGGTGTCGAGCACGACGAACTGCTTGCGGGCCCTGAAGACGACGTGGGAGAACTGCTGGAAGACGGCCACCTCGTCGGTGCAGGGCGACTTGAGGTCTTCGGCGAGGACGGCCCGGCCGGCCTCGTCGAGGTCCTTCCCCTTGCCTGCCATGACCCGCTCGCGATACCCCTCGATCGCCGCCCGGGGGTCGATGCGCTCGACGGTGAGGTGCGGGACGTCGGCCAGCAGCGTCTCGTCCAGGTGCGCCGCCGGGTCGGTCGTGGTCAGCAGCACCTCATGGCCTCGGGAGGCGAGCTCGAGGGCGACCGCGGCAGCGACCGTCGTCTTGCCGACCCCGCCCTTCCCCATGCACATGACGAGCCCCGGACCGTCGGCCTCGAGCTGGTCGACCAGATGAGGCAGACCGGTGAAACCGGTTGGCAGCGTTGCGATCTCGGCGATCGGCGTCTGGCGTGACGCGACGTCGGGCTCGAGCAGCGACCGGAGGGCGGGCACACCGACGGTGTTGAAGGGCAGCAGCGGCAGGACGGCCCGGGGCAGCGCGGCCACGGCGGCCGGGACGGCCGCGAGGGCGGCCTCCTCACGCGAACGGACCGCGTGGGCCAGCTCGTCCATGGGAGTGCTGGTGACGGCATACTCCGGCATGAGGCCGTTGACGACGAGGTGGGCGTTCGTCATGCCCAGGTCGCGCAGCTCCCCATACGTGGTGGCGGCCTCTCGCAGGGAGGACGGCTGCGGGCGAGTCACGAGGACCAGCCGGGTGCGCGTCGGGTCGGGCAGCGCTGCCAGCGCGCCGGCGTAGTCGTGGCGCAGCCGGTCGAGGCCCGCCACCGGCCCGAGGCACGACACGTCGCCCTTGCCGTCGGAGAGGTAGGAGGTCCACTCCCCCGGCAGCCGGAGCAGGCGCACGGTGTGGCCCGTGGGTGCGGTGTCGAACAGGACGTGGTCGTAGGCCGCTGTCGCGGACTCGTCGGCCAGGAGCGACGTGAACTCGTTGAAGGAGGCGATCTCCGTCGTGCACGCCCCGGACAGCTGCTCGGTCATCGCCGAGACCTCGTCCGCCGGCAGGAGGTCGCGCACCGGGTCGATGATCGTGGCGCGGTACGCGTCGGCCGCCTGCTGCGGGTCGATCTCCAAAGCGTCGAGGCCGGGAACGGTCGGAACCGGGGTGATCGTGTTGCCGACGGTGACCCCGAAGACCTGCCCGACGTTCGAGGCGGGGTCGGTGCTCGTCAGCAGGATCCGCCTGCCCTGCCCGGCGAGCTGCACAGCGGTGGCGCAGGCCAGGGACGTCTTGCCGACCCCACCCTTGCCGGTGAAGAAGAGGAACCGCGGCAGGTCGTCGAGGAAGGGCAGGGCTGGCATCAGAGCCTGGCCTCGGCAGCCCTGAAGCGCCGGCGCAGCGCGAGGCTGACGTAGACGAGGGCCACGAGCGCGGGCACCTCGATGAGGGGTCCGACGACGCCCGCCAGGGCCTGACCGGAGGCCGCGCCGAAGGTCGCGATCGCGACGGCGATCGCCAGCTCGAAGTTGTTGCCGGCCGCCGTGAAGGCGAGGGTGGTCGTGCGCTCGTAGCCGAGGCCGATCGCGGCACCCAGCCCGAACCCGCCGCCCCACATCACCGCGAAGTAGACGAGCAGCGGCAGGGCGATGCGGGCGACGTCGAGGGGCCGGGACGTGATGGCCTCACCCTGCAGGGCGAAGAGGATGACGATGGTGAAGAGCAGTCCGTAGAGCGCCCACGGGCCGACCTTCGGGATGAACTTCGTCTCGTACCAGTCGCGCCCACGCGTCCGCTCACCCACGCGGCGGGACAGGAACCCGGCCAGCAGCGGGATGCCGAGGAAGACGAGGACGGACCGGGCGATGTCCCACGTGGACGCGTCGATGCCGGTCTGCTCGAGGCCGAGCCACCCGGGCAGGACCGAGAGGTAGAACCAGCCGAGACCGGCGAAGGCGACGACCTGGAAGATCGAGTTGAGCGCCACGAGCACCGCGGCGGCCTCGCGGTCACCGCACGCGAGGTCGTTCCAGATGATGACCATGGCGATGCACCGTGCCAGTCCGACGATGATGAGGCCGGTGCGGTAGGCCGGCAGGTCGGGCAGGAAGATCCATGCGACGGCGAACATCAGCGCCGGTCCGATGAGCCAGTTGAGCACGAGCGAGCCCACGAGCAGGCGCTTGTCGCCGGTCACGGAGTCGAGCCGGTCGTAGCGCACCTTGGCGAGGACGGGATACATCATGACGAGCAGCCCGAGCGCGATGGGCAGGGAGACGCCGTCGACCTCGACCCGCGAGAGCGCGTCGCCGAGGACGGGGACCAGTCGGCCGAGGAGCAGGCCCGCCAGCATCGCCAGGCCGATCCACACCGGCAGGAAGCGGTCGAGTGTCGAGAGCCTCGCGGCGACCGGATCGTGACCGGACGACCTCGACGTGAGGGATGGGCTGGTCGGGTGGGTCACCGGTGTCCTTCGAGCGACGGGCATCTTCATGTCGAACTGCATCGACGCTGGTCGATACTTCAACGTTGGCAGTCGCATCGGCGTGTGTCAATATGGACTGTCGTCGATGCAGCCGGACGGAGGACGGACCGTGGGTGTCACCACGCTGAGCACCACCCCGCAGAAGGTGTCCGCCTGCGGCAGCACTCCCGTTGAAGTCCTGGAACGCGCCGAGGCCGACCGGCGCGCGGCCCTGCTCAAGGCGCTCGCCGACCCCGTCCGCCTCCAGCTGCTCAGCATCATCAGCGCCTCCCCCGGCGCGGAGGCGTGCGTGTGCGACATGACCGACGCCGTGCAGGTGTCGCAGCCGACCGTCAGCCACCATCTCAAGACCCTCGTCGAGGCCGGCATCCTCACCCGCGAGCGCCGAGGCAGCTGGGCGTGGTTCCGGCTCGAGGTCGACCAGCTCGCGGCGGTGCGCAGCTTCCTGGCCTAGCGGCCCGCCCACTCACCGACGCCGCGCGTCACCTGTCGTGACGCGTCACATCTCCTCGTGGGTGTCGGGGTCGCCGCCGAAGAGGCGCCCGTCGGGGCGCCCGAGCGCGCTGATCGCGGCGACCTCGTCGGGGCTCAGCTCGAAGCCGAAGACGTCGAGGTTGGCGCGCTGGCGCTCGGGGTCGGACGACTTGGGCAGCGGCACGACGCCGAGCTGCACGTGCCAGCGCAGGATCGCCTGGGCGGGCGTGACGCCGTGCGCCTGCGCCGCGGCGGCGACGGGGTCCGCGCCGAAGGGCGCGTTGCGCTTGCCGAGCGGGCTCCACGCCTCGGTGAGGATGCCGAGTCGCTCGTGGGCTGCGCGCAGCTGCTCCTGGGGGAAGAGCGGGTGCAGCTCGACCTGGTTGAGCACGGGCGTCACACCGGTCGCCTCGATGACGTCGGCGAGGTGCTTCTCGGTGAAGTTGCTGACGCCGACGGAGCGCACGAGCCCGCGCTCGCGGCACTCGACGAGGGCGCGGTAGGCGTCGACGTAGAGCCCGACGCTCGGGTTGGGCCAGTGGATGAGGGCGACGTCGACCTGCTCGAGCCCGAGCCTCTCCAGGGAGCCCTCGACCGAGGCGACGGCCCGGTCGAACGCGTGGTCCCGGCCGGGCACCTTCGTCTGCACGACGATCTCCTCGCGGGGCACCCCGGAGCGCCGGATCGCCTCCCCGACCTCCTGCTCGTTGCCGTAGTTCACGGCCGTGTCGAGCAGCCGGTAGCCGGCCTCGAGCGCCGACACCATGGCGCGTATGCCGTCCTCGCCCGTGAGCGGGTACGTGCCGAAGCCGGTGGCGGGCAGGGTCGTGCCGTCCTGGAGCGTGCGTGTCGGGGTGGTCGCCATGACCACAACCTACGCATCGCCGTCGAGGGTGCGCGAGAGCCGTCCGCCCGTCGTCGGGTATGGAGCCTTCGGCTCGCTGGTGCGGGCTGCAGCACCCACAGCCAGCAGCCGGAAGGACACCCACCATGGAGTACACCCGCCTCGGACGGTCGGGACTGCAGGTCAGCCGGATCGCCCTCGGCTGCATGAGCTTCGGCGACAGCAGCCGCGGCAACCACGCCTGGTCGCTCGACGAGGCCGCGAGCGAGCCGCTCTTCCGTCAGGCCGTCGAGCTCGGCATCACCTTCTGGGACACCGCCAACGTCTACAGCGCGGGCTCCTCGGAGGAGATCGTCGGCCGCGCCATCAAGGCCTACACGCGCCGCGAGGACGTCGTGCTGGCGACGAAGGTGCACGGTCGCATGCATGACGGTCCGGGCGGAGCAGGCCTGTCCCGCAAGGCGATCCTCGAGCAGGTCGATGCATCGCTGGCGCGCCTGGGCACCGACTACGTCGACCTCTACCAGATCCACCGCTTCGACCCCGAGACGCCGGTCGAGGAGACGATGGAGGCGCTGCACGACGTCGTGCGAGCGGGCAAGGCGCGCTACATCGGCGCCTCGTCGATGTGGGCGTGGCAGTTCGCGACGATGCAGCACGCCGCCGACCTCGGCGGCTGGACGCGCTTCGTCTCCATGCAGGACCAGTACAGCCTCATGCAGCGCGAGGAGGAGCGCGAGATGTTCGGGCTCCTCGCGGACCAGGGCGTCGGCGCGATGCCGTGGAGCCCCCTGGCCCGGGGTCGTCTCGCCCGTCCGTGGGGCACCGAGACGACGCGCACCGGCAGCGACGAGTTCGGCCGGACCCTGTTCAGCGACCGCGACAAGCCGGTGGCCGACGCGGTCGAACAGGTGGCCGGGGCCCGGGGCGTCCCGATGGCGCAGGTGGCCCTCGCCTGGGTGCTGCGCAACCCCGTCGTCAGCGCCCCGATCGTCGGGCCGACGAAGGAGCACCACCTCGCGGACGCCGTCGCCGCGCTCGACGTGCACCTGACCGACGACGAGGTCGCCGCGCTCGAGGCGCCCTACACCCCGCGCGAGCCGAGCGGCTTCTGAGCGGGATGATCGACCCAGCGCGTCGATGCGCGCGACCAGCCGGCTCCCAGGAGGCCACGCAGTGACGACGGACGACCACCGGCGCTTCCCGCGCTCGGTCTTCGAGGCGGGCGAGGACCCGGACCCCCGCTTCAGCCTCGCCAACGAGCGCACGTTCCTCGCGTGGATCCGCACGGGACTGGCGTTCGTCGCGGCCGGGCTCGCGCTCGAGGCCCTGCAGGTGCCGTTGCCGTCGTGGCTGCGCGTCACCGTCGCGATGGTGCTCGTCCTCGCGGGCCTCGCGGCCACGGCCCAGGCGTGGTTGTCGTGGGTGCGCACCGAGCGCGCGATGCGCCACCTCGCTCCCCTGCCCTCGTCGGGCCTCAAGCTCCCCATCGCCGTCATGCTCGGACTCGTGGCCCTCGCGGTCCTCGTGGGGCTGCTGCTGTGACCGCGCCCGACGCGGGCATGCAGGCGGAGCGCACGTCGCTCGCCTGGCGCCGCACGGCACTGTCGGTGGCCGTCGGCTCGCTCGTCGGGCTGCGCGTGCTGCCGCCGCAGCTCGGGGCGATGGGGTATGCCGTGTCGGTCCTAGGCCTGTTGTGGAGCCTCGACCTGGCGCTCAGTGCACGGCGCCGCTACCGCGACGGGCGGCACCTGCTCGGCGCCCCCGCGGGCGCCACGACGGCGGGAGCCACGACGGCGGGCCGGAGCATCGCGCGTACCGCCCTGACGGCCGCCGGCTTCGCGGTCACCGCCCTCGTCGCGCTCGTCGCCCTTGCTCTCCGCTGAGAGCCGGGGCGGTCACGACCCCGTGCCCACCCCGACGCGACCCCGGATGCCGCGCCCCCTCTCGCACACGGCATACGGGATCGGTCGGGTCAGCGGGCAGCCAGCTCGGCGGGTTCGCCTGTCGCACGGAGGTTCTCGCCCTCGATGTCGACGTTGGGCAGCGCCCGGTCGAGCCACCGCGGCAGCCACCAGGCCTTGTCGCCGAGGAACGACATGACCGCCGGCACGAGCGACAGGCGCACGACGAACGCGTCGACCGCGACACCGAACGCGAGCGCGAAGCCCATCGACTTGATGATCGGGTCGTCGACGAGGACGAAGCCGGCGAAGACCGACATCATGATGAGCGCGGCCGCGACGACGACGCGGGCCCCATGGCCGACGCCGGCGACCACGGCCTCGCGGGCGGTGTCGCCGTGGACGAAGTCCTCGCGCATGCGCGAGACGAGGAAGACCTCGTAGTCCATGGCCAGGCCGAAGAGGATGCCGATGAGCAGGATCGGCAGGAAGCTGACGAGCGGGCCCGCGGTGTCGAGCCCGACGAGCGAGCTCAGCCAGCCCCACTGGAAGATCGCGACGGTCGCGCCGAAGGCCGCGCCGACCGTCAGCAGGAAGCCGAGCGTGGCCTTGAGCGGCACGAGCAGCGAGCGGAACATCAGCATGAGCAGCACGAAACCGAGTCCGACGACGACGAGCAGGTAGACGGGCAGGGCCGCGGCGAGCTTGTCGGAGACGTCGACGCCGACGGCCGTGACGCCGGTGACCGAGATCTCCGCGCCGGTGGCGCCGGCCGTTACCGCGAGCGCCGAGCGCAGGTCGCGGACGAGGTCGAAGGTCGCCTCGGCGGTCGGCCCGGACTTCGGGATGACGGCGAGGATCGTCGTGCGACCGTCGGCGCTCGTCTGGCCGGGCGCGACCGCGAGGACGTCGCCGAGCCCGGTGGCGGCCTTGGCGGCGCCGGCCGTGGCCTGCTGCACCTGCGGCTGCGAGTCGCCGTGGACGACCATGACGAGCCGGCCGTTGAAGCCCTCGCCGAAGCCCTCGGAGATGAGGTCGTACGCCACCCGCTTGCTGCTCGTGACCGGCGCGGTGCCGTCGTCGGGCAGGGCCAGTCGCATGTCGGCGACGGGCACCGCGACCGCCCCGAGGACGACGATGCCGGCGAGCAGCACCGGGATGCGGTGCCGGACGGTGAAGCGGCCCCAGGCGAACCCGCGGTTGCCCGAGGCCTCGTCGAGGTCGGTCCCCGGCTCGTCACGGTCGGCCCGGCGCTGCCGGCGCGAGAGCACGCGGTCACCGGCGAAGCCGAGCAGCGCCGGCAGCAGGGTGACGGCGACGAGGACCGCGACGAGGACGGTGCCGGCGGCGGCGAGTCCCATGGCGGTGAGGAAGGGGATGCCGACGACGGACAGGCCGGCGAGGGCGATGATGACGGTGAGCCCGGCGAAGACGACGGCGGTGCCCGCGGTGCCGACGGCGCGGCCCGCGGAATCCTGCCGGTCGAGGCCCAGCGCGAGGTTGTGCCGGTAGCGCGAGGTGATGAAGAGCGAGTAGTCGATGCCGACGGCGAGGCCGAGCATGAGGGCGAGCACCGGCGTGACGCTGGAGAGCTCGACGGCGTGGCCGACGATGAGCAGGCCGATCATGCCGACGCCGACACCGATGAGCGCGTTGACCATCGTCATCCCGGCCGCGACGAGCGAGCCGAAGGTGATGACGAGCACGACGAGGGCGACGAGCACGCCGATGCCCTCGGTCGAGCCGATCTCGGGGGTGGCGAGGAGCGGCTCACCGCCGGCGGCCACGGCCCAGCCGGCAGGGGCGCCGTCGCCGAGCGCCTCGTAGGCAGAACGCTGCTCGGGGGTGAGCTCGTCCGCCGTCTTGTCGAACTGCACCGTGACGAGCCCGAAGCGCCCGTCCTGGCTGATCGCCTTGGTCTCGAGGGGGCCGAGGGCCGCGACGACGCCGGGCACCTTGGCGGCGCGGGCCACGACGTCGTCGAGGACGGCCTTCGAGGTGGGCGCGACGACGGTCTGCCCCTCGGGCGCCCGGACGACGACGGTGCCGGACGCGCCGCTCGCCTGCGGGAACTCCCGGGCGAGCGCCTCGAGCGCGCGCTGGGACTCGGTGCCGGGGATCGTGACGCTCGAGGTCGGCGCGCTGCCCAGGGTGAGCAGCACCGCGGCGAGCACGGCGAGCAGGACGAACCAGGCGGACGCGACGACGCCGCGGCGACCGAACGCGAAGCGTCCGATCCGGTAGAGCAGGGTGGCCATCGGGGTGACTCCAGGTGCGGTGCGGTGCGGGCTGACGGGTCGGCGGGCGACGCTGCCCGGCGTCCAAGTTAACCGATCGGCTAAGTCCGGGACAAGCCGATCGGCTAACTCCGCTAGGGTGACGCCCACCACGCCGGGTCGAGCGCGCAGGGTCGAGCCCCGGGGACGAGCGCCAGGAAGGTCGTCCCGGCAGGACGCACCCGGCATACGACATCCCGGCCCACGACATCCCGGCACACGCCATCCGGCAGGACCGGCGACGAGGAGGAGAGCTCATGGCCCGACCGCAGGCCCCGCGCGGCCACGGCCGCCGGCGCGTCATCGACGCCGCCGTCGAGCTCTTCGGCGAGCACGGTGTCACCGGCACGTCGCTGCAGATGATCGCCGACCACCTCGGCGTCACGAAGGCCGCCGTCTACTACCAGTTCCACGCCAAGGAGGACATCGTCCTCGCGGTGCTCGAGGAGGCGCTCGTCGACCTCCGCGCGTTCGTCACCGCGGCCGAGGCCGAGCCCTCCCCCGACGAGGCCGCCATGGTGGCCCTGCGCGGGCTCGTCGACCTCATGATCGGCCACCGGCAGGTCGTCGCGGCGCTCATGCGCGACCCGGAGGTCGAGCGCATCATGGCGACGCACGACGACCTCAACTCGCTCGTCGGGAGGCTGACCGGGCTGCTGCTCGGACCCGAGCCCGACCTGCGTCGGCGCATCGCCGTCTCCGTCGTCGGGGCCGGCGTCGCGCAGGCCGGGATCGACCCGCTGCTCGCGGACGTCGACGACGAGACGCTGCGGGCCGAGCTGCTCGAGCTCGGCCCGTCGATGCTGCCCCGCCACTGAGGGCGCCGGCAGCGGAAGGGGTCAGAGCTCGCCGAGGTCGACGGTGCTGAGGGCCCAGATGACGATGACGTCGAGCGCGATGACGATGATCGCCCAGACCGGGAAGGACGGCAGCCACAGGAAGTTCGCGAGCGTCGACAGCACGGCGAAGGCGATCCCGACCGAGCGCGCGACGAGGTTGCCGGTGAAGATGAACGCGCCCGCGACCGCTGCCCCGAGGCCGATGACCATGTGGAACCAGCCCCACGCGGTGGCGTTGAAGGTGAAGACGTAGCTCGCCGTGCGCACGAGGAACTCCGGGCCGTTGACGAGCGTCACGAGGCCCTCGACGAACTGGAAGAGCCCGGCGACGAGCATGACGGTGGCCGCGAACGTGCTGGCCCCGGCGGCGAACACGGTGCCGCGCGCCCGGGTCTGACGCACGGGGTGGGGCGGGGCCAGGCGGGCGGCGGGCGTGGGTCGTGACTTGGCCATGGGTCCTCCTTCGGTGGTCGGGTGTCAGGCGAAGGCGCCTTCGCGGTAGGCCTCGCGGCGGCGCACGGCGTCCTGGATCGCGTCCATCTGCGCGTCGCTGCACTGCAGGTCGTAGACGTCCCGGATGAACTCCGGCAGGTCGGCGCGGTAGTCGTGGGCCCACGCGGCGAAGGGGCCGGGGACCTGCGCGTTCTTCATGTCGACGAGCGTCTGGACGAACGTCGTGACCGGACGCCACCGCATCCCCGCAGGTATGCCGCGTGGTGACCTCCCAGGCACGACCTCGCGGCGGGGGCGGTCGGGTCCGAGCCAGGCGGGCCTGCGGTTCAGCAGGTCGAGACCGAACTTCGTGACGCCGTCGTTGTCGTGGCTGAGCAGGACGTAGCGCAGCCGGGAGCGCGCCTCGTCGCCGAGGGCCACGAGCTGCTCGTGGTCGTTGACGACGGTGACGAGCGACGGGTCGACGTCGGGCCGCGGGGCGCCGGTGACCTCGTGCATCCACTTGCTGCCGCCGGGTGTGCCGATCCACAGCGCGCGGTCGATGCCGAGCGCCTGCGGCCCGAGGGTGCCCCACCCGAGCAGGACGTCCGGGCTCGTGTGCGCGCCGAGCGACTCGCCGAAGAGCACGACCTCGGGTCGCTCGTCGGGCGGCATGGCCCGCACGCGCTGCAGGATGCGCAGCCAGAGCAGCCGGTTCTGCTCGCGCGCGTCCCGGACCTTGCCGAGCGACAGCGGCGACGGGCGCTTGGAGTACTGCATCGTGACGCTCGCGACGTCACCGCGCGTCAGGTACTGCGCCGCGGCGATGGCGACGTAGTTGACGTAGCCGGTACCGGTCGGCGACACGAGCATGAGCAGCGAGCGGGACCACGCGTCGGTGCGGTCCATCTCGGCGATCGCGAGCTCGACGCGCTCCGTCGGCGTCGCGCCGCTGTCGAGGCCGACGAAGACCTGCACGGGGTGCGCGCGGGCGGGCTCGCCCATGACGGTCTCGATGGAGAGGTCCGACGGCACGCTGCCGTCCGGCAGGGTCCGGCGCTCCACGACCGGCGAGGGGCGCACGTAGGTCACCGCGTGCCGGCGGCCCTCGCGCCCGAGCGACTCCCAGGGGACGAGGCTGGCCGGGTCGCCGCTCACCATCGGGCTCGTCCACACGCCCGCCGCCTCCTGCATCCACGGGTCGACCGTGGTCGTGACGGCCTCGATGCGTTGCATGACCCGGGTCCACAGCGCGCTGACGAGGACGCTGCCGCCGGCGAGGAAGGCTGCGTGCGAGGCGAGCTGCCAGGCGAGCCCGGACCCGGGGGTCGCACCCGGCGCGAGCCGCCGCACCTGCTGGGCCGTCCACCGCTCGGCCCAGCCGGCGCCGTAGAGGACCGCGAGCACGCCGCCACCGGCGACGAGACCCCTGACCGTCGGGACGTCGTCGACGGTGTCGAGCCCGCGCTCGGACCCGGAGCGCCGCGCGCGCTCGATGACGGCCGACGCGGCGAGGCCGACCGGGATCGACAGGGGCAGGGCGGCGACCCGGCCGTCGGCACCGAGCGCCCGGTCGAGGCGGCGCACCCCTGCGGTCGCGCCGATGAGCACCGTGCCGGAGAGCGCGCTCGAGCCGATCCGCCAGGCGACCTGCCGCAGCAGCCCGTCGGTGCCCGTGACGACACCACGACGGTCGAGGTATGCCGCGGCGCCGAGTCCCAGCGGCGCCACCGCCAGCTCGCAGCCCAGGGCCGCGACCGAGCTGCGTCGCGAGTCGGACCAGTCGTCGGGGAACCAGCCCCACGCGGCGGCCGCCCCCTCCACTCCCCGGGCCACGACGTCGATGACGTCCTGGGACGACAGGGCGAGCAGGTAGCTCGCTCCGGTCGACAGGCCGGTGATGAGTCCCTGGTCCTGCCAGGAGCGCCTCGACAGCGAGGGCGCCAGCGTGGAGGGGGTAACGACGGAGGCCATGACGAGACCGACCTTCTGCCCGGTGTGCACGAAGTCCGACTGCTCCACTGCCCCTCCCGTCGCGCCCGTCCCTGGTCCGAGCATGGACGGTCAGGTGCGCCCGTCGCTCACCCGTGCGGGGTGAATCTGGCTGTGGCGAGCCACCCGGTGGGCCCGGAGGGGTCCCGCAGCCCGTCACTCGTGGCCATCATGGACGCATGGCAGGCAACGTCGACCTCGACCCGTCCACCGCTCGGTCGTCGGGCCTGACCCACCTGGAGTCACCGGACGGACGCTCGTTCGTCGCGCACGGACCCGTGGCCGAGCGACCGGTCCCCGGCGACTACCTCGAGATCGAGGGCGAGGACGGCCTGCTCGCCTTCGTCGAGGACGTCGTGGACGTCGGTGGTGCTGGCGACGGCACTGGCTTCTCGGCCTCCGGGACCCTCGTGCCGGTCGGCGGCGCTGCCCGCTCGAGCCGTCCCGCGGACGCGCCGTGGCACGATGCCGTGGTCCGGCCGACGCGTCCGGACGCGGTGCAGCGCCTGCTATCCGGCAGCGACCCCGAGCTCCACCTCGGACACCTCACCGGCCAGGACGACGTCGGGGTGGCGCTCGTGCCCAACCGGCTCAACCGGCACACCTTCTGGTGCGGACAGAGCGGGTCGGGCAAGACCTACGCGCTCGGCGTGCTGCTCGAGCGGATCCTGCTGACGACGCGCCTGCCGATGCTCGTCCTCGACCCCAACAGCGACTTCGTGCGCCTCCACGAGCAGGCCGGCGAGGTCGAGCCGGGCCAGGCCCGGGCGCTGCGGGAGCGCGAGGTGGTCGTCCTGCGACCGAACGACCCGGACTCCCCGCTCCGGGTGCGCTTCACCGACATGAACGCGCGCGCCAAGGCCGCGGTGCTGCGGCTCGACCCCGTCGTCGACCGGGCCGAGTACAACGCGCTGCTGCGCCTCTTCGACAGCGACTTCAACGCGGTCGAGGCGGAGAAGATCGTGCCGCACCTGCGCTCGCTGGGCGACCCGGACGCCGAGGCGCTGGCCCAGCGCCTCGAGAACCTCGGGGTCGTGGAGTGGAGCACGACGTGGGCGTTCGGCGGGGCGTCGGCGACCGACGTCATCGCCCGCCGACCGGCCGCCACGGTGCTCGACCTCGGCGGCTACGACCGGCACGAGGAGCAGCTGACCGTCGCACTCGCCGTCCTCGACGACCTGTGGGAGCGCCGCGCCGAGCGCCGGCCCCTGCTCATCGTCGTCGACGAAGCGCACAACCTCTGCCCGCCCGACCCCGAGACGCCGCTGGGCGTCGCGGTCCGCGACCGGCTCATCCAGATCGCCGCCGAGGGCCGAAAGTACGGGCTGTGGCTACTGCTGTCGACGCAGAGGCCCTCGAAGGTGCACGCCGGCATCGTGTCGCAGTGCGACAACCTGACCCTGATGCGGATGAACTCGCGCGACGACCTTGCGCAGCTCGCGTCAGTCTTCGGCTTCGTGCCGCAGGGCCTGCTGGCGCAGGCGGCCCGCTTCCGGCAGGGCGAGGCGCTGCTCGCCGGCGGCTTCGTGCCGATGCCGAGCGTCGTCCGCGTGCGGTCACGCATCACGCCGCAGGGCGGCACCGACGTCCCGGTGCCGATGCCCTGACGTCGAGAGGTGACGGGCGCGGTCGACTGCCCGGTCAGCGCGACCCTGCTCGTTTACGCCCGAGGGAAGACGTTTCCCGGACATGCCGATGTGCGCGTAAGCGACGCGGGCGTGAGGCAGTCGCAAACCACTCAGGCACCTAGCGGCGTTACGGCGCGTTCCGAAGTACCTTGCTCAACATGGATCGCGACGAGCAGATCTTCGCGGAAGGAGAGTCCCCGAGCGGGGACACGTGGCGGCTCGGTTGGCAGCCCGACGACCACAGCGGCATCACCTGGCTGCGAATCACCACCCCTGACGGCCACACTCACAAGGGCGGCTACGGCAGCCCCTCCATCTCCTCGCACACGCCGGTGTCCATCTACACAGGTAGCGCCGACCATGTGCCCAACGGGGCCATCATCCGTGTCGCCACCGGCGCGACTGAACTGGAAGTCACCACTTCCGACAGGCGCACTCAAACAGTCAACCTCGTCCAGCACCCGGCCCACGAGGGGGCGCTGGTCGGAGTCGTCGTCTACCCGCATGGGACCAACATTGAATCCGTCCGCTTCATCGACCAAAGCGGCCGACACGACGTGCCGATCACTCAGCACCATCTGTAGTCCGGACTCGGGAACATCCGGAACTGCCGCAACCTGCGCAGTCGTACCAGTGACTAGATGTACCCATTGCCCGGTCGGGGCCTGATCTGCGGTGTCGCTTTCCACTCCCCACTGTCTTCGCTCCGTCATCCGACGAAGCCGGGATACACCTGCTCGAGAAGCGCCTTTAGCCCGTCGTAAGCCCCGTTGGTAGCCATCCCTGCGGCGAGCCCGATCCCGCCACTGCGGACCTTGGATAAGAAGCTCTTGGTCCTCTCGCCGGCTTGGCCGCCATCCTCGCTTAGGGCGTCTTGGAGGCCGTCGAGGCTGCTTGGTGCCAAGTAGGTGCGAGCAGCTTCGAGCAGGCCATCGAGGTCGCCAGTCTCGAGCCGGACCGCAACGGCACCCTCGCCAGTCGCCACAGTTGCATCGTCGCCGACGGTCACCGTGGCCTGCGCGCCGTAGATGTGGGTGAGGAAGATCGTGACCTCCCGACCAAGCTGGGGGTGAGTCTGCGCAGTCGGCCCCCCGGGAGTTCCGACTTCCGGGTCTACCAGCTCCAGCTCAAGCGCGAGGTCGAGAGCGCTCGTCTTGACACGGTCCACAACGCCGAGAAGCAGGGTGCGTGGAAAGAGCCGCCGCGCGTAGTTGGGCGTCATGAACTCGTAGCCGGGAACTTTTCGCTCGCCCATGGCGGATCGGTACATCGCTACCCAACTCATCGGCATCTCTGAGCCCGGGTCGTTCTGGCTTGCTGCGAGGGCCTCCAGCTCTGCAAGAGGCTGCCGAATCTTCGCGTCCCCGAGTTGAAGATTCTCGGGTAGTTCGAGGTCGGTGACGTTGATAGACGCCTCACTCCCCATTGGGCCATGAAAGGTCAGGGTGATAGGCAGTCCGCTGGCTGCCCGGTACTCCGGCACTTGGCCCTGCGCGGGGTAGCCATCGAGCTCCGAGCGCACCCACCGTGTGAGACTTTCGTTCCCTATGCGCCTCGAAACCACGAGCAGACTCCGCAACGCCTCCGTCGCCCTGATGTCCGGAGTGCTGAGAGCATCGATCGCTCGCATCAACGGTGTGGTCATGCGGTGTATCGCATCACGAACTGGTCCGTTCATGCGGGAACCTGGCGCATCCATGTAGGACGTCAGTGAACGGGCCGAGGCGGCCTCCACCCGCGGTGCCTTTGAGCGTGCAGCGGTCCTGTGGGCAGAATGCGCCGGCTCATCGCTACCTCTCGCGGGCGGGGCCTTCCAAACGTCCGCCATTGCCGCGCTGAGGACGGCTACGCTCGTCCGACTCTGCCGCGGAGGGCGTGGCCGCATGTTCAGCGCTTCCTGGCCTTCATCTCGCGGACGGTGAGCATGGGAAGAGTCCCGAGGGAGGCTCGTACTGCGGCCGCCTCTTCCTCGGTGACGTTGAAGGAGATCGAGGAGCCCGTGTCAGAGAAGTAGGCCACCCACCGCATCGACACGTCGTAGAGCTCGACGCCTATGGACCAGGAAGCGAACGCGCGGAGCAGACTCACATGGTCGGATCGGCGAACATCAAGTTCAACTCCAAGGCCTGAGTCTCCACACCCCTGCGGCAGGCCCACCTGCACGAGCGCAGTCTGCGTTGCCCGAGGCGCCGCTGGCAGGTCCTTGTGGTCCGAGATGGCATCGATCCACGTCCTGTCCACTCGAGGAAGGACAGCGGCAAGGACGGCCTGGCACGCGAGCTCGGCCTCGCCAGGATCGCCCAAGTCGCGGTCAACGCAGTATTCGGTAACTGGCTCGGCCATGAGCACAGTCTGTCGCCCGGACAGGGCCACACGTCCGCAAATGCCGCGTTGTGGTCGCCCTTCTCCGCGTGGACGCCGGCCTTTTACAGAACGTGAACGTCAGTCAGCTCTACGGCACCGGCTGCGGTCATCTCCAGTTCGGCGCTGAGGTCACTGGGTGACTCTTGGACAGTCCACAAGGGGACGACGATGGCAGCTGTGCCATCCTCACGCTCGAGGTAGTCCGTTTCGGGGTGATCCCAGATTTCTTCGGGCTGCGTGATGAGTTCCGCGCCAGAGGCACCGTAGTTGCGCACCCACACCAGCAAGTCAGGGCGGCGACCCTCAACGAGCTCCTCGAGCGCGGAACGTACGGCCGGCCGGTGTTGTTCAGGAATCGTCCCCACAGCGAGACTGTAGACACGGCTCGCGCCCTGATGCGCGCTCAAGCCGCAGGTCGTTCGATAATCCCGCTCTCGTCCGAGACGACGACCTCTATGGTGCAGCCGTGTGGGTATCGCTGGAGACATGGTTGATTGGCGATGGACAGTTGCCTGAACTGGGGCTGGGCGCGGTCGTCCGTGACTGTGGGCTGCGCCTGAACTCCTCCTACCTGAAGGCGTCCGACCAGTCGCTCGAAGGGGTTCGAGAAGTTCACGTCGACGATGTAGGTCGAGTGCGATATGAAGTCACCGGCCGATGCCAGTCGGTAACGAGCCCGATGGCGGCTCTGATCGCGATGCCGGGCTGGCTCACGATTGCCGAACCCGAGGCCTACCGCGCCGTCGAGAGCGCCCTTGACTCTCCCGCTTTCGAACCATGGTCGGAGCAGTTCCGCCCTCCGTCCCCGACCGAGATGCTCAGGGCCGAGGGCTGGCTCGGAGTCGTCGCTGATCACGAGTGGGACGCGTTCGCCATCCCTGACTCACGAATGGACTGGCGCCTTCAGAGGATCCAGCTCATCGAGCACCAAATGGTGCGTGTGCCCGGAGAGCCGTCCGACACGCGCACGTTCGGCCGTGTCGTCCGGGCCACCCATGTGGATCGGCTGAGCCGGGCCGCCGACGGAGTCGCGGGAGCTCGATTCCTCGTGGAGTTGCTACCAGCCTGACGTCCTCATTTGCCGCCAGTTGCGCTTGGCAACTCGGATCGATGAGTTCCCTCGGCCAGCAGCGGGAACGTCGCGCTGTGACGTCCGATTCGAATGTGCCCGATCCCCTGATACTCGACCAGGCGTATCGGGCGGCCTTCTTCGTGACCGACGTGTACGTCGGCATGGAATCCAGGCCGGACGAGTGCTTGGGGCTCTTCCACCAGTACCTGCAGTCGGGTCAGGCCCGCCGGTCACCCGAGCGACCGCCCGCACGGGCTCAGGCGACGTTGCGCCGAAGCCCGAGCAGCTTCCAGCCCACCAGGGCGAACCAAGCCGGCAGCAGCAGTCCGTAGACGAGATAGGCCGAGCCGATGACGGGCCGGAGGGCCTCCGCGACGATGCCGACCGTGCCGGCCACGACTCCGACCAGCGCGACGCCGCGGCCGAAGTCGCTGCGTGCCATGGTCGAGGACAGGGCGAGGATGGCGGCCGCCGTGAGGATTCCCGCCCAGGACACGGCGTTGGTCGCGGCGATCAGCGCGTCCGCGGCGCTGGCCACACCGGCACGTTGGGCATCGCTCGCCGCGGAGGTGTAGGAGCTGCTGAGCACGACGAGTCCCCCGTTCAGCGACTGCGGACTGCTGCCGAGCGCGAGCGCGATGGTCTCGGAGACGACGCCGAACAGGCCGCCGATGAGCGCGACACTCTTGTTGACCTCCTTGAGGGCGGCCGCGACCGCCGCGAACACCACCAGCGCCGGCACGCTCAGCCCGACGAAGCAGACCAGCTCGGTCAGGTACACGCCGCGGTGCGCGGCGATGTAGGTCATCAGGGCCGCGCCGTCCGTCGGCGGCACCGGGGCAGCGAACACCAGGACCACGGGCACCAGGACGAGGACCACGTAGACCAGCGCCGAGAAGGCGCCCACCCGGTACAGGGTCGCCCAGGACGGGTCTGCACGCACCGGTTCCCGAGCCGCGTGAGGGTGGACAGGAGTGCTGCCCGCGCGCGTGCTCACGGCCGGGCCCGTCCACTCCTGCGCCGCGTCGAAAGCGCCATCTTCCCTCCGGTCAGCGAGCGAGGGACCGGACAGCCGTCCCTCCGCACCAACCAACTGTTCGCTCTCTGCCGCCCTCCGGCTAGGGAACAAGGTCCCGCTCTGGGGATCCACTCGTGGTCCAGACCACGGACGGTGGCCCCCAGGCGCCAAGGACGTTCGACGCGTTCGCGAGGGAGAGGCCAGGCGCTGACTCGGCGCGTGGGTTTCAGTCCCACGCCGGCGTCGCGATGACCGGACGCCTGTCCAGCACCCGGGTCAGGCGTCGGGAGGGAAGGCGATGGCCTCGCCCTCGATGCGCAGCCGCAGCTCGGTGCCCCTGGCCGCGATGAACGCGTTGGAGTGACGGATGCTGATGATCTCTCCGCTGCGCGCGAGCGCCGATGTCTCGCAACCGGGTTCGCGACCGGAGGTGAGCTCGAGCCGCACCGTGCTCTCGGGGCCGAAGTAGTCGGTGTCGACGACGACGCCACGGATGGGACCGTGCTCGTCGACCCGGATCTGCTCGGGCCGAAGCATGAGCTGGACCCGGCCCCGGTGCGCCGTCGGCGCGAGCCGGACGGCCCCGAGCGAGCAGGTCGCCATGTCGCCGTCGACCCAGGCCTCGAGCATGACGGCGTCGCCGAGGAACTCGGCCGTGGCCCGGTCGACGGGTCGGGTGTATACCTCGAGCGGGCTGTCGACCTGGGCGAGCAGCCCGTCCCGCATGACGGCCACCTGGTCGGCGAAGCTCAGCGCCTCCGCCTGGTCGTGGGTGACGAGGACCGTGGTGATGCCGGCGTCCTGGAGCACCCTGGACACGGTGCGCCGGGTCGCGACCCGCAGGCCGGCGTCGAGGGCCGAGAACGACTCGTCGAGCAGCATGAGCTCCGGCTCACGGGCGAGGGCACGGGCGAGCGCCACGCGCTGCTGCTGGCCACCCGAGATCTCGTGCGGTCGGCGGGCAGCGAGGGCCGCGTCGAGCGAGACCATCTCGAGCAGCTCGGCGACCTTGGCGCGCGTGGCCTTGCGTCCCTGCAGCCGGGGCGTGTCGATGCCGAAGGCGATGTTCTGGCCCACGGTGAGGTGCGGGAAGAGGGCGCCGTCCTGCGCGACGTAGCCGACCCCACGGTGGTGCGCCGGCACCCACGCGTCGCCAGCGGCGAGCGTCCGACCGCTCAGCACCACCGAGCCGGCCTCGGCCCGCTCGAAGCCGGCGATGAGCCGCAGGAGGGTCGTCTTGCCCGAGCCCGACGGGCCGACGATGGCCGTCGTGCTGCCCGGGTCGACCGACAGCGTGACGCCGCGCAGCACCTGCTGGGAGCCGAAGCTCTTGACGAGGCCGTCGACCTCGAGCCGACCGCGCGCGCCGGGGTCGTGCTGGTCCGGGATGGTCGTGGTCGTCGTCGTCATTGTCCGGCCGCTTTCTTCGACTGCTGGAAGAGCAGGTAGGTCATCGGCGCCGAGAGCACGACCATGAGCAGGGCGTACGGCGCGGCGCCGGCGTAGTCGATCTCGCTGCTCTTGGCCCAGAACTCTGTCGCGAGGGTGCGGGTGCCGTTGGGCGAGAGCAGCAGGGTCGCCGTCAGCTCGTTGACGATGGCGAGGAAGACGAGGGCCGCTCCCCCGGCGGCCGCCGGCGCCGCGAGGCGCAGGGTGACCTTGGCGAAGGCGAGCAGCGGCGGCACCCCGAGCGCCTGGGCCGCCTCCTCGAGCTCGCGCGGTGCCTGGGCCAGACCCGAGCGCAGGCTGACGAGCGCACGGGGCAGGAAGAGCAGCACGTAGGCCGCGACGAGCACGAAGGCCGTCTGGTAGACGCCTGGCAGGAACCGGATGCTGACCGTGACGAACGCCAGGCCGACGACGATGCCGGGCATCGAGCTGGTGACGTAGTTGGACAGCTCGAGGGAGCGGGTGAACCAGCTCGGCCGCCGCACCGCGAGAAAGGCCATCGGGAAGGCGACGAGCGTCGTCGCCGCCGCGCCCGCCACCCCGTAGAGGAGCGTCTGGACGAGGGCGGGGACCAGCTCGTCGGGCGCCCAGATCGCCGAGCCGCCGAGCACGACCCACCGCACGACGAACCACATCGGCACGCCGACGGCGAGCACGACGAGGAGCAGGAGCGCGAGCTGGGCCGGCACGTGGAGCCGGCGCAACGGCATACGACCCGGTGCCGCCTGGCCGCCTGAACCGACGCGGGCGTAGCGGGCGGTGCCACGGCTGCGCACCTCGGCGACGAGCAGGAGCAGGCACAGCACGACGAGGACGCTCGCGAGCATGTTGCCGGCCGCACCGTTGAAGGTCGACTGGTACTGCACCATGATCGCCGTCGTGAAGGTGTCGAAGCGGATCATCGCGAAGGCGCCGTACTCGGCGAGCAGATGCAGCCCGACGAGCAGCGCACCGCCGGTCATCGCCAGGCGCAGCTGAGGCAGCACGACCCGGCGGAACACCTGCCACGGGCCGAGGCCGAGCGCGGCCGCGGACTCCTCGAGGGAGGGGTCGAGGCGGCTCAGCGTCGCGGCGGCGGGGATGTAGACGAGGGGGAAGTAGGACAGCACCGAGATGAGCACGCCCGACCAGAGGCCGGCCAGCGAGGGGACCGCCGAGACCCAGCCGTAGCTGTTGACGAAGGCCGGGATCGCGAGCGGCGCGGCGAGCGCGAGGGCCCAGAACCTGCTGCCGCGCAGCTGGGTCCGCTCGACGAGCCACGCTCCCCCGACGCCGAGCACGAGGCACAGTGGCACCGAGAGGACCATGAGCAGGATCGTGTTGAGGAGCAGCTCACCGACCCGCGCCCGGAAGATCAGGGCGACCGCGGTGTC
The DNA here is from genome assembly GCF_014646815.1 of Terrabacter tumescens. Lineage (GTDB taxonomy): Bacteria > Actinomycetota > Actinomycetes > Actinomycetales > Dermatophilaceae > Terrabacter > Terrabacter tumescens. The sequence goes on from NZ_BMNZ01000003.1 coordinate 557,499, forward strand.
CCAGCCGGTCGCCACCGTCATCGCGACGACGTAGCCGAGCGGCATGAGCGAGAACAGCGCGATGAGCACGGCGATGACCGCCAGGACCGGTGGTCGACGACGCCCGGACGCCGGGCCCGGGCGGGTGCCCGGGCCCGGCGTGGGGGCCGTGCCGGTGTCGGTCGCGCGGTGCGCGCCCGGTGCGGTGAGGTCGGTGGTCACCAGAGAACTACAGCAGACCAGCCTGGGTCATCAGATCGGTGACCGTGGCGGAGTTGAGCTTGGCGGGGTCGACCTTGGGCGCCTGGAGGTCCTTCAGCGGCACGAGCGCCGCGTTGGAGGGCACGTCGGAGCCGACGGCGTACTCGAACGACGTGCCCTTCTGTAGCACCTCCTGGCCGGTCTTGCCGGTGATGAACTTCAGCAGCGACTGGGCGGCCGCGGCGTTCTTCGACGACTTGAGCACGCCACCACCGGAGACGGAGACGAAGGCGCCCGGGTCCTCGTTCTTGAAGTAGTGGGTGCCGACGTTGGCCGAGTTCTCACCGGTCTTGGCCTGGTCGCCGTAGTAGTAGTAGTGGTAGATCAGCGCGGTCTCGACCTCGCCGGAGTTGACGGCCTTCATCGCGGTGCTGTTGCCCTTGTAGACCTTGGCGTTGGTCTTCATCGCCGTGAGCCAGTCCTTGGTGACGGCCTCGCCCTTCAGCTCGAGCAGCGCCGAGACGATGGCCTGGAAGTCGGCGCCCGACGGCGAGGCGGCCCAGCGGCCCTTCCACTCCGGCTTGGCGAGGTCGAGCATCGAGGCGGGAAGCTGGTTCGGCTGGACCTTGCGCTTGTCGTAGACGAGGACGGTCGAGCGGGCCGCGATGCCGGTCCACTTGCCCGTGGACGGGCGGAACTCGGCCGGCACCTGGTCGAGCGTGGCGTTGTCGACGTCGGCGAAGAGACCCGCGTTCTCGACCTGCGTCATCGCGGGGCTGTTCTCGGTGAGGAAGACGTCGGCCGGCGATGCCGCGCCCTCCTGCATGAGCTGGTTGGACAGCTCCGTGTCGGAGCCGTTGCGCACGGTGACCTTGATGCCGGTCTGCTTGGTGAACGCGTCGACCCACTCCTGGGTCAGGCTCTCGTGCTGGGCGTTGTAGACGGTGATGCTGCCCGAGCCGCCGGCCGATCCGCCGTCCGCGGACGAGCCGGAACCGCAGGCCGTCAGGGCCAGGGCGCCGGCCGTCGCGATGGCGACGCCGATGGTCAGGTGGGAACGGGAGGTCATGTGAGCTTCCTTCGTGATCCGGGAGACGAGCCGGTCGGGTCGACGGCTCGCCTAGTAGGTAAGGCTTACCTTACATGGCGTCCGGAGTGTCCCCGACCACGTCCACGAGCTGGGCGACCGGTGCGCGGAGGACGCCCCGCGGCGCACTACGCTGCAGCCATGCGTCAGACCATGGTGACCCTCGTCGACGACCTCGACGGGTCCGACGCCACCGAGACGGTGAGCTTCGGCATCGACGGGATCGCCTTCGAGATCGACCTGTCCGCCGCGAACGCCCACGACCTGCGGGCCTCCCTCGACAGCTGGGTGGCCAGCGCCCGACGTGCGGGCGAGGAGCGCCGCACCGAGCCGGGCACGCTGACCCGCTCCCTGACGGTGCTGCCCGCCGTGGGCGAGTCGCGCAACGCGCTCATCCGCGCCTGGGCGGCCGAGAACGGCCACCACGCCCCCGCCCGGGGTCGCATCCCCCAAGCCGTCGTCACCGCATACAAGGCCGCCCAGCGCTAGACCCGACGCGGCGGGGCGGGGTGGGGCGGGGCGGGGCAGCATCCGGCGCAGAGCCCGGAGGACGACTCAGGTCTGCTGGCCCGTGGAGCGGTCGCGGTACTCCTGCTCGGTCATCTGCTTGCCGAAGACCCAGTACTGCACCGACCCGTCCTCGGCCTCCACGGCCGGGCCGTCGAGGCGGTGCAGGCGGGCTGCGGTGAAGTAGAGGGTGTCGCCACGGGCGACGATGACCTTGTCGTAGCCGCCCGTGGGGTGGGGGGTTCCGCTTCTCCAGTCGGGCTGCGACGTCACGGTTCGGTGTCTCCGGGTGTTGGGGATACGGCCGCCGTCAGGCTACTGGGACCGGCGTCGACGCACGAAGACGACCCGTTGCCGGGCGCGTCGGGTGAGCAGGAGAGGAGATTGCGCAACCGGAGATGTCGTGGCACTGTCGGAGCGTCAGAGCGGTCCAATCACAGCGCCGACTCCGTCGTCCGAGACCATCGGAGATGAGTCATGGCGCCCTACTCCGCCGACCCCCGCCCGTCGTTCACGGAACGCGACGCACAAACGTCGGAGCTCTTCGACGCACTGGCTGCAGCCTCTTCGGAGGCGCAGAAGGACCAGATCACCGAGCAGGTGGTTCTGCTCTACCTCGACTCTGCACGACGATGGCCAAGCGCTACGACGGTCGGGGCATCGAGCACGAGGACCTCGTGCAGGTCGCCCGGCTCGCGCTCGTCAAGGCGGTCCGCCGTTACGAGCCGGGTCATGCTCAGTCCTTCGCCGCTTACGCCGTACCGACCATCTCCGGCGAGCTGAAACGATGGTTCCGCGACCGGGGCTGGGTCGTCCGGCCACCCCGGCGGCTCCAGGAGCTGCGTGGCGCGGTGCAGGCGGCCCGCAGCACGCTCGAGCAAGAGCTGGGCAGAGAACCCACCGACGAGGACGTCGCACAGTCGGTCGGTGCGAGTGTCGAGCAGGTGCGCGAGGTCTCGGCAGCCGCCTCCGGCTTCCGGCCCGTCAGTCTTGACTGCAACGCTGCGGATGACGAGCGACCTGGGCTCGCAACGTTCCTCTCGTGCCCCGACGAGGACCTCGAGTCGGCCGACGACCGCGTCTGGCTCACCGCGGCCCTGAGCACCCTCGACGAGGAGGACCGGGAGCTGCTCCTCATGCGCTATGTGGACGGCATGACGCAGCGCGAGATCGGCGAAGCCCGCGGCGTCAGCCAGATGCAGGTGTCGCGCCGACTCCGCTGGATCACGTCCCGGTTGCATGACCAGCTCATCGACGGTGCTGAGGAGCGCGACGACATCCCGGCAGAACCTTCGCAACTGAGCTCCGCCTCGTGAAGCCGGGAGCCTGAGCAGCCGCTTCTCGAAGCGCTTCGACGTAGAAGTTGTGCGAGAAGCGTTTCTTCGCACGTGTCCCGGGTACACGCCTCTTGATGACGTCGTTCGTCCGAGAGGAAGTCCAGTGAAGCGTTCGATGCTCGTGGCCGCGATGGCCGCCACAGCCCTGCTCGGCGGTTGCGCCGGCGTCGGCTCCAAGTCCGGCGACTCCGGCGGCGGCGCCACCCCGGGGGCCGCGCCGACCGGTGCGCTCAAGATCATGGGTTTCGGTGGTGAGGACGAGGTGGGCCAGGCACGCATCGCAGCGTTCAAGGCTGCCTACCCGTCGGTGACGGTCACCAACAACAAGGGCGACTTCGACGCGCAGCAGTTCCTGACGGCGCTCGCGAGCGGCAACCCGCCGGACCTGGTCTATATGGACCGGAACCTGATCGGGACGTACGCGAAGAAGGGCGCCATCGTCCCGCTCGAGGACTGCATCTCGAACCAGCAGGTCGACACGAGCCAGTACCGCGAGGCCGCCATGAAGTCGGTGACCCTGGGCGGCAAGGTCTACGGGATCCCCGAGTTCTACGTCGTGACGACCAACCTCATCGACACGACGTCGTTGCAGCAGGCCGGTGTCCAGGTGAGCGACATCCAGACGAGGGACTGGAACGCCCTGAAAGCCACGAGCGCCAAGCTCTTCCAGAAGAACGGCAACAAGCTCCAGCGCATCGGCTACGACCCGAAGCTGCCGGAGTACTTCCCGCTGTGGGCCACGGCCAACGGAGCGACCATCATCAAGGAGGACGGCGCACCGAACCTCAACGATCCCAAGGCGGTGGAGGCCCTCGCCTATGCCGTCGGGCTCATCGACGACCAGGGCGGCTGGACGAGCTTCAAGTCCTTCCGCGACTCCTTCGACATCTTCGGCGAGAAGAACCCGTTGTCCGCGGGCAGCGTCGCCGCCTTCCCCATGGAGAACTGGTACGTCAACGTGCTGCGTGACTTCATCGGCAAGGGCCTCAAGCTCGACAGCACCCAGTTCACCGACCACGACGGCAAGCCCGTCAGCATGGTAGGCGGCAGCGCCTGGGCGATCCCCAAGGGGTCCAAGAACGCCACGGCCGCCTGCGCCTGGGCCAAGACGATGACGACCAAGGAGACCTGGCTCAAGGCCGCCGACGCCCGCGAGGCGAAGGTGAAGAAGGACAACAGCTTCTTCACCGGGCTGTTCACGGCCAACAAGGCGGCCGACGAGGAGATCCGGGCGAAGTACGTCACCAACGTGCCGGACCCTGGCTTCAAGCGCGCCATCGACAACTACTACGCCACCCTGGACTCTGCCGTCGCGCTCAACCCGTCCCCCGCAGGCGCCGAGATCGACGCCGCCTGGCGCAGCGCCGTCACCCGCGCCCTCGGTGGCCAGCCCGCGCAACAGGCCCTCGACCAGGCCCAGAAGGAGGCGGAGGCAGCCTTCACGAAGGCCAACGGCAATGGCTAGTCGGGGCCTGCTGCAGCGCCGGGAGGCCCGTTCGGCCTACCTCTTCATCGCGCCGTGGATCATCGGCTTCGTCGTCTTCACGGCAGGCCCGATGGTCGCGAGCCTGTGGCTGTCGTTCACCGACTACTCGCTCGTCGACCCGGCGCACTCCGTCGGGACGGCCAACTACCAGCAGCTGCTCGATGACCCCCGGGTGGCCAAGTCGCTGGCCAACACGTTCGTGTACGCCGCCCTCTTCGTCCCGCTCGGCACGGTCGTCGCGCTCGCACTGGCGATGCTGCTGCAGAAGGTCGGTCGCGCCTCCGGCTTCTTCCGGACGGTCTTCTACCTCCCCGTCATGACCCCGGCCGTCGCGGCGGGCGCGATGTTCCTGCTGCTGCTCAACGGACAGCGGGGCCTGGTCAACCAGGTCCTGGGCTGGTTCGGGATCAACGGTCCCGACTGGACCACCGACCCTGCGTGGCTCAAACCCTCGCTGGCGGTGGTGAGCCTCTGGACGGTCGGCGGCAGCATCATCATCTACCTCGCTGCGCTCAACAACGTCCCGCGCCAGCTCTACGAGGCTGCGCTCCTCGACGGCGCCGGCCCCGTACGGCGCTTCGTGAGCGTGACCCTGCCGATGATCTCCGGGGCGCTGTTCTTCACGATCATCACGCACACGATCGCCGCCATGCAGATGTTCGACCAGGCGTACACCATGTTCTACGGGCCGCAGCAGAAGGCGACCGCCTCGGACGAGTCGCTCGTCTACATGGTCTATCTGTTCCAGAACGCCTTCGAGTTCTTCAAGATGGGCTTCGCCTCGGCCATGGCGTGGCTGCTCTTCGTCATCATCCTCGTCATCACCGTGATCCAGGTTCGGGTCGGCAACCGGTTCGTCTACTACGAAGGAGGGTCGACGCGATGACCACTGACCTCAGGCCGGTCCCCCCGCCCACCGAACCGTCCCTCCAGCCGGAGGCGAAGGTGCTGGAGCGCCAGTCGTTCTCACCGGCGGGGAGCCGGCGCCGCGTTGGCCCGGCCATGGTCCTGCGCTGGCTGCTCCTCCTCGTCTTCAGCCTCGCCTTCGCCTACCCACTCGTCTGGCTCGTCAGCGCGTCGCTCAAGCCCAAGTCACAGGTCTTCGACAACAAGCTCGTGCCCGAGACGGTCCAGTGGTCGAACTTCCTCGAGGTGTGGAACGCCGGACCGGTGCTGCGCTGGCTGCTCAACTCGGGCATGGTCTCGCTCATGGCAGCCTTGGCCGTCACCTTTTCGAGCGCCTTCGTCGCCTTCGGCTTCGCCTACTTCCGGTTCCGCCTGCGCGGGCCCCTCTTCGGGCTCGTGCTCGCCACGATGATGCTGCCCGGGGCGGTGACGATGATCCCCGTCTATCTCATCTGGCACCAGGTCGGGCTCGTCGACACCCAGGTGCCGCTCTGGGCGGGCAACCTCTTCGGCTCGGCGTTCTACATCTTCCTCATGCGCCAGTTCTTCCTCGGCATCCCCCGCGAGCTCTTCGAGGCCGCGCGCATCGACGGCTGCAGCCACTTCGGCCTGTTCCGACGGATCGCCCTGCCGCTCTGCCGGCCCGCCCTCATCATCGTCTTCATCTTCGAGCTGCAGGCCAGCTGGTCCGACCTGCTCAAGCCCCTCATCTACCTCCAGACCGAGGAGTACTTCACCATGCCCCGCGGTCTCAAGCAGATCGTTGACGGGTTCGCGCTGTCCGGCGAGTACCACTGGGAGATCGCGATGGCCGCCACGCTCGTCGCGACGCTGCCGATGATCATCGTCTTCGCTTTCGGGCAGCGCTACTTCATGGAGGGACTCGCCACCACCGCGAAGCAGGGCTGACCGGCGGGCGCTCGCCGACCGACGAGAACGGCTCCCGACCGCTGCTGCGGTCGGGAGCCGTTGGTGTCTGAGCCGGAGGCTCGACGGGCTTGTCAGCTGCCGGAGGTGGCGCCCGCCTCGTCGGCGTGGCTCTTGGCGCTCTGGCTCACGTCCGAGGCCGCCGACTGGCCCTCCTGCTTCACCGTCTCCACGGAGCTCTGAGCGTGCTCCTTGACCGTCTGGACGGCGTCCTGGGCGGGCTCCTTCAGGTTCTGCGCGCTCTCCTGCGCCACCTGCTTGACCGTCGACTGGGCCTCCTCGAGCACCGGGGCGGCACGGTCCTTGACGGCCTCGGCCATCTGCGTCTCCTTGCTGCTCGCGGGGAGCAGCGAGCCGACAAGCCAGCCGGCCCCAAGGGCGACCAGGCCTGCCGCCAAGGGGTTTCCGCGCGCCTGGCGCTTGACGGTGCTGGCTGCGCCGTGCGCCGTGTCGCCGACGCTGGAGGTCATCGACGAGGCGGTGCCAGCCGTGGCGTGGCCGGCGTCTGAGGCGGAGCCCATGATGGAGTCCTTGAGACCGGAAGCCCGGTCCTTGACCTTGTCGGCTCCACGACGGGCCATGTGACCCGGGGTCACGGACTCACCGAGCGCGTTGACGTCACGGCTGAGCTCGCTACGGGTGCGTTCGATGTCGGCCCGGATGACCTCCGGGTCGTCACTGGTGGACGGGTAGTTCGTGGTCACAACGTCTCCTCGTGTCCCTTGAGTGCGTCGGGGACCTTCTTGGTGGTCTCCACGGTGCGCTCCATTCCCTGGATGTTCTTCAGATCGCGGCGGCCCATGCTCGCGAGGACCGCTGCGATGACGGCCCACACGGCCATGACGATGACGGCGGCCCAGCCCCGGCTGTCCAGGGCGGACGAGAGCCACTCCCAGACCGCGAGGGACAGGAACAGCACCGCCATCCAGCCGGCCAGCGCCGCGCCACCGAGCTTGCCGCCGGCCTTGCCGGCCTGGGTGGCGGACTGCTTCGCCTCGGCCTTGGCCAGAGCGATCTCCTGGCGCAGCAGGGTCGAGAAACCCTGACTGACGTCAGCGACCAGTTCACCGATGGATGCGGTCTCGGCCTTCTCATGACCCGTCTCGTGGACGTCCTCGTACCCGGTCTGGTACCCGGTTTCGGGCGTCGTCGGGGCTCTGTACTGGCCCTCGGGGATGGCCGTACTCATCGCGTCTCCCCGGAGACCCCCGTGGACGACCCGGGGTGGGTGTAGGTGGCCGGGTCGATGCCCGCGTCGACGCGCGACGGGTCGGTGCCCTCGAGGTCGAGGGGGTCGGCGCCGTAGGCGGGGCCCGCCGTCTCACCGGCGTAGCCCGTCTCGAGATCCTGCGCGGCGTAGGCCGTGCCCGCGCCCGTCTGGCCGTATGCCGTGCCAGCACCGTAGGGGGTGCTGCTCACGGGGCTGCCGGCAACGCCGTACGTGCCGGCAGACCCCTGGCTGGTCGAGGACTGGCTGGACGAGTCGCCCGTCAGGCCACGAGTCAGGCGGCCCCCGACGATGCCGAGGATCGCGGCGCCGGCGATGAAGGTACCGGGACGACGGCGGGCGAACGACCGCACCTCGTCGAGGATCTCGCCCGGCTGCCGGCCCTCGAGCCAGCTGGCAGCGGCGTCGAGCCGCGAAGCCCCCTGCCGGGCAAGGTCGGACGCCATGCCGGACTCACCCTGCTGGCTCTGGGCCATGCCGGACAGCTCGCTGCTCAGGGACCGGAGGCCCCCGACCGCACGCTGGGTCTGGCCGGACGCCTGGTCGGTCGCCTCACCGGTCAGCTGGTTGAAGAGCTGGCGGATCTGTGTCTTGGCCTCCTGGGCCACGTCCTTGGCCTCCGTGGCCGCGGTGGACGCGACGTTCTTGGTGCTCTCCTTGGCGTCCTGGGCCACCGCACCGGCGTGCTCCTTGGCGCTCGAGCCGCTGGAGGAGCCGGTGCCGGGCGCCTGGCCGAGGGTCGCCTCGTCCACGGCGGCGGAACGGGTCACCGTCTCGCTCGTGCCTGTGGTGGCGAGCGGGTCGGTGCCCCCGTAGACAGGCACGTCGGTCTCCGACGTGCTGGCCGTGTCGGGAGTGTCGAATCGTTCAGTCATTCGGTCGGTCATGGGTTCACAACCCCTTCCGAGATCGGCGCCGGTCCCGTGGCCAGCCCACTGCTTGAGCGTCGGGATGCGGTGCGCCGTCCTGACGAGAGGTGTACCCGCCGCACGCATCTGCAAACCTTCGGCCGTCTCATCGCCTGGGCGTCAGCGACGGAGAGCGTGTGGACGAGCCTGGTCTGGGCACGCTCACGCCACGTACAGGCCTGGCGGTCGGCCTCGTCGTCGCCAAGGAGTCGGCGGCCAACGTCGTGCCGGTCAACTCGGCCGACAACGGGTTGCACCTCCTGGTCGGCCTCGGCATGGTGCTGCTCGGCGTCGCACTCTCGCGCGGCCGTCACGCCTCCGTGGACGAAGGCTCCTCCTCGCGCAGCGTCGGCACGAGCGGACGCTCGGCACACTGAGCTGCCACCCCGTCGGTCGGGGAGGACACGAGTGCCGGGCGTCCCAGGAGGACGCCCGGCACTCGTGCGTTCACCACCGCTGCAGGAGTCCCTCGGCCACCGCGTCCCTCAGCGCTGCCGGCCCCTCGAAGACGGCCGCGGCGCCTGCCTCGATCAGCTCAGCCTCACCGAAACCGCCGGTGCGCAACCCGAGCGAGGGCATCCCGGCTGCGCCGGCGGCGCGGGCGTCCCACGTCGCGTCGCCCACCATGACGGCGCTGGAGCCGTGCACGCGGTCCAGCGCGGCGTGGAGCAGGTCCGCTGCCGGCTTGCTCTCCTCCGCGTCGTCCGCGGTCGTCCAGGCGTCCGCGACAGAGCGGCCGTCGAAGAGGTCGAGGAAGGTTTCGACGTGCTGGGTCTGCCCTGAGCTCGCCAGCACCACGAGCAGCCCACGCTCCTTGAGCGTGTCGAGCAGCGGGCGGGTCCCGGCGAACGGTCTGACCTCGCCGATGAGCTGGTCGAACTCCTCGGTCCACTTGTCGCGGAGGGCATCGCCCTGCTGCTCCTCGGTGCCCTGGTCTGTGACCTCGGCGACGAGCTTGTCACCGCCCATGCCGATGGCCCGGTGGATGCGCCAGAGCGGCACGTCCAGGCCGCACCGGGAGAAGGCGCGCGACCACGCGAGACTGTGGTGGTAGTTGCTGTCGACGAGCGTGCCGTCGACGTCGAGGATGACGGTGTCGATCATGTCCGCCACCTACCCAGCCGGCCTGCTGGATGCCGTGTCCTTCCCGCCGCAGGCGGGTCAGACGCCCCCTGCGGGCGGGGTGCTGCGGTGACGCCGGTCAACGCAGCGTGCCGGTGTCGACGAGGAGGCGTGCGACCTCCATGACGCTCACCCCTGCCCGCGCGGCCGCCTGCTCGAGTCGCTGCCTCGCCTGCGCCGGCGGGACCGCGTGCGCCGCCACGAGGAGGCCCACGGCCATGTCGATGACGGCCAGGTCATCGAGCCGTGCGACCGCATGAGTGGCCTCGAGTCGGCTGCTGAAGGAAAGGTCGGCGTTCGTGACGGCCCCCGGCGCCCAGGCACCGAAGAGGGCAGCCACCTCCTCGTGCCGGCCGGTGAAGGTCTCGGGGCCGGCGCCGTAGACGTTGACGCCGCCGACGACCCTGTCGCCGTCGAGGATCGGCAGCGACAGGGTGCTCCCGACCCCGCGCGAGCCTGTCCCCCGCGCGAACAGGCTCCACCGGCCCTCGTCCAGCAGCGCCGAGCTGTCCGCCTCGACGATGGCTGCCGTGCCGACGGCCTCCTCGCACGGTCCACCGTCGAGGAACTGCAGGGCGTCCAGGGCGGCCAGCGGCAAGGAGGTCGCGACGTAGGTGAAGGTGATGCCCTGCTCGACCACCGTGATGCTGAAGCCCACAAGCCCGGGCACCCGGGCGCTCAGCGCCAAGGCGGCCTCGCCGAGGTCGCTTCCCAACCGCCCGTCACCCATCTCGTCCAGCTTGCGCAGGGCCACTCTCGTCTCCGGTATCGGTTCCACAAGGCGCCCTTACCCGCTCGTACCAGCCACAACGCTGCCGTTCGCGCCACACTGTCTGCCGTCGAGGGCGAGCGAGCTGCCACACGTCGCACCTGCCTCGCCGCAGTTGAAGGTCGCGAAGCATGGGTAGGTCACTGTAGGGCCGGTTCGAGCCGACCATCCCCACCGTGACGGTGACCCGATCCGGAGTCTCCGCCCCTGAATCGTCCCAGCGTCGTCCGCGACGGATGGGTCAGACGGAGCTGAACATGAACGACACGACGACCGGCCACGACGTCGCCGACCACCTCCGCCGCGTCGCCGAGGACTTCGAGCGACTGGGTGACGAGCTGTCGAGCTCGCCCCTGCCGAGTCCCTTCGAGGCAGTGACGAAGCTGGCGGTCGAGCGGGTGCCGGCAGCGAGGGCGGCCAGCATCACGACCCTCAAGCACGACCGATTCGTCACCGCCGCCACCACGGACGAGGTCGCGCGGCAGGCCGACGCCATCCAGTACGCGCTGGGATCGGGCCCGTGCATCGATGCCATCGTCGACCAGACGATCTACCAGCCGAAGGACCTCGCTCGCGACAAGCGTTGGCCTGAGTACGGCCGTCGCGTCGCATCGGAGCTCGGCCTGCACAGCATGCTGTCCTACCGGATGAACCTCGAGTCGACAGGGGTCATCGCCGGCATGAACCTGTACGCCGAGGACGTCGACGCCTTCGACGACCGCGACCTGGCCGAGGGGCTGCTGCTCACCACCCATGCCGCCCAGGCGGTCACGGCCGCCCACTTCCTTGATCGGGCCAACAACCTCGAGCGGGCACTCGCCTCGAACCGCGACATCGGAACGGCGACCGGCGTCCTCATGGGCCAGCACAAGCTGACGCGCGACCAGGCCTTCGACCTGCTGCGGATCGCGAGCCAGAACACGAACCGCAAGCTGCATGACGTCGCCCTCGACGTCATCGACACGGGCGCGGTCGACGTCACGCCGCACACCGGAGCCTGACCGCCGTCAGGTGCGCGTGGGCACCCCGTTCCGGCGCGGCGCGAGCAGGTGTCGTGCGGCTGCTCCGGGGCACCGAGCCGGTCACCGAGAACGCCGCTTGACGAACGGTCCGCTGGGTAGGCAGGGCACACCAGCGAAGCCACGACGACCAGGAGTGGACGGATGTCCGACCAGACGACGCCTCAGGATCCGAGCGAACAGTTCGACCAGCCCGCCGACAGCGAGACCATCGACCACCCCGGCCTCACGAAACAGATGGGCGACGAGCCCGACCACGGCGAGGAGTCCTACCGCGGCTCCGGGCGGCTCGAGGGCAAGCGAGCCGTCATCACCGGTGGCGACTCCGGCATCGGCCGGGCCGTGGCCATCGCCTTCGCGAGAGAGGGCGCTGACGTCCTCGTCGCCTGCCTGCCCGAGGAGGAGCAGGACGCCGAGGAGACCCGTCGCCTCGTCGTGGAGGCGGGACGGACAGGTGCGGTCTGCCTGACCGACCTGACCCAGGAGCAGGAGTGCGAGCGTCTCATCCACGAGGCCGTCGAGCAGCTCGGGGGGCTCGACATCCTCGTCAACAACGCGGCATACCAGATGGCCCAGCCGGGCGGCCTCGCCGACATCACCACCGAGCAGCTCGACCGGGTCATGCGGACGAACCTGTATGCGATGTTCTGGCTCACCCGCGCGGCCCTGCCGCACCTGCAGGCGGGGGCCACCATCATCAACACCTCATCGATCCAGTCGCGCCAGCCGTCACCGGAGCTGCTCGACTACGCGACGACCAAGGCAGGCATCGTCGCCTTCACCCAGGGACTCGCTCAGGGCTTGGCGCAGAAGGGGATTCGCGTCAACGCCGTCGCGCCGGGTCCCATCTGGACGCCCCTCATCCCGGCCACGATGGCCGGTGACACGGTGGAGTCCTTCGGTGAACAGACCCCGCTGGGCCGTGCCGGACAGCCGGCGGAGGTGGCCCCCGCCTACGTGTTCCTGGCCTCTCAGGAGTCCAGCTACGTCACGGGTGAGGTCCTCGCCGTCACCGGTGGTCAGCCGATGACCTGAGCCACCCGCACGAGGCGAAGGCCAGGCCTCCATGGGCCTGGCCTTCGCCTGTGGTGACCAGCCTCAGCCGGACACGGGGGTGAACCGGTCCCAGACCCGGTGCAGCGCGAGCAGCTCCGCCACGTCCGTCACCACGGCCTGCGGGTCCGACTCACGGACGACGCCGGGAGCCTCACCCGGGATGCCGGCAGCAGCGAGCGCGCGGTCGCCTTCCTCCCCCACCGAGGCGACGACCTTGCAGTGACGCCACATCTCACCCAGCAGCAGCGCGATCCGCGGGTCCAGGCCCACCGTTGCCGCGTCTGCCACCGGCTGCGCCTGGGGCTCACCCGCACGGGCGTCCAGGCCGGGCATGGCGTCCCGGGCCGGAGCGCCACTCACGACGACGACCGCGTCGAGCTCGAACGACCGCGAAACGGCATACGTCCTGGCCACCGTGAGCGTGTCGAGCATGCCGCCGTGGGGGCCCACGACGAACGGCACCATCCTCGCCTCCGTGACCGCGTCCACGACGGCGGCCGCGAGGTCCGTGTCGCCGACGGCGTCGACGACGATCCCGACCTTGCGACCCTCGACCGGGAACGGCGTGCCGACCTGCGAGAGGGCTCGGCTCGCTTCGGCGTCGACCAGCTCGATGGTGGGGGCGGGCGCCACCATGCCGAGGGCCTGCGCGACCGCGCCACAGAGATCGCCATCGATGTTGGCCAGGCACTGCAGCTGGCGCTGCCGGACCGCGAGCTCGTAGCACTTGGCGAGCTCGAAGGAGTAGGCAGCCTTGATGTGGTCCTGCTCGACCGGGCTCATGGACCGGTAGAAGAGCCGGGCCTGCGAGAAGTGGTCGTCGAACGACCGGGCCGCCGCCCGCACCTTCTGCCCCTCGGCGACCTGTGCCGGGACCTGGACGAAGGCCCCGTCCGCCTCGCCCGCGGTGAACGGGCATCCACCGTCGAGCGAGTTGGGCCGGTAGGGCGCCACGCCCGTGTGCACGGCGTGCTGGTGGAAGCCGTCGCGCAGCATGTCGTTGACGGGGGCGTGCGGTCGGTTGACCGGGATCTGGTTGAAGTTCGGTCCGCCGAGCCGCGTCAGCTGGGTGTCGACGTAGGAGAAGAGTCGGGCCTGCAACAGCGGGTCGTTGGTCACCTCGACGCCCGGGACGAGGTTGCCGCCGTGGAAGGCCACCTGCTCGGTCTCGGCGAAGAAGTTGCTCGGGTTGGCGGTCAGGGTCATCAGCCCGATCGGCTGGACGGGCGCGAGCTCCTCGGGGACGAGCTTCGTCGGGTCGAGCAGGTCGATCCCCTCGAACGTCTCGTCCTCCTCGTCCGGGAAGGTCTGGATGCCGAGCTCCCACTGCGGGAGGAAGCCCGCCTCGATGGCGTCGGCCAGGTCCCGTCGGTGGAAGTCCGGGTCGCCGCCCGCGGCGAGCTGGGCCTCCTCCCAGACGAGGGAGTGCACCCCTGCCTTGGGCTTCCAGTGGAACTTCACCAGCGTCGTGGCCCCCTCCCAGTCGACGAGCCGGAAGGTGTGGACGCCGAAACCCTCCATCGTCCGGAACGACGCCTGGATCCCTCGGTCGGACATGTTCCACATGGTGTGGTGCTGGGCTTCGGTGTGGAGCGAGACGAAGTCCCAGAAGGTGTCGTGCGCCGACTGCGCCTGGGGGATCTCGCGGTCGGGGTGCGGCTTGGCTGCGTGCACGACGTCCGGGAACTTGATTCCGTCCTGGATGAAGAAGACGGGCATGTTGTTGCCGACGAGGTCGAAGGTGCCCTCGTCGGTGTAGAACTTCACGGCGAAGCCTCTCGTGTCACGGACCGTGTCAGCCGATCCGCGCGAGCCCAGCACCGTCGAGAAACGGACGAACACCGGCGTCTCCACGTCCGCCGCGAAGAGACCGGCGCGGCATACGGACGCGGCGGTGCCATACCCCCGGAAGACGCCGTGGGCACCGCTGCCGCGGGCGTGGACGACCCGCTCCGGGATGCGCTCGTGGTCGAAGTGGGTGATCTTCTCGCGCAGGTGGTGGTCCTCCAACAGCGTCGGCCCGCGCCGGCCCGCCTTGAGGGAGTGGTCGGTGTCCTTGAGGCGCAGGCCCTGCGACGTGGTCAGGTAGGCGCCCGACTGGGAGCGAGCGGTCGGCGGTGCACCCGTGGGCTTGCCGGTGGCCGAGACCACCTCCGGGCCGGCCTGGTCCGGCTGCGGCTCCAACGGTTCCTGCGGCGTCGTGGGCTCGTCGACGGATGGCGGCGTGCGGGGCTCCTCCACGGGGGTCCTCCTCGAGATTGGGTGGGTGTAGCCCATCCCCTACCCGGTGCTCGGCGCGCTACTCCTGGCGCCGAGGCCGGTCGCGTCCGCTGGAGGGGCCGGCCCGGACCACCCGACCGCGGATGGGATGCCCTTGACACGGGGACGACGGCATCCGCACTCTGGAGTTGCCTCCAACCACGGCGGACAGTTGCCACCGTGGACGTCGAGGTCGCGGTGGGTCGAGACCCATGGAGTGATCATGCAGACGGCTGAGAACAGCAAGAGCATCAGAGAGCTGATCGCCGAGCTCGCCGACCTGGAGGACCGGGCCCGCGCCGTCGCGACGGTGGTCGAGCCGTCACATCCCGGAGGCAGCAGGGTCAATCCCGAGCTGCTGGAGCTGGCTCGTCGGGAGAGCCAGGTGATCACGGCCCTGCGACGGTGCCGCAGCACGCACCGATGAGGGTCGGTCCGGCCAGCCGACCGAGCGTGACGAGCCCGCCTCGTGTCGGACCAGGACGGGTGGGTAGGGGGCCCTCGTGGAGCCCCTACCGGAGACCGTGCACGCCCTCGAGTCACTGGGCAGATATGACGACCACCGCCTGAAGGAGGAGCTGGCCGACACCGCGAACCGACTCCAGGAACTGGTGCCCGACGTCGTCGGTTTCAGCCTCGGGCTCGTCGCCCAGGGGGTGACGCTGACGTACGTCGCCACCGACCAGGACACTGCCGTGCTCGACGGCCTGCAGTACCTCGACGGGGGTCCCTGCCTCGAGGCAGCCGCGTCCGCCGAGGTCCTGGAGGTTGACCACAGGGAACTGCTCGACGAGGGACGGTGGCAGATGTTCGCACGGGCGGGAGCTGCGCGCGGAATCCTCAGCACCCTCTCGCTTCCCATCCTCGATGGCGCCACCGTGATCGGCGGCGTCAACCTCTACGGCAGCGGCTCCGACACGTTCTCCGGACGTGCGGACGAGCTGGCCGAGCTCTTCGGGGCGTGGGCGCCGGGAGCCGTCGCAAACGCCGACCTCGGCTTCACCACTCGCCTCGAGGCAGCCAGGACACCGGTCCGACTGGACGAGATGCACACCATCGACGTTGCGGTCGGTGTCATCGTCGCCGCTCGCGGTGTGAGTGCCGAGCAGGCCAGCGCGGACCTTCAGCATGCCGCCGCCAAGGCCGGGATCGGGGTGGTGGCGCTCGCCCGCGCCGTCATGGACGAGCACCTCCCCGACTCCGTCGACCGACAGGGAGGAAGCGGGTCCCACCAGTAGGGCATCGGCCCGGAGCCGGACGCCCCCCAGGTGACCGCGGGCGGAGGGGCGCGGCCCTGCTGGTTGAAGACCAAGCGGCCCCGAGACCCACCCTGACGACCCGTACTGACGCGTGCTGCGCTGCCCAGTCAGCAGAACGCCCGGGCGGTGGTTACGGTGCGGACAAGCCCGGCCGGTGGGTCCTGACGGAAGACTCACTGGCGGTGCGGCGCGCCGGGGCCACCTCGAGGGTGCCGGTCTCGGTCACCTCCCGGGCGATGTCGGCGAGCTTGCGGTTGCTGTTCTGGCTGGCGATGCGCAGCAGGTCGAACGCCTGCTCGTCGGTGAGCCGGTGCTGTGCCATCAGGATGCCCATGGCCATGCCGATGAGCCGGTTGGACTTCAGCGCCAGCTGGAGGTGGTCGACGTGTTCCCGGTGCTCGGCCGCGGCAGCGGCCTGGGCACCGTGCGTGGCCAGCAGCAGTCCGAGCAGGACGTCGCTGTCCGTGAAGGCGTCGACCTCCCGGGCATAGATGTTGAGCCCGGCGCGCTCGTCGTCGTCGCCCAACACCATGCGGTAGGAAAGCATGCTGAGGAAGCCGAGCTCGTCCGCGACGCGACGGCCGTACTCGGGCCACCTCGGGTCGTGACGCAGATCGCACGGCCAGTAGAGGGTGTCCTCGAGGATGGCGTCCACACACGGGCCAGAGCCCAGCTCGTACTGGATGGCGTCGGCCCGTCGGGCCAGGTCGTCGGTGGCGGTGGCGGTCCAGAAGTGCCCGCTCTTGACCTCCGTGATGCTGACGGAGGCGGCGCCGCTGAGTCGCTCGAGGGTGACATCCGTGACCGCCCGCAGCACCGTGGAGGAGCGTGCCGAGTCGATCTTGGCCCCGAGCTGGGCAAAGGCCTCGGCAACGGAGCGCAGGGCAGGCACCTGGCCGGAGCTGAAGAACTCTTCCATGTCGGACCTCCTTTCACCGCCGTACCTGAGGCCGCACCTCGCGGCACGGCGCTCTTCCAGCATGCTCCCCCGGCCGAGGTAGAGCCCCGGCATGTGACGGCAATTCCGTGGAATCGTCGCGAGCTCGACGCCTAGAGGGCGCCCCGGTCCACGACCTCCTGGGCGAGGACGTGGAGCTTGCGGTTCTGGGCCATGCTCGCCTCGCGGAGCCGGTCGAACGCCTCGGCCTGGGTGATCTTCTCCATGGCCATCAGCACCCCGATCGCCGCCCCGATCGTGCGGGAGTGCACGAGGGCGCTGGTGAGGTTCTCGGCTCGCATCTCGGAGGCGTCGAGCCGCTCCAGGGCGTCGAGGAGGTACTCCTCGGTCGTCGCGGGCAGGATGCGTTCGACCTGCGAGGGATCCACGAGATGGGCGTGGTCGACCTCGGACACAGATGCACGGCGCTGCTTCACGGCATACTCCTGCGGCTCGTCTCGACGGGTGCGGGCCCGGGCATCGGGCTGCCCCACCAGCGTACGAACAGACGCGGGCCGATGGCCAGATGCAGCCCTCGGCATCTGGCACCATCCGCTGGGTGGGCCCTCGCTGGCCGCCGCCGCAGCGGGCAGGGGACGATGGGCCCATGGCGAAGTCAGGGCGCGGCCCTCGGTTCTTCAAGCGCAAAGGCGACGACCTGACCGTCAAGGACGCCGAGGGGCACAAGCACCATGCCGCCCTCGAGCCCGTCGACGCGGACAACACCCACGAGGACGGGTCGTTCATCCTCGGCTACTGCAAGAGCTGCGACTGGACCGGACCTGCACGCCGGGCGCGCGACAAGGCCCGCAAGGACGCCCTCGCGCACGTCGACGAGTGTCCGAGCAAGGGCAAGGTCCGGCTCGGCGTGAGCGAGCAGGACCCGCGCTGACCGAGGCTCCTCCGCCCGATCCGGACGTGTGGCACCGTCCGTTCACCTGACGGCACTAGGTTCGGCATGGAGGCGCTCGGCGGGTCGGACGGGCGCCCCGGACGAGGAGGGCGCGTGGTGGATCCCCTGCTGGCAGGCGACCGTGCCGCTGCGCCCAGGACCCTCGTCGACGTGCTGGCCGACGTCACGGCCCGCCACCCCGACGCCCCTGCCGTCGACGACACCCGGACGGTGCTGACCTACACCGAGCTGACCGAGCACGCCCGCCGGCTCGCCCTCGAGCTCGCAGCCGCTGGCGTATGCCGTGGGGACCGGGTGGGAGTGCGCGCTCCGTCCGGCACGGTCGACCTCTACGTCGCGGTGCTCGCCGTCCTGCACGCCGGTGCCGCCTACGTCCCGGTCGACGTCGACGACCCGCCGGAGCGGGCCGACCTCGTCTTCGGCGAGGCGCGCGTGTCAGCCGTCGTCGGTGCACGCCGGCAGGTCACGGTGCCGGCGCACGTCCGGGGGACGCGTCGTGCGACGGCCCGTCCGGCTCGGGGTGTGCTGCCCGAGGTGCGGGTCGAGGACGACGCGTGGGTCATCTTCACCTCGGGGTCGACGGGCGTGCCCAAGGGTGTGGCCGTGTCGCACCGGTCGGCGGCAGCCTTCGTCGACGCCGAGGCGCGGATGTTCTTGCAGGACAGCCCGATCGGACCCGGTGACCGGGTGCTCGCCGGGCTCTCGGTCGCCTTCGACGCCTCGTGCGAGGAGATGTGGCTCGCCTGGGGTCACGGCGCGTGCCTCGTGCCGGCGCCCCGCAGCCTCGTGCGCACCGGGATGGACCTCGGTCCGTGGCTCGTGGCGCAGGACGTGACGGTCGTCTCGACGGTGCCGACCCTCGCGGCCCTGTGGCCGGCCGAGGCGCTCGAGCCGGTGCGGCTGCTCGTCTTCGGCGGCGAGGCCTGCCCACCCGAGCTCGCGGAGCGGCTCGTCTCGCCGGACCGCGAGGTGTGGAACACCTACGGCCCGACCGAGGCGACGGTCGTCTCCTGCGGGGCCCGCCTCGACGGGACCTCGCCGATCCGGATCGGCCTGCCCCTCGACGGCTGGGACCTCGCCGTCGTCGGGCCTGACGAGCTGCCCGTGGGGGTCGGGGAGACCGGGCAGCTGATCATCGGCGGGGTCGGCCTCGCCCGCTACCTCGACCCGGCCAAGGACGCCGAGAAGTACGCGCCGATGCCGACCCTCGGGTGGGACCGCGCGTACCGGTCCGGCGACCTCGTGGTCAACGACCCTGACGGCCTCGTGTTCGTCGGTCGTGCCGACGAGCAGGTCAAGCTCGGCGGGCGCCGCATCGAGCTCGGGGAGGTCGATGCGGCCCTGCAGTCGCTCCCCCACGTCTCCGGCGCGGCGGCGGCCGTGAAGACGACGACCGCCGGCAGCCAGGTTCTCGTCGGCTATGTCGTCCCCGACCCTCCGGACGCGTTCGACCGGCACGCGGCGCTGGCGCGGCTGCACGAGGAGCTGCCCGCGGCCCTCGTGCCGGTGCTCGCCGTCGTCGACACCCTGCCGACCCGCACCTCGGGCAAGGTCGACCGGGCCGCCCTCCCCTGGCCGCTGCAGGACGTCGGCGACGACGACGGGCCGAGCGACCTCGCCGGCACGGCCGCATGGCTCGCGGCGCAGTGGACCGCCGTGCTCGGCACGACCGTGCGGTCCGCGGGGGCGGACTTCTTCGACCTCGGCGGCGGCAGCCTGTCGTCGGCCCGACTCGTCTCCCTGCTGCGCGGGCGCTACCCCACCGTCACCGTGGCCGACGTCCACGCGCACCCGCGCCTCGGGGCGCAGGCCGAGCTCCTCGAGACGATGGACCAGGGCGGGTCCTCGAGGGTCGACCGGACGGTGCGGCGCATCCCGCGCCGGACCCAGCTCGTGCAGACGGTCGTCTCGGTGGTCCTGCTCACGGTCAAGGGCCTGCAGTGGCTCGTGGCCCTGGCCACCCTCACCGAACTGCTCCGGCTCTTCGACCTGGCCAAGTGGTCCGTGCCCGCGTCCTGGTGGGTCCTTGCCGTCGGCTGGGTGGCGTTCATCAGCCCGCTCGGGCGGATGGGCTTGTCCGCGTTGGCCGCTCGCGTGCTGCTCGCCGGCGTGGCGCCCGGCACCTACGCTCGCGGCGGGAGCGTCCAGCTGCGCCTCTGGGCCGCGGAGCGCTTCGCCGACGCCATGGGGGCCATCACGATGGCCGGCGCCCCGTGGATCATCTACTACGCGCGGATGCTCGGCGCCTCGATCGGCGCCGGTGTCGACCTGCACAGCGTGCCACCGGTCACGGGCATGCTGACCATCGGCGCGGGCGCCAGCATCGAGCCCGAGGTCGACCTGTCCGGCTACTGGATCGACGGCGACCTCGTGCACGTCGGACCGGTCCACATCGGGCGCGAGGCCGTCGTCGGGGCCCGCAGCACCATCGGCCCCGACGTCCACATCGGCCGCGGCGTCGTCGTCGAGGCCGGCTCGACCGTGCTGAGGTCCGTGCGTCCGGGTCGGGTCGTCGCCGGCTCGCCCGCTCAGCGCGTCACCTCGTCCGATCGGTCGGGCTGGCCCTCGGAGCGCCCTCCGGCGGCGCGGGCGTGGCTCGCGGTCTACGGCGCCTCCGGGGTGCTCCTGTCGGTCCTGCCCTTCTTGGCCCTGCTCCCCGGGGCGTTGCTCGCCGGTGGCGCCGTCGGGAGGGCGGGCGCCGGCGACGCGGTCGTCGCGGCCTACGCGGCCGTGCCCCTCGTGACCGTGCTGGGACTGGCCACGCTCGCGGCCGTCACCATCGTGCTCGTCCGGCTGCTCGGGCTCGGGCTGCGGGAGGGGTGGTTCCCGGTGCGCAGCAGGGTCGGGTGGCAGGTGTGGGCCACCGAGCGGCTGCTCGACCAGGCTCGCACCCTGCTCTTCCCGATCTACGCCAGCCTCGTGACGCCGTCGTGGCTACGCGCCCTCGGCGCCAAGGTCGGCCGCGACGTCGAGGCCTCGACCGTGCTCCTGCTCCCGTCCATGACGTCCGTCGCCGACGGCGCCTTCCTCGCCGACGACACGATGGTCGCCACCTACGAGCTCGCGCACGGCTGGGTGCACATCGCCCCCGCCAAGGTCGGCAAGCGGGCCTTCCTCGGCAACAGCGGGATGACCGCGCCCGGCCGCCGGGTGCCCAAGCACGGGCTCGTCGCGGTCCTGTCCGCAGCGCCGCAGAAGGCCAAGGCGGGGTCGAGCTGGATCGGCAGCCCACCGGTGCGTCTGCGCCGGCCCCCGCAGGGCTCCGAAGGCGAGCGCACCTTCGCACCACCCTTGCGGCTCAAGGTGATCCGCGGGCTCGTCGAGCTGTGTCGGATCGTGCCGGTCATGGTCACGGTGGCGATCGCCGTCAGTGTCCTCGTCGCCCTCCAGTGGCTCGTCGACCGCTACGGGCTCGGCGGCGCGGCCGCGCTCGGCGGTGTCGTCCTCGCCGCCGCAGGCGCCGTCGCGGCCACGGTGACGACGGTCGCGAAGTGGGTCGTCGTCGGCCGCGTCGGTGCCGTCGAGCACCCCCTGTGGAGCTCCTTCGTCTGGCGCAACGAGGTCGTCGACACCTTCGTCGAGATGGTCGCGGGCCCGTGGTTCGCGTGGACGGCGACAGGCACCCCCGCGATCAACGTGTGGCTGCGCAGCCTCGGGGCCCGGATCGGCCACGGGGTCTGGTGCGAGACGTACTGGCTCCCGGAGGCGGACCTCGTGA
Source organism: Terrabacter tumescens (assembly GCF_014646815.1). Classification (GTDB taxonomy): domain Bacteria; phylum Actinomycetota; class Actinomycetes; order Actinomycetales; family Dermatophilaceae; genus Terrabacter; species Terrabacter tumescens. Next base: position 579,117 of record NZ_BMNZ01000003.1, read on the forward strand.
CCCTCGGCGAGGGCGCGACCGTCAACCGGGGCTGCGTCCTCCAGACCCACCTCTTCCATGATCGAATCATGAGCATGGACACGGTCACGCTCGAGGACGGCGCCACCCTCGGCCCCAACGGGGTCATCCTCCCGGCGGCCAGCATCGGACGGGCGGCCACCGTCGGCCCGGGCTCGCTCGTGCTGCGCGGCGAGTCCGTGCCCGCCGGGACCCGCTGGACCGGCAACCCGATCGCGTCGTGGAGCGGTGCCCGGCTCGCGGTCGACGACGCCCCGGCCGAGGCGTCGGTGCAGGCCGGTTCGCAGGCCGGTTCGCAGGCCGGGTCGGCCCGGGCCGACGCCCGATGAGCGGCGGCGCCGCCCACCCGCCCCACGCGCTCACCGACACGTACACGCCCGACCGTGGCGACCCGGCATACGTCGTCACGCACTACGACCTCGAGCTCGACTACAAGGTGGCGACCAACCGACTCGCCGGGCGCGCGGTCCTCGAGCTCACCGTCGTCGAGGACGCGCGCAGGCTCGTCGTCGACCTCGTCGGCCTGCGCGTCTCCAAGGTGACCGTCGGTGACGCCCCGGCCAAGTGGGTGCACCGCGGCCCACGCGTCGTCATCACCCCGTCCACCCCGCTGCACCGCGGGCAGCGCACCCGCATCACGATGACGTATGCCGGCACGCCCGGTCCCGCGACCACGCTCTGGGGCGATGTCGGCTGGGAGGAGCTCAGCGAGGGTGCGCTCGTGGCCGCGCAGCCCAACGGCGCCGCGACGTGGTTCCCCTGCAACGACCACCCGAGGCACAAGGCCACCTACCGGATCGCCTTCGAGTGCGACTCCCCCTACGACGTCGTGGCGACCGGGACGCTCGTGGCGACCCGGTCGCGCGGCAGCCGGACGCGGCGCGTCTTCGAGCAGCACGTCCCGATGGCGACCTACCTCGCGACGGTCCACGTCGGGCACTACGTGCGCCGGCCGCTCGGGCCCGCCGACGTGCCGATCACGGTGCTGCTGCCCGCGGGCCACGAGCGTCCCGTCATGCACGACCTCGGCCGCCTGCCCGAGATGACCCGGCTCTTCCGGTCGCTCTTCGGGCCGTACCCCTTCGACGACTACACCGTCGTCGTCACGGCAGACGACCTCGAGATCCCCCTCGAGGCGCACACCCTGGCGACCTTCGGACCCAACTGGCTCGACGGGCACCGGCACCACGAGCGGCTCGTCGCCCACGAGCTGGCGCACCAGTGGTTCGGCAACAGCCTGACCCCCGCGACGTGGGCCGACATCTGGCTCAACGAGGGCTTCGCCTGCTACGCCGAGTGGCTCTGGGGCGAGCACGCCGACGGCGTCCCTGCCGCGACGAGCGCGCAGAGCCACTGGTCGCGGCTCGCCCGCCTGCCGCAGGACCTCGTCCTCGGCGACCCGGGACCCGACCTGATGTTCGACGACCGCGTCTACAAGCGCGGCGCCCTCACCCTGCACGCGCTGCGGCTCCGGGTGGGCGACGGAGCGTTCTTCGACCTGCTGCGCGACTGGGCGGCCGGCCACCGGCACGGGTCGGTGACCACCGACGACTTCGTCGACCTCGCGGAGGTGCACGCCCGGCGTGCCTCGGCCGGTGTGGGCAGCACCGGTGACGCCGCCGCCGAGCGGGTCAGGGACCTGCTCGAGCAGTGGTTGTGGGCGACCGACCTGCCGCCGCTCGCGCCGACGGCCGGGGGCTGACCGGGGCCGACAGGCGGCTCGCGGTCGCGGCCGGTCAGTGGTGGCGGACCTCGAACGGACCGTCGGCCGACAGCAGGGCGACGGCGGCGGCGTGCCCGACAGGCGCGGCGATGTCCACCACCACCAGGCGAGGCAGGCCCGGCACCACCTCGGAGGGGACGCCGGGGCGCGGGGTGACGAAGGAGGCCGGCTCGATGAGCAGCCCCACGCCCAGGGCCTTCAAGGCGGCCTCCTTGCGCACCCACGTCGTGGCACGGCCCTGAGCCTCGGCTCCGGCGGCGCCCTCGCCTCGTTCCCGGGGGTGGAGGGCCACCTCCTCGAAACCCTCGAAGCGGGTCCCCTCGACCTCATCGACGTCGATGCCGACCGGGGCGGAGCGCGTCAGGGCGAGAGCGACGACGGTCCCGGCACGGCTCAGGGACAGGTGGAGCCCGGGGTCGTCGAGCAGGACGGGGCGACCGTGCTGTCGACCGCAGTCGGGGCAGGTCCGGTCGAAGCGCAGCGACCCAGGAGGTCGGCGCAGGAGCCGACCGACCTGCGACCGCGCCAGCAGGTGCAGCTCGAGGTAGGCCCGCACCGACGGCCCGTCGGCGAGGCGAGCCAGGCGCTCGCGCTCGTGGTCGTCGAGCGCCCCGGCGTCGGCCGAGCCGCGCGCCGGTGCCGGAGACGCAGCCGTGTCGAGCACCCAGGCGTCGACGACGGCTTCAGCCATCCGACGCCGTGGGCGGCGTGCGGTCCGGCGGCGCCACCTGCTCGCGCAGGGCGAAGGACAGCCGGTCACGTGCCGCGTGCTCGACGAGCACGGGCACGAAGTCACGCACCGGGCCGGTGAGCTCCGAGTGCGCGAGCCTCACCGCCGCCTCGACGACGTCGGCATCCAGCTGGGGGAAGTGCTCCTGCAGGCGCAGCCGGACGTCGGTCAGGGCGCTCAGCTCGTCGGCACGGTCCACACCTCAAGAATCGGGGCGCCGGGCCCCTCCCGCAAGACCCCTGCGTGACGTACGGGAGACGCGCGCCACGCGTTGGGGCCGATCCCGCGGCCCTCTGCTGCCTGGTGGCACCACGTGAGGCAGAAGCTCGCTCCGGGTCACCCAGCCATCCCTCGACACGTTCGAGCGCGAGGATGAGCACGAGTCCCACGCCCGGCGCGGCGAGCGCCAGCAGAGTCATGTCGGTCCTTTCCTCGGTTCCCAGCCTGGCTGATGCCGGCGGGGTCACCCACGACGACGCCGCCGAGGCACAGGGATGACGTGGCGGCGGGTACGTTGACTCCGTGAGCGCAGCCGAGCGCCCCGGGCCGGTGCCCGGCCACACCGCGGAGGACGTCGCGGGCCTGCTGCCCATGGTCCGGCGCATCGTCGGTGCCAGGGTCGGCGGGCACCCTGCCGCGGAGGACCTCGTCCAGGAGACGCTGACCCGCGTGCTCGCGGCGTCCTCGACGATCGAGCCGGGGATGCTCGAGCCGTATGCCATCGTGACGGCCCGCAACGTCGTGGCCTCCATGTGGCGCGACGCCGACCGCAAGAGACGCAACCAGCACCGCGCCCTCGACCTGAGCACGCCTGATGCGCCCGAGACCCAGGTGGTCCTCGACGAGGAGCAGTCAGCCATGGCCACCGCCCTCGCCCGGCTCACCGACCGCGAGCGCCGCACCCTGCTCGACCACGAGGTGACGGGCACCGACACGCGCACCCTCGCCGCGCGCGAGGGCAGCACCGCGGGCGCCGTGGCCGCGCAGCTGAACCGCACCCGCGCCCGCCTGCGGGTCGAGTACCTCCTGGCCGTCGAGAAGGTGGAGCCACCGACCGACCGCTGCCGACCGGTCCTCATCGCGCTCAGCGGGGGCGACCAACGGCGCCAGCGGGAGGTCCAGGCGGCCCAGCACCTCCTCGAGTGCGAGCCGTGCGCCCGGCTCAGCCAGCCTCTCCTCGAGCGGGGCCAGCAACGCGACGACAGCCTGCGCATCGCCATCAGCGGCGACCCGGACATCGTCTCCGCCCGCGTCGCAGCGCGCGAGCTGGCCGGCCGGCTCGCCTTCGGACCGACCGACCTCACGGTCGTCGCGACGGCCGTCTCGGAGGTGTGCCGCAACATCGTCCGGTTCGCCGGGTCCGGTGAGGTGGTCGTGGAGCTGCTCGAGACGCCGCGACGCGGCATCCAGGTCGTGGCCCGCGACGGCGGACCCGGCATACCCGATGTCGAGCGAGCGCTCGGCGACGGCTTCAGCACGTACGGCGGACTCGGCCTGGGTCTGCCCGGGGTGCGTCGGCTCATGGACGAGTTCGCCATCGCGAGCGAGCCCGGCCACGGGACGACCGTCACCATGACGAAGTGGGAGAGGACGAACGATGGATGAGCGACCCGAGGAGCACTCCGGGCTCACAGCCCTGCGCGATGACGCCGAGGGCGGGGAGCACCTGCTCTCGCAGCTGGTCTCGCACCTGCGCGAGCACCGGACCCGCCTTCGGCAGGAGTGGGCCGAGCGGATCCAGCAGGCGCACCTGCTGACCGCGATGACCCCGCAGGAGATGGCCGCCGAGACCACGTCGGTCTACGACAACTACGTCGAGGTCCTCGAGACGGGAAGCGTCGAGGCGCTGCAGCACTACGCCCGCGACCTCTCCGAGCGGATCATCCCCCGTGGCGTCGAGACCCACGAGGTGGTCGGCATCGTGCTGCTGCTGCGCGATGTGCTGGCCAGGTCGCTCTTCGAGAAGTACCAGCGGGACTTCGCGCTCCTCAACGAGGTGCTCGACGCCTACGAGCCCGCCGCCAACCGCATCGCCAACACCGTGGCCGTCAGCTTCGTCGACGAGCGTGAACGCGTCATCCGCCAGCAGCAGGACGCGATCCGCGAGCTGTCGACCCCGGTTCTGCCCGTCCGGGAGCGGCTGCTCATCCTGCCCATCATCGGTGTGCTCGACAGCGAGCGCGCTCGTCAGCTGACCGAACAGCTGCTGACCGGCATACGAAAGCATCGCGCCAAGGTCGTGGTCATCGACATCACCGGCTCGCCCGACGTCGACGAGACGGTGGCGAACCACCTCGTGCAGACCGTGGACGCGTCACGCCTCATGGGCGCGAGCGTCATCATCACCGGGCTGTCGCCCAAGATCGCGCAGACGCTCGTCACCATCGGCGTCGACCTGAGCAAGATGAACACGATCGGCGACCTGCAGGGCGGCCTCGAAGAGGCCGAGCGGCTCCTCGGCTACACCGTGACCAGGAAGGAGGGCAGCACCAGCTCGTGAACGGCGGACCGGCACTGGTGTCCATCATGCGACAGGGATCGACCCTGATCGCATCGGTCCACACTGCCCTCGACGACTCCCAGCTGGTCCGCTTCGAGCACGACCTCGTCGACCAGATCGGGGAGCACCGCTCGCGCGGCGTCATCATCGACGTCGCCGCCCTCGACGTCATCGACTCCTTCGCCGCCCTGACGCTGCGCAGGATCGCGGAGATGGCTCGCCTGCGCGGCGCCCTCACCGTCGTCGTCGGCATCCAGCCCGAGGTCGCCTTCACCATGGTCCGGCTCGGGATGGGCACCGGGGACGTGCCGACCGCACTCGACCTCGAGGAGGGTCTGGCGCTCCTGGCAGCGCACGCCCCGCGCGCCCGGTCGGGCACGAGCACCGACACGTCCAACGGCTACCCATGACCGGGCCCGGGGCACGGTCCCCGCTGGACGACCTCACGCAGGACCAGCGGGCCATCCTGCTGCGCTTCCTGCCGCGGCGCGACGAGGCTGCCCGCGAGGCTGCCTACGAGCTGGGGCGGCAGTCGTTCGCGGCAGGCATCAGCCTGCTCGACGTCTGCCGCATCCACCACGAGCTGACGCTCGAGGTGCTCGGTGAGACCGCCGCGGACGAGCAGCTGGACGTCGCCACGAAGGCCGGGGAGCTGCTGCTCGACGTCCTGGCCGCCTACGACATGACGCACCGCAGCGTGCTCGACGCATGACGCACGGCACCGGACGCCTTCGCCCGGGATGCATGACGCGAGAGCTCGTCGTTCTCGTCCTCGCCCCAGCATCACGTCATGCTCAGGCTCGTGGCCGACCGCCGCCAAAAGGCGTCGCTGGGGCCGAATGCCGCGTCATGTCCGGACGGGCACGGGCTCTTCAGGTGTGACCGATGGCCCACGAGGCCGCGTACACCGATCAAGGAGTCACCTGATGAAGCTCTCCACCAAGCTCTGTGCCGCAGGCGCCACGCTGGCCACGACCGCCGCGCTCGGCCTCGTGCCGGCCGTCTCCGCCTCCGCCGCCCCGACCGCCGCGCCCACCGTGGCGCCGGCCGCCGCCACTCCCAGGACCAGCATCGCGCCCGCGACTCTGACCCAGGATCTCGGTGCCCTCGGTACGTTCAACGGGCTCTTCACGCCCACCGGCTTCAGCAACCAGAACGGCCAGCTGGCGGTCACCGGCGTCGTCACAGGTACCGTCACCTCTCTGACCGGCGCAGTCACGCAGCTCGACCCGCAGACCGTGACGACGACGGTTCAGAACGCCGCTGCATCCGGCAGCTGCAAGATCCTCACGCTGGACCTCGGGCCCCTGCACCTCGATCTGCTCGGCGTGGTCGTCGATCTCAACGCGATCCACCTCAACATCACGGCCCAGTCCGGCCCGGGCAACCTGCTCGGCAACCTGCTGTGCGCTGTCGCCGGCCTGCTCGACGGCAGCGGCATCAACGGTCTGGCCACGCTGCTCAACCGCCTGCTCGGTCTCTGACCTGACGCCCCGCTGCACGGCCCGGGCGTGATCTCACCCGGGCCACCCGGTGGCGCCGACCCCTCCCCGGGTCGGCGCCATCGCTCGTCCGAGCACCCCCGCGGAGGGGGCGCGGACGCGGCAGTGGCGGGACGGCATACGCCATCGGTTCGGTCACGCGTCGCTCAGACCCCGCCCGGCTCCCGGTCGTCCTCGCCACTTCGCACGAGCCAGCGCAGCTCGCTCCGGTGCTCGAGCCCGAGCTTGGCCAGCACCGAGGCCATGTGCGTCTTGACGGTCGCGGTGCCGATGCCGAGGGCGGCCGCGACGGCGGCGTTGCCCGGGTCCCCGTCCGGTCCCGTGACGAGCCCGACGACCGCACGCTCGCGCGGCGAGAGCGCCTGGAGCGGGTCAGGCCGGCGAGCCCGCTGCGACGCCGGGTCGGTGTGGCCGCCGAGCCGCGTCATGAGAGCCGCCTGCACCTCGAAGCAGCGGCGGCTCAGCCGGCTCGCAGCCGCCGCGCGCTCCTCGGGGTCGTCGAGCTCGCCGAGGCGCTCGATGTCGGCGGCCAGCTCGGTCAACGCCGCGGACGCGTGCGTGACGGCCATCAGCGTGCCGGCCCGACCGGAGTCCTGCAGCTCGGGATAGACGGCGCCGAGGTTGAGCCGCCGCCCGGGGCTCGTGGCATGGATGCGGTCGAGGACCACCGCAGCCAGCCACGTCAGCGCCGCCACGACCTCGTCCGTCATGACGCCGGGGGTGTCGGACAGCGCCCCGAGCAGGCCGACCACGCCGTTGTCGGAGAGCATCGGCACGACGACCGCGTCGGCCGACGGCTCACCGTCGCCGAAGCGCACGCCTCGGTTGAGCAGGGCCCCGTCGTCGTCCTGGAAGCGGTACGGCTTGCCGGAGGCGACCACCCAGGCCACGACCCCGGCAGGCCCGTAGGTCATCGTCCCCGCCTCGGAGTACGTCCCGTTGCTGAACAGGTACGGGTAGGAGATGCGCCGATCCTCCTCGCGGAGCAGCGCCACGTAGAAGTCGTCGAGGGCGGCGATGGCCCCCACGGCCGCACGGCACGCATCGTAGACGGCGAAGACGTCACCACGTGCCGCCTCGTGGATCATCACATCCGCGTGGCGCAGGGCTCGGATCGTCGAGTCGCTCAACGTCATGACGTGCCCTCTCGCTGTGGTCCGGTCCGTTGTGGTCCGCTGTGGTCCGCTGGGGTCGCGTCCGGTCTGTCCGGTCTTGCCGGCGGGCGCAACGTTAGTGGGCCGGGTCGGGTGCGCGCCGGGTTCCGCGTGAAGTCCCTCCCCCCGAGGATGACCCCAAGTCTCCCCCTGCGGGGGATGCTCAGGACTGAGCCCACCAAGGACCATGGCAGAGCCGATTGCTGGCCAGGAGTGCCGCAGGTGGGAATGCGGGGCATCCGGCCACTGGCGGTGTGCGTGCCACAGGGGGGCGTGCCGCCCGGCTCAGTCTCACCCAGGGGTGAGTCGCGAAAGCCCCGGTTCTCGGCCCTTGGGGAGGGGTGGCGAGGACCGGGGCATCTCCGCGTGCCCGACGCAGCTCTGCGTGCCCGACGTCGCCCGGCCACGGGGGACCTTGGGCCCTGCCGCCTGACCCCGACGCGCCCGCACGCTGGTCGGGGAGGCAACCATGAGGACCCTGACCGTGATCTTGGCCCTGCTCAGAGGACGGATGTTGGCACCGCTGCGTCCGGCGCCGCCCTCGCGACCTCGCCCGGCCCGTGACGGCGTGGCGGTTGCCGTGGTCTCCGTCGCCGCCGCGGTGCTCGCCGCCGCCTGCAACGTCGGCTCGCCCGGTGGCATGGTCGTCGGCTCCGGCGATGTCCGCTCCGACACCCGCACGGTCGCGGCCTTCACCGCCGTCAGCGCCGGCGCGGGCGTCCAGGTGCATCTCTCGCGCGGACCACAGAAGGTCGTCGCCACGGCCCAGCCCAACATCCTCGACGTCACCCGGACCGAGGTCTCGGGGTCGCGACTGACGGTCGACACGACGAGCGGCTACGTCAGCGCCCAAGGGATCGTCGTGACCATCTCGGTGCCCGAGCTGACGGCTCTCGAGCTGTCCGGGGGCGCGAGCGCCACGGGCGACACCGGGACGACCCCTGCCTTCACCGTCGAGCTGACCGGAGGCGCCCGCGCGACGCTCGCCGGATCCACCGGACGGCTCACGCTGACGGCCGGCGGCGGCGCCCTGCCCGACCTCGGCGGACTCCGCGCCAAGGACGCGAAGGTCGACCTCAGCGGAGGGGTCGTGGGCTCCGTCGCCGTGAGCGGCACCCTCGAGGGCTCCGCGTCCGGGGGCGTCGTGCTGACCCTGACGAGCCAACCGGCCAGCACCCGCGTCGAGACCTCCGGAGGAGCCGTGCTGCGCAGCCCGTGATCGGATCCTGTTCCCGTCCGTCGCCTTCCGACGACTCAGTCGGGTTCGCCGGCTCAGCCGGCGCCGAACGTGGCGCCGACGACCTGCACCGGCCTAGACGTCGCCCGGTGCGTCAGTGTCGTTCCGTCGGGCAGCTGCACCAACCACTCCGATGCGTTGGGGATGGTGCCGCGGCCCGTGAACCTGCAGCCCGCGCCGACGAGGTTGCCGGCCGGGTCCACGTGCGGCCCCGCGTAGATGAAGGTCGTCACCGCCGTGTCGACTGTGACCGTGGCCGTGGCGGGGGTCGCCGACGTCGTCCCCGGCATCCCCGGCGTCGCGCCTGTGGGCACGCGACCGAAGGGAGGCAGCGCCGGCGTGAAGCGGACGACGCTGCCGACCTCGAGACCCAGCCGGTTGCCGGGTCGGTGGACGGTCAGCGGGCACGGCCCCGAGGTGCCCGAGGCCAGGGCGCGTGCGGCGTCCGGGGGCAGCTCACCGCCGACCCTGAGGTCGAGGGACATCGTCGTCGTGAGCGGGGCGGGCTGGCTCGACGTCGGAGGGGCAGCACACGGGTCGCAAGACGGTGGCGGGGCCGAGCGGCTGCAGCCCAGCAGGAGGACGGCCGCCACCGCACCGACCACCCCTGCCCGCGCGCCACTGCTCCCCATGCCGCACAGGGTGCCGCGCCCGGACCGGCCGTGCACCGGTTTCCGTCACACCGCGACAGGATCGAGATCCGACCAGGCCGTGGGAGGCGGCGGAGCGGCTGGCAAGGCAGGACCTTGGGCCCTGACGGCCAGGGCGCCGGCGGAGCACGCTGGTCGTCGAGAAGCGGCGCCGACACCGCGCCGCCCGACGAGGGGACCGCCATGCAACCGATCAAGGACGCCGCAGCCGACTTCCTCACCCGCCGCCGAATAGCCGTGACCGGCGTGTCACGCGATGCCGGGGCCCACGGCAGCAACGCCGTCTACCGACGTCTGCGCGAGCGCGGCTACGAGGTCTTCGCCGTCAACCCGAACACGACTGAGGTAGAAGGGGATTCGGCCTACCCCGACCTGGCCTCGATCCCGGGAGGCGTCGAGGCCGTGGTCGTCGGCACGCGCCCCGAGCGCGCCCAGGCGACGATGGAGCAGTGCTCCGCACTCGGCATCACCCAGGTGTGGATGCATCGTGGTCCCGGCGAAGGGAGCGTGTCGCCCGAGGCTGCGGAGTGGGGACGGTCGCACGGGATCACCGTCATCGCCGGCGGGTGTCCGCTCATGTTCGCGCCGACCTCCGACGGCGGCCACACCGTCATGCGGTGGCTCTTCAGCCTCAACGGCAACGTGCCACGCCGGGTCTGAGAGCGGCTCGTAGCGACGGACGGATGCGGTCACGACCTAGCGGACCTCGCCCCGGGGGCGACCGCCGATGATCGCGTCGTGCCCGGTGGGCTCGATGGTGCGGCGACGGCCGAGGAGCAGGCCCAGGGCGATCATGCCGAGCCCGAGCGCGAAGTGCAGCCAGTTGTCGGCGGTGTTGACCGGCACGATGTTCGCCGACGACTTCTGGTCGATGACGAGCCCGTACAGCCACAGCACGAGGTAGATGGCGCCTCCGCCGATGAGGTAGCCGCGGGCGGCACCCCAGGAACGTGCCGCGGCGATGCCCGCGACGCCGAACAGCAGATGGACGATGTTGTGCAGGATGGAGACCTGGAAGATCCCGAGCAGCTTTGCGTTGGAGTCGTGCCCGGCGAAGCTGAGGTCGCCGTAGTCGGACGTCAGGCCGGGGATGAAACCGGCCACCCCGACGAGCAGGAAGACGATGCCGACAGCCATGGCCACCCGCTGCACGGTCGTGCGTGCGGGGTTCTGGTGGCCAGCCCCTGATGTGGTGCCAGTCATGGCGATACCTCTCCGTGTCGCTCTCGCGCCCGGTGGCCCTCGGTTCGGGCCGACCGTCACGCGGTGATGACCGGAGGTGTACCCACGGCTGGGCCCTCGAAGCAGCGGAGGCGACCCGGATGTCGTGTCTCGCAGGCGCTGCGACAACGGAGTCGTATGCCGTCCGGTCGGGGCGGGGCGCCCCGGCTCAGGGCCACGGTGCCGTGAGGTAGGCGACCACGAACGCGCCGAGGGAGACGACGACGAGCACCGCGCCGACCTGCGTCTGCATCGTGCGACGCCGGGACGTGGCGTCCTCGGCGGGGGGCGAGACCGGCCGCGCCCCCCAGGCCACGAGCCCGATGCCGACGACGAGCACCACACCGAGAGCGGTCCACACGAACGTCATGCCTGCACGCCGTCCTTCCCTCGGTCTCCGGTCCCCGGCTGACTGACCTGTTGCCGATTCTCCCCCGGATCCGACGGGCCGGCTCAGCTGGACACGGTGACGACGACCTTCCCGGTGGCGGACCCGCTCTCGATGCGTGCGTGCGCGTCCATGACGGAGCCCAGGTCGTAGCCATTGGGGTCGAGCATCGGGCGCAGCAGCCCGGCCTCGGCCATCGAGGCGGCCGCGCGCAAGATGGCGCCGTGGTGCGCGCGTCCGACTCCGGTCAGCAACGGGAGCAGGGTGAAGACGCCGGAATAGGTCGCCCCTCGGAAGCTGAGCGGCGCCAGGCTGTGGGTGCCCCACCCCAGGATGCTCACGACGTGGCCGGTGTAGCGGCGTACGGCCTCGAAGGACGCGTCCAGGGTGGAGCCGCCGATGGTGTCGAAGACGACGTCGAACCCCTCGCCTCCGGTCGCCGCGGAGACGTACTGCTCCACCGAGGTGGTGCGGTAGTCGATCGGCTCGGCCCCGAGGCGACGGATCCTGTCGAGGTCCGGGCCGCTGCCGGTGGCGTAAACCGTCGCACCGCGCGCGACGGCCAGCTGGACGGCGACGTGGCCGACCCCACCCGCTCCCCCGTGCACGAGGACCGTCTGACCGGCTCGGACGGAGGCGCGGTCGACGAGCCCCTCCCACGCCGTCACGAACGACAGCGGGAGCGCAGCGGCCTCGACCATGCTCAGCGAAGCCGGCTTGTGCGCCAACAGGTCGGCGTCGACCGCGGCATACTCCGCGAGGGAGCCCTGGACCTCCCCGACGCCTCCCGTGAGCCCGAAGACCTCGTCGCCGACGGCGAAGCCCTCGACGTCGTCGCCGACCTCCACCACGACGCCGGCCAGGTCCAGGCCGAGCACCGCGGGCGGGACCACGCGAGCATGGGCTGCGCTGCCGGCGCGGATCTTCGTGTCGAGCGGGTTGACACCGCTCGCCGCGACGCGGACGACCACCGTCCCCGCTGCCGCGGTCGGGCGCGAGAGGCCGCGGACGCGGAGCAGGCCGCCGAACTCGTCGAGCACGGCCGCCCTCATCGTCGACGGGCCGGTGCCGTGAATTCCTCTGTCGCTCATGACGCCTCGCCGTCCACGTGCTGCAGGACCGTGGTCAGCTGCCAGTCGACTGCCGAGTGGTCGATGGTGTCGTGGACGGGCGAGTCGCCCATCTCACCGGTAATGCCCGCAGCCCCTGCGCGAGCACGGGCCAGGTCGTCGTAGGCGACGATGTCGACGATGGCGTCGTCGTCACGCTGGACGATGCGCCTCCAGCGGAATCCGGGTCGCCGCTGCAGGTAGGCGTTGATGTCGGCGTTGGCGTCGACGAAGTCGGCGCCGCTGAGCCCTGGGGCCAGCCTCAGGGTCGTGATCTCGAGGACCTCGGTCATGGTCGCTCCTTCTGGACGGGGATGCGGGTGCGCACCACGTCGGTGCCCCGCTCCAGTCAGGGTGCGTCGCCGAGGATCGTCACAACATCAGTCGTTCGACCCTCAGTGTCCCCGCGCCGTGAGGGCGTCGCGCAGGGCCGCCCGCGACGTGATGCCGAGCTTCGGGAAGACGCGGTAGAGGTGCGCACCGACGGTCCGGGGCGACAACATCAGCTGCAGGCCGATCTCGCGGTTGCTGAGGCCCGAGGCGGCCAGGCGGGCGATCTGCAGCTCCTGGGCCGTCAGCTCGGTCGCCCGCTCCACGCCGACCCTGCGGGTGGGGCCGGTGGCCCCCAGCATGGCGTCCGCCCGCGCGGTCCACGGCGCGGCCTCCAGGGCCGTGAACCGTCGTCGGGCGCTCTCGAGCAGGGGTCGGGCTCGGCGCATCGCCCGGTCACGCCTGAGCCGCTCCCCGTAAGCCAGCTCCAGGCGTCCGAGGTCGAAGGGCCACTGCGCGGAGGTCGGGTCGTCGAGCAGGGCCTCGTAGAGGTCCGGATACTCCCGGTCGCCCGCGGCGAGGACGCTCGCTCCTCGCCAGACGAACTCGGAACGCCTTGACAGGGCAGGGATTCCGGCTTCGGCGGCGGCTGCGACGTGTGCCCTGGCCGCCCTCTGCTCGCCACAGCGCACTGCAGCCTCGACGAGGTCCATGACCATCCACGCCGTGACCTGCCCGTGTGGCGGGAACGTGCCGGGCGGGCTGATGGAGCAGTACGCGTCGAAGGCCTCCCGGTACCGCGCCCGGCTCAGCGCGGACAGCCCGTCGACGTATGCCGTGAAGGTGCGCACCGCGAGCGCGTTGCGTGGGAGGGCCCACTGCCTCATGCGCAGGTGCGCGGTCTCGAGGTGGGCGGTGTCGCCGCGCGCCGCGGCGAGCAGCAGGCCCGGGAGCCTGGCGCCCCACAGGAGCAGTGCGTAGTCGTGCTCCTCGCAGAGCCGTACGGCCTCGTCGGCACGGACGGCGGCGTCGTCCCACGCCCCGCGGAAGAAGTCGTCGACGGCGAGCATGACGAGAGCCTGCGCCGACAGGGCGACGGTGTCGCCGACGCGTCCGGCTGCCGCGAGGCGTTCGAGCGGTGCGCGGGGCACCTGCCCGACGTACCACCGCGCCTGGCCGAGCTCGGCGACGTGCATCGGGCTGGCCGCGTCGCCAAGGGTGGCGGTGGCGTCGCTGGTGTCGAGCTGGTCGAGGGCGTCGACGAGACGGTCGAGCTCGGCCAGCTCCTCCGGCGTGGACCGGACCGGGTCGGCGAACGTCGTGGCCGCGATCCTGGCCGGAGGCGACAGGACCGCGCCGAAGCGCGTCTGCAGCTCGTCGAAGGCGGTCCAGAGCTGGGCGCGACCACCGAAGGAGCACACGATCATCAGCGTCACCATGGCGTCCTCGACGGTGCGCGCGTCCCCGTCCGCAAGATCGGTCGCAGACGCCTGTCGCAGCGCGCCCGTCAGGAGCCCGTGCGCGGTGTCGATGTCGCCGTCGTTGTTGAGTAGGTGGGAGGCTGCCGCTACCGCGACCTGCAGGGTCTGCGTCGCGTCCGGATCCTCGGCACGGGCCCGCGCGAGGAGGGCGGCCGCACCCTTCAGGGTGCCGGTGACGTGCGCCCCGACGAAGGCCGCCTGGGCGAGCCGCCGGGCGCGCCGAGACGCGTCGGGGCTGAGCTCCGCCGCCCGGAGCAGCAGCGCTGCGGCGCGGACCCCGTCGCCGCGGTCCAGCGTCCTCGTCGCCAGGTCCTCGAGGTGCGTCGCCACCACCTCGTCGGGCGCGAGCGCTGCTTCGGCCCGGTGGAGCGTGCGCACGTCGGCGTCCTCTGCGAGGTCGGCCAGGCGGCGGTGGGACGCCCGCCTGTCGTTGGCGGACGCGAGGTCGACGACGACGGCGCGGACGAGCGGGTGGGAGAAGACCACGCGCTGGGCACGCCGGTCCACCGACACGAGGCCACCCGACTCGGCAGGCTCGAGGTCGGCGTCCGACGCCGCGACGACCCGCATCAGCGCTGCACCCGCCCCCTGGTCGAGGGCGACGAGCAGCAGCAGCCGGCGCGTGGGGGCGGGCAGTGCGGACACCCGCTCGGCGAACAGGCGTCGCAGGCGGGCGGTCAGTGGAAGCGTGGTCGGTAGGGCATCGGCACCTGACTGCTGCTCGTCGGTGATGCCGCGCTGTAGCTCGAGGATGGCCAGAGGGTTGCCTCCCGCCTCCGACACGATGCGATGCTGCACCGCCGGGTGCAGCGCCGGATGCGCGGCGCGGAGCAGGTGCACCGCCGCGTCGTCGTCCAACGGTGCCACGCTCAGCTCGGCCACGGTGCTGCGGTCGAAGAAGCTCTCCTCCCCCGCTCGCTGGGCCAGGAGCATTCCGATGCGCGTGCCCTGCAGGCGCCGCGCCACGAGGCTGAGGACACCGGCTGTCGCACGGTCCATCCAGTGGATGTCGTCCAGGACGAGCAGGACGGGGGCACGGACCGAGACCTGCTGCAGCAGCGCCAGCGTCGCACTGGTGAGCAGCAGACGCTCCGGCGGCGAGCCGGTGCCCAGGCCGAGAGCAGTCTCGAGGGCGGTCCGGTGCGGTGCGGTCAGGGACGAGAGGTCGGTCGCGTCGCTCATGAGCAGCTGGTGCAGTCCCGCGTAGCTGAGGTCGGCCTCGAACTCGGCTCCCGAGACCCGGCGCACGAGCGACCCCCGCAGCACGGCCCGCTCCGCCGCCAGCTCGAGCAGCGCCGACTTGCCGATGCCGGGGTCACCGGTCACGACCAGCGCATCGCCCGTCGTCGCGGCACGTTCGAGGAAGGCGTCGAGGACCGCCGTCTCGGCGGCACGGCCGGCGAGGTGGCGGGCCGGCGTCGGCACGGTCGGCGAGGACGCAGATGCCTCACCCGGTGGCTGCACGCCCCCAGCCTGCCCTGTGCCGGCGCCGCAGGGAAGCCGCGTGTCCAGCCCTGCGCCCGACAGGCCCGAGGGGCCTGACGCCGCCCGCCACCCCCGTCGCGGTCAGCCCTTGATGAAGTCGAGCAGGGCCGGGTTGACGACCTCCGGGTGCGTCCAGGCGATGTTGTGCGGACCACCGACGACGGTGACCACCTGCAGGTCCGCGATGAGGCCGGGCAGCCGGGCGGCGGTCGCCTCGTGGGGCAGGATCCGGTCGGCGTCGCCGTGTATCAGCAGGGTCGGCACGTCGATCTTCCCGAGGTCGGCACGGAAGTCGGTCAGCCACGAGTCGACAGCCGCCCACGTGGCATACGGTCCTGCAGCGAGCGCCATCGCGAACGCGGCCTGCCACGCGGGCTCGCTGATCCGTGTCCCCCCGAGGACGTCGACGTTGAAGAAGTCGTCGAGGAACGCCTTGAAGTACGCCGGGCGGTCCTCGACGATCGCGGCCTTGATGCCCTCGAAGACCGAGCCGTCGACGCCCTCCGGGTTGTCCTCGGTCTTGAGCAGGAACGGCGGGACCGTCGCCATGAGGACGGCCTTGGCGACCCGGTCGGAGCCGTGGCGGGAGAGGTAGCGGGTCACCTCACCCGTCCCCATCGAGAAGCCGACCAGCACGACGTCGCGCAGGTCGAGGTGCTCGAGCAGCGCCGAGAGGTCGTCGGCGAAGGTGTCGTAGTCGAAGCCCACGGTCGTGTTGCTCGACTGGCCGAAGCCGCGGCGGTCGTAGGACACGACGCGGTAGCCGGCCTCCAGGAGCACGCGGGCCTGCTTGTCCCACGAGCGCCCGTCGAGCGGGAACCCGTGGATGAGCACGACGGGACGACCGCTCCCGTGGTCCTCGTAGTAGATCTCGATGTCGTGGTCGTTCTCGTGGCCGACGGTGACGGTGGACATGGCAACCTCCAGGCTGTGGTGACGGCGACGGATGACGCCGCCGAGGTCCTCGGTGGATGGGTCGCTGACGCGTTCCTCCGGACCCGTTCCTGACTCTGGGGCCACTCCGGCCGCCGGTCATCAGTCACCTGACCTACGTCCCGCCGGGCGTCGGGGCGCCACCTCCCCGTCAGGTCCTTGTGCCCTACCCGCGATGCCTGCCCACGTTGCCGACACTCTGTTGGTATCTTTACCGACATGATGTCGGCATCTTGGAGGTATGCATGTTTCTCGCACTGCGTGAACTGAGGTTCGCTCGCGGTCGCTTCGCGCTGATGGGGGCAGTCGTCGCGCTCATCGCGATCTTGATGGTGCTGCTGTCGGGACTGTCGGAGGGGCTGGTCAACGACGGGGTGTCCGGGTTGAAGAAGATGCCCGCGACCTCGTTCGCCTTCCAGGAGAACGTCTCGAAGGACGCCGCGTTCAGCAGGTCGTTGGTGGGAGCCGGCGCTGTCGAGTCGTGGAAGCACCAGCCGGGCGTCGCGGACGCCACCCCCTTCGGGAACGCACTGGCCAACGCCACGACGAACGGAGGGGTGGACATCGATCTCGCACTGTTCGGCGTCGAACCGGGCAGCTGGCTGGCTCCACGTGCCACGAACGGATCGTCCGTGGTCGACGAGGGGACCGTCCTGCTCAGCAGCACGGCCAAGAAGGCCGGGGTCGAGCTCGGCGACGTGCTCACGGTCGCGCCGGCCGGCAACACCTTGAAGGTCGTCGGCTTCCTCGACGGGCAGCACACCTTCGGCCACGTCGACGTGGGCTACGTGCCGTTGCGGACGTGGCAGGAGGTCCGCGCCGGGGTCCGCCCGGGCGAGGCGGTGCAGAGCCGTGTCTACGAGGAGTTCACCGCCGTGGCCGTCCGCGCTGCGGCCGGGGCGGACCTCGACCTGGCCGCTGGAGACACCGCGGCGGGAACCACGTCCCTGACCCTGAAGCAGTCCTTCGGCGCCTCACCAGGCTTCACCGCAGAGACCTCGACGCTGAACCTGATCCAGGGCTTCCTCTACGCGATCTCAGCTCTCGTCGTCGGTGCGTTCTTCACCGTCATCACCATCCACCGTCGACAGGAGGTCGCCGTGCTGCGTGCCATGGGCGCCAGCACCGGATCCCTGCTGCGCGACAGCCTGGCCCAGTCGCTCATCCTGCTCCTGCTGGCCACGGGCCTCGGGGTCGGGGCCGGCGTCCTCCTGGGTGCCGCGCTCACCGGCACCTCGATGCCCTTCCACCTCGACCCGCAGCCGATCGCCGTGGCCAGTGCGGCACTCATCGCGCTGGGCATGGTCGGCGCCGCGACAGCCGTGCTGCGCATCACCCGGGTCGACCCCCTCACCGCCCTCGGAGGCAACCGATGACCGACCAGACCTCCACCTCCGGACTGATCCTCGAGGACGTCACCCTCGTCCACGGCGATGGTGAGGAGGACGTGCGCGCTCTCGACGCCATCAGCCTCACGGTCGAGCCGGGTGAGCTCGTGGCCGTCGTCGGCCCCTCCGGCTCAGGCAAGTCGAGCCTGCTGGCCGTGGCGGGTGCACTCACCGCGCCCACGAGCGGCCGGGTCTCGGTGGCAGGCGTCGACCTCGCCGCCCTGGACCGGCGCCGGCTCACCCGTCTGCGCCGCGACCACATCGGGTTCGTCTTCCAGTCCGCCAACCTGATCCCCGCACTCACCGCGTTGGACCAGGTCCGGCTGCCCCTGACCTTCGCCGACACCGGTCGACCGCGCGACCCTGCCAGCCTGCTGGACGAGGTCGGGATGAGCCACCGGGCGAACAAGCGTCCCCACCAGCTGTCCGGCGGCGAGCGACAGCGCGTCGGCATCGCCCGCGCCCTGGTCACCAACCCGCAGCTGCTGCTCGTCGACGAGCCCACCGCGGCCCTGGACCGCCAGCGCAGCCAGGAGATCGTCGGCCTGCTCGCGCGCGAGACGCACACCCGCGGCGTCGCCACGGTGATGGTGACCCACGACCATGCCGTGCTCCACCACTGCGACCGGGTGCTCGAGATGACGGACGGTAGGTTGGCAGACCACACGCCGACCGCCGGCGTGGACTCCTGACCGAGGTGACCCGTGCCGCGAATCCAGGCCCCCACCGTTGCCGAGCACCGCGCTCGGCAACGCCGCGCGATCCTGGATGCGGCACGGGCGCACCTGGCCGAGGAAGGACGTGCGCCGTCCCTGGCACAGGTCGGTGCCCGTGCGGGTCTGGCCCGGTCCAGCGTGTACGACTACTTCGACTCGCGCGACGACCTGCTCGCCGCGGTGGTGGCCGACGTCTTTCCCGACTGGGCCGGCCAGGTGACCGGGTCGATGGAGGCCGCCGACACCCCCGGTGGGCAGGTCTGGGCCTACGTCGAGGCCAACCTGACGCTCTTCGCCGGCTCCGAGCAAGCCGTGGCCCGGGCCCTGACCAGCGTGGTCGACCCCTCCCTGCTGGCCGAGCCCGTGTCCCGCTTCCACCAGTCGCTCCAGGAGCCCCTCGTGGCAGCGCTCGAGGCCCACGGAGAGGCCCAGCCCCAGCTCGTCGCCGACATCATCGACTCCATGGTCGTGCGGGTCAGCCGCGACATCTGGGAACCCGCACCGGGCACAGCTCCCAGCACGCTCACCACGTGCCTGGAGCTCCTCGAACGCCTGCTCAAGCCCTACCTCCTGCCGGCGGGCTCACGCGCGTCCTGAGGCCGCTCCCCCTTCGGTCGTCGGGTTCGCGGGTCTTGTCCCGGTCGTTCGACCCCGGTACGAATGGGAGATGACTGCTGCGGACGAGCTGCTCGCGGACCTCGACGCCATCGAGCCCTGGCACCTCGACCTCTACCAGGACCTCCACCGCCACCCTGAGCTCAGCTTCCAGGAGCACCGGACGGCCGGCCTGGTCGAGGACCGGCTCACCGAGCTGGGCTACGAGGTGCACACCGGGATCGGAGGCACCGGCCTGGTGGGGGTCCTGCGCAACGGGGACGGGCCGGTGGTGCTGGCGCGAGCCGACATGGACGCCCTGCCCGTGCGGGAGGCAAGTGGCCTGCCCTACGCCTCCACCGCCATCGCCACCGACGCATCCGGACACGAGACGCCGGTCATGCACGCGTGCGGGCACGACATGCACGTCACCTGCCTGCTCGCCGCGGCCCAGCTGCTCGCCGACCACCGGAGCGCATGGTCCGGCACCGTCATCGCGCTCTTCCAACCCGCGGAGGAGCTCGGCACCGGCGCCCGCGCCATGGTCGAGGGCGGTCTGGCGGCTCGGATCCCCCGGCCGGACGTCGCCCTCGGCCAGCACGTCATGGGGCTGCCCTACGACACCGTGGCCTCGCGCCCCGGCCCCGCCCTCTCCGCTGCCGACAGCATCAGGATCACCCTCCACGGCCGCGGCACCCACGGGTCCATGCCGCACTTCGGCATCGACCCCATCCTGCTCGGCAGTGCCGTGGTGATGCGCCTCAACGCCATCGTCTCCCGCGAGCTCGCCCCCGGACACTTCGGCGTCGTCACCGTCGGCGCCTTCCAGTCCGGGAGCAAGAGCAACGTCATCCCGGAGAGCACGACCCTGCTGCTCAACCTGCGCGCCTACGACGACCGCACCCGGAAGCAGCTGCGTGCGGCGATCGAGCGGATCGTCAGGGCGGAGTGCGAGGCCTCGGGCTCACCGGCGCCGCCGGAGTTCGACTACACCGACCCCTTCCCCGTCACCGACAACAGCCCGCAGGTGCACGACCGGGTCTCCGCCGCGTTCACCGAGCACTTCGGCGACAAGGCCGTCCTCATGGAGCCGTCCACCGGTAGCGAGGACTTCAGCGACATCCCGAACGGGCTCGGCGCGCCCTATCTCTACTGGATCTGGGGCGGCTTCGATCCCGACGACTACCGACGCGCGGCGGCCGAGGGGACGCTGGCCTCGACCATCCCGGGCAACCACGCGAGCACGTTCGCGCCCGTCATGGAGCCCACGTTCCGGACCGGCGCCTCCGCGATGACCGTGGCGCTCATGAGCTACCTGACCAGCTCCTAGGAGCTCGCGACAGACCGTCAGGTGGACGGGCCGGTGAAGATCTCGATGAGCTCACGCACGGGGTGATCGGCCTCGGCCGGGTGACGGAAGGCGACCTCGTCGTGGACGACGTAGCGGTTGCGCCGACCGTCGCGGATCTTCGTGATGTAGCCGGCCTGCTCGAGATCCTTGACGATGCCCACGGCGGCCCGCTCCGTGATCTGGGCGCGCTCCGCCAGATCACGCACGCGACGCCCCGGGTCACGGGCGATGAGCAGCAGGACGCGCCCGTGGGAGGTCAGCAGCGTCCAGCCGTTGCCCTCCGGCGTCGCGGCCGAGGCGCCGTGGCCCCCACCCTCGCCCTCACCGGGGGACTCCGTCGTCGCACGCTTTGACACGGGTTCATTGTGCCCGACGACCGGGCCTGGCTCGCCCCACGGACGGCGCGCTTTACATGCATTTCTTTTCATGTATTTTGCTTCTCATGTTGCTCCTGCGCGTGGTTCGGTTCCCGTTGGCGGCCCTCGGCCTGCTGTCCCTGGTCGTCCTCGTCAGGGCCGCCTCGGGCAGTCCGCTCGCGGCTTCTGTCGGCCGCGTCAGCCTCGGCCCCCTGGGCACCGCCGACGTGGGGCTGCACATCGGCGTCGTCGAGGCGACGCTGCTGACCCTGGTCGCCCTCGTCGGCACCGTGGTGGCCGTCTACAGCGCCCGCAATCTCGTCGGACAGCACCGCCTCGTCCGGTATGCCGCTCTGCTGACCACGACTGTCGGCGCCCTCGCGCTCGCGGTCACCGCCTCCTCCCTCCCCGTGCTGGCAGCCGCGTGGACGACGGGGTCGCTGACCCTCTCGGCACTGGTCGCCCACTCCGGGACGGCGAGCGCCGTCGAGGCGTCGCGCCAGGTCCGCGGGCGCCTCCTCGTCGGGGATGCCTTGCTCTGCGCGGGTGTCGTGGTCGCCGGACACGCGACCGGCACGCTCGACCGCGGGGCGCTCGCAGGTGCCGTGACCAACGCCGCCACCGTCGGCGTCACAGCCGCAGCGCTGCTCTTCGTCACGGCGGGCATGGTGCGCAGCGCGCTGGTGCCGGCCCACCGGTGGCTGCCCGAGACCGCCGAGGGTCCGTCGCCGGTGAGCGCTCTCCTGCATGCCGGCTTCGTCAACGGTGTCGGCGTGCTGGCCCTGCTCGTCTGGCCCATCCTCCAGGCCGCACCCGTGGCTCGCGGGGTCCTCCTCGTCGCGGGTGCGGCCACGGCCGCGCTCGCGACCGGCCAGCTGCGCACCCGAGCAGACATGAAGGGCCGTCTGGCGGCCTCGACCTCCTCGCAGATGGGCTACCTCGCCGTGCAGGCAGCGATCGGCATCCCGGCTGGGGTCCTGTTGCACGTCGTGGGGCACGGCATCTGGAAGGCGTCGCTCTTCCTCGGCGCCGGCGGCACCGTGGACCGACAGCGCACGGGCGGCACGAGCGTCGCGAGCGCCCCCGGCCGGCCGGCATACGGCCCCCGGTGGATCGCCCCGACGGCAGTCGGTGCGTCGGCTCTGCTCGTCGCCTGGACGGCCGTCGTGCCGGTTGCCGGCTGGCCGTCCCTCACCGCGCCCGCGGAGCTGCTGCCCTTGGGCCTCGCGATGGCCGTCACGGCCAGCGGCCTGCTGGCGGTGCTGCGCCGGCGCGTCCCCTCCGGCCCCCGGGCCTTCGGTGGTCTCGTCGTGGTGACCGTCGCTGCCACCTACGTGCTCGTGCTGCGTGGCCTCGGCTCCGCCCTCGCCGAAGCGCTCGGTGAGCCGACCGCCTGGTCCGAGGCAGGCGCTGGGGTGCTCGCCGTCGTGGCGGTGGGACTGCTCGGCCTCATCGCCGCCGGTGCTGCTCTCGACGCGGCTGCCCGGGCCGGTCGCCGTCCCGGCCTCAGCCGGCGCGTCGCCCGCTCGGCGCTGCGCCCGTGGAGTGTGCGGGAGCGGCTGGCCGGATCCGCCTCCGTCGGACTGGCGGTCCCGCCCGTGACGGTGGAAGACGCGGACGCTGCGGCGAGCTCGGTCCGGGTCGCGGCCATGACCGGCGGGCCGCTCTACCCGTTGACCGCCTTCGTCGCGAGCAACCCCCTGGCCGCGCTGGAGAGTCTCCCGATGGACGAGGCCGTCAGTCTCAGCTCCGAGCTGCACGGCGCCCGCACCGGGCCGTCCGCCCGTGACCTGCGCGATGCCCTGGCCACCGGCCGGGCCCGTGACGAGGACCTCGATGCCGTCGCCACCGAGGTCGCCCTTCCGGCGCCGCAGGAGGGCGATTCGGGCACGGCGCTCCTCACCGTGGGCACCACCCTCGCCGTCCGGTCGTTGCTGCTGGCCGACGACCCGGACGCCGGGCAGATCGAGTGGGCTGCAGCAGCGCTCCGGCGGGCTGGTGTGGAGCCCGACCGCCGGGTTCGCACGCCCCTGGACGTGGTCACCGCGGGCGCGGTCGGCAGCTCTGCAGGCCGTGCAGCCGCCCGGATCGAGCGGCGGGCGCGCGAGCTGGGTCACCACGCCTGCGCCCGGAGCCTGGCAGGCGCGGGGTGGCCCGGCGCGACCGGTCCGTGGACCGAGCTGCGCGCCGGCGCCGACGGCCTCGACGCGGCGCTGCGCGTGCGCGGAGCGGGCGAGGTCGTCCGCGCCCTGCCCGCGGAGCCCGAGGCCACGATCGCCGCCCTGCTGACCCACCTGGGACTGCGTCCGCAGGACCGTCCCAGGTTCATCGCCCGAGTGCTCGCGCGCGACCCCGGCTGGCCCGCGCACCTGGCGTGGCGAGCTCGGCACGAGCGGCTGGCGCACGACGGGGCCGAGACCATCGCGAGCCGTCTCACGTCCCCGACGGCTCCCCACCGTCTCGTCGAGGAGCTCGTAGCCGCGCGCCTGGCCCTCGAGGTCGTCACCGCGGAGGCCTGGGTCCCGAAGCTTCTCGGACGTCCCTTCGACTCCGCGGAACTCGTCAGCTTCACCCACGACGGCCTCGCGCCCATCCTGGCGATGGCGATGTCGGTCGGGCTCGTCCACGACGACGTGACCAAGGAAGAGGTGCGCGAGGCTGCTCGCCTGCTCGCTCCGCTGGCGGGCGGGCGGCTGGGACCGCTGCGCGCCGAGGTGCTCGAGCGCGCCTACCGGCGGGAGCTGCTCTCGACCCTCACCGGCGCGGGAGCGCCGGGTGGTGGCGCGACGGCCCCGGATGGCGGCGTCGCGACGGCGGCAGCCGGCGGGGCGGTGGCCAGAGGTGCCGCGGCCAACCAGGCGGCGCCCGGACCGGCGGCGCAGCTGATCACCTGCATCGACGTCCGTTCCGAGCGGCTGCGTCGTCATCTGGAGGATCAGGGCCCCTGGGAGACCATCGGCGCCGCCGGCTTCTTCGGGGTTCCCTTGCGGCACCATGGCCCTGAGGGAACGGTCAGCGAACGGACTCCGGGCCTGCTGCGTCCTCGGCTGCAGGTCACCGAGCAGCGCCCCCGGACCCACGGCCTCACGGGAACCGGCGACGCCCTGACGTCGGCGACGACGTCCCTCGAGGCCGCACCCGGTCTGCCCTTCGCCTGGGCCGAGCTTGCCGGCTGGCTGCAGGCCCCGCTGGTGCTCGCCTCCACGCTGATGCCGCGCCTGGCCGGACTCCTTCGCACCTCGGGGCGGCGCACCTTGACCATGCCGCACCGGGGACGGCTCGACGTCGTCGAGCAGCTGGGCGTCGAGGCCCTGGCCGACGCCGCTGCCGGCTTCCTCGCGTCCACCGGGACCGAGTGGCTCGCGCCGCTGGTCGTCATTGCGGGGCACGGGGGCACCGTCACCAACAACCCGCACGTCGCGGCATACGACTGCGGCGCCTGCGGCGGCTCCGCGAGCGACGTCAACGCACGGGCCATGGCTGCGGCGCTGGAGGACCCCGGGGTGCGCGCCGAGCTCGCCGCACGGGGACTGCGGATTCCCAGCGGGACCCACTTCGTCGCAGCGGTCCACGACACCACCCGAGACATCGTCGAGGTCCTCGACCGGCACGAGGTGCCGACGTCCTCGACGGACGTGCTGCGGCTCCTCGAGATGGACCTGGCCCGTGCCGGTGAGGCCGTGCGCTCGGAACGACTGGCTCTCCTGCCGGATGCCCGTGGCGACGCACCTCGCTCACAGCTGCGGCACGTCCAGGCGCGCGCCGCCGACTGGGCTCAGCCGCGGCCCGAGTGGGGACTGGCCGGGGCCGCGACGATCATCGTCGGTCCGCGATGGCTCACGGAGAGGACGGACCTGAGGGGCCGGGCCTTCCTCCAGTCCTACCGCCCGGATCTCGACCCCGACGCGTCGGTCCTGGAGCAGCTGCTCGCTGCACCGGTCGTCGTCGCCCAGTGGATCACGGCGCAGTACTGGACCTCCACGGTCGACCCGCACCGCTTCGGCGCCGGCGACAAGACGACCCACAACGTCATCGGGGACGGAGCCCGCCTCTCCGCGGTGCTGACCGGCGTGCGGGGTGACCTACGCATCGGGCTGCCGTGGCAGGCCGTCTCGCCGACCGCGCCGCACGGAGCGGACTCCCCCGCCATCCTGCACGACGGACCGTGGTCGGGTCCGACGCAGCACCAGCCCCTGCGCCTGCTCGCGGTCGTGTGCGCCGAGCCGGCGGCGGTCGAGCAGGTGCTGGCCCGTCAGCCGGACGTCGCCCGTCTCGTAACCGGTGGCTGGATCACGCTGAGCGTCATCGACCCGGTGGACGGACGCGCGCTGACGCGCACCCGCGACGGAGCGTGGACGCCCGAGGGCGCCGGCTCCCCCACACCACCTCGACCGGCCTGGGACGCGGGGTGACGCCAGCAGCTCGTCCGCTGACACCGTGTGCCGTGGAGCGCCCGGCCCTTCCGTCGACGAGCGAAGGCGCTTGGTCTGCATGGGTGTTCGGAGACAAACGGGGCTTGCCACCGGCATCAGCGGCGATCTCTGCCACACGTTGGCGATGGCCAGGCGTCGTCGGCCACGCCACTGATCTGACGATCAGTACCCGGAGTTCCGCGCCAACGGCGGCCGGGTGGGCGGCAACGGCGGACTCCCAGGAGCCGCGACGCTGTCCCACCGCCATACGCGAGCCCTCAGCCCATGGGACGTCGGAGGGTGACGCCGGACGACAGAAGGGCCCCGAACCGCGTTTCCGCTGGTCAGAGGCCCTTCTGTGCACTGGGTGGCAGGTGAAGGATTCGAACCTTCGTAGCTCTCGCGACGGATTTACAGTCCGTTTCCATTGGCCGCTCGGACAACCTGCCTTGGTGCGTCTGGAAGGATAGCAAGAGATCGGGCGCGGTCCGAAATCGGGGCCGTCGCCATGCTTTCGTCGTGTCCACAGCCCTCCACGGCGCGCGCCCGACAGCCCAGCCAACAGCATGCGGAAGGACCCCACCGATGGCCGACTCGTCGTTCGACATCGTCAGCAAGTTCGACAAGCAGGAGATCGCCAACGCGGTCAACAGCGCGAGCAAGGAGATCGCGACGCGCTACGACTTCAAGAACGTCGGCGCGTCCGTCGACCTGGCCGGCGAGGTCATCAAGATGAAGGCGAACACCGAGGAGCGTTGCCTCGCAGTCCTCGACGTCGTGCAGACGCACCTCGTCAAGCGCAAGGTCAGCCTCAAGCACCTCGACGTGCCGGAGGCCGGACCGCGCCTGTCGGGCAAGGAGTACCACCTCGACGCGCCGCTCAAGGAGGGCATCTCCCAGGAGAACGCCAAGAAGATCAACAAGCTGATCCGCGACGAGGGTCCCAAGGGCGTCAAGAGCCAGATCCAGGGTGACGAGCTGCGCGTCTCGAGCAAGTCCCGCGACGACCTCCAGGCCGTCCAGCGCATGCTGCGCGAGGCCGAACTCGACGTCGCACTGACCTTCACCAACCAGCGCTGAACCGCCGGGTTCGCTTGCCCGACAAGCGAACCACGACGACAGATCATGTATGCCGTCCGCTGCAGCGGGCGGCATACGTGCGTCTCAGAGGGGGCGGGCGAGGTCGCGGAGGTCCGGGAAGACCTCGACAGCCAGCGGCCACCAGAAGAGGTGGCCGCACAGCTCGGCATACTCCTGCGGCGTGACCCAGCGGGTCTCGTGGATGCCGTCGTCACCGTCGTTGATGTCGGGGCGCGCGTCGTCCAGCCGGGTGCGGAACACCTGGAGGAACGGCTTGTCCCGGCCGAAGACGTTGTCGTCGGTGCGGGGCGTGAATCGCTCGTAGCCGCAAGGGATCACGTCCGAGTGGCGCAGCCGGAGGCCCGTCTCCTCGAACGTCTCGCGGACGGCGTTCTCGACGGGCGTCTCGTCCGCCTCGCGCCACCCGCCGGGCGAGCCCCACTCCCCGCGACGGACGCTGTGCACGACGACGAAGTCGCCTCGTCGGTCGCGCACGAAGACCATGGCGGCCAGGACGCGCGCCGGGTCGAGGGGGTCGTCTGACGCGACGAGGTCGACGTCGCTGGGGCCGTTGGGGAAGCTCACGTCGAGGATGCGGCGGACGCCACGGTCACGCTTGCGCTTGCGCAGCCGCAGCCCGGACGCGTTCAGACGGCGGGCGAGTTCCACCCCGGTCGTCGGGGTCGCCCCGGCGTCGACGGCATCCTGCCAGCGACCCTCGGGCACGTCGTAGTGGTCGCCGTCGAACGAGCGCGGATGCAGGGCCGCGGCCCGCGCGACCTCGTGCAGCTCGTCGTAGGAGGCGTCGCTGACGAGGTGGGCGAAGAGCCGACCGTGGGCGGGCCAGATCGGCTGGTCGATCCACACGGTCATGGCCCGAAGCCTAGGCCAGGCCTCCGGGAAGCGCCCGGCCTCCCCCTGTGGACGACGCCGGCCGGCGCTCCCCCGCCCGACCTAGCCTCGAACGCACGTGGCCACCGTCCGGTCGGCCTCCCGATCGAGGAGTAGACACATGTCCCGTTCCGTCGTTGACACCGAACGCATCGCCGCTGCGGCCGCCGACATCAACCGGCTCGCCGACACCATCACGTCGAGCACCTCCGAGCTGCGCGGCCGCCTCGCGGGCATGGGCGCCGACTGGCAGGGCCCGGCCAAGGTCGAGTTCGAGCGCGTCATGCACGACTACCAGCGCATCCAGGCCCAGATGACCGAGGCCCTCGCTGACGTCGGCCGCCTGACGCTCAAGGCGTCGTCGGCCTACGCCGAGCACGAGAACGCGACGCGCGCGCTCTTCGCCCGCTGAGCCGGGAGGTCTCCTCCCCGACTGCACGGCTCCCCCGACGCCCCGACTCCACGACCCCCGACGGCCCGGCGCCACACCCTGGACGGCGCCGGGCCCGCGCCGGAGGCGGTGAGCTCCCGCCCCTACGGTCGAGCCCGCCTCCGGCGCACTGTCGTGCACCGGCACGCGCGTGCATCGGCCTGCGCACCCCCGCACCCGCGCGCACGACGCCGAAGGGCGGCTCCCCCCTCGGGGGAACCGCCCTTCGAACGTGCTGTGACGCAGGTGGAGCAGGTGGGCTCAGAAGCCCATGCCGCCCATGCCACCCATGTCGTCGCCGCCCGGCATGGCCGGAGCGGACTTCTCGGGCTTGTCGGCGATGACGGCCTCGGTCGTGAGGAAGAGCGCCGCGATCGAGGCTGCGTTCTGCAGCGCCGAGCGCGTCACCTTCACCGGGTCGATGATGCCGGCGGCGAGCAGGTCGACGTACTCGCCGGACGCCGCGTTGAGGCCGTTGCCGGGCTCGAGGTGACGCACCTTCTCCGCGACGACTCCACCCTCGAGACCGGCGTTGATTGCGATCTGCTTGAGCGGGGCCTCGGTCGCGACGCGCACGATGTTGGCACCCGTCGCCTCGTCACCCTCGAGCGAGAGCTCGTCGAGTGCCTTGGCGGCCTGGATGAGCGCCACGCCACCACCGGCGACGATGCCCTCCTCGACGGCAGCCTTCGCGTTGCGGACGGCGTCCTCGATGCGGTGCTTGCGCTCCTTGAGCTCGACCTCGGTGGCCGCGCCCGCCTTGATGACGGCGACGCCGCCGGCGAGCTTGGCGAGGCGCTCCTGGAGCTTCTCGCGGTCGTAGTCGGAGTCCGACTTCTCGATCTCGGCCTTGATCTGGGCGATGCGGCCCTCGATCTGGCTGCGGTCCTCGGCGTCCTCGACGATGGTCGTCTCGTCCTTGGTGACGACGACCTTGCGAGCCTTGCCGAGCAGGTCGAGGGTGGCGTTCTCGAGCTTGAGACCGACCTCCTCGGAGATGACCTGGCCACCGGTGAGGATGGCGATGTCGGTGAGCATGGCCTTGCGGCGGTCGCCGAAGCCGGGAGCCTTGACGGCGACCGACTTGAACGTGCCCTTGATCTTGTTGACGACGAGCGTCGCGAGGGCCTCACCCTCGATGTCCTCGGCGATGATCAGCAGCGGCTTGCCGGACTGCATGACCTTCTCGAGCAGCGGGACGAGGTCCTTGATGCTGCCGATCTTGGAGTTCGCGACGAGCACGTAGGCGTCGTCGAGGACGGCCTCCATGCGCTCGGTGTCGGTGACGAAGTAGGCGGAGATGTAGCCCTTGTCGAAGCGCATGCCCTCCGTCATCTCCAGCTCGAGGCCCATGGTGTTGGAGTCCTCGACGGTGATGACACCTTCCTTGCCGACCTTGTCCATCGCCTCGGCGATGAGACCGCCGATCTCCTCGTCGGCCGCCGAGATGCTGGCGGTCGAGGCGATCTGCTCCTTGGTCTCGATCTCCTTGGCCTGCTCGAGCAGGCGGGCGGTGACGGCCTCGACGGCCTTCTCGATGCCGCGCTTGAGCGCCATCGGGTTGGCGCCGGCGGCCACGTTGCGCAGGCCTTCCTTCACCATGGCCTGGGCGAGCACGGTCGCCGTCGTCGTGCCGTCACCGGCGACGTCGTCGGTCTTCTTGGCAACTTCCTTGACGAGCTCCGCGCCGATCTTCTCGTACGGGTCGTCGAGCTCGATCTCCTTGGCGATCGAGACGCCGTCGTTGGTGATCGTGGGGGCGCCCCACTTCTTCTCCAGCACGACGTTGCGGCCCTTCGGGCCGAGGGTCACGCGGACGGCGTCGGCGAGGATGTTCATGCCCCGCTCGAGACCGCGGCGTGCCTCTTCGTCAAAAGCAATGGTCTTGGCCATTCGGGTGGTTCCTCCCACACGAAACGTTGGTGGTGGACCGCATGACGCCCGCGACGGACGGGACCGGTCTCCCCAGCTTCATGTCGCTGCGAACCCAGCCCCTCGGCATACGGCCCATTTCTGTCACTCC
Source organism: Terrabacter tumescens (assembly GCF_014646815.1). Lineage (GTDB taxonomy): Bacteria > Actinomycetota > Actinomycetes > Actinomycetales > Dermatophilaceae > Terrabacter > Terrabacter tumescens. The sequence continues at coordinate 608,759 of NZ_BMNZ01000003.1, forward strand.
CATGACGAGAGTGCTAACGCCATTATTGGCACTCTCGGGGTGAGAGTGCAAACACTCGGGAGCTCTCGGCCGTGGCCGGCCTGCGCCCCCGAGCACCCCCGAACCACACCGCACACTCGCAAGCTCACAGCGGGCGTATGCCGTCCGCTCGGCTCAGGCGCCCACGGCCGGGGCCAGCGCTCCTGCGATCCGCACGGCATACTCCGCGGACTCCTGTTCCGAGGCGTACTTCGTGCGCGGCCAGAAGAAGCCCCGCAGACCATCGCCCTTGGTGCGCGGCACGACGTGCACGTGGAGGTGCGGGACCGACTGGCTCACGACGTTGTTCATCGCCACGAAGCTGCCCTGCGAGCCGAGGGCGTCGACGACGGCGGCGGCCAGGCGCTGGGTCGCCCCGAGCAGCGTGGCGTGCAGGTGGGCGGGCAGGTCGAGCAGCGTGTCGACGTGCTGCCGCGGCACGAGCAGCACGTGGCCCTTGAAGACGGGCCGGCGGTCGAGGAAGGCGACGAGGTCAGGCTCGTCGAGCACGACGTCGGCGGGGACGTCACCGGCGACGATCGAGCAGAAGACGCAGTCCATGGCGACACACTCCCACGGCGGGCCGGCGGGAGGCCCGCGAGCGGGCTAGTGGCAGATGACGAGCAGGACGCAGCCGCCGCTGCTCGAGGTGGGCGACGGCGTCGACGTCGGGTGGGGCTTCTTCGTCGGCTTCGGCTTGGGGTTGCCGGGCGTCGACGTCGCCGTGGGGCTCGGGGCTGCCGTCGAGCTCGGGGCCGGCGGGGTCGTGGCGCGGGACGCCGACGGCGCGGGGGCCGTGACCGTCGGCACCGAGCTGGTCGGGGCCGAGGCGGGGTCCACGACGGCCGTCGCCGGCCGGGTGCTCGTCTGCTGACCGGCGCTCGGAGTGCCGGTCGCGCTCGTCTCGTCCGAGGACTCGGCCAGACCCCAGCCGTCGTCGGACGTCGTGCTGGCCCAGTCCCCGCCGGGGAGCCCGGGGAAGCCGCTGGACGCCATGGCCTCGTCGCTCCAGCTGTCGCCGGACCAGTAGGCGACGCCGCCGGTGGCGAGCAGCGCGACGGCGGCGAGGACTGCCGCGATGACGAGCTTTCGTCGGGACTTCGAGCCGGGCGTGGAGGAGCGGAACTCGGTCGACATGGGTCACCAACGTAGACGAACCGGGCGTCTCGCGCCTGCTCGAGGCGGGGCCGCTACGGTGGGCGCATGCTCGACGAGACGTGGATCACATCCGGGACGACCGCATGACCGAGGGCGTCGTCGGGGCGGGTTCGACGGGCTCGTCGGCTGGCTTCGTCGAGGTCGCGGACCGCGTCTTCGTCGCCCGCTACCGCCAATGGGACGTCAACGTCGGGCTCGTCCTCGGTCGGCACGGCGCGGTCGTCATCGACACCCGCGCGAGCGACCGGCAGGGCGCCCAGGTGCTCGACGACATCCACCGCCTCGGCCGCGACATCGAGGTCCGCCACGTCGTCAGCACGCACGTGCACTTCGACCACACGTTCGGCAACGCCGCGTTCGAGACCGCGATCGTGCACGCCCACGACAACGTCGGTCGCACGACCCAGTCAGCGGCCGAGCACATCCAGGCCCTCGTCCGCGCCGACCCGGGGGCGGCCCCGGAGTACGGCTACACCGAGCGCGACGCCGCCGAGGTCCTGGCGACGGTGGTCCGCGGCCCGGACCGCACCTTCGGCTCCAACGCCACCATCGACCTCGGTGACCGCGTCGTGACGATGGCGTATGCCGGCCGCGGCCACACCGACGGCGACGTGGCCGTGCTCGTGCCCGACACCGACGTCATGTTCCTCGGGGACCTCGTCGAGGAGAGCGCGCACCCGTCGTTCGGCGACGACTGCTGGCCGCTCGAGTGGGCCGACACCCTGACCTCGCACCTCGTGCAGGTGTCGGAGCGCACCGTCGTCGTGCCGGGCCACGGCCGACCGGTCGACGAGGCGTTCGTGACGCGGCAGCGCGACGACGTCGCAACGGTGGCGGCGGTGATCCGCGAGCGCCGGCTGGCTGAGGGCTCGCTCGAGGACGCGCTGCGCGAGCCGGACACGCGCCTGCCCTATCCGTTGGACCAGCTCGAGTCCGCGATCCGCCGCGGCTGGGACCACCTCACCCCGCCGCCCACCCCCTGACACCCCTGATCCCACCCCCTCGGAGTCCCTGGTCGGTGGAGTTCCGCCGGCACCTGGTGCCGGAAGAACTCCACGACCTCGCTCCCGCGCCGGTGCCGTTCAGGCTCACGCGGCTCCTCGCTGCGACGAGGCGACCGCCGCGCAGTCCGGACCGCAGTCGGTGAGCGAGCCCGTCCAGCCGCGGGACCGGAGCAGGCTGCCGACCACGCGAGCCGCCCGGCACGGCTCGAGGACGTGGAGCCAGCCGAAGCGAACCGTGGCCTCGCCTCGCACGACCGCCTCGACATCCCGCTCGAGGTCCGTCCACCGTCGCGGTCCGGCGTGGGCGAGCCGCCCGTCGAGCTCGACGACGACGCCGAAGTCGGAGTACTCGACGTCTCGGAACGTCACGCCGTCCCTCGTGACCACCCGGACCTGACGCCGGGCCACGGGCAGGCCGTGCGACCTCTCGACGTCGTGGAGGTATCGACGCTCGAAGACCGACATCGATCCCGTCGCGACGTCGGCGAGGATGGGCAGGAGCAGTCGCCGCCGTGACAGCCGGACGCGCCCGGACAGGGCCTCGTGCAGGCGGGCAGCCGTCGTCGCGCCCTCCTGGCACGCGTCGGCCAGCAGCGCGACGGCGTCAGCCTCTCGCTTGGCAGTCGACGCGACGTCGAGCAGGGCCTCGTCGAGCCGCAGTCGCGGCGGGGAGAGGTGCAGCTGGACGCTGCCGTCGAAGTCGGTCCGGCGTGTGACGACCACGCCGCCGGGAGGCGTGACGCGGCGGTTCGCCGCCACGACGACCTGGACCGGGTCGGGGGCTCGTGGTCGCCCGACTCGCGACACCTCACTCCACGGCTACCCCCACCCTCCGTCCACCTGGACCGACCTCAGACCGTGGGCCCGCAGTGCCGAGGTCCCCGCGAGCGCCGCGGGCCAGTGGAAGAGGACCGCCGCCCAAGCGAGCTGTGGCCAGGTCGGCGCGCCGGTGTGGTCGACGTAGACGCCGGGATGGACCCGCGCCAGCCGGCGTCGGCGCAGGAACCGCTCGAGGTCGTTGTCATCGAGGCCGCACTCCAGCGCCTGCGCCCTCGAGAGAACCCCGTCCTGGGATCGCAGCACGCGCGTCGCCGACGAGAGGTCCATGCATCCCAGCCTGACCTCGCCCCGCCCTCGACGGACGGTGATCCGTCTCGCCTGTGGGCGAGCGACACCGGCGGCCTGGGGATGTGGACAGTCGAGCCGCGCCAGTCATCGGAGGTTCTCCGGCACCTGGTGCCGAGGAACCTCCACGGACGGTGGGGCGAGATCGGGTCAGTCAGGAGCGGATCAGGTCGGCGCGGGGCGGAGGGGTCAGTCGGGGGCGGGGGCTGTGGCGGCGTCGAGGACCGCCTCGTCGGAGCAGGCTCGCGCGAAGGCCGCGATCCGCGCCCGGATCTCGCGCCCGAGCAGCCACTGCCCGATCGGCTCGGCCACCGGGCGCAGCCAGGCGGGGCGCACGGCATACGTGTACTTCCAGACGGCGAGCGTGCCGGCCACGCCGTCGCGCTCCTCCGGCGTGAACCGCCAGCCACCGCCGAACCGCTCGAAGAACCACGGCCCCTCGACCATCGTCATCCCCACGCTCGTCGGGGGCCGGTACGAGGCGTACTCGCTGACCATCCGCGGCCCGATGCGCGCCCGCGTCACGGTGCGCACCCCCTTGGCCGGCCGCTCGGCGTCGACGAGGTGCTGGCTCCGGATGAACGGGTCCCACCTCAGCCGCAGCTCGCCCGTCGTCTGGGACACGGCGAACGCCACGTCCGGCGGCACCGGCACCCACGCGTCAGCAGTCACCTGCGGCATCGCCTACCCCTGCCCCGACAGAGCCGACGGGAAGGCGTCGGACCAGGAGCGCAGAGCCACGCCGCCCTCGGCCGACCGGTCGACCGAGGTCGCCGCGAGCAGCGCGTGCACGATCGCGCGAGCCACGCAGTCGGCGCCGGCCTCCATGAGCAGCGTCTGCTCGACGGGGTCGGGGGCAGGCCGCTCGCCGGTCGCCAGCGTGAACAGGGTGTCGCCGTCGAAGAGCGTGTGCACCGGCTTGAGCGCCCGCGCGAGACCGTCGTGGCCGACGCCGGACGCCTTCTGGCACTGCGCCTTGGTCAGGGTGGCGTCCGTCGCGATGACCCCGATCGTCGTGGCGAGCCCCGGCCGGCCGGCGCTCGCGGGAGCCGCCTGCGCCAGGGCCCGTGCCGCCTCGAGGTCGGTGGCGCTCGGCCGACCGACGTGGGCGAGCTCGTCCCCGAGACCCAGGCCCACGGCACACGGGATGCCGGTGGCGGGGTCGACGGCCGAGCCGACGGCGTTGACGGCCACGAGAGCGGCGACCGTGGTGCCCGACTCGAGCACGACGCTCGCCGACCCGACTCCGCCTCTGAAGCCGCCCACCTTCGCTCCCGTGCCGGCGCCCACGCTCCCCTGCTCGACGGCGTCGGCCGACGCGCTGGCGTATGCCGCCCTGCCGTCCTCGGCGCTTGGACGGTGACCCCACGTGCCGCCGCGTCCCAGGTCGAAGAGGATCGCCGCCGGCACGATCGGCACCACGTGCCCGAGCTCGCCCATCGGCCAGCCGACCCCGTCGTGCGCCAGCGCGTCCATGACGCCGTCGGCGGCCGCGAGGCCGAAGGCGGACCCACCGCCGAGCACGACCGCGTGGACCCGGTCGACGAGGTTGCGGGGGTCGAGCAGGTCGGTCTCGCGGGTGCCGGGTCCACCACCGCGCACGTCGACGCCGCCGACGGCACCGCCGGGAGGCGCGAGGACGACGGTGACGCCGGTCAGCCACCCCGGTTCGTCGCGCGTGCAGTGACCGACGCGCAGGCCCGCGACGTCGACGATCGAGTTGGTCGGGCCGGGTCGAGGAGCGACCGCTCCGCTCACTGCGGGTCCCGGAGGTCGAACTCCATGAGCCGTCCGGGTGAGGTGAAGCCGAGCCGCTCGTAGAACTCCTGCGCGCGGTCGTCGGGGGCGTTGAGCCGGATCCACTTGACGTCGGTCGTGCGCGACCACTCGATCATGGCCTCGGTCAGGGCCCGGCCCACACCCCGGTCCCGGCAGCCGGGGGCGACGAAGAGGCCGCCGACGTGCAGCCACGAGACGTCCTTGCGCCCGGGCCACGGCAGCGCCCGGATGCGCCGGGTCTCGAGGATGCCCGCGTGCTCGCCCCGGCTCTCGGCGATCCACGTCGGGCGGTCGGGCCGTTCGGCCAGCCACGCGTCGACGAAACGGTCGAGGTAGCCGGGCTCGGACGGCATACCGAGCTCGCGGGCGAACTGCAGGTGCAGGGCGGCGACGATGAGGGCGTCGTCGGCAGACGCGCGGCGGATCGTCACCTCGGCCATGAGGGAAGTGAACCACGGGGGCGCTCAAAGGGTGCGCAACCCGGCGCAACCGGCCGGACCGGCGGCTCAGCGGGTGGGACGGGTCAGACGTTTATGCCGAGGCGGCGGCTCGTGCGCGCCCGCTGGCGGCTCGCGCGCATGCGGCGCAGGCGCTTGATGAGCATCGGGTCGGCCTCGAGGGCCTCCGGGCTGTCGAGGAGCGCGTTGAGCACCTGGTAGTAGCGCGTGGAGCTCATGTCGAAGAGCTCCTTGATGGCCTGCTCCTTGGAGCCGGCGTACTTCCACCACTGGCGCTCGAACGCCAGGATCTCGAGGTCGCGCGCACTGAGGCCGTCCTCGGACTCGTGGCGGTGCGGCTGCGCCGTGGCGTGTTCTGTGCTCATGTCCCCGTCTCGCTGCGGTCGTGCGCTGTGCGTCGTGCGTTGGCTCCGCTCACACCCTAGACCCAAATGACAGGGGTGTCATTCAGCTCGCGGACGTGGCGCGGCATGTCGGCCGGGCACCGTTGCACAGCCTCACCACGGGTCACTCCAGCCTCGCCGGCCCCACCCGTGAAGGTCGGTCAGACCATCGTGTCGAGGATGGCGTTGACGTCCTCCTTGGTCGTGTGCGGGTTGACGATGGCGAAGCGCGTCAGCGTCTCGCCGCGGAAGGTCGTCGGCACGACGAAGGCGAACTCCTCGGCCAGCAGCCGGTCGGTCCAGGCCTGGTAGTCCTCCGGCCCCCACCCGAGACGTCGGAAGACGACGACCGACAGGTCCGGCTCGCGGACCGCCTCGAGGTAGTCGCGCCGGCCGATCTCGTCCGCCGCGAAGCGCGTCACCTCGAGCGTGCTCTCGATGGCCTCGACGTAGGCGTCGGTGCCGTGCACGGCGAGGGAGTACCAGAGCGGCAGCCCCCGGGCCCGGCGCGTCAGCCCGATCGAGTAGTCGGTCGGGTTCCACTCGGCGGACTTCGTGATGACGTCGAGGTAGCCCGCCTCCTGCGTGTGCGCGATGCGGGCGAGCTCGGGCTCGCGGTAGATCAGCGCGCAGCAGTCGAACGGGGCGAAGAGCCACTTGTGCGGGTCGACGATGAACGAGTCGGCGTGCTCGATGCCGTCGAAGAGGTGACGCACCGACGGCGCAGCGAGGCCGGCGCCGCCGTAGGCCCCGTCGACGTGCAGCCACAGGCCGTACTCGCGGCACACCTCGGCCACGCTGGCGAGGTCGTCGACGACGCCGAAGTTCGTCGTGCCGCTCGTGGCGACGACGGCGAAGAACGTCTCGGGACCGTTCTCCTCCAACGTCTTCCGCAGCTCGGCGCCGGTGAGGCGCAGCTTGTCGTCGACGTGGACGCCGCAGACCTCGGCGTCCATGACGGCCGCCATCGAGACGACGGACGAGTGCGCGTTGTCGGTGGCGGCGATGCGGTAGGGACGTGCGCCCGTGCCCGCCTCCTTGGCCTTCGCCCGGGCCGTATGCCGTGCCACGACGAGCGCTGACAGGTTGCCGACCGTGCCGCCGGGCACGAAGACGCCGCCCGCCGACTCGGGCAGGCCCGCGAGGTCGCTGATCCAGCGCAGCGCCTGGTTCTCGGCGTAGACCGCGCCCGCGCCCTCCATCCACGAGCCGCCGTAGATCGACGAGGCACCGACGACGACGTCGAAGGCCGCGGCCTCACGCGTCGGGGCGCACGGGATGAAGGAAAGGTAGCGCGGGTGGTCCGTCGACAGGCAGGCCGGCGCGAGGGTGTGCTCGAAGAGCTCCATGGCGCGGGTCGAGCCGAGGCCTGCCGCGGTGATGGTCTGGCCGGCGGCCGACCTCAGGTAGTCCTCGGTCTGGGCACCGTCGAGCGGGATCGGGTCCATGAGGAGCCGCTCGCGGGCGTAGCTGAGGACCTTGTCGACGGCGACGTGGTCGGCGTCCTTGTCGAAGCTGTGCACGCACAGATGCTAGGCCCTGCGGGGGCGTGCCACCGACCGTCCGCGAGGCGCGTGACCGGTGTGACGCGTGGTCAGCCCAGGAGGGCGGTCCGCAGCTGCGCGGCGTCCGCGACGACGGCGGTCGGGCGCACCCCGTGCAGGGCCGCGGCCTCGCCGGCGCCCCACGTCACGGCCATGGTGTCCATGCCGGCCGCCTTGCCCGCCAGCACGTCGACGACGGCGTCGCCGACGTAGACCGCGTCGTTGGACCCGCGGCCCATCCGGTCGAGGGCGAGCAGCAGCGGCGTCGGGTCCGGCTTGTGCCGCTCGGTGTCCTCCATGGCGACGAGGACGTCGACGTGCGCGCTGATCCCGAGGATGTCCATCGCCTGCTGCGCGGACTCGCGCCGCTTCGAGGTGGCCACCCCGACGTGGACGCCGGCGGCACGCAGGTCGCCGAGCACGTCGACGACACCGTCGTAGCCGCGGATGAGCCGCTCGGTGTTCTCGGCGTTCCACGTCAGGTAGGTCTCGTAGAGCTCGTCCGCCTGCTCCGGCGAGTGGTCGCGGAACGCACCGATGAGCGGCCGGCCGATCCACGAGCGGATCACGTCCGGGTCCTCCTCGCGACCGAGGATCGTGCGGAACGCGTGCTGGTAGGACTCGACGATGAGGTGGATCGTGTCGGCCAGCGTGCCGTCGAGGTCGAAGACGGCGGTGGACCAGCGGGGAGAAGTCACCGGTCGAGACTAGGGCAGCAGGGGCTCCAGCCACCGCCCGCGTCTCATCACCCGGGTCGGGCGCGCGTCACCGTCGACGACGACGAGGTCGGCACGCGACCCGGCGGCGAGCGAGCCGCGGTCGGCCAGCCCGAGCGCGCGGGCCGGGGTGCGCGTGGCGGGCCGGACGGCATACGCCATCGGGACGCCGGAGGCGACGGCGCGGGCGACGATGTCGGCCACGTGGCTCGTGCCGCCGGCGATGGAGCCGGGCGTCGTGCCGTCGGGGTCGCGGGCCAACCGGGCGATGCCGTGGTCGACGACGACCGAGAGCCCGCCGAGGACGTAGCTGCCGTCGCCCACCCCGGCCGCGGCCATGGCGTCGGAGACGAACGCGACGTGGTCGACGCCGACGAGGTCGAGGACGGTGCGCACCGTGTCGTCCGAGAGGTGCGCGCCGTCGGCGATGAGCTCGACGGTGACGGCGCCTCGCGCAGCCGAGCGCATCAGCGCCGCAACCGCGCCCGGCTTGCGGTGGTGCCACGGGTCCATGCCGTTGAAGAGGTGCGTGGCGAGGTCGGCACCGGCCGCGACGGCCTGCTCGACCTGCGCGTAGGTGGCCGTCGTGTGGCCGACCGCGGCATGGATGCCGGCGGACGTGAGCCAGCGCACGAGGTCGAGCCCGTGGTCGCGCTCGGGGGCGAGCGTCACCTGGCGGATGTGCCCGCGGCCCAGGGCGATGAGGCGCTCGACCTCGGCGAGCGACGGGTCGCGCAGCAGCGTCGGGTCGTGCGCACCGCAGCGCGCCTCGGCGAGCCACGGCCCCTCGAGGTGGATGCCGTCGACCAGGCCGTCGTCGGCGAGCTCGGCGAGCATCGCGACGCCGCGCTCGAGGTCGCTCGGGCTCATCGTGACGAGGCTGGCGAGCAGGCTCGTCGACCCGGCACGGTGGTGGTGCTCGGCGGCCGCGACCGCGGCGTCCTCGCGCAGGTCGGTGAACGCCGTCCCGCCGCCACCGTGGCAGTGCAGGTCGACGTATGCCGGCAGCATCGTCCCAGCCACCCACTCGACCCGCTCGGCGGCGTGGGCGGCCGGCGGGGGCTCGACCCCCGGAGCGACCGGGGCGACCGCCGCGATGCGCTCGCCGTCAAGGTGGACGAGGACGTCGGGCAGCACGGTGTCGTCGACGAGGGCTGGTCCGCGGAGTGTGAGGCTCATCGCGGTCGATTCTGTCCCAAGCCGGCGGAGAGAGCGACAGCCCACTCGGTCGGAGCGCCGACCGGGCCGGCCGGGCCGACCGGGCGGACCGAGCCGACCCGGTCACGTCGGCGACGGGGACCCGAGGGCGCCCAGGGCGACCCTGAGGTCGGCGACGAGGCCCGCGTACAGCTCCTCCCTCCGGTCCCTGCCACGCAGCACAGCGGAGGGGTGGATCGTGGCGACGACCCACTCGCGCCGTCCCTCGGGCGGGTCGAGGACCGTGCCGCGCGAGGCACCGACCCGGAATCCCGCACCGTAGAGCGACTGGCCGGCGATCGCACCGAGCGTCACGACCCCGCGGGGCTTCACGGCGTCCAGCTCCCCGAGCAGCCACGGCTGACAGGACGCCACGTGCCACCGACTCGGCCCCTCGTGCATCCGGCGCTTGCCGCGCTGAGTGAAGCGGAAGTGCTTGACCGCGTTCGTGAGCCAGACCTCGTCCCGGGCGATGCCGCTCTCGGCGAGCGCCTGGTCGAGGATGCGCCCTGCCGGCCCGACGAACGGCTCTCCCCGACGGTCCTCCACGTCGCCCGGCTGCTCACCGACGAGCACCAGTGCCGCGTCGCGCGCGCCGGCGCCGAAGACCGCCTGAGTCGCGTCGCGGAAGAGGTCGCAGCCGCGGCAGTCCTGGACTGCCTTGGCAAGGGCGGGAACCGTGTGCCGCGCCGGCAGGAAGACGTCGGCCCCCGGGTAGTCGTGTGCGCCTGAGCTCATGGCAGCCCCTTCATGTCAGCGTTGGCTTACCCGCGCACCACCTCCCCGACGCGGGCCGTGTGACGTCGGCCGCAGCGAGGTAGCGTGTGGGCGTGCCAGCCCAGCCCCTCAGCGACCTCGTCCACCCGACGTGGGTCCCGGCGCTCGAGCCGGTGGCCGACACCATCACCGCGATGGGCGAGTTCCTGCGCGCCGAGGTCGCGGCCGGCCGCGGCTACCTGCCTGCCGGCGACCGCGTGCTGCGGGCCTTCTCGCTGCCGCTGCCCGACGTGCGCGTGCTCGTCGTCGGCCAGGATCCCTACCCGACGCCCGGCCACCCGGTGGGGCTCAGCTTCAGCGTCGCGCGGGACGTGCGGCCGGTCCCCCGGTCGCTGCAGAACATCTACCAGGAGCTCGGCACCGACCTCGACCTGCCGACGCCGAGCCACGGCGACCTGACGCCGTGGTTCGAGCGCGGCGTCATGCTGCTCAACCGGGTCCTGACGGTCCGCCCCGGGGCGAGCGCCAGCCATCAGGGGAAGGGCTGGGAAACCGTGACGGCACAGGCGATCTCGGCCCTCGTGTCGCGCGGCGGGCCGCTCGTCGCCATCCTGTGGGGCCGGCAGGCGCAGTCGCTCGCGCCGATGCTCGGCGACGTGCCGCGCATCGCGTCGGCCCACCCGTCGCCGCTGTCGGCCCGCTCCGGCTTCTTCGGCTCGCGGCCCTTCAGCCGCACCAACGACCTGCTCGCCCAGCAGGGCGCGGCACCCATCGACTGGAGGCTGACATGACCCAGCCCACCCCCGAGGTCTCCGGGCCCACGGTCTGGACCCGGTTCGTCGCGATCGGCGACTCGTTCACCGAGGGCATGTGCGACGACGACCCCGACTTCGGCCACGACGGCGAGTTCGCCGGCTGGGCCGACCGGCTCGCGTCGCACCTGTCGGGGATCGCCCGGGCCGAGGGCGTCGACTTCGGCTACGCGAACCTCGCCGTCCGGGGCCGCAAGCTCGCCGACGTCGTGGGGCCGCAGCTCGAGGACGCCCTGTCGCTGCAGCCCGACCTCGTCAGCATCGTCGGCGGAGGCAACGACATCCTGCGCCCGAAGGCCGACCTCGACGGGCTGGCCGCGCGCCTCGAGGCTGCGGTCGCGCGCATCCGGGCGACGGGCGCCGACGTTCTCATGGCGACCCCCGTCGACCCGGCCGACGCGCCGCTCGTCAAGGCCACCCGCGGTCGAGCCGCGATCCACACGGCCAACATCTGGAGCATCGCCCGTCGCAACGGCGCCCACGTCATCGACCAGTGGGGTCTGCACGCCCTGCGCGACTGGCGGATGTGGAGCGAGGACCGGATCCACATGACGACCGAGGGTCACCGCCGGGTCGCCCTCGCCGCCCTCGAGGCGCTCGGGCACACACCGGCCGAGACCGACTGGGCCACGCCGCTCGAGCCCGCGCCGCCGATCGGCCGCCGCGAGGCGCTCCAGGCCAACGCGCAGTGGGCCAAGGAGTACGTCGGCCCCTGGGTGCACCGCCGCCTCACCGGCCGCAGCTCGGGGGACCACCGCCAGGCCAAGCGCCCCGACGTGGCGCCGCTCGACCAGCCGTGAGCCCCGCCACCCGCTGACGTATGCCGTGTCGCGGGCTCGGCCACGTCCGGCCGGCCCGCGGACGCTCCCCCGGAGCGCGATGGCGGATTCTCCGCCCGCCACACGGCATACGTCCACTTCTTCGGAGCACGCTGCCCGCGACCTGAAGATCTCCTGAAAATCGATGGCCCCAACCTCTGGCGCTCCGCGGTCCGCGCTGCCATTCTCCTTCTCGGGTTGCTCGGGGGAGTCCCAACCCACACCACTGGTGCGCGTGACCCTGATCGGGCCACGCGCATCGCGCGGACCGGCCGCCGACGACGGCTGCCAGTCGAGGAGGAACAGTGCGCAGGACGTCCAGGGGGCTGCTCAGCCTCGCTCTCGCAGCCGGCATGGGGGTCGCCGTCGGCGCGCCCATGGTCGGCGCCCAACCGACGGTCGACCGGGTCGCCGGCCAGCCGGCCGACGCCGCCGCCCAGAAGGGGTCGGACGAGCTCCCCAACCCCAGGGAGGACAAGCGCCGTGCTCTCAAGGAGACGGCCATCAAGCAGGTGCTGAACGGCACGGCCACGCCCGTCAAGAAGGGCAGGAGCACCGTCGTCAAGGTCAAGGGCGCGAGCAACGGCCAGGGCCCCACCGACGAGTACGTCGAGCTGAGCCGCGAGGGCACCGACAAGATCTTCGTCATCCTCGCCGAGTTCGGCAACGACCGCAGCGCCAGCTACCCCGACCAGGACACCGACCCCAACACCCCCGGTCCGGTGACCTTCGACGGCCCGCTCCACAACGCCATCCCCGAGCCGGACCGCACGCTGGACAACTCGACGAACTGGAACGGCAACTACAGCCGCGACTACTTCCAGAACCTCTACTTCGGTGCGGGCGGCCCCATCGGCGCCGGTGGCGCGCAGGAGAGCGTCAAGCAGTGGTACGAGCGCCAGAGCTCGGGCCGCTACAGCATCTCGGGCGAGGTCTCCGACTGGGTCAAGGTGCGCTACAACGAGGCGCGCTACGGCCGCTCGAACGGCTTCCCGTGCGCCGGCAACGTCTGCAACAACACGTGGGCCCTCGTGAGGGACGCAGTCAACCAGTGGGTCGCCGACCAGAAGGCCGCGGGCCGCACGCTCGACCAGATCAAGGCCGACCTGGCGCAGTACGACCAGTGGGACCGCTACGACGTCGATGGCGACGGCAACTTCAACGAGCCCGACGGCTTCATCGACCACTTCCAGATCGTGCACTCCGGCGGCGATCAGGCCGACGGTGACCCCTATCAGGGTGAGGACGCCATCTGGTCGCACCGTTGGTACGCCTCGACCGCGGCCGGTGGCCCGGGCGGGCAGAACGGCACCCCGATCGCCGACACCGGCATGTGGGTCGGCGACTACACGATCCAGCCCGAGAACGGCGGCATGTCCGTCTTCACGCACGAGTACGGCCACGACCTCGGTCTGCCGGACCTCTACGACAGCGCCACCGGCCAGGACAACGGCGTCAACTGGTGGTCGATGATGAGCCAGAGCCGCCAGGCCGGTCCGAACGACCAGTCCATCGGCTCGCGCGGCTCGGACTTCGGCGCGTGGGAGAAGCTCTTCCTCGGCTGGCTCGACTACCAGGTCGTGACGCCGACGGCCAAGGGCACCAAGGTCATGGTCGGCCCGCACGAGTACAACACCGACAAGAAGCAGGCGGTCATCGTCCCGCTGCCGAAGAAGAACGTCGTCTCGCCCCTCGTGGCCCCGAAGACGGGCTCGAAGGACTTCTACGGCGGTCGCGTCAACGCGACCGAGGCGACCCTGACCCGCTCGGTGGCTCTCGGTGCCGGCGCCTCGACGCTCACGTTCGCGACGAACTACGCGATCGAGGACTGCGGCTGTGACTACGGCTACGTCGAGGTCAACGACGGCTCCGGCTGGACGGCCATCCCCGGCACGGACACCCGTGCCGCCGAGGGCAACGGCATCACCGGCTGGAGCGGTGGGGCCGAGGGCCAGATGGGCTGGAAGGACGCGTCCTTCGACCTGTCCGCCTACGCGGGCAAGACGGTGCAGGTGCGCTTCCGCTACCACACCGACCCGGCCTACACCGAGCTCGGCTGGTTCGTCGACGACGTCAAGGTCGTCAGCAACGGCGCCACCGTCGTCGACACCGGCGCCGAGGGCGGCCTCGAGGGCTGGACGGCCAACGGCTGGTCGTCGGTCGGCGCGACCGTGACCACGGCGTACGACAACTACTACATCGCCTCGTACCGGAACTACCTGTCGTTCGACAAGTACCTCCAGAGCGGACCGTACAACTTCGGCTGGCTCACCACCGAGGGCGACAAGGTGGAGCACTTCCCGTACCAGGACGGCCTGCTCGTCAGCTACTGGGACACCTCGCAGGCGGACAACAACACGGGCGCCCACCCCGGCCAGGGCCTGATCCTGCCGGTCGACGCCAACCCGGAGCCGCGCCCGCTGTCCGACGGCACGCTGCTGCGCGCACGCATCGCCGGCTACGACGCGCCGTTCTCGACGCAGCAGTCCGACTCGTTCACGTTCCACAAGAACGGGGTGGCCTTCCCGGTCACCGGCGCTGCCGCCAAGCCGGTCTTCGACGACTCCAAGCAGTTCTGGTACTCGAGCACGCCCTACACCGGCGTCAAGGTCCCGAACAACGGCGTCAACATCGGCATCGAGAACCAGTTCGGCACCTCGATGCAGGTCAAGGTCTGGAAGCGCTGACACGGAAACCCTTGTGAGACAGTGAGGCCCGCCCCCTTGTGAAGGCGGGCCTCACTGCTGTTGGAGGAGGTACGCCTTCCGTTCCGTTGCGCTGGAAGGCAACTGGACGGCATACGCCCTCGGGATCACGTCTCAGACGGACGCGGCGAACGCCTTCTCGAAGATGTCGAGGCCCTCGTTGAGCAGCTCGTCGCTCGCGGCTAGCGGCGGCAGGAAGCGGAAGACGTTGCCGTAGGTGCCGCACGTGAGCGTCACGAGTCCCTCGGCGTGGCAGGCCTTGTTGACCGCGCCGGTGAGGGCGGCGTTCGGCGTGAGGTCGCCGGGGCCGTTGACGAGCTCGACGGCGAGCATGGCGCCGCGGCCGCGGATGTCGCCGATCTGCGGGTACTTCTCCGCGAGCGCCTTGAGGCGCGGGACGAAGAGGGCCTCGACCTGCTTCGCGCGGCCGCAGAGGTCCTCCTCCTTCATCGTCTCGATGGCCCCGAGGGCGGAGGCGCAGGCGACGGGGTTGCCGCCGTAGGTGCCGCCGAGGCCGCCACCGTGGATCGAGTCCATGACGTCGGCGCGGCCGGTGACGCCGGCGAGCGGGAGGCCACCCGCCATGCCCTTGGCCGTCGTGATGAGGTCGGGCACGACGCCCTCGTGGTCGCTCGCGAACCAGTCACCCGTGCGGCAGAAGCCGGTCTGCACCTCGTCGGCGATGAAGAGGATGCCGTTGTCGGTGCACCAGTCGGCGACCTGCTTGACGAATCCCGGTGCGGGGACGATGAATCCGCCCTCGCCCTGGATCGGCTCGAGGATCACGGCGGCGAGGTTCTCCTCCCCCACCTGCGCGTGCACCTGGCTGACGAACGCGTCGAAGCTCTCCTTGGCGCAGTCGGCGGGGCCGCCGGGCCAGCGGAACGGGTAGCTCATCGGCGCGCGGTAGACCTCGCCGGCGAAGGGGCCGAACTTGTGCTTGTAGGGCATGTTCTTGGCCGTCAGCGCCATCGTCAGGTTGGTGCGGCCGTGGTAGGCGTGGTCGAAGGCGACGACGGCGTTGCGGCCGGTGAAGTGGCGGGCGACCTTGACGGCGTTCTCGACGGCCTCAGCGCCGGAGTTGAAGAGCGCGGTGCGCTTCTCGTGGTCGCCGGGCGTCAGCTCGTTGAGGGCCTCGGCCACCTCGAGGTACTCCTCGTAGGGGGTCACCATGAAGCACGTGTGGGTGAAGTCCTGCACCTGCGCGGTGACGCGGTCGACGACGCGCGGGGCGGCGTTGCCGACGGTGGTCACGGCGATGCCGGAGCCGAAGTCGATGAGCTGGTTGCCGTCGACGTCGACGAGGATGCCGCCGCCGGCGCGCTCGACGTAGACCGGCAGGCCGGTGGAGACGCCGGCGGACACGGCCGCCGTCTTGCGGGCCTGGAGCGCGGCCGACTTCGGGCCGGGGATCGCGGTCTGCAGGAGCCGCTGCTGGGGGACGTTGCTCATGGGGGCCAGTATGCCGTCCGGCCGGGTCCCTGCGGAACCCGAGTCGCAGGGGCGTCCGGGTGCGCAATCCGTACCTGAACGACGCGTTCGGTCGCGAACTCAGCGGCAGAGCATCGCATTCGCGACCGAACGCGTCGTTCGGCGCACCCGAGCGGGAGGAGTGCTGCTCAGTGCTCGAGGTCCTCGCCGAACCGGCCGCGCGCCTCGTGCGCGATGAGCGGCCGGTCGGCGCGCACCTTGAGCTCCTGCACGGCCCACGAGTTGCCGTCGAGGTCGGAGAAACCGAAGAAGGTGCCGCCGTCGCGCGGGTCGATGACCTGGATCTCCGAGCACTCGACGCCGCGCCCG
Source organism: Terrabacter tumescens (assembly GCF_014646815.1). Taxonomy (GTDB): domain Bacteria; phylum Actinomycetota; class Actinomycetes; order Actinomycetales; family Dermatophilaceae; genus Terrabacter; species Terrabacter tumescens. Next base: position 624,993 of record NZ_BMNZ01000003.1, read on the forward strand.
ACGAGCTCGGCCCGGGCCGCCTCGGCGTCGGCGACGACGAGCTGGATGCCGTGCAGCGACCCGGGCTCCATCGCCCGCTGCGCCGGCAGGTCGCCGACGACGATCGAGCAGCCCGAGCCACGTGGCGTCAGCTGGGCGACATGCATGTGCTCGTTCGTCGTGTCGTGGTCGAGGTCGAAGCCGACCTGGTCACGGTAGAAGGCGATCGCGGCATCCAGGTCCCTCACCGGGACGATGACGACCTCGAGGGTCCAGTCCACCGGGGATCAGCCCTGCGCGGGCACGGAGGAGGACGTGGACCGCTCGGCGACGAGCTCGTCGAGACGCTCGTAGCCCTCGGCCATGCCCTTCTCCATGCCGCTCTCGACCATCATGTCGCGGCCCTCGACGGTGCGACCGATGCTGCGCCCCTCGAGCCGGCACCGGCCGTCACCGAGGTCGACGAAGCGCATGAACTCGATGGCGACCTCGTCGGGCGCGCCCTCGAACTCGAAGGTCTGGATGGCGAGGTCGTTGTCGCGGACGGTGTGGAACGTGCCGTGGAAGCCGAACTCCATGCCCTCGGGGTTGCGGTGGGTGTAGCGGTAGCCGCCGCCCGAGGTGAAGTCCCAGCGCTCGATCTGCATCTCGTAGCCCCTCGGCCCGAGCCACTGTCGGACGAGCTCGGGGTCGCGGTGGGCATTGAAGACGACCCCGACGGGGGCGTCGAACTCGCGCGTGAAGTCGATCCACGGCACGCCGGCAGGAATGTCGAGGGTGAGGTGGTTGGTCATGACTGCTTCTCCTTGTCCGTGCTGATCTGTGTGGTCGCCCGGGCGCTGCCGGGTGCGGTGCTGTGTTCGAGGACCGCGTCGAGCGCGCGGAAGCGCTGCTCGGCGGCGAGCCGGTAGCGGTCGATCCAGGCCGTCATGGCCTCGAGCCGGGCGGCCTCGAGGTGCACGGGGCGCCGCTGCGCGTCACGGGTGCGGCTCACGAGGCCGGCCTGCTCGAGCACCTGGATGTGCTTGCTGACGGCCTGCTTGCTGATCTCGAACGGTTCGGCGAGCTCGTTGACGGTCGCGGCGCCCCGGCTGAGGCGAGCGATGATGGCGCGCCGGACGGGGTCGGCCAGAGCCGCGAAGGCGCGGTCGAGGTCGGCGTCCGAGACGGGCGGGAGAACCATGGTCAACTGACTCCTTGATCAACTAATAGGTTGATTACAACAGCGACTGCTCGCCCCGTCAAGCCCCTCGGGCCGGACATCACCTCGATAGCCGCAGATGCGGGTATAGAGTCGCCTTCATGCCGCATCTGCGTATCACCGAGGCTGCCGCGCTCCTCGGCGTCTCCGACGACACCGTCCGTCGCATGGTCGACTCAGGCCGCCTCGACGGCGCCACCGACGACGCCGGCCGCCGCACCGTCGACGGCGCCCAGCTCGCAGCCGTGGCCCAGGAGCTCGCGCATCCGGCTGCGGTCGGCACCATCGGGGGTGCGTCCGCCCGCAACCGGATGCGCGGCATCGTCACCGCCATCACCCAGGACATCGTGATGGCCAAGGTGGAGCTGCAGTGCGGCCCCTTCCGGATCGTCTCGCTGCTCTCGAGCGAGTCGGTCGACGACCTCGCCCTCGAAGTGGGCTCGGTCGCCGTGGCCAGCGTCAAGTCGACCCACGTCGTCGTGGAGGTCCCCGCATGAGCGCGCGCGGGAGCACGCGCGTGACCACGCTCCTCCCCCGAGCCCGGCGAGGTGCCCGCCGGCCAGTGGCGCCCACCGTCGTCGCGCTCGCGACCGCCGGCAGCCTCCTGCTCGCCGGCTGCGGCAGCACCACCCCCACCAGCGCCGACGGCGCCCGCCAGCCGGGGACGACCGGCACCTCGAGGGCCGACCTCCAGGGCACGGTCACGGTCCTGGCCGCGGCCTCGCTCACCGAGTCGTTCGACGCGCTGAAGAAGGACTTCGAGGCCGCCCACCCCGGCGTCACCGTCGAGACCTCCTACGGCTCGAGCGCGACCCTCGTGCAGCAGGTCGACAACGGCGCGCCCGCATCGGTCATCGCCCTGGCCGGGGCCACCGCGGCCGAGCCCCTCGACAAGAGCATGGTCAAGGACACGAAGACCTTCGCCACCAACGTCCTCGAGATCGCGGTGCCGCCGAGCAACCCTGCCGACGTCGCCTCGATCAACGACCTCGCGAAGCCCACGGTCAAGGTCGTGCTGTGTGCCGACACGGTGCCGTGCGGCAAGGCGGCCCAGGCGACCTTCACAAAGGCTCGCATCGTGCCCAACGTCGTGAGCAAGGAGGTCGACGTCAAGGCGACGCTCGCCAAGGTCAAGCTCGCCGAGGCCGATGCCGCCGTGGTCTACCACTCCGACGTCGTCGCGGCGAAGGACTCCGTCAAGGGCGTCGCGATCGAGCCGCAGCTCAACACGAGCCTCGCCTACCCCGTCATCACACTCGCCGACGACGCCGCCAGCCAGGCCTTCGTCGCCTACCTGCTGAGCGCCAAGGGCCTCGCCACGGTGCAGTCGTTCGGCTTCGGCGCGCCCTGAGCGCCGGGCTGTGCGGCCACCGGCAGGATGACGTGACATGAGGTATGCCGCCGGCTGGCGTTCGCGCGTCGCCCTCGGCATCCCTGCCGGGCTGGCTCTCCTGCTGCTCGTCGTCCCTCTCGTCGCGCTGATGCTCCGGGCCGACTGGGCGCGCGTCCCCTCCGACCTCGCGACGCCGACCGTCCTTCCGGCACTGCGCCTCTCGCTGACGACGACGTCCATCACCGCGGCGCTCTGCCTGCTGCTCGGCACCCCCCTGGCCTGGTTCCTCGCCCGCTCCGACCACCGCGCCACGAGCTGGGTGCGGGCGCTGCTCACCGTCCCGCTCGTGCTGCCCCCGGTCGTGGGCGGCGTGGCCCTGCTCATGACGTGGGGCCGCACCGGTCTCGTCGGCCAGCACCTGACGCCGTTCGGCATCCAGATCCCCTTCACCACCGTCGCGGTCGTGCTCGCCGAGACCTTCGTCGCGATGCCCTACTACGTGCTGGCCGTCGAGGGCGCCATGCGTGGCCTCGACCCCCGGCTCGAGGCGGTGGCGCGCACCCTCGGCGCGACCGACCTGCGCTACCTCCGCACCGTGGGCATCCCCCTCGTGCTGCCGGGCATCGCGAGCGGCCTGGCGCTCGCATGGGCGCGGGCCCTCGGCGAGTTCGGCGCGACCATCACCTTCGCCGGCAACTTCCAGGGCCGCACGCAGACCCTGCCGCTGCTCGTCTACGTCGAGCTCGAGCGCGACCCGCAGGTGGCGATCTCGATCAGCATCATGCTGCTCGCCGTCAGCGTGCTCGTGCTCGGTGTGCTCCGCGGGCGGTGGCTCCGGTGAGCGCACCCCGCAGCCACGCGGACGGTCTCGACGCGCGAGTCCGCCTGTCGCGCGGCACGATGGACCTCGACGTCCCCCTGACCGCCGAGCCCGGGCAGGTGATCGGCGTGCTCGGCCCCAACGGCGGTGGCAAGACGACCACGGTGCTGGCCCTCGCCGGCGTGCTGGCCCTCGAGGAGGGCCACGTCCGCGTCGGCGGTGACGTCTGGGACGACGGCCGCCGCCGCCTCGCACCCGAACGGCGCCGGGTCGGGCTCATGCTCGCCGACAGCCTCCTCTTCCCCCACCTGCGCGCCGTCGACAACGTCGCCTACGGCCCCCGCAGCCGCGGCGTAGACCACCACCGGGCCCGGGAGCGCGCCCACCTCGAGCTCGAGCGCGTGGGCCTCGCGGACCGTGCGGCGTCACGGCCGCGCGAGCTGTCGTCGGGCCAGCAGGCGCGGGTCGCCCTGGCCCGCGCCCTGGCGACCGACCCCGCGCTGCTGCTCCTCGACGAGCCGCTCGCGGCCCTCGACCCGGACACGCGCGCCCGCACGCGCAGCGACCTCGCGGCCCGCCTCACGGCATACGACGGGGTGACCGTCATCGTCACCCACGACCCGCTCGACGCGCTGACGCTCGCCGACCACCTCGTCTTCGTCGAGGACGGACGCGTCACCCAATCCGGCACCCCGGCCGAGGTGCTGAGCGAGCCGAGGAGCGCCTACGTCGGCACGGTGGTCGGCCTCAACCTGTATGCGGGACAAGGCGACTCGCACGGCCACGTGACCACGGTCAAGGGCGGCGTCGTCGTCACGACGAGCCCGACCGAGGGAAGTGTCTGGGCGACCGTGCCGCCGAGTGCGGTGTCCCTGCACCTCCACGAGCCCGAGGGCTCGCCGCGCAACGCGTGGCGGCTGCGCATCGCGTCGGTGACGATGCAGGGCCAGTCGGCGCGCGTCGGACTCGTCGGTGAGCTGCCGCTGACCGCGGAGGTGACGCTCGAGTCGGTCACGGCACTCGGCCTGCAGGTGGGCCAGGAGGTCTGGGCCGCGGTCAAGGCGACAGAGGTCCGCACCTACCCCCGCTGACCCGCCTACCCGCAGACTCCCCCTCCCCTCACTCGAGTGAGCGCTCCGCCCCACTCGAGTGAGCGCTCCGCCCCACCTCCGTGTGACGGGGCGCTCGCTCGACGGTGACGGGGCGCTCACTCGACGGGGTCGTGGCGTGGCGGACGCGGAGGAACGCGATGACCGATGGTGCCTGCACGACCGCGGCGACGACGAGCGCGACGGGGATCGTCGTCCGGGCCGCGAGGGCCCCGAGCGGCGGCCCGCCCGCGACCTGGCCGATGGCGTCGGCCTGGCCGTTCATCGACAGCACGGTGGCGCGGGTGGCGCCGTCGAGGTTGCGGTTGACCCACGTCGACTCGATCGGCGCGCTGAACGCCATCGCGGCGCCCCGCAGCCACACGCAGGCGAGGACGAGCCAGAGGTTGCCGAGCAGGGCGACACCGGCGACGGCCACGACCTGCGCCAGGGCTGCGAGCGCCACGGGCAGCCCGGGGTTGGTGTCGACGACGCGGCGCGGCAGCCAGCGACCGCTCGCGAGCGACGCGACGAGCGAGACGACCGTGCCGACGAGCGCGAAGACCGTGAACGCGACCACCTCGTCACCGCCGAAGACCGCCGGCATGCCGAAGGACTCGAGCACCCGCACCCGCCAGAGCCGGTCGAAGACCTCGCTCGCGAGACCGACGAGCAGGCTGACGAGGAGGAAGACGCGCACGACCTGACGGCTCCGCGCGATCCGCAGCCCCGAGACGAACTGGTCGCGCATGTGACCGAACGTCTCGCGGTCACCCCGCGGAGTCGGGTGGAAGTGCCGCTCCGGCATGACGACCCAGAGGCCGACGGCGAGCAGCATCAGGGTGACCCCGGCCGCGATGACCGGCGCGCGCAGGCCGAGGAGCCCGAGCGCTCCGGCGGCCAGCGTGCCGACGATGCTGAAGGTCAGGTCGATCTGGGTCTCGCGGGTGAAGACCGGCCCCACCGACTCCTCACCCACCTCGTCCGTGATCCACGCCTGCAGTGCCCCGGACGTGAACGTGTAGCCGATGCCCCAGACGATGTTGCCCACGATGGCCGCCGCGAAGGTCGCGACGATGCCCTCGAAGGCGAAGCCGGCGCCGATGAGGAAGAAGCCGATGATGACCGACACGCGCCGGCTGTGCAGGTCGGCCACGATCCCGGTCGGGACCTCGAAGAGGAAGCAGGTCGCCTCGAGCACCGTGCCGACCAGGACGAGCTGGAACGGGTCGAGGCCGACGACGCGGTACTGGAAGACGAGGTTGAGCGTGAAGCACGTGGCGAAGGCGAAGGCCGCGACGGCCGTCAGCACGTAGAAGGTGGACGTCGCGCCCGCCTCGCGCAGCGGACGCCGCAGGAGCATGAGCACGCATCGACGGTAGGGGTGGCGGTCCGCTCGCGTCCTCCCGTTTTCGAGGGCGTATGCCGCATGGCCGGGCCAGCGCGTCAGCTGCCGGCCCGCCGTGTGGGCCCACCGCGTCTCACACTTTGGACGAAATGCTCGGACGTCCTAGTATCTGACCATGCCAGCGACGAGGCTGATGCCGACCGACGAAGCCGCCGACCTGATCGAGCTGACCCGCGAGATCTGCCGCAAGGACCTCGCCCCGAAGGTCGACGACGCCGAACGCGCGCGCGCCTTCCCCGAGGAGACCTTCCGCACGCTCGGACGGGCCGGCCTGCTGTCGCTGCCCTACCCCGAGGAGTTCGGCGGCGCCGAGCAGCCCTACGAGGTCTACCTCCAGGTGATCGAGGAGATCGCGTCCGTCTGGATGAGCGTGGCGGTGGGGGTCAGCGTCCACGGCCTCACGGCCTACCCCGTCGCGACGTTCGGCACCCGGGAGCAGCAGGAGGCCCTCCTGCCGGGCATGCTCTCGGGCGACCAGCTCGGGGCGTACTGCCTGTCCGAGCCCCTCGCCGGCTCCGACATCGCGTCCATGACGACGCGTGCCACGCGGACCGACGACGGATGGACCCTCAAGGGCACCAAGGCCTGGATCTCCCACGCTGGCCACGCCGACTACTACACGACCTTCGCGCGCACGTCCGACGACGGCGGCAAGGGGCTGTCGACCTTCATCGTGCCGGGCGATGCCCCGGGGCTGTCGTTCGCCGAGCCCGAGCGCAAGATGGGCCTGCACTGCGACCCCGTCGCGCAGGTGATGTTCGACGGCGTGCCCGTCGACGGCGCCCGGCTCATCGGTCGCGAGGGCGACGGCATGAAGACGGCGCTCTCTGCCCTCGACGCCGGCCGCCTCGGGATCGCCGCTGCCGCAACGGGACTCGCGCAGGCGGCCCTGGACGCTGCCGCCTCCTACGCGAAGGAGCGCCAGCAGTTCGGCCGCCCCATCGCCGACTTCCAGGGACTCGCCTTCCTGGTCGCCGACATGGAGGCCGCGGTCACGGCCGCCCGTGCCACCTACCTGCACGCGGCGAGGCTCAAGGACGCCGGGCGCGCCTTCGGCAAGGAGGCCGCGGTCGCCAAGCTCGTCGCCACCGACGCGGCGATGAAGGTGACCACCGACGCCGTGCAGGTGCTCGGTGGCGCCGGCTACACCGAGGACTTCCCGCTCGAGCGCTACATGCGCGAGGCCAAGGTGACCCAGATCTTCGAGGGCACTAACCAGATCCAGCGCCTCGTCATCTCCCGTCAGCTGCTGACGCGCTGACCCGCTCCCCCCACCCACCGTCGAGGCCCGAAAGGCTTGTCATGCAGCTGAACTCGTCCACCGTCGCCGTCGTCACCGGGGGCGGCTCCGGCCTGGGTGGCGCCACCGCGCGTCGCCTCGTCGCCGACGGCGCGACCGTCGTCATCATCGACCTCGAGTCCTCGACCGCCCCGGCGCTCGTCGACGAGCTCAACGCCGATCGGGAGGGCAGCGCGGTCTTCGTCGCCGCGGACGTGCGCGACGAAGGCCAGGTGCAGGCCGCCATCGACCGTGCCACCGAGCTCGGCGAGCTGCGCATCGCCGTGAACTGCGCCGGGGTCGCGACCCCGGGCCGCGTCATCGGCCGTGGCGGCCCACTCTCCCTCGACACGTTCAGGACCGTCGTCGACATCAACCTCGTCGGGTCCTTCAACGTCATGCGTCTCGCGGCCGCGGCGATGCTCGGCAACGAGCCCGTCGACGGTGACCGGGGCGTCATCGTCAACACGGCGAGCATCGCCGCCTACGACGGCCAGATCGGCCAGGCCGCCTACGCCGCGAGCAAGGGCGGCATCGTCGGTCTCACCCTGTCGGCTGCACGAGACCTGGCGGACAAGGCGATCCGCGTGATGACCGTCGCGCCCGGCACGTTCGAGACGCCGATGCTCGCCGGCCTGCCGGGCGAGGTCAAGGAGATCCTCGAGAAGCAGGTGCCGCACCCGTCGCGCCTCGGCCGCCCGGAGGAGTACGCCAACCTCGTGCGCCACATCGTCGACAACCCCATGCTCAACGGCGAGGTCATCCGCCTCGACGGCGCCCTGCGCATGCCGCCTCGCTGATCTCGACCACGCGGGCTCGCACCTCGCACGCGACCGCGGGCCGCCTCCCCCGGGGAGGCGGCCCTCGGCGCGTCCCGGGCACAATGAAGAGGTGAACGAGCCCGGCGGTGACCTCGTGCTCGCGCCCGGCCCGGGGCTGCGGCAGGGGCTCGTCGTCCCCGCGGTCGAGCTCGTCGAACGGTTCAGCCGGTCGTCGGGTCCCGGTGGTCAGGGCGTCAACACCACGGACAGCCGGGTCGAGCTCGTCCTCGACGTCGAGTCCTCCGGGGCCTTCAGCCCGACCCAGCGGGAACGCGTCCTCACCGCCCTCGCCGGACGGCTCGTCGGCGGACGCATCACCGTCGTGGCCTCCGAGCACCGGTCCCAGCTGCGCAACCGGGCCGCGGCGCGAGACCGGCTCGCCGACCTGCTGCGCGAGGGTCTCGCTCCGCCACCACCCGCCCGGCGGGCGACCAAGCCGACCAAGGGGTCGCAGCGGCGGCGGGTCGAGGGCAAGAAGCGGCGGTCGCAGGTCAAGTCGGGACGGGGACGCGTCCAGCCCGAGTGACCGCCTGCGCCGGCCACTCGTGGCCTCTCGACGTTCGAGCGCCGGCCACTCGTGGCCTCTCGACGTTCGAGCGCCGGCCACTCGTGGCCTCTCGACGTTCGAGCGCCGGCCTCGTGGCCTCTCGACGTTCGCCCACGGGCCGTTCGTGGCCTCTCGACGGTTGAGGCGCGTGGGTCAGGCGTGGGGCGGGGCCAGGAGGGTCGTGTCGACGACGGCGTCGACCTCGATGGGGCCGTAGACGTGCGGGAAGGTCTCGCCCGTCGTGGGGTCACCGACCTCGTGCACGACGCGCGACGACAGCCGCGACTCGTCGATGTGCAGGAGCACGAGCGGCTCGGGGACGTCGGCGTAGAAGCGCGACCGCACGACGGGCCACTGCTGCTCCGACGAGGCGTGCACGAAGCCCTCCTCCGCGAGCGAGCGCCCCCGCGTCGACCGGGTGTAGCTGCCCTCGCGGAGGGCCTGCTGCCAGTGCGCCTGCTCGGCGAGGTGGTAGATCATGTCGCGCGACGCTACCAAGCGGACCTGCGAGGCGGTGAGGTGCGTCTCAGGTCCCGCCCGGCACCCTCGTGGAGAGGGACGCTGGAGGTGAGGACCGTTGCGGACCAACCGTCCCCAGCTGCACAGGGAGGCGAGCATGACCCAGACCCAGGAGACACGCGAGGACGCCGAGCTGCCCTACCCGCCGCACGTCGCCAACCTCCGCGGGCACGACCTGTCCTACGTCGACACCGGCGAGGGGTCCGCCATCCTCTTCATCCACGGGCTGCTGGGCTCCCACGAGAACTGGACCCACCTCGTCGACCGCCTCGACACCGACCACCGGGTCGTCATCCCGGACCTCTTCGGCCACGGCGCCTCGGCGAAGCCCGTCGGCGACTACTCGATCGGCTCGCACGCAGCCATCCTGCGCGACCTCATCGACCGGCTCGGAATCGAGCGCGTCACCCTCGTCGGCCACTCCCTCGGTGGCGGGATCGCCATGCAGTTCTGCTACCTCTTCCCCGAGCGCGTCGAGGCCCTCGTGCTCGTCTCCTCGGGCGGCCTGGGCCGCACCGTCAGCCCGTTGCTGCGCTCCGCCACGCTCCCCGGGGCCGAGCTCGTGCTGCCGGTCATCGCGTCCGCCTGGGTGCGCGAGCGGGTCGAGAGCGTCGGCCGCGCCGTCCGGGGGCTCGGCTGGCGCCCGAGCGCGGACGCGTCGGCAGCCTGGAAGGGGTTCACGTCCCTGTCGGACGCCGAGAGCCGCCGGGCCTTCCTCGCCACGACGCGCGGCGTCATCGACCCGGGAGGGCAGACGGTCAGCGCGCGGGGCCACCTGGCGACGGGCGAGCACATCCGCACCCTCGTCATCTGGGGCACGCGGGACCGGATGATCCCCGTGGGCCACGCCGAGCGGGCCAACGAGATCTTCCCCGGGGCCGAGGTCGTGCTGTTCGATGGCGCCGGCCACTTCCCGCACCTCGAGCAGCCCGACCGCTTCGCCAGTGTCCTCGAGCGCTTCATCCACTCCGCCGCATCCCCACCCCCGGGGTCGACCCTTGAGGAAGATCGTCCCTGACGACAACCTCCGGGCGCGCCCACCGCGTCGAGGGTGCGTAGAGACCTCGCAGACGGGGGACGACCGTGGGAGACACCGAACGGGAGGCCGACTTCTCGGCCTACGTGCGAGCGCGACAGGGCTCGCTCGCACGCTTCGCCTACCTGCTCACCGGTGACCCGCACAGCGCCCAGGACCTGCTGCAGTCCTCTCTCGCGAAGGTGTACGGCAGGTGGGACCACATCAGCACGGTCGAAGCGCCGGACGCCTACGTCCGCAAGGTCATGGTCAACGAGCACACCACGTGGTGGCGCCGCGCCTGGCGTCACCGGGAGCGCACCGACAGCGAGCTGATCCGCGTCCTCGACCCGGCGGCCGCGCCCGAGACCGCGCACGACGCCGAGCTGTGGGCCCACGTGTGCTCGCTCGCACCCCAGCAACGGGCCGCGGTGGTCCTGCGCTACTACGAGGACCTCTCCGAGGCCCAGACCGCCGAGATCCTCGGTGTCTCCGTCGGCACCGTCAAGAGCCACACGAGCCGGGCGCTCAGCTCCTTGCGCCGCACCATGAAGGAGGTCACGTCGTGACCACGACCGACCACGAGAACGAGCTCCAGACCCTCCTGCGGCAGCGCGCCGCGGGTGTCGAGGTGTCCGGTGACTTCGGGCCCGTCGCCGTCGCGCGGCGGCGCCGGGACCAGCGCACGCGTGCCGCCCTCGCCGCCGCTGCCGCCGTGGCCGTCGTCGCGGTGGCGGTGCCGGTCCTGTGGTTGAGCGACCGAGACCCCTCGCCACCGGTCCCCGCCCTCCCGACGGCGACGACCTCGCTCCCCACCCCGAGCGGCTCCGTCCGCAGCACCTCGCCGACCGACCTCCCCTCGTCGACTGCTGCGACGGTCCCGTCACCGTCCGTCGCCACCCGGGCCGACGCCTACGCCCTCGACGACACGATCCGCTTCGGCGACACGGTGGTCCAGCTCGAGAAGGGGACCGTCGTCGAGAGTCTCGCCGTCCTCGCCAACGGTGGCTTCGTCCTCCAGTCACACCTGTCGACCGGCTCCTCGCAGAGCGAGATGGAGATCCTGTCCCCCACCGGTCGCACGGTCCGCGCCCTCGGCGCGTCCGGGACGTATGCCGTGTCACCCGACGGCACGCGCGTGCTGGCAAAGGACGGCACCGGGGACACCCTCGTGGTCTATGCGCCCGACGGCACCGTGGTCGGCCAGCGTCGGGACGCCCGAGAGGTCGGCGCGGTGGTCCGGGGCGTCGCCTACCTCAACGGCGACTCCGCGCAGGGCTCGCTGAGGTGGGACCTCGCCACGGGTGACACGAGCCCGCTCCCGGCGCACCTCGTCGCCGTCTCGCCCGACGGGACCCGGGCGGCCCTCCAGTGGACCGTCACCACCGACGCGCAGGACGAGGTCTGCTGGTCGGTCGTCGACCTCACCAGGCCGCGCTTCCCCCAGACGGTCGAGAAGTGCGGACCGGGCGAGAACCCGACGATGTTCATGCCGACCGCGTTCTCCAGCAAGGGCACCTACCTCGTGGGCTCCCACTACGTCGACGGCGGGTTCTGGTTCAGCGCAGGCGTGGTCCGGGTCGCCGACGGCACCGTGGTCCTCGGCGGGACCGGAGCTGCGCTCGTGTCCGGGTGGAGCTGGCACCTCGACGACGACGAGTCGACGGTGGTGATCTCGCGCAACACCTCCCGGCCGGTGTCACCCGCCACGAGCAACGCCCTCCAGAGGTGCTCGCTCGACCTGGCGTGCACCGACGTGCAACCGCGGGTCGCGCTTCGAGACCGGGGCGGTCTCACCGAGCCCCGCTACGTCGTGTCCCGGTAGAGGGTCCATCCGCCGGCGGACCTGTGGCGGGAGCCGGAGCAGAGCGCAGGTATGCCGTGTGCCCGCGCCGGGCGGCTACCCGCGGCCGCCCGCGTGGCGCAGGGCGGTGGGGTCGAGGACGGTGACGCGTCCACGGTCGAGGGCGACCACTCCGGACGCCTCGAGGCGGCGCAGGACCCGGTTCGCGGTGGGCCGGGTGACCCCGGCGAGCTCGGCGAGCGCCGTCTGGTTGAGGGGCACAGCCACGGGCGAGATCACTTGAGCGCCATGGGAGTAGACGCCGCACAACGCCACCAGGCTCCGCACGACGCGGAGCTCCGCGGGCGTGTGCAGGGCCTCCATGAGGGCCTCGCTGAGCCGGTTGACCCGAGCGGCCAGCAGCCGGACGAGGAGCCGGCTGACCTCGGGGTGGCGAGCGCAGAGCCGCTCGAAGTCGGCGTAGCGGAGCGCCAGCGTCACGGTCGGCTCGACGGCCTCGATCGTCGCAGTCCGACGGCCACCGCGCACGATCATCGCCAGCTCCCCGAAGGCCTGCCCCGGTCCCATCACCGAGTACGCGAGGCGGTCGCCGTGCTCGGAGGACCGTTGGGCCACGACCCGGCCCTCGACGACGAAGTGCACGGAGTCGGCGGCGTCACCCTCGTGGAAGACGACGTCGCCCGCGGCATACGTGTGCCGGTGCATGCTCGCCACGACGTGCCGGCGCTCCTCGGGCGCGAGGTCCGACAGCAGGCCGAGGTCGACGTTCACGGGCCCGTCCGCGCGTGAGCACGTCCCGGGTGTCGCCGCGCGCACAGACGCGCAACCCGCGGGACGGCATCGTCGTCGGTGAGCACATCCGCAGGGCGAGGGGCAGCGAACCACTCGACGAGGAGAGGCACTTCGATGACGACGACGACACGACGACGGGTCCACCCCGACCTCGCGCACCACCACCCCCGGGTGACGAGGACCTCGCGCGGCGGCTGGACGTGGGCGTGCGACTGCGGAGGGGCGTCCGCGCGCTCGGCCGCGGCCCGGCTCACCTGGCACCAGGCATACGTCGGCGCCCTCATCCACTCGGCCTCGATCGCACCCTGAGCGGTCACCGCAGACCCTCGCCGAGGCGCCCCCGGAGGGGAACCGGGAGCGGCACCAGCGACGCACGCGCCTCGGCGAGCAACGCCGACTCCGCCCGGTCGAACACATCCTGGGCGGAGTATGGCGTGTCCCCGATCGCCGTCATGCCGACCCGGCCGCACTCGGTGATCGAGCTGATCATGTGGAAGACGACACCGGTCTGGCGGGACTGGTCGAAGTGCAGACCGGCCCGCGCGACGAGGTCGAAGAGGTCGTCGACGCCGAGGCCTCGGAGCGACTCGTCCTCGAGGTGGTCGGTGGCCACGAGGTGGCGCTCGGCCCCGGACGGCGTCAGGTAGCGGCCCTCCTCCTTGACGTACTCGCCGTCCGTCAGGAACTGCAGGGTCAGGAACGGGTGCGTCGTCCCGCCCTTGCGAAGGTTGACCTCGATGGCATGGGTCTGCCAGCGGTCGCCCTGCCGGACGACGACGAAGTCGAGGGCGAAGCGCCCGAGCACGCCCTTGTCGGCGAGGACCCGGCCGACCTTCTCGGCCTCGCGACTGATCGTCGTGGCGTAGGCCGGGTCCGCGGGGAAGCGCGCCCCGAGGTACATCTGCCCCGTGGGCCCGCCGAGGACCTGGTCGTGCGTCGAGAGCACCGCGAGCTCACCGAGGGGCGTCACGTGCAGCTGCACGCTCGGGCTGCGGACCTCGTCCCCGACGACCCGCTCCTCGACGATCCCGCCACGCTCCTCGAGCTTCGCGAGGTAGGCGTCGATCCCGACACGGGCGTCCTCGAGCTGCATCGCCCGCACCCGCTCCTCGGCCTCGGCGCGCAGGTCGGCCTGACTATCAGTCCCCGAACTGCCTTGTCCTGCAGTCAGGCCCGAGAGGTCGACGAGCGCGTTGCCCGAGCCTGACACCCCCTCGTTGAGCTTGACCATGGCCCACTCGGCTCCGGGCCTCGCCGCGAGCAGGTCGAGCACGGCGTCGACGACCTCGTCGACGGAGTGGAGGTCCTCCGCGCCGAACGGGTGGTCGACGCCGGCCTCGGCGAAGACGCGGCGGCAGCCCGTCTTGGTCCCCAACGGGTAGAGGCGCGGGTGGGCGGCATACATCGGGATCCCGAGCAGGAGCGAGAGGTCACGCTCGCGGGTCGTGCTCGTGTAGGGCACGAGGTGGGAGCGCGTGACGTCCGGCACGAGCCCGGCGATGCGTGCCACCAGCCGGGGCCGGGCCAGCAGCTTGTCGGTCAGGGGCGTCGCCGAGGAGTCACCGACCGAGACGAGCTGCAGGCGCGACCGGGCGTGGCTCGGGATGACGCCCGGCAGCAGCGAGAGGTAGTACTCGACGACGTGCTCGTTGATGGGCATCGAGGTGACGTAGACCATCCGGAGGCGCGGTTGGCGCAGGAGCAGCAGCAGGAAGAGCAGCCGCTCCTCCATCGCCTGGTTCACGGCGCCTGCTGAGGGGGCGAGCTTGTCGGCGCTCATCGAGGGCACGACGACGACCGACTCGAGCGGGTCCCCCTGCCGGATGAGGCGCCACACCGCGGGGAGCCGCTCCTGAAGCTCGTCGAAGAGCTCGTCGCGGGCTGCCTCGTCCAGGTCCCCGAGTGTCCCGACCACGGGCGCGGGCATGTCAGGCGTGGACGGCTGCGGGACGGACGGTGGGTTCATGGAGGGGCCTCCTGCCCGTTGGTGCCGATGACCTCGTGGACCTCCAGGGGACGCGAGATCCCGCGCAGCTCGACGGGACCGAGCGAGCGCGTCTCGAAGCGGTCGTCCAGGCCGGCCCGCACGCGCGGGCTGATGAGGACCTGCCGGGTCGCGGCCGCTGCGCAGAGACGGGCCGCGACGTTGGTGACCGTCCCGATGGCGGCGTAGTCCCACCGACCCTCGAAGCCGACCCGGCCCAGCGTCGCGTAGCCCTGCGCGATGCCGACCCCGAAGCCGAGGTCGTGGCCCTGCCGGCGCCAGTGCGCAGCAAGCTCGTCGACGCGGTCGCGCATCTCCAGCGCCATCCGCACGGCCCGCTCGGGAGCGTCTGCGCACGGGGGCGGGTCGTTGAAGAAGACCATGAGCCCGTCGCCGGCGAAGTGCTCTAGCGTCCCTTCGTAGGCGAAGACGAGCTCGCCGAGCGCGGCGTGGTAGTCGCGGAGCACCGACATGGTCTCCTCGGGCTCGGACGTCTCGGCGAACGCGGTGAAGCCGCGCAGGTCGGTGAACACCGTCGTGATGTCGCGGCGGTGGCTCTCGAGGAACGACTCGTCACCCGACTCGACGATGAGCCCGGCGATCTGTGGCGAGAGGAAGCGGCGCAGCCGGCTCAGCCGCTCGAGGTCCGCCACCTGCTCGGCCACGCGCGACTCGAGCTCGGCGTTCCACCGTTCGAGGGCGACGGTCTGCTCGACGACGGTGTCGTGCAGTCGCTTGACCCGGGCCAGCGAACGGACCCGCGCCATGAGCTCGGCCTGGTCGAAGGGCTTGGTGACGAAGTCGTCGGCGCCCACCTCGAGCGCCCGCAGCCGCTGCCGTGTGCCGCTCGCGGTCACCATGACCACGGGCAGCATCGCCGTCCGGGGGTCGGCCTTGATCCGCGCGCACGTGTCGTAGCCGTCCATGACGGGCATCAGCACGTCGAGCAGGACGACGTCCACGACGCATTCGGCCAGGGCAGCCAACGCGTCGGCGCCCGAGGCCTCGGAGCGCACGACGAAGCCGTGCGGCTCGAGGACGGCGTGCATGAGCTTGCGGTTCTGCTCGAGGTCGTCGACGACGAGCACCCGCACGCCCGTGAGCGGCGGGGGGACGCCCTCTGCCGGGGCCGTCACGGCGCCCCTCCGTCGTCCCGACGCGGGAGGTGGCGGCGCACCTGGGCCGGGAACTCGCGGACGCTGATCGGCTTCTCGAGGTAGCCCGCGAAGCCCGAGTCGAGCGCCCGCTCGCGGTCGCGCTGCATCGCGAAGGCGGTGAGGGCGACGACGGGGATGTGCGCGGTCGCGTCGTGACCGCGCAGCAGCTCCAGGGCGGCGAAGCCGTCGATCCCCGGCAGCTGAAGGTCCATGAGGATGACGTCGGGCAGGGTCTCGCGTGCCTGCTCGACCCCCTGCTCACCGGTGGCCGCGACGACGACGGAGAAGCCGGCATACTCCAGCACGTCGCGGGCCAGCTTGAGGTTGCGTGGGTTGTCCTCGACGAGGAGCACCACGGGCGGGCGGCTCATGAGCCCTCCCCGTGCGTGGTGTGCGTGGGGTGCGCGGCCGCCACGGCAGCGAGCCGGCGGGCGAGACCCGGCAGGTCGATGCCCGCCTTCTCGGCGACGAAGGCGATGCGGCCCTCGAGCCGCGAGCGGTCCTGTGCCGTCAGGGTCTTTGCGGTCAGCACGACGATGGGCGGACCGTCCGAGTCGCGGTCCGGGCGCAGCTCGTCGATGACGGCGAAGCCGTCGACCTGCGGCATGAGCAGGTCCATGACGACGACGGAGGGCGCGACCGCGCGCACGACGTCGGCGGCCCGCTGACCACCGGCACAGGTGTGCACCTCCCAGCCGAGCGGCTCGAGGGTGCTGCGCACGAGCTTGAGCGCGAGCGGGTCGTCGTCGACGACGACGACGCTGAGCCCGGTGGCCGCGTCGTGCGCCTGCGTGGGCGACAGCAGGCGCGTGACGGCGGCGAGGAGGTGGTCCCCGCTCACCGGCTTGACGAGGTACTCCGTCGCCCCGAGAGCGAAGCCCCGACCGCGCTCCGGCTCGACGCTGACGACGACGACCGGCACGGCGGCCGTCACCGGGTCGCTCTTGAGGGCCGTCAGCACCTCCCAGCCGTTCATGCCGGGCAGGTGGATGTCGAGGATGACGGCGAAGGGGTCCTGGGCCCGCACGAGCTCGAGCCCCTGCTCGCCGCTGGAGGCGCCGACGGCGCGCAGCCCGGCGGCCCGCAGGTGCAGCGCGACGAGCTCGGCCGAGCGCGGGTCGTCCTCGATGACGACGACGGTCGGACCGCCCACGAGCTCCTCGCCGTCCGCCCACACACCGTCCTCGGGCGCCGGCTCGGCGTCGGGCTGCGGGATCGAGAGCCCGAAGGTGCTGCCCTCGCCCGGTCGGCTCGAGAGCCACAGCCGGCCGCCGTGCAGCTCGACGATGCGTCGGCTCAGGGTCAGGCCCAGGCCCGTCCCCTCGCTCGACGACGCCGACCGCTCGCCCTGCTGGAAGGAGTCGAAGATCCGGTCCTGGTCGGCCGGGTCGATGCCGATGCCCGTGTCGGTGACGGTGATGACGACCTCCTCGCGGTCGCGCCACGCGCGCACGTCGACGCTGCCCCCGTCGGGGGTGAACTTGACGGCGTTGCTCAGCAGGTTGAGCAGCACCTGCTTGAGACGGAGCTCGTCGGCCGTCACGGCCCCGAGCCCGCCGTCCATCTCGAGCGACAGGCGTATGCCGTGCAGCGCCGCGCGCTCGCGCACGAGCGACAGGGCCTGCACCACCATGTCGTCGACGATGAAGGTCGTGAGGTCGAGCTCCATGCGGCCCGCCTCGATCTTCGACAGGTCGAGGATGTCGCCCAGGAGGGCGAGCAGGTGGCGGCCGGCGGAGTGGATGTCCCGGAGGTAGTCCTCCTGGCGCTCGTTGAGCTCGCCGAACATCCGCTCGAGCAGCACCTCGGAGAAGCCGATGACGGCGTTGAGCGGGGTGCGCAGCTCGTGCGACATGCTCGCGAGGAACTCGGACTTGTGCCGGCTGGCCTCGGCGAGCTCAATGCTCTGCTGCTCGAGCTGCTGGTAGAGCCGGGCGTTGGTGAGCGCGACGGCCGACTGGTTGGCGAACGTGGCCAGCAGCTCGCACGTCTCGGGGCTGAAGCTGCCGGGCGACTTGCGCCGCACGACGAGCGCGCCGACGACACGGCCCGCCCGCGACAGCGGGATGGCCACGAGCGAGCGCCAGCCGGAGCCGTGCAGCACCGCGAGGTGCTCGTCGAGGGGCAGCGGCACGTCGTCGAGGTCGGGGATCTGGAGCACCTCACGAGTCAGGGCGGACCGCCCGACCCAGGTGCGGTCGATGTGGATCTCGGCGGCACGGAGGGCGGCGATGACCTCCGGGCTCGTCCCTGACACGGTGCGCACGCCGAACAGGCCGGTCTGCTCGTCGAACTCCATGAGGGACCCGCCGTCGGTCCCCGACAGCTCGACGGCCCTGGAGACGATGAGGGCGAGGATCTCGTCGGGCACCAGCGTCGAGCTGATGGCCGCGCCGACCTCCGCGAGCGCCTCGAGCTGGTCGACCTTGCGGGCCAGCTCGGCTGAACGGCTCTCCACGGCGGCGAAGAGCTCGACGTGGCGCAGCGCGAGCGCGGCCTGCTCGGCGAACGTCGTCAGCAGCTCCTCGGCCCGCTCGTCGAAGGGATCGACCTCCGTGCGCCAGACGTTGAGGGCGCCGACCACCTCGTCGCCCACGACCATGGGCGCGCCCATCATGGTCCGGTAGCCGCCGAGCTGCTGGAAGTCCGTGCGCCCGTACCCCGGGTCGGCCAGGACGTCGTCGATGCGGTGGATGACCCGGTCCATCGTGACGCGTCCGACCAGGGTGGACCGGTCACGCGCAATGGGGTGCTCGGCGACGAAGTCGACGAACTCCGGCGTGAGCCCGCTTGAGCGGGCCAGCACGAACCGGTCACCGTCGACGAGGTAGATCTGCGCTACCTGAGCGCCGAGCAGCCTCCGCGCGTTGTCCACGACGGTGTCGAAGACCCGGTCCCGACCCGGCTGTCCCGTGTGCGTGGCGCTCGTCAGGACCTTGAGGACGTCGCTCGTGGCCCGGAACTGCTCCTGCACGTCGGCCAGACGCGACTCCAGCTCGGCGCGGTCCCTGCTCGCCGAGTCCTCTGCGGCTGCCTCGAACCCGCCCATGCGAGTCCCCCATCGTGCGGTGAGTCCCTGTGGTCCCCCACACGAGTGTCCTCCCCGACGCGCCGGCGCACCACGGAATCGCCTCAGGTCCCGGGCCGCCGGGGCCGGCACACCGGTCGTCTCCTCGCGGTGTCCAACCTTGCCGCCTGCGTCTGCTCCATGATGTGACCATGAGCGAGACTTCTCGGGGCACGGGCGGGCCGACGAGACCGAGGGGACGCGCCGCCGTGCGGTGGATCGCGGCCCTCGCCGTGCTCGCCTGGCTCGCCATCGGCGGCGTGGGTGGCCCGCTCGTCGGACGGCTGTCGGAGGTCGCGACCAACGACAACGCCAACTTCCTGCCGCCCTCGGCCGAGTCGACGTCGGTGAGCAAGCTCGTGCAGCGCACCACCGACACGCAGACGCTGCCCTACCTCGTCGTCGTCGAGCGCACGAGCGGCCTGACGCCGGCCGACCTCCAGGCGATCCAGACCTGGGTCGCGGGCATCCCAGACCTGAAGCTCGCCGACCCGAGCCGCACGGTGGGCGAGTTCCTCGAGGCGCCCCCCACGGCCGCGATCCCCAGCCAGGACAAGCAGGCCGCCCTCGTCCCCGTGGCGTTCCTCGCGGACCAGGCCGAGGTCACCATCAAGGGCGACACGGCGTTGTATGCCGTCGCGCAGGCCCTGCGTGAGTCCGCGGCGTCGTCGTTGGGCTCGTCGGGACTCACGGTCCACGTCACGGGCGCCGGCGGCTTCTTCGCCGACTTCATCATCGCCTTCAGCGGCATCGACGGCATCCTGCTGCTCGTCGCCCTCGGCGTCGTCTTCCTCATCCTGCTCATCGTCTACCGCAGCCCGATCCTGCCCTTCGCCGTGCTCATCACGGCGATGTTCGGCCTGTCGCTGGCCGCGCTCGTCGTCTTCCCGCTCGCCAAGAACGGCGCGATCAGCCTGAGCGGCCAGAGCCAGGGCATCCTGTCGATCCTCGTCGTCGGTGCGGCCACGGACTACGCGCTGCTGCTCGTCGCGCGCTTCAAGGAGGAGCTGCACGACGAGGAGTCGACGTGGGCGGCGATGAAGACGGCATGGAGGGCCTCGCTCGAGCCGATCGCGGCGAGCGCCGCCACCGTCGTCCTGGGCCTGCTCTGCCTGCGGCTGTCCGACCTCGGCAGCACCAAGGGCCTCGGGCCGGTCGGGGCGCTCGGCATCGTCGGGGCCTTCGTCGCGTCGCTGACGTTCCTGCCCGCGGTGCTGCTCCTCATCGGTCGCCGCATCTTCTGGCCGCAGGTCCCGCGGGTCGACCACGTCCACAGCGCGGACGCCGTCGGCACGCGCGGCATCTGGGGCCGGGTCGCCGGCCTGGTCGGACGGCGCCCGCGCCGCACCTGGGTGATCACGTTGCTCGCACTGCTGGCGTGCGCCGCCTTCCTGCCGACGCTCAACGCCCGCGGCATCGCCCAGTCCGACCTCTTCCTCACGAAGGTCGACTCCGTCACCGGGCAGGAGGTGCTGGCCCGCCACTTCCCCGCCGGCTCCGGCTCCCCCGTCCAGATCGCCGCACCGCAGGCGAAGGCCGACGCCGTGGTCCAGGTGCTCGAGGCCACGGCGGGCGTGAGCAACCCGCAGGCGGGCCTCGTCCCGGGCCAGCCGCCCGAGGTCGTCGACGGGCAGGTCATCGTGCAGGCCACCCTCGACGCGGCCGCCGACAGCGTCGCGGCCGAGGACACCATCGAGACGCTCCGCAGCTCGCTGGACCGCGTCGGCAGCGACGTGCTCGTCGGTGGCACGACGGCG
This sequence comes from Terrabacter tumescens, assembly GCF_014646815.1. Taxonomy (GTDB): domain Bacteria; phylum Actinomycetota; class Actinomycetes; order Actinomycetales; family Dermatophilaceae; genus Terrabacter; species Terrabacter tumescens. The sequence goes on from NZ_BMNZ01000003.1 coordinate 645,564, forward strand.
ACCAACCTCGACGTGCGGCTGGCGAGCGAGCGTGACCTCAAGGTCATCATCCCGACGATCCTCGCCGTGATCTTCGTCGTGCTCGTGCTGCTGCTGCGCTCGATCATCGCCCCGCTCGTCCTCGTCGCCGCGAACGTCCTGTCGTTCGCCGCGACCATGGGCGTCTCGGCGATCGCGTTCAACCACGTCTTCGACTTCCCGGGCTCGGACCCGTCGACGCCCCTCTACGGCTTCGTCTTCCTCGTGGCCCTCGGCATCGACTACTCGATCTTCCTCATGACCCGCGTCCGTGAGGAGTCGCGCTCGCGCGGCACCCGTCCGGGCATCCTCGTCGCGCTCGCCGTCACGGGCGGGGTCATCACGAGCGCGGGCATCGTCCTGGCGTCGACCTTCTCGGCCCTCGCGGTGCTGCCGATCCTCTTCCTCGTCCAGATCGCCTTCATCGTCGCCTTCGGCGTGCTCCTCGACACGCTCGTCGTCCGGAGCCTGCTCGTGCCGGCGGTCTCCTACGACCTCGGCGACCGGATCTGGTGGCCGGTCGGACTGCCCCGGGCCGGCCGCCACGAGCCGGGCTCCGAGTCCGTCGTCGACGTCCACGCGCGTCTGGACGACGGCGCGCCCCGCGAGTCGTCCCCTAGCGGTCCGTCCTGACCGCCCCGGCCCTCGGGGTCAGCCGCTCCACCTCGTCCCACTCCTGGCCCCCGACGTGGATGGCCGCGGCGGGGAAGAGCCCGTTGTCCTCGCGGTTGATGTGCTCGCGGAGGGCGTCCTCGAAGCGCGGGTAGAGGTCGACCTCCCCGTCGGCGACGCGGGCGAGCAGGTCGTCGAGCTCGTGGTGCTCGCCGCACAGCCGGCTGATGTGGTCGGTGAAGACCTCGTCGCGGGCCATGACCGTGAAGAGCCCGGCCTCCTCGGCCTCGACGTGGGGCAGCAGGTGCGCCGCGAGTGTCTCTGCGGCCGCACGGCGCCGGACCGGGTCCTCGAGCCCGTCGCGCAGGGCGCCGAGGTGGTTGACGATGTGCTCGTGCTCGGCCATGAACCGGCCGACGACCTCGAGGTCGGCACACCCGCAGTAGCTGCACATCAGCTGTTCCCTTCGGTGGTGGTCGTCACGGCGTGACGACCATGATGCCGTGGGCGCCGCGCTCGGCGTCCGCCATGACGTGGTCGACGAATGCGTAGTGGCCCGGCTCCGCGAAGACTGTGTCGACGAAACCGCCCTGGGAGGCGCCGAGCGACAGCGTCTGGCTGCCCCCGGACGTCCCGGGGCGCAGCAGCCAGGCACCCTCGGCCCAGGCGGCGTCGAACTGCGCCCCGACGACGTGGAAGCTCGTCGGCCGGTTGGGGCCGGCATCGAGCACCCAGAAGCGGACCCGCTCCCCCACCCGTGCGGTCAGGGGTGTCGTGTCGTACTGGTCGGCGACACCGTTGAAGGCGACGACGTCCGGCGAGTCGCCCTGTGCCTTGGTCGCATCCACCTCACTGGCGCTGCCGCGTGCCGTGCTGGCACCGAGGTAGGCCTCGGACTGCACGAGCAGGTACGACCGGTCCACGGCCGGCAGGTCCGGCGGCTCGATGACGACGGCGCCGAAGAGGCCGGCCGAGATGTGGGCCGACATCGGCATCGTCGCGCAGTGGTACATCCAGATGCCGGCTCTCGTCGCCGTGAAGCGGTAGGTGAGGCTGCCGCCCGGCGGGACCGTGCGCATGACGTCGTCCGGCGCACGAGACCCCGCGTGGAAGTCGACGGAGTGGCCCATCGTGCCGTGGTTGACGAGGGTGACCTCGAAGACGTCGCCGACGCGGCCGTGCAGGGTCGGGCCGGGCGACGTGCCGTCGTAGGTCCACCGCCGCTGCCACCGCCCCGGCGCGACCTCCTGCTCCTGCTCCTCGACGGTGAGCGTCACGCGGTGGGTACGCGCTGCGGTGAGCGGAGGGAGGACGGGGTCGTATGCCGTGAAGCCCGGTGCCATGGCCGAGTGGCCCGGCTGCCCCGGGGTCGCCGGCATCGCGTGGCCACCGGAGGCCGGGCCGGGCAGGGCCGCGGCCGGGGCGCCCTCCGCTGCGGGCGCGCCGGAGACCCTGACGTGCAGCACCATGCCCATCTGCAGGTGCCCGACGACGGAGCACCAGCCCTCGACCGGTCCGCCGACGACGCCCGCGTCGAGGCGGGCGGTGGCGCCGGGGGCCAGGCGCGGGGTGCGGGCCCCGGTGTCGAGGACGAGGTCGTGGGTGGTCGTGGCGTCGCGGTTCGTCAGCTCGACGACGAGCCGGTCGCCGCGCGGGACGGTGATCGTGGCGGGCGTGAACCGCATGGCGTCGGCGACGACACGGACCGTGGTCGTGTGGCCGGTGGGAGTGGTGCCGTCCCCGGCCTCTGTGGCGCGGGCGGCCGGCAGCCCCAGGCCGACCGCGACGGCGAGGGCCATCACGGAGAGTGCTGCCGGGAGCTGCGGCGAGGACCAGAAGGGCTTGTCCTGCAACGGGCTTCGCGTCGGGACCCGGGTCGAAGGGCCGTCCGGGCCGGAGGCCGCACGGCGAGCCCGGACGGAGTCCCGGACCGAGAGCCCGACGAGCGGGAGGAACGAGGCGATCGCGAGGCAGGCCGCGACGGCAGCGACGACACGGGGGGCAGACGGCAGGGGCAGCAGCCACAGCAGGACCGCGGCGTTGAGGACGACGACCCGGAAGGGCGCACCCCGCTCGAACCACCCGAGGCCCGCGCGCACCGCCGACGGACCGCCGCCCAGGACGCTCGGCACGAGGTGGCTCAGGGCGGCGAGGACGAGCTGAAGGGCGAAGCCGACCGCGAGCGCGCCGGCCACGCGGTCGTACCGGTCGCCGACCGCTGACCAGTCCGCTGCGCCGAGCAGCAGGACGGCGACCGCGACGACGGTCGCGACGAGCCACGCGAGTGCCGCCGCGGCCGACACGGTGGCGAAGCGCCGGGGCGGACTGCGACGGGCCGGCGCGAGGAGGGCACGACCCCACCAGAGCAGGCCCACGGCATACGCCAGCAGTGCCGTCGCGCAGAGCGTCCGCACGTCGAGGAGGGCGCCGGTGACCGAGAGTGCCACCGCGGCACCGAGCAGCGGGAGTGCCTGTCGGGCCAGCGCTTCGGCCCGGTCGTCCATCTTGGCCCGCAACATCGTCGGCCAGAGGGTGACGAGGGTCCCCGTGACGGTGAGGCCGAGCCAGCCCAGGGCCATGGTGAGCGAGTGGGCGACGAGGAGCCGGGCGTGCCACGGGTCCGCCGGCTGGCGCGCGAGGAGCACGCCGAAGGTCGCGCCCACCGGCATGCAGGCCGCAGCGGCGAGGTAGTAGCGGATCGTGATCCGGAAGCGGCCGGGCAGCGCGGACCGCAGCCGGCGCCAGAGCTGCACGCCGTGCCAGGTGACGGCGGCGGCTGCGGTCGTGGCGCCGGCGAGCGTCACGGCCCACCAGCCGGCAGGCACGCCGACGAGGACGAGGAAGGTGCCGATGACGAGCAGCGCGAGCCGTCGCCCCTGCTCTCGCCGCCCGTCGACCGTCGGCGGCGTCTTGAGGAGGGCCTGGGCGAAGTGCGTGCTCCACACCATGACCGCGTGGGTGACCGCACCGAGCAGCACGAGGTGCACGACGAGCCAGTCCGATGCCGGCAGACCTCGCCCGACGGCGGCGACCACGAGCGCAGCCGTCAGCCAGAGCGTCGTCGGGTGGTCACGCAGCGGCCAGTTGCCGCGGCCGGGAAGCGCTGCTGCAGTGGGACGCTCGCCGTGGTCCGCGGTCCTGGTGGGCGCGGGGTCAGGCTTGCTGTCGGTGTCGGGCACGGGCGGATGTCGTGCGTCAGGCGCGACGGGCCAGGCGCAGCGTCCAGACGTCCGGCCCGGTGACGAGGTAGGTGACCTCGATGGCGCCGCTCTCGCGCTCGGCGATCTGGGCGAGCAGCGGCTTGGGGTCGTGCGGTGCCACGAGACGCATCGACCCACCCGCGGGCACGGCCCCCAGCGCACCGAACACGGTCGCGTGCCGGATGGCGTGCGGGATGACCCGGACGTCGAGCTCCGGCTCGCCGTCGTCGGAGCAGCCGCACCCGCACGCGGGCGCGCTGATGTCGGACACGGGTAGGGGCTGGGCTGCGGTCACGATGTCTCCTCGGTGCGGATGGGCAGACTATTTATTACACTTGCCATGTGAAAAATACTCCTGGCCCGCGGCCCACGCCAAACCGGGCCGGCACCAAGGGCTCGGCCGCGCCGGTAGACGCGGTCGACGCGGTCGACGCGGTCGACGGCGTCCGTGGCCCCGTGCCGCTCCCAGAGCTGGCCACCGCGCGGCGCCGGGTGCTCGCGGCGGTCGCGGACCGTGAGGTCGCGGGTGGGGCCACGACCGTCGGCGACCTGGCCGCCGACCTCGGCGGACACCCGAACTCGACCCGAGCCCACTTGGGCCGGCTCGTCGCCGAGGGGCTCCTCGAGCGCGTCCCGCAGGTGGCAGGCACCCGCGGACGACCGGCCCACGGGCACCGACTGACCCCGCGCGGACGACTCGTGCTCGAGGCCGTGCAGGTGGCGGAGCCCGTCGCCACCGACGAGCTCGTGGCCGCCATGGCCGAGCACCTCTCCACGACACCGGACGCCGAGATCCACGCCCGGGCCATCGGACGGCTGTGGGCGTCGCAGCTCGCGCACGGCCCCGCGTCGCGGCCGGCGAGAGGGGCTCCTTCCGCGCCGGCGGGCGCGCCCTCCCCCGTCGAACGGGTGACCACGCTCCTGCGGACCGCGGGTTTCTCCCCGGAGCGGGACCCGTCGGGGGACGTGGCCCTGCGCACGTGCCCGGTCCTGGCCTCGGCGCGAGCCCATCCGGGCGTCGTCTGCACGATGCACGAGGAGATGCTGCGCGCCGCCCTCGACGACGCAGGCACCACCGATGTCGAGGTGGAGCTCGCCCCTTTCGCCCGCGAGGGCGCCTGCCTCGTGCACCTGCGACGTCGCTGACCTTCGCGGGACGCGAGACGCCGCACGGGGGCACCATGGGGCATGACCTCTGCGACGCCCACCGCCCTCGACCGGCGACCCCGGCTCCTCGTCCTCGACGTCAACGAGACGCTGTCGGACATGACCCATCTCGGCGACCGGTTCGTCGAGGTCGGCGTGCCGCCCTACCTCGCCGCGCCGTGGTTCGCCGGCCTGCTGCGTGACGGCTTCGCCCTGGCCGTGACGGGCCGCAACGCCGCGTTCGCCGACGTCGCCCGCTCGTCCCTGCACACGGTGCTGCACGACAAGGCGAACGTCGAGGCCGCGACGCGCCACATCATGGGCGGCTTCCTCGCCCTCCCCCTCCACGACGACGTACGCGACGGGATCCGTGCGCTGCGGGCGCTCGGGCTGCGGCTGGTGACCCTGAGCAACGGGTCGGTCGACATCGCCGAGGGCCTCTTCGAGCGCGGCGGCATCCGCGACGCCTTCGAGCACGTGCTCTCCGTCGAGGACGCGCCAGCCTGGAAGCCGGCGGCATCGGCCTACGCGTACGCGTTGGGCGAGTGCGGCGTGGCAGCCGAGGACGCGATGCTCGTGGCCGTCCACCCGTGGGACGTCCACGGCGCCAAGGCCGCCGGGCTGCGGGCGGCATGGATCGACCGCACGGGCGCGCCCTACCCGGACGCCATGGAGCCCGCCAACCTCGTCGCGCGCTCGCTCCCCGAGCTCGCGGCGCAGCTCGAGGCCCTGCCGGCCGACGAGTGAGGCGCGTCGTGTCAGGATGCTCGGCATGGCGGCACGTGCACTGAGCTTCGGGACGGTCGCTGCGGCATACGAGAGGTTCCGTCCGGGCTACCCCCACAGGCTGTTCGACGCAGTGGCGGCCTACGCACGGCGGCCCATCGGGACGGCGCTCGAGATCGGCGCGGGCACCGGCAAGGCCACCCGGCTGTTCGCCGGCCGCGGCGTCGCCGTCACGACGACCGAGCCCGACGCCGCCATGCTCGAGGAGCTGCGCCGCCACGTGCCAACGACCGTCACGACCCGGCAGGCGGCGTTCGAGGACCTCGGAGACGCTGGCCGTCACGACCTCGTCTATGCCGCGGCGGCGCTGCACTGGACGCAGCCGGAGGGCCGGTGGTCGCGCATGGCCGCGCTGCTGGAGTCCGGCGGCGTGTTCGCGTCGTTCGGCGGCCCGGTCCAGCTGGCCGACCCGGCCGTCGCGGACGCCGTGCGCGCGGCCCGGGAGCCGTTCCTCGAGAGCGACGAGATCGCCTCTCCCGACGGGACGCCGGCCGACCAGCCGATGCAGTGGCCGGGCACCGAGCTCGAGCGGTCCGAGTTCTTCACCGACGTGGAGCAGTCGGTCATCGAGCGGCGCCTGACGATGTCAGCCGGCGACTTCGTCGGCTACCTGTCGACGGTCTCGGCCTATATCGAGCTGCCGGCTGCCGACCGGGCGAAGGTGTTCGACCAGGTCCTGCAGGTCCTGCCCGAGGCGGTCGAGATCAGCGCCGACGTCAGCGTCCACCTCGCTCGTCGGGTGGCGGACCTCCCGTGACGGGTGCGCAGCTGCTCGTCACGACCGTCGACGCCGCGTGGCTTCCTGCCGGCGGCGACGCGGAGGTCTGGGTCGGCGAGGACGTGCCGCTGCCCGAGCCGACGATCATCGTGCGGCTCCTGCTGGTCCGGCGCCCGGGCGGCGAGCCCGCTCGCTTCTTCTGCGTGCGAGGCCCCAAGGGGCTCGACCTGCCGACGCGCTTCCTCGAGCCCGGGACCGAGCGCGCCGACCCCCCGCTCGGCGTCGCACGGCTCCTGACCCACGTGCTGGGCGGCGGCGCGAGAGAAACCTCGACCCGCTGCATCGGCTTCGTGCGCAACGTCGTTGGCGTCCGCGATGCCGCCTATCCCCACCCCACGCCCTGGGCCCACGTTCCCGTCCTCGCCGTCGACGGCGACCCGGAGCCCGTGGTGGTCGGCGAATGGGTCGACCTCGCCGGCGCCCACGGCAGTCTGGGCACTCGGCACTGGTGGTCGATCGTCGAGCACCACCTCGGCCCGGCGCCCGCCGACCACGGGTCCTGAAAGCCGCGCGGCCCCCCGGTCCGGAGGTGTGGCCGCGCGGCTGGGTGAGGCTCGCCCTCGCGAGCGGCTCCCGACGAAGAATCGCCCGCGACCGGCACAAGCGTGTGGAGCTGGCGAGGGGACTCGCACCCCTAACCGCCTGTCTACAAGCCATCCATCGAAACCGCGGCCAAAACAAGATCTGGCCTGCGAAGACATTGATCGCGGCTGCGATCCCTCACGCCCTCGTGCGATCCTCCTGCTATCTGGCACGTCCCCACAGTCACCTCCTGAGGCAGCTCACCTCAAAGAGACTTGCCCTCGCGGCTCCAGCGGGCCATCGCCGATCAGTCTGTCCCTCAGCCTCGCCGCGAGCCGCGGTCGTGCTCACCGGAACTGCAGAGGTGGGCATCTTCCTCCAACCCCTGCGTTCATCCGGAGCTCTGAGGAGTCGGCGGTTCGTCTAACCGCCGCTGCCTTGATGACGCTGCCGGGAACGGCCTGCAGACGGCCGGCAGACGGCTAGGACTACCCTCCGCCGGGCTTTTGAGGCGCGGAGGAGTCGCCGGCCAGGCGTCTCTCAAGGGCGACTCGTCGTCAGGATCCTGACCTCCACCACGCAGGGCAGACGTTCCAACTGGCGTTGCAGCAACGCCGTCTGCTCGTCGTTGGCGAGGAATGTGTGTTCGACGGCCCAGGTCTCGGTACGCGCGGTGACGGTGGCGGTAATCGTTCGCGGTGTGGTTCCGCGGAGACGGACCACACCGATGACGCGGCTGACGCCGGCAAGGCCGTCCCGCACGGCCACACGTAGTGTCTGAACTCCGGGTGCCGAAGATGCAGGGGTCGGCACGGGACTGTCACCAGTCGGCGAGCTGGCGGGTTCTGCCATCGACGATCTCGGTGACCCGATCGGCGGAGTGGAGGTGCTCCTTGTTGTGCGTGACCATGACGGTGGTCAGGCCGCGGTCGGTGGTCAGTCGCCGCAGCAGGTTGAGGATCTCCTCGCCGCGGTGGGTGTCGAGCGCGCTGGTGGGTTCGTCGACGAGAAGCAGCGACGGATGGTTCATGAGTCCTCGGGCGATGGTGACTCGTTGGCGCTGCCCTCCGGATAGCTGGTGGGGGCGCTTGTCGGCTTGGGCGGCGAGCCCGACGGCGTCGAGCAGGTCTTTGGCGCGCTCTGACGCGACAGTCATGTCGTGGCCGGCCATGTGGGCGACGACGAGGAGCTGGTCCAGGGCGGTGAGTGATGCCAGCAGGTTTGAGCTCTGGAAGATGATGCCGATCTGCCGCCTGCGGACAGCGGCGGTTTCGGCCCGGTTGAGTCCAGCAACGTCGCGCCCGTCGAGGAGGACGCGGCCCGAGTCGGGGGTGATCAGGGTGGCTGCAACGGCGAGCAGGCTGGACTTGCCTGAGCCGGACGGACCGACGATCGCGGTCAAGGTGCCGGGTTCGGCCGTGAGGCTGACGTGGTCGAGCGCGGTGAGGCGCTGGTCCCCGTCGGGGTAGGTGAGGGTGACGTCGTCGAGGTGGAGCGTCATCGGGCACTTCCTAGGGCGGTGAGGGGGTCGACGGTGGTGACGGTGCGCAGGGAGACCGCGGCGCCGGCGAGGCCGAGGACGATCATCACGACGGCGGGTAGCAGCAGGGTGGGCAGGTTGAGCACGAACGGCACGGCTGTGCCGGCGAGGGTGGTGATGGCGGCTCCGATGCCTGCCGCTAGGCCGGCGCCGAGGGCGGTGCCGAGGGCGAGGAGGGCCAGTGCCTGGCCGAGGGCGTCCTTGAGGAGGTAGCGGGTGGACGCACCGAGGGCCTTGAGAATGGCGATCTCGCCGCTGCGCTGCACGGTCCAGACCGTGAAGAAGGCGCCGATGACCAAGGCTGAGATCGCGAACAGCAGGGCTCGCATCAGCTGGAGTGAACCGTTCTCGGAGGTGTAGGAACCGATCGCGGACAGCGACTGCGCCGGGGTGAGGGTGGTTGTGCCGAGCCGCTGGTCGGCGGCCGCCAGGGCGGCGCTGTCGCTGTCGGTGGTCAGGGCCAGGAACGTGGCTTCTCCGGGCTTCTGACCGGACGAGGGCGCGTTGGTGGTGACGGCCCAGATAACGGGGGCGTGGGAGAACTCGTCGTCCCCGGACACCGCGGCGATGGTGACCGACTGGCCGGCCACGTCGAGGTGGTCACCTACGGCCACCTCCAAGGCCTTGGCCGCCTTGGTGGACAGGACCACCCGCCCGGAGGCGAGCCCGGGCGCTAGTGGCGACCCGGACGGGACAGCGAAGAGCGCGACGCCGGCGGTGCGTCCGCCGACCCCGGCCCGGGTCATGGCGACGGTGACGGGATCTGCCCGTTGAACGCCCGGGACGCGGGACCAGCTCGCCTGCACCGAGGGTGGGATGGACGAGTCGGTGAACGCCAGCTTGGCTCCGGAAGCGGGGGCCGAGAACACGAGGTAGTCGGCGGGCAGGTCGGTGATGGCGGAGGTGTTGCCGCGGCCAAGCCCAGCCGTGAGACCGGAGAGCAGGACGACCAGCAGGGTGATGAGGGTGACGACGATGCCCATCAAGGCAAACCGTCCTTTGGCGAAGCGGAGATCTCGGATGGCGACGAACACGCCGGCGGTTTCCTTTCACAACGTCCCGGCTGCGGCTCGCGCCACTGCGCGCGCCTCTCGTGGGGCCGGGGGGCGCCGCGGGTTGCGGCGTTAACGACCACGGTCCCTGAAATGGGCGCGCGCGCCATCGGCCAGCGGGTTGGTTGTGGGTGATCGAAGGACGCAGCGGCTGGTCAAACTTTCGATGGATGCCGGGCCCACCGGCAGCGCCGTAAGGTGATCCGAGACATGTCTTCTCATTCGTCCGCCCTTTCGGGCTCCACTGTCGCCAGCGGCCGATTGGAGCGGATGCCCATCCCTACGGCGTTGCGCTGGGGCGTCCACCTGCTCGTCGCTGCCCTGCTCGTCCTCACCGCTCTGCGCGCCGTGGTCGGCCGCACATCGGGCTGGCCCTTGGTCGTGCTCTTCGCTGGTCTCGTCGCGATCGTCTACTCTGTCGGGCCACGATGGGCCGCGGTGAGCCGGTCACCACGCGCGGCGCGTGCCTGGCTCGCGCTGCTACTGACTGCTTGGCTGGCGCTGCTGGCCGTGAGCCCGGAAGCGGTCTATCTGGCGTTCCCGTGGTTCTTTCTGCTGCTTCATCTGCTGCCCCGTCGCGGTGGACTGACCGCCGTCGCCGTGGTCACCGTGGCGGCGGTGGCCGGGTTCGCTTGGCACCAGAGGACCCTGACCGCGGCCATGGTGATCGGCCCCGTCCTCGGGGCCGGGGTCGTCACCGCGACCGTGTTCGGCTACCAGGCCCTCTATGCCGAGTCCGAGCGCCGGCGCCGGCTGATCCTCGAGCTCGACCGTACCCGGTCCGACCTGGCAGCCGTGCAACACCGGGCTGGGGTGATGGACGAACGAGAACGGCTGGCTCGGGAGATCCACGACACACTGACCCAGGGCCTGTCCAGCATCCAGCTGCTGCTCCGCGCTGCGACCCGGTCCCTGGACTCCGAGCGCGAGGTCAACCCGGCCCGGGCACTGGACCTGGTCGAGCAGGCCCGTCACGAGGCGCACCAGAACCTCGCGGAGGCACGACGGTTCGTGCGGGCCCTGGCTCCTGGTGATCTTGAGGAGTCAACGCTCACCGGAGCCCTGCGACGCCTGTGCGAGACCACTACGTCCCGCTCAGGCATCCCGGTGTCCTTCCACGAGGTGGGACCCCCGGTCCTGTTGACCACACCGGCCGAAGTCGCGCTCCTGCGCATCGCCCAAACGGCCCTGGCCAACACCACCCAGCACGCCAAGCCCACCCGCGCCGACGTCACATTCACCGTCATGGATGCGGCCGTCACCCTCGACATCGTCGACAACGGCATTGGCTTTGCCCTCCGATCCGAAGCGAGCGCAGGTCCGGGTGCCGTGGCGGTGGCCGGCTCCCGAGGTTTCGGGCTGCGCTCCATGGCATCGCGCGCCGCAGAGCTCGGCGGCGTGCTGACCGTGGAGTCACAACCGGGCCGTGGGACTGCGGTCTCGGTGCTGTTCGACCGGGCCGCCGCCTCACGGGCAGCTGAGGCCGACGCGGCCGACGTGGGATCGGGTGGGGCCACGTGACACCGATCCGGCTGCTGCTCGTCGATGACCACCCTGTCGTCCGCGCCGGCTTGCGGGCGGTCCTCGAGTCGGAGCCTGACATCACCGTCGTCGACGAAACCGCAACCGCTGAGGCTGCGGTCCTGCGAACGAAGATCGGAGATGTCGACGTCGTCCTCATGGACTTGCAGTTCGGTCAGGGAATGGGAGGCAGTGCAGCCACCAAGGCCATCACCGGCAGGAACGGTGCGCCCCGCGTGATCGTCCTGACCACCTACGACACGGAAGTGGACATCATCGCTGCCGTCGAAGCGGGCGCGTCCGGCTACCTCCTCAAGGATGCGCCGCCAGAGGAGCTCCTCGCCGCTGTCCGCGCCGCAGCAGCTGGGCAGTCGGCCCTCGCCCCGGCCGTCACCGATCGACTCATCGAGCGGATTCGGACCCCTGCCACGTCCCTCAGTACCAGGGAGACCGAAGTGCTGACGCTCGTGGCTCATGGACTGTCGAACCAACAGATCGCCCAGCAGCTCTTCCTCTCCCAAGCCACGATCAAGTCCCACCTCGTCCACATCTTCACCAAACTCAACGCGGACTCCCGCACCGCAGCAGTCGCGACCGCCGTCCGACGAGGGCTCATCCGCCCAAACCGGACACGCCCTTGAGCGCACGGGTGGGCCGGCCACAACATCCGACCTCCACCGCACGTCTACAACACAGATGCCCCGCCCGATCGCCGGAGACCTCGAACTCACCCGGGAGACCTGGAGCTGCGCGGCGACACCGGACTCTCCGTCATCACCTACACCGGCGAACCTGGCACGGCCTCAGGCCACGCCCTGTCCCGTCCCGGGTTTAGTGGAGGCTCGGAACTGACGTTTTGACAGTAGCCGTCACGGGGTTCTGTCGGTAGTGC
>NZ_BMNZ01000004.1:0-26414 GCF_014646815.1 Terrabacter tumescens
GTGGCGGTGAGGGCCTTCTGGTAGGCGGGGGTGCGGGCGTCGATGGTCGGCGACGACCCGATGGGGGTGTTCCAGGGTGAGGCGGGGTACGGTCGCGTGTCGGTGCAGCGGGCCGGCCCGGCCGAGGCCGGCGAGGACGCCGCCCCCGTCGAGCGCTCCGGACCAGATCCGCTCTGGCACGCGCTCAGCGTAGGAACCACGGCCACCGCCAGTCCCCCGAGGAGGACCAGCAGCCGCACGGCAGGTCGGGGCACGCGTCACCGCGCCTGGAGCAGGACCCGCAGCAGACGCAGTCGTCCGGCCTCCGGGAAGACGTCGAGGACACGCAGGTCGCGCCTGCTGCTCCAGAGCAGGGCCATGGAAGCGGCTGCGACGATGGCCACGTCGGCGGCCAGGGACGGCTCGAACAGCAGGTTGGGCGTTGCGACGACCGTCCCCAAAGCGAGGATGCGCAGCAGGCCCCGGCACAGTCGCCGGTCAATCGGCCACACTCCCAGGTCGTGGCGCACGACGAGGCACCTGACGATCGTCAGCAGCGTGATGGCCGCGGTCGTGCCGATCGCCGCGCCGAGCGGGCCGAGGCGCTCGACGAGCAGGATGTTGCCGGCGACGTTCACCACGGTCACGACGACGCTGGCCACGGCCAGGTTGCGCAGCACGCCGTGCGCCTTGAGGGTCAGCCCACTCAGGCCGAAGACGGCCAGCAGGTACTGCCCGACTGCCATGGTGCACAGCACGGGTCCGGCAGCGGCATATCTCTCGCCGAACAACGTCTCCGTCACCGTGGACGCACACCCGATCGTGAGCGCGGCCACGGGGAAGGTGAACACGGCGATCCACACGGAGCAGGTGGCATACAGCTCCTGTGCCCGCCCCGGGGCGCCGCTCGCGAAGAGGCGGGACGCTGCAGGGAGGAACACGGGGATGAGGGCGTAGAAGATGACGAGGTTGCCGCTGGCGAGTGGCTGCGTGGCCTGGAGCACAGCCACGCCGGCCGCACCGGAGATCCAGCCGACGATGATGGCGTCCGAGGCGAACAGGACGATCGCGAGCAGGTCGGCGACGACCGCGGTTCCGGTGAAGCGGAGCAGCTCTCCCGCCGGCAGGACCGGCCGGAGACCACGCGCGATGACGCCGTGCTGCCGCAGCAGACGCCACACCTGCGGGGCGTAGACGAGCAGGCCCACTCCGGCCGCGACGACGTAGCCGACCCCGAGCACGATCACCGAGGCGTCCATGGCGAGCATGACCATCACGACACCGATCCGGAGCACCGGCGTGATGACGTAGCGGCGCCAGAAGATGGCGTCCGGACGACCATGAACGGCGAAGAGCGTGCTGCTCAGCGTGTCCAGCGCCTGGAGGGGCGCCAGCAAGACCATGACGGCAAGGAGCTCGGCACTCGTGCGGTCGTGGATGACGGTCCCGGCCAGCTGGTCACGCCCGAGAACGACGACAACCACGGTGACTCCGGAGATGACCAGCACCACCGCGATGTAGAACAGCAAGGCGCCGGCCAGCCGGTCGTGTTGTCCCCTCTCGTCGTAGATCGCCGTGAAGCGCGACATCGTCTGTTCCATGCCGAGGGAGACGAAGATGGTGAGGAAGGTCGTCACCGAGATGCAGTACGCGAAGGCGCCGAACGCCTCCTGCGACAGGTGGCGCACGACGAGCACCTGCACGACGATCCCCGCGGCTATCGCGAGCAGTCGGCCGACGAGCAGCAGCGAGGAACCCCGGATCGCAGTGGTGGTCGATGCGGTCGTCGGTGAAGCCGTCCCCGTGTCGGCGTCCCTCATGGCCGGTCCAGCGTGAGGCGTCGGAGGTCCCTCGGAGTCCGCTTCGCACGCACGTCTCCCACCGGCTCCTCGCCCGTGCTTCTCGCCAGCCCGATGACCGCAGTCGACAGGGCCAGGTAGAGCCAGAGGTAGCGGGCATAGGCAAGGTGCAGCAGGGCACTGCAGGCGAGGTAGAGGCACAGCGACACGAGAGCGGCCGTTGCGACGCCACGGAGCTGCACGTGACGTCGTGCGTGGACCAGACCGACGACGATCACGCCCACGAGCAGGGCGAAGGCGGCCAGGCCGAGCAGCCCCACGTCGGCAGCCAGGCCGAGGACGATGTTGTGGGCGTTGCGGGAGCCCTCGCCGCTGTGAACGCTCCCACCAGCGAGGCCACTGTAGCGCTGGAAGTAGAGCGGGAACTGTCCCGGGCCGACACCCAGCAGCGGGTGTCCCGTGAACACGTCCCACGCCGCCTGCACCTCCGAGAGCCGTCCGGCAGCCGACGCCTCCTCTCCGGCCCCGCCGTCCACGACGGCGCCGAGGGTCGACAGGCGACCGGCAAGACTCGGGACGGTCGCCAGTGCGATCGCTCCCGCGACGCCCAGGTAGGCCAAGGTGCGGCGCGGGAGCACGCCGAGGACCGACAGCATGACGAGCACCCCGACGGCTGCCATGAACGCCCCCCGTGAGTAGGACACGACCACCGAATAGGCGATCAGGGCCCCTGCCCCCATCCAGACCAGACGCCACAAGCGGTTCCGTGCCGTCACGACGAGGTATGCCGCCCACGGAGTGAGCGCGGTCATCACCATCGCGAAGAAGTTGGGCTCACCGATCATCCCGGCCGCACGGAAGCTGCCCCCGACCAGCTCGTCGGCGAGCACCGAGGACGAGGACGACGTGATGTCGTAGGGCGCCGAGACCTGAGCCAGCCCGTAGAAGGTGTTGTAGAAGTCGCCTCGGTGCTGCTGCCACGCCACGAAGAACCCAACCACCGCCCCGGCCGCGACGACGGCCTGGACGCAGCGTCGCAACGTCGTCACCGACCGGATGCTGTTGGTCAGGGCGAAGAAGAACACCACACCCTCCAGCAGCCACTGCACGAGGGTCGGAAAGCTGTCGCCGGGACGGTAGGACAGCACGGTCGACAGGACGGCGACCAGAACGAAGAGGCACATGGCCGTCATCGGCCAACCCCAGATCACCGGTGCCCTGTTGACGACGATCTGGTGGAAGGCGGGCAGCAGGAGGAGCAGGTAGGGCAACGTCGGCAGGACCGACGGGCCTCCTGCCGTCGCCGCCAGCACCCCGACGTTGAGGAAGAGCAGGCCCGCCGCCGCCGCGGTCACCCAGTGGGGACCCGTCAGCGCGAGCGCCAGCACGAGCAGCGCCACCGACATGAGCACGAACGCGAGCGCGACGTCCGCGGCGGGGGCAGCGGTCACGGTCGGCCACCCCCTCTGGAAGCCTCGAGAAGCCGCGGCGCCACGGGGCTCGCCGGCAGCCACCCCGTGGCAGCCAGCCGGCGCGGCTGGGTCAGGCCTCTCAGCAGGTTCACGGGCTGGTGATCCTCTCGGGCGGAGTCAGCAGCCTGCGGATGATCCTCTCGTCGCGGACGAGCACCACTCCGAGCAGACGGCCGCCACGTCGGGTGATCGCGTCCATCGAGTCGGCCAGATCGACCTCGAGCGCCGGGTCGTCGTACTCAGCGAGGAGGATGACAGCATCGGTGGAGCTGAGCCACCAGGGCCCCGCCAGGGCGGAGACCAGCGACGGCAGGGCGAGGACGAGCAGCTCGTCCCCCCGGGTGTCCGTCATCCCGAGCAGGCGTTCGGCGAGCCGGCTCTCGTCCTGAGGGCTGGCGACCTGGACGACCGACACATGGGGTCGGGTGAGGCGCACAGCGTGGATGCTGTCAGCGGGGTCGACGAGAGTGGCTCGACGCGCCGGCGTCGCGAACGCGGTTGCGAGGTTCAGTGCGACGTCGGCGGTCACGCGGCCACCTCTGGTGCCGACGATGCAGATGGAGCCGAGAGGTGTTGCGGGCGAACGGATCTCGATCCTGGCGGCGATCTCCGCGTACTCCCTCGTCAGGCGACGCGGAGCGACGGACGCCGGCGAGGCGTGCATCCCGCGAGGGCGACGGGCCACGCCGACGCTGCCCAGGTAGTGGTCGGGCGAGAGTCCGCGCCGCGCCCTCGCACAGTGGCGCTCACGTCGAGCGACCCAGAAGCACAACAGGGTGAAGACGAGTCCACCGGCAGCGACGGCAGCAAGCATCGCTACAGCTGCCTTCGGGCTGTCGACGGGACGGTCCGGCAGAGGTGCCGGCTGGATCAGGGTGAGTGCTCCGCTCGCGCGTCGCGTGTTCTCCTGCGCCTGGACGTCCGCCGTCGGGTCCGGTACAGCGGACGTGGCCGGTGCCTGGTCCTGCAGCCGCAGCACCTCGTCGACCATGAGGCTGGTCAGCTGCCGCGCCGACGCTGCGTCGGGCCAGGTCGTGCGGATGCTGAGAATGCGAGCCTTGTCGTTGAAGGTCACCTCGATGGCCTCGAGCAGCTGCTCATGGGTCGCTGCCGGGAAGCCGGCCTGCCGGAGGCGGCGCAGCACTGCTTCGGACCCGAGCGCGTCCGCGTACGTCTGCCCGAGCGAGGCGGACGCGCGCAGCGAGTCGGTGGACCCGCTGAGCTGCCCGACGAGGATCTGTGCCTCGGACTCGTAGGTCGGACCGATCGAGCCGAGCCCCGCAACCGTGGCCGCTGCGGCGGTGAGGCTCGCGACGAGGACGAGCCACCAGAAGCGGCCGAGAGTCCACACCACGAGACGCCCCGACATGCCGACATCACGACGGGCGCTCGGGCGTGGCGCATTCTCGCCGTGCTGGGGGCTGAGGCCGCGACCGGGCAGTGACAGGTAGGAGTCCGGGGCGAACTCTCCACCCTGACCCCCGTCGTAGAGGTGGGACTGGTGCCCGGACGGGTCGAGAGGAGCGCGCCGGGGTCCGACCGGAAGGTGCTCGGGCTGTCTGCTCGTCATGGTGAGCTCACCACTCCCTCTGAGGTTCCCTCGTGTCTTGCTTCGGAGGCCGTCAGCCTGGCCCTGAGCGGGGCGAGACCATAGGCGGTGATGGTGTCGGCGATCATCGACTCGACGTGGAACCGGCGGTGCTGCACGGCCGCGGCCCGAGCCGCCACTCCCTGCCCCAACTCGGGACGGAGTGCCAGCGTCAACAG
This sequence comes from Terrabacter tumescens, assembly GCF_014646815.1. Lineage (GTDB taxonomy): Bacteria > Actinomycetota > Actinomycetes > Actinomycetales > Dermatophilaceae > Terrabacter > Terrabacter tumescens. The sequence continues at coordinate 5,018 of NZ_BMNZ01000004.1, forward strand.
CTCGCCTGCGAGGATCGACGCCCCGTCGGGCTGGGTCTCGACCCGTGGCGGGAGCAGCACCGCTGCGCTGGGACCGAAGGCCTCGGGGATGGCACCGACCGACGTGCTGACGACCGGTGTCCCGGCGGCGGCCGCCTCGAGCAGCACGTACGGAAGCCCCTCGGTCAGGGACGTGATGGTGAGGGCGTCGCTGGACGCGAGGAGCTCGGCGACGTCATCCCGTCTGCCGAGGAACCGGACGAGGTCCGGAGGGCCGGCGTGCTGACGAGCGAGCTGCTCCAGGGCCTGCCGCTCCGGACCGTCCCCGACGACGACGAGCCGGGCCCGGGGCAGGCGCTCGTGCAGGAGCGCGACTGCCCGCACGGCCATTCCGACGTTCTTGACCGTGACGAGGCGGCCGACGGACAGCACGACGAAGTCTCCGTCGCCGACGCCGATGTCCCGACGCAGGGCACGGCGCTGAACCATGGAGCCGCTCCTGCGGGGAGCGATCCCGCTCCAGACCACGTGGACGTCGGAACGTCCGGCGCCCAGGCGCTCGAGGTCGGACCGCACGCTCGTGGTCACGGCCACCAGCCCCCATCCGGCCCGGATCGATCGACGCAGGACCATCTCGTGCACGGACACACCGAGGAGCCGCCGTTCGGAGAGGTCGTACTCACTGTGGACGGTCGCGACCCGGCGTTTGCCTGGACGGTGAGGGCCCCCCGCGAGGTGGACGGCGAGCTGCGACTGGGCGTTGTGCGCGTCCACCACCCAGTTGGGCCTGCTCAGGAGCAGCTTCCTGAGCGCGGGGACGAGCCGGGGATCCCACTTCGACCGTGCCACCCCGGAAGCCGGCACGCCGGCGCCGGCCAGCGCATCGGCCAGTGGACTCCCGGTGAGGCAGACGACCGTGACCGGAACGCCCGCCTGCGCCAGTCCTCGGGCGGTGTCGACCACTCGCGTCTCCGCCCCGCCGCTGTGCCGGGCCAGGTCGACGAGCAGCGCTCCACTCCGTGGCGGGTCGGTCGGCACGGCCGGCTTCAGACCGCGGGCTCGGCGAGGGCCGCCACGGGGGCGGTGCGCAGGGGACGCACGGGCTCGGACATCCAGCCGTCCAGACGTGGAGTGCTGAGGCCCAGCTCGCTGGCACGCCAGAGGACCTGCTGCAGGACGCCGTCGAACAGGCGGGTCGTCGGCCGCCAGCCCAGCGCCTCGCGTGCCAGGCGGTTGTCCCCACCCGTGCGCAGGACGTCTCCCGGCATGGCCGGAGACAGGTCCACCGGGATGTCCTCGCCCACGATGCCGTGCACGTATTCGAGGACGTCGATCATCGTCGCGGGCTCACCGCCGCACACGTTGAGGACCAGACCGGGCGGAAGGTCCGGTGTGCGCCCGGCGAGGATGACCGCGCGCACGATGTCGTCGACGTAGGTGAAGTCACGCACGGCTCCGCGAGCAGCGAAGAGGTTGAAGGTGTTTCCCTTGAGCGCCGCGTCGATCATCTGCGCGATGGCCATCTCGGGACGCTGGCTGGGTCCGTAGACGGTGAAGAACCGGAGGGAGACGGTCGAGACGCCGTAGTTCCTGGCGTAGAGCACCGCGAGGTGCTCGCCCGCCAGCTTGGTCACCCCGTAAGGGCTGAACGGCGCGGGGCGATCCGTCTCGCGGCACGGGTAGCGCTCGGCGTTGCCGTACACGGAGGAGCTCGACGCATACACCACCCTCACGTCGCCGTGCTCCCGAGCCGCCTCGAGGACGCATTGGGTGGCGAGCACGTTCTCGGTGACGTACTCGTCGAAGCCCGTCGACCAGCTCGTCCGGACCCCCGGCTGTCCTGCGAGGTGGAAGACGACCGTCGCGTCACCGTACAGCGAGACGAGGTCCGCGGTCGCGAGGTCGTCATGGACCAGGGTGAACCGGGGGTTCATCTGCAGGTCGGCGATGTTGCGCCACTTCCGCTGTGGCCAGTAGTACGGGGTGAACTTGTCGATGCCGACGACCTCGACGTCCTCTGCCAGGAGCGCCCGGCACAGGGTGCTGCCGATGAAACCGGCTGCACCGGTGACGACTGCCTTGAACATGGTTTCTCCTGTCGTGTTGAGCGTGGTCGCGGGTGCCGAGCCGGGAGCGACGTGCCGAGCGACCGGTCGAGGCGGCACGTCACGCGTGGTCACGCGCCCTTCCGCATCACCAGCTGCGGGACGGTGCGGAGCAGGATCTCCATGTCGAGGCGCCAGCAGGCCCGCTCGAGGTAGGCCAGGTCCAGATGGACGCGCTGGACGAATGACGGGTGCGCTCGGCCGGACACCTGCCAGACGCCGGTCAGCCCGGCCGGCCCCCGGAAGCGCTCGAGCTGCCATGGCTCGTAGGCCTCCGGGCGAAGGCTGGTGGGACGAGGCCCCACGAGTGACATGTCCCCACGGATGACGTTGAACAGCTGGGGCAGCTCGTCGAGGCTGGTGCACCGGAGCAAGCGTCCGAGTGCAGTGACCCGTGGGTCGGGATCCGCCTTGAAGTCGGGCCAGGTGCGCAGGTTCAGGTGCTGGAGCTCGGCTTTCAGCTCCTCGGCGTTCGGCACCATGGTCCGGAACTTGAGGATGACGAACCGGCGCAGGTCCCGTCCGGTGCGGTGCTGGCGGAAGAGCACGGAACCGCCGGGGCTCGTGAGCATGATGCCCGCAGCGACAGCGAGGACCAGCGGGAACCACAGCGGTGCCAGGACGAGCACCACGACGATGTCCGTGGCGCGCTTGCACACCAGGTACCTGCGGGCGGCTCCTGGCCGGCGCACCGGATACCGGGCCAGCCAGCGGCAGAGATCAGGAGCAGCGGTTTCCACCACCCGGACCGCCTCAGGGGGCGCGGACGGTCCGAGGGTGGAAACGGTGACCACGGGACTGAGGAGCAGTGGCGCCGCAGCCATTCTGGGCCGCCGGTGGCGGCCACGCGGTGAGCGCCTGCCCCTCGTCGACAATGCGGGTGCGAGAGCCATGGCTACCTCCTCTGATCCCGTGATGAGAGAAGGGTCGCGCCGGCAGAGCGCAGGCAAACCCGACGCTTGCCGTAGATGCGCTACGTCAAATGATGTAGAGCATCTGCCGGTCTCCCCGGAGATCAGGTGAATGCATGGCGTTCGGCGTGGACATCCCCGAAATGCATTGATGGAGTTGCGGATTCGGGTCCTGTGGCTGATCTTCCGGGGTTACAGTGCGCCCGTGATGCAGGCAACGAGATCCGGACCGGCTGGCCGACGCGCACTCGTCGAACCCCGTACACCTGACGCAGGCCGCTTCTCGGCGGTCTGCGCGTGGACGGGGGTGGCGCTCACCGCCTACACCTATGTCGGCTACCCGGCTCTGGCCGCGCTGCTCGCGCGGCGACAGCAGGCGGGGACTGCAGCCGACGACGACCTACCGTCGGTGTCCGTCGTCGTGTCCGCCCTCGACGAGCGGGACGTCATCGGGAGGCGGCTCGACAATCTGCGCGAGCTGGACTACCCGGAGGACCTGCTCGAGGTCGTCGTGGTGACCGACGGGTCGAGCGACGGAACCGACGTCGAGGCGAGACGGCACGCGTGGCCCGGTGTGGTGGTGCTGCACGACCCACGTCGCCGCGGCAAGGCGGCCGCCATGGGGCGAGGCGTCGCCTGCGCCACCCACGAGGTCGTGGTCTTCTCCGACGCCAACAACTCGTACGCGCCCGATGCCCTGCGCGAGGTCGTCAGGCCCCTGGCGGACCCGCGAGTGGGTGCGGTGACCGGTGCGAAGGCCGTCGACGGAGGCGAGTCGACGTTGTCCGGGGGCGAGAAGCTCTACTGGAGGTACGAGTCCTTCATCAAGCGACAGGAGTCTCTGCTCGGTTGCTGCACCGGCGTCGTCGGCGAGCTGCTCGCGGTCCGACGGGACCTCGTGCCGGAGTTCCCGAAGGACCTCGTCAACGACGACTTCTTCATCGCGATGCACGTCGCACGCTCGGGCCGCCGGGTGGCGTATGCGCCCGCCGCGATGTCGTGGGAGCCCGCGGCGATCTCGATGTCGGATGACGTCGTCCGCCGCCGGCGCATGACTGCCGGACGCTGGCAGTCGTTGGTCCGCTGGCGGTCCGTCCTCCCGGTCGGGCAGCCTCTCGTCATCTGGCAGGTGGTCTCGCACAAGTACCTGCGGTTGCTGCTGCCCTTCTCGATGGGTACCGCGCTGGTGGCCGGCTGGGCGGCCGTCGCTCGTTCCAGCGGGGACCGGCGCACTCTGCGTGGACTGACGCTGGCCCAGACCGCCTTCTACGGCTTGGCCGCGGTCGGGGGCGCCGTCCCGGTGTCAGCGGGACCGATCAGGTCGGCGGCGCTCGGCGCGCGCTACCTGACGCGCACCAACCTGGCCTCGGCCGAGGGCCTCGTCGCCTACCTGCGGGGTCGGAGGTCGCTGCACTTGTGGGCGCGCGTGCCGCGCAGCCAAGACACGTCCGGACCGTGAGGAGATCCGCTCGGCCGGTGGCGGAACGCTACCCGGCAGGCAGGGGGGAAGACGCCGCAGACCCGGCACGCGCGTCGACGCCCGTGATCGGCGGTGTCGAGCGACGACCGCTGCAGATCGTGACGGTGTCCTCGGAGCTCGAAGGCGTAGCCCTTGTAGGTGTCGGACGACCCACCGGGCAGCTTTCAGGCCGACCCGGTGAAGGTGAGCGGTGCCGCCGAGGCCGCGACCGTCGGGACCGGTGCGGCGATGAGCACGCGGCCATCGTCCAGGCGGCGCCCGTGACGACCGTGCACAGGCTCGGGCTGTGTTACGGCCTACCCGAGGTCGGGAGGGCGGCATACGCCATCGGAGGACGACGGGGGCCGCTCCGGAGGGGGCCCTCGGGGAGTGAGGAGTGCTGGGGTCAGGCGGTGGCGCCGACGGGCTCGTCGACCTTGGCGGCCAGGGCGTCGAGCAGCGCGCTGAGCTCGGCCCGGCGCTCGTCGGTGACGTCGAGCTCGCCGGCGGGGGAGACGTCCTGGGTGAAGACGAGGCCGGTCGCGCCGACGACGTCGGCCTTGACGTGCTGGAGGACCTTCGTCAGATCGGCGGTGGCGTCGCTCGCGGCGCTCCACCCGTAGCCGACGAGCGCGATGGGCTTGGCGTCCCACTCGGCGAAGAGGTAGTCGATGGCGTTCTTGATGGGGGCTGGGAAGCTGCGGTTGTACTGCGGCGTGACGACGACGATCGCGTCGGACTCGAGGACCTTGGAGGCCCAGTCCTTGGTGTGCGGCTTGGCGTAGTTGCCGTTGCGCGGCATGTCCTCCTCGTCGAAGAACGGCAGCGAGGACAGGTCGAGCAGCTCCACCTCCCACTCGGAGGCGGGAGCCTGCGAGGCCACCCACGCCGCGACCTTGGGGCCGATGCGGCCGGGGCGGGTGCTGGACACGACGATACGTAGTTGCTTCACACTTCAACCAACTATCACGACCGGGTGACCATTCCCCAAACGGGCATGTGCCGCGTGCTCCCTCGGCCCGGCACTGGCCCCCGCGCCTGTCTGCGGCGCCTCCGGGACGCAGACCGCCCGCCCCACCGCGAGGGTGGGGCGGGCGGTCCGCGTGCTCGGTGCTACTTGATGAAGAACTTCTGGGCGTTGCTCTTGTTGCCGGTGTACGTCCAGACGTTCGTCCCGTTCGTCGTCTTGGCCCCGGCGACGTCCAGGTACAGACCGCTGAGCTTGGAGACGAGGTAGTAGCTGCCGTCTCCGTCTCCGGTCGGTCGGATGGACCACTGCTGTGCTGCGGTGGTGTTGCTCTGCCACTGCCACACGTTGGTGCCCGGGGTCTTCGCCCCCCTGGCGACATCGACCGCCCTGCCCGACGTCGTGCCGGTCAGGACCTGGTAGACGTCGCTGTAGAGGTGGCGCAGCGTGTACCGCTGTCCGCGGGTGCCGAGGGAGTCCCAGATGCGGATGTTGGCGCCATTGGCCGTGCTGGACCCGGCCACCTCCAGGACCTTGTTGCTGTTGAGCTTGGAGGCGATGGTGTAGGCACGGTTCTCCACGAGCGCGGAGGAGAAGCCGAACTTCTGCGCCGCCGACCCGTTGCCCTCCCACACCTGCATGCTCGTGCCGGACGTCGTGCTGGCCCCGGCGGGCTGCAGGACATAGGCGGCCTCGGATCCACCGAGTGGCGAGGCCACGGTGAAGTTGACCCCGTCATAGGTCCCGATGGCCCACTGCTGTGCCCGACTTCCGTTGGCCGGGTACTGCCAGACCTTGGTCCCGTTGGCGGCCACGGCGCCGGCGAGGTCAAGCACCTGGCCGGAGTTGACGTTGGTGATCGTGTAGTACGAGTCGGTCCCTCGCTTGACCGTGAACTTCTGAGCCTCGCTGGTGTTCGGTGCGTAGAGCTGCACCTTCGCCCCCTTGAGCGTGGAGGCGGCCGCCACATCGACGTTGAGCCTGCCGTTGGCGATGGTGTAGACGCCGTCCGCCAGTCGCGTCCTCTGGAGGAAGGCCGCGTTGCCGATGATCTTCGTCATGCCGGCGTGGCGCTGCGTGAGATAGGTGCGCAGCGTGGCGATGTCACCCGCGGGGGTGGGGGACACCACGACCCGCGAGCCGTTGTCCGTCCACCGCAGCTTGTTGAGTGCCGCGGAGTCCGCGACCTCGGAAGCGTAGGTCGAGAGGGCACCGTCACCGGCGAGGATCGAGCTGACCTCGGGCGTCACCATGTCCCGGTAGGCCTTCTGGACTGCCGACCGGAAGTCGGAGTGGGCCATGAGGGCCTTGATCCACTGGGGCTTGGCCCGACCGAAGCTCGCCACGTGCATGGCGGCCGGGTCGGCGGCGCCCGTCTGGGCCCCCAGGGTGCGGTCACAGTCCCACACCGGTCCGGCGACCAGCTTGCCGCCGTTGTTCAGGTACATGAAGGTGCTGGACTTGAACGCATCGTCGTTGGCGATGAGCTCCTGCAAGGCGTAGTAGTTGGCGAACGAGGGCACGTCGATGTAGCTGGTGTACGTGCTCCCGTCGCTGTAGATGGCATTCTCCAGCTTCTGCATGTACTGCGCTACGAATGAGACCTCGTCCGGGTGCGCCACTTCGGGGGATTTGACCGTGAATCCCGTGCCACGTTTCGTGACGAAATAGGACTTTTCCTCTCGGGCACGGGAGACGAAGTCCATCTCCAGCAGGTAGCCGCCCTTCGTGTAGTCCGGTGCCACATTCGGGAAGTTCACGTACTGCGCCTCGCTGAGGCCGGCGAAACGCGAGTCGGTGAGGCTGGCTTTCGTGGGCGCGATCGTCCCGAGGTCGAGGCCCGGGTTCGCGCTGCTGTTGGCCTTGTCGAGGTCGGTGATGTCAACGCGGGTCGGGCCCACCTGCACCTTCTCGGCCAGCAGGTACGAGCCGCGGAAGTTGCCGTCGATGAAGAGGTCGATCATCCGACCCTTGATCGAGTAGTCGTTCAACCCCTCCCGCTTGAGCAGAGCGCCCTCGAGGTTGTAGCTGAGCTCGTTGCGCACCAGCGAGGCGTCGAGGTAGTTCGCGAGGAGGACCCAGGTCTTGGCGGCACCGGCGCCGCTCGCGAGCTCCGTGTTCTTGTCGAGCTTGATCTGGTACGGCTTCTTCGGATAGATCCACGTGGAGTTCCCGCGGCCCTTCATCTCCTTGAGGATGCCGTTGTACGTCGGCGCGACAGACGCGTCCGGACCCACGAGCGCCATCGCGCCCCCGACGTCCGCGTTGTCCTGGGTCGTCTCGATCCAGGGGAGGCCGTTCACCGTCTTGATGAACATGGACGGCACCTTGCTCGACTGGAACGAGTGCACCGTGGTGGCACTGTCAGTGAAGGTCAGGTCCTTGCCGCCGCCTGCGACCGGCGCCACCGTGTAGTCGGCGGACGTGAAGGCCTTGGTGCTGCCGTCTCCCAGCTTGAGCCAACCGCTCAGGGCGGCTGGGTTGGCAGACGCGGGAAGGTAGAGCTTGTGGTCAGGCGTGATGGTCACGTCGTCGACGTCGCTCGAGGAGTCGGGAGCAGCGTTGAGGACGACTGAGGCACTGACATTGTTGAACGTGATCTCGGTGATGGTGTTGTCCGCCGCCGAGGCCGCCACTGGGCCTGCTGCCCAGGCTGTGATAGCTAGGAGTACTGCAGGCACCAAACGCGTGGGTTTTGTCGCTTTTTCCATTTCTTTCCCCTTTGTTCCACCCTCATGGTTCTGCGCGAAAGTGGGCGCACCGGGGGATTTGCGACATGAGGGGAATCGCCCTGTCTGCGCTTATGCAATCGCTTTGCACATCAAGGTAGCGACGCTGCTCGATTGTGGAGGAGAAATGGTTGTGAAGGGGGTCTCATCACATACGAAAAGGCACTTCGAATACTATTTATCATATTAAGTCAGTTATTTAAACATTGTCCTGAAGTCGCAAAAGATGCCATATGTCTGTAGATGGCGGTGTGCAGGCACCCGGGCTCAGGGCCAGGCGCTGTCGTGGGCTCGCCACGCACACCGCCCGCCTCCCCACGAGGGGAAGCGGGCGGCATACGTGCTCGGGCGGTCGGGGACCGCTCGTGGAAGGTCAGGCGGTCAGCTGCTCGACATCCCCGTCTTGATGAGGTCCATGACCGAGCTGTCGGCGAGGGTCGTCACGTCGCCGACCTCGCGGCCCTCGGCCACGTCGCGGAGCAGGCGGCGCATGATCTTGCCGGAGCGGGTCTTGGGCAGCTCGCTGACGATCATGATCGAGCGCGGCTTCGCGATCGGGCCGATCTCCTTGGCCACGTGGTTGCGCAGCTCCTTGACGAGGTCGCCGCCCTCACCCGGCTCGTCGGCCTCCTCGACGAACTCCTGGCGCAGGATGACGAACGCGCACACGGCCTGACCGGTCGTCTCGTCGTTGGCGCCGACGACCGCGGCCTCGGCGACCTTCGGGTGCGACACGAGCGCCGACTCGATCTCGGCCGTCGACAGGCGGTGGCCCGAGACGTTCATGACGTCATCGACGCGGCCGAGCAGCCAGATGTTGCCGTCGGCGTCGTACTTCGCGCCGTCGCCGGCGAAGTAGTACTTCTCGCCGAACCGCGACCAGTACGTCTCCTTGTAGCGCTCCGGGTCGCCCCAGATGCCACGCAGCATCGCCGGCCAGGGCTTCGTCAGCACGAGGTAGCCGACCTGCTCGGGCGTCGTGAACGGCTTGCCCTCGTCGTCGAGGATCTCGGCGCTGATGCCGGGGATCGGCTTCTGCGCCGAGCCGGGCTCGAGCGTCGTGACGCCGGGCAGCGGGCTGATCATGATGGCACCGGTCTCGGTCTGCCACCACGTGTCGACGATCGGGGCGCGGCCGCCGCCGATGTGCTTGTGGTACCAGAGCCACGCCTCGGGGTTGATCGGCTCGCCGACCGAACCGAGCAGGCGCAGCGAGCTCATGTCGAACTTCGCCGGGATGTCGGCGCCCCACTTCATGAAGGTGCGCACGGCGGTCGGGGCGGTGTAGAGGATCGTGACCTTGTAGTCCTGCACGATCTCCCACCAGCGGCCCTGGTGGGGGGTGTCGGGCGTGCCCTCGTACATCACCTGCGTGACGCCGTTCGTCAGCGGCCCGTAGACGATGTAGGAGTGCCCGGTGACCCAGCCGATGTCGGCGGTGCACCAGTAGACGTCGGTGTCGCGGTGGACGTCGTGCACGACGGCGTTGGTGTAGGCCGCCTGCGTCAGGTAGCCGCCGGTCGTGTGGAAGATGCCCTTCGGCTTACCGGTCGTGCCCGACGTGTAGAGGATGAAGAGCGGGTGCTCGGCCTCGAACGCCTGCGCCTCGTGGGTCGGGGCGGCCTTCTCGAGGGCCTCGTGCCACCAGACGTCGCGGTCGTTCCACACGGTGTCCTGGCCGGTGCGCTTGACGACGAGGACGTGCTCGACCGACGTGTCGCCGTGGTCGAGCGCCGCGTCGACGGCGGGCTTGAGCGCCGAGGGTGCGCCGCGGCGGTAGCCGCCGTCCGAGGTGATGACGACCTTGGCCTCGGCGTCGTTGATGCGCGAGTGCAATGCCTCGGCGGAGAAGCCGCCGAAGACGACCGAGTGCGGGGCGCCGAGACGGGCGCACGCGAGCATCGCGACGGCGGCCTCGGGGATCATCGGCAGGTAGATCGCGACGGTGTCGCCCTTGCTGACGCCGAGGTCGGCGAGGGCGTTGGCGGCGCGCTGCACCTCGGCGTGCAGGTCGGCGTAGGTGATGTCGCGGGTGTCGCCCTCGGGCTCGCCGACGAAGTGGATCGCGACCTTGTCGCCGCGGCCGGCCTCGACGTGGCGGTCCACGGCGTTGACGCACGCGTTGAGCTCGCCGTCGGCGAACCACTTCGCGAAGGGCGGGTTGCTCCAGTCGAGCGACTGCGTGAAGGGCGTGCTCCACGTCAGGTAGGTGCGGGCCTGCTCGGCCCAGAAGCCCTCGTGGTCGGCGGCTGCCTTCTCGTAGAGGTCGGCCGAGCCGTTCGCCTGCGCGGCGAACTCGGGCGGCGGTGGGAAGGTCTGTCCCTCTTTGACGAGGTTCTCGAGCGGCTCTTCGCTCACGGTGTCACCCTTTCGCATCGACGATGGTGCGGTCGCGCCGCCCGCGCACGTGTCGGCGGGGGGACGTGGTTGATGCACAACTCAAACGCAGGCTAGTTCGCGCATCAAGGGTCGAGTGAGGCGGGTCTCATCGCTACCGACGAGTAGCCCGCCGAGCGGTCCGAGTCCGAGGACGAGCGGTAGCGGCGCCGGAGCGCCCGGGCCGGCCGGACGGCATACGCCCTCTCACCCCAACGCTTCACCTGAGGTTCTCCGCCAAGTGGGCCGGGCTGCGCGCGAAGTCGCAAATGTGGACGACATGGACACGACTCACCAGCTGCCCTCTCGCCGAACCCTGATCCGCGGTGGCCTCGCCACCGGTACCGTCGCCCTCGCCGGCGCCGGCCTCGTCGTCGACAGCCGCCCGAGCGCGGCCGCCGTCATCCCCGCCGCCGACCCGTTCACCCTCGGTGTCGCGAGCGGCGACCCCGAGCCCGACGGCTTCGTCATCTGGACGCGCCTCGCCCTCGACCCGCTCGCCGCCGACGGACTGGGTGGTATGCCGTCCGCGACCTACCAGCTGAACTGGCAGGTCGCGTCGGACGACCGTTTCGCCGACGTCGTCAAGGCGGGTTCCGTTGCGGCGCAGCCCGGTTGGGCACACTCGGTGCACGTCGAGGTCGGCGGACTGCGACCCGGCCGTGAGTACTTCTACCGCTTCCGCCTCGGCAAGCACCTCTCACCCGCGGGGCGCGCGGTCACGGCGCCGAGTGCGACCGAGATGCCCTCGGCGCTCGCCATGGCCTTCGTCTCGTGCTCCAACCTCCCGGCCGGCTACTTCACCGCCTACGGTCGCCTCGCCGAGGAGCGGCCCGACCTGATCCTGCACCTGGGCGACTACCAGTACGAGGGCGGCGGCAACGGCGTCGGCCGCAACCATGCCGGCCCCGAGACGAAGACTCTCGCCGGCTACCGCCAGCGCTACGCGCAGTACAAGAGCGACCCCGACCTGCAGGCCGCGCACGCCGCGGCGCCGTGGCTCGCGGTCTGGGACGACCACGAGGTCGACAACAACTACGCCGGCGACATCCCGGAGAAGGTCGCGGAGACCCCGACGTTCCTCCCCCGGCGGGCCGCGGCCTACCGCGCCTACTACGAGAACATGCCGCTGCGCCGCTCGTCGGAGCCTGACGGCCCGAACCTCGACCTCTACCGCCGGGTGCGGTGGGGGCGCCTCGCGAACTTCCACATGCTCGACACCCGGCAGTACCGCTCCGACCAGGCGTGCGGCGACGGCTACAAGGACTGCCCCGCCGCCGACGACCCCACGCGCTCGCTCCCGGGCATGGAGCAGGAGCGGTGGCTCCTCGACGGCTTCCGGGCCTCGACCGCGCGGTGGGACCTGCTCGGCCAGCAGGTCTTCTTCGGCCAGAGGGACAACAACCCCACCGCGGCGACGACCGTCTCGATGGACGCCTGGGACGGCTACCGCGCCTCGCGCCAGCGGGTCACCCAGGGCTGGGTCGATGCGGGCGTGCGCAACCCCGTCGTGCTGACCGGCGACGTGCACGCGCACTGGGCCTCGGACCTCTGCCTCGACTACTCCGCTCCCGGTGAGGTCGTCGGCTCCGAGCTCATCACCAGCTCGATCACCTCGGGCGGCAACGGCTACGACAGCCCGACCGGCCAGCACCCGTGGGCGGCGTGGAACCCGAACCTGCGCTTCTGGACCAACCTGCGCGGCTACGTCTCGACGACGATCACGGCCTCGGAGCTGACGGCGCGGTTCCGGTGCGTCCCGGTGGTGACGACCCCCGGCGCCGAAGCCTTCACGCGCGCCGAGTTCGTCATCGACGACCGCGTGCGCGGCCTGCGCCAGACGGTCGACAACCCGCTGCCGACGACGCCCTCGCTGCGGCGCTCCACCCCGACGGACGAGCAGATCGTCGCCGACACGATCCGCGAGGAGGCCCACGGCTCCGACTGACCCAGACCCCAGACCTCAGATCCCTCGAGTGGCCTCGCCGTCCCACCTGCCACAGGCGGACCGCCGCACCAGACCCCCGGTGTCTGAGACGGCTGGGACGGCGGGGCCACTCGAGTGCAGGGTGCGGGTGTGTCGGCCCATCCGGGCGGGGCCGGCGTGACGAAGATGGGGTGTGACCGACCGGACCTACCGCCTCGGCGTCCGTGCCGCCCGTGGCGTCTTCGCCGGGCTCGGGCTGCGCCTCGACGTGCGCGGCGCCGAGCACCTGCCGACCCACGGGGGAGCGGTGCTCGCCGGCAACCACGTCGGCTTCCTCGACTTCCTCTTCGTCGGGCTCGTCGGCCGCGAGCGGGGCCGCTTCGTGCGCTTCCTCGCCAAGCAGGGCGTCTTCCACCCACCCGTCGTCGGCCCGGCGATGCGAGCCATGGGCCACGTCCCCGTCGACCGGGCGCACGGTGAGGTCGCGCTGCGCCAGGCGGTCGCCCGGGCGAGCGCGGGCGAGGTCGTCGGTGTCTTCCCCGAGGCGACGATCTCGCACTCGTGGGAGCTGCGACCGTTCCGACCCGGCGCCGCGGCGGTCGCGGCGTGGTGCGACGTGCCCCTCGTGCCGGTGGCGGTCTGGGGCAGCCAGCGCATCCTCACGGTGGGCGGCCGCTTCAGCCTGCGCCGGGGGACCGCCGTCACGATCCTCGTCGGCGAGCCGTTGCGGCCCGGTCCGGACGCCGACCCGTATGCCGTGACCGAGCAGCTCAGAGCGCGGCTCGAGACCCTCCTGGACGAGGCGATCGAGACCCATCCCGACCGTCCCCGCGACGACGCCGACCGCTGGTGGCTGCCGGCGTCCCGGGGTGGCACGGCGCCGGGGCGTGAGGAGGGCCTGCGGCTCGACGAGGAGGGCATGCGCAAGGCGGACCTCGCAGCCGAGGCGCGGATCAGTCGCTCCCGCAAGCGTTCTCGTGCCCGCCGACCCTCCCTCGCGGACCGGTCGGCTCAGTAGCTCATCCCCATCACCGCCCGCACCGTCGCGAGGGTCCGGTCGGCCACCTCGCCGGCGCGCGCGTTGCCCTCGTGCAGCACCGAGGTGACGTAGGCCGGGTCCCGGGCGAGGTCGGCCCGCCGCGCCCGGTGCTCCGCCAGGGTCTCGTTGACCGCCTCGGTGACCACGCGCTTGAGGCCTTGGGCACCGCCGTCGCCGATGCGGTCCGCGACCGACTCCGGCGACTCGTCCAGCAGCAGCCCGGCGATGGTGAGCAGGTTCGCGACGGCGGGACGGCCACTGGGGTCGAAGGTGATCCGCCGCTCGGAGTCGGTGCGCGCGGCCCGGATGCGGGCAGCCGTCTCGTCGGCCGTGTCGCGCAGGTTGATGACGTTGCCCTTGCTCTTGCTCATCTTCGTGCCGTCCGTCCCGAGCAGCAGGGGAACCTCGCTCAGCAGGGCCTCGGGCTCGGGGAACACGCTCTGCCCCGCGGCATACCTCGTGTTGAAGCGTCGGGCGATGGCGCGGGTCAGCTCGAGGTGCGGCAGCTGGTCGCGGCCGACCGGCACGATCCGGCTGTGGCAGAAGAGGATGTCGGCCGCCTGATGCACCGGATAGGTCAGCAGCAGGCCCGACAGCGGCCGGCCGCCCGAGAGCGCGAGCTCGTCCTTGACCGTCGGGTTGCGCCGCAGCTCCGCATCGGTGACGAGCGACAGGAAGGGCAGCATCAGCTGGTTGAGGGCCGGGACGGCGCTGTGGGTGAAGATCGTCGTCCGGGCCGGGTCGAGACCTGCGGCGAGATAGTCGAGCACGAGGCCGTGCACGTTCGCGCCGATCTCGCCGACCGAGTCGCGATCCGTGATCACCTGGTAGTCGGCGATGACGACGAACGTCTCGACTCCCTTGTCCTGCAAGCGGACCCGGTTGCGCAGGCTGGCGAGGTAGTGCCCGATGTGCAGCGGTCCAGTCGGTCGGTCGCCGGTCAGCATCCGGAAGCGCGTCGGGTCCTCGCTCGCGTGCTCGTCGATGAGCGCGTCGAGCACCGCGCTGCGGTCGCGCGACACGGCATACGTGGCGCTCTCGTCTGCGTCCCCGGCCTCGGCGGACCCGGGCGTTCGGGACGGGACGGTCGGGGCGGACGTGTCGGTGGTCGTGATGGTGGTCGTGATGGTGGACATGGTCTCTCTCTCCTGTGGTGGGGCCCACGGGAGAGACCTGGTGCCGCGTCCCGTCGTCAGGACACACGCAAAGGAGCCGCCCGTGGGCGGCTCCGTATCTCGGGTTGGTTCGACGGGCCGCCTCAGCTGGGCAGCCACCACGCGCGGGTCGGTGCGACGGTCGAACTCATGTCAGTGAGGGTACTCACGCCCTCCACGGCTGTCGATCCGTCGTCGGCGCTCGCGGACGCTCCTACGCTGGGCCGGTGCCCGATGCGACCCCCGCCCAGACCGCCCTCCTCGACCAGCTCGCCGCCCTCACCGAGCTGCCCGACGTGCGCGAGCGCGCCGAAGCCGCCCGCGAGGCCTGCACGCAGCTGCGGTTCCACGAGGCGCTGCGTCGGCGCATCCCCGAGGCCGCCGCCGAGTCGCGGGTCCGGGGCGCACAGGCCAGCGCGGCCCTCGACGGCGCTGAGTTCCCCGTCGACGTGGTCCGCGAGCTGATGAGCGGCGCCCGCGACTGGCCCGAGGACCTCGACCCCGGGCTGCGCACGCTCAAGGGAGCCGTGGCAGCGACCGCCGAGAGCGAGCGCGTCGTCGCCCTCGTGCGCACCGCGCCGCTCCAGGCCTTGGCCCGGCTCCACGTGGCTGCCGCCTCGCCCGTCGTCAGCGGCGACGCCCTCGGACGCCCCAGGATCGGCGACGAGGACTGCACCGAGCTCGTCGACCTCGGGCCTGCTCCCGCGCCCACTGTCGTCGCCGCCCGCCTCGGCGCCCTGTCCGACGTCATCGTCGCCGCCGCCGGCAGCAACCGGGTCCCGGCCGCCGTCGTCGCGGCCCTCGTCCACGCCGAGATCGCGGCCGTCCGCCCCTTCGTCCATGGCAACGGACTCGTCGCGCGAGCCATGGAGCGGGCGCTCGTCCAGGCACTGGGGCTCGACCCCACCGGCGTCGCCGTCCCGGAAGCCGGCCACGTCGGCAACGGCGGGCCGGCCTACCTCGGTGCGCTCACGGCATACGCGAGCGGTGGCGCCGCAGGCGTCGGTCTGTGGCTCTCCCAGGCGGGCCAGGCGATGGTGCAGGGGGCCGCCGAGGGTGGACGGATCAGCGACGCCGTGCGGGCGGGGCGCCTCACCTGAGCCCTGCCGGGTGTCGGATGCGCCGATTCGTGCGGGATGTCCACGGGGGTGGACAGTTTCTTGGTCGGCGGGGCAGGTGGGGGGTGTCGCCACGCCGACGGTCTGGAGTAGAACGGAGTCAGGAACCACATCGCCGAGAGGCGTAGATCCGGATCCACGTAGGACAGAAGTCTCGAGAAGAGGCCGAGTACCCACGCGAAGCAGTTCACTTTGAACAGTCCACCCCCGGGCGCACAACCGGGGCGACACTTCGAGAATGCACGCCTGGTAGCCCGGAACTTCTCTGGAGGCCCCCCGACCGACGGTCGGGGGGCCTCCGCCCTATATGCGAAAATCTCCCGTCGCGCGGCCCGATCTGAACGAATTTCCCGTGTCGTGACATAGCGCGAGAAATCACCGCGTGTCGGGACATCTCGGTTTGCAATCCGGGGTCCGAAGGCCCAACATTGTTGGTGGTGCTCCCCTCAGGGGTCGAGCACCAACGCGATCTGGCTCCTCCCCCCCGGCGCCAGTCTCGTGAGGTGGCCTTCGTCTTCCCCCGGACGAGGGCCACCACTCTTTTCCGGGCTGTTTCGTGCTCCTTCGTTGCGTGCGGGGCGGGGGTTGTCCACACCTCCTCGGCGGCGAGGCCGTCTGTCCACCGCTGGTCGTATGCCGGTGGGCGTGGCCTCGCGGGTCGGCGACGGTGGGCGCATGGGAAACGTCATCGCCTTCGTGCCCGCCTCCGGTGGGGTCGGGTCCTCGACCCTGGCCGCCGCGGTCGCCGTCCGTGCGTGCGCCGCAGGCCGCAGCGTCGTGGCCGTCGACCTCGACCCGCTCGCCGGGTGCCTGGACGTCGTGTTCGGACTGGAGCAGGAGCTGGGCTGGCGCTGGCCCGAGCTCGCCGACGTGTCGGGCGTCGTCCACGGCCTGGGCCTCGCCGACGAGCTGCCCGTGTCGTGCGGCGTGCCGGTGCTCTCGGGCAGGCGCAACGGGGGCTGGGGGCTGTCTGCGGGCCTACCTATGGGCGCTGCGGGCGCTGCGGTCGTCGGAGGGGACGCGGGCCACGGGGGTTACGGGGTCGACGAAGTCGATGGGCGCGGCGGCGTCGACGGGTGGCTCGAGACGCTGCCGGACGTCGTGGCCGGGCTCGCCGACGCGCATGCCCTGACGGTGCTCGACCTGCCGCGCGACCCGGCCGTGCTCGACGCCGTCGCGCTCCTCGTCGACGCGGTCGTGGTGGTGGTCGGCACGCAGGTGCCCCAGCTCGCGGCCGCGTCGGCGGTGGTGTCCGGCGTGCGCGGTCTGCTGCACCGCCTGCGCGACGCGGGGCGGCCGTGGGAGGCCGAGCCGTTGCTCCCGATCGAGCCGTGGGTCGTGCTCCGTGGCCGTCGCATCGAGGCCGACCTCGAGGACCTCGTCATGGACGAGCTCGACGTCCCGCTCGTGGCCACGGTCGGGGACGACCGGCGCGTCGTCGCGGACGTGGCCGAGGGGCTGCCGCCCGGCGTGCACGGACGCGGTGACGTGGTGCGTGCGGCGGACGAGCTGCTCCTGCGGCTCACCGACCAGGCGGTCGCCGCATGAGCGCCGACCCGGTTTCCGCTGACAGACGGTCGTCCAGTGGCTCCCTGAGCCCAGCCGTGTGGCAGCGCGTCCGGGCCGGCGTCGGCCCCGACGGCACCGCCGTCGGCGCCGTGGCCGAGCAGGAGCAAGGCGCCCTCGGCGCTCGCCGCGTGGCCGAGACACGATCAGCCCTGGCGTCGAGAGTGCTCGGCGCCGGACCTCTCGATCCTTGGCTCGCCGAGCCGGGAGTCACCGACGTCGCCGTCAACGGCGACGGCCGCATCTGGGTCGACCGCGGCCTCGGCATGGAGCCGGTGGGCGAGCGTCTGGACCCCGACGACGCCCGCGGACTGGCGGTCCGGCTGGCCGGTATCGCCGGTCGCCGCCTCGACGAGGCGAGTCCCTGGGTCGACGGGCAGCTCCCGTCCGGCGCTCGCCTGCACGCGATGCTGCCACCCCTCGTCGACGGCGGTCCCCACATCACCATCCGCGTGCCACCGAGCGAGCCGGTGAGCCTGTCGGAGCTGTGCGCCCGGGACATGGTTCCGCCCGAGTGGGAGCCCGTCCTCCGGGCACTGGTCGCGCGGCGGCTCGCGTTCGTCGTCTCCGGCGGCACGGGTGCGGGCAAGACGACGCTCCTCGCCGCGCTGCTCGGCTGCATCGACCCCGTCGAACGGCTGCTCGTCGTCGAGGACGTCCGCGAGCTGAGCGTCGACCACCCGCACCTCGTCCGGCTCGAGGCCCGACCGGCCAACGTCGAGGGGGCCGGCGAGGTCACCCTGACGACGCTCGTGCGGCAGGCCCTGCGCATGCGTCCCGACCGCATCGTCGTGGGCGAGGTCCGTGGCGCCGAGGTGCGAGAGCTGCTGGCTGCCCTCAACACGGGTCACGAAGGAGGGTGCGGCACGGTGCACGCCAACGCCCCTGCCGACGTGGTGGCCCGTTTCGAGGCGCTTGGGGCGCTGGCCGGACTGACGCCCGAGGCCGTCCGGTCACAGCTGGCCGCGGCGATCGACGTCGTCGTCCACGTCACCCGCGACCACGGGCTGCGACGCGTCGCCTCGGTGGCGGCGCTGTTCCGTCGCGACGGCGATCCGTGCATCGTGCCGGCCCTCGAGTGGGACGGGCCCGGTCACCCACCTCGGTCCGGCGCCGGTTGGCCCGCGCTCGCAGCACGGCTCGGGTTGGACGCGCAGCCCTGTGAGTCGGAGGGACCTGCGTCGGAGTCGACTCCGAGGACGTCGGCGCTGGGTGGCCCCGGCAGCCCGGACTCGTCGCCGATGGAGCCGGTCCGGTCGGCACGGAGCGCGTCGTGAACGTCGGCGCCGCCGGCGTGCTGTCCGCGGTGCTCCTCGGTCTTGCCGTCGTGCTGTGGCCGGGACGGGCGTCGACACGGTCTTCCGTCGCCGGACTCGGGGCGGAGGATGTCCTGGCGCCGTGCGCTTCAGCCGGCCACGGAGCAAGGCGTGGGGCGGGCGCCGACACCGGCGGCGCCTCCGACGACGCGGCCTCGAGCCTCTGGCAGCAGGACCCCGTCGACCTCTACCGCCAGTGGCGACTGCGCCGACGACCCGGAGACCTCGTCGACGACGTCCTCGACCTGCTGCGAGGCATTGGCCCTGCGCTCGGTGCTGGTCTGACTCCGACGCGTGCCATCGAGCTGGCGGCGACCTCGACCCTCGGCGCCGACCGTGTGCGCGCCGCTCGGGAGTCGAGGCACCGGCGCTCCCGACGCAGCGACCGGACCTCGTCTCGCAGAGGCTCGTGGCGACCGTCACGCAGGGCGGCCGCCGGCTCGATGCCGCACGGGCCCTCGCGTTCCACGCCGGTTCTCGACGACGTCGACACGACGTACGAGGCACTGCCCGCGGGCGGGGCTTGGGTCGGCTCCGCACCACGTGCCGACATCGACCGGCTCGTCGGCGCCCTCCTCGACGCGAGCGACCGAGCGGAACCGATCTCGCCGATCTGGGCGGCGTGGGCCGAGCGCAGCGCGTCGGCGGAGCTCAGTCTCGTGGCTGCGGCCTGGCGTCTCTCCGAGACCACCGGTGCGCCACTGGCCTCGGCGGTCGACCGCGCGGTCCGCGGCCTGCTCGACGCGAGAGCCCGCCGCGGCAAGGTCGCCGTTGCCGTTGCGGGACCTCGCGCGACGGTCACCGTGCTCACCCTGCTCCCGCTCACCGGTCCCTTGTTCGGGCTGGCCTGCGGCATCGACCCGGTCGCGCTCTACCTCGGCTCACCGATCGCGACCTTCTGCGCCGCGCTCGGCCTCGCCCTCGTGTGGGTGGGTCGGGTCTGGTGCACCCGCATGGTCCGGCGGGCGGTGCGACCGTGAGCCTCACCGAGCTGCCCGAACTGACCGTCGTCACCGGGACGACCAGCCTGACCGATGTGACCTGGCTGGCCCAGTCGCTGCACGGACCGGTGGCTCCCGGCCTCGTGGCCGCGGCTCTTGCGGCTGCAGCGGTCCTCGTCCTGCTCGGAGGCCGCCCTGACGCTGACCCGTCGGACCGGCAGCGGCCCGACACCGGGCTCGACCGCGCGGACGTGGCGGGCGGCGCGGCAGGGGCGGGCGGCGCGGCAGGGGCGGGTGAGGGGACCGCGCCCTCCGAGCAGTCCCCGCGACCCAGAGGACTGCGCCGGCTGGGTCGCCGTCGAGGCACGGACCACGACGATGCGGACGACGCTCAGGTGTCGTCGGCCCTGGCGCTGCTGGCCTTGGCCTACCGCTCGGGCCTGCCCACGTGGGACGTCCTCGAGGCAGTCGCTGCGGGTCTCACCGGGCGGGCGTCGACCGACCTGCGCCAGGTCGCGACGGCCCTGCGCTGGGGAGCCGCAGAACCGGAAGCCTGGGCATCGGTCGGGCGGGTGTGGGCGCCTGCCGCGCGTGCCGTCGCCATCGCCCACCAGGCCGGCGTGCCGCCCGGGGCGATGCTGCTCGCCGCGTCCGACGACCTGCGCGCCGCCGAGCTCGAGCGACTAGAGGTGTCCGCAGCCAAGGTCGGCGTGCGACTCGTCGCGCCCCTCGGCCTCGTGCTCCTGCCGGCGTTCTGCCTCACGACGGTCGCGCCCCTCGTCATCGCCCTGGCCGGTGACCTGCTCACCGGCTGAACCGGCGTCGCGACCCGCGAACCCGCAGAGCCGCTGCCCACCTGGCCCGCCGGCCCGGCGCACCTCGACCGCAAAGCCGGGCCGCCGATCTCGTCATACCTCGACTCGCGAGGCCCACAGCGTCCCGGGCACCACGGCCCGGACAGGAGAAGGAGAAGCCCATGACCGACCGACTGAGCCACAGACTGACCCGACAGCTCACGCGACTGACGACCTCGATCCCGCGCAGAGACCGGGGGATGACCACCGCGGAGTACGCGGTGGGCATCATGGCCGCCTGCACCTTCGCCCTCGTCCTGCTCGGGGTCGTCAAGTCCGATGCGGTGCGCAGCGCCCTGGCCGGCATCGTCCAGAGCGCGCTGGGGATCGCGGGGTGAGGTCACGACGGGCTCGGTCCTCACCCGGCGCCGAGCGCGGGATGGTGACGGCGGAGCTCGCCGTCGCCATCCCGTCCGTCGTGCTCGTCCTGGCGCTCTGCCTCGTGGCAGCCAAGGCGGGAGTCGACCAGATCCGGTGCGTCGACGCCGCGCGAGTGGCGAGCCGGGCCGCTGCGCGCGGGGACGATCCGGCCCGGGTGCGGGCGCTCGCATCCGCGTCGGCACCGGCCGGCGCGAACGTCCGGGTCGAGGGTGCGGCAACCGCAGGCGGTGACGCGGGTGGGGGAGTGCGGGTCACCGTCTCGGTACGCACCGGCGGATGGGGTGCCCTGCCCGGCTGGGAGCTGAGTGCCTCAGCAGTGACCCCGGTGGAGTTGGCCCCGTGAGGCGGCCTGCTCGGGCCCCGCGACTGCCGGCACAGGCCAGCCCCACGACGATGTCCGGCGCAGAGCTCCGCCCGGAGCTCCGCCCGGAGTTCAGCCCGGAGTTCAGGCCGGAGTCCGGCGCGGATGTCAGCCCGGAGTCCGGCGCGGATGTCAGCCCGGAGTCCGGCGCGGATGTCAGCCCGGAGTCCGGCGCGGATATCAGCCTGAAGTCCGGCGCGGAGCGCGGCGCGGA